>JADKHN010000006.1:1020000-1116991 GCA_016721725.1 Chitinophagaceae bacterium | reverse complement strand
AAAATGGTTTGGGGTGTTTTTAGGCGGACACGTTGGTATAGAAGGTGACAGGGACAAAGTTGTAAATTTTACCGGAGCGGAAAATTTCATTGGTTTCATAAAAATACCAGACACAGTACCTTATGCTGTTCATTCAGTTGATAATTTTATGCAATCTTAGGAGGTAATCCAGACAGTGTAAAAAGTAATTGTTCTTATTCCTGTAACTAGACTGCAAAAGCAGAGGATTTGACAGCACATGACTGCCTATCGCCTCTCCCTCTCTGAAGCTGACACCCTACGACTATGCTCTTTTGGTATGCGCTGTGGCGCTGCTATCACGATATTTTGGGACAGCTGTTTTTTGTCAAATTATAGCATTAGCAAGACCTACAAAATATTCTATCCAAAAAGACTAAGAAAAATATTGATTAAAAAGCAAAGGAAAATGGGTGGAAAATTGTTAGACGAGATGGCTCTGTTAAAACGCAAATGGGAACAAGTTGACACGATAGTACAGCACAGAAAAAGAGGTTTGTCGCAAGCGGCCTGACCTTTTCTTCTCATCCATTTTGGTAACTTAAAAGCAAATCCGATAGCTATCGGATCTAATGGCGACATCAGCCGGGCAGACGTACTAATATCCCACCCGGACGCCGTGTCCTTGCCGTTTGTACGCAACCCTAATACGAAACTCCGTTCACTTTCAAGTAACAGGATATTCAACGCAGTCTTCCTAAGAACCATAGACCCATTACAGCACATTTACAACAAGTCAGGTCTTTTTGCATATTATTTCCTGCAATACAAGAATAAAGCGATTCCTTTGACTCATGAAAACAGTAATACTGATACCTGTAAGCCATTAGGCAACATTTTTAAACCGAACTTTAAAATTCAATGAAAATATATTTTTATTTATTTACGCTATTATTATTTTCTTTTTGTACCAAAGCACAGGAAAGCAATTTTTTACCGTTGGATTTGAAAAAGTTTCCCCTCAAAAATATTAGGTGAAAGCGTACAGTTTGGATTCATATTCCAAAGAGCAACGGTGGAAATGAAAATACCGGTAAAGGACGTTACCGGTAATTTATCTATTAGACGGCGATGCGAATTTTAATGATATTGTTAGTATCACAGAATTTATGAGTAATGCAGGCCTTTGTCCGCCAATGATCGTAGTTGGCATTTTACATCATTCCCGAATGACCGAGCTAACATTTGGTACTGATAAGGGGAATGCCCGGTATTGTTGGCGAAGGTGAAAATTCACACTCTATGTGGAAAAGGAATTGATGCCATACATCGAATCAAATTACCCAACAGCTTCCTACAAGATCTTCATTGGCCATTCTGTTGGTGGCCTGACTGTTGTGAATACCTTGATACATCATCCGGATTTATTCAATGCCTATATTTCTCTTGATGCTGCTTTGGTGGAACAATCAGCAAATGGTAACAGAAGCAAAGATGATTTTAGCAAATAAGAATTATAAAGGAAAAACCTTGTTTATGGCATTGGCAAACCGGATGGAAAGAGGAATGGATACGCCAAAAAGTTCAAAAGATACTACTGAGGGTACTGAACTTATTCGCAGCCTGGCATTCATTAAAGATATTTCCAAAAACAAAGCAAATCATTTGCGTTTCCAGCATAAATATTATGAGAATGACGATCAGCTCTGTCCGGTTGATCGGTGAGTATGATGCCCTCCGTTTTATTTTTGATTATTACAAACTTAAAATTTATAATAGTGAATTAAACGATTTCAATTTAAACTGGATTCTTTATTTGTAACACACTATAATAAAGTTTCTCAGCAAATTGGCTATCTGATCAAACCAGATGAAAGCAAACGTTAATGGTCTTGGATACTATATGTTGAGCCAAAAACAATTTATTAAAGCTGAAGCATTGTTTAAAACTAAATATTGCAAACTATCCCGGAAACCGCTAATTGTTATGATGGATTGGGAGATTTGTACCCTGCAAAAGGGGATAAATTAAAAGCCATCGAGTTTCAAGAAAACTTGTCGTTAAAGTTCATACCCGAAACAAAACAAAACTTTGAAGCATTATTGAAGGAATAGAAATAAGGATCCCTTAGTTTAACTATCATGAGGTACAACACAGCCCCATATTGCGATGTCCGGTGAAAAAGGACATGCGTAAAACATAGGATGGGTTTGGCGCAAGCGGGGCCTGAGATTGTAACTTGGGTCCCGAGAGCTATCGGGATGCATGGCCAGGCATTGGTTCGGGGGAGGGATAGATTTTTCTCAAACATTTTTGGTAACTTCAAATAAGCAAATCCGATAACTATCGGATCTAAAGGCGGTATCGGCCGGGCAGACGTAATCTTAATATCCCGCCTGACGACAAGCCCTCGCCCTAATGCGCAAGTTTTTAAACGATACAGCAGACAGGCATGAATAAATTTAAACATGGACACTTCTTGACAATCATACACGACTGAAAAGATGCTAGAATAGAAAATGGAGACCAGCGACCATTCCACAAACGGGGCGATTCTGAAAAGCCTTACGTTAGGAAAAATTTAAAAATTAATTAAAATGAAAAATATTTCGCAGAATTTATCGGAACATTTTGGCTTGTATCAGGAGGTTGCGGAAAGCGCAATGTTAGCCTGGTTTTCCTAACGTAGGCATCGGACTACTTGGAGTTTCATTTGCATTCGGTTTAACCGTTTTGACAATTGCGTATTCATTTGGACATATTTCAGGTGCCCATTTAAATCCAGCTGTCACGATTGGTTTATGGATGGGAGGCAGAATCTCTGCAAGGGAAATTGTACCTTATATAGCATCACAAGTAGCAGGAGGAATAGCAGCTGCAGCTGTTTTGTATATTATTGTAACAGGAAACGGAAGCTCAATTGGAGACTTTGCTGCCAATGGGTATGGAGAACACTCCCCTGGAAAATATAGTATGCTCGCAGCTATTGTAACCGAATTTGTAATGACATTTATGTTTTTACTTGTAATTTTAGGTGCAACAGATGAGAAGGCTCCAAAGGGATTTGCGGGCATGGCCATTGGACTTGCATTGACACTCATACACTTAATAAGTATCCCCGTGACAAATACTTCAGTTAATCCGGCAAGAAGTATCAGTCAGGCTATTTTTGTTGGTGACTGGGCAATTTCTCAACTTTGGCTATTTATTTTAATTCCAGTCGCAGGGGCAGCGTTAGCAGGAATAGTATACAAATATTTTAAATCTGAATAAAACCAGCCCGTAACAAGCGGTTTGGCAATAGGGAGGCTGGACGTTGGTAGTTTCAGCATTTTATTGCTATCAGCAGCGGTTTCGGCAGACGTAATTCTGTGAGGCTTTTGGTTGTTAGATTCATCTTTGTATTATCATTGGACTGTAGTTCCGGGAGGACGAATTTCAAATTCCACCACATCGCCAGGCCCTTGACGTTAGGCGTCATAGTAGAGCGACCCCTGAGGCCACAGGCAAGTTGAAAGAACGAATAGGGCAAGCATGAAAATTATGATCTAAAATAAAATTATGGCACTTATCAATCCTCACATTAACTTCAACGGCAATGCAGAAGAAGCATTCAACTTTTACAAATCAGTATTTGGCGGGGACTTTGCAACAATCATGCGGTTCAAAGACCTGGCAAGCGCTGAATTTCCGGTTGCAGAAAAGGAAGCTGATAAAATAATGCATATTGCTTTGCCGATTGGCAAAAGTATGTAATGGCTAATGATGTTCCCGAAATATTGGGACGGACAAATGAAAATGAAAACAGAAGCAAAATTTCAATCAGTGCAGAAAGCAAGGAAGAGGCCGAGAAATTATTTTACGGACTTTCAGCAGGTGGACAAATTGAAATGCCTATTTCCGACAGTCCCTGGGGTTCTTATTTTGGAATGTTCAGGGACAAATATGGTATTGAATGGATGGTTGATTTTGACCCGAAATATAACGGGAAAGTATAGTTTTAAAAAAGCGAACGCCTGAAATCGGCAGTCTAATTCCCAGGCTATAGATAGCCCTTCTCAGTCGGACTGTATATTGGTCAAACTGGGTAAAAATTACCATGATGGGGACATTCAAATTAACTTCAAAACAACGGGACGAATTGATCGGTATCCTGAAAAACCGTTTTGAGAAAAACAGGATGCGCCATATATACCTGGTCTGGGAAAAAGTACTGGTAAAACTGAACGCCGGGCATCAAAAACTGTGGTCACTCTATGAAATGGAAAGAACGGGCGGTGAACCGGATGTTGTCGGACAGGATAAAACAACAGGGGAATATATTTTTGTTGATTGTTCGGCAGAAAGTCCGATCGGCCGCAGAAGCATTTGTTACGACCAGGAAGGATTGGAGTCAAGAAAGAGTTTAAACCTGAACATAACGCTGTTGATATGGCTTCTGCCATGGGCATTGAACTTTAACAGAAGCAGAATACCGGGAGCTGCAGCAACTCGGACATTTCGACGCGAAGACTTCAAGCTGGTTGAAAACACCCGCTGAGATCAGAAGCTCGGCGGTGCCCTCTTTGCTGATTTCCGCTACGGCAATGTCTTTGTATATCATAACGGCGCCCAGTCTTATTATGCTGCCAGGGGATTCAGGGGTTTGCTGAGGATCTGAAACCGCTATCCATAACCCGACTCCAATAAACCGGGTCTTCCACTGGAACGATTCCGGATCGAGATCATCGAAGGACTTTGCTGTTAGGGGTTCGGATATCCAATATTCTCTCTGTGATAGACTTAAATAACCTTAAAACACGGAAATATGAACGACATTATTTCAAGGCGGCTTAAAATGCTGGGCCTGTTTTTATTCCTTCTTGGTCTTGTCACCGGATTGGTCATAATGGAATTTAAGAATGTCCGGATGGGACTGGCCGCACATATGGAGGGAGTCACGAACGGAACATTTCTCGTGGTCGCCGGATTTGTCTGGAATGAATTGAAATTATCCGCCTGGTTAAAAAAGGTTTTATACTGGACCTTGCTGTATGGTACGATCATGAACTGGTTCTTTACCTTGCTTTCCGCGATGCTGGGTACATCCAGGGTTACGCCCATCGGTGGCGCCGGCTTCACCGGCTCCGAATGGCAGGAGAACCTGGTCACAGCTGGCCTGGTAGGGGTTGGATTGACCATGGTGTTCTCATTGGTGGTGATGGTTTATGGCATGCGGGGCCGTTTGAAACAATGAGCGGTTGGATGAACTTCCTGCAGATCAATAAAAACATTATATTTAACCTGCTTATTTTAATCCATTATTAAACAAAACAGTACAATGCCCAAGTATGTTATTGAAAGAGAGATCCCCGGCGCCGGAAAACTATCCGCGGAACAATTGAAAGCCATTTCCCAGACATCCTGCGGAGTGCTCAGTAAAATGGGCCCCCAGATACAATGGGTTCATAGTTATGTTACGGATGATAAGATTTACTGTGTGTATATCGCACCCAATAAGGAAATGGTACTGGAACATGCCAGCCAGGGTGGTTTCCCCGCTAACCAGGTGAACGAAGTGGCTAATATCATCGACCCGACAACTTCCGAGTAGGTTACTCCCGTAGAACCGTATTGACCCCGGTATTCTGTCTTACAGATGACCGGGGTCTTTTTTTTCTAACCGGTTTTGTGATGACTTTTGTCTGACCTTTAATACAGCTCTTTTTCAGTCGCCCTGTTCATTTATTCTGCAATCAGCAGATCCCTCTTCAACACCGACCTGTCGGGCCTGATGATCTTCAGAAAATACCTGCCCACAGGCACTGAACCGGTCGGGATCAGCAGTATGCCGTTACCTCCGGGATGATATATTGAACTGGTCAATACCCGTTGGCCGATGGCATTATACATTTCGAATTGATAGATGCCTTTCGCCAGTCCTGTCGCGCTTAATTGGATCTTTTGTCCGATCACGGGATTTGGATATACGACGAGCCCGCTTCCCGTGTTTTCAAATGCCACTTTCACCGTTTCACTCATCTTCAGGGCTCCGCTGAGACCCGTACTCAGGATGCGATAGAAATTATCTCCATTGATGGGAGAAAGGTCCTTCCAGGAATAGTCGTTCATGCCGTTCGTATTCCCATTGGCATTCACGATCCCAAGCCAGCTGAAATTAATGCCGTCCGCAGACCTTTCAACCGTATAATGTTTGATATCCTGTTCCTGGCTGACCTTCCATTCAACCAGGATATGATCGTTCTGCCGGGCTGCCCTTACCCGGGTAAAGCTGACCGGTAAGGTCGCTGCTGAAGTGAATACGATCCTGAACCGGTCGGGATTGGCCGATGGAAGATCAGCGGTGATGTTAAAATCGATCTCGTTGACCGAACCGGAAAGATCCAGGGGCCTCCGGCTGTTGGAATAAACATCTTCCAGGTAAGCGACAACACCCGGTTGGGTAAAAAACAGCGTTCCGATCTGGAAGCGGTAATTTTTTATCCCGGTATTTCCCAGCCGGATGAATATTGTATCCCGCAGGCCGATCAGCGGTCGCTTCTCAACGATCAGTTTTTTACCCGCCCTCAGGGAAGATATATTCTCATTGAAGTTTCCCATTTTTTCAATATCGTCAGTGATCGCGTTTTGATAGGAGCTGTCGAAACGGATCCTGAATCCATCCGACAGATAATTCGTGCTGTCTGGATTCAACACCAGCAGGTTGGCCAGCAATTGTTGTTCCTGCCCGTTAGTCACGATGGGATTCACGGTTGAAACCGATAAGGCTTTCATGTTTTCCGTAAAGCTGACCGTGGCGTCCGTTGTGCCGGTGGTTCCTGTGGTGCGCAGGAAAAAAGCCTGCCCCGAATGAATGTATCTTGCCGCGGGATCGGATTGTGCGCCTCCACCTAAAACAACCGGTGTTTGCTGGTATGTTTCCTGACCGGTCCTTTCCACCACACGGTATCCTCCCACGCCAAAATTTCCGGTCAATGAAGGATCCCAGATATACATGTCCTGTGCCAGGTTGGCCGTTGTATTGAATACCGGTTCCATATCGATCGGGCAGGCATAGGGATTCGCCACCAGTGTTCTTCCGGTACCGGAAGAAGAGATGAAGGCCGACTGGTTGCCCTGGGTCAATGTTCCATTCGTTCTTAAAACGGTTGAACTGGTTGATGGCGCATTCGCAGGGGTATAGTTCCTGTCACCGCGTACAAACACCATATAGCCGGGGCGTGAAGATAAAATGGTGGTATTGGTGTTGGACAGGTTATAATCCCAGGATGGACCGGCAAATCCTCCCTGGTTATGGATCAACACCGAAGCGCTGATCGAAGCCATATCATATCCGTTCGTTCCGTTGAACAGGTTCGAAGTGACCAGTGTTCCCTGCCCTGCAATGATGGGCCCTCCGTTCTCCTGCCAGGCTTGTTTGATGGTCTGGGTTCCCGTTACCGCCCTGGCGCTTAACAAATGCCAGGATCGTTTGGGATTATCAATAAACCTTTCTACCGTCACATTCGTTGCGCCATCAACTGTGCTTCCGCTCAGATTTCCCACACAGGCCGTGCCACTGAAGCCATTGCCGGTTGATTTGAGCACAAGGCTTTGATCATTCAGGTGAAAAGTGCAGCCTTGCACTTCCAACTGGCCATATAATTGTAAGGCATTACCTAAGGTTGCAGCCGTTGCGGCGCCACTCAGTGTAAGGTCTTTCAAAGAACGGGAAGCAGAATCGGACTGGTCAAAATTCAAGGTGCCGACCGGTCCCAGGATATTCAGGTTGGAAAACAGGCTTCCCCTAAGGTTACCCGTACCGGTTACCGGGCCACTCAACGTCAAGGTCTTGTTGTTGATGTACAAATTTCCGCTGATCAGGTTCAGGTTATTAATGACGTTCACATTGCATTGCAGTTTTACACCCGACGCATTATTGATTTCCAGGTCTTGGAATATCCCGCCCCTGATGTTTTGAATACCCGTACCATAGAATACGAATTTCCCATTCCCGTAATTGACGGGTATGGCCGACTGGTCGGTAAAATCAGCTGTATCCGCACCCAGCCTGCCAATGGTCACTATGCCTGAATTACTTAATATGGCATTGTCATCCAGGCTGATACCTCCATTGACATATAAGGATGCGCCGTTCTGTACCGTAAGGAATGCGCCACCGGTTACATGTATGGTTTGTTGTGCCCAGGATTTGAGGCCAGGAATTGTCATCAAAATGATGAGGGAAAGAATAACCGCTTTTTTCATCGTAAATGCTATTTGTCCCAAAATTAATCACACCCCGTTACCGCATAGGGATTGCTTAGTAAACGGCAACTATGAGTTATCGGATGGTTAATGAACTGCGGGGAATAAGATAAAATGAGGTTGCTGACCGAAGGTTTATGGAGAAAGAGGATCGATGGTCTTTCTTTTAAATCATGGCCGGAAAAAATTGAGTCATACCATAGGATAGGCTGTCCCTGCCGTAAACTAACCCGGAGTAATTTAAATGCAGGGACAGAAATACCTTGGACTTCAAAACAGAAAAACATGAAAAAATACTTCATCCTGCTGCTGCTCATCTTGCCTGCACTGGCCAAGGCACAAAGCGTATCCGTAAATACGGATGGATCTCAGCCGGATAATACCGCCATGCTCGATATCAAAAGCAATTCAAAAGGTTTGCTGATACCCCGTTTAACTACGGCACAAAGAACCGGCATAGTAACCCCGGCCCTCGGCTTAACGGTATTTGACCTGGACACTTATACCTATTGGATTTTCAGGGGTGATGTGAATGGGAACTGGGTCGAGTTACTGCACAGCCTGGATAAGCATTGGGACCGGAATGGCAACAATATTTTCACCACCAATAATGGGAATGTGGGGATCGGGACAAACAGTCCGGCGGATAAACTCACGATCAATGCAACCGATCCGGTGATCAGCCTGATGAACGCGGGAACACAGAAAGGATCACTCAAAGCGGAAGGCAACCATTTGAAACTGGGCACACCCAATACCAATGCGACGGGCAATCTTGTTTTAAATACAAAAGGGATCGACCGGATGACCCTGATGGCCGACGGAAATTTCGGAATGGGCATTTCAAGCCCGGTCAGCAGGTTCCAGATCGTTGGCGGATATACGGCGAGTCTTGCATCGCATGGTTTCCTGATGTTGGGTGCCGAAACCTCCACGAACCTGGTATTTGATAATAATGACATCATGGTTCGCAATAACGGCGCGGCCTCGAATCTTTACCTGCAAAACGCGGGAGGAAATGTTTATATCGGCGACGCGACCAACTTCTCCAGTTCGCACCGACTGGGAGTAGATGGGAACACCGTCATCACGGGAAATCTGAGAGTGGGAACAACCTTGACCCCTTCCGGATATAAGCTGGCCGTTGACGGGAAAGCGATCTGTACTGAACTGATGGTGCGGTTGGTGCCCAACTGGCCCGACTATGTCTTTGAACAAAAATACCGGCTTCCCCGGCTGGATGAAGTGGAAGCGTTTATCAGCAAGAACAATCATCTGCCCGGAATACCTTCCGCGAAGTCCATTGAAACAAACGGATTGAACGTTGGTGAAATGCAAAAGATGCAGATGGAAAAGATCGAAGAACTCACTTTGTACCTCATTGAATTGAAAAAGGAAGTTGAAAAACTGAAAGCGGGTAAATAATATTCAGCAAGTCTTAAAACTGCACAAGTATGAAAAAGAGCCTGTTCATCCTGATCCTTTCGGTTACCGTTTTATTGTCCGGCTCCTTTGCACAGACGGATACACTGTTAGATCGTCTGCTGAAAGGGAAAGGAGATCTGACTGAAGTAATGAATACCGTGAAAGCTTATTACCGGAACGCGGAAACGAAAAACCGCCTGGGAGCCGATGCGGTGAATCGCAGCATCAAGCACTGGATGCGTTTCGAATGGTATATGAGCAACCGGTTGGGTGACCAGGGTGAGTTTGTGAACATCACGCGGAAATTGTATGAAGCGACGGGGATCACCAGCCGGGCTGTTTCCGGATCAGGCGGTAATGGAAATATCGTAGCCGGTTCTTCCGGATCATGGACGCCGGTCGGACCGATGAATACCGATAACGGGATCGGCCGGGTTGACCGGCTGGCCTTTCATCCCACCGATGCGAATACGGTCTATGCCGGTACCACCGCCGGCGGTTTGTGGAGGACAACGGATGCCGGGGCGAACTGGACCAACCTCTCACCCGACCTTCCTTCCGGCGGGATCAGCGGCATTGTGATTGATCCCGTTAATCCCAATACGATCTACCTCTTAACGGGAGACGGGGATAGTAATTTCGGAGGCTTTGTGCAGGACTTCGATTATATCCGCTTATCGATCGGGGTGTTGAAATCAACGAACGGCGGGACGAACTGGACCAAAACGGGTGATTTCCCGGGCGTGGATTATTCCAACCTGACCGGGTACCGGCTGATCATGCATCCCTCGGATAATAATATTCTCTATGCTTGTACAAACAAAGGAATATTCATGACAGTGAATGCAGGAACATCCTGGGGCCTGGTGATCGGAGACGGTCGGTTTTTCAATATGAAGTTCAAACCGGGCAGCGGAAATATCTGCTATGCAACCGGTGCTCAATCTGATTTTTCTACCTCTTATTTCTTCAGGAGTACCAACAGCGGTTTGTCCTGGGATACGGTCAATTCAGTAACGCCCCAGATCAATAATCCGACCCGACGTGTTGAATTGGCTATCGCGCCATCTAAACCCAACCGGGTTTATCTCCTTGCCGGCGGTGTTCCGGGTAATGGGCCCGGAAATCCGATTCCAAACCGGTTCAAAGGCGTTTACCTTAGTGATGATGCCGGACTGAACTTTAGCTTGCAGACCAATTCGCCAAATATTCTGGGCAGGGCAACCAATGGTCAGGACATCGTTGAACAATCCAATTACGATCTTGCCATTGCCGTCAGCAATACCAACAGCAATACCCTGGTAACCGGAGCCGTTCAGGTTTGGAATAGTCTTGACTCGGGACAAAGCTTTACCTACCGGGGCGATCTGAAAGACGATATCCACGATCTCGGTTATCACCCGGTTGGCAATAAACTCTGGGTCGCAACCGATGGAGGTGTCTTCAGCAGTACGAATCATGGTGCAACCTGGACCTCTCATCTGGAGGATATGAATATCACCCAGTTCTACCGTATGGCTGTTGATCCGGATGATTACAATAATCTCATTGGAGGGGCACAAGACAATGCGGTTAAAAGAAAGACCGGGGCGACATCCTATTTTGACCAGATTTTCTGTTGCGACGGGTTTACTGTGGGATATGATGCGGTGACTTCAACGACGGTTTACGCAGTGAACAACCAGGTGATCAACCGGTCAGTCGATGGCGGGAATACTTTCAATTCCATTACACCACCATTATCCGGTCAACCCTTTGCCATGAGTATGGCGGTGCATACCTCATTGGCCAATGCCTTGTTCATCGGATCTGATTCCATCTGGAGATCGACGGATGGAGGAGCCAATTGGTCCATTTCACCCAATATCCAGGCTGGTTGGTTCATGCGTACCTGCCCCAGTAACGGGAATCGCATTTATGCGGCCGGTGGAGCCGCTTATAATTCCACTTCGGGAATATTACGCAGAAGCGATGATGGCGGAGTGACCTGGACCAACAATAACATCTTAAGCAATGACCCGGGCTTTCCTTCCAACTTTACCAAGATCACCAGCATCAATGTCGATCCCACCAATTCACTGAAAGTTTGGGTGACCTTCGGCGGCTTTACCAGTAACCTGAAAGTCTATTATTGCGATTACAATGTCTCTCCTGCGGGTAACTGGATCAACATGAGTGGCAGTTTGCCCAATGTACCGGTCAATTGCATCGCGCTGGACAATGCCAATAACGCTTATATCGGTACGGATAACGGTGTGTATTACCGGGGTAACGGCATGTCCGACTGGGTGCCCTATTACAACAACCTGCCCTATGTACCGGTCACCGATCTCATCATCTCTGAACCTGATAACAGGATCCGGGCCGCAACTTTTGGCCGTGGTATCTGGAGCAGCGATCTATACAGTACCTGCGACATAAACCTGAACATTACCGGAACACTCGAAGGCCAGGAATTTTATGAGGCGTCGAACAGTGTCACTTCCACGGCTTCATTATTAACATCGGTTGGAACCAGGGTACAGATGCGGGGTGGAAACGAAGTTTTACTTCAGGCCGGTTTCACGGCAAAGGAAAATACGGAGTTCAGGGCCCTGATCGGTCCTTGCGGAAGTGGTGGTGTGGCGGGCTTCCGCCTTCCGGCAGGAGACACCGCTTATCGTTTATCTCCTAAACAATATCTCCCACCCCCGGGCGGACCAAAAGTAATGATCCATATTCAACCGGATCTAAACGGTCAAATCCGTTTTACGATCGAACAAAAAAAGGCCGGAGAAATGGAGTTCTTCCTCACCAATGAAACGGGTGTCATTTTAAGGTCTGAAAAGATACCGGCGACCCAGCCAGGCAAATGGAACCGGTTGATCAGCACAGCCGGACTAACTCCGGGTAAGTATTACCTGCAGGGGGTACTGGATAAGAGAGTGGAACATTTACAGGAACTGAGTATAGAAAAAATCGCAGCAGAATAAAAGCAAATGACCTTTAACTAACCGGTCCGCTTCTCACGTAAGCTGACGGGTTACCTTGGTCCTCAAATAGAAAAATATGAAAAAATATTCCCTGATCGCGTTTCTGCTTTTCCCCGCCCTGTTACATGCACAAAGTGTTTCCGTGAATAATGACGGATCGCAGCCTGACAATACAGCCATGCTCGACATCAAAAGCAACTCCAAAGGATTGCTGATGCCCAGGCTCACTTCTCTGGAACGGTCCAATATCGCTTCACCAGCGGTTGGACTAACTGTTTTTGATATCAATACCTATGGTTATTGGATATTCCGTGGCGATGTTAATGGCGGTTGGGCCGAATTGCAACACAGTTATCAGAAGAACTGGGATATCTCCGGCGCCAATATCTTTAACATGAATTCCGGAAATGTAGGAATAGGCACCAATAGCCCGGGTGAAAAACTTGCCATCAATGCCTCCAATCCTGCCATTCAACTACTGAATGCAGGGACTGCCAAAGGATTCCTGCAAGTGAACAACAATGATCTGAAACTGGGAACCTATGGCACAAATGCAACAGGCAACCTGGTACTGTCTACCAAAGCTGTCGATCGGATGACCTTTGATGAAAACGGTAATATCGGTATCGGTACGGCGACATCAGCTTCAGCCCTGACCATCAATGGTACTAACCCGGTCTTGCAAATACGGACCGGCGATGTGAACAAGGGGTTTTTGCAAGTGTTGACCAACGACCTGAAGATCGGAACCAATTCAACCAATACGACCGGTAACCTGGTGTTTCAAACCAAGGCTCTCGACCGTATGATGATCAATGAGAATGGGTGGGTGGGTATCGGTACCACTGCGCCATCATCAATGCTTACCCTCAACAGTACAAACCCGATACTGCAGTTGCAAAATGCCGGGACCGATAAAGGGTTCATTCAATTGGTGGATAACGATATCAAGATCGGCACCAACCTGTCCAATGCTACGGGCAAGTTCATTGTCAGAACCAGCGGATCAGACCGGTTCTATGTCAGTGAGAACGGGAATGTAGGAGTTGGTGTGGCAAGTTCCTTTTATAAGTTCGATGTGAACGGGGATACACGGGTTCAGGGGGATTTGAGTGTGGTTCAAGAGGTGAATAGTGCCGGGATCAATCTCTCAGCCGTTTCCCCAATTATTGAATTTAACCACACGGGCGGTACTTCCACTTTTGGCAATGTTGGTTTTGGCGGCAATATTGGCAATGATTTCATCATTGGGAAAGGGTTCAATGGAGGGCAACTGATACTGGATGGAAGCATAGGATCAAGTACCAAACGTTTTTACCTGAATAAAGTGAATCAATTCAATATGGGCACCGGCAATTATGCATCGGGCTATACCCTGTCAGTTGAAGGCAAAGTGATCGCTACTGAATTTACGACATCACCGGTGGCCAACTGGCCGGATTACGTATTTGAGAATAACTATGCATTAATGCCCCTCAGTGATGTCAAGGCTTACATCAATAAGCACAAACATCTCCCGAACATACCTGCCGCCACAGAATTGGAAAAGAGTGGGGTGCCTTTGGGTGACATAACGAGGAAGCTTATGGAAAAAGTGGAAGAGCTCACCCTTTATATCCTGGAACTGAAAGATCAGTTGGATGCTGTGAAGCGATCCAATTAAGATATCGCATGAAAAATGAGGCAGAAAAAGAGTATTTTCAACATACATAATAAAAACCCGAATCGCTGTTACGGAGTATAAGCAATATAGCATTCCTGGCCTTTTTTCTAACGTCAAGCCGGCCTGTGTTCTCACAGGCTCCGGCCTTTTATCACCTGAGCACGGCAGAAGGGTTGAGCGACAACAACGTGAATTCCGCCGCACGGGACCAGAACGGGATCTTATGGATCGGCACCACGGAAGGGTTGAATAGTTTCGACGGTAACCGGATCACCACCTATCATAAATACAAATACCCGGTCCTGGGGGATAATTATGTCGACAAGGTACTGGTTGATTCGGAAAATGAAGTTTGGATAAGAACAGGTGCCCAAAACCTATTGCTCCTCGACCGCCGCCGGATCTTTCGTTCGCTGAAATTCGAAACACCGGATACCTCGAAAGGATTGCTTTCCATCTTCCATACAAAAAGCAGGGGCGTAATTGCATTAAGGGGCTACCATCATTTCTGGCGAAAGGACAAGAATTCCTATTCTCTGATACCACTTCCTTTCCCGGAAGACAGTCTTATTCCTTCACGGACCCGCCTGATCTTTCGGGTTGATGAGGATCGCCTGGGATTTGTGAACAACGGACGGCTGATCATCGTGGATTATTCCCTGATGAAGGTCACGCTGGACATGCGTTTCCCCAGACTGATGAGTGCAGCCCCGATCAGTAACGATGAACTGCTGGCCTACCCCCCTGAAGGAGATGTGTTTTACCGGATCAGTATATCCGGGCAGAAAGTGATTCGTGAATACCGGAACCTTCATGACCAATATGGGAAACCCATCGCGGCCAACCTCCGGTATATCGCCAGCATGGGGAATGAGTATTTTGCGATCACCAGCCGTTTTTCCGGCATGTATTTCCTTAACCTCAGGGACGAAAAACTTTATCACTGGCCCCACGACCCGCTGGATCAAAGCAGCATCGGTGGAAATAACCCCTATTGGGTAAGTTATGATACGTCGGGATACCTGATGATAACCTCGCAAACCTCGGGCCTTCATTATTTGAATGTGAAACAAAAGCAAGCTTATTCCAAGCCTTATTTCCTCGATGCGAAGGGAGAGGTCTTTGATGGCTTCATTCAATCGGTGGTCACCGGAAAAGACGGAACGGTCTGGATGGGAGCCCAGGACAGGCTGATCAGCTGGAACCGGTTGACCAATGAAACCGTTTATGTACCCTGTTTCCTGCCAAACGGCATCAACATCAGTAAGGAGGAGACCATCAGGGCGCTTGATTTTGAAGTGTCGGGTGATCTGTGGGTGGGCACCAGCAGGTATGGTGTATTGGTAATTGATAAGAACCTGCGTACCATCCGGCATTTTTCCGATTCCATGCCACGCGGTCTTGAAGGCTTGCCATCCAACTGGATCAATGAAATGACCACCGATAAGGACGGAAATGAATGGATCGGTACCCTGAAAGGAACCTGTATGATCGAAAAAAGATCAAACCAGGTGATCTCCTTCAGCGATCACCCGGTCTTATCACCGGTCAGCAAGATCCCCTGCAATACATTATGGAAGGATAGAAATGGTCGTATGTGGATCGGAACTACAAAGGGAGCCTGGTGTTTTGATGCCTTCAACAATTCACTCAAACATTTCAGCACCGATAACGGGCTGCCCCAAAACAATGTACTGGCGATCAATGAAGATGACCTGGGCAATACCTATATCGGTACGCCCGGCGGATTGACCATCATCACTTCATCGGGTTCAACACGGACCTATAACCGCAGCAACGGAATGCGAAACGACCGTTGCGAAGGTATATTGAAAGACGATAACGGCTTTATATGGATCGGTAACCTCAATTGCATCACCCGGTACGATCCCCGAAGCCAGAAATTCGCAGTTTATGAAGAAGGTTATGGATTCAGTCACGCCGGATTTCGTATGCGCTCCTGCCATAAGAGCGCTTCGGGTGAAATGTTCTGGGGAACCGACAAAGGACTGACCTGGTTCTATCCTGGTGATATGAACAGCATCAGCCTGCCTTTGCACCCGGTTATCAGCGCCCTTCAAACGGCCGACACGATGTACCGGTTCACCAAAGGGGAAAGCCTTCGTTTCCCATACAACAGTTCTTCCTTCGCTTTTTATTTTTCTTCCGGCGAACTAGCCGGGGGAAAAAAGATTCAGTACCTCTATCGGCTTAAGGCGTTTGATAATAATTGGAAAACACCGGCCACTTTGGGAAATGTCACCTACAGTAAATTGCCTCCGGGTGAATATCAATTTGAGATCAGGTCTTCATACGATGGGTTGAATTGGTTCAGCGGCGCCTACCCTATAACCCTGGTCATCGGGAAACCCTGGTGGCAACAAACCTGGTTCCGGATCCTTTGCCTCCTGGGGATGGCCCTGGTAGTTTACGGAACGATCCGGTATTTCCGGAAACGGAAAAAGGAACGCGAACTGGATGGGCTGATCGACTATTTCACCAAATCGGGTTATGAGCATTCGGGTGTGGATGATATCCTTTGGGACATTTCCCGAAATTGTATCTCCCGGATGGGATTCACCGATTGTGTGATCTACCTCGTGGACAGGCAGAAAAACACCCTGGTGCAAAAAGCCGCTTACGGACCCAAGAATCTCAACGCTTTCGAGATCACCAACCCGATCGAGATCCCGATGGGTAAAGGGATCGTAGGTTCCGTTGCCGCTAGCGGACACCCGGTTGTCATTGGCGATACCTCTAAGGATGATCGTTATATCGTTGACGACGAACGGCGCCTTTCGGAGATCAGTGTACCCATCATTCACGATAATCGTGTCATTGGCGTCATCGATTCTGAACATCCCAGGCGGAATTTTTTCAACCGCCGGCAGTTGAAGACACTGGAAACGATAGCTTCCATCTGCTCGGCTAAGATCTCCCGCGCCATGGCCATGGATGCCATGAAGAAAAGTCAGCTGGAATTGATGGAACTGAATGTGAAAATGGCGGAATCCAAATTCCTGAACCTGCGCTTGCAGATGAATCCTCATTTCCTGTTCAATTCGCTCAGTTCCATTCAGCACCTGATCGTTTCGCAGCAAACCACCCGGGCTTATAAATACCTGACCGTCTTTTCCAATTTTCTGCGTTCACTGCTGAATCATGCCGATCAGAATTTCACTGCCCTGGATGAGGAGTTGAGGATCCTGAATATGTATGTGGAACTGGAATCCCTGCGATTCGACCAGTCGTTCAGTTATTCGATCACCATGGATGAACAACTCTCCGGGGAAATGGTGCTGGTGCCTTCGCTGATGGTACAGCCTTTCGCGGAGAATGCGATCTGGCATGGGCTACTGCATAAGGAGGGGGATAAGAAGCTCAGCATACGCTTCTCCGGCGCGGCCGAAGATTACCTCACCTGCATCATTGAGGACAACGGGGTTGGGCGTACCAAGTCGGCTACCGTACAACAGATGAAACTGAGCTCAAAGGTCCATGAAAGCAAGGGCATCAACATCATCCGTGAAAGACTTGAACTCCTTCAGAAAAAAACCGGGAAACCCGCAAAGGTTGAGATCACCGATCTGTACAACCCGCAAAATGAACCGTCCGGGACCCGGGTGACCATCACCATTCCTTATTATAATCCAGAAATGTCATGATAAAAGCGATGATCGTCGATGATGAACAGGGGTCGATCGACCTGATGAACTGGTTGCTGGTGCAATACTGCCCGGATGTGACTGCCATTCGATCTGCCCGAAGCGCCAGGGAAGCTATGCCCATTATCGCCTCTTTTGAACCCGATATTGTTTTCCTGGATATACAAATGCCGCATCAAAGTGGTTTCGATCTCCTTACCACGATCGACAAATGGAACTTTGAAGTGATCTTCACCACCGCTTACAACGAATTCGCCATACAGGCCATACGCTTCAGTGCCCTGGATTACCTGTTGAAACCCATCGACGAATCGGAACTGAAAAAGGCCATCGACCGCTTCAAGGCCAAACGCATCTTTGCACCTGCGGGGCAGATCCTTTTCCGCAATTTCATCCAGAACATCTCCCAGGCCAATACCCGGAAATTCAAACTCGCCCTGGCCGATGCCACGGAAGTGAAATATGTGCAGATCGATGAGATCATCCGCTTACAGGCAGAAAGCAATTATACCCATATCTTCCTGGCGGGGAACAAGGTCTTTGTATCCGCCAAGACCCTAAAAGAATATGATGAGATGCTGACCGGGCAGAGCTTCCTGCGGGTACATAAATCGCACCTGGTGAATCCCATGCATATCCGGTCTTACGACAGGCAGGGGATACTGATGATGAGTGACGACGCCAAAGTGGAGGTCGCCCGCCGGAAAAGGGATTTTCTCCAGCAGGCGCTGGCGGGTAAGATATGACCAGGTATAAAAAAAGGCCCCGGTACAAAACGGGACCCTGTTAGAATTACCAAGCAAAAAGTATCATTTGACCTTCTTCAGCAGCATCACATAGCCGCAAAGGTTCTTTTTCTTTTTATTGACCTGAACCGGTTTGATCATGTGGTATTCCGAGAACTGGGGTATGTAGGAATAACTGATCACATTGCCGTCCACATCGCCCCACATCTTTTTCTGATAAACCACTTGTTTCTCATTCCAGTCGTACATCCTTACTTCGTATAATTTTGAAGTCACATCCCCGATGAAAACGAACTGGTACCAACTGCCTTCATTCAGCGGAACGATCACGGGCATCTCATATTGACTCTCCATCTGCATGGAAGCTTCCTTCACCACGATGAAACCCAGGTCGGCTAAATGCTTTTTGATGCTGTCGGCTTGTTCCAGTATGGTGGGTAATGAGCAGGGGGCCTGTCGGATGATCTCCTGCGCCCTGGGCTGTAGCCCAAGCAGGGAAGAAGCCAGTATTATAGTGGTGAGTAAAAGGTTTTTCATTTTGAGTTATGCTTGGGATATCCGGATTAAGAAACCAATGTTACAACTTTTTATTTCATCCCGCAAGTAAACGGTAAAAAAAAGTAAAGGGTTATAACATACAATGAACGCAATTGATATTGCCAATATTGTGCCAGTTTGTATTAATTCTTTATTACTTGCCGGATTTGTGGAAATAGTAGGTCCCGGCTTGTTGTAAACAGGTGATAACGAGGTCGTTAATGCATACATGGGGAGGCAAACCGGCGCAATAATAGATGCTGTCCGCAATATCCCCTGCGGTAAGTGGTATAAACCCTTCATATGCCGCTGCGGCTTTTACGGTCTCACCCTTGAAACGAACGATGGAAAACTCGGTCTCCACTGCACCCGGGTGTATGGCCGTGACCTTGATGCCGTACTTCATGAGGTCGATGCGCATCGATTTTGACAAAGCGTCTACCGCAAATTTACTTGCGCAATATACGTTCCCCTTCTCGTAAACTTCCTTGCCGGCGATCGAACCCAGGTTGATGATATGCCCTTTCTTTCTTTCGGTCATGAAAGGCAGCACGGCCCGGGTAACATAGAGCAGACCGTTTACATTGGTATCGAGCATGGTCTCCCAGTCGTCCATATCAGCTTCTTCAAAACTGTCGCGGCCCAGGGCAAGCCCTGCATTATTGAGCAGGATATCGATGGCGGTCCATGCCTCGGGAAGTCCGGCAATGGCCTTATTCACCGCTTCTTTATCCCGGACATCAAAACATAAGGTCAGGACAGAAACTCCGTATGTATTTTCCAGGTTTGTTTTCAGGGCATTCAATCTTTCCTCCCGGCGCCCGGTGATGATGAGGTTGTATCCATTGGCGGCGAACTTATGCGCACAGGCTTCACCGATCCCTGCGGTGGCTCCGGTGATTAGAATGATGGGGTTCATAGAAGGGGGGAAGGTTTGAGACGTTTAAGGCGTTTAATACGTTTAAAGGTTTAAGACGTTTAAGACGTTTAAAGGTTTTAAAATGGTAAAAGCTATTCCAACTCCAGGGCAATCTAAAATCCAAAATCTAAAATCTAAAATCTGAAATAGGGATTATCTTATCAACACCGCATACCCCTTCTTCCTCCTGATGATGCCTTTATACGTGACCCCCTCAGCCACCCAGACGAATGTGGCCGGATCCTGTCCCTTGCCTTTGTAATTGCCGTCCCAGCCGGCGCCTTTCTCAGTGGTCTGGTACACCAGTTCGCCAAAGCGGTTGAATACCTTGAAATAACTGAGGTCGGCCATGCCCAGCAGGATCGGCCTGAGCACATCGTTCTTGCCATCACCATTCGGCGTGAATGCGCTGGGCACATAGATATCCTCGTTCATATTGTACAGCCAGACATTGATCGAATCCATAGCGACGCAACCGTCGGCCGTGGTCACTTCCACGTAATACCGGATATTGTCCTCCGGCAGGGAAGTGGGGTTGACGATGGTATTGCTGTTGAGCCAGGTAGCGGGTGTCCAGAGATAACTGATGCCGCCCGACGCTTTCAGGTGCAGGGGTTCTCCTTTTACTACGGTGGTATCGGAAGGACCGGCATTGGCGATGGCCTTCGGATATACTTTTACGAAAACCGTATCCTTTACCGATTTAGGACATCCCAGAGTATCCGATACCGTTACGATATACTGGATGCTGGCCGGGGGCCTGATGGAGATCGGGTTGGGAATGAAACGGTTGTTCAGGAAATTCACCGGGCTCCAGACATAGCGGCTGCCACCGGTGGCATTGAGTTGGGCATTGAAGCCTGGACAAAGGGCCAGATCGGGTCCCGCATTGGCGGCCGGGTATGGCACCACTTTGATGGTCACATCATCTTCCGTCTGGCATTTGCCGATATTGCCGATCACATGATACGTGATGGTGGATAAAGGACGGGTGAAGGGCTGCTTGATATTATCGAAATCCAGCCAGGTGTTCGGCGTCCAGATATAATGCAAAGCGTCGCCGTAACTGTTGAGCCGGAACCCGTCGGTCTGGCAAATGGTGGTGTCCGGTCCGGCACCCAGGGTCACGTGGTCCTTTACATCCACGAAGACCGAATCCCTCGACTGGCAGCCGATCGCATCGGTGAGCTGGACGTAATACCAGGTCGGTACATCCGGACTTACGAGCGGGCTTGCCACGGTGGTGCTGCTGATCATGTAATTGGGACTCCAGTTGAAACTGCCCGTACCCGTAGTAGTGAGTTGCAGGGTATCGATATTGCAGATCAGGGTATCGTTGAGTGTTGATATCAGGGGTAAGAGACCCACATCAATGAAAACCGTATCGGTACGCAGTTTGGGGCATCCGGTAACGCCAACGGCCACCACATAAAAAGTGGGTATCGTGGGAGAAGCGATGGGGTTGGGGATATTGGGATTGCTCAAACCGGTGACCGGCGTCCACTGATAGCTGTCGCCACCCGAGGCGTTGAGTTGCGTGAAAGTCTGTCCTCCCGCGCAAACAAAACCGTCCGGTCCCGCATTAGGTATGGCCAGGGGCTTTACATTGATGGTATGCGTTTTGGTGGCCACGCAATTATTGCCCCAGCGGGTGAGCAGGGTATATGTGGTATTGACGATGGGGTAGACCCTCGTTGTACTGTTCAATGGTGTTTCAATGGTTCCCGGCGGGCCCCATTGCCAGCTGATGTTCGAGGCATGGTTACTGGAACCGGTCAGGGTGACCGTATCTTCCTCACAGATATTGATGGGGCCGGCGATTGCATTGGTGAGGTCGTTCAGGGGTCTCACAAACACCGAGTCGGTCTTGCTGCAACCATCCACACTGGTGAGTTTCGCATAATAGCGGGTGGGTACCGGAGGGAAGACCAGCGGCGTGGCCGTGTTGGCGCCGAAGATATTCGTATTGGGTGTCCAGTTGAAAGTACCCACACCCGTACCCGTTAGTTGCAGGCTGTCCAATGCGCAGTATACCGAGTCGGCCGGGAAAACGGACAGTGCCGGGATATCATGGATGGTGATGGGGATGTCCACCGTCTTTTCGCAACCCTTGCTGTTGGTGACTTTCAGTTGCACGGTATAAACACCGCCCGGGTTATAGGTATAGACCGGGTTCTGTAAATGACTGGTATCGTTGAGTACCACCAGGTCGCCGAAATCCCAGCGCCAGCTGTCCACCACGCCGTAATTGGTGCGGCTGGTATCGGTGAATTGGATCGGGCTACCCGCGCAAAGGGGCGCTGAGGTTATGAATCCGGGGAAGAAGCCGGGATAGACGCCGATGGGCTTGGTGATCGAATCAATGCATTGTCCGGAAATGGACACCACCAGTTTGATGTTGAAAATACCGGCGGCGGTAAAGGTATGTGTCGGGTTTGGCAGGTTTGAAGTATTGGCTGCACCACTGGCAGGGTCATCAAAGTCCCATAAAAAAGTAGTGGGACTGCCCGAACTGTTCTGGGTGAAGTTCACGGTAAAGCCGTCGCAGGTGATCGGCGTGAAATTAGAACTGGCCACCAATGGAGTACAGGGCGCTGTTTTCAAATGCAGTTCTTTCCTGGATTCACCGATGTATACCCCATTTTTATACTCCTTGACCAATACACAAATCACATATTCACCGGGAGGTGGTGCAATGCCACTGATCACTCCGGTTACCGGATCAATGGTAACGCCTGCTCCCAATGGCTGGGAGCCGGTATATGGTGCCTGGTAAGGTACTGTAGCATAAGGTGGATTGGTGGCGGTTCCGGGATTGGGGGCGCCGGAATTTGCACCAGCATAGGCATCCACAAAACTGTACACCAGCGAATCGGAATTGGCGTCAGTAGCCGTGAAATTAAGTGTGAAGGGGTTGTTCCCGCAAACCACGGCCGTATCATTGAAAATAAAGACAGGGCTCGTATTCATGGGAGCAGTCGGTGCTTCCAGTGTGCCCGGTATCTTGATGGTATAGGTGGCTCCGTAATTGTTTGAGGGAACCGCGATATTACTGATCCCGGCAATGCGGCAACACCGTTCTTTCGACACGATATAGCCTTCTGGAGTTGCCGCCAGCTCCACAATGGTCTCATAATTGATGATCTTATAGCATCGGGATGGGACATTGTTTATGCAGGGGTAACAGGTTATGGTTACACAACCATCGATCAGGTAATCAGGGGCTGCATTGACCGTGATATCCTGGATGAAATTATACGGTGCACGCCCCGTAAAAAAAGAAAAATTCCAGGTGGGTTCAATTAAAATAGACCCGCAATCGATATAGAGATTCAGTCCGATCTTATACTTTAGTTTGGAAGGGTCAATGGTACCCGGGCCCAGGTATTCGTAATACATCCATCCTCCCTTCGTGTGGTTGGCATAGATTTCCTTTACTGTAATGAACGAAAGGGCGATCAATATGAAATACTTCTTCATCAGGGAGGGGTGGGGAAATATGGGTCTAAATATACGAATTTCTCTGCTCAAAGCCACGACACCGTTTTTACGCAAAACGAAGCCCGGTTAAAGGATTATTATTCAGGTATCCTGTTATCTTCTCTTTGGAAAGCAATATTGTAATAGAAAGAATGGAAAGATCTTGGGTTGAACTTACCGGATCAGCACCACATACCCTTTTTTCTTAACTGTTTTGTTCAGGTAATCAGTGCCTTCGGCATACCATACGTAGGTGGCGGCATCCTGTGGCCGGCCGCCAAATGTGCCGTCCCAGCCATTGCCCTCATTACCGGATCCGGAATAGAGCAGCTGTCCCCAGCGGTTGTACACCCTGAATACATCCATTGATTTCATACCAATGAGGATAGGGCGGAAGATATCATTCTTGCCGTCACCATTGGGCGAAAAAGCCGTGGGTACATAGAATCCGGGCTGTACAAAGAAGACATGGACATTGATATTGTCGTATCCCACACAGCCATTGTCGTCACTCACCCTCACCTGGTAAGTGATGTTGTTCTGCGGCAGGGAGATGGGGTTATGGATATTGGGATTATTAAGCCAGGTGGATGGCGTCCAGAGATATTGAGTACCCCCGCTGGCGCCCAGTTGCAGGGACTGGCCCAATACAACGGAAGTATCTGATGGGCCGGCATCGGCCTTGATGCTGATCACCCGAACGATGACGGTATCCCTGACGGCCTTCGGACAACCCAGTACATCCCTCACCGTTACAATATACTTCACACTGCCCGTTGGGTTGATCACCCGGGGATTGGGAATATTGGTGGCGCTCAGGAAAACGGAAGGGGTCCAGGAATAGATGCTGCCCCCCGTGGCATTGAGCTGTGTTGAATTACCCAGGCATAGGGGAATGTCCGGACCCGCATTCGCGGCCGGGTAGGGAACCACCTTAACGTTGATGGTATTCTGTGCAAAGCATTTGGCGCTGATGCTGCCGGTGACCCGGTAGGTGGTGGTAGCCAGCGGTAAGGCGGTCGGGTTCTTAACCGTGGTGCTGCTTAAGCTGCCGTCATTGGGCGTCCAGTTGAAATAAAGCGCATCGCTGTTCAATCTTAAGATCAGGGCGTCTTTCTGGCAAACCGTCGTATCGTAATCGCTGAACTGGGTGACCTGGTTCACCACCCTCACCCTGACCGTATCCTCGGCATAGCAACCGAATGGATCGGTTAACCTTACCCGGTAGGTCGTGGTCACATCGGGGCTCACGAGCGGGTTGGGTGCATTCACATTACTGATCATATAATTGGGCGACCAGGTAAAATTGCCTGCGCCAACCGCGTTCAGTTGTAAGGTATCAATAGTGCAGATCAGGGTATCGTTGGAAACCGTCAAAGGCGGTCCCGTTAATATGGTAATGGTCTTGCGTACCGTATCGGCGCACCCTTTGTCACTGCTCACGAAGAATTCCACGTTATAGTTCTGCGCGGCGTTGTATAAGTGAGTGGGATTCTGCAAAGTGGAGGTGTTGAGGGGCGAACCCGGGTCGCCGAAATTCCATACCCATTTGTTCACCACGCCATAGGCGACCGTGGTCAGGTCGCGGAATTGGATCGGTATCGTAGTGCATTGTCCCTGGAAATCAAAATCAGGGAAGAACCCGGGATACACTTTAACGATGGCCGTGGCGGAATCTGAACAGGGAAGGCCGCGGTTGACCGCCAGTTTGAGGATATAAATACCCGTATCGCCGTAGGTATGCGTCGGTGAAGGCAGGTTGGACGTGCCTCCATCTCCGAAGTCCCAATCATAGGTTTGAATATTGGTGGACGAAGCATTGTTGAAAAAGTTTACGGTAAATCCATCGCAACTGAGGTATTCCGGATCAAGCGAAGCCTGGGTCAGCGAGCAGTTCGCCACTTCGATGTGCAGGGATTTCCGCACTTCGGCGATCTTGATATTGGTGCCCCTGCGGTATTCACTCACCGTGACCGTGATGACATAAATGCCCGAATTGGGAGCGATCCCGCTGACGATCCCGGTCTTATTGTTGATCGTGACCTGGCTTCCTAACGGTTGAGAACCCGAGAATCCGCCCGAAT
Organism: Chitinophagaceae bacterium; assembly: GCA_016721725.1. Lineage (GTDB taxonomy): Bacteria > Bacteroidota > Bacteroidia > Chitinophagales > Chitinophagaceae > Ferruginibacter. The sequence goes on along the minus strand of JADKHN010000006.1, from coordinate 1,091,294 downwards.
AGGGAACCGAAGCATAGGGAGGACTAGTGGCCGGGTCAGGTGTGGGATTGCCCTGTCCGCCTCCACTGTAAGCTGATGTGAAACTATAGGACAGCGAATCGTTGTTGGGGTCAATGGCACTGAAGTCGAAAGTGAAATGCGCCCCCTGGCAGATGATGGCCGTATCATTTTGCGAAAAACGGGCGCTGGAATTGGTCTCAGCCCCTGCTACTGCAGTTCCGGGGATCTTCACCGTCCAGGTTTCACCGATGCTGTTCGAAGGCGATTGCAGGTTCACGATCCCGGTGATCCGGCAACATCGCTGGTAGGCGATGGTATATCCTCCGGCGGTCTTGGGAAGGTCCTGGATGATCTCGTAAGTGATGATCTTATAGCAGATCGTCGGAATGAAGTTGATACAGGGATGACATTCCTGCGTGGCGCAGTTCTGGATATCGATCAGGTTGTTATAGGTGACCGGCAGGGAATAGAGCAGGTTGTTGCCTGATCCGTCGAATACCGAGAAGTTGATGGTCTCGTCGAATTGGCCGTTCGATAATACACAGGCCGTATACAATTTCAGGGTGATGCGGTATTTGAGCGTATTGGCGCTGCTCCCCGGGCCGATATACTGGTAATACATCCAACCGCCCTTGGTATGGTTGGCGAATGAGACCAGCGAGAACAGGGATAACCCGAATACGAATAAATACTTCTTCATGAGTTGGTTATAACGGAAATGGAAGGAGGATACCCACCCAGCCCCCCCCGTTAAGGGGCTTAACACAAATATCAGACCTAAAAATACGCCAATTCGCTGTTTGAACGATGAAGTTTTATGCTAAAAAGGCTAATAAAAAGTTATTTGTATCCTCCTTTTGCTCAAGCATGCCCATATGGGCGCTGTGCCTGAGTATATGAATATGGGCTTGATCAGGCAGGTAACATTGCTGCAGGCTTTGCTCAAAGGGTACAGCGGCATCATGAAGGCCGATGAGGAACAGAACCGGACCGGGGAATGACCTTAATACAGCCGTCCTGTCGGGGCGGGCGATCATGGCCTGGTAATAAGCGACCAGGGATTGAGTAGAAAAAGCTTTTCCTTTTTCGATCAGGGTATTCATGGGCGCGTAGGGGTCTGACGGTTTAGAACCGTCTTGACCCCTTTCAATATCGGGGGTTGACGGCTTTGAGCCGTCTTGACCCCTGTAGAACAACCCCGGAATACTGGTCTTCAAAAATTCATAGGCGCCGTGTTCTTCGATAAAGGAAATGGATTTGGCCCGGGCCGATCTCTTTTCTTCACTGTCGGCAAAGGCGCTGGAATGCACGAGACCGAATTTTGAAAACAGCTCCGGGAATTTTTCAACAAGGGCCAGGGTGATATAGCCGCCCATGCTGTGGCCGAGAAGTACAACTCCCTCTAAGTCACCACTCGTGGGGGAGATCACGGGAGCTACATGGTTCATGAGGTTCTTGATCATCTCAGCCATTCCTTCAATGCTCATATCGGGGATGAGCTCGGATCGGCCGCTGCCGGGCAGGTCGGGAATGATGAGTCGGTAATGCTCTTTTAAAAATTCAACCTGGTGATCCCAGACCGAACCGTCTTCACCGAAGCCATGGATCAATAATACAGGCTTACCCTGACCGATTACGCGGTAATGGATGGAGGCGGATTGGTAGGTGAAGTTCATATTAGGTGTCAGGCCGTTAGTATAAGGTGTCAGACCGTTAGTTAGAGTATTACGAACTACAGTTTTTTCTTTTCATAAAGATATTTTGAATGATAGAGATCAACAAACGGTCAGACACCTAAAGCGGATCAAGGTGTCAGACCGTTAGTTGAAGGCGTCAGACCGTTACACAGAGTATTGAAATCAAAAATCTTTTCTGGGTCAAAATATTTTTCGAATTGAAGATTGTGCAAAACGGTCAGACGCCTAAATTCGCAACGGTCAGACACCTATCGTTACCGCCAACTGACTCGAAGACAGATACCGTATCGCGCTGCGGTAGAGCATCAGTCCGGTCACCGGGAGCAAACCATTGTTCATCTGCTGCGGAAGGAAGAACCAGGCCAATAGCACCAGGGCCAGGCTGACCGCCGTGAAACCAAAATAGGTCTTCACCCAGCTCTTTTTACTGTTCACGAAAAACGCGGCGATGAAATGGGTTGGCAGGGCCCAGAGTAAATTGAAATTGTTCCGGCACATACCATGGTCGGTGCAGGTCCACATCAGGATCATTATGATGCCCAGCATGCCGGCGATGAAGAACAACATCCCGTCGAATCCCTGCAGGAATACAATTGTCCATTTGGTCTTCAGCAGGCTCATGCCTACTATTGCGGCGAGCAGCAAGGAAAAGACCAGGAATGGGGTGAAGATCGATGACGGATCCGGGCCTTTGCTGATCACATACAGGTTTTGTTTTGAAACCACCATGCTGTGTGCACTGCTGTCCAGGCTCGTCATGAGGTTGTCGGGGAGGAATTGCATCTGCTCGGCAGTCATTACCGCGTCGCAGGGCTGGCCCAGCAGGATGTCGATACCGAGCTTGCTCCAGGGCTGTCCGTTCGTGTTCAGGTATTGATGGATGGCCTCACGGAAACGGGTGCCTTCGGGCATGACGGGTTTCAGGCAAAAAGAAGAATCGTGTTGACTTTTCAGGATATCCCTTAAGCGGGTGGTGCAGTTGTCGAAAAAGAAATCGTATTTGTAATAGCGGTTCTCCGGTCTGGCGTTCTCATTCAGGAAATGCCGGATCTTTATTTTTTCATCCGAAGAGAGGTTCAACACCTGTTCGGTGATGCCCCGGTTGTCATACTGGTAACTTCGTTTGAAATTCGCGAAATCCTCCAGCGACAAATAATACAATAATTTACCCCGGATGAATTTCATGTAAAAACCATCATCGTCGAAATTGAATGTGCCGTAATTGTACACGATGTCAGTGACGCTGTTGCTGTCCACCACCCGGAATGCGCTGTGCCCGAAGGTGGAATAGAGTTCGGAGCCGGGGGTGCAGGTAAGGAGGGAGATGCGGAGGCGGGAGCTGTCCTGGGCCGATGCGCCGGAAATAATGAAAAATGGAAAAAGGAAAATGGATAATTTTTTAAATGCGGAAGAAAATTTCTTCATCGTGTCTATAAGATTTTGACTTCGGTTCTCTTTAAAACATTTGGGTATATCGAAAATCCATTACGCTTCAACCTGCTTTCATTCTCCATTCTCCATTTTCCATTCTCCATTAAATTCTCTCTTTCTATTTCAGCATTCACCGGCTATAATTAGGCGCTTCCCTCGTGATATCGATATCATGCGCATGGCTTTCACGCATGCCTGCGTTGGTGATCTTGACAAAGCTGGCTTCCTGCAGCTGGCTGATGTTCTTCGCTCCGCAATAGCCCATCCCGGCCCTTAAGCCGCCGGTGAACTGGTGTACTACTTCCCGCAGGTATCCTTTAAAGGCCACGCGTCCTTCGATCCCTTCGGGAACGAATTTCTTGATATCGTCTTCCACATCCTGGAAATAACGGTCGCTGCTGCCCTGTGCCATGGCGCCCAGGGATCCCATGCCCCGGTATTGTTTGAATTTCCGGCCTTCATAGATGATGGTCTCACCCGGACTCTCCTCCGTACCGGCGAAAACATTGCCCATCATCACGCAATTGGCGCCTGCCGCGAGGGCTTTCACCATATCGCCCGTATAACGGATACCGCCATCGCTGATGATGCCGACCTTCTTATTCTTCAATGCCGCCGCCGCTTCCATCACCGCGGTGATCTGGGGTACGCCCGTTCCGGCCACGATACGCGTGGTGCAGATGGATCCGGGCCCGATACCCACTTTCACGGCGTCTGCGCCCGCCTCGGCCAACGCAAGGGCTCCGGCTGCCGTTGCAATATTGCCGGCGATGACCTGGATGTTCTTGTATGATCTCTTGATCTCTTTCAACGCGTTGATCACTCCCTTGGTATGCCCGTGAGCGCTGTCCAGGCAGATGATATCCACTCCCGCTTTATGCAGGGCCGACACCCGGTCCATGATATCGTTGGTGATGCCTACCCCGGCGCCCACCAGCAATCGTCCAAAAGAATCCTTCACGGCGTGGGGATGTGATTTCAACTTTAATATATCACTGAACGTGACGAGGCCTTTCAGTTTGCCCGCCTTATCGATCACCGGTAATTTCTCGATCTTGTTCTTTTTGAAGATGAGTTCGGCTTTTTTCAGGTCGGTTCCTTCGGGAGCGGTGATGAGATTCTCTTTGGTCATCACCGTACTCACTTTGTCTTTGTAATGGGTTTCAAAGCGCAGGTCGCGGTTGGTGAGGATGCCCACCAGTTTATGCTGTGCGTCCACGATGGGAATGCCACCGATCTTGTTCTCCCGCATCAGGCGCAGGGCTTCGCCGATGGTGGCATCCGGACTGAGTGTCACGGGGTCGAGGATCAATCCGTTCTCACTGCGTTTCACTTTCCGAACCTGGTCGGCCTGTTTATCGATACTCATATTCTTGTGCAGGATGCCCAGGCCGCCTTCGCGGGCCAAAGCGATGGCGAGGGACGCTTCTGTAACGGTATCCATGGCTGCGCTGAGCATGGGTACATTGAGCCGGAGGGTCTTCGTGAGATCCGTTTTGATATCTACTTCCCGGGGCAGGATCTGCGAATAGGCCGGCATGAGTAAAACATCATCGAAAGTGAGGCCTTCCCGGAGGATTTTTTGGGACTTGCCTTTAGCGGAGGGATTATTTAATGTTGCCATAGGCAAAGGTAAAGTTCAAAATTGAAAGTGCAAAGTTCAAAGTTTCCAGTTGAATCAGCAGTTTGAAGATCTGCGAAAAAAAGACTGTCAGCCTGAGCTTGTCGAAGGCGGGCGATCTGCTAATCGATACCCATTTTCATCATTTTGGTCAAAGCTGTGCAACCAGGCAGGTTTTCAGACTGATGCGCTCCCGGCTCCTAGGCCAGTTTGAAGACCTTGCCGGGCAGGGAAAGAACGATGCCCTGCATTTCCAGCATGAGCAGGGCCGCCGCCACTGAACTGCTGCTCAATCCGCTTCGAAGATAGATCTCATCGATGGGCAGGCCGTCCCCGGACTCCAGCAAATTCACCAATAGCTTTTCATCCGGTGACAGTTCAACGAACAGTTCACGTTGTTTTTGGATCACCGGTTTTTTCACAACGGTCCAGCCCATATTGTCCAGCAGGTCGCGAGCATCACAGATCAGGGCCGCCTTGTTGTTCCTGACCAGGTAATGGCAGCCTTCACTTTGCGCATCCGTTGTCCTTCCGGGGATGGCGAACACATCCCTGTTATAACTGTTACCCAGTTCCGCCGTGATCATCGAACCGCCCTGTTTGGAACTTTCGATCACTACGAGTGCGTCGCAGATGCCGGCCACGATGCGGTTTCGCCGGGGGAAATTCTGCTTGTCGGGTTTCGACTGGCTGGTGAATTCGGTGAGCAGACCGCCCATGACCGTCATTTCACGGGCCAGGTGCTTGTTCTGCGCCGGGTAGATCCTGTCCAGCCCGTGGCCCAGCACGCCCAGGGTGGGCAGGTTATTCTTCAGGGCCGCCCTGTGGGCAATGGTATCGATCCCGAAAGCGAGTCCGCTGACGATGAGTACATCCTCTGCTTTCAGTTCTTCGATGAGCTTTTCACAGACCGATTTGCCGTACCCGCTGTTATTTCGTGTACCCACTACCGATATGATGCGGGAATGATTGAGGTTGACGTTCCCCCTGAAGTAAAGCAGGGGCGGACTGTCATAGCAGTTCAGGAGCCTTTGGGGATAGTTTGCATCAGTGATGAACAGCGGGGTGATCCGGTATTTTTCCAGGAACCTGACCTCGTCCTCCGCGAGATCGAACTGCCTGAATTCACGGATATGCTTCGCCCTCACGGATCCAATGCCCTCGATCCTTTCCAGGTCTTTTTTCTTTGCGTTGAATATCTTCCTGGCCTCACCAAAATGCGTCACCAGGGTCTTGGCATGTACGGCGCCCACCTGGGGAACGAGGGTAAGGGCAATCTGGTACGGCAGATCATCATTCATGGAGCAGGGATTAAAAGGGAAACAATACTAAAGAAATATTGGGTGGGTTGAATCGCGGGGAGAAAAAAACGCTGATTGAACGGGGAAAGCGGTCTGAATCGGTGGCCAGAAGGAGCAGGATTTTCCGGTCGGTGAGGACACCGACCTAGGCGGAATAAAGTTGAATATTACCTCAAGGGTTAAAACAGGAAAAAGCTATAAATACTTTACATGACCAGTTGCCTGATTAAAATTATAAGCCTTGTCATTAAATAAAAATAGTATATTAGAGCAAACCGACGATCATGGAAATAAAAAATTCAATATTATGTTCGCTCATAACTTTTGCAGTTTTATTTATTTCATGCAGTAAATCAGCTAATCAGCAAGGAACAACCCCGACACCACCACCTACACCACCGGTAAAACCTTATGTAGTTAGCACTTATGCAGGAATGGGGGTTCCTGGCTTCCAGGATGGACCTGCACTTTCAGCGAAATTCCGGATAATGGCAGGAGTAGCAGTAGATATCCAGGGTATAGTGTATGAAGCCGATCCTGATAATAACAGGGTAAGAAAAATTGCGCTTGACAGTTCTGTAAGTACTTATGCCGGTACAGGAGTAATGGGATTTAATGATGGGCCAGCTGCAACAGCACAGTTTTTTAAACCTACTGACGTAGCTGTTGATGGGGCTGGTAACCTGATCGTGGCTGATATAGGGAACAACCGTATCCGTAAAATAACTCCTGCGGGTATGGTGAGCACTGTTGCAGGTGATGGAACTGCCGGTTATATTGACGGAAACGCGGCTACGGCAAGATTTGATCAACCTAATGCAATTTGTATTGATGCAACCGGTAACATCTATGTCTCAGATATGGGCAATGTTCGTATTCGTAAAATATCGACCTCCGGAGTTGTGTCTACTATCGCTGGGGACGGAATACGAGGATTTGTAAATGGGAATGCCCTCACTGCAGAATTCAATCTTCCTTTTGATATTGATGTTGATGTACTGGGTAATTTATATGTAGCTGATATTTATAACTGCGTGATCAGAAAAATTACTTCAACGGGAACAGTCAGCACTTATGCAGGAACTGTATGCGGATTTGCAGATGGGCCCGCAGCATCTGCTAAATTTTTTAACCCAAAGGGACTTGTATTAGACCCCGATGGTAACCTGTATATTGCTGACATGGGTAATAATCGAATACGTAAGATAACCTCTGCGGGTATTGTCAGCACATTTGCCGGAAAAGGAACTGCCGGCGTGACAAATGGTGATGCAGCCATTGCTGAATTTGCAAACCCTAAAGGAATTGCCATCGATAAAAATGGGGTCTTTTTCATTGGCGATGAATTAGCTTATTGCATAAGAAAGATCAGTAAGTAAGTTTAATATTCATCATCGTAGATGTTGACTAATTACACTGGTCATCTGGCCCCTATCTGGCGCAATTTTTCTCTCCACGCAATCTTATATAAGTCAAACGTAAAGCCCAAAGGAGATCACTTGTGCTTTCTAGTATTCATGGACTGTGTCCGGCGGAGTATAGAAGGAGCAGGTTTTTCCGTTCGGTGAGGACACCGACCAAGAGGGGTAAATCAATTACTGATCACAGATAGTTCCGTCCTCCGGTTCAGTGATCTGCCGGCTTCCGAATTGTTATCGGCGACGGGATTGGAAGCTCCGAATCCTTTGGCGGAGAGCCTTTTGGGTGCGATACCCTTGGTGGTCAGGTAATCCACTACGGCTTTGGCCCGGTTTTCTGAGAGCAGCAGGTTGTCCTTGGCCTGCCCTACATTATCGGTATGCCCCCCGATCTGGATCATCAGTCTCGGGTTCTCATTCAGCAGATTCACCAGTTTATCGAGTTCAGCCAGGGAGGCTGGTTTGAGATCGGCTTTCTTGCTGTCGAAAAAGATATTGTTCAGTACGATCAGGGCTCCGGCTTCAATGGGCTGGAGTGGTATGTCCTGGACGAAATCCGCGCCGGCGTTCTTATTCAGGAGAGAAAAATTCTCCGAGAAAAAAAGGTATCCTTTGCGGTTGACCGTAAAGGCATAATCCTTACCCACGGGCAGGGTGATGAGGTAATGTCCGTCTTCATCGGTCTGGATGCGGCTGATCATATTTCGGGTAGTCAAATCCGTTAGTTCAACGCTGGAGGGTAGCCCGGCGCTGGTCTTCTTGTCGTACACGCGCCCCCGCACCCAAAGGGTCCTGGCCGGTCGCAGGTCCTCCCGTAACTGGAAGGAATACAGGTCCAAACCGCCCCTGCCTTCGCTTTTATCACTCGCGTAAATGGCCGTACTGCCGTCTGCCGTAACGATCAGGGATCCCTCATCGTCGATCGTATTGATGGGATAGCCCAGGTTCTCGGCCATCAGCCAGCTGCTGTCGCTGACCTTTTTGCTGTAGAACAGATCGGTCATGCCATAGCCCGGGTGACCGTTGCTGTTGAAGAAAAGGGTCTGGTTGTCGGCGTGCATAAATGGACAGCTTTCATCGCCCCCGGTATTCACGGCTTCACCCAGGTTCTCCGGACTACCCCATTTACCATTGGGAAGCCGGTGGGTGACCCAGATGTCACGGCCACCGAAGCCGCCCGCCCGGCTGCTGGCGAAATACAGGTCTTTCTTATCGGGTGAGAGGGAAGGGGAGGATTCCCAGAAATCGGTATTGATGAGGGGGCCGAGGTTCTGTGGCTCGCTCCAGCCGTTATTGGTCTTCAGGGAAAAATACAGGTCACAGCTGCCTTCCCCTTCGGGATAATTGCAGCCGGTGAAAACGAGTAGTTGTCCGTCCTGGGATATATTCTGGGCTCCTTCATTGAGGTTGGTGTTCACTTTTCCCCCCAGCAACCGGGCCTTGCTCCATTGCCCATCCAGGAGATCGGTCTCATAAAAATCCTCATCATTATTCACCCGGCGGGTGAAGATCATCTTCTTGCCGTCAATGGTGAGTGAGGGGAAATATTCCAGGAAAGCCGTATTGATGCTGTCGCCGAGGTTCTTCGGTGAAAACACATAACCGCCCGCCGGGTGCCGGGCCTCGTAATCTACCGCAAAGGCATAAACGCGTTTCCGGTAGTTCCCGGCCTTGATGCTTTGTTCATTGAGTGTGGGATTTTCCAGGAACCGGTTCACGGCCCGCAATGCGTCGCCGAACCTGCCCGCCCCGGCGAGGGAAATGGAATAGGGGAGCAGGTAGGTCCTGGAATAGACCGAATCCATGTCCAGACCCTTTTGAAAATCGGCGACCGACGCTCTGTAATTCTTCATTTCTGCGTATATGCCAGCCCGTGAAAGATAGACATCGACGAATTTCGGGTCAAGGGAAAGTGCTTGTTCCAGGTGTTTGATCGCTTCAGCGTATTTACCGGAAATGGCTTCTTCGTAGGCCTGTCCGTAGATCTCGCCGGCCGCCTTGTTCACTTTTTCGGGGTCGTACCATTGCGACTGCGCGGAAAAGAAAGCGAATTGCAGGAACAATAACAGGCAGGTACGGTATAGGAAAAGCCGGTCTTTACGCATGGTTCAAAATATGCTCATGAAGATAAACAGAAATGACCGATGTTGAGTTGTCTGTTTGAATTCTAACAATCCTTTAGTAATCCGTCAGGGAACCTGGATGTATTTGTGAACCTGCAGGCTCAGCCTCCAGCGGGGATTTGATTTGATATGATCGACGATGAGGGGCGTCATGTCCGCAGACCTGTCCCATTCGGGTTGCAGGAAAAGCAGGCAATCGGGCGAGACCATTTGCGCATGTTCCTCCGCCCAGGCCAGGTCCGATTTATTGAAAACGATCACTTTCAATTCATTCGCGCGGGAAGCGATGCCCGGCAAAGGAGCTTTGAATTTTTTCGGCGACAGGCAGATCCAGTCCCAGGAGCCGCTCAGGGGATGAGCGCCGGAGGTTTCCAGGTTCGTTCTTAATCCGGCCAGGTGAAGGGAGGCGGTCAATGCATCAAGATTGTGCATCAGGGGCTCGCCGCCGGTGATCACGACAAGTTCGGCCGGGGTCTCTTTCACTTTTTTGACCAGGCTCTCCAGGCTGAACTTCGGGTGCTTGTCTGCATCCCAGCTGTCCTTCACGTCGCACCAGACACAGCCTACATCACAGCCGCCCAGCCGGATGAAATAGGCGGCCCGGCCCTGGTGAAAGCCTTCACCCTGCAGGGTATAAAAATCCTCCATCACCGGTAAGGTGATCAAAGGGGCCTCCGTTTTATGCTGCGACAGGGTGTTCAATGTGCTTATTTCTGCGTACAGGCGTTAAGGGTATTCATGAGCAGGGCGGCGATGGTCATGAGTCCGACCCCGCCGGGTACCGGTGTGATATAGCTGCATTTGGGGGCCACCGCGTCAAAATCCACATCCCCTTTGATGGCGAAGCCCGATTTTTTGGTGGGATCCGGAACGCGGGTGATGCCTACGTCGATGACCACAGCGCCTTCTTTCACCATGTCGGCTTTCAGGAAACCCGGTATGCCCAGGGCGGCCACGATGATATCGGCCTGGCTGCAGATCCCGGCGAGGTCTTTTGTTCGGCTATGGCATACCGTTACAGTACAGTTTCCAGGGTTGGCGTTGCTGTTGAGCAGGATGCTCACGGGCCGGCCCACGATATTACTGCGGCCGATCACCACGGCGTGCTTGCCGCTGGTCTCGATCCGGTAATGCTCCAGCATCAGCATGATGCCATAGGGGGTTGCCGGGATGAACGTAGGCAGGCCCAGCACCATCTTGCCGATGCTCATGGGATGAAATCCGTCCACGTCCTTGCCCGGATGGATGATGTTGATGATCCGTTCTTCGCTGATCTGTTTGGGTAAGGGAAGCTGTACCAGGATGCCGTCGATATCCTCGTCGGCATTGAGTTTTTCGATCACGGCCACCAGTCCCTGCTCATCTATATCTTCTTCCAGCCTGACGAGTGTACTGGTGAACCCCACTTCTTCACAACTCTTCACCTTGCTGGCCACATAGGTTTCACTGGCGCCATTATGGCCAACGAGTACGGCCGCTAAATGCGGTGTTTTTCCACCTTCTTTTTTCAGTGTTTCACACTTTTCCCGAACGGTGTTTTTCACGCTCTGCGAAACGATTTTTCCATCAAGTAGTTGCATGCTGCAAAAGTAAACAACAATTGGCTAAATTGATTTTGTTTTCCGATCACGACCCTAACCTGCCTTATATGAAAACATTACTGGCCCTGCTGCCGTACTGCTTTTGTCATGCGCTGTCCTCTTACGCGCAAACGCCCCATTCCGGGGTCGCCATCCCATTCCTCGGCCTCGATGCATACAGCCTGGGACAGGTCAGTGTATTTTCCTTCACTGGTAATACTGCGTCACTGGCCCGGGTGAAACATACCGGCATTGGACTGTATGGTGAACGGCGTTTTATGCTCGCCGCCAACAGCCAGTACGCTCTGGCAGGCGTGCTGCCAACCCGGCTCGGACAAATGGGTATTCAATTCCAATATGCGGGCTTCCGGTTATTCAATGAATACCGGGTTGGACTGGCGTATGCCCGTAGCCTGGGGTCTAAACTGGATATGGGTATCCGGTTTAATTACAGCGGTTCCCGTATCCCGGCTTATCAGCAGGCCTCTGCCCTGGACGCCGACCTGGGTTTGGTCGTACACCTGACCGGCAAACTGCATGTCGGATTACAGGGGGCCAGTTTGGTTGGCGCCGGTCTGGGGAAAAACAGATCCGACAGGCCGTTAAGGACATTTACGGCCGGGTTCGGATACGATGCTTCCCCAGATTTTTACCTGGCGGCCGAGATCAGCAAGACGGAGAATAACCCGGTGGGGGTGTTGGCGGGTATGCAATACCGTTTCGCTTCATTGTTTTATGCTATGGCGGGCTTCAGCAGCGTCAGTTCCTCCCCGTATGCCGGGGCCGGACTGGCCTGGCATGATCTGCGTCTGAGTCTATCCGTTAGTCATCATCCTCAACTGGGATTTTCACCGGGCATCCTCTTGTTGTATCAGCCAAAATGGGAAAAATGAAAAAGCTGTTCATCTTCACACTTCTTGTTTTTATGGGCGGGCAGGCATACACGCAGTTGGTCACCGATCCGCAACAGGTACTGGAACAGGCGCTCGAGGCAAGGGCGGAAAAGCAGGAAGTTGAATCGGGTGATGACGAGTCATTCCTCCGGAGGATGCAACAGTTCCTGAAGGATCCGGTCAACCTGAATACCGCCACCGCGGCTGAATTGGAAGAACTGCAACTGTTGAATCCGGTTCAGGTTGAACAATTCCTGGCTTACCGGAAATTGCTCGGCCCTCTGTTGAGTCCGCTGGAATTGCAGGCCATACCATTCTGGGACGATGCCCTCATTCGCAAAATGCAGCCATTCATCACCGTTAGTGAAAGGCCGGATCTTCGTTCCCTGTTTCGGGACAGGATCCACAAAGGCGAACACCAGTTGCTCTTGCGGGTCAGCCAGGTACTCGAGCGGTCCAATGGTTATTTCAAGACCGATTCCCCTTCGGTGAGGCCATACCCCGGGTCACCGCAAAAGATCGCGTTCAGTTACCGTTATCAGTATAAGCAGTTGCTTCAATGGGGTTTATTCGCGGAAAAAGACGCCGGGGAACAGTTTTTGAAAGGAAACCAGAAAACGGGCTTTGATTTTTATTCGGTCCACCTGGCCATACGGCAGATCGGACTGATCAAAACGCTGATCATCGGGGATTATACCGTCAACCTGGGGCAGGGGTTGATCCAATGGCAAAGCCTGGCCTTTTCCCATTCCGCCGATGCCATGGCGATAAAAAGAGAAGGGGAGGTATTCCGGCCCTATCATTCGGCTGGTGAGTGGAATTTCCACCGGGGCATCGCCCTTTCTCTACGAAAAAAACGCTGGGAGGCCGGTCTTTTCGGTTCTTACCGAAAATTGGATGCCAACCGTCCTTCGGATAGTGCGGGCAGGGTATTGGACCAGGTGACCTCTTTTCAAAGCTCAGGTTATCACCGTACCGGTGCCGAGATATCCGATAAAGGAGTTCAAAATCAAATGGTTATAGGGGGTTACCTTCGGTACCGAAAGCCTCGGTTGAGCCTCGGTTTACAAGCGGTGAGCTATCGGTTCTCTTTGCCCGTGGTCAGATCCGGTCAGCCTTATGCCCAGTATGATTTCGAGGGCGATCGGTGGCTGAATCTCAGTGCGGATTACGGACTCACTTATAAGAACCTCCACTTGTTCGGCGAGCTGGCCTTTACCCGCCGGGGGGATTGGGCCCTGGTCCAGGGTTTACTGATGAGTGTGGCTCCCTCAGTCGATATCAGTTTCCTGTACCGAAAATTTTCTACGGCCTACCGCTCATTTTACAGTTCAGCTTTTACCCGATCTGCCGATCCTGAAAATGAAAGCGGGATCTATGCCGGAATTACTGTGCGCCCTGTAGCGTTTCTGAGGGTTGACGCGTATGTGGATTTTTACCGGCACCCCTGGCTGAAATACAGGGTGGATGCGCCTTCCGGTGGGTCGTCCTATTTCATACAGGCTGTCATCAAAACCGGAAAGACCTGGGAGTTGAGCAGCCGCTATCGCAGGCAGGGAAAACCCCTGAATGAAACTGCGGATGGACTTGTTTTACCTCCTGTCGTCAGCAGGACCCTGCAGAACTGGCGGATCCAGCTGAATACCAGGATCAGTGAGCCTTTTACCCTTCGTAGCCGGGTAGAGATGACCTGGTATGATGCTAAAAAGTTTTCCGGTGAAACGGGTTTTCTGGTCCAGGCGGACCTGCTCTTTAAACCCTTTTTAAAACCCTATGGAGCCAATGCCCGTTTCCAGTATTTTGAGACGGATGGATATGACAGCAGGATCTACACGTACGAAAACGATGTTTTATATAATTTTTCTGTGCCTGCTTACGATGGAAAAGGGCTTAGGTATTACATAAATATAAACTATGAAATTAACAAGCGGCTCAGCGCCTGGTTCCGGTATGCGGCGACCCATTATTTGGATAAAACGCTTATTGGTAGTGGATTTGATGAGATCAAGGGACGGCAAAAGTGCGAGTTCCGGGTCCAGGTCCGGTATCAATTTTAACAAATTTTAGGGTTAAAAGCAGCTATTACGACCCCATTTCTGTCCTTAGAATCAGGAATGGAGTAAGAACTATTTTTTTAACATTTTTTTGACGTTAAGAAAATATCCTTATTTTTACAAATCATTAAACTCAATTAATCGCACATGAGAAGATTTTTATCACTGTTTACAATGCTGATGCTCTGTGGGGTATTGGCATTTGCCCAAAGCCGGGTGGTGTCCGGTAAGGTTACCGATTCAGACGGTAACCCGGTGCCTTTTGCAACTGTCAAGATCAAAGGTTCCAAAGTGGGCCTGTCTGCAGATCAAAATGGTGCCTTTTCCCTTAACGTTAAACCAGGCGACGTTCTTGAAATCTCAGCCGCCAGTTTTAAAACACTTGAAGTACCTGTGGGTAGCCAAAGTATTTTAAACACCGTTATGGAAAAGGGTGGAACAGAATTAAAAGAAGTTGTTGTAACTGGAGCATTCGGTACCAAGCGTGCTGCAAGAAGCACCGCGTCTGGCGTACAGAATGTCAGTTCAGAGCAACTGAATACGATCCGCACCAACAACATCAATAACGCCCTGGCCGGTAAAGTGGCCGGTGCCCAGGTACGCAGCCAGTCTGCGGTTGCCCTTGGCCGTGAGACGGTTGTTCGTCTCCGTGGTGAGAATGGACTTGGAGTTAGTGGCGGTCCCCTCTACGTTGTAGATGGTACGATCATCCCCAGCTCAAACGACGTTAACCCTGATGATGTGGAAGACGTTACCGTTTTACAAGGTCCTGCCGCGACCGCTTTGTTCGGACCTGATGGTATCAATGGTGCCATCGTAATGAACACCAAGCGTTCCAAGAAAGGAAGCAAAGCCATCGGTGTTGAGATCAACAGTGGCGTTCAATATGATAAAGTATACATCACACCGAACTACCAGAATGATTATGCCGGTGGTGCTGATGGAGACCTTCAAAAATACACCTGGGTTGCTGGTCAGCCAGCTGCCTGGAAAGCCCTCGATGGTAAATATTACCACGATTATTCTGATGATGCCAGCTGGGGTCCCCGTATCGCCGGACAGGAATACATTCCCTGGTATGCCTGGTATCCCGGAAGTGAGTACGCTTTCAAAACGGCTACCCTTACCCGTCAACCCAATAACGCCCGTGATTTTTATAACACCGGTGTAACAAAGACCAATAACATCAACGTATCAAAAGCCGGTGAGAACTACAGCCTCCGCGCTTCTTATACCTTGCTGGATCAAAAAGGGTTGATCCCCAACGAATACCTGAAGCGTCATACCTTCAACCTGAATGGTAATATCGACTTGACCAGCCGCCTGACCTTCGGTGCCAATGTTACTTACATTGCACAGAACAGGAATACCGAGAGCAATGATGCTTATTCCAACCAGTCAACCGGTTCATTCAACCAATGGTTCCACCGCGACCTGGATATGAATAAAATGAGGGAACTGCGCAACCTGAAGAGCCCAGAAGGCGCATTGGCCAGCTGGAATCACCTGAACCCAGGTGCTTATTCCGCTTCCAATCCTTTGAAGTTCTATGGTGGTAACTACTGGTATAATTTCTATTCCTATTTCGATAATATGAATAATCCTGATCGCAGGGACAGGCTTTATGGAGATGTTTCTTTGAAATATAAGATCACCAATGACCTGTCAGTAAAAGCGACTTACCGTAAGCAGCAACTGACCACCAACTACGAGGATATCACGCCTACCCTTTTGCAGAACAGTGCAACCCAAACGGGTATCCTGGCTTATTATGGTACAGGAAATTCATTCAGCGACCGTCAGAACTATGAAGGATTGCTGATGTTCAACAAAAAGATCAAGGACTTCGCGATCAATGCCATTGCCGGTGTTGATATCTTGAAGACCAGGTTCAGGGATGTTAATGCCAACACCAATAATGGTCTGAACGTTCCCGGTCTGTACTCCCTGGCCAACTCAAAGAACCCGATCACTTACTCCAATACAAGGCAGCAATACAGCCGCAGGGCGATATTCGTCCGTGGTGATATCGGTTTCAGAAATATGATCTTTGCTGAAGGTTCTTATCGCAGGGATTATACTTCAACTTTACCTGCAGGAACTTATGTTAATACCTACTCTGCTGGTCTTTCTTTCGTATTCAGCGACCTGACCAAGAATGCCCTGCCCTTTATCTCTTATGGTAAATTGCGCGGATCGATCGGTCAGACCATTGCCGACCTCGGGATCTATCAGTTGGGTGTTTACTATGCCCCGGCTGCAAACCAGTGGAATGGTAACTTCCTGATGAGTGAGCCTAATGGTTTGGTTGATCCAACCCTGGCCGGTTCTACCAATAATGAAAAAGAACTCGGTCTGGATATGCGTTTCGCCAAGAACCGCGTAGGATTCAGCTTTACTTACTGGGACAGGACCAACAAGAACTTCCCGGTTAACGTAGGCCAGATCGGTATGATCGGTTATACCTCTTTGAGTGTTAATGCCGGTGAGATCGCCAAACAAGGTGTTGACGTGACCTTATTCGCTAAGCCCATCAAGTGGAAGAACCTGGATTGGGATATCAACGCAACCTGGGGCCGCCTGTTGAAGAACAAAGTGGTTGCCATTGCTCCTGGTATCACCCGCCTGGTTTCTGCTTCCGGTGCTTTCTCTACTTCTTCTTCTGCCTATACGGTTAGTGAAGTTGGACAGCCCTGGGGTCAAATGTTCGGTGGTGGTATCAAGCGTGTGAACGGACAACCTGAGCTGACCTCAGCCGGTTTGTTCATCCGCGAAGCTGATGTTAAATTCGGTAGCGTACTGCCTGATTATACCGGTGGTGTTCAAAATACCTTTACCGTATTCAAGAATTTCACCGTTAACGTGAATATCGACTATTCATGGGGTGGTAAGTTCTTCTCCCTGTCTGATTTCTGGGGTACCTTCTCTGGTTTGACCGCACGTACTTCTGGCCTGAACGACAAAGGACTTCCTATTCGTGATCCGGTCGCTGACGGTGGTGGTGTACACGTATTTGGTGTTGACGGAACAGGTAAGCCTGTT
This sequence comes from Chitinophagaceae bacterium, assembly GCA_016721725.1. Lineage (GTDB taxonomy): Bacteria > Bacteroidota > Bacteroidia > Chitinophagales > Chitinophagaceae > Ferruginibacter. Next base: position 1,074,134 of record JADKHN010000006.1, on the reverse strand, counting down.
GATTACTATGTTGATGCCCAAACTTATTTCCACCAGTTCAGGAATGCCAATATTTCAGAGAACAGTGTTTATGACCTGACTTTCGTTAAAATGCGCGAACTGAGCATCGGTTACCGCCTGCCGGTTGAAAAACTGGGTATCGGTAAATATGTTAAGACCGCCGTATTCTCTGTTGTTTCTCGTAACCCATGGTTGATCTACGCCAAGACCAAAGACTTCGATCCTTCTGAGATCAGTAATGTTCAGGGTGAAGATGGTCAGTTCCCGGGCACAAGGTCAATGGGTGTTAACCTGAAATTAGGCTTCTAATAATAACCGTTAAAACTAATAAGATGAAAAAAATATCATTAAAATTGTTCTCATTCGCTTCCGCCGCAGCGTTGATCGTTGCGGGAAGCGGGTGTGCCAAGATAAGTGAGTTTGGTGACACCAACGTTAACCCGAATGGTGCCTCTTCTCCTATCACGGCAGCCTTGCTGACGAACATAGAGTCGCAGCTGGGTGGTATCGCCTATAATATCCGCGGGGCCATCTATACCCAGCAGATCTCTGAAACGCAGTATACCGACGTTTCCCTGTATCAATTGCCTCAGCTGTCTTCCAGCGGTACCTATGCAGGTCCGATGATGGATGCCCAGGTGATCATCAACAGGAATTCTGATCCGGCAACTGCTGGCGTGGTTTCTGTTTCCGGTTCCAACGCGAACCAGATCGCGGTTGCTAAGATCGTTAAGGCTTATATGATGTGGACGCTGACCGATAAGTGGGGAGACCTGCCTTATTCCGAAGCTTTGCAAGGAGCTTCCAACAAATCTCCGAAGTATGATACCCAGGAAGATATCTACAAAGCCATTTTCAAAGACTGCCGCGACGCGATCGCCGGTTTTGATGTGGGACAGTGGATGCAAGGGGACATCGTTTATGGAGGAGATCCGGCCAAATGGAAAAAACTGGCTAATTCTATCCGCATGATCGCCGCCCTCCGTTTGAGCAAGCGCTATCCGGCGTCTACCGATTATCCTGCCCTGGAATTTGCAGCCGCTTTCTCCAGTCCTGCAGGTTATATCAGCAGCAATGCCGATAATTTCACCCTGAATTTCCCCGGTGGGAACTATCCCAATACCTGGTGGGGTGTATATAATGGACGTTCTGATTATGCCCAGAGCAAGACCTTAGGTGATGTACTGGCTGCCATGGGAGATACCCGCCAGGGTGCTTTCGGAACCAATGCCGGTCTTTGCTTCCCTTACGGGTTGGTCAGGAATGATGCCGTTAACTTCGATCAGTCTGTTTCAGCTGGTAACTACTCCAGGGTTCTGGCCCAGGTTTGGCGTAACGAGAATTCACCTGCTTTCCTGCTAACTGCCGCACAAAGCCAGTTGGCTGCTGCTGAAGCCAGGGAATTGGGCTGGATCACTACGGGTAATGCCAAAGATTACTATGATGCCGGTGTTACCGCTTCTTTCGCCCAATGGGGTGTAGCCATGCCAGCTAATTACCTGACCACCGCCGCCGCTTATAATACAGGTGTTGGCGCTCCGGGTAATGTGGGTGCAAACAGCTATAATTCTATCAAGGCCGGTCAGAATGCTGCTACTGCCAACAACATCGCCCGTATCGCCCTGCAATACTGGCTCGCTGTATATCCTAACGGTAACGAAGCCTGGGCCAACTGGCGCAGGACTGGCGTTCCAAATCTCCTGGGTACCAATTTCGCTACCAATTCCGGTGGTGCGATCCCCCGCAGGTATGTTTACGGTACAGACGAATATGCCCTTAACCCTTCACAGCTGGCAACCGCGATCGGCCGTTTGGCTGGTGGCGATACCCAGGATGCAAGGGTATGGTGGGATAAACCATAATGAATTGATTGATGCACTACGCTGCGAAGCGTAGTGCATTCTTAAAATGTAAACAACTAAAATCACTTAATATGAAATATTTAAACCTTACCAAGCAATTTGCCGCACTGGCAATCAGCGCCTTGGTTTTTGCCTCCTGCGATAAGGTTGATGTTCAGAAATCGATCGGCGATTCCGGACAAACATTGGTGAAGATCCTGGGTGGTGGTACTCCGGCTACGATCAAAAAGAATCCGGTTGATTTCGTAAATACACCAACAACGATCGTTTGTGCTGATATCCGCAGGGATATCCCCAACTCAACCGAACTGAATAAAGTAATGGTCGTTACCGTTAAGAACGATAACGCCGCTGTTGCTACTGCAAATCCTGCATATGTTATTTTGCCTTCTGCCTGGTACACCGTTGGCGCTGCAACACCTTTCTCTGGCGGTAACTATACCGTTACCATGCAGCCGGGTGAATTCGCCAAGGAGATCAAGATCACGATCCCTAATGCCACTTTGATGGACCCCAGTACGCTTTATGCCCTTGGTTTCACCATCACTACGGCTGATGCAAATGGCGTTATCTCTACCCAAAAATCAGTTGTGGTTGAGATCGGTGCCAAGAACAACTGGGATGGAGTTTACATGATGAGCGGTACTTTCTCTGACGTGTCTAACCCTGTTTTCGCTTATGCAGGTGACCAGCAATATTCCCTGATCACCATAGGCGCTACCAAATGCGTAGTACGCAACGATGACCTGAATGGTGGTATTCCCGGCTATATCTTTGATAACGCCGGTGCGGGTACTTATTATGGTTCTTATGGTCTGGTGATCAGCTTCAACCCGGCCAACAACGCCATTGCCGATCTGTGGAATTATTATGGTGATCCTACCTTGCCTGCTACATCTGGTGGTACTCCTTCTGCAGGTACTGGCCCACCATTATATGCTGCATCTAACGGACGTCGTGCCGTATTGGATCCTTCAGGCGTAAATGCCGTACAGGCCAATAAGAATATCATCATCAAACATTGGATGTACCATCCTTCTGTAGTACCTGTAGGCCCACGTAGTTTCTTCAATGAGACCTGGACTTATGACAGACCTCGTTAATTAAATTGATTAATAATCTTTTTGCAAAGAGCCCCGATTCGGGGCTCTTTGTTTTTATCTTTGCAGTAAAACCAGATTTATGAGTAATAATACCGATCAGCCCAACCAGATCAATATCGAGATCTCTGAAGAGGTTTCAGAAGGCAATTATGCCAACCTGGCCATCATCACCCATAGCCATGCCGAATTTGTGATCGACTTCGTGAATGTGATGCCCGGAACGCCCAAGAGCAAGGTGAAGAGCCGCATCATCTTAACACCCTTCCACGCTAAACGCTTCATGAAGGCCATGATCGACAACGTGAAGAAATTCGAAGCGGCTAACGGCACCATCCAGGATATGGAAGCGGTGGAGATCCCGTTCAATTTCGGGGGGCCTGCGGCGCAGGCCTAATGCAGATTGTAGATTGCAGATTGCAGATTGTAGATTGTAGATTGTAGATTGTAGATTGTAGATTGTAGATGAGGATATCACAACTTGCAAAGATTCAAAGATTTCCCTCGTCCGCAAAACTATAGTACCCTTCTTCGCTGACGATGATGTGATCGAGTAAACGGATATCAAATAACAAAGCGGCTTCCCGGATCTTTTGGGTGAGTTGTTCATCGGCCCGGCTGGGCTGGAGATTTCCGGAAGGATGGTTGTGGCAAAGTACCAGTGAAGTGGCGTTATGCGCGAGTGCTTTTTTTAATATGATCCTGGGGTCAGCAACGGTTCCGGTAATGCCGCCCCGGCTGATGATCTCGAAATGATTCACTTTATTGGCCTGGTTGAGAAAGACGACGGCGAACACTTCATATAAATGATCTTTTAATAGGCTGCGTAGAAGGCCCGCCAGGTCTGTACTGGAGCGGATCACGGGTTTTTCCAGGAAGAGGGACTCATCCCTTCTTCTGCCCAGTTCCAAGGCTGCGGAAATGGTCACCGCCTTGGCCTTGCCGATCCCCTTAACCTCTTCCAGGTCCTTAATCGTCAGTTTACCCAGTTCCGCAAGGTTATTCCGGCAGATGCCCATTACCTCCTTAGCGAGTTCCAGGGCGCTTTTAGTGGCATTTCCGGTATTGATCAGGATGGCCAGCAATTCGGAATTGGACAAAGCCCCCGCTCCCTTGGTCAGCATTTTCTCCCTGGGCCGGTCATCACTTGCCCAGTTCTTGATGGATGTGGATGGCTTGTTGACATTTTCCATGTCTTCAAATTTAAATCATGTCAACTTAATGATACATTCGCACTGGATCAGTAATTACCACCTAATATCAACAGCATGGAATCAAATGCCAAAATATTTTCGGGGACAGGCTCACAGTATTTAGCGGAAAAGATCGCCAAAAAGTTCGGAGAACCCCTGGGAAAAGTGAATATCCAGCGCTTCAGTGACGGGGAGATCTATGTCGAGTTCCAGGAGAGTATCCGGGGCCGCTTCGTTTTTCTCATCCAGAGCACTTATGCGCCTACCGATAACCTGATGGAGCTCTTGCTGATGATCGATGCGGCCAAACGCGCATCCGCTTATAAGGTGATCGCCGTGATCCCTTATTACGGATTCGCCCGGCAAGACCGTAAGGACCGCCCCCGCGTAGCCATCGGCTCCAAACTGGTTGCCAATATGCTTACCGCGGCAGGAGCCGACCGTGTGATCACCATGGACCTTCATGCTCCCCAGATACAGGGTTATTTTGATATCCCCGTGGATCACCTGGATTCATCGGCCGTATTCATCCCCTATATTGAAAGTCTCAAACTGGCCAATCTCACTTTTGCCGCCCCTGACGTGGGAAGCGCTAACCGGATCCGCGAGATCGCCACTTATTTCGAATGCGAGATGGTCATTTGTGATAAACACCGGAAGAGGGCCAATGAGATCGCCAGCATGGTGGTGATCGGGGATGTGACCGACCGGGATGTGGTGCTCATTGACGATATCTGCGATACCGGGGGTACCCTGGCGAAGAGCGCCGCCCTGATGAAGGCCAATGGTGCCCGAAGCGTAAGGGCCTTATGCACTCACCCTGTACTGAGCGGGAATGCCTACCAGAACATCGAGAACAGTGTACTCGAAGAACTGGTGGTCTGCGATACCATTCCCCTCCGGGGCGTCTGCAGCAAGATCAAAGTGATCTCTACAGACGAATTATTCGCAGTTACCATACGTAATGCCTTTGAAAACAAGAGCATAAATAGCCTCTTCATGCGTAGCCGGATGGCGAATAAGAAATAAGGTTGAAGGTTGAAAGTTAAAAGTTGAAGGTTGGTCCAAAGAGCAGATCCTTTCTGTAATGGGGCTAACTTTCAACTTTTAACTTTCAACCATTATCCTTACCTTTGCGCCTCACAAAAAAATACATTTACAATGAAATCAATTACAATCGAAGGACAACTGAGGACCGAAAGCGGAAAAAAAGCCACCCGCCAACTTCGCTCTCAGCAACTCGTGCCAGGTGTAATTTATGGTGGTTCCAATGAGATCAATTTCTCAGCCCCTGCAACGGCATTCAAAGACATCGTTTATACACCCGAGTTCATGCTGGCCGAGATCAGCATTGATGGTAAAACTTACCGCTGCGTACTGAAGGACATTCAGTTCGATAAAGTGACCGACGCCCTGATCCACCTGGATTTCCTGGAGCTGGTCGACGATAAGAAGGTCATCGTTACCCTGCCCCTCAAATTCGTGGGTACCCCGGCCGGTGTAAAGGCGGGCGGTAAACTGATGACCAAGATGAAATCACTGAAAGTAAAGGCTTTCCCCAAATACCTGAAAGAGCAGATCGATGTGGATATCAACGGACTCGAACTGAATGCCAATATCAGGGTGGAGGATGTAAAGCTGGAGAATATGGAAGTGCTGAACTCTCCCCGTATTCCCATTGCTTCTGTTTCCATGACCCGTCAGCTGAAGCAGGAAGAAGCCACTGCACCCAAGGCCGCCGCAGCACCTGCCGCCACTGCAACACCGGCAGCCGCCGCTCCTGCCGCAAAAAAATAAGGTAACAGAATCTACCGAAATGCCCTTTTTGACAAAAAGGGCATTCCTTTTTTACCCGGCTTAATGATAATCGGTAAGGCGGGTACTGCAAACTTTAACTACCTTTGGCAACTTAAAATATCAGATATGGGAATGGACAGAAATACGGTCATTGGGTTTATTTTGATCGGGGTTTTATTGGTGGGTATGTTTTACTTCAACAGTCGCAGTAACCAGGCTTACCTGGCCGAGCAGAAAAGGATCGAGGATTCGATCGCGGCAACCAAGCCCAAGATCAATGTGACCGCTGCCCGTCTCGATTCACTTAAAGCGGATTCTTTGCGCAAATTGAATCAGCAGGGGATCGCCACGGCTTTCAAAACACCCGATTCTGTCAAAGAAGTGCTGACCATCCTGGAAAACGAAGTACTTAAGATCGGCTTTTCCAATAAAGGAGGACAACCCAAAACGGTTGAATTGAAAAAGTTCAAGCGTTACGATGGCAAGCCGCTTGTATTGGAGAATGGGGGTTTCAACAAGTTGTCGTACCCGATCAATGTAGTGGCCAACCAGATCGCCTATACCGGTGACCTTTTATTCGTACCCGGCACCAGGACCATCAATGCGGATAAAGGGGAAAGCATCTCTTTTACCCTGAAAGATTCATCAGGCCGTGAGATCATTCACCAATACAGCCTGCACCCGGGCGATTACATGATCGACCTCAATATCTCCCTGGACGGGGCCGACAGGCTGGTGAGCCAGAATACCCTTAACCTGAACTGGCAGACGGAAGCCCCCCAGGTAGAAAAAGTGATCTCTTATGAAAAGCAACAGGCTCAATTGGGATATGTGAAAGAGGGTGATTATGATTATAAATCCATGGCCAGTTCGAACGACAAGAAATTCGATAAGCCCCTGGACTGGCTGAGCGTCAAGCAACAATTCTTCCTTTCCGCGATCATCGCCAAAAATAAATTCTCCGGCGCCGATGTGGCCTGGACGGTCCCGGATGATTCGATGCATATTGTGGCCCAGGCAACGGCCAATTGCCGGATCAGCCTGCCGGCAGGAGCGGTCAAGGCGCAGGTCCCGCTGCAGTTGTATTATGGTCCGAGTGATTATAATGTCCTTAAGAAATACGGCAACCAGATGCAGAACATCGTACCTTACGGCGAAGGGATCTTTGCATTCGTCAAATACATCAACCGACATTTTCTGTTACCGATCTGGGATTTTCTGCGTAAGAATGTGGCCAGTTATGGCATGGTCATCTTGTTGCTGACCTTATTGATCCGTTTGATCACATCACCGATATTATACAAAAGTTACCTGAGCGGCGCCAAGATGAAGGCCCTGAAACCTGAGCTGGATGCGCTTCGGGAGAAATGCGGGGATGATAAACAGGCGTTCAGCATGGAACAGATGAAATTGTGGAAGACCGCCGGTGTAAGTCCGCTGGGCGGATGTCTGCCCGCCTTGCTGCAGATCCCCATCTTCATGTCGCTGTACTATTTCTTCCAGTCGAATATTTCCCTGCGAAATGAAAGTTTCTTATGGGCGAAGAACCTGGCCTCTTATGATTCCATCCTGGATTTTGGCCATGTCCCCCTGCTCGATACCTTATACGGCAGCCACATCAGTCTGTTTACCTTACTGGCTGTATTGACCAGCCTGATCATCTCGGTCTACAGCATGAGCAGTATGCAGGATAACAGCAACCCGGTGATGAAGTATATGCCTTATATCTTCCCGGTCCTCTTGCTGGGGGTGTTCAATCGCTTACCCGCCGCGCTGACCTGGTATTATACCGTTTCCAATACCATCACCCTGATCCTCCAGATCGTCATCCAGAAATATGTGATCAATCATGATAAGATCCGGTTACAGATCGAGGAGAACAAAAAGAAACCGGTGAAGCAAAGCAAACTGCAGGAACGGATGCAGGCCATGCAGGAAAGCCAGAAAAAACTGCAGGATCTGAAGAACAAGAACAGCAAACGATAAAAGTTTAGTTAAAATAACGGCCTGTAGGAGGTTTTACCCCTTGCAGGCCGTTTTTATTTCCTGCTGAAGTGAACGTGGCACGGGATTTTATTATCTTTATACAAATAGAATGATCAAATGAAAAAGAGAATGATGGGATTGGGATTACTGGCTTTTTTGCTCACCGGATCTACCGTTGTTTCGGGCCAGAAGGTCATGGCGGAGGGTACGCTGGTTTACGATATGTCGATCCAAACCGGAAATGCGGTTCCGCAAAAGGGTGATGCACTCGACGGGGCGACCACCACGGTCTACCTGAAGGGGAATAACAGCCGCACGGAGATGGTCTCTGTGCTGGGTAATGAGACCACCATTCACAACGCAAAGACAGGGGCCGCGGTTATCCTGAAAGAATTCAGCGGACAGAAACTGATGATCAAACTGACGCGGGAGAACTGGGAAGCCAAGAATAAAGCCTACCAGGACATCAGCTTCAGCCTTACCGGTGAAACCAAAACGATCGCGGGTTATCCCTGTAAGAAAGCGATCGCCAAGATGAGTGATGGCAAGAGTTTTGCCGTTTATTATTCACCTGACCTGGTTCCCGCCAATAAGGAATACGATCCTACTTTTGCCAACCTGCCCGGACTGGCGATGGAGTATGAGATCGAATCGGGAAAGATGAAATTCAAATATACCTTGTCGAAGATCAGTTACGAAGCCGTACAGATCGCCAAATTCGATTTCCCAACCTCGGGTTACCGGGTGATGACCTATGAAGAGAACCAGCAATTGAAAAAAGGAAATTGATAAAAACGCGGATATTAAAAAACCCTCCGGTTTGGAGGGTTTTTCTATTAATGAGGTTTGATGATGATCTTCATTCCGGTGTAACCTGGCTTCATATCGGGAACAGCCACAACCTGCCTGGAGGGCACGATGTACACGGTATTGCCTTTTTGATAAGTCACCAGGGAATTGTTCAAGATACTGGAACCACTGTTTTGTTGCTGCACCAGCAAGCTTCCGGTATATTTAAGACCGGACCTGAGATTAAGTGAAATCGAGTTCTTAAAACCACCTGCAGTGGAAATATTCATGTCCACCCGGTTCTTGGTTTTTTTTCCAATGCCCCTGTCAGCCAAAGCACTGAATACAATGCCGGTAAGCGCAGGCATGATCAGTAACATTTTGGTTATTTTCCTCATCGGTGTTTAATTTTCAAGACAAATATATTGAAAAAAAATTGGTAAACAAGTACCGCTTATCATTTCTTTTTACACTATTTTAACGTTTAAACATAAAAATTGTTACAAATGCTTGGATTTTTATTCAAAAGGGGTTAATTTACAATAACCTACACAAGATGAGTAAATCTCCTTACCGCCAGGACAGGGACGAATTAAAGGCATTGCTCCAGCAATTTGACAACCTACGGAACGGCAAATCCAACTCTTATATCGAAGAAGATTCATTTGAACGGATCATCGATTATTTCGACGAGAAGGAACAATTGGAAAAGGCCCTGGAAGCCGCTGAATACGGAATCCGGCAATACCCTTATTCCTCCAGCTTATTACTGAAAAAGGCCGACCTGATGATCGCCCTTCGCCAATACCGGGAAGCCCTGGATATCCTGGAACAGGCTGAGCTGCTGGATAGTAAGGATACCAATCTCTATATTCTGAAGACCGATGCCTACCTGGCCCTGGATATGCAGCAAAAAGCAGCCTCGGTCCTGGAAGCCGCGATTGATGATTTCCAGGGGGATGAGCGGATCGACCTGTTATTCGAACTGGCCGATGTCTATGATGATTATGAAAGCTTTGAAAAGGTCTTCGATTGCCTTAAAATGATCCTGGAGCAGGAACCCAATAATGAAGAGGCCTTGTATAAGATCTGCTTCTGGACCGATTTCACCGGCCGTAATGAGGAGGGGATCCGGTTGCACCAGCAGATCATCGAGGATTTCCCGTTCAACGAACTGGCCTGGTTCAACCTCGCTGCGGCCTACCAGGGGTTAAAACTCTATGAGAAAGCCATCGACGCCTATCAGTATGCCGTCGCCATCGATGAAAAATTCGATTACGCCTGGCGGAACATGGGCGATGCCCTGATCCGTTTGCGCCGTTATAAAGAAGCCGTGGAAGTATTGGAGAAAGTGCTCGAACTATCTCGCCCGGAAGATGTGATCTATGAAGCGATCGGACATTGTTACGATAAGACGGGAAATTTCGCCCAGGCTCGTTTCAATTACCGGAAAGCCAGTCACCTGAATCCCGATGACAGCCAACTGCATTACAAGATCGCCTGTACCTATATGAATGAGGCCAATTGGGACAGCGCGGTCAAGCACCTCGATAATGCCATGCGCATCCATCAACTCCAACCTGAGTATAACCTGGCCATGGGACAGTGTTACATGCAACTGAACAAACTGGACGACGCCATAACTTATTTCGGCAATGTGGTCAGGGTGAGGCCAAAGAACATGAATGGCTGGATCGAATTGCTGAAATGCCTCTATAAGGCCGAAATGTTCGAAGAGGCCCTGGAATACGCCGGATTCGCCTTTGAGCAATCGGAAGGCAAACCCATATTCCTGTTTTATAAAAGCGCCGTATTGTACGCAATGGGTAAGTCGAAGGAAGCCCTCCTCTTCCTGGAACAAGGCATGGACCGTAATCCCAAGCTGGTGAAGAAATTCATTGAGATCAATCCCGCGATACTGCAGAACCAACAGGTGGTGGACCTCATCGCCAGGTTCAAAAAAAGAAAATCCATCTGATCATCTTGCTGTGGATGATGGCTTTTGCCCCATTGGGGTTATCTTTGCATCCATAAAATCAATTGTATGAATTTCAACCTGTCACAGATACCGGAAAGAAAGAGCAAACCCCGGAACCAGGGTATAACCATGGTGATGGACAAAGGACTCAGCATCGAGGAAGCCCGGAATTTCATGAGTGTGGCCCACCCGCACGTGGATGTGGTGAAACTGGGTTTTGGTACGGCCTATGTCACCCCCAACCTGAAAGAAAAGCTGGAAGTTTACCGCTCTTTTGATATACCGGTTTATTTCGGAGGAACCCTGTTTGAAGCCTTCCTCATCCGTAACCAGTTTGAAGACTATATCGATATCTGCAAGGAATTCGGTGTCGGTTACATGGAGGTCAGCGACGGGTCCATCAATATCCCGCACGCCGAAAAATGCGGCTATATCGAAAAGCTGACCAAGTACGGCATCGTACTGAGCGAAGTGGGCAGTAAGGATGCCGCCCATATCATTCCGCCTTATAAATGGATCGAACTGATGAAGGCTGAACTGGAAGCGGGATCTACTTATGTGATCGCCGAGGCTCGTGAAGCGGGTAATGTGGGGATTTACCGGGGTACCGGGGAGGTCAGGGAAGGACTGGTCCAGGAGATACTGACCCAGATCCCCGAAGAGAAGATCATCTGGGAAGCGCCGCAAAAAGCCCAGCAACTTTATTTCCTTGAACTGGTGGGCTGTAATGTCAACCTGGGTAATATAGCACCTACCGAAGTGATCCCCCTGGAAGCCATGCGCATCGGGTTAAGGGGAGATACTTTTTACCTGTACCTCGATAATAAAGAGGGCTGATGGTCCGGTATGGCATCATAGGAAACCCCCTGACCCATTCGTTCTCCCAACGTTATTTCACCGAAAAATTCATGCAGGAAGGTCTTCACGATCGGCTGTATGAGCAATTTCCACTCTCATCGATCGATGAACTGCCCGGGTTGATCGATACCCGGCCCGACCTGGCCGGGCTCAATGTCACCATCCCTTTCAAACGATCGGTACTGGACCTGCTGGATGATACCAGCGCCATCCCGGATGGACTGAAAGCCTGTAATTGCATCAGGATCTCGGAGGATAGGAAGTTATCCGGGTATAATACGGATGTAATTGGGTTTGAGCGTTCTCTTATACCAAATCTCCGTGAAGGGCACCATAAGGCGCTTGTGCTGGGAACTGGCGGGGCTTCGGCGGCCGTAAGATTTGTCCTGCAAAAAAACAATATCGGTCACCGCGTGGTGAGCAGGGACCCAAAGAACCGGGAAGACCTGTCTTATCGGGATCTGAATCGGGATATACTGGAGGAATACCGGCTGATCATCAACACCACCCCACTGGGAACTTACCCTGAACTGGATGCCTGCCCGGATCTGCCTTATGAATTCCTGGATCAAGGCCATTTCTTGTACGACCTGGTCTATAACCCGGAAAAAACCTTATTCCTGGCAAAGGGGGAAGAAAGGGGCGCCTTCATTAAGAACGGGTATGAAATGCTCATCATCCAGGCAGAAGAAAGCTGGAAGATCTGGAATGCTTATTGAACGTTTATTATGGCCAGGAGTTTTTCCGGTACAGCCACTGTTTTCCTGGCTTTATAATCGAAACAGACCATATTCGTCCTGGCTTTGGCCAGTAACAGGGGCTGCTCAGTTCTTTGGGTAGTCAGTTCATAGTAAAGTTCGAAATTCACTCTGCCGATCTCCCCGGTGAAAAGCCGCACGATAATCTGATCGCCATAAAGGGATTCGTTCTTGAATTCAACCGACAGGTCACTCATGATCAGGCCGGTTCCATCGATATCCAGTTCGGTAAAACCACAGGATTTCAACCATTTCACCCGGGCTTCATGCAGGATGGAGACAAAGGCGTCGTTTCCCACATGGTTTCCATAATTGATATCGCTGATCCTGACCGGAACAGTCACGGTGAACAGGGTTTTTTCGGGCAACTCAATTTTGATCCTGGGCATTGTATTGTTTTAAAAAAGTGATCAGTTTTTCCATGGCTTTTTTACGATGGCTGTACAGGTTCTTTTCTTCCAGGGTCATTTCGGCAAAGGTTTTATCCGAGCCATCAGGAATGAAAACCGGGTCGTACCCGAATCCATTCAACCCTCTTTTATCTTCAATGATCCTGCCCGGACAAATGCCTTCAAACTGGTATTCCCTGCCGTTCAGGATCAGGGAGATCACGGTCCTGAAACGGGCCTGCCGGTTTTCCGCGGATCTTAATCTGGACAGCAGCTTCTCAAGATTCTCATTGAAATCCCTTCCTTCTCCGGCATAGCGGGCACTTTTTACACCCGGTTCGCCGTGAAGCGCTTCGGTTTCGAGCCCGGTATCTTCACTGAAGCAGTTTTGACCGGTGAGCCGGTGAATGGTCGTTGATTTTTCCGTAGCATTGGCTTCCAGTGTTTCGTGGGGTTCGGGTATCTCATCCACAATACCCGCATCCTTCAGCGTGATGATGCGGAATCGATCCCCCAGGACAGCCAGGACCTCTGCGGCTTTATTTGCATTATGGGTGGCGAAGATCAGGGTTTGCATATCCGGGATCATCCGTTTAGAAAAATCTTTTTCAGGCAGGTCCATAGTTTCATTTTTTCGGCCTTGTCGCCGGCCAGCCTGTTGAGGTCCGGTGCCGAGAGATAGACCTGGTTATTATATTGCTGAACCTGGTATTGGGGAAATTGGAGGGGTAATTCGATCGATCCGGGTTCAACACCGAAAAACAGCAGTTTTTGAGGTGAAAAAGCCTGGTTGATCTGAACATGCGTCAGGTTTGGATGGTGAAACTGGTTCACCAGGGCGATATCGTCCATACCCAATTGGCAGGCGGTTAGTATGCCCAGTAAAAAGTTCAGGTTCCCGTCGGCCAGGTAGATCGCATCGGGTTCATTGACCAGTACCAGGACCTTTTTTTGGTTATTGCCCAAAGAGGTTATGCCAGATTTTTCCCGGCCGGTTTCCGGCACTGGTTTTCCGGTCAAATCGACCAGCGAATTCCAGTATAGTTCCTCCAGGACAAGAGGGGACAATGTCAGATGATCCAAACCCATAAATGCTCTCTGATTAGTGTGCTTTTTTTTGTTTCTTTGTTGTAAAATTAACGATTATGATTGCTGCCGCCGATATTAATATCACCAAAGTTGAGCACTCCAAACTCAAAGATATAAACCTGGAAAACATACCCTTCGGAAAATATTTCACCGACCATATGATGGAAGTGGATTTTGAAGGCGGGGAATGGAAGAACGCTGAGATCAAACCCTACCAACCCTTATTGCTCGCGCCATCCCTGGCAGCCTTGCATTACGGGCAGGCCATTTTCGAGGGGATCAAAGCCTATAAGAACACGGAAGGGGAACCTTATATCTTCAGGCCACACGATAATTTCAGGCGTTTCAACATTTCCGCGGAAAGGATGCAGATGCCCCAGGTCCCGGAAGAATTATTCATGGAAGGCATGCGTCAGTTGGTTGAACTGGATAAGAACTGGATCCCCAGCCAGGAAGACCATTCGCTGTACATTCGTCCGTTCATGTTCTCCAGTGATGAGATGATCGGGGTGAGGCCGAGCGAGAATTATAAGTTCATGATCATCCTGAGTCCGACCGGGCCTTATTACAGCGCCCCGATGCGGATCTATGTGGAAGAGAAATATGTGCGTGCCGTTCCGGGCGGTGTTGGTTACGCCAAGGCGGCCGGCAATTATGGTGCGGCCATGTATGCCACTGCCGAAGCGAAAAAGATCGGTTACGACCAGGTTTTGTGGACCGATGCCTTTGAACATAAGTACGTGCAGGAATGCGGAACGATGAATGTGTTCTTCATCATCGGTAATACGGCCATCACCCCGGACCTGGGTTCCGGAACCATCCTGGCCGGTGTCACCCGGGAAAGCGCCATCACCCTATTGAAGGAAATGGGCTTTAATGTGGAGGAAAAGTCCTTGTCCATCGATGATATCATCGACGCCCATAAGGCGGGGATCCTCTACGAGGTCTTCGGAACCGGAACGGCCGCCACGATCTCCCTGATCAGGGAACTGCGTTATAAGGATTATGTCATGAGTTTTGATGTGGACAAATGGCAGACCGCTCCCGAGCTCAAGCGTCAACTGAATGCCATCCGTTACGGACAAATGGCTGATAATCATGGGTGGATGTACAAGGTTTAGGGTTAGAAGTTTGAAGTTGGAGGTTGGAGGTTGGAGGTTGGCCGGTTTTCTTAGCATAGCAGTTTTTCAACAATCGCTGTGGGACTATTTGCCCCCTCCCGGGCCCGGTTTTTATCGAATGTGTATAAAAAATCATTTTTTTCCGCATTAATTTTCCGTTTTCGGATGATAATTCCTACCTTTGCCGTCCTAAAAATAAATGGTTCATAAATGCCTACAATACAACAATTAGTAAGAAAAGGACGGGAAATCATTAAAGCCAAAAGCAAATCGAGGGCTTTGGATAGTTGTCCGCAACGCCGTGGTGTATGTACCAGGGTGTATACCACAACGCCAAAAAAACCAAACTCTGCTTTGCGTAAAGTGGCCAAGGTTCGTCTGACGAATAAGATCGAGGTGATCGCCTACATTCCCGGTGAAGGACATAACCTGCAGGAGCACTCCATCGTGCTGATCCGCGGCGGAAGGGTTAAGGACCTGCCAGGGGTACGTTATCATATCGTTCGTGGTAGCCTGGATACTGCTGGTGTTAAAGACCGTAAGCAGAGCCGCAGTAAATACGGAACCAAAAAGGAAAAAGCTAAAAAATAACTCTTCGACCAGCTCAGAGTGACAAACGCCATTTAAGTGTAGCACTCCGGGTTGATCAGAAAAATTAAATAACAATGAGGAAGACACAACCTAAAAAGATACCCTTAGCGCCGGATCCCAAGTTCAACGACAAACTGGTAAGCCGTTTTGTAAACAACCTGATGTGGGAAGGAAAGAAGAGCGGAGCGTTCATCATTTTCTATGACGCGCTGGATAAGGTTTCAAAGCAGACTGGTGAGAACGGTTATGAAGTTTGGAAAAAAGCCCTGGCGAACATCACCCCGGGTGTGGAAGTTCGCAGCCGCCGGATCGGTGGTGCCACGTTCCAGATCCCTTCTGAGGTTCGTGCCGACCGTAAGATCTCCCTGAGCATCAAATGGATGATCCGTTACAGCCGTGAGCGCAATGGCCGCAGTATGGCGGATAAACTGGCCAACGAGATCGTTGCCGCCAGCAAGGGTGAGGGAGCCGCTTTCAAGAAGAAAGAGGATACCCACCGTATGGCCGAGGCCAATAAGGCTTTCGCCCACTTCAGGATCTGATTCAACCTAGCAATATCATTCAAGGCCATCCGTCACAACGGATGGCTTTTTTATTTCCGGGCGTTTTGTTATTAGAAAAAATGAACGTACATTTGCGCCGCTAAAGGCAGGACATGGAATTGGCTGGAGCCTGCTTATTTAGCATACTATGAGAGTATAACTTACCATATTACCCCTTTCCCTTCCGGGGAATTCTACGGGGAACCCATTGCCGGACAAGAAGATTTCAATAAAGACATAAAGTACAAGAGTGCGACGCCAATGAAGCTGAACAACGATTCAGAGGCCGGGCTCAAAACAATAAAAACAAACAAAACAACAAACATTTACAATGGCAGATTTACGTTATCAAAGAAACTTTGGAATTGCTGCTCACATTGACGCGGGTAAGACCACTACCACCGAACGTATATTGTATTATACGGGGGTGAACCATAAGATCGGTGAAGTGCACGAAGGTGCCGCTACCATGGACTGGATGGCCCAGGAGCAGGAGCGCGGTATCACCATCACGAGTGCCGCCACCACCTGTTTCTGGAATTTCCCGACCATACAGGGCGCGAAACAACCCGATACCAAGCAATATAAATTCAACATCATCGATACTCCGGGCCACGTGGACTTTACCGTTGAGGTAGAGCGTTCCCTCCGTGTACTGGATGGATTGCTGGCTTTGTTCTGCGCCGTATCCGGTGTTGAACCCCAGTCGGAGACCGTTTGGCGCCAGGCCAACCGGTACAAGGTTCCCCGTATCGGTTTCGTAAATAAAATGGACCGTGCCGGTGCCGACTTCCTGAATGTGGTCAAGCAGGTCAAGGAAATGCTGGGTGCGAAAGCCGTTCCCCTTCAGTTGCCGATCGGCGCGGAAGATCATTTCAAAGGCGTGGTCGACCTGATCACCATGAAAGGGATCATCTGGGATGATGCCACACAGGGTATGACCTATAAGGAAGTGCCCATTCCGGATGATATGAAGGCCGATGTGGATGAGTGGAGGCAGCACCTGGTTGAAGCTGTTGCGGAATATGATGACAAACTGCTGGAGAAATTCTTTGAAGATCCTGCCAGTATCACAGAAAATGAAATGCACGAAGCGATCCGCAAAGCGGTGATCGATATCTCCATCATCCCGATGATGTGTGGTTCTTCTTTCAAGAATAAAGGCGTTCAGACCGCCCTGGATGCGATCGTCCGTTACCTGCCCGGTCCGCTGGACATTGAGGCGGTAAAAGGAACGAATCCCGACAATGGCGAGGAATTGATCCGTCATGCCGATCCCAAGGAGCCTTTCAGCGCCCTGGCGTTCAAGATCATGACCGATCCGTTCGTAGGTCGCCTGGCCTTCTTCCGGGCCTATTCCGGCCGTCTGGATTCCGGTTCTTATGTTCTGAACACCCGTACCGGTAAGAAAGAGCGTATCAGCCGTATCATGCAGATGCATGCCAATAAGCAGAACCCGATCGATTTCATCGAAGCCGGTGATATCGGAGCCGCTGTTGGTTTCAAGGATATCAAAACAGGGGATACCCTTTGTAATGAGGATAACCCGATCGTGCTGGAAAGCATGACCTTCCCGGAGCCCGTGATCTCGATCGCGGTTGAACCAAAAACCCAGGCCGACGTGGATAAGATGGGTATGGCGATCGCCAAACTCGTGGAAGAGGATCCTACGCTGAAAGTAAAGACAGACGAAGAGACCGGCCAGACCATCCTGAGCGGAATGGGCGAGCTTCACCTGGAGATCATCGTGGATCGTATGAAGCGTGAATTCAAAGTGGAGATCAACCAGGGCGCACCCATGGTGGCCTATAAAGAGGCGTTCCAGCAAACCATCGAGCACCGTGAAACGCTGAAGAAGCAGACCGGTGGTCGTGGTAAGTTCGCCGATATCATCTTCTCGATCGGACCTGCTGACGAGGAGTTCCTGAAAGAGGACAAAGGCCAGTTCCAGTTCGTGAACAGCCTGTTCGGCGGTAGCATTCCCAAGGAATTCGTACCGGCCATCCAGAAGGGATTCGAAGCGGCCATGCACACCGGTGTTCTGGCGGCCTATCCGATGGACAGCATGAAAGTGGTGGTAAAGGATGGTTCGTTCCACCAGGTGGATTCTGATGCCATGAGCTTTGAATTGTGTGCCAAACAAGGATACCGTGAAGCCGGCCGTAAAGCGAAACCCGTTTTGCTGGAGCCGATCATGAAAGTGGAAGTACTGACACCCGACCAATACATGGGAGATGTTACCGGTGACCTTAACCGTCGCCGCGGCATGCTCGAGGGAATGGACAGCAAGCATGGTGTTCAGGTGATCAAGGCGAAAGTGCCTTTGAGCGAGATGTTCGGTTATGTGACCCAACTGCGTTCACTGTCATCCGGCCGTGCCACTTCAACCATGGAGTTCAGCCATTACTCTCCGGCGCCGAACAATATCGCCGAGGAAGTGATCGCCAAGCAGAAAGGTAAAGTGAAGGTGGAAGATTAAAAATGCAGCTATTAGCTGTTAGAAATAAAAGAGGCCCCATTCTGGAAAGAGTGGGGCTTTTTATTTGGGAAACTATATTTATGTTGATGAGTAAAAGAAATGCAGAATGTAAAATAATGAATGTAAAATGTAGAAGTTGAGCAGTCTTTATTGTTGCAGGACATTTATTATATTGAACTCTTCAACTTTTTCATTTAAAATTCAACATTCAAAATTTTACATTCCAACTCAATACCCTGCCTTCGCCCCGCCGATATTCTCAATGGGATGCCAGGTGGTCTTGATCTCCTGGAAATCATTGATGAAATAGGGCGACTGGGCGGCGTCGGTGAGCCATTTCACCTTATCATACAAGACGACACGCTTTACGTTCAGGGAGGATTTTTCCCTGATCATCTTTTGGATCTCAGCATCCGGTTCGCAATAAACCGTTGCATTCACATCCATATGATCCGCGAAGAAGGGAGCCAGTTCCGCCACTTTACCGGTGAGTATATTCACCACGCCCCCGGGCAGGTCCGAACTGTTCAGTACTTCTGCAAAGGTGACGGCGCAGAGCGGTTTGGCGTTTGAGGCCAGTACGATGCAGGTATTTCCCCCCGCGATAAGGGGAGCGATGAGGGATACCAATCCGATGAGGGAATCGTTTTGCGGAGCGATGGCCGCGACCACGCCCATGGGCTCGGGACTGGAAAAATTGAAATGGGAAGATGCTACCGGGTTGACCGCACTGCTGATCTGCTGGAATTTGTCGCACCAGCCACTGTAATAGATCAGCCGGTCGATCGCGAGATTCACTTCTTTCTCCGCCTGTGCCCTGTTCGCATCCTGTTTCATCAGTTCGTCGATGAACTGGGCCTTACGGCCTTCCAGCATCTCGGCGATACGGTAGAGGATCTGTCCGCGGTTGAAGGCGGCACGGCCACTCCATCCGCCAAATGCGCCGCGGGCGGCTACAACGGCATCCCGGAAATCTTTACGCGAACCGAGGCAGACATTAGCGAGTTTTTCACTTTTGTTGTTTGTTGCCACATAGTATCTGCCGGATTCCGTTCTGGGGAATTGACCGCCGATGTAGATCTTATAGGTCTTTAGAACCTCTAATCGTTTTTCTGTGATTGCCATGGTTGTGATCGTTTAAGACGTTGAAAAGGTTTAAGTCGTTTAAGGCGTTTAAGACTTTAAGAGTTAAAAAATAGACTGCGTATTATCTTTTTCGGGTCCCTTTTATCTCTGTGGTCTGTAAATATTTTATAAACCGTTGAATCATGATGCTGATTCTCACTGCTAATAAACGTAATTCATCAAATTCTGTCTCTGTTATATATTTTCTATCTAAAGCCCTATATAGTTGCGATCGAAATTCACCGCAGGATCCTTTAGAATATCCCAGAAACTGGATGAACTCCGCCCTTGTGCCTCTTTCGAATCCTTCGGCAATATTGTCCATGATCGATCCGGACGATCCTTCTATCTGGCCAATCAATTTGAAATTATTTCTGAATAATTCTTTATCAATCAATTCGCCGATCTTATTACACAATTCACGGCTGACTTTCCAAAGTTCAAGATCTTCAAACCTTTTAACTGATGCCACGGTACGAATGGTTTAAGGATTGAATTTAGCTTTCCTAGAGAAAAAAATCCGGGTGAATTCCGCAATCAACAGGTTGTTTTTCTTTTACTTTCCCGAACTTTTAAACGCCTTAAACGTCTTAAACCACTTAAACGACTTAATCCTTTCAAACCTTTCAACCCTCTTAAACCAACTCCACGTACGCCCCCAAACCATGCAACCCACCCTCTCTTCCATATCCGCTTTCCTTATAACCTCCGAAGGGTGAAGTGGGATCGAATTTGTTGAACGTATTCGCCCAGACCACGCCGGCCCTCAGTTTGGTGGTCATGTTGAAGATCTTTGAACCTTTGTCGGTCCAGACTCCGGCTGAAAGTCCGAAGGGCGTATTGTTCGCTTTTTCGATCACTTCATCATCGGTCCGGAAGCTTTGAATGGCCAGCACCGGTCCGAATATCTCTTCCTGGGCGATGCGGTTCGACTGGGCCACATTCGTGAAAATGGTGGGCTTGCAGAAGAATCCTTTGCGGGGCAGGTTGCCCGAACTCTGGAACATTTCAGCGCCTTCTTTTTGTCCAATCTTGATATAATCGTTGATCGTATTCAATTGTTGCCTCGAATTGATGGCGCCGATATCGGTGTTCTTGTCCAGCGGATCACCCACGATGAGGGTTTCCATCCGGTCTTTCAGTTTCCTCACTACTTCTTTAAATACGGATTCCTGTACATATAAGCGGGAGCCTGCGCAGCAGACATGTCCCTGGTTGAAGAAGATGCCGTTGATCACCCCTTCCACCGCCTGGTCGAGCGGGGCGTCGTCGAATATGATGTTAGCGGCCTTGCCGCCCAGTTCCAGGGTTGCTTTCTTGGCCGTGCCTGCGATCGCTCGCTGGATGATCTTGCCCACATCGGTGGAACCGGTGAAGGCGATCTTATTGATGTCGGGATGATTGACGATGGCAGCCCCGGTGGCACCTGCACCGGTGATGATATTGACCACGCCGGGTGGAAGGTCGGCTTCCTGGATGATCTCAGCGAGTTTTAACGCCGTCAAGGGAGTGGTCTCGGCCGGTTTCAAGACAACGGTATTGCCGGTTGCCAGGGCGGGAGCTATTTTCCAGGCGGCCATCAGCAAGGGGAAATTCCAGGGGATGATCTGGCCGGCAACGCCCAGGGGTTGGGTCATCCGGTTGGGAAAGGCATATTCCAGTTTATCGGCCCAGCCGGCATAATAGAAAAAGTGATTGGCAGCCGTGGGTACGTCAAAATCGCGGCTTTCCCGGATGGGTTTGCCACCGTCCAGCGTTTCGATGACGGCGAACTCACGGGCTCGCTCCTGGATCATGCGGGCGATGCGATAGATGTATTTGGCCCTTTCCTTTCCCGGCATCTTTTTCCAGGTCTTATCGTAGGCGCTCCTGGCCGCATTCACCGCTTTATTCACATCCGCGTTACCGGCTTCAGCCACCTCGGATAATTTCTCTTCATTGGCCGGGTTGATGGTGGCAAAATATTTCTTGCTCAGCGGCTTTTCAAATCTGCCGTTGATGAAGAGGTCGTATTGCGGATTTATTTTGGCCGCACTCTTGCTTTCGGGAGCAGGGGAGAGGTTTCGGGCGCTGTCGAATTTCAATTTGATCGTATTGCTCTTTTTGGTTGCCATTTGAGACGTTTAAGTCGTTGAAAAGGTTTAAGTCGTTTAAAGCGTTTAAGACGTTGATTAAGTTTAAGTCGTTGAAGGGTTTAAACGTCTTAAACGACTTAAACCTCTCAAACCTTTTATAAACTAATCGATCGAGAAATAATTCGCCGACTGGTAAACTCCGGTGCGTTGCTTCATCAGTTGCATCAGGATGTCGTTGGCCAGGCTGCTGGCACCGAACCGGAACCAGTGGTTATTCATCCATTCTTCTCCCAGTACTTCGTTCAGCATGACCAGGTAATGCAGGGCCAGTTTCGACTTTGAAATGCCACCAGCGGGTTTCATGGCGATGCGTTTCCCGGTCTTGTAATAGAAATCCCGGATCGCTTCAAGCATCACCAGCGTAACGGGCATGGTGGCGGCGGGTGAGATCTTCCCGGTGGAGGTCTTGATGAAATCGGCCCCTGCGTACATGGCGATATCGCTGGCTTTGCGGACCTTATCATAGGTCACGAGTTCACCGGTTTCCAGGATCACTTTCAGCCGGGCATCGCCGCAGGCTTCTTTGATCGTGGCGATCTCATCGAAAACAAAATTGTATTCACCCTGCAGAAATTTACCCCGGGAGATCACCATATCGATCTCATCGGCGCCTTGTTGTACCGCGAATTTAGTATCGCGGATCTTAACATCCCGGGGCGCCTGTCCGCTGGGAAAGGCCGTTGCCACCGCGGCAACTTTTACACCGGAATCCCCAAGCGCTTTTTTGGCCACGTTTACCATGGAGGGATACACACAAATGGCTGCCACCGTGGGTAGGCCGGGGTAGGCATCGTGCAGGTGAAGGGCCTTGTAACAGAGCTGTCTCACTTTTCCGTCGGTGTCCTTGCCTTCCAAAGTGGTGAGGTCGATCATGTTCAGCGCAAGCTTGAGGCCGTTTAACTTGGTCTCATTCTTGATGCTTCTCTTGGTGAAACGGGAAGCCCTTTCCTCGATCCCCACCTGGTCGATATGGGCGGGTTGGGAAAAATCCGGGATGATTTTAGTAGCGATCATTTTAAGTTTTATTGATTTTACCGGTTAAAGGATCCGGTGAGTCACCCCAAGAGGGTGACTCACCGGATCCTTTAACCCACCCTGCAAATATCTATAAAGCAGCCAATACGGCAAGTGCCTGTTTTATCAGGTGTTCTACCGCAGCATCGCCATCAGAAGAGAATTCCTGTACCACGCGGTTCGCCACAATGGCGTTCACGCTCATGCATTCGTGGCCCAATAGCCTGCCCAGTCCGAATATGGCTGAGGTCTCCATTTCAAAATTGGTGATGCGATCCCCCTTGAACTGAAAATGCGAGAGTCTGTTGATCAGTCCCGGGCTGCTCAGTCCCAGTCTCAAGATCCTGCCCTGTGGACCGTAAAAGCCGGGGCAGGTGACGGTGATCCCTTTATGAAAACCGGTCTTGAAGCTGTCGAGCAGCCTTTGGCTTCCGGCAAAAGCATAGGGATAGGTTATGCCGGTATCCAAGCCCACTTGTTCGATAAAGGCTTCGGCCAGTTCAGATTCGACGGCCGATTTGGTATAGGAATAAAAATTCAGGAGGTTATCCAGACCCAATCCATGGGTAGAGGCCACCAGGCTGTCTACCGGGATATCGGCCTGGAGCGAACCGGATGTGCCGAATCGGATGATATGCAGTTGTTTGAATTCCGGCCGGATCATCCGGGACTCAAAATCGATATTGGCCAGGGCATCCAGTTCATTCATGGCGATATCGATATTATCCGGACCGATCCCGGTGGACATGACCGTTAAACGCTTTTTACCGATAAAGCCGGTATGGGTGATGAATTCACGGTGTTGCTGGCGGTGTTCAATGCTGTCGAAATGGGCGCTGACCTTTTTAACCCGGTCGGGGTCGCCTACCAGGATCACGGTGTCGGCCAGTTCCTCGGGTCTGAGGTTGAGGTGGTAAACCGCACCCCGGGTATTGATGATCAGTTCCGATTCGGCGATGCGTTGCATAGAGATTTGATTGGTTATGGATTATGGCTTTAAATATAGCAAATGATTAACCTAAATTCTGCAAATAAGGCCATATTTGTTTGCGGTTAATCTGTATTTTTACCGGGAAGGAACCATTTATGATCAATGGATCGCTGCCAACAGTCAAGGTGTACGCAAAATGAAAAGAATAGGATTAATCGCACTCAGTTTATTCATCTCCAGCATGATCTGGGCACAGCCCGCTCAGCCAGATTCGTCAATGACCAGTAAGGTCGTCGTTATTAAAGACCCCAGACTGCTGATATTGGAAAGAAAGGAGACCGAGTTCAATACGATCGGGACCAAGCTGGCCAAAGGCTATCGTTTATTGGTATTGAAAAGCAATGACCGGGATTATTCCATGAAGGTCAGGTCCCTGCTGCTCCAGAATTTTCCGGATCAGAAAGTGTACATGACCTTCCAGGCTCCGTTCATCAAACTGAAGTTTGGCAATTTCACCGATAAGGCGGATGCTGAAAAATACCGGGACATGATCCTGCGGGGTAAATATGTCACCAACAACATCTATGTAGTTCCTGAAGTAGTGGAAGTCAAGACCGATAAGACCAGGGAAGAAGAAGAATAAGCCTGGTATCCATGTGAAGGCGGTCTGGTTCTTCATTAGGGCAAACCGAACACCCAGTTAATATGCTTATAGAAAAAATCAGGCAGTTGGCCCGTGAATATGCTCCTCAGTTCATCGAAGTACGCCATCACCTGCATGCTCACCCCGAATTAAGCTTCCAGGAATTCGAGACCTCGGCTTTCGTTCGTAATAAACTCACCGAATGGAATATCCCTTTTGAGGTCAAGGCCACAACAGGAGTCGTTGGGCTGATCAGAGGAAAGAACCCGGATAAAAAGGTCATCGCCCTAAGGGCCGATATGGATGCCCTGCCAATCCAGGAAGAGAATGATGTAGCCTATAGATCAACCAAGCCGGGCGTGATGCACGCCTGCGGACATGATGTACATACCACCTGTTTGCTTGGAGCTGCAAAGATCCTTAATGAATTAAAGGAAGAATGGGAAGGGACCGTCAAGCTGATCTTTCAGCCCGGGGAAGAAAAGAATCCGGGCGGTGCCAGCCTGATGATCAGGGAAGGCGTTTTGGAAAACCCCAAGCCTTCGGGCATTTATGCCCTGCACGTTCATCCGGGCGTGGAAGTGGGCCGGCTCAGTTTCCGGGGCGGGATGATCATGGCCAGTGCAGATGAACTCTATATCACCATCAAAAGCAAGGGCGGTCATGCGGCCGCACCTCAATATACGGCCGATACCATCCTGATCGCATCTCAGCTGGTGGTAAGCCTGCAGCAAATTGTTTCCCGCAATAACAGTCCCTTCAACCCCAGTGTTTTGTCCATTACTTCTTTCCAGGGGGGAAACACCAC
Source organism: Chitinophagaceae bacterium (assembly GCA_016721725.1). Lineage (GTDB taxonomy): Bacteria > Bacteroidota > Bacteroidia > Chitinophagales > Chitinophagaceae > Ferruginibacter. The sequence goes on along the minus strand of JADKHN010000006.1, from coordinate 1,048,946 downwards.
CAATGTGATCCCAAGTGAAGTGAAGCTGATGGGAACCTTCAGGGCGATGAACGAAGAATGGCGCTTCAGGGCGCATGAGTTGATCCGGAAACAAACGGTTGAACTCGTTAGAGCCATGGGAGCGGAAGCGGAAATCCATATCGATGTGGGATACCCCTTTGTACTGAACGACGAGGACCTGAACGCGGCAGCCAGGAAAAAAGGGGAGGAGTATATCGGCGCGAAAAACGTGGAGACCACGGAATTGAGAATGGGCGCAGAGGATTTCGCCTTTTATTCACACCAGGTGCCGGGTTGTTTTTTCCGGATCGGGGCGGGAAACCAGTCGAAAGGCATCACCAGCGGAGTGCATACGCCAACGTTCAACATCGATGAACGGGCGATCGAGATGGGGATGGGGTTCATGGCGGTCTTGGGAGCTACCCCCTAGCCTCCTGAGGAGTGTGCCTGGGCGAAGCAGTATGCTTTATTGGATAAAAATTTATTATAGTTGGTATTTAACATTGATCTGCATAGGGATCATCATTTAAAAATTAAAACTCAGTTCAAGATCAGTTTGACCTATGCGGCAGATTGAATTGAAATGAGGTTCCCCCTTCAGGGGGGCAGGGGGTATGAAAATCGCATTTCATGGCGCAGCCAGAACGGTAACGGGGTCGAAGCACCTGCTGACCTTAAGTAACGGGAAAAAGTACCTGTTAGATTGCGGCATGTTCCAGGGTCTGGGTGATGAGACGGACGCGATGAACCGTCATTTCGGATTTGATGTAACGGAAGTTACAGCCCTGATCCTTTCCCATGCCCATATCGATCATTGCGGGCTCATTCCCAAACTGGTGAAGGATGGCTTCGGTGGAAAGATCTATTGTACACCGGCCACCAAAGAGCTGGCCTCGGTGATGCTGGAGGATTCGGCCGGTATCCAGGAAAACGAGATCAAATACGAGAATAAACGACGCGCCCAGGAAGGATTACCTTATCTGAAACCTTTGTATGATACCAATGACGCAATGGCCTCGCTGGATCACTTTGTCGCGGTCAATTATGACAACTGGTTTACGATCGACGAGAACATCGATGTTCAATATACCGATGCCGGGCATATCATCGGCAGTGCAGCAGTGCACCTGAAGATCAAAGAGAACGGGAAAGTGACCCGTTTGACCTTCAGCGGAGATGTGGGCCGTTACCGGGATGTGATCCTGAAATCGCCGGCCACTTTTTCACAGGCTGATTATATCCTGATCGAATCCACCTATGGCAACAGTCTGCACGACAATGCCACCACCACACCCGACCAGGTGCTGCATTGGATCGAGAAAGCCTGTCTGCAAAAGAAAGGGAAGCTGATCATACCCGCGTTCAGCGTTGGTCGTACGCAGGAGATCCTGTTCGCCCTGAACCAGCTGGAGCTGGAAAGGAGATTGCCCGACCTGGATTATTATGTGGACAGTCCGCTCAGCGTGAAGGCCACCCAGATCGTGAAGAACTATCCCCAGTATTTCAACAAGACCATTCAAAAGATACTCCTCTCAGACAATGATCCCTTTGGTTTCAAGGGATTGAAATTCATCAAGTCGGTGGATGAATCGAAGATGCTCAATTTCAAGAACGGCCCGTTCGTCGTGATCTCAGCCAGTGGCATGGCCGATGCCGGCAGGGTGAAGCATCACATCAGCAACAATATCGAGAACCACCGGAACACGATCCTGCTGACGGGTTATTGTGAACCCCATTCCCTGGGGGGTAAGTTAATGGCGGGCGCCAAGGAAGTGAATATCTATGGTGTGCTCCATGAGGTCAATGCCGAGATCGGTTCCATCCGCAGCATGAGCGCCCACGGGGATTATGATGATCTCTGCCAGTTCCTGGCCTGCCAGGACCCGTCAAAAGTAAAGCGGCTCTTTGTGGTACATGGCGAATATCATGTACAGCAGGAGTTTCAGCGCAGGCTGATCCGTAAAGGGTTCCTGGATGTGGAAGTACCGGAGATGCATTATGAGACCGGTCTAGGGGATTAAAGCATGGTCTTCTGAAAACCTGTTTACCTGATGCTTATTTGTTTACGGCTTTTAAAATCGGTCTACCCTGAAAGCACTGATATCAATCGATGTGGATTGTTGATTGATCAGTTGGCCAATGATCTTTCCGGTTCCCGTTCCTTCTGAAATGCCCAGCATGGCATGCCCCCCGGCGATCAGCACATTGTTCAGTCCCGGAGCAGGTCCGATATAAGGCAATCCATCCGGCGTCACCGGCCTTAATCCGTTCCAGATCTTGCCTGCGGGCGGGAAATCAATCTTCAGTCCGGGATAAAAATCCCTGGCCGAATCATAGATCCCCTTCATCCGGTTGATGAGTACTTTATTGTTGATGCCACTCAGCTCCATGGTACCGCCGATGCGTAAACGATTTCCCCAGGGCGTGATGGCGCAACGGCCGTCGACCAGGATGGCCGGATAGCGGATGTTCTTTTCCACATGATCATACGTGTAGCTATAGCCTTTCCCGGGTTGCAATAATAGTTTTATGCCCAGCATTTTGGCCACGGGCGGCAGCCAGGATCCGGTTGCCAGGACGAGTTGTTCGCAAGGATGATCCCCTTTGTCTGTAAGAATGGAAACAACCTGTTCGTTTCTTTTCTCAAATCCGGTCACCGTGGTGTTCAGCAGAAAATCTACGCCCTTCTTTTCGAGGTGGTCTTTTAAAGCGACCATCATCTTGCCGGGATGAAAATGACAATCGTCCTTGAACAATACCGCCCCGGCAACATTCAGTTCCACATCCGGTTCCAGGGCCTGTACCTCATCGCGTTTCAGTCTTTCCACTTTCAATCCGAATTGTTCCGCATCATCAGCCAGGTGAAATTCGTGATCCAGTGTTTTTTGCTGTTTACAGAGCATGAGGCATCCTTTTTCCTCCATATCGAAACGGTCTCCGATCTCTTGTCTCATATCCTTGATCAATCTCCGGCTCAGCTGGAGCAGGGCATTAAGGTGAGGGGCGTTTTGAGCTACGGTCCGGGCATTGCTGCTCTTCCAGAAATGATAGCCCCAACGCATGAGGTCTGCATTCAGCCGGGGCTTGATGTAAAACGGGCTGCTGCTGCTGATCATATGCCGGATGCCTTCGGCGATGATGCCGGGTGAGGCGAGTGGAATGAAATGGCTGGGTGACATATACCCCATATTACCGAAAGAACAGCCGTCCGTGATATCGCCTCTTTCGATCACCGTGACCTCATTCCCTTCTTTTTGCAGATAATAGGCGCTGCACAATCCGATAATTCCTCCGCCGATGATGGTAACTTTCATATTCCTGATTTTTTATTCATTCCCGGGTTGTTAAACCAACGGGTTAGATCGTTCTTGTTCTTCATGACTGATCAAATGACCTGGAATCCGAAGGCATAAGGATCATCCTCTTCATCGATCGTGATCGTATTATGCCCGTATATCCTCGCCCATCCTTCGATCCCCGGCCTGATGGCCGGATGGCCGCCAATGGTCAGTTCTTCTTCGATGGTGCCGTTGAATTTGCTGCCGATGATACTTTCATGAATAAAGGTATCGCCCTTCTTCAAATTACCTTTCGCATACCATTGGGCCATCCTGGCGCTGGTGCCCGTGCCGCAGGGGCTCCGGTCGATGGCTTTGTCGCCATAAAACACGGCGTTGCGTGCGGTTGATGAGGGGTCGATCACCGCCCCGGTCCAGAGGATGTGGCTGCAGCCCCGGATGGTCTCATTGTCCGGATGAATGAACTCGTATTTTTCGTTGATGCGTTTGCGTAATTCCCTGGCCCAGCTGATGAGCTGATCCGCGGTATGGTGTTCCAGTCCTTTGAAATTCTTCTGCACCTCCACGATGGCATAGAAATTCCCTCCGTAAGAAACATCGATGACCAGTTCGCCGAGGACAGGGCAATCCACGGTCAGTTCTGTCGCCGCTAAGAAAGAAGGTACATTGGTGAGTTTGACCGATCTCACTTTACCGGCTTCCTCTTTATAACTGATCTCAACCAATCCTGCCGGCACTTCCATGCGGACCCGTCCGGGCGTTTTGGGCTGTATCAATCCTTCCTCGATAGCGATGGTGATGGTGCCGATGGTGCCGTGGCCGCACATGGGCAGACAGCCGCTGGTTTCAATAAAGAGAACGGCTACATCATTTTCCGGGTCATGTGGCGGGTAAAGGATACTTCCGCTCATCATATCGTGTCCTCGCGGTTCAAACATCAGTCCTTTCCGGATCCAGTCGTAATCCCGGAGAAAATGCTGGCGTTTTTCACTCATATCCTTGCCGGTCAGTACCGGACCGCCAGAGCGGACCAGCCTGACCGGGTTGCCGCAGGTATGGGCATCGATGCATTGAAAGGTATGCTTCATATTATTTTGAACTTTGGCAAAGTTCGAAACTTTGCCAAAGTTTGAAACTAAAATAAACAATATCGATTGTTATTCAGGGAATTTATATTTGACATCGACGGGTTGTTCGTGATATTGGATAAACCTTTCTTTGCCGCCAAACAGATCCAGAACATATTGCCTCTCCAGTTTTGTTGAACCCTTACTTATTAAAGCGGGGTATGAAGAATATTTCCATTCTTCCAGTGAGTCTGTAAATCCATGATGAACGGGGTTTGCATTCGTATAATGAACTGCCTTGCAAAAATGGTTCTCATCATTGATCAGAACTGTTTTCATGCTTGGGATAAACAAACTTCCTTTACGATTGTATACTTTATTGAATGCCTGGGTATAACTGCTGAAAAAATTTCCAAATGTTGTTACTTTGTTTTCTCTTTCGAATCTCCCGTTGGCATAACAAACTACCCGGGTTTGCCAAAGTTTCTAACTTTATTGGTATTCATCTAATTGGATAGGGATTACGGGTTTTAACCTTGGCAAAGTTTGGAACTTTGCCAAGGTTTGACGCTTTATCGGTTTTCATCCAATAGGATAGGGATTACGGGTTTTAACCTTGGCAAAGTTTGGAACTTTGCCCAATCTTATAAACTATAATGGGTTCCTCAAAAAGGGCTTGCCCAATCTTATAAACTATAATGGGTTCCTCAAAAAGGGCATGGATTCCTGGTTTTAACATTGGCAAAGTTTAGAACTTTGCCAATGTTATCAGCGGTATTTTGTAAATTTAGCAAATGGAACAATACGGAAAAATATTACTCATCGCGATGCCTGCATTCCTCTTGCTCGTATTGTTCGAGAAATGGTATGGCTGGCGTAAAGGGATGGATACGGTCAGGAATATGGACATGATCAGCAGCCTGAGTTCAGGGGTCACCAATGTCACCAAGGATGTGGTGGGGCTTTACCTGGTTGTACTTTCCTATCCTTTCCTGGTGCGCAACCTGGCCATGATCCATGTATCCAATACTTTTCTCGTTTACTTCATCGCATTCATTTCACTCGACTTCGCCGGTTATTGGGTTCACCGGCTGCAACACGTGGCCAATTTTTTCTGGAACGGCCATATCATTCATCACAGCAGTGAGGAATTCAACCTGGCCTGCGCCTTAAGACAGAGCATTTCTTCCATCATAAAAACATTCGCCATTTTCCTGTTACCGGCCGCTCTGTTGGGAGTGCCTCCTGAGGTGATCGGCATCGTGGCCCCCTTGCACCTGTTCGCCCAGTTCTGGTACCATACCCGTCATATCGGACGCATGGGTTTTTTAGAGAAGATCATCGTCACCCCTTCTCATCACCGGGTTCACCATGCCATCAACCCGATCTACCTGGATAAAAACTACGGGCAGATCTTCATCTTCTGGGATAAATGGTTCGGGACCTTCCAGGAAGAATTGCCGGATGTGCCTCCGGTTTACGGGATCACCAGGCCTGTCAGTACCTGGAACCCGATCAAGATCAATTTTCAGCATGTCTGGTTACTGATCCAGGATGCCTGGAGAACCCGCAGTTGGAAAGACAAATTCACACTCTGGTTCAAACCAACGGGATACCGGCCGGCGGATGTGGCTGAAAAATATCCTGTTCATAAGATCGATGATGTGTACCATTTCAATAAATATGATACGCCGGTGTCCCCTGCCTTTAGCGCCTGGTGCTGGATCCAGCTGGTGATGATCCTCCTGTTCATCAGTTACCTCTTTGGAAACATCTCGCTCATCAATAACCTGGACAAATATTATATTTTCTGGTATGGCGGCTTTGTATTCTTAAGCGTATACGCCATAACCGACCTGATGGACGGGAATGCTTCAGCGATCATGTGGGAAGCCGTTCGCTGCAGTATCGGACTGACCTTTGTTTTTGATCAGCAGGATTGGTTTGGAGCCAGCGTATGGCTTGAAAACATCCAATGGATCATCGGCGCTTATCTTGTCTTTTCCCTGTTCATGACCGGATGGTTTGTGACGGGCCATAAAAAAGAAGAAGAAAAGATGAAGATCATTCTTTGATTCAGCAGGGGTCTTTGGTCAGCTTATCGTTAAGGGTCCGGTATATGTCCAAAGGATTTCCGTTCTTCAATTCATTAGGCAACAACGCATCACTCCAGTTCTGGAAGGCCAATGGCCGGGCGAATCGTTTGATTCCGTCCGCGCCTACCGATGTGAACCGGCTGTCGGTGGTGGCCGGGAAAGGTCCTCCGTGATGCATGCTCAGGCAGACTTCTACGCCGGTGGGCACTCCGTTCAGGATGAACCGTCCGCAAATATTCTTTACCGCTTCAACCAATGATTCATTTTCTTTGATCTCCTGTTCGGTAGCCATTAAAGTAGCCGTAAGCTGGCCTTCGAGGTGTTTCGCCACTTCAATCATTTCATGGATATCCTGGCAACGGATGACGATCGAATAAGGGCCAAATACTTCCTGGTGAAGGGCCGGGTTCTGTAAAAATATTTTACCGGTTGCCGTGGCGATGGTGGGCAGGCCCTCATCCTCTTTGACCGGCGTTTCCGATTCAGCTACCAGGTGAACGCCTTCTTCCAAAAGGGCTGCTCCTTTTTTTTCTTTATAAGATCTAACAATACCCGGATGTAACATGGCGGCCGGCGCGATCTGCTGAATGGCTTTACCCAGGTCATGGATGAAGGTTTGCAAGGCTTCGCTTTCTATTCCGATGATCAATCCCGGGTTGGTACAAAACTGTCCGGCGCCCAAGGTGACCGAACCGGCGCACTGTGCGGCCATTTCAGCAGAGGCGACCTGAAGTCTTTCGGGCAGCAGGAAAATCGGGTTGATGCTGCCCATCTCGGCAAATACCGGGATGGGAACGGTACGCTCGTTGGCCCAATCGAATAATTGTTTTCCTCCGGTATAGGATCCGGTGAAGCCAACGGCTTTTGTAAGCGGATGCATGACCAGGGCCTTTCCGGTTTCAAATGAAGCGCCGTGAACATGGGTGAAAACGCCATTGGGCAATTTACATTTATCCGCAGCGGCCAATATGGCCCTGGCCACCGTTTCTGATGTTTCGGGATGGGCGGGATGCGCTTTAACGATCACCGGGCAGCCTGCGGCCAATGCGCAGGCCGTGTCTCCGCCAGCGGTAGAATACGCAAAGGGAAAATTGCTGGCGCCAAAAACAATAACCGGCCCGAGAGGGATCAGCATTTTTCGTAGATCCGGTTTCGGTGGCGTTTTATCGGGTATCGCGGTATCGATCTTGGCTTCAAGCCAATCGCCTCGTTCGCAAGCCTGGGCATAGCTGTTGAGTTGAAAGATGGTTCTCGCTCTTTCTCCGCGTAACCTGGCTTCGGGGAGATGGGTTTCCCGCATAGCGATTTGTATCAAAGCGTCTCCGGTGTTTTCGAGTTCGATCGCGATGGTTCGCATGAAATCCGCCCGTTGTTTCAGGGAGTATTTCCTGTATTCATGAAAGGCTTTCCAAGCCTGGTTGAGCATAGTGTCTATTTCTGCCGGGGTGGAATCTTTGAACATGGTCTTTGGTTTTGGGCTAAAGCCCGGGTTAATTATTTTTTATTCTCCCCGGACTAAAGTCCGGGGCAATGCAAAAGTCCGGGGCAACGCAATGGTCCGGGGTAACGCAAAAGTCAAGAGCAACAAAACAAAACAGTCCCATGAAAAATGCCGGAGCAATAAATTCCTTTTGAGAAAGAAATTACAAAAGGGAATTAAATGCTTTGCCCTGGACTTTAGTCCAGGGACAATGATTAAGGAAACCCCGGGCTTTAGCCCAATCACTGGTTCAGATTTTTCAGATCAGGCCTGGTGGCGATGCCCTCATTGATGATCTTCAATACCCTTTCTCTTTCTTCTCCGACCAGCATCAGCCGGGGAGGCCTTACTTCCTCACTGCCGATGCCTGCCTGCTTTTCGGCCAGTTTGATGTATTGCACCAGTTTGGGGTGAATGTCCAGTTCAAGCAAGGGCATGAACCAGCGGTAAATTTTAGTCGCTTCTTCGATCCTCCCTGCTTTCACCAGTTCATAGATGGCCACGGTTTCGGCCGGGAAAGCACAGACGAGTCCGGCCACCCAACCATCGGCTCCCAGGCAGAGTTCTTCCATGGCCAGGGTATCCACGCCGCAAAGGATCTTAAAACGATCGCCAAAACGGTTCTTCATCCGGGTGACATTGGTCACATCCCTTGTGGATTCTTTGACGGCTTGTATATTAGGACAGGCGGTTAGTTCTCCGAACATGTCGAGCGTCACTTCGATCTTATAATCCACCGGGTTGTTATAGATCATGACCGGGAGATCGGTTGAATCGGCGACGGTTTTAAAATAGGTGACCGTTTCCCGGTGATCGCTCTTATACCGCATGGGCGGCAGCATCATGATCCCTTTGGCTCCCCATTCGCTGGCGTAGCGGGCTTGCTGAAGGGCCTCTCTGGTAGCGCCTTCTGCGATATTGAGTATGACCGGCACCTGCCATCGCATTTGTTCCACCGCGAATTTGACCAGGGCCTCTTTTTCTCCCGTCGACAGTACGCTGGCTTCGCCCAGGGTGCCGCCGAGGATGATGCCATTAACGCCAGACTCCAATTGGAATTGCAGATTCTTATTGAACAATTCCAGGTCGAGTTCATCGCCTGCCGTGAACTTGGTTGTAAGGGCGGGATACACCCCGGTCCATGTTATACTCATTTGAGTGGTTTTAAATATTCGCAAACTACGAAAGCCCCGTTTAAAAAAGGCTTTTTCAATGCTGTCAGAAAAAAAATATTTCGAACTGGAATGAAGTTGGATTTGATGAACAGGTGGCGACCATTCACTGGTTGAAACGGGCCATTCACAAATCGAAGTCAATTAATAACCTAAATTTTCCCTGAGATGATTAAATTTGGCGGATACCCGGAATGGAATGATGACTGGATTTGAACCTGCATGCTTTTGCCCAAAACACATATCATACCTGCTATACGGCATAAGTTCAGCCAAACAGGCTGGATGATGTGTTTGTTCATTATCCTGTACGGCAACGTTTTTGGCCAAAATCCTCCCTTCATCAATTACAATGAACAGAACCAATTGTCCACGAATGTGGTTTACGGCCTGTTCCAGGACAGCGAGGACAATATCTGGTTCTGCACCAATTCCGGCGCGGTGAAATTCAATGGCAGTAAGCTGGTGACCTATGAAAAAAAGGACGGCCTGACCAGCAATGAAGTTTTTAAAATCTTTGAAGACAGCCGGCACAGGCTTTGGTTCATGACGGCCAGCGGTCGGGTTTCCTATTACCGCAATAAAAGGATCTATAATGAAAAAGACCATCCCGTTCTGGGCAAGGTTCAGCCGGGTTCTTTCATATCCGATATTTATGAGGATGAAAAAAGAAATATATGGGTCGTTTCAGATCGGGGACTAATATATAAGATATCGGAAGACCTCGGGAAAATGGAATCATTCACAGCCAACCTGCATAACGGCCATTTCTTTATGCATCGCGGCGCCGTTTACCTGGCTTTTCGCGAAGGAATTTATTCCGTTGAAAGCCGTACACTCATCATCAGGTACCCCGGGGAGAACAGGGGATTGATCATTTCAAGGCATTGCCGTTTACCGCAAATGATCTATACCGGACGCGACCAGCAGATCATTTCCTATGACTTCCGGAACCAAACGATTCATAGTCATGAGATTCCTGAATTGCCGATCGTGCTGAATGCACTGGTCATGATCGACTCGGCCTTATATATTTGTTCCAGCAAGGGTGTAAGCATTTTTGATACCCTGAACTTACGGCAGACGGGTCAGTTTTTCCAAACGGAGAACGTTTCTCATGTTCTCAAAGACAGAGAGGGCTCACTCTGGGTTTCCACCCTCAACAGCGGCGTGATCTACATTCCCAATAACCGGATCAATTTCCTGCGTTCCGCAGATTTTTTCCAGGGAAACAAGATCCTCAAACTGAACGGATTGGGCAGGAAAGTGATCATTGGCCAATCCAACTCTAAGGCCAGTTATTATAACAACGGAAAGATCGTTCCGATCAACTCGCCTAATGAGTCAAAGGGAGAAGGACTTACTTATGTGATTAAGCCGAACCCGGCGGATTCCAGTTTCATCATTTCCAACCAGTCAGGTGTTACCCAATTCTCATTATCGGGGAAACTCCGTTTTTTCAAGAATATCACCATGCTGGGATATGCTGAAGTGGACAAGGATTCCGTCTATATCAGTACGCCATCCATCATTGGAAAATTCCCCCGTGAACTAACGGAATTGAATTTCAGTTATCTGAACAACCCCCTGGCTTTTGATTCGATCCGGGCCGGAGCCCTGTATTATGACCGCAAGGAAGATATCGTCTATGCCTGTTCCAGGATGGGATTGATCCGTTACCGGGGCCGTACCAAATTACCCGACAGGTATCCCGCATTGACTGGCCTGAGCCTGACCGATATCGACAAAACCTCAACCGGGATCCTGATCATCACCACTTTCGGCGACGGCGTGTTTTTCATCCATGGCGACCGGGTGGTGAATATCAATGATACCCTCGGCCTGACGAATAACATGTGCTCATCCGTATTTGTTCAGAATGACAGCACGGTATGGGTGACCTCCTATAACGGACTCAACCGCATCATCTGCTATCCGGAAACCGGCGGGATCAATATCAGGGTGATGAATTTTTACCGGAATGACGGCCTGCCTTCCAATTACATCAATGATATTTATGTTTACCGCGACAGCGTTTGGCTTGCCACCAACATGGGCCTGGCCCTGTTCAATGAGAACGACCTGACCCGTTATTCGTATACGCCCCGGATCTCCATTGAAGCCATCAAGGTCAATAATGCTTACCTGCCACTGAGTTTCGATCACCCGATAAAACTGGAGCGCAACAGCAGCAGTATCGTGATCGAATTCAACAGCACTACGTTCAAGAATGCAGGGTCGGTAGGCTATAAATACAAGTTGTCGGGCATGAAAAGCGACTGGATGGAAACCCGGAACAACCAGGTGGACTTCACTGGACTAGAACCCGGCAATTATTCTTTTGAGGTATATGCCTATAGCCTGAACGGAAAATGGAGAACGGAGGTGGCCCACATCAGTTTCGTCATCAGTCCCGCTTTCTGGGAGACCCTCTGGTTCCGGGTACTGGCAATCATCGTTTTTTTATTCCTGGCAGTTTGGGCAATCGTTTACCAGTTCAGGAAGGTAAAGAACCAGTTCGACATCCGGCAGAAAATGATGAATTATGAAAAGGAGTTGCTCGAACTGGAACAGCAGGCGTTGCGGCTGCAAATGAATCCCCATTTCATTTTTAATGCGCTGAACTCGATACAGCATTCCATCCTGTCGGGTAAACAGGACCAGGCTTATCATCACCTGGAACTTTTTTCCTCGCTCATCCGGGGGATACTCGAAAATTCAAAACACAAGTTCATAACGCTGGAAGATGAGATCGGGATCCTGAAGATCTACATGCAGATAGAAGCGACCCGTTTTGAAGGAGATTTCAATTACGAGGTGATCATCGATCCGGGGATCGACATCAGTTGTATCAAGATCCCGCCGATGTTGATCCAGCCATTTGTTGAGAACAGCATCTGGCACGGCCTGATTCCCAAACAGGACGGCGAGAAGAAACTGATCCTTTCTTTCGCCTCGGAGGGAGATGAGGTGATCTGCAAAGTGGATGACAATGGTATCGGCAGAAGGAAGGCCGCATTACGGAAGGGCAATAGGCAGGGAACCTCACTCGGTACCATTCTTACGATGAACCGCCTCGCTAATATCAACCTCCTCGAAAACAAGCGATACACCATTGATATTGTGGATAAGGATAACGACGAAGGCACGATCGTAACGATACGTATACAGATCTGACATAGGGAACAGTAAAAAAGTTAAAGAAGATTTTATGAAAGCGATTATCATTGACGATGAACTGAGCGGGCGCGAAGTGCTCCGGAAGCTGATCGAAAAGCATTGTCCGGAAGTCAACGTGTTGCGGATGCTGAATTCCATTGATACCGGACTGTCTTCCATCCGGGAAGATCGTCCTGATCTCGTATTTCTGGATATCCAGATGCCGGATGGATCGGGTTTTGATCTGTTGAACCAGCTGGAAAAGATCGATTTTGAGATCATCTTTGTCACCGCGCATGATGATTTCGCTATCCGGGCGTTCAAATATTCGGCTGTTGATTACCTGCTCAAACCGCTGAAAGTGTCTGAACTCATTGATGCGGTCAATAAAGCCCGGATCAGGGTGGAAGGGAATCAAAAAAAGGAGAACCTGAGTTTTTTATCGGAACGAGTCAATCCCGCCAAGAAAAACGTGCTGAATAACAAAATGCTCTTGCCAACCCTCGGGGGCTATCATATCACCGATGTATCTGATATCGCCTACTGCTGCAGTGAATCGAATTATACCCATTTTCATTTCGTAGACGGGAAGAGCATCCTGGTCAGTAAAACGCTCAAAGAGTTCGAATCGGTACTCCTGGAACACAATTTTTTCAGGATCCACCGTTCCAATATCATCAATCTCAACTGCATCGCCAAATACAATAAGGGGAAAGGAGGCGAAGTGGTGATGAAGGACGGGGCCATTCTCGAAGTATCCCGCGAAAAAAAGGACGAATTCCTGAAGCTGTTCTCCATCCATGAATGACCTTTCTTCCGCGTTTTAGGCCTTTCACTACACCGCCTGTTATAACCCGGACAATGGAATAGTTCCATTTTGATAGTCCAAACCGCCCTTTCACTAATTCTAACCCATACCCAATAATCAAACGGATAGATTTGTTGTGTATTCGAACTAAGCGATGCACGAAAATGAAAAAACAAATCATCTTTCTCTTGTTCTCTGCCTTTCTCGCTTCAATTACATTCGGGAACACCGGCAAATCCTCAGACGTGTCCTGGGGCGATCCGGGAGACGGGAAATACTATTCAACTCAGCCCGGTGTCAAATTCATTATGATCACCAATTGTTGCGAAGCCGGTCCGATCGGCTATAAACTCACCAACGAATCAGGGACATTTGAATCCAAATACAAGAAGAGTTACTATTTAGCCGGACTATTCTACAATCCCAATAACAACGATTTTCTTTTCATCTACAGGGAAAAGGGAGTGATACTCGATTTTACCGCCACCCTTAACAGCGGTGGAAATGATCACGACATCAAGGCGGTTGATATCGTTTCGATGGATGAGAATGTGAAATCCCTGGCCCGGGACACCTATAAGAGCAAAGTAGTGGAAGTACTGGCCGAACAGCGGCAGAAGAAAAAAGCTGAGGCCGATGCGGAGCAAAAGAAAAAAGTGGATGAGCGCCAGGCTCCGGTTGACCGGATGAAGAATGCTGAACTCACCAAACAGGCATTGGCCTGCCTGAATGCGAATGCCCAAAAAGACCATTATGGATATGGTTATTCTAAAGCATACATCGTTTCGGAAGACTGGTGGATCGTCAAGCACGAATATACCGGAGCGGTATTGAAACGCACCGTTGAAGTAGCCGCGCTGTATAAGAAAGACGGCAAATGCTTCCTGGAATATTTTTCGGTAGCGCAGAATTTTGACGGGACCGGATTCCAGAAATCAGTTTTTTATAACGGGATCATGATGAATCATGATCCGGGAGGAGATGAGATCGATTGCAATAAAGTTAAATAAATGAATAAACACAGAATGGAAACAAAGGCTTCGGGAAAACGGGAGATCCTTAAGAAAGAAATGGTCGGTTACCTGAGATCCAATGTTCAGGTAGAAAAAGCGACCCTTTATCTGACCACCAGGCGGATGCTCCTGGAAACCCAGGAGAGCGGGAAAAGAAGCCTGGGCTTCATCGGGTCCTGGTTGCGCAAAAGATCCGGCGCAAAGGACCTGGTCTTTGAACTGGATTTTTCACACATCAAATTTCTCCACCAGGGTCATTACGGAATGGAGAAGAATGTGATGGAGATCACTGACTCGCAAAGCAATACTTACCGGGTGATCGTGAAGAACTTCTCCGAATGGGCGAACCTGCTCGGGCAATACGGACTCTGGTAAGAATATTCATTAAGCATAACGCATATAAATCAGTTAACCTGTATTCATTGTTTGAAAACTAAAACACCCTGACATGAAAATTAAATTTACCTTATCGGCATTACTGGCCCTGCTACTGTTCACTTTTCGGGCAGACGGTCAAGACATTCAAAAAGGCGCTCCCGGCATGTGGCCGGCCTTCATCAAATATGGTGAGACCGCACCGGCATTCAAGAGATCAACCATTACCCTTGTGGATGCTAACGGCGAAACCGCCAAGCTCACCAACGGAAAAGTAAAGCAGGTTGAACAGGATGCCCGGGGATTTGAGCATTACCGGTATCAGCAGTTTCTCAATGGTATCCCCATCGAAAATGCCAGCCTGGTGGTGCATGTGAAAAATGGAAAGATATCAAGCCAGAACGGTAAATGGATCAAGGATTTTCCGGGTAACCTCAGTGCCCGTGCCTCCGTGACCGAATCGTCCGCCCTTGCCCTGGCGTTGAAGAACATTGGCGCCAAACAATATAAATGGGAGTTACCCGCAGAAGAGGAATTCCTGAAAAGAGAACAGAACGATCCCGGCGCTAGCTTTTATCCCAAAGCAACCCTGGTTTATTACAGCGGCGAACGTGACGTGATCCCTTCTGCGCTTCGCCTGGCCTATAAATTCGATGTTTATGCCCAAAACCCGGTGAGCCGCCAACTCATCTTTGTGGATGCAGTCAGTGGTAACATCCTGGGTAAGCGGGAACTGATACACGAAACCAACGCGACCGGCACGGCACAGACCGCATACAGCGGCACGCAGACCATCACCAGCGATTACACCGGGGCAACCTACCGCTTAAGGGAGACGGGGCGCGGGAACGGTATCAACACGTATAACCTTCAGACCGGAACCAATTACGCTGCAGCCGTGGATTTTACCGATGCTGACAACAACTGGAACAATGTCAACCCGGCCAGGGACGAATATGCTACTGACGCACATTGGGCCACGGAAAAGACCTATGATTACTATTTCGTGAAATACGGCCGGAACAGCATCGACAATGCCGGTATGGCCCTCAACAGTTACCTGCATTATTCGAATGGCTATTTCAATGCTTTTTGGGATGGCAGCCGGATGACCTATGGCGACGGCGATGCCACCAATGGTAATCGTCCGCTGACTTCGCTCGATGTTTGCGGCCATGAGATCACGCATGGGGTTACCGAAAGGACTTCAGCCTTGGTCTATTCTTATGAAAGCGGTGCGATGAATGAGGCCTTCAGCGATATCTTCGGAACGGCCATTGAGAATTTTGCCAGGCCCGGGAATTCGGATTGGCTGATCGGCGGAGATTTCTATACGATCCGCAGCATGAGCAATCCCAATGCATTCAATGACCCCGATACTTACCAGGGGAATTTCTGGTATGCCGGAAGCGGTGATAATGGCGGAGTACACATCAATAGTGGCGTTTTGAATTTCTGGTTTTACCTCCTGACCACCGGCGGAACCGGAACGAATGACCATGGTGTTTCTTACAATGTAAATGGTATCGGTATGGATGCCGCTGCGGCCATTGCCTACCGCCTCAATACGTTTTACCTGGTTTCTACCTCAGATTATTATGCCGCAAGGACCCTGGGTATTCAGGCTGCAGAAGACCTTTATGGAATCGGAAGTCCACAGGCTTTAGAGACCGCCAATGCATTCACGGCCGTGGGATTGTATGCAACCACCTGCAGCCCCGTTTCCGGTTTAACGGTATCTCCTTTAATGGATATCAGTGCAACGTTAAGATGGGCTCAAAGTCCGGGCGCAGTTTACTATACGGTTGATTTTAAGAAAGCTTCAACCACCAACTGGTTATCTGCCGGGACCCCAACAGCTGATAGTGTAAATATCGGAGGCCTGACCGCTTCCACCCTATACGATTGGAGGATCAGGTCCAGTTGCAACAGCAATTTTGTAACCGGACAGTTCACAACGGCTCCTCCGATCTGTTATGCACCGGGTGGATTCAGTGTGAATCCTAATAATACCTATGCTGAATTGTTCTGGAACCCTGCTTTGTATGCAACCGGGTATACCGTCGAATATAAAGCATCAACGGATAACGTATGGATCACCGCGGGTAATACCGCCACAACTTATTATTTGCTGACCGGCCTTGCGGTTTCCGTGACTTATGACTGGAGGGTGAAAACCAATTGCAGTTTTGGAGGCAGCGGGTATACTCAGGGCCAGTTCACCACTACTGCCCAGCCTTGTGATGCTCCAACGGGGCTGAATACCGTTCATAGCCCGGGGCTGGTTACCACTATGGGCTGGAACACGGTTCCGGGGGCTTTGAGTTATTATCTACAACTTAAATGGCAGGGCCAGGTATGGCCAGACTATGAAATGGACAGTTTGGTCAGTATTACCCAGTTTCAATTGGTTGGTCTGATGTCGGGTTTGACCCTGGACTGGAGAGTACGCACAAATTGCGACAGCAATTACAGTCCTTATTCCGTATCCCAGTTCACCACACCGATCCCGCCGCCTTCATCCATTTCCGTTGCGGGGATCACCGCCAATTCAGCGGTGGTTAACTGGACAGCCCCCTCATCATCCTACAATACCATTTTTGGCTATACGGTTCAATATAAACTGTCCACTGCTGTTGGCTGGACGACTTTGGCGTCCGTTTCCACTTCAACATTAACCAAAACACTGACCGGGCTTGCTCCGGGCAGGACCTATGATGTCAGGGTGAGATTGAACGGTTATAGTGTCAACAGCACCTATGCACAAACTTCTTTCTCCACACCTTGCAATATTGTGCCATCCGGATTGACGTACAGCAATGTCTCTCCCACCAGCGCACAGGTGAAGTGGAACGCTATTCCGGGATCTGTTTCCTTTAACCTGCAATATAAAAAATCAACAGTCAGTTCCTGGACAACGGTATCAGGGATCACCACCAACAGTTATAATCTCTCAGGGCTCTCGGCCAATACGATCTACAATTACCAGGTGCAGCTTGTTTGCACATCCGGAACAACCGCTTACAGCAGTCCGGCTTCCTTTACAACCTATTGCACATCCTCCGGCAACAACTCCCAGGAGTGGATCGACTATTTCAAATTCGGCAGCATGGAACGCTTTTCCACCTTTGACGCCGGTGGTTATTTCAATGCATTGGCTACCTATAGTCCGTTGACGGTGACGATCGGTACCAGCGGCATTGCCGGTATCGTGAGCGCGGGTTTCTCAGGATCCGTAAGGAATCAATACTACGCCGTTTATATCGATTACAACCGCAATGGCAGCTTCAATGATCCGGGCGAAAAAGTGGCCGGCCAAACGGCGATGACCAATGCCAACTATTATAATTTCACGGTGAACATTCCCATAACGGCAACACCGGGTATTACAGCCATTCGCGTAGTGATGCTTCGCCAGCCAACAACGGTATCACCTTGCCTTACCGGCAACCGTGGGGAGACTGAGGATTATTATCTGAACCTGGTTGCACCTGCTGCATTTGGTGAACCAACAGAACCGGTTTACACGCAGTCAGAAACACCTCAGTCTGACATTCAGGTTGCACCCAACCCGTCAAAAGGTAATTATACCATTTCGTTCAACGATGCATTTAGTCCGGTACAATATGATATCATCAATGCCAGTGGCCGTACGGTCAACAGCGGCCAACTGTCCTATTCAAAAAAGCTGCAGATCGATATTACCCGGATGCCTGCAGGTTTGTACCTGTTACGACTGGTGGACAAGAGCGGCAAAACAGAAATACAGAAACTGATCAAAGAATAAACAATCTGTTCAATGGCTTACCTGGTCCAGGTAAGCCATTTTTTTTTACCGCTGAAAACAAACATAAATACCGAAATGAAAAAACTGATCGCCATCTTATTCAGTATCCTGTTTATTGGACAGGCCATATCACAGGATCCGGGTTACGCCGGACCAGCCAAGGTCCAGGTGAAAATGTTCTGGGCCCAGATCGAAAAACTGAAAGCGGGTACGGCCACCGCATCCACGATCTCCAATGCGGAAAGGGCGATCAAAATGGTGAAGGAGAATGACCCGTCTTATAATACGGCGGACATGGAAGCAGCCGTCAAGCCCTGGAAAGAAAAAGCGGATAAGGAAAAAGGGGACAAGCAATCCGCTGTGGCAAAAGCAGACGAAGAGCGGCAATATTTTAAGGAAATCTGGGCGAAGATGGTCTCTGTCTATTCCACCGGAAGGGATATTGAACCCGGAGTGGTCGGGAAGGCCTATTTTGACCGTGTTACCGCCCTGAACCTGGACGAGTATAAGGAAAAAAGAAAAGCATTGGGTGAGGTGGATCCGAAAAGTTATGCCGGATTGATCGATGCCAAGTTAGCCGACTATGATAATTATCTGGAAAGGTCTGAAAGGTTAAAGTGGAATGTGGTACAACCCATGACGGAGAGCCGTAACGCGTCCAACCCGCAAAAAAAAATGGACATCCTGGAACAGGTGAAATATGAATGTCAGGCCGTATTGATCCTATCGCCCGATAATGCGGCCTTCAAACAAAAACTGGAGGAAGTGAATAAGCTGATGGGCAGCGCCGCCGGGGAGGCCTCGAAATTCTACACCAGTGATTTTCACAAACAACACCTGAACCAGGTCGTCTGGAGTTCGAAACCCCTGGTGATCGGGAAGGAGAATGAAATGGCTTCCTTCATCAAAACCGGGTTCAAGTCCGGAGACTATATTTATGGAACAGCCTACCTGGGCATTATGGCCAGCGATGCCATGAATAACAATACCAATCTAAGGGTCAGGATCAGGGTGGATGGCGGGACGGCCATCTGGGGCGGGGACCTGTCGTATATAGAACTCCCCGTATCTGCACAGGGAAGATCCTATATCCAGTTTGCCCTGTTGCCCGATGCGCAATGGCTGAAGGATAATTACGCCCCTTATATCCAGGAAGAGAACTGGACGCTGTCCTATTTACTGGATGAATTGGCCAGGAGCGGCGATATCAGTCACGAGATTACCTGTGAATTGATCTTCCCCACCAGCAAGATCCGAGATATTAAAAGTGCATTTTCGCTTGACCTGGGCTCCGGTTCAGAAGCCATCAAGGCCCTGTCGGGCAAACTGCATAACGAACTGATGGCGAGCCGCCAGTTGCCAAAAGCGGGTATGAACAATCTGGCCCTGGAAAAGCAAATGCTGGCCACCATGCAAAAACTGCCGGGTTGGAATGAGACCTTCAGCAAGGCGGTCATCACTTCCTCCGGCTGGACCATTAAAAAGAATGATCTCACCGGGGTGATACTTTACCGCTATATCGGTGTGATCGGGGCCTGTACCGACGCCCAGGGCAAATGCTATTACCAGGAGTTCACCTTCCGCCAGGATTATACAGGGGGCGGGAATTATGAAAGTACCGCCAAGTACAACAGTTATGGAAGCAAACGTGAAATTGGCTGTGATAAGATAAAATGATCCCTGGCTGCTTAAGATCAGCTTCTTCGTATCCCTATAGAGCCGAGACCAGTATGTATATCAAATGCTGAAAGACTAACTGCTTGAACAATCGGCCCTTTAAAACCGCCTTGTAATCCTTTACAGGCGGTTTTTTTCTTCTTCGTCTCCGACAATACTGGTTCAAGCTTTGCCAAAGTTCAAAACTTTGGCAAAGCTCCAATAAAAAAGCCTCTCACTAAGGAGAGGCTTTTCTAAAAGCTAATAGCTGTTCTATTGTACCACGTACGGGATTCGAACCCGTGATTCCTCCGTGAAAGGGAGGCGTCTTAACCCCTTGACCAACGCGGCATTAATCCTAAAGGACGGCCCGCCCGAATGATATAAATTCGTATCGGGCGGGCAAAGATAACGGGTGTGGGTTTTTTAGCCAAATATTTTAATCCCGCGACCCAAAATATTCCCTTTTTATGTGTCCCTTAAAATGTACTTTTGCACCGCAAATCATCATTCACAAAACATAATTCAACCTTCCATGAGTACAGTTAAAGTAGCTATCAACGGTTTTGGCCGGATAGGCCGACTGGTTTTCCGCCAGATCTATAATATGCAGGGCATCGACGTGGTGGCCATCAATGACCTCACCAGTCCGGCCGTACTGGCCCATCTCCTCAAATACGACAGCGCCCAGGGCCGTTTTGGCCAGGAAGTCACCTCGACTGAGAACTCCATCGTGGTCAACGGACACGAAGTAAAAGTATACGCTCAAAAAGACCCCGCCCAGATCCCCTGGGGCTCTCATGATGTGGATGTCGTGATCGAAAGCACGGGCTTTTTCACCGATAAGGCTAAGGCCGAAGCCCACCTGGCCGCCGGAGCCAAGCGGGTCGTCATTTCAGCCCCCGCCACCGGCGACCTGAAGACCGTGGTCTTCAATGTGAACCATGCTATCCTCGATGGCAGCGAGACCATCATCAGCTGTGCCAGCTGCACCACCAACTGCCTGGCGCCCATGGCTAAGACCCTGAACGATAATTTTGGTATCGTTACCGGTATCATGAGCACCATTCATGCCTATACCAACGACCAGAATACCCTGGATGCCCCGCATCCCAAAGGGGACCTGCGCAGGGCCCGTGCCGCCGCAGCCAATATCGTTCCCAATTCCACCGGCGCAGCCAAGGCCATCGGTCTGGTTTTGCCTGAACTGAAAGGCAAACTGGACGGAGGGGCTCAACGCGTTCCCACCATCACCGGTTCCGTTACGGAGTTGTATTCCATCCTGGAAAAAGACGTGACCCCCGAATCGGTCAATGCCGCGATGAAAGCCGCCAGCAATGAAAGCTTTGGATATACTGAGGACGAGATCGTGAGCAGCGATGTGATCGGGATCCATTTCGGTTCTTTGTTCGACGCCACACAGACCAAAGTGATGAAAGTGGGCGACAAGCAAATGGTGAAGACCGTGAGCTGGTACGACAATGAAATGAGCTATGTATCGCAACTGGTGCGTACGGTGCATCATTTCGCCGGACTGATCAAGTAAACCTCACCCCAACCCCTCTCCCCAGGGAGAGGGAACTCGGAGAATGGTTAATGATAATTTAACGTACTTCTTACTTGATAGAAAGCATTGTAAGTAATTATTGTTTTTTTCCGCAGAGTCGCTGAGACGCAGAGTATTTATCTCAGCGCCTCAGCGACTCTGCGGTTTTATTAAATTTAATACCATGTCAACTTTTTTAAATCACGATTTCAAGGGCCAGAAAGCCCTTATCCGTGTAGACTTCAACGTGCCGCTGGACGCTGAGTTCAACATCACCGACGATAACCGCATGCGGGCGGCTATTCCCACCATTAAAAAAATACTCATCGATGGCGGCAGCGTCATCCTCATGAGTCACCTGGGCAGGCCAAAAGACGGTCCTGCGGATAAGTATTCACTGAAGCACCTGGTCAGGCACCTGCACCAGCTTCTGGGCGGCGAAACCCATGTATTCTTCGCCGACGACTGCATCGGTGAACAGGCCGCACTTACGGCTTCCATGCTGAAAGCGGGTGAGGTGTTGTTGCTGGAAAACCTTCGTTTTTACAAGGAAGAAGAGAAAGGGGATGAAGCATTCGCTGAAAAACTCAGCAAACTCGGCGATGTCTATATCAATGATGCCTTCGGGACCGCACACCGGGCACATGCCTCTACGGCCATCATCGCCAAATTCTTCCCGGGGGATAAGAAAATGTTCGGCTTGCTGATGGAAGCCGAAGTGCTGAATGCGGAAAAGGTCATGCACAATGCCGAAAAACCATTCACCGCGATCATGGGAGGAGCCAAGGTCTCCGATAAGATCCTGTTGATCGAAAACCTGCTGGAACGGGCCGATAACATCATCATCGGCGGCGGAATGGCCTACACGTTCTGGAAAGCCCAGGGAAAGGTCATCGGCAATTCACTGGTTGAAGAGGACCGTTTATCCCTGGCGCTGGAATTGTTGCAAAAGGCGAAGGACAAAGGGGTGAATATCTATCTTCCCATGGACAGCACCATCGCCGATAAATTCGCCGCAGATGCTGCTACCACCAACTGTGAAAGCTATGGTATTCCTGCCGGCTGGATGGGGCTCGATATCGGCGCCAAGGCCATCGCCGATTTCAGTGAAGTGATCATGAAGAGCAGGACCATCCTCTGGAACGGCCCCATGGGCGTTTTTGAAATGGAGAAATTCCAGAAAGGTACAAAGGCCATCGCGGAAGCGGTTGCCGCCGCTACAGCTAAAGGGGCATTCAGCCTGGTGGGTGGCGGAGACAGTGTGGCTGCGGTGAACCAGTTCGGACTCGCCGACGAGGTGAGTTATGTCAGTACCGGCGGCGGCGCCATGCTCGAATATTTCGAAGGAAAGACACTTCCCGGGATCAAGGCCATCACTGGTTAGTGTACTCTTTGAAGTCCCTCTCCGGTGGGAGAGGGATTTAGGGTGAGGTGAAGGAAAAACACTTCCCGGGATCAAGGCCATTACGGGTTAGTGTACTCTTTGAAGTCCCTCTCCGGTGGGAGAGGGATTTAGGGTGAGGCGAAGGAAAAACACTTCCCGGGATCAAGGCCTTTACCGGTTAAAATATTATTTGCGGACGAACGTCTTCATGATAACCGGTTTGCACTGACCGGATCAATGGAAGGGATTCCGGGTTAAAGATTAACAGTTCAAAACGGTTACCTTACCCCGCAATCAGAATTAACAACCAGGTATAGGAAAAGAATATTATTTTTAACTTCTCAAATTTAAAATCAACAATTATGAAACGTACAGGTTTATTGGTAACTCTCGGTATCGTGGTCATTCTCGGCTTCTGGGGATGCAACGGTTATAACGGCCTGGTTACCGCCGACCAGGATGTAAAAAAAGTATGGTCCAATGTGGAAACGAATTATCAACGCCGGACCGATCTTTACAGCAGTGTCATTAAAACCATCGAAGGTTCCGCGAACTTCGAGAAATCCACTTTGAAAGATGTTATTGAAGCAAGGTCAAAAGCCACTTCCATCACCGTCGACATCAACGATCCCAAATCACTGGAAGCCTACCAGAACGCGCAGGCCCAGCTGCAGGGTTCATTCAGCCGCCTGATGGCCGTCGCTGAAGCCTATCCCGACCTGAAGACCACCAAATCCTTTCAGGATTTCCAGACCCAGATCGAAGGAACGGAGAACCGTATCAATGTGGCCCGCCAGGATTACAATAAATCCGTGGAAGGCTATAACCTGAAGGTGAAGCGATTCCCCAGGAGTATTCTGGCCAGCCTGTTCGGATTCAAGGAGAAAGCCTTTTATAAGGCCGATGCCGGAACTGAAAAAGCGCCTGATATCAAATTCGACATCAAGTAAACCAGCATACCGACATCATGTTTTCCCTGTTTAAGAAGAAGGAATTCTTTTCTGCTGAGCAGAAAGAACGCATTGTCGCAGCCATCCGGGCTATGGAACAGAAGACCAGCGGCGAGATCAGGGTCTATGTGGAAAGCAAGAACCCGTTCATGGACCCCATGGACCGGGCGGCCGAGATCTTCTACAAACTGAAAATGCAGGAGACCGACCACCGCAACGGGGTGTTATTGTATATCGCAACCAAGCATAAGGAACTGGCGCTTTTCGGCGATGAGGGGATCTATACGGCTACCGGCGCTGAATATTGGAATTCAGCGGTGAAGGAGATGATCTCGAAGTTCCACGGAAATGACATCACCGACGGCGTGGTGCAATGTATCACCCAGGTTGGACATACGCTCTGCGAGAAATTCCCTTATAACCGGACGGAAGACAAGAACGAATTACCCGACGACATCGTTTTCGGAAACTGATAACTGCAAAGCATTCATGAAATTGGTTCGTAACATAGTTTTCTTCTTATTGCTCCTTACAGCAGGAACGGCCGTTGCGCAAAAGATCCCGCCAAGGCCTGATCCGCCCCGGCTGGTCAACGATTATACCAATACCCTGACCCCCGACCAGGTACAGGCGCTGGAGAACAAACTGGTCGCCTTCAACGACAGTACCTCCACCCAGATCGCCGTAGTGATCATCCCCACGCTGGATGGGAATGAGATCGCAGATTATAATGTGAAACTGTTCCGTGAATGGGGCGTGGGCGGGAAGGAACACAATAACGGGGTGGTCCTGCTGATCGCCAAGGACGACCGCAAACTCAATATCACCACAGGTTACGGAGTTGAAGGAGCTTTGCCCGATATCACCTGCAAACACATCATCGACGACCAGATCGTCCCGCATTTCAAAGGAAATGATTATTACCGGGGGGTCGAGGAAGGTACGGACGCCATCATCGCCGCGGTCAAAGGAGAATACAGTGTTCCGGTCAGTTATAGCAAAAAAGGTGGCGTATCGATCGGCCGCATCATCTTCATCATTTTCGTCATCATCATGGTTTTGGCGATGGGCGGTAAAAAAGGAGGCGGAGGTTCATTCATGAGCCGGAGGGGTTTCGCTGCATGGACCATTGGCAATATCCTGGCCAACAGTGGCGGCGGAAGCAGCTGGAGCGGAGGAGGCGGCAGTTCAGGAGGCTTCGGCGGATTCGGAGGCGGCAGTTCGGGCGGCGGCGGCGCGAGCGGATCCTGGTAAACGAATTCTATTTTAATCATATTGGCCCCGGTTATTCCGGGGCTTTTTTTTGTGAAGGAGCCTTGGTTCCTAAGTATGAAAGATGTAGAATATTAAAAGTATTGTCACCCTGCCTGTCCCGCAGCATTGCGGGGAACTTGTCACCCTGAGCCTGTCGAAGGGCTGTCGAAGGGCTGTCGAAGGGTTGTCGAAGGGTTGTCGAAGGGAAATCTTAACTACATACCGGGTGATAGGATCTTATAAATAGGGATAATAATAAAACGGCCCCGGAATAACCAGGGCCGTTTGTTTAAATTTTCTTTGCTGATCATTTCATGCCGTTGCTGATATAATCCGCGATCTCCTTGTCTTTGGCCTTGCCCAGTTTATCCAGGGCTCCTTTGAAAATGGGGTCAGTGAATCCTTTGAACTGTTCCGGGATCGCAGACCTGAATTTCAGGATCATGTCAATTCCTTTTTTCACGTTGACGTTACTACTGACCTTTTCCAGGTAGGAGCTGAACGTCTCAACCATGTTCAGTTTGGCTTCGCTCAACGGTGCTTCGTCGAAACGATCCGCGATGTAATCGAAATCAGATTCTGTTCCGTTGCTCATGATGATATCACTCACCACATCACCCAGGTCGCCCTTGGCATCCTTGCTGTATTTTTTAGCGAGGGTATAGGCACTGGCCGGATCCAGTTTGGCCATGGCCTGCAAGGCGGAGCCTGACACAGAATAAGAGGAATCATCGACGTTCTTTTTATAGAGGTCAAGATATTTAGCGTCACCTGATTTGGCCAGGAGGTCAATGGCGGCGGCCTTGGTCTTTTTGTCTTTTTCCGTTTTTACGATGTTTTCCGCTGCATCCAGGACAGCCGCTTCTTTGCTCATTTTGGAAGCCGCCAGTTTGTCCAGTGTTAGTTTTCTCAGCGGGGCATATTTGTCTTTCAGTCCCATGGATAATTCCTTCATGCCTTTTTTGGCGAAGAAGTCCAGCGCTTCCTTGCGGTCAAGGTAAAGCGGGGCGTTGCTGTACTGGTAAACATAGTTTTCCGTGGTCTTGTTATCGGTCTTGACCCAGAGCATGACCTTGTCGGCATCCACATTGATCAGCTCAGGCCTTTTGGAATAATTGAAAGTGAACGTGTCGATCTTATTCTCCACCCATACGGTGTAACGCTTTTTATTGGCGCCTGAATAAACGTCAATGGCCAGGGGTAAATGAAACACCTTGTCGGTCTTTTGTATTTGTTCGATGATGACCGTGGCTTTTCCCGCAGCGTCATCGTATTGGTAATCGATCTTTACGATCGGGTGCCCGCTTCCATAGAACCATTGGTTCCAGAACCAGTTCATGTCCTGGCCGGTCACCTCTTCAAAGGCCAGGCGCATTTGCCCGGCCTCGCCGGGTTTGAATTTATTGGTGCTGAGGTAATTGTTCAGGGATTTGAAATAAGCCTCATCGCCCACATAATTGCGCAGCATATGGTGAACGCGGCCGCCTTTCTGGTAGCTCACCAGGTCAAAGACATCTTCCTTATCGGCATAGCGGAAACGCACCAGGTCCTTTTTACTTTCGTTGGGATTGGAGAGATAGGCGTTTAAACCTTGCTGGTTCTCGGCATCTCCGGCGTCCTTACCGTATTTGTATTCCATCCACAGGGTCTGGCTGTAATCGGCCATGGATTCGTTCACGGTGATGTGGCTCCAGCTTTCTGCTGTCACGAGGTCGCCGAACCAATGGTGGAAGAGTTCATGTGCGATCACGGTCTCCCAGGAATTCCCATCGGTCAGTTGGCGGGAATTCTGATAGGCCGCTTCCTGGTGAAGGGTAGTGGTGGTGTTTTCCATAGCGCCGCTCACATAATCCCTTCCAACGATCTGCGAATATTTGGCCCAGGGATATTCAACGCCCAGTTTATCCGAATAGAATTTGATCATTTCGGGAGTAAGTCCGAACACGCCGCGGGCATAAGGCGCCTGGTCCTTCTCTACATAATAACTCACTTCTTTTCCTTTATAACTGTCTTTGATCACGGCATAATCGCCCACACCCATGAAGAACAGGTAGGGCGCGTGCGGCAGGTCCATTTTCCAGTAATCGGTACGGGTGCCGTCGGCGTTCTTTTTCTGGCTGACCAGCAATCCATTGCTGAGGGTGACATATTTGGCCGGAACCGTCATATAGATCTCATCGGTCGTCTTTTGATTGGGCTTATCAATGGTGGGCATCCAGACACTGTTGGCTTCGGTCTCACCCTGTGTCCAGATCTGAACCGGCTTATCCTTATCTTCTCCTTTCGGGTTGATGAAATAAAGTCCCTTGGCGTCATTGATGGCTGCGCTTCCCTTTACTTTCACTTCATTGGGTTTGCTGATGTAATCGATGTATAAAGTGTATTTCTCCCCGCCTTTATAGGTCTTGTCCAGCGTTATCCTTAACTGGTAGCCGTCATAACTATATTTCAGGGGTGCTTTGGAACTGCCTTTCATGACAGAGATCTCTTTGATCTCCATGCCCTTGGCATCCAGGGTGAGTGAATCTGTTGGATAGAAATGCGGACTCAATGTCAACCACTCCTTGCCATACATCCAGGCCTTCTCATAGTCAAAACGAACATCCAGTTTGGTGTGTACCAGGTCATTGATCCTGGGGGAGGAAGCCCGGAAGATCTTTTTCCACGAAGTATCCTTTGGCTCGGCGCCAAACTGTGCCATCATCAGTAAAGGGCTTGCGGCCAGTGCAAGCATCAGTAACATTTTTTTCATATACAGAATTTAGACTGCAAATGTAATGGCGCCTTTCTTAAATGAAAGCCAATTTTTATATAAGTGGTAAATGCATGAATTTAATTAGCTTTGTCGCCTATCATTTGAATTGTATGAAACTCTTTTTGGTAAGCCTTTTCACGGTTTTTTGCGGTTTGGTTTTTGCGCAGCAGAATCATTTTGTTTATATCCAATCCGATAACCAGCAGGCATTTTATGTGAAGCTGGACAAAAAGATCATGAGCTCTTCCGGCTCGGGATACCTCATCATACCCAAACTCAGGGAAGGGTCTTATGAATTTTCGATCGGGTTCCCAAAGGAAGAATGGCCTGAGCAGAAGATCAGTTGTTATGTCACCTCTTCCGACGCCGGATACTTGCTTAAGAACTTCGGGGATAAGGGTTGGGGACTGTTCAATTTCCAGACCATGGACCTGTTGATGGCGGGAAATGTGAAACCGGAAGATAGCCTTGCAGCCAAAGCCAATAGCGAAGATGCATTTGCCAGCGTGCTCTCAAAAGCGGTCAATGATCCTTCGATCAGTAACAAGGAGCAGGAAGTAAAACCGCTGGTCCCGGATACGATCCAGTTGGTCAGTAAACGGGTGCTCAAACCGGTAAAGAAAAAAGGCGAGCAGGCGCTGGTCAAAAATAAAGCGGGGAAACCGGCACCTGTAAAAAGGAACCGGGTGGTCAAACTCGAAGAACAGATCGCCTCTGACAGCGCCAGTTTGAAATATGTTGACCTCGGGAAAGGCAAGCCGGATACCATCAGTGTGATCATCCCGCCATTGCCGGCCGCTGAGGAAATGGTAATGACAAAACCGCAGCAGGACAGCACGCCCGTCATTGCTGTGGTGAAACCGGATCCGGTCATGCCCGCTGCTGACAGCGTTGTCGCAATACCGGTCTCCAGGCCTGTTGAGGACGAAGCCGCCAGCACCATCATAAAAAACAAGACAACCATCCCGGAACCATCTTCGGATTCCCTGAAAGCCAACCGGGATACCGGTTCCGTGGTATTGGAAATTCCGGTCCAGCCAAAGGATAGCCTTTCACAGGGTGTCGTTGAATCCGCAGTTCCGGCGCAGAAGGATACACTTCAGGTATTGGTCGCCGTTATGAACCCCGTTTTGGCAGACAGTTCC
>JADKHN010000006.1:0-1015000 GCA_016721725.1 Chitinophagaceae bacterium | reverse complement strand
AGCGTTGAAAAGCTCTGAGATGACCTGTGGATAGGGGTGAAAGGCCAATCAAACTGAGAGATAGCTCGTTCTCCCCGAAATGTTTTTAGGAACAGCCTCGGATTATAGACGTTTAGCACAGGTAGAGCTACTGATTGGGCTAGGGGGCTTCACCGCCTACCAAACCCTGACAAACTCCGAATGGTGCTAAATATCTCCGGGAGTGAGGCTGCGGGCGATAAGGTCCGTGGCCGAGAGGGAAATAACCCAGATTAGCAACTAAGGTCCCTAATAGATAGTTAAGTTGATCAAACGAGGTGGAGTTTCTATAACAGCCAGGATGTTGGCTTGGAAGCAGCCACTCATTTAAAGAGTGCGTAACAGCTCACTGGTCGAGAGACTCTGCACGGAAAATAATCGGGCATCAAACTATCAACCGAAGTTCTAAACAGTGTACTACGTACACTTGTGGTAGGGGAGCATTGAAATCTGCTGCGAAGGTGTCTGGCGATGGATGCTGGAGCGATTTCAAAAGAAAATGTAGGCATAAGTAACGATAATTAAAGTGAAAAACTTTAACGCCGTAAACCCAAGGTTTCCTGATCAATGTTAATCAGATCAGGGTTAGTCGGGTCCTTAGGCAAACCCGAAAGGGGTAGCTGATGGCAAGTTGGTTAATATTCCAACACCTGCTTATACTTCGATGGGGTGACGAGGTAGTGAAAGATCCGCGTTCTTACGGAATAGAACGTTAAAGGGTGTAGTTATAGGCTGTACAGGTAAATCCGTACGGCTTGGCGAACCTGATAGTACCACAAAGCTTCGGCCGCGTGGATAGTGATCCTAATCAAACCTCCGAGAAAAACCTCTAAGTTATGGTGTAAGCAGCCCGTACCGTAAACCGACACAGGTGGGTGGGATGAATATTCTAAGGCGCTCGGGTGAGCCGTGGAGAAGGAACTAGGCAAATTGACGCTGTAACTTCGGGATAAAGCGTACCGTCTTCGGACGGTCTCAGTAAAATGGTTCAACCAACTGTTTAGCAAAAACACAGGGCCCTGCAAAATCGTAAGATGACGTATAGAGCCTGATACCTGCCCGGTGCTGGAAGGTTAAGGAAGGATGTTCGGCGCAAGCCAAAGCTTCTGACTGAAGCCCCAGTAAACGGCGGCCGTAACTATAACGGTCCTAAGGTAGCGAAATTCCTTGTCGGGTAAGTTCCGACCTGCACGAATGGTCTAATGAGTTGAACACTGTCTCCTCCACGAGCCCGGTGAAATTGTAGTATCGGTGAAGATGCCGGTTACCCGTCACGGGACGGAAAGACCCCATGAACCTTCACTACAACTTTGCATTGATTTTGAATTTTTGATGTGTAGGATAGTTGGGAGACTTTGAAGTGGTGTCGCTAGGCATCATGGAGTCGTCGTTGAAATACCAACCTTTAAACATTTAGAATCTAATCCCTAAAAGGGAAACAGTGCATGGTGGGTAGTTTGACTGGGGTGGTCGCCTCCTAAAGTGTAACGGAGGCTTGCAAAGGTTCCCTCAGTACGGTTGGTAATCGTACATAGAGCGTATTAGTATAAGGGAGCTTGACTGTGAGGCATACATGCCGAGCAGGGACGAAAGTCGGCTAAAGTGATCCGGCGGTTCTGTATGGAAGGGCCGTCGCTCAAAGGATAAAAGGTACTCTGGGGATAACAGGCTGATCTCCCCAAGAGCTCCTATCGACGGTAAGGTTTGGCACCTCGATGTCGGTTCGTCACATCCTGGGGCTGGAGAAGGTCCCAAGGGTTCGGCTGTTCGCCGATTAAAGTGGCACGTGAACTGGGTTCAGAACGTCGCAAGACAGTTCGGTCCCTATCTGTGATGGGCGCTAGTAAATTGAAAGGACATGACCTTAGTACGAGAGGACCGGGTCGTACACACCGCTGGTGTATCTGTTGTGCCGCCAGGTGCAATGCAGAGTAGCTATGTGTGGCCAGGATAAACGCTGAAAGCATCTAAGCGTGAAACCTTCCTTGAGATGAGTTTACTTTTAAGGGTCGTCGGAGACTACGACGTTGATAGGCTACAGGTATAAGGGTGGTAACATCGAAGCCGAGTAGTACTAATTGCCCGTAAGCTTTATTTTTTTATTTTTGCCCCTAACCCCTAAAGGGGACGGGCAGGATAATCATAACAATTGCTCTTTCTTACTTCTTATCCCAATATGTCACCTTATTAAGCCGGTAAGCTATTAGCTATCAGCTATTAGCTATCAGCCACTTTCTTATGGTGGTTTTGCCGAGGGTGTTCACCTCTTCCCATACCGAACAGAGAAGTTAAGCCCCTCATGGCCGATGGTACTGCACAAAAATGCGGGAGAGTAGGTAGCTGCCATATTCATTGAAAAAGCCTTTCCGGAAACGGAGAGGCTTTTTTCGTTTAAAGCCATTATTGAAAAGAGAAGTTAAGCCCCTCATGGTCCCGAAGTATTTCGGGATACTGCATCCCTCCAAATCGGAAGGACGGAAGCCATTCGGCAGGCTCAGGATCCATTCGACAAGCTCATGATAAATACCGGTAGCTGCTCCCGCAATGCTGCGGGACAGGCATATTTCATTGAAAAAGCCTTTCCGGTAACAGAGAGGCTTTTTTCGATTGTATCTTTTCCAACAGGGAATTGCTTTTCCCCTGTAAATACACCTTCAATCTATTTGTGCCCATTTTGCCGGTGACCTTGGAATTTTTGAATCCCGCCCGGGATCTTGGCTTTCCAAACCACGGATTAAGTAATTTGTCAAAATAAACATGAACAGGATACAACAAGCCTGCCAGCAGGTCAAGGGCTTTGATCAGCTTTACGGAATGAAATATGACTAGGAAGTGGGCCAATTAACGATCTTGTACAATTATGTTCTTTAAAGAACTTAATTTTGGAAAAAACAAATGGCTGCAACAAAAATCACGGTAAACAACAATGGATCCCTGAAAATAGAAGGGGATTTTGAAATAGTGGATAAGAATGGCGGACTCTACGGCTTACAGGGAAGGGAGATCATCTCTTTGTGCCGCTGCGGACTTTCGCAGAATAAGCCCTTTTGCGACGGCTCTCACAAAGGTCATTTCGGGCACGAAGCCAGTGCATTCGACCTGCCCCTGAAAAAGCAATAAAGATCATTATTCTCCTTTCAGCTTATTTTCGATACGACGGTCCGGAATGAACCAGATGCCCGCCACCAGGGTATAACTGCCGAATCCCAGCCAGGGATCGATGAAACTGAGTCCGATTCCGATGGCATAGATGATCACCGACAATTTCCCCTTCCAATCCTTGCCCAGGGCCTGTGGAGATCGTGCTCTCCTTCCCGTGTACATCGGCCAGGCAATGCGCCAGGAAATAATAAGCCAGTCCGGCCATCAACAATACAAAACCATAAAGTATGACGGGCCAGCGTTCAAAATGATTCTCACCCATCCAGGCCGTAGCAAAGGGAACCAGTGAAAGCCAGAATAATAAATGGATGTTGTTCCAGAGTACGGCGCCGGTCACCTTGTGTACGGCGTGTAACATATGATGGTGGTTGTTCCAGTAAATACCGATATAAAGGAAACTCAGGATATAACTGATGAATACCGGGAAGACCGGCTTAAGGTCTTCCAAACTGCTGCCATGAGGCACTTTGATCTCGAGAACCATGATCGTGATGATGATGGCCAGTACGCCGTCGCTGAATGCTTCCAGCCTGTTTTTACCCATTTGCAGTGATTTGATATTTATCTTTTGGGAGTTAACCCAAAATTGAATTTATTGTTTGCTTTGTTTATTTTTAGTTGACGATAGCATGGGGCATCAAACAAATATAAAAAGTTTCATCGCAATACTGGTCAATCCCCGTTCCGGAAAAGGCAAGGCTGTCCGGATGGGTGCTCAGATCAGGGATAGCCTTTCGAAAAGGCGGATCCCGCACCAGCTTTTCTGCGATACCTGGCCCGATTCATTAGACGGGTTTTCGGAAGCCTGGATCGTAGGCGGGGATGGCACCATCAATTATTTCATCAATTATTATAAGGGGATCTCGATCCCATTGGCTTTATTTGGCGGCGGGACGGGCAATGATCTTGCCTGGAAATTGTATGGGAAGGTCTCATTGGAAGAGCAGATCGAAAGGGTTTTGTCTGCTGAAGCGAGGCCCGTTGATGCGGCCAGTTGCAACGGTCAATTATACCTCAACAGCCTGGGCATCGGTTTCGACGGGGAAGTGCTTCAGTCGATGGGAGCCATACGATGGCTGGGCGGGCACCTGGGTTACCTCTGGGTGGTGATGCGGAAGATCTTCTCTTTCAGGGAAAAAGAATTCACCATCGTATCGGATGGTAAAGTAATACAGCAGCGATTTCTATTAGTGATCATCAATAACTCTACCCGGACAGGCGGCGGATTCATGGTCAGTCCACTGGCCTCTTTACATGACGGCTCACTGGATATGGTCTTATGCGGTCCCTTATCGGTCTTGAAACGCCTGAGATACCTGCCGGTCATTGAAAAAGGCAAACACCTCGAACTACCCTTTATCCAATACCGGCATTGTGAAAAGATACGTGTGGAATGCCCGGTCGAAACCACGGCAGCGATGGATGGGGAACTGGTTAGGGGAACCCATTTCGACATCAGGGTATTACCCGGTTTTTTTCATTTCAAATTCTGAGACATGAAAAAGCCTCCCGAAACCGGAAGGCTTTTAGTATTGTGGTATCTGCTTTCGCAAACGGATCAATAATCCCTGTTGTATCCACCACCGCCGCCGTTGCCACCGCGGCTTCCGCCACCATAGCCACCGCCGCCACCACGGCTTCCACCGCCGCCGTAACCGCCGCTTTTCTTGTAGCCACCACCGCCGCCGCCGCCGAAGCTGCGCTTCTTGTAGTCGCCTTCCTGGCGTGGTTGTGATTCGTTGACGATCAACTTACGACCCTGAACTTCAGTTTCGTTGAGGTTGGCGATCGCAGTCTTGGCTGCTTCTTCGTCTTCCATTTCAACAAAGCCAAAGCCTTTGCTGCGGCCGTTCATTTTGTCTTTGAGGATCTTAGCACTGGAAACGCTTCCGTACTGTGTGAAGAGATTCATTAAATCGTCATCAGTCATGGACCAACTCAGATTACCTACATAGATGTTCATTGTAAAAACTTTTTAATAAATAAATAAAAATACAATAATGACTTAGTTATACAATGAACTGAATCGGACTTCGAAAGAAAGCTACTTCAGCCAATAGCAGAAAACTAAAACCATTAATTCGGGTTAAAGATAGTGCTTTATGTGTAAAATCACAAGATGACGTTAAAATACTTGGGTCTGGGCCTAAATGCACTGTATTGAATTTGATATCAATTAGTTATGATTTTATACAAACTGTAATTCACTGCTATTTCCGGATGCGGGGCCGGGATCCGGCCGAGGGAAATAAAAAAAGTCCCGGGGAAACCCGGGACCTATTCCATAAAAGGAGAATACGTTTTTACTCTGCGATCACTTCAAATTCCACTTCAGTTTCCGTGCCATTACCGAAATCGATCTTCGCCTTGTAAGTACCCAGTTCCTTCACATCATCAATGATGCTGATCCTGCGACGGTCGATCTCGTAGCCTTTCTGTTCCTTGATGGCGCGCGCCAGCTGAACAGAAGTAACGCTTCCGAAGATCTTTCCGCTGGTACCGGTCTTGGCACCGACTTTCAGGGCTCCGTCATTCAGTACGGCGATCACGCTGTTGAGTTCTGCCAGTAACTTGGCTTCTTTCTTGGCCTGTTGTTTCTTCTTCTCTTCCATCATCTTCATATTGGAAGGGTTGGCTTCAATGGCCAGTTTCTTGGGAATGAGATAATTGCGGCCGTAACCGTTCTTCACGGATACCAACTCATTGACACCGCCTAGATTATTCACATCCTGGATCAATATTACCTGCATGATTTTGCATTTTTACCCAACCCTTTGATACTTCGGCTTCGCTCAGTTCTCAGGGCTTTCTCCCGGTTATCACCGGGATTAGGGTGGTGAAAAAAAATTATTTTAAAAGATCGGTAACGTAAGGCAGGATCGCCATCTGGCGGGCCTTCTTGATCGCATCGCCCACTTTACGCTGGAACTTCAGAGAGTTCCCGGTAATGCGGCGCGGTAACATGCGGCCTTGCTCGTTAAGGAATTTTTTCAGGAACTCGGCATCCTTATAATCGATATAATGAATGCCCATCTTCTTAAAGCGGCAATATTTCTTTGGACGCTTCTCCGCTTTGATGGCGGTAAGATATTTTATCTCGTTTGCTTTTGCCATGATTATGCCTCCGCTTTTTCAGTTGCTGAATATTGTACACCACTTCTCTTTTTCGTATTGTACTCGACGGCGTATTTATCGAGTGCAGTGAACATGTGACGCATCTGTGATTCGTCACGCAAAAGTTGAATTTTCAACTTTTCATTGAAGCTGGATGGCGCTTTATACTCCATTACCCAATATAAACCGGTGGTTTTTTTGGCAATGGGATAGGCCAGCGATTTCAGTCCCCAGGGATTGGTGTGCAACACCTCACCTCCGTGTTCGGTCACGAGGTCGGCGTATTTTTTCTGAGCGGCTTTGAATTCTTCGTCAGACAGCACAGGGGTAAAAATCACCATCAATTCGTAGTTGTTCATTTCCCTGATTGATTTTGTTTAAAAAATGTTGTTGATCCGTTTTTTTGAACGGGCAGCAAAGGTAAGGTTTTTAATGGAAAATGGGTAATAGAGAATGGATAATTGTGCAATGGTGGAAAGGGATTTAGACCTTTTTTCCCACCGGTCAATAGAGCATCGCCTGACAATTTTGTAAAAGTTTATAAATCAATTAGTTGAGTAAATAAACTTGCTATTTTTCCAATCGGTAAACCGGGTACCGGTTATGGACCGGTTCATAATAGGGAGAATTTTTATAGATGAAATCCAGCTGGGCCGGACCACTGGCCGCAAATTTTGGATCAGCCGCTTTTTTGGATTCCAGTTTTTGTTTCAGATCCGGGTTCTTACGCAACCATTCGGCCGCCACATCCTCCCAGCGGTAATCGCTGTAACCTTCCTTTTGCTGCAGGATCGCATCGAAGAAATTCCAGGCGAAGAAACTGTCATCCCCGGAAGGCTCCAGCATTTCGAATAGATAGCGGTTGGCAATTTGATTCATCGGGATCACAAAATCGCCCTTGAGGAACCTGACCTTTTGCAAGCCGGCCGTTACCTTCACCCCGGTGTTGCGGTGGTGTTTCTCATAAGGCCTGGATGAAGACCTATAGTCGTCGATATGGTAGGCATTGACTTCCATGATCGTGTCTTTTGCCAATGCTTGCAGGATCACCCCGTTCATTTTCAGCAGATCGATCACCGTTCCCCAACCCTGTGGAATGATATAAGCAGCAGGCGCATCAATGAAATTGACCGGTTTGAAGGCATGGTAGAATTTCACTTCCTGTGTAAAGGGTTTTGACCGGTCGAAATACATGGTCTTTTGCCCGGTCACTTCACTGGTCCGGTAAGCCTGTTCAAATCCTTTGAAACTGATGAGTGCGTATTTGGTGGTATCATTGATCCAGTTCAGCGGAAAGCTTTTTTCCCGGATCACTTCCGCCCTCGCTTTCTTCCGCTGACTGATCAGTTCTGTGGCATTGGCGGCAGACGTTTCGATCAGGGTCTGCATCAATGAATAAGTGGATAGCACCCGGTCTTTGTATGGCTTTAACATATGCGTTTCCGGAACGAAACCGATGGTTTGGAACAGGGCCGCATAACCGGATGAATAACGGGGAGGGTCATAGAACATGTCCATGCCTTTGCTGAGATCGACGCCTTCGAAATTGACATAGGGGATCATGTCCCAACTTTTTTCTTTCATGCCTTTGAACAAGAGGGGTTCAAATCTTTCGCGTAACCAGGCGCCCAGGTCTGCACCCAGTTTATCATATTGGGTGGTGAGGAGGGTCATGGTATGCTGGTAATCCGCACCGTCACTGACATGATTGTCCATCAGGATGTCGGGATCGAGCCAGTGGAACAACTGGGCGAATGAACGGGCATCCTTGCTGTCGCATTTGGTGAAATCGCGGTTCAGGTCAAGGTTCTGTGCGTTACCTCTGAAACCATATTCAAGCGGTCCGTTCTGGTTAACCCGCGAATAGGAATTCCGGTTCAGACAGCCGCCGATATTGTAAACGGGAATGAACGCGAGAGCCACATTGGCCGGCAATTTCACTTTTCCCTTCACGATATCCCTCACCAGAAGCATGCTGGCGTCGATCCCGTCGGGTTCGCCGGGATGGATCCCGTTGTTGATGAGCAAGACCGCCTTTCCCTGTTTATGCCAGGCGACCGGGTCGAATTTCCCGTCGGCGCTGAGCAGGACCAGGTGCAGGGGATAACCCGCATCCGTTGGGCCCATTTCCCTGACCAGCAGTTTGTCTGATATCTTATCAAGATTCTTGTACCAGTCCACCGCTTCAAAATAAGTGGCGCTTTCCCGTCCTTCACTGCGTTCAAAACGGCATTGTTGCGCATGCGATGAATAACCAGAAAGTATGATGAGGAGCGCGGAGAAGATCTTTTTCATGCAACCCGATTTTTTTTCAAGCTACAATAATTTTAGTTGCCGGAGTTTGCCGGCCGGGAAAAAATGAAATCTCAATCGCTGTGCCGCCGCTTATCGGGCGATCACGAATGACTGGTGTATGATCGTATTGTTGCCCAGGATCGAAATGAAGTACCTGCCCGGTGCGAACCCGGAAGCGTTAAGGGGAACATTTTTTTGATTTGCCGGGATGGTCCCGCTCCATACCTGCCTGCCGGCGATATCGGTGATGAGGATCTGCCCGCTTTGCTGCAAGGCCTGTTTCAGCGTAACCGTTAATTTTCCGGGGGTTGGATTGGGGTAAACCAGGGCGTCGGTATATTTTGTATTCAGCCGTATGGCGATCGTCTTGCTGTACTCAGATTTTCCGTCAGCGTCGTTCAGCTGCAGGCGGTAATAGGCGAGTTCGGAGTTGGGCAAATGTTCATCAACAAAAGAATAATTGGCCAGGTTCCTGCCGACAATGGATCCGACCGTAAAGAAGCGGTTGCCATCGGTGCTTCGCTGAATATCGTAGGACTTGAATTGTGTCTCATAGGTCGCATACCATTTCAGGAGCACTGATTCATTGTTGAGGGCGGCGGTGAAATCAATAATGGTGACGGGTAAAGCGCCACTGCACTGCCAAGCCAGGGCGACATATTCGGGATGGTCGATATAAGGGTTACGATTTCCCTGGATCATGTAAATGTCGTTGTTACGATCGGTCTCCTTGGAGCTGACCGGATCAAGGATATGCCATTGGTACATGAGTTTGATGTACCAGTAATCAAATGACGGGTAGGCGGTGCCGTTCAATGCACTGTCTGCGATCGAATTGGTTTGCCAGGACGCGATATCATTTTCATAGGCCGTAGCCACATAAAAAGTTGACCTGGCGAGATCGCCTTTGTACTCATTGATCGGCTCATAAGCACTGCCGTGGTAATACGATAAAAAGGTATTAGCGCCCAGTTTGGTTCCGTTATTAGAAGTATAGGTAGGTGTGGTTACTTTTCCGTATGGGAAATTTCCCCTCATGCTGTTCACTTTTTTATCGGTGGGATAAACAATGAACATATCGCTTCTCATGGGTTCTGCGGATGCGAACCAGGATTGCGGAAACGCGTGTTCACGGTTGTACCGCTGGCATTCAATAGTGCCTGATAACCCTTTGTCCTGGTATGGTGATCCAAAGGTTGACTCACATTCAGTGCCCGAAGGATTATCGGTATAAACATCCCAAACGATGGTCTTAGTGGCGGCGTCGTTCAAGCGGTCATCCGTGATAAAATACGCACTCCATAAACCGGTATAGGTGGGGATCGGGTTGGATACGGTCGGCTTGATGATATTGTACAAGGCCGTTTTAAGATTACTGCAGCTCAGGGCATTGGCCGCGTCGTAATAACCGGCCGGTATGCCGGGGGCGCCACTAAAGGTCTGAATGGTATCGGTTATATTGGCCACACTATAGAACGGTTCTCCCGTGCATGAGGTCCGCGCCGCATAAACGTAAACATAATAAGTAGTGCCGGGGATCAAACCTGTTTGCTTTTGAATATAGTTCTTATTATAGAACATCACATTTCCACCCCCGAGCGCATCGCCGGGATTGTAAACGGTTCCGTTCACGGGAGTACTGCTGAGAGGCGATGAGGTGGACAAGATGCCCAGGTAATAGATATTGGTGGCCGGAGAATTGCTGGTGGTATCGTAGTAAACGGTCAGCTGGGTGTCGCTGGCATGTAAAAGCAAACTGGAAACACCCGGGGTATTGGGAGCGGTACACTGACTGTATGCGCTGTTTATGCTGTTCAGGAAGACAAGGAAATAGAACAGGTATTTTGCCATGTTTATTTAAGTGAAGACTGTAAAGCTAAATAAAAAACCCGTCGATAAGTTGTATCACGGGTTTACAAAAATATGATGAACGTAGTCAATTACTTTGCCTGGGCGTTGATCTTGCGGGCCAGCTTACTTTTCAGGTTAGCGGCCTTATTCTTATGTATGGTACCGCGTTTGGCCAGTTTGTCGATCATGGAGGCTACCTTGGGAAACTGGTCAGCGGCTTCTTTCTTCTCGCTGGCTTTCAGGTCGCGGATGGCGTTACGGGTGGTTTTGCCGTAATAACGGTTACGCTCGTTGCGTTTTGTACTCTGACGAACATCTTTCTTGGTAGCTGAGTGATTTGCCATTTTTTAATACTGATTTTTGGGCTGCAAAGATAGGGGAATTCAATGAATAATGGATTTTTAGTAATGAATAATTTATAAATTGCCTGTCTCAAACCATGCATCATGCTAAATCGCTGGTTCTTATTGTTTTTACACATTATTTCCCTGGTCTTGCTGGGCCTGGGATGGGTACTGGATATGCTCCATATTGACATATCCACCCATTTTTTAGTGGATATCCGCCTTTTTGATGAAAAGCGCAGTGTGCTGGGAACCCTCCAAACCCTTTGGGAGGGCGGACATTACTGGCCTTTTGTCCTGATCGCCTTGTTCGGTATCGCCATTCCCCTGTTTAAATCCGCACTGGTCTTTTATTTGCTGCTGGCCAGGGAACCGCGATCCGGCTGGACGAACCTGGCTGGAGTGATCAGCAAATGGGCCATGGCCGATGTGTTCGCCATCAGCATTTTCGTGGCGTTCCTGGGCGCCAATGCCATGCAGAATACCCGGGCCAGCCTGGAGCCGGGCTTCTATTTCTTTTCCGCTTATGTTCTCCTCAGCGGCTTCATCGCCTTTTTAATGGGCAAATTGCCTCCGAAAGCGCCATCATCCAATCCATAATTAACCGATATTTGCAGCCGATTTAGACCAGAAGCATCTTGTTTTTCCAGTGTCCCATCTTCCCTGCAGTCTCGCTGAGCTGAGCTGAAATAGTACAAGTGAGTGACACAACGATGCCGGGTAAAGTGCTGCGGCTGGTCCAAAACAAAACTTAGTCATTACCATGAAGGATTTTCAATATATCACCAATGCTCATCCGGCTTATATCGAAGGACTGTACCAGGATTTTGTGAAGGACCCTTCCCAAGTGGATGCCGACCTGCGTAAATTCTTCGAGGGTTTTGATTTTGCCGTGAACAGCGGTGCGGTTAACGTTAGCAGCAACGGGAAGAAAGAGCCGTCCGGGGCCATTTCAGAAACCGGTCTGGCCAAGGAATTCGCGGTCTATCAACTCATCAACGCCTATCGGAAAAAAGGCCATCTCGTGGCCAGGACCAATCCCATCCGGGAAAGGAAGGACCGCTTTGCCAACCTTGACCTGCCATTTTTCGGACTCAATGAAAATGACCTGGCCCTTGAATTTGAAGCGGGCGCTTTTGCCGGATTGGGTCGAACCACCCTGCAACAGATCCTGGCTCATTTACAAAAATGCTATACCCACCATGTCGGCGTGGAGATCAGCGCCCTGAATGATCAAAAGAAGATCGACTGGCTAACCCAGGCCGTTGAGCATACCATCCTGCAGCCGGTCAGCCTGGTTCAAAAAAAGCGGATCCTTCAGAAGCTCAATGAGGGGGTGATGTTTGAAAAATTCCTGCAAACAAAATACGTGGGACAAAAACGATTTTCGCTGGAAGGCGGAGAGACGACCATCGCCGCGCTGGATGCGATCATTGACACTTCGGCCAAAAACAATGTGCAGGAAGTGGTGATCGGTATGGCGCACCGGGGAAGGTTGAATGTACTGGCCAATATCATGGGCAAGACCTACGAACAGATATTCACCGAATTCGAAGGAACCAGCACGCCCGATACCACGATGGGAAGCGGGGATGTGAAGTACCACCTCGGCTTTGGCAGTGATGTGCAGACGGCTTCGGGGAAGAGCATTCACCTGAAACTCAGTCCCAATCCCTCGCACCTGGAAGCCGTTGACCCCATCGTCCTGGGATTCGCCAGGAGCAAGGCCGATGTATTGTATAAGAGCGATTATGATAAGATATTGCCGATCCTCATTCATGGCGACGCCTCGGTCGCCGGACAGGGGATCGTGTACGAGGTTTTGCAGATGAGCGGACTGCCGGGTTATTATACCGGCGGCACGATCCACTTCGTGATCAATAACCAGATCGGTTTCACCACCGATTTTGACGATGCGCGGACCGCCGATTACTGTACTTCCGCGGCCGCCATGGTGCAGGCACCGGTATTGCACGTGAACGGGGATGATGCCGAAGCCGTGGTCAAGGCCGCCGAGATCGCCACACTCTATCGCCAGGAATTCAACAGCGATATTTTCATCGATATGGTCTGTTACCGCCGGCACGGACATAACGAGGGCGATGAGCCGAAGTTCACCCAGCCGCAATTGTACGCCCTGATCGACAAGCACCTGAATCCCCGGGAAGTGTATACCCAGTTCCTGATCGAGAACGGGGAAGAAGATGCCCGCAGCCTCGCCAGGGAAATGGAACAACAATACCTCGCTGAATTGCAGGAGCGTCTGGATGAGGTAAAACAGAACCCGCTTCCCTATACCTATCAGCCACCTGAACTGGTTTGGAAAAGCCTGCGCAGGGCAAAGGCCGAAGATTTCCATTCCTCGCCTGTCACGGCCATTACCGATGAACTGGTGAAATCGCTTTTCGACGGACTGATGCGATGGCCGGAGGGATTCAAGCCTTTACGTAAAGTGGAGAAACTGGTGCAGGACAAACAGAAATTATTCCATGATGAGCAGAAAATAGACTGGGCGACCGCCGAACTCATGGCTTATGGAAGTTTATTGCTTGAGGGAAAAGACGTTCGCATGAGCGGACAGGATGTGAAGCGGGGAACTTTCAGTCACCGGCATGCCGTACTATACGACGAGACCAACAATAATGAATACAACCGGCTGGACCATTTGGCAGACAGCCAGCAACCTTTCCGGATCTACAACTCATTGCTGAGTGAATATGCGGTACTGGGATTCGAGTACGGATATGCCATGGCCAATCCCAATGCCCTCACGATCTGGGAGGCCCAGTTCGGTGATTTCTGTAACGGGGCTCAAACAATGATCGACCAGTTCATCGCCGCGGCGGAAACCAAGTGGCAGCGTATGAACGGACTGGTGATGTTATTGCCGCATGGGTATGAAGGACAGGGTCCCGAGCACAGCAGCGCCAGGATGGAACGTTTCTTACAGCAGTGCGCTGAATTGAACATGGTGGTCACCAATGTGACCACCGCCGCCAATTTCTTTCACGGGCTGCGGAGGCAACTGGCCTGGCCTTTCAGGAAACCCCTGATCAACTTTTCACCCAAGGCCAACCTCCGTCATCCGGGCAGTTTTAGTCTGACCCGTGAATTCACCATCGGCGGGTTCAAAGAAGTCATCGATGATGAATCGGTTTCAGCACCATCGGAGATAAAAAAGGTCCTGTTCTGCAGTGGCAAGATCTATTTTGACCTGGCCGAGCGACGTCAGAAAGAGAACCGCAATGATGTGGCCATCATCAGGCTGGAGCAGATCTATCCCTTACCACAAAAACAGCTGGATGAATTATATAAGAAGTACAGTAAGGCCATCTGGTATTGGGTGCAGGAAGAACCGCTGAATATGGGGGCCGCTACTTTCCTGAGGATGAACCTGCAGCACATCAATTTCCTGATCATCAGCCGTCAGCCCAGTGCGGCAACGGCTACGGGATATGCGAAAGTGCATGCACAGGAACAGGCGAAGATCGTGGATACGGCTTTCTCAATATAGAACAGGGGAGAAAAAGACAAAAAGAGAAGAAATAAACGCTGATTTTTATAATGATTTAATGATTTCGCAGATTATTTTCACTGCGCAACAAATCATCAAGTCGGTGAAATCATATAGACATTCAGCGTTGACACAAATGATCATTGGAGTAGCGATGAAAGTGCATCGGGCCATTGGTCCGGGTTTTCAGGAAGTTATTTACCATAGATGCATGGTTATCGAGTTAAAAAGGCAAGGTTTGAATTGTGAGAATGAGGTTAGAAAAGATATATTTTATGAAGGGCTGCATGTAGGTTCCAGGCGACTTGATATTTTAGTTGAGAACAACGTTATCCTTGAGCTGAAAGCTGTAATTAACTTGTCGACCCTTTGTATTATTCTCAAATAATAAATTACTTAAAATATTCAAGATCGAAGTAGGATTGCTTTTGAATTTCGGGAATTCAAGCTTGAATTCAAACGAATTGCGACATACAAATGACGAAGTCATTCAATCTGTGAAATCAACTAATCAATTTAAAATCTGTGATCAGGTTTAATTATTTAAGCGTTAAAAACATTTCTATCGTGTTTAATTCTCTCAGTGAAAAATTAGAAGCGGCATTCAAGAATATCAAGGGCCAGGCCCGGATCTCGGAACTCAATATCGCCAATACCGTCAAGGACATCCGCCGCGCCCTGGTGGATGCCGACGTGAATTACAAGATCGCCAAGGAATTCACCGATAAAGTGAAGGAGAAAGCCCTGGGCGAGAAGGTCCTTACCTCGGTGAGCCCGGGCCAGTTGATGGTGAAGATCGTCCAGGACGAGCTCACCGAACTGATGGGAGGCAGTGAAAGCGAATTCGTCATCAACGGGAATCCCGCCATCATCCTGGTGGCCGGCCTGCAGGGTAGCGGTAAGACCACCTTCAGCGGGAAACTCGCCAACTACCTGAAAACCAAAAAAGGGAAATCCC
This sequence comes from Chitinophagaceae bacterium, assembly GCA_016721725.1. GTDB lineage: Bacteria > Bacteroidota > Bacteroidia > Chitinophagales > Chitinophagaceae > Ferruginibacter. Next base: position 999,744 of record JADKHN010000006.1, on the reverse strand, counting down.
CTTTACTGGTAGCGGCGGATATCTATCGTCCCGCTGCGATCGACCAGCTGGAGGTGCTGGGTGGACAGATCGGGGTTGACGTTTATTCGGAAAGGGAGAATAAGGACGCGGTATCCATTGCACAAAACGCCATCAAAGAAGCCCGTTCAAAAAATAAGAATGTGATCATCATCGATACAGCCGGGCGTTTGGCCGTGGATGAGGTGATGATGACCGAAGTGGCCAATATCAAATCGGCTGTCAATCCGCAGGAGATCCTCTTTGTGGTGGACAGCATGACGGGACAGGACGCGGTGAATACCGCTGCTGCGTTCAACGAACGACTCGATTTCAGCGGGGTGGTGCTCACCAAACTGGATGGCGATACCCGGGGTGGTGCCGCCTTGTCCATCAAATACACCGTGAACAAACCCATCAAGTTCGCCAGTAGCGGAGAGAAGATGGATACGCTGGATGTCTTCTATCCCGACAGGATGGCTCAGCGTATCCTGGGTATGGGAGATATCGTGAGCCTGGTGGAAAAGGCCCAGGAGCAATTCGACGAAAAGGAAGCCGCCCGCCTGGAGAAGAAAATACGCAAGAACCAGTTCGATTTCGAGGATTTCAAGACCCAGCTGCAGCAGATCAAGAAGATGGGTAACCTCAAGGACCTGATGGGTATGATCCCCGGGGTAGGCAAACAGATCAAGGATGTGGATGTGAACGACGATTCCTTCAAGGGCATCGAAGCCATGATCAACAGTATGACCCTGGAAGAGCGGAGGAACCCCGATATCATCAACCCGGGCAGAAAGGCACGCATCGCCAAAGGAGCCGGGAAGGAGCTGGCCGAGCTCAATGCCTTCCTGAAACAGTTCGAGCAGATGAAAGGCATGATGAAAATGATGAATAAGATGCCGATGGGAAGAATGTCGGGCATAGGGGGAAATAAACTTAAGTAATACAGCGGATTACATATTTAATTTAAAATAAACTACACCTTAGTACCCATCTCAATAAGATTATTTCAAAGGCAAAATCCATTTGCCTATTTTGTAAGGAATAATATATACTGCATTTCAGTTGACAGAGGCAACTCTTTACTTCTTTTATGCGATTACAAGAAGACAAATATCCATTCAGTTAGTTATTTCGGGGTTTTAAAACCGCAATCTTGCCAACAGAGCATGAACTCAAACATATCATCCAAGGTTGCATAGATGCAAAAAGGGAAAGTCAAAAAGCTTTCTATCGGCTTTTTTACGGGTATTCCATGGCTATATGTATGCGTTACTGTGCCACAGAAGAGGATGCCATGGAGATCGTTAATGATGGGTTTTTAAAAATATTCAGGGGCTTCCCCGGTTTCTCTCCCAGGTATGAGAACTATGAAAATTCACTGCGGGGTTGGATGAAAAGCATCCTGGTCCATACCGCTATAGATCATTTTAGAAAAAGTAACCGAAGTCCTCACCAGATAGATATTGCTGATGATCAGCTTGAAAATCTTTATGAATCTGAAACCAGTGTTGACAAGATCTCCTACAAAGAGCTGATCGAAATGGTTCAACGCTTATCTCCGGTTTACCGTACTGTATTCAATCTGTTTGTTATTGACGGCTATAAACATGAAGAGATCGCTGATCAGTTGAAGATCTCTGTCGGCACTTCAAAATCAAATCTGGCTAAGGCAAAAGCAAATATTCAAAAAATGCTAAAAAAAGCAAATCAAGCGCGATATGAGCGAAAAGCAGTTTGACGATATTGAACAAAAGATATGCGAGGCAGCCGGCATTGAGCCGCCCTTTAATGAATTGGCATGGAAGCAGATGGAAAAACTGCTTGATCAGGAAAAAGACAGGCGTCGCCCGTTTTTGTGGATCCTGATGCTGGTTATCTTCATTAGTGCTTTAGGGGGATACCTGATATCGGGTTCTTTCAACAAGGATAATGAAACTGCAGATTTAGGGCCCAAGCATTCCGTGAGGACAGAAAATAATCAGGTTCAATCTGAAACTGCAGATATTCAGCCTCAGATTTCAATTGATAAAAACTCATCCGCACCGGTTGGTACGCAGATGCCTTCGATCTCGGAAAGCACAAATACGGAAAATGCAAAGTGGAATTCCACTCTGATCTTCAGTAACCGGAAAAAGACCGGTATGGTCAGTGACAAGCGAAGTGACTTTTCAATTTTATCAGATGTAATCACATCAGCCTTTGATCAAAAAAAGGATATCAGATTAACAAATCAGGGGGTTACCCGGGTTTCAATTGAAGGGAGCAGCCCTGTTGCAAATGAAGAAATCAACGTATCGGCCGGTGATATGGGGAAAGAAAAGAATCTTGACATATCGTTGGAAGACTCACTCGGCCTGATAGGGAAACCCAATGCGACACAAAAAATTACTGATCGGTTAAAAGATAGTCTGTCCGGGCAAAATAAGTTGTTGGTCCAGGAAAAAAAGGAAGGAGAAAAAGATAAAAAACGAAAATCCTCCCGTTTCTATATTTCAGCTACGATCGGTGCGGAAGCCAGTAATGTTAAACTATTGTCTTTTAAAAACAGTACCGTTACTGCTAAATACGGTCTCGGTCTCGGTTTCCACCTGAGTAAAAGACTTAGCATTGAGACTGGTTTTTCTGTAAGTAAGAAAAAATACATTGCAGGTCCGGAAGATTATAAGTTGAAACCAAGCCCTTACTGGAATACCGCGAAGATCATTAAAGTTGATGCCGCATGCCTGGTTTATGAGATACCCCTGGCGATAAAATATGTTGTTGTGCAAAGGCCAAAGACCAGCTATTTTGCTTCCACCGGTTTGTCCACCTACTTTATGAAGAGTGAGGATTATGATTTTAAGTATACCCGGTATAACAACTATTATGAGCGAAAATATAGTTATAGCGGCAATAAAAACCTGTTTTCCATCCTGACCATTTCGGGCGGAGTGGAAAGGAAATTAACTCCGCAAATCTCTATGCAACTGGAGCCTTCGGTGAATATACCGCTCACCGGTATCGGGGATGGTCAAGTGAAACTGTATTCTATGGGTGCCAGGGTTGGGTTAAAATACAGGCCTTTGAAAAGGCGTTAAAGAAGTTTGGTTTTTCTCATTGATTTTTTTATGGAGAGGCAACTACAGGCGAATTTCATACGATTGAACAATAAACCTTTGTATGAAATCTATCCAAAAAAAATTATTAGCTGGTCTCGTACTGTCTGTTGTGTTCATTTACTCCTGCAGTAAGGATGGAACACCCGCCCCCACCGACCCTTGTGCAGGTAAAACGATTGCAATAACAGCATCGGTTACACCTACTTCCGGTGGCTTGAATAACGGCGCCATAGTTGCCGCGGCATCAGGAAGCACCGGTTTCACCTTTAATATTGACGGTGGCGCATTTCAGTCTTCCGGAACGTTTAATAATCTGGCGCCGGCAACATACTCCATTGGAGCCAAAGATGCCGCAGGGTGTTTAAAAACCCAGACATTTACTGTAACAACAACTCCTTGTCCAACCATTACTGTTACGGCAACTACAACACCTGCATCTACACCTACTGCGCCCGATGGCACATTAACGGCATCTGCGACCGGAAGCACAGGGTTTACATACCGGATCAACGGAGGTGCATATCAGGCTTCCGGTAATTTTACCGGACTGGTGGCAGGAAATTATACCGTTACCGCAAAAGACCTTAATAATTGTACCGGAACAACCATCGTGGTTGTTGGAAGTGTCGCCTGCCCGCCAATCACTGTAACGGCAACCACTACCCCGACTTCCGGCCCCACGGCAACCAATGGAACCATGACGGCAAATGCATCCGGAGGAGCAACACCTTATTTATTCAGTAAGGACGGAGGTACCACATTTCAGGCTTCCGCCACTTTTGCAGGATTAGCTGCGGGAAATTATACTGTCATTGCCAAAGATGCTAATAATTGCCTGGGTACTTCAGGAACAATAACGGTAAGCAGTACACCCTGTCCAACGATAACCTTTACTACGGTAATACAGGGCAGTGATAAGTGTATCGTCAATACGGGGTCCATATCCGTTTCAGCAACCGGAAGTACCGGTTTCATGTACAATATCAATGGTGGCACATTCCAGTTGTCCAATGTTTTTGGCGCCTTGGCTGCAACAACCCATAATGTGGGAGTCCGGGATCAAAACGGCTGTGTCGTTACAAATGCAGTTGCCGTACCGATCGCTCCGGCCGGCCCTCAATTCAATAATGTAAAAGCCATACTTGCCGTGAATTGTGCGATAGGGGGTTGTCATGCAGGACCGGCTCCTCAAAATGGATTGGATTTTACCATTGACTGTACTATCGTTGCACAGAGTGCCAGGATCAAGGCAAGAGCTGTTGATGCAAACCCATCGGTCATGCCTCCGGCTCCAAATACTCCCTTGTCCGCAAGCGACAAACAAAAAATTGTTGACTGGGTCAATGGCGGTGGTGGTCATCGTAATTGATCGAATCCGGCCTATCGATCATGAGAATTACAGGGCGTTTCCCAGGTCGCTGTTTTAGCGATATGGCATGCCGGTAAAACCTGTTGTACTTTTTTTGCCGGTTTTTTATGCTCAGACGATATGATCAAGTGGTTCTAATGTTTTCAAGAGTTTTAGGTGTTATTACAAATCCATACTGAACATATCCCGGGAATAAGGGATATGTTCAGTATTTTGTTTAAATAAAGCCAGATTCAATTACTTTATTATATTTAATAATATATTAATGTAGTTTTATTAATTTGGAACTTTTAGAGGGTGATAGTATCTTCGCCTTCCTTTTTTAAGGAGAAACCCTATTCATAACAACCAAAAATTTCTATTTTATGGCTGTAAAAATGAGACTGCAAAGGCATGGCTCAAAGAAGAGACCCTTTTATTTCATCGTAGTAGCAGACGGCAGAAGTCCCCGCGATGGTAAATTCATTCAGAAATTAGGTACGTACAATCCCCTGACCGTTCCGGCAACCATCCAGATCGATCGTCAGAAGGCATTGGATTGGCTGCAAAAAGGTGCTCAACCCACCGATACTGTACGCCGCATCCTTTCTTTCAAGGGCGTATTATTCCTGAAGCATTTACTGCGTGGTGTTGGCTTAGGCCTTTTTGACGAAGCTACTGCCATGGAAAAATTTACTAAATGGAGCAGCGAACATGAAGCTCATGTTACCAGGCGCCAGGGCGCTCACAAAAAGAGCCGCATGGACAAACGCAACCAGCCCGTAGTAAAGAAAGTAGCTGAGGTTCCGGCAACACCGGTTGCAACCGCAACGGAAACACCAGAAGCTGAAGCGCCTGCAGCAGAAGAAACCAAGACAGAAGAATAAATTACCTCTGCTCGGAAACGCATTGAAGTCCTGCCTTTGGCGGGACTTTTTTTGCCCCTGCCCTAAAGGGGAGCAATTCATTTCCTTTGCAACTCATTCCGTAACTTGCAGCAACCATGAGCCAATACTTCAAAATAGGGAAATTCGCCGCCAGTCATGGCCTGAAAGGCGACCTGGTACTGGAGCATAGCCTGGGAAGAAGACCTCCCTCAAGGGGCTCGAGGTCATTTTCATTGAAGACAAGAAAGACAGTTTCCTTCCGTATTTCATACAAACGACCAAGATCAAAAGCGAGGACGAGACCTTCCTGAAACTGGAGGGGATCAATGATAAGGAAACAGCCCGTAAACTGACGCCCCGGGAAGTGTGGCTGGCTGAAGAGGATTTCAAGAAATTCGCCGCCCAATCCTCACCGATCGCCCTGCTGGGATTTTCCCTGATCCATGAGGAGGAAGACCTGGGTGAGATCCTGGAAGTGATTGAACAGCCCCACCAGGTGCTTTGTACGATCCTTTATCATGGTAAGGAAGCCTTGATCCCCATCCATGAAGAAAGCCTGGAAAGGGTGGATAAGAAGAACCGAAAAGTGTATGTGGTCTTGCCGGATGGATTGCTGGACATTTACCGGTAGACAACTAAGAAATACACGGCTAAGAGAACAAAGAGAAAAAAAGGTATTGATTTAACTGTGATCCGCTTCAATGATGATCTCTTTTACCCTCCTTTACTCCTTTGTCCCCTTAGCAACTTTTTCATATGGAACCCCAACGCATCATCGCCCATTTCGACTTGGATACCTTTTTCGTATCCGTTGAACTGCTCAATCATCCCGAGTATGCCGGGTTGCCTGTCTTTGTCGGAGGCCGCGACAGGGGCGTGGTCACTTCCTGCAGTTATGAAGCCCGGAAATTTGGGGTCCGTAGCGGAATGCCTTCCCGCCAGGCCTTGCAGCTTTGCCCGCAGGCCATTGTGCTGAACTGGAGCCGGGGTGAATACAGCAAATACAGCCGGTGGGTCACACAGATCATCGCGGATAAGGCGCCTCTTTTCGAAAAAGCCTCTGTCGATGAATTTTACATCGACCTCACCGGGATGGACAAGTTCTTCAATCCCCTGCAATGGACCATCGCCCTGCGTCAGCAGATCATTGATGAAACCAAATTACCCATCTCGTTCGGCCTGGCCAGCAATAAGATGATCGCGAAGATCGCCACCGATGAGGCCAAGCCCAACGGTTACCTGCAAGTGCCCCATGGTAAGGAGAAAGAATTCCTGGCACCCATGCCCGTGAGCAAGATACCAGGCGTGGGTGAACATACCTATGAGGTTTTAAAAGCGATGGGGATCATCACCATCCGGGATATCGGCGAAAGGTCAATCGATGAACTCGAGGCCAGGCTCGGAAAATGGGGCAGTGACCTCTGGTATAAAAGCCAGGGAATCCACCATGGCGAGGTGTCCCAATACCATGAAGCCAAATCGGTCTCTTCCGAAAATACTTTTGATGAGAACAAGACCGACATCCCTTTCCTGATGAGCGAATTGGTAAGGCTCACCGAAAAGATCAGCTATGAACTCAGGCAGGACGGGAAAGTGGCCGGTTGTGTGGCCGTTAAGATCAGGTACCCGGATTTTGAGACCAGTTCCCGGCAAACCACCATTCCCTATACCTGCGCGGATGACGAGATCATCCCGGTGGTCAAGGAATTGTTCCATAAGCTATACCGGAAAGGAATGCCGGTACGCCTGCTTGGTGTGCGGTTGAGCGAACTCACCCAGGAGGCCATTCAAACGAATCTCTTTGATGATGTGGAAAGGAAGACCGACCTCTATAAGGCGATCGACGGGGTAAAGAACCGTTTTGGAAAATCTTCTGTTAAACGGGCCTCGTCTAATTGAGCTGATCCATAAATCATCCCGGGCTGTAATGCCTTCATATCCGCAGCCAGGATTAGTGTCTTCAACAGATCTTACTACGTTTTGCTCAATGGAGTTTCTTCAACTGGTTCATCAGCGCCCTGAAGGTCTTGGGCATTTCCGCCGTCAATTCCATGCGTTTTCCTTCGGGATCGGTGAAGATGAGTTTATAGGAATGAAGGGCCAGCCGGTCGATCATGGGGTGTTCCTCCTCATCATGACTGCTCAGTTTGAATTTCTTTTTTAATGAAGACAGTAACACCGGTTTACCATCTCCATAAAGTTCGTCACAAGCCAGCGGATGGCCGATGTGTTTACAATGGACACGGATCTGGTGGGTTCGCCCTGTATGCAATTGAAAGCTGACCAATGAATAGTGTTTATTGGCCTCTAGTACCTGGTAACCCGTTGAAGAAGGTTTACCGTTGCGGTGGACCGTCATCAACCCTTTATGTACCGGGTGTTCGGAGATGGGGGCTTCGATCAGTCCGGATGCGTTCGCTGGATTACCAATGACAATGCCCAGGTAATATTTTTCGATCAGTCTTTCTTCAAATAGCCGGGAAAAGTATTTATGGGCTTCCTCGTTTTTGGCGAAAATCACCAGTCCGCTGGTATCCTTATCAAGCCGGTGAACGGTATAGATATTGCCGTATTTATCTATTAAATGGTCTTTGAGTGATTTCTCACTCTGCGTCCGGTCCGGGATCGTCAATAATCCCGCGGGCTTATTGATGGCAACAAAATCGTCGTTCTCGAAAACAGTTATGCTGCCTATATTCTTAAAGGAAGCATGGTTTCTTTTAGGTTGGGGCGAATCGGCGAACATGTATTAACTTATCTTTTTTTGGAAGCGTTCATGTATTTCAGGAGCCTTACCTCTTTCTCGCTCAGGTAACGCCATTTACTGCGTTCCACATTCTTCTTAGTGAGGTTGGCGTACATCACCCGGTCAAGGCCTTTCACATCATAGCCCAGGTGCTCGAAAATGCGCCTGACAATTCGGTTGCGCCCGCTGTGCAATTCGATGCCGATGATGGACTTGTCCTTGCTGTCGGCATAAGCCAGGCTGTCGATCCGCACCTCGCCGTCTTCCAGGATCAGTCCTTTCAGGATCTTATCGAAATCCGATTTGGCCAGGGGCTTATCCAGTTTCACTTCATAGATCTTCTTGATCTCGTAGCTGGGATGGGATAGTTTTTGCGTCAGGTCACCGTCATTCGTCAGTAACAGTACGCCGGAAGTATTCCTGTCGAGCCGGCCGATGGGGTAGACCCTTTCATCGGTGGCATTTTTGATCAATTGCAAAACGGTCTTCCTGCCCTGAGGATCATCGGTGGTGGTGATATAATCCTTCGGTTTGTTCAGGAGGATATAGACCAGGTTCTTGGTGACGAAGAGTTTTTTTCCATTGTATACCACTTCATCTGATTCCAGTACTTTATAACCGGGTTCCGTAAAAACCTTGCCATTCAGTTTCACATTTCCCTGGGTGATCAGGGCCACGGCATCCCGCCGTGAACAGACACCGCAATGAGCGAGGTATTTGTTCAGGGGCATTGAACCGGGTTGAGATTTTATGTTTGTTGTTTGAGGTTTGTTGCTGGTTGATTTAGGTTCGGCCCTCTTTTCTGCACTCCTACCCGCATTGGAAATCGATTTTGACGCACTGGTAGTCTTTCCGGGTGCTTCATTGTTCTTAGGCGAAGCGGCCGGATTGGGGATCCCTTTTTTCAGGGCCATGCGGGCCTGGTATTTATCCTCTTTCAGTTTGTCGAAATAGGCATTCTTCTCTTTCCGGGCTTTTTTCTTTTGCTGGCGGAACTCTTCTTTGATGACACTGTTCTTTTTCTTGGGAACGAATTTCTGGAACGGAGACTGGCTCATGTGGGATGGGTTTTACTGTTATTTCAACAGGAATGAAGGGCAAAGGTACGGAATTCTCCGGTATACCCGTCTGACGCCCTCGTCTGACGGGTATACCGGAGAATTCTCAACATAAAGATCAAAGGTGAAATCTTCAAAAGAAATGAATTTTTTCAGTCAGACATGAGCTGTCAGACTGTGACTACAATTTTTCAATCAGGCGATGGCTTTTATTCGTTGAATGGAAATGATTTTTTCCGACAGGCATGGGGATCTATACGTTAAAAGAAATGCCTTTTTCCGTCAGACGTGGGCGTCAGACGGAAAAAGGCATTCCTTTCGGAATGCCTCGACCTGTTATAGGGTTCTGGGTATTATCGGGCTTGTGGTTTGCGCATATGGTCCTTTTTCATCTCCTCCATTTTCTTCAACTGATCCGGGGTGAATATCTTCTTGCGTTGTTCCTTCATGGTTTCTTTCATCGCCATCATTTGTTCCTGGCGTTGTACACGCGACAAGGATTGATTTTCACGCAACGCCTTCATTTTAACCTGGTTGGCTTCCCGGAGCTGTTTCATCTGGCTCACCTGGGCATCAGTCAAACCGATCTTCGTCTTCATTTTATTCAGGTGCTGGGTAAAGCGTTCATCGCTTTTTACCTTGCGCTGGGCTTTTTGCAAGGCGATCTTGTTCTTCTGTTCAGCGGTGAGCAGCGATTGCATTTTATTGCGTTGCTCTTTTTGCAGGGCTTCCTTACGATCACGCATCTCCTTTACGGTGATATTTTCGTTCTTATTGAGTTCCTGCATCTTCTTCCTGAAATCCTCGCGGTAGGTCTTAGCCTGCTTTTTCTGATCTTCAGAGAGATTGAGGTCCCTGGCCATCATGCCGTGCTGATGTTTCATCTTGCCCGGATGTTTCATCATTCTTTTTCCTGTGCGGTTGCCGAAGTGGTCAGGGCTGCTACGGCAAATAGGGTAATGAGTGTGTTTTTCATGTCTTGAAAGTTTAATTGTTAAACTATAGACCGGGAAAGAAGGGGCGGGTTTAAAGCGAAAAGGCAAAAAAATGTTAAACGCCTGCCTTATTGGCCAGTTGACCGCAGGCGGCATCGATATCCTTGCCCCGGCTGCGGCGTAAACGTACGTTCACCCGGTGTTTAGCCAGGTGATCGGTGAATTGCTGCGTGGTATCCTCATCGGGTTTGGTGAAGGAGGCGTTATCGATGGGATTGTATTCGATCACATTGATGAGGTGGGTGGGTATGCGCCGGTAGATCCTGATCAGGTCGTCGGCGTCCTCCATACTGTCATTCACGTCCTTGAAGAGGATATATTCCAGGGTGATGTCGTTCTTGGTCTGCTCGTAAAAATAATTCAGCGCTTCGATCAATACCTCTATATTGTTGCTTTCATTGATCGGCATAATGGCGTCGCGTTTGGCGTCCGTGGCCGCGTGCAGGGAAAGGGCCAGGTTGAAACGCACTTTATCATCGCCCAGCTGCCGGATCTGTTTGGCCACGCCTGCGGTGGATACGGTGATCCGCTTCGGGCTCAGGCCCATGGCATCGGTGGCCGTGATGCGGTCGATGGCCTGCAGCACGTTCTTATAGTTGAGCAGGGGTTCGCCCATGCCCATGAAAACGATGTTGGAGAGATTGGTGCCGTAAACCCGCTGCGACTCTTCATTCAGCAAGGCCACCTGGTCGTAGATCTCGTCGAAGTTCAGGTTGCGTTTGCGGTCCATATAACCCGTGGCGCAGAACTTGCAGCTGAGGCTGCAGCCGATCTGGGAGGACACGCAGGCCGTCTGCCTTTTTTCGGTCGGGATCAGGACGCCTTCCACGAAATGACCGTCGTAGGTACGGAAACGGGATTTGACGGTACCGTCGGCACTGAGCTGATTGGCATCGACCGTGACCGCATTCAGGCTGAAGTCTGCAGCCAGCTTGTTCCGCAACTCCTTCGACAGGTTGCTCATCTCCTCGAAACTCCTCGCGTTCTGCTTCCAGAGCCACTCATAGGTCTGGATGGCCCTGAATTTCTTGTCCCCGATGGATTCGAAATAGGTCTTGAGTTCAGGCAGGCTGAGGCTACGTATGTTCTTGAGTTCGGACATGGCGCAAAGGTACAGCCCAATTTTTATATCCTTGGAGTTAATGCAACCGCGTTGTTTGCGATTCCTGCAAAAACTTTGTAGTTTAACAGTATAGAAAAGTTATGCAAAAGTTATTCTTGTCAATCCTGATCTTTTCCGGAATTGGATTCTGTTGCAACCTGGGTAAGACCCAAAGCCGTGGCACTGATGGAAGGCCTGCCGATTCAGTCCGGATCATTCGGGACAACCTGCAGTATCCCTGGGAGATCCTTTGGGGCAAGGATGATCATATCTGGATGACCGAAAGGGGAGGGAAGATCTCGAAGATCGATCCCGGTAACGGTTCGACCGTTTTCTCTGCCAGCATCCCCGAAGTGGTGAGTAACGGCGAAGGCGGATTACTGGGCATGGTCCAGCATCCTGATTTTTTGAACAACGGATTGTTTTACGTTGTTTACAATTATATGGATGCCGGCAACTACCGCGAAAAGATGGTACAGATGAAGTATGCGAATGGTTCCATACAGTTGCAAAATACGCTGGTGCTGCAAATACCTGCTTCCCCCATTCATAATGGATCCAGGCTATGGATCAGTGAAGGTTCGGATCCCAAATTATTCATGACCACGGGAGACGCATCCGTTCAAAATAATGCGCAACTCACCACATCCCTTTCAGGTAAAGTATTACGGTTTAATTTGGATGGAACCATACCCTCGGATAACCCGATCCCTGGTTCGCCGGTCTGGTCTTTTGGCCACCGCAATCAGCAGGGGCTGGTGATGGTGAACGGGATCCTGTATGCCAGTGAACACGGTCCCAATATCGAAGATGAACTGAATATCATTGAAAGGAACCGAAATTACGGCTGGCCAACGGTCAACGGACCCTGTGATCAACCCGCCGAGATCAGTTTTTGTAATACCAACAATGTAAAAGTTCCCATCTGGAGCAGCGGTAGCAGCACCATTGCCGTTTGTGGCCTCGATTATTACAATAACAGCCGGATACCCGCCTGGCAAAACAGCCTGCTGATGCTGACGCTGAAAGATGCCAGCCTGCGGGTACTCAAATTAAGCAATGACGGACTTTCCGTCACCAATCAGCAAACGCTTTACAAAGACCGGTTTGGCCGGCTTCGCGATCTCTGCATCTCTCCCCAGGGCCGGGTTTATATCTGTACGAGCAATGGCGGTAATTCGGACCAGCTCTTGGAAATATCTAGACCTTAGCGCCTATCTTTGTATAGGCCGGTTCATTCCTGGAAAGGAAGAAACTGTTACAGTCTGGCTTCAATCGAATAAACGATGCAAACTGTTTATGTAATAGATGCGGTAAGAACACCGATCGGGAAATACGGCGGGGCACTCAGCGGTGTACGGCCTGATGACCTGTTAGCGCATGTCATTAAGGCGCTGATCAACCGGAACCAATCCGTGGATGTCAATGCCATTGAAGACGTGATCGCCGGTGCTGCCAACCAGAGTGGTGAGGATAACCGGAATGTGGCCCGGATGGCCGCTTTACTGGCCGGTCTGCCTCCAACGGTCGCCGGGGTCACCGTTAACCGACTTTGCGCCAGCGGACTGGAAGCCATCATGGACGGAGCCCGGGCAATCATGTGCGGCGACGGCGAACTGATCATCGCCTGCGGAGTGGAAAGTATGAGCCGCGCCCCCTTCGTCATGCCCAAGAGCACGAGCGCCTTCGCCCGTGAACCCCAGATCTTCGATACCACATTGGGTTGGCGATTCATCAATAAGAAACTATCTGAACTCTATTATCCCTATACCATGGGAGAAACGGCTGAGAATGTGGCCAAGCGCTGGAATATCAGTCGCAATGCACAGGATGAATTCGCCGTGGAAAGTCAGCAAAAATACCTTCTTGCGCTGGAAGCCGGAAAGTGGAGCTCTGAACTGGCGCCGATTCAGGTGCAGGTGGGTAAAGACGTTTTTGAATTCGACCGGGATGAACATCCCCGGTTGACCAATATGGAAAAGCTGGGACAACTGAAAGCGGTATTCGCTAAAGACGGTACTGTTACCGCCGGTAACAGCAGCGGGATAAACGACGGTGCGGCAGCCATGCTGCTGGCCAGTGAATCCGCTGTAAAAAAGTACGGACTGCAACCCATGGCGAAGATCACCAGTATGGCGGTGGCCGGTGTGGATCCCGCCATCATGGGGATCGGACCGGTGCCGGCCTCCAAAAAAGCACTGGAGCGGGCCGGGATCAACGTTTCGAAACTCGACCTGATCGAACTGAATGAGGCTTTCGCCTCCCAGTCCATCGCCTGCATACATGACCTGGGTCTCGACCTCGAAAAAGTGAATGTGAACGGAGGCGCCATCGCGCTGGGGCATCCGCTGGGATGCAGCGGGGTCAGGATCTCCACCACCTTGCTCCATGAATTGAGACGGAGGAAGGGAAAGTACGGACTGGCCACGATGTGTATTGGAGTGGGCCAGGGTGCAGCCGTGATCTATGAAGCCTTATAAACGGTAAAGCAGTTTTTTCACCAGCCTGAAATTTACGGTTACGGATACCAGCAATAACACGGCCGCGACCAGGAATACCATCCAGTGGACCCAGGGAGAGACCAGTTCACTGTCGTTCATCACCATGCGCTGAAATCCCCATTGCAATAAAGCGGTTGAAGCCAGGGCCGCGATCACCACACCGATATAGACGGGGATCCACCTTTTGGCCACCGTAATGCTGAGCCAGTGCGGTGAATAGCCGATGGTCAGCAACAACTGCAGATTTTCCTTACTACGGGCGATCATCAGCTGAAGGTAGAAAGAGAACAACACCAGGGCCAGGAGGATCACCAGCAGGCCGAAACCGGCAAGTCCGCTCACGATGGCCTGCAGCACCTGCTTCACCCGGCCGAATTTCGTCTTGTCCTTATTGACCCGGTAATTCTTTTGCTGAAGGAAACTCAGCAACTCAGGCTGGTTGGCATCCCTGGTCTTGATATAGATCCGGTTGGGCTGTACTTTATTGGGTCCGCCGAAACGGTTATTGGCCCATTCGAGGAAATTACGCGGGACCAATACGGAATTGATCCGGTCGCTGAGCGCTACGATCTGTCCGCCGAAATTTTGCTTACCCAGTGTGCCGTAACATTCCAGTTGGATCACGATGGCCATGATGCTGTTCTCGGAGAACTGGGGCAACTCCCGGCTTGGAGCGAAAACGGTATTGTACAATTCAAGGTAATCCGAAGAAACGATCACGGGGATCACCGGCTGGCCTTCTTTCCATGTGAAGGAAGGCGGAACCGTATCGATGAATTTTTCATCGATCGCTTCCAGGAAGAAATCGGTGGAGAACGGAAGGTTGCTTCCGCCCGTGGCCCTGACCAGGAACTGGTTGGCCAGCAGGGGAGATACGTCTTCAATGCCGGGCTGTTTTTTCAGCTCGTCAATATCCTGCTGACTGAAACTGTGGTCCCTGGCCATGTTCTCATTGGTGATGGTCTTGGTCAGGGAGATATAATCGTAACCGTCCTTTTTGGGATTCTTGTTCTTCAGGAGGCGGTTGATGTTCACGTACATCTGGATGGAGCATAACAATAAAAGGACCCCGATGCCCAGTCCGCCATAACTCAGGATGCGGGAAGCCTTGTTTTGTCCCGTGCTCAGGAATGGGGCGATATGTTTAAAGGTCAGTCCGGGCATCAGTTAGATCGGATTACAGGTTGATGGTTCGGGTTGGTTGGTAAAAGGATGTGGGTTTCAGGTCGGCCAGGATGATCGCGGCCTTGCGGATATGAGCTTCTTCTTCCATCAGTTCCATGGCTTTTTTCCGATTGTTATCATCGAGGTGACTGAAGGGCTCGTCCAGCAGCAGAAAGTCAAAAGGCTGCAGCAGGGAACGGATGATGGCGATGCGTTGTTGCTCGCCGTAGCTGCAGGTCTTGCTGATCTTTCCGAGTTTGTTGTGAATGCCCAGCCGACGGGCCATGGTCTCGATCGGGTTGGCCGTATGATAAGGATGCAGGGCCCTTTTGATCTCAAGATTCTCCAGTACGGTCTGACCGGTGAATAAGCGCAGGTCCTGGAACACGATGCTCAGGTGCTTTTGGCGGTAAGTGGCCAGTTTTTCGGCACCCAGGGAATTGATATTTTCGCCATCATAGGCAATGGTGCCAGAAAAATCCTTGCGCATGCCATAGAGAAAATGGATCAGGGAGGTCTTGCCGCTTCCGCTGGGCGCAACGATCTGAACCCTTTCAGCCGGCGTGAATTCCAGGTCATTCTTCCATAACCCGGATCCGGTTATCTTTTCTTCTTCAATAAAAAGGGGAACTACCTGTCGAAGTTCTATTTGCATAAGGCAACCTGTTAAGAAGCCGTCGGCTATTCGCGGCGACGGCTTCAAAGTTCGTTATTTATTCTTTTTACCTTTCACCGGAGGTGGAGGTAATTTACTCATTCTCTCTTTGATCATCTCTTCCATGACCTTGTCATTATCCGCGTCTTTTTTCCTTTGTTCCAGCATTTGTTTGCCCAGCAAGCCCAGGTATTGGTTCAGTTGTTTCAGGCTATTGGTGCTTTTATCCATCAGGTTCACTTCCATGTCATAGGTGAATCGGCCGTCTTTGAAATCCCCTCCTTTCATGTATAGGTTATCCCACATTTTCAGCGAGGCTTCGTAAAGCGCCTTTTCCGTGCTGTCGATCTCATTCACGGAGAACGACTTCAGGATGTATTGGATATTCACGTATCCTCCGAAAGGTTCGCCTGAGATATGACTGATGAAATCATGGTCAGTGTTGGATTTGCCCAGGTACTGGTCAACGGTTTCCTTCGAACTGCCGATGGCGAAATATTTGTCGTTGGTGTTGTATGCCATTTTCTCATTGTCGTTCACATTCCCTTCCTTGCTCATTTTCTTTCCGGCACGGATGAGTTGGTTGAACGCGTCCTTATCCCCGATCGAAGTTGCGAAAAGGAAATCGGGGGTGGGTCCAAAACCACGGATCTCAGCGGGTTTACCGTTCGCTGTGTCTGATAAAACGGGTGTTGGCGGTTTCATGCTGTTCAGGGAGATGAGGATATCCCCTTTATTAGCCTTGACAAAATCATCCAGGCTGAATCCCAGGAACACCAGACCAATGTTGACCATGCTTTCCATACCGGTCATGCTGATCAGTTCCTTGATGCCCTCCGGTTTGAAGTGCATCGCCATGACGGCTGCGACATCCTTTGATGGAAGGCGTTTCAGCATCTCCTCATCCACTTTCCCGCCGCTGAATTTCCGGGCGATCTTTTTCATTTCCTTGCCCACGTAGGTGGAGTAACTCACCTTGATCTTTCCCGCTTCGAAACCGGCCGTGGCTGTGAGGACATTCCCTTCATAGAGTTTGTTCATATTCAGCATACGAAGGGCTTCAGTGCCTTCGGTATTCTTATAGACCTCGTCCATATTCAACCAGAAACGGACATCGGCATCCGTATTCATCAATGTGGTGAACCGGTCGTCTTTGGAGAGCGAGTTGCCCTGTTTCAGATCGAATATGCCCTTGCAGGCGGCCACCAGGTCGTGGGGCGCGGTATAGGTATCCATCGCCGTAGAGTCGTCGGGTGCGATGTACCTCCGCTTATTCTTCAGTTGAGGGGCATCCATCACGTAAACGAAATTTTCCTTGTTCCAGCCAGCGGCCATCGGAGCTTTGGTAACATAGCTGATGCCATCCTTTTCGGTGACCGCGGCCCCTTTGGTCATATCTGAATTGAATTGTTTGAATTTAGCCGGATCCTTCAGGCTGCCCTGAACCACAACGATCCCGCCAATGGAATCCTGTTGCGCGAAAATGACCAGGTCGTTCCGGATGTCGATACCGCTGTTCTCGGGGTTGTCGAGCAGGTTCTTGATGACCGGGGGCAAGGCGCTGTCGGCATAGGCCTGTTCAAACAGCACGTTCTTTTTGATCTCATCCCAGGGAAGTTTCTCATTCAGGGATTTTCCATTGATCTGGAAAGCCATCATGGCGTCTTTGGGTACCCATTTACCCTGCTTGTTCGATTTGCTGCAGGAGCTGAATACAACGAGTAGGGCGAGTGCGGGAAGGATCCAGGTACGAAGTTTGATTTGCATAAAATGGTTTTTTATTAATGCTGAAAACTAAGATTAGTAACCAATATCATTTGTTAAAATATCCGCTAAGCTGATCCACGGGAATGAGTTCCTGCACCCCCGAAGAAAGATTCTTCACCTGGCAGGTCTGTTCTTCTTTTTCCCGGCTGCCGATGATGACGACGAAGGGGACCTGTTTCTTTTCCGCGTAATTGAACTGTTTGGCCAGTTTGGCTTCCTCATGGTACATTACGCAGGCGACCCCTTTCGCCCGGAGCTGCTGCATGACGGTGAAAGCATATTCGCTTTCGGCCTTTCCCATATGAAAGAACAGGGCCTGTACGCCGCTTCCGGCCGTTTCAGGGAAAAGACTCAATTCTTCCATCACATCAAAGATCCGGTCCACTCCAAAGCTGATCCCTACGCCGGGAATGCCAGGTACATCGAACAGGCCGGTCAGGTCGTCATAGCGTCCACCGCCTCCGATACTGCCCATGTTCACTGCTTCCGGCGCCTTGGCCTCGAAGATCGTTCCGGTATAATAATTCAATCCCCGGGCCAGGGTAAGGTCGATGACCAGCCGGGTGTTTTTGGCGTGTTGGTAAACGGTCTCCAGTTCGGCTATGCCTTCCAGTCCGGTCGCAGAATTTCCCAGCAGGGCCTTGATCTGCATCAGTTTCTCTTCATTCGTTCCTGCTATCAGGAGGTAGGATTCTATGATGCTGATCTGACTGTCGGTGAGCATGCGCTGCGCCAGTTCTTCCTTCACTTTTTCCAGGCCGATCTTGTCCAGTTTGTCGATGGCGACCGTGAGTTCGGTCAGCTGGTCAGGGCTGCCGCATAGTTCGGCCAGGGCGGCCAGTATCTTCCGGTTATTGATCCGGAGCGAATAGTCTGTAAGGCCCAGTTTCAGGAACACATCGTGGTAGATATTGGCCAGTTCAACCTCATTGAACAAGGAGGTGCTGCCCACCACATCGGCATCGCATTGCGTGAATTCGCGGTAGCGGCCTTTTTGTGGCCGGTCGGCCCGCCATACCGGTTGCAGTTGGTATCGCCTGAACGGGAAGCTGAGCCGTGTATGATTCATGGCTACATAACGGGCGAAGGGAATGGTGAGGTCATATTTTAGCGCCCGCTCCGTGATAGCTGTACTGCTTCGTCCCAGTAATAGTTGTTCAAAACCCGCCCTGGCCTTTTCCAGATTCTTTTCATTGTTCAATCCGTTGTTCAGGATTTTGAAGATCAGTTTATCCCCTTCTTCACCGTATTTGCCGGTCAGGGTCTCCAGGTTTTCCATGGCCGGGGTTTCCAGGGGTTCGAAACCGTAGGTTTCAAATACGTTCCGGATCACCGAGAAGATGTGTTCGCGTTTTTTGATCACGGCGGCCGGAAAATCCCGGGTGCCCTGCGGTATGGATGGTTTGGCCATGGGTTTAACTCATTTGTTTTTGCAGGATCCGGTCACAGGCTTCGCTGATGAGCGCAAAGACCTCGTGGTATCCGGCCTCGGGTCCGTACCAGGGATCAGGGACATCCCTGTTTTCACCCGGGTATAGTTCGTTCAGCAGCAAATCTACTTTTTGTTCGTCAAAATCCGCTTTTGCGATCCGGCGCATGTCTTCCAGTACATCATTGGCCAGGGCATAGATCTTGTCATATTGCCTGATGTCATCGGCTGTGAATCGCCTGGCTCGTTGCATTGAGATGTCGATCCCGTTATGCGCGGCAACCTGTTGGCTGAAATGATGTGGCGCTTCACCGGTATGATAGCTATTGGTGCCCGCGCTGTCGATCGTCCAGTTCAATCCGGCTTTTTCACACCGGTCCTTCAATATTCCTTCCGCCAGCGGACTCCGGCAAATATTACCCAGGCAGACCATGAGGATCTTCATGCGGCAAAGTTAATTGGTTTAGGGTTTGTGGTCCCGAAATGCTTCGGGATTTCGCTTCGCTCAATTTGTGGTTTGTTGTAAGAGGTAGCTGAAAGGGTACTGGGATGAAGAGCAAAGTACAAAGCATATGGAAAGGAATAAAGAACCTCCAACTTCCAACCCCCAACTTCCAACCTCCAACCCCCAACCCCCAACCTTCAACCTCCAACTTCCAACCTCCAACCCCCAACCCCCAACCTTCAACCTTCAACCTTCAACCTCCAACTTCCAACCTCCAACTCCTAACCTCCAACTTCGATTTAACTCTGTCATTTATGGAATTACCGAACCGCCTCATCTCATTACAGAACACGGCGCCGGTTTTGCATTCATTTTTCACTACCCTGAGAAGGGATCAAAACCATGATTATGAACAAGGAAATGATACTGAAAAGCGATGTCATCGATATCCTTTTTGAACATAAGAACAAAGCGTATGGCGCATACGAATTGCGCAGGCATTATCCGCCCAGGTTACGCAAAGCCCTGCTCATCATGCTGGGATCAGCCCTGGCATTTTCAACACTGGCATTCCTGCCGGGGAAGAAACGGGTCAGGGTGATCGACTACTCCATGAACGATCATGTATTGCCTCCCGTCGCAAAGCCGACGGAGAAGCAACCAGAGAAACAACCGGAGAAAAAGGTCAATAAGACCAAACAGCCTCAGCAGAAATGGGTGAGCAATATCGCCATCGTATCCTCAAAGCAAAAGACCGATTCACTGAATAACCTGAACGAGTTACCGCCGATCGGCAGTGTGACCATCAATACAGGCGGGCCATCGGTATTCATTCCGGTGGACCCCGGACCTGTTGAACCCGTTCAACCGGCCGCTCCCGTTAAACCCGTTTCAGGTCCGATCAGTGATCCCGAGATCATGCCGGGCTATCCGGGGGGTATGGATGCGTTGCATCGTTTCCTGGAAAGGAACCTGCAAAATCCCAAGGACCTGGAAGAGGGGCAGTCCGTTAGCGTGCACGTGAAATTCGTCGTTGGATTTGACGGTAAACTGGGAGGATTTGATACCGATGGACAGGCGAATTCCGAATTTTACCAGGAAGTGGTGAGGGTGTTGAAGAAAATGCCCGCCTGGATCCCCGGAAGATCGAACGGAGAAAAGGTATCTGTTTATTATACCATCCCGGTAAAGTTTGTACCGGCTGAATGACGGAGCCTGTTTTTTCAGTAATTTGCCCTTCCCGGTTTACCCCGGGATCTGGCTTGACAAGATACCGAGAACGTTGACCGAAAGTATATAAACAACCCGGCTATGGCACTGGAAGAATTTGAAAATGAACAATTGACCGACCGTGAAAAAGGCATGATCAGGATGCGCAGCATCACGAATTATGTCATGGGTGTTTTCCTGATCGGAGTGGGTTGCTTTTTCCTGTTCCCGCTGAAGTCCACCCAGCCCTATATCAACCAGTATGATCCCACCATGATCAAGATCTTCGCTGCGGTATGCTGTATATACGGTGCATTCAGGATCTACAGGGGTTACAAGAAAAATTATTTCAGACACTGATGGACAGGAATCAATATCCGGGATTGTACAGGTGGATCGGTTCTTTGTTGCTGCTGCTGGCCATGGCCGCCTGCAACGATGGGGAAAAAAAGGCCGGGTTCACCGATTCTCCTAAACAGGGAACCATCAACATCAGTGTGGATGAAAGTTTTCGCCCGGTGATCGAAGAAGAGATCAGGGTATATGAAGCGCTCTTTCCCGGAACCAGGATCAATGCGGCATATAAGCCCGAAGCCAGTTGTTTCAAAGACCTCTTCTCAGATACCATGAACCGGATGATCATCGTTACCCGCGGCTTGAACAAGGAAGAGGCGCGCTTTTACAACGACAGCCTGGGTTTTACTCCGGTCAGTGACCGGATCGCCGCGGACGCCATCACCGTGGTCGTGAACAAAGGCAGTACCGACACCCTTTTCACCCTGAATAGACTGGAACAGCAATTGAGCGGCAAATTGGGGAGCAGGCAATTGATCGTTTTCGACGGGTTGAATGCAACCAGCACGGTTCGGTACGCGGTGGACAGCCTGCTGCACGGAGCGGCTTTTGACAGTTCGGTAGTCAGGGCGGTCAGGAACAGCGCCGAAGTGCTGGATTATGTTGCGGCCAATCCCGATGCGATCGGCCTGGTGGGGATCAGCTGGATCGGTAACCCGGAAGACACCGCACAGGTCAATCTGTTAAAGAAAATCAAAATCGCCTACCTGGAATGCATCTATTGCGCTGACAGCCCTTATGTAAAACCCACCCAGGCAAGCATCATCAGCAGAAGATACCCTTTGGTACGCGGTTTGTATTATATACTGAAGGAAAATTATAACGGATTAGGATCAGGTTTCGCTTCTTTTCTGAAATACCAAAAAGGACAGTTGATCTTCAGAAGAGCCTACCTGGCACCCGTAATGGATTTTGGAATAAGAGACGTGAAGATCAATGAAAAATTATAAAAATATTAAGCGGCCTTTTGAATAAACTAGGGCTAAAATTAATATCATTGTAAAGTATAAACCAGCAAGCAAAATGAACAGAGTTAAAAAAGGGCTTTTTTTGATGACCCTGGTGGTTCTTGGTAACGGGGTATTCGCTCAAACGATCGATGAGGGCAGAAAACAGCTGTACTACGAAAAATACATCAGCGCCAGGAATGTGTTCCAGAAACTGGTAGGCGCCAATCCCGCAGACGCGGATGCGGTCTACTGGCTGGGACAAACGCTGATCGCCCCTGATGAAGACAAGGATGTTGCTGGTGCAAAAGCGTTGTACCAGACCTCACTGGCCCTGAACAGCAACAGCGCTTTATTGATCGCCGGCATGGGACACCTCGAATTGCTCGAAGGCAGGACGCAGGATGCCCGGAACCGTTTTGAAACAGCCATCAGCCTGAGTAATGGCAAGAGTATACCGGTATTGAATGCCGTAGGATTCGCCAATGCCGATTTCGATTCCAAACTGGGCGATGCCGGTTATGCGATCGAAAAGCTGAAACAGGCGGTCGCCCTGAAAGGCATGAAGGACCCGGACGTTTACGTCAACCTGGGCGATGCTTACCGTAAGATGGCCGACGGGGGAAATGCACAGCTTTCCTATGAGGCCGCCCTGGCATTAAAGCCGGACTATGCCCGTGCCAAGTACCGTATCGGCAGGATCTACCAGACCCAGGGTGTCACCCAGGAAGATATCTATATGAAGTATTATAATGAGGCCATCGCGATGGACCCGAACTATACTCCTGTCTACTGGACACTTCATCAGTATTTCTATGAGACCAATGTGGGCCGTTCGGCGGAATTCCTCGAAAAGTACCTGGCCGCAAAAGGATCCGATGAACCCAATGCCTGTTTCCTGCGCGCACAGATGAAATACGCCCAGGGGCTGTTCCAGGATGCCATCACCCGGAGCGATGAATGCATCGCTTCAGGCGGCGCCAATCCTTATCCCAACTTATATGGTATCAAGGCCTATGCTTATAATAAGATCGGAGACTCCGGGAACGCCAAACTGGCCTTCGACCAGTATTTCATGAAGCAAAAACCGGCCAAGATCGGTCCGAGTGATTATAAGACCTACGCTGAAGTATTGCTGAAATTCCCGGGCAATGAAAGCCTGGCCGGAACCTTTATCGACAAAGCCGTAGAACTCGACAGTACAGAAGCCGGTAAAGTCGCCCTGCTCAAATCAGTGGCTTCCTCTTACGAAAAACAGAAGAGTTTCATTGAAGCCGCCAACTGGTATAAGAAGGTATTCAATGTGAAGAAGAATGTATCCAAAACGGACTATTATAATGCCGGATACAATTATTTCAGAACCGGCCAGTTCCAGCAGTCGGCCGATGTGTTCAGCCTGTATACGCAGAAATACCCGGATGATATCTTTGGCTACTATATGATCGGTAAATCCTACTGGGGTATCGATACCACCATGTCGTTGAGTATGGCCAATCCGTCCTTTGAAAAAGCGATCCAGGTGGGGGAGGCCTATCCCGATAAATCCAAGATCAGCGCTCAATTGATCGGTTGTTATAAATATATGATCGCTTATTTTGCCAATGTAAAAAAGGACAAACCAGGGGCCCTGGCTTATTGCGATAAGGCCTTGCTGATTGATCCAAACGACCAGGAAGTGCTCGGGAACAAGGATGCCATTTCCAGGATGAATATGAACGCTCCGCCCCCCAAGCCGGCTACAAACGTGCCCCAGAAGCCCAAGCAGAACGCGCCCAAACCGGGCAAACCAAAAAAAAAATAAAGGCCTGAGATAATATTCAGAACCCCGCCCCCGAACCGGCGGGGTTTTTTATTTTATCATATTGATTATTGGACATGCTGACGTATTTTTGCTGATCAACCGAATCACTGCCGATATGCAATTTTTTTTGTTACAGGCCTCCGATATCAACCACGCCAGGAATTATCTTCCGATCGCCCTCCAATTGATCTTCGCCATCGGTCTCATCGCTTTCATCATTATCTTATCCGATTGGCTGGGTCCAAAACGCAAGACCGCTGATAAACTCCAGAATTTCGAGAGCGGGATCACCATCCGTGGCAATGCCCGGCAACCGGTATCCGTTAAATATTTCCTGGTGGCCATATTGTTTGTGTTGTTTGATGTGGAAGTGATCTTCTTTTATCCATACGCCGTGAACTTCAGGGAGCTTGGCTGGCATGGTTTTATGGCCGTGGTATTATTCGTTTCCCTGTTCGTGGCCGGGTTGGTGTATATCTTTAAGAAGGGAGCGTTGAAGTGGGAAGAGTAGAATTAATGATTTATGAATTATGGCCATTGGCTGTAATCAGTTAAAATCTAAAATCTAAAATCGTAAATCTAAAATTGTTCAATGAGCCGTCCGGTACAATATAACAACACCGTAAAATTTGCAGGGATACCCGAAGGTTATATGGGCGAAGGTTTCATGGCCACCAGTTTTGATAAAGTAGTGAGCCTGGCCCGGAAGAACTCCATCTGGCCCCTGCCTTTTGCCACCAGTTGCTGCGGCATCGAATTCATGGCCACCGCCGCCAGTCATTATGACCTGGCCCGTTTTGGTGCGGAGCGCATGAGTTTTTCTCCACGTCAGTGCGATCTCATCTTTGTTATGGGTACCATTTCAAAGAAAATGGGACCCGTATTGCGGCAGGTCTATCTACAGATGGCTGAACCCCGCTGGGTGATGGCCGTAGGCGCCTGTGCCTCTTCGGGCGGGATATTCGATACGTATTCGGTCTTGCAGGGGATCGACCAGGTGATCCCGGTCGATGTCTATGTACCGGGTTGTCCTCCAAGGCCCGAAGCGATACTGGACGGATTCATGAAGATTCAGGAACTGGTCAATGCAGAAGGGTTGCGGAGAAGGCATAGTGACCAGTACAAGGACCTGCTGGCGAGTTACGGTATACAATAAGGAATGGCGATTTACCCTGCCTGGCCGGTGGTAAATGCCAAGGAAACATAAGGCTTACTGCTTAATGCGAATCGCAACATGAGTTTGACCAACGAAACGATAAAACAAAGACTGACTGAAAAATTCGGCGATCAGCTTTCCGACTGGCAGGAGCCATATGGCATGCTGACCTTCACCTCGCCCAAAGACCTCAACCTGAAAGTTTTGCAATTCCTGTACGATGATCCGGAACTCAGGTTTCAATTCCTGACCGACCTACAGGCTGTTCATTATCCCGACAGGAAGGGAGAGGAACTGGCCGTGGTCTATCATTTGCATAACCTGGCGGATAATGTGCGGATCAGGTTCAAGGTGTTTACCGACATCTCCAAACCGGATGTCTACAGTGCTACGGCTTTGTACCAGTCGGCCAATTTCATGGAAAGGGAAACATTCGATTTCTATGGGGTCAATTTCGTTGGTCACCCTAACCTGATCAGGATACTGAATGTGGATGAGATGGATTATCATCCATTGCGGAAGGAATTTCCCCTGGAAGACCAGACCCGGATCGACAAGGATGATGAAATGTTTGGCAGGGGGTAAGGCAATGCAAAAGTAAAGACCGGAGCGGTTCAACGGTTTCTCTGTTCTTGCTTTTGACTTTTAACTTTTGACCTATCATTATGAATGAACATATCATTTTACCGGAAGGCTCTATTGAGAAACAGACCACCACGCTGAACCTGGGTCCGACGCACCCGGCTACGCACGGGGTATTCCAGAACATACTTGAGTTGGATGGAGAACGAATCCTCAAAGCCACTTCAACCGTTGGTTATATTCACCGCGCCTTTGAGAAGATCGCCGAGCGCAGGCCATTATACCAGATCACCCCGCTGACCGACCGGTTGAATTATTGCTCATCCCCCATCAACAACATGGGATGGCACATCACCTGTGAAAAATTACTGAAAGTTGAATTGCCCAAGAGGGTCGATTACCTGCGGGTGATCATCATGGAACTCTCCCGCATCTCCGATCACCTGATCTGCAATTCGATCGTCGGGGTGGACAGCGGCGCCTATTCAGGGTTCCTCTACCTGATGCAATACCGCGAATTAATCTACGAAATATATGAAGAAATATGTGGGTCCCGCCTTACTACTAATATTGGGCGTATTGGCGGTTTTGAAAGGAATTTCACAAATGCGGCATTTGAGAAACTCGAAAAATTCCTGAAAGAATATCCTAAACAACTGAAAGAGTTTGAGAACCTCTTTACACGTAATCGCATTTTCATGGACCGGACCATCGGTTGCGGCCCTATCTCGGGCGACCGGGCATTGAATTACGGCTTCACGGGTCCTAACTTACGGGCCGCCGGTGTGGATTATGATGTCCGGGTCCATACGCCGTACAGCAGCTACCAGGATTTTGATTTCATCATACCGGTGGGCAAGACCGGCGATTGCTACGACCGTTTCCTGGTACGTAATGAAGAGATGTGGCAAAGCCTCAGCATCATCGAACAGGCCTACCAGAAAGTGCAGGAGTTCAAAGGCGCCGAAGCCGAGGTCTTTCATGCCGATGTACCCGCTTATTATCTGCCGGAGAAGAAAGACGTTTATACCAAGATGGAAGCCCTGATCTATCACTTCAAGATCATCATGGGCGAAACGGAAATGCCGGCCGGAGAAGTGTACAGTTCAGTGGAAGGGGCCAACGGGGAACTGGGTTTCTACCTGATCAGCGATGGCGGCAGGACCCCTTACCGCTTGCATTTCCGCAGGCCTTGCTTTATTTATTACCAGGCCTTCCCGGAACTGATCAAGGGGGGCATGTTAAGTGACGCGATCATCACCATGAGCAGTCTGAACCTGATCGCCGGCGAGTTGGATGCTTAGAATAGGGTTAGATCAGAAGAATAAAAAATTGAAATAATCCGGTTACGACCGGCTTTGAATAAATTAACGGTATGAAAAGAGCCCGGCTGATCCTGATGAGTGTCTTGTTCTTAATGCAGGCAACGGCATTCGGGCAACAGAAAACGGTTTTCGGGGATGAAGTGGGAACCCTGGACGGTATCATGAAAGCTTATTACGAAGTGGTCTCGGTAAAAAAGGGCGAGAAGATCAGTTATCCCAGGGACAGCGCCCTTCATGCACCCAAAGCCCTGGTGGGTTTACCGGCCAGGACCAAGGAAGGGAAGTTCTATATGAAGCTGGTTTCTTTGAAAGAATATCACCTGATGTCGGATGCCGGACTGGAGAAAGACGGGTTTGACGAAAAAGAGATCAGCCGGAAAGTGGAAAGTTTTGGAGCGATGTATCATGTATGGAGCACCTATGAATCACGTAATGTCGCTGATGGCCCGTTGATCGACCGGGGGATCAACAGCATTGAATTATACTTTGACGGCACCAGGTTCTGGATCACTTCCTGGAGTTTTGAAAATGAATCAAAGGATCAGAAGATACCATTAAAGTACTTAACCATTAAGGAACAATGATCGGATTTACAGAAGCCAAATTGAAGGAAGTGGAGCAACTCATCGCCCGCTATCCTGACGGCAAACAAAAAAGCGCCCTGCTGCCTGTACTCCACCTGGCCCAGCAGGAGTTTGGCGGATGGCTGGATGTGCCGGTGATGGATTATGTGGCCCAATTGCTGAAGATCGAACCCATTGAAGTGTATGAAGTGGCCAGTTTTTACAGCATGTATAACCTCAAGCCGGTGGGTAAATACCTGTTCGAGGTCTGCCAGACCGGCCCCTGCATGCTGAACGGCAGCGATAATATCATTGATTATATCAAGGAGAAGCTGAACATCGGTGTGGGGGAGACCACGGCGGACGGCCTGTTCACCCTCAAAACGGCCGAGTGCCTGGGCGCCTGCGGTTATGCCCCGATGATGCAGATGGGAAAACATTACCGCGAACACCTGACAAGGGAAAAAGTGGATGCGATCATCGAAGAATGCAGGGCCAAGGCCAATTAAGGAGATTGAAAAATGTACTGACGATATTATGCCTTATGTTGCTGGCCACGGGCCGGGCTCAAACGGATGAGGTCAAACTGACGGCCACGCTGAAAGAATTTCACCAGGCCATGGTGAAGAAGAATACGGTTTCACTGAACCAGCAGACCGATAAGGTGCTGAGCTACGGTCACAGCAATGGCTGGGTGGAGACCAAGAACGATTTTTTGAAGAACCTGGAGACCCGTTACCTGGATTATCACAGTTATGTGGAAGACAGTCTGCAGGTATGGATCAACGGGAATATGGCCAGCGCCCGGTTCAAGGCGGATATTGACGTGACGATGAACGGTACCCGGGCGACCTACCATTTAAAGGTGCTGGAGGTCTGGGTGAAAAAAGGCAAACGTTGGGTACTGTTCGCCAGGCAGGCGGTCAAATACTGATGAAAAAAAATTCTTCCGGATGGAAGGATATTAAATATGAGCAGAAAATTATTATTAGAGAAGGCACACGTGGAAGGCATTCGCCATTATGATGTCTATCGCCGCGAGGGTGGTTACCGGAGCGTGGAAAAGGCCTTCAGGATGGCACCGGCCGATATCGTGGAGGAAGTGAAGAAAAGCGGATTAAGGGGCCGTGGCGGAGCGGGTTTTCCAACCGGTATGAAATGGAGTTTCCTCGCAAAACCGGAAGGGGTTCCCCGTTACCTGGTCTGCAATGCGGATGAAAGTGAACCCGGAACTTTCAAGGACCGGTACCTGATGGAATTCATTCCTCATATCCTGATCGAAGGGATGATCGTTTCTTCCTTCGCTTTAGGTTCCAATCGCTCTTATATATACATACGCGGAGAATATGCCTGGATCGTCGACATACTGGAACAGGCGATTGAGGAAGCCAAACAAAACGGATTCCTCGGTAAGAATATCTTAGGCACCGGATTCGATTGCGAGATCTATGTGCACCGTGGAGCCGGCGCTTATATCTGCGGAGAGGAAACGGCCTTGCTGGAATCCCTGGAAGGCAAGCGGGGTAACCCGAGGATCAAACCGCCATTCCCCGCGGTGAAAGGATTATATGACTGCCCGACGGTGGTGAATAATGTGGAGACCCTGGCCGCTGTGGTTCCCATCATCAATGACGGAGGCGAGGAATACGCGAAGATCGGAGTTGGGAAGAGCACAGGCACCAAACTGATGAGCGCCTGCGGCAATATCAACAAACCCGGTGTGTACGAGATCGATATGACCATTTCGGTTGAAGAGTTCATCTTCAGCGATGAATATTGCGGCGGCATTCCCAACGGGAAAAGACTGAAAGCCTGTATTCCGGGCGGTTCTTCCGTTCCGATCCTGCCCGCCAACCTTTTACTGACCACCGCCAAAGGCGAGAAGCGGCTGATGAATTATGAAAGCCTGTCAGACGGCGGATTCGCCACCGGCTCCATGATGGGCAGCGGGGGTTTCATCGTGCTCGACGAAGACCAGTGCGTGGTGAAACATAC
Organism: Chitinophagaceae bacterium; assembly: GCA_016721725.1. Lineage (GTDB taxonomy): Bacteria > Bacteroidota > Bacteroidia > Chitinophagales > Chitinophagaceae > Ferruginibacter. Next base: position 970,617 of record JADKHN010000006.1, on the reverse strand, counting down.
GTATACCCTGGCCCGGTTCTACCGCCACGAAAGTTGCGGACAATGCAGTCCCTGCCGGGAAGGAACAGGATGGATGGAAAAGATCCTGTTGAATATTGAGAAGGGAAAAGGCAAGATCAGCGACATTGACCTGTTGTGGGATATTCAGCGCAAGATAGAAGGGAATACCATCTGTCCGCTGGGGGATGCCGCGGCCTGGCCCGTTGCCGCCGCCATCCGTCATTTCAGGGACGAATTCGAATGGCATGTGAAGAACCCGGAAGAGTGTTTAAGAACGAATTACGGACTGGCGCATTACGCCGATCCGATTCATGTGCCGGTAACAGGATAAGTTAAATTACCGCGAAGGCACCAAGGCGCAAAGAAACGCGAAGTGTTTTCATAGCGAACATTGCGTCCTCGCGACTTTGCGGTTAAGAAAATAAATATGGCAGAAGAAGTAAAAACATTCAAAGTAACGATCGACAACATCACCATCGATGTTGCCCCGGGTACTACAGTATTGAATGCGGCCCGGCAGATCGGCGGCGATGTAACACCGCCCGCCATGTGCTATTACAGCAAACTGCAGGGCAGCGGGGGAAAATGCCGTACCTGCCTCGTTGAAGTGGCCGCAGGCTCTTCCGCCGACCCCAGGCCGATGCCGAAGCTGGTCGCCAGCTGCCGCACCAATGTCATGGACGGCATGGTGGTGAAGAACATCACCAGCGAAAAAGTGACCGATGCCCGCAACGGGGTGGTGGAATTCCTGTTGCTCAACCATCCGCTCGACTGTCCGATCTGCGACCAGGCCGGAGAATGTCACTTACAGGACCTGGGTTATGATCACGGCAAAGAAGGCACGCGATATGAATTCAAAAGAAGGACCTTTGAAAAAGAGGATATCGGTCCCTACATCCAGTTGCACATGACGCGTTGCATATTATGCTATCGCTGCACTTATGTGGCGGATCAGCTGACGGATAAAAGAGTGCATGGCATTCTGGACCGGGGTGATCATGCCGAAATATCAACCTATATCTCCAAAGCGATCGACAACGATTTCAGCGGAAACATGATCGATGTTTGCCCGGTTGGCGCATTGACCGACAAGACCTTCCGTTTCAAGAACCGGGTATGGTTCACCAAACCGGTGGACGCCCATCGCAATTGCGAAAACCCCAAATGCTGCGGCAAAGCGACCTTGTGGCTTCGCGGGGATGAGGTATTCCGGGTGACCGCCCGTAAGGACGAGTGGGGAGAAGTGCAGAGCTACGACGGTAAGGCCGGCTGGATCTGCAATACCTGCCGGTTTGATAAGAAGAACAGCAGCGACTGGACGATCGAAGGGCTCAGCAAGATCAGCCGCCATTCGGTCATCGGCGCCAATAAATACAAGACACTGGAAATGCCCCGTGAAACCGTGAATGCGGTCATGGGGGGACGTGATCCCAAACTGCTCATGAACATCCATAATGTGAGCGAGGTGAATAATCCTTCGATCGAACTCAGCCATATCCAGGGCCCGGCTCATGGAAGTGATTTCAGCCATTCAAAGGACCATGTGGATGGCGCGGGAGAGTCGACGCAGTGGGGCATGAAAAAATGATTATCCGTTCAGCGAAAAGCTGACCAACCATATTAAAAAAGCATTATGCTGTTAGCATTAGACCTGGCCTTGATCCTGGAGAAATTAGTTCTCATCGTCATCGTAGTGATGGCCTCCCTGGTCATTGCCATGTATGTCACTTTCGCGGAGAGAAAAGTGGCTGCCATCCTGCAGGACCGCCGCGGACCCAACCGGGCAGGGCCATTTGGTATCCTGCAACCGGTGGCCGACGGGTTGAAATTATTCTTCAAGGAAGAGATCATACCCGAATTTTCTTCCAAATTCCTGTTCATACTGGGGCCCTCCATGGCCATGCTCACGGCCATCATGACCGGCGCCGTGGTTCCCTGGGGAGATCATATCGATTTCTTCGGACGAACCGTATCCCTGCAGATCGCTGATGTGAACGTGGGGATCCTGTATGTGTTTGGCGTGGTGAGTATGGGGGTCTACGGCATCATGATCGGCAGCTGGGCCAGTAACAACAAATATTCCCTGCTGGGAGGTCTCCGGGCCGCCTCGCAGATCATCAGTTACGAACTGGCCATGGGTATTTCCCTCATCGCCCTCCTGATGGTGACGGGAACGCTTAGCCTTAAAGAAATGGTGCTTCAGCAGCAACAGGGATGGTGGAATTTCTGTTATCAGCCACTGGGTTTCCTGATCTTCCTGATCTGCGCCTTCGCTGAATGTAACCGGACCCCATTCGATCTTCCCGAAGCGGAGAATGAACTCATCGGCGGATACCATACCGAATATTCATCCATGAAACTCGGCTTCTACCTGTTCTCCGAATACATCAATATGTTCGTGAGCAGTGTCATCATGTCCACCCTCTTTTTCGGAGGTTATGACCTGATCCCGTTCTATGATGAGTCGGCCTGGGGCCTGTCGGCCAACTGGATGGCGATCATCGGACTCGGGGCCCTGATGGCTAAAGTGGTCTTCTTCCTGTTCCTGTTCATGTGGGTGCGCTGGACGATCCCGAGGTTCAGGTATGATCAGCTCATGAACCTGGGCTGGAGGATACTGATCCCACTGGCCCTCGTGAACATGCTGGTCACGGGTGCGGTGATCTTATTAAAACAAAACAACTGGCATTTCTGAATCATTCAATTGTAATATAAAAAGATGCAAGCATTAACAAACAGGGCAAAACAAGTGGAACGTCAGCCGATGAGTTTCCTGGAACGTTTGTACCTGGTCGCCATTTTTAAAGGGATGCTCATCACGTTCAGGCACATCTTCAAGAAGAAGCCAACGATCAATTACCCGGAAAAGAAACGTCCCTTCAGTCCGGTATTCCGCGGACTGCATATCTTGAATCGCGATGCCGAGGGGCGCGAGAACTGCACGGCCTGCGGATTGTGTGCCGTGGCCTGCCCGGCCGAAGCCATCACCATGGAGGCGGCCGAGCGCCAGGAGGGAGAGGAGGGCCTGTATAAGGAGGAGAAATACGCCGCCAAATACGAGATCAACATGTTGCGTTGCATATTCTGCGGATTGTGTGAAGACGCTTGTCCCAAGGATGCCATCTACCTGAGCGAGACCTTCGCCCCGGCCGATTATCAGCGCAAACAGTTCATTTATAACAAACAGGAATTACTCATCCCTCATCCCGTCAAGGAACCGGAAGCTTATAAGAAAGCTTTGGGGAACCGGGTGCCCAGGGAAAAGATCAATCCCGCGATATGAGCATAACAGAAATATTATTTTGGTTCCTGACCGCGATGGCCCTGGGCAGCGCGATCATGGTGATCACCTCCAGGAGTCCTGTACACAGCGTCCTATGGCTGATCGTGACCTTTTTCGCCATTTCAGGCCATTACATCATGATGAACGCCCAGTTCCTCGCCATCGTCAACATCATCGTTTATGCCGGCGCCATCATGGTCCTCTTCCTTTTCGTGGTGATGCTGATGAACCTGAATGCCGAATCCGAGCCGCAGAAGAACAGGATGTTGCAGTTTGCCGGTCTGCTCGCGGGAGGCTGTCTGTTCCTCGTGATCCTGGCCTCGCTGATGAAGGCCACTGAGACCAGTTCCATGGTCCAGTTGGGAAGCGGAAACGAAGGACTGATCAAGAACCTGGGCAAGGCCTTATTCAATGACTATGTCATTCCCTTCGAAATAAGCAGTGTGTTGTTCCTGAGCGCCATGATCGGCGCGGTGCTGATCGGAAAAAAAGAAAAAGCAGAACACGATGGAAATTAAATATTATATCGGACTGGCCGTGGCCTTATTCTGTATCGGCGTAGCGGGAGTGCTTACCCGCCGTAACGCCATCATCATATTCATGTGTATCGAACTCATGCTGAATGCGGTGAATGTCTTACTGGTGGCTTTTTCCAAGATGCATGCCTTGTCGGCGTTAGGGAAAGCGATGCCTTCCGTGGTGAGTGACGGGCAACTCTTCGTCTTTTTCATCATGGTGGTGGCCGCGGCTGAGGTCAGTGTGGGTCTGGCCATCATCGTCATGATGTACCGGAATGTCCATGCCGTGGATGTGAATTTTTTGAACCGATTGAAGAATTGACGATCGGGTTTGACGATGCAGGTAGTTCTCGTTCCTGGTATTCGTCACCGGTTGTCTAAAAATGAATTATGAATAATGTTTTACAACTAGTCTGGCTGATCCCCGTACTGCCTTTGTTGGGCTTCCTCATCAATGGATTGGGCCGGAAGCACTTGTCCAAAGGCCTCTCCGGTCTGATCGGCAGCGGAACGGTGCTGGGCTCCCTGGTGATCAGCATACTGGTCTTCCTGAGTGTGAAGAACGGCAATACCCCGGTCATCCATTATTTCGATTTCATCAATGCCGGATCCCTGAAGATCGGCTTCGATTTCCAGGTGGATCAGTTGTCTTCCCTTTTCCTCCTCATCATTACCGGGGTGGGTTTCCTCATTCACGTGTATTCCACTTCCTACATGCACGAGGAAGAGCCGAAGGATTTCGCCAAATATTTTGCCTACCTGAACCTCTTCGTGTTCTCGATGCTCTTACTGGTGATGGGCGCCAATTACGTGATCATGTTCATCGGATGGGAAGGGGTTGGACTTTGTTCCTACCTCCTCATCGGCTTCTGGTTCAGGAACAATAATTATAATAACGCCGCCAAAAAAGCCTTTGTGATGAACCGCATCGGCGACCTGGGTTTTTTACTCGCGGTATTCTGGCTCATCAATAAGACCGGTACCACCGATTTCCAGGGTGTTTTTGCGGGGATATCGAAACTGACCACCACGGACATTACCGGTATCACGTTGTTACTCTTTGTGGGAGCTACCGGTAAGAGCGCACAAATACCCTTGTATACCTGGTTGCCGGATGCCATGGCGGGCCCAACCCCGGTCAGCGCCCTGATCCATGCCGCGACCATGGTGACCGCTGGTATCTACATGATCGCGAGAAGCAATATCTTATATTCCATGGCGCCGGTCACGCAGGCCGTTGTGGCCATCGTAGGCTTATCCACCGCGATACTGGCCGCTACCATCGCGCTCAGGCAGAACGATATCAAAAAAGTGCTGGCTTACTCAACTGTGAGCCAATTGGGATACATGTTCCTGGGCCTGGGCGTTGGCGCCTATACCGGGGCCGTTTTCCATGTGATGACCCATGCTTTCTTCAAAGCCCTGCTATTCCTGGGCGCCGGCAGTGTCATTCATGCCATGAGCGGAGAGCAGGATATGCGTAACATGGGCGGATTGAAAAAATACATGGGGATCACCCACCTCACCTTCTTATTGGGCTGCCTGGCCATCGCGGGCATGCCGCCTTTTGCCGGATTCTTTTCCAAGGATGAGATCCTGGCCGCGGTCTATGCGAAAAACCCTGTATTATGGGGGATCGGTGTTGCCGGTGCGATGATGACCGCATTTTACATGTTCCGGCTTTACGCCATGACCTTCCTGGGTAAATTCAGGGGAACGCATGAACAGGAACATCATCTGCATGAAAGTCCGATGGCGATCACCATCCCGTTGATGGTCCTGACCTTGTTGTCTGTTGTCGGAGGATGGGTGGGCATTCCCGAAGCGCTGATGAAAGGCGGGCATCATTTCGCCGAATTCCTGGCGCCGGTCTTTGCTCAATCAGATGCGATCACCGTTAAGCATACGATGACGCATTCTACCGAATACATGCTCATGATCGTCTCCGTTTCTCTTGCATTAGTGACATTGGTATACGCGTGGATGAAATTTAGTAAATACGAAAAGACCGATAAGGAAGAAACGGGTATTGGAAAGGTATTGGAAAATAAATGGTATGTGGATGAATTATATCAAACCATGATCACCAGGCCCATTCAATTCATGTCAAAATATTTCAACGAGGTGCTGGAACGAAAGGGGATCGACGGATTTGTGAACGGGGTGGGCAAGGCGGTGAACTATGGCAGCCGGCAGGTTCGCCTGCTGCAAAGCGGACAGGTTGGCGCTTATGTGTTGCTCATGGTACTGGGCATCCTGGTTTTATTCATTATTCAACTGTTTTTGTAAACCGACAATAAGGATATGCAAAATTTAGGCATAAGGTTCCCTGATTTACTGATCTGGTTTCCGCTGATCGCAGGATTGGCCTGCTTCATCATGCGGGACGAAAAGAAATCCAGGGCATGGGCCTTGTTCTCTTCCTTCATCACCCTCGGGATCTCTGTGGCCAGTTGGCTCAATGCCGGCAATCCGGAATTGAACGGACTGACCTTTTCTTACGAATGGCTTAAGTATTCAGGGGTCAATTTCGCCGTCAGCCTCGATGGCATGGGCCGCCTGCTGACCGGATTGACCGCCATCGCGTTCCCCGTCATTTTTATTTCAACATACCGGAATTCCTATAAGAACGCATCAGTCTTCTTCGGACTGATGTTATTGGCCCAATCCGGACTGATGGGTGTTTTTTGCGCAACGGATGCCTTATTGTTTTACTTTTTCTGGGAACTGGCCCTGATCCCGGTCTATTTCTTATGCAGCCGCTGGGGCGGGGAAAAGCGCATACAAGCCACCTTTAAATTCTTCATTTATACATTCACCGGCTCATTACTGATGCTGGTGGGGATCATCTATGTTTACCTGCATACGGTACCTACAGCATTCTCGGAGCATTCTTTTTCCATGAGGGCATTTCATGCGGCCCTGCTTTCACCCACAGAGCAGAACTGGCTATTCTGGCTTTTCTTCATCGCTTTCGCGATCAAGATGCCGGTCTTCCCGTTCCATACCTGGCAGCCCGATACTTACGAACAGGCGCCGGCAGCCACCACCATGGTTTTGAGTGGCATCATGGTCAAGATGGGCCTTTTCGCCGTGATCCGCTGGCTATTGCCCGTTTTCCCACTGGCCGTCGTTCATTTTGATAAAGCCGTGATCATCCTTTCGGTCATCGGTATGATCTATGCGAGTCTGCTCGCCATGAAACAGGACGACCTGAAACGACTGGTGGCCTATTCCTCCATCGCCCATATCGGACTGATGAGCGCCGCCATATTCACGTTAAAGGAGGTGGGTATGCAGGGCGTCATGTTCCAGATGTTCAGTCATGGGATCAATATCATCGGTATGTGGATCATCATCGAGTTACTGGAGAGGCAGACCGGGATCCGGAAGATCTCCGAACTGGGCGGGGTGGCTCATAAGGCGCCCGTGCTTACGATCATGCTGGTGGTGATCGCTTTGGCGAATATCGCCCTGCCATTGACAAATGCGTTTGTAGGGGAATTCATGATGTTCAGCAGCCTGTTCAGCTATAATGTATGGATCGCGACCATTGCCGGCATCAGTATCATCCTGGCCGCCGTATATACCCTGAACATGGTGCAGAAGGTTTTCTACGGGGAGACGGTGCCGGTGACCGCCCTGATCCGGGATATTGCCTGGCACGAGAAATTCATCCTCGCGGTATTGGTCCTGATCATCTTTGTACTGGGGGTATTTCCCAAACCGGTCATCGACCTGACCTTGGAAAGTGTAAAAGCGGCTTTAACCAGATTCAGTTAATCATCAATCACACTGCCCCGGGGCAGCAATCGGATACGCATGAATGCAATAATTTTTACAGCCATTTGGGGAGTCATTATGATGCTGGGCGGAGCCTTCATCAAAGACAGGCGTACGCCTGTTTACCTGGGGATCGGGGGACTGCTGGCGATCCTGGCCGCCTGTGCGGTCGAATTGAAAACGGGCCGCCCCTTGCTGGTCATCGACGTGAAAGACATGCTCCATGCGAACAGCTTTAACCTCACCTTCATCATGGTGGCCCTGGGCTGCACCCTCTTGTATTTCCTGTTGAACGGCAGGGATTTTGAAAAAGTGGGTCCGCATGTTTCCGAGTATTTCGCCCTGATCTTTTTCATTCTCTGCGGCGTTTCGATCGTGGCTACATTCAATACCCTGCTGATGCTGTTCCTGGGCATCGAGATCATCTCCATCCCTTTGTATATCTTGACGGGCAGCGACAAGCGGAACCTGAAAAGCAATGAGGCCGCGCTGAAATATTTTCTGATGGGTTCTTTTTCAACCGGTATCATGCTCCTGGGTATCGCTTTCATGTATGGCGGTAACGTTATGGGAACTTTCTTCATAAACAATATGAACCTGGGTTCGGGCCCGATGCCGGCCCTGATCGGTGTGGGACTGGTATTGCTGATGGTCTCCATGTCCTTCAAAGTTTCCGCTGCGCCCTTTCATTTCTGGACGCCGGATGTGTATGACGGAGCCCCGACGGTCTTCACTTCATTCATGGCCAGTATCGTGAAAGTGGCCAGTTTCTTCGCTTTTGTCCGGCTGTTCGAGAGCGCCTTCGGCACCCTGCAAAGCCAATGGCAGACGCTGGTTGCCGTGATCACGGCCGCTACGCTCATCATCGGGAACCTGACCGCGGTCTTCCAGCAAAGCGTTAAACGGATGCTGGCTTATTCGAGTATCGCCCAGGCCGGTTTCATGTTGCTGGCCTTGTTCGCCCTCAATGATACCGCCAAGGAAGGATTGGTGCTCTATGCGGCGGCCTATAGCCTGGCCACTATCGGTCTATTCGCGGTCCTGGTCAAGATGAAAGATTATACGGTGGATGGGTTCAACGGCCTGTCCAAACAACAGCCCCTGCTGGCGCTCACCGTGACCATATTCTTGTTATCCCTTACCGGTATCCCGCTCACAGCCGGCTTCCAGGCTAAATTCTACATGCTTTGGGCTGCCATCCAAAACGGTCATCATTTCTGGCTGGTCATCCTGGCGGTATTATGCGCGGCCATCAGCGCCTATTATTATTTCCGGATCATACAAGCCATGTATTTCCGGGAGAACAGCGAAACGGTGATGAATGAGTGGGACATTACCCCTTCTTTCAAATACCTGCTTTTGATTACGGCTGTCCTGATCATCGTTTTGGGCATATTCCCCAACCTGGTCATCGACTGGCTGCATTATTAAGACCGGTTGCCACTGGTAAAAAACATTTCCCGTCCTTGTTATCTGTCGCTAACTTTAGGGTAAGAAATATTCATGACCTTAAAAGACACATTGGCCCTATCCTGGCGTAATATCGCCAGCAATAAATTGCGGACGGCGATCACCGTGGCGATCATGGCTCTCGGGATCTTTGCCCTGATCCTCATCATCACCGCCATCAAGGCCGCCAGTAACAGCCTGACGAGCAGTTTCTCCACCATGGGCGCCAACAGTTTCAGTATCCGTTACCGGGACCGTAATGTCAGGATCGGCGGCGGCGGGCCACCCCGGAGCTCTTCAAAAACGATCAAACGGAATCTGAAGGAACGGAAGTCGAATATGGGAAAGATCATCACCTATGATGAAGCCCGTGCTTTCAGGGACCGGTATATTTTTCCATCCAAGGTTGGCCTGGCCTTAAGGGGTCCGGCCAATGTGGTGGTCAATAACACCCTGAAAAAAACCAATCCGGATAATAATGTGATCGGCGGGGATGAGAACTATCTCGAGCTGAATGGTTACCAGATCGCTTTTGGAAGGAATTTCACCCCTGCGGAAGTGGAATCGGGCAGGAGCATCTGTTTTTTAGGGAGCGGGGTGGCTAAGAAATTGTTCCCGGGCAATCCGCAAAAGGCCGTGGATAACGTCGTGAGGGTGGATCATATTCCATACCGGGTGATCGGGGTACTGGAAGAGAAAAGCTCCAGCGCCTTTTTTAATACCAGCAAGATCGTCATTACGACCTATAACAATATCCGGCGGCTTTATTCCAATCAGACCTCTTCTTTCAGCATAGGCGTGATGGTCAGTGATATCAAACTGATGGACGCCGCCATCGGCGAGGCCAAGGGCACTTTCAGGCCCATACGTAAACTGGATATAAAGGAGGAGGATAATTATTACATCGATAAGAGCGACAGTATCGCGGAGACCCTGCTGACCAACCTGGGCTTCCTGGAAAAAGGAACGATCGGCATCGCCTTCATCACCCTCATCGGTGCCGCTATCGGCCTGATGAATATCATGCTCGTTGCCGTCAATGAGCGGACCAAGGAGATCGGCCTGGTGAAAGCGCTGGGTGGAACCCGCCGTGATATCCGGGCCCAATTCCTCTGGGAATCCATCATCATCAGTTTACTGGGGGCCCTTTTCGGTATCATTTCGGGGATCCTGCTGGGGAATGTCGTGGGGCTGTTATTGCATACCGGCTTTGTGATACCCTGGGGCTGGGTGATCGCGGGGATCTTTGTATGCACCTTCGTCGGACTAGCCGCCGGCCTGTACCCGGCCCATAAGGCTTCCAAACTGGATCCGATCGAAGCCCTCCGGTACGAATAATGGCCGTTTCAGGCCCTTTTGTTTAACTTTCCCGTCTTAACAGATGACAGTCAGATACAAACAATTACCCGATTTTTTTATGTAATATATCCTTTCCGGCATCGTCTAAATGATAAGCAAAAAAAAATTTAGGCTAAGTTGTTGCTTTCAATTATTTTATTAACTTGTGGGTTCACATAGCTTGCAATAGTGTACAAAAGTACACGGATGAAAAGTTTCATATTCGGCATTGTGTATCCATTTAGAAATTTATTTTTTAATTACATTTTTCATTAACTAAAATTTGAATGTCATGGCAGAAACAAAACCAACTGCAACTTTAAAATCTGGAACCTCTGTTCAGGTGAAGAAATCAAGCAATCTCATTTCGCTCCTTGCACCGGTGATCTGTGTCATAGCCGGTTATGTCATCTGGAGATTTGTATTGGGCGATCCAAAAGGCTTTAACAAAGTGATTGAAGGAGGTGGTTTTTGGCCAACCTATGACGGACCGAAAAATGCCCTGAATAAAATGTACCTGGGGGGTATCATCGTACCGATCCTGATCGGCACTTTCCTGACCATGATCACTTTTGTGATCGAGCGTTTCCTCACGATCAGCAAGGCCGGTGGATCAGGCAATAACGCCGATTTCATCCGTAAAGTGCAATATCACCTCGCCAATAAGAATGTAGACGCCGCCCTGGCAGAATGCGACAAGCAAAAAGGCAGCGTAGGTAATGTAATGAAAGCCGGACTGGGACGTTACAAGGAAATGATCAACAATAATGAACTGACCACCGATCAAAAAGTCCTGGCCATTCAGAAGGAAGTGGAAGAAGCGACCTCGCTTGAACTGCCCATGCTCGAAAAGAACCTGGTATTCCTGTCCACCATCGCTTCAGTGGCCACCCTCTTGGGTCTGCTGGGTACGGTATTGGGAATGATCCGTTCCTTCTCCGCCCTGGGTGAAGGTGAAGGCGGTGGTGACGCAGCGAACAAACTGTCAGTTGGTATCTCTGAGGCCTTGTATAATACAGCTTTGGGTATCGGTACATCGGCTTTTGCGATCATTTTCTATAATATGTTTACCACCAAGATCGATGGCATCACTTATGGCATCGATGAAAGCGGGTTCACTTTAACACAAAGTTTCGCATCCCTCTACAAATAATTGTATGGATTTGACAACAAATTGAATCTAATCAGTAATTAAAAAATTTATATGGGAAGAGCGAAATTACCCCGTAAGAGTACCAATATAGATATGACGGCGATGTGCGATGTCGCATTCCTGCTGCTCTCTTTTTTCATATTGGCTACCAAGCAAAAACCGCCGGAAGCGGTAACGGTCACGGCTCCGTCCTCTGTTTCGCATGAAGCGGCTCCGGAGAAATCCATCCTCATTACACTGACCAAGGAAGGAAAGGTTTTTCTGATGATCGGCGATGATACCAAGAAGAAAGAGATCATCGAAGACATCAATACCATCAGGCAGTTGGGATTGAGCAAGGAGGAAATGGCCAAACTGGGCAAAATGAATTTTATCGGGATGCCCCTGGCCAAACTCAAACCCCTGGTCAACCTGAGTGAACCCCTTCCCCCGACTCAAATGGAAGGGATACCCATCCAGGACAGCACCAATAATGAATTGGTGGATTGGCTGCGTAGTGTGACCAATGTTTATGCAGGCGGGAACCAGCGCGACCTGGAAAAGATCCTGCTGATCAAAGGAGATAACGACGCATTTTATCCCGAATTCAAGAACATCAAATACGCGTTCAAAAAGAACAGCCTGTTCAAATTCAGGATCGTGACCAATTCGGAAAGCGCCCCATCAGGTTCCGAGCTCTATAAGAAGAACCTGGAAGGCAAGAAGGAGTAAAAAAACATCAGTCAACTAAAAAAATATTTTTATGGCAGAAATGGATACTTCGTCGGGTGGTGGCCACAAAAAAGGCCCCGGCGTCAAAAAACCTAAAAAGCTCTCTACCCGTGTGGATCTTACCCCGATGGTGGACCTGGGCTTCCTGCTGATCACATTCTTCGTATTCACCACCACCATGAGCAAACCTACGGCGATGAATATGAATGAACCCAAGGATGATCCGGATAACCAGTTGAAGGTGAAGAATTCGGGAGCCATGACGATCCTCCTGGGAAAGAACGACCAGGTGTATTATTACATGGGAGAATTGCTTCCCGAGACCATCTCCGAGCAGTTCAAAAGCAGTAATTTCCGGGAGATCCGCAAGATCATCCTGGATAAGAAAAATGCCACTCCCATCGGAGACCTGATGTATATCATCAAGGCGGATAAGGAATCCAAATTCCGCAATGCGATCGACATTCTCGATGAAATGGCCATCAGCGATGTGCCTCCCGGCCACTATGCCGAAGTGGACATCAACGATGTGGAACAGATGCTGATCAAGAAAACGGAAGAGGCCAATGGCATTAAGTGATCTTTATGGAATTGGACATCATTTGAATCTTTAAAAAAAGTCATTATCAATGGATACTAACAAAATATTAAGCGCCGATGTGCTCGATATCATTTTCGAGGGCAGGAATAAATCCTATGGCGCTTACGATCTGCGAAAGACCTATAACCGGCGGTTGACGCGGGCCCTGCTTTATACAGCAGCCCTGGCCCTGCTCATCTTCTTAGGTACGGTCTTCGCCAGCGTTTTCAAAAAGAAGGACAGCGACAAACTGATCGTTCGCGATACCCAGTTGGCCGAGATCAAGAAGGATGCTCCGCCTCCGCCACCCCCGCCACCCCCGCCACCCAAGGCGCCGCCACCACCCGAGATCAACCAGGTGAAATTCACGCCTCCCAAGATCGTTAAGGATGAGGAAGTGAAGCCGGATGAAAAGATCGAAGAGATCAAGGAAGACCAGGTGATCAGTACCAAGACCGTGGAAAGCGAGAACAAACAACAAGTGGTACAGGCCCCGGTTGAGGACAAAGGAACCCAGATCGTGGAAGTGAAGAAAGAGGATGATGAGAACAAGATCTTCAATAAGGTGGAAGTGGAAGCCGCATTCCCCGGTGGTGACGCCGCCTGGAGAAATTACCTGCAGAAGAACCTGAACGGAAGCGTTCCCGTGGATAACGGCGCCGGTGAAGGCACTTTTACCGTGATCGTAAAATTCGTGGTGAGTCGCGATGGTAGCTTAAGCGATGTTTCCTGCGAAAGTGATCCGGGATTCGGCATGTGCCAGGAAGCGATCCGTGTGATCAAGAAGACCAAGAACTGGACACCCGCCATACAGAACGGACGTAATGTGAACGCCTATCGCAGGCAACCCATTACCTTCCTGGTGGAAGCCAACTAACGGTGAAAAAAACATATTCGATCCCCCGGTTTCCGGGGGATTTTTTTTAGGGGTCACGACGGCTCGCAGCCGTCAGACCCCTAAAAAAATGGATGGATGTTCCCGGGTCACGACAGTTCGCAGCCGTCAGACCCCTAAAAAAATGGATGGATGTTCCCGGGGTCATGATAGTTCGCAGCCATCAGGACCCTAAAAAAAAGAGTGGTTCTAACAGCAACAGGGGTCTCTGACGGCTTGGAGCCGTCCTGACCCCTTCATCGTCTTGACCCCCTGTAACCAAACCTTCTTTATCTTTACCCCATGCAACAACAGTTATCCGGCTGGGATGATACCATTGTGGCGCTGGCCACTCCGCATGGCATCGGGGCCATCGGCGTGATACGCCTCAGCGGCAAGAATGCCATCGGGGTGGCCAATGAACTGTTCCCTTCCAAAGACCTTCAGATTCAGCCTTCGCATAGCCTGCATGTGGGGTTTTTGAAAAAGGATGATCAAAGCGATATCGATGAAGTGGTCCTTTCCCTTTTCCGCGCCCCGAAAAGTTATACCGGCGAAGATGTGGTGGAGATCAGCTGTCATGGAAGCCCCTTTGTGCTCCAACAGGTGATCCAGGCCTGCCTGGGAAAAGGCGCCAGGCTGGCAAAGGCCGGTGAATTCACCCAGCGCGCATTCCTGAACGGGAAACTCGATCTTACCCAGGCTGAGGCGGTGGCCGACCTGATCGCCGCCAATACCTCTGCCTCCCAACGTTCGGCCCTGCATAATATCCGGGGCCGGTTCAGTGATGTGCTGAAAAAATTGCGGGAAGACCTGATCCGTTTTTCCGCCCTTATCGAACTCGAACTCGATTTCAGTGAAGAGGATGTGGAATTTGCCGACCGGTCCGCTTTCCTGGCCCTGGTCGATGAGGCCAGCCGGACGACGAATGATCTGCTCAGTTCATTCCGGTTGGGCAATGTCATCAAGAACGGGGTGAGCGTGGCCATCATCGGCAAACCCAATGCCGGAAAATCAACCCTGCTCAATACGCTGCTGAATGAAGACCGCGCCATTGTCAGCGATATAGCGGGAACGACCCGGGATACGATCGAAGAGGTCATCAATATCGACGGGATCCTGTTCCGCTTCATCGATACGGCCGGCCTGCGCGACAACAGCCAGGATCTGATCGAACTGATCGGCATGGAAAAAAGCCGGGAGAAGATCGCCGCCTCGGATGAAGTGATCTATATTTTTGATATTAATACGGAAACTCCCGCAGAACTGGAGGCCGCGATAGCCCTGATCAGTGAAAAGAACGGGAACTACCTCCTGGTAGGTAACAAGACCGACCTGGCAGGAGAAGCGCCGGCCGCTGAAAAATTCGCGGGCCATGACGTACTGTTCATCTCCGCTAAAGAACAACATCATATCCCGTTACTTAAACAGCAATTGGTTGAAAAGGTTTTAAAAGGCAAACTGGATACCGAGAACACCATCATCACCAATGCCCGGCATTTCGAGGCCCTGCAACAGGTCAGGCTTTCACTGCTCTCCATCAGGGCCGGATTGGAGGCTAAGCGTTCCGGCGACCTGCTCACGCCCGACATCCACCAGTGCCTGCATCATATTTCCACCATCACCGGTGATATTTCAAATGAGGATGTACTGGATTATATTTTTTCGAAGTTCTGTATCGGAAAGTAAAAACGGATCAGCTTTTACCCCTTTTTGCCGGAACGGTGATCGTATAGGCCGTCTCTCTTTTCACTTCTGTCATCACGAACCCGCTTTGTACTGTGCCGATATTGGACAATTTAGCCAGTTTGTTGACAATGAAGTCCTGGTATTCATTCATGTCTTTTACGGCGATCTTCAGTAAATAATCATAGATGCCCGTCATGTGATGGCATTCCATAACCTCGGAGAATTGAATGATGTCCTTTTCAAAAGCCATCAGCATGGTATGGGCATGTTCTTTAAGTTGTACATTGGTGTACGCGATCAGTCCTTTGCCGATCTTATCCTTATCCAGTACGGCTACATAACATTGGATAAAACCTTCCTTTTCCAGCCACTTGATCCTTTCGTAAACCGGGGTGATCGTTTTGCCCAGTTTGTCGGCGATCTCTTTATTGGTCAGCCTCGCATCGTGCTGCAGCAATTGCAGGATGTGTACATCCGTATTATCCAGTTGGTTCATGAAGAAAAATTTACTGAAAGTTAAGATGAAAATGGATAAAAAAAGATAAAAAAACTAAAATAAATTAAAATAATGGATATGTTTACTGATAAAAATTAAAATATAGGAAATAAAAACTTCATTTCGGAACTTTGTTATCTAAATGAAAAGACATGAAAAATGTACAGATATCACCCGAAAGTCAAATGATGAGTTACGGATACGACCCGCATCTCAGTGAGGGTGCCATCAAATGCCCTATTTTTCAAACCTCCACTTTCGTGTTCAGAAATGCGGAAGAAGGGAAGGCCTTTTTTGAAGTGGCCTATGGCCGGCGAAAGCAAAGAAAAAATGAGAAAATGGGGATGATCTACAGCCGGATCAACAACCCCGATATGGAGATCCTGGAAGACAGGCTCACCCTTTGGGACGGCGCTGAAGCTTGCGCGGTTTTCGAAAGCGGCATGAGCGCGATCTCAACCGTTCTCATGGAATTCCTGAAACCAGGCGACCTGCTTTTGTACAGTAATCCCATTTATGGCGGTACGCACCATTTCATTCATCATGTGCTTACTAAATTCGGCATTCATGTCATGGGATTCAGGGCGGGAGAATCCATGGACGAAATTGAGAATCAACTGGCCGTTTCAGGTATGGCCGACAAGCTGGCGATGGTCTACCTCGAAACCCCTGCCAACCCCACCAATGATCTCATTGATATCGGCATGTGTGCAAGGCTGGCAAAAAAATATTCTTCGGATGACAAACAAATCCTGGTAGCCGTAGACAACACGTATATGGGTCCGCTTTGGCAACATCCGTTGAAGCATGGCGCAGACCTGGTCCTTTATTCTGCCACCAAATACATCGGCGGGCATAGTGATGTTATTGCCGGCGCCGTACTCGGCAACAACGAAACGATTCACCGGATCAAAGTACTGCGTACATTCCTCGGTAATATGATCAGTCCCTTTACCGGCTGGATGCTCTTGCGCAGCCTGGAAACACTTAAAGTGAGGATGGACCAGCAGGCGTTGAATGCGGAGAAAGTGGCGGCTTATCTTGAACAACACCCGATGGTGGAGAAGATCTATTACCTTGGCTGCTATAAAAAAGATGACCCCGAACAATTTGCCATCTATAAAAAACAGTGTTTGGGGAATGGAGCGATGCTGAGTTTCGATATCCGGGGCGGTGAAGCAGAGGCCTTTGCCTTTTTGAATAATCTTAAACTGGTGAAACTGGCGGTAAGCCTTGGGGGTACAGAAAGTCTGGCCGAACACCCGGCAACCATGACCCATGTTGATATACCGGATGGTGAAAAGGAATACTATCACATCGGCCCTAAAATGATCCGCTTGTCGATCGGTGTGGAAAATGAAAAGGACCTGATCCGGGATATTGAACAGGCCCTGGAAAAAGCGGCATTAAAAAGACAGGTGGAAGAATGCGTTTGATCATTCATTCTTATTATAGCTGGCGCATGAAATGGTTTTTGATCGTCTGCCCCAGGATCAGCAATAGCGAAACCATCAGTACAGCGCCTGAAACGAAAAACAGCATGAACAGGGGTCTTAATTGCTCCATCATGGAACTGAAGGGGATCCTGACCCCGCTCATCTGCCACCTGGACCTTAATATGCCCGCGATGATCAGGCTGATCCAGAAAACAAACAGGGAAATATTCGCGATCCAGTAATTCCGGTTCAGCCATTTCATATTGATGAAGACCTGCTTCGTTTTATCTTCCAGCTGGTCAAAGGCAATGGCCAGCAACAGGAAACTGTTGATGCCGATGGTGGCGCCCATGGTATGGGCTACCGTGATATGGGTGCCGTGCGTATACACATTGATCGCCGGTACCGACATTACGATCGCGAGTAACAGGGTGAGAAAAATCCAGGCATCGGCGGCAACCATGAATCGGTAGGATACATGATGAAAATGCCGGGCGGCCGTTGTGACCGATGACTTCCATTGCCAGATGATCCTGCCAAGGATCAGCAGTTCGGTCATGCTGACGAGATAACTGACGTTCTTTATGAAGCCATGGGTGGGCAGGGTGTAAATGTGATGACCCCAGTTGAACATAAGGTTGAACAGTCCGGTGAAATACAACGCGAAGGACATGGGGGAATTCGAATACTTTTTATTGCCGCTGATCTTTTCCAGCAGGAAAAGACTGCTGCCATAGATCAGCATGTTCCAGGCGCCGACCATCGAACCATAAGATTTCCATTGTATGGTCATGTCGTTCACGATATTGTTCCTGAAATAGGGGATCAGCCACAGGTAGGATTCGGCAAACGTGAACAGGAAAAAAATGATGCCGGTGGTCCACATCCAGACATAGACCGGTTGCTTTTTCAGCGATCCCAGGGTTTTGAAAAAATTGATCCCGAACAGGACCCAACCTGTAGTGAACGGTATAGCCAGTATAGGGTGGAATTCCCAGTATTCCCTTCCCCCGAACACTCCTGCAAAATACTGGTACAGAATAAGGATAATGGAAAGTACAAAAAGCTTGAACTGAATATCCAGGAGGAGGTTTGAATAAACGGGCCTGCCAGTGTGTTGCTGAAGGTAAGAAAGTACTCCGCCGGATGCGGCAAAAAGGATCCAGAAGACCATGGAAGAAACGTGTAAGGGCCTGATCTTTTCAAATGACAAATAGGATTTGAACAGCCCGGGAACAAGATATTGCAGGGCGCCAGTCAGTCCGAATACCATGCCTGCCGCCAACAACAGCATGCCGGTCAGCAGGAAGGACCGGGAAACCATCCTTAGCTTATTGTTCGATTGTTCCGTCATAGTATTTTTTTATGGACCGGGGATCTGCATTACCCGATGAATCGACGCCGTATAAAAAAGCCGTAACATCATTCATTTCCTGTTCAGACAGATGGAATTGGGGCATGATGGTTGTTCCGGTTATCATGAATGCCCTGATATAATCCTTGCCCCTGAGCGAATACACATTCGTCAGATCCGGTCCAAGAAATCCGCCAAGCCCGTAGATCTGGTGACAGGCCGAACAATTGTATTTCTGCCAGGCTGTTTTTCCGCGGATGACGGGGTCGGAAGTCTTTTGCTGACCTACCGGTAAATGAGTGTATAAATAAAACGTATAAGCGGCAAAGGCAAGGACCAGGGAAACGAATGCCGCTATTTTTATTTTGTCTGAAAGCATGCGTAAAAAAAGATGAACGTTCTGAGTTGTACTATAGTTTTTCAAACCTGGCCTGGAAAAAACGGAGGTACCTGGGTTCATAGATCATTTTCAATCCATTGATCTTTTTCCGTTTTTCATAAACCCGGGCCGTTGATTCAGCGATCACATCCATATGCGCTTGCGTGTAAACCCGGCGCGGAATGGTGAACCGCACCAGTTCCAGTTTGGGATAATAGTTTTCGCCATTGGCTTTCCGCCCGGCCGATACAACGCCTCTTTCCATCGTTCGAACGCCGGAGTCAAGGTAAATTTCTGCGGCCAGTGTCTGTGCCGGGTATTGATCCTGCGTGAGGTGCGGCAGGAATTTTTTTGCATCCACGAAAACGCCGTGTCCGCCGATGGGTTTCACAATGGGTACATGATAGGAAAGCATTTTATTACCCAGGTAGATCACCTGGCCCACCCTGGCCCGGATATGATCGTCATTCACACTTTCCCCGATGCCGATGGCCATGGCCTCCATATCGCGGCCTGCCATGCCGCCATAGGTATGCAGTCCTTCATAGACCACCACCAGGTTCCGGGCTTCTTCAAAAACATCCCAGTCGTTCACGGCCAGGAAACCGCCGATATTCACCAACGCATCTTTCTTGGCGCTCATGGTGGCGCCATCGGTATAGGAACAGATCTGTTTTACGATCTCTTTGATCGGGGTATGGTTAAAGCCTTTCTCCCTTTGTTGGATAAAGAAGGCGTTTTCGGCCACGCGGGTCATGTCATGGATGATGCGGATACCGTGTTTTTTGGTCAGCGCCCTGAGCTCTTTCAGATTCTTAATGCTGATCGGCTGGCCACCGGCCATGTTCACACTGGTGGCGATGCTTATATAGGGGATCCTTTTGGCACCGTATTTTTTAATGATCCTTTCCAGTTTGTTCAGGTCCACATTTCCCTTGAACGAGAATTCATTTTCAGGATCATGCGCCTCATCGATGATGATGTCCTCGAATTTTCCCCCGGCCAGTTCCTGGTGCAGGCGGGTAGTGGTGAAATACATGTTACCTGGAATGATATCTCCTTTTTTGATGAGGATCTTCGACAGGATATTTTCAGCACCACGGCCCTGGTGGGTGGGGATCAGGTATTTGTAGCCATATACTTCCCTGACCACTTCCTCAAGGCGGAAGAAATTGGCGCTGCCGGCATAGGCTTCATCACCCATCATGATGCCCGCCCACTGCCGGTCGCTCATGGCAGAGGTGCCGCTGTCGGTCAGTAAATCAATATAGACTTCTTTCGATTTCAAAAGAAAAGTATTGTAGCCTGCCGCTTGCAGGGCTTTTTTTCTTTGGGCTGCTGTCGTCATTTGTAACAGTTCCACCATCTTGATCTTATAGGGCTCAGCCCAACTGTGCTTGATATAAGTCATAACATTCAGTTTGTTTATTGTACAGGTTTGAGTTTTGCGGTGAAATGCCTCAGCATCGGTGCTTCTTCAACGATCTGCAATCCCCTGATCGCATTTCTTTGTTCAAAGACCTCTATGATCACTTCAGCCACATAATCGATATGGCTCTGGGTATAGACCCTGCGGGGGATGGCCAGTCTGACCAGATCCATGGGTGCCGGAATGAGTTTATGTTGTTCGTCGTATTTACCGAACATGAGAGAACCGATCTCCACGCAGCGGATGCCGCCATCCAGGTATAGGGCACCCACCAGCGCCTGTCCCGGATACTGGTCAACCGGGATATGCGGAAGCATTTCACGGGCGTCAATGTAAACAGCATGTCCTCCCGCTGGTTGCATCACGGGCACGCCTGCATCGATCAGTTTATTGGTGATGTACTCAATGCTGCGGATGCGGTATTGCAGGTAATGTTCTTCCATCACTTCTTTCAATCCGATGGCGATGGCTTCCAGGTCACGGCCAGCCAGTCCGCCATAGGTTGGAAAGCCTTCCGTGATGATCAGGAGGTTCCGGCATTTGAGCGCCAGTTGTTCATCCCGCATCGCCAGGAACCCGCCGATATTGGCGAAAGCGTCTTTTTTCGCGCTCATGGTGCAGCCTTCAGCATGGGAGAATATTTCTTTCACAATTTCGGGCACCGGCTTATCGGCGTATCCCGGTTCACGCAGTTTGATGAAATACGCGTTTTCGGCAAACCGGCAGGCGTCGATGAATAAGGGGATCTTGTTTTCCGAACAGATCCTTTTTACTTCACGGATATTGGCCATACTCACCGGTTGACCGCCACCCGAATTGTTGGTGATCGTGATGATACAGAGCGGTATGTTGGCGGCGCCTTTTCCCCGGATGAAATTTATTAATGCTTCCGTATCCATATTTCCTTTGAAAGGAGCGGGTATGGTGGGATGTTTGCCTTCTTCACAAAGCAGGTCAACGCCTTCGGCCCCGGAAAATTCTATATTGGCGCGGGTGGTATCGAAGAGGGTATTGCTGACAAAATATTTTCCCTTTCCGCCCAGGATGCTGAACAGGATCTTTTCCGCGGCACGGCCCTGGTGTGTGGGTATGACCAATGGCATACCGGTAATGTTTTGAATGGTTTCTTCAAAACGGAAAAAACTGGGACTGCCGGCGTAGGATTCATCACCCTGCATGATGCCCGCCCACTGGTTACTGCTCATGGCGCTGGTGCCCGAGTCGGTCAGAAGGTCGATGAGTATATCGTTAGAGTGGATCAGGAAAGGATTGTAATGGGCTTTTTCCAGGATGACCCGGCGTTCTTCGGGGGTATTGAAATAGATCGGTTCTACCGATTTGATCCGGAAGGGTTCTATAATGGTCTTCATAACATTTGTTGGTTATTGATCAATTGGATGAAAAGCGGGAGTGGCCGGGAGGCCCCGAAGACCGGATCAGGAAGGACGGCGGATGATATTTTTCCAGATTGGCATAAGGTAAAGGTCATTCATCCGTTGTTGATAAAATATGATTTTCATCATGGGCAAAGAATGTTTTGATTTCACAGTCCGGTTATGGAATTACTTTTCCTCGGAAACGGAAAATATTTTTGGGGAACCAATTCCTGTTGCCTTTGTTAATGGGTTTCAGCAGCCAGTTTCTACAGGAATTAAAAATGACGGGGAAATAACTAACTTTAAAAAAAATGTTATGAAGCCGGTCTTTTTATTTTTGGTGATCAGTTTTGGTTTATTCGCGGGCAATGGAAATGCATATGGCCAGCAAAGCCGGTCTTCCTGGGTTGCCCAGAGCAATATCTACGAAGTCAATCTCCGCCAGTATTCCTCATCAGGTTCCATTAAGGATTTTCAAAAACACCTGCCCCGCTTAAAGCAAATGGGGGTAGAGATCCTCTGGTTCATGCCCATTACACCAATCGGTAAAGTGGGACGAAAAATGACCGAATCCGACCTGGGAAGCTATTATGCCGTTCGGGATTATAAAGCAGTGAATGAAGAATTCGGAACCATGGCCGATTGGATTTCACTGGTGAAAAAAGCGCATGGCATGGGTTTTAAAGTGATCACCGACTGGGTGGCCAATCACTCGGCCATCGATAATCCCTGGATGAAGGATCATCCGGATTTTTATACCCGGGATTCAGCCGGGAACGCGGTCTCCCCGTTCGACTGGACCGACGTTAAGAAACTGAACTATGCGAATCGCGGATTAAGGGATAGCATGATCTCGGCGATGAAGTTCTGGCTGACCACCGGCATCGACGGTTTTCGCTGCGATGTGGCGGAAGAGGTGCCCGTCGATTTCTGGAGAACCTGTATCGGCAAACTAAAAGAGGTCAGGCCTGTTTTCATGCTGGCCGAAGGCGACAAGCCCTGGCTGCATGAAGCGGGATTTGATGAAACCTATGCCTGGAGCCTCATGGGTCCGATGTCGGACCTGGTTAAGGGAAAGATGACACTGGTCCAATTCGATTCGGTTTTGAATCATAATATCGCCATTTATCCAACCAATGCATATCGGCTCTATTTCACCACCAATCATGATGAGAACAGCTGGAACGGAACCGAGTTTGAAAAATACGGTGACGCCTATAAGGCATTCGCCGTATTCACACAAACCATGTACCAGAGCGTACCGCTGATTTACAGCGGGCAGGAAATACCCAACCGAAAAAGACTAAAATTCTTCGTGAAGGATACGATCGGCTGGAAAGGTCGATACGAAATGGCACCGTTTTATTCCGCTTTGTTGAAACTGCGCCGCTCCAACCCGGCGCTGGCTGCCGATGCGGCATACCAGCGGCTGCCGTCCTCGAATGACGAAGCCATTTTTGCATACCAACGTGAAAAAGGAGGCCGCAGGGTGGTGGTCATGCTTAATTTTTCCAGTGAGACCCAGTTATTCAAGATCAGAAACGGAGTACTTAAGGGACGAGCGATGGATCTGTTCAAAGGAAAAAAAAGAGCCCTGGAACCGGGATCAGCCTTTGGCCTGGAGCCATGGGGTTATACCGTACTCGTTTACTGACCAGTTTAAGCAATCACCGCGTTTTCATTTTTAATTCAGGTTGATTATTTTTTGTCACTTCGATATTTATTGTATTTTTAGCATAGTGTACATTTTACACATTCGCCATTTTTAAATCAAACGATTGCTATGTCAGTGACTTCTTACACGGGTGCAAAGCCCCGCCTTGGATTTTGGCAGATCTTCAACATGTGTTTTGGTTTTTTCGGTATCCAGTTCGGATGGAGTTTGCAGATGGGAAACATGAGCGCCATCTACGAATACCTCGGCGCCTCTCCCGAACAGATCCCCGGTCTCTGGCTGGCCGCTCCCATGACGGGTTTGATCGTTCAACCCATCATCGGTTACCTGAGCGACCGCACCTGGCATCCGCGGCTCGGACGCAGGCGGCCTTATTTCCTGATCGGCGCCATTTTGAGTTCACTGGCCTTGTTCATCATGCCCAACGTGTCGTATGTATGGATGGCGGCGGGAACATTATGGATCCTGGATTCCTGTATCAACATCAGTATGGAACCTTTTCGGGCATTTGTGGCCGATAACCTGGATGAGAAACAAAGGTCTTACGGTTTCGCCATGCAAAGCATGTTCATCGGACTGGCTTCATTCATCGCCGGGTATCTTCCTGCGAAACTGGTGGACTGGTTCGGGGTGTCCCGCGGCAAAGGCGATGGGTCAATACCTGAGAATATCTCCCTTTCCTTTTATATCGGCGGCGCGGTTTTTTTCGCGGCAGTCCTCTATACGGTCCTTCGCAGCAAGGAATATCCTCCATCCGATTCCAATTGGCGGGATAAGGTGAAAGAATCCAATAAGGGTTTTGGCGGCGGTGTCAGGGAGATCATCTCTTCCATCCGCAATATGCCCGACCAGATGAAGCGCCTCGCCCTGGTGAATTTCCTCACCTGGCCCGGATTGTTCCTGATGTGGTTCTATTACAGCACCGGTGTGGCTACGGATATTTTTGGAGGCGACGCCAAGACCAACAGCGATGTCTTTACCCGCGGATTGGAATACGCCAATACCACATCGGCCATCCTGAACCTCGTGACCTTCGGATTCGCCTTTACGATCCCTTTCTGGGTTTCCAAACTCGGGAAGAAATATACGCATGCAGCCTGTCTCCTGATCGGCGGCATCGGTTTGATCTCCGTGAATTATATCCATGAACCCTGGATGCTGTTCGTGGCCATGAGCATGGTGGGCATCGCCTGGGCATCCATCCTGTCCATGCCTTATTCCATGCTGGCCGGATGTTTGCCGGAAGACAAGATCGGGATCTATATGGGCATCTTCAATTTCTTCATCGTACTTCCTGAGATCATCGCTTCGCTGTTCTTCGGAAAGATCATGGAGCATTACCTGCATAACGACCGGTTGCTTGCCGTATTGATCGGTGGCGTACTCTTATGTATGGCAGCCGTGGCCTGCGCTCTCATTGTAAAGGAAAAAACCGAACCCGCTAAATAACCCCGTATTTTATGAAGAAGATTTTCTTTGTATCGGCATGTATGGTTCTTTCGCTATTTGGCGTTGCACAATACAATCCCGCCTATGTGAGCTATCCTGCCAACTGGTGGCCCGGCATGAAATGGAACAAACTGCAATTGATGATCTATGGCGACGCCATCGGCAATGCATCCGGGTTTACCATCAATTACCCGGGTGTGCGGCTGAATAAAGTGAACCGCGTTGAAAGCAAGAATTATGTATTCCTGGATATCACCATCGCACCCGATGCCAAACCGGGTATGGTGAAGATCGTACCTGTAGATTTCAGGGCCACTTCCTGGATCAATTTCGAGATCAGCAAACGCCGCACCGGGAATGGCCGTACCTACGCCCAGGGGGTCACATCCAAAGACCTCCTGTACCTCATCATGCCGGATCGTTTCAGCAACGGTGATGAGACCAACGACCGGGTACCCGGCATGCTGGATCAGACCCTACGGCGGGATACCGTCTTCAACAGGCATGGCGGAGACCTGAAGGGGATCACCAACAAACTGGATTACCTGCAATCACTCGGCGTTACCACACTCTGGCTCAACCCGGTGATCGTGAATGATATGCCCAACCGTACCGAGCACGGTTACGCTTTTACGAATCATTATAAAGTGGATCCCCGGCTGGGTGGAGATAAGGCTTACCAGGAGTTGATCGATGCAACCCATCGGATAGGCATGAAGATCATCCAGGATGCCGTGTATAATCATGTGGGCGTTCATCATTTCACGGTTTCCGATCTGCCAATGAAGGACTGGCTCCACCAATGGCCTGCCTATACCAATACCAGTTACAAGGACCAGGCGCTTTTTGATCCTTACCGGAGTCCGGCCGACGAAAAGATCATGGCTGACGGTTGGTTCACCAAAGAGATGCCTGATCTGAACCAATCCAATCCTTATGTGGCCAATTACCTGATCCAGCATGCGATCTGGACGGTGGAGCAATTCGGGATCGACGGATGGCGGATCGATACCTATGCTTATAACGACCTGCCCTTTATGAACCGTTGCAATAAGGCCCTGGAGGATGAGTTTCCTCGAATCACTTATTTTGGTGAGACCTGGGTGCATGGCGTTCCCAACCAGAGCTATTTTGTACAGAACAATTATACGATTCCCTTTAAAAGCAACCTGCAGGGGGTAACCGATTTTCAAACCTTATGGGGGATCATCGATGCCATGACCAAGGACTTCGGCTGGACAGACGGGGTGAATAAATTGTATACGATATTGACCCAGGATTTTGTTTACAAGGATCCGATGCGCAACGTGATCTTTCTCGACAATCATGATATGGCGCGCTTCTATTCTGTGATCGGGGAGGATCTCAACAAATATAAAACAGCGCTGAACTGGTTATTGACCTGCCGCGGGATACCTCAATTGTATTATGGCGCCGAGATCCTGATGACCGGCACCACCAGTCCGAACGACGGTTATGTTCGCCAGGATTTTCCCGGGGGGTGGCCCGGAGATCCGGTAAATAAATTCACCAATGCGGGCAGGAACGAAAAGGAACGGGGGATCTGGGATCATATTTCCCGGCTGGCGAATTTCCGGAGATCGTCTTCAGCACTGACGACCGGGAAGATGATGCAATATGTTCCCGTTGACGGAGTATATGTTTATTTCCGGTATGATGACCGGGAAACGGTGATGACCGTGATGAATACGTCAAAGGAAAAAAAGACGATCGCGCTGGACCGGTTCGCCGAGAGGACCCGGGGCTTTTCGAAGATCAGGGATATTCATTCCGGCCTGGTCTCCGACCTGAAAGCGATCGAACTGGGCAGCTATGAAAGCGGCGTTTTTCTGCTGGTCAAATAGTAATAGGCGAAATGATTAGTTTGAAAATTCCCTCCTCATTGGGTGTCATCCTGAGCTTGTCGAAGGAAAATCGCGGGGAAAACTTCCGGTGGAAGGTCGGTTTGAAACAGGACCCATTTTCCCTTGTTTTTAAACGGGCACCCTGCCAATTATTTCATTCTCAGCAGCTTTTGCTGTACTTCAAATGCAGGCCGAGCGCTAATTACAACATATAGAGGATTTATTTTGTCAATTCGGGAATAATGTGTTTATTTTACACATTAAATTGCTTCCTGTATGAGAAAACTTCTTCTCCCCATTCTATTTTTTTGTCTGTCCCTTTCTACTTCAGCCCAGCGTTTGCTAAGCTGGACGCCTGAATTCCCCCTGGATAATTCAACGGTGGAACTGACCGTTGACTGTACTAAGGGTAACCAGGGCTTATTGAATTACGGGGGAGGGAGTTCGACGGATGTTTATGTCCATGTCGGTGTGATCACCAACCTGAGTTCCGGTCCCTCCGACTGGAAATATGTCAAGTTCGCCTGGGCTACTACCAATCCATTGGCCAATGCGACGCCACTGGGCAGCAACAAGTACAGGTACACGATCACGAACGTGCGTACATTCTTTGGTGTGCCGGCCGGTGAAACGATCCTTAAGATATGCGTGATCTTCCGTAACGGCGACGGAACGTCCAAACAGGTGAATTCGGATAACAGTGATATGTATGTGCCGGTATACGGCAGCTCTCAATATGCGGTCCGCATCAATCTTCCTCCCTTCGAGCCCCGCTATATTCCCTGGGTGGAACCGATCAATGTGAATGTCGGTGGAACCGTCAGCATTACGGGTGTGGCTTCCGCTACATCGAACCTTACGCTTAAACTGAATGGCAATACCGTCAATACGGCAAGCAACGTAACAACCATTTCCGCAAACCCTACCATCACGACAGGCTGTTTACAGCAGGTCTTCCTGGAGGGAACCACGGGGGGACCTGTAGTGAAAGACTCTTTCAGTTTCTATGTGGCTCCGGCAACCACGGTGGCCGCCTTGCCGGCCGGTGTGCAGGAAGGCATCAACTACCTGGCGGGAAATACTTCCGCTACCCTGGTGCTCTATGCGCCGAATAAAAACAATGTTGTGGTGATCGGTGATTTCAACAACTGGACGCAGCAATGCACTTACCAGATGAACCGCACGCCGGACGGGAACTATTACTGGTTGACGCTGACCGGCCTGACACCCGGGACCGAATACGGCTACCAGTACCTGGTCGACAACAGCATCCGGACCGCGGATCCCTATACCCAGAAGATCCTTGACCCGGATAATGACCAGTACATCAATTCCACCACATATCCTAACCTGAAGCCTTATCCGACAGGGCTCACCACCGGGTTGGTAGGGATCCTGCAAACGGCTGAACCGCAATACAACTGGCAGGTCACCAATTTCACCAAGCCCGATAAGAAGAACCTGATGGTCTATGAATTGCTGATCAGGGATTTCCTTGCGGCACACAGCTACCAATCGCTGATCGATTCGATCCAGTACCTGAAGAATACCGGTATCAACACGATCGAACTGATGCCGGTCAATGAGTTTGACGGTAACGAAAGCTGGGGCTATAATCCATCCTTCTATTTCGCGCCGGATAAATATTACGGCACCAAGAACAAACTGAAGGAGTTCATCGATACCTGCCACCGTAACGGCATCGCGGTCATTCTCGATGTGGTGTATAACCATTGTACGGGTAACGCGGCACAGGCTAAATTGTATTGGAACTCCGCCACCAACCAGCCTGCGGCCAACAACCCCTGGCTGAATGTGACCGCACCGCATCCATACAGCGTATTCAATGATTTCAACCATACTTCAACAGCGACTCAATACCTGGTCAAACGCTCACTTCTGCACTGGATCAATGAATACAAGATCGACGGATACCGGTTCGACCTCGCGAAGGGGTTCACCCAAACACCGTCCAATACCACTACCGTAGAGAATTATGACGGATCCAGGGTTGCCAACCTGAAAAGGTATTTCGATTCGGTGTACACCTATTATCCCAATACCTACATGATCCTGGAGTTCCTGGGCACACTGCCTTGCCAGGAAGAACAGGAATATGCTGCGCACGGGTTCATGCTTTGGGGGAATACCAATGCCAAGTACAACCAGTGCACGATGGGCTTTTCTTCCAACTCCGATATCTCTTCAGTTGTATGGAACAGCTCTCAGCGCGGTTTCAATAACCCGGCATTGATGGGTTATATGGAAAGCCATGACGAGGAAAGGCTGATGTATAAGAACCTGAATTTCGGTAATTCTTCCGGTGGTTATAATGTACAGAACCTGCCTACCGCATTGTCCCGTATGGAAGCGGCCGGCGCTGTATTCTTCACCGTGCCCGGACCCAAGATGATCTGGCAGTTCGGTGAAAGGGGATACGATATCTCCATTAATTACGGAGGAAGCAATGTGGCCAACAAGCCACCGCTCTGGGAGTACATGCAGGATCCAAACCGCAGGCATCTGTATGATTCCTGGAGAAGCATGATGCAACTCAGGTTAAATAACCCGGCTGTTTTCAACAACACGACATTCAGTTATGATTTCTTTAACGGGGGAGGACTGGTGAAATTATTCCAGATCGCCGATCCCAATTCTGCTGGTTTAAAAGTGACCGTGATCTCAAACCTGGATGTTGTCGCTAAGACCTATACACTGAACTTTCAGTCTACCGGCAGCTGGACGAACTACATCAGTAATGGATCCGGATCGGGTTTGAACGGCCCGACGGGTTCAACTTTTACACTGGCTTCCACGTCACAAACGATCACTTTACAGCCGGGGGAATATCATATTTACACCAGCGGTTGTAATACGCCGGCTCCAACGGTAACCACACCGGTCAATTATTGCCAGAATGCAGTTGCCGTTCCACTTACGGCAACCGGTACCGGCCTGTTGTGGTACACGGTCCCCACCGGTGGTACGGGTAGCCCTACGGCGCCAACCCCATCTACCACTACAGTGGGCAGTACAACTTATTATGTAAGCCAAACGATCACTTGTGAAGGGCCTCGTGCCGCGATCGTAGTGAATGTGGCAGCTACACCTGCCGCTCCCGGGGTAACCACGCCGGTCACTTATTGCCAGAATGCAGTGGCTGTACCCTTGACCGCATCAGGTACCAATTTACTATGGTACACGGTACCAACGGGAGGAACCGGAAGTACAACGGCTCCAACTCCTTCTACCATTACTCCGGGTTCAACAACCTATTATGTCAGCCAAACGGCTGGCTCCTGCGAAAGTCCGAGAGCGGCTATCGTAGTGAATATAACGGCTACTCCTGCTGCTCCCGGCGTTACGACTCCGGTAACCTATTGCCAGAATGCGGTAGCGGTGCCACTTACAGCAACCGGTACCGGTCTGCTATGGTATACCGTACCTACCGGTGGTACCGGCAGCGCTACGGCTCCCACTCCGGCGACAACGGTTGTTGGAAGTACAACGTATTATGTTAGTCAGACCGTCAGCAGTTGTGAAAGTCCTCGCGCTACGATCACAGTCATCATCAACGCATTGCCTGCCGCTCCGGGTGTCACCAGTCCCGTAACTTATTGTCAGAATGCGGTTGCCGTTCCTTTGACGGCTACCGGCAACAACCTGCTTTGGTATACAGTGCCAACGGGCGGATCAGGCAGCACCACCGCTCCAACTCCATCTACCGCTGCTCCGG
The DNA here is from genome assembly GCA_016721725.1 of Chitinophagaceae bacterium. GTDB lineage: Bacteria > Bacteroidota > Bacteroidia > Chitinophagales > Chitinophagaceae > Ferruginibacter. The sequence goes on along the minus strand of JADKHN010000006.1, from coordinate 940,044 downwards.
GTAGTACAACTTATTATGTCAGTCAAACGGTTTCCGGATGTGAAGGACCTCGTGCAGCCATCACCGTTATCATCAATGCCACACCGGCCCAGCCGGGAGTCACTTCACCGGTCAACTATTGTCAGAATGCGGTTGCGGTTCCTTTGACCGCTTCCGGATCTAACTTGTTGTGGTATACCGTGCCAACCGGCGGAACAGGAAGTCCCACGGCTCCAACTCCTTCAACGGCGGTTGTAGGCACTACTAATTATTATGTCAGCCAGACCATCAGCGGATGTGAAGGCCCCCGGGCACTCATCACCGTGAATGTAAATGCCATTCCTTCAGCGCCAGGCGTGACCAGCCCGGTGACCTACTGTCAGAACGCGGTCGCCGTTCCACTGACCGCAACAGGAACAAACTTGTTGTGGTATACCGTACCAACCGGCGGAACTGGATCTGCATCCGCTCCGACACCGTCGACCGCAGTGGTTGGCAGCACAACGTATTACGTAAGCCAGACCGTGACGGGTTGTGAAAGTCCTCGTGCGTCCATTACGGTCAATGTCAATGCCATCCCATCAGCCCCAACGGTTACCTCACCGGTAAACTATTGCCTGAACGCGGTTGCCGTTCCGCTGACCGCATCCGGATCTAATTTGTTATGGTATACTGTACCCACCGGTGGTACCGGCAGCGCTACAGCACCGACCCCTTCAACCGCTGTGGCGGGAAGTACAACTTATTATGTCAGTCAGACTGTTACCGGTTGTGAAAGTCCGAGGGCGCCCATCACCGTTATCGTCAATGCGATCCCAGCCGCACCGGGTGTAACCTCTCCGGTCAATTATTGTCTGAATGCCGTAGCTGTTCCGCTGAGCGCATCGGGTTCTAATCTGTTATGGTATACGGTTCCAACAGGCGGAACGGGATCTGCTACAGCTCCTACACCATCAACGGCTGTTGTGGGCAGTACCACTTATTATGTCAGTCAGACGGTAACGGGTTGCGAAAGTCCCCGTGCCTCGATAACCGTGATCGTGAACGCCATCCCGTCTGCTCCTTCTGTAACAACGCCAGTGAACTATTGTCAGAATGCGGTTGCCGTTCCGTTGACCGCATCGGGTTCAAACCTGTTATGGTATACCGTTCCAACAGGCGGAACGGGATCTGCAACAGCTCCAACACCGTCAACGGCTGTTGTGGGCAGTACCACTTATTATGTCAGTCAAACGGTGACGGGATGTGAAAGTCCGCGTGCCGCAATTACCGTGATCGTAAATGCAATACCTGCTGCGCCGGCAGTCACTACACCGGTCAATTATTGCCTGAATGCGGTTGCCGTGCCATTGACCGCAACCGGCTCCAATTTATTATGGTATACGGTTCCGACCGGTGGTACAGGAAGCGCTACGGCACCCACTCCTGCGACCAATGTGATCGGTACTTTCTTATATTATGTTAGCCAGACGGTGAATGGTTGTGAAAGTCCGAGAGCCACCATCACTGTCACGGTATCCGCTACCACTCCACCGCCTACCGTGACCAGCCCGGTCAGTTATTGCCAGGGCGCGGTAGCGGTTCCACTGACCGCCACGGGTACCAATCTATTATGGTATACCGTACCCACCGGTGGTACCGGCAGCGCAACTGCACCTACGCCTTCAACAGCTGCGGTTGGCAGTACCACTTATTATGTGAGCCAGACCCAAAGTTGTGGTGAAGGTCCGCGTGCGGCAATCGTAGTGGATGTTTATGCGATACCCGCCGCACCCGGTGTTTCAACTCCGGTTACTTATTGCCAAAATAGTATAGCCATACCGCTTACCGCAACGGGTTCCAATTTGTTATGGTATACGGTTCCAACCGGCGGTACCGGATCAGGTTCGGCGCCGACACCTTCAACCGTTACACCGGGTACAACCAATTATTATGTCAGTCAGACCACTAACGGATGTGAAAGCCCCCGTGCGTTGATCGTGGTCAATATTACCGTCTTGCCGGCTGCACCCGGGGTGAGCAGCCCGGTGAACTATTGTCAGAATGCGGTTGCGGTTCCATTGACGGCCACGGGTACCAGTTTATTATGGTACACAGTACCCACAGGCGGCACGGGCAGTGCGACAGCGCCTACGCCTTCAACTGCGGTTGTCGGCAGTACGATCTATTACGTCAGCCAGACCGTCAGCGGATGTGAAGGACCTCGTGCGTCCATTACCGTTATTGTCAATGCCATACCCGGCGCACCCACCGTGACCAGCCCGGTCAACTATTGTCTGAATGCGGTTGCCGTGCCTTTGACGGCCACGGGTTCAAACTTATTATGGTATACGGTTCCAACGGGCGGTACCGGAAATGCCGCCGCGCCAACGCCTTCAACGGCAGTCGTTGGTAGTACAACTTATTATGTTAGTCAAACCGTAAATGGTTGTGAAAGTCCCCGGGCTTCGATCACGGTGATCGTTAACGCGATCCCGTCCGCACCCGGAGTTACCACACCAGTTGTTTATTGTCAGAATAGTGTTGCCGTTCCGCTTAGCGCCACGGGTTCAAACTTGTTATGGTATACAGTTCCAACCGGAGGTACCGGAACTTCAACGGCGCCGACTCCTTCTACTGCCACCCCGGGCAGCATCACTTACTATGTCAGTCAGACGGTGACCGGTTGCGAAAGTCCCCGTGCATCCATCGTCGTCAATATCACGGCGCTTCCGGGTGCACCTACTGTTACCAGTCCGGTGAATTATTGCCAGAATGCGGCTGCAGTCCCCTTGACGGCAACCGGTTCCAATCTGCTTTGGTACACGGTTCCGACTGGCGGTACCGGTTCTTCGACAGCGCCGACACCATCAACCGCGACCGTGGGCAGTACAACTTATTATGTAAGCCAGACCGTCAGCGGATGTGAAGGTCCGCGTGCATCCATTGTGGTCATCGTCAATGCCATACCAGGTGCACCGACCGTTACCAGTCCGGTCAATTATTGCCTGAACGCGGTTGCGATCCCATTGACCGCGACCGGAACGAACCTGCTCTGGTACACTGTTCCAACCGGAGGTACCGGAAGTTCATCGGCCCCTACACCTTCAACTGCTGTGGTGGGCAGCACCATTTATTATGTAAGCCAAACGGTCAATGGTTGCGAGAGTCCTCGTGCTTCGATCACCGTGATCGTGAACGCGATCCCTGCGGCCCCGGGGGTCACATCTCCTGTGGTCTATTGCCAGAACAGTGTGGCCGTACCACTTACCGCCACCGGTTCCAACCTGTTGTGGTATACGGTACCAACGGGAGGTACCGGTAGTTCCACCGCGCCAACACCATCAACAGCAACACCGGGAAGTATAACTTATTATGTTAGTCAGACCGTGTCCGGATGTGAAAGTCCTAGAGCTTCCATAGTGGTCAATGTGATCGCTTTGCCTGCAGCTCCGGGTGTTACCAGTCCGGTCACTTATTGCCAGAACGCTGTAGCCATTCCGTTAACCGCAACCGGCTCGGGTTTATTATGGTACACGGTGCCGACGGGTGGCACGGGATCTTCAACGGCACCAACTCCATCAACAGCGGTTGTCGGGAATACGAATTATTATGTGAGCCAGACCGTGAATGGTTGTGAAGGTCCACGTGCCCTGATCACCGTTGTGGTCAATGCCATACCTTCTGCACCTGTGGTTACCAGTCCGGTCATCTATTGTCAGAACGCGACCGCTGTTCCATTGACTGCAACGGGAACGAACCTCTTATGGTATACGGTACCAACAGGTGGAACAGGATCTTCAACCCCTCCAACTCCAATAACAACCACACCTGGAAGCACAACTTATTATGTGAGTCAAACGGTAACCGGTTGTGAAAGCCCTCGTGCTTCTATTGTAGTCAATATTTTAGCCACCCCAACAGCTCCGGTTGTGACCAGTCCGGTCACCTATTGCCAGAACAGTGTCGCTGTTCCGTTGACGGCAACCGGTTCCAATTTGCTATGGTATACGGCAGCAACCGGTGGAACCGGAAGTGCTACCGCGCCAACACCATCAACAACGGTGGTTGGCAGTACGATCTATTATGTTAGTCAGACCGTAGCTACCTGTGAAAGTCCGCGTTCCTCGATCACGGTCGTGGTCAATGCGTTGCCTGGCGCACCCGTTGTGACCAGCCCCGTCAACTATTGCCTGAATGCGGCAGCCGTTCCTTTGACCGCAACAGGATCCAACCTGCGGTGGTATACCGTTCCAACCGGAGGAACCGGGTCAGCCACGGCCCCAACCCCTTCCACAGCGGCTGTGGGTACAACGGCATATTATGTATCACAGACCGTGAATGGTTGTGAAGGGCCCCGCGCCCTGATCAATGTAGTGGTAAGTCCGCTGGCCTCACCGCCGCTGGTTACCAGCCCGGTCACTTATTGTCAGTTTGTTCCGGCAAGCACTTTAACAGCGACCGGTAACAACCTGTTATGGTATACCGTTCCGGTTGGAGGCACCGGCAGTTCTACGGCACCGGTTCCTTTAACAACTGTTGCGGGCACATTCCCTTATTATGTAAGTCAGTCTAATGGTTGTGGTGAAGGCCCCAGGGCGTTGATCAATGTCAATGTTATTCCAACACCTGCTCCGGCAACCGGGCTGAATGTCACGAATATCACCATTAATTCAGCGGTACTCAGTTGGAATACGGTGCCGGGATTATTCTATACCGTGGATTACAAAGCCGTGAGTTCAGGGACCTGGATCAATGTTGCCAATGGCGTCACCACGGGTACAGTGTCATTGACCAACCTGGTGCAGGGTACTTCCTATAACTGGAGGGTCAGTGCGAATTGCGCACCTGCCGCGGCCAATAATTACAGCACGGGCCAGTTCAGTACGATCTCACATAATGCGCAGATCCTGAATTATTATGACGGGCTTGGAATTAAGATTTCTCCCAACCCTGTCCTGAAGACTGCCTGGGTCGATTATTTCGTACCCAGCAGCGGGATCGTGACCCTGTCGGTGATCAATGCTCAGGGGCAATTGATCCAAACCTTATTTACCGGGCAGCAGATCAGGGGTCAATATGTATTCCTGATCGATAATCAGTTTAACAACCTGGTTCATGGTACCTATTTCCTGCGGTTACAGCAAAATGGAAAGAATACCGTTGCCACATTTGTAAAACAATAGTGTTCCATGTATAATTTATATAGTATGAGTACGGAAGCCAATCGATTGTTGAAAAGCGTTAAGACGCTCTCTACCATCCAAACGGAGGTGAAGAATATTAACCGCATCGCCTTGTCTGTTGATTGCGTGATCTTCGGATTTGATGAGAATAAGCTCAAAGTGTTGCTGATCCGGAGCGATCTGAAGAAATTTCACGACAAATGGTCCTTGCTGGGCGACCTGGTAGATCCCAGGGAAGACCTCAATGCAGCCGCTTACCGGATCTTGAAAGAGCGTACCGGATTGAATGACCTGTACCTGGAGCAGGTCAGTACCTTTGGCGAGATCAACCGTCACCCGGCAGGCAGGGTGGTCACTGTAGCTTATTGCTCATTGATCAATATCCAGCACCACCGGCTGAAGATCCTGGACAATGAATTGCATTGGCACGACGTTCACGACATCACTGACCTGGCTTTCGACCACAAACAGATCTTCGAGACCAGTTACCGGCAATTGCAGCGAAGGGTACAGGAACATCCCCTGGCTTTCAGCCTGTTACCTAAAAAATTCTCACTCCGCGAATTGCAGAATGTGTATGAGGCGATCCTGGATACCAAAATGGACCGCCGGAATTTCAGGAAGAAATTCTTTTCCATGGATTTCCTGATCGATGTGAATGAAATGGAGCAGAATGTGCCTCATCGTCCGGGGAAACTGTATAAATTCAACTACGAGAAATACGAAAAGAAAAAGAAGAAATGGGTGGGGATCGACTTTTAACCCCGGGGTTACCGGCCCTGTTGTAACTGCTTGGAGGGCAGTACGATGTTGATTTTTTGGCGAAAAAACGTAAAAAAAATTTAACAAAGAATTGGATTTTAAAAAAAAATCTTAAATTGTGTAAATTTTACACATCTAATTTGTGTAGAAAATACACATTAACTTCGTTTAGATTGCTAATTATTTAAAAAATGTAATGCTTGTATTATGAGAAGTATGAGAAAAATCTCCCGAATTCTGCTGGTGTCTTTTTCGCTGATGTTGCTTTCTGTGGCAGCGTTTGCGCAGAATACGATCACCGGTAAAGTAACCGATTCGAAAGACGGTTCACCTCTCGCGGGTGTAACGGTAACGGTTAAAGGTGCAACAACGGCTACCCAAACAGGTGCCGACGGTTCTTACAAGATCAGCGCCCCGGCCAATGCCACCCTGGTCTTCACTTCAATCGGTTTTGGCCGACTGGAGATCCCTTCAGCCGGACTGGCATCGGTTGATGCCAAACTGGTTCAGTCGAACCAGCAGATGAACGAAGTGGTCGTTGTAGCTTACGGAACAAGGCGCAGGGGTGACCTGACCGGTTCTGTGACTTCGGTCTCCTCAAAGGATTTTCAAAAAGGCAATATCGCATCGCCCGAGCAACTGCTCCTGGGCAAGGTGGCCGGTTTGCAGATCACCAGCGGTGGTGGTAGTCCCGGAGGCGGAAGCCGCCTGAGGATCCGGAACACTTCCTCACTTAATGCAAGCAACGACCCGCTGATCGTGATCGATGGTGTTCCTGTGGAAGGAAACAGCATCAATGGCGGCGGAAACCTGCTGAATACCATCAACCCCAACGATATCGAATCCATGTCCGTTTTAAAGGACGCCTCCGCAACCGCGTTGTATGGTTCAAGGGCCACCAATGGCGTTTTGATCATTACGACAAAGAAAGGCACCCGGGGCAAGATCAAATTCAATTTCAATACCAATATCTCGATGGGTATGGTGGGTAAGACGGTGGATGTATTCACCGGTGACGAGATCAGGAATATTGTCAATGCAGAAGCCGTTAAATCCGGCAATAACGGGTATAAGAATTTACTGGGTACGGCCAATACCGACTGGCAGGATAAGATCTACCAGTCTGCACTGGGCTTTGATAATAACCTGAGCGCCTCCGGCGCCCTCTTGAAAGTCCTGCCTTTCAGGCTTTCTGCCGGTTATACCAGCCAGGAAGGTATCCTTCTCACGGATAAGTTCGACAGGATAACCGCGGCGCTGAACCTGTCGCCCAAATTCCTGAATGATCACCTGTCCGTTAATCTCAACTTCAAATATGCCAATACCAAATACCGCCATGCTGATGGTGGCGCGGTTGGCGCGGCAGCTTCTTTCGATCCTACTCAGGAAGTCAATTCAACCAACAAATACGGTGGTTACTTCGAGTGGCTGGATGCCAATGGCAAACCCCAGGGCACCAACGGTAACGCATCGAACCCCAATCCGCTGAGCCTGCTGAAGTTCAGGAATAACAAAGAGACCATCAACCGGATGATCGGCAATATCCAGTTGGATTATAAATTGCACTGGCTGCCCGATCTGCATATCCTCGCAAATGTGGGTATGGACAACACCACCCAGGACGGAAATGATAATATCGATTCATTACTGGTGACCAATCAGAGTACAGCAGGCCGTTATGTGCACTACAAGCAAAAGAAAAGCAATAACCTGTACGAATTATCCCTGTCTTACAGTAAGGAATTCAAAAGCATCAAGAGTAAACTTGAACTGTTGGCCGGACATGGATACCAGGAGTTCCAGACCGATGTATATAATTTCGCCGCTTATAGCCAGGCCGGAAAACTCATCGCCGGAACCACACCCGAATTCGCGACCGACAGGCAGCAGAACCGTATCGAATCTTATTTCGGCCGGTTGAATTTTGCCTATGATAATAAATACCTCGTCACCGCCTCATTGAGGAGGGACGCCAGTTCCAGGTTCTCCAAAGCCAACCGGGTGGGTTACTTCCCTTCTGTGGCCCTTGCCTGGAAACTCAAAGATGATTTCTTCAGGAACAGTTCTGAAGTATCCGACCTTAAACTTCGTTTGGGTTGGGGTGTTACCGGCCAGCAGGATGGTATCGGTAACTATGCTTACCAGGCCATTTACTCCCAGAGTAATTCAACGGCCCAATACCAGTTTGGTAATAACTTCTATTATTTCTATCGCCCGACCCGTTACTATCCCGACCTGAAATGGGAGACCACAACCACCCAGAATATCGGTCTTGATTTCGGATTCCTGAACAACCGGATCACCGGTTCGGTGGATTTCTACAATAAAAAGACCAAGGATCTGCTGAGTGTGGTAGGACAAGCACCTGGTCAGAACTTCGACATCGACCTGTTGAGGAACATTGGTAATATGGAGAACAATGGTATCGAGATCACGATCAATACAACTCCCGTCAAGAAATCAGACCTGATCTGGGATTTCGGTTTCAACCTGACCTTCCAGAATTCAAAGATCACCAAGCTGGCCAATATCGTAGATCCTAATTTCACCGGTAACCCGGTTTCAGGGATCAGCGGAGGTACCGGTAACTTCATCGGTGTTCACCAGGTGGGTTACGCACCGTTTATCTACTACGCCCGTCAGCAGGTGTATGATGCAAAAACCGGCTTGCCCATCGAAGGACTTTACGAAGACCGTAACCGTGATGGCGTGCCCGATGACCAGTACTACTATTCAAAGAATCCGGCACCAACCATGATGTTCGGCATCAATACCCAGGTGGCCTATAAGAACTGGAGCCTCGGACTGGCCGCGCATGGTTCTTACAACAACTATCTTTATAACAACTATGCTTCCCGGACCGGCGTGCTGAATGCCATCCAGAACGGTGCCTTGCTGACCAACGGTTCACGCGATTACCTCAATACCGGGTTCCGCAACCAGCAATACCTTTCCGATTATTACCTGCAGAACGCCTCTTTCCTGAGGCTCGACAATATCAACATCGGGTATAACTTCGGTAAGATCATCCGTAACAAAGCCAGTTTGCGTTTATCAGGCAGCGTACAGAACGTATTTGTGATCACGAAGTACAAGGGCCTGGATCCGGAGAATTCCTCCAGCAGCGGGGTAGATAACAATATTTATCCACGCCCGAGGGTATTCACCATCGGCGCCAATCTTGACTTTTAATCATTCACTGAAAAAACTTAAATTGACTATATGAAAAATAAATTATTCAGATACACAGGTACGGCGCTGGTCCTGGCAATGGTTCTGGCCTCCTGCGCCAAGAAACTGGACCTGGTTCCCCAGAATGACCTTACACCTGAAAAAGTGTATGCGACCCCTGCAGGTTACAAAGGCGTACTGGCCAAAATATATGGCGGCTTGTCGATCGGTGGTAACTCCGGTCCTGCCGGAAACCCCGACATCTCTGGGGGACTGGATGAAGGATCGCAGATCGCGTTCATTCGTCCTTTCTTCAACTGCCAGGAACTGCCTACTGAAGAAGCCGTATGTTTCTGGAATGACCAGACCATCAAGAACTACCATTCCATGAGCTTTAACAGTGCCGATCCCTTCCTGAAAGGCATGTACGTCAGGCCGATCTGGAACATTACCCTGATCAACGAATACCTGCGTGAATCAACTGACGAGAAACTGTCTTCCCGCAATATCACCGGTGCCGACGCGGCCGAGATCAAAAAGACCCGGGCGGAGATCCGTTTCCTGCGTGCGTTCAACTATTGGGTGATGATGGATATTTTCGGAAAGTCCACCTTCATCACGGAATCTTACGGCATTGCACAAACTGAGACACCACCGGAGATCAGCCGTAAGGAACTGTACAAATACATCATGGGTGAACTGAAAGCCGTTGAATCGGAAATGACCACTGCTAAGACCGCTGAATATGGTCGTGTTGATCAATCGGCTAACTGGGCTTTACAGGCTCGTATCTATCTCAATGCGAATGTCTACAACGGGACAACTTCCACCGCATATTACGATTCGGCGATCATCTATGCTTCGAAAGTGATCAATGCGGGATACTCGCTCAATACGACAGCGGTTAACGGTTACAGCGGTTACGCACAGCTGTTCATGGCCGACAACGACAAGCGGACCAATGAAATGATCTGGAACATCACCTGCGACGGTTTGAAGACCCAGGGTTATGGTAATACCACTTTCCTGGTGAATTGTTCCAGTGGTGATGACAAGCCGACCGATTACTTCAAAGGGGCAGGCGGCGCCGGATGGAAAGGTTATGTGGCCACCAAGGCCCTGGCCGCCCAATTCAGCGACCCGACCGGGGCTACTGATAAAAGGGCCATGTTCACCACGTCGAAATTCGGTACCAGCCCTGCGCAGATCGAATTGCCCGTCTTACTGAACGGAAGCGAAGTGAATTTCCCAGATCCGGCCAGCGGATTGCATGTTAACAAGTTCAGGAACATCCGTTCTGATAATGGAGAGGTCTCCGATGTGAATAACCGCACTTTCGCGGATATCGACTGGCCTGTATTCCGTCTCGCTGAAATGTACCTCATTTATGCTGAGGCCGTTTTACGCGGAGGAAACGGAAGCGCCGCCAACGCTTTAACTTACATCAACAATATCCGTACCCGCGCCTGGGGTGGCAGTACCGCCGGGAATATCACGGCCGGTCAGTTGACGCTTCAATTCATCCTTGAAGAAAGAGGACGTGAATTATACTGGGAAGGACACCGCCGTACCGACCTGATCCGTTATGGTCTGCTGACCAGCGGTACCTACCTGTGGCCCTGGAAAGGCGGCTTACCCTCCGGTACCGCAGTGGACAGCAAATACAACCTGTACCCGATCCCGGCAAGCGCCAGGAACAGTAACCCTAACCTGACTCAAAACCCCGGTTTCTAAATCGAACAAAATAAAAATTAGCTATATGAAACATATTTTAAAATTTCTGTTGCTTTCTACCGTGATCTCCGCACTGTTCATCTCCTGTTCCAAGGATGAGAACAAGGTATTGTACAGCGGGGGGAATCCACCGGCGCTGACGGCATCTTCCACGAACGCCATGGTTTTGGTGATCGCCAATAAGGATCTGCCTGCGGTGAGTTTCAACTGGACCAATCCGAATTACCAGTTCAATACCGGGATCAGTTCCCAGGATGTTACATATACGATCCAGATGGATACCACAGGATCGAATTTCACCAATCCTAAGATGGGTCAGAAGTCCATTGCCAAGGAACTGGATTACACCTTTACGGTGAAGGAACTCAATACCATCTTGCTGGGTATGGGACTTGCGGAGAATATGCCCCATAATATCGAGATTAGGGTGAAATCTACCATGGCCAACGGCAGCGCGGCCCTGTATTCGAATGTGGTCAAGATCGTGATCACTCCATACCTGGATGTGGTTTACCCGGTTCCGGCCAAACTCTATATTACCGGCAGCGCAACCCCGGGTAACTGGATGGGTGGCGGCGATCCGGAATTGCTGAGCCAGAAATTCACGAAAGTAAGTTCATCCAAATTTGAGATCACCATCAATTTGTCAGCGAACAATTCATTCCTCTTTGTTCCGGTATATGGCAATTGGGGTAATAAATACGGCTTTATTGGAGCCAATAATGCCAACAACGTGAACGGCGATGACTTCAAGCCTGAAGGCGGTGATATGAAAGCGCCAGGTACCACCCGGTCATATAAAGTGAGCGTTGATTTTAAGACCGGCAAATGGACCGTAGAATAATAATATTCAAATCGAATAATGGATCTCGATTCAAAACTAATTAAACAAACAAGTATGAAATATTTTTCAAAACTTCTGGTTGCCGTGCTGGGTTCCGTAGCCCTGTTTTCCGCTTGCAGCAAGATCGATGTGCTCGAGAATGCAGAGAACCTGCCCTTGTATAAAGAAGGGTTCTCTCCGGCTCTCACGAGCGATGTGGCTGTAGTCTCCCCCGTATTGGCTGATACCAGCAGGAGTGTGATCACGTTCTCCTGGACCTTTCCGAAATACGCGTCTGATTCTGCCACTTTCAAGTATATCCTGCAGATCGATTCAGCGGGTAAGAACTTTTCAAGTCCAGCTTCCAGGACGGTCATCGGCGCTTTAAAAACGTCTTATACCGGAAGGGAACTTAATGCCATCCTCCTCCAGAAAGGTTATGCGCTTGGCGTCACCAACAGCTTTGAAGCCAGGGTGATCTCTTCTTACAACAACAATAACGAACGGTATACCTCCAATGTGATCAAGATATCCGCCAAGACCTATGCGGATCCGGCCATTTTGTGGAGCTCATTGAGTTCCGTGGTATGCACCTTGCCCAACGCCAATGTCAAGTCACTGGATTTCCTCTGGACCTCCGCTTTCCTCGGCTATGCCAATGTGGTCAGCTACGAATTGCAATACGATTCAGCGGGTAAGAATTTCGTGGCTCCCTTCACCATCTCCATGGGAAGCAATATCAACATCAAGGCGCTCACCCAGGGTGAGATGAACCAGACGGCTTTGAACTCCGGTATTCCCGGCGGCAATACCGGAAAAGTGGAATATCGTTTGAAAGCGACAACAGCACAAGGTGCCGTTGCTTATTCCAATGTGATCAATGTAACGATCCAAAGTTATTTCCCCATCCTCAGGCTTTATCTGCCGGGCAGCTACCAGGCCGCAACAGGCAATGGTAATAACTGGGATCCTGCCACGGCACCTGAACTGATCCGTGACCTTCGTCCGGGTTCAGGTACTTTCAACAGCATGTATTACGCTTATGTTTATATGCCGGCCAATTCCGAATTCAAAGTGACCGTGGGCCGCGACTGGGCCGTCAACTATGGCGGATCCGGTGGTACCCTGAGTCCGGGTGGAGCTAACTTCGCCGTAGCTGTGGCAGGGGTTTACCGCATTTCGATCAAGCTGTCCAACATGACCTATGATATCAGTACTGGCAGGATGGGTTTTGTAGGCGGTGCTACCGGTGCCGGCTGGAATCCTCCGGGTGTTTTCCCGAATTACGCTTTGGGTAATCCGGTAACGGCCCAGGGTTTTGCGACGAACAACCTTTTTGTTGGTCTTACCAACTTCACTTCTGGCGGTTGGAAACTCATCGATAACAACCAATGGGATAACGGCAGCCAGTCGGCCAATGAAACACATAGTTATGGTTCCACCGGCGGCGACCAAAGTCCGTTGTCCATCAATGGACCGAACTTCAACGATTATTCACCAGCCGGACGCTACCGGGTGATCTGGGATGGCCGTGATCCAAACAATGTGATCTATTGGACGAGCCCCGCAACAGAAATGCGTGTGGTTGGAAACGGGATCAACCAGGCCGGTGTGAACGACTGGGATCCGCCCACATCACCGCAAATGACCTATACCGGTAACGGGGTATGGACCATCACCATCACGCTGAAATCGGATAAAGAGATCAAATTCCTGGCGGGTAATGCCTGGGGCGCATTTGATTACGAAGATAACAGCGGTGGTAACCAAACCGTTGGAACAACGATGAGGATGAAATGGGAAGGCGGCAGCAATTTCAAGACACCATTAGCAGCCGGAACCTATACGATCACGCTGGATGAGAATAAACAAACGGTAAGGATCAACTAATCAATTCCTCTTTTAAATAGCAGGAAGTCCCGAAGTTTTAGCTTCGGGACTTTTTTTTAGAATTTGAAGTAAACGAACAGTCTGCCAAAATTCTTGCTGTCGTTCTCAATACGGTGATATAGGGGTTTGATATGCGGCAATTGTAAGAACCGCTCCACTTTTTTCCGCAACTGGCCGCTGCCCTTGCCTGGAATGATCTCCACTTCCCGGATCCTTTTGTCGATGGCATCCTCAAAGGCTTCCTGTAAAGCTTTGTCGATCGCCTTGCTGTTGTTGTAAATGTCGTGAAGGTCAACTTTGATGCGGGCCATAATGGGATTGAAGATTGTAGAAGTAAGATTTTAGATTTTTTTCAATTCGCATCAGCTCCTGTTTAAAGCCAGCGTTGGATTTAATGTTAACTTAAAAGGGAATGAAGATATATGATTTTAAAACACCTTGGCCCGGTATGAAACCAGCAAACTAAAAACTAACAACTAGCAAACCTCTAACCTTCAACCAACCTGATCCCCTCTTTCTCAAAACCGATCTTGCGTTGTTTGTACAGATTACCAGTCGTCATTTTAAAGGTCTTCTTGCTCATGCCGAAAAAATCATAGATGGCTTCGGGGTCGCTTTTATCGTGGTAGGGGAGAAAACCGCCATTCTCTTTCAGGAGGCGCAGGATCTTCCCGGTCTCGTCCTCGACACGTTGGTAACCGGGTTTGCCGGCGGATACATCGATGCGGTTATCGGGATAGATCTTTTTGATAAAGCCACGGAAACGATCGCCCGCCGTGATGTTCCGGTAGATCTCATTGTGATGAAGCACACCCGTGTGCCGGTTGTTGATGATCACCACATACCCGATATCGGTTCGGCGGTAGACCAACAGGTCAACTTCTTCCAGTTCCTTGACGGTCAGGGTATCATTGCTTAAAAAAGATTCGATCTTTTCGGTCGCAGCCAATCTTCCGGTTTGTTCATCCAGGTAGATCTTCACCAGGTACTCGCCGTTGGGGATCATGCCTCTTTGTTGTTTGGACTTGGGGACGAAGAGGTCTTTCATCAGCCCATTGTCCAGAAACGCGCCCTGCGGATTGACGGATACGGCCCTGAGCTTGACGATATCCCCCAAAATGCCTTTCGGTTGCTGCGTGGTGGCGATCAGGCGGTCTTCTCCGTCGTGGTAAAGGAATACGTTGAGTTCGTCACCTGTCTTGGCTCCGGCGGGAACAAACCTTTTGGGTAACAGGATGCCTTCGCCGCCATCATCCAGGTAAAGTCCGAATGGAACTTCCCGGATCACTTTTAAAACATTGTATTCGCCTACTTTTATCATGAGTACGATTAAACGGTAAAGGTAAACTTTACTGTCAGACTAACGTAGTCTTTAAGACTACGGTAGTCTTTTACTGAAAAGCGTTCAAGGCAATGGTGGGCTTGCCGGAATTATCAAAAGCGCCTAAAGAATAACCTTTCCAATTATTGTAAGCTTCCGGTTCCCAGTAAAAAACGCCCAACCCCTTATTGTTGGCCATTGATTTTGTCTTGCTGATCATGTCGCTGATGAACAAATTGCATGCGGCGGCATCCGTCCAGCTCATTCCTACTTCACTGATCATGATCTCAGAACCGAAGCGGGTGACCATATCATTCATATTGGCCAGGCATTGGTTGTTCAAAACCGTCCAGTTTCCGGCTGTAGGGTATAACGACATGCCGATGATATCCCAGTTTGCACCGTTGTTCTTTAAACCGTTCAGGTTCCATTGGTAGAGCGCATTATCGTATCCATTGGACAAATGAACCATCACTTTTGAGGCCGGACTGACGGCTTTCACCGCATTATAACCCGCTTTGAAGAATTTCGCGTAATTCGCCATATTGACCGAGGCTTTTCCTTCGGGCCACAACATGCCATCGTTCGTTTCATTACCCACCTGGACCCATTCGGGACTGATACCATTTGATTTTAAGGTATTCAGTACATCAGCGGTATGATTATAAATAGAAATCTGTAAGGTGGCCACGTCCTGTGCAGCCCATGCGACCGGTTTGGTTTGCTGTCCGGGATCAGCCCAGGAATCACTGTAATGGAAGTCGATCATGATCTTCAGGCCCAGGTTCTTTGCCCGGATGGCTTTATTGACCACATCGGCCGTATTGTTCCAGGCAGGAGTGGGATTCACCCAAACCCTTAATCTCACTGCATTCATCCCCAAATTCTTCAGGAGTGACAGGCATTCTTTTTCACTACCTCCGGGTTCATAGAATTTTATCCCTGACGCTTCCATTTCCGTTAACCAGCTGATATCAGCTCCCTTGGCAAAAAATGGGGCAGTGGGTGGTGGCGGAGGGGTGGTGGAGGTACTCTGGGTTGACTTGCTACAGCCGCCTGCAAGAGCCAGGATGAAACTGAAAAAGAGGGGTCGTATCAATGGATCAAAGCGTTTTTACATATACAATATTGCTCCGGACTGTTAAATTTAGTCAATAAACCATAATGATGATCATGACCTGACTTCACTTCTACGCATTGCTCACTATCGGCCTTTATTGTGTACCTTCACCAACTAAAAAACACCAATTTGAAGTTTACCGAATTTGGATTTGACGACAGGCTGATGGAAGGAATCGATGCCTCGGGATATGAGGACGCCACCCCGGTTCAGGAACAGGTGATCCCCCTGATCATGGCGGGAAAAGATGTGATCGCCTCGGCGCAGACCGGCACAGGAAAGACCGCCGCCTTCCTGCTCCCGCTGATCAACAAGATCATCACCGATCCCCACGAAGACCATACCAATAACGCCCTTGTGATCGTGCCAACCCGCGAACTGGCCATCCAGATCGCCCAGCACATGGAAGGCCTTTCCTATTTCACATCCGTGAGTTCCATCGCCGTTTTCGGCGGGGGTGACGGGAATGCATTCGTCCAGGAAAAGAAGGCCCTGAGCCATGGCGCCGATATCGTGATCTGTACACCGGGAAAGATGATGGCTCATATCAAAATGGGCTATGTCAAACTCGCCGGACTCAAATACCTGGTTCTGGATGAGGCCGACCGCATGCTGGACATGGGTTTTTACGACGACATCATGTTCATCATCGCCAACCTGCCCAGGAAAAGGCAGAACCTGCTCTTCTCGGCGACCATGCCCCATAAGATCCGGGAAATGGCCCGCAAGATCCTGCATGACCCCACGGAAGTGAATATCTCCATCAGCAAACCGCCGGAGAAGATCATCCAGCAGGCATTCATTGTTTATGATACCCAGAAGATCCCCCTGGTCAAATACCTGCTTCGTCAAAAGAATTTCAAATCGGTTCTGGTTTTCTGCAGCAGTAAGATCAGTGTAAAGCAACTGACCCGCGACCTGAAGCGAGCGGGATTAAAGGCCGACGAGATCCACAGTGACCTGGAGCAGACGAAAAGGGAAGAAGTGCTCATGTATTTCAAAAGCGGACGATTGCCCATCCTTATCGCCACGGATATCCTCAGCCGGGGCATTGATATTGACAGCATCGACCTGGTCATCAATTACGACGTACCCCACGACGGCGAGGATTATGTTCACCGCATTGGCCGTACCGCCAGAGCGGAGGCCGATGGAACGGCCTATACCCTGGTAAGCCAGAAAGAACAGCGTAAACTGGCCGCGATCGAAAAACTACTGGGACATCCGGTTCCCAAGGCCGAGGTACCCGCCGAATTTGGTGAGACCCCTGCGTATAACCCGGGTTCAGGATCACGGCAGGGCGACGGGAAGCGTAATTTCAAAAAACCATTTCGTGCACAGGGCAGGTCGGGTCAACAGCATTCCCGTTGATTTAACCGTTTAAGCAACGGATAGGTGGCGATCAATTCCGGTCGCTGGGATATATTTGTATAAATAATCCTCCATCAGCTCCAGCGCCAACATATTGAACAGTCCCATCGAGTACCTCACCGGGATCAGTACCCTGAAAGGCGACCTGATCCGAAAGGAACTCCAGGTATTCACTTTCCGTGACCTGCTCGAATTCTACCCCATTCGCCATATTGATAAGACAAGGATCGATCCTATCGCTTCACTCTCTCCCCGGATCGAATACGCTCAGGTCAGCGGCAGGATCATTTCCATCGAGATCATGGGACAGAAGGCCGGTCGCCGCCTGGTGGCAATGCTCAGTGATGATACCGGTGAGATCGAGCTTGTTTGGTTTCAGGGCATCTCCTGGATCCAAAAGATGTTACAGGTCGGCGGACAATACCTGGTTTTTGGCAAACTGGGCTTTTTCATGAACCGGCCCCAGATCGCTCATCCAGAGATCGAGGTCTATACGCCACAGAAAGCAGGTGGTAAGGCCTGCCTGGAGCCGGTCTACCCCTCAACGGAAAAATTAAAGACCAAGGGTCTGAACGGCAGGGCCATCGGAAAATTCACCCACGCCTTATTGCAGATACTCAGTGAAAGAGACCTGCCGGAGAATTTACCGCAGGATCTGATCACCCGGTATAAATTCATCAGCCATTTTGAAGCCATCCGGCAGATCCATTTTCCGGTCTCCGAAAAACACTATGCCCACGCGCTCCGGCGCTTGAAATTCGAGGAATTCTTTTTCGCCCAGTTGAGACTGGGGTTGGTCCGGACAGCCCGGCAGCGCTCCAGCAAAGGACTTGTCTTCAGCCAGGTGGGACTGCTGTTCAACGATTTTTTCAATGCCTATCTGCCTTTTGAACTGACCGGTGCCCAGAAAAGGGTATTGAAGGAGATCCGGAAGGATACAGGCAGCGGCCGCCAGATGAACCGACTCTTACAGGGGGATGTGGGCAGCGGCAAGACCATCGTGGCCCTGATGATGATGCTGATCGCCGCGGATAACGGATACCAGAGCGTAATGATGGCGCCTACCGAGATACTGGCCCAGCAACATTTCAACAGCATTTCGGAATTATTAAAGGATATGCCGGTTTGTGTAAAAATGCTCACCGGGTCATCTGTAACCAAAGAACGCCGTTCGGTTTTGAAAGGTTGTGAAGACGGAACCGTTCATATCCTGATCGGTACCCATGCCGTGATCGAGGGGAAAGTGCAGTTCAGGAACCTGGGATTTGCCATCATCGATGAACAACACAAATTCGGAGTGGCCCAAAGGGCGCAGTTGTGGAAAAAGAACCATACCCCGCCTCATGTGCTGGTGATGACGGCGACCCCGATCCCCCGCACCCTGGCGTTAACGGCTTACGGTGACCTGGATTACAGTGTGATCGATGAATTACCGCCGGGCAGGCAACCGATCCATACGATCCACCGTTTTGAAAGTGCGAGGCCCCAGGTGATGGGATTTGTCAAGGAAGAGATCCAAAAAGGCCGGCAGGTCTATTTCGTTTACCCGCTCATTGAAGAAAGCAGCAAGCTCGATTATGAGAACCTGATGAAGGGTTTCGAAGAGGTGAAATCCTTCTTTCCCGAACCGGCTTACTGGATCAGCATGGTGCATGGCAGGCAGACCGCCGAACAAAAGGATACCAATATGCAGCGTTTTGTGAAAGGGGATACGCAGATCATGGTAAGTACGACGGTGATCGAAGTGGGGGTCAATGTACCCAATGCCTCGGTGATGGTGATCGAGAGCGCGGAAAAATTCGGTTTGTCTCAATTGCACCAGTTACGGGGACGCGTAGGCCGGGGCGCTGAAAAGAGTTTTTGCATTTTATTAACAGGCCCTAAGATATCAAATGACGCCCGGGAAAGGTTAACTATCATGGTGGCCACCAATGATGGTTTCCGGATCGCGGAAAAGGACCTTGAGATCCGGGGTCCGGGTGATATAGAGGGAACAAAACAAAGCGGCCTGTTAAACTTTAAACTGGCCAGCCTGGTCCAAGATAAGGCCATACTGGAAGCCGCACGCGAAGTGGCCCTTAAAGTGGTTGAAGAAGACCCGGATCTGATCCTGGCCGAACATTTGCGGATAAAGACCTATCTGCAAGGTCAGACTGGAAAAACCGCCTGGAGTAAAATTTCTTAAATGATTTGACGGTTTTATGACGAACAATTATGCCGTTTTTTTGGTTTTTATTCAGTAAATTGTAAAAAAGCTTATTTGCGCATCAGAGGAACAATAATCCGGCAATGGGTACTGATTCTTTCAGCATTATTTTCATTTTCCCGGGGAACTGCACAGATGCAGTTCATTGAAAATAAGGGGCAGTGGGATGACCGGGTGGAATACCGTGGCGATTTTTCCTCCGGTTCTTTCTTTCTCCAGAACCAGGGATTCACCGTAGTGGTTCATAATACCAATGACCTGATGGCCCTGTCTGAAAAATTGCACGGGCATGGCAAGGCGCCCGCTTCCAATCTTCCCGTAACCCTCCGTTCCCATTCTTATACCGTTGATTTTTTAGGCAGCAGCCAGAACCTGGTCAGGGATGTCCCGGATAAGATGATCCCTACATACAATAACTATTTTGTCGGCAAGGATGCCTCCAAATGGGCCTCCGATTGCCGGATCTATCAGGCAGTCACTTATCAGAATGTCTATCCCAATATCGACGTACGGTATTACAGCGATGAAGGGAAACTCAAATACGATATTATTGTCCGGCCGGGAGGTAACCCCAATGCGATCGCCATGCGATACGAAGGAGTGGATGCCTTGTCGGTGAAGAACAGAGAACTGGTGATCGGGACAACGGTAGGGGATATACGTGAATTATATCCCTATAGTTACCAGGCTTCAACAGGTAAACGGGAAGAGGTGGAATGTAAATATGTGGTCCGGGATAATGTGGTTCGTTTCAAGGTAAAGGATTATTCTCCTGATGCCACGCTGGTGATCGATCCCACGCTGATCTTCAGCACGTTCACCGGTAGTACGCAGGACAACTGGGGGTATACCGCCACGCCGGGACCGGATGGCAGTCTGTTTGCCGGCGGCATCGCCATCGGTGGCGGATTCCCGATCTCCCCCGGCGCCTACCAGACCGTATTCGGCGGAGGGAACAATGGCGATTTTCCCGGCGCTTTCGATATCGCGATCATCAAGTTCACGCCCAATACCGGCAACCGGGTCTATGCCACCTACCTGGGGGGTAATGGAAACGAACAGCCTCACAGTATGATCTGCGATGCGCAGGGAAACCTGGTCATCGCGGGCCGGAGTACATCGGATAACTATCCCCTGAAACCCGCGCTGAATAAAGTAGGTCTTGGAGGCGCTTTTGATATAGTGGTCACCAAACTCAACGCGGCCGGCAACGCCATCCTGGGATCGATCAAGATCGGGGGATCGGGTAACGACGGAGTGAACATCCGAAGCAAATACACCCCGCCCGACGGTGATGATGCCACACGCCGGAATTATGGCGACGATGCCCGCAGTGAGGTGATCCTCGATGCCAATAACAATGTTTACCTGGCTTCCTGTACGCAATCCAGCGGACTGGAATCGACGGGCGGATTTCCCATCCGGAATTCAGCCATTCAAACCGTATTCGGAGGAGCCCGTCAGGATGGGGTCATCATCAAATTCACGCCCGACCTCAATGCCGTATTGTTCAGCACCTATTTCGGCGGGAACGGGGAGGATGCCTGTTTCGTGCTGAGCCTGAACCCCATGACCAGCGATCTTTATGTGGCCGGTGGCACCTCCAGTAATAACCTCCTGGGAATTAAGCCAGGTGTCATCAGCGGCACATATGGAGGCGGTGAAACAGATGGGTTCATCACGGAAATTGCGAATGACGGTTCGGCCATCATCAGTACATCTTATCTCGGTACCGGCGGCAACGACCTGGTCTATGGAGTACAGTTTGATAAACTGGGCTTCCCTTATGTGATGGGTACCACTACGGGCAGCTGGCCGGTGGTCAATGCCAATTACAGCAATCCGGGCAGCAAACAATTCATCAGTAAACTGAAACCGGATCTGACCGGTTATGTCTATTCAACCGTTTTTGGTACTGCGGTTGCAGTGCCCAATCTCTCCCCGACCGCTTTTTTGGTCGATCGTTGCGAGAATGTCTATGTATCCGGATGGGGAGGAGGTATCAACCGGAATAAATTATATTCTACAGCGGGTACGCTGAATATGCCCGAAGTGAATCCTCTCACCGGTATCCCTGCGGCCGACGGGGATGATTTTTATTTTTTCGTATTGGAAAAAAATGCGCAAAGCCAGTTCTTCGGATCTCATTTCGGGCATAACGGCGGGCAGGTGGGCGATCATGTGGATGGCGGTACCAGCCGCTTTGATGCGAATGGGGTCATCTACCAGGCCGTCTGTTCCTGCATCGACGGGGGAGGCCCGTTCCCGACTACACCGGGCGTTTGGTCGTCGGTTAACCGCTCACTCAGTTGTAATGAAGCCGCTTTGAAGATCGAAATGAACTTTGCCGGAGTCGGCGCCAGTATCAAGGCAACGATCAATGGATTGGTGGATACGATCGGTTGCGTGCCCCTCACGATCAAATTCACGGATACCCTGGCCAAAGGCAAGATGTATGTTTGGGTATATAACGATCCGTTCAACCCGGTCAGGGATACCACGTTTGCTCCCAATAATACGGCCAGCCATACCTTCACCCAGGTTGGCACTTACCGGGTCATGCTCATCGCCGTTGACTCCAATACCTGTAACATTACAGACACGGCCTATGTTATGGTGAAAGTGGGTGATAATTTGGTCGATGCCAATTTCAATTTCATTAAACTGGATACCTGCAACAGCCTGCGCTACCAGTTCAATAACCTGACCACGGCGGTATTACCTACTTATACCAACCAGACCTTTCTCTGGGATTTCGGAGACGGCAGTCCAAAAGTGCGGGCCAATATTAATTCAGTGATCCATACCTTCCCTTCAACGGGTACTTATAAGATCCGGCTCATCGTGGATGACACGGTATTTTGCAACGTACCCGATACGGCGGAGAAATTATTGAGGATCAGTCCCAATGTAAAAGCCCTGTTCACCACACCGGCGATCGGCTGCGTACCCTATCCCGCCGAATTCAAGAACACGTCCATCGGCGGTATCGATTTCTATTGGGAGTTCGGCGATGGTACGCCGCTGGTAATCGATAACAATCCGACCGTTACGCATACCTATGCCAATATCGGAACTTACAAAGTGCGTTTGATCGCGATCGATACCAGTACCTGCAATAAAGTGGATACATCGGCTTATTTCACCATTACGGTCTTTGCCATACCCTCCGCCGGATTCACCTGGGCGCCCAATCCGCCCATCGCCAATACCATTACCCGTTTCACCAACCTGTCGGCTGGCGCGATCCGCTATCAATGGGATTTCGGCGACGGGGAAAGCTCTACTGAGGTCAATCCCTCACACCTGTATAATGCCACCGGGTCCTACCGGGTGGTATTGTATGCCTTTAATGCGGCCAATTGCGTGGACAGTTTCATCGCCAGCGTACCCATTGTCATCTTCCCGGTACTGGATGTGCCCAATGCGTTCACCCCTGGCCGTTATGGTACCAACGGCATTGTGAAGGTGACCGGTTTCGGCATCGGAAGGATGAACTGGAGGATCTATAACCGCTGGGGGCAGGTGGTGTTTGAGACAACCGACCGTAAGCAGGGCTGGGATGGCACCTTCAAAGGCGCCGTCCAGGCGATGGATGTGTATACCTATACCCTCGACGTGGAATTCACCGACGGGGTGAAATTGCGAAAGACTGGGGATATCAGTTTACTGAGATAAATGACCAACGATAAATTGAACGCGAACAAGACGATAGTGAAAATAATGGGAACGGGGATCATCAGTCTCCTCCTCAACCTGGCAACGCTGGGGCAGGACCTGCATTTCTCGCAGTTCTTCAATGCCCCGTTGACGGTCAATCCCGCCAACTCCGGTTTCATACCCGATGCCGATTACCGTATCGGGGCCAATTACCGTAACCAGTGGAGCACGATCATGACCGTTCCTTATAAGACCACCAGTGTCTTTGCCGACGCGCAATTGTTCCGCGACCGCCTGGAGAACGGCTGGCTGGGCATCGGTGCCTTCCTGCTGTCGGATGTGGCCGGAAGCGGCAGCCTGCGCAGTACCAAGGTCTATGGTTCCCTGGCCTATCACCAGATGCTGGGTTTCAGCAGCCTGGTCTCCGCGGGTTTCAATGTGGGCTGGGCCAATAAACGCATCGACGGAAGCAAACTTAAATATCCCGATCAGTTCGACGGAAAATTCTTCGATAACAAACTGCCCACTACCGTGGTGCTGAACAACAGCAGTGTGAGTTACCTGGATGTACAGGCCGGTATGAACTATGCCTATTTCCCGCAGGAGAATGTTTACATAAACGCGGGTTATTCCATACATCATGTGAACCGTCCCAAAGAGACCTTCTTCAGCGATAATGCACCGGAAAGCCGGATACCGATGCGGCATATCGGTTTCGTGAATGCGATACTTAAGGTCAGTCCGACGATCATCATCAATCCCAATGTATACTTCACCACCCAGGCCAGGGCGACCGAACTGGTCCTTGGGTTGAACGCGAATTATAACCTCGGCGGATTCGGTGAAAAACAATTGGTTGCCGGCGCCTATTACCGGCTGGGCGACGCGATCGTACCCATGGTAGGACTGGAGATCGGAACGATCCGGCTGAGTTTCAGTTACGATGTCACCCTTTCCCGTTTGAACCAATATAATGGTTACCGGGGCGCCACCGAATTCAGCCTGATGAAGAAAGGCTTCTATCCCGACAATGTGGAAAGGGTCACTTTATGCCCGAAGTTTTAATTGATCAGTGAATGCCATTTACGCTGTTGAGATCAGGAAATTTTTAAACCACTTAAATAAGCATTTATCCAGGTACCCGGATTAGAAGCCTGTCAGTCTGAGCTTGTCGAAGACGGTTTCGGGTAAAGGTTTCAAAGCTACCAATTCAATAAGTTAGTATAAATAAAAATGGCGCCCTATTAAAACAGGGCGCCATTTTTTTATGCAGGAATGATCATTCCTTATCGATCCTGATGGAAAAATGATCGGAAGAAAAATAGCCGCGGTATTTATCGGTTATTTGTTCAGACTGTTTTTTGCCATTGATGTACAGTTCCTTGTCCTTATAATCAATGCTGAAGCCATCCTTCTGACTGATCAAACCATCCTTTTCCATTTCGTTGAACATTTCCTTTGTCTTTCTCATTTCCCCTTTTGCCTTATTGATACCCTCTTCGGCTCTCTGCATGATCTTGTCCATGTCGATATTCTTCAGTTCTGCTTTGGCTTTTTCCAGTTCCACCTTGGCTTTCTCCATGGCTTTTTTTATAGCCTCCCGGTCGATGTCCTTCATTTCGATCCGGGCCTTCTCCAGCTCTTTTTTTGCTTCCGCCATGGCGGTACTGATCTCTTCGTTCCATTTTTCATTGTCCAGGTCTTTTAGTGAAGAGCGGATATCCGACATGATCTTCTCCATATCCACGGCTTTCAGGGAGGCGGTCGCCTCCTTCATGATCTTTTCCATGTCCACCTCCTTTAAAGCTTTTTCAACAGACCGCTCGATGCTGGAAAAATCAAGCCGCTTCAGTTCATCTCCCATTCGAAGCATGCTCTTATTCAGCGATTCCATGAGGTTGTCGTACTCCTTCATGGTCATGGATCTGTCCGCTCTTTTTTCCGGCAGAGTGTCTTCCTGTACCTGTTGAAGATCGGGTCGTTGATTTACCACCGGGCTGTCCTGGAAGGAGAGGGTGACCACCCCGATCAGCAGGGCTGCGCTGATGCCGGTGATGGCTTTTCTGTTTTTCAAAATGAATTGTTTCATGGCTTTACTTTTTGGTTATGATTTGAAATACGAATAATTTCGTAACAAATATAGTCAGTGTTCTTACATTTTTAAAAACGTTAAGAAAATTTAACAACCCGGCTGGGGATTCGATGGGATAACAGTTTTTCACCAACTCATCAATTTATACGATTTTTACACAAATAATGTTACATCATGATGGAAGATGATTGGAAAAAAGACCTGGTCGGACTGTTGGTAAAATTCAGGGAAATTCTGGGTGAGACCGGCGTTTTCGTGGATGAGGAAAGCCTGAACCATTACGCCCATGATGAAACGGAAAATCTGCATTTCCTGCCCGATATCGTTGTCAAGCCGGGGACCGTACAGGAGGTAAGTGCAGTGATGCGGATTTGCAATGAGTACAGGATACCCGTCACGCCGAGGGGAGCCGGTACCGGGTTGAGCGGCGGCGCCCTGCCTCACTTAGGCGGAGTATTACTGTCCACTGAAAAGTTGAACCGGATCATCGGGATCGATGAACGCAACCTGCAGGTGACCACCGAACCGGGGGTGATCACCGAAGTTTTGCAAAATGCTGTGAAGGAAAAAGGCCTCTTCTATCCGCCCGATCCCAGCAGCCGGGGCAGTTGCTTCATCGGGGGAAATATCGCGGAGAACAGCGGCGGGCCCAAGGCGGTGAAATATGGCGTGGTGAAGGATTATGTGCTCAACCTGGAACTGGTATTGCCAACCGGGGAGATCATCTGGACCGGGGCCAACGTACTGAAGAATTCAACTGGTTATAACCTCACCCAACTGGTGGTGGGAAGCGAGGGTACCCTGGGTATCGTCACCAAGATCGTGTTGAAATTGCTGCCCCATCCCAAATACGACCTGCTGATGCTGGTTCCCTTCGGTTCGCTGGAAAAGGCCGGTGAAGCGGTCAGCGCCATTTTCAGGGCGGGCTTTACGCCCAGCGCGTTGGAACTGGTGGAGATCGACGCGTTAAGGATCGTGAGCCGGTTCGTGGACAGCACGGCTGTTCCTGTTGGCGATGATGTGGCGGCACACCTGATCATTGAAGTGGATGGCAATCACCCGGAAACCCTGATGAATGAAATGGAATCGATCGCTGCATTGCTGGCTGATTACGGAAGCGGGGAGATCTTCTTCGCCGATGATGCCCAGCAAAAGGCCGAACTCTGGAAATTACGGCGCCGGGTGGCCGAAGCCGTAAAAATAGATGGTTATACCATTGAAGAAGATACCGTGG
Source organism: Chitinophagaceae bacterium (assembly GCA_016721725.1). Classification (GTDB taxonomy): domain Bacteria; phylum Bacteroidota; class Bacteroidia; order Chitinophagales; family Chitinophagaceae; genus Ferruginibacter. The sequence continues at coordinate 913,516 of JADKHN010000006.1, read as the reverse complement.
TTCCCCGGGCTGAACTGCCTGCGCTTATTCGGGGGGTCAAAGAATTGGGAAGGCAATATGATTTCGAGGCGGTCTGTTACGGACATGCCGGCGATGGCAACCTTCACATCCGCATCAAGAAACCCGGCAGCCAGTTCAGTCTGGATAACCCGGATGTGATACCCGCCCTGAACGCCTTGTTCAAGCTGGTAAAATCCCTGGGGGGTACGATCAGCGGTGAGCATGGCATCGGGTTGGTGCAAAAAGAATACATGGGCATTGTTTTTGATGAAGTGAGCCTGGAACTGATGCGCGGGATCAAAAAACTGTTCGATCCGAATCAAATTCTCAACCGGGGGAAGATCTTCAACAGTTGAGATACCCATTCAAAAAGAAAAAAGTAAAGCACATGAAAAGGATTTTTTTCATCCTGGCCTTCTCAGGATTGGCGACAACCGTTTTCGCACAGCAGGAAGAGGAAAAAAAGGAAACAAAAAAAGGGGGCTTTAAAAAAGAGAACCTCTTTACCGGCGGCGGCCTGACCGTTTCCTTTTCCAGTTACACCACCGTGTTGGGCGCGAGCCCGGTCTTCGGGTACAGCATCAACAAATGGGTTGACGCGGGGATCGTGGTGAATTTCAATTACAGCGCCAATCGTCACATCACTTATTACGATCCCTATACTTACCAGTATTATTACAGTGATGACAAGCTCCGCCAGTTTCAGTATGGCCCGGGCGCTTTTGTACGGGTCTATCCCATCAAATTCCTTTTTGTCCAGGCCCAGGGTGAACTGAACTTCATTAACCAGAAGATCATTTATGCCGATGGTTCTCCCTCAGGTAAACAAAGCTTATCCGCTCCTAGCCTGTTGGTGGGTGGCGGTTATTGCAACGGACGGGAAGGGACCGGCAGCCTGTTCTATTATGTTTCGATCCTGGCTGATGTGGCCCGCAACCGGAATTCTCCCTATGTGGAAGAACTGTCCAACGGTAAAGTGAATGTCCTGCCCATCATCCGGGCCGGTCTGCAGGTGCCGCTGTTCCAGGGAAAGGGGAGGAGAGGATTTTAAGGATCCTTTTCGATTATGCCAGCAAAGCAGCAAATTCGCACACCTTGTTGAGAACGATCATTCTTTCTTCGATCCGGTCGTAGAGGAATCCTTCCTGTTCCATTTTTTTTGCATGGGCGATCAGGTGATCGTAAAATCCGTCTGTATTCAGGATGAATATCTTTTTATTGTGGATGTTCAGCTGATTCCAGGTGAGCATCTCAAACAATTCGTCCAGCGTGCCGAACCCTCCGGGCAGGATGATGGCCGCATCGCATTTCTCATAGAGCATTTTTTTTCGCACGTGCATGCTTTCCACGATGATCAGTTCCGTGATCCCCCGGTGGTGGGCTTCCCATTCGGTGAGTATCTCGGGAATGATCCCGATGACCCTGCCATCCCGTTCCAGCATGGCATTGGCTATGGCGCCCATGATGCCTTTGTTGCCGCCGCCATAGATGAGAGTGATGCCTTTGCCGGCCATCAGGATTCCGAGTTCCCTGGCGGCTGATTCAAATACGGGGTTATTTCCGCTTTTAGATCCGCAAAAAACAGCCAATGCCGATAGATCCATGTTTACAGGTTTATTTATGGCAAAGACACAATAATTTTCTCTATTTTCAAGCTTATTTTTACATTAAACACCGCGTATGTCGCCCTTCATCCTGTTCTCTTTTGTGATCGGATATTTTTTGTTGTTGCTGGTGGTCGCTTATTTCACATCCCGCAATTCGAACAACGATTCCTTCTTCATCGGTAACCGCAGCAGTAACTGGATGCTGGTGGCTTTTGGCATGATCGGCACCTCGCTTTCCGGAGTCACCTTCGTCAGTGTGCCGGGCACGGTTGGCGGGGTTGGGTTCCAGTATTTCCAGGTAGTGATCGGTTATTTCCTGGGATACCTGGTGATCGCCTTTGTCTTGTTGCCCATCTATTACAAACTCAACCTGACCTCCATTTATCTCTACCTGGAAAAAAGATTCGGTCCCGTTTCATACAAAACGGGCGCCTTGTTCTTCATCGTATCCCGGGCCCTGGGCGCAACGGCCAGGATGTTCCTGGTCGTCAATATCCTGCAAATATTCATCCTGAACAATATGGGCGTACCCTTCTGGCTGACGGCGCTGGTCATCTTACTGCTGATCCTCTTGTACACTTTTGAAGGAGGTGTTAAAACGATCGTTTATACGGATACCCTGCAGACCACGTTCATGTTACTGGGCCTGATCGTTTGCATCATTACTGTGATGCATAAAATGGACATTTCATTCGGCTCCGTTCTGACTTCCTTAGAGGAAAACAAGCTGTCCAGGATATTCAATACCGATGCCAATTCAGGCAGTTTCTTCCTGAAGCAGATACTGGGCGGGATGTTCATCACGATCGCCATGACGGGACTGGACCAGGAAATGATGCAAAAGAATATCAGTGTGCGTACCCTGAGGGATTCCCAGAAGAATATCCTCACCCTGAGCACCATCCTCATCTTTGTGAACCTCTTGTTCCTGTTCATGGGCGGGTTACTGTACCTGTATGCGGCTCAAACAGGAGTTACTGTAAAAGGGGATGACCTTTTTCCCTCGATCGCATTAGGGGGTACATTATCCGTAGCGATCTCCGTGATCTTCATCATCGGACTGATCTCGGCGCTTTTTCCCAGTGCGGATGGCGCCCTTACCGCGCTGACCTCCTCTTTCTGTATCGATATCCTGGGATTGAAAAAGAAATCCAGGCTTACGGAGAAACAAAAAAAGAATACCCGGCTGACGGTGCACCTGACCTTCGCCGTCATCTTCTTCCTGCTGGTGATGATATTCAAATGGATCGATGACAAATCGATCATTGACGTGATCCTGAAAGTGGCCGGCTATACCTATGGTCCCCTGCTGGGATTATTCGCCTTCGGTATCCTCACCCATCGCAGCATCAAGGATAAATACGCTTTGGCTGTTTGTCTTCTGTCACCCCTCCTGATCTTCGGGATCGATTTCATCAATAACCCGGAATGGTTCATCAAGCGGTTCGGGTTGACCGGGTCCTCCGCTTCTGACCTGCTTTCTTTTTCCCAGCGGGTCTTCGGAGGGTTCAAGATCGGTATTGAGATACTGATCTTCAACGGACTGCTCACCTTTTTCGGCTTGTTCCTTATTTCCCGGAAAGATGTGAAGCGGGAATTGGAAAAGGAAAAGAACGAATCAGACCTGACCGTTTCAGCATGATCCCCGGGCAACTAAATGGGTTTTAACTTTTTTTTAATCGGCCGGAATCGCATAATATAATACCCTAAAGATCAACGTAATTCAGTTTTAGTAAGTAAACGCATTTGTCAACCATGGACCTGGTCAATTCTCTCGCGGAAGAATATGCATTGCAAAACAGTTCCTTGCCCGATGAATTGCTGATGGAGATCGAAGCCTATACCCGGGCCCATCATCCCCATGCCCATATGCTCAGTGGCCCGGTTCAGGGGAAATTCCTGGAATATATCAGTCGAATGATACAGCCCATGCGGATCCTGGAGATCGGCACATTCACCGGTTTCAGTACCCTGTGCCTGGCCCATGGCCTTCCTGTGAACGGGCGCCTCCATACGATCGAAATTCGTGAACCCGATGCGGACATCGCCGAAGGCTATTTTTCAAAAGCAGGACTGTCTGATCGGATAAAGCTTCATCGGGGGGATGCTTTACAGATCATCCCGCTACTGGCTGAGGAATGGGACCTGGTATTTATCGATGCCGATAAAGTGAACTATATTAACTATTACGAATTAACTTTGCCAAGGGTTAGACCCGGGGGCTGGATCCTGGCTGATAATGTGTTGTTTCACGGCCAGGTACTGGAAGAGCCCATCAGCGGAAAGAACGCCATTTCCATAGCCGCATTCAACCAACACGTGAAGGCGGATGACCGGGTGGAACAGGTGATGCTGACCATCCGGGATGGATTGATGCTGATCAGGAAAAAATAAACCGATGCGGAATTTATTGATCATAGGATTCATATTGTGCACTTCCTTAAGCACATTCGCCCAGCGGATGACGCCGGAGCAATATGTGAACCAGTATAAGGACTATGCCATCAGCGAAATGAAACGGGTGGGTGTTCCTGCGGCGATCACCCTCGCCCAGGGTATACTGGAAACAGAGAGCGGGAACAGCGACCTGGTGAAGAGATCCAATAATCATTTCGGCATCAAATGCAAGAATACCTGGACAGGAAATGTGGTGTATCATGATGACGACGAAAGCGGGGAATGTTTCCGGGCCTATCCATCGGCTGAGGAAAGTTTTCGGGATCACAGCAATTTTCTGAGGGGTAGCTCCCGGTATGGGTTCCTGTTCAGTCTGGATGCCGCTGATTACAAAGGCTGGGCCCGGGGCCTGAAAAAAGCGGGATATGCCACCAACCCGAAATACCCGGATATCCTCATCCGCAATATCGAGCAATATAACCTGCAGCAATACACCCTGGCCGGGTTGAACCCGGTAGGTGATACCGGCCTGGCAAAGGAAACCGGCCGGGATACGATGATGGTGGCCAGGACAGAAACTGCCTTTTCAACCGATACGGACAGCAATACTTCCAGCTTAGTCGATCAGCCGCTAAAACTGCTTACCATCAATGGCAGTAAATGCGTTTATGCCGCAAAGGGTACATCACTCCTGCTGATCGCTACCCGCAACCAGGTGAACCTGGGCAAGATGCTCGCTTATAATGAACTGGCAGAAGACGGTGTGCTGGGCAAGGCTCAATATGTGTTCCTGGAAAAGAAATCCAGGACAGGGGAAAGAGAAGATCATCTTGTTCAGCCTGGGGAATCTTATTATGATATCGCCCAGAAGAACGGGATCCAGTTGCAATACCTGCTCGATTACAATAAACTGGACGGGGAAGGCAGGCCCGAAGCGGGGACCAGCCTCCTGTTGCGTCCCGGAAAAGCAGAAGCTTCGTCTGGTTCACCTAAATGGAGATACTATGAAGTAGCTCCCCGGGAAGGGCTTTTTTCGATCGCGAAAAAATTCAATGTATCCGTTCAGCAACTGCGGCAATGGAACCAGCTGGATGCAGATGAGATAAAAGCGGGACAAAAACTGATCGTCGCCAAATAATGGATACTAAGTCCGGCAAACGGGCGTTAATAACAAACCATATGATCGTACAAGTACTGGATAAAAAATTCAAACCCTATCTGAAGGCATCCGAGATCCAGGTTCAGGTGAATCGCATCGCCGCTGAAATGAATGCCGATTATGAAGGAAAGCGACCTTTGTTCGTGGCCATTTTGAATGGGTCATTCATGTTTGCAGCCGACCTTTTTCGCGAACTGACCATTGATGCCGAGATCTGTTTCATCAAACTGGCTTCCTATAAGGGCACCAAATCGACCGGGAATGTCATCACTTCCATCGGCCTGGACGAATCCCTCAAAGGCAGGCATGTGGTGATCGTGGAGGATATCGTGGATACCGGTAAGACCCTGTCCGAATTCCTGCCACAACTCGTCAACCAGCAACCTGCCTCACTGAGGATCGCGGCTTTGTTGCATAAACCTGATGCACAGGTCCATCCCCTCAAGATCGATTACCTGGGTTTCAGCGTGCCGGATAAGTTTTTACTGGGGTATGGGCTGGACTATGACGGGCTTGGACGTAATCTTCGTGAAATTTATCAGCTTACGGAGGATTAAGCAGGCAACATTCGGCTTCCGGGGGATGTCTTGTTCAGGTAATCGGTGATTACATCGCTATAAACATCTACTGTTGAGATTGAGGTTGTACCATATGCTGATCCTCTGCATTGCCTTACAGGCGAATGCTCAGTATTATCTTCGCGGCGAGGTCCGGGATGAAAACAATCAACCGCTGTCCAACGTAAGGATTCTCCTCCTCTCCAACCATTACGCGTATTATACCGGATCCTTCGGCAGTTTCGGCTTTACCACCAATGTCTTGAACGATTCACTGAATCTCAGCCTGGAAGGTTATGAGACTACTACGATCAATGTGAAATCCGACCAATGGCAGAACCTCACGATGAAGGTTCTGGCTTCGAATGTCAACCGCAATAAGATCAGGCTGGTGTCGGTCACGAAGGACCTGAACCAGGCCAACCGAAGGCCATGGACGGTCAATGAAGAGACCTATTTTCAATTGGTGGAGAACGATTTTGTGGATGCATCCCGTTTTCCCAATACGGGGTTCGCGTTGAATGTGAACCGGGCCTCTTACAGCAATGTCCGTCGGTTCATCCGGATCGGCAGCTTGGTGCCCCCTGATGCGGTCCGTACCGAAGAAATGCTCAATTATTTCAACCTGGGCTATAAGGAACCTAAGAACGGTGATATTTTCGGAATGGAATCCATGCTCGGATCCTGCCCCTGGGATGCGGAGAAGCAACTGTTATATGTCAATGTCAATGCGAAGAAGCTGGACCTTGACCGGGTCCCTTCGGGCAATTTTGTATTTCTCATTGATGTTTCCGGCAGCATGGACCAGCCGAACCGCCTGCCCCTGCTCAAGGCGGCTTTTCAATTGCTGGTCAGGAATCTCCGTGCAAAAGACACTATCTCGATTGTCACCTATGGCGGGAACGTCGGCATTTGGTTAAAACCAACCAGTGGGGCTGAGAAGCAGAAGATCATCCAATCCATTGAGGAATTGACCGCGGGCGGCGATACACCGGGAGAGGCCGCCATCCTGGCCGCCTACCAGCTAGCCAAAAGCACCTTCATCAAGGACGGGAATAACCGGGTGATCCTGGCAACCGACGGGGATTTCAATGTCGGGATCTCCACTGAAAAGGAGCTGGACGATTTCATTACCAAGCAAAGGCAATCGGGGGTTTATCTCACCTGCCTGGGCGTTGGTATGGGCAATTTCAAGGATTCTAAACTCGAGACACTGGCCAAAAGGGGAAATGGCAATTTCGCTTACCTGGATGATATCCAGGAGGCAGAAAAAGTCCTGGTCAAGGAACTGACCCAGACCTTTTATGCTGTTGCCGACGATGTATTCATGAACATCAGGTTCAATCCAAAATTCGTAAAGGAATACCGGTTGATCGGTTTTGACAACCGGCGCGACGCGGTCAACAAGAGCAGCATCGACCTGGAAGGCGGTGAGGTCGGCAGCGGGAACAGCCTGTTGGCCATTTTCGAGATCAGGCCTGCTTCGGATCTTTCCTTCAAAGCGGTCAGTCCGGCCGGCGGTGAAGGGATCGCGGATCTTGAGTTACAATACGGACTCTGTAACGATACATTGCATAAGGAATTTGATATGGTCTGCCCGCTCAATTATACGGAGTTCCAGCAACTGGACAAGGAATTGCAGTTCGCTACCGCCGTGACCATGTTCGCCCTTAAGCTGAAGCAATCGAAATATATCAATGATGCAGACTGGATCGATATCGAGAATATTGCGCTCAGGTCCTATGATCCGGGTAATTTCCTTCAAACGGAGTTCCTCGAACTGATCAATAAGGCCCAGAAGATCTACGCAGCCAAAAAAAAGAAACGGAAAAAAGAAGACTAACTGAACATCTCCCTCACTTTTTCAAAGAAAGACTTATCATTCTTCTCCGGCTTAGGCGTGAAGTTGGGGGATTGATGTAATTTTTCGAGCATTTGCTTTTCCTCCGCACTGATGTGCTGGGGCGTCCATACATTCACCTGGATCAGCTGATCCCCTTTTTCGTAACTGTTCACACTGGGGAATCCCTTTCCTTTCAACCGGAATATCTTACCGCTTTGGGTGCCGGCCGGAATCTTGATCTTGGCCCTTCCGTCGATGGTGGGCACTTCAGCGTGCATGCCGAAAACGGCATCAGGGATGGAGATATGGAGGTCATACGCAACATTCAGTCCGTCCCGGTGCAATTGCGGATGAGCTTCTTCCTCGATCAGGACGATCAGGTCGCCGCTGGCTCCTCCCCGTTCTCCAGCATTGCCCTTCCCACTCATACTCAATTGCATGCCTTCCTGTACACCGGCCGGGATCTCGATCGTGACGGTCTCGTCATCATAGACCCGCCCCTCACCCTTGCAGGCCGTGCATTTATGAAGTACCGTTGAGCCTTCCCCGTTGCAGGTAGGGCAGGTGGTGACGGTTTGCATCTGCCCTAAGAAAGTGTTCTGTACCCGGCGCACCTGGCCACTGCCACCGCAGGTACCGCAGGTTTGTACACTGGTCTTGTCCTTGGCGCCATTGCCGCTGCAGGTCTTGCAAACCACATATTTCTTTACCTTGATCGTCTTGGTGGTACCTTTGGCGATCTCTTCAAAATTCAATTTCAGTTTTACGCGGATATTGCTTCCCCTTACACCACGGGTACGGGTGCCTGAACCTCTCCGGTTTCCGCCGCCGCCGAAGAAGCTGCCGAACGGACTTTCATCACCGAAGATGTCGCCGAACTGGCTAAAGATGTCATCCATATTCATTCCGCCACCGCTGTATCCTCCGCCACCGCCTCTTCCGGGGGAGAATGCCTGGTGACCGAAGCGGTCGTACTGTGCCCTTTTATCCGGATCGCTCAATACCTCGTAGGCTTCAGCCGCTTCCTTGAATTTTTCCTCGGCAGACTTGTCACCCGGGTTACGGTCGGGATGGAATTGCATGGCCACTTTGCGGTACGCCTTTTTGATCTCATCTGCCGAAGCTGATTTGCTCACGCCCAGTATTTCATAAAAGTCTCTTTTCGTGCCCATCCTGTTGCGGGGTATTTAAGGGTCAAAATTTAATGGTCTACTGTTCCGGGATTCGGAATTTTGGATTTCAGCCGTCTATTTACCAACCACCACTTTGGCAAAGCGGATGATCTTGTCATTCAGGTAATAGCCTTTTTCGATCTCATCCACGACAAAACCTTTCTTATCATCCGGTGCCGGCACTTCGGTGATCGCTTCGTGTTTCTCCACATCGAATTCGGTGCCCAGGCTATTCATCGCTTTCAGTCCCTTTGACTGTAAAGTGTTTCTCAGTTTATTGAAGATGAGCTGGATGCCTTCCCGGTTGATGCCCGTATCCCCGGCCTCTTGTAACTGTTTTTCAGCCCGGTCGCAATCATCGAGTACATCCAGCAGTGAAACGATCACGTCCTTTCCTGCGGTCGAGATCAGATCGATCCTTTCTTTGGCGCTGCGGCGTTTAAAATTATCGAATTCAGCGAACAGGCGAAGGTATTTGTCCTTTTGTTCTTCCAGTTCCGACTGGATCTTTTCCATCGCGTTTTCGGCGCCTTCATTACTTAAATGGCTGTTGCCCGGCAGTTCGGCATCCGCATTGATATTCAGCTCAATGTTTTCCGGGTCTAGGGTTTCTTTTTCTGGCATGGTTCTATTAAAATTGGTTGCGAAGGTACAACAGTCAAACATTTTGCCAAGCCTGCATTTACGGTCAAATTGGCAATTTTTAGAGGGGAAGAGGCTCATTTCGCCCGTCTTGGCGCATTCAGCTACCTTTACGGCATGAAAAGCGTCTTCCTGAACAAGAATATCAGCCGCAGGATAGCGGGTGGTCATCCCTGGATCTATGCCAATGAGATCAACCGGGGCAAGGCACTTGATTCGGCGGCGAAGGCCGGTGAAGTGGTGAATGTTTATACGCATGACAAAAAATTCGTTGGACGCGGGTATATCAATCCTGCATCACAGATCATGGTTCGTCTACTGACCCGGGATCAAAGTGAGGTCATCGATGCGGATTTCTTTTTAAACCGGATCGCGCAGGCCTGGGCTTACCGGCAAAAGATCGGGTATACCGAAAATTGCCGGCTGGTTTTCGGCGAAGCCGATGATCTTCCCCAACTGGTGATCGATAAATTCAACGATTATTTTGTCATTCAAACCCTTGCGCTGGGTATGGATGTATGGAAACCGGCCATTGTCGCGGCCATCGAAAAAATCTTTTCGCCCAAGGGGATCTATGAAAGGAACGATGTGCCCGTCAGGGAACTGGAAGGCATGGAACAGGTAAAGGGATTTTTATCAGCTCCATTCGATACCCTGATCACGATACGGGAGAATGGGTTGAAGTTTTACGTGGATATCGCCCAGGGTCAGAAGACCGGTTATTTCCTGGATCAGCAGGATAACCGAAGGGCCATTCAGCATATTGTAAAAGGAGCGGATGTGCTGGGCGCCTTTTGTTATACGGGTTCCTTTGAGGTGAGTGCGGCTTGTTACGGAGCCAGGTCTGTACTCGGACTTGACATCTCTCAGCAGGCGATCGATATGTGCAATCGGAATGCAGTCCTGAATGGGGTGAATGAGATCTGTCGTTTCGAATGTATCAATGCATTCGATGTTTTAAAGGAATGGACAAAGGAGGGCAGACAATGGGATGTGGTTATGCTGGATCCGCCTTCATTCACCAAAAGCAGGGCGACAATTGATAAAGCCATTGCCGGATATAAGGAGATCAACCTGCGCGGCATGAAACTGGTGAAGCCGGGCGGATTCCTGGTCACTTCCAGCTGCACCAACCTGGTTCAGCCCCAGTTATTCCTCCAGACGATCCAAATGGCAGCCACTGATGCGAAACGCAGGATCCGGCAGGTTACTTTTAATGCGCAATCGGCCGACCACCCGGTCCTGTTTGACCAGGAGAATACCCATTACCTGAAATTCCTGATCGTTCAGGTGTTGTGATAAAAATAAACCGGGATAAAAAGAGTCAGGTCATTTGACCACCTGGAATCGTTGAGATTCTATGAACTTTCCATTCTTGTCCAGCAAGCGGTAAAAATAGATCCCGCGGAAAAACTCCGCCAGGGAAAGACTGAACTGAGAAGAAGTGGTCTTTGTTTCAAAGACCTTGATGCCAACAAAATTATAGATCTGGAAGGTATATGATTTGTCGTAGCCCTGCTGGAAATCAAAATTGATCACCGTTGTGGCGGGAATGGGATACACTTTAATGAACTTTGCTGTGGCATCACCGGAAGAGGTGACCTTCGCCTGTGCAAAAGACGTAACTGCGAACCCAATAAGAAAGATAAATATGTAAATGGTTTTATTCAATACAGTAAAAATAGTAATTTCTTTCAAATAACCAAGTATTCCTCCCAACTGATTAGATATCCGTCAGTTAAAACGTTATTAAATAGTAATATATGGTAGTGCGGGTCCATGTTTAAGCACAGTTTTTTATTGCGGCAAATGACTCAGGATGCTGTTTATTTTTCCAAAATCCGGGACCTCGCCGGCATTTTCCAGTACCTCGGCATAGCGGATCACGCCTTCTTTATCGATCAGAAAAGCGGAACGCTTGCTGACTCCCCTCATATCCAGAATCCAGTTGTCATACAAAGAGCCGTATGCTGCGGATACTTCTTTATTGAAATCGCTCAGCAGGGGAAAATTGTATTGCTGCTCCTCTTTGTACTTCTTCAGGGTGAAAACGGAATCAACGGATATGCCAAAGACGATAGCGTTCAGGCTGTTATAACGGGCCATATCATCCCGCACGGCACACAATTCTTTTGTGCAGACACCGGTGAAAGCCTGGGGATAGAATAAGAGCAGAACCGGACGCCCCCGGAATTCGCTAAGTGTCGTTTTGTTTTTATCCGAATCAAAAAGACTGAAATCGGGAGCGGTTTGTCCAACGGTCAATGGCATGGGAGTAGTTGATTTTAGGGTGATGAAAGTCCGTCTGTGTAAAGAATGTTAACAGTTATTGAGTGCTTTTGGTTTAATTACAGGATACAAAAATCAGCAAACAAAACCACTTCATTATGAATAAGTACTTAACAGAATTTATCGGAACCCTGTTCCTGGTGATGGGAGCCGCATTGGGTGGAGCGGTAGGCGCTTCGCTTGCCATGATGATCATGGTCTATGCCGGCGGTCATATCTCCGGCGGACATTATAATCCGGCTATTACGGTGGCCGTTTGGATGCGTGGCAAGATCGACCTGAAGAACGCGGTGATGTATTGGATATTTCAGGTGGCAGCAGCTGTCGGGGCGGCTTTGCTCCTGATGTATGTCTTCAAGGAAGAAGGGGCGGAACCTGCGCGATCCCAACGGATGGGATTACCCGCGGGATCATTGCCGAACTCCTCGGCACATTTGCCTTATGCTATGTGGTATTGAATGTCGCCACGGCCAAAGGGACCAGCGGCAATAGTTTTTACGGATTGGCCATTGGCGCTACCATTCTGGCCATGGCCTCTGTACTGGGTAAATTTTCCGGTGGCGCCTATAACCCGGCCGTAGCGATCGGACTTTGCATTCAGAAATCATTCTGCATGGACCAGGTATGGATGTATGCGGTGGGTAACCTGGGAGGCGGCGCCCTGGCAGCCATCGTGTTCAGCCTGAACAACCCGGACGATAAATAGATTCTGCATTATTTTAAAAAAGTGAAACCCCACCAAAAGGCGGGGTTTCTTGTTATCCAAACAATCCATAAAAACAAAAATCTTTCATTGTCAGGTCGCGACTTTTGAGATCAGGATTGTAATTGACTGTTTAAAATCTGGGGCATCTGACCGATTCACTGCTGCTGTTCTCCCGGTTCACATATTTCTGATAGACCAGGGAGAATTCAAAACCGCCCCGGCCACTGCTGGCACTTTTCAATTGAGAGATGTTGGCATCATAGCTTGCGGCGATGGAAATGGGTTTGAATTCCAGTTTTAAAACCGGTATCAGCGCATCTTTCCATCTCAGGAAGGCCCCGCCATGAATGATATAACGCGGGTCATCGCTATCACCCAGTTTGCGGGAGTATAAGACGCCGCCAACCACTTCCGAATATTGTCCCTGTTTGGAATAGTCGGCCTGCAGGGTAAAATAGGCGCTTTCATTCAATCCCATCCTGACACCGGCCGAACCGACCCACTTGGGGGTCATTTCGCTGGCCGGGTTACCGTAAAATGAGATCTTGGGGGCCTTATTAAAATGGTGATATGCCGCACCGACAAAAATATTATTGTCTTCATTCTCTCCCAGTTGGGTATTGAAACTCATGCCCACACTGCCATCGAAATAGGAGTAGGAGGTCTTGGTGAGATTTTCCCCATCAGCCAGGGTCCCATTATAGCCGGTACCATCATATTGGTTATTCGTGGTGATCTTGCTCCGGTCGATCCTGCGTTGTACCAATCCGCCCATGGCCCCCAGCGACAGGTACATATTTCGCTCACTGCTGAGTGATTTATGGTAGTTCAGGGTTGGCAGCAAGTGGGTGGAACTCAGGGCAATGGAACCCGCTTTGTCGTATAATACCTGGCCGCCAATGGTCAGGTAATCATTGCCCCTTCCGATGGGTAATTTATATTCCGCGTTTAAAGAACCGGTCTGATAGGGTACGGTCACACTGTTCCATTGATTCCGGTAAACGAGTTGTACCCGGATATCGCCACTGAAGATACCTGCCAGGGCTGGATTACGCAATAGGGGGGTCTCGAAGAATTGGGAAAAGTGGATATCCTGGGCAAATCCCTGGGATACAGCAGTTTGTATAATAAACAGGCTCAACACGATCTTGTGTAAACCTTTTTTCATAGAATTGGATTTATTGGATAGCCCTTGAAAGTTCAAAGGACATTAACTAAACGCCGCCATGAGTATTTTAGTATGAAATCGCAGATAAAAAAGGGAGGAAAAAAGAAAGCGGTCAGGGAAATTGGCAAACATAAAAAAGCCCCTGTAAACCGTTTACAGGGGCCAGTATGATCTCTGTTTTAATGATTAGCTGCCTTTTGCTGATGTCGCAGAAGCGTTTTGCTTGGTCTTGGTCTTTGTTTTATTATTGGAAGGAGTAGCGGTTTGAGGAGCCACTTCTACCTTTTTTACCGGGTTCTCAGCAACCCATTTGTCGTAATCCTCCGGACTTAAAACATCGCCTGAGATGGTAATGCTTTTCAGCTCATCAATTCCGGCGAATTTCACGGTCAGGTGTTTTTCGAAATGGCTTACGGAAGCCGCATTGTATTTGGCGGTGATATAACCTTTTTCACCCGGAGCGATCGGTGATTTGGTATAATCGCCCATGGTGCAACCACAGGTTGGGTTGGCTTGTTCAATGACCAGGGGTTCGCTGCTGATGTTCTTAACGATGAACTTCACTTCCCGGGGTTCATTCAGTTTGAGTTTTCCCTGGTCGATGGATTCAGATTCAAAGGAAGCTACATCGGAGACCTTCTTCTGCGCAAATAAGGCGACCGAAAAAGTCATAATGGCAATGGATAAGAATAATTTCTTCATGGTGTGTGTTTTTTAGTTTTTTAAATCATTCAGGTTCTTATTTTCCGGGGCGGAGGCTGAAGGTGTTTTCCAGACCTCTCCCTTTATAGTGATCATTTTAGACTGCCCGTCATTATAGGTAATGGTGATCTGTTTGGTGAACGGGCCTTCTGCCGCGGCATTGTAGCCGACCGTTATCTGGGTCCCTTTACCGGGATCAACGGGTTTGTCCTTATCCCATACCGGAGTAGTACATCCGCAACTGGCCACTACATTGCTGATGTTGAGGATATCCTTGCTTTTATTCATCACATCAAAAACATGAGTAACCGGTTTTCCCTGGGGGATCTTGCCGAAATCAAATTCTGATTCCCTGAGGATCAGCAGGTCCTCATTAGGGGCGATCGCTTTGGAATCGGTAGCCTGTGAAACAGTTACAGCGGAGCCTGATGCGGTGGTTATTCCGGTATTTTGTCCAAAGGAAAAAAGGGCTGCTGTGATGCTGAAAAAGAACAGGGTTATTTTCTTCATGGCGGCGATTTGAATTATTGATGATTCCAAAGATAACAAAACGGTTAAATTGGCTTCAAATTGCCTGTCCGTTAGCAGATTTTTAACAAAGCTCCGCTATAATTAATACTTTTGCTGCCACAATCAGCTATATGGAACTAACCAATAACAGTGATGCCGCGGAACGGGAAAAACTCAGTTTCGAGCATTTCCGGAATGAAGTGCTGACGGACTACCGGATCGCCTGTGAGAGCCGGGAAGCCAGTCTTCTGGGGCGACGGGAAGTGCTGACCGGAAAGGCCAAATTCGGCATATTCGGTGATGGCAAAGAGATCGCCCAGGTCGCCATGGCCAAATTCTTTGAGCCGGGTGATTTCAGGGCTGGTTATTACCGCGACCAGACCTTTATGTTCGCTTCCGGATTGGCTTCCCTGGAACAGTTCTTTGCCCAGTTGTACGCGGATCCCGATGTCCGTCACGATCCATTCAGCGCCGGCCGGCAGATGAACGCTCATTTCAGCACGCCATTGGTTGACCAGAACGGGGATTGGCTGAATCTGGCGGAACGAAAGAATGTAAGCGCGGATATCGCCCCAACGGGCGGACAAATGCCCCGGGCCATCGGGCTGGCCTTCGCCTCTAAACTTTTCAGGAGTGATAAAGCCCTGCATGAATTCAGCCATTTGAGCCGGAAGGGCAATGAGGTCTGTTTTTGCACTATCGGCGACGCTTCCACCAGTGAAGGCCATTTTTGGGAGACCATCAATGCGGTTGGCGTATTGCAGGTTCCGCTCGCCGTTTTTGTTTGGGATAATGGGTATGGCATATCCGTACCCAAAGAATACCAGACCACCAAGGGGTCCATTTCGGAAGTATTGAAAGGATTCCAGAAATCCGAGGGCACCAATGGCCTGGATATTTATAAATTGAAAGGTTGGGATTATGCCGGGATGTGCGAAGTCCTTGAACCGGCGATCCGGAGGATTCGCGAAACACATATTCCGGCCATCTTCCATGTTGAAGAGATCACCCAACCGCAGGGGCATTCCACATCGGGTAGCCATGAGCGGTATAAGACCCCGGAAAGGCTCAGTTGGGAAAAGGAATGGGATGGATTGAAGCAAATGCGGGCCTGGATCCTGGCCAATGCGCTGGCTGAAGAAAGTGAATTGAGCGATATCGAGGCCCATGCTGTACAATCTGTAAAGGAAAGTAAACAAAGGGCCTGGGAAAATTACCTCGATCCCATCCGGGAAGAAGTGCAAAAAACCCTCAACCTGATCAGCCCGCTGGCCGCAGACCATCCTTCGGTACAGCCGGTCGTGAATGAATTGGCGGCTAACCGGGAACCGATGCGCAGGGATATCATGAAGGCCCTGGCCCGGGTCGCTGCAGAGATCCCCTCATCCGGTGCCGTGACGGCATATTACGAAACCTTGAAAAAAGAGAACGCAAAACTGTATAATACCTATCTCTATAATGAAGGGCCGAGATCGGCCCTGAAGGTTCCCGTGATCGACGCCTATTATGAGGAGGATGCTCCAATAGTGAATGGCTACGAAGTGCTGAATAATTATTTTGACAACCTGTTTGCCACCAACAGCAAAGTCACCGCCTTTGGTGAGGACCTCGGACAGATCGGGGACGTTAACCAGGGCTTCAGTGGTTTACAGGAAAAATATGGCAAGCAACGCATTTTCGATACCGGTATCCGCGAACTGACGATCATCGGCCAGGGCATCGGGCTGGCCCTCCGGGGATTAAGGCCCATCGCGGAGATCCAATACCTCGACTATCTGCTTTACGGACTTCAGCCCCTGAGTGACGATGTATGCACTACTCATTTTCGTACGGCAGGGCAGCAAAGCTGTCCACTCATCGTGCGTACACGCGGGCACCGGCTTGAAGGCATCTGGCACAGCGGATCGCCCATGGGCATGATCATCAATGCGCTTCGGGGCATGTATGTCTGTGTGCCCAGGAATATGGTCCAGGCAGCCGGAATGTACAATACCCTTTTACAAAGCAACGATCCCGGCCTGATCATCGAATGCCTGAATGGCTATCGTCTAAAGGAAAAACTGCCTTCCAACCTGCTCGCCTTCACGGTGCCATTAGGTGTGCCCGAGATCGTGAAGGAAGGATCCGACATCACCCTGGTCACCTACGGTTCCACACTGCGCATCGTCATGGAAGTGGCAGCTCAACTGGAGCATTCGGGCATCAGCTGCGAAGTGGTCGATGTGCAAACGCTCTTGCCTTTTGATATTCATCATCAGATCGTGGAATCATTGAAGAAGACCAGTCGCATCGCGTTCATAGATGAGGACGTGCCGGGAGGAGCCGCTGCATACATGTTCAATAAAGTGATGGAAGAACAGGGAGGATATAAATACCTCGACGTGTCTCCGAGAACGATCACCGCGAAGGCCCACAGGCCGGGTTATGGCAGTGACGGTGATTATTTCTGCAAACCGAATGTGGAGGATGTTGTAAGGGTGGTGAAAGAAATGATGAGTGAATAAGTCAAAAGTTAAAAACTAAAACTGCATGAACTTTTTGCTTTTGACTTATAATCTTTTGAATTTATGAATCTATACCAAATTGACGCTTTCGCCGACAAGGTCTTCAGCGGCAACCCGGCTGCCGTGATCCCCCTGGAAAAATGGATCGAAACAGGTCTGATGCAACAGATCGCTGCCGAGAATAACCTGGCAGAGACCGTTTTCTTCGTACCGGAGAATGATGGATTTCACATCCGTTGGTTCACTCCCGAACTGGAGATCGATCTCTGTGGCCATGCAACGCTGGCTGCTGCCTATGTGTTGTATTATTTCCTGGGTTACGACAAGCCCATGATCCGTTTTCAATCCAAAAGCGGCCCATTACTGGTTTGCCGGGAGGGTGAATTACTCTGCCTCGACTTTCCATCCTGGATGCCGGAAAGATTGACCGAATACCCGGATGAATTGATCTCCGGCTTAAAAATCGCGACCCATGCGGGCGTCTATAAGAAACGCGATTATATCGTAGAACTGGAAACCGAACAGGACGTATTGAATGTAAGGCCTGATTTTACCCTGCTGAATAAGATCGACGTTATTGGGATCATTATTACGGCACCGGGTAAGCACTGTGATTTTGTTTCCCGTTTTTTTGCGCCTAACTGCGGAATCCCGGAAGATCCGGTGACCGGGTCCTCCCATTCCCAACTGATCCCCTTCTGGAGTGAAAAACTGGGTAAAACCAAAATGTATGCGAAACAATTGTCGGCCCGGGGTGGTGAGATCTGGTGCGAACTGAAAGGCAACCGCGTGATCATGAAAGGGAAAGGGGCGTTCTATATGAAAGGAGAGATATTCTTTTAAATAAAAAAGCCGCTGGTTCAGCGGCCTCTGGTTATTTCAGGTTGTGATAGACTTTCTGCACGTCGTCATCCTGTTCCAGGTTGTCCACCAGTTTTAACACCTCATTGGCCTGGTCTTCGTTCAGTTCAACGGTATTCGACGGGATCCAGGTCAGTTCGGCGCTGATCACTTCGATCTTCTTTTCTTCCAGCGCCTTGCTCATATTGCCGTATTCATTGAATGCGGTACGGATGATCACGTTCCCTTCCGCGTCTTCGCCGATCTCTTCCAGTCCGAAATCGATCAGTTCCAGTTCCAGTTCATCTATGTTGATCCCTTCGCTTTTGATCTTGAATTCACTCATGTGCTTGAAACCAAATGCCACGCTTCCGCTGGTACCCAGTGAGCCCTGTCCTTTGGTGAAATGCATCCGTACATTGGCGACGGTCCGGGTAGGATTATCCGTTGCGGTCTCCACCAGGACAGCGATCCCATGAGGGGCATATCCTTCATACATGATCTCCTCATAACTGCTGGTATCCTTGCCCATCGCCCTTTTAATGGCGGCTTCCACCCGGTCCTTCGGCATATTACAGGCCTTGGCGTTGAGGTAACACCTTCTCAGGGCGGGGTTGTTGTCCGGGTCGGGGCCGGCCGCCTTAACGGCGATGGCGATCTCTTTGCCGATCCGGGTGAAATTCTTGGCCATTTTGTCCCAGCGGGCGAACATGGCGCTTTTTCTTACTTCAAATATTCTTCCCATATAGATTGGATCATCCCGCTTAGGGCAGGATGGGGTGCAAATTTAAGGAAAATCAATTTCCAAAATAAAGAAAGCGATACCCGTTGCCGGATACCGCTTTTGCCAACTCCAACACCCAACTAAAAACTACAAACTATAAACTATCAAACTAAAAACTGAACCCCACCGAAACTTTCACCACCCGGTTATGGACCGTGAACGTATTGCTCTTATCCAGGTTCGACAATCCGTAGTCATAACCCGCCTGGATGTTCAAGCCGTTATCGAACTGGTAGCCCAGTCCTCCGGTCAGCCCCAGGTCGACCTTATTGAAACGGCTGGTAATACCGAAGCCGCGGTTGAAGAGGTTGAAACCCAGGGCGCCGGCTTTTGCGTTCAGGGTGCTTCTCACCAGGTAGGAAACCTGCGGGCCGGCATAGACATTCAGTCCTTTGACCAGTTTCGCTTTTAGTACCAGCGGCATGTCGATATAATGTTCCATCACCTGTACCCCTGCATTCACACCCAGGTATTTAAGCACATCGACCTTGAGATCGCCCCGCATGGCATAACCTTTCTTTGAATATTGTAAGCCGGGTTCAAAACTGAAGCGGTTACCCATGGGGATGTTCACATACCCGCCAGCATGAAAACCCGTCGTGTTATGCGTGGTGATGTAACCATCCGTTTTGTCCACCAGGTCCTCAATGATCTGAAGGCTTTCACCCTGCCATTTGTTGACATTCACGCCGGCCCGGATGCCGTAACTGACCTGGGCCTGGGCTAAGGAAATCGAAAACGCAAAGAATAACATACATAAGATTGATTTTAATTTCATACCGTCTGTTGCAGGGTTTTAATTGCTGCTTGACATTTCCTCTTTAGAAAATTGTGCCATCTTCAAAAAACATTTACAAGGATATGTTAAAGGGGCCCGTTGTTCACCAACGCTTAACAAAAGATGACCCAGGCAAAGGGCTTCCGGTATTGAACAATCGGATAAGAATCAGGATGCCGGATTAATAAAGGATATGCACAAAATGGAGTGGCAAGACAGCGGACAATTGATTAAGTTTGTCGCACTAAATGATCATTATGGAAAGCAAGGCGGTTTATTATAAGGATTACCTGCAACTAGAAAAGATCACCGGAGCGCAGGAACCGGAGAGTTTCAAACCCGGTAACCAACCGGCCCATGATGAAATGCTGTTCATCATCATCCACCAGGCCTATGAACTCTGGTTCAAACAGATCCTCTTTGAAGTGGGGTCGGTGATCGGGATCATGAACAAGCCGGTCTTGAATGATAACTCCTCGGACATGCAAACCGTGGTGCACCGGATGAAGAGGGTGGTCACTATACTGAAGGTGCTGGTACAGCAGATCGATATCATGGAAACGATGACTCCGATGGATTTCCTGGATTTCCGGGATATGTTAAGGCCCGCCTCGGGATTCCAGAGTTACCAGTTCAAAGTGCTGGAAGCTAAACTGGGTTTGCCTTTTGAATTAAGGCACGGCCAAAGTTATTATACCTCGCAACTCCGGGAGGAAGACATCAAAGTGATCAAGGATGCGGAACAAGGTAAGTCGGTCATCCAACTGGTGAATGAATGGCTGGAACGGATGCCTTTCATTACAGAGGATTTCTGGAAAAACTACCAGCAGGTTTATACCGATAGTCTGGCTGATGCGGAAAAGAACAATGCAGTATATTTTGATTCTGTTTTCAATGTTGCGGAACCCGGTTCAGAAAGACAACTGAGTCCCCAGGCATGCCGGAGCGCCCTGTTCATCATGCTGTACCGGGGCTACCCGATGCTGGAACAGCCCTTCCAGTTGCTGGACACTTTACTCGAGATCGATAATGAACTGGGAAACTGGCGCAACAGGCACATCAATATGGTACAAAGGATGATCGGAACAAGGATCGGTACCGGGGGAAGCAGCGGCGCCGGGTACCTTAAAGCGGCGATGGACAAACATTATATATTCCGGGAACTGGCGCAACTGAGCAGTTTCCTGGTGGACCGGAAAAAATTACCGGCACTGCACGGATCGGTTTCAGCTAAACTGGGTTATAATTTTTAAACCAGCTCTTTCAGTTTTTCCACCACGGCATCCACTTCCGCTTTGGTGTTGTTCTTACAGAAACTGAAGCGAACCGTGACCTGGTTCGGATTAATATTGATGGCCCGGATGACATGACTGCCCTGGTCGGCTCCGGAAGTGCAGGCGCTGCCGCCGCTGGCACAGATATGATTGATGTCGAGGTTGAACAGGATCATTTCCGATTTCTCGGTCTTGGGAAAACTTGCGCTTAACACCGTGTACAGGCTACGACCCAGGGTATCTCCGTTAAAGGCAATACCTGGAATATTCTTTTTCAGCTCTTCATGCATGTAATATTTCAATGTGCCGATATAAGCGCTGTCCTCTTCAAAATTTTCCGTGGCCAGTTCCAGCGCTTTTGCGAATCCAACGATGCCATAGAGGTTTTCGGTTCCGGCCCGCATGTTGCGTTCCTGTGATCCGCCATGTACGAATGGTTTGATCTTGACATTCTCATTGATGTACAGAATACCCACTCCTTTGGGTCCATGGAATTTGTGTGACGCACCGGTGATAAAATGGACGGGCGTATTCCTTAGATCGAAGGGAAAGTGGCCAACCGTTTGTACGGTATCGCTGTGGAAGATGGCATTATACAGTTTGCATAATTCGCCAACGGCATGGATGTCGAGTATGTTCCCGATCTCATTATTGGCATGCATCAGGGTCACCAGTGTCTTTTCCTCGCTCAGCGCCAACAATTTTTCGAGGTCTTCCAGGTCGATATGGCCGTTCGGAAGCAGTTTGACATAACTGACTTTGGCCACATCCAGCATATCCAGGTGTTCCACCGAATGGGTGACGGCATGATGTTCGATCGGGGATGTGATGATATGCTTGCAGCCCAGGTCACGAACAGCCGCGAGGATCGCGGTATTGCTGCTTTCGGTACCTCCGCTCGTAAAGAAGATCTCAGCCGGATGGGCATGCAGGATCTTTGCTACCGATTTACGGGCGTTCTCGATGGCCATACGCGTTTCCCTCCCGTAAGAATAAATGGAAGAGGGGTTGCCGAATTTATCGGTCAGGTAGGGCATCATGGCTTCCAGTACCTGGGGGTCCAGGGAGGTGGTGGCGGCATTGTCGAAATAGATCCTGTCCATTTTATAAGTTTGTTGTTTCCGGTTTGTCGTTTGTTGTTGTCAATTTATAATTTGAAGAACGATAACTTTTATAATCACGCTGATAACCCTAAACTATAAACCACAAACCCGAAACCGTTTATTACATCAGTTCCCCGATATCCTGCATCAGTTTGCGGGCGATATTGTCGGCGGTCGTCTCGAAATTGCTTTCCGCGTAGATGCGAATGATGGGTTCGGTGTTGCTGGTCCGCAAGTGAACCCAGTCATTGTCGAACTCGATCTTCAGTCCGTCTTCCGTATTCATGGGTTGGTTCTTATACTTATCCCTGATCTGGTCGAAGATGTCCTTCACATTGACCCCGTTCTGCAGGGCGATCTTGTTCTTGCTGATGAAATAATCGGGATAGGTATTCCTCAGTTGTTTCGTGCTTTTTTTGCTCAGGGCCAGGTGGGTGAGGAATAGGGCGATCCCCGCCAGTGCGTCCCGTCCATAATGCAGGTCGGGTACGATGATCCCTCCATTCCCTTCTCCTCCGATCACGGCTTCGACCGCTTTCATCTTATTCACCACATTGACCTCGCCAACCATGCTGGGGAAATAAGATCCGCCGTGTTTCAGGGTGACGTCTTTTAATGCCCGGGTGGATGACATATTGGATACCGTATTCCCCGGCCTTTGGCTCAGCACATAATCCGCTACCGCTACCAGGGTGTATTCTTCACCGAACATGCTGCCGTCTTCACAGACAAAGCAGAGACGATCCACGTCGGGGTCTACGGCGATCCCCAGGGATGCTTCCAGCCGCTGTACTTCCGTGCTCAGTGCCGTAAGATGCTCTGGCAGGGGTTCCGGGTTATGGGCGAACTTCCCGTTCATTTCTTCATTGAGCACGGTAATGTCTTTCACCCCCAGGGCCTTCAGCATTTCCGGAACGGCGATGGCTCCGCTGCTGTTGATGGCATCCACCACCACTTTGAATTTCGCTTTCTTTATGGCGTTGATATCCACCAGCGGATGATCCGTGATCGCTTTGATATGTTTTTGCAGTGCGCTGTCATCGGCTTGAACCGATCCCAGTTTATCAACCGGTACAAAATCAAAATCTTCAGTTTCCGCTGCCGATAGGATCCACTGGCCATCTTCAGCGCTGATGAATTCTCCCTTGCTGTTGAGCAGTTTCAACGCGTTCCATTCCCGGGGGTTGTGGCTGGCGGTCAGGATGATTCCGCCCGCGGCCTGCTCCCGGGCAACCGCCATCTCAACGGTGGGCGTGGTGCTGAGGCCCAGGTCGATCACTTCAAAACCCTGGCCAACCAGGGTGTTCACCACCAGGTTACTCACCATGGCTCCGCTGATGCGGCCATCCCGGCCTACCACGATACTTAAATTGTCGCTTTGTTGCCTGAGCCAGCTGCCAAAAGCGGCAGTGAATTTGACCACATCAATTGGGGTCAGGTTCTCATTTGTTTTCCCGCCGATGGTCCCTCTTATTCCGGATATGCTCTTGATCAATGCCATGCTGATTGGTTTAGGGACGGCAAAGATAATAAAGAGTTGATAGTTGGGCGATTTCGGTTTTTCAGCTGATGCGGTCTTTGACCGATCTTATGACCATGGCTTATAAAACCATTAAGCACATACCGTAATCCTTTAACTTTGTTGTATGACCGAATCCTGGTTCAAAGACTGGTTCAATTCACCGTATTATCATCAGCTTTATTTTAAAAGGGATGAGAAAGAAGCGGCTGCCTTCATCGACAAGCTGATCGAATACCTGAGACCGGCCCCGGGGGCGCGTATGCTTGATGTGGCCTGCGGGAAAGGCCGTCATTCCATTCAACTGGCCGGGAAGGGTTACGACATTACCGGCATCGACCTCAGTACGGAAAGTATTGCAGAGGCTCTTCAAAGTGAATCCGGCAACCTTCATTTTTACCGGCACGACATGCGACTGCCTTTCTGGATCAATTATTTCGACTACGCATTCAATTTCTTCACCAGCTTCGGATATTTCAGGACCCGTCGCGAACACGACAATGCCATTCGGACGATCGCCCAGTCGATCCGGGCGAAAGGCGTATTTGTCATGGATTATCTCAACGTGCATTACGCCGAGGATCACCTGGTGCACCAATCCGAAAAGGAGATCGAAGGCGTCAATTTCATCATTACCAAATGGTATGATGAAACGCATTTCTATAAGAAGATCATTGTGGAAGATGAATCGCATGCCGAACCCTTTATTTATACGGAGAAAGTGGCCAAGTTCTCAGTCGGCGATTTCACCGAAATGTTCGCTTACCAGGGATTGCAGATACAGGAAGTGTTTGGCGATTACGGTTTCTCAAACTATGATGTCAGGCGTTCCCCGCGCCTGATCATGATCGCCAGAAAGAAATAAGCTTATTTATTGTGGTTGTTCAGGATCATCCACTGGGATGTTTCATAAAAGGCCGAAGTGATCCGGGACAATTGCCGGGTGATGGAATCCCTTGTTTTATCCGGAAAGGTAGAAGCCTGGCCCCGGAGAGGTACCAGTTCTTCTTTATTGATGTTGATGTTGCGGATATAATAATAATCATCCGTGACCATGCCGATGTTCCCTTCATCATGATGAATGATGAAAGCCGAGTGGTTGATGTCTTTTTGGTTGATGACATCCCGGCCCAGGGTCGTATTGGCATAAGGCATGTGAAGCATGCCGGCAAGCGTCGGCAGCACGTCGATCTGCGAGACGGTGAAACCGTACCTGGCTGGGGAGAGCAGACCGGGCGCATAATACAACAAGGGTACATGCTCATCACTTAACCGGTGCGTGCTCCAGGCCTTTGGATAGAGTTCGCCGGTCTCGCCTTCCACGCCGTGGTCTCCGACGAAAACGAAAATGGTGTTGTCGAAATAGGCCTCTTTCCGGGCAGCTTCAATGAATTTCCGGAAACAAAAGTCGGTATAACAAAAGGCTTCGTACTCCGCCTGGGATTCAAATCCGTATTTTTTCAGCAGGTCTTTCTCGATGACCGGGCAGGTGAATTCCTTTTCCTCCTGCGGGATCATGAAAGGCCGGTGGTTATGGGCCGTCTGGATCACGGAGAAGAAAGGTCTTGTTTCTTTCTTCAGCACTTCATTGGCTTCCAGAAAAAGATCCTTGTCGCTGATTCCCCAGACATTGATCTCCGGTGAACGATAACTGCCTTTTTCATAGATGCGGATGCTGTCGATATTATTCATCAGTCCGCGGAAATTATTGAACTGGCTCCGGCCGCCGATGAAATAGAGTTTCTCGTAACCGTCAAAACTGTTGATGATGGTTCGCTGGTTGACCGCTTCGGGATTCTGTGTGGAGAATTTGGCCATCTGTACGTCGGGTATGCCGGTGATGGTGGCGAATAATCCCCGGGCCGTTCCGAAGGTCGGGGAAAAACAGTGGTCGAAGAAGATGCCGTTATTGCACATCTCGTTGAAGAAGGGGGTGGTGTTCAGTTCGTTCCCGCTCATGCTGCTTTTATACATGCTGAAGCTTTCACAGAGGACCAATACCACATTGGGCCTGCTTTCCAGGCTGCGGTTATTGGGCTGGTAGTTACGATAGTACGAATAGTTGGTCCGTGTCGTTTCATCGAGTTGCAGGTAGTCGGCCAGTACTTTATAATGCTTTTCTTCAGGATTGGCCGCAGGGTTGTTGAACCTGAATTTCAGGGTGGTGATGAAATTCTGGAAGGGGTTGAGGGCCAGGTAACTTTTGAAGTTGTCATTCAGCCCGTAGGCGTCTTGCCGGGTGAGCGGGTGAAGGCACAGGAAACCATAAACGAACCAGCCCATCAGCAAGAGGGCTACGAGGTACCAGCGGCGCTTGTATTCGAATTTATGCAGGTTGCTTTTCCGGTTCACGGTACTATGTGTCCTTCTCAGCAGATGGGAGATCGCATAGACCCCGAAACCCAGTCCCAGTAAGATCCAGAGCACCGGGTAAGACTCCCAGACCATTCTGAACATCTCGTAGGGGTCGTCCTTGAAATTGAGTGCGCTGGCGCTGATCCGCGTATGGTTATAACTAAAGTTGCCAAAATCGGCCCCGTAAAAGAACATCATGACCAGGGTCACCAGGGCGAGGTAGATCGTCCACCCTTTCTTGTTCTTATTGGAATGGAAGGGAGAGAATTTCTTGTAGATGGAAAGCAGGATGATCGGCGAAAGGGCGATGGTGATCCACCGCAGGTCGTATTTGAGTCCGAGCCAAAAGGAGGGGATGAGTTCGAGCAATCCGATCGATTTGGGCTTGAAAAGGAAAGCGGTGACGATACGGAATGCCGTGAATAGTCCCAGATAGATCAGGAACAGCGTAACGATCCATTGTACCGTCTTAGGTACCTTCCACCGGATGAACATGAATTGATTTTCTTAAGCCTGAAAAAGAGAACGAAGATACTAAAGGTGTGGATAGAAACCTATTGGTACAGGTTGAATGGTCAATGGGAGTGAAGTTCCCGGTTCTATTCCCGTTGTGCCGGAATCGGTTCAGTTCTTCTTTTTATTATTCAATAACATATACTTGGCGGTTTCATAACAGGCGTCGGTGAGTTTGGATAAAACGCCTTTTGTCATTTCCGTTTCCGGGTTTACCGGCACCGGTTCATTGTTCTTCATCGATACGAGTTCCTCTTTTCCGGTTTTCAGGTTCTTCAGGAAATAATATTCGTTCCCCGCCAGACCAATCGTTTTCACATCATGATCGATGATGAAAGCGTATCCTTCTTTTATTTTATTCGCGGTATCGAACAGATCACGGCCAAAACCGGTGTTCCGGTAAGGGATACCGGCCAATCGGGCAACCGAAGGCAGGATGTCAAGCTGGGAACAAACCGTTTCCACTTTTTTAGGCGCCAAAAGATCCGGTGCGTAGAAAAGTAAGGGAACATGTTCGCAGGTCAGGCCCTGTTCGGTCCAGCTTTTCGGGAAATGCTCCAGTGTGCCGTTATACCGTATGCCGTGGTCCCCCACAAAAACAAAGAGGGTATTGTTGAAGTAGGCCTCTTTTTTCGCCGCTTCCATGTATTGCCGGTAACAGTAATCAGTGTAACGGAACGCGTTCATCTCTTCATTGCTCTCAAATCCAAAGCGCCGCAGTGAATCTGAAGAGTAGGTTATCAGGGTGAATGATTCCCGGTCTTCCGCAGGTATTGTATACGGACGGTGATTATCAGCGGTCTGTATGATGGCAAAAAATGGCTTGTCCTGTTTTTTCAACACGCCATTCGCTTCCAGCAGCAGGTTCTTGTCGCTGATCCCCCAGACATCCACTTTCCGGGCTTTGTAACTGTCCTGCTCATATAAATGCAGGCCGGAGATATTATTCGTCAGCAATCCCCGGATATTGGCCCAGGTGGCGCTTCCGCCCAGGAAATAGAAATGTTCGTAATCTTTGAAATCATTGATGATGGTATGCTGATCGACCGCGTTGGGGTTGCGGCTGGCGGTACGCGGACTGGCCACATCGGGTATGCCGGTGATCGTGGCCCATACGCCCCGGGCGGTTCCGTAAGCCGGAGTGAAACAACGGTTGAAGAAGACCCCGTTACGGCAAAGCTCATCAAAATAGGGCGTGGTCTTCAGCGGGTTGTTGAACATACTGCTCTTATAAGCGCTGAAACTTTCGCAGATCACGATCACCACATTGGGCGGTTTCGCCGGTGAGGAGGATGGCTGGTAAGCCCTTTCATAATTCAGGCGGTTGCTGTCGGGCTGGTCAACACCCAGGTAATCGGCCATCATGGGATAACCGGCCTTTACTTTTTTGATATCATAGGTCGCGTTCCGGAAAGAAAGTGTACTGATGAAACTCTGGAAGGGATTCAGCGCCAGGTTGGCCTTGAAATCATCGCTCAGCGTATAGGCGTCGCTCCAGCGGAGGGGGAACTGGCCGAACTTGCCAAAGACCGTTCCACCCAGCAGCAGAACGGTGATCAGGTATAAGATCCAGGTCCGCCTGGCTGGTATGGGTTGTTGCTGTAGCCGCTTCGATAACAAACGGCCAAAGTAAAACCTGGCCAGCAAGGATAGAATGATCAGCCCGATGGAGATCTTGATCAACGGATACGACTGCCACATCATATTGAAGGATATGCCCGCGTCTTCCACGTAATTCAGAACCGTGGCATTCAGCCGCTGGTGGAGATAATCAAAATGATAATAATCGGCCGTGAGCACGACGATCAAAAAGATGAATAAGAAAGGGACCAGGAAGTTCCACCATTTCTTCGCCCCGGCATTTCGGAAAGGGTTGATGAAAGGGATGGAACAGAGCAACAGGATCACCAGGCCAAGTACGGCGATCACCCGGGCATCGTACCGCAATCCCATGATGAAGGCGGACCCCGAAAAAGCCTTACCCGGCGGATTGAACCGCCAGAAGATAATGAACCGGCTCAGGGTCATGATCACCAGAAAACTGATCATGATAGCGAAGGTCCACTTCAACAGGCGGGGAACCCGGTTAAGAATGCTCATGTGTGTTTCATTTGAACGCCGCTAAATTAGGCTAATTATTTATTGGGTTGCCCCGATTTAACAGGGTATGAACAACAGGGGTTTAATGGCTTATACTGAGATGGATTATCTTTACCCGGATATTTTAACCAACGGATTTGTAAAACACCAATGATCAGGGCGATCCTCCATTACGACCACCAACTCTTCAGGCTGATCAACAGCCGCTGGAGCAATGATTTTTTCGACTGGCTCATGCCCTGGATGCGCAATTCCGGCCTTTGGTACCCCCTGTATCTTTTTTTGGTTCTGCTGGTGGCGGTGAATAGCCGGAAGAACGCTTTCTGGTGGCTGATCTTCGGGGCGGGCACGGCCATCCTCACCGATTTTGTCAGCAGCAGCCTGGTCAAGGAGAATTTCTGGCGTCTCAGGCCCTGTAACAATGCCGACTATTCGGGCTGGATCCATATCCTGGTGGGCTACCGGCCCCAGAGTTCCAGTTTCACCTCATCCCATGCGGCCAACCATTTCGGACTGGCGATGTTCCTGTTCCTCACCCTGAAAAAGAGGTTTGGTAACTGGGTCTCCCTATTCTTTTTGTGGGCCCTCCTGATCTCCCTGGCCCAGGTGTATGTAGGGGTCCATTATCCACTGGATATAACTGCGGGAGCCATGATTGGAATACTTATCGGATATTTGTCGGGCCGTTCGTTTAACAGAACCTACGAACTGACCTGATCATTATGGTTGAAGTTGTCATATTATTACTCCTGATCATCATCAATGGCTTGCTCGTCATGAGCGAGATAGCCCTCGTCAGCGCCCGTAAGGGACGGCTCGAGGTATTGGCCAATAAAGGGGATGTCAAGGCCAAAGCAGCATTGACCCTGGCGGAGAATCCGGAGAAATTCCTGTCCACCGCCCAGATCTTCATCACCCTCATCGCGATCCTTACCGGTGTGTATTCCGGCGAGAAATTCGGGCAATATGTACAACCCTATATAGAAAAGATCGAATTGTTGCGGCCTTATGCGGCCAGCGTTTCCACATTCATCATCGTGGTGATCGTTACTTTCCTTTCCATCATTTTCGGGGAACTGGTGCCCAAGCGCCTGGGAATGCTTCGGGCTGAAAAGATCGCCAGGCTGGTTGCCGGACCGATGAATTTCCTTTCGGTCATCACTTATCCGATCGTTTGGCTGTTGTCGAAGATCTCCTATCTATTTTTCAAATTATTCAATATCAAAACGGCATCGGACAATTCGGTCACGGAAGAAGAGATCAAGGCCATGATCACCGAAGGCAGTGAACACGGCGCCATCGAAGAGGAAGAGAAGGAGATCATTGAGCGGGTCTTCCACCTGGGCGACCGCAACATCACCTCATTGATGACCCACCGGACCGATATCGCCTGGTTCGATGTGAATGATACCGTGCAGGATGTCAAATCCAGGTCGGAAGAGATCATCTACAGCAGTTACCCCGTCTGTGAAGGGATCATCGATAATATCAGGGGCACCATCACGGTGAAAGACCTGCTCAAAGCCAGGCCCGATACCTTGTTGAAGGATCTTTGCAAACCTGCGCTGTTTGTTCCGGAGAACAATACCGCCTACCAGCTGCTCGAAAAATTCAAGGAGACCAAGATCCACAGCTGCTTTATCGTTAATGAATATGGTACACTGGAAGGGATGATCACCCTCAATGACATCCTGGAAGCGATCGTTGGTGATGTACCGCAGACCGGGCAGGATGAATACGAGATCATCGAACGTGCCGACGGTACCTACCTGGTGGATGCGCAGATCCCATTCTATGATTTCTTAAGCCGTTTTGAAAAGACGGAATGGATGAATGAGGACGACCATGATTTTGATACCCTGGCCGGATTTGTGCTGCATGAACTGGAGCATATACCCAAGACCGGGGAAATGTTCGAATGGAGGGGATTCCGTTTCGAGATCATCGATATGGACGGGCAGCGGATCGATAAATTGTTGCTGACCATCCCGGAGGGGTTGAAGGAGGACCTGGAAGACTAATTATGAAATTGTAAATTGTGAATTTTGAATTCAAAATTCAAAATAGGTTTTTGTTTCCGGATTGACCAGTTTCACACTTTTACGGTTGCCGTTCACGATGCAGTGGATGATGCTGAATTGCTCGCTCTTGTATTCGTATAGTATATTATTCGTTATATCAAGTTTCTTTAAACCGGGCGGAACCGCGGACTGGAAAAAGCTCACGATCCCTTCCTCCTGTTGTTCATACCCGATAAAATCGAGATTCAAAGGCTTTCCGCTGACACTGATGATCAAATGTTTTTTTACATAGTCGCTCACCAGTTTGTTCATGGCGGCCTTGTCGGTTGCGCCGAGCAGGTCGACCTTCCCGGAATATCCCTGCCGAAGGGTCTTTTCAAAGTCGTCGGTGAAGATCTTGCAGCTCAGTTCCAGGCTTTTTTCCCTGGCATTGTATTCGATCTCCGTGACACTGACATAGATCGGATGCGTGGCATTACTGGAGAGTCCGGTTGAACAGCAGGCCAGGAATAACCATTTAAATAGAATAGATGCCATTTAGCACAGAGATTGGTGAAAAAACGTTTCTTTCAGGATATTTGAGCAGCAAAACTAACATAAACCCGTAAGGATTACATCAGGCATGCAGGATTTAGGATTTTATTTTGATTTGGGCTGGCATCATATCATCGATTGGCATGCCCTGGATCACCTGCTATTCGTGCTTGCCTTAAGCGCCATTTACCTCATGGTTAACTGGCGGCAGGTGTTGGTCCTGGTAACGGCTTTCACGATCGGCCATTCGCTTACACTGGCCCTGAGTGTATATGATATTGTCCGGGTAAATGATCGGTGGGTGGAATTTTTAATACCCTGTACGATCATGGCCACGGCCCTGTTCAATTTTTTTCAACGGGAATTCAGGCCACGTTCCTTACGGTTGAATTATTTCCTGGCCCTGTTCTTTGGATTGATACACGGCCTGGGGTTTGCCAATGCCATTCGATTCATGCTGGCGGGCGACCAGGGGATCGGTTGGGGGCTTTTCGGATTCAATCTTGGACTTGAAGCTGGCCAGGTTGTCGTGGTGTCTGGTATATTGATCACCGCTTATATCGTTGTCGATCAAATAGGACTTCCCCGGAAATGGTGGGTTTGGGTTTTGTCGGCACTGGCTTTTTCCATAGCTTTAACGATGGCCTGGAACCGATGGCCGCTTTGATCTTTAAACAGAAATAACTTTTAACAAAAATAACCATGAAACAACTGATTTATCTGCTTGCCTTCCTGGCCTGCACGATCACCGCAGCCGCACAGGATATCAGGAACAATCCGGGAAGCAACCATGGCAACCGGTTCGAACAACTGGGGACCATTTTGCCAACCCCGAATGAATACCGTACCGCCAGCGGTGCGCCAGGACCCAAATACTGGCAACAGCGTTGCGACTATGACATCGTTTGCGAGATCGATGAACCCAACCGGCGCCTGACCGGAAAGGAGACCCTGACCTATTTCAATAATTCTCCCGATGTGCTCACGTATCTGTGGATCCAGCTGGACGAGAATCAACACAGCACCAAGAACAATTCCGGGTACCAGAGCAGCAATTTCATGTCCAAATCGGTGACTGAAGATGATTTCCAGCGTGCCACCGGGAAGATCGATAAGGACAAGGAATATGGCGATAACATCACCCGGGTAGCCGATGCTTCCGGGAAGCCGCTTGCCTATACCATCAACAAGACCATGATGCGGGTGGAATTGCCCCAGCCTTTGAAACCCGGTCAGCAGTTCAAATTCATGATCGACTGGAACTATAACATCATTGAAAGGACGAAATACGGCGGACGCGGTGGTTATGAGTATTTCCCGGAAGACGGGAACGATCTCTATACCATGACCCAATGGTATCCGCGCCTTTGCGTATACAGCGATTTCCAGGGCTGGCAGAACCACCAGTTCGTTGGCTCAGGAGAGTTTGCACTCACTTTTGGTAATTTCAAAGTGAGCATGACCGTACCGGCAGACCATGTGATCATGTCTACCGGTCAGTGCCAGAATTACCCGCAGGTGCTGACTCCAGCTCAACTGGCGCGCTGGCAAAAAGCCCAGACCGCAACGGATGTCACCGAGATCGTGACCCTGGATGAGGCTACGGCACGTGAAAAACAAAAACTGAAGGAAAAGAAGACCTGGATATTCAAGGCCGACATGGTCCGTGACTTTGCCTGGGGCTCTTCCCGTAAATTCATCTGGGATGCCATGCCCGCCATGGTAGAGGGCAAGAAAGTGATGTGTATGAGCGCTTACGGAAAAGAAGCGTATAACCTGTATCGCAAATACAGCACCAAGACGGTTGCACATACCATTAAAACCTATTCCAAATTCACCATTCCCTATCCTTATCCCGTGGCGCAAAGCCTGGAAGCCGCAAACGGTATGGAATACCCGATGATCTGCTTTAACTTCGGCCGCTGCGAAAAGGATGGCACATATAGCGAAGGAACCAAGAATGGCATGCTGGGAGTGGTGATCCATGAAGTGGGGCATAACTTCTTCCCCATGATCATCAACAGCGACGAGCGCCAATGGACCTGGATGGACGAAGGCCTCAACTCATTTGTTGAATACCTCACAGAGGAACTCTTCGATAATAAATATCCCGTCAGCAAAGGTCCCGCATACAAGATCGTGGATTATATGAAATTGCCGAAAGATCAGCTGGAACCCATCATGACCAATAGCGAGAACATCGCCAATTTCGGTGCCAATGCCTATTCAAAACCGGCGACCGGTCTCAACATGCTGCGTGAAACGATCATGGGCAGGGACCTGTTCGACTATGCCTTCAAGGAATATGCCAGGCGCTGGGCTTTCAAACATCCTACGCCGGCCGACCTGTTCCGTACCATGGAAGATGCCAGCGGCGAGGACCTGGATTGGTTCTGGAGGGGTTGGTTTTACGGAACTGAACCCTGTGATATTTCGATCGACACGGTTAAATGGGCTGTCTTGTCATCTGATCCGGTTGGAGGAGGAACAAATACCGGCGGTACCCGCAAACAACCGGTGGCCAGGCCCCAGCTGAATAATTTTGATGATATTTCCAAGATCCGCAACCGGGAAGACAGGAAGATCGTGTTCGCCACGGATGCGGATGAATCGCTCCGTGATTTTTACTGGCGTTACGACAGGGGACTGGTCAAAATAGACAGTACGCCTTTCGAGATCACAACACCTCCCGCCGTTATCGATACGTTTACAGAGGCCGAACGTTTTTATAAGGCCGGTAATAAGCGCATGTACGAGATCACATTCAGTAATAAAGGGGGACTGGTGATGCCGATCATTATCGAATGGACCTATAAGGATGGCACCAAGGAGACCGACCGGATCGGCGTTCAGGTATGGCGTAAGAATGAGAATAAGGTCACCAAGGCCTTCATCAAGGACAAGGAAGTGGCTTCCATACAACTCGACCCCCTGCGTGAAACAGCCGATATCAATACGAATAATAACACCTGGCCCGCTTTTGCTCAACCCAGCAAATTCCAGTTATATAAGAGCAGGGGAGGAAACGGACCCCGCGGCGGCGGAGGCCCGGGTGTGAACCCCATGCAGAAGGAGATCAAAAATTAAGATCCGTAAAAGGATATAAAAGCCGCCTGCAAAGGGCGGCTTTTTTTATATAAAAGGATTAGATTAGCCGTATGAATGCCCGGAAGAAAACCTTTTTTCTGATCCTCCTTCCCTTATTGTGTACGGGCTTCGCCATGTCCGGAACCGTGGATACGGTGGATATCTACAGCCAGAGTATGCGGAAGAATATTCGTTGCGTGGTCATCAAGCCGGATATATATAAGTTTAAGATCACCAAGTTCCCGGTCGTATATCTCTTGCATGGTTATGACGGCTGTTACAGCAACTGGATCAGGAAAGCGCCAGCGCTGAAGGACTATGCGGATCAATATGAGACGATGATCGTTTGTCCGGACGGAGCCGCAGGCAGTTGGTATTTTGACAGTCCTGTGGATCCCTCATACCGTTACGAGACACATATCGTATTCGAAGTGGTCAGTTATATCGACAGCCATTATAAGTCTTTGGCGGATAGGAGATACCGTGCCATAACCGGCCTGAGCATGGGAGGGCATGGCGCGCTTTTCCTTGCCTTAAGGCATCCCGATATATTTGGCGCCGCAGGCAGCATGAGCGGCGGATTCGATCTGAATGAACTGAAAAGGAAATTCGACGTCTATAAACGCGTCGGCGATACGCTCACTCACTCCGATGAATGGCACGACCTGTCCGTGATCAACCTCCTCGACCGCTGTGCCAACACCCCGGTAAAGATCATCTTCGACTGCGGGGTCAATGATATGTTCATTGAGGCCAACCGCCGGACCCACCAGAAAATGCTGCAATTGAAGATCCCGCATGTTTACAGTGAGAAACCCGGCGGCCATAGCTGGGATTACTGGACGAGCAGTTTGCCGGGGCATCTTCTTTTTTTCCATGATTTTTTCCGGAAATCCCCTTAAGTGTGTAATTTTTACACATTAAATTGTAGATTTACCTCCTAAACCGATTGCCATGCTTTTTAAAAAGACCTTCCTGGCTGCAGCCCTGGTCCTCTTCATCCAGCTTGTTGTTGCACAGGAAAAAATAACCGTCAGTTCCCCGAATAATAATATCCAGCTTTCTTTCTGGCTCAACGAACAGGGCAAGCCCATGTATAGTGTTTATTACAAGAACAGGCCCGTGATCAACTCCTCTTCCATGGGTTTCGAACTGAAACAGACCATGCTGAATGTGGCATTACCCGCACTGACGGAGAAACTGGCCCTGACCGGGTCCACCCAATCCGCCAGCAACACCACCTGGAAGCCGGTTTGGGGAGATGTGAAGGAGATCCGGGATAACTATAAACAGCTCAGGGTCAGCCTGGGTCAAACCGGAGAAAAGCCGGTCAGCTTCAACATCATCTTCAAGGTCTTTGATGACGGCGTGGGGTTCCGTTACGAATTCCCTAAACAGGCCAACCTCAACCATTTTATCGTATCGGAGGAAAAAACGCAATTCAGGCTCAACGGTGACCACAAAGCCTTTTGGATCCCCGGTGATTACGACAGCAATGAATTCAGCCCGAATGTCACCAAACTCAGTGAAGTGGATTCGGACGATCCCAAATTCGCGGCTTCCATTTTCGCCCACCAGTTCATCGACCGAAGGGCGGTGCAGACCCCGTTGATGATGAAATCGGATGACGGCCTCTACATCAACATACATGAAGCGGCCTTGGTGAATTATCCTGCCATGAACCTTCGTTATGACAATGCCGATAAAAGCCTCACTTCAGTATTAGTGCCGGACGCACTGGGCAATAAGGCTTACCTGCAGGCGCCGGCGGTCACGCCCTGGAGGACGATCCTGGTGTCGGATAAAGCGACGGACCTGCTCGCTTCTCATACCATCCTGAACCTGAATGATCCCTCCGTGATCAAAGATCCTTCCTGGATCAAGCCAACGAAATACGTCGGCGTGTGGTGGGAGATGCACGTAGGTAAGGCCAGCTGGGACAGCGCCAGCGGCAAACACGGCGCTACGACCGCCAATGTAAAACGATATATCGATTTCGCCGCGAAGAACGGTTTCGGCGGGGTATTGGTGGAAGGATGGAATGTGGGATGGGAGGATTGGTTCGGCCAATACAAGGAAAACGTATTTGATTTCGTAACGCCTTATGGCGATTTCGATGTGAAGGAATTGCAGCGTTATGCCGCATCCAAAAAAGTGAAACTGATCATGCACCACGAGACCTCCGCTTCCGTGACCAATTACGAACGGCAGATGGATACCGCTTACCGTTTCATGAAAAAATTCGGTTACGATGCGGTCAAGACCGGTTACGTAGGCCATATCATCCCCAGGGGCGAACATCACGACGGGCAATGGATGGTCAATCATTATGTCCGGGTTGCACAGAAAACGGCATCCTATAAGATCATGCTCGATGCGCATGAACCGGTCAGGCCGACAGGACTCAGCCGGACCTACCCCAACTGGCTGGCCTGCGAAGCCGCCAGGGGCATGGAATTCAATGCCTGGAGTGAAGGTAATAAGCCTCAGCATGATGTGATCCTGCCCTTTACCCGATTCATGGGCGGCCCGATGGATTATACGCCGGGTATCTTCCAGCTGGAATTGAATTACTGGGATAAGAATAAGAAAGAGACCATCCATACCACCCTGGCCAAGCAACTGGCCCTGTATGTGACGATCTGCAGTCCTTTACAGATGGCGGCCGACCTGCCGGAGGTCTATGAAATGAAAATGGACGCCTTTCAGTTCATCAGGGACGTTGCGGTCGATTGGGATGACAGCAAGTACCTGGAAGCTGAACCGGGCGATTACATCACCGTAGCCCGGAAGGCTAAAGGGACAAACAGCTGGTTCCTGGGTTCGATCACGGATGAGAATAGCCGCAGCACGACGGTTGACCTGGGATTTCTCGATCCCGGTAAAAAATATACCGCGATCATCTATGCCGATGCGGATGATGCCGATTACCAGAAAAATCCGGCAGCCTATAAGATCACGAAGCAGGTAGTGGACAGTAAAACGACATTAAGCCTGAAACTTGCACCGGGCGGTGGCTGTGCCATCAGCATCATGCCGGTTAAATAAAAAACGGCCTGGTGAAAGCCGTTCTGATTACAATATTCCAGTGGCCCCTGAAACGGGGCCACTTGTTTTTATAAGGTGGTCTTACCGTCCCGGATAACCTTCTTCTTTCCTTTGTTCTTTTTCTCCCACTCCAGCATTTCTGCGGTCTTCTCCACTTTCTTAGGCTTATCAGCCACCACATCCACTGTTTTTGCGGGGGCCGGTATGTTCATCAGTTGACCCCGGTCCCAGATCTCCGATTTGATAAGTCGCCCACTGCCCGCTTCAAAATACCGCCACTCCCCATGCTTCACACTGTACTGCGCGGCTTTCACGATCTTATAATCGATGACCTCATCGCTGTTTTGACCATAAACGGCAAAGGTATCGTATTGCGCATTCGGGTCATATCCCCGCCAGGATTCCTCCCGGACCAGG
Source organism: Chitinophagaceae bacterium (assembly GCA_016721725.1). Classification (GTDB taxonomy): domain Bacteria; phylum Bacteroidota; class Bacteroidia; order Chitinophagales; family Chitinophagaceae; genus Ferruginibacter. The sequence continues at coordinate 875,887 of JADKHN010000006.1, read as the reverse complement.
TCGCCCAGGAAAGTATAATATTGCTGGATACCGTCCTTACCGCCATTCTTGTAAAATTCTACTGCGATGATATCACCGGTCAGACTGTATTTTCGCCAGATCCCTTCTTTTTTATCGTTCTTATAGATCCCTTCTTCCTCATAGCCCGGTTCGCCGCGGATCTCGTCAATATGATTCACCCATTTACCTTGTTTGATGCCATTGTAGTCGATGGCATTGAGTGTATCACCCTCATCATTCAGACTGAAGGTCTTATACTGGGAATGACCGGGCAGGCCGATCATAAAGACGGCCATCAGGGTTAATCCCAATTTCAGTAATTTTAAAAATCTAAACCTCATCCTGTTATGATTTATCGTTTCAAATTTACGGCAATCCTTCTTTTCGTAATTGTTAATGTTGTTTCCGCTCAGATCAGGCCAACCCCTGCAGCGGAGCGTTTGGCAGGACTGCAGAAAAAAGAACAACTGAAAGAAAAAAGCCTGTTGAAAGATATCCGGTTCCGGAATATCGGTCCCAGCATCATGAGTGGCAGGGTAGTGGATGTGGACGTGAATCCCGCCGACCCCACCGAATTCTATGTGGCCTATGCTTCCGGGGGCTTGTGGTATTCGACCAATAACGGGCAGAGCCTGGTACCGGTATTCGACCAGGAGTCTGCGATGGGGATCGGTGATATCGCCGTCAACTGGCGTTCCCGGATCATCTGGGTGGGTACAGGAGAATCCAACAGCAGCCGGTCTTCCTACTCCGGAACGGGCGTGTTCAAAAGTACCGATAACGGCAAGAACTGGCAGTACCTGGGATTACCGGAAAGCCACCATATCAGCAAGATCGTTCTGCATCCCACCAATGATGATATTGCCTGGGTGGCTGTACTGGGGCATCTCTATTCAGCCAACAAGGAAAGGGGCGTATATAAAACCTCCGATGGAGGGAAGAACTGGAAACAGACCCTGGCCGTCGATGACAATACCGGCGCCACCGATCTCGATATCAATCCCAAATATCCCGATGAACTCTATGCAGCCATGTGGTACCGTACCCGCAGAGCCTGGAATTTTGAAGAAGGTGGAAAGACCTCGGGTATCTATAAAAGCCTGGATGGCGGAGAGACCTGGAAACTCATTACCGGGGGTAACTCGGGTTTCCCTGGAGGAGACGGTATCGGCAGGATCGGGCTTGCGGTCTTCACCGGCGATCCAAAAACGGTTTATGCCGTGTTGGATAACCAGAACCACCGCCCCGATACCGGAAGCAAAAAGACCGATACGATGTATGTACTGAAGGATTTCAGGGACCTGACTAAAGAACAGTTCGCACTACTGGATAAGAATAAGCTGGATAGTTTTTTAGCCGACAATGATTTTCCGGAAAAGTATAAGGCTGCCACGGTAAAGGAAATGGTGCGGACCGACCAGGTGAAACCCACCGCCATTTACGATTATCTCTTCGATGCCAATGCCGCGCTGTTTGACACCCCGGTCATCGGTTGCGAGGTTTACCGGAGTACGGATGCCGGTAATAGCTGGTTGAAAGTGAACACGAAGGGATTGAACCTGTTCAACACCTATGGCTATTATTTCGGGAAAATATCCGTGAGCAGTACCCATGCGGAAAAAGTGGTCATCAGCGGCTATAGCCTGATGCTCAGCGAGGACGGAGGTAAGACCTTCAAAGCGACTGATAAGGCCTCCACGCATCCCGACTGGCACGGCTGCTGGATGAATCCAAACCGCGACAGCCACTGGATCGCCGGAAATGACGGTGGATGCAATATCACTTACGATGACGGCAAACATTGGTTCAAGGCCAATACGCCGGCGGTGGGCCAGTTTTACAGTGTAACCGTGGATGACGCCAAACCTTATAATGTGTATGGCGGACTGCAGGATAACGGGGTATGGTTCGGCCCTTCAACGAACAGGGAGAGTGACCAATGGAATTATGAGAGTCCAAACCCCTGGAAGAACCTGGTTGGCGGCGACGGTATGCAGGTACAGGTGGATACGCGGGACAATAAGACCGTTTATGCCGGCTCCCAATTCGGATTCTACAGCCGGCGAAACGCCGATGGCGGAAGAGGTTTCGGTATCTATCCCCGGCCCGATCTGGGTGAACCCAAACTGCGTTACAACTGGCAAACCCCCATCTGGCTGAGCAGACATAACCAGGATATTTTGTATTATGGGACCAATAAATTTCACCGGAGCCTGGTCAAAGGCGATAAACTGGAAACCCTGAGCGGAGACCTCACGTCGGGTTACCATGAAGGCGACATACCTTTCGGCACCATCACTACCCTGGTTGAATCGCCCAAAAGATTCGGACTGATCTACCTCGGTACTGATGACGGGAATATTCATATTACCCGGGATGGAGGATATACCTGGACGAATATCAGCACCTCTTTACCAAAATCTGTCAAAGGATTATACGTCAGCCGCGTCATGCCTTCGGCCTATAAGGAAGGCCGGGTTTACATCACCATAAACGGATACCGCAATGATCACTTCCTGCCTTACTTGTTCAGCAGTGAAGATTATGGTGTTACCTGGACCGCATTGGGAAGTGATCTGCCTGCAGAGCCATTGAACGTGGTGAAGGAAGACCCTAAAAGAGAGGATATCATTTATGTGGGCAGCGATAACGGACTTTATGCCTCCTTCGATAAGGGGAAGACCTTCATGGTACTTGGCGCAAATTTTCCCCGGGTAGCTGTTCACGATATCGCCATCCAGCAGCGGGAGAATGAGATCGTAGTGGGAACACATGGCAGGAGTATCTACATCGCGAAACTGGAGGCGGTACAGAAAATTTATGACAACAGCAGGAAAGAAACTTTGAAATAGTTAATGAGTCAAAGACTAAAGGCCAGTTCATCCTCGTCAGAGACGAGGACGAAGATCACCGGTAAAACTGGCTTTCATCTTTCCCATCAGGTCGGTCTGCAGCATGCGCATGGAGATGCGGATCATGTTCTTGAAGGCGGTGGCCTGGGAGATGCCATGCCCGATGATGACCGGCTTGGCCACGCCTAAAACAGGCACTCCGCCATATTGTTCAAAATTGAAACGGTCGAAATGCTCATCGTGAATATCGCGCCGTTTGGTGATGTCGTAAATGCTTTCCGCGAATTTCAGTAATACATTGCCGGTGAAACCTTCGCAGACAAAGACCTCGGCCTTTGGAAGCAGGATGTCGCGGCCTTCGATATTCCCGATAAAACGGATCTGTTTATTTTCTTTGAGCAGGGGATAAGTGGCCTGTGCCAGGATATTTCCTTTGCCTTCTTCTTCACCCAGGTTAACCAGTCCCACACGAGGTTCTTCGAAATTGAGGATATGCCTGGAGAACAGGGAACCCAGGATGGCGAACTGGTTCAGGTTCTCGGGTTTGCAATCGGCATTGAGTCCAACATCCACCAATAAACCCAGTTTTCCGTCCTCGCGGGGCATATAAGCGCCAATGGTGGGGCGCAGCACGCCTTCAATGGTCTTGATGCTGAACAGGGCGCCTACCATCATGGCGCCGGTATTGCCCGCGCTGATGAATGCATCGGCTTCTCCGGCAGACAAGAGGTTAAAACCAATGGCTATGGAGGAAGCTTTTTTTTCCTTGAGCGCCTTCGTGGGGTGTTCGTTCATGCCGATCACCTGTGAGGCGTGAACGATCGTATATTTTTCGGATGGTAAGGGGTGATCAGCCAGGCAGGCCCTGATCTGTTCTTCATCACCGATCAACAGGAGGTGCAGTTCGGGAAGATCGTATTCCGCAGTAAAGGCTACGGCGCCTTTGACCGCTTCCAGCGGGGCGTAATCGCCACCCATCATGTCCAATGCTATTTTCATCCCTGACTGATTTGCCGGTTCTGCTTTCTTTTGCAGGAACCAACGATAATAGTTCTGTGAATGTAACCTATAAAATGCAAAAATTCTAAACCGGTTCGCAGACGGCAGGATATTGTACCTGCCTGCCGGCAGGCAGGTTTAGAATTCAGAACAAAAAAAGGTTAGGCTTTCAGCGGCGCTTTTTCTGCTACTAATTTTCCTTTGTAGTATAATTTTCCTTCGCTCACGTGTGCACGGTGACGTACATGCGTTTCACCGGTCGTTTTGTCAACGCTCAGGGTAGCCGCTACGGCTTTGTAATGCGTCCTTCTTTTAGCACTGCGTTGCTGGCTGTGGCGCCTTTTGGGATTTGGCATATCTGTAAGTTTTAAATTTTTATTTTTATTTGACTAGGGCTTATTGCCTTTGACTTTCTTGACCTTTTTGAATTGTTCCAGCCCTTTCCAAAGGGCGTTTGCGTTGGTCTCCAGTTCCTTGGCTTCCATCGCTTTCAGTTTCTCCAGCACTTCCCGGTTGCATTGCGGACCGCCCATTTCAGCATCACTGCACATTTTCTGCATAGGGAAACTGAGTAATACGAATTCGTAGATCCAGTTTCCGACATCAATATGGCTTTCCGTTTTGGAGATGTAGTAAACATCCGGGTCTTCCTCCTGTTCATTCATCTCATCCGGGTTCTCCACTAGCTTCACCAGCATGTTGAATTCATCCCAGATGTCCATTTTTAACGGGTTCCCGCAACGGTCACAGGTTACATCCGCCTTGCCCCCGATCTCAAATTTGAGCAGCATGAAACTACTTTTCTTATCGAGGGTCAATTTGATCCTGGCCTGGCAATTGTTGAAATCGGTATTACCTTTTTCCGCAAAGAACTTGTCATCCACTTCGTAGCTGAACTCATGAATTCCAGGCTTCAATCCCACAAAAGCTATCTCGAATGCCCGTTTACTAGCCATTACGAATGGTTTAAAGGACGGCAAAGGTACGGTTTTACAATGAAATCCAGCCAAGAAATGCCGAATAATTGACCTTTCCGGCGGGCTCAATGCCTTTTTAGGTAAATTTAAGCCTGATGAAACACAAAAAAACGGTCATTTGGGGGGGTATTTTGCTGATCGGGGTCTTACTGATACGCGGGTATTCTTCCAGTCCGGACCGGGTTGAAAATGGGTACAGTACCGGTTTTTATCCTGGGATAGCTTCCGTTTTACGCGGGGCATTTGGATGGATCCCGTTCAGCCTGGGCGATATCCTGTATGGCCTTTTGGTCGCCTGGCTCTTCTGGCTTATCTACCGGGGGGCCAGGGCGATCTGGAAACGGCAGGCTGGCCGGGATGACTTTTTTCGGGTGTTGCTGAGATCGGCCGGGGTGTTTTTGGTCATTTACCTGGTATTCAACATTTTTTGGGGCATCAACTATAACCGGCTGGGCATTGCCAAACAGCTGGACCTCAGGCTGGACAAATACAGTATCGAAGAGCTCCGTGAGGTGAACCAGCTACTGGTCGAAAAAGTGAATGCTTCCAAGCTGGTTTTGATCCGGGAAAACAGGGAGCCGCCTCCCCGGGCAAAACTGTTCAGTATGGTCGTCGATGCATATGCGAAGGCCGACAGCCTTTATCCTTTTTTGCATTACCGGACCCCGTCCATCAAATCCTCCCTCTGGGGCTGGCTGGGGAATTACCTGGGATTTACCGGTTATTATAATCCTTTTACGGGGGAAGCACAGGTGAATACGACCGTTCCCTATTTTCTTCAACCCTATATCAGTTGTCATGAAGTGGCCCATCAATTGGGATATGCAAAAGAAAATGAGGCCAATTTTGTGGGATACCTGGCGGCCCGTTCATCGGATGAACCGCTGCTTCATTATTCCATGTACCTGGACCTGTTCATGTACAGTAACCGGAATCTTTACCGAAGTGATTCCTCTTCCGCGAGAAATTTCGCCAGGCAGCTATTGCCTGAGGTCAGGTCCGATATCAAAACCTGGCGTGATTTCAACCGCCGGCACAACAGCCTGCTTGAACCGGTCTTCCGCTGGGTGTACGGGAAATACCTGGAAAAGAATGAACAACCGCAGGGCGTGCTCAGTTATGACCAGGTGACCAGTTTCCTGATCGCTTATTACAAGAAATATGGAACGATCTGAAACCCCGGACACCGGGTTCCCGTCTTAATGAACTTTTAGTGAGTTGTTTTGTTAGAACTGAATGAAGTTGTTCATTTCCCTTCTCATCCCACTCGCCGTTGGCGCTTTTGCCGGACTTTTTACCAGTTCGGGTGTAAACGGGTGGTATGCTTCAGCCAATAAACCTGGGTTCAATCCGCCCAACTGGATATTCGCCCCTGTTTGGACCGGTTTGTATATCATGATGGGCATCGCTTTGTTCCTGGTCTGGCGTTCAGCAGCCGCTAAGGAACTGAAACAGGCTGCGCTGATCCTGTTCGCCGTCCAGCTGCTCTTGAATTTCGCCTGGTCCTTTATTTTTTTCAAGCTGGAAATGACGGGATGGGCCCTGGTCGAAATGATCATGATGTGGGTGATGATCTTACTGACGATCCTTTGGTTTGGAAAGATATCACCGGTTGCCGCCTGGTTGCTGGTTCCCTATATCAGTTGGGTGAGTTTTGCCGCTGTGCTGAACTATTCGATCTGGAAACTGAATTAAAACCTGATCTTGCTGTGAAAGCTTTCATCAAAGATGACCTGTGCCTCAAAAGGATCTAACCAGCTTTCCAGTTTTTTTTCTTCCGCCGGAGTCAGGTCGTTAAAGAAAATGGCCAATTCCATTCTTGTTCCGTCCATTTTGGTCAGGTAGATCACATGGGTAAGAACAAACCCGGTGCTTCCACCCTTGGTTCCGTAATGTTTGAATACCTGCCTGAAGGCTTTGTTCTCCATGGGAAACTCAAGCGTTTCACCGATGGTGAAGAAGGCTTCCTCATCCAATAATTCACGGTTATTGAGGGCGGAAACGATCTGCACATAATCCTTCGTAGTGGAAGCGGGTAGCCGGTCGCTCCATAGTTTTTGCAGTTTCATTGAAAAATCCCCGGGTTTGAAACTGGCTTTGAAACTGGTGTCGTCCCTCAGCAGGATGAAATTATCGAAAGCATCCAGGGCATATTGTTTGTCGGACAACTTGGCGATGGATTTCAGCAATTTGTCTTCGCTCGATTTTTTCGGGATCTGGTAGATAAACAGGGATCCCACCAGGGGGTAAATGGCGGTATGTTGTTTGAGTTTGAACAAACTGATGTTGTCTTTAATGTTATCAAAACCCAGTATGCTCATCAGGTATTCGGTATTGGCATTGCTGCTGAACATGGTCATGCCGCGGGCCACATCAACCAGCCTGACGCTGTCTCCTTCAATGGCCTTGGTCTTCCGGGCATAGTCGAGCCAGGCCTCATGGGCGCCACCATCGGTATTGGGGATATAGAACTTATCGATCTCCGACAATTGTACAAAACTGTTCTCGTTGATCATCTCATGGGCCATTTGCTGGGAGAATTCAATGGCGACCAGGATCTTGACCGTACTGGCCAGCGGCATCAGTTTATTCTCATTCAGCCTGGAAATGGCCGTATCATTCCGGGTGATGTATACCGAAGCCCTGGATTTATTCGCATTGATGAAATGGACAAAGGAGTCGGCCAGGGCCGGTTGTAACTGTCCGGATGCGGAACCGGTATTTAAAAGTGCAAGGGAAAAAAGACTTTTGAATAAGATCGGTAAAAGACGGGATTTCATATAGTCAGGGAATTTGACCTTAAAATACGAATTATCCCGCGGGTTTAAAACTTATTCTTCCACATCATGCTTTCCACAGGCTTGTTGATCTGTCCGCTGTATTTCGCATTCTTCTTCTCGTTGTATTTGATCTCGATCTCACCATCCACCGGGAAATAGATCAACTGGCCAATGGGCATGCCTGCGTATACCCTGACCGGTTGTTTGACGGAGATCTCCAGGGTCCAGTTGCCGCAGAATCCTACGTCGCCCTTGCCGGCCGTGGCATGGATGTCGATCCCCAGTCGCCCGGTAGAGGACTTGCCTTCCAGGAAGGGAACATGTGCATGGGTTTCGGTGTATTCTTCAGTAACCCCCAGGTAGAATTCGTGAGGTTGCAATACGATCCCTTCCTCCGGAATATCAAAATGTTCGATGGTATTGTGTTTACGGGCATCCAGTTCCTTGTTGACGTACCGGGCCAGGTGCTTGCCCAGGTGTACATCATAACTGTTGCTGCCGAGGCAATCCCGGTCGTAAGGAACGATCTTGATGGTGCCTTTGTCCATTTCTTCCAAAATCCTTTTATCGCTTAATATCATATTCTTTAAATTATCAGGTTCTTATTTTCCATTATCCATTATCCATTATCCATTATCCATTATCCATTAGCCATTATCCATTAGCCATTAGCCATTAGCCATTAGCCATTAGCTGTATTTTCGTTAATTTGTAAAAATATCAATCAAAACCCAAAAATCTCCTATTAGGGAAAAGGTATGCCGCTGGTTTATCAACAAAATATCAACCCGGAAACAAAAATGGGGGTTTGGCATATTGCTGAACCGGAGGAATTCTTTTTAGCCGAGGTACCCCTGCAGCGCCATATCAGGCACTGGCATAAGCGTTTGCAGCACCTGGCCGGGCGCTTCTTGCTGAAGGAACTTTATCCGGATTTCCCGTTGGAACTGATCCGGGTGGCAGATACCCGGAAGCCTTACCTGGACAATGAGCCCTATCATTTCTCCATATCGCATTGCCGGAATTATGCAGCGGTTATGGTAAGCCGTGAGCAAAGGGTGGGGGTGGATATTGAGATCGTCGAGGAAAAGGTCGGGAAACTCATTCCCAAATTCCTGTCCGCCGAAGAATGTTTTTTAATGCCCCGTGGCCGGATCAGTGAAATGGCCACCCTGTTCTGGAGTGTCAAGGAATGCATCTTTAAATGGGATAGCCGGGGAGGGGTCGACTTTATACGGGATATCAGGATCATCTCTTTCACAGGGGATGCCAGTGAGGGAAGGGTAGAGGTTTTATTCAGGGGTGAAGGTCCGCTGGATGTACATTACCTGCATTTCAACGGAAATTACCTGACCTGGGTGATCACCGGTTCATGAGGATCACGATGACAGCGGATCCTGGTTCAGGAGCACTTTCAACGATTCGTACAAGGCCGGGTAGGTGCTCATCAGTTCCCGGGGTTTCTCAAAGAATAATTCGGCGCTTTCCGCCCAAAATTCCTGGAAATTCTTATTGGCATAATCCGAATACAAGCCACCCGGGGTATTCTTTTCGCGATCGAAAGCGAGGTTAGCGGGCTGCGCGAATTGGAGAAAACGATCCCGGAACCGGGCCTCTTCAGGTTGTTCACTGAGGAACAGTTGATAATAAAGGGCGTGGGCCATTTCATGCAGACCCACATTAACGCCGTCGGAGGGTGCCTCGTAGCCTTCCAGGAAATGTTTCCAGGAAATATTGATGGTATGGCCGGTTACATTTCCTTCCAGCAGGCAAAGGGCGGGTTCAACCCTCATGAAGGCGTCGGGATAAACATGTATATGGCTGAAATGCGGAAACAGGTATTCCTTTAGTCCGAAACTGAGTTGAATCGCTGAGGCGCTGATGAGGATCGGCATTTCCCGAAAAGGCTGACGGTCGTGTATTCTGAAGACCTTATCCTCCATGAAGTCAAACAGCCTGTTGATGAATTTTTCACGGTCCGGCTCCTGTAGTTTCGTATAATAGGGGAAATGTTTCTTCAGGGCAACGGTGACCTGTTGATCGGAAAAACCGAGTTCATCACCGTAATAGGTGTAGGCTTTATCGCTGATGATCTTTCCCGGTTCAGTCTCCTTTCCGGGGTAAGATAAAAGCGCTTCGGTTTCCTTGCTGATCTGCGATTGGGGAAAACGAACGGTCAGCATGGCCAGCGCAGCGATCGATAACAGGACAAAGCTGCCGGTGTACTGGTGGATCTGGACGGTAAAGGCGATGGCCAATCCCAATCCGAGAAAAAACATTAATGTCCTGATCTTATTCATTCCTCGTCGGGCAGGGTTTCGCCTTCCAGTAAGGGAATGTCGCCGACCGAAGCGCCCGCGATGCCTTTCACCGAACCATACATCCCGCTGGTGCTGATCAGTACTTTTTCCAGTTGTTTCTCCCGTTCCTTCCAGATCTTCTCCATTTGGATGCGTTCCCGGCTGATGGAATGTTTCATCGACATGAATCCTTCCACGATGGCTTCCATCTGTCCGCGGAATTCATTCCCGGTCAGGAAATCATAGAGCATCTGCATCTTGTCGCCCTTGCCTTCCTGCGCCTTTTGGATCTCATGGATCTTCAGGATCCCGTTGCGCAACAAGTAGGCTACGCTGCCGACCTCGCTGAAATTACAGATCCAGATGCCGTCCTTTTCTCCGAAGCGGTCCATATCTTTCGGGAAGGCCTGGGTGACCAGGATCGCCACATCGGCACCGGTATGGCGTTTGTCGGCCTTCAGCTTCTCGATCCAGTTATTGCTCCAGGCCTTCGTGCGTTTGCTTTCGTAGATGATCCTTCCGCAAAGATGCCCGGCGTTGTTGCGGATGCTCTGGATGCAATCGGCCCCTTCAACACCTTTGCCTACTTCTTCGATGAGGTCGAACGGGAAGTTTTCCCGGAGGATATCTTCCAGTAATTTTTCCTGGCTTTCACCCTGTAATTGCATACTGCCCTGTTCACTCTTGCGTTTCAGTTCTTCAATGAGTTTTTGCTGTTGCTCCATCTGCAGCTTATATTCCTTGGTCTTCAGGTCGAACATTTCCTGTTCCCGCTTGATGGCGCTGTCTTCGATCTCCTTGCGTTTTTCGAGGAATCTTTTTTCCAGTTCCATCTCGAAATTCTTCTGTTTTTCTTCCAGGGCCGATTTGTCCCTCAGGAGTTCCAGTTCCTTTTTCTGAAGGTCATGCAATTGCTGTGTTTTGATGTGTGACTCTTCTTCCATCATCCGCATTTTGGCTGTCAATTCCTCGGATACCTTTTTAGTTGCGGCCTGGGCGATATCGGAACGCTGTTTGTCAAATTCCTCTTCTTTTTTCTTCTGCCAGTCGAGCATTTTACCACGCAGTTCTTTTTCAACCTCCAGTTTCAGACTTTCGTTCAGCTCAAATTCATGTCCGCAATGGGGGCATTTGATCTCTGTAGTCATGGGTATTTTTTTACAAGATAAAAAAAAGCGAAGTAAAATACTTCGCTTAGTTCGTGCGGCAAAGGAGATTCGAACTCCCACACCCTTTCGGGCGCTACCACCTCAAAGTAGTGCGTCTACCAATTTCGCCATCGCCGCATGCCTATTGGTATTTATTGTAAAACGGGTTTCCCGTTTTTTGAGGTTTTGCAAAGGTAAAATTTTAAGCGGGCATAAAAAAACAAAAAACAGGCTGATCAGCTGAACGGCCTATTTTTTCAGTACGATGCGGAAAGTAGTACCCTTGCCCGGTTCGGAAGTTTTGACGAATAGTTCCCCCTTGTGATATTGTTCAATGATGCGTTTGGACAGGCTGAGCCCCAGCCCCCAGCCCCTTTTTTTGGTAGTAAAACCGGGCTTGAACACTTTGGACAGGTTATGTTTGCTGATGCCCTTCCCGGTATCGGCCACATCGATGGTCACCTGGGTGGGGTCGTTCTTGATATAGATATCGATGGCGCCTTTGCCGTCCATGGCATCCAGCGCGTTCTTCAGGAGGTTCTCGATCACCCAGTCGAACAAGTGGCCATTGATCAGCGCCGTCACGTCATGGTTACCGGTATTATGCAGGGTAAAACTGACCTTGTCCGTTGCCCTGCGCCTGATATAAGTGACCATGTTCTCGATCTGTTCGATCAGGTTCATTTCCTCAAGCTGCGGCGTACTGCCGATCTTTCCGAAACGGTCGCTGACCAGTTTGAGCCGGTCCACATCCTTGCTCATCTCCGCCGCGATCTTTTCATTGCCCGGGTTCTCTTTCAGCATCTCCACCCATCCCTGGAGGGAGGATAGGGGGGTTCCCAGCTGGTGGGCTGTTTCCTTGGCCATGCCGGCCCAGACCTGATTCTGGGTGGATTTGTTCCTGATCGTGACCGTGATGAGGGTGATGATGATGAACAGGGCTACGATCAGCAATTGTACGATCGGGTAATAGCGTACTTCCTGCAGCAGGTCGGAATCGCCGTAATAATATTTGTTGATGATCAGGGGGTCCTTATTGATCTCAACGATAAGGGGGTCGTGCAGTTGTTTGAATTCCGCCACTTTTTTTTTCAGGTACAGGCTGTCTTTGCTGATCAGGACACTATCGAGGTTCTTGGAAATACCAGAGGGATTGTCCTTTTCATCGGTCTCGATGATGGGGATCTCCTGGTTATCGGCAGCGATCATATTGGCGAAATTGATCGTTGCCGGATCTTCCGTAGCGATCTTGGTCTTGAGGGATTCAACCCAAACATTCACTTTTTTCCGTTCATCCTGTTCGATCTTTTTGGAGAGGTAATTGGAATAGAAAATGGTCCCGGTGACTATAGCAATGGCTATGGCCGCTAATCCTGTCCGCCAGTTCAGTATTTGGGTAAACATGGATTAAAAATAAGCAATTAATGGATGAGACGGATGAGGGGCATGGGGTAAGGGTCAATGAGCAAGGGAATATGGGCAATCTGCAATAGGCAATAAGCAATGACCAATGACCAATGAAAAAAGTGTAATGTATAAAGATAGTGCCTGAGTGGATGGGGAGGATAAAGGTTTTGCTTCAGGAATAAGAAATATGACGGGTAGATATAGAATTAAGTAAATTTGTTGAACCCAACCCATAAGCCCGACACCAATGCCCATGAACGGATCTTCATCTCTTGAACACACTCAGGACCAGTTCCCGGATGTTGCTGATTCTGAGCTGCCCATTAAAAACGGGACCCCTTCTGTGGCGATCGTCATCCTGAACTGGAATGGCCGGCAGTTCCTGGAACGTTTCCTCCCTTTTGTATTGGCCACGGAATATGAGAATAAAAGGGTGATCGTAGCAGACAATGCATCAACGGATGACTCTGTCGATCTGCTGAAACGCCGGTTCCCACAGGTTGAGATCATTCAGATCAGCAGTAACCTGGGGTTCGCCAGGGGCTATAATACCGCATTGAAAGAGGTTTGCAGCGATTATTACATTTTATTGAACAGTGATGTGGAGGTAACCCCCGGATGGATCGATCCGGTCATTGAACTGATGCAAACCGATCACTCGATCGCAGTCTGTCAACCCAAACTCAGGTCTTATCATGACCGTGACCGGTTCGAATATGCCGGAGCCTGTGGTGGCTGGCTTGATCATCTGGGCTATCCATTCGCCCGCGGCAGGATCTTTGAGGTTTGCGAAGAAGATCACGGGCAATATGACCATGCAGTTCCCTGTTTCTGGGCCAGTGGGGCGGCATTATTCATCAGGGCTGCCGTTTTTCATGAGTTAAAAGGCTTTGATGAGTTCTTTTTCGCTCACCAGGAAGAGATCGATCTATGTTGGAGGATCCAGCTTGCCGGGTACAGGGTCTATGTACAACCGGCCTCGGTTGTTTTTCATGTGGGCGGTGGCACATTACCGCAGGGCAATAGTCGTAAGACCTTTCTCAATTTCCGGAATAACCTCGTTATGCTGACTAAAAATTCCAATCTGCGGGAGGTATTATGGAAAATTCCCTTGCGTATAATGCTCGACCTGGCTTCGGCCTGGCGGGGTTTGTTCAGCGGCGATACGGGATATTTCATTGCGGTATATAAGGCCCAGTTTCATTTTTGGGGCTGGCTTTTCTTTCACCGTAATCGATCCGTTTATCCGGTAAAAAAGTCCGGCAAATTGCTGGGATGGTTTAAAGGGTCGGTGGCCTGGGCCTACTTTATCCGGAAGAAGACCCGGTTTTCAGAAATTGTGGGAAACAAATAATCAAATTTAACCGTAAGCCCTTATTTTTGCAACGCAAACTAAACGCTAATGGAACAAGAAGTTATCGATAACAGGCACAAGGATTTCACCCACAACTGGGTATCTTCATCCAGGTTCATCTGGTTCTGCCAGGTATTCATTGTGATCGTTTTCGTTTTGGGCGGCTGTTACAGCCTGTATACACACCGTTACAAGGGTGCTCCCAAGGTGAATGTACCGGAGAATACCCAGTACAATCCCAAGTACAAATAAAATTTTGTTGTTTTGATACAAGCCGTATTTTTGCCATCCCAAAAAACGGGTAAGTTCTTATCTCTCCTGCGGAAGTAGCTCATTTGGTAGAGCACGACCTTGCCAAGGTCGGGGTGGCCGGTTCGAGCCCGGTCTTCCGCTCAGATTCAATCCCGACACCTGTCGGGATTTTTTTTCACTACCAAGCACTCGGGTGGTGGAACTGGTAGACACGCAGGACTTAAAATCCTGTTCACAGTAATGTGAGTGTGGGTTCAACTCCCATCCCGAGTACAAAAAAAGCGACAATCAATTGTCGCTTTTTTAATTAGTAATCCGTTGAAGGCTTGGGCTTGTCGGGCTTTACCAGCTTTTTGTTCTTGTCTTCGGGAGGTTTGATTCCCGGTGTGGGAAGTTTATTGTCTTTCTTATCATCGGGTCTCTTCGCCTTGTTATTGCTGTCGATCCTGGGGATCTCGCTTTCAATGGCGATCTTTTCGTGTGAAGTGTCTGGCGGCATGGGGGTATAGATGAAATCGCCGGCATCTCCGTTGCCTTCATCGAGTGTGGTGCTGTCGCCCTCCATGAAGTAACGGGCCAGGTTCTGATCGGCATAGATCGGGTCATTCGAGAATTCGGAAGGCTTTTCAAATTCCTTCACTTTGCCGAAACCCAGCTTCTTATCTGCATAGACCTTACTCATGAAAATGCCCCATTTGGGCGCCGACATCTCCGCTCCGCCGGCATTGTTGGCGTAGATGCGGATGAAGGGATCATCGCAACCGACCCAGGTACCCGCCAGTAACTCCGGCGTATAGCCTATGAACCAGCCGTCGGTATTGTTGTTGGTGGTACCGGTCTTTCCGGCTTTCTGTACCGGTATGGAATATCCGTTCAGTAAACGGGCCGTACCGAACTGGATCACACCCTGCATGAGTTTGACCATGGTATAGGCATCAGCCTCACTGATCACCTGTTTGGGAGCGGAACTGAATTCTTCCAGCAGGTTACCGCTTTTATCTTCGATCCGGGTCATCACCAGCGGTTCGATGTTCAGGCCCTTGTTGGGGAACATGGTATAACCCTGCAGCATTTCCAGCATCGGGATCTCCGCGGATCCCAGTCCGATGGAATAGTAGGGTGGGAGTTTGGCCTTGATCCCGCAGTTCTGCACGAATTCAATGGTCCGCTTCACACCGATCTGCCCGATCAGCCTCCAGGCGGCGATATTCTTTGAATGGGCCAGGCAATAGGCCACCGTGCCGGCACCGCCTGTGATGGTCTTGCCCCCTAAGGTAAGCGAGCCCCCGGGGATCACGGTTTCCGGGGTATAACCGGCCTCTTCGACAGCCAGCGTATAGATGAATGGTTTGAATGTGGAACCCACCTGACGCTGCGCGGTCACGTGATCGAACTTGAACCACTTGAAATCAATTCCGCCCACCCAGCATTTCACTTCACCGGTATGCGGATCGATGGCGGCAAAGGAGGTCTGTAATAATTGTTTGTGGTATTTGATCGAATCGAATGGCGTCATCACCGTATCCTTCACACGTTTGGCATTCCAGGTGAATACTTTCATCGGAACCGGAACATAGAATGATTTGATGATCTCCTCTTCCTTGATCTCCTCTTCTTTCATGTTCTTCCAGCGTTCGGTGTATTTGAACGCCGCTTCGATCACGCTTTCATGTCCCTTCCAGATGCGGGCGCCGTTATTCTTCATGATCCAGTCGAGCTTTTTCTGGATCACCGGCATATGCTGTACCACGGCTTCTTCAGCATATTGTTGCATGCGGGAGTCGATGGTTGTATAGATCTTCAGTCCGTCGCGGTAAAGGTTATACGGTTCACCGGTCTTGGGGTTCTTGTGATTCTTGCACCATTCTTTCAGCCTGTCCGCCAGCACGGTTCGGAAATACGGGGCAATGCCGATATTCTCATCGATCTTCTTATAATTGGTGATCAGCGGTTTCGCTTTTAATGCGGCCGCCTGTTCTTCCGTGAGGAAATGTTGCTGGCAGACCACCATCTGGTTGATCACCGTATTCCTTCTGTCCAGCGAGGCCTTGGGATGTCCGATGGGATTATAGATGAATCCCTTCAGCATGCCGATGAGCACAGCGGCTTCTTCCACTTTAAGGTCTTTGGGTTCTTTCTGGAAATAGGTCCGGGCCGCATTGCGGATCCCGTAAACATTACCCCAGGGAGCCCGGTTCAGGTACAGGGTGATGATCTCTTCCTTGGTGAAATTCCTTTCCAGTTTTACGGCTACGATCCATTCTTTCAGTTTTTGAATGCCCCTGACAAAAATATTGGCCCTGCCCTGGCCCAGCATCATCTTGGCCAGTTGTTGCGTAAGCGTACTGCCACCACCCTGGGTTCCGAGGGTGAACACTACCCTGGCAAGCGCCTGGGCATCGATACCCGAATGATCATAAAAACGTTCGTCTTCCGTGGCGATGAGCGCATTGATCACATTGGGGGATATCTCATGGTATTTGACCTCGCTTCTGTTCTCTGCATAATATTTTCCCATGAGTACACCATCGCTGGTATAGATCTCGCTGGCCAGGTCGGCTTCCGGGTTCTGGAGTTCTTCAACAGAAGGCATTTTGCCGAACAATCCGAAATTGGCGCTGAGGAGCATCAGGAAAAAAAGCAGGAATCCCCCTCCGAAGATGCGCCACATGATTTTGACCGAACGTTTCATGGAATGAGTTAAATGTTCTGTTATTTACGATGTACTTCCTGTGTGAAATCCGCACACTCAAAAATACCCCCTGGTTCCGGAGGGTAATATCACCTTACTGTTAAAACCGGTTGGGATATTGTGTATTTAACAAGGTTTTGTAGCCGATGATATTCTTGTTACCCTTCAGCAGCTCAAGATTCTGAGCCGTAATGATCAGGAACGAATACTTGGTGGCGGGCAACCAGGATAATTCATTCCGGGCTTCCCTTCTGATCTTGTCGTAATACTGTAAAGCGGCTTCTGCATCAGGGAATGAAGCGATCAGCAGCAGGTTCCTGTCGGCATCCAGGTTCTCCTTGTTCACCTGGATGGGCTGGCCGTAATAATTCTCCCGGTTGTATCGATCCAGGGCGTTCTTGGCTTCATTCACATACATGCCATCCACTTTATCGAGGATCATCATCACCTGGTGGGGTGAACCCGGGGCCATGACGAATGGTCCGCTGGTCAGCGGGGCTTTGACCTCCGGCTTGGCCGGATCCGTTTTGACGGGAACCTCGGCCGGTTTTTTGATCACGACGGGACTGTCAATCGGTACGTTGATCTTTTCTTCGGTATCCCTGGTCACCTGGAGATTGGTCAGGTAGGTCTCGATCTCCGACCTTCTTTTCAAGACATCGATCATGGTCTGGGCCTTTTCCTTCAGCGGGGAATTGGGATAGTTGCTGACGATCGTTTGCAGACCATGAATGGCCAGACTGTCGTTGTGCTGACGGACATGGTAAAGTGCCTCAATATAGATCAGCTGGGGTGTCCAGTAATTGACGCCAAAGGTGATGTCCGCCTTTTTCTTTTCTGCAATGGCCTTTTCAAAATCACCTTCGATGAAGAGGGTATAGATATTGTCGTATACCGCAGTGGCTTCCGCCTCTTTGGTCTTCGTATTCTGAGACGCCGGATTTTTGATCAGTTGGCTGGATGGGCTGTTGGGGAATTTGGCGAGCAGTGAATTCTTATAGAGCTCGGCCCTTTCCTTATCACCCAGTTTGGTATAGCAATAGTATAAGCCTAGGAAAATATCTCCATCGGCCAGTCGGTCAGGGAAACGGCTGAGGTGATCCTCATAGGTATCCGCGGCCAGTTGGTATTCTTCCAGTTCGTTCTGGTACAATTTGGCGAGGGTGATCAGGTTATTGGAGAGGATCTCGTTACTGGCAGCCAGCTTTTCAGGTGTGAGCGGCAGGTTCCCGGCCAACGATTCATAACTGATGTCGGCCAGTTGGGCAGGCGCAGTATTCTTATTGTCCTTTGTATTGGATTTGGCATCGCCTTTCTTATTATCACCCGGATTGGGCGCATTGTTGTTGCCGGCATTGATCGCTTCGAAAGCGCTCTTGCGCCGCCAGTTGTCTACATTGTTCCGCGTGCCCCATTTAGTTTTGAATTCATTGAATCCCTTGGATTTTTTGGAGTTACTGCTGAAATACCATTCGCCCCCGCTGTTGGCAAACAGGTCGGCTTGCTGGTTGTTGTTATTGAAATTAAGGCCGTCGCCGCCCGAGTTGACCACTTCTTCCTTCAGTCCCTGTTCCTTGCGGAGTTTGCGGAGCATCTTCTTCAGAAAATCCTCTCTTTCGGCCGGAGGCATGGCCGCGATGCGCTGGAGACTGTCTTCCCTTTCGATGTTGGTGATGGCTTCCACGATCTTGGTGAGGGCGTTCTTCCGGGTCTCGATCTGGGCCAATCTCTCCGCGATGGAAGTATCACTCACCTGGAGACTGTCGTAAAATGCGGATGCCTGGCGGTATTGCTTGCGTTTGAAAGCGATATCGCCCAATTGAAGGAATGCCTTGTTCTTGTAGGGGATATTGCTCTCGTTGTATTTCAGGCTTTTCTTGTAAAAATTGATGGCGGCTGTTGTATCGGGCTTCTGCAGACTGAGCTGCGCAGCTGAATAATAAATGATATCCCGGTAAGCCTCATATTTGTCGCGACGCCCCATCTGGGACAATTTGTCGATGGTTCGGCTGAGTTCTTTGGGGTCGGCGCCTTCTCGCAGCATCTTCGCTTCATTGAGCCGGGAATAGATATCGATCATCGGATCAACCGTATGCTTGGCCGCTTTTATATAGTATTCGGAAGCTTTGTCATATCGGCCGTTCATTTCATACAATTGGGCCAGCAGGAATTCCCACCTGGATTTGTCCACTTTGTTATCCGCATTGCTGAGGGCTTTTTCGAGGTGGACCGCCGCACTGTCATAACTGCCCAGTTTGTAAAAATAATAGGCATCCACTTCCTGAAGGTCGTTGCGGAGGCGTTTGGGCAGGTAAGGATCGTTTTGCAGGGTATTGATAAGACCGGCCGCATCGCTGTATTCTTCCATTTCGATCAGTGTCCGGATGAGCCAGATCAAGGCATCATTCCTGCTGGGCGGAAGGGCCGTGAGTTTTTGCAGGATATTCCGTTTCTCCTTGTTGGCGACCGATATGATATTCCCGGGGGCGGCGGATGCATTGGTACCCACCACCCGGTTATCTTCCTCTCTTTTTTTCCGGGGGAACAGGTTGTAATTGATGAACTGAAAGGTCATCGCAGCTGAATCGAAATCCTTTTTCAGAAAATAGGCTTTGCCGATCAGCAGGTACATGTTGTCGATCCAGTCGTTACGGAGGTCGTGCAGCAGGATACCGGCGGTGGAAGTGATGATGACGGAATCCAGTTCGGTTTTCTGAGACGCTGTTGAACTGAGGTCATAGCCATAGAAAGAAAGCAATTTTGAATAGTCATCCTTATAGCCCAGCTTGGCTTTTTCAATCACCTCGTTCACCTTGTTGTTGGCGTTGAAGTAATAATTGTAATGCGTAACATTATTCTGAACGACATTACGGACGACCGTGAACTTCTTGTCGGCCGTTCTTTCTGATCCCAGTTTCCTTTCTTCGAATTTCTGTGGTTTCTTCTCCCTGCCGAAGGGGTCCAGGGTCCAGGTTGGCTGAGCCCAGGCACTGCCGCCCATCGCGGTTAAAGCAAGAAAAAAGGATAAGAAACGGGTGGTTCTGTTCAGCATGCATCAAAAGGTTAAAAACTGGGGCTAAATATCGGTTATTTTTATTAATTAATCCCGGTAAAGCAGGTGATTTGCTTCACTTTAAAGAATTTTTACCAAGGCCCGTGACTTTTACTGTCGGCACCCTGGCTGAAGGCATACTAAGTGCCCGGATTCTGCGTTTTACATTGCTTTTTCACCGGCTTTTCTTAATTTTATCGCCCAACACAAAATTATGGCGAAATTGGATGCCAACAGTACTTTGAAACGCCTGCGTAATCATTACAGGCTGGTGGTGATGAATGAGGATACGTATGAAGAAGTGGTCAAATTCAAACTTAGCCGGTTGAGTGTCTATATCGGCCTGAGTACTTTGTTCATTGTGCTGGTGGGACTGACCATCTCCCTGATCGTTTTCACCCCCCTGAAATATTACCTGCCGGGTGTGGGTTACGGGAACGCCAAGCAGATCAGGGAATATAAGATGCTTAAAATACGCACCGATTCCATGGAAAAGGCCATGTTGTACAAGGAACGGTATTACGAGGACCTGAAAAAAGTGTTGCAGGGCAATTTGCCCAAACTGGACACCAATAAACTCGATCTGCCTAAACTGGAGAATACAGCTGATTAGAATCGATCATCCTTAAAATATCTTTATGTTCAATGCAAAATCCAAAAAAACCTTCGATGAGACCTCTACGGGTGCCAATACCATCATCGGCGCCGGAACGGTCATCACCGGTAATATCGCCAGTAAGGGGGATATCCGCATCGACGGCACGCTGGTCGGAAACCTGACCGCAAAAGCCAGGATACTGATCGGCCCGGAAGGAAGCGTGGACGGAGATATCGAAGGCATGCAGGCGGATATACTGGGTAAGGTGATCGGCGATGTCCGGGTGAAGGACCTGCTCAATCTCCGGGGCAAGGCTCTACTGGAAGGGAATATCTATACCGGTAAACTGCAGATCGAACCTACGGCCACTTTTAACGGGCAATGCCATATGGGTGCCAATATCGTGGAACTGAATGCCGAAAAAGCCAGCGTCGTAAACCAATAAACATTATCGTTCATGATCCGGCGCGATTCTCCCCAGGTTCCCCTTGTTATCTGTTTTATCGTACTCACCGTATCTATCCTCTCTGCCGGTTTATTGTTTCCGGACAGCGGGATCGATTACCTGGTACTGGTCATGGCCAATTGCCTGTTCTTTTTCATGAGCCTGGTTGTCTTCAACATGCAGCGAAAGGCCATGGCTCATCCCAATCCGAATGTTTTCGTCCGTTCAGTCATGATCGGCGTGATGATCAAGATGGGAGTCTGCCTGGCTGCCGTGGTCGGCTATGTATTGTTGACCAGGCCCGATTTCAACAAACCGTCGATCTACATCTCCCTGGTGATCTACGCGGTATACCTGGTCGCCGAAGTCTCCATTGTGATGAAGCTGAATAAAAGTAAAAATGCCTAAACAGGAAGCTCCGCTTGCACAATTGCGATCCTACCTGCCCGATGGTTGTATAGATGATGTCCTTCAATTCCTTCATGAACACCAGGTTCATCTCACCATAACCCGGAAACGCCAAAGCATCCTGGGAGATTACCGCCACGCAACAGCCGGACAGTCGCACCGCATCAGTGTCAACGGCAACCTCAATCCATACGCATTTCTCATTACCCTGCTTCATGAACTGGCCCACCTGTTCACCCACGAACAGTTTGGCCGAAAAGCGATGGCGCACGGACAGGAATGGAAGAATGAGTTCAGTAAACTGCTGGCCCGGTTCCTGCTCAAGAAAGTATTCCCGCCGGACATTGAAAAAGCCCTGCTGAGGTCGATCCATAACCCAGCGGCAAGCAGTTGCGGCGATGAAAGACTGCTGCGTGTCTTGCATGGATATGACCCTAAGAAAGAAGGCGCCTGCCTGGTCGAGAATGTTCCCGAAGGATCCAGTTTCACCATCCCCGGCGGGCGGGTATTCCGTAAAGGGGAAAAGATCCGTAAACGATATAAATGCACCGAGATCAAGACCGGCAAATTATACCTGTTCAGCGCCGTATACGAGGTGGTGCTCACCTGAATCAATATAGTTCCCTGATCATCCATACACTACAACCGTCATGGCCGCTATTGCCCTGCGGCCGGTCGAGGTATTTGAATCCAGTCCTTTCATATAAAGGAATGGCGATGGTCAGTTCGGGCATACTTTCCAGGTACACGGTGCGATAACCCAAATGGATCGCGGCTTCCAGGCATTTTTCCAGTAAAAGTCTTCCATAACCCAGTCCCCTGGCTGCAGGGGAGAGGTAAAGTTTCACCAGTTCACAAGTGCCGGGTGGCAGGTTCTCCGTTGGATAGATACCTCCACCACCCATGACCAGGCCATTCTTTTCCAACACAAAATAAACGCTACCCGCCACAGAGAATTCATCCGACAAATGGTCGGTCCGGTCGTCGAAATAAACGGTCCCGGGTTTATTGGCCCCGAACTCTTCCAGTGTGTTACGGATGATGGCCGCTAAAAAGGGATCATCACCTGGCCGGATGGTACGAATAACGAATTCAGGATTCATGTAAAATACGGCAGTGCCGGCCATGGCCGGAACGGATTATTGACGGATGAGGTCCATCGGTTATCAATAATTAGGCAGCGCAGCGCTCTTGGTCCCGTCTTTCTTGTATATCGAAAGATAACCGTCCTGGTTTTCTTCGGCGCCCATATAGCCAACCCGCTTGTCGTTGCCATTATAGATACTCAACCGGCCACCTACATCGGTGGTAGACAGCACGATCGCTTCTTTCTGGTCATTGGTCAGGGAAATATAACCTCCGCCGCTTGCGGCCTTGGTGAGCCAGACCAGTTTGTTGGCGCTGTTGTCGTTGATCCGGAGATAACCGGCGTTGCTTTTGGTAACGCCTACTTCCATCACTTCATTCTCTGAAGAATTATAGAGTGCGAAGTAGCCACCGCCGTCGATCGTTTGTGTGATCTTGAAATTCAGTTTTCCATTGGGATCAAAGGTATTGATGGCGCCTGCGCCACCATCTGAGGTCAGTAACCTCACCAGCCGTTTGCCACTGGTACTGAAAGTGGATAACTGGCCGCTTCCCCTTTCCTTGTTCATGACCACCAAAACATTGCCGTTGTCATCCACCACCTGGAAAGCCTTGGCTTTGATGATATCGGGAACATCCGTCTTTTTACCCGAGGACATGAGCAGGACGGAGAAGATGGCGATCACGGAAAGTCCGAAAAAAATACGGTAGACGCGGAGACTCTTCTCGAGTTTGTTTATCCTTTGTTCGATCTGGTTCATAAAAAAAGTATTGGTTTAGAAATGAATGAATTGATCCTATAAAATAACGCTTTAGTATCCATATAAGCAATGACCAGGCCAAATATCTACGGGGCCAGCAAGGAATAAATGGCAGTATCCCTGAATGTACCTCTGAAATAAAAGTCCTCCCTGAAATAAGCTTCCCGGGTAAATCCCGATTTTTCCAGGATCCCCGCTGATGCCTGGTTTCCCGGATTGATATGGGCTTCGATACTGTGCAATTTGAGCGTTTCGAACCCATAGTCGATCACGGCCTGGATGGCTTCATGCATGATCCCTTTTTTCCAGTGTTCCTTTTGAAGCATATAACCGAGCTCGGCCCGGTAATGCTGGGGGATGATTCGCCAGAATCCGATGGTGCCGATCTGGGTATCCGGGTCATCGGAAAAAGCGATCGCCCAGTTGATACCGCTGTTATTATCCACGGCATCATTAATGAGCTGGATCAGGGCAATGGATTCACTGATGTCTTTCATGGGCTCTTTATCGATATAATTCATCACCTGCTCATCCGAACGCATCGCCAGGATGGCGGGGGCATCGGAATTCCTGATGCGGCGAAGGATAAGACGGGCTGTCTTCAGTTCAGGGAAAGGGGCGAAATGGGGGGTTAACATGATTCGACCAATTGAAAATTAATTTTGCAACCATTCTTTTAATATGCTTTGCTGTAAAGGATCCGGATCAGCCAGGGGGGCAATGGTGAATTTTTTCTCCTTCCTTATCTCCAGCATGATCTCCACGGACACCCTGGCGTTCTTCTTCCAAACTTCCAGTTGAACGCGATCTCCCGGATGCTTGGTCTTGATCCATTCATCGAATTCCTTTTTATTGACTTTTTTCCCATCGGCCAGGAGGATCTGGTCGCCACCACGCAATCCTGCTTTCCAGGCGGGTGAATTCCAGTCTGCCGTGGTGATCACCAGGCTGTCATTACGGTCACGTGTATTGGTTCCCAGCCAGGCGCCGGGCAGATCCGAAGCGGTCGTATCGATCAGTAACCCGGCATACCGCAGATAGGCCGGGTAATCGATATCCTTAACGGTATACACATACTCAAAGAAACCGGAAAGGTCGGCTCTTGTGATCTTTTGGCAGACAGCTCTGAATTCATCCTCGGTGAATCCCCGGTTGCGTTTCTTATAATAGTCATAGTACAGGGTACGCATCACATCATCCAGCGACCGGCGGTTTTTGGTTTCATGCCTGATCTTCAGATCGAGCAGGAGGCCCAGGACCGGGCCCTTGTCATAATAGGAAATGGTCTTGTTGATCTCGTCGGCGGTACGGCCAAAAGGGCCATCAGACCAGGTCTCGTAACTGGCCTGGGCGACAGACTGATACAACTTCCCCGGTTTGTTCTCAAAAGCCATCATGTTATTCCGAAGGGCATTGAAAAAATCGTCCTGGGTCATCATGCCCTGGCGTTTCAGCACCAGGTATTCATAATAGACAGACAGGCCTTCCGAGATCCAAAGTTGCCTGGTCTTGCTTCCGTTCTCATAATCGAAAGGCCCCAGTTCAACCGGGCGTATCCTTTTTACATTGTAATGATGGAAATATTCATGGGTGATGAAGCTCAGCATGCGCTTCCTTCCTTCCAGCGTTTTGAGCTGGCTTCCATCGAAACTGATGGTGGTCGAATTCAGATGTTCAATTCCGCCCCGGCCGGGACCGATGGCCAGGAAAGTATAATGCCTGTATGGAATGTCCCCAATGATCGATGAAGCGCCTTCAACGATCTTCCGGAGGTCGTTCACAAAGGCGGTCCGGTCGAAGTCACCGATCTTATAACCGATGAACCGGTGAGGGATCCCCTGTACATAAAAAGCAGGCAAGGAATCCAGTTTCCCGATCAGTAACGGGCTGTCGTACAGGATATCAAAATTTTCCGCCTGGTAGGTATTTTGCAATCCGGGAACCGGTTCCAGGCCCGTGGCGATATCCGGCCACCCGGCATGGGGTTCTATCATGATGACGGACGACTGGCCGATCCCTTTATCCGGGTATATGAACAGGCTGGCGGGGATCAGGTAAGCATGCGTGTCATCCAGGAAACTCTGAGCCACAAAAGGTGTTGTGGCTTTCACGTCATAACTCACGCGGATGCTCTTCGCTGTTCCTTTCCTAACCAACCAACTGCCCGTTCTTGTCTGTTCAAAAGAGACCGCCTGGCCGGTTTCATCGGTCACGGAAAAATGTTCAACATTCCGGGCATAATGAAGAAATTGGTAATAACCGGGTGACCAGGTTGGCATGTTAAAACGGATCGTATCCGATCTCAGGTTGTCACATTTCAGGGAAACATGAAAATAATGACTGGCCGGTTCCTTCATGCTCACCGTAAAGACGAGATTGTTTCCCTTGGCCTGTGCCTTCAGTTCCCCGGAAAAGATGGACATGATCAGGATCGGCAACAGCAAACGGGACAGGGGATTCGGCATAAGGTCTGATTTGAATGACTACTAATGTACTGGTTTTCCACCCAATTTCCCCTGTAAAAATCCCTTAGTTTTACAAAAAACAATCTATGGAATTGAAAACCCTGTTCGAACAGGCTGTCGCCGACAGCAAGAACCTCAGTCAGAAACCGGATAACGAGACCCTGCTTCAGTTATATTCATTGTACAAGCAGGCCACGGAAGGAGATGCTGCTGCCGAAGGGCCCTCCAACCCCTTCGATTTTGTGGGAAAGGCCAAGCATGAGGCCTGGTCGGGATTAAGAGGTACCAGCGCTGAAAAAGCGATGGCCGATTACGTGGCCCTGGTCGGCAGACTGAAGGGATAGGTACCGGCAAAAAAAAATTGCCAGCCTAAGGGCCGGCAATACAATTCTAAAAAAACAAAGCCTCTTTATTACTGCAGCAGCGTGATATCGCCTTTATAGGTGAGGATGCTGCTGTTGTTGCATACGATCTCGATGGTATATACAAATACGTCGGTATTCAGTTTTTGTCCACGGAACCTGCCGTCCCATCCGGCCGAAACATCGTTGGGCATGAACTCCGATTTATCATACATGATCTCACCCCAGCGGTTGAAGATCCTTAACGAACGGATCCGGAACAAGCCGGTCCCACGGGGATAGAAAACATCATTCATGCCATCGCCATTCGGAGAAAACGTATTGGGGATGAAAACATTCGCCCCGTTGCAAAGTACGAACACGGTGATGCGGTCCCTGGATCTGCATCCACCGGCATTCCGGACCTCCACGGTGTATTCCGTCGTCTCCATCGGTTTTACGGTTACACCCGGCTGATGGCTGCCAACGATACTTGATGTGGGCGACCAGAGCGCCGTTGTAACATCAGGCGATACCGTGGGCGACAGGTCAATGCTCTGTCCTACATTGATCGTCACGTCTTTTCCGGCTTCCACGGTGGGAATGGGGTAGACCTTAACGGTTATGAAACCGGTATCTTTAAAACATCCCACATCATCCGATCCGATCACGCGATAAGTTGTGGTCACTGAAGGACTGGCCAATGGCGTGGCGGAGGTTGTACTGGTCAGGGCTGTTGAAGGGCTCCAAACATAGCTGTTCGCGCCCCTCGCGAATAAGCGAACTGAACTTCCCTTGCAAAGCGTATCCCCGGCACTGTTATTCATCACGAATTTTTGTTTCACCCTGATCTCCACCGTATCGGTATTGCTGCATCCCTGCAGGGTGGTTCCGGTCACGGTGTAACGGGTAAGTGAATCGGGATTGGCTACCGGGTTGGGACAATTGCTGCAACTGAGCCCTGTTGAAGGGGTCCAGGTGTATTGATCGGCTCCTCTTGCCTGTATGGTGATCCCCCTGCCCCTGCAGATCAGGGTATCGGCTCCGGCATTGATGGTGGGTACCAGGAAGGCGTTGATCGGTTTTCTTACGGTATCCTTGCAACCGGTGCTGTTGGTTGCGATGAGCTGGATGTTATAGATCGCCGGGTTGGTATAGACCTGTGCCGGCGGATTTTGTAATGTTGAGGTGTTGCCATTGCCCAGGTCCCAGTTCCAACTGATGACGGAACTGTCCGGTACGATCAACTGTCCGGTGAAACTGGCGGAGAGCGGAGCGCAACCATTTCCGGAATGGGTGAAATCGGCCTGTGGCGATGCAACGATCTTCACCGGAAGGGGAGCCGTTAAGGTGTCGGAACAACCCGATTGCGTATTGACGATGAGCCGGGGGTAGTACATTCCCGGTGCAGTATAAAAATGGGATGGATTCTGCAGGCTGGAATTGTTCCCGTCCCCGAATTCCCAGCGGTAGCCGGTGATGAGGTCATTTCCGGTTGACTGGTCGGTGAAAGAAACCGTACCCGCATCACAGATAGATTGCGTGTTGAAATTGAAAGCCGCGTCAACACCCAGGACATGAATGGTATCGGATCCTACGATAGGCACCTGGCATCCATTGCTGTCCACCAGGATCATCTTGGGAATGTAATTGCCCAGCAGGGTATAGGTGTAGTTTATAACTGAATCCGTAGTGTTCAGGATGGTCCCGTCGTCAAAATCCCAAACGAATGAAAGCCGGTCTTGTGTACTCGCCGTGAAATTGATCATAAGCGGTTTACAACCGCCAACAGGTCCGTATGCGAAGTTACCCTGGGGGCCACGAACGGTGATCACTTTGGTGAAACTGTCGATACATCCACCGGGTCCGGTAACGGTCAGTTTGGCCAGGAATACCCCCGGGGTAGAATAAAAGTGGGATGGGTCGGGTGTTTGTGTGGAAGTGCCATCCCCGAAATCCCAGTTGATGGCGGTATAATTCTGCGAGGTATTGGTAAAATTGACGAAGAGCGGTGGGCAGGTCGTAATGGAATCACTCAGTACAAAGCTGGCATGCGGACTGATGATCCGGATAAAATCCGGCCGGGTGATCGTATCCTGGCATCCGTACATGTCGGTCACCACCAGGCGCACCGTATATAATCCGTCCGCCGCGTAACTGTGTGTTGGAGTTGTCGCCATACTGGTATTGCCATCCCCGAAATCCCACAGGAAGGACGGCGACCAACCGGTTGAGGTATTGCTGAAATGGATGACCTGGTTTGGACAGGATAAGGTGTCCGTACTGGCGAAATCGGCGGTAGGATGGGATATCATGACCGCACCGTTAAAGGTCCAGTTGTCGATACAGCCCCTGCTGTCGGTAACCCGTAAAGAGATATTATAGATCGCTGGCAAGGCATAGGTATGCTGGAATGGTGGAGAGGATAGGGTCTCGATGATCCCGTCACCATAATCCCAGGTCCAGGAAACGATGGGATGAGTTCCGTCGGTTGTGGAAAGATCAGTGAAGTTCACCGCGTTCATCGAACAAACACTGGGCGTACTCACGGCGAATAAGGAAGTGGGCCCGTCCACACGGATATACAACGGTTTGACCAGGGTGTCGCTGCATCCCAGTATGTCGGTGATGATCAGGCGAACTGAGTAACTGCCAGCCTGCGTATAGGTGTGTGAGGGGTTAAGACCTGTTGCGGTAGCGCCGTCCCCGAAATCCCAGCTGTATAAGGCGACATTGGCCGGAACCGTTTCCGAAGCGGTGAATACCACCGGATTGTTCTTGCAGATCACTGAATCGCTGACGGTGAAATGAGCCCGTTCAATGACCACCCGTATCGCCTGCGTCTTCACGTGTTCACAACCAGTGGTGTTGTTTCGCACCAATAGGGTAACAATGTAGTTCCCGGTATCCGCGTATACATGGACCGGACTTTGCAGGGTTGAAGTATTACCGTCTCCAAAATCCCAGTTCCAGGTATCCGCACCGATCGACTGATCGGTGAAAGTCTGAATCCGGGGGTCGATACATTGGAAACTCGCCGCGAAATTGGCGATCGGGGGTTTGACA
Source organism: Chitinophagaceae bacterium (assembly GCA_016721725.1). Lineage (GTDB taxonomy): Bacteria > Bacteroidota > Bacteroidia > Chitinophagales > Chitinophagaceae > Ferruginibacter. The sequence goes on along the minus strand of JADKHN010000006.1, from coordinate 846,904 downwards.
TGGATATAATTCATGAAGCGGATCGTATCCGGACAGCCATTGTTCCAAACCACCAGTTGAACATGGAAATAACCGGTATCCTCATACATGTGAACCGGGTTTTGCTCCGTTGAAGTTCCGCCGTCGCCGAAGGTCCAGAACCAGCGGGTGACATTGCCGATGGAAAGGTCGGTGAACAGGACATTGGTATGTGCGCAGACGTCGCGGGGATTCGCGCTGAAATTGGCCGTGGGTTTGGTGCTGGCGATGATGCCATCGGTAACCCTCACGGTGTCGGTGCACCCGCCGATCGTTGTGATCACCAACTGTATGGTATAGGAGCCCACACCAAAAGTATGTACGGGGTCGGGTAATGTGGACGTATTGCCATCGCCGAAATCCCATTGATAACTGAGAACGGGGTCTACCGAATTCACGGTAGCCGTGAAATGCCAGGTCAGTGGGGCGCAATCGCTTTTGGGCAGGTTGTCGATGGTGACATCGGGTGGCAGTATCTTGACAAATGCGACCTTGCGCATGGTGTCTGAACAGCCTTGTAAGTTGGTCACGATCAGTGTCACATCAAAACTTCCTGTGGAGGTGTAAGTATGAACCGGGTTTGGTGCATTGGAGGAATTGCCGTCGCCGAAATCCCATTGGTAACCAAATCCAAAGCCCGGACTGCTATTGGTGAATGAGACGGTTAACGGCGGCTGGCATGCTGCGGTGACCGGTGCGGTAAAATCAGCCGCAGGCTTGTTCATGACCGTTACCGTTTTGAAGGCGGTATCGCTTGCAGGCGCCGAAATTGGCGATCAGGCGGATGGTATAGATGCCTGGCGTGTTGTATGATTTGGTAGGGTTGGTTGCGGTTGAAGTGGTTCCGTCGCCAAAATCCCAGGCAGATGAAACCGGCGCCGGTATCGAGGTATTATTGATCGATAAGGGGCTGTTCACACAGACGTTATCCGCAGCGGTAAAGGCCGCATTCACTGACCCAATGATGATCGCATTGGGCCTGATGAGGGTATCCCGGCATCCTGTATTATTGGTCACAATGAGCCTGACCGTATAGGACCCTGCCGTTAGATAGGTATGTGAAGGATTGGCTAATGTTGACGTTCCTCCATCTCCAAAGGACCAGAGGTAAGTCAGGGTTCCGGAACCGGTGGACAGGTTCTGGAAATTGATGACGGCAGGAGGATTACAGGTATTGGGCAGCGAATGGCTGAAATCGGCATGCACTCCCGTACTGATCCGTATGTATTGCGGTTTGGTGAGCACCGTGATGCATCCCGCTGAATTGACTATTCTTAGTGAAACATTATAGTTACCGGCCGCGCCATAAGTATGCGACGGATTCTGTACACTGCTGGAAGTGCCGTCGCCGAAATCCCATTGCCAGGAACTGATGGATCCGCTGCCTGCCGTGCTCAGGTCGGTGAATTGTACGGGCAGGGGATAGCAACCGGTCAGGGGATTGCCCGTGAAGTTGACCGTCGGCTGCGCATTGATCGTGATGTAATTGGTCCGGGTCAGCGTATCAGAAACTCCCAATCCGTTGGTGACGATCAATCGAATGGTATACTGACCTGGATTGAAATATGTTACCGAGGGGTTTTGTAAAAAGGAAATGGTCCCGTTGCCAAGATCCCATCGCCATTGCGTGGGGTTGCCGGTCGACTGGTCGGTGAAATTCACCACAACGGGTGCACAGCCCGATAAGGGGTTGGCGCTGAAATTTGCCGTTAACTGAGCTTGGGTGGAGAAGCAAAGGATTAGGGCAAACAGGGTGATAATTCGGGTTTTGACCGCAAATAGGGCAGTCATTGGATTTTGCTTTTGGTTTTAATAGAATTGTTGGAATGGCCTGAGGGCGCCACGTATTATAATTAACTCCAAAAGCAATAAAAAATTGTGGGGATGGGTAAAATTACCCGTAGAAAACCCATTTTTAGAAAAACCGGACCGGATAAACGTTGAAAAATGACTTAGGGTCAGCTTCAGAGCCGCTCCATATGCAATACTTTGGCCTCAGTGGTACCCCAGGGCGCCAGTTCAAGGATGGGGATGCCTTTCCGGGTAAATTTCCATTCCCGGACCAGGAAGATGAATTCCGGAACACTGACCGGCAGACTGATGACGAGTTTGCTGTAATCGGCGTTGGTACTCCAGCTTCCGGTATAGGTGGTCCCGTTCTTTGAAGCGTTAATGGGACCGTCAAAACTAGTGCCTTTCACGAGCCTGAAAACAAATCCGGTATATTGGGCGGTCAGGTCGGCCCCGTTATCCGTTGCCAGGTGAACGATATAATCCCTGTTCAGGAAATTATCCTCAAAATAATTTTGCGCATTGGCTTGCTGGGCCTGCTCAATGGCGCTTTTGCTGCAACCCGGGCTGAACAGGCAGAAGAAGATGGTGACTAATAAGGAGTAACTAAAAAAATCAGTTTTGCGGTTCATGGCTGTTTTTTTCCTGGGTAAATATCGTTTTTTAATGGCAATCTGAATGAATTGGAACGGTTCCCCGTTCAAGAACGTTCGGGCCGATCAATATGTTGTTCCATTGCGGTATGACAGGGGTTGCTGTTCAACCTCGTCATTTTTTTGCATCTTTGTTCAGGGGCAACGGGTTAGTCCGGCCACGGTCACAAAATACGGTTATCATGAAGATCAATGAAGTCACCTCTTTTCTGGAAGGAATCGCTCCCTTGTCATTACAGGAGTCGTATGATAATGCCGGTTTGATCACCGGAGATCCGGACTGGGATTGCACAGGAGTCATCACAACGCTCGATGCCACGGAAGACGTTGTTAAGGAAGCCGTGGAAAAGAAATGTAACCTGGTCGTAGCGCACCATCCCATTGTTTTCAGCGGTTTGAAGAAGATCACCGGAAAGAACTATGTGGAGAAAACGGTGATACAGGCCATTAAAAAAGATATAGCCATCTATGCCATCCACACCAACCTGGATAATGTGATAACGGGTGTGAATGGGAAAATAGCCGACAAGTTAGGCCTGGTGAACCGGCGGGTCCTGGGTCACAAACAGGGGTCTCTCCGGAAATTATTCACCTATGTCCCTTCGGCACAACTGGATGAAGTGAGGAATGCCCTGTTCGACGCAGGCGGTGGGCAGGTGGGCCATTATGCGGAATGCAGCTTCACCAGTCCGGGTGAAGGCAGTTTCAAAGGGGGCGAGGATTCCAATCCATTCGTTGGGACCCCCGGTATCCGCCATTATGAAGCGGAACAAAAACTCGAGATCATCTTTGAGGCCTGGAAAGAGAAAAAGATCCTCAATGCCCTGATCAAGGCGCATCCCTATGAGGAAGTAGCTTATGACATCATTTCATTGGAGAATAGCAGTCCGTCCATTGGGAGCGGTATTTTGGGTGACCTGGAATCGTCCCTGGATGAGGCCGGTTTCCTCCAGAAACTGAAAGAAGTCTTCGGTTTGACCCTGGTCAGGCATACCGGGCTGAGGGGGAAACCCGTTAAACGAATAGCGGTTTGCGGGGGCGCCGGCAGTTTCCTGACGGGAGCTGCAATAGCGGCCGGGGCTGATTGTTACGTAACGGCCGACCTGAAATATCATGAGTTTTTTGATGCCAACGACCGCCTGCTCCTGGCCGATATCGGGCACTTTGAGAGCGAGCAGTTCACGACTGACCTCCTTTTTGAGCTTTTGAGCGAAAAATTCCCTAACTTTGCCGTCCTAAAAACAGGTGTTAAAACCAATCCGGTTCGATACTTCCTGTAATTTCAATTATCAAACCAAATAGTCAAATGGGCGCAGTTAAAGATTTCTCCGTTGAAGAAAAATTAACCTCATTGGTAACTTTGCAAAAGATCGATTGCAAACTGGATGAGATCCAGATCCTGAAAGGCGAACTTCCCATGGAGGTAAAAGACCTGGAAGATGAGATCGAAGGTTTACACGCCAGGCAGACCCGTGTGGAAGAAGAGATCAATGGTATCCAGGAATTCATCGAGCAGAAGAAAGAAGGGATCAAGGAAGCCGAGGCCCTGATCAAGAAATATGAGAAGCAGAGCGATAACGTGAAGAACAACCGCGAATTCGAGGCCATCAACAAGGAGATCGAGATGCAGACCCTCGAAGTGAAACTTTGCGAAAAGCACATCAAGGACGCTACCGAAGAGATCGCCGAAAAAGCGCGCCAGCTGGAAGCCGCTAAAAAGGCCGTCAGTAACAAGGAAGGCAACCTGAACGCCAAAAAAGGCGAACTGGAAAAGATCATCGCTGAGACCGAGAAAGAAGAAAAACATTACCGTAAGGATGCCGACAGCGCCCGTAACCATGTGGACGAGCGCTTGCTCACCAGTTACGACCGCATCCGTAAGAACTTCCGCAACGGACTGTCCGTTGTACCGGTGGAGCGGGACAGTTGCGGTGGATGTTTCCACGCGATCCCGCCGCAGAAGCAAAGCGAGATCAAACTGCGCAAGAAGATCATGGTTTGCGAGAACTGCGGTCGTATCCTGGTCGATGCCGATCTCAATGATGCTGTTGTAGTGAAATAAGCATTCCTTCCTGTCAATTAAAATAGTTAAAGGATCCACCGAGTGGGTCCTTTTTTAATGAATTAATATCGACCTGCGGCTAAATTTGCTAAATTGCTTCCAGCAAAAAACGACGACTTCCCAACCGATGCTTCAGAAACTCAACATTCAGAACTATGCCATCATCGATGAGCTGAACATCACTTTCTCCGGTTCCCTGAACATCATCACCGGTGAGACCGGCGCCGGAAAAAGCATCCTCATGGGGGCGCTCAGCCTGATACTGGGTGAAAGGGCCGACAGTTCCGTATTGCTGCAAAAGGATAAGAAGTGCATCGTGGAAGGCACGTTCGGGTCAGGCGATCAACCCGCCATTAAAAAATTCCTCCTGGATCATGACCTGGATAATGACGAAGACCTGGTGATCAGGCGCGAAATAGCGGTGAATGGCAAATCCAGGGCCTTCATAAACGATACCCCGGCCAGCCTGGTGCAATTGAAAGAGCTGAGTATCCTGCTGGTCGACCTTCACCAGCAATTCGACACCCTTGAACTGGGGTCTTCCGGTTTTCAGCAGGAAGTGCTGGACGCACTGGCAGGCAATAAACAACAGGTCCTGCTGTATCGTGAACTCTATCATCAGTACCAGCAGCAAAAGAAAGAACTTGTTGAATTGATATCGCGGCAAGCCAGCGCCAATGCCGAGCAGGACTACAACCAGTTCTTGTATGATGAACTGGCTTCAGCGGGTCTTCAGGAAAATGAACTGGAACAGCTCGATACGGAACTGAAACTGCTGGGTAATGCCGAAACGGTCAAGCAGCAACTGGCGGCCGTTTGTTACGACCTGAAAGACAGTGAACAACCCCTGGTGCAGCAATTGAAATCCCTGGTCAATCGCCTGCACCCGCTGGAGATCTATCATGAGGGGATCCCGGAGCTCTCGAAACGATTGCTCAGCGCGCAGGTTGAATTAAAAGATATCGCCGATGAACTGGAGCACATCAATGACCAGGTTCAGTATAGCGCGGAACGTATCCAATGGGTCAACGACCGGATCGCAATCGGATACCGGTTACAGAAAAAGCACAACGTGAATACAACCGCGGCGCTGTTGGGGTTACAGGAAGAACTCGGACAAAAACTCAGTGAACTATTCAACCTCCATGAGTCGATCGGGGAAAAGGAGAAAGCGGTAACCGAATTGCAGAACTCCTGCCTGAAGTCAGCAAAAACCATTTCGACCAACCGGAAAAAAGCGATTCAGCCATTCGAAGAGAAGGTGAACGCCTTATTGGTGATGGTGGGCATGCCCAATGCCCGATTCAAAGTGGACCTGCAGCCCCTGGAGAACCTCAATGAGCAGGGGACGGATAAGATCGATTTCCTCTTCAATGCCAATCTTCCGGCCGGCGCGAAAGGAGGTATCGAGACCTTTGAGCCCTTGCGAAAAGTAGCCAGTGGAGGTGAATTGAGCCGGTTGATGCTTTCGATCAAATCGCTGGTCGCAGAAGAATTGCAACTGCCCACCCTGATCTTCGATGAGATCGATACGGGGATCAGCGGTGAAGCGGCCCGTCAGGTGGGGAATATCATGAAAGGCCTTTCCCGCACGCATCAGCTGATCGCCATCACGCATCAACCGCAGATCGCCGCCAGGGCGGATGCCCATTATTTCGTATATAAATCGATCCGGAAGGACCGGATCGTCACTTCAGTACGTTTACTGGATACCGATGAACGCATCACCACCATAGCCCAGATGCTAAGTGGTGAAAAACCCACCGCAGCCGCATTGCAGAATGCCCGTGAGATGGTGGGTAATTAAGCGGGGTTAATATTTTCCGGCCCCGGTTTTTTCTTTCGATAAGATTGTTATTTTTACTTTTTCAAGATAAAAACCAACACTATGTCATATAACCTGTTAAAGGGCAAAAAGGGGATCATATTCGGGGCTTTGGATGATCGGTCGATCGCCTGGCGCACCGCCTTGAAATGTCATGAAGAAGGCGCCCAGCTGGTGCTGACCAATGCGCCGGTGGCCATGCGAATGGGAGAGATCAATAAACTGGCCGAAGCGGTGAACGCACCGGTCATTGCCTGCGATGTGAGCAGCAATGAAGACATGACGAACCTGATCACCAAATCGGTGGAACATTTTGGCGGCGGCATCGATTTCATCCTGCATTCGGTTGGCATGAGTTTGAACGTACGCAAAGGAAAACATTATACGGAGATCGATTACGGGTTCAATGTCAAATCCCTGGATATTTCAGCGACCAGCCTGCACAGGCTGCTGGCCACGGCGATGAAACAGGACGCGATCAATGAATGGGGCAGTGTGGTGGCCTTAAGCTATATCGCGGCTCAACGGGTATTTCCCGATTACAATGAAATGGCCGACGCCAAGGCCTTGCTGGAAAGCATTGCCCGCAGTTTCGGATATCATTACGGGGTAAAGAAAAAGGTCAGGGTGAACACGATCTCCCAGTCGCCCGTCCGTACCACGGCCGGCAGCGGGGTCAAGGGATTCGACGGTTTCATGGAGTATGCCGAAAAAATGAGTCCGCTGGGTAACGCCAGTTCCGATGATTGTGCCAATTATTGTGTGATGATGTTCAGTGACATGACCCGGATGGTGACCATGCAGAACCTGTTCCATGATGGTGGGTTCTCCTTCACGGGAGTGGCGCCGGAGGTGATCGAACAAATGGAGAAATGAGAGCTGATTAAAACTGATTGAATGATTTCGCTGATTTTTCAACTTGTTAAAGCCAAAAAAGTTCTTGTGTCAGTTGTATGAGACTTTATATGTTCACACAATCTATAAATAGTATCCATCTGCGTAATCATACCATCCTATAAATCAGCGATTAAAAAAAGGCTGCCCAAAGGGCAGCCTTTCAAATAATATCGGGATTGATCAGTATTCATCCTCATTAAAGAAGAAATCCTCCTGGCTTGGGTAATCCGGCCAGATGTCTTCCAGGCCTTCATAGATCTCGCCCTCATCTTCCAGTTCCTGCAGATTCTCCACCACTTCGATCGGTGCGCCGCTCCTGATCGAATAATCGATCAATTCGTCTTTTGTTGCGGGCCAGGGAGCATCTTCCAAATGCGAGGCTAATTCAAGGGTCCAAAACATATTATAAAGGGTTTATTTTTTGCAAATGTAGAAGTTCGTACGAAATAACCAAAAGTGTTTTTAAAACACCCATTCATACGATTAATATTACATAGATGCCTGATCCCTCAAAAGGGCTGTTTTTAAACCTGGTTTTACAATTATTGACTATTTTCGAAGCATGTTATCGGCTAAGAACATCCATAAAAGATACCAGGATCTGGAAGTGCTCAAAGGGGTTGATATTGAGATCAGGAAAGGGGAGATAGTAAGTATCGTGGGGTCTTCCGGAGCGGGTAAAAGCACGCTACTTCATATCCTGGGCACCCTGGATAAGGCGGATGCCGGTTCGATCAGCATCAACGGGCAGCCCGTTGACCAGATGAAGGGGAAAAAATTATCCGCGTTCAGGAACCGGCAGATCGGTTTTGTCTTCCAGTTCCACCATTTGCTGCCCGAATTCACCGCATTGGAAAACGTTTGTATCCCCGGCTGGATCGGCGGAGGCAGGAAAAAGGAAGTGGAACAGAAAGCCAGGGGTATTCTGGAATCATTGGGCCTGTCACAGCGGCTGGACAATAAACCCCAGCAATTATCCGGAGGCGAACAGCAAAGGGTAGCGGTGGCCAGGGCGCTGATCAACAGCCCGTCGATCGTGATGGCGGATGAACCTACCGGAAACCTCGACAGCGTCAATGCCCGTGAATTGCACCAACTGTTCCTGGACCTTCGGGATCAATTCAACCAAACCTTTCTGATCGTAACCCACAATGAAGAACTTGCCCGGCTCAGCGACAGGATCATGCAGATGAAAGACGGGAAGATGATGACTGGATAATAGGGGAATGGATAATGGATAATTGATAATGGATAATTGATAACGGGATAATGTCGATTCAGGGGCTCGGGACAAAAACGAAATGGATAAAGAAAAAAAATGAAAGGCCCGGCAATAAAACGCAGTGAAGCAACAACCTCCAACCTCAAACTCTCGGTTTCCACGCGATCTCTTCCACTTTAAACAGATGACTGGCGTACCTGGCCAGTACAAACAGGTAATCACTTAATCGGTTCAGGTATTTGATCACGAGGGGATCAACAAAAAGATCGCATTCCTGCATGTGCACACAAATGCGTTCAGCGCGACGGCATACACAACGGGTAACATGTACCGAAGAAACGGCAGGATGTCCGCCCGGTAAGATAAATGACTTCATCTCAGGTAGTTCCTCATTCATCCGGTCGATCTCTTTTTCCAGTAAGACAATATCCGCTTCCCTAAGGTCGGGTATCTTCATCAGCGGCTCCTTTTCCGGGTCGCAGGCCAGTGATGAACCGATGGTGAAGAGCCTGTCCTGGATCTCCCTGATCATCTGGATGGATGCCGGGTGATCCAGTTGATCTGCCGAGAAGCCGATCTGTGAATTGAGCTCATCTACCGTTCCATAAGCTTCGATCCGGATATTGCTTTTGGGTACCTTGGTGCCGCCAATGAGGCTGGTCTTGCCCAGGTCGCCTGTCTTTGTGTATATTTTTATCGCCATTTAAAGGGATTGATGTTGTTACTGCAAAACAACAACAATTATCGGGAACTGTTCAAAATCCGGAAAAATTAGGCCTTAGACGAAATGGTCATGGGATTGGCGTTGAGGTTGTCGCTATCGATCTGTCCGTCCTTGAGCCTGATCACCCGGTGGGCGAAATGAGAGATGTCTTCTTCATGGGTCACCAGGATGACGGTATTCCCGTCATTATGGATCTTTCCCAGGATGTCCATGATCTCATAAGAGGTAACGGAATCCAGGTTACCCGTCGGTTCATCGGCCAGGATGATGGAGGGGTTGTTGATGAGTGCACGGGCAATGGCCACGCGCTGGCATTGGCCCCCGCTGAGTTCATTGGGCTTATGCTTACTGCGGTCCACCAGTTTCACTTTGCCCAGCACTTCCATGGCCCTCTCGATCCTTTCTTTTTTGCCGACGCCGTTGTAGACCAGGGGCAGGGCCACATTTTCCGCGGCGGTGAGCCTGGGCAATAAATTGAACTGCTGAAAAACGAAACCGATCTCCTGGTTCCTTACCGTAGCCAAGTCGTTATCCGGCATCCGGCTCACATCCTTTCCATTCAGGATATAACGCCCGCCGGTTGGTGAATCCAGGCAACCCAGGATATTCATCAGGGTGGATTTGCCCGAACCGCTGGGACCCATCAGGGCTACGTATTCGTTCTTGAAAATATCCATATCGATCCCTTTCAAAACAACTAATTCCTGCCTGCCCAGGTAGTAGCTTTTACTGATTTTTTCGAGATGGATGATGCCTTGCATGGCGTAGGTATAGGGGTTAATAGATTATGCTTCTTTTCGGATGACCTTGGGAACCTTAAAGAACTGTTCGTCGTGTACAGCGGCATTTTTTAAGGCTTCTTCCCGGGTGACCGACCCTTGTACGGTATCCTCCCTCAGATCATTCACTTGTTCGCTCATATGAAGCAGGGGTTCCACACCTTTCGTATCCACTTCATTGAGTTTCTCCACGAATCGGATCATACGCTGCAGGTCATTCTTGATGGCGGTCCTTTCAACATCATCAAATTTCAACCGGGCGAGATTAGCCAGTTTTTCTACCAGGAGATCATTCACTTCCATGGAACAAAGATAATCCAGTTTGGCCTTAGCGCATTTGGGTTTTTGTTGGACGGCAATCATTTTTTTGACCTGCCGGGATGCTTTCACAATCGACTTTCGCTATCTTCGCCGTCCTTATGAACAGTAATCGTGAAATCGTCATGAGCGGGATCCGGCCAACCGGATTTCTACACCTCGGCAATTATTTCGGGGCCATCCGCAATTACCTGAGGATGCAGGAGGATTTCGACTGTTTTTTCATGGTGGCCGACCTGCATTCCCTCACTACACATCCGGATACCCGTGAGCTGAAAGCCAACGTACACCGGGTGCTGGCCGAAAATATCGCCTGCGGACTGGATCCGGGCAAAGTCGCTTTATACTGCCAAAGCCATGTGCATGAAACCGCGGAATTGTACCTGTACCTGAATATGCTGGCCTATAAGGGGGAATTGGAAAAGACCACGACGTTCAAGGACAAGGTCAGGCTTAATCCCGAAAACGTGAATGCGGGATTGCTGACCTATCCGGTGCTGCAAACTGCGGATATCATCCTTCACCGAGCCAAATATGTACCCGTGGGCAAGGACCAGGAACAACACCTGGAAATGGCCCGGAATTTCGTCAACCGGTTCAATCACCGGTATGGAGAGGTCTTTCCGGAGCCACAGGCATTTAATTACAACCAGGAACTGGTCAAAGTGCCGAGCCTGGACGGAACGGGCAAGATGAGCAAAAGTGAGAACCAGATGGCCACACTTTACCTGGCGGATGAGGATGAACTGATCCGGAAAAAAGTGATGAAGGCCAAGACCGACAGCGGTCCAGTGGATCCGGAAACACCCAAGCCAGATTATATCGAGAACCTGTTCGGATTGATGAGACTTGTCTGTGCGGAGGATGTGGTGAAGAAGTTCGAGACCGACTATGCCCAATGCAGCATCCGCTATGGCGATATGAAGAAGCAGCTGGGTGAGGATATGGTGCAGTTCATTTCACCCATCCGGCAAAAGGCAAAAGATATCCTGGACAATGAAGAATACCTGAAACAAGTGATGGAACAGGGGGCTGAAAAAGCCAACCGGAGCGCGGCTGCCACAATGCTACTGGTGCGTGAGGCCATGGGTTTAAACTATTATCATTGATTTGATTTTTTGAGACGAATATTTATTATTTTGTGCAAACGTCAGTGATGGGCTGGCGTTTTTTAGTCGGATAAACGTAAGTACACATGGCAAAATCTAAGAAACCCAAGCATATCGCTGTGGCCGGGAATATCGGCGCCGGCAAGACCACCCTCACGGAAATGCTGAGCAAGCATTACAAATGGATCCCCCAGTTCGAAGATGTAGACCACAACCCCTACCTGAACGATTTTTATGAGGACATGCCGCGTTGGAGTTTCAATTTGCAGATCTATTTTTTGAACAGCCGCCTGAACCAGTTGCTCGAAATTCACCGGGGAACAGAGACCGTCATCCAGGACCGCACGATCTACGAGGACGCCAATATCTTCGCGCCCAACCTGCATGATATGGGCCTGATGGGAAAAAGGGATTTCGACAATTATTATAAATTCTTCGAGACCCTGAAATCCATGGTGCAGCCTCCCGACCTGCTCATCTACCTGAAGGCCTCTGTACCCACGCTGGTGGCCCAGATCCAGAAAAGGGGGCGGGAATACGAAGAGAATATCCGGCTCGATTACCTGAAGAAACTGAATGAATTCTATAACAACTGGATCGAGAACTATAAGGAAGGGCCTTTGCTGATCATTGACGCGGATAAGAATAAGTTCGCGGAGAATGAGGAGCATCTCGGACAGATCATCACCAAGATCGACTCCACCCTGTTCGGGCTTTTCTGATCTTTAGGGGAACTATTCCAGGCAATCCTGTTTCGGGACGGGGCTTCTATTCAATCAACGAATTCTTCATGGCGTAGAAAACCAACCCGACGGAGTTCTTGACCCCGAACCTTTCCATCAGCCTGTCCTTGATGGCTTCCACCGTACGCGGACTGATATCCATCTTCGTAGCGATCTCCGAAGCGGTGAATTCCATGCAAACCAGGGTAAGCACTTCTTTCTCCCTTTCACTCAGCACCACTTCCGACGAGAGGGAGGGATTGAATTTCTGTTTGGCGTAATTCTTCTTGATCAGTACTTTATTCACGAAGGGGTTCAGGTAGAACCCGGTCCGCATCACATCCATGACGGCCTTTTTGATCTCGGCTGGTTCGGTGCTTTTGAGCAGGTAGCCGGCGGCGCCGCAGTCCATCAGGTGGCCTACAAACCGTTCATCCTCATACATGGTGAGGATGATGACCCGTATATCGGGAAAATTCTTGGTGATCAGTTTGGTGGTATCAATGCCGTCCTTGACCGGCATTTTGAGGTCGCAGAGGACCACATCGGGTTTGGTCTCTTCCAGGTGGGAGATCAGTTCCTCGCCGTTATCGGCTTCCAAAACGAATTTGATGTTGGTATAGGGCCGCATGGAGAGGATCACGCCTTTTCTGAAAATCTTGTGATCATCGGCAATAGCCACTTTAATCTCGCTCATAGTAGTAGGGGATACGTTATAAAATTAACTAAAAAAATAATCTAATCCCCTATAAAGGATAACTTATTTCTGTAAGGGAGGATGTGCAGGGGAGGAATGTAAAATCCGGGATGGGATCAGATCATGGGCTCACGGGGTACCTCAATGGTCACTTTGTAGTAGGTGTGACTGGGATCGATCTCGAAGAAGATCCGGCCGCGGAGTACGCGAATGCGGCTGGCGATGTTTTTCAGGCCCAGGCCGAGGGCGCTGTGGTTGAGTTTTTCAAAGTCCGACTGGATGATGCCGCTGCCGTCGTGGTGCAGTCTGAAATACATGTTGTTACCGCTGTTGTTCTGGGTGAGGTGGATGAAGCCGGCATTACTGTGCTTGATGATATTGTTCACCAGTTCCTGGATGACCCGGAAGACCAGGAGTTCCTGTTCCACTTTGAGCCGGGTGCGGTAATCGTGAAAGCGGGAACTGGCATTCAGGCTGCCCGAGCCGCTGATCTTCTGGAACAGGTCGTTGGTGGCGCTTTCCAGTCCGAAGTTCTTCAAGGTGGGCGGCATCAGGCTGTGGCTGATGTTCCGGATGAGCAAGATGGCATCGTCGATGATCTGTTTGGCGCTGTAGATGCTTTGTAATTGCTGGGCCTTCTCCTGGTTGACCAGGTTCTCGTTGAGGTAAAGCCTGGCCGTGGCCAGTAAGGGGCCGGCGTCATCATGCAGATCGGCCGCGATGCGGTTGCGCTCTTCTTCCTGGAAACGGATAGAGGCATTCAGGAGTATCTGTTGTTTTTCTTCTTCAAGACGTTTGAGCTCCGTGTTGTAGCGGATGATCTTACGTTGGTGAAATATTACAAATCCGACAATTCCAATTGCCAATGTTAGCATCCCTAATGTTCCTAAGAACATAAAAGGTGATATACCATTATTATTAGCTACTTGTAAAAAATACATCTATTGGAATTGATTTATTTATTTTTTGATGGGAAAAGAAAATCGGAATCATACTTTAATGGAAACATTGCATTTTCTTTTATTTTCTCTTTTTTCCTAGAAACTCCAATGCACAGCATAATGTTTTTCAAAATTGTTACAGTACTATATATAATGCTATATTGAAGCTTAAATGAACTATCTATGTAGCTATTTTTGGAATATAAAAAAAGAAAGAAATTACCAGAACAATAAACTATAAATCCGACTGCAATCCAAAATATAGATGTAACAAAAATTGGCTCATCTATTGAGTATTGCATCTTTTCGTAAAAAATATAAATAATGATGACTAAAAAAAATAGACATTCAATCACTAGGGGAATAAAGGCAAATGATGGAACTTTTGTTGTAATGAAGTCATATAAGCAAAATATTGCAAATGGAATTATTGCATATGGCAATACTGTTCTTAATCGTTTATTTGCAATATGAAGTGAAAAAAAGTATGATAGGAATGAAAATTCCATCACATCATAAATTCTTGAAACTGAGTAAATCCCAACTTTGGAATGAAGAACCTCTTTAACAATAATTCCTGTTAAGATAAAAAGTGTTACTAGGAAGGCATATAAAAAAAAAACCTTTCTATCTTTTGTCAAATTTTTATTAAAATTTAATAGACAAAAGATAAAAGGTAATGTCTCAAAACCGTAAGTAATATTTCTTAAAATCTCAGTAATAACTTTACTCTTTTTTCAAAAATAAGTAGTTATTACTGTATTTCAAAAAATATCAAAACTTATGCATTCTTGATTAGCAAAAAATACTAACAAGCAATTCGATTAAATCTTGTGCTCCGTGCATGGTTAATAATTTAGTGGTTTACAAATTTTTCTCAGAAGACAAACTTCTTGCAAAACAAAAGCTTGGGCAACCGGATAAATATCATTATATATCATTGTAAATCTTCTAATTAACTAGTTTTCAACAGGGTGTGAGAAAAAAAACAAGAAAAGGGGGTGTAAAAACCGAGTAAATATACGAAAGAATAATAGTAAAAATACTAAGGAAATTGATGTAAATTTACCCCGTATTTTTACGTGAAGTGGAATGGGGAATTTACCTGAGCCGGAATAAGGTAGTTGCGGGGAATAAAAAACCGGCCTCTCCTCTGGAATTGAGGAGAGGCCGGTAAGAATTTTAGGCGAAGTTCAGAGGCCCTGAGTAGGGTTGGATATTGGATTTAAAACGGGACTTTAAGTCAAAATGAAAGTTGATTGACACCGGCAACACAAGCACAAACAGGTTCTTCAGGATAATTGGAAATAGGATCGGTTCTATTGGATATTTGGATATGGGACAAATAACGTGTGAACCAATGTCAATCAACTGGTACAAAAGTAGGGTGGAACCAGGGGCTGCACAAGAGCATATCTGCCCTTTTTTGAGCCTGTAAGTTTTACTTTTCTTCGGGTAGAAATGCAAACAGGGTTCGTAGATCAACGCGATTTTAAACACGTAGTTCTACGTAGTAATCACCCGAAATGGCTGTCTTTCAACAGGCTGTTGAAAAAAAACCGGAAGACCGGAAAAGGCTAATGTGCCACATGATTTATTTAAGTTGTAACTTGAAATGGAATTCAATTAACCCCTAACATATTACCATGGTTACTGAGAACCAGATCAAAATTGCCATTGCTGACGACCATAAGATCTTCCGGGATGGGATCAAAATGGCCCTGGCGGGCAAGAATAACCTGAAAATGCTTTGGGAGGCCGAGGATGGAAAGGATATGATGCACAAGATCGCCATCAAAAAGCCCGACGTCCTGCTCATGGATATCCGTATGCCGGAGATCGACGGGATCAACGGGATCCAGCTGATCCGCAAGGAATACGAAGACATCAAGATCATCGTCCTGACCATGTACGACGACCAGCAGATGATCAGTAAGATGATGGAAATGGGGGCCAATGCCTACCTGACCAAGACCACCGATCCCGAAGAGATCTATGAGGCCATCCTGACCTGCATGAACGATGATTTCTATTTCAATGAACTGGTGAATAAGGCGGTGATGGGCAAACTGATGCAGAAAAAGAACGTTCGGCAGCACTATGGCACCAATACCCCCGTGCAGTTCAATGAAAAGGAATTGAAGATCCTGCAGTTACTGGCCGAGGACAAGACCACCGAGGAGATCTCGAAGATCATCTTCCTGAGCCCCCGAACCATCGAGACGATCCGGCAGAACATGAAGACCAAGGTGGATGCCAAGACCATTGGCGGACTCATCATGTACGGCATGCGCAATAAACTGATCGAATAGGTCCCGTCCTAGTTCATTTAAAAAGTCACGATCCCTGTCCTGACGGCGAATATGGCCAGTCCCACCCGGCTTTTCACCTCCAGCTTCTCAAACAGGCTGTCCCGGTAACCATCAATGGCCCTCGGGGTAAGTTTCAGCCTTTGGGCTATTTCCTTGTAGGTTAGATCCGTACTGGCCAGTTTCAGGAACTCCACTTCCTTGTCGTTCAGCAGGGCCTTTTCGATCGAGGTCTGGCTGATATGGTTCTTCTGGAAAAAAGAAGCCAGTTTGCCGGTCGCGTTGTGGGAATAGTAGTAACCGTTCTCAGCGACAGACAGTAAAGCGTTTTTCAGTTCCCCGGGATGCACGTCTTTCTTTAAGAACCCCCTAACCCCGACCTGCAGTAAACGGATCAGCGCGATCTCCGAATCATACATGGTGAGAATGATGATCCTGACCTCCGGGTGATTGGCCTGCAGCCAGCGGCTGGTCTCATATCCGTCCATTTCAGGCATATTCAGGTCCAGGATGGCCAGCTGGGGCCGGCAACCTTTGGCGAAACAATCCACCAGTTCACGGCCATTGGAGGCGGTTGCCAGAACATTGAAGTGATCAAAACCAGAGATGAGGGTGGCCAGGGCATCCCGCAACAGGATATGGTCATCAGCCAGAATGAGGTTGTATTTTTCTTCTTCTTTCATACATAGGGAGCTTTTAATAATATGGTAGTGCCCTGCCCGGGCTGGCTCATGATCTGGAGCAGCCCATGAAGAGCAAGAGCCCTTTTTCTCATGTTGTTCAGGCCGTTCCCGGTTAAGGGGATCTCGGGCATCAAAAATCCGGTTCCGTTATCGCTGATCTCCATACTCAGTTCGGTTTCCGAAAAATGCATATTGATGCTGATGAAATTTGCATTGGCGTGTTTGATGATATTGGTCAGGGCTTCCTGAACAATACGGAAAATGATCAGTTCCTTCTGCGCATCCAGGAATATGCAATCCCCCGTAACCCACAGCTCGATCTTATATAATCCTGATTTTTTCAGCTGTTCCGTTTCAAATTCCAGTGCCTTGATCAGCCCATTACTGAGGATCAGTTCAGAACCCATGCTTCTGCTGATATCACTCAGATCGGTTATGGCCTCGCCGATCAGCGTAACTGCATCATCCAGTTTTTGTCTCGTTAGTTCAGTTTCATGCAGATTAGTGGTATTTAAATGTAATTTGGCCAGGGTAAGCTTCTGGCCAATATTGTCATGTATTTCCCGGGAGATGTTTTGAAAGGTCTGCTCTTGGATCTCGATCTGCGTTTGAAGAATCTCGTTCTTATGTATTGATTTCAGGTCATTTAATTCTGCATAGTATTTATTCTGATACTTCTGGTATCTGTAAATAATAAAGGAAATGAATACAGCCATTGATAAGATCAACATGAATGCTATGGCAATGAATACTAAAAAACCTTGTGAGGTCGAATTATACATAAGTAACCTTTTATAAAAAACAAATGCATGGTTATATAACTTAAAGAGCCAAGTTTTTTAAATAATTGTACATTTTCAACATTTCCAACTTTGAAAAATAAATCGCCTGAGAAATTGATAGGTATAGTTGTGATCATTCCAAAAAACACTCCATTAATTATCCAAAAAGCAGGATTATGAATTAGAACTGAATTAGGAGGAGTTTTAAATAAGCTGTAATAATATGTTAAGCAAAAGGCTATCAAGAAAGTATTTGTTATTCCGTATGCTAATCCATTTTTTTGTTTTAAATCTTTTGTAATTAATATCAGCGAAATCGAAAGTAATAAAGCAATGAAAATGTTGTATAATAATCTTTTACTTGAATTTAATTCTATGTTCTTTATTAAAATGGTTCCAAGTAACAGGAAATGAATTATAAATGAAAGGTTAGATATTATTTGAATTGTGTCAAGTGGCATAATGGCACTATATTGCTTAATTGCATGCGCTAAGGTTTTATTTAATAATAAAATAAATGCTAAGCTTGGGTAAATGAAAAAATAGTTTAAATATGCTGGCTTGTTTTTTATATTAATAAATAGTATGGAAATAATAAAAGAAGAGAATATAGTAATGAAGTAAGCAATAAATATGGGGTCTTTGAAATCCATTTGTAATTCTAAATTTTGAATTCTTATTTTATTTGAGTTAATGAAAATGTATGTTTTTTGAATTTCAATATTACTTTCATCTGTTTAAAATCCAATGTGAAAAATCACAAAATTTTGGTGTTTTTTCCCCTTGTTACTATAATCGGATTTAAAAACCTTTGCCCCATAGAGTTTATCCGTACTCTGTTTTCTAAGATGCACTTTCCCAAGGGGTGCATCTTTTTTTTGCCACCAGGCCATTAAACCATGCCGCCTTCGACCGGTCTATTCTTCAGTGCAAACAACATGAAAAAGATCCTCATAATATCAATGCTATTTTTCTGTTTCAGGTATACGGAAGCCCAGATCAGGCGCAACCCGGTGATCACCGGCACTACGGATACGGCGGGGGTAACAACAGCCAGCCCAGAAGCCGGAACCCCTCGTAACACACTCAGGATGGCCCGGGAACTGAACCTCACCCGGGAGCAATTGATGCGTTTAAAAGCCATCCGGCTGGATATACAGGCCCGGCAGCAAGCCCTTGAAAATGACCCGGCCCTTTCGGAGACGGATCGTAAAAGCCGGCTATTGGCCCTTCGGCAGGAGCGGATGGAATCGAACCGAAAAATATTGAGCGCCGAACAGCAAACCCGGATCCAGGCATTCCGGGAAGCCAGGCGGCAAAACCGGCCCAAGACCGGACCCCTTTAACAGGAGTTGAATTCTTGTTGAATTCTTATTGAATTCTGGTTTAGGAGCCATACCAGTCCACCACAACAAACCCACCACCCAACCAAACAGACAAAACCAACCAACAACGCCCCCCCCCCCCGGGGCCCGGCGGAAACAAAACCCCGCCCCCCCCACCCGCCCCGCCCCAAACAATGAGTCATTATCCATTCCTCCATATATAGTAAGGTTGAGCAAATGAGAAGGCCGTTCATTATTGAACGGTTTTCTTTTTTTATCTGTACAGTGAAACCTATAGGCTCTTCATGGCTGCTACCCACCCGGCAGACCTGGTCCGTTTTAACCCGACTTACCGTAATTTTGAACCATGACCCCAAACTGCTCTTACGACCAGCTCTTCCAATTCACCCGATCCATCTTCAAAGCCATCGGTTGTCCCGATGCCGATGCGGAAACGGCCACCCGCTCCCTGCTGTCGGCCGACCTTCGGGGTATCGACAGCCATGGGGTTGCCCGGCTCAGCGGTTATGTGCGGCTATGGGAAATCGAACGGATCAATGCAAGGCCCAATATTCACATTGAACATGAAACTCCTTCAACGGCCGTGGTGAATGGAGACCGCGGCCTGGGTCTTGTCGTGGCGCCCCATGCCATGCAGATCGCCATTGAAAAAGCGAAGCAGGTGGGTACCGGTTGGGTGGCGGTGAAGAACAGCAATCATTTCGGCATTGCCGGACACCATGCCATGATGGCTCTGGAGCAGGACATGATCGGCATCGCCCTGACCAATGCTTCAGCGCTGGTGGCTCCTACTTTTTCAAAAGACCGTATGTTGGGGACCAATCCCATCGCCGTTGCCGTGCCGGCCGGTAAGGAGGATCCTTTTGTCGCCGATTTTGCCACCACCACAGCCGCCAACGGAAAGCTGGAATTGCTCCAACGAAAGAACGAACAAACCCCTTCGGGTTGGGTGCAGACCAAGGAAGGACATGCCTCCAATAATGCAAATGAACTGAAAGAGGGCGGCGCCTTATTGCCCCTTGGCGGCGACCGGGAGCATGGCAGTCATAAAGGTTATGCCCTCGGCGCCATCGTGGATATCCTGTCCGGCGTTTTAAGCGGCGCCAATTTCGGACCCTGGGTACCGCCCTTCCCCGCCTATGTACCCATGCCCGAGCAGATGCCCGGCGAAGGCATCGGCCATTTCTTCGGGGCCATGCGGATCGACGCGTTCCGGACGGCAGAATCCTTTAAGGCTGATATGGACAAATGGATACAAAGTTTTAAGTCGGCCCAAACGGTAGAAGGCCAGCCCCGCGTCATCATCCCCGGAGAACCGGAAAGGGAGATGGAAGCGGAAAGGAGGAAGAACGGCATACCTTTATTCGACGCTGTGATGAACGACCTGCTGGAACTGGGAAAACGTTTTGATGTCCCGTTCACTTAGTCAGATACTTCCCATCGATAGACCGTTGCATTGTATATTTGCAGTCCAAAAAAACAAGTATGAAAGTGATGAAATTCGGCGGCACCTCCGTGGGTAAGCCGCAGCGTATGCATGAGGTGGCCAAACTGGTAACGGCTGATGAGGAACCCAAGATCGTGGTACTGTCTGCCTTGAGTGGTACCACCAACGCCCTGGTGGAGATCAGCGAATCCATGGCCCGGGGCGACCGTAACGCGGCGAAGCAACAGATCGAAGCGCTGGAAGCTCATTATAAGCAATTCATCACTGAACTGCTGACCGACCCCGGGCAGCTTGAAAAGGCCAAAGCGGTCATCACCGAGCATTTCGAATTCCTGACGATCATCCTCAGGATCTCGTTCAGTGAAGCCCTTAACAAGGATATCCTGGCCCAGGGTGAATTGCTCAGCACCAAATTGTTCAGTCTATACCTCGAAGAAGCCCATATCGATCACGTCCTCATCCCTGCACTGGAATTCATGACCATCGACGGCAATGATGAACCGCAGATCGGGACGATCAAAGTGAAGCTGTCGCAATTGCTGCAACGCAACAAGGAAAAAAAGATCTTCATCACCCAGGGCTATATCAGCCGCAATGCCCGGGGCGAAGTGGACAACCTGAAAAGGGGAGGAAGCGATTACAGCGCCTCCCTGATCGCGGCGGCCATCAACGCCAGTGTCTGTGAGATCTGGACCGATATCGACGGCATGCACAATAATGATCCCCGCGTTGTGAATAAAACGATGCCGATCGAACAGCTGAGTTTTGAGGAAGCCGCTGAGCTGGCCTATTTCGGCGCCAAGATATTGCACCCGGCCAGCATCTGGCCAGCACAGTATTTCAATGTGCCGGTGAAACTGCTCAATACCCTGCAGCCCCTGGCCAAGGGAACCCTCATCACCGAAAAGGCCGGAAGCGTGGGCGTGAAGGCCGTGGCCGCCAAGGATGGCATCACCGCGATCAAGATCAAGAGCAGCCGCATGCTGCTGGCCTACGGTTTCCTGAGGAAAGTGTTCGAGGTCTTTGAAAAATACCGTACCTCGATCGATATGATCACCACTTCGGAAGTGGCGGTTTCGGTCACCATCGATAATGACATTTATATCAAGGAGATCGTAAAGGAACTGGAAGCCTATGGCGCGGTTGAACTGGATACCAACCAGACGATCGTGTCCATCGTGGGCAACGAGATCACCGAAACGAAGGAAGTGATGCGCAAACTTTTTGAAGCGGTTTCCCCCGTTCCGGTCCGCATGGTGAGCTATGGCGGCAGCCGGCATAATATTTCGTTACTCATTCCACGGAGTTATAAAGAGCAGACCCTGCAGTTGCTGAATAAGGGGTTGTTTGGACTGGAATAGGATTTTAGATTTAAGATTGTAGATTTTAGATTTGGGAATGAGGAAGTAACTTCGATTAGTTAAATACCAAGATTTAATTTCTGTGAGATATTAAAAGTAAAATCAGTAGATGGGATTTAAGATTGTAGATTTTAGATTTGGGAATGACAAAGTATCTGCGATTTGTTAAAACCAGGGCTTGATTTCTGAGCCATATTAAATGTTAAATCAGTTGATGGGATTTTAGAATTTTGATTTTAGATTTCGGAATGACGAAGTAAATCCGATCCGATAAATATCATGATCTTACAATCCTTGAGATCTTAAATCTAAAATCTTAAATCCGAAATCTGCAATCCTCAAGCATTGACCATCTTCAACTCTTTCACCAATGCTTCACCCTTCTCCAGGGCCTGCAGGTTGATCGGTAATAAATGATGGTATTTTTCGGGCAGTACTTTTTTCAAAGCTTCCAGGATGGATTCGTTTTTCACTACCGGTTTCAATTCCAGGTAGGCGCCCAGGATGATCATGTTCATGATCTTTGCGTTCTTCATCAGCAGAGCTTCCGTACTGGCCGGGATGCCGATGATCTCGATATCGGTCCGGGTACTGGGTTTGAAGATATTCCCGGATTCATAGAGGAGCAGTCCGCCTGGTTTCACCCTCGGGGCGAATTTATCCATCGATGGCTGGTTGAGCACGATGGCCGAATCGAAGTTGGCGATGATGGGGGAACTGATCTTGTTGTCGGATATGATGGTGATGCAATTGGCTGTTCCGCCCCGCATCTCCGGGCCGTAGGAGGGCATCCAGGAGATCTCTTTTCCTTCCACCATACCGGCATAGGCCAGGGTCATACCGAGTGATAAGACACCCTGTCCGCCAAAGCCGGCGACGATCA
This sequence comes from Chitinophagaceae bacterium, assembly GCA_016721725.1. GTDB lineage: Bacteria > Bacteroidota > Bacteroidia > Chitinophagales > Chitinophagaceae > Ferruginibacter. Next base: position 824,335 of record JADKHN010000006.1, on the reverse strand, counting down.
GTTCTTCCAATTGCTTACAGTCATGCTGGTTGTTCATGTTCGGTTACAGTTAAGCGTTATTCGTTTCTGCGGCCTTCGGCACTTTGATATCTCCCAACGGGAAGGTCTTCACCATTTCTTCATCGATGAATTTGGAAGCCTCCAGCGGTGTCATCTTCCAGTTGGAAGGACAGTTGCCGATGATCTCCACCAGGCAGGTCCCTTTTTTCAGTTGCTGGTATTTAAAGGCGTTCTGTAAGGCTTTTTTTGTCCGGCGTACCCCGTTGGCGCTGTTCACGGCCTGGCGGGTAACATAGATCGCGCCGGGTAACTGCGCCATCAGCTCAGATACTTTGATGGGCGCCCCGTAATAACTCACATCCCGGCCATCCGGACTGGTGGTGGTATGCATGCCCGGCAGGGTGGTGGGCGCCATTTGTCCGCTGGTCATACCATACACAGCGTTGTTCATGAATACAATAAGGATGTTCTCCCCGCGGTTGATGGCGTGCAGGGTCTCCCCGATACCGATCGCGGCCAGATCACCATCTCCCTGGTACGTGAAGACATATTTTTCAGGCATCAGCCTTTTGATGCCGGTAGCCACTGCGCAGGCACGGCCGTGTGCCGCTTCCTGCATGTCGATATCCATATAGTCATAGGCGAAGACGGAACAACCTACCGGAGCGACCCCGATGGTCTGTTCCTGGATATCCATTTCCTCCACCACTTCCATGATGAGCTTATGCACCAGGCTATGGGCGCATCCCGGGCAATAGTGCATGTGAACATCCACCATCGTGTGCGGTTTGTGATACACCATGTCATATTCCTCGTCGTGGCATTCGGGTTTGTTCAACTCCTGCAAGGTTTCGGGCAATACCTGTTCTTCAGTTGGCATGGTGAAATTGTATTAAGGTTTCCAAATGGTGAACGATATCTTCGGGGGTGGGCATCATGCCTCCCATCTTTCCATAGAATTCAACGGGCACTTTTCCGTTCACGGCCAGTCGTACATCTTCCACCATCTGGCCGCTGTTGAGTTCAACGCTGAGCATCATCCTGACCTGTGAAGCCAGTTCATTAAGCCGGGCATACGGATAGGGATACAGGGTGATGGGACGGAACAGACCGATCCGGATCCCTTTTTCCCGGGCGATATCCATCGCTTTCTGGCAGATCCTGGCGCTTAATCCATAAGCCACGAACAGATACTCCGCATCGGCCGTATTGATCTCTTCAAAACGCACTTCATTCTCCCGGATCAGTTTGAATTTTTCTTCCAGCTTCAGGTTATGTTCTTCCATTCTTTCAGGCTGGATGAACAGCGAAGTGATATAGTTCCTTTTACGGGTCTTGGGTTTTCCGGTCGTGGCCCAGGATGATTTATCCACGACCGGCCGGTCATAGGGTTTGAACTGTACTTTTTCCATCATCTGTCCGATAGCCCCGTCAGACAGCATCAGTACCGGGTTGCGGTATTTGTCTGCCAGGTCGAATCCCAGGAAGACCATATCGGCCATTTCCTGCACAGAGGCAGGAGCCAGTACGATCAGTTTGTAATCACCATGCCCGCCGCCTTTTACGGATTGGAAATAATCTCCCTGTCCGGGTTGAATGGTTCCCAAACCAGGACCGGCACGGTTCACGTTCACGATCAGGCAGGGCAGTTCGGCCCCGGCCATATAGGAGATCCCTTCCTGCATCAGGCTGATACCGGGTGAGGAGGAGGTGGTCATGGTCCTGAATCCCGCACCTGCCGCACCATATACCATATTGATGGAAGCCACTTCGCTTTCGGCCTGCATCACAATGCGGTCGTATTTCGGCATTTCCCGGGCCAGGTATTCCAGCACTTCCGATTGCGGGGTGATGGGGTATCCGAAGTAGGCATCGCAGCCTGCCTGGATGGCGGCTTCGGCCAGGGCTTCATTACCCTTCATGAGTTTGTATTCGGCCATAGTTGATCATTTAACAGGAACAACCAGTGATTGCAATTGCTCCCGGATATCGGTTGGGGTGACGTCTTCGGGTTTTTTCTTGGGATGCGTGCGGTAGACCGTGATCACGGCATCGGGGCATACCAGGGCGCAATTCACACAGCCGGTACAAACCTCGTTGTTGGCGATGATGTAACGGTAGCCCTTGATATTGATGCCTTCGGATAGGGAGAGCGCTTGTTCCTTGCAGGCTGCCGTGCAGAGTTCGCAGCCCTTGCATTTTTGGATATCGATCTCCACTTTACCTTTTACCTTTCTTTCTTTGGAACCGGTATTCGGGTTGGGGTTTTCTGCCATGGTCCAGGTTTTTGTCTGAACAAAAGTCGAAAAAGAAGCCAGCGGAATATAGTTATACGGTCATGTGGGGATATGATGTTGGTCAGTATTTTGAAATAACAGAGATTGTTTTAATGGATAATTGAAGAAAGGATAATGGATAATGAGGGTTGGCGGCATACTGATTTAAAATGAGAGTATATTGATCGTGGAAATTCTAGTATGAACCGGATGGTCTCAGACCAGTACTAATTTTTCTAACTAAAGCCTGAATGAAATTTGAATGGATAACATTATCCATTGAGCCAATAGCCATTATCCATTAAGTCAATATCCATTATCCTCTACAGCCCAATTCCCATTTTCTTATAAATAAAACTCATCAGCCAGGCCGGGCCGATCATCAGGAACTGGATGTCTTTGAAGAATGAGGGTTTCTTACCCTCCACATGATGTCCGTAGAACTGGCCGATCCAGGCGACAACGAATATGATCAGGCAGAACAACCAGAGCGGGATGAAGGTCCAGGCTTTCGATCCAATAAGCCAGTCCCAGGCAAAAAACCGCGAAGAGCAGCATGCCGATCCATAGGGTCCGGGACAAAGCAAGATAATAGAGGACAGCAAGTACCATCACGATCATGGCCACATTCGCCTGGAAGGCTCCGATCCAAAAGGGCAGCTTGATACTGTACAGTAACCCGGTTATAGAGAAGAAAATGGAGGGGATGCAGATCCAGTGAATGAGTTTATTGGTTTCATCCTGGTGGCTTTCTCCGTATTCATCCAGCCATTGCTGTATCGATTTCATAACAGGGCGTTTGTTGCTTCCTAAAGTTAATTAATTGCTTTAACAATTCATTTACAACAAATCGATCCTTTTTTCCGTCTAAGTAATGGTTTTTCATAGGATATTGGATTAAGACGGGGCTGGATATTTATCCGGGCCCCTTTTTTATGCATAAAAAAAACTCCCCGTTCGGAGAGTTTAGTTCAGCAGTTGGTTTTGAAACTAGATGATCAGCATGGCGTCGCCATAGCTGAAAAAGCGGTATTTATCCTTGATCGCCTTTTTATAGGCTTCCATCATCAGGTCGTAACCGGCAAAGGCACAGGCCATGATGAGCAGACTGGTCTTGGGTAAATGAAAATTGGTGACCAGGGAATCGGCGATGTTGAAATTATAGGGGGGATGGATGAAGTGGTTCGTCCAGCCTTCAGAGGGTTTCAGGAGTTTCTGCGCAGTGAAAGAGGATTCCATGGCCCTCATGGTCGTGGTGCCGATGGAACAGATGCGGTGACCGCCTTCCTTGGCCTTGTTCACGATCTTGCAGGCATTGTCTTCAATACGATAGTATTCGGCATCCATCTTATGTTTACTGAGGTCCTCTACTTCGATCGGGCGGAATGTACCTAAACCGGTATGCAGGGTGATCTCGGCGAAACGAACGCCTTTGATCTCGAGCCTTTTGATGAGTTCCTTGCTGAAATGCAGTCCGGCCGTCGGGGCGGCCACCGCACCTTCGTGTTTGGCATAGACTGTCTGGTAACGCTCCTTATCTTCTTCTTCCGGCTTGCGTTTGATGTATTTGGGCAGGGGAGTTTCACCCATCAGCTCCAGCATTTTGCGGAATTCCTCTTCACTGCTGTCCCACAGGAAGCGGATGGTCCGGCCCCGGCTGGTCGTATTGTCGATCACTTCAGCCACCAGTTCGTCACTTTCGCCGAAATACAGTTTGTTACCCACGCGGATCTTCCGGGCGGGGTCAACGATCACATCCCATAATTTGTTCGCCTTGTTGAGTTCACGCAAGAGGAATACCTCGATCTTGGCGCCGGTCTTTTCCTTACGTCCGTACATGCGTGCGGGGAACACCTTGGTGTTGTTCACGACGAATACGTCCTTGTCGTCGTAATATTCCATGATGTCCTTGAAATGACGGTTCTCGATCAGCCCGGTCTTGCGGTGAACCACCATCATACGGCTGTCTTCACGTTTTTTGGTCGGGTGCTGGGCGATGAGATTGAGGGGAAGGTCGAAACGAAACTGGGATAATTTCATGCAACAATTTTTTTTAAAAGGTTGTTACATGCCTAACATAATGAGGATCCGGGATATGTAGCCTGTTCTAAGGCACTTATCATGTTACGGCATGATTTTATAAGGGTGCAAAGGTAATGAAATAACGGCAGAACAGGCAAATTAAATAACCCTGCCCGCCCGATGGGTATGGGCTGCCAAAAGGGAGGTTCAAATGTTCCGTTAAATCCATGCCTTTATTTTGCGGTTTGTGGCCTTCTGCTCATCTTTATAGCTATTAGCTGTAAGATCTGTTCATTATGCGCATTAACCGAGTTTTTTTGTGGGCTGTTTGTTTGATCATGGTCTTACCATCTGCATCCGGGCAAAAGAATACCAACCCAAAATATCCCAGCCTGTTCTGGGAGATCACCGGAAACGGACTCAAAAAGCCTTCCTACCTCTTCGGCACCATGCACGTGAGCAGCAAGCTGGTCTTTCACCTGAGCGATTCCTTTTATACGGCCATGAAGAACGTGGATGCGGTAGCCCTGGAACTCAATCCCGAACTCTGGCAATCTCAAATGGCCCAGTTGAATAAGATGAAGGAGAATTACACGGGTTTCATCGAAACGCCCGGTGAGGATTACCTCATGGAAAGTTCTTTCCGGATCCCCAATTATACGGATGAACTGAAACTGGCCCTGAGCAGCCAGCCTTCGGTGGTCAACAGCCTGTTATACCGGAGTTATAAGACCCGGGAGGATTTTGAGGAGGATACCTTCCTGGACCTCTATATTTTCCAGACCGGGAAAAAACTCGGCAAGCGTTCTTCAGGCGTGGAAAACTATTATGAAACTGAGAAACTGGTGATGGAAGCCTACGCTGACATGGCCCTCGAGAAAAGAAAGAAGACGGAAGGCGCGGATGAGGAAACCCGGTCGGACATCACGGAAAAGATCCAGGATGCCTATCGCCGGGGCGACCTCGACCTGATGGACTCGCTGGATCTGATGCTGGACGCATCACCGGCATTCCGTGACAAATTCATTTACCAGCGCAATATGATCCAGGCCAATTCCATGGATACGATCATGCGTTACAGCTCCGTATTTGTGGGTGTCGGGGCCGCGCACCTGCCCGGCAGCCGTGGGGTGATCGAATTGCTGCGAAAAAAAGGATACCACTTGCGGCCCATCCGGATGCTCGACCGGGACGCGGTTCAAAAGGATAAGATCAACCGGATCAAAGTTCCGGCCCCCTTTAATGCTTATACATCTGATGACGGGTTCTATCGTGTCGACATTCCCGGCCCCTTGATCAAACAACATGATGAGGTACAGGTACTCGACCGCAGGCAATTCGCCGATATGGCCAACGGTTCCTATTACCTGGTCACCCGGGTCAAGACACATGCTGCATTCCTCGGGCAATCTGAAGAGGAGGTGCAAAAAAAACTGGACAGCCTGTTTTATGAGAATATTCCCGGGAAGATCATCTCAAAGAAAAAGATCAACCGGAACGGTTATTCCGGGTTTGACCTGGTGAACAGGACCCGACGGGGCGACTTGCAAAGAAACCTCATACTGGTCACGCCATTTGAGGTCCTGTTCTTTAAGATGAACGGTCCGGATAATTATGTGGACGGTCCTGAGGCGGAACGGTTCTTCTCTTCTGTGTCGCTTAAACCCGCTGATCTGTCCTCCGGGGAATTTCAGCCGGAACAAGGGGGCTTTTCCATTCGTTTTCCCGCTTCACCGGGGATTTACAAAAAAGAGAACAGTCCGGATGGTACCGGTCGATGGGAATATGAATCACTGGATAAGGCTACCGGTAATGCCTACCTGGTTTTCGTGAAAAGCATTCATCATTTCGGGTTCCTGGATGAGGACAGTTTCGACCTGCGGCTGATGGAAGAGTCCTTTCGAAACCCGGATCATGTTTCCGGGAACATCAGCCGAAGGCCCGGAACCTTTGAAGGATACCCTTGCCTGGAGGTGACCGAAAGAATGAAGGACGGAGCGATCGTCAGGGCCAGGTTTATCATCCGGGGACCATATTATTACCTGATCGCGAGCCGGATCAATGGCGGTTCAGACAGTACCCGTATCATAGAATCCTTTCGGTTCACTCCCTTCAAGTACCCGCCTGCCCGGAATTTCACCGATACCTTCATGCATTTTACCGTGTCCACCCCGGTCTTACCCGACCTGGATGAAGGCATACGTTCCCTCATCGAAAAGACCAATACCTTATTGGAGACCCGGAATGTGAATTTGGGTTTCGCCGGTTACTGGCCCAAGGCGAAGAAAGGCCTCTTCAAAAGCCCTGCGACCGGTGAGATGGTTGGAGTGACAAGGCAGGAATATCCCAAATATTATTATATCTCCGATCCTGCTAAATTCTGGAAGGGCGAATTGGATGATTATACCATGAAGAATGACCTCAGCCTGGTCTCAAAGGATACGCTGTTCAGGGAAGGACAGATCAGTGGTTTCCGTTTCCAATTGAGGGATACCGGTTCGTCGCGAACGATCTTTCGCCAGATCATGTTGAACGATCAGTATTATTATGCACTGGTTTCCATGGGAGATACGGTTTCGGGAACAGGACCGTTCGTGAACGAGTTCTTCAACAGCTTCAGACCGGAACCGGTAAAAAAAGAGAAAAGCATTTATTCCAACCGGCTCGGACTTTTCTTTACAGATCTTTTCAGTTCCGACAGCCTGGTACGATCCCTGGCCAGGCAGTCCATCTCCAATATTTATTTTGGCGAGGAGGGGATTCCCGGGATCATGGATGCCATCAGCCGGCTGAAGATGACCGACAAGGATTATTTCGAGAGTAAGGTGAAACTGATTGCCGAACTGGGTTATATCAAGGATACCCTGAACCGGCAGGTTGTACCTGCCCTGAAGAAGATCTATGAATCCACCGGGGATACCAGCCTGTTCCATAACGAAGTGTTCAGGGCGCTGGCCCGGCATAAGACCCGGGAATCCTATGCCTTGTTGAAAGAGTACATCCTCCAGGATCCGCCTGTATTTGAATCGGATTATGAGTACAGTGGTCTCTTCGCCTCCCTGGCCGACTCGCTGGCCCTCACCAAAAGCCTTTTCCCTGAGATCCTGCAGCTCCTGACGGTGTCGGATTACCAGGATAAACTGCGGTCGCTGCTGGTTAGCCTGGTGGACAGTGGTTTGATCAAAGCTCCGGAATATGAGGGTTATTACACAAAGATCAATTTCGATGCCAAACTCGAGCTGAAAAAACAACAGGCCAAGGAAGAGAAGACCCTTCAGAAAGAGATGGAAAAGAATGAAGAGGAGGATCTCGGCGGTTTCGAATGGTTCAATAATAACGAGGACCTGGATGAATACGCCGTCCTGTTGATGCCTTTTTATGAAAAGAACAGCAATGTGCGAAAGTTCTTCGACCGGTTGCTGTATTCCCGCGACCAGTCGGTCCAGCTCAGCACGATCATCCTGTTGCTGCGCCATGACAAGAAAGTGCCGGACAGCCTGCTTCAAAAATTAGCCGCATCTGATATCTTCGGCAGCCGGTTATATATTTCTCTCGAAAGATGGGGCCGGCTTACTCATTTCCCGGCTGGATATAAAAATCAGTTGAAACTGTCGAGGAGCCTGATGCTGGGTGAGAAAAAATTCGACAAGGCCGATTCCGTGGTGTTCCTGTATAAGCAGGCGACGTCCGTAGGTAAGGAAAAAGGGTATGTTTATTTCTTTAAATACCGACTGAAGCCGGGCGATGAATGGAAGATGGGGATGAGCGGTCTGCAACCCCTCGATGAACAGGCCGTGAGCAGCAACTGCAGTCTCTGCCTCATGTCGGATAAGAAACTGAAACCGGATGAGCCGGTTGAGGAACAGTTTCAAAAGCAATTACAAAGACTGCAATTCTCTTTTCATAAAAGCGCCCGGAATTTCTATGGGTATGATGAATATTATAACCGGCTGAAAAGCACGGCCACTTATGAGGATTGACGGAGCCTGCCACCCGGTATGGCCTTGATCAGCTTGCGGGTATATTCTTCCCGGGGATCATGATAGAGTTCATCTGCGTTTCCTTCCTCAACGATCTTACCGCGGTGCATGACCATGATGCGGTCGCAGAAATAGTGGACCACAGAAAGATCATGTGAAATGAATATCGACGTGAATCCAAATTCTTTTTTCAGGTCGTTCAATAGGTTGAGTACCTGTGCCTGTACACTGATGTCCAGCGCGGAGACACTTTCATCAAAGATGAGAAAGGACGGATCGGTGGCCAGGGCCCGGGCGATGCAGATGCGTTGCCGCTGTCCGCCGCTGAACTGGTGCGGATAACGGTTAAAATGTGCGGCAGACAGGTTCACTTTTTCCAGCAGATCGGACACTTTGTCTTTTCGCTCTTTATCCGAACCCAAGAGCCCATGAACCAGTAAAGGCTCCATGATGGACCGGCCGATAGATATCCTCGGGTTCAGGGAACCATAAGGGTCCTGGAAAACCACTTGCAGGTCCCTGCGCTGCTTTCTAAACAAGGAAGGGTTGATGCGGGCGATATCCTTTCCATGGAGTAAGATCTCGCCAGAAGCGGTTTTTACCAGCTGAAGGATGGCCTTGCCCAGCGTGGTCTTACCGCAACCGCTTTCACCAACAAGTCCGAGGGTCTCTCCTTTATGCACCACAAAACTCACGTCATCCACGGCATGGAATGACCGGATCGTTTTTCCGAAACGGTTTTTTTCGGCAGGGTAACTCACGCGGAGGTTCTTAACGACTAGCACGCTCTCCTTTTCCTTCAGCCCGGGCTCTTTTTCCCGAATGTCAGCGGCTATGGAACGGTCCGTACCAGGAGTCTCATTCGTATTCAGAAAATCGCCGACCACCGGCAACCGCAGGTGCTTCGGTTTGCCCGAAGGCCGGCAGGCAAGCAGTGCACGGGTGTACGGGTGTTGGGGATTTAGCAATATATCAGCGGCATTTCCTTTTTCCACCAGTTCGCCTTTGTACATCACGGCGATGGAATCGGCGATATCGGCCACAATGCCCAGGTCGTGCGTGATGAGGATCACGGCCATATTGTTCTGCCGCTGCAGCGTGCGGATGAGTTCCAGTATCGATTGCTGAACGGTCACATCCAGGGCCGTGGTGGGCTCGTCGGCGATCAGCAGGGCGGGGCGGCAGCTCATGGCCATGGCGATCATCACCCTTTGTTTCTGTCCGCCACTGAGCTGATGGGGATAACGGTCATATATAGCCGCCGGATCCGGCAATTGAACTTCGTTGAATAATTCGATCGTTCTTTGCCTGGCGGCCTTTGCATCCGATCTCACATGTTGCCGGATCACTTCGCTTACCTGCTTGCCGCAGGGGATCACCGGGTTCAGGGAGGTCATGGGTTCCTGGAAGATCATGGAAATGGCCTTTCCGCGGATAGTATTCAGGTCTTTTGATCCCAGGAGATTCAGGTCGACAGGATCCATTCCGTTTGCGGAAAAGAGTAATTGCCCGCTGATCCTGGCCTGCCGGGGTAATAACTGTAAAAGGGAAAGTGCCGTAACTGATTTGCCGGATCCGCTCTCGCCGACAATGGCGAGGATCTCACCGGGGGAGACCGAAAAGGTGATGTCTTTTACCGCTAGGGTGAATTGGCCTTCCTGTTCAAATCCAACCGAAAGGTGCTGTATGGACAGTAGGGGTGGCATTCGGTTTTGGAGCTGATCAGAATTTAAGGTGTCGAACCGTCAGTCCGTTATTGAGTAATTGCTTGAGTGAATCGATACCGATCTTCAGGTGGCGTTCCACAAAATCGGCCGTTACCTGCTTATCACTTTCCTCGGTCTTCACGCCTTCGGGTACCATCGGACTATCGCTGACCAGCAGCAGGGCGCCCGTAGGGATCTTATTATAAAAACCCACGGTGAAAATGGTGGCTGTTTCCATATCGATGGCATAGGCCCTGACCTGTTGCAGGTATTCCTTGAACACTTCATCATGTTCCCAGACCCTTCTGTTGGTGGTATAGCAAACGCCCGTCCAGTAATCGCAGGAATAGTCCCGGATGGTGGTAGAGATGGCTTTCTGGAGAGCGAAGGCGGGTAGCGCCGGCACTTCCGGGGGGAAATAGTCATTGCTGGTACCTTCACCCCGGATGGCCGCGATGGGCAGGATCAGGTCGCCGATCTTATTTCTTTTTTTCAAACCGCCGCATTTGCCCAGGAACAGTACGGCCTTGGGTTCCAGCGCGGTGAGCAGGTCCATGATGGTGGCGGCTCCCGGGCTGCCCATGCCAAAATTGATGATGGTGATATTGTCGGCGGTCGCACATTGCATCGGGCGGTCTTCACCTACTACCGGCACATTATTCCAGGTTGCGAACATGTCCACATAATTGCTGAAATTGGTGAGCAGGATGTACTCGCCGAAATTCTCCAATACCTCCCCGGTATAACGGGGCAGCCAGTTCTTTACGATTTCTTCTTTTGTCTTCATATCTTTCCGTTAATTCTATTCAACGATAAATATACAGCATTCTGCGCCTGCAGGCCGCATCAGACCATGATAAAGATCGACTACCCCGTTGAAAGGCCTAAAATCAAGCAGTCGGCCGGACGAGAACTGATCTTCGATCCGATCCGGAAACAATGGGTCGTACTGACCCCGGAAGAATGGGTACGGCAGAATTTCCTGCAATATCTTGTGCTCGTCAGAAAGTTTCCTGCTACACTGATCGCGGTGGAGAAAGAGATCAGTTTAGGCGAATTGAAAAAACGTTTCGACATCGTGATCTATGATCAGCAAACCAAGCCGCGGATCATCATCGAATGCAAGGAGATGAACGTGTTGTTGGATGAGGAGGTTCTCGCCCAGGCCATGCGTTACAATATCCCTTTACAGGTTCCATTCCTGGCGATCACCAATGGATCCCATTGTTATGCATTTGAAAACAAAGGAGGTCAGCTCGTTGAGCTGGCTGAATTCCCTTCTCCCTGAATCTCCATTTTGTTTCTGTTGTAAGGCCATTGGTTTTGGAGTTTCGCGTACACAAAGTACACGATGACCCCGGTCAGGAATACGACTAGGAAGGAAAGGATGATCTTGAGCCCCGTGGCGTAAAAAATGAAGAGCCACATGAGGATGGCCAGGATCACAGGCAGGGGATAGAGCGGCATTTTATAGGGCAGGTGTTGGGTGCCGTTGCGCCTTCGTAACAAGACCACACCGGCGGCCTGGCCGATGAACTGCACGATGATCCGCATGGCCAGTATCCCGTCGATCACGTGTTTCATCCTGAAAAGAAGACTGAAAATAAAGGCGAGTGCGGCCAGTATCAATAAAGAAACATAGGGAAAATTTTTCGTGGGGTGCAGTTTACCGAATATCCTGAAGAAAGCCCCGTCCACTGCGGCCGCATAAGGCACGCGTGAATAGCCCAGCATCACCGCGAAGAGGGAGGCGAGCGCCACCCAAAGGATCATCACGGTCGCAATATTGGCGGCCGTGCCTCCATAAAGTCTTTCGATGAAGATGCTGACGATGAAGGTCTTTTGATCCTGGTCGTAACCCTGTTTGATCTCCTGCCAGGGGATGACGCTGCTTACGCTGAGGTTCATGGCGAGGTAGAGCACCGCGATACCGATCACGGAGATGAACATGCTGCGCGGGATGATCTTGCCCGGATCCCTGATCTCACCGCCCAGGTGGCACACATTGTAATAGCCGAGATAGCTGTACATCGATTTGATACAGGCCTGGCCGAACAGGAAGGAAGCCAGTTGTCCCCAGCTGAAATCGGCATTGATATCCTGAAGCGGCTGGAAAAAATTTCCGTGCGCAATGCCGCCCACGATGATCCAGCCCAGGGTGAGGATGACGCCGGCCCAGAGCAGTACGCCGATCTTGCCGATGGTATCGATCTTACGGTACAATAAAAAAGTGATGAGGATGATGACGAGTCCGCTGACCGCTTTCTGTTCCCAAATATCCAGGTGCACCAGGTAGCCCAGGTACTGTGAAAACCCGATGGCGGCTGATGCGGCTACCAACGGGGCCTGTATCACAGTCTGCCAGACGTATAAAAAACTCATCATCCTGCCCATGCCGTTCTTGCCATAGGCTTCCTTTAAAAAATTATAGCTGCCGCCGGCCAGGGGATAGGCCGCACCGAGTTCGCTCCAGATCATGGCATCGATGAGCGAAAGGATGGCCCCCGCGATCCAGGCATAGAGGAACATGCCGCCCATAAGGCTCATCACGATGGGCAGGGTCACAAAGGGACCGATGCCCACCATATCGATCATGTTGATCACGGTGGATTGGAAAAGGCCCAGGCTGCGTTGTAGTTTTGGTGCGGTACCCGACATGCAGGGGATTGAGAAGGGAAATTAAATAATTAAAAATGAAAAATGAAAAATGAAAAATGGCGCGATGCAGGCAGCTTGATTGCGTATTTGCTAATTAAGAACGGAAAGTGAAAAATTACGAATGCAATAATTCGGACAGTCCGTTACGTAGTCGTTGGTGTTTGTGAAGTTGGAATGGCAGCTTAGTTAACACCAATGATATTACTAAGCTATTTAAAGGTGTTTATATGTAAGTAAGAATGGATGGTCAGAAGAGGACGTCAGACCTGAATTCGGACAGACGGGGACGTCAGGCCAGTATTCGGTCAGACGAGGACGTCAGACCGGTATTCGGGCAGACGAGGACGTCAGACCGGTATTCGGGCAGACGAGGACCGTCAGACCGGGATCACCATTTCCCGGCAAAGGTCTTCATAAAAGCGGGGTAATCAAGTGTCTTGTAAGCGCCGTCACCGAAGTATTTCAGCGGAGGTTCCATTTGACCTGGTTTCATATAGCCGGGGATGGGGGCGGGCTGCGCATCGGGGGTGGAGAGGAAAACGGTGGTAGGATAGCCCAGTTGTCCGTTCAGCAGGTAAAGGGCCAGGTCGTGTGCGCTGTTGCCCGGGGCAAAAGAGAATTTGCGTTTCCCCAGTTCTACGGGTTCCCTGGATTCGGCGTTGAACTTGACGGCGTAATAATTCTTATTGATATAGTCGGCCAGTTTATCGTGGGTATAGGTCTCGCGGTCCATCACCTTGCACCAGCCACACCAGTCGGTGTAAACGTCTATCAGTACCGGCCTGGGCTGTTTGGCATAGGCGGATTTCAGTTCAGCCAGACTGAGCCATTTGATCTTTTCCTTTTTGGGTTCAGTGAAAGAAAGAAAAAGGGTGGCCAATGCCGCCAGGAATAAAAGAACCGGAACTTTTTTCATGTATTATTGTTTAGTAGCTTAGAACCATCATAAACGGAAACGGATGCAAAAAATTGTCGTCGCTATAACGGGAGCCAGCGGATCGATCTATCCAAAAATACTATTGGAAAAATTATCCGCCAAAAAAGACCAGTGGGACGAGCTGGCCGTGGTGATGACCGAGAACGCCAAGGAAGTATGGAAGACCGAACTGGGGGATGAAGCCTATAAGGACCTGCCTGTCCGGTTTTACAGTCAGCAGGATTTTTCGGCACCCTTCGCTTCGGGTTCGGGCCGATTCAATACCCTGATCATCATGCCCTGCAGCATGGGTACCCTGGGCCGGATCGCCGGAGGCATCTCCAACGACCTGATCACCCGGGCGGCCGATGTGATGCTCAAGGAACGGCGCAGGCTGATCTGTGTGGTCAGGGATATGCCCTATAACCTCATTCATATCCGGAATATGGAAGCCGTTACCCTGGCCGGGGGGATCATTTGCCCGGCAACCCCTTCTTTTTACAGCCGGCCTGCAACAATTGAGGAGGTGGCTGCTACCGTGGTGGACCGGGTGCTCGACCTGGCGGGGATCGATAATCAGAGTTTCCGATGGGGGGAGTAGGGTGATTCCTCGTGCCTCGGAATGACACTTCGTGCTTCGGAATGACAATTTAAGGCACAAAAAAACCGCGGGAATGATCCCGCGGCCTGAAAGATTTCAATTTCCCTCCCTTATCTCAGGTCCTCCACATTCACCCCGGGATAATTCTTGATATCAAAGACGAACATGTTATCGGCAATGACACTGCTGGTGTTCATTCCGCTGACTGAATAGGTATACCGGTCTCCGTTCTTTTCAAATATCTTGGTTGAGCTGATGGTCTTGGTGGCCTTGCTGACAAAGACCAGGACCTTGTGAAAGAGTTTGCTTTTATCGATCGGGGTCAGTTCGATCTCCTGGATGCCTTTCACTTCCCCATTCAGTTTATAGAGGAAATCCTTGTCGTAAAAATTGGTGAAGAGTTTCTGCGGAGTGATGGTATTGTTCGTCGGGTCGAGCTTACTGATGGTCACTTCCTTGGCGGCCTTATCCAGGGTCCATACATTACTGCCATCGCAGAATATCTCCTGTCCGGTGATGCTGATGCGGTACTTGGTGCCTTTCATGTAAACCATTCCTGATTTATTACCCAGCACTTTGTTGGCCGCGTTCTCGATCTTCAGACTGAATTTGGATTGAACGGATTTGAAGGTCTTGAACTTGGCGCTCACGGCATCCAGTACTTTTTTGGCTTCGGGATCGCTGTTGCCCATTCCCTTTGGCGGCTGGGCGGATACCGTTGAGGCAAACAGCAATAAAACGGCAAGTGATCTCAGCATCTTCTTTATTTCGGATTTCATACTATGGCAGGCGTTTCTTTAGGCCCGCAAAGATACAAATAAGACACCGAAAAGAGATGGAGGTTTAGCGACACACCCTAATAATCTGTTAATATCTAAACAAAGGATAAATAATTGGCTGAGGATGGCGTTAATCATTTCGGGAATCTGTATTTTGCAATTCTTCAACTCAACTCTTCTATTGACGCTATTATAGTCAACCTCTAATCATTACACATGATGGAAAAAAACATTGCTGTTTCCCA
Organism: Chitinophagaceae bacterium; assembly: GCA_016721725.1. GTDB lineage: Bacteria > Bacteroidota > Bacteroidia > Chitinophagales > Chitinophagaceae > Ferruginibacter. The sequence continues at coordinate 809,152 of JADKHN010000006.1, read as the reverse complement.
GCGGGAGAGCTATTCCCCGTCGGCATTCACCGAGCTGCTCTGGTGGCTCTCCACGGCCGAAAAAGAGATCCTCGTCGACTCGGTCATTGACCGTAACCGTTACCGGATCATCGGGATGTCGGTACTGGCCACCTGGATATTCGCCACCCTGGCCTGGGCTTATTTTTTCAGTACGATGGTTGCCGGACTCTGGATACCGGTCTTGCTGGGTTTATTCATGGGATTCATCATCCTCACGATCGACCGCGCCCTCATCAAAGGTATCACCAAGTTCAACAAACGAAAATTCCTGCCCCTGCTGTTCCGGGGGCTTTTGGCCATGACGATCGGCACTTTCATGGCCCAGCCCGCCGTATTGTATATGTTCGATAAGGAGATCCGGCTGCAGACCTCACTGGACAATGAAAAAAGGAAAATGGTGAAGCGGCAGGAACTGGACAGTCTGTATAGCAACCGCAAGGCGGAACTCAACCGGCAAAACGCGTTGTTGAAAAATGAACTCGATACAAAATACGCCGAAGTGGAAAAAGCCCGGAACAATTTCCTGTCGGAGACGGATGGCAGCGGCGGTTCCGGCAAAGTGGGCATCAGGGACATCGCCCTGGCCAAACAAAAAGAGTATCAGAAACTGGATGGCGAATACCAGTCTATACTGAAGACCCGGCAACCCCTGCTCGACAGCAATGAAAACCTGTTGCGTGACTGGGAATCTAAAAAACAAGCGGAAGAAGATCTTTTCGCCCAACAGCTCAACAATGGTTTTCTCACCCGTGTGGAAGCCATGAATAATCTCCTGAAAAACAATCCGGCCCTGCAGTTCAGGTACTACCTCATCGTTTTCATCCTGATGCTCATCGAACTGATGCCGGTGATCGCCAAGACCCTATTGCCATCCGGTAGTTACGATGAAAAAGTGCTGCTGAGGGAGGAAATGGAGATCGCCCTGGCCAACAGCAATGCCGGTAAGGAACAGAGGCTGAAGGAATGGTACAACCAGCTGGCCTTTGAACAGGATACCGAAGCCATCACCGCGTTTTTCAGTCTGACCAAAGAAGACCGGAATGAAAAAATGCGCAGTTTCAGTAAACAATGGAAAGAAGACAACCACGCTTCATTTGACGGACTCTGGGAAAAGATGAAAAAAGACCTCCTCACCAAGCAGGAGAACTGAGGGGAATCAGGATATTGACGAACGGATGTAAACTTCGCTCCGGGCCTGTTTTTTTGATACCCGGGGCATACAATATGCTGATTTTTCATTTACCTTCATCGCCTGATCATTTCACGGGGGTTTATGAAAAAAACAATCTTTATTATCGTTTTTACAACCGTTTATTTTACGGTTCAGGCTCAGCAGGTATTGATGCAGGGATGGTACTGGGATTATCCCAAAACGGCGACCGGCGCCAGTTGGGCGGACACCCTGCGACTCAAGGCCCTGGCTTTGAAGAACGCCGGGTTCACGCATGTGTGGATGCCTCCGCATACGGTTTCCAGTTCGGGAACGGCCAGCAACGGATTTGACCCCAAGGACCTGTTCATCGGCAACCAAACCACGGGACTGGGTACACGAACCGCATTGGATAATATGCTTGCCGAGTTCACGGCCCAGGGACTTAAAGCAGTGCCTGACCTGACCTTCAACCACCGGGACGGGGGGCTACCCGAGATCAACCCGCCGGTTAAATCCTATATCACCAATTATTATTCTCCGGGTAAGGAGCCTTTCCCGTCTGACCGATACCGTTGTATCTTACCCCTTGGCGGAGCATCCGGGAACGGAGCGGGTGATTATTATTTCAAGATCAGTTCCAAAACGGGGCAAGGCCGCTTCAATAATTTCGGGTACAAACTGACCATGATCACCAGCCTGGTAGGCCTCCAGGGACTTCCGGACCTGGCCGAAGTGGAACCGAATGGAGGCGGGGATTGCGGCCAGGCCAATAATACCACCTTACTGGGCAAGAACATGCTTGCCGTGGTGGAGACCGGTGGCGGTTGCAATACCGATGAATTCAAACTCACCATCGGAGCCGGTGATTTCAATCCGGCCGGTGATACACTGGTGATCACGCTCACCAATACCGGGGTGGGTTATTCCGATCACCGCATCTATGGCATTTACAGTTCTTCCAGGGGAACGGATATCCTCAACGACCTGCTTTACCAGACCTATACCAATTTCAACAACCTGCCAAGCGGAAGGGGAGGCATGGATTACGATTTCTTCAAACCGAATTCGAACAATAATTCCACCACGAGTCTGAACGGCAACTGGGACACCCTGTATTTTTATTATGACTATGACCAGTCTCAGTTGAAGACCCAGGATACCCTGATCGAATGGGCGAAATGGAACTGGTCGGCACTGGGTACGCGCGGACTCATGATGGATGCGGTCAAACATTTCAATCCGCTCTTCGTTTCCCGCCTGCTCGACAGCATGCATACCCACGGTATGGATCCTGATATGGTGGTGGGAGAATGGTATAGCGCCAATACCGCGGAACTCAGCAACTGGGTGAACACGGTCAAAAGCGGGATGACCGCGGGTGCGCAGGCCGCCATCAGGCCTCGCATACAGGACTTCGCCCTTCGGGAGCAATTGCGGCAGGCTTGCGACAACACGGGTTATGATACCCGCAACCTGTTCACCGGCAGCCTGCACGATGCGACGGGCCTGAGCGGATTCAACATCATTACCTTCATCAACAATCATGATTACCGGGAAATGTCGGGTTTCAATTCCCTTGTGCGCAATAACCCCGACCTGGCCTATGCCTATATCCTCACCAATAACCAGCTGGGCGCCCCGCAGGTATTCTATCCCGATTATTACGGCTACCCGGCCCCGTCAGGCGGGTTATACGGGTATCATCCAACCGGCCTTCCACCCTACAAATCACAGATCGACCACCTGATGTATATCCTGAAGAATTACATCACCGGATCGCCATCCGTGGATTACCTGAATCGTTTCGGGACTCCCTATACCAGCAATTTCATCAGTGGAACTTCAGGCCGGTCGGTGATCTACCAGTTACAGGGATTCGCGGGCAACAGCAACCGCGACCTGATCGTGGCCATCAATTTCGGCGACACCCGGCTGCAGGTCGATCACCAGATCAATAACCGGGGAGGATCCATCACTACCGGCACGCGTTTTAACGACATCACCGGCCGGTCGGCCTTTCCCTACCAGGTGGTGAGCGCCAGCGGACAAGTGTATATCGACCTTCCGGCGAAAAGCTATTCCGTCTGGATCCAGAATAACGGACCAGTTGCGGTGAACCTGCTTTCCTTCAACGGAGTGGGCACAAAAGACAAAGTGGACCTGGAATGGAAAGTGGCCAACGAGGAGGATATGGTGAACTATACCGTGGAACGGTCGGTCAACAATGTTGATTTCTCAGCTCTCGGAGCCATGTCCGCCCTGAATACCCCGGCCGTGACGATCACCTATAAATACACCGACAACCGGTTACCGGTTACCGAGTACATCTATTACCGGTTGAAGATATTGGCCCGGGACGGCTCTTTCCGATACAGCCAGGTGGTTAGGATCAAAACGACCGGTTTGGTCTTTGACGCCTTTATCCATCCCAACCCGGTAATCAATGGCCAGGTCAAACTGACCATCATTTCACCCCGGGCACAGCCGGTAAGCCTCGTTATTTATAATGCCAAAGGGCAAAGATTGTACAACCGTCAATTGTCGGTTGTACCCGGCAGCAATCCGGTTCCAATTGATTGTTCCGGTTTCGCCAGAGGCAGCTATACGATGCTGGTCACGGACGGCGAAAAAAAGATCAGGACAGGCTTCATCCGGAACTGATCGGTTATGCGGATAATGCCGCTTCTTTTATAGGGCAATGCCTTATTTTTGTCGCCCATGGCAAAAGCATCCGCAGAGACCCCCTTAATGCAGCAGCACAACGCTGTCAAAGCCAGGTACCCGGATGCCATCCTCTTGTTCAGGGTGGGTGATTTCTACGAGACCTTCGGCCAGGATGCCATCACCGCTTCCTCCGTGCTGGGCATCACCCTCACCAAAAGAAATAACGGCAATGCGGCATCGGCAGAGCTGGCCGGTTTCCCGCATCACTCACTCGATACCTATCTTCATAAACTCGTCAAGGCCGGTTACCGTGTGGCCATCTGCGATCAATTGGAAGACCCCAAACAGGCCAAGGGAATCGTGAAGCGCGGGGTGACCGAACTGGTAACGCCGGGTGTGGCCACCGGCGATAAACTATTGGAGCATGGCAGCAATAATTTTCTCGCCGCCCTGCACTTTGACGAAGAGGTGGTGGGCATTTCCTTTCTCGATATCAGCACCGGGGAATTCTTCGTGGCCCAGGGCGATATCGCTTATGCCGATAAATTGCTGCAAAGCATGAAGCCCTCCGAAGTGATCTTCCAGCGCAACCGGCAGAAATTCTTCAAGGAACATTTCGGTACCAAATTCTTTACCTACAGCCTGGATGAATGGGTCTTCGCAGAGACCTACGCCACCGAAGCCCTGCTCAAACATTTCGGCACGCATAGCCTGAAAGGCTTTGGCATCGAGGGTTTGAAGGCGGGGATCGTGTCGGCCGGGGCCATCCTGCACTACCTGAAAGATACCGAGCATCCCAACCTGGGACATATCACTTCCCTGCAGCGGATCGACCGGAACGATCATTTGTGGATGGACCGGTTCACGATCCGCAACCTGGAATTGTCGGGCGGTCCGGAGGGAAGCCTGACCCTGTTGAAGGTCCTCGACAATACCGTTTCGCCCATGGGCGCAAGACTGTTGAAAAGATGGATGATCATGCCGCTGAACGACCTGGCGAGGATCAATGAACGGTTGAATACGGTGGAGTTCCTCATCAAGGAGACCGAAGGGAGAAATAAACTAAGCCAGCTCATTAAACAGGCCGGGGATGTGGAAAGACTGGTGAGCAAAGTGCCGCTGAAGAAAGTGAATCCCCGGGAAGTGCTGCAGATAGCGAGGGGACTGCAACAGACCGATGCCATCAAGCTGGCTTGCGCAGGTGCCGATAATGAATATTTGAAAAGACTGGGAGATTCGCTTAACCCCTGTCGTTATATTCTGGAGAAGATCACGAAAGAGATCATGGATAACCCGCCGGCCCTGGCGGCCAAGGGGGGGATCATCAACACGGGGATCGATGCGGAACTGGATGAACTCAGGAAGATCTCAACGGGAGGAAAGGAGTACCTGGTTCAGCTTCAACAGCAGGAGTCGGTGAATACCGGCATTTCCTCGCTGAAGATCGGTTTCAATAATGTGTTCGGGTATTATCTCGAAGTGACCAATATTCATAAGAACAAAGTTCCTGAGAACTGGATCCGGAAACAGACCCTCACCAATGCCGAGCGATACATCACACCCGAGCTGAAGGAATATGAAGAGAAGATCATGGGCGCCGAGGAGAAGATGCTGCAGATCGAATTGCGCTTGTTCGAGGCCTTGCTGAACGAGTTGCAGGATTATATCGCACCCATGCAGGTGAACGGGCATGTGATGGCCGTGATCGACGTGCTCAGCTGCTTCGCGCAGAACGCCATCCATTTCAATTATAAGAAACCGCTGGTTCAGGATAATGATGAACTGGCCTTGAAGGACAGCCGGCACCCGGTGATCGAAAGGTACCTGCCGGCCGGCGAATCCTATATCGCCAACGACATCATGCTGGATCCTGCCAGCCAGCAGATCATCATCCTGACCGGTCCCAATATGAGCGGTAAGAGCGCGATCCTGCGGCAGACGGCCCTGATCACGCTGATGGCGCATATGGGCAGTTTTGTTCCGGTATCGGAAGCGAAGATCCCTTTGACCGATAAGATATTCACCCGGGTGGGCGCCAGCGATAACCTCACGGGCGGCGAAAGTACCTTTATGGTGGAGATGAACGAAACGGCGAGCATCATCAATAACCTTACGCGCCGGAGCCTGATCCTGCTGGATGAGATCGGAAGAGGTACCTCTACCTACGACGGTATCAGCATAGCCTGGAGCATCGCCGAGTTTTTACACCAGTCGCCCCATCAGCCCAAGACACTTTTCGCGACACATTACCACGAGTTGAATGAACTGGAGAATAAATTATCCCGCGTTAAGAATTTCCACATCACCATCCGCGAGTCGGGTAATAAGATCATCTTCCTGCGTAAACTGGCACCGGGCGGAAGCACCCACAGTTTCGGTATCCACGTAGCCCGTATGGCCGGTATGCCCCCTTCACTGATCGACCGTGCCAACGAGATCCTCGGGCAATTGGAAGAAAGCCGGAATGCCGGGACGGACGGGAAGAGTCCGGATGTTGACCAGGTCATCAAATCGCTCTCCACCCCCAGATCGGATGGCGATCGGATGCAACTCAGCATCTTTGATGCGCATTCCGTTACCTTCGACGAGATCCGCCAGTTGCTGGAAGCGGTGGATATCAACCGGCTTACCCCGGTGGAGGCCTTGTTGAAACTGCAGGAGATCAAGTCTAAGGTGAAATAAATTTTTTACCACAGAGGGCACAAAGATTTTGCACTATGAACACGATGCAAGGAATACAAATGGGAATTATCTGCTAAAAACGGATCTTTGTGGTAAAACCTTGTCTGTTGGTGTCCACACCAACCAAAACAAGTCGCAAAATGGAAAGGTTGCGATATGCGCTTGCAGTTTAATGAATATTTTTTTTCCCGCTTATGTCTAATTTTTTCTCCTCCTTATGTATATTCTCCTGATCCCTCATCGTTTATCTGTTAAAATCGTATTAACACTGGCAGCGTTAAAACTGATTCGGGTGTCTTTATATTAACTTTGTCCAATTGTATGATTCTGAAGAGACTATTCATTATTTTACTGGCCTGCCTGGCGGCCAGATCGACCTGGGCCCAGTCCTGCACCACATTGGGACAGAACCCTGAAACGGCTTTTCCTGTTTGCGGAACCCTGACCTTTATTCAATCTACGGTCCCGATCTGTTCTTCCAATAGTTTATTTGTTCCGGGCTGTACAGGTTCAACCAATGCCAATTATGAAAATAAAAACCCGTTTTGGTATAAATTCACCTGTTTCCAAACGGGTACATTAGGCTTCCTGGTCACACCCAACAACCTGGGTGATGATTATGATTGGCAGTTGTACGATATAACCGGGAGAAACCCGGTTGAGGTTTATACCAATCCCGCACTGATCGTTACCGGTAACTGGTCGGGCACTTATGGCCCGACGGGCGCCAGGGCCAACGGAGTGAATTATATCCAATGCGCCTCCGATCCGGCCGCGAATGCACCTTCTTTTGCACAAATGCCGGTCTTGACCGCGGGGCGCGAGTACCTGTTGCTCATCAGTCATTTTACCGATTCACAAAGCGGGTATTCCTTATCCTTTGGAGGAGGAACAGCCAGTATCACGGATCCCAAACTGCCTCACCTGACCTCCGCGTCTGCTCCCTGTGATGGTTCTACCACCACCATCAAGCTTAACAAGCGGATGAAATGCAATACACTTTCCGGTAATGGATCTGAATTCACCATTACGCCGGCCCTGGCCACAGTTGTGGGCGCCAGCGGGTTTGGTTGCAGCAGCGGATTCGATATGGATTCGGTCATTCTCACTCTCAGTGGCCCTTTGCCACCGGGTAATTATACCATTACTATCCAGAACGGGGCGGATGGGAATACATTAGCTGATAATTGTGGCCGATTCATTCCTGCGGGCGAAAATGTATCCCTCACGATCCTGCCCATCTTCCCCACACCGATGGACAGTATTTCCAAAGTGGGCTGTGCACCCGATGAACTGCAACTGGTATTCCGAAAGAACATCAAATGCAGCAGTGTTGCTCCCGATGGAACGGATTTCATCATTACCGGGACCACGCCTGTAACGGTCGTTAGTGCAGCCGGGATCTGTTCCAATGGTCTTTCACCGGTCATCCAGATAAAACTTTCAGCGCCTATCCTGACCAAAGGCAGCTATGTCATCACCCTCGTGAACGGCAGTGACGGCAATACGCTCGAAGATGAATGCGGCCAGCAAACGCCGGCCGGATCGACTTTGCCTTTTAGTACAAAAGATACCGTGAACGCCGATTTCAGCTATGCTGTAAAGTATGGCTGCCTGCGCGATACCATATCATATTCCCATGACGGACGTAACGAAGTGAATAACTGGAAATGGAATTTCGATAACCTGCGGAGAAGCAGCCTGCAGAATCCTTCGATCGTGTACGGTTCATTCGGATTGAAAAAAACACAACTCATCGTTTCCAACGGGGTTTGCACCGATACCAGCGCCTGGGTGCCCATCCTGCTAGACAATTACCTGAATGCGGGATTCGAAGCCTCCAATTTCGTTTGTCCCAATGAAACGGCCGTTTTCAAGGATACCAGTGTGGGCAATATCCTGTCCTGGAACTGGAGTTTCGGTAACGGGAATACCAGCACCCTGCAAAACCCGCCCGTTCAGTATTACAGCACACCTTTTTCCAATACCTATGTGTTCGCGCAGCTTATCGTGCAGAATAACCTGGGTTGCCGGGATACGGCGATACAGAAGATACTCCTGCCCAATAATTGCCTCATCGCCGTGCCCAATGCCTTTACACCCAACGGGGACGGACTTAACGATTACCTGTACCCGCTGAACGCTTACAAGGCAAAGGACCTGCAGTTCAGGGTCTATAACCGCTTCGGTCAGCTCTTATTCGAGACCCGCGACTGGACACAGAAATGGGATGGGACCTTCAGGGGCCAGGACGCCGATCCGGCCACCTATGTCTGGATACTGCAGTACACACACCAGGATACCGGGAAAAGGGTAGAGCAGAAGGGAACGACGATCCTCTTACGGTAGGGTTGGTTTTTTGCTGGGATAGACAATTGATTAAATGGAAAATGGAAATGATCTAATGGATAATGGTATAATGGTTGGATAATGTATTTGAAAAGTGTGAGTCTTCGTTTTTAAATTTCGTTAACTCAATTTTCCCATTTTCCATTCTCCATTCTCAACAAACAGCATCATCTCCCCAACCTCCTTCTCTCATCCCTCTCTTCCCTCAGCATCGCGCCAAAATCCATTTTGCGGATCATGGTCCTGATGACGAGCGCGATACGTTTGGCCCTGGTAGGATCCGTCTTCGCCGAATCGATCCACTTGGTGAAATAATTGCGGTGGCTTTGCGGGAGTGAATTGAAATGCTTTAACGCTTCGGGTTCATCGCTCATGCATTCTAGCAATTCGGTGTTTTGTTTGAGTGGGGAATCGTCTAACGCTAACTGAAGTTTTACCAACGCTCCCTTTCTTTTACCGATGCCTTTACGAAGTGCGGCATTCAGCGGCATGATAAAATCGCCGCCACCCATGGGGATCAGGGCTACCTGACTGATCTCATACTCGTCGAGTTTGCCTTTTACGCGGTAAGATTTTTTTATACCGGGATTGATCTTCGCTGATTTATCGGCCGGGATGAGAACATAGGTCCAGCCGGTCTTTTCTCCCTGCTGTCCGAATTTCGAAATGGGGGCTGTGAAACTGACCATATTCATTGATTGGGATGAATGAAATCAACGGGTAACGATATAGTTCCGCCATTTTTCGATCACTGCATTCATATCATCCGGGATCTCACTTTCAAAAAGCACGGGCTTCCTGGTTTTGGGGTGGATGAATCCCAGTTCCCTGGCGTGCAAGGCCTGGCGCCGGCAGAGTTCGAAACAATTGTCGACAAACTGTTTGTACTTGGTGAAAACGGTCCCCTTCACGATCCGGTCGCCGCCATAAGTATCATCATTGAACAGGGGATGCCCGATGAGTTGCATGTGAACCCGGATCTGGTGGGTACGGCCCGTTTCGAGGCGGCATTCCACCAGGGTCACATAATTGAACCGCTCCAATACCTTGTAATGGGTGATCGCGTCCTTACCATGGTCGCCGTCGGGGTAGGCGGTGAATATTTTCCGGAAGCGTTTATGCCTGCCCACATGGGCGATGATGGTTCCTTCTTCCTGTTCAAAATCACCCCAGACGAGTGCGATGTACCGGCGATGTACAGTATGGTTGAAGAATTGTTTGGCCAGGTCGCTCATCGCTTTTTGGGTCTTGGCGATCACGAGCAGTCCGCTGGTATTTTTGTCGATCCGGTGCACCATGCCAAAGCGGGGCAGTGAGCTGTCATCTAGATCCGGGTTCTGTTGTTTGAGGTAATAGGCCACGCCATTGATCAGGGTCCCCGAAGGGTTACCACTTCCCGGATGGACCACCATGCCGGCGGGCTTATTGATGATCAGGATGTCTTCGTCCTCATAGGTGATGTTGAGTGGGATGTTTTCCGGTACGATCTCGGAACTTCCGGGAGAACGGTCATCATAAACGATGATCCTGTCCAGCGGTTTTACTTTGTAATTGTTCTTCACCGGTTTGTCATTCACCAGTACCATCTCATTATCGATGGCGATCTGGATCTTATTCCGGGTGGCGCCTTCGATCCGGGTCTGCAGGAATTTGTCGATGCGCAGGGGTTCCTGGCCCCGGTCGATCGTGAGCGTAAGCCGTTCGTATAGTTCTTCCGATTCCTGTTGCTCGTCTTCGGTATTTAATTCGTCGTCAATCATGTTTATTTTGTAGTTCGATATTGAAGAAAAAGGGCATTAGGTCATTGGTCATAAGGTCATTGGTCATTAGGTCATTAGGTCATTGGTCATTGGTCATTGGTCATTAGGTCATTAAGTCATTAGCTATGAACTATGAACTCTAAACTCTAATTATCTTTGCAAATTAAACCATTGCCGTGGATAAGCAGAATGTGATCTTTAAGGACCTTGGAATCATTGAATACCAGGAGGCCTGGGACTACCAGGAGGGCCTGTTGCAGGAGAATCTGCGTGTCAAAGCCGCTTTGAGGGCAATGGAGAATGGGCAGAAGTCAGTGGACAATGAAGTTCTAACCTCCAACCTCCAACCTCCAACCTCTAACCCCCTTCCTTCAACCACCAACTATTTTCTGCTTTGCGAGCATCCGCCGGTATTTACCCTGGGAAAGAGCGGCCATAAGGAGAATGTATTATTGAGTGACCAGGAACTTGCTGAACACCAGATCAGTTTTTTTCGTACCAACCGGGGTGGGGACATCACCTTTCATGGATTAGGACAGATCGTGGGTTACCCGATACTTGACCTGGAGAAATATTATACCGATATCGGGAAGTACCTGCGCAACCTGGAAGAACTGGTCATTCTCACCCTGGCCGAATATGGGATCAGGGGTGAAAGGAGCAAAGGGGAGACCGGTGTTTGGATCGACCCCGAGATCCCCGGAAAAGAAAGGAAGATCTGCGCCATTGGTGTAAGATGCAGCCGCTGGATCACCATGCACGGCTTCGCCCTCAATGTGAATACCGACCTGGGATATTTCGATCATATCATTCCCTGCGGGATACAGAACAAACAGGTCACGTCCATTCAAAAGGAACTTGGGTTTGCCGTCGACCTGGAAGAAGCTAAATCGAAGGTGTGTAAGAATTTTGAAAAAGTATTCGGATCGGTCCTGGTTTGACCAAGTCAGGGTTTGTTCTTTCTTCCTTGCTCAGATTGCTCGGTCTGCCTTAGTTTATCATCCGCCGGAATGAAGAACCTGTCGCGCTCCACCAATTTACCATCTTCCATCAATTCGTACCTGAACCAGCCGCTGTGTACGAAGTTCACTTTTTCGATGATGAGTTCGGGTTCGGTCAGTTTGCCGATCTCGAATAACAGGCTTTCTTTATCATCATAGAACCGGATGCTGTATTTCTTCGAGCTGATATCCGGAAGACGGATCTTCAGGTTATTATCCCTGACCAGGAAAACATTTCTTACTCGTTTGGGGGCGGGGTTCTTCGGCGCGTTCAGGGCGATGGAGTCGCCAGGTGAGAGTTCGCTGACCATTTCCGATTTCACGGGCCGGCGGGTCACACTATAAACATAGGATCCTCCGGGGAAGGCTACGAATACCCGGTAGAATAATTTTCCAGCCGGCGGTTTCTTATCGAGAAACCCATTGTCGATGTTCTCCGGATTCAATACGGTGGCGATGGTGGTGAAATCACGGATGCTGTCGGAAGAACGCTGGATACTGACGACCCTGGCCTTTCTTTTATACTCATTGATCCAGCTGATGATGATCTTGCCGTTATAATCCTTCACTTCGATATTGGGCAGGGGTTTCTGGGCTTGAGCAGGGAGGGAGAACAGCAACAGGATCAGGAGGGATAATAAAAAAGGACTTCGCATAAATTTCAAGGGTCAACCGGTTTCATGGCCGGCACAAAGATACCAGCCAACGTGTGATTCAGTATAATAAAGTTTCCACAGGAAGCGAACGGTTGCCTTGTAGTCCGCCGGTATGGATGCAGAGGATATGGCTGCCCGCTGTAAAATATCCTGCCTTGATCTTTTCCATGACTGCGTGCATCATTTTCGCGGTGTACACGAAATCCAGCGGCAATCCATATTTTTCCCAGCATTCGTTCATGAATCGGATCAGCGACTCATTCTTTTTGGCATATCCGCCGAAATGATGGTCATCCCAGATCTCCAGTGAATCCAGGCTCACCGGCCCACCCAGCAGGTATTGGATCCTTTCTTCCCAGTCATTCATTCCCTTGAGTACCGGGATGCCGATGATGCGTTGGCCGGGTTCCGCTTCCGCTAATAGTCCCGCCAGCGTGGTGGCTGTTCCGCAAGCCGTGCAGATATGGGTATATCCTTTTTGCCTGGACCCATTCATGATGCCGGAAGCTCCACTGGCTCCCCGGGGATGATAGCCTCCCTCCGGGATGAGCAGGAAGGGCCCGTAGGCATCCTGTATTGTTTGAATGAAAGCAGGTTCTTGCTTGCCGGCATATTCTTCTCTCGAAACATAATGCAAACGCATTCCATAGGACTCGCATTGTTGCAAAGTAAGGGATGGGGATGCCGGTTTTTTACCCCTGACGATACCGATCGTCTGGAAGCCGGAAGCCTGGCCGGCAAAGGCTGTCGCCACCAGGTGATTGGAATAGGCGCCGCCGAAAGTGAGCAGGGTGGAGGCTGATGTCCGGACCGCTTCTTCCAGGAAATACCGGAGCTTGAATAATTTATTGCCGGATACCACGGGATGGACCTCGTCGGCCCTCAATACCGAAACACGGATGTCAAGCTGTACGAACAGATCATCTGTCAATTGGTCGGTTCTGATGGCTGAAATATCCCGGAGCATTTGAGTTTTACTAATCGGTTTATACTATTTTCGTTTCACAAAATTGAAGGATTAATTTCAATCGGATTCAAATTTAACTGCAGGATATGCAACCCACTCTTTTGATACTCGCCGCGGGAATGGCCAGCCGGTATGGCAGCATGAAACAGATCCAGGGCTTTGGCCCCGGCGGGGAGACGATCATGGATTATTCCATTTACGATGCCATCCGGGCCGGATTCGGCAAAGTGGTCTTCATCATCCGGAAGGAATTCGCGGATGATTTCAAGGCCATTTTCGAACCGCGGCTTGCGGGCAGGATCAAAACGGAATATGTATACCAGGAAATGGATGCTTACCTGGGCGGAATGCCGGTGCCGGCTGATCGTACCAAACCCTGGGGTACCGGCCATGCGGTACTCTGTGCCAAAGACGTGGTGAAGGAACCCTTCGCGGTGATCAATGCGGATGATTTTTACGGTCGGGACGGGTTTGCCAAAGCGGCCGGATTCCTGAAAAAGGATTGTAATGATAAGACCTATTCCATCATCGGATATCAGCTCTCCAAAACCCTCAGCGAACACGGAACGGTCAGCCGGGGTGTTTGCGAAGTGGATGAAGCGGGAAACCTGGTGAGCATCAGGGAACGCACGAAAATTTACCGCGAAGGAGACCGTATCCGGTATGAAGACGAGCACGGTACGCACGACGTGGCCTTTAACTCGAGCGTATCCATGAATTTCTGGTGTTTCGATCCGGGAATATTCAGCCTGACTGAAAAACTGTTTCATGTATTTCTCCGCGAGCAGGGGCACTTACCCAAATCGGAATTCTTCATCCCCATCATTGCAGAAGGTTTCATGAAAGAGCAGGGCGGGATCATCAAAGTGATCCCCTGTTCATCCCAGTGGTTTGGGGTCACCTATAAGGAAGACGCCCCAGGAGTGAAGAAAAGTTTGGATGACCTGATCCGGTCGGAAGAATATCCTTCCCTGCTCTGGAAATAATGAACCTTGACTACATAAAAAAACCGGCATCTGCCGGTTTTCAATTTTTTTGGTATTGCTTTAATTCCCGAGTACCATGAAGACGAAATCTTCCATTTTCTTGATCTGCTGAACCCGGTCGAGCCCTTTCAACGCGTGGTTGTTCGGGATACGGATATTGTGGGTATCATCGGTCTTGTTCAGGGCTTCCAGGAGGCTGTAGATATTCTTTGATTTGGCGGCATAGACTACGCCGTCGGCGTTGGAATTCTTAGAAGTTATGATGCCGATGACCTCTCCGTTCTTACTGATGACCGGTCCGCCGCTGTTACCCGGATTCACGGAGACCGAGATCTGGTAGGCGGTTGAATCCCCGTCATTACCGGATTTGGCGCTCAAATAACCTTCGCCGTAAACGATCTCATTACGGGGATATCCCAGGGTGAAGATGGGCTCACCCAGGTCGGAGTTGGTCTTACGGATGCTGAAGGGAATGGCGTCGGACATTTTAAAGCTGGCCGTATCGGTGATCCGGATGATGGCCAGGTCGGCGGTCTCATCGGTATATACCGGAACGGCATTGAAATATTCACCCTTATTGTTCTCTACATAGATCCTTCTCATCTTGCTGATCACGTGGGCATTGGTGACCAGGTATCCTTTATTATCGATCAGGAAACCCGTACCGGCGAATTTGGAAGGTTCGGGAATGACGGATTGGCTATTGGTCTGTTTGTCGGTGAAGTTGTTGAGCGCCTTGTTCACATCTTCCTTGATCTCCCGTTTCAGCTGATTGATGTCGCTTTGCTTGGTCTTGTTATTGTAAGTGATCAGCATGCCGGTAGTCACGATGGATACGATACCGGCGATCGAGGCCGCCACGGCGATATTGCGTTTGTAGCGCTTCCACAGATAGGCCAGTTTTGCCTTTCCTTTGAGTTGTGAACGGCTGATCAGTCCTTCATCGGTGAGTTTGGTCTCCACTTCATGAAGAGCGTGTTTGTAATTGCGGGCGGAAGCGTGTTTGTCGAGTTCGTGGAATAAAACGCTTTGTTCCACCACGAACTGGTCGATCGAAGGATTGGTCTTACGCAGTTCTTCGAAAAAATGCATTTCCTGCGGAGACAACTCTCCCTTCAGGTACTTTTCCACGGTTTCTATGAGTAATAATTCATCCATGATCAAATTCCGTTTTTATATTGGGCGAAAAATAATTTTTTTAAACGCATCAGGCACTTGTATTTCTGGGTCTTGGCGTTATCGGCGTTGGTATAGCCAAATTCACCGGCGATCTCCTGCATCGATTTCTTTTGCAGGTAATAGGCGTCGAGCAGGCTTTTACAGGGTTCGCCCATCTTGTTCAGGGCGTTCTCCATGAGTACATAATCCGCGTCCAGTTTTTCGTGGTTCTCGATGTCTTCGTCCACCGGGACTGTCTCTTCGAGTCCTTCCGACACCACCCTGAACCGCTGCATCTGTTTGAGCCTTTTGAGCCAGAGGCGCCGGCAGACCGAATAGATATAGGTCTTTAACTGGCAATGGAGCTCGAAATTCCCTGAAACCGACTTTTCAAAAAGCACCACCATGGCTTCCTGGAACAGGTCCCGGGCTTCTTCGGGATTTCCGTTGTTATTCAGCACAAAAGCCTGAACCATCGTGTAATTTTCACGGTAAATGGTCTCAATGGCCTCCCTGTCGTTACCCGCCAGCCCTTCCAATAATCGTTTTTCCTGTTCGATCGTACTCACCCACTTGTTATTAATACGGTTATTAACTATTGGTAACCCAAAAAAAAGAATAAAAAAACTACCGGACAGGGGGTTACCTTTCCCTAAACCGGGTATAAATATCAAATTATAATTTTAAAAATTAAACATTAAAAAATGAAAAAAGTAATCCTGGCTTTGGCCATCGTAACATCAGTTTCTTTTGTAGCCTGCAACAGCGGTGAAGAAAAAACTGAAGCTCCAAAAACTGATTCACCTGCCGTTGCTCCTGCAAAAGTTGATTCTCCTGCTGTGAAGATCGATTCTCCTGCTGTAGCGCCTGCCAAGGTTGATTCTCCAAAAGTAGAAAAGAAGTAATTGACAGACCGGTAAATTAGATTGCCTGCTTTTAGTACAACCGGTCTTATACGAGTTTTCATATGGCAAGCAATCGTTGAAGCCCTCCTTAATCTTAAGGAGGGCATTTTTTATGGATTATTCCCGATGGTTCATTATTTTTGTCCTTCATGGCAACTAACAGGACATATTACCGGGTCCCTGTTTATCTCAGGATGTCTGGAGACCGGTGATTTTTGTTAAAACAGTTTTCGTAATTTCTTTAACATAAAAACGTCCCCCGACCTGATCGGGGTTTTTTATTGGATATGACAGTTACCATCATCGGTACGGGTTTGATCGGGTCTTCACTGGCCCACCGCTTAAGGGAAACGGGTTTTGCCAACCGCCTGATCGGCGTGGACACGGATACAGCTCATCTGCAAAAGGCCATCGAACTGGGTTGGATCGATGAAGCAATGCCATTAGCAGCAGCTGTAACGCTCAGTCAGCTGGTCATTGTTGCCATTCCGGTGGATGCCACTTTGCGGTTATTACCGGAGCTGATGAATAGGGCAGGCCAGGCCGTGATCATGGATGTGGGATCAACTAAGAAGATGATCTGCAGGGCATTGGAAGACCATCCCCGAAGGGGCCGGTTCGTGGCCACGCACCCGATGTGGGGAACGGAAAAAGAAGGCCCGGAGGCGGTGGTCAGGGACGCTTTTAAGAACCGGGTGGCCGTCATCTGCGAAAGTGAACGTTCCGATCCTGACGCGCTCCAACTGGTGCGGCAATTGTACAAGACCATCGGCATGAGCCTGGTGGATATGGAAGCGGATATCCACGACAGGCACGCGGCCTATGTCAGTCATATTTCCCACGTGGCTTCCTATGCACTCTCCTTAACGGTATTGGAAAAAGAAAAAGAGGAAGATGCCATTTTTGAACTGGCCAGCGGCGGTTTTGAAAGCACGGTCCGGCTGGCCAAGAGCAACCCGGCCATGTGGGTCCCCATATTCAGGCAAAACCGGGAAAATGTGCTGGATGTATTGAATGAGCATATCTCACAGCTGCAGAAATTCAAAGACAGTCTTGAGCAGGGGGATTTCGATCAGCTGACCCGGTTGATCAGTGATGCCAATAAGATCAAACGCATTTTGAAATAACCCGAAATTTTAGTCTTATGCTGCAAATCAGGGAAGCCAGAATAGAAGACATACCGGCCATCCAGGTGGTACGAAACGCGGTTAAGGAAAACCGTTTATCAGACCCTTCACTGGTTCCGGACTCGGATGTGGAGGATTATCTGTTCAACCGGGGTAAGGGATGGGTGGCGGAATGGGAGGGACGGATCGTTGGATTCGCGATCGCAGACCTGGTGGATCATAATATCTGGGCCTTGTTCATGGATCCCGGTTATGAAGCCCGGGGAATCGGCCGGATGCTCCATAAGCAGATGCTCGACTGGTATTTCTCTCAAACTGCTGAAACGGTTTGGCTGGGCACGGAACCTAAAAGCAGGGCGGAGCAGTTTTACCGTCTGCAGGGCTGGACTGAAACAGGGCTTCATGGAAAAGGAGAGATAAAATTTGAAATGAGCAAGGTGGATTGGATCAGGATCAGGACCGGTAAATAATTGAACCCGGATCGTTGACCGGTCATATTATAAACTAAATTTACAGGCAAGAGGCGCTCCACATCATGCAAACAACGATACAGGAAAAATGGCTCAAGAGACCGCTGATCATCAGCGGGCCCTGCAGCGCGGAGACCCCCGGACAGGTGATGGAAACAGCTACCAGGCTCGCCAAAACAGGCAAGGTGGATATCCTTCGGGCTGGTATCTGGAAACCGCGAACCAAACCTGGCCTTTTTGAGGGTATCGGCGCAGCCGGACTGGACTGGATCCTGGATGCCAAAAAAGAGACCGGCCTCCCGGTCACCGTTGAAGTTGCCACGGCTAAACATGTGCAGGATGCATTGGATCATGAGGTGGATATGCTTTGGATCGGCGCCCGTACTACCGTAAATCCTTTCAGTGTCCAGGAAGTAGCTGATGCACTGCGAGGTGTTGACATACCGGTACTGATCAAGAATCCCATCAACCCGGATCTTGAACTCTGGAGCGGTGGGATTGAACGTTTTCAAAAAGCAGGCCTCCGGCAATTGGGTATGATCCACCGGGGATTTTCCTCTTACGGAAATACCGATTACCGGAATGCGCCGATGTGGCATCTGCCGATCGAAATGAAACGCAGGTTCCCGGAGTTGCTGCTGATCTGCGACCCGTCCCATATCTGCGGTAACCGAACCGGGTTACAGGCCATTGCACAAAAAAGTATCGACCTGGATTTCGGCGGCCTGATGATCGAGAGCCATATCGATCCCGACCATGCCTGGAGCGATGCCAAACAGCAGATCACCCCGGAGACCCTGGCCGAATTACTGGGCGGGCTGGTCTGGCGCAACGAGAGAACTGATGAACAGGCATTCATCAGCGCGCTCACCACCCTGAGGGAACAGATCAACCAGATGGATGATGAACTGCTGACCCTGCTGGGGCAAAGGATGAAGATCGCCGATAAGATCGGTTCCTATAAGAAGACGAATAACATCACCATCCTGCAGACAAACCGGTGGAACGAGATACTTGACCGGGCCTTTCAGAAAGGCGAACTGCTCGGCCTCAGCCGCGAATTCATCATCAAGTATTTTGACGCGGTTCACCTGGAAAGCATCAATCACCAGAACAAAGTGATGAATGATCCTTCCTGAGCAATGGGATGAGATCCGCAGTGACCGTAAGAATCTATAATGACAAATCAACTATGCGTCAGATCAAGGCATACGAGTTGGCAGGCCTTCCGGTTCAATTGAATCCGGAACATATACCCGAAAGGCCCCCGGTTCAGGACCTGTGCTTTTATTTTGACGCGGAACTCGCTCAAATAACCGAATTATTGCCCGGGAAAAAGGTCATCATCATCACCGATGAAATCGTTAACCAGCAATTGTCCCACAAATTCCCGGATTACCCGGTGATCAGTTTCCCATCGGGTGAAGAGCATAAACAACAATCCACCGTAGATCAGGTCATCAAAAAATTGATCGGACTGGAAGCCGGGCGCGACTGCTTTTTACTCGGGATCGGCGGTGGCGTGGTTACGGATATTACGGGTTATGTCGCCTCGGTCTATTTGCGGGGTGTTTCATTCGGACTCGTACCCACTACGATACTGGCCATGGTGGATGCGGCCATTGGCGGAAAGAACGGTGTGGATGTGGGCGTTTATAAGAACCTGGTGGGCTCCATCCGGCAGCCTTCATTCCTGTTCTACGATTATTCTGTATTGAGTACCCTGCCCGTCAGTGAATGGGTGAACGGTTTCGCTGAAGTGATCAAACATGCCTGCATTAAAGATGCCCTTCTATTTGCCGAACTGGAACGATATACCCTTCACGATTACCAGCAAGACCCTTCCCTGGTCTCCGATCTGATCGAAAAGAACGCGGCCATCAAGAATTCGGTCGTGATCGTTGATGAAATGGAAAACGGTGAAAGGAAACTGTTGAATTTCGGACATACCGTTGGTCATGCCATTGAAAACCTGCACCAGATTTCCCATGGACATGCGGTGAGCATCGGCATGGCCGCCGCCTGTAATTTATCGGAGAAATTCAGCACCCTGCATTTTGAAGAGGCCAGCAGGATCATCCGGTTGCTGGCCAGGTATCACCTGCCGGTTGATATTGAAACAGATCATACCCGGGTCTTTGAAGTACTCCGGATGGATAAGAAAAGAATCAGGAATGAGGTCAATTTCATCCTGCTCAGCCGGATCGGATCGGCTTCCGTGACCCCGATACCGGTTGAATTGCTTCAGCATCATCTCAAAGAAATCTTATAGTGAAACGGACGATCGCACCATCTTCCCTCTGCGGCACCATCCAGGCTCCGGCGTCCAAAAGCGCCATGCAAAGAGCTTGCGCACTGGCTTTTTTACATGAGGGCGAAACGAGGATATACAACCCCGGCAGGAGCCAGGATGACCGGGCCGCTGTGGGGATCATCAGGAGCCTGGGGGCGGAGGTGAAGGAGGAGGAGGGGAGGATTTTAATTTTCCCCGGCTTGAAAGCCGGGGCAACGCAGAAAGCCGGGGCAATGCAAAAAGCCGGGGCAACGCAAAAAGCCGGAGATGCCATTCAGGTCTTTTGTGGTGAAAGTGGTCTCTCCATCCGGATGTTCGCACCGATCGCAGCGTTGTCTTCTCAACCCGTATCATTCACTGGAACCGGAAGTCTATTGAATCGCCCGATGGATTTTTTCGAAAATGTGTTTCCCGGGCTTGGCGTAACCGTGAGTACCAACGACGGTTTTCTGCCTGTTGAACTGCTGGGCCCGCTGAAACCTGCGGATATCAGCATCGATGGTTCGCTGAGCTCACAATTCCTCACCGGGTTATTGATTGGCTTTCGCAAAAGCAGCTGTTTCAACGGTCCGTATTGGGGTGACCGGCCTTGTTAGCAAACCCTATATCGACCTCACCCTGTCGATGATGAAACATTTTGGTTATACGGTGATCAATGAAAATGATGAACGCTTCCTCATCGAACCCCAAACCCCAAACCCCAAACCCATAACCTATACGGTTGAAGGCGACTGGAGCAGCGCTTCTTTTTTGCTGGTGGCAGGGGCTATTGCCGGTCCGGTCACGGTGAAAGGCCTCGATGTTTTTTCCGCCCAGGCGGACAAGGCCATCCTGCAGATCCTGATGCAGGCGGGAGTCCCGCTTTCGGTTTCAGAAGAGGAAATCATTGTCTCGCCACCTGCTTTGAAAAAATACCAGGCCTTTCAGTTCAATGCCCGGGATTGTCCCGACCTTTTTCCACCGGCAGTTGTCTTGGCGGCTTATTGCCAGGGCACTTCCGTGATTGAAGGGGTGGGGCGCCTGTTACATAAGGAAAGCGATCGTGCGGCCAGCCTTCAGGAAGAGTTCGGTAAGCTGGGAATAAAGATCGTGATACAGGATGACCTGATGCTGGTGACCGGGGCTTCGGTAAAGGGCGCCCGGGTTAATGCACACGAGGATCACCGGATCGCGATGGCTTGCGCGGTTGCCGCTTTATCGGCCGAAGGCGAGACCACCATCGGGGGCGCTGAAGCCGTGAACAAATCATATCCCGCATTCTATGACAATTTGAAAATGCTGGGGGCTAATGTATCTTTACCAACAAAAGAATAAAAATTTGAACAGCCTGGGCCGTCTTTTCAGGGTACATCTATTTGGAGAATCGCATGGCGAATGCGTCGGACTGACCATTGATGGTTGTCCGGCCGGCCTTTCTTTATCTGTCGAGGATTTTTTACCTGACCTGGAAAGAAGGAAAGGCGGCACAAAGGGAACCACCCCCCGGAAAGAAGACGATATTCCCCGGATCATCACCGGCCTATTTGAAGGAAGGACGACCGGGGCCCCGATCACGATCTTATTTGACAACATGAATACCCGGAGCGCGGATTATGAAAAACAACGCGAGATTCCCCGGCCGGGCCATGCCGACCTGGTGGCACAGCAGAAATTCGGCGGGTTCTCGGATTACCGGGGCAGCGGGCATTTCAGCGGGCGCCTCACCGTTTGCCTGGTGGCAGCCGGTGTCATTGCCAAAAAGCTGGTGGGGGAAACCGGTATCCATGCGGACATTATCGAGATCGGCGGAGAGACCGATCCTGATCAAGGGCTCCAAAAAGCCCTTGATGCCCGGGATTCGATCGGAGGGATCATCGAATGCCGGGTATCCGGCTTACCGTTGGGGTTAGGCGAACCGTTCTTCGATCCGGTTGAATCACTGCTCAGTCATGCCGTATTTGCCATCCCGGCCATTCGCGGGATCGAATTCGGAACCGGCTTCGCCGCGGCAAGGATGTTCGGCAGCGAACATAATGATTCCATACAGGATCAGTCAGGTAAAACGAAGACCAATCATGCCGGGGGCATCGTAGGAGGGATCACCAATGGCAATGAACTGGTTTTCCGGGTCGCGGTCAAACCCACTTCCTCCACACCTGCACAACAGGAATCGCTGAACCGGGAGACCGGGAACGTGGAAGCCTTTTCTATAAAGGGCCGGCATGATCTCTGTATCGCCCTTCGGGTACCCGTCATACTGGAAGCGGTTACGGCCATTGTGCTGGCTGACCTCTTCTTGCTGGAGCAACAGATCAAAAGAGTGCTTTGATCATACATTTCATCCCAAAATAAAACCATCCCTTATGTCTGCCGGATTCGTACACATCCCCGAAATTTTCAGTCCCGAACAATTAAAGACCATTGATGAACTGCTGGAGCAAGTGAGTTTTGTGGACGGGAAGGCAACCGCCAGCCTGGGGGCGAGATCAGTGAAGAACAATCTGCAGGTCAATGCCGATGACCGTTCATTGCCAACCCTTCAACAGATCATCAGTGAAGCCTTATACAATAACCTGTTATTCAATGCGGCTGGTTTTCCAAAGAATATCTATCCCTTTCTGATCAGTAAATATGAATCCGGGATGAATTACGGCTGGCATGTGGACAGCCCGGTCATGGGCAATCCGCCTATCCGTACCGACCTGGCGATGACCCTTTTTCTGAGTGATCCCTCAACCTATACCGGGGGTGAACTGGTGATCCAAACACCCAACGGGCAGGTCCAACTCAAACCAGCCAAGGGCGATGCCATTTTATATCCCTGCACGTATCTCCATTGTGTGAATGAGGTTACTAACGGGACCAGGGTAGCCGCAGTTACCTGGATACAAAGCAGCATCCGGCAGGCCGAACAAAGGCAGATCCTTTTGCAATTGAACCAGGTGCATGGCGCGGTGGCCCAGCGGGACATGAACTCACCCGAAGCCAACCTCCTGTTGCAGACCTACAGCAATCTGCTCAGGATGTGGTCCGAAATCTGAGCATCAGGCTCAATGATCATTTTCCACTAAACGACGGTGATAATTGATCTGCCCCAGGTGATAGCTCAGGTGGGCGAGCAGGTGTATGAGCATGTGCCCGGTAGGGACGATCCTTCCGTTTTTCTCCAGGGGAAAATCTTTTTCCAGGTCTTCGGCACTGAGTTTTTCGAGCGTAGTCCTGACGATCAACAGGCAATTGCCTATATTGATGACGAGGTCTTGCCGGGGGATATTCTTCAGGCTGAACTCATCTTCCCGGTACCTGATATAACCGGTATGCCCCAATGCCGCGCCGATGAAATGGTTAAGGTTCCCCAGGACATGGAGACAAAGATTGCCGGCACTGTTTGCGATCCCGGGCCTTAGCTGCCAGAGATTGGCCTCGTCGCGGTATAAGTTCAGTTCCGTTAACAGTTTTTGCAGGTCCCTTTCAAAAAGTTCGGGTAAGGTTTCTTTGAGCATATGATTGATTTTGGCTTTTTGGGTTTACCCGGTTGAACCGGCAGGGGGATTGGTAAAAAAACAGCCTGAAAGACTACCGGCAATTGAAACCGAAGTATTATCTTGTTCATATAAATCCGCCATTTAAACCCGCTGGGAATTATGTCTTCAAGTTACGGCATTTACATTTCTTTCAATCGGTTTTCGACATTGACCTCAGCCTGTTTCCTCTGTTTGATCTCCATTATATTATTTACCGCCTGCAACGGCAACCATCCGCCAGGCGACCAAAAGATCGTGAAAGATCCTAAGCAAATGGATCGCCAGATCAGCAAGTATATCAAATCCGCGATTGAATACGCCAGGAATGGCGAGGGTCAGGTGGACGATTCGATCCGGCTGAATATGACCGATCCATTGGATAAGTATTACAGCAATACCGGTTTCGGACCGGCCTGGAGTCACGAGGAAAACTGGTTGCCCCTGGCGGATAGTCTTTTCCAGTTCATTGAAAAGGCTGAACGGTATGGTTTGTTTCCCAAGGATTATCATTTTGAAAACCTCAACTCTATCCGCAGGAAGTTCAACGCGGATTCAACACGGAAAATGGATGCCGTGCTTTGGTCCAAGGCCGACCTGATGCTAACGGACGGGTTCTTGCGCATGGCCAGGGACCTTAAACTGGGCAGGTTACAACCCGATAGCCTGACCCTCGGCAAAGATACCGTCCTTGAAGAACAGTTTTACTCGGGGGTATTGAAAAACCTGTTCGAAAACGGAAAGTTAACGGAGCTTTTGATCAGCATCCAGCCAAGGCACAAAGGTTACTGGGCGCTGATCAATGGAATAAAAGGATTCCTGGACAGTATGGACAGAAGGACCTATACCTATATCAATTTCCCTTACCGGAAAAGCGATAAAAGAGATTCGGTATTCTTCATCAAAACTTTGCAAAAGAGATTGGCTGAAAGCCATTGTATCGAACAATCTGACCGTCTGCCCGATACGGTACAATTGAAGAATGCGATCCTGAAATATCAGAAGCAGAAGGGGTTGACCGCCGACGGACTGATTGGCCCGGTTTTGATCAGAACCCTGAATACCAGTGATGATGAACGGTTCAAACGGATCGCCATCACGCTGGACCGCTATAAGCAAATGCCGCTCAAGATGCCTGAAAAGTACATCTGGGTGAATTTACCCGGTTTCTATCTGCGGGTGATCGACGCCGATACCCTGGTGCTCGAATCGAAGGTCATTTGCGGAAAGCCCGAAACCCGGACACCCCTTCTCAACAGCGAGATATCGGATATGATCACCTATCCCACCTGGACGGTCCCCACCAGTATCATCGCCAAATCCTATCTCCCCAAACTCAAGAACAATCCTAATTACCTGTCCAGGATCGGACTGAAACTGGTCAATGGAAAAGGGGAGGACGTGGATCCGGCCGCCGTGAACTGGAGCAAATACTCCAGGGGGATCCCATTCAAGGTCATGCAGAACAGCGGGGACAATAATGCCCTTGGTGTGATGAAATTCAATTTCAGCAATCCGTTCGCGGTCTACCTGCACGATACCAACCAGCGTTACCTGTTCAAACGGGCTGCGAGGGCGCTCAGCCATGGTTGCGTACGGGTGCAGGAATGGGAGAAACTGGCCTTCTATATAGCAAGGAATGACAGTGCCAGTCGTACGGTTCGCGATTCCATGAGGTATAATACCGACTCGATCAGAAGCTGGATCGCACAAAAATCCAGGCACCGGATCGAGGTCAGGAAAAAACTACCGCTCTTTATCCGCTACTTCACCTGTGAGGGAAAGGAGGGCAAAATCGTTTTTTATGACGATATTTATGGCGAGGACAAAGTGTTGCGGGACAAGTTTTTTGCCACTAAATAACCAGGCGTTTTCTGTTCTTCATTGATTAATCCAGTTTCAATAATGACAATACCTGAAACGGTCAGAAGGTTCGTTTTTCTTACGGTTTGTTCCTTTTTATTCCTTACTCCGATCCAGGTGAGCGCCCAGGATGAACCAGTGGTCAGGAAGGATCCGACCGAAAAGTCCAGGAGGGTATTTTATGGCCTGGCCAGTTATTATTCCAATAAATTCAATGGCAGGAAAACGGCCAGCGGGGAGATATTCAGCCAGAAAAAAATGACCTGTGCCTGTAATGTATTGCCTCTGGGGACCTGGGTCAAAGTGACCAACCTGAGAAATGGACGGTCTGTCATCGTTAAAACAAATGACCGGATCCACCCCAAAGTCAGAAGGGTTGTAGACCTTTCCCGGGTGGCAGCAGAAAAACTGGGTTATATCAGCAGGGGCCTTACCAGGGTCAAAGTGGAGGTAATCGGCAGAAAACCGCCTGAATAGTTCCCAAATAGCGGGAAATCAAGTAATTTGGTGGTCAATCGCCTATGTATAATAGTTTGAATTATGTGGGTAAATTATTTTATGTTTTGGAACTAAGCGACTATTTTTGTTGCGATTTAGAAAACTAACTTTTATGAAGAAACTCCTATTATCATTTTTGGTCCTTGGCTTGTTATCTGACAGTTACGGACAAAATGACTACAAAAAGCGCCCGTCATTGGGTATTCACTTCGTTCTCAATGATTTTAGGACAGCAACCAACCTCCGTGCAAACGGCCTGGCATCTGTTCTGAGAACCAAGGAATGGCATAAAACACAGAACATGTTCGCCGGTTTGGGTATCAGCTATATGCAGGGCCTGGGTCAACATGTTGATTTTAACGGAGAGATCTCCGGTTCTTTTCTAAATTACCCCGTTCCCGGAGTGGCCAGCAACTACAATACCAGCCTCTTACTGGAAGCCACGGCAACTGCAAACCTGAAATTATTCACTGACAAATATTGGTTCAATCCTTACCTGACCGCCGGTATCGGTGGGTCCAAGTACAGGAATTATTATGGCGCATTCATCCCCGTTGGTGTTGGATTGCAGATCAATGTATTTGATAAGGCCTATGTCCTCATGAATTCCCAGTACCGGATGCCGGTAACGGATCAGGTCGCCTATCATTTTTATCACAGCATCGGTATCGCTGCTCCACTTTGTAAAAAGAAAGTGGTTGCACCGGTGGTCATCCCTCCGCCGCCCGTCAATTACGACCGGGATAACGACGGAGTTCCGGATTCAACCGACAGGTGCCCGGATGATAAAGGACTGGTTAATTTGAAAGGTTGTCCCGACAGGGATGGAGACGGCATCGCAGATATCGATGATAAATGTCCTGATGTTCCGGGTCTTGCCCGTTACCAGGGTTGCCCGATCCCGGATACCGATAAGGATGGGATCAACGACGAACTGGATAAATGTCCAACTGTTCCAGGCCTCGCCCGCTACCAGGGTTGCCCGATCCCGGATACCGATAAGGATGGTGTGAATGACGAGGAAGATAAGTGTATCAACGAACCCGGTCCTGCATCCAACTTCGGTTGCCCGATCGTTCCTGACGAGATCATCAAGAAGATCGAAGCCGCGTTCAAGAATGTGTTCTTCTCTACCGGCAGCGCTAAATTGCTGACCAAATCATACAAGCCGTTGAACGAAGTGGCCAAGATCATGACCGATAATCCGACCTATTTCGCCAATATCGACGGTCATACCGACAATACCGGTAAACCCGACAAGAACCAGATCCTGTCTGAGAACAGGGCGGCTTCCGTGAAGACCTACCTGGTGAGTAAAGGAGTTGGTGAGGACAGGCTTACGGCAACCGGTTACGGCCAGGACAAACCAATCGCCGACAATAAGACCGTCAAAGGACGTGCATTGAACCGCAGGGTTGAGATGAGTGTCAGAACTTACAACAGATAAACAGATCATCCTGAAATAAAAAACCTCCGTTGCAAGACGGAGGTTTTTTTATTGATTGACTAATTTGATCATTTGTATTCATATTCGATGGTCCCCATCAGCCTTTTCTCCTTGGAGAAACATTTTTCCCGGATCCGGAGTCCGTTATCGTAGGTGTATTTCCAGATATAATAATAACTACCGCCTTCTTCCGTCGTTGTCATCTGTACGATCTGGCCGGTAATATTGTATTCAAAGACATAATCCGGCAGCATCTTGAGGGTGAAAGCGTTTTGTTTCACCACGTCGGTCAACCGGTTTCGGGTATCGTAATAATAATAATAGGTTTCCCCGGTCTTGCCGTTCTTTTCTATGGAGACATTGTTTTTCTCATCCGTTGAAAAAAGGATCACCGCGGTATCCGAATTGTTCTTGATCCGGAGCATCTTCACCGGGATGCCTTTTTCATTATACTGGTAAAGATGTTCCTCGCTGATCTCGTTGTTGAAGTCATCATCGCTGGAACGGATCACCGAACGGATGCTGCGGATACGTCCCTGGTCATCATAGGCATAATTCGTCCGGTTTGTCGAGATCTCGGAACTGTCGATGGTCTCCAGTAACAGGCCCTTCTTATCGAAAGATGAAGTGAAAACAGAGGGCGCGTTCACATTCGACTTGCTGAGCATTTCCACCGTGCTATAATTCCGGTTGATCCTTTTCTCGCAGAAGAACCCCTCACTGGGACTGCCGTCATCCTCAAAGCTTTTGATGCTGACCGTCCTGATCTGTTGATCTTTCAGCCGGGCCATTTCTTCCATCAGCTGCTTATTACTCACCAGGTCCTTATAATAGAACTGGGCCCTGGCAGCCGTGGACAGGGACAAGAGCCCGACAACCGGTAATACAGACTTGATCATCAGCTGATTTTTCATACTCAAAATTATGCTATCTTTTATTAACGTAAATTATGCCATAATTACACAACCCCGTAAACTTTATTATTTTTAACAAAACTTATTCCATTGAGCCGCCTAAAAGAAAGGAAAGAAAAGAATTGCCTGAATTGCCAGGCGGAAGTGATGGGTAAATATTGTCATGTTTGCGGCCAGGAGAACATAGAACCAAAGGAGTCGGTCTGGCACCTGGTCACCCATTTTTTCCAGGATATCACGCATTTCGACGGAAAGTTCTTCAGCACGATCAGGTACCTGATCGTAAGACCCGGCTTCCTTTCAACTGAGTATATGATCGGCCGCAGGGCAAGCTATGTGAACCCGGTAAGGCTGTATGTGTTCACTTCCGCATTTTTCTTTTTGATCTTTTTTTCCGTATTCAAACTCGAAAACAGCATACCCAGCGGCACCACCATCAACGGGAAGACCCTCGAACAGATCTCATCGATGGACTCCACCCGGTTTGCCGAATTCACCCGACAGATCAACCAGGAAGACGGCAAACCCGCTTTGTCCATGACCCGTGAGGGCTTCGCCCGGTATTTTGACAGCGTCATGTCCAATACCGGTATCCGGGTCTCAGGGAGGTTCTACAAGACCCTGGCCGCTTACGATTCGGCCTTGTCTTCCGGAACGGTAAAGGACAACTGGATCCAACAGCAACTGATCCGCAAAGTGATCAACATCAACAACAAATACCATTATAACAGTAAGGAAGTCCAGAAAGCGTTCCGCTCCTCCATCCTGCACAGTCTGCCGCAAATGCTGTTCATCTCTCTCCCGTTGCTGGCATTATGGCTCAAACTGCTTTATCGCCGCAGAAAGGAATACTATTATGTCAACCACGCGATCTACGCCATCCACCTGTATATTTTCAGTTTCCTGTCCCTGCTGTTCTTCTTCAGCATCAATAAGATCAATGATCAATTGCACTGGGGATTCTTAGGGACACTGATGAGTTTTATCTACCTCGGCCTTTTCGTGTACCAGTATGTCTCGATGTACAAGTTCTACCGGCAGGGTTGGGGTAAGACCTTGATGAAGTTCTTCCTGCTGAATATCCTGTTCCTGATCACGCTGGCCCTCCTTTTCATTGCCTTTGTTTTCCTTTCATTATTCAATATTTAAGAGATCCTTATGGAAACACCTCACTCTGATGCGTTCAACCGGTTGGTCAATATCATGGACGACCTCCGTGAGAAATGCCCCTGGGACAAAAAGCAGACCATCCATAGCCTCCGTCAGCTGACCATCGAGGAAACCTATGAACTGGCCGATGCCATCACAGAAACGGATTGGAAGGGCATTAAAGAAGAACTGGGCGACCTGATGCTCCACCTGGTCTTCTATGCAAAGATCGGAGCGGAACAGGAGCAGTTCACCCTGGAAGAGGCGATCAATGGCGTTTGCGAAAAACTCATCGCCCGGCATCCGCATATTTATGGGGATGTGACCGTTAAAGATGAGGAAGAAGTGAAGCGAAACTGGGAAAAACTGAAACTGAAAGAAGGCAAGGATTCTGTCCTGAGCGGCGTACCCCGCGCTTTGCCTTCCATGGTCAAGGCCATGCGGCTGCAGGAGAAGGCGAAGCAAGTGGGCTTTGAATGGGATAACAAGGAGCAGGTTTGGGAAAAAGTGGAAGAGGAGAAACGGGAACTCTTTGAAGCCATTTCCAGCGGGGATAATGAAAGAATCGAGGATGAACTGGGTGATGTTTTCTTCTCCCTGGTGAATTTTGCCCGGTTTTTGCAGCTGGATGCGGAGAACGCCCTGGAACGGACCAATAAGAAATTCATTGACCGGTTTACGCGGATGGAAGATCAGGCGAAAAAAGAAGGACGGCAGCTCCACGATCTTTCCCTGGCTGAAATGGATGCCATCTGGAATGCCATCAAAAAAGGATAAACACCCATTGATCGTTGCAAAACAAGACCACTTTCCGGAATTTCATCATCAAGAACAGTTACCTCCCGGTGATCGCGGCCTTGTTCATCGCCTTTTCATTCATCATCGATAATTACTGGTCAGGCAACTCTTCCCTGAAAGCGGTCAGGAATAATATTGAAAAGCATATTCATGAGCAGGAAAGGGATTTTAATACCCTCGTGGCTGATACCGCTTTTTTGAACAAACTGAACAAAGGGCAGGTCGATGAGAAATCATTGCTGATGCTGACCGGCAAGGACTATTTCATTTATCGCTACCTGATCTCGGATGCCGGCCAGAATCAGCTGGTTTTCTGGAATTCCCAGGCCGTTCTGCCCTCAGAAACCTTGTTACGCTCACAACAGAATGAGGGATTTACCCGGTTGCCAAACGGTTATTACGCCTGGCGGAAGTTCCACGGCATGAGATCGGTTTGTATTGCCCTGATGCCTGTCAAATGGCAATACGTGATCACGGATGAATACCTGGAGAACAGCTTCACTGCCGGGCCGGATATCGCCCGCAATTATGACATCTCCCTTCAGTCCGGCGAAGAGGCCGTCAGGTCGGCCAGCGGAAACATCCTGTTTTACCTGGTCAAAAAAGTCGCCAATCCCATTGCCCATAACAACCTGCTTGCGGCCTGGTTGCGTATCGCCGGAATGATCCTGATCCTGTTATTCGTTCATTTATGCGCCGGCTTCATCGCCGTGAACAACCGGTTATGGAAATCGGTCGTTTTCCTGCTTTTCCTGATCATCGGTCTCCGGCTGATCAGTTATGAGTTCCCTTTTCCGCTCCAGTTCAGGCAGTTTGAATTATTCGATCCGGCCGTATACGGCTCCAATATGGTTCTGCGGTCTTTGGGAGATCTGCTCATCAATGTCACCTTGTTCGTATGGATCGTGCTGTTCATCCGTCACCGGGTCCAGGAAAAGGACTTCAGTCTGCAGATAGGAAATAAAACCTTTTCAACACTATTGCCGGTGGTCATTGCCGGCCTTCAGTTAACAGTGACCTTTGTCGCCGGCAACATCATCCGCAGCCTCGTTGCCGATTCCCAGATATCCTTCGACGTGATCAATTTTTTCACGCTGAACAGGTACAGTGTGATCGGGTTCGTGGTCCTTTGTTGCCTGGCCCTTGGTTTTTTTTACCTCAGCCAGCTCTTTCTTTTCCTGGTCAAACCTTTGTTGAACGGAAAACTGACCGCCTATTACCTGTTCGTTGCCATAGGCGGTCTGGTTTACCTGACCTACCGTCTCAATAGCGGCAGCGCGGGTTTTGAACTCATCGTTTTCGCCTGGCTATTGATCTACCTGCTCCTCCTATCCGGTGATTTTACCGCTTTGTCGCCCAACAGGATCAATTCGTCGCAATTCATTTTCTGGTTGTTCTTTTTTTCATTGTCGATCACAGGCGTCATTGTGATGGAGAATAAGAAAAAGGAGATCCGTAGTTTGCGCCATTATGCCGAATCTTTGTCTACCAAGGCCGATCCGTTCAACGAGACCCTGCTGAATACCCTGATCACTGATTTCCGGCCCGATTTCCTGGGGGATAATTTTGATCGTTTGAAATCCGATTCCTCCAACCAGGCTTTCAAGGACAGCCTGATCAACGGTAACTTCTCCGGGTATACCAACAAATATGAGACCCGCGTACTTTCTTTCGATTCCAGGGAGGAACCGCTTTTCAACAGGGATTCCAGCAGTTTCAATGAATTGAACACCGTGCTGAACACCCGGGGCAGGCCAACCGGCATCCCTGATCTTTTTTATTACGACGAATCCTTTGACCGCTTCAGGTACATCTCCAGAAAGACCATCACCAACCGGGATGACAGCCTGCTGGGCTATATATTCATACTCGCCAGCCAGAAAAAATTCAAATCCGACGCGCTGATCCCGGAACTGTTCTCCAAGGGCCGCGATAATTCGATCGAATTCTCCCCGGTCTATGCATTCGCCGTTTATAATAACCTGCAACTGGTGAACAGCCATAATGATTATGCCTTTGCCACCCGTCTCCAGCAAAGCCAGGTGCCCAATGAGGAGTTCTCCGATTATAAGAAGAACGGGTATATCGAACTCTGGTATAAGGCCGGTCCGCAAAAAGTAGTGATCATCGCCAGGAAGGATAACTTCATCATTGAGTCCATTACCCTGTTCTCCTACCTGTTCTGCTCCTTCCTGGTCATAACGGCTTTATTCTGGTTGCTGGATAAGCTCATCCGCGCCCGGTTCAACAGGGGCAGGCTGAAAGCGCAGTGGCAACTCAGTATCCGTTCGCAGATCCATGGCACCATTATCCTGATCAGCGTGTTGTCATTCCTCATCATCGGGGTGGCCACCATCCTGTTCTTCATCGGACGATATGAGAATAATAACCGGGAAAGCCTGAGTCGTACCATCCATGTCATGGAGGGACAGGTCCGGAATTCACTGGCCGATATGATGATCTTTGATGATGTGGTCAAGATATACGACCCCGGGTACCGTGAAAAACTGGAACAGATCATCGCAAAGGTATCGGAGATCCATGCGGCGGATATCAACCTGTACGACCTGGAAGGCAATCTGAAAGCCTCCTCGCTGCCGCTTCCGTATAATAAGGGGATCGTCAGTACCAAGATGGATCCGGTAGCTTTTTATCACCTCAGCCAGCTGAAGGAAGTTCAGTATTTCAAAAAGGAGAATATCGGGAAACTGAATTTCGTCAGCAGCTATATTCCGGTCCTCGATGAGAAAGGCAATGAATCCGTATACCTGAACATTCCTTATTTCACCTCACAAAGCAAACTGAAACAGGAGATCGCCAATTTTCTGGTCACCATCATCAACCTGAACGCCTTCATCTTCCTGATCGCAGGGATCATTTCCTTATTCATCACCAACCGCATCACGCGGTCATTCTCCTTCATCAGTTCCAAAATGAAGGAGATCAACCTGGGCCGGCTCAATGAAGAGATCAACTGGAAGCGTAACGATGAGATCGGTGACCTGGTCAAGGAATATAATAAGATGGTGAACAAACTGGATGCCAGCGCTGCGGCCCTGGCCAAGAGTGAAAGGGAAGGGGCCTGGAGGGAAATGGCCAGGCAGGTGGCCCATGAGATCAAGAATCCGCTTACCCCGATGAAACTGAGCCTGCAGTACCTGCAAAAAGCGATCGACAGCAATGGCTCCAATGTACGGGAATTAACGGCAAGCGTTGCCCAGACCCTGGTGGAGCAGATCGAACACCTCAACCATATTGCCGGTGAATTCAGCCAGTTCGCGAACATCGGGAATCCCCGGAATGAGACCTTTGATCTGCATGATACCCTTCAATCGGTGATCAGTTTATACGGCGCCGATCAGCGGCTTAAACTGGAATGGCAAAGCCTTGAAGGTCCTTTGTTTATCCACGCAGATAAAACCCATATCAACCGGCTGTTCACCAATCTGGTATTGAATGCCATTCAGGCCATTCCGGCCGACCGGTCGCCGCATGTGCTGGTCAGTGAATCCAGGGAAGACGGGTTTGTCCAGATCATGGTGAAAGATAACGGCTCAGGTATTCCCGAACCAATGCAGGATAGGATATTCACCCCGAATTTCACCACCAAGACCTCCGGTACGGGCCTGGGGCTTGCTATGTGCAAGGGGATCGTCGAGCAGGCCAGGGGCAGGATCTGGTTCGCCACGGTCGCTGCAGAAGGAACGGCATTTTATGTTTCTTTACCCGAAGTTGACCGGCATTAGTTTCAGGCAATACCTTTCTTCCTTTTTCTTTCTTCGATATAATGCCGAAAAGATTCCCGGTCCATGCTGCTGAGGTTCTGTTCTTTGGTGACCAGGGCTTTTTGGGCGGCCAGGACGCCATAACGCGTATCATCAAATCCTTCGATGAAATGGGCATCCGGGTCGATGGAGATCAGCACATTCTTTTCCAGGGCATAGCCGATATGCCGCCAGTCGATATCCAGCCTGCTGGGATGGGCGTTCAACTCGATGACCACCTGGTTGGCGGCGCAGGCATCAATGACCTTGCGGTGGTCGATCGGGTAACCTTTTCGGCTGAGTAACAATCTTCCGGTCATATGACCTAGGATGGTGGTATAGGGATTCTCTATGGCCGTGATCAACCTTTGCATGGCTTTTTCTTCAGTCATTTTCAGGTTGCTGTGTACCGATGCGATCACCAGGTCGAAAGTGGACAAGATGGGATTACTATAGTCCAAACTGCCGTCGTTCAGGATATCGCTTTCAATGCTTTTGAAAATGGTGAATCCGTTCAGCCGGGCGTTCAGTTCATCGATGAGGTAATGCTGTTCCCTGATCCTTTCTTCGCTGAGGCCCTGCGCGTAAAAGGCGCTCTTGCTATGGTCGCTGATCACCAGGTACTCGAACCCCCGGGCGATCGCAGCGTTTGCCATTTCTTCGATACTCTGGCTGCCGTCACTCCAATTGCTGTGGCTGTGAATGATGCCCCTGATATCTCCGGGTTGGATGGGAACCGGTAAAGGACCCTTTTTTGCCTGGTCAAGGATAGCGGCATTTTCCCGGGCATATACTGGTATATATGATATCCCCGCCTGTTCAAATATCTCCGGATCGTCTTCATTCAGTTCCGGTTTGAATCGGATTCCCGGGTATTGAATCCGGAACGCGGAGGTGAATTCGGGATGTCCTGACCTGAGGAACAGGGCTTCCCCCATATTCATCGTTCCGGTATAGAGCCGGATCCTCAGGCCGTTCAGTAATTTATAGACCAGGCTTTCGGTGGATTCTTCCACCAGTTCGGGAGGATTGGCGGTCTGGAATTTGGGTTTGATCTCAGCCTGTTCAACGGCTACGATATATTCCAGTTCATCAATGATCTCTGATTGCCGGAGGAAGGCGCCGGTTAAGGCTATTTTTTCGGGCCCGAAGAGTTTTTTGAGGTAGGCGGTGATCTGGGGTTCTACCAATTCCACCTGCGGGTAAAGATGGCTGCCCTGGTTGTTGAGGTAGAATTCGATCGTTTCGATCACGTTCTGCTGGGTTTTCTCGCCAAAGCCCTTAAATAATTTAAGGCGGTTCTCCCGGCAGGCATATATAAGTTCGCCGATGCTTTCGATCTCCATCTCTTTCCAGATGGTGGAGATCTTTTTGGGCCCGATCCCTTTTATATTCAGCATCTCGATGACACCTGGCGGAGTTCTTGCAATGAGTTCATCCAGCGCCGACAGTTTTCCGGTATCCAGGATCTCGATGATCTTCTTTCCCGTTGATTCACCGATCCCTTTTATGCCGAAGATCTTTTCTCTTGGCGTATCACTCAGGGG
This sequence comes from Chitinophagaceae bacterium, assembly GCA_016721725.1. Taxonomy (GTDB): domain Bacteria; phylum Bacteroidota; class Bacteroidia; order Chitinophagales; family Chitinophagaceae; genus Ferruginibacter. The sequence continues at coordinate 773,480 of JADKHN010000006.1, read as the reverse complement.
CACGGGAAGTTTTTCAATATTGAATGCGGCGATGGAATAAGTTTTCGCTTTGAATGCGTTTTCACGATGGATATCTGTGAGCTTTCCCAGCAAAGAAAAAAAATCGGCTATTTGGTAATTATCCATGCCCAAATGTAATAAATGCAGAATAATCGGCTTTTTCTGAAAATCGGGAGAAGGGGGATCCTGATCAAAAAGCCTGTTCACGAATACTGATTCCACAGGAAAAATTCAATGAGCCGCTGATCATTTTCTTTTTTATAACTGAAGACGGATGTTTTTTTTTGTGAAATAAGGTGCCGGATATTAGGGGAATAGCATGCGTGTTTACCTGGCTGAATGAACCGGATTCTTGGGGGATGGGAATGGCTGTAATGCTTGCTGGGTAAGGGTTATAAAAAAGTCCCGGTGTTCACCGGGACTTTTAGCATATTTTGCTTTTTTAGAAAGCGAAGACTACTTCTTCTTAGCGGCTTTCTTTGCAGCTTTTTTAGGAGCAGCTTTCTTTGCAGCTTTTTTAGGAGCGGCTTTCTTTGCAGCTTTTTTCTTTGTTGCCATTTTTTTAAAATTTAATTGGTTAGTAAATAATACTTAAAAGTAAAAATATTTTTTAAACTACCAAAAAAAATATTAAAAAAATCAGGATGTCACCTGAACCGGGCTGACAGAAACCAGGGTCTTGTCGCCTTTGCTTTTTCTGAATTCAACCAGGCCATCGGTCAGTGCGAAGATGGTGAAGTCCCTTCCGACTCCAACATTTTTTCCGGGATGATAAACCGTTCCTCTCTGGCGGATGATGATATTGCCTGCAATGACGGGTTGACCACCGTAGATCTTTACACCCAGTCTTTTGCTTTGTGAGTCGCGGCCATTCTTTACGGAGCCTTCACCTTTTTTGTGTGCCATTGTCTAAAAATTTATACTGTTAATGAGTTTGTTCTTTTTTTGTTCACTGGTTTGATAGAGAACAGATCATGAATGATCCGGTACGTCTTTCAGTCCATTAACATCATTACGCGATGGCGGTAACCTTGATCTGCGTATAATGGGTGCGATGACCGTGTTTTTTACGGAACCCCTTCCTTCTTTTCATCTTAAAGGCGATCACCTTCTCGCCCTTGATCAGGTCGTTGACGATCTCGGCCTTGACCACCGCACTGACTTCCTTGCCCATGGCAACGGTACCGTTATTATCGGTCATCAATACATCGGCGAACTCTACGGAGTCACCTGCCTTGCCCTCGATATGAGGAATATAAAGGCTATCGCCCGCTTTTACTTTGAATTGCTGGCCCGCTATTTTAACTACTGCTAACATAAATATCCCAAATTTAGGACGGCAAAGGTAAGGGTTTTCGGTTTAAATCAAAGCGGTAAATTTGAAAAAAAATATCCCCATGTAATTGCCTTCAAATCACCCGTTCAGTCGCGTTATCAACTGAAAATCAGCAATTCAGGTTGGGCCCAGGGTAAAAACCATCTATCTTAGTGAAATCATATATGCGTCCAATGCCATTTGTCATACGGTTTTTATACACTTTATATGGCTTCATCGTTTTCACCGGCTTTCTCCTGTTGATCTTCCCCCTGGTGGTGATCGCCTCCTTTTTCGGAAAGATCAGGGGTACCAATTTCATTTATGACCTGTGCAGGATCTGGGCCGGTTTCGTCCTTTTTGCCCTGGGGATCCGGCACCGGGTCACCTATGAGACTCCCCACGATCCTAAACGGCAGTATGTTTTCATATTCAATCATATTTCCTATCTCGACATTCCCTTGCTGATGCGTTCGATCCCCAGGCAGCATATCCGGGTATTGGGGAAGGCCGAAATGGCCAAGATCCCCATTTTCGGGTTCCTTTATAAGCGGGCGGTTGTTCTGGTAGAACGTGATAACCCGGCCAACCGGGCCAAGAGCCTGCTTACCTTGAAATCGATCATCAAGAAGAACATTTCGATCGTCATCAGTCCGGAAGGGACATTCAATATGACCGGCAAACCTTTAAAGGAATTTTATGACGGGGCTTTTAAGGTGGCGATCGAAACACAGACGCCGATTAAACCCGTCCTGTTCCTCGACGCTTACGACCGGATGCATTATAACAGCATATTTTCCCTGAGCCCGGGGATCTCCCGGGCGATCTGCCTGGATGAGATACCTGTTGACGGGCTTACCCTGTCGGATGTGCAGGCGTTAAAAATAAAAGTATTCGGACTGATGGAACAAAAACTGATCGATCTCCGGGCGAGCTGGATTAAAACATCAGTTAGTTCACCAAACTAAGCGTGGCTGATGTAACTTTATCCGCAGTTAATGAAAGCGGAACAAGAAATACGATTCAGCGACGAACCCGGAGATTCCTGGGCGGAGATCATCCTTCCCCTGGCCGTACCCACCACTTATACTTACCAGGTTCCCGTTTCAATGACGGAAAAAGCCAGGCCCGGATGTCGGGCCGAAGTGGTATTCGGCGGCCATAAGAAATACGCCGGGATCATCAAGCGCGTAACCCAAACCAAACCATCCTATCCCACCAAATCCATCCTGAATATCCTGGACGAGGATCCGATCCTGTATCCCCAGCAGTTAAAACTCTGGAACTGGATGAGTGAATATTACATGTGCAGCGAAGGCGAAGTGATGTCCGCGGCCCTTCCCACCCACTTTAAACTGAGCAGCGAAACCATCCTGATCTATAATGAAGAGGCCGGAGAGGATTTCAGCCACCTGAATAATGAGGAGTTCATTGTAGCTGAAGCCTTGCTGATCAAAAAGGAACTTAAGCTCTCGGAGGTTCAGCAATTGCTGGATGCAAACCATGTGTATCCCCTGATCAAGAAACTCATCGACAAGCGGATCTGTTTCGTATGGGAAGCGATGCAGGAACGGTATGCCCCAAAGAAAGAGAACTATATCGTCCTGGACGCCCGATTCGCTGATGAGGATAACTTGTCCGAATTGCTGAACAACTGGACAAGGGCGCCGAAACAAATGGAACTGCTGCTCGCTTATTTGCACCTGCAAAGAACGACCGGGGAGGTGACGCAATCCGAATTGCTGAAAAAATCGGGCGCTTCCGCGGCTCAGTTGAAAGGACTGACCGAAAAGAATATCCTGCGTATCGAAAAAAGGGAGGTGGACCGGATCAAGTCAATGGCCGTGAATATGGATATCGATTTTACATTCAGTGATGCGCAACAAGCCTGCTCCGATGAGATCGGAACCCGGTTCCTGGATAAGTCTGTTTGCCTGCTTCAGGGAGTAACCGGCAGCGGCAAGACCCAGGTCTATGTAAAACTCATCGAAAAGTATTTTTCATCAGGCAGCCAGGTCTTGTATCTCTTACCCGAGATCGCCCTGACTGCGCAGATCATCCGGAGGCTTCAAAAGCACTTCGGCGGTCATATCGCCATCTATCATTCGCGTTTCAATAACAATGAACGCATCGAATTGTGGAACAAAGTGAGGAGCGGGGAAATTAAAATGGTTCTGGGAGCCCGCAGTGCGCTCTTCCTGCCCTTTACCAATCTCGGACTGATCATCGTCGATGAGGAACACGATGCTTCCTACAAGCAGCAGGACCCCGCTCCGAGGTACAATGCCCGGGACGCAGCGGTTTATTATGCCGGCTTGTTCGGGGCCAAAGTACTCCTGGGAAGCGCCACCCCATCCCTGGAGAGTTATTATAACGCCCTTCATGGCAAGTATGCTCTGGTAGAACTGAATGAACGGTTCGGCGGAATTCAATTGCCATCGATCGAGATCGTGGACACAAGACTCGTTGCACAAAAAGGCAAAGTGATGATCAGTCCGCAGTTGAAGGAAGCGATCCAAAAGGCACTGGACCATGACCGGCAGGTGATCCTTTTCCAGAATCGCCGGGGTTATCATCCCTACCTTATCTGTGGTGTTTGCGGATTTATCCCGCAATGCATCCATTGTGACGTCTCCCTGACCCTTCATAAATTCAGCAACAAACTGCATTGCCATTATTGCGGGAGCACTTATCCCAAACTGATCACTTGTCCGGCCTGTGGCAGCAATAGCTGGCTGGAAAAGAATTTCGGTACCGAAAAGATCGAAGAGCAACTGGAAACCGATTTCCCGGGGCATAAGATCGCCCGGATGGATATGGATAGTATCCGGGGTAAGACCGCCCATGATCATCTCATTCAGCAATTCGAAATGCACCGGCTGGATATCCTGGTAGGTACCCAAATGGTCGTCAAGGGACTGGATTTCGACAAGGTCAGCCTGGTGGGTGTACTGGATGCCGACGGGTTACTCAGTTTTGCCGATTTCAGGGCCAATGAACGGGCCTTTCAACTGATGGAGCAGGTCAGCGGAAGGGCGGGCCGGAAAAATGAACAAGGCAGGGTGGTGATCCAGGCATCCAATGTGAAACACCCGGTTCTTCAATGGGTTCAACAGCATGATTACCGGTCATTTTATACCGCCGAGATACAAAACAGGCAGCAATTTTTTTATCCGCCTTTCAGCCGTATTGTTTTATTAACTTTAAAACATAAGATTGAGGCAACTGTCGGGGCGGCTGCTGAAAAACTGGCTGCCTCACTGAAGCAGGACCTGAAAGATTACATCGTTGGCCCCGCAGCGCCCGTGATCGGTCGGATCAGAAATCAATACCTGATGGAGATCCTGATCAAACTGCCCAAAGAGCCGGGCATGAGCATGACCTATAAAAAAGTGATCCGGAATCATATGAACTTACTGCATGAGGACAAGCGTTTCAGGAGTGTGACGGTCGTGGCGGATGTGGATCATAATTAATGGAAAACAGACAATGGATAATTGACCATGAATATTCAGGAGAACAGATCACTCAAATCGCACAATACGTTTGGCATAGATGTGAGGGCCAGGTATTTCGCCTCCTTTGCAACTACTGAAGAAATATTGGAACTGATCGAATTCAAAGGACAGTCAGCCGGTAAACCTCAACGACCAATCTTGATCTTAGGCGGCGGCAGTAATATCCTGTTCACCAAAGATTTTGACGGACTGGTTTTGAAGAACGAATTATCGGGCATCAAGGAGGTCAAGGAAGACACACACCACATTTATGTAAGGGTCGGCGCCGGAGTGGTCTGGCATGAATTCGTACTCCATTGCCTGCACCAGAACTGGGCAGGGGTGGAGAACCTGGCCCTGATCCCGGGCAATGTGGGCGCTTCACCCATCCAGAACATCGGCGCTTACGGGGTTGAAGTGAAGAACGTGATCCAATCCGTAGAAGCCCTGCATATCGGGGACCGGAAGACCCATCTGTTTTCCGTCAACGATTGTGAATTCGGATACCGCGAAAGTATTTTCAAGAAAAAGTACAGGGGCCAGTTTGTGATCACCGCCGTTAATTTCAGGCTGAATAAATCACCTGATCTCAATATCTCATACGGAACCGTTAAACAGGAATTGGAGAGGATGGGGGTAAAGGAACTGAACATACAAACGATTGCGAAGGCCGTGATCCATATCCGTTCCTCAAAATTGCCTGACCCTAAACTGATCGGCAATGCCGGAAGCTTTTTCAAGAATCCCCATGTGTCGGCGGATACATTCCTGGCACTGAAAGAAAGATTCCCCAGGATCGTGGGGTATGTACAGGAAAACGGGGATTATAAACTGGCTGCGGGCTGGCTGATCGAACACTGCGGACCCGCGGAAGGCGAAAGCTGGAAAGGATATCGCCGGGGAGATGCCGGATGCCATGCCTGGCAATCCCTGGTACTGGTGAATTACGGGCAGGCCAGCGGTAAAGAGATATTCGATCTCAGTGAAGCCATCCTTCAATCCGTCAAAAAAACTTTCGGGGTGGAATTGGAAAGGGAAGTGAATATCTTGTGAGCTGAACTTTGCCAAATTTCTAAACTTTGGCAAAGTTTTATATCCGATTCGTTAATCCATATTTTTTGGTGATGCCGTAAGGGGAAGTAAAAAATATTTTAAACAGAACTTTGCCAAAGTTCTAAACTTTGGCAAAGTGGATCCCGTCAATTGAAATCTCCTTCATTGAAATCCTCTTCATCAAAATGCCGGGAGCCCATGTTCAGCATGCTGCCCATGAGATCCTTGAATTCTATTTTTCCCTCCAGGACCTTTTTACTGATCAGAGAATGGGCAGCCAGTCCATGAAGTACGAATTCCATCAGCAAGGCGCTTTCCCTTTCGTTGGCTGATTTGAAATATTTTTTTACCAGGGAATGCAACCCGTCGACCTTGTACAATAACTGCATCTTGTCTTCATCCCTGGTCTCAAAGAAATTATTCAGCGAATTACCGGCATCAAACCAGCGTATGATGGCTTTGTAAGGATTTTCTTCCGGTGCCGCTTCCTTTGTTCTTTTCTTTTTCAGGGTGTCCGGGTTAGGGAAATACTGGCTAAACTGTGTCCGGATCGATCTTTCCAGCAGGTTATAGGCCACCTGGTATGGTCCTTCCTGTTCGCCTTCATAAACCAGTTCGATCTTACCGGTTATGGAGGGAATGATGCCCACCAGGTCGCTGAGCCATACCTGTGTTTGTTCTTCCCCATTGATGATGGCCCTGCGTTCCGCCGCGCTGACGGCATTCTCAAAGGCGCTGATGGTGAGCCTGGCGCTGACACCGCTTTTCTTATCCACCAGTTCGCTTCCCCGGGCTTCAAAGGCCACTTGCTCGATCAATCGTTTCACCAGGTCGCTTACGACGACCCTTTTTTCCTGTATTTCGCTAATGCTGGCTTCCTGGCTGGTGATCTCCAGTGAGGTCTCCAGTGTCCGGGGATAATGGGTCAGGATCTGGCTCTCGATCCGGTCTTTCAGCGGCGTGACGATGCTGCCCCGGTTGGTATAATCCTCCGGGTTGGCGGTGAATACGAACAGCACATCCAGGGGCAGTCTTAATTTGAATCCCCGGATCTGCAGGTCGCCTTCTTCCAGGATATTAAAGAGCGATACCTGGATCCTGGCCTGCAGGTCGGGCAGTTCATTGATCACGAAAATGCTTCGGTTGCTGCGGGGGATGATCCCATAGTGCATGACCCTTTCATCCGCGAAATCGAGTTTCAGGTTCGCGGCCTTGATGGGATCGATATCCCCGATCAGGTCGGCTACGCTTACATCCGGCGTGGCCAGTTTTTCGCCGTAACGCTGGCTGCGGTGCATCCATTGAATGGGCGTTTCATCTCCTTTAGCTGCAATAAGGTCTAAAGCATAACGACTGACCGGGTGAAAGGGATCGTCATTGATCTCACTGCCCGCCACAACGGGAATGTATTCATCGAGCAATCCGGTCATCAGTCGGGCCATGCGGGTCTTGGCCTGGCCCCGCAACCCCAGGAAAAGGATATTGTGTTGGGAAAGCAGTGCCCTTTCGGTATCCGGGATCACGGAGTCTTCGTATCCCAGAATTCCCGGGAAGGGGTTTTCCTTAGCTTTTAATTTTACGATGAGGTTGTCGCGGATCTCCTGCTTGATGCTTTTTGATACGTACTTAGATTTCTTAAGTTCGCCAAGGGTGTTGATCTTTTTGATGTCCATTTTTACTTTTTTAGCTCAGATTATTTTATTTTGCCACTAAGGCTCAAAGGCTCAAAGGCTCAAAGGCTCAAAGGCTCAAAGGCTCAAAGGCACAAAGGAAACGGTAACCGTTTGTTAGGTTTACCAGAACGATTTTTCATTAAACTATGAATCTGGTGATGCCTTCTTTTATGAGAGGGACATTGAAATTTATCAAATAGCCAAGCCTAAGGTTGGTCAACTTTAGATGACTCTTTAATTGTGCCAGCCATAATCTGTTCAACTCATCTTTTGCTTTCAATTCACAAATGACTAAATTATCCACAAGTACGTCCAGTTTTAAACCTTCATCAAAAACTTTGTCATCATAGTAAATGGGTAATTCTACTTGTCGTTTGCAAGGGATTTCCTTTTTTCCCAATTCATAGCAAAAGCAGGCTTCATATATTTTTTCCAGTAGCCCGGGACCCAGTTGCTTGTGAACTTTATATGCAGCATCGACGATCTCTTTGCCTAAGAATTCTTCTCTTTCACTTAAATTCAAATACATATTAAAATTTGAAAAAGTTTACTTTGTGCCTTTGTGACTTAGTGGCTATCCCATTTAATACACCGTCTTCCTTTTCCCGCTCTCGAAGTCACGGAAAATGAAGGCTCCCAGTTTATCCAGTGAGGCGAAGAAGGCCTTCCCGTTATTGCATTCGGTGAACTCCTGAACGAAGCGCTGCAGGTAAGGGTCGGAAGCGATCATGAACGTGGTGATGGGGATCTTGAGTTTTTTGCATTGCGTGGCCAGGCTCATGCACCGGTTCAGGATCTTCCGGTCAACGCCCCAGCTGTTCTTATAATACCGGCTGCCTACTTTCAGGCAAGTGGGCTTACCATCCGTGATCATGAAGATCTGTTTATTGGGATTCCGGCGCTTCCGCAGGATATCCATGGCCAGTTCCAATCCGGCCACGGTATTGGTATGATAAGGCCCAACCTGCAGATAAGGCAGGTCCTTCACTTCAATGGGCCAGGCATCGTTGCCAAAGACGACGATGTCCAGGGTGTCTTTCGGGTATTTGGTCTGGATGAGTTCGCTCAGCGCCATCGCCACTTTTTTAGCCGGTGTGATGCGGTCTTCGCCGTAAAGGATCATGCTGTGTGAGATGTCGATCATGAGTACGGTAGAGGTCTGGCTCTTGAAATCCGTCTCCCTGATCTCCAGGTCATCTTCCCTGAGGATGAAACTGTCGATGCCATGGTTGATCTGCGCGTTCCGGATGGAATGGGTGAAGTCGATCTGTTCAAGGGTGTCCCCGAAGGTGAAGGGTCGGGTCTCGGGATTGATCTCATCGCCGCCACCGGGTTTGAATGTATGGTGGTTTCCTGATCTGGTCTTTTTTAGTTTTCCGAAGATCTCTTCCAGGCTTTTCTTCCGGATCCCCCTTTCTGTCTTCGGCGTGATGGAGATATCCCCGGTTCCGGGTCTTTCATTGATATAACCCTTCTCTTTCAGGTCTTCGATGAAATCGCCGATGCCGTAATCGGGATTGGTGAGTTTGTATTCCTTGTCCAGTTCATTCATCCATTGCATGGCTTCATTGAAATCCCCGTTGGTATAGGTCAGTAATTGCAGGAAGAGGTCCAGCAGTTTTTCAAAGGGCGTTTTGCCTTGCTCTTCGGGGTTGAATCGGGTAAAGTGGAAGCCTTTCATATTTATTTCCGTCTTGACGGTTGAATACCGTCTGACGGATATTATATACCGTCAGACCCGTCTAAAAATACAAAACATTTAAATCCTTCAATATGTTCTGATGTTAAAAAAAAGATCCCTGATTCTACAGGGATCTTTTTTATGACTGGGATCTTTTATTTCTTTTGCGAATCAGCCGCTTTTGGGGTGTTCACCGGTTGGTTGTTGATGGCCGGTGCGGGGGTTTCCAGTGCTTTTGGAGCCCTGAATTGCTGTTCCATGCCGAGAATCTGGCCCAGGAACCTTTCCGATTCATTCTTATCGCCACGTTTGCGTCCCGACTGATCGGTGAAATCAAAATCAGCAGCCTGGTCCTCACTGAGCGAAGCATAATAGCTGAGCTGTTGTTCAAGATCCTTTCTTAGGCTTTTGGTGATCTTGGAAGCCAGTACGGTATCGCCCGCCATATAGGAGGCCTGCAACATGATCATGGAGACATAATTGTGCTGCTGTCCGCGGGAGACCATGCCGTAAGGGAAATTCTCTTCCAGCATCATCTTGTCGCATTTGTTCAGCAATTTGATCGCCTGATCCTTTTTATTGCTTTGGGCCAGGTTGAGCGCGGCAATGGCATAGGCCTGGCGGATGGTATTGAGATGTCGACGGTTTTCCTCATCAAAATAAACGCCCGGCTTGTCCGCGTTGCCGGATGCGAATTTGTTCATCATCTTGTCATACACCCATTCTTCATTCACTTCTTTGTTCAACACGGGAACCAGCCTGTAGGTCAGCCCGTCCTGCCGGATATAACTCTGGAATCCCAGTCCTCCCGCGTCGGACGACGTGAAGTAAATAGGCCTTTTCCATTTGTTGCCCGCGATGATGTTCAATATGGCGGCATCATTCTTGAACAGGACGTTCTTGGGGATGTCGAACCTGATCTCGGTCTCCACACTGTCATCGGCATTGACCGTTCCATTCTGCCTGACCAGGTTCACGTCAACCGGTACGGAGACTTTACGGGTGGGGTAGATATTGAGCAGGCTGCCGTCCCTTCCCTGTTCCATCTTGTTGGGGTCGTCACTTCCGGCCCAGTCTTTCATCACGGTGTACAGGTCCAGGTATTGGTTGGGATCGATACCCGCCTTGGGAGCGTAATAGATGATGTCGCGGCTGGCCCCTTCGATCTGTTCGGGTGTCCAAACCGGATCGATCGGTGCGCTTTCATTCAGTTTATACCGGAGCTGGTTGATGTACCAATCGGTACCCAGGAGGCTTGAATTGATGACGCGAACATCCCTGCGGATACCCTGCACTTCCTGTGCGTACCAAAGGGGATAAGTATCATTGTCACCGAAGGAGATCACAATCGCGTTTTTGGCGCAACTTTCCAGGTAATCCGTAGCGAGGTCCCTGGCCAGGGTCTTATTGCTGCGGTCATGGTCATCCCATTCCTGGCTGGCCATCAATACCGGTACGGCTACCAGGCAAAGGCCGGCAGCGACTATATTCAAGGCCATTTTATTTTTCAGGAAACTGGAGAACAATTCTTTTACATAGAGCACTCCCAGTCCGATCCAGATGGCGAATGCGTAGAAGGAACCCACATAAGCATAGTCACGTTCACGGGGTTGATTGCCCGCCTGGTTCAGGTAGAACACGATGGCGAAGCCGGTGAAGAAGAACAGCAGTCCAACCACCAGGGCATCCCGCTTATCCCTGAAGATATGATACATCAATCCCAGGAGTCCGAGGATGAGCGGAAGCGCAAAGAGTTTGTTATTGGCCTTATTGTTTTTCATGCTGTCGGGGAGCCTGTCCTGGTCACCCAACCGCATTTTATCGATGAAGGAAATGCCGGTCTTCCAGTTACCATCCCGCACATTGCTCATGTTCACACCCTGGATATCATCCTGCTTCCCGGCGAAATTCCACATAAAGTAGCGGAGGTACATCCAGCCCACCTGGTAGGCCATGGCGAATTTGATGTTCTCGCCCATGGTCGGGGCTCTTTCCCAGTTGCCCTGCTTATCCTTGCCGATCTGCATCCAGCCGGCATAATAATCGGCATGTCCCTGGTCATTGCTCTGGTCCCACATACGCGGGAACAAATGCATATCCGAAGAATTATAAACATATTCAACCTTCCTGCCGTTCTTTTCGTATTTGTCTTTGCTCTTCACATAGGTCTCCGTCACCTTGGTATCTTCCGGTTGGGCGGTGAAATCCTGTCCGTATAAGATGGGCCAGTCGCCATATTGTTCACGGCTCAGGTAGCCCACGAGGTTAACGGGGTTGTCCACATTATACATATCAATGGCCGGGTCAGCGTTCGACCTGACCAGCGTGGTGAAATAGGTAGAGTACCCCAGCAGCATGAACACAAAACTCCAGAGGCCGAGTTTGAGGAAGTTCCAGTTGTTCTTTTTAGCGATCCTTAATCCCAGGTAAACCAGTCCGGCGATGAAGACAAAGAAGAACGCGAAGCCGGAGAAGAAGGGCATGCCGAGATTGTTCACAAAGAAGATGTCGAAATTACCGGCACCCTTGATGGTCCATACCACAACGGCTTTTTGTACGAGTCCGGTGATGGCGCAACCGATCAGGAAGGCCCAGAACGTGCCCCATTTGGTGATCTTCTCATACCTTTTATAATAATAGATCATGACGATGGCGGGGATGGTCAGCAAGTTCAGCAAGTGAACACCGATGGAAAGGCCCATCAGGTAAAAAATGAGGATGATCCAGCGGTCGGCGCGGGTGAAATGACCCTTGATGCCTTCCTTCATTTCGATATCGACATTCTGTTCCCATTTCAGGATGGCCCAGAACACGATGGCGGTGAAGAAAGAGGAGAGGGCGTATACCTCGCCTTCCACGGCGCTGTACCAGAAAGAATCGGAAAAAGTATAGGCCAGTGCGCCAACAACGCCGGCTGCCATGATGATGAAAACATTGTCGCTATTCAATTCCTTGCCGGAGTTCAGCACGAGTTTACGGGCGAAATGGGTGATGCTCCAGAACAGGAAGAGGATGGTGAATCCGCTGGCCAGTGCGCTCATCAGGTTGATCCCCGTGGCGGCGTGAGCCGGATCGAAAGGGATCATGAAAAGACGGCCGATCAGGACAAAGAGTGGGGCGCCGGGCGGGTGGGGGATCTGCAGTTTATAGGCACTGGAAGCAAATTCGCCACAGTCCCAGAGGCTGCCGGTCGCTTCCATGGTCATGATGTAAACCGAGCACGCGATGATACAGATGATCCATCCCGTAATGTTGTTGACGCGTTTAAAATTCATATAGAGTTGGTTATAGGTTGGCAAATATAAATTAGTTTGGGGTTTGTAGTTTGCCGTTTGCGCTTTTTTATGAATTTTTTCGTAGAATGGGGAAAGGGCCGCATCAGCCTGAATTGTAAGGATTTAATGCGGGTTTTCCTTCAAAGATCCCGTTCATTTCAAAACTTCTTGGGCCGGGAAAAGGGAGTACTATCTTTGCCGGCATGAAGAAAGCCCTTTTTCAGTTGCATGTCGCCGTGTTCCTGGCCGGCTTCACGGCCATACTGGGGAAACTGATCACCCTGAATGAGGGGCTGCTGGTCTTGTACCGTATGCTGATCACATTCCTCACCCTGGGTGTCATCCTCTATCTGAAAAAGGAGTGGCAAAGGGTCAGCTTCAAAGAGATGCTGAGGATCGGCGGGGTCGGTGTGATCGTTGCCCTGCATTGGGTTAGTTTTTACGGCAGTGTGAAATATGCCAATGTTTCGGTGGCTCTCGTGTGTTTCAGCGCAACCGGTTTCTTCACGGCCTTGTTCGAGCCCCTGATCGACCGTAAAAGGATATCGCTGGTTGAACTGTTGCTGGGACTCATCGCGATCTCGGGTATCTATATCATCTTTGATTTTCATCCGCAATACAAGACAGGGATCATCTTCGGCATCATTTCCGCGATGGGCAGCGCCTTGTTCCCTATATTCAATAAATCATTGCTGAAGCGATACACCCCCAGGACACTGGCTTTTTATGAAATGGGAGGGGGGTGGATATCACTGGTATTCATCGTTCCATTTTACCTGTTGCAATTTCCCGCCGCTTATTATTTGCCAACTGCCTCCGATTGGGCCTGGCTGCTGATCCTGGCCTGGGCCTGTACGGTCTTCAGCTTCGACCTTCAGCTGAACGCGCTGAAAAAGGTCTCCGCTTTCACGGCCAACCTGACTTATAATCTCGAACCGGTCTACGGGATCCTGCTGGCCTTTATCTTCTTCCGGGAGAATGAACAACTGAATCCGCAGTTCTACCTGGGACTGGTATTCATCTTGCTGGCGGTGGCATTGCAGATGATACGGGTGATGGTGGCGCATCAGAAGGAGAGAAAAGCCGCCGGAGTATGATTTTTTAACCACGAAGGGCACAAAGTCTTCAAAGCAAAGCCTGGTGAGCTTTGTGTCAATTTTTTTTGTGTCCTTAGGGGTAAATGTATCTTATATATAATCGATCTCCGTGTCCATCTTGGCGAAGGACTTGAACATCGCATACACTCCGCAATATTTTTCCTTGGATAAACTCACCGCCTTGATCATCTTCGGTTTGTCTTCTTCCGCCAGCCGGATCTTATAGATGATCTTCACATGGTCGTAGATCTTCGGATGGTCTTTGGAAAGCGCTGCGTGAACATCAATGGAGAAATGACTGAAATCCACTTTCATCTTATTCAGAATGGATACGATGTCGATCCCGGTGCATCCCGACAGGGAGGCCAGCATGAGGCGTTTGGGACTGGCGCCGCTGTTCTGCCCGCCGTCTTCGGTGGTGGTGTCCATGGCAACATGGTGTCCGCTCAGTTCTGCGTCAAATGCCATGCCTCCTTTAAATACAGTACTCACTTGGTGTGTGGTCATAAAAAAATGGATGTTTTGGTTATCGGGTGCAAAGATAAAGCAAGGTGCGGTCAAAGCGGTTTTAAATAAAAAAGTAAGGTGGCATAGCCGCTGTTCTCCACCTGGATGATCCTGATGCGGTGTGTTCCTTCCAGGTCCAGGATGACCCGGTGATGCGCATCCTCGTCATATTTGTATTGAGCGGCGTCCCAGAAATCAATGACCGGTTTGCCATCCACGAAAACCTTAACCAGGTCGTCGGCGGTCACGCTTAAAGCGTAGCGTCCTTTTTTAACCGTGACCTCTCCTTCGGCAACCGTGGCAAAGGAATCCGCCGGGAGTTTATCTCCGATCGGGCCCCACCAGGTATAATCGAGTTTTGTCGTCTTCTCGCTTTTCAATGCCGGCTTATCAAGTGTTTGTAAGAATACCGTATAATCTTTATTGGGATCATGGGCCGGATCCCAGGCAAACCAGTTCACCGACCAGTTTATCACCGGCTGAAAGTCACGGAAAGAGAATCGATAAGGTTTTCCCGCCGGATGCAGATTCCCGAATTGATCGGTAAAACCGGGGCCGTCATATTCGAGTTCCAATTGCCGGTCAGTGCCGGAGATCCTGGCAGTCAGGGTGGAAGGGAAGCCGCCTTTGTTCATCGTGATCTCCGCGAGGTCATGGCTGCTGATGAGTTTCCAGTTTCCTTTGGGCCCCATCAGTTCAAAATGGCAAATATTCTGGCTGTCGATGCTGTTGAGGAAGACGGCGGGATAGCGGAAATCGTAGGGGCCCCATTCGGTGATGTGGATGTATTTTCTACCGGCCGGGATGGTGTCCGAATAGCGGGGTAGTTTTTTACTGTTCCATTTCAATAGCTGTTTTTCCCTTTTGTCGTTCTCGGGAAATACAAAGGCGTTCTCATATCCGCTGTCGAGCGACACGTTGAATACGGTTGAATCCATTTTCAGGAATTTACCGATCCGGGTGGTCCCGTTCTTCTTGCCTTGTACATTTTCAGTCAGTTTGAGATTGACGCAAATCGCTTCATCATAAAAGGAGTTGTGGTCGATGAAGTATTTCATGCTCCGGGTATCCCTTTTTTTGGGATAGACCCAGTCGCCGGGTTCCTGTTTCCTGGCCCAGAGCCGGATGCCCTCCTTGTTCTTGTTGAACTCGTTAAAACTGATGTTGTTGTCCTGTCCGTGTTCAATGGCGATGGCGATGCGGTTCCGGTCGAACTGGTTGCCGATGATCTGTGTCTGGTAACTGTATCCTCCCCAGATCCCGTGGTCGCATTCCAAGATGCGGTTATTCGATATCCGGTTTCGGCTGAAGGTCACCTCCACACCATTGGTCGGGGCGTAGGAGAAATCATTGGCGAAGAGGAGGTTATCGTTACAACCTCCTTCGCCGGTGTCCATGGTGGTTTGGCCGGCCCAGAGGAAAAAACCGTCGCCGCCATGCGTGACGCTGTTGTAGGCGAAGGTATTGTCGTTGCATTGTTCAAATACGAGCAATCCGGCGCTGTCCTGCCCCCGGTTATAAAAGCCATGGCTGTAACCCCTGACATTGAAATCGAGCCGGTTATTGACCACCAGGTTGCGGCTGCTGCGGTACATGCCGATGCCCAGGGCGGAGTTGAAGGAGAAATCATTTTGATAGATCATCCCGTCGTTGGAGCGGGTCATCATGAGGCCGCATTGTCCGCCGGTGACCGTATTATCCCTGATCGTGGCTTTGGAACAATCTTGCAGGTAAATGCCGGCTCCGTACCTCAGCCATTCGCCTTTTTCGTTGTGGTGGAAACTCATCCAGTCGCTGAGGTCCTCCCGCATCCAGTTGCTCTGCAGGTGCTGGCGGTAATTGTAGCTGGCATCACAGTGTTCGATCACCAATCCTTTGCAACTATCGGCCATGATGGCCACTTTATACCCTTTTACCACCACGTTTTTCAGGGTGATATTATCCCCCCTGACCAAAATGGCCAGTCCGTAGAATTCGTTGGGCCATTGCTTGTCCGTGCTGCCCTGCAGTACACATTTATTAAAATCTATCGTAATGTTATTACCCTGGATCAGGATCACCGGTTTTTCCAGGGATAATTGCCCGTTGAAGCGGTATACCCCTTTTTTGATCAGGACCGAGCGGTTGATGACCATCCCGGGCCGGAGTTCGGTCGGGGGAGCGCTATCGGCAAAGGCGGGAGCGGAAATCAGGGCCCAGGCCAGTATGAACAGGGATCTTGGGTATCTCATATGCCGCTTAAAGGTAGAGTTATTAACAGTTTAATGCGTAATGGGGAGAGCTTTAAGGCCAATTGGAAAAATTCTTACGCGGAGGATGCCGATTATTCATATAAAACCTTACCTTTGCCGTCCAAAAATAAGTACTATGGCTAGAGTATGTCAGGTTACAGGAAAGAAGCCGATAACCGGAAATAAGGTTTCGCATTCGAATATCAAGACCAAGCGCAGGTTTCTGCCCAATTTGCAGACCAAGCGTTATTTTCTTGCTGAAGAGGACCGCTGGGTGACCTTGAAGGTTTCTTCCGAAGCCATCCGTACCATCAACAAGAACGGTTTGCTGTCTGTCGTAAAGAAATTACGTGCGGCCGGAGAGAAAATTTAATTAATCCCGAATCATCAACAGCATTAAATAAAGCACAATGGCAAAGAAAGGCAACAGGGTACAGGTTATCTTAGAGTGTACCGAACATAAAACCAGCGGTAAACCCGGTACAAGCCGTTATATTACCACCAAGAACAAAAAGAACACGCCTGAAAGGCTGGAATTGAAGAAATTCAATCCGATCCTGAAAAAGACCACTGTTCATAAAGAGATCAAATAATAACCGGTTTTTGGACGGTTGGCCGATCCATCGGTCAAACTCTTCAGATCAACCCATTTTCAAATTATCAAATTAATATACCATGGCAAAAGCGGCAAAAACGGCTATCAAGACAAAAGACCAGAAGGCAGCAGCCGAAGCGAAGAACTGGACCAAAGTGATCCGTACCCTGCGTAGTCCTAAGACCGGTGCTTATACCTTCAAGGAAGCTATCGTTCATAAGGACAAGATCAAGGATTTCTTAGCCAGCTAAGTTCTCCTGCATGACAAATATTTAACCGAGCTGTTCTGATCTTTCAGAATGGCTTTGTTTTTTGGTGGAAAGAAAGGACTGAAGAACAAGGAACTAAAAACTCACCATCTAACTAACGAACAAACCTCCACCCTCCAACCTTAACTCATGGGCATCTTCGATAAACTCTTTGGAAAAAAGCAGCAGCAGGAAAGCCTGGAACAGGGACTGCAAAAGACCCGGGAAGGATTCTTCAGCAAGATCACCAAGGCCATCGCCGGCAAGAGCACGGTGGATACCGAAGTGCTGGATAACCTGGAGGACGCTCTCGTGAGCGCGGATGTGGGCATCGAGACCACCGTCAAGATCATCGAGCGCATCGAGAAAAGGGTGGCGAAGGACAAATACCTCAATACTTCCGAACTGAACCGGATCCTCCGGGAAGAGGTCAGATCCATCCTTGTTTCCGCTCCGGAAGACAGCAGCTATATCGATTATGCCTTACCCACCGGGCATAAGCCCCATATCATCTTAGTGGTGGGGGTCAATGGTGTCGGAAAAACAACCACCATCGGTAAGCTGGCCCATAATTTTTCCAAAGCCGGCAAGTCGGTCTTATTGGGCGCCGCTGATACCTTCAGGGCCGCAGCGGTTGACCAGCTTACCATCTGGAGCGAACGAACCAATGTTCCCATCGTTAAAAAAGACATGGGCAGTGATCCCGCTGCGGTAGCATTCGATACCGTTAACAGCGGTATCGCCCGCAACGTGGATGTGATCCTGATCGATACGGCGGGCCGCCTGCATAACAAGGCCCACCTGATGGAAGAACTGAGTAAGATCAAAAGGGTGATCCAGAAAGTGGTGCCTGATGCCCCGCATGAAGTGATGCTGGTCCTGGACGGCAGTACGGGCCAGAACGCGTTGGAGCAGGCACGCCATTTTACCGCGGCAACCGATGTTACTGCACTCACCATCACCAAACTCGACGGAACGGCCAAAGGCGGCGTGGTGCTGGCCATCGCTAACCAGTTCAATATCCCGGTGAAGTTCATCGGGGTGGGCGAGAAGGCAGAAGACCTGCTGGTCTTTGATAAAGAAGCTTTTGTGGAGAGTATCTTCGGGGAAGGGATCCAGGCAGGGTAAAAAAGAAGCCCCGATAGAAATCGGGGCCGGTTACCAAAACTAACTGCTTATGAGAAAAATTTTATTGCCTGTTTATTACAACACAAATATCCAAACTAATTTGATGGCCCACTGTTAAAGGATGTGTAAAAGCTGGTTAAAGCACCGTTAAAGAAAATAGGCCAATCCATAAAAAGAAACACCCGGTCGAGCCGACCGGGTGTTTCTTTTTATGTTGTTTTTGAATGATCAACGGCCACCTCCGCCCATGCCACCACCGGATTCCGTCCGTTTATTCTCTTCTTCGATGGAGCTCTTGCGCTGGCGGCTCGCCTTCACCTGGGTATTGCCGAAACGCATGTTGAAACTGAGTTTGAACTGGCGGCTTTCCCATCTGCCCGAAGCCGTACTGGTCTGCCCCGCAAAAGTGGAGGAACCGCTCCATCTCATGGTGTGGAAAATGTCACTGACAGCGGCCTTGATCGTGCCCATTCCCTTGAACAGGGTCTTTTGTAATCCGCCATCGATGCTGTACATGGCCTTGCTTTCGAAAGTTCCCTGCCAGATGGTGGGAGAATTATAGAATCCGCTGAGTTCGGCAGTGAAACCATTGCCCAGTTTGAAACTGTTCTGCATATAAAAGCTTACCGCAAATACGTCCAGGTTGACCGTCCGCGTCGCGCCGCCGAAATCGGCATGGTATTTTGAATAATAGGAATTGATATTGGTAAAGAAACTGTACCATTTGTACTGGAAGGGGTAACTGATGTTCAGGCTGATGATATCCTGGGTGGCCAGGTTTTTCTTGGTCAGGAAACTCTTCGATTTGTCGGTCGTATCCGGCAACTGCGTGAAAATATCCTTCACATGGCTGTAATTCAGGCGGGTGTTCAGTTTATACTTGTAGGTATGGGTGATCCCGTAGCTGTTGGTGTATTGGGGGCGCAGCTGGGTATTCCCTTTCATGAATGTATAATCATTCAGCTTGAATTCAAAAGGGTTCAGGTCCTGGTAGGCCGGCCTGTCGATGCGCCGGCTGTAAGTTATGCCCCACTGGCTCATCGGGTTCTTGTTGAAGGTGATGGCCGCGCTGGGGAAGATGTCCACATAATTTCTCCTGATGGAGGAATCGTAGGTCTCATAATTCCCGCTTACCGTATTGTATCGCAGGCCGGTGGAAATGCCATGTGAGTTCGTGTTCTCCAGCCTCAGACCTGCCTGTATCATGAACCCCTTGAAACCGCGGTTGTAGTTCACATAAGCGGCATTGATATTCTCGTTATATTCGAAGCGGTTACTCCGATCCTTGTCATACACTTCCGTGGCACCATACACGTCATAACGCTTGAAATTGTTGTCGGTATTCACGATCCCGACCTTGCCGCCGAAACCCAGTCGGCCCTTCTTAAAATTCTGTTCATAATCCCCTTTGATGGAATAGATCTGGATATTTGTCGGAGAGATCATCCGGTAAACGTTGCTGTAAAGTTTCGCCCCGGTTGTCCCATCATAATAATCGTTGGGCTGAAACTGGTTGCCATGGATATGGAAATAACCGTAATCGGCGTCCAGGTTCAGTTCTTTACCTCCCTGTACCGCGTAACGGTAATTCAGGTTGAAATTGACATTGTTCCGTTCATTCCGGTTGTCGCCGGTCGCAAACAGGACCCGGCTGATCTTATTGGTGGGTTCGTAGATGATATTGAGAGGCCCGCCGGTTTCCGTCAGGTTATTGGCCACATTGCCATTCACCACCACGCCGACCGTGCTTTTATTATTGATGAAATAATCCATCCCGGCTTTGAAATTGTGGGATCCCTTGTTCTTATTGATGATGTGGTTATTCTGGTCGAAAATACTGTCAGCCTGCACCCGGTACATGACGAAACTGTTCTCATTCAGGCTTTGGCTGTAATTGTAATTGCCAAAAACATTCAGGCGGGTGTTACGGTAATTCAGCGCCAGGCCTCCGTTGTATTTGGCATAGGTGCCAATATTGTAACCGGCATTGACCGATCCATTGGTACCGATGGTCATGTTCTTTTTCAGCCGGATGTTAATGATGCCCGCATTACCGGCAGCCTCATATTTGGCGGAGGGGTTGGTGATGATCTCAATGGACTCGATCTGGGCGGATTGCAGGGATTTCAGGTAACTGGCCAGGTCGGAACCCTGCAGCGGACTTGGTTTGCCGTCGATATACACCCTGACGCCGTTCTTTCCGGCCAGGCTCAGGTTATCATCTTTGTCTACCATGACACCCGGTGATTTGCGTAGCAGTTCCAATCCGTCGTTACCCACGGCATTGATGGTGCCTTCCACATTCAGGATGGTCTTGTCGGCCTTCACTTCCACCATGGGCTTCTTGCTGGTGACGGTCACCGCCTGTAAGTTCTTGTCGGCGGGCTTCAGGGAAATGGCCGGTACGGTGATGGTCTCGCCATCTTTTACCGCAAGTGTACCTGAATAGGCCGCCTGCATGCCCACTACATTGGTCTTAATGAAATAATTGCCTGCCTTGATGGTTGGAATGGTATAGATACCCTTGCTGTCGGTGACCTCGGTTTTGGCAAGTGACGAATCTTTGCTGCGATACAATAATATCGTAGCTGCTTTTATGGGTTTGCCACCGGGGTCTTGCACCTCGCCGGTGATTTTTGCCGGGGACTGAGCGTTTACGTTACTGGCAAGTGAAAATAACAATGCCAGGGAGAAGAGTAGTTTTTGTTTCATGGTTTATACTTTTGGCTGCATCTTTGAAAATGCACGCAAATGTATGTTTAGTCTGCTGAGAATATGTTTAGATTATTCATAAACCGTTTATTTTGATGATGAGTGGTAAGCGAAAATTCTCGTAGATCGACCCGGTCCGTCATATCCCTTTGTCGCCGCTAAAAACCTACCTTTGCCGATGCAATTATGAAGACAAGAACGTTAAAGAAAGACAAGGTCAATATCATCACGCTCGGGTGCAGCAAGAATATGGTGGACAGTGAGGTACTCAGCGGCCAACTCCAGGCCAACGACATCGATGTCGTGCATGAGAACGCCCGAAAAGACCATAATATCGTGATTGTGAATACCTGCGGTTTCATAGAAAAGGCCAAGGAAGAAAGCGTGAACACCATCCTGGAACAGGTGGAACTGAAGAAAAAAGGGAAGCTTGACAAGGTCTATGTCACCGGTTGCCTCAGCGAACGGTATAAGAACAACCTGGAAGCCGAGATCCCCGAAGTGGACGCATACTTTGGCACGATGGAACTACCGGCGATACTGAAACAATTCGAAGCGGATTACAAGGCCGACCTCATCGGCGAACGGTTGCTCTATACCCCGCAGCATTACGCCTATATGAAGATCAGCGAAGGCTGTAACCGGACCTGTTCCTTTTGCGCCATACCCCTCATGCGCGGCCAGCATGTGAGCCGGCCCATCGAATCACTGGTGGATGAAGCGAAAAGGCTGGTGGATCGCGGCGTTAAGGAAGTGATGCTGATCGCTCAGGAACTGACCTATTACGGACTGGACATCTACAAGAAAAGGGAGTTGCCGAAACTGCTCGATGCCCTGGCCGGTGTACAGGGACTGGAATGGATCCGGCTGCATTATGCCTATCCATCCAAATTTCCCCTGGAGATCATCGACACGATGAAGGCCCACGAAAATATCTGCAATTACCTCGACATGCCTTTACAGCATGCTTCCAATAACATGTTACAGGCGATGAAACGGCAGATCAGCCGGGAAGAGATGGAAGACCTGGTGCACAAGATCCGGGAGAAGATACCGGGCATCTGTCTGCGTACCACGCTCATCGCCGGTTTTCCCGGGGAGACCCGTGATGATGTAGAGGAATTGAAAACATTTTTGCAGGATATGCGATTCGACCGGGTAGGGATCTTCACCTATAGTCATGAGGAAGGCACTTCTGCCCATGACCTGGTGGATGATGTTCCGGCTGATGAAAAAGAGGAACGTGCACAGGAGATCATGGAAGTGCAGCAGGAGATCAGCCTGGAAAAGAACCAGGAAAAACTGGGCAAGACCTTCAAAGTGCTCATCGATAAGAAAGAAGCCGGCCGTTACCTGGGCCGTACCGAATTCGACAGTGTGGAAGTGGATAATGAAGTGATCGTTCAATCCAAAAAGAAACTGGTCATCGGTGATTTCGTGAATGTGAAGATCACGAAGGCCTATGATTATGACCTGGAAGGGGATGTGATTTTAGATTTATGATTTTAGATTTTTGATTTTTTTCGTCGCCGCGTGGTCTTATGACCTGCGGCGATCTTGCTTTTTGCCTCCGTGTTGTCTACTGAGCAATACCGAACTGTCGCCATCGGCGAATGCGTCAAAAGAATGACCACTTATGGGCCAAATAATTTGCTTCGCATATCGGGTTGTCCCGCAAAGCAATGAAAGGGCACAAAGTGAACGGCATTATTTTTTCTCTTTGTGTTCTTTTAGTTCTTTGTGGGACCTGTTTTTCGCCGCCGCATGGTATTATGACCAGCGGCGATCCATTGGCGAGGTTATGCCGGAACTGTTAAAAATTACCCAAGCCTTCTTCAGCAATACCCCATTCAATTTCAATTAAGCTCAGTTGGCATCAATATTGATTCGGACAGAGGAACCAATTTCATCAACATGCCGATCAATTCCCGCCTGATTGTTCTGATCATTTCATTGTTATATGCAGAGTTTGCCTTCGCGCAGGATTCAAATGAATTGAGTGCCGTCAATGCCTTTGGCAATAACCCCGGTAACCTGAAGATGTTCATTTACGAACCCGATCATAAGCCGGGAGCCGGACCGAAACCGCTGGTGGTGGTATTGCATGGTTGCGGACAGACGGCTGAAGAAGTGGCCCGGCTGACCGGCTGGAACAAACTGGCCGACCTGCATGATTTCATCGTGGTCTATCCCCAACAGAAATTACTCAATAATGTGAGCACCTGTTTCAACTGGTTCCGGAACTCCGATATCAATAAAGGCGAGGGTGAATCCGAATCCATACAACAGATGATCCGGTATACACGCAGTCAGTATCCCATCGACAGCAGCCGCATCTTCATTACGGGGCTCTCTGCCGGCGGAGCCATGGCGGTGGTGATGATGGCCACCCATCCGGAGACCTTCGCAGCCGGCGCTGTCTTTGCCGGGGGCGCTTATAAACTGGCCACCAACGCGTTCGCCGCCGCGGGGGTGATGGCCGGTACAAAGCACGGAAACGATTCAGACCTGGTGCAAAAAGTATTGGAGCAGAATCCTCAATATGACGGCCGCTATCCCAAACTGATCCTGTACCAGGGGCAGAACGACCTGGTGGTGAATCATAAGAACGCCGAGATCCTGATCCGGCAGTGGACCGGTTTGAACCAATGCGATGATCAGCCCGATAAGGTGGAAAGGTCTTTCAAGGCTATCCCGGATATCCAACGAATGGAATACAATAATCGTTGGGGGGAGGTGGTGATCATTTTTTATTCAGTGGATGATCTGGGCCACCGGGTGTTGGTCAAACCGGGAGATGCAGATGACGAGGGCGGGCAAACCGGCACCTATGGCGCCGACCGCGGTTTTCACTCCACCTGGCAAACCGCGTTGGATTTCGGGTTGTTGAAATGACCGGCCCTAAACCCTTATTTATTACTTTCCAGACATTGAAGAACCGGGTCCAGGTTCACATAACCACCCGAGCCGCCGCAGCTGGGGCATTTCACTTTGCTCGTGGAGGTATAGGTCGTCTTGGTTCCCAGGGTGTACTGGTAATCATTGGTATGCGAGAAGTTCTGTGTCTTGGTTCCTGAACCACCGCAGGATGAGCAGGACGTACTGGTGTTCTGGGCTTTAAAAAGATTATAGCTGCTGGAGGGCCTCACATACAACAGGTCTTCCGCCGGGATCTCTTGTTTTTCGGTGTAGCAGATGTAGGAATAGGCCTTGGTATCCCGGTCCAGTTTCGTTTGTTTGACGGTATAATTCAATGTGGCATTATTAAAGGCCATTACTTTGAATAACCGATCAACACCATGGTCGATATAGGTCCAATAGGTACCCAGCAGTTTTTTCGCATTGCTTTCGGTGATCTGCGGTACCGTTTTCACGGGATCGGGACCCGAGGATACTGTGGGAGTTGAAACAGACTTATTACTGCTCACCGTTTTCCCCCATCCATAACCCGGCTGGGGTACATTGGCGGGCCAGGCCGGTCTTGTAGTGTTATTCTGCCGACTTATAAAATCATCCGTGATATACCTGTTAGCCGCGTTGAATGCGGCCCTTTGTTCTGTGGTCAGAATAGGCAGTATTTGTTTTATCATAAAACTTACATGGGTTCCCTTGATCTTCATGAATATTTCATGAAAGCCCATGAAATCGAGCTCGATCATGGCTTTCACTTTTTTTTCGATCAGCTGTTTTTTATCCTCATCGGAATAACTCATCTCCATGATGGCATCCACGTACCTGGTCAGGGCCATTCCCCGGGCCTTGCTGTCATTGGCGGCATTCAATTCCCGGTTATAATTGCTTTCGGGGGGCTCGGGAGATGAGACCCCCTGGGCCAGGGTATTAAGAGAAAACAACAGGCTAAGAAAAAAGATGGATGATCTGGACATAAAAGGCAGATTAAGCGAATAGAATGGGTATAAAAATAGTGGAATAACCATTTTCAACAATACCGTGTGGAGGGTATTTTATATTTTACAATACATTGAAACCGCCTGGCAAAATGACCGGGGTACCGGTAATCCTCATAAATTGCAGTTCTAAAACAAGATGAAAAAATTAAACGCATTGCCATGAGATCGATCCTGTTCATAATGACCATTCTATTATTCAGTTTGCCCGCCCTATGTCAAAAGACGAATCCGAATTTTGATTCGACCCTGGCCCGTAGCCTGGGCGCCGATGATTACGGCATGAAACGATATGTATTCGTCATACTCAAGACCGGAAGCAACACTACGTCAACTAAGGCGGAATCCGACAGCCTGTTCGCCGGCCACATGAGGAACATCAACCGGCTTTCGGAAATGAAAAAGCTTAGTGTTGCAGGTCCGTTCCTGAAGAATGATCAGCAGTTCCGGGGACTCTTCATCCTGAATGTGCCAACCCTGGAAGAAGCCAGGTCATTGCTTGACACCGACCCCGCGATCAGGGCCAAATTGCTGGAGCCCGAACTTTACCCCTGGTATGGTTCGGCGGCGCTGTCCGAGTACCTGCCTGCTCATGAAAAGGTATGGCGATTGTCCTTTTAATTGAGCGGGTCAATCATACCCTTGAATTTCAACTATCATTTGACATTTTCTGTATCTTCCATCCGGTACAAAGGGGATTCGGCCGGACAGGCCTGATCATATTTCCCGTCTAAACCATGTCCTGGCCCTAGGGATTTTTTAGTACAACAATTACAGTTTAAAGAGTAAAACAAATGAGAATCATCACCTGCTTACTGCTGCTGATCAGTTCCTTTTGCTTTGGACAGGATAAGCAAATGGTCAATATCGCCTCAACCGTTTCCCTCGAACAGTTGAAAAAGAACCTTTACTTTTTGGCCAGCGAATCACTGGAGGGCCGGGTAATGGGTAGTCATGGAGATACCCTGGCTTCAGAATTCGTGGCCCAATGGTTCAGGGAAAACCAGCTGGAAGCGCCGTATCAAAACGGGACCAGTTATTTCCAGTCCATCGATGCCTTTAGAAAGAACCTGGGGCGGGCTGAACTGGAGATAGGAACTAAGAAATATGTGAATGGAGATGGCTGGACCTTAAGCCTGCGTAACGCCGAGACGGTTCAGTTACAGGATATCCCGGTGGTATTCGCCGGGTATGGGATAGACCATCCTCTTTATAATGATTTTGAAGGCATTGATGTGAAGGGAAAAGCCGTGTTGATCCTGGCCGGGCAACCCAAAGATAGTTCAGGCAATTACCTGATCTCGGGAACCAAACAACCGGCAACTGTTCCTTCTTACCAGAACACCCTGAAAGAAAAGGGTGCCGCACTGATCCTGGTTTTTAACAATCGATTTACCGCGGACACTTTACAGATGCGTAAAACGGCTTTTCAGCCGGTGTACAAGAATCCATTCATGCCGAATAACAACCTGCCCACTCTGTTGATCTCCGGGGAAAGAGCCAAT
Organism: Chitinophagaceae bacterium; assembly: GCA_016721725.1. Classification (GTDB taxonomy): domain Bacteria; phylum Bacteroidota; class Bacteroidia; order Chitinophagales; family Chitinophagaceae; genus Ferruginibacter. The sequence goes on along the minus strand of JADKHN010000006.1, from coordinate 747,055 downwards.
GACCTGCTGGGTAAATCTCAAAAAACGATCAAAAGCCTGGCCCAGGACATTACAAGAGCACTACGCCCACAATCATTCGCTGTAAACACGACCATCGGATGCCATATTGAAATAAACATTACAGAAGAGAAGGCTCCCAACGTGATCGGTATCATCAGAGGTTCGGATCCTTCCGCAGATTGCATCATCCTCTCGGCCCATCACGACCATGTTGGCCGGGACGGGAAGGATATTTATTATGGAGCGGTTGATAATGCCAGTGGAACAGTAGCCATCATGGAAATAGCGGCATTGATGAAAAAAGCACTGGGAAAAGGATTCAGGCCTAAACGAACGATCGTTTTTGCTTCGTACACCGGTGAAGAAAAGGGCTTGCTCGGTTCCTTTCACCTGGCAGCCAATCCGGTCTTTCCCCTCGCTAAAACCCGGGCCGTTCTGAATATCGATATGATGGGGCGTGTGGATACTTTTTACAGCGGAAGAAGGGCCGACAGCAACTATGCCTATATTTTAGTGGTCGATTCTTTGAACCGGGGACTGCGCAACGCTTTATTTACGGCCAATGATCAATTGGGAAAACTGAAACTGGATACCTATTATGAGCAGCCGCAGTTCATGCAGCGGAGACTCCTGGGTTCAGACCAATATCCCTTTTACCTCAAGGGGATCCCCTTTATCCGGATCGATTGCGGTTTCAGCAAAGACTATCATCAGCCCACGGATACTCCGGATAAGATCAATTACGAACTGCTTTCCGATCAGGTCCAACTGGCTTTTTTGACGACCTGGAATTTGGCCAATGATTAGTTAATGGGGTTTTTAGGGGTGTGCAAGGAACAAATCGTTAAAAAAATCAGTATTGAAAAACATGATCCTTTTACTCATTTCTCTTTCCTTCCCGCTATTCATGCAGGCCCAGCCTGCATGGTCAAAGTCGCAGCAGGAAGTGCAGCAAACCGTCGTCGGGTTCTTTGCTGCCATTTCAAACCGGGATTCGGTTGACTTAAAAGGGCATTGTACCGCCGATATCGTTTTATTTGAAAACGGCAGTATCTGGAACCTGGATACCCTGGTCAACAAGACCATCCGGTTGAATACGGCGGCTGATTTTAAGCGGACGAATGCGTTTGATTTCATCAATACGACGGTTGACCGGAAAACGGCCTGGGTAACCTATAACCTTCGTTCCGAAATGACCAGGAACGGAAAGATCATGTCTGTGCACTGGATGGAAACGGTGATCGTGGTGAAAGAGAAGAAAGGATGGAAGGTGAAGCTTTTACATTCCACCCTGATCAAACGCAGCTGACCAGGTTAATGTGATCTAATTATGCGCCTGATCACAACCATGATCCATATCGTGCACCTCCAACCTCTAACCTCCAACCTCCAACTTTCAACACGCATTATTTTCAGGATTAACGTAAGTTTGTCTGATCATTCTAATACCCAAAAAAGCTTCATGTCTTTTAGTTCACAGCATTTGTCCTGCCGGCAAACGGGCCTGTTCTCCACAATCGTGAATGATTATCTCGATGGAGCGGATAAACTGCGTCCTTTCTTTACCCACCCGGTTAGAGAGGATGGAATACGGACAGCCATTGCAGAGAGAAAAAAATACCCGACAGACCGGTCTTTGTTATCAGCCACCTGGGAGAAGCAATATGCCGGTCTTGAACTCTCGGAAAAGCAACGCATCAACCTGTCCCGGATAAAGGAGGAGGATTGTTTTACGGTCACCACGGCCCACCAGCCCAATATCTTCACCGGGCATTTGTATTTTATCTATAAGATATTGCATGCCGTTAAACTGGCCGAAACCCTGAGCCTGGACATTCCCGGGTCTCATTTCGTGCCGGTGTATTATATGGGCAGCGAGGACGCCGATCTGGAAGAACTGGGACATATTTACCTGTCCGGCGAAAAATACAGTTGGAACACCAGGCAGACCGGTGCGGTTGGAAGAATGACCGTAGACGACGAATTGATCACACTGATCGATGTCATCAGCGGTCAGCTCTCCATTCAGCCCCATGGCGATGAACTCGTCGGATTGTTACGGTCATCTTATCAGAAGGGGAGAACCATCGAGCAGGCGACTTTTCACCTCGTCAATACGCTCTTCGCGGCGTATGGTTTGATGATCCTCTTGCCCGATGACCAGGCCCTGAAAAAAGCATTCATCCCGGTTGCGGAAAAGGAACTGCTGACCAACTTCTCCCATCAGGCGGTTGCTGCAACCATGTCAGATTTTCCTGCTGAATATAAAGTACAGGCAGGGGGCAGGGAGATCAACCTGTTTTACCTCAATGAAGATTCCAGGGAACGCATTGTTCTTGAAAATTCAATATTTAACATACAACATTCAGCATTTGCTTTTAACGAGTCGGCCTTAAAAGAGGAATTGCACAAACATCCCGAACGCTTCAGTCCGAACGTGATCCTCCGCCCGGTCTTCCAGGAAATGATCCTGCCTAACGTGGCTTTCATTGGCGGTGGGGGAGAACTGGCCTATTGGCTGGAATTGAAAAAGGTTTTTGAATCTGTTGATGTTCCCTTCCCTGTGCTGGTCTTGCGCAATTCATTCCTGGTTGTTGAAGAAACTAATCGTGTATTGACCGAAAAATTGGGACTTACCACCGAAGCGTTATTCAAATCGGAGAACGAATTGATGAACAGGATCGTTAAAAGGGAATCGGCTGTTAAAATCGACCTGGCTGAAGAGAAGAAGATTCTTGAACAATTTTATATGGGCCTTGGTAAATCGGCCGGGCTCGCCGATAAGAACCTGGAAACACACACCAGGGCACTGTATGCACAGGCATTGAAAAAGATCGATGCGCTGGAAAAGAAAATAATCCGGGCGGAAAAAAAGAAACTGGAGGTGCAGCAAAGGCAGGTGCAAAAACTCAGGGCGGGTTTATTTCCCCGCGGCATCCTGCAGGAAAGGGTCGATAACCTCTTGCCTTACTATGCCCAATGGGGCAGTGGTTTCCTCGAATTGATCCATACGCATTCCCTGGGACTGGAACAACAGTTCACGGTGATCACCGAAGAATGAAAATGAAGTTTGAAATGGTTCGTGAGGCAGGAGCCAAAAAAAAATGGTTCGTGAGACACGAACCATGGCGGTAATATTAGCCATGATGAAGACGATCAATCGTATTCATTCCGGTATCCCAGGTCCTTCACATTCTTCACGCTTTCCATCACGATATCATCCTGGTACTCCTTGAAGGCTTCCAGTTTTCCGGCGATGGAAGGATCGTGCAGGGCTAGGATCTGCGCGGCGAGTATCCCGGCGTTCTTGGCGCCATTGATCGCTACCGTAGCCACCGGAACGCCATAGGGCATTTGCAGGATGGACAGCATGGAATCCCAGCCGTCGATGCTGTTGGAGGATTTGACCGGAACACCGATCACGGGCAGGATCGTTTGTGCGGCCACCATGCCCGGCAAATGAGCGGCGCCACCGGCACCGGCGATGATCACTTTCAATCCGCGGTCTTTGGCTTTGGAAGCATATTCCCTCAATCGTTCGGGTGTGCGGTGTGCGGATACGATGGTGAGTTCGGGCTCCACTTCAAACTGGCGAAGGATATCTGCAGCTCCTTTCATGATCTCCAGATCACTTTCGCTGCCCATGATGATGCCTACTAACGGGGTACTCATGTTATAAATGGTTTTATACAATTTATCTATATCACGCAAAGACTCAAAGAAAACAGGAGTCGCAAAGAGCTTATAAATTAACAATCTCTCTTTGTGGCTTTGTGGGCATAACTACTTCACCAGGTCTCCTTTTAATCTCAATAACTCCGTCTCCGCCAATTTGGTATTGTACCGGGCCGCGATTAGCCGGTCATAGGCCTGTTCGAGGCTTTTCTGGGTCTCACGTAACTCCAGGTAAGTGGAGATGCCCAGGCGAAGCCGTTCTACAGAAATATACACATTCTCTTTGGCCAGCAATATATTCTCTTCTTCCAGGGCCAGCATCTTCTTCTGCAGTTCATAATCCTTGAAGGCGTTGGTGATGCCGAGATCGATCTTTGATTTCTGGCTTTCGTAAGATAGCTTGAGGTAATCGATGTCGAGTTGTGATTGCTGGATCTGCCGCTTTACGTTGAATCCGTTCAGGATGGGTATGGTGATGCCAACGCCATAGTTGAAACCGTTATTCCGGCTGTACAAGGGGGTGAAGGGATTCACTACTTTCTTGTTATCGGTCTTGGAATAGTTATAGGCCGAATTGAAGCTCACCACGGGGTACTTGTCGGCCTTCCTCTCTTTCATGGTCAGTTTGGCTATGTCGATATTCTTCTTGATCACCAGCAGGGAAGGGTTGGATGCTTCGGCGATATTCAGTACGTCGGTGATGATGATATCCTTTCGGAAAGGGATGCTGTCGGTCACTTCGTAACGGGTATTCATTTCCACGTTCATCAGCTGGTTCAGTTGTTCTTTCAATTGCTCGATCAGGGTCTGCTGCCTGAGCCGGGCTGCTTTCTGCGCATTCAGGTCAACCTTGGCCTGCAGGAGTTCGGGCTTTGCACCCAGTCCAACACTGAATTTTTTCTCGGCCAGTTTCACCCGTTCCTCATTGATACCCATCTGTTCCTCGATGGCCTTCAATTGCTGTTTCTGTCGTACGATATTGTAATAATTGTTGATGATGGCCGCGATGGAACTGATCATCTGGTTCCTGATATTGAGTTCGCCGAGTTTTACCAGCTCATTCAGTTTGTCGCGTGTGGCGAACATCTTGAACCCGTCGAATAGCGTCCAGTTCAGTTGTACGCTGCCGGTCAGGTTGGAGGATCGTACGGCATTGCTCTCCCTTTTCGTGCCATCGGAGAATTTCTGTTTCTGGTTGTTATTGTTGGCCACATAGCCTGCCGTGGCATTCAGCCTGGGAAGGAAAGCGGCCCTGGCATACGCTTTATCCAGCGCATAAGAACTGGAATCGTTGCGGAGTAAAAGGATGTCGTAATTGTTCTTTAATGTCGCCGCGATGGCATCTTCCACCGATAACATTTTCTGGGCCGTAGCGTCAGTGCCGGTGAACAGGGAAAGGGATAGTATGAACAGGATCAAACGATACTTCATTCGGCAAAGGGTTTAAACAGACAGGGACGTGGGTTCTATATCGTCCAGCGCACTTCTTTTTTTCCGGGTGGAAAGATAGGAATACATGGCCGGGATGACGAATAGGGTCAGCACCAGTGAAAATAATACGCCTCCTACGATGACCACACCCAGTGGGATACGGCTCGTTGAAGCATCGCCCAGCGACAGGGCCAGCGGCAAAGCCCCGAGCGACATGGCCAGGCTGGTCATGATGATCGGCCTGAACCGGGCCACGGATGCTTCAATGACAGCCGGCTTTTTCTTTAAACCGGCCAGTTGTTTCTTATTGGCGAATTCCACGATCAGGATACCGTTCTTGGTCACCAGGCCGATGAGCATGATCATACCGATCTGGGAAAAAATGTTCAGCGTTTGGTTGAACATCGAAAGCGTAAGCACCGCTCCGGCCAGCGCCAGCGGTACCGTGAACATGATGGTCAGCGGATCGATGAAGCTTTCAAACTGGGCGGCCAGTACGAGGAAGATCAGCACCAGAGCAAGGATGAAGGCGAATGAGGTATTGCCGGAACTTTCGGCGAAATCACGCGAAGCCCCGCTGAGTGATGTGGTAAAGGTCTCGTCGAGTAATTTCTTCGAGATCTCTTCCATGGCCTTGATCCCGTCGCCAACGGTCTTGCCGGGTTGTAGTCCGGCGCTGATCGTCGCCGATTTATACCGGTTGAAATGGTACACGGTGGGTGGCGTCACTTCCTCGGTCAGGGTAACGAGATTTTCCAGGGCAATGGCATCGCCTCGTTTATTTCGGACATAAATGTTCTTGAGATCAGACGGGTCGTCACGATCGGAGCGGCTTACCTGGCCGATCACCTGGTATTGTTTTCCCGCCTTGGTGAAATAACCCATACGCCGGTTGCTGAGGGAAAGTTGAAGGGTTTGGGAGATGTCATCGATGCTCACCCCCAGGGTGCTTGCTTTCAGGCGGTCGATGTTAACGCGTAATTCAGGTTTGTTGAATTTCAGGTCGGCGTCCACATTCATCAGTACCGGGCTCTTTGCGGCTTCCTCCAGGAAGCGGGGTAGGATATTCTTTATTTTATCCGAATTCGTGTTCTGTAACACGAAGGAAACCGGTTGACCGCTTCGGCGGTTGACGGAGATGGTCTGTTCCTGAATGGCGAAAGCCCTTCCTTCGTTGAAGCGGGTGATGTTCTTGTTGATCCAGTTCACCACATCCTGCTGGCTGCGTTCCCGTTCCGAAGGGTTGGTCAGCACCACCCGGACGAAACCGGAGTTGGAGGATCCTGAACCGGTGAATCCCGGCGCGGTCAAACTCACCATGTATCTTTTTTCAGCGATGGAATCGTTGAGGAAATTACACAGCTTATCCATGAATTTATCCATGGCATCATATGCCGTGCCTTCGGGCGCGGTCACGGAAAGCCGGAACCCGCTCTTATCCTCCATCGGCGCCAGTTCGCTTTGCAGGTTACTGCCCACCAGGTAGATGATGGAGAAACAGGCGAGGATGATCAGGAAAGCGATCCAGCGTAATCGCATGAAGCCGGTGAGGGCCCTTCGGTAGCCGTTTTCCAGTCCGCGGAAGAAGGGCTCCGATGCGGTATAGAACCAGGAATGCTTATGCGATCTGCGGGCCAGGTAAACGTTCAATACCGGGGTGAGTGTCAGGGAAACGAACGCTGATATGAGTACGGCTCCCGCCACCACGATTCCGAATTCACGGAACAGCCTGCCCACGAATCCCTGCAGGAAGATGATGGGCAGGAATACCACGGCCAGGGTGATGGACGTGGCGATCACCGCGAAATAGATCTCTTTAGAACCCTCCTTGGCCGCCTGCCACTTGGGCATGCCGCCTTCTATCTTTTTATAGATGTTCTCCGTGACCACGATGCCGTCATCCACCACAAGGCCTGTGGCCAGCACGATCGCCAGCAAGGTGAGCACATTGATGGTGAAGCCGCTCACATACATGATGAAGAAGGCGCCGATCAGGGATACCGGTATATCGATCAGGGGCCGGATGGCGATCAGCCATTCCCGGAAGAAAAGGTAAATGATCAATACAACCAGGATGAAAGCGATAATCAGGGTTTCTCCCACTTCATTGATGGATTTCCGGATATACTGGGTCTGGTCGTAGGAAACCTCCATCCGGATATCAGCCGGCAGGTCCTTCTTGATCGATTCGAACCGTTTCTTGATCTCATCGGCGATATTGATGTAATTGGTGCCGGGTTGGGGAATGACCGCGATAGCGATCATGGGTATCCCGCTTTCTTTCAATACGCTTTCCTCATTCTCGGGTCCCAGCACGGCTTCCCCGATATCCCTTAACCGGATGTCGGACCCGTTGACATTCTTGACGATCAGGTCATTGAATTCATCCTCGGTATTCAAACGCCCAAAGGTCCGGATGGACAGTTCCGTGGCGTTTCCGGCGATCTTTCCCGAAGGCAATTCCACATTTTCTTTCAGTAACGCACTCTGTACATCAGCCGGGGTCAGGTTATAGGCGCTCAGTTTTTCCGGAGAGAACCAGATCCGCATCGCGTATTTCTTCTCTCCCCAGATGGTCACGTTGCTCACACCGGGAACCGTCTGCAGCCTTTCCACGATATTGTTATTGGCGAACTCGGTGATCTGGAGTGAATTGCGGATATTACTTTGCAGCAGCATGATGACCACGGGGTCGTTGCTGTTATCGGCCTTGGAGACCACGGGTGGGGCGTCGAGGTCGGAGGGCAGGGAGCGGGTGGCCTGGGATACTTTATCCCGGACATCGTTTGCCGCTTCTTCCAGGTTGATACCGAGTTCGAATTCGACGCTGATATTGCTGCTGCCCTGGGAACTCTGCGAGGAGATATTCTTGATACCAGCAATCCCGTTGACCGCCTTTTCCAGGGGTTCAGTGATCTGGGTTTCAATGATATCCGCATTGGCGCCGGGATAAGAGGTACGTACGCTGATATTGGGCGGATCGAGCGCCGGGTAATCCCGAACTCCGAGGAACCGGTAGCCGATGGAGCCGAACAACACGATCATGATGTTCAGTACGATGGCGAATACGGGTCTCCGTAAACTGAATTCGGAAATATTCATACGGCTCGGCGCTGTTTACTGGTTTATTTTGGTTATTTCCACCTTGATGTCCGGTTTCAGGCTCATCAGCCCGGTGGTGATGATGGTGTCGCCGGCATTGAGTCCGCTGACGACCTGCACCAGGGCAGAGTCGCGTATCCCGGTGGTGATATCCACGAACCTGGTCATTCCGCCCCGGTACAGGATCACTTTCTTGCCCCGGGCCTGAGGCAGGATGGCTTGTGAAGGGATCATGAGTCCATTGGGGTCCTCATTGAAATCACTCATCACTTTGGCGAAGACCCCCGGTAAGAGTTTGCCATCATTGTTGGTCACGATACAACGGATATTCAGGCTGCGGGTATTCTCTTCCAGTCCGGATTCCGTGGCCATCACCCTCGCTGTATATCTCTTCGGATTGCCTTCCACCATGAAATCGACCATTTGCCCGGTCTTGATACTGCTGGTGAATTTCTCAGGCAGGGTGAAATCCAGTTTTAGCTGGCTGTTCTGCCGAATGGTGGTGATCGTGGTGGCCGGGGTGATATAGGCGCCTGAGCTGATGTTCTTCAATCCCAGTGACCCACTGAATGGCGCCCTGATCTCGGTACGGGAGATATTGGTGCGAACGATGTCCATATCTGCCCGGATGGTATTGACCTGCAATACACTGAGGTCATATTCCTGCTGGCTGACCCCGCCGATCTTGAGCAATTCGCCCATCCTTTTTACGGTCTGCTCGGCCACGGCCACCTGTACATTGAGTTTTTTCAGCTGGGCCTGCAGGTCGCCGTCATAGATCTTGGCCAGTAAGGCGCCTTTTCCCACCGTTTTGCCTTCATTGATATTAAGGTAGACGAGCCGGCCGGAGACCTCCGAATGGATCTCGGTGGTCTCGTTGGCCATGATAGATCCGGGTAGTTCCGCTTTGTCGCTGACCATCATGGTCTTAACGATGAAACCCTCCACTTTTGGCGTAGGTGGTTTCGGGGGAGGACCCGCATTCGATTTCTTATCTGAATTGCTGCAGGAAATGGCCAGTGCCGTCAGAATGAACAGGATAGGAACGGAAGTATAAAAAAGTTTAATTGATTTCACCGGCAATTAGTTTGATTCGGAGAATAAATTTAAGTCATATTCACTATCCGGGGCATTTTTTTTACAGGCGGAAGGGTTTAGCCGGCCGATACGACCTTCAGGTTATGCCTGATCCGGTTGGCCTGGTGGATCAATTCCTGTTTTTCTTTGCTCAGGATGGTCACATGACCCATTTTCCGGCCCGGCCGGGTCTCTTTTTTCCCATAGATATGGACAAAGACGTTTTCGATCCGGAGGATCTCTTCCAGCCCTTCATAAACGGCTTCACCCGAATGGCCTTCGGCGCCCAGCAGGTTGACAATGGCGGCAGGCGTGATGGCGGCCGGATTGCCGAGTGGATAACCCAGCATGATGCGCCAGAGCATGTCGAACTGGGAGCTGAAATGGGCTTCGATCGTATGATGGCCGCTATTGTGTACCCGGGGAGCCGTCTCGTTGACGAAGACCTGGTCGTTCTCATCCACAAAAAGCTCGATGGCGAAGATACCCGGACTGTCCAGGTCTTTCACCACTTTACGGGCAATGGCCTGGGCCTTCCAGAGCACTTTTTCGGGTAGTTCGGCCGGACTGATCTGGTACTCGAGTACATTCAGCTTATTATCGAATACCATGTCCACCGCCGGGTACATAGCCGTTTCGCCCTTATCGTTGGCTGCGATGATGATAGAGAGTTCTTTTTTGATCCGGACCATTTTCTCCAAAACACCCGGCGCGTCGAAGGCACGGGAAATCTCCTCCGCATTCCGGATGATCTCTACACCCCGGCCGTCATAACCTCCCATACCGATCTTGTGAACCGCCGGCAGGAAGGCAAGGTGGGCCTTGAGGTCGGCCCTGTTCTGCGTCACGACGAATTCGGGTGAGGGGATTTCGTGATCGCGGTAAAAGGATTTCTGGCTGATCTTGTTCTTGATCGTTTTCAATGCGGATGGGCTTGGATATACCCTGACCCCTTCCTTTTCCAGTTGAAGCAGGGCTTCTTCATTCACGGATTCGATCTCGATCGTCAGGGCTTCGAGTCCTTTTCCGAATTGATAAACATCATCATAGTTGGTGATATCGCCCCGGGTGAAATGATGACAAAGGTGTGCAGCCGGGCATCCCGGGTCATTTTCCATCACATGGGTTTCCACTGGGTAATTGGCGGCGGCCTGTAAGAGCATCCTGCCCAATTGTCCGCCACCCAATATGCCGGCTTTTATCATGGCGCAAATATAGAATCTACCCGGTGAATCCGCGATAAGTTTTTATTATCTTTGTCCGGCATGATACCCGATTATCCGCATAAACGATTCTCAGACAAGCGCAACAGCTATTCCCTGTTGATGCTGGCTCTGGCCATGGATTCGGTAGGTTGAACCTGAGCTACGCCTTCTTTTTTATTTTCAACCTTAAATCATTCGACTTCAATGCAAACGCTTACAGCACCCGCTTCAACCATGAATGACACCGTTGATTTCCTGCCACTGCAGGGAACGGATTATGTAGAATTCTATGTGGGCAACGCCAAACAGGCCGCCCATTTTTATAAGACCGCATTCGGCTTTCAATCCCTGGCCTATGCCGGACCCGAAACCGGGATGAAAGACCGGGTGAGTTATGTCATCCGCCAGAACAAACTGACCTTTGTACTGACCACCCCGCTGAAATCGGATCATCCGATAGCCGCGCACCTGCATAAGCATGGCGACGGGGTCAAGGTTTTGGCCCTCCGGGTGGATGATGCCCGCAAATCCTACCAGGAAACGACCAGCCGCGGTGGCAGATCCTACCTGGAACCCACCGTTTTGAAGGATGAAAACGGGGAAGTGGTGCTGAGTGGTATCCACACATACGGGGATACGGTCCATATGTTCGTGGAAAGGCATAATTATAAAGGGCCTTTCATGCCGGGCTTCCGCAAATGGGAATCGAATTACAACCCGACCGAGACCGGCCTTCTGTATGTGGATCATTGTGTGGGCAATGTGGGCTGGAACCAGATGAATCCCTGGGTGGAGTTCTACCAGAATGTGATGGGTTTCCGCAATATCCTGAGTTTCGACGACAAGGACATCTCCACGGAATATTCAGCCCTGATGAGCAAGGTGATGAGCAATGGCAACGGTTATGTCAAGTTCCCGATCAATGAGCCCGCCGAAGGAAAAAAGAAAAGCCAGGTGGAGGAATTCCTTGATTTTTATGATGGCGAAGGGGTGCAGCATGTGGCCCTGGCCACCAACGATATCGTACATACGGTGAATGAATTGCAGGCCAGGGGTATCGAATTTCTGTCCATTCCCGCCAGCTATTACGAAGATGTGCTGGACAGGGTGGGTAAGATCGATGAGGACCTGGCCCCGCTGCAAAAACTGGGCATACTGATCGACCGTGACGACGAAGGGTATCTACTGCAGATATTCAGCAAGCCACTGGAAGACCGGCCCACGCTGTTTTTCGAGATCATCCAGCGTAAAGGCGCCAAGAGTTTCGGCAAGGGTAATTTCAAGGCCCTGTTCGAAGCATTGGAAAGGGAACAGGATGCCAGGGGGAATTTGTGAGTTTGTCAGCGGAATTTTAATGATAACTGTCTTCGGCAGTCTTAGGATGTCTTCGACAAGCTCAGACTGACAATCGTTATACTAACTGACAAAGCGATGAAACCCCCCTGTCGCCCTGAGCTTGTCGAAGGGTTAAGGACGTAACGCCTCCTCAATGGCACCCTTCGACAAGTTCAGACTGTCTTCGATGAGCTTAGACTGACAAACGGATCTGAGGCTGTACGATTGATTGCAAGCATTACTTAACACTTCCATTAACAAACTAAATAAGGGCATTCTCTTAATTTTGTATCCGGATAACATATATCCTTTTATGAAGGCATTTTATTTTAAAATATTAGCCATTGGGATGGCCCTTTCTTTTTCGGTGTATTCATCCGATGCGCAAACCTCCTTCATCGATTACCAGCGCGGACTGTTGAAGATCGGCGAAGTGTTCAGCCGGAATGAAGAGAACCTGAAAAAACAATTCGCCGCTAAAGACATCAACTGGCCGCCCCAGGGTATCTACCTGCGTTCCTTCAAATACGACCGGGTGATCGAAGTGTGGGTGAGGGACAAACAAAAGGAGTCCTTCAAACTGTTCACGCGTTATCCCGTGTGCGCCCAAAGCGGGACGATGGGGCCCAAACGAATGGAAGGCGATTTTCAGGTTCCCGAAGGATTTTATTGCATCAACGAATTCAACCCCAACAGCCGGTACCACCTATCCCTGGGACTCAATTATCCCAATGCGTCTGACCGCATTTTGTCGGACTCCCTGCATCCGGGCGGCGAGATCTATATCCACGGCAATTGTGTTTCGGTGGGCTGCATTCCCATCAAGGATGGTCCAATTGAAGAACTGTACATCCTGGCCAGTTACGCCAAGGCCAACGGTCAGGATTTCATACCCGTCCATGTATTCCCGGTAAAATACGATGAGAAAAGATCCATGGATTTCCTGCTGGAATCTGAAAAGAAGAAAGCCATCGATAAACAATTCGCCGAAAGACTCAAACAGGTCTTCTCCTTTTTCGAAGAAAAAAAACAACTTCCCCTGATCGCCATCAATGGCAAAGGCGAGTATCTCGTCTATTAACGCATGAGCACCTGGATCGTTTCGGGGGTCCTTTGTTCCAGCACGATCTCCTTCCCGCCGGTCAGCCTTTGTATGCTTTCGGGGGTATAATGCCTGATCGTGAGCAAGGTCAGGTTCCTTTCTATCTGTACATCGAAGATCTCCGAGGCCGCGCTGGCCAGTTTGTCGATCTTCTCCGCCTTATCGTCCAGCACACAGGAAAGGCTGATGGCGCCGTTCTGCGAGAGGTTGGGCCTGATCTTGATCTGGGCGAAGAGTTCGTGTAAGCGGCTGATGGGCTTTTCCTCCACGAAAGAAAAATCCCTTGAGCTCAGTTGCATCAGCACCTGGTCCTTCTTCAACACAATGATGGGAGGCAGGTCATGCACGGGCCTGCCGCTGATGACCGTACCGGGCAGATCAGGTTTCAGGAAGCACTTCACATGCAGGGGAATACCTTTGTTCTCCAGCGGTTTGATCGTCTTGGGATGGATCACCTGGGCGCCGTAATAGGCCATCTCCACCACTTCTCGGTAACTGAGGGCATCAATATATTGCGCTTCGGGGAATTCCTTCGGGTCGGCATTCATCACCCCTTCCACATCCTTCCAGATGGTTTGGCTTTCGGCATCCAGGATATTGGCGAATATGGCCGCGCTGAAATCGCTGCCTTCCCTCCCCAGTGTCGTGCTTTCATTTTCATCCGTAGAACCGATGAAACCCTGGGTGATCACCAGGTCGGTGGTGGCGAACAATGGCCCGATATCCGAGATCACTTTCTGTTCCGTATAATTCCAGTTGATATAGGCGTCGCGGAAATTATCATCGGTGCGGACGATATCCCGTACATCGATCCATTGGTTGGCGATCTTCCGTTCATTCAGGTAGTCGCTCACCAGTGATGTACTCAGCAATTCCCCGCAACAGACCACCTGGTCGTAATAATAATCATATTCCCGAACGGGTTGATCGTGCAAGAGCCATTCCACTTCCGTGAAGAACTCCTTTAACCGGTTCTCCGCCGCCTGCCAGTTGACCGTCACCAGGTATTTCAGGGTATTGAGATGAGCGTCTTTGACCTGACCGAATAATTTCAGGGCATCTTCCCTCCGGCCTTCAAAAAAGGCATCCACCACTTTTTCCAGCGCATTGGTGGTTTTGCCCATGGCGGAGATGATGACCAGGATCTTTTCTCCCGGGTAAGACTGAAGGATATCGCCCACCCGGGTGATCCTTTCAACAGACTGGATACTGGCGCCACCAAACTTGAAGACCTTCATACGAACGATTTGAGGATTTACCGGCGAAGTTACGCATCAGTAATATTGGTTAAATGCTTATTTTTGGCTGCATGCTTGTCCCGCCTTTGGCGGTACCATATCTAAACCGGTATTATTATGAACATCAATCGCAGAATACAAACCCTCGATGAGTTCACCATTCAGCAAATGAGGGATTTTCCGCAAGCCACGGGTGAACTGGCCGGACTGTTGCGGGATATCGGCCTGGCCGCGAAACGGGTGAACGTGGAAGTGAACAAGGCCGGACTGGTGGACATCCTCGGTGACCATGGCAGCACCAATATCCAGGGCGAAGAGGTCAAGAAGCTTGATGTGTATGCCAACAACCAGCTGGTGGGGGTATTGCAGCACGGTATCAGTTGCGCGGGGATCGGCAGCGAGGAACTGGATGATATCGTCGTTTTCGACGACGATGTGAGCATGAACAGTAAATACGTCTGTCTTTTCGATCCGCTCGACGGCAGCAGCAATATCGACGTCAACGTATCCATCGGGACCATCTTCAGCGTCTTCCGCCGGGTGAGCCCGCTGGGACAACCGGCCACCATCGATGATTTCCTGCAACCCGGTAACCAACAAGTTGCTGCCGGATACATCATTTACGGGTCCTCCACCATGTTCGTGTATGCCACAAGGCGTGGTGTAAATGGTTTTACCCTGGATCCCTCCATCGGTGAATATTCCCTGAGTCATCCCGATATCAAATGTCCCGAAACAGGCAAGATGTATTCGGTGAACCACGGAAATTTCTTTCAGTATGAGGAAGGCGTGAAGAAATACATCACCGCCTGCCAGAAAAAGGATAAGACAAACGGAGGGCCTTATACTCAACGGTATATCGGCAGCATGGTGGCCGATGTGCACCGCAACCTGATCAAGGGCGGCATCTTCATGTACCCGGGTACCACGGATAAGCCCAATGGTAAATTAAGGTTGCTCTATGAGTGCAATCCTTTCGCCTTCATCGTTGAAAGGGCAGGGGGCATCGCCACCAACGGCAAGATCCGGATACTGGATATCCAGCCCACTGAACTGCACCAGCGTACCCCTCTCTTCATCGGCAGCAAAAAAATGATGGAGGAACTGGATGGGTATGTGCAGGAAGGCTGATGAGCAAACCCGAACGAAAAGAAACGCAATGATCCCGTTATCATGAAGACCATCATCTCCGTTAAGAATCTGCGAAAAAGTTACGGCCCGTTTGAAGCCGTAAAAGGAATATCCTTTGATGTATATGTAGGAGAGATCTTCGGGCTTCTTGGCCCGAACGGCGCCGGAAAATCCACGACCCTGGAGATCATTGAAACCCTCCGGGAAAAATCGGGGGGCGAAGTGATCGTAGACGGGATCAACCTCGACAAGGAGCCCGGCCGCATCAAAAAGATCATCGGTGTCCAGTTGCAATCCTCGGGTTATTATCCCGGGCTGAAACTGGTGGAACTGATCGATCTGTTCGGCGGATTGTACAACCAACCCGTCAATCCCAGGGAACTGCTCAAACTCGTCAACCTGGAAGATAAGGCCAGGAGCCAGTTCAAGGAACTCAGCGGCGGACAGAAGCAGCGATTCTCCATCGCCACCACCCTGATCAACAAGCCGAAGATCATTTTCCTGGATGAACCCACCACGGGATTGGATCCCCAGGCCCGCAGAAATCTATGGGACCTGATCCGCGATATCCGCGCCAAGGGAGCCACGGTCATCATCACCACGCATTATATGGATGAGGCCGAACAGTTGTGCGACCGGATCGCTATCATCGATGAAGGGCAGATCATTTCCATCGACTCACCCGATAAGATGATCGATGACCTGGTCAACACGGGTTTTGAACGCCCGAAACAGGTCAAATCCGCCAGCCTGGAGGACGTTTTCATACATTTAACAGGAAAGGCGATGCGGGATGAATAAAGTGCTGTTTATTTGCATTCCATTTTTTACCTAAAAATCAATCATACATGAAGAAATTAATTTTACTCGGTTTTTCTGCGATCATCAGCCTGGGGATCCTCGCTCAAAACAATCCCAAAACGAATTCCAAAACGAATCCAAAAAAGGCCCACCTGGCCATGGTCAACCTGATCGATAGTTTCAGCTATGCTGCCGGCATCAATGTGGCCCGCAACATGAAGGAACAGCACATTCCCTATCTCAATACGGCCCTGATGTCCAAGGCCATTGAAGACGTATTCGGCAACAAAACCTCCTTACTCACGGATGAGCAGGTGAACAGTTGCCTGCAGCGTCAGCTGGATGTTTTCACGAAAGAGCAGGCAGCCGAGCAAAAAGCAAAAGGCCTTGCATCCCTGGAAGCCAACAAGAAGAATAAGGACGTGGTGGTTTTGCCCAACGGCATGCAATACCAGGTGATCAAACCCGGAAATCCCGGTGCCGAAAAACCCAAAGCGGTCGATACCGTCGTGGTGAGTTATATTGGTACTTTCCCCGATGGTAAGGAATTCGACAATTCCTATAAGCGCGGTCAGCCCGCGGTATTCCCACTGACCGGGGTGATCAGGGGTTGGACGGAGATCCTGCAACTGATGACCGTGGGCGCCCAATGGAAGGTCTTCATCCCGTCTGAACTGGCCTATGGCGAGACCGGCGGCGGTGGCGGTGTGATACCCCCTAATTCTGTCCTTGTCTTTGACATCAGCCTGGAAGGCATCAAGCCGGCTGTACCTGTTGAAGCTCCCAAAAATTGATCATGGAAGATCCCCGTTATCCGATAGGAAAATATATCGCTCAGCCATTCTCCGAAAAATTATTCGAAGAATGGCTGACCGATATCAAATTCCTGCCGCAACACATCGAGAACGCCATCCTCAACCTGGACGACATGCAACTCGAAACGCCCTACCGGGAAGGCGGGTGGACAGTCAAGCAATTGGTACACCATGTGGCCGACAGCCATATGAACGCCTATATTCGGTTCAAACTCAGGCTTACGGAAGACAGCCTGGTGATCAAGCCTTATAATGAAAAGGCCTGGGCCGAAATGAACGACACTAAAAAACTACCGGTCAATATCTCCCTGACCCTGTTGCACGCCCTGCATCTTCGCTGGCACGCGGTCCTGAAAGCCATGACCCCGGAAGACCTGGATAAGATCGCGGTCCATCCCGAGCACAATAAGGAGTTCACTTTGTGGGAACTGCTGGGCCTCTATGCCTGGCATGGGCGTCATCATGTGGCCCATGTGACGGCGTTGCGGGAGAAGAATGGTTGGTAAAAATGTTTATTGTTTGTGGTTTGAATTGATTGGCCGTTTTAAATTAGGAACGAACAACAAACCATAAACCATAAACCACAAACCGCAAGTAGACATGAACTGGAAAAAACTTTCCTCCAAATACATCTCCAACCACATCTATTTCACCGCCCGGCAGGATCGATGCGAAATGCCGGACGGGCGTATCGTGGATCCTTATTTTGTCGTGGAACTACCGGTCTCTGTTTGCGCGATGGCCATTACGGAGCAGCAGGAAGTGATCCTGGTTGAACAATACCGGCATCCCATCGGGGAGACCATCCTCGAATTGCCAAGTGGATTTGTGGATCCCGGGGAAGAACCCGGAGCAGCCATTGCGAGGGAATTACTCGAAGAGACCGGATACGCCTTTCAGGATATCGTATGGCTTGGACAGGTTGCAGCAAACCCGGGCGTACTCAATAATTACACGCATTTATACCTGGCAACCGGTGGTGTAAAAGAGGCCGATCAGCAGCTAGATAACAACGAGCATCTGTCCGTACAATTATTTTCCATTGATTCGGTCAAGGAAATGCTGAGAAAAAATGAGATCAAACAGGCTTTGCATGCCACCTGCCTGTTCTATGGATTTGCGGAACTGGAATCAGCGAAATGATTCCTCTCTCACTTCACCCACAACGAATACGCTGCCGCAAACCAGGATCAGTTCATCGGGCCCCGCGATCCCGAGCGCTGCTTTGATCGCCTGGTTCACCTCATCATAACTTTCTCCTTTCAGGCCAAATTCCAGGGCCTTCAGTTTCAGCGTTTCATGATGCAATGCACGGGGGATATGTGCGTTGGTGAAATAATACCGGGCTTCAACGGGCAACAGGGCCAGCACTGTACTGATGTCCTTGTCATTCACCATGCCCATGACGATGTGCAGTTTGTTTACGGGCATGGAAATGGCTTTCAACTGTTCCAGGAGCTGCCGTATGCCATCCGGGTTATGCGCGACATCCAGTACGATCACCGGGTTTTCACGGATCACATCCCATCGGCCATGCAGACCCGTTAGCGATTTGGTATGGGCCAATGCGAATTTTTCCGCTTCCGGACCGATCGGGAAACCGGCTTCCATGAGAAGTCCTTCCGCCGCCAGTACGGTGCACAGGTTCCTGGACTGGTAAATTCCATTCAGGTCTAGTGAGAAGGCTTCGGTGATCTTCTGTTCCGTATCCGTGACATTGCATTGAAGCGTTTGAATCGTATAACTGAGCTCCGAAACATGGTATTTATCCTGAGCAAAGACCAGTCTCGCATTTTCTCTATGCGCCTTGTCGAGGAATACGGCCTTGGTCTCGGGCAGGTATTCTCCAATGACGACCGGAACCCCCGGTTTGATGATCCCCGCTTTTTCCATGGCGATCGCTGGCAGGGTATTGCCCAGAATATTCATGTGGTCGTACCCGATATTGGTGATCACCGAGAGGATGGGGGTGATGATATTGGTGCTGTCGAGCCTTCCGCCCAATCCGGTTTCGATGACGGCGATGTCCACTTTTTCTTTCGCGAAATAATCAAAAGCCATGGCCACGGTGAGTTCAAAAAATGAAGGCTCAATGGCTTCGCTGCTGTGCCGGGTCCGTTCGGTAAAATCCACCACGAAATCCTTACTGATCATTTCGCCGTTGATGCGGATCCTTTCCCGGAAATCGCGGAGATGGGGGGAAGTGTACAATCCTGTTTTATACCCGGCCTGTTGCAGGATGGCCGCGAGCATATGACTGGTACTGCCTTTGCCATTGGTGCCGGCGATGTGGATGCTTTTGAATTTATGTTGGGGATCATCCAGCGAACGGCAGAGGGCGAGGGTATTGTGCAGGTCTTCTTTATAAGCGACAGCGCCCACGCGGCTGAACATGGGGAGGTGGCTGTACAGGTATTCAATGGTTTGCTCGTAATTCACAAGGGCAAATATAGGATGAACCGTCTCAGCGGGCTATGTCTGAAAGCCGGCTTTTTATTGCACCCTGAAGTTAAACGGAACCGTCACGATCGATTCATGGTCGGCCTTGTTGAACTGGATATTGGGCAGGTAATTCCGGATGGCGCTGACATAGGCCGGATCATTGCTGGTGGAGCCTTTGTCGAAGGTGACGAAAATGCCCCTGCCTTCCGGAGATACTTTGATGACGGCATTGATGGTGGCCTTGGGGAGGTCACCCATGAAGATATAATTGTTCACGATCGTACGGTCGCCCTTGGAAACGCGTAAAGCGCCGCCCGACTTGCCGCCGGGATTATTGCCATAGCTGTCGGGCTTTCCGTTCACCGAACCGGCATCTCCTTTTCCTCCGGGGTTATTTCCCTGGTAAGTATAGCCATTGTCTTCATTGGCGCCATTTCCCTTTCCGGGTGTGGGACTTTGATATCCGGCGATCTTCGGCTTTTGTGGTTTGGGGGCGGGTGCGACCACCGGTGCTGCAACGGGTTTGATGACCGGCTTCACCTTTTCGGGCTTATTCACGGGAGCCGCGTCTTTATCTTCCACTTCATCGGGCAGGATGTCTTTTACCGGTTCGGGCTTCGCGGCCAGGAGTTGTTGTTCTTCAGGCTGTTGCTCGCCTGGTGATTTTTCTCCTTTGATCAGCGGTTGCACATCCCCTGATCCTTCCACTTCATTGCCCAGGTTGATCTCGATCAGGTCTTCCACGATGGGAACTGGCGGTTTGGGTAATTGCCAGGTGACAAAGATGGCGAGTATGAGCATAATGCCACAGATGACCACGGTGTAACCCAGGGCCTTCTTGTTCTTTTCGGCTTCGAATGATGCGGACATGGCGACGTTATAGTACATGGCAAAGTTATCTGATTCAAAACGTAACGATACAATACCATGCCGGATTTTGTCCTGATTGTTAAGGTTTTAACAAAACTGAAACCATTACTCTTTCAGGGGGTAAGAAAATACCGCTTGACATTGGCGTTTAATTACCGTATTTTTCTTTCAGGCATTTACATCGCACGGGCTTTCAACCTGATCAACAATTACTTCTCACCTTCTGAGCCACCCCCTTTTTTGATCACTTTAAATCGTAAAAGTCATGTTGCGGAAAATCATTTCAATGATCATTTTATTGTCTTCCGTGAGTTTTTCAGGAAACAGTCAAACAATTAGTTCTCAAAAAGGGTTGACCACTGTTTTGTTTAACCAACCGGCGGGCAAGATCAGTCTCTTCCTTCCCGATGACATCAGGCCTGGCGACCGTATATCGGGCAGGATCAAACTGGAACCCCTGGGCAATAATACTCGCCAGCAGGTAAAAAACCTTTTGGAGCTGAATTCGAAATCGCTTTCCATCTGTGGGGAGAAGGTCAGTCTGGACCAGGCTAACAAATCCTTTCAGCTGCAGTTCAATAAAAACCAGTCATTGAACAGAATGATCGAGTTACAAGATGTGGCTGGTTCAAAACTGTCAAGCAGTTCCATGCCCTCATCTCCACAAAGCAATGTAAACCCCGATCCCGGAAAGGATTGTAAAGTGCCCACCCATGCCTTATGTGGCGCACCCATGAGGATCACCGGGAATTTTGACGGTGATATGGGGAATACCCAATGTTTGCTGAATGATCAACCCATGGAAGTCCTGGCTGAATCTCCCCGTCAATGCGTGGTGAGTTATCCGACAGAAGCCAGGGGCCAGCAGAATTTTTCCGGATCGGAAAATGGGAAACCAATGTGTTCGGCTAAGGTATCCGGCGTAGATATGCAATTGTCGGCGGGCAAATTGAATTTACTCAGGGGGGAGAAGACTTATATCAATGTAAGGATTACCGGACTTCAGAACCTGCCGGATACGGCCTATCTCCGCCTGGTGAACAGTTCCAGCGATGTGGTGAACATGATGCCGGCCAATTCCATTACGGAAATATTATTACCCGATTCTACCGGCACTGGGGTGTATCAAAAACAATTTGATATCCTGAGTATCAAGACAGGCAGTTTCACCGTCAATGTGAACCTGGAACTGCCCGATGTATTGTATGATATGCCGGAAAATTATCCCAATCCTTTCCAGGGCTGTGATTGTAAGTTGGGGATAGAACTGGTAAAAAGGACGGCAAATAATCCCCGCCCCACTTTCTCCGCAGTGATCCTGAAAAGCTGTGGAGGGCAGGATTGCCGCGAACTGAACTTCGATAAGAAATGGTCGGTTTATGCCGGAAAGGAAAACGCCGATATCGTGGATGTGAATGATGGCAAATCGTACGTGACCATTCAGCCAAAACAAGCCGGTACATTCATCCTTAAATTCTCCGCCACCCTCACCTGCACCGGCGGGAAGACCTGTACCTCGGTGAAATATTGCAATGAAAAAGGAGAAGAAGTGCCAGGACCGCAAGTGGAAACGGAAAATAACGGTGAGACCGAAACGCCGGGGAATAACAACAGCAGCCGTTGCAAATGTAACGCCAGTTGTACCATTGCCAGGGGGGAACCCAAAAACCAGCAGGTCACCTATACCGGCACGATCAAAGCTGCCTGTACCGGGACCTCGGGCTCCGGATCATCCAGAAGTTCTTGCAGTGCTGGGCCGATCACTTATGAATGGAAGATCGGGGAGAGCGGAAAAGACGTGGCGGAGATCGTGGGTAAGAACGACCAGTCTTCGGTTACTGTAAAAGAGAAAAAAGAAGGGAACTATACCCTTTACCTGAGTGGTACGGTAACCTGTTCCGACGGGACCTTCTGCGTTTTTGGTTGTAACTGGGAGCAAACGGTTCCGCCCCCGGGATCCGTCCGCGCCTGCATGCCTTCCCTGACCCACGATATCGGGCCGCTCCTGGATGGCGGATTGGTGAATTATTTCCGGGGCGCTAAGAATACGAAACTGATCAGGCGGGATGATTTTGTAGCCCTGGAGGCAGCCGGATCGGATATTGACCTGGCCATCCCGGAATGTAAAAAACTATATCAATGTCCGGATGCGGGATGTGACAAACAGGTACCGATCACAGGCAGGGTGCGATTTGAATGGACCATCTTGCCCGGAAAAGGCGAAACGGGAAGTCTGGTTCAAATAGGTTGTATCCCCGATGAAAAGAATGCAAAGGGCGAGCACGTGATCTTTAAACCACCGTTCATTCCGCTCCCGGTAACGATGAAAGACACAACGGTAGTGACTGAGATCGAACTTGCGGTGATCGACGACGGGTCCCCTGTTGGTGATCCAACGGTGAACAAAACGATCACCATCAAGACAACACGAAAAACAGCCAACCCCGATTTTTATGAAGTGGAGATCGATGGCGGCGGTTACAAGCCGGCTGCAAAAACAGCGCCTTCAAAACCTGGTTGCGCCTGCAAACCGATCGGTCCGGACTGGACTCCCGGGAATGATCTTAAAAAACCGGATATCATCCTGCCTAAAGGTTCATCAACCAATAATAAGATCGTATTGGGACAATGGATGATCCTGACCACTACCGATCAACGGGATAAGGACCTGGCCACTTATACCTGCCTTTCTGCATCCAGTTGTCCAACGGCGAATATATCCAGGGAGTATGAGGATATCGTGCTGTGGAACTGGACCGTGAAAGGCGGAGGAGAAATATTATTCAGTCATGATGGCCAATATGTGATCTATGCGGCGCCACTGGTATTACCGGAGGGGGTTGATTCTACCGATATCACCATTACGTTGAAAGTATATAATACAGGTGGCAGGGTGGATCCGGAAAAATCATCCGTTACAGAAAAGATCATCCGGGTTTATCGTCCCGGCATCAAATTGAGTTATCCGCCTAAGTCCTGGTTACCGGAGGATACCAATCATGTATCGATAAAATCAGAACTCGTTTACCGTTCCGGAAAAGGCTGGCTGCCAGCGCTGGATCATATGTGCCGGATCCTGTATTTTGAATTACTGGACATCAGTCATGAAAAAGGGATTTGCATGAATGATCCTGTTCTGGATAAGGCAGACGAATGCTTCGATCTTCAATTAGAACCGGGTGATAACCTTGAGGCATTTTCTCCCGCTGATCAGGGGAAAGAAAAATGTTCACGGACCGATCTGTTCCTGCAGGGCAGGACCGTCAAACCGGTTAAAGAACATACGCTTAAAGTGCGATCGCTTGATTTTGGCGCTTATGGTTTCCTGCGAAGTTTCGCCAATATCAATTATGGGATCTCGATCACCAGGGACAAAGGGGTGGTCACGGTCAGGGATAAGGGAAGGGATAAGCCATCGGAATCACCGCTTTACACTTCTATTCCCTGGCTGAAAGGAGAAGTACCCCATCCATTATTCAATGGCAGGGGAAAGACGATAGAATATACCGATAACCGGGTTACGCTTCCTTATGACGCCGATGAGAACCATGTGGCTGATGCAGGCTGGACGACAGCTGGCGATGTAAAGGTTGACGACCCTCCCTTTGTATTCAATGTGCGGCCTACGGAAAAAGAAGTGAAAGATGCCAAACGCAGGAACACCGACCTGTTTCCCGATAATGACCGCGAAAATCTACCCTTAGGGGACGGATTCAGGGGTGATGGACTGGGAAGCTATGAGGAGTACCGTGGTTTCAGGGTGAAAGTGGGGGATGAGTTGAAACAGGTACGAACCAATCCGGAAGTGAAGGACATCTTCATATACAATCCGGATGATCTGCCGCTCAAATTATATAAATCGGTTTCCGGACTGGATGTATATGAGATCAATGAGGATCAGTTCGGCGGTACAGAATTCCGCTATGTGAATTTTAATCATTCACCGGCTACCCATATCGTGGATCAGCGGGGGCTTTTCCTGGCTGCAGGTAAAAAGAACGAAACGTTGTTGGGTATTGCCTTGACGGATAATGGCAAACCCGCCACTCCCAATTTCGTCAGTAAAGTGGTCATTTACCGGGAGAAGATCGATGAGATTTGTACGAAATTCGGGTTGAATCCGGAGGGTAAGCTGGCTGCGGTAATAGCGCATGAACTGTTGCATGCCAATAATGTTTGCCATCATGGCGAGGGAAATGAAGCAGCTGAGCAGTCGCATGATGTGATGCATGGATTGCGGAGCGGTGATATTTTTTGTGTGATGCATTATGATAATTCCGGAAAGATCCGGGATAAGAATTATATACCGGAACCCACCGGCACCAGGCTTTGTACCACACCGGCCGGAACCGGTTACAACCTGCCGGCGAATAATACCGGCAATACCGAAGACGGTCATTTGTATTTCGGGGATGCCCTGGAGGGAAGGGGAGCTTGTACTTTGCAGATCAGGATATCGGCACGGGGAGAAAGGCCTACTCAGTGCGGGAATCGTTTCGATCAGAAAGGAGAACTTAAAAAGGAATTTAAACGATAAGTGAAGAAAGGGTAAACCGGGACCAAATCCGTGTCACCCGATCTTTTTATAGAAATAAAAGGGCATGGACTTTAAAAGCTGCGCCACCAGCCACCATCTCCGGGTAATATAAGCTTTCCGCTTTTTGAGCCCGATGGCCCGGAATATCTGTCCGGCGGCTTTTTCAACAGTCGCCATCCAGAACAACCCTTCGCCCTTGGCCATATCGGTCTTAACATATCCGGGCTGGATGTCGGTGATGGCGATGTCTTTTTTAAGCCGGGCCGCCTTGATGTGCAACCCTTCGAGGTAATGGCTCATGAAGGCCTTGCTGGCATTATAGGCCGGAGCCCAGCTGCTGCCGCGAATGGAAGCGATGGAGGAGATGCCGGCGATCTGCCCCTGGCCCTGCTTCATAAAATAGTTGAAAGCGAAAAGCACGATCTCCTGGAAGCCATTCACGTTGACTGCCGTGGTTTGCCGGTCGATCTCCCAGTCAAGGCTAGCCGAAATATCACCATAACCGCTGTTGTAGACCAGGAGGTCCATGCCGCCGGTCTGTTGCAGGAGGTTCTTCATGGATTCGATATTCCCGGTTCCGGTCACATCAAAACATTCCATGACGATCTGATCCGGGAATTCTTCCACCAGGCTTTCCAGTTTCTCTTTCCTTCTGCCGGAAATACCCACGATCCAACCTGCCTGAGCGTATAGCCTGGCGAGTTGCCTGCCGATGCCGGAACTGGCGCCGATGAGGATGACCTTTTTCTTATCCATGGTAATTCCTTTCGCCAAAAAGCAAACTGCCGATCCTCACCATCGTGCTTCCGGCCGAGAGGGCGATGGGATAATCGGAACTCATGCCCATGCTGAGGATTGAAAGTTGGAAGTTGGGGGTTGGAGGTTGAGCATTTGCATCGTAGAGATCTTTAAGAAAGTTGAACTCGCTTCTAATGAGGGCCTCATTGGTTGTGAAGGAGGCCATACCCATCAGGCCGGTGATTCGGATATTTTTCAATTGATCTAATTCCCCGGAATGGAGAATCAGACCCAGTTCATTACTGTCCAGTCCGAATTTGGTTTCTTCTTTGGCAATATGAACCTGCAACAGGCAATCGATGACCCGGTTGTTCTTCGCGGCCTGTTTATCGATCTCTTTCAACAGGGAAAATGAATCCACACCATGGATGAGGTGGATGAAGGAAGCGATGGTTTTGACCTTATTGCTTTGCAGGTGGCCGATGAAATGCCAGCGGATGTCTTTGGGGAGTTGTTCGTATTTCTCCGTCAGTTCCTGTACATAGTTCTCTCCGAAATCACGCTGACCGAGGTTATAGAGCTCAAGGATATCTTCAACAGATTTGGTTTTGGAAACGGCTACCAATATGGCTTTGCCGTCCAGCTCAGTCAAAAGTTCCTGATATTTCGATTTATTGATGCTCATAGCTAAAACTCAGCATTTAAAAAAAAGCCACCAGCTGACCGCTAATGGCTAATAGCTAACAGATGATCTTCATCATTTCAAAATACTCCTGCTGATCACGATCCTTTGCACTTCACTGGTGCCTTCATAGATCTGGGTGATCTTGGCATCACGCATCAGGCGTTCAACATGGTATTCCTTTACAAATCCATAGCCGCCATGGATCTGAACGGCTTCCGTGGCGGTCCACATGGCTGTTTCACTGGCAAATACTTTTGCCATGCTGCTGCTCAGGGTATAATCAATTCCCTGGTCTTTTTCCCAGGCTGCTTTGAGGCATAAGAGCCTGGCGGATTCAATGCGTGTAGCCATATCGGCCAGTTTGAACTGGATGATCTGGTGGTTCATGATCTCGGTGCCGAAGGCTTTGCGTTCCTTACTGTAGGCCAGCGCCCTTTCAAAGGCTCCGCTCGCGATGCCCAGGGCCTGTGAGGCGATACCGATACGGCCGCCGGCCAGGGTCTTCATGGCGAATTTGAAACCGAATCCGTCCTCGCCAATGCGATTCTCCTTCGGTACTTTCACATCGTTGAAGAGGATGGTATGGGTATCGCTTCCGCGGATACCGAGTTTATTCTCTTTAGCGCCCACCACTACGCCGGGCCAGCTCTTTTCCACGATGAAGGCATTGATGCCATGGCTTCCTTTTTCCGGATGGGTCTGAGCGATCACCAGGTAGGTACTGGCGCTGCTGCCATTGGTGATCCAGTTCTTGGTGCCGTTGAGCAGATAGTGGTCGCCCTTGTCTTCCGCGGTGGTCCTTTGTGAAGTGGCGTCACTGCCGGCTTCGGGTTCGCTCAGTAGAAAGGCGCCGATATGCAGTTCTCCGTCTTTCTTTCCCTGGGCCAGGGGCTTCAGGTATTTCTGTTTTTGTTCTTCGGTCCCAAATTGTTGCAGTCCGTAGCAGACCAAACTGTTGTTCACACTGACGCAAACACTCACACTGGCATCCACCTTGCTCAGTTCCTCCATGGCCAGTACATAGCTGATGGTATCCATGCCGCTGCCGCCGTATTCCGGTTTGACCATCATGCCCATGAAACCGAGGTCGGCCAGCATTTCGATCTGTTCTTTGGGGAATTTCTGGTGTTCATCCCGATCAATGACGCCGGGTAAACATTCGTTGTTGGCAAAATCACGGGCGGCCTGCCTGATCATCAATTGTTCTTCAGTAAACTGGAAATCCATAAGCGATCGTATTTTATGCCGCAAAAATACGCTTTGGAGGCCAAGGAATCCCGGATTGAGGTCAATATTTTTAAGGCACCAGCCTGTTGAGTAATTCACTGAACTCTTCCCGGGGGATCATCCTCGCCCCAAGGCTTTCGAGGTGTTGGGTATATACCTGGCAATCGATGAGTTGAACGCCTTCCTGTTCCAATAAGCGGACATATCGGATAAATGCGAATTTGCTGGCATTGGTAAAGCGGCTGAACATGCTTTCGCCAAAGAATATCCGACCCATGCGGATGCCGTATAAGCCGCCCACCAGTTCATCATTGAGCCAGACTTCGGCGCTGTGGGCATGGCCCAGTTCATGCAACCGGATATAGGCTTC
Source organism: Chitinophagaceae bacterium (assembly GCA_016721725.1). Classification (GTDB taxonomy): domain Bacteria; phylum Bacteroidota; class Bacteroidia; order Chitinophagales; family Chitinophagaceae; genus Ferruginibacter. Next base: position 719,274 of record JADKHN010000006.1, on the reverse strand, counting down.
CTGAACCGATTGTGATATCCAGGTGCCGCCCTGCCCCTTCCTGTCGATGCTTTTGCATTGTTGAATGACCTGGGTAAAACAATGGTTGACGGTGAACCGGAATCCGTCTTCCCGCAATAATTTCTGCATGCTTTTACTCACCTTCAGTTCGGGAGGGAATAATACAAAACGGGGATCAGGGCTCCACCAGCAGACGGGCTCATCTTCGTTATACCAGGGAAAAATGCCGTTGCGGTAGGCCAGTAAGAGTCGCTCCGGGCTGAGGTCACCTCCCATGGCCAGGAGACCGTCGGGATCTGCTTCATTTACCGGCGGGAAAACCAGGTCTTTATTTAGAATGTACATAGTTATGACCTCACTCCATCCTTTGACAAGTTCAGGAGAGGGGAGCAGGTGGTAATTTTGTATCGGAAATCCTAATAGATTAAGAGTTTACACCTTTTTAAAAGGTGTAAACTCTTAATCGGCATTACTGAATCCCCAGTTTCTTTTTCACCAGTCCGGTAATATCATCGGCCGGAGGGTATACGATGGCTTGTTCGCGATAGAGAATATGCTGGTATCCTTTTTCTTTTGCCACATCCTGGATGGCCTTGAGCAATTTTTCACGGATCGGTTTCAGCAGGGCTTCTTTTTTTTCTTCCAGCAGTTTGTTCAGTTCCTGTTCTTTGTTTCCCATGCCGGCGATCCTGTCCTGCAGGTCTTTTCGTTTGGCTTCTTTCACGGCGGAATTCATGGTTACTGAATCTTTCATGAATTTGTTCACGGCCTGGTCCAGTTCGGATTGCTGGTTCTGATAGATATTCGCCAGCTCTTTCTGGTAGTTGGCGAGGTAAGTATCAGCCGCTTTCACATCCGGCATCAGTCCGAAGACCTCATCCGATGATACGTAGCCGATCTTGCTCTGACCGAATACCGGGGTAAGGCAGGAGATTAAAATTCCGAGACAAATAAACAAGGTGATCTTTTTCATGTTCCTTTTTTTGATTTTCGTGACTGGCCAGCCGGCCGCTTTGTTTTTAATGATATGAACCTGTTTTATTAATGAATGTGTTTTCAGGCCATGACCTCAACCGTAGCACCGATCCCCCTTTCGGTGATGGCATCGCACTGGGGTTTTAATTGCTCATAGCTGCCTTCCTTAACGGCGTATTTTCCCTTTGAATCGATGATGATGGCACATTGTTCGGCCTGTTCATGACTGTGCCCGCAAATATCCATAAGGGTCTCGATCACCCAATCGAACGTATTCACTTCATCGTTCCACACGATGAGGCTGTACAGGGGTTCTGTCAGGGTGAGGGTGTCGGTATCCTCACTGATCTTCGTATGTGGATTCGCTGTCATTTGAACAGGGCAAAAATAAGGGGAAAAACTTATTGTCAGACGCCGCTTTCCAGGGGTGGAAATGAAAAAGGTTCACCATGGTGAACCTTTTTGTGGGAGTTGACGGGGTCGAACCGCCGACCCTCTGCTTGTAAGGCAGATGCTCTAAACCATCCCGATAGCTATCGGGAGAGCTAAACTCCAAATAAAAAGCCTCACATTTCTGTGAGGCCTTGTGGGAGTTGACGGGGTCGAACCGCCGACCCTCTGCTTGTAAGGCAGATGCTCTAAACCATCCCGATAGCTATCGGGAGAGCTAAACTCCAAATAAAAAAGCCTCACATTTCTGTGAGGCCTTGTGGGAGTTGACGGGGTCGAACCGCCGACCCTCTGCTTGTAAGGCAGATGCTCTAAACCATCCCGATAGCTATCGGGAGAGCTAAACTCCAAAAAAAAGCCTCACATTATTTGTGAGGCCTTGTGGGAGTTGACGGGGTCGAACCGCCGACCCTCTGCTTGTAAGGCAGATGCTCTAAACCATCCTGATAGCTATCGGGAGAGCTAAACTCCCAATAAAAAAGCCTCACATTTCTGTGAGGCCTTGTGGGAGTTGACGGGTCGAACCGCCGACCCTCTGCTTGTAAGGCAGATGCTCTAAACCATCCCGATAGCTATCGGGAGAGCTAAACTCAAATAAAAAAGCCTCACATTTCTGTGAGGCCTTGTGGAGTTGACGGGGTCGAACCGCCGACCCTCTGCTTGTAAGGCAGATGCTCTAAACCATCCCGATAGCTATCGGGAGAGCTAAACTCCAAATAAAAAAGCCTCACATTTCTGTGAGGCCTTGTGGGAGTTGACGGGGTCGAACCGCCGACCCTCTGCTTGTAAGGCAGATGCTCTAAACCAACTGAGCTAAACTCCCCTGATTTTCGGACGGCAAAGATAAGCCTTAATTATTTCCGGCAAAATTTTTTACAAATCAATTCAACTGCACCGCCGGCAAGCGGTACGACTGCCCGTCGTACACGAACAACTCATCGATCTCCACGGTCCAGTACTGGTATAAGGGAGATTTGCTCAGTATCCTTTCCACTTCTTTCTTACTGCTGGCATTCAATACCATCCAGCTGCGCTGGGATTCCATACTCACGGTATAGTAATCGATGATGTTCTTTTCGATCAGGCTGTTGATGTAGAGCCGGTGAGCCGGGACAAAACTCATGAATTCGTCATTCATGTCGAAATGCAGGGTCACCTGGTATTTGGTTACGGATCCGTCGTTCATATTTTCCATTCAATGATTTTATTTTCCCATTCCTTTTTCCAGGGAGTGGTGATCTTTATGTAGTTATCAGTATAACCTTCCAGCATACCGTTGTTGTTCCTGGATTCAAACAGCACCTTCCGGGTTTCCCCGATATGCTTTTGGGTGAAGTCCTGCATTTTCCGGTAACTCAGGTTGCGTAAGACCTTGTTCCTTTCATTCCTTTCCGAAACAGGCACCACCGGTTTCATATCCGTGGCCGGGGTATGATCCCGTTCAGAATAAGTGAATACATGCAGGTAGGAGATGTCCAGGTCGGTCAGGAACCGAAGGGTCTCATTGAAATCGTCTTTCGTTTCACCGGGGAATCCCACGATCACATCCACGCCGATGCAGCAATGCGGCATCAGGGCCTTGATCAGTCCCACCCGTTCGGCATACAAATCTTTTTTATAACGCCTCCGCATCAGTCCCAGTATCTTATCGCTTCCGCTTTGGAGGGGGATATGGAAATGGGGCATGAACTTCTTGCTGTTGCTCACCCATTCGATGATCTCGTTGCCCAGGAGGTTGGGTTCGATGGAGGAGATGCGATAACGTTCAACACCGTCGATCTCATCCAGGGCCTGAACCAGGTCGAAAAAATTCTCTTCCTTTCCCTTACCGCCGGAAAAGCCCTTGCCAAAATCACCCAGGTTCACCCCGGTCAGTACGATCTCTTTCACTCCTCCGGAAGCGATCCGTTGAACATTAGCCACTACATTTTCAATGCTGTCACTCCGGCTCTTGCCCCGGGCCATAGGTATGGTGCAAAAGGAACAGGTATAGTCACAACCATCCTGTACTTTCATGAATACGCGGGTACGGTCGTTGATGGAATGAGAAGCCGTGAACACATTCACATCCCCGATCTCGCAACTGCAGATGCGGGTACTGTCTCCCTTGGTGATCTCTTTGAGGTGATCGGCGATATTGAATTTTTCGGCGGCGCCCAGGACCAGGTCCACCCCGGGGATGGCGGCGATCTCTTCCGGTTTCAGTTGGGCATAGCAACCGGTGATCACCACCAGCGCCTCAGGCGCCTTTCGCTGGATACGCCTGACCAGCATCCGGCATTCCTTGTCGGCATTATCGGTCACCGAACAGGTATTGATCACATACACATCGGCCTGTTCATCAAAATCCTTTTTGATGAAACCGTCATTCTCCAGTAACCTGCCCAGGGTGGAGGTTTCGGAGAAATTCAGCTTGCAGCCGAGGGTATGTAAGGCGACGCTCTTGCTCATCGGGGGCAAAATTAGCGAAATTGAGGTTAGCAGGGAGAGTTCCTGTGTAGGCTTAATATTCCGGTCGGTGCGGACAACGACCTGGGGTGAAGACTACCATAGTCTAAAGACTACGGTAGTCTTGTTCGGGTCAATTATTTAACTTGCACCATGCTTAAAAAGTATCTGCCCCTGATCATACTGGTTGCCGCCGGGGCCTTGTTCCTCTATATCAAGATGCATCAACGGGGCCCGGTCAGGCCCATTGTTAAGACAGAAGAAACCAACACCAACAAGCCTGAACGCGTTATTCAGCCTTCACCGGCCGAGAATCCCGTTCGTGAAGAGGGTTTCAACCGGAGGACCAGCCGTATACTCTATAGTAAGCATGCCCGTTGCCGCATGGCTTGCCGGCAGATCGATGAGAGTGAGGTGAAGGAGATCCTCGAGACCGGTACCCTCAATAATCGCAAAATGGAAGAAGATCCCCGGGGCAAGACCTACCCGTTGGAAGGCGTCACGCATGATAACCAGCGGGTCAGGATCGTTTTCGCACCCAAGGACGACGGACTGCTGGTGGTGACGGCGATCGACCTGGGGAGGGACTGGCCATGCGATTGTAAATAAGGGTTGAAAGGTTTAAAATCGTTTAAGACGTTTAAGGGTTAGGCCCATTAAATGCATAGATTGACTTAAATCCCCAACCTCTTAAACGGCTTGAACGACTTAAAACCTCTTGAACGACTGAAACGTCTTAAACGCTGCAATCTTTCCCTTTTATCCTTAATTTTACACTTCAACGATTTCCTTACCAGTAATGAAGATCAAATCTTTTCTTGCCAAGCCATTTGCAGGATATATCTACAAGCAGATCAGGAAAGGGATGGAGACGGCGGTGCAAGACCAGCAGACCATTTTCAATCAACTCATCAAGGCGGGCTGTAAAACGGATTTTGGCAGGGATCATGGATTTGATCAGATCAGGTTACATGCCGATTTTGTCAGGCAGGTCCCCATCCGCGACTATGAGGATTTCAGGCCCTATATCGAAAAGATCAAACAAGGCAGGCATAACGTGCTCTGGAAGGGGCAACCCATCTATTTTGCCAAGACCAGCGGCACCACGAGCGGGGTGAAATACATACCCATCACCAAGGAATCGATCCCCAACCATATCAACACGGCGCGTAATGCCCTGCTCTGCTATATGGCAGAAACAGGTAATACTAAATTCGCCGATGGCAAACTCATATTCCTCAGTGGTTCCCCGGAGCTGGAAAGGGTGGGAGGCATTCCGACTGGCAGGCTTAGCGGTATCGTGAACCATCATGTTCCCAAATACCTTCGTAGCAACCAGCTTCCTTCCTATACTACCAATTGTATCGAGGAATGGGAAGAGAAACTCGACCAGATCGTGGCGGAGACCATCAACCAGGATATGACCCTCATCAGCGGCATACCACCCTGGATGCAGATGTACTTCGACCGTCTTACGGAGCGATCCGGTAAGAAGATCGGGGAATTGTTCCCCCATTTCAGCGTGATGGTGCAGGGCGGCGTGAATTTTGAACCTTATAAGGCCAAACTGATGGAAAGCATCGGCCGCCCCGTAGATACGATCGAGCTGTTTCCCGCCAGCGAAGGATTCTTCGCCTTCCAGGATTCCCAGCAGGCAACCGGTCTGTTGCTCAATACCAACAGCGGCATCTTCTTCGAGTTCGTACCGGCCGGAGAGATCTTTAATGAAAATCCAACACGCCTGACTTTGGATGAGGTTAAAGTGGGTGAGAACTACGCCCTGATCATCAACAATAATGCAGGACTTTGGGGGTATAATATCGGGGATACCGTAAAATTCGTTTCCCTGAATCCATTCCGGATCGTGGTGAGCGGCAGGACCAAGCATTTCATTTCCGCTTTCGGCGAACATGTGATCGGGGAAGAAGTAGAATCAGCCCTGATGGATGCGGCCAATGAAAAAGGCCTGCACATCACCGAGTTCACGGTCGCGCCTTTCATCTCAACGGATGCCGGGAAAAGCTACCACGAATGGTTCATCGAATTCGAAGAAAAGCCGGATGACCTCGACGCCTTATCAAAAATGATCGATGCCAACCTACGTAAAAAGAATGTGTATTACGACGACCTTATCAGCGGTAATATCCTGGCGGAACTCGTGATCACACCGGTCAGGAAGAACGGCTTCATCGATTACATGAAGAGCATCGGTAAACTGGGCGGGCAGAACAAAGTGCCCCGGCTCAGTAATGACCGCAACATCGCCAATGGCCTGCAGCCCTTTCTTCAACCCTGATTTTTTTTGGCTGCATATTTGCAAAAACCTATACATTTGCACCAATTAAACGTCGGCCTAAGTTGAAAAATGACCTGACATACTGTTCAAACTCTAATACATACAACCAGTTCAGCCTGGCTGATATGCCTGTTTCGTTTGACTGCCTTCCCCGGCCCCGACGTGGTTGCTGATAGGACGAGCAGTTATCCTCTGCCCCTGTCAGTGAAAAAATCTCCGCCATTTTCCCGAATCTTATTTTTTTCGTTTCAATTATTCAAAATTGGAAAACAGCAACATCATTATAAGGGTGGCGACCCCCCTCGATAACCATTTCGCAACGACCATTACCAACGAAATGGAATCCTCAGCGAAGGCCCGGGGTACCGGTATCGCCAGGCGCTCACCGGCCTATATCGAGACCAAGATGGCCGAAGGCAAATCGGTCATCGCCCATACGGACAAAGGTGAATGGGTGGGCTTCTGTTATATCGAAGCCTGGCAGCACGGACAATTCGTCGCTAACAGCGGACTCATTGTAGCTCCCGTTTACCGCAAGACCGGCGTCGCCAAATCGATCAAGAAAAAGATATTCGAACTCAGCCGGCAAACCTATCCTGAAGCGAAGATATTCGGACTCACCACCGGCCTGGCCGTCATGAAGATCAATTCCGACCTGGGTTATGAACCGGTCACGTATTCCGAACTGACCGATGATGAAGATTTCTGGGCCGGCTGTAAAAGCTGTGTCAATTACGATATACTCATGAGCAAGGATCGCAAGAACTGCATGTGTACGGCCATGTTATACGATCCGGCCGATCATTATGAACCTGAAGAGACCTCCGCCAGTTTTAAGCAGCGATCGGGTCTTTACGAACGCTTCATGAAACTCAAACAAACCAGTCTGCTCCGGAAATTCCTCAAGAAAAAGGAAGGAGGCGCTTCCTCCGGATCGGTCCTCAAATTCTTTTTTAACTGATTCAATGAATAACATGAAAAAAGTAGTACTGGGTTTCAGCGGTGGATTGGATACTTCTTATTGCGCAAAATACCTTACCGATGAATTGGGCTATGAAGTGCATTCGGTTACGGTGAATACCGGGGGCTTCAGTCCGGAAGAACTGGTTGAACTGGAGAAACACGCCTATCGCCTGGGAGTTACCTCTCATACCACGGTGAACGCGGTGAAAAGTTATTACGACAAGATCATCAAATACCTGGTGTTTGGCAATGTGTTGAAGAATAACGCTTACCCATTGAGCGTAAGCGCAGAAAGACTGAGCCAGGCCGTTTTCATCGCCGAGCAGGTACAGCACCTCAATGCCGATGCCGTGGCTCACGGAAGCACGGGCGCCGGTAACGACCAGGTTCGGTTCGATATGATCTTCAACATCATGATCCCCGGGGTTACCATCCTGACTCCCATACGTGATCTTAAACTGAGCCGGGAAGAAGAGATCGCCTACCTGAAAAGCAAACAGGTGGAGATGAACTTTGAAAAGTCGCAGTACTCGATCAATAAAGGCCTTTGGGGAACCAGTGTGGGTGGCAAAGAAACATTGAACAGCAACGGCATGTTACCCGAAAGCGCCTGGCCTACCCCGGTTACTGAAACGGTGCGACGGAATATGGAAATGGGTTTCGAAAAGGGCGAACTGGTCTCTGTTGACGGACAGTTTTTCTCCCATCCTTCGGAATCGATACAATATGTTCAATCCATTGCCGGTCCGTTTGGTATCGGCAGGGATATCCATGTAGGGGATACCATCATCGGCATCAAGGGCCGGGTGGGTTTTGAGGCCGCGGCACCGATGCTGATCATCAAGGCGCATCACGCCCTTGAAAAACACGTGCTCACCAAATGGCAGCTCAACTGGAAGGACCAGATCTCCCTGTTTTACGGGAACTGGCTGCACGAAGGCCAGATCCTTGATCCTGTGATGCGGGATATCGAGGTTTTTTTTGAAAGCAGCCAGCAAAACGTCACCGGGAAAGTATTTGTTGACCTGATGCCTTTTCATTTCCAGGTAACAGGCATTGAATCGGATTACGACCTGATGAGCAGCCGCTTTGGCAAGTATGGCGAAATGAACAGTGGCTGGACCGGGGAGGATGTGCGCGGGTTCTCCAAGATATTCGGCAACCAGACCATGATCTATCACTCCGTAAAAAAAGAAGCTGATGGTAAGCAAAATTAGGATCGGCATCATGGGCGGCGCGGGTTATACCGGTGGCGAACTTATTCGCCTCCTCTTGAATCATCCCGCGGCTGAACTGGTCTTTGTACATAGCAAGAGCCAGTCGGGACAAGCACTGCATGCGGTTCATCAAGACCTCTTGGGTGAGACCGGGCTCCGGTTCTCCTCTACAACCGATGGCGAGATCGACCTGCTTTTTCTCTGTCTCGGACACGGGGAAGCCAGGAAATTCCTTACGGAAAATCAATTTCCGGCTTCCGTGCGCATTATCGACCTGTCGCAGGATTTTCGTTTAACCATGCAGGCACAGTTTGAAGGACGTTCCTTTATCTATGGATTCCCGGAACTCGACCGGGATGCGATCAGGCAGGCTTCAAACATCGCCAACCCGGGATGTTTTGCAACAGCCATCCAATTGGGACTCTTGCCCCTGGCGAAAGCGGGTTTGCTGAACGAGGTCCATACCACCGGTATCACGGGATCTACCGGGGCGGGCCAGGGCCTTTCAGCCACCTCGCATTTCAGCTGGCGGGCCAATAATATCCAGGCCTATAAAACATTGACGCATCAGCACCTCGGGGAGATCGGAGAATCATTGAACCGGCTCCAGGGTAATGATAAGACCGAGATCAACTTCATTCCCTGGCGGGGCGATTTCACCCGGGGGATATTCATCAGTTCGCAAATGAAATGCGTAAAGGATATCGAAGAGCTGAATGCGTTGTATGAGGAATTTTACCAGGCGCATCCTTTCGTCACAATCAGTCAGGAACCGGTCTTTTTGAAGCAGGTGGTCAATACCAATAAAGGGGTCATCCAGTTGGAGAAAGTGGGAGACAGGCTGGTTGTTCATTCTGCCATCGATAACCTGTTAAAGGGTGCCAGCGGGCAGGCGGTGCAGAATATGAATCTGATGTTTGGGTTGGAAGAGACCCTTGGATTAAAATTGAAAGGCAGTTTTTTTTAGCTTAACCGCAAAGTCACGAAGGTACTATGCACGCTAAGCATTGCGTTCCTTTGCCTCTTTGCGGTAAAACAACATAACATGAAACTTTTCGACGTATACCCGCTTAACGACATCACCATCGAAAGGGCCCTGGGCTCTTATGTGTGGGATGAAAAGGGCGAAAAGTACCTGGACCTCTACGGCGGCCATGCCGTGATCTCCATCGGGCATACCCATCCACACTATGTAAAGCGGATCGAAGATCAGTTGCATAAGGTCGGGTTCTATTCCAATTCGGTCAGGATCCCCCTGCAGGTGGAATTGGCGGAAAAATTAGGAAGGATCTCCGGGAAAGAAGATTACCAGCTTTTCCTGTGCAATTCTGGTGCCGAGGCCAACGAGAATGCGTTGAAGCTGGCATCATTTTATAATGGCCGTAAAAAGATCATCGCCTTCCGAAAAGCCTTTCATGGCAGAACATCGCTCGCGGTAGCCGCAACGGATAATCCGAAGATCATCGCGCCGGTCAACCAGACTGACCATGTCCTTTTCCTGCCTTTCAATGATGAAGCGGCACTGGAAGAGGCTTTCCGCTCAAATGATATTTCATCCGTTATCATCGAGGGCATACAGGGTGTTGGTGGGATCAATGTGGCATCCGATCCTTTCCTCCGGAAGATCAGGAGCCTTTGTGATACCTATGATGCAGTCTTCATCGCCGATTCGGTGCAATGCGGTTATGGAAGGACCGGGAAATTCTATGCCCATGACCATAGTGGCGTAAATGCGGATATCTATACCATGGCCAAGGGCATGGGCAATGGCTTTCCCGTTGCCGGCATTTCCATTTCACCAAAATTCAAACCGCAGCATTTTATGCTGGGAACTACTTTCGGCGGTAACCACCTGGCTTGCGCCGCCGCCCTGGCCGTACTGGAAGTGATGGAGGCCGATGAGCTGATGAAGAATGCCGCAACAGTTGGTGAATACCTGGTTGGAGAACTGAATAAGATCAACGGGATCCGGGAGGTCAGGGGAAGAGGGCTGATGATCGGCATTGAACTGCCGGAAGAAATGAGTAACGTCAGAAAGGATTTACTTTTCAAGTATAAGATATTCACCGGCGAGGCCAAGCCCAATGTGATCCGTTTACTGCCCGCATTGAACATGACGGTCACCGAAGCCGATATTTTCTTACAAGCGTTAAAATCAGCCATCAGCGAATGAAGCAATTTATCGAGGTAAAGGATGTTAAGGATATCGGGGCACTTGTTACCGAAGCATTGGCCTACAAAGCGGATCCGATCCGGGACAGGAAACTGGGTTCGAATAAAAAGATCGGACTCTTATTCCTGAACCCCTCCATGCGGACCCGCATCAGCACCCAGGTGGCCGCGATGAACCTGGGTATGGAAGCCATTGTATTCAACGCCGGTAATGACGGATGGGCGCTAGAATTCGAAGACGGGGCCGTCATGAACGGCAATACGGTTGAGCATATCCGGGATGCTGCTCCGGTATTGGGCAAATACTTCGACATACTCGGTATCCGTTCATTCCCGGCTTTGAAGAACAGGGAAGAGGATTACAGTGAAAAACTGATCCATGCCTTCATTCAGCATGCCGGCATACCGGTGGTGAGCCTCGAATCGGCTACCCTGCACCCTTTGCAACATATCAAACCCCTTCCTCAATGCGTGGCCAACTCATGCTCGCAATGGATGACGGCCTGGGGAGAAGCGGAATTCGTGATCACGCATCCCGAAGGATACGCGTTGAGTCAACAGTTTACCCGGGGCGCCGTCATCACGACCAACCAGGAAGAAGCCCTGAAGGACGCTGATTATGTTTATGTAAAAAACTGGAGTTCATTTGAGGATTATGGAAACATGCCGGCGGTTGAAGGATCCTGGATGCTGACCCATGAAAAATTGTCATTGACCAATCAGGCCCACGTTATGCATTGCCTGCCCGTACGAAGGAACGTGGAACTAAGCGATGAAGTGCTGGATGGTCCGGGTAGCCTGGTCACAGAACAGGCGGCCAACAGGGTGTGGGCGGCACAGGCGGTGCTGGCGGGGATATTAGCAAATATGGATTAAGTGACATTTTTACCCCCAGCCCCTGAAGGGGAGGAGAATTTCGTTAATATTATTCTTTTGTATAAATAAGTATTATAAGGATATTATGCAGCAAGCGAAGGATGAACGCTGGGACATGCATTATGGAGCAAATAAGGTGATATTTCAGCGAGCGGAAGAATTAAGGGCAGGATGACCCCTGCGGAGGAGACGCTTTGGTTAGCATTAAGAAAGAATGAATGGAATGTGAAATTCAGAAGGCAACATCCTTTGTCAAAATACATTGCGGATTTTTATTGCCATTCGGTAAAGCTGGTGATTGAAATTGATGGCGGGTATCATTTGGGTCTGGAGTCAAGAATATCCGATGAAATCAGGGAAGATGAAATAAAGCATTTTGGCATAACGATAATACGCTTCACTAATGAAGAGGTACTTAATAGAATTGAAATAACGTTAAAAAAAATAGGCGATTTAGTCAGCAGTCTGCAGATGAAAGCAAAAGAAAACTTAGGGACTTCGAATAACTCCCCTTCAGGGGCCGGGGGCAAACTCTTCGTCATCAAGATCGGTGGGAACATCATTGATGATGATGCGGCGCTGCAGGCATTTCTTGCTGAACTGGCTGCCATCAGGGAAAATAAGATCCTGGTGCATGGAGGAGGAAAGATCGCCTCCAAGTTGGGTGAGCAATTGGGATTGACACCCAATTACGTCAACGGTCGGAGGATCACGGATGCGGCTACACTCGACCTGGTGACGATGGTCTATGGCGGACTGGTGAATAAGCAGATCGTGGCTGCACTGCAAGCCCTTTTGATAAGGCCGGGGTATTGGAAAATGTGGAAGACGAAGGATCGGTCATACCCCTGATCACCAAAGAAAAATACCGGTCACTGACCGCTGAAAAAAAACTCTTCGAAGGCATGATCCCGAAGATCGACAATGCTTTTTCCGCACTGGATAAAGGAGTAGGGGAAGTGCTGATCGGCCACGCGAAGGATATCCTGCGTAATACAACCGGTGAAACCCTTGGAACCCTGATAAAAAATGGATAGGAAGGAAAACCATACGGATGCATTTAGCTTGTTAAAGAAGCTGATCGCGACCTCCTCTTACTCCGGGCAGGAAGAAGGAACGGCATCGCTGATCGCGGATCATTTTGCGTCGCATGATATTCCCACTATACGAAACGGAAATAATATCATTGCCAGGAATAAGTATTTCAGCGACACGAAACCAACCCTTTTACTGAATTCTCATCATGATACGGTCAAGCCGGCTGCCGGGTATGTTTTGGATCCTTTCAACCCGGTTGAAAAAGACGGCAAGCTTTACGGACTCGGCAGCAACGACGCAGGTGGCGCATTGGTTGCGCTGATCGCCGCCTTCCTCCATTTTTATGAGCGCGAGGACCTGGCATATAATATCATCCTGGTCGCCTCCGCGGAAGAAGAGATCAGCGGCCCGAACGGGATCGAATCGGTATTGCCCGAATTGGGTCCGGTTGCATTCGCCATCGTTGGGGAACCCACGCAAATGCAAATGGCGGTGGCCGAACGCGGACTGATGGTGCTCGACTGCGTCTCAAAAGGCAGGGCCGGGCATGCCGCCAGGGGGGAAGGGGTCAATGCGATCTACGCCGCAATGGAAGATATCGCAAGGATCATGAATCTGTCATTCGAAAAGGTGAGTCCATTGCTGGGGCCAACGACGATGCAGGTAACGGTCATGGATACACCCAATCGGCAACATAATGTGGTGCCCGGCGAATGTCATTTTGTGATCGATGTCCGGGCCAATGAATTGACTTCATTTGAGGAGATCCTGGACAAGCTCAGGAAAGAACTGAATTGCGAGATCAAACCCAGGAGCACGCGGTTGCGTTCCACTTCCATATCATTGGATCATCCCCTTGTCCAGGCGGGCATCCAACTCGGTAAAACGGTTTACGGTTCGCCCACCTTATCCGACAAAGCCCTGATGCCTTTTCCGGCTTTAAAAATGGGGCCCGGAGACAGCGCCCGAAGCCATATGGCGGATGAGTATATTGAGGTAGAAGAAATAAGTAAGGGGATTTATGATTATATAGAGTTGTTGAGATTAGTAGCAGTTAGCAGTTAGCAGTTGGCAGTTGGCTGCGTCATTTAAGATGATACATTTTTATTAACAGTGCCTGATCAATTTAGATCCAAAAATCAAAATTCAAAATAGCATGAAGCTTTGGCAGAAAAATACAACATCCGCTGAAAGTGTTGAGCGTTTTACGGTAGGGATGGACCGGGAACTCGATCTCATGCTCGCGCCATTTGATGTGTTGGGCTCCATCGCCCATAGTACCATGCTGGAATCGGTCGGGTTACTGACAAAACCCGAACTGGATTCACTTCGTGCCTCCCTGGTCAGGATCTACCGTCAGATCGAGGCCGGTAACTTCATACTGGAGGAAGGCATGGAAGACATTCACTCCCAGGTTGAATGGATGCTTACCCAGGAACTGGGTGATACCGGCAAAAGATACACAGCGCCCGCAGCCGTAACGACCAGGTGCTCACCGACCTGAAACTCTTCCTGCGCAGCGAACTGGAAGAAACGGTTCATTCAACCCGGAAATTATTTGACCTGCTCATCAGTCTGAGTGAAAAACATAAAGAAGATCTTTTACCAGGCTACACCCATTTACAACTGGCCATGCCTTCTTCCTTCGGTCTGTGGTTTGGCGCCTATGCCGAAAGCCTGGTGGATGATCTCCTGGTTTGCGAATCGGCTTACCGGGTGGTCAATAGGAATCCCTTGGGTTCCGCGGCCGGTTATGGTTCATCCTTCCCGGTGAACCGGCAAATGACGACCGACCTGCTGGGTTTCGACGACCTCAATTATAATGTGGTCTACGCCCAGATGGGCAGGGAAAGGCGGAACGGATCGTCGCCTCCGCCCTGGCGAATATCGCGGCTACGCTTTCCCGCTTCTCCATGGATGCCTGCCTTTACCTGAATCCGCAATTCGGTTTCATCAGTTTTCCCGATGAACTCACCACCGGCAGCAGCATCATGCCCCATAAAAAGAATCCCGATGTATTTGAACTGATCCGCGCCCATGGCAACCGCATCCAGGCCCTGCCCAACGAGATCATGATGATGACGGTCAACCTGCCTTCGGGCTATCACCGCGACCTTCAGCTCATCAAAGAACATATCATACCCGCCTTCAGCAACCTTCGGTCCTGTATCGAGCTGGCCATGCTGATGCTATCGAATATCCACATTGAAAAGAACTCCTCCGGGATGAGAAATTCAAATACCTATTCAGTGTGGAGGAAGTGAATAAACTGGTCCTGCAGGGCATACCTTTCAGGAGGCCTACCGGCAGGTGGGGCAGGCCATTGAAGAAGGTCGTTTCAGCCCGGAAGCTTCGCTGCACCATACCCATGAGGGTTCCATTGGCAACCTCTGCAACGACCGGATCCTGAGCAGGATGGAGGAGGTCATGGGGAAATTCCGCTTTGACAGGGCGAAAATTGCGTTACAACAATTATTAAGTTAGATTTGTCGACACAATACCCCTTAATTAATGAGTGAACAGGGCATAAAGAAACGCATCGCCATCTTCGGTTCCACCGGTTCCATCGGCACACAGGCGCTGGATGTCATCCGCGACAATCCCGGATTGTTTGAAGTGGAGATCCTCACGGCGCAGTCGAATGATGAACTCCTGGTGAAACAGGCGATCGAATTCTCCCCGAATGCCGTGGTCATCGGCGATGAGTCCCGTTATGAAAAAGTCCGTTCGGCCCTGTCTTCCACCGATACCAAGGTCTTTGCCGGTGAAACGGCGCTGGAAGAAGTGGCCGATTTCGACACCTATGATATGATGCTGGCGGCCATTGTCGGTTTCGCCGGACTCAAGCCTACCTTAAAAGCCGTGGATAAGGGCAAGGCCGTGGCCCTCGCCAATAAAGAGACACTGGTGGTGGCCGGCGATATCGTGATGTCCGGGCCATTGAAAAAGGGTGCCCATCATCCCGGTCGATTCGGAGCATTCCGCCATCTTCCAATGCCTGGTGGGTGAATCCCGCAACCCGATCGAAAAGATCATCCTGACCGCCAGCGGCGGTCCTTTCCTGGGGAAGAAACCCAATTTCCTGGTCAATGTAAAACGTGATCACGCCCTTCAACACCCCAATTGGAGCATGGGCGCCAAGATATCCATCGATTCGGCCACACTCATGAACAAGGGACTGGAGATGATCGAGGCCAAATGGCTGTTCAACCTGCGTCCCGACCAGATCCAGGTGGTCATCCATCCCCAGAGCATCATCCACAGTATGGTGCAGTTCGAGGACGGCAGCATCAAGGCGCAAATGGGCCTGCCGGATATGAAACTGCCCATCCAATACGCGATGGCCTTTCCGCAAAGGATCCGGACCCAGTACCCCCGGATGGATTTCAGGCGCTATCCCAACCTCGCTTTTGACGAGCCCGATGTTAAAACTTTCAGAAATCTTGCCCTGGCCACCGATGCGCTTTATAAAGGCGGCAACATGCCCTGTATCCTCAATGCTGCAAACGAGATCGCCGTCTGGGCCTTTCTGCGCAACCGTATTGGCTTTTGAGACATGACCGCCGTGGTGGAAAAAACCATGCAGAATACCGCTTTCATCGAAAAACCCAGCTTGCAGGAATATTTTGACAGCGACGGCGAAGCCCGTAATTTTGCCGCTTCGCTGATTAACCTGTAAGTGAATGTTTTGGGACCATCTTTAGTACTACTATGAAACTTTAGTTGCGTCGCACTCTTGTACAGTTTCAGCCACTTTCAACATTAAAACTGAAAACCTTAAATGGAATTATTAGCTATAAACTGGAGCAGTGTAGGACTGAAAGTGGCGCAATTGCTTCTCTCGCTCTCCATTCTCGTCATCCTGCACGAATTCGGACATTATATCACGGCCAAATGGTTCAAGTGCCGGGTGGAGAAATTCTACCTCTTCTTCGATCCCTGGTTCTCCATCGTGAAAAAGAAGATCGGCGATACCGTTTATGGCATCGGCTGGCTGCCCCTGGGCGGTTATGTCAAGATCGCGGGCATGGTGGATGAGAGTATGGACAAGGAAGCCCTCAAGCAACCTCCGCAACCCTGGGAATTCAGGAGCAAACCGGCCTGGCAGCGCTTGATCATCATGATCGGCGGTGTCACGGTCAATATCCTGCTCGCGTTCCTGATCTATGCCATGATCCTGATGGTCTGGGGTGAAAAGAAGATTTCCAACGCGTCGCTGAAATACGGCATCACGTTCAACGATTCCCTCTTCAACAGCCTGGGTTTCAAGAACGGCGATAAGATCCTGGCAGTTGATGGAACCCCGTAACGGAATACACCGATATCCTGAAAAAGTACTGATCGTTGATAAAACGGTCCGCATTGAACGGGATGGCAAGCCCATGGAACTGGCCATGCCGGTTGACCTCATCGGCAAACTGGTGGAAAAGAAGAAGATGGCTGACGGACCGCTGATCAGTCCGCGTGTGCCTGTATTGGTGATGTCGGTGGATGATACCGCAACGGTCTATAAGGCCGGGTTAAGAAAAGGCGATGCCATCCTTGCCATTGATTCGGTCAAAACGGAATTCTATGATGAGTACATTTCTGCGATGAAGGATAAGAAAAAGGGAGACAGCGTACAACTGTTGGTGAACCGCAAGGATCCGGCCACCGGCGTTCCGGCGGTCATGCTCATCAACACGCGCCTCACCGAAGACCGTCGCGTGGGTTTCTGGCAGCCCAATACCCCGGAGCAGTATGATAGCCTGGGTATCTACAAATACACGGTGAAGAAATACGGCTTCTTCGCAGCCTTCCCGGCCGGAGTGGCCAGGGCCGGCAGTGAACTGAAATTCTATATCGACCAGTTCAAAAAGATATTGAGTCCTTCAACCGGCGCCTATAAAGGGGTCGGTGGTTTCAAGGCCATGGGATCGGTTTTTGCCGGCGACCATTGGGATTGGGAACATTTCTGGACCATCACGGCTTTCTTTTCCATTGTACTGGCCTTCATGAACCTTTTGCCAATTCCGGCCTTAGATGGAGGACATGTGGTCTTCACCATCATTGAGATGATCACCGGCCGCAAACCCAGCGAGAAGTTCCTGGAGTATGCGCAGATCGTGGGGATGGTGATCCTCCTGGCGCTCATGTTGTACGCGAACGGGAATGACTGGTTTGGATGGGGGAAGGGGAAGTAGTGAAAAGTTCTCAGTTTTCAGTTCACAGTTCACAGTCAGTAACTTCATGTTAAACGATGAGCAGTTAGTTTACCATAAAGCCAATTGCCCATTTGTTCTCTGTAGCTTTAGCCAAAGAGGGTTGCCAACTTTCTTATGTAACTTTGCAAACTGTTCATAACGCAGCAAGCGGATTGCCAACTGCGATCTGTCGACTGCCAACTGACCCGGGCTGACCGTCCCGATAGCTATCGGGATTGACAGCATAGTTCTTTGTATCCCGATAGCTATCGGGAGTAAGCCTGTACCTGCAACAAGTTTTATTTTATGGCTAGTGTATATTTGCTTTTTTCAAAAAAACTTGACAAATATTATATAGGAAGTTGTTTAAATCTGGATGAAAGAATTGAAGAACATCTCAGTAAAAAATAGAGACAGTTTTACATGTAAAGCTGATGACTGGGAACTAAATTATTCAATTGATGATTTGGCATATGAACAAGCCAGGGGATTGAGAAGCATATTCAAAACATGAAAAGTAAGAAGTATATCGAAAATCTTAAAAGGTATCCTGAGATTGCAAATAAATTAAAGGAATTGTATAAAAATAGATAAATAATTTATTTCTAATTATACCGGGGCTGACCGGTTTTGACAGCATAGTTCTTTGTAAGTGTAAGCATGTACTGCGTTGCGTAATTAGCAGTTTAATCAGAATACGAAACTTTTAAATGGCAATACACAGTATGCCATGGCTGCCTAATCATTGATCAGGTAGTCATTAGGGCCGTTGAACAGGTTGTCCTGTTACCATGTTCCTCCGCCGACTCAAAAACAAAACGGGATGCTGTAACGGAATGATGTGACCGTTGCTCAAGACCATTCATCTAAGGATCCGGTTGGTTTGTTATGCTCCTGCCGTTTCCCGACAACCAATGCATAAATAAACATGTAGAAAGCTTACGGCGAGTATGTTTGGACCAGGGTTCGATTCCCTGCAGCTCCACTTTAGCCACCATAGCTTCAGCGACGGTGGCTAAACCATAGCTTTATCTAAGGAGGCTATGCCAGGCGTCAGGACGGTTCCAAACCGACCTGACGCCTTTTTTATTTGCCAGCCTTTATTGTATCAACTTCAACTCCACCCTTCTGTTAATTGCTTGCTTTGCAGGATCATTGGTTAATGGTACGCCAGATCCAAAATAGGATACCTGGAGTCTGTTTTTATCAATTCCTCTGGAGACCAGGTAGTCTCTGACCGCATTCGCCCTTGAATTGGATAAACCCAGGTTGATGTAATGTTCTCCTTCTTTACTGGCATGACCCTGGATATTGAGCCCGAGATTTGTATTGCTTTGCAACAGACCGGCAAGTGCATCCAGCGCGACTTTAGCTGAAGAGGAAAGAACGGATTGACCTTTATTGAATAATATCTTTTTGGCGGTCTCATTGACCTTCTGAACCAACTCTTCGGTGAAGGCAAGATCGGGGATGACATGAAATTTGAATTTGTCACCGGCGCGAATATTTTAGGCGTCTATAAGAATTTCGTTGATGTGGTGGCCGACAGTAAGAAATTGTACAGCCGTGAGGACTGGGATGAGATCAATGTATTGTATGAAGCGCTCGACAGCAGGAAGAATGCCGTTGAAAAAGACCTGGCCTCATCCGATAACCTGAAGATCGCCGGTTTGAAGATCAGGTTCGCTTCCATTGCCGCAACCCACCGCGGCGGAACAAAAGTGAAAGAGAACGCTGAGTCAAAAAAATAAGTATTTGGGATTTTAATTTTAGAAGCGCTTCGGGAAACCGGGGCGCTTTTTTTACGGGATGGCCTTTAATAAACCACGATGATCGCGCAATGGTTTTTTTATCCATTTTCGTAACCGGGAAGACCGCCAACCGGTCTACCTTTGAGCGATGGCGCTAAATAATACATCAAAGAAAAGGGTGGGGGACGTTTCGTCAACTCAAATTCCCCAGCTAGACCAGTCTTTCTGGAACAGCCAGTACCTGGCCCAAACCACGGGTTGGGACCTGGGAGTGGTATCTCCTCCGCTTAAATTTTATATAGATCAACTGACCGACAAGGATCTCCGCATCCTGATCCCGGGTTGCGGGAATTCGTATGAGGCCGCCTATCTCCTGGAAAAAGGTTTTAACCAGGTCACCGTGATTGATATCGCCCCGGAACCCGTTGCTAAACTCAGAAAGCAGTTCGGAAGCGATTCCCGCATCCGGATATTAGAAGCTGATTTCTTTACTCACCAGGGTGAATATGACCTGGTCCTGGAGCAGACTTTTTTCTGCGCACTGGATCCCGTTCTGAGACCCGCCTATGCAAAGAGGATGAAGGAATTACTGGTCACCGGGGGCCGGCTGGTCGGTGTCTTGTTCAACCGGGAGTTTGACAAACAGGGCCCGCCCTTTGGCGGTTCCGCGCAGGAGTACAATGGACTTTTTGAAGCGGATTTCAGGGTTCATACTTTTGAGATCTGTTATAATTCCTTCAGTAAAAGGGCGGATACCGAACTCTTCATCAATCTGCGGAAAAAATAACAACGTTTAGTACATTTGGATGTGTAACCAATGTTACCGACAGTTGGTGAAAATGCTGTCAATTTTGTACTTCTAAAATACTTTACCATGCACATAGAACAGATCTACACCGGATGCCTCGCACAGGGAGCTTATTACATCACCAGCAACGGGGAGGCCGCCATCATTGATCCGCTCCGGGAAACCAAACCGTATATGGACCGCCTGGAAAAAGACGGGGTGAAACTGAAATATATCTTCGAGACCCATTTTCATGCGGATTTCGTGAGCGGGCATGTAGACCTCAGCCGGAAGACCGGGGCCCCGATCATCTACGGTCCGAATGCCAGCTGTGGTTTTGATTGTGTATCCGCAAAAGACGGGGAAGAATTCAAACTGGGGGATGTTACGTTCAAAGTCTTGCATACGCCCGGCCATACCATGGAGAGCACCACTTTCCTGCTGAAGGATGAGCAGGGGAAGGACCACGCGATCTTTTCAGGCGATACCCTGTTCCTGGGTGATGTGGGCAGGCCTGACCTGGCGCAGAAAGCGGCCAATATGACCCAGGAGGAACTGGCGGGTTTGCTGTATGAAAGCCTGATGAATAAGATCATGCCCCTGGCGGATGAAGTGATCGTTTACCCAGCACACGGAGCCGGCAGCGCCTGCGGAAAGAATATGATGAAGGAGACCGTGGATACCCTGGGTAACCAGAAAAAAATGAACTATGCCCTCAACCAGCCGGATAAACCCTCTTTCGTAAAAGCCGTTACCGACGGATTGCTTCCGCCTCCGGGATATTTTGGTATGAACGTGGCGATGAACAAGCAGGGCTATGAGAATTTCGAGACCGTATTGGGCAAGGGGCTCAAGGCATTGACACCCGGTGAATTTGAAACAGCCGCAGAAAGCACCGAGGCCCTGATTTTGGATACTCGTCCGCCCGGTGAATTTTACAAGGGATTCATACCCCAATCGGTGAACATCGGTTTGAATGGCGATTTCGCACCCTGGGTCGGCGCCCTTATCGTCGATGTTAAACAGCCGATCCTGCTGGTCACGGAGCCGGGCAAAGAAGAAGAAACGGTCACCCGGTTGAGCCGGGTCGGTTTCGATAACGTGATCGGCCACCTGGAAGGGGGTTTCAATGCCTGGCAACAGGCGGGCAAACAGATCGATGTCGTGGACCGGATCAGTGCGGAGCAATTCGCCGCTGAGGTAGATGTCAAAAAAGACAAGATCATTGATATCCGGAAAGAGACGGAATACGCCGCTGAACATATTGAAGACGCCTACAACTGGCCATTGGCATTCATCAACAACTGGATCCGCGATATCAATCCGGATGAACATTTCTTCGTGCATTGCGCAGGAGGTTACCGCAGCATGATCGCCGCTTCCATCTTACAGGCCCGCGGCTTCCGCAATTTTACGGAAGTGGAAGGAGGTTTCAGCGCCATCAGCAAGACCGGTGTGCCCAGGACCGATTTCATTTGCCAGAGTAAGATGATGAAAGCATAACTGTTAAACAATTCAATCACATTGGTGATACCAGGCATGAGAGGAAAACCGGAAGCGGCCGCAAGGCTGCTTCCTTCATTGTAACGAATGTTACACGGAATGGCATTCCCGAAAGCGTAACTTTGGTCAATCAATTTAAGAT
This sequence comes from Chitinophagaceae bacterium, assembly GCA_016721725.1. Lineage (GTDB taxonomy): Bacteria > Bacteroidota > Bacteroidia > Chitinophagales > Chitinophagaceae > Ferruginibacter. The sequence goes on along the minus strand of JADKHN010000006.1, from coordinate 697,473 downwards.
CCATGAAACAGATCGTATTCAGTAACTGGCATGTGATGAGGGTGTTGCGCCTGCTCATCGGGTTGTTCATCGTCGGACAGGCGGTTGTAGCGCATGATGCCGTACTGGGCTTGCTGGGAGGCGCATTCTCTTTCATGGCCTTAACGAATACGGGTTGCTGCGGTAGCGGAACCTGCATGACCGTTCCGGAAAACCGGTCTGCCGATAAAAAAGACATCCATTATGAAGAAGTGGTTTAACCGCAACTGGCTGTATATCGCCGGCGCCTTGCTGGGTGCTGCAGCCGGGTATCTCTACTGGCAACAGGTGGGCTGTGCATCGGGAACCTGTTCCATCACATCGAAGCCCCTGAACAGCACACTTTATGGCGCCCTGATGGGTTCCTTATTACTCGGCATGTTCAAGCGTGATCATAAAGAACCTCAAAAAGAAAATCATGACATTTAACGAGATCATACAATCTGATAAACCGGTACTGGTGGATTTTTTCGCGGAATGGTGCGGTCCCTGCAAGATGATGGCTCCGATCCTGAAGGACGTAAAAGTAGAAGTGGGCGATGCCGCGAAGATCGTGAAGATCGACGTGGACCAGAATCCTTCCGTTGCCCAGGATTTCCAGGTTCAGGGCGTGCCCACACTGATACTCTTCAAGGACGGGAAACCCGTATGGCGACAAAGCGGGGTGGTTCCCAAAGCCGGACTGGTGGGATTGATCCGTAAATTCAGCAACTGATCATTTTCGGGTGACTCACTATGATCTTCCTTTTTTTAAACTAATTTTCCAGTAACAAAAATCGGTCTATGTCCTTTATTGAGATGATCAAACATCCCTGGCCATGGTATGTAGCCGGTCCGCTGATCGGACTCACCGTTCCTGTTTTACTTATCATCGGGAATAAAACATTCGGCATCAGTTCATCCATGCGCCATATCTGTGCCATTTGCCTGCCCGCGAAGATCCCCTTCTTTAACTACGACTGGAAAAAAGAGATCTGGAATCTGTTCTTCGTCACCGGGATCACGGCAGGGGCCGTTATTGCGACCCTTTTCCTTGCGGATCCCGAACCCGTGCAGATCAGTCCGAAACTGGCCGCTGAACTGGCCGGTTACGGCATTACCGATTACCATGGCCTGGTACCCGTTCAATTATTCAACTGGCCGGCCTTGCTCACGCTCAAAGGGTTCATCATGATGGTGGCTGGTGGGTTCCTGGTGGGTTTCGGAACCCGCTATGCAGGCGGTTGTACCAGCGGACATTCGATCATGGGCTTATCCACCCTGCAATGGCCGTCCCTGGTCGCGACCTGTTGTTTCATGGCCGGCGGATTCATCATGGCCAACCTCCTCATTCCGTATATCTTATCCCTTAATTTTTGATCATGCAACAAAACGCAGAGACCAATACCGATTTTGAGGTTCGTTCACTGGATACGATCTGTGTCAATGAAAGTCACCTCACCCATAAATGGTACCATAACCTGAAATACCTCCTGGTGGGCATCGCCTTCGGGATCGTTTTCGTCAAGGCCGAGATCATCAGCTGGTTCCGTATCCAGGAAATGTTCCGTTTACAATCCTTTCATATGTATGGAGTGATCGGCAGCGCGGTGGTGGTGGGCATCCTTTCGGTCTGGCTCATCAGGAAATTCAAGGTTAAGACCATTTATGGCGAGACGATCGAATTCCATAAGAAACCGTTCAATAAAGGACAGATCTACGGTGGTCTGCTCTTCGGGATGGGATGGGCCATTACCGGCGCCTGTCCGGGCCCCTTATTCGCCCAGATCGGAACGGGCGCCCTGGTGATCAGTGTGACCCTGCTCAGCGCCATCGCGGGTACCTGGGTTTATGGTTATACCAGGGAAAAACTGCCTCATTGAGTGTTCCACTCCTGTTCACAAAAACACCGTTCTGGTATTTATCGTTTTAAATGTTTTAATTTAGCTTATGACCAACCTGGATACACTGGCCAACCTGTTTGAACCTGCTTTATTAACGGAGATCAGGCAATTCGGCACTTTACAGCAATTCAAAGAAGGGGAGCTGATCATGGATTACGGGAAGTACGTCCGGATGATGCCGATCATTTTAAAAGGCACGGTAAAAGTACTTCGCCTTGATGACCAGGGTAACGAGATCCTCTTGTATTATCTCTCCAGTAATGAAAGTTGCTCCATGGCATACAGCTGCTGCATGGAGGCCCGGAAGAGCGAAGTGAAGGCCATTGCTGAAGAGGATGGTGAACTCATCGCCATACCGCATATGAAGCTGGATGAGTGGCTCTGCAAGTATCCCAGCTGGAAGAATTATATCATGCACAGTTTCAATGAACGGTTCATCGAGCTGCTGAAGTCCATTGAAAGCATCGCTTTCCACAAACTGGATGAGCGCCTGATCGCTTACCTGAAAGAAAAGAAACGACTCACCGGTTCAAGCGTCATTAAGGCCTCCCACTACCAGATCGCCGATGAACTGGCCACTTCCAGGGTCGTCATTTCCAGGTTGCTGAAACAACTGGAGAATGATAAGAAGATCATCCTGTACCGGAATGAGCTTAAGCTGATGTCCTCCTTCGGTTGACCCTTTACCCTCAGCATCCGCCCATCCAAAATATTATTACCTTTAGTCCTGTCATAAACTACCCTCATGCTAAAAAAAATCATGGTGATCCTGGTTTGCTGCCTCCCTTTTGCAGGCATGTCCCAGGGAAAACTGCCCTCCGACCGGGATTATGCCCAAAAACCCTTGTGGATAAAGATGATGGAGACCGAAAGCGTGAACTTCAATGAAGCGCTGAAAGCCTATGACCTGTACTGGCAGAATCATGAACTGCCGGAAGAAGAAGGGGACCGCTATACCGGGAGGTCGGAACCCAAAACGAAATTGTCGAAAAAGGAAATGAAAGCGCTGCGGGAAGCTGCTGATATGCGGTTTCAGATCAAACGATTCCTCAACTGGAAGATCATGAATGAACCTTATGTCAAGGAGAACGGCAATATCATGACGGCCGATGAAAAACTAAAATACTACCAACAACACCAACAATAATCTTCCGCTATGCGCAATACAGGATACCTACTCATCTTTATGATCCTTTTTTCCGGACAACTGGAGGCCCAGTCCTGGAAACAGACCGGCCCGGTCAATTTCCCGGTGAACGTGAGTGGTCAGATCAATGGCATCGGCAGGGTGACGCAGATCAAATTCCATCCATCCCTTCCCAATAAATTATACGTGACCAGCGCCAGCGGAGGCGCTTATATCAGCACCAACAATGGCGAGGCCTGGACCCTCCTCAATACCGATAAGTTTCCCGCTTCCGCTTGTGCATCCATTTGCATCGATCATACGGATGACCGGATCCTTTATCTCTCCACCGGGGATCCCAATTATTACGGCACCAATTTCGGGATCTATAAGACCACCGACGGCGGCGGAACCTGGGCCCCTTCAAATACGGGCATCGGCAACCGGATGGCGCTCGAGATGATCATGGATCCGGCCAACCACAATGTGATCGTGGCGGCCACCAATGACGGTATCTGGCGGACCACGGATGGCGGCGCTAACTGGATCAATGTTAAACCAGGCGGCGCTTTCCGGGATATGAAACGAAGGCCCAATACCAATACGCTGTATGCGGTAACCGCTGCCCAATTTTGGTACAGTACCGATTTCGGGATCAACTGGACAGCGCTTTTATCCGGTCCCGGAGTTCCGACTGTTCCGCCGGGCACCAACGGGTTAAGATTGGCGGTCAGCGCAGCCAACAACAACATCGTGTATGTACTGGCCAATGGCGGTAATGGTGTATTGTTCAAATCAACCGATGCGGGCGCCAATTTTTCCCAGGTTTATAGCAGCAGTTCCCAATGCATCGTGTGTTATAATAGTAATCCTGCCAGCAGCGGACAGGGCAATTATAACCTGGGCATGTGCGCCGATCCATTTGACGCCAACCATATCTATGTAGTGGCCCATTGCCTTTGGGAAAGCAATGACGGGGGCACAAGTTTTCAGCAAAAAACAGAATGGTACGCTGAGCTGCACACCGATCACCACCAGGTGGAAGTGAACCCCTATGACCGGAATCAATTGTGGAATGTCAATGACGGCGGGGTTTGGAAAAGGACCGGATTGAACGACAGCCTCTGGGATGCCAAGAGCGATGGGATCGGGGCGACGGAAATATACCAGGCCGGACAAAGCAACGTCAATAAAAAACTGATCAGCATCGGAACACAGGATAACGGTGAACTATACCATGATGGGATCTGGAAGACGAACCGCGGCGGCGACTGGGGCAGCCGGATCTATTTCGATCACTCTCCGGAGAATACCGGGTATTACCTCGGCATCGGCGAGCGCCGGCAATTTCTGCCTTATGGAGGAAGTGCCAGTTACAACAGCCCTTTTGCCGCCACCAATAATTCCCGGATCGCGTTTCACCCCAAAGCGCCCAACCTGGCGATCCTGGCGAAAGACAATGTGTTCCTGACCACCAACCTGACTGCCGCTACCCCAACCTGGACCAATATCCTGACCACCGCCAACGCCATTCGGGATCTCTGTATCTCCTCAGCGGATTCTTCCATCGCATTCGTGGTCTCTAATAACGGATCCTTCAACCGGATCACCAACCTCTTGGGTACTCCGGTGGTGACCAATTTTTCCGTTCCCAATTCCACATCTTCCAGGGGCTCGGTAGCCACCGTAAAAAGAAATGTGAATAATGTTTACCTGAGCTGTAATAATAAGATCTACCGTTCCCCTAACCAGGGCGCCAATTGGGCCGATATCACCTATAACCTTCCGGCCACCAATATCCTCAAGATCTACCACGACGATTTCAGTTCGGATGAGACCGTTTATGTGTGTACAGGGAATAAGGTGTTCACGAAGGACCTGTCTGCCAATACCTGGACCGACATCACCTACAACCTGCCCAGCATCGCCAATATCACCGATTTCATGATCTACAATAGTGGTGATGTTGCCAGTAAGCTCAGGGTGAGTTATTACGGCAGGGGCGTATGGGAATATACGATGCATCCCAATTTCTTACCCATCGCGGCCTTCAGTAGCAACAAGACCTATATCTGCCCAGGACAATCGATCCAGTTCACGGACGAAAGTGACGGCGATAACCTCACCTACAGCTGGAGTTTCCCCGGCGGGACACCCTCCACCTCCACATTACAAAATCCACTGATCACTTACAATGGCGCCGGTACTTTTAATGTATCCCTGACCGTTAGTAATGCGGCCGGTTCCAATGTCAAGACCCAGAATGGTTTTGTGATCGTGGGTAACGGTACGCCCGTCATTGTTTCGGAAGGATTCCAGGGCGCCGCCTATCCCCCGGTCGCCTGGACCATGGAAGACGCGGGCGGCGACGGGCTCAACTGGTACCGCAGCAATGCGGCCGGCGGCTTTGGAACCAGTTCAAGATCCATCGCATTCGATAATTACAATAATGATACCGAAGGAAAGAAGGACCAGATCCGGTTGCCGGTACTCGACCTCAGCCAGTTCTCCACGGCCAGGCTGACCTTTGATGTGGCCTATGCGCCCTACAGCCTGAATTCATACCTGGACAGTCTGCTCATTGGCGTGTCCACCGATTGCGGAGCCACCTTCACTTATCTCTATGCCAAATACGGCGCCTCACTCGCGACCGCGCCGGTCAATACCGGTACCACATTCATTCCAACGGCCGGACAATGGAGAACCGATACGGTTTACCTGACCAATTTCCTCAACTCCAATAATGTCCTGGTAGCGGTGGAGAACAGGGGCCGGTTCGGACAACAGATGTTCATCGATAACATCAATCTGAAATTGAGCCCGGTCGCAAAATTCTCCGCCAATGATACCACCATTTGCATTGGCAGTACGGTCTCATTCTCGGATCAGAGTACCGGGCTGGCCAGTTCCTGGAACTGGACCTTCAGCGGCGGAACGCCCGCGTCTTCCAGTCAGCAGAACAATACCGTCACATACAATTCGGCAGGGGTATATGATGTTTCACTGACCGTGGGCAATGGCAGTGGCACCCAAACCAAAACGAAGACCGGTCATGTTCATGTTTTTAATAAACCCGTACCCCTGATCAGTGGTTCTGGTGTTAATTTGAGTTGTACCTTAACCGGGGCCGCTTATCAATGGTTTGTCAATAATATCCTCATCCCCGGAGCAACCCAACAAACCCATACGGCCACTCAGAATGGTGATTATACAGTTACCGTGACGGATGGGAATGGGTGTAGCGGAACATCAGCCTCCTTTGCGGTCACTGCAGTGAACCAGGCCGTTGGGGTGGAGATCTATCCGATCCCCAGTTCCGGCAGGATCACGGTCACTTCGGCATCGATCAAGGGGGAAGCGAGGATATTGGTTTACACGGTTTCGGGCGCACTCATGCTGGATAAGACCTTACCGGATATCTCCCTGAAGAATACGCTCGATATTGAACCGTTTCCTGCCGGGATGTATGAAATGAAAGTGATCACAGCGAAAGGGAAATTCGTGAAAAAGATCCAGCGCAGTACCGAATAGGCGAAAGCTGAACCATTGGTCACCCGATCATTTTCCTGATCAGTTTGCCCAATTGCATCAAACCGTAATCCACATCCTCGTTCCAGGGTTTCCCGAAACTGATGCGGATGCAGTTAGAAAAACGATCGCTCCCGGAGAAGATCTTCCCCGGCACGATGGAGATATGGTGCTTCATCGCTTCGGTGCGTAAGGCGAATGAGTTGACCTTCTTATTCAGTTCCAGCCAAAGAATGAATCCTCCATGCGGCCTCGACACCTTGGTATCGTCCGGGAAATAATTGATGATGGCCTGTACATACCGAAGGCATTGCGTGTGCAGGGCCTTTCGCAGGTTCTTGAGATGGTATTCATAGCGTCCGTGAACCAGGTAATGGGCGATGGCGGCCTGGGTCAGGGTAGGACTGCTGATGTTCTGTATCCGTTTGAGCTGTTTCACCGCATCAAAGAACTTTCCGGGCATCACCCAGCCGATGCGGTATCCCGGGGCCAGTGATTTCGATAAGGAAGAACAATGCATAACCCATCCTTTGGTGTCATAGAATTTGCAGGGCCGGGGTCTTGTCTTTCCAAAATACAGTTCACCATAAATATCATCTTCGATCAGGGGCACCTGGAGCCGGGTGATCATCTCCACCAGTTTCTTTTTATGCTCTTCAGGCATGCAGCTTCCAAGTGGATTATTGTAATTGGGCACAAAGACACAGGCTTTCACTTTGAATTTTACCAGGGCCTTTTCAAGTCGTGCCAGATCGACACCGGTAAGCGGGTCAGTCGGTATTTCCACCACTTTCAGGCCCAGGCTTTCGATGGCCTGGTAGATGCCGAAATAGGTGGGGCATTCCACGGCTACCGTATCGCCAGGACTGGTCACGGCTTTCAGGCAGATGGTGATGGCATCCAGGCAACCGGAGGTGACGATCACTTCGTCGGGATTGACCTTTCCTCCCCAGTTGAAAGCCAGTTTGGCGATCTGTTTGCGCAGTTCCACATTGCCCTGGGTATGTTCGTAGTTGATGCAATGATCCTTGTTTTTGCGAAGGGCATGCAGTACGGATTTGTTCAGTTTGGCGGCAGGGAGGAGGGAAGCGTCCGGTACCGCCAGGGCCAGGTTGGTGATCCCTGAGGCTGCGATATCGGTGTAGATCGAGGCGATCATTTCACGCACACTTACTTCATGTGAGATCACCGCGGGTTCGGTAAGATGCGGTAACTCGGGAAAGCGTTTCCGGTTGAAGCGTACATAGTATCCGGATTTTGGCCGGGATTCGATCAGTCCTCTTCCCTCCAGGTGATAATAAGCCTGGAATGCCGTACCCATGCTGATCCCGTATTCTTCACTCAATACGCGAACCGATGGCAGTTTATCCCCGATACGCAATACTTCCTCTTCGATCATTTTCTCAATGCCATCCGAAACCTGCAGGTAAAGGTGATCTTCCGTGTTGAATTGATTTTTCGCCATCAGGAAAAATTTAAGCTATGGTAAAATTAATCTGATCTAGTCTAAAATAACAAATCTGAATCTGTTTTATTTGAAGAAAAGCCCCAAATTTTGTATTGTCAATTGATGATAGGAATGGTCCTTAGTAATAAGTAATAAGTGGGGATCACATCTGTACAATCATTTCTTAACGAAAGCCATTAACAGTTATCATAAACCCTCAACTATTAACTATTAACCATTAACCATTAACTATTAACCTTTAACCCTTCAACCTTTAAACCTTCAACATATGGAAACGCTCACCAGCATCCCGGTAAAGAAAACATTGCATTCACGGATCCAGGAGGTGGACTTTGATCAGCTTGAATTTGGAAAATACGTCTCCGACCATATGCTGGTCTGTGATTACGCGAACGGTCAGTGGACTGAACCCCAGATCGTCCCTTTTGCCAATCTTTCCTTAAGTCCGACTGCCCTGGCCCTGCATTATGGCCAGACGGTATTTGAAGGGATGAAGGCTTTCCGCATGGCCGACGGGCGCATCAATATCTTCCGGATCGATCGTCATTACGATCGCCTGGTGCGTTCCCTGGAAAGGATGTGCATGGCGGTGATCCCCCGCGAGGTTTTTGTGGAAGGGCTTCTGCAACTGGTTGAACTGGACAAACAATGGGTACCCCGTAAGCCGGGTGACGCCTTGTACCTGCGGCCATTCATGATCGCTACGGAAGAGCGATTCGGAGTAAAAATTTCCGATCAATACCGCTTCATCATTTTCACCGGACCCGTTCCCTCATTATATACCAGTCCGATCAAAGTGAAAGTGGAGACGAATTATATCCGGGCTGCCCGGGGAGGCACCGGTTTCGCCAAATGCGGCGGAAATTATGGAGGGGCTTATTATCCGACATTGCAGGCCAGGAACGCCGGTTACGACCAGGTACTCTGGACCGACGGCCGGGAAAATAAATACATCGAGGAATCCGGGATGATGAATGTGATGTTCGTCATCGGTAATAAGCTGGTCACCCCGCCGATCTCAGATTCTATCCTCGATGGGGTTACAAGGGATTCCTTACTCGCGATCGCCGGCGACCTGGGAATTGCGACTGAAGAAAGACCCGTTTCCGTTGCTGAACTCGAAGAAGCATTTCGCCAGGGATCGATCACTGAGGCCTTCGGAGCGGGTACAGCGGCTGTTGTGGCACCGATCAAAACGATCAATATCCAAGGAACCGATCATCATTTGCCGGAGTATAGCCAGGAAAATATACTCTACCGGTTGAAAGAAAGGCTGGAAAATATCCGTTCAGGTATTGAACCGGACATCCATGCCTGGAATTTCATCGTCTGAAAAAAAGAATGCCCCGACCACAGCCGGGGCATTCTTTTTCAATGGAATCAGCCCGAAATAAAAAAAGCATCAAGTCGCTGATATACCTGCCGAAGCTGATACACTTACTAACCCGATGCTCTTTCATTCAGGTCGCGGTCGTCAATTTTACTTGATCTTCGCTTCCTTATATGTATACAAGGTACGTTCTTGTAATACCGTTTTCCAAATTTTTTCCACTCTTGTTTTGCACCTGTTTTGCACCTTTTTATGCACAGCCCCTTTTATAAAAAGAAGCCATTCTCGGGATCATCTTACAAAGACAAAACTGCCCTGGAAAGCGCCCCAGTTATTACTGGTCACGCCATTTCGGGTAGAGCCCGAATAGGAACCCGCTCCGGGCCTGATCTCAATAGTGACCACGCCACCATGCTGCACTGTAATAAGGCCGGCATGAACGGCTGCCGTTGCAATGGAGCCGTCGTCGGTGTAGAGATCTGTTCCCCATAGTCTGCCGGAAATGGTACATCCCGGCGGGAATTTAAAGGTGAACCGCTGGTAATTCTTTCCCCGGTAGGCATCGGCCTGGGTGGTCCAGGTGGCCAGGATGATATTGGCCGGCCCTTGTGTATTCACCGGAGTGGGTTGGTGCGATCTGACAAAGATGAAACTGCCCTGGAAAGCGCCATAATCCTTGCTGGTGACTCCGTTTCGTGTTGAACCCTGGTAAGATGCGGCTCCGGGTTTTATTTCAATGGTAACGGTTCCTCCACTCGAGGCGGAGATCAATCCGGCATGAACCGCTGCGGAAGCGATGGAACAATCATCGGTATACAATCCAGTGCCCCAAACCCGGCTGGATATCGTTCCGCCCGACGGGAAATAAAATGTGAAACGCTCCCCGTTCCTTCCCCTGTATTTATCCGCCTGTGTATTCCAGTCGCCACTGATGGCGTTTTTGCCGGGGGGATTGACCCGACCGCTAACAAAAATAAAACTGCCTCCGTAAGGGCCGTAATCCTTACTGGTAATCCCGTTCCGGTAGGTACCGGCATAGGAATTGGAGCCAGGCTTGATCTCAATGGTGACCGTGCCCCCATTTGCAGCGGTGATCAGTCCGGCGTGCACGGCGGCGGAAGCGATCGAACAATCATCCGTATACAGGTTGGTGCCCCATACCCGGCTTGAAATGGTTCCGCCCGGCGGAAAATAGAAAGTGAAATGCTCACCATTCCTTCCCCGGTAACTATTGGCCTGTGTGTTCCAGTCGCCCTGGATGGTTTGACTGAAGACCGGGATCCAGGACAATAAGATGACCAGTACAAGCAAAGCCCTGATGAAAGTGACTTTCTTCTTTTGTATGCTTTTCATAAAAAATAATTAAAGTGATAATTCAGGATTGTGCTGCAAGGTATTCAAATGGATCCTTCACTCCGATGACGGTTGTCAGTTTAAGCAAGGGTAATCATCAATAAAAAAAGCCTCCCGTTTCTTTGTTCAGAAAGGGAGGCCGTTTAATGGATCTGTTGATCCTTTAATTCCTTTTTTCGTATCCGGGTTGATCGGGTGCCCGGTATCCTTTGGATTTGATGGCGTTCCTGATCTCCAGGATGGCCCTTTCCAGTTGCGGATCATTTCCTTTCTGCATCATGCCCAGGTTTTCATCTACGGGAATATCCGGGTCAACGCCATGGCCTTCCCTGAACCAGGATCCATCGGGGTTATACATCCTGAAGGTTGGCGCAGTGATATTGCCACCGTCGATCAGCAGGGGCATGCCGCTGATGCCGATCAATCCGCCCCAGGTACGGGCGCCGATCAGCGGCCCCAGTCCTTTTTTACGGAAATAATCCGGGAAAGCATCTCCGCCGGATCCGCTCCAGCCATTCATCAGCATGACCTTGGGTCCGAAATGAGCAAATGGCGGCCAGGGCCAGGTGGCGCCGTCGCGTGTGGCCCAATAGGCAAGCGGGGTGCGGTTGAGCATTTCAATGAAGCGGTCGGGTATTTGTCCGCCGCTGTTGAAACGTTCGTCGATCACCAGTCCTTTTTTATCCCACTGCGCATTGAACTGGCGGATGAGTTCCTGCTGGCCGTCCTGCCCGGTGCTGGGCACATAGATGTATCCGGCCTCACCGTTCGTAGCTTCGTCTACCCGTTTACGGTTGTTCTCCACCCAGGCCAGGTAACGCAGGCGGTATTCATTGTCCATGGCCTTTACAATGATCGTCTTGGCTCCGGTCATGGCGGGCGTGCTGTTATAGGTCAGTTCAATGCTCCGGTTGGCCAGTCCCTGGAAGAATGCGAAGGGCTCCTGGTCGGTACTCACCGGGTTCCCGTTTACGGCGAGAATATAGTCGCCTTCCCGGATGTTGATGCCGCTTTGGTTAAGCGGGGAGCGAACCTCAGCGTCCCATGCCGCTCCGCGGATGATCTTTTTGATCTTATAATAATCACCGGCGGCTTCCCAGTCAACGCCCAGGTAACCGACCGACTTGTTTGTTTCCCTTTCCTCATCACCGCCGCCTTTATAGGTATGTGATGCGTTCAGTTCACCGATCATTTCACCGATGATGAAATTCACTTCTTCCCGGGTCCGGGCCCCGTCGAGCATTTTGGTATATCGGTCCCTGACCTGGTTCCAGTTGACGCCATGCATATTGGGGTCGTAGAAATAATCCCGTTCCATGCGCCAGGCATCGGTGAGCAGTTGTTTCCATTCCGCCATGGGATCGACGGTCATCTCCATTTCATTCAACCGCAATAATTTTTCAAATTTCTGGCCCTCCTCGGGTTTCACGATCGTATAGGTACTGCCGCGTTGCAGCAGGACCTTCCCGGCGCTGGCGCTGAGCCAGTAATTATCGATATTGTCGAGGATGGTCTTTTCTTCGCGTTTTTCGATATCATAGTATTTAAGCAAGGTTTTGACATCCGGGGAACTGCCTTTATCCGGGTATTTCTGGTAGAGGATCTTTCCTTTAACAGCCGAGATCCTTCCGTAATTGCCGGGTGCCGGCGGCAGGATGACGATGCGGGACTGGATATCGTCAAAATCGATCTCGACCGGATTGACCGCCGGTTTCTTTACGCCGCTGTCTTTTTTCTTTTCCTCCACCCTGGCCTCGTCTCCCTTCACCAGGACCGTATCATTTTTAGGTGCCAGGATCGAAGGGGTGCTTTTCTTCAGGGAAAGGGCTGCGAGTTGTGTTGAATTGGCATAGATGAATGAATTGTCGATATCGCTGTAATAAGGTGTGAAGGATTGATTGGTGGTGAAGTACAGGTATTTGCCCTCCGGATCGAAATAGGGATTAGTGCTGGTATAGAATCCATCGGTGACGGGGTGGACCTTATTCTCGTTGCCGTCATAGATGAAAACGGCGCTATGGTAATTGCCCAGGTCGATACTGTAGGTGAACCAGCGGCTGTCGGATGACCAGCTGCCGGAAAATCCCTCGCATCCGCCATGCATGAAACGCAGGGCCTGGGACAGTTCCCGGGTAGTGCCGGTGGCGAGTTCCACCACCCTGATCTTCATGGCCTGGTCGATGAAGGCCAGCTTTTTACTGTCAGGCGACCAGATCAGGCGGTAACCGAATCCTTTCCCGTAACTGGTGATCTTCCTGGCCGGACCGTCATTGGCCGGTTCCCTGACCCATAATTCATATTCACCGCTTTGATCGCTCCAATAGGCCAGTTTCTTTCCGTCCGGCGACCAGGCTGGGTAACGTTCAGCAATACCCGAAGTCCGGGTGATATTCTTCACCGGGCCGTTCTCAGCCGGTATGGAGAAGATCTCACCACGGGCTTCTGCCAGGGCACGGTTGCCGTCCGGGCTGATCCCGATATGTTGTACGTATTTCTCCGCGGTAGTGGGCATGGGCCTTAAGGTGGCGATATCGCTGACCGCATTCACTTTTACCTCTTTTATCTTTTGTGAAGTGAAATTGTAGAGGAACAATTTACCGCCCTGTTCAAAAACGATATCATCGGGACCGGCGGAAGGATAATGGATGTCATAATCCGTGAAATGGGTGAGCTGCTCATATTTTTTCGTGCTGACCTGGTAACGCCAGAGGTTCATGCGGAGATCAGGACCGCGGTCGGAAATGAAATAAATGTGTTCGTTGTTCCACATGGGAAATTCGCAGCCGGCGACCTCATCGGCGGAAATGTTCACGGAACTGTTCGCAACAAGATCATATATATGTATGCTGGCCTTCCAGCCACCGCGGTATCTTTTCCAGTTCCGGAAAGCCTGTGAATTGAAAATAACGGCCATTTGTTTGCCGTTGGGGGAGTAGCATCCGAATTCGGCATAGGCGAATGGCATTTTCTGAGCCGCTCCGCCCCGGACGGGAATGGTAAAGAACTGGTTAAAGCGGTCTCGCCCCGATTCGCGGCCTGAAGCGAAGAGAACACTCTTCCCGTCGGGGGTCCAGTCAACCACGCGGTCTGGAAAACCATGGGAGGTCAGGCGCCTGGGGATCCCGCCGACGGTTGGAATGGTGTACACATCCTTATTGCCATCGTAGTTACCCGTGAATGCGATCGTATTCCCGTCGGGGGAGAATTTGGGAAATAGTTCAACACCGGGTGGTGAACTTAATTTTTCGGCCCTTCCACCTTCCTTGGGCATGATCCAAATGTCATTGGCATAGGTAAATGTGATCTGTGTGGCGGATACATCCGGGAAACGGTAGAGCCCGGCGTCAACTTGCGACCAGGCGATATCTGCAATGGCCAGCAGTAATAAGGTTATAAAGGTTGATTTTTTCATGTTATATGGTTAAAAATTGAAAAATGTATTGCTTGGGACCTGGTCAAAACCTGTCTGAAAAAGGGTAAAACCGGGGAATTCAACACAAAGTGGCTATAATTTTCCTGCATGTATCACCGTTCATCAAGCCTAATTGCCGTTCGACGAAATCAGGCAATTTAGACTTTTTAGATGCATGTATTGCTTATGTGTTGATATTCAATTATTTAAGACAAAAAATGACTAATACATCTAACCAACTACTAAAAATTACTAAGTATTATGTTTTGCATAGTACTAAAAATCTATTATCTTTGTGTTGTCAATGAGGGAAAAGAAATCAACTCAGGACAAAAAGAAAAAATCATTTAAAACTTATAAAAACAAAGTCATGAAAAAGCAATCAAATCTCTTCAACGAACTGAACAAGACAAGCGTAGAAAACCTCGCACAGGAAGTAAAGGAAACCCTGGCCATCGGTCATGCCCAAACGGGATCCAAGCCCTTCGGTAGCATCGACCTGTGGAATATCCACCGCCAGCGCAGGAACCTGTCACAAAGAAGGCAGTTCGCATAAGATCAGTATAGCCATGAATCTCAGCCGGCCAAGTGCCGGCTTTTTTTATGGACAATCGGAAATGAAACAAAGTTACCCGGTAAAACGTCAATTTGCAAGATGTCTTTCGAATGACCTCAACGCGGCCCGATGGCCGCAATAACCGGAAGAACCCTTCACTTGGTTTTGCTGATCCCATATCCCCCGTTCCCAGGATCGTGCAACTCTTATCCACGAAAAGGGAGCGACGCTTATTTTGGGCACTACGGGTATTGTGACAGCGGATAAAAAAAAGGCGGAACAAAGGTCATGAACAAGGAAAAGGCATATATTTATTTGCACTGAAACGCTGATCATGATCTGGAGTATGTTGAAAACTCAAACACTGTTTAGTCCTGACCTCTCGGCCCTTTCACCGGTAGAACAGGAGAGGATGTCATAGTTAATATCAAAACTAAGAAAGCATGCAAGGCCTCCGTCAAGCCGATTACCTGGTTTTTCTGTTTTATTTCATCGTTGTTGCCGGTTATGGTTACTGGGTATATCGACGGAAAAAGAAGGCCAGTATTTCCGAGTCGCATGATTATTTCCTTGCCGAGGGGTCACTGACCTGGTGGGCCATTGGCGCTTCACTGATCGCTTCAAATATCTCCGCTGAACAGTTTATTGGCATGAGTGGTAGCGGATTTAAAATGGGACTGGCCGTCTCAACTTATGAATGGATGTCAGCAGCTACGTTGATGATCGTGGCTATTTTTTTCATGCCTGTTTATCTGAAGAATAAGATATACACCATGCCGCAATTCTTAAATAAGCGGTACAATGGTACGGTTGCCATGATCATGGCGGTGTTTTGGTTATTATTATACGTCGTGGTCAACCTGACCTCAATATTATACCTCGGCGCTTTGGCCATCAACAGTATTTCAGGGATCAATACAACATTGTGTATGTATGTCTTGGCGATTTTTGCCATTTTCATAACCCTGGGAGGAATGAAGGTGATCGGATATACGGATGTGATCCAGGTCTTCTTTTTGATCCTGGGCGGACTGGTAACTACCTATATAGCATTGAACCTGGTATCCGAGAAATTTGGAACAACGGGTACGGCAAATGGCTTTAACCTGATGATGCAGCACGCCAATGATCATTTTCATATGATCTTCAAAAAGGATAATGCCAATTATATGGACCTGCCGGGCCTGACTGTTTTGATAGGAGGCATGTGGATCGTTAATCTTAATTATTGGGGTTGTAATCAGTATATTACTCAACGGGCGCTTGGCGCTGAACTGAAAACCGCAAGAAGCGGGATCCTGTTTGCCGCCTTTTTGAAACTGCTCATGCCGGTGATCGTAGTATTGCCTGGAATTGCTGCTTATGTTTTGCACCAGAACGGAGGTTTTCAAACGGAATTATTGCAGAACGGTGAACTTAATCCGGATAAGGCGTATCCGGTATTATTGAACCTTTTGCCGGCAGGATTAAAAGGTCTGGCCTTCGCCGCGCTAACTGCTGCTGTGGTTGCTTCTTTGGCTGGGAAGGCAAACAGTATCTCAACTATTTTTACGCTTGATATTTATAAAAAAAGACTGAATCCCGGAGCGGATGAAAGAAAAATGGTGAGTATGGGAAAGATCACTGTGGTTACGGCCATGCTGATCGCAGTACTGATCGCACCTCTGATGGGGATCGATAAAAAAGGTGGTTTTCAGTATATCCAGGAATATACAGGTTTTGTATCCCCTGGGGTCTTCGCTATGTTCATTCTTGGTTTTTTCTGGAAGAGAACCACATCGACAGCTGCCTTATTCGCTACTGTGGGAGGATTTGCTTTTTCCTTATTCCTGAAATTCCTCCCAAAGATGATGAACCTGTCCTTCCTCGCTCCATATGGCTTTTCAAAAGACAATGGGGAAGGTATCTTTGAAATCCCTTTCATCGACAGGATGGGTTTTGTCTTTGTGATCTGTGTCATCGGGATGGTCCTGATCAGTTTATTTGAAAACAAAAGGGGAGTCAAGACAAATGGGCTGGAATTAGACGGAAAGATGTTCCGTATGTCATCCTCTTTTGCAGTCGGCGCGCTGATCATCTGTGGCATTCTTGCCGCATTATATACTGTATTCTGGTAAACAGTCTGAAGACAAGAACCCTGGATTGAATCTGGAAAAAATAACGGGGGGATATTAAGTGTGTCGAGATGATGTTGGAAAAGAGCAGAGTACAAGATCAGTTACGATGGATCTGTTCCAGCAGTTCGCTCATCCGGATGCCGCTATGGCTTTCTTCATAGATGCAAACGCCCTTGCTGATCAGCAGCACCTGGGGGGATTCGTGGTAAACCTCAAAGTCAGCCGCGATGGTGTCGGATAGATCCCGGTAACGCAACAGGTCCAGAAAATAAAAATCCGTATCGTCAGGGGGAGTTTCCTTTTCCAGCCGGTGCAGGGCCATGGAACTCACCGAACACCGGGTACTGTGTTTGAAGATGACCTGGTTTCTTTTTTCAGACAGGATTTTAAGTCGATTGAGCTGTTCCTCATCGGTCAGTTCGATCCATTGCATAAAAAAGGATTAATGAATGATCTTCTCGTTCATGGGACAACCTGCTTTACGGCTGGGGTTACAACTACTCATGATGGTTGCCGTAGCAAGCAGGATAAGCAGTACATAAAATATCGGTTTCATATGTTCACTTTTAGGGGTTAAAAACCTATTATTGCAATCAATAATCAGGGCAAAGGTAAATTACACAAGGTAAACGGCAAAAGGTTAAATAAATTACCTTCGCAGCCGAATATATTTTGCATTTTCCTTATCTGGTTTGATATAATTTGTTCAAAAGCATCCCTTTAATCAGCATTCTCTTAATCAATAAACCATAAGAAATACCATGTTAAGCCTTTCCCGACCCATTGCTTTTATTGATCTTGAGACCACGGGGGTCAGCCTTTCCTCCGACCGGATCGTGGAGATCGCCATCATCAAACTCCTGCCCGACGGTTCACGCCAGGCCAAAAGGAAGTTGATCAATCCACAAATGCCCATACCGCCTCAATCGAGCGAAGTGCATGGCATCACCGATGAGATGGTGGCCAATGCCCCAACCTTTAAGCAGGTGGCCAACGAGATCAAGATGTTCATCGATAATTGCGACCTGGGGGGATATAACAGCAACCGTTTCGATATCCCGATCCTGATGGAGGAGTTCTTGCGCAGCGGACTGGATGTTGACCTGAGTAACCGCCGTATGGTGGACGTGCAACATATCTTCTATACCATGGAACCCCGCACCCTCAGCGCGGCCTATAAGTTCTTCTGTGAAAAGGAGCTCATCAACGCCCACAGCGCTGAAGCCGATATCGATGCAACCATTGAAGTATTGATGGCCCAGCTGAAACGGTATGAACAACTCGGTAACTCGATCGATTCCATCCTGGGTGTCATCGGTGAGGAGAAGATCGTGGATTACGCCCGCCGCTTCGGATACGACGACAAGGGAAATGAGATCTTCAATTTCGGGAAGCATAAGGGAAAAACAGTGGCCGAAGTGCTCAGGACGGAACCCCAATACTACGATTGGATGATGCGGGGTGATTTTCCCTTGCATACCAAACAGAAACTCACGGAGATACTCAACAAAACACTGTTAAAGAACAATTAAATACGTTCTGTCCGCAACATGTGGATAAGCCGATACGTTATTTAGTGTAAATTTGAACCAGTCATAAATTGACAGCGCTTATTGGAACAACTGGTCATCATACCCACTTACAATGAAAAGGAGAATATCGTATCCATCATCGATGCGGTATTTGACGTTTGTCCTGAATATCACCTGCTCATCATTGACGACAATTCCCCGGATGGCACCGCCAACCTCGTTAAATCTCAATTCGCCCGTTACCCCGGTAAATTATTCCTGGAACAAAGAATGGGTAAGATGGGTCTGGGTACGGCCTATATCCACGGATTCAAATGGGCCATTGAAAGGGGCTATCAGTTCATTTTTGAAATGGACGCGGACTTCTCCCATAATCCCAAGGACCTGGTTCGTTTGTATGAGGCCTGTAAGAACGGGGCGGGTGTCGCCGTAGGATCAAGATATACCAGGGGCGGCGCCGTGGAGAACTGGCCGGCCAACCGGATCCTGTTATCCAAGGGCGCTTCACTGTATACCCGGTTGATCACCTGGATGCCGGTCATGGATCCCACCGCGGGATTCGTTTGTTATCGCCGGGAAGCCCTGGAGGCGATGAACCTCGACGGGATCAATTTCGTGGGGTACGCCTTCCAGATCGAAATGAAATTCGCCGCCTGGAAACTGGGTTTTAAGATAAAAGAAGTGCCTATCACGTTTGTTGACCGTAAACTGGGCAACAGCAAAATGAACAAAGGCATCATCAAGGAAGGGGTGCTCGGGGTACTCAAACTCCGCTGGCAAAGCCTGTTCAAGAACTACCGGAAGAAACTCAGCAATACCGATTATAACAGTACCGTCAATTTCCAGCAGCCCGATGTGTTGCTCGAAGGTAAATGACCGGTTTTTTTATCCCACCAAGCCACAAAGCGTTGATTCAAAATAAAGCGATTGTCTCCCGGATGATCGTCACGGCTTAATAAATCCTTCTCTTTCTTTATTCATTGTTCGATTTTTTCTGAACAGAAAAAAGAGACATTCGGTAATAAACTGTCTCCCTTTAAAAATCCCTTAGTGCCTTTGTGGGATAACCATACAAAGGAATCGCCACTGACTGCATTGACGGTTTCATTGAAACAAATCCGATCTCATTTGTGTAAAAGGAAAATTCCCCGCATCTGTATAGGAAATCAAACTTATGCAGAAAATATTCCTATTCGCTATCGTGGCCATATTCGCGCTGCTCGCGTTCACCTCACCAAAAGATCTTATAGTAACCGGTACCGTCACGGATCAATCCGGTAATCCCATACCCTTCGCGACCATCAAGGTGGTGGGTACCCGGACTGGCTTGTCGGCCGATCAGAACGGGCATTTTTCCATTAATGTCAAATCGGAACAGTCTGAACTCGAGATCAGCGCGGCCGGTTTTAAAAACGCAGTGGTCAGGATCAACGGGCAAAAGAATATCACGGTGGTGATGGAAAAGAGCGGTGCTGAACTAAAGGAAGTGGTGGTGACGGCTGCTTATGGTACCAAGCGACAGGCAAGAAGCACCTCCACATCAGTACAGAACATCAGCAGCCAGCAGTTATATGGTGTACGCTCGGTTAATGTTAACCAGGCGCTTGCGGGAAAAGTATCTGGTGTGCAGATCAGAAGCCAGTCTGCAATAGCCTTGGGTCGGGAGAACACGATCCGGCTCCGGGGTGAGAACGGATTGGGGAACCGCACCAATGAAGAATTCGATCGCGAAGGATATGATTATATCACCGAGAATGATTTCCTGAAAACGAATGATAACCCGCTCTCCACTTTTTCCATCGATGTGGATGCCGCTTCCTACAGCAATCTGCGCCGTTTTTTGAAAGATGGGCAAATGCCTCCGGCCGGAGCCGTCAGGATCGAGGAGATGGTGAATTATTTCAAATACGAATATCCTCAGCCGAAAGCCGCCGATCCGTTCTCCGTGAACACGGAGATCAGCGCCTGTCCCTGGAACCCGGATCATCGCCTGGCCCTGATCGGCTTGCAGGGAAAGATCATTCCAACTGAGAACCTGCCTTCCGGCAATATCGTTTTCCTGATCGACGTATCGGGTTCCATGAGCAGTGAGGATAAATTACCGCTCCTCAAGCAGTCGCTCAAATTGCTGGTGGACCAGCTCCGGGAGAATGACAAGGTGAGCCTCTGTGTGTATGCGGGTAACGCGGGCCTGGTATTGCCGGCAACGAACGGACTGCAGAAACAAAAGATCAAAGACGCTATCGACGCGCTCGAATCGGGCGGTTCAACAGCAGGCGGACAAGGCATCATGCTGGCCTATAAAACTGCGAAGGACAATTTCATCCCCGGCGGCAATAACCGGGTGATCCTGTGTACCGATGGCGACTTTAACGTAGGTGTGAGCAGCGATGACGAATTGGTCAGGCTGATAGAAAAAGAAAGGGAGAGCGGCGTATTCCTGACCGTGCTGGGATTTGGCACGGGTAATTACCAGGATGCCAAAATGCAGAAACTGGCCGATAAGGGCAATGGCAATCATGCCTATATCGATCAGTTGAGCGAGGCCAAAAAAGTACTGGTGAGTGAATTCGGCGGGACCCTGTTCACGATCGCGAAGGATGTGAAGCTGCAGATCGAATTCAATCCGGCCCTGGTGCAGGGTTATCGCCTGATCGGGTATGAGAACCGGATGCTGAACAAAGAGGATTTCAATGACGATAAGAAAGACGCGGGTGAAATGGGCAGTGGTCATACAGTTACCGCGCTATATGAGATCATTCCGGTGGGTATCGCTTCCGGTTTCCTGAAAAAAGTGGATACGCTTAAATACCAGCCGGTAGAAAAATTCTCCAACTCGAAGTTCAACCAGGAACTGATGACGGTAAAGCTCCGGTATAAGGAACCCGACGGAAAGGTCAGTAAACTGATGGAGGTTCCGGTTTCGGATCGCGATCTACCGCTCCAAAGCACCAGCGCCAATTTCCGTTTCGCTTCGTCCGTTGCAGCATTCGGCATGTTGCTGCGCAACTCCTCTTTTAAGCAGCAGTCCAGTTTCAAAATGGTGAACAGCCTGGCATCCAACGCCCTGGGTCCGGATACGGAAGGTTATCGCAAGGAATTCGTCCAGCTGGTACAGAAAGCTACGGCCCTCGCTAAAAAAGTCCGACCGGATCAAAGCGAATAAGGCCGCTGAGGAAGAAGAAGAATCTCTTTCATCAAACCAATGATCAAACAACATGCAAGCTCTTCAACTCTCGATACCCGAACCCTGCCATGAGAACTGGCAGCAGATGACTCCCACTGAGCAGGGCAGGTTCTGTAATGCCTGTTCAAAGGAAGTGATCGACTTCAGTACCATGACCGATCAGCAGGTCCTGAATTATTTCTCCCGGATCACAAATGAAAAGGTTTGCGGCCGTGTCCTCGATTCTCAAATGGAAGCGCCGATCGAACCGGCGCAGCTGCCCAAGAAAAAGATCTTCTGGTACTGGAACTATATCGTGATGTTCTTTCTCTTCTTTTCTAAATCGGCAACAGTGAAAGCGCAGAAAGGAAAGATCGCGACGGTTCAGCAAAACGATCCCGGCTGCACAAAAACAGTGGGACAGATGGTTTCCGGCGTTAAGGTGGAATTGGCTGAGCAAATGATCAACGGCAGGGTCATCGATCCCCAGGGCAACCCGGTGCCCTATGCAGCCATACGTTGCGTGAATAAACATCTTTCCATATCTGCGGATCAAAACGGGATATACCAGATCAAAGCCAGGATCGGCGGACAATTGATTGCGACCGCTGCAGGATTTTCTGAAAAGGCCTTCATGGTAACAGGCATTGAAAAACAGGTCATACAATTTGAGCAGTATTACCTGGGAAAGGCCGGGGAAGTGGTGGTGACCAAGGCCCTTTGTACCAAAAGGACCGCAAGAAAGATCGACCCGGCAGGAACAGAAAAAAGCAAAGTGGAGTATTTTGAAGTGAAAGACAGTGAAACGCTGAGGTCTTTGCCGGGAGTGCTCTTTATGATCTTGAACGAAACGGGGAGTACAACCCTCAGTAAAAGTTCGGATGGGAACGGGATAATGATTTTTGTCCGGGATCCCGGCGAAAAACTCTTTCATTTCAAAGTGGTCTTTCCGGGATATGAGACCCATGAATTCACCCTGATAGAAAAGGATTTCCGGGAAAGGAAAACGACCTGGGAGATCTACCTCAAGAAATTACCCGTAAAGCAAAACACCATTCGGTTGGGAGGTGTTTCAGTGCTGAAGACCGATGAAAAACCGCTGTATGTATTGGACGGGATCATGGTTTCATCCGCTGAAAATATCGATCCAGATATTATTGAAACTGTGACCGCGCTTCAGGGTCCGGCGGCCGCAGCCCTCTATGGCCCTGCAGGGCAATACGGAGCGATCATCATGGTTTCAAAACAGCCTGCTTTCAATAGACCCAGGACCCTGGATACTGTTGCGGTAAAGGGAGAGGAATACAATCGGCGCATGGGCGGTATAACGGGCAGAATGGTTGTTCTCAGAAAACAGTCTTTGCAAACCAAACCTGTTCCAATGCAATCGCAGGGCCTGACCGTATTTCCCAACCCGGTTCAAAGGGGAAAGGCGGTTCAGCTTGATCTTGAACGACAGTCATTTGACAGATACCAGCTACAGGTATTGGATGGAGTGGGGAAGGTCTTGTATCAGCAAGAACTGAACTGGTCGGGCAAAGAAGGAAGATTAAACATCCCTGTGGATGGCCGCTGGCCTGCCGGTATCTTTTTTATCACCCTGGTCAACAGTTCAACAAAAAAATCCCAGTCGGTTAGTTTCATCGTTCAATAGTGATGGTTGTTTACGCCGGTCATGATTGCTGCCTTACGTTTTTAAAGAAAAGCAGGAGCATCTGACCGGTTTTTTGTGTCTGACGGTCCCCGTCTGACACAAAAAACCGGTACCGAAATGCCCCTTGTATCCTGTCTGACGTCCCCGTCTGACACAAAAAACCGGTACCGAAATGCCCCTTGTATCCTGTCTGACGTCCTCGTCTGACAGGATACAACCGGCAACGAAATGCCCCTAGTTTTCTGTCTGACGTCCCCGTCTGACAGAAAACTTCGGCAATAAAACTCTCATCAATTCCAGATTGCATTATTGAATCATACTCATTGGGTTCAAATCCTTTTTGGTCAGACGGGGACCGTCAGACCAGTGTATTCAAACCGGTCAGACGAGGGCGTCAGACCGGTTTGAACGCCGGGTGGAACTGTTGCAGGGTATCCCTTAGGAATTCGCGGTCGAGGTGGGTATAGATCTCCGTGGTGGTGATGCTTTCATGGCCCAGCATTTCCTGTACGGCGCGAAGGTCGGCGCCGCCCTCCACCAGGTGTGTGGCAAAGGAATGCCGGAACGTATGGGGCGAAATGGACTTGCTGATGCCGGCTTTCCGGGCCAGGTCCTTAATGATAAGGAATACCATCACCCTGCTCAGGCGGCTTCCTCTCCGGTTCAGGAAAAGGATGTCTTCTTCACCGGTCTTGATGGGGATATGTACCCGGATATTGTTCTTATAGATGTTGATGTATTTCACCGCGTCACGGCCGATGGGTACCAGCCTTTCCTTATCTCCCTTGCCAATGACCCGGATGAAACCGATGTCGAGGTAGAGGCAGCTCAGCTTCAGGTTCACCAGTTCGCTCACCCGTAATCCGCAACTGTACAGGGTTTCGAGCATGGCTTTATTACGGCCGCCTTCGGGGGTGCTCAGGTCGTTCTGCGCGATGAGCTGTTCGATCTCTTCAAAAGCCAGCACATCCGGTAAGGCCCTTTTTTGTTTGGGGGCTTCCAGCAATACCGTCGGGTCGGCAGTGACCAGTTGTTCCAGTACGGCGTAATGGAAAAAACTCCGGAGTCCCGATATGATCCTCGATTGTGAAGCGGCCGTCATCCCCAGTTCATGGATCCACCGGACAAATTGCTCCAGGTCTTTCAGCGTAATATCCTGCGGGTTCTTCATTTGGGTGGTAGCCTGCAGAAAACCGGTCAGTTTTTCAAGGTCATGCAGGTAGGCCTCCACGGAATTGTCCGCCAGCGATTTTTCCAGCTGCAGCCAGGCTTTGAATCCTTTTTTATAGGGTTCCCACATGATAATTATCCGGTTTAGAACAACAGTTGACGGACGGCAATCAATAATGCATTATTTTAGCCACTCAAATTTCGACAATACTAATCAATATATCACATGCAGGCTGTAAATCTCCGTTCCTTTAAACAAAAAGTAAGGCATAATAAAAGAAAGCTGAAGGGTTTCCTCACCAAACTGGAAAAGAACATGCCCAGGGGCATCGATAAGATGACCGCGGCCATTGAACCGGAAGTATGGAAGGAAGTGGATTGCCTCACCTGTGCCAATTGCTGTAAGACGATGACGCCAACCTATACCAAGGCCGATATCAAACGCATTGCTGCGCATTTTAAAGTGACCCCCCAGGAGTTCACCGACAAATGGCTTTTCTACGAAAAGCGCGATAAGGACTGGCAGAATAAGAAACAGCCCTGCCAGTTCCTCAACCTGTCTGATAATAAATGCTCGATCTACGCCATCCGGCCCGAAGATTGTTCCGGATTTCCCCATCTGCCCAAGAAAAAAATGGCGGAATATATTCATGTCCACAAACAGAATATCGAATACTGTCCGGCTACCTATAAGATGGTGGAGAAACTGATGGCGGCGGTCAAGGGTTAGGGGTTATGGGTTAACGGTTTTTTGCCCACCTTCGCCCTGGCTGCTGCGGATCAATTCAGGGTTGCGAAATACGCCGGTATTTTGCCTGTTCGGTTATCATTGGCTATTGAGTAGATTCCTCGTTCCTCGGAATGATAAAAAAAGAAGAAGCCTCCAACCTCCAACCTCAACCTCCCTTCACAAATACACGTCTTCGATCAAGAAATATTCCACCGGTTGATCCGGGATCATGGTGATCGCCAGGATATCAAACTGGATCCTTTGCCATTGGGGCCAGAGGTAGAGGTATTCTTCTGCGGCCGCGATGAGATTCGTGATCTTTTTTTCATCCACCAGTTCTTCCGGGTGCCCGAATGTCAATGTTCGCCGGGTCTTCACTTCTATAAAATGCAGTATTCCTTCTTTTTCCGCCACCAGGTCCACTTCAAATCGGCCATGACGCCAGTTCCGGTGCAGGATCTGATAGTGAAGCCCATTGAAATAGGAGACCGCCAGTTCCTCGCCTATATGTCCGGTTTGGTTATGCCTTGCCATGCTTCAAAAGTATAAAAACCCTTCATTCACATGCTGAGGATAACTGCTTTTTTAAAATGAGGTCCGAAAAAATATTATTGCCTATTTTTGTCCAAAGTTTGAACAATGCAGAAACAAAACACCACCTCCATCCTCATAGCGGTTTTACTGATCCTGGCGGCGGCCATTTCCAGGGTGCTCATGTACCCGGATAATTTCAGCCCGATGATCGGTATGGCCATTTTCGGGGGAGCCATGCTGAAAGACAAGAGACTGGCTTTCGCCCTTCCGCTGTTCTCCATGTTCCTGTCCGACCTGATGTTCGAGGTCTTCCATATTGCACCCGGTTTCTGGGGCTGGGGCCAATTGGTGGGTTATGCCATTTTCGCGGGTATCACCCTGATGGCGTTCAGTCTGAAAAAAGTAACCGTTTTGCGAGTGGCCGGTTATTCCATTCTTTCTTCCGTCATCTTCTTCCTCTTGTCCAACTTGTCCTTTTTCTTCATTGATAATAATATCTATCATCTTTACCCACAGACCGCACAGGGACTCAGGGACTGTTATGTCAGCGCACTGCCTTTCTTCCGTACCAGCCTGATCGCGGACCTGGTATACAGTGGAGTACTATTTGGCGCCTATTACGGGATCGGTCAATTCGCCATCCGGAAAGCGGTTGCTTAAAAATAGTGAATGAAACTAAGTTGAGCCACCCAGACCGGGTGGCTTTTTTAATCGTTGATGCCGCCTTCGAATCCTTCATCAATGCCGAGGTGCTTGCCGTCGGCAGCCTGGGTGGCGAGTTCGTCGCAGCGGTTGTTCAATGGATTGTCGGCATGTCCTTTCACCCACTTCATCGTGATGCGGAATGGTTTGGATATTTCGTGGTATTCCATCCAGAGGTCACGGTTCTTCTTTCCCCCTTTGAAATTGGTCTTGATCCAGTTCTTCAGCCAGCCTTCCTCGATCGCCTTCACCACATATTGGCTGTCGGAAAAGATGGTCACGGGGAGATGGTCTTTTTTCAGTTGCTTCAGTCCCGCGATCACGGCCATGAGTTCCATCCGGTTATTGGTGGTACGGCGGAAACCCGCTGAGAGTTCTTTCCGGTGCCCGCCCCAGAGCAGGATGACACCATAGCCGCCGGGTCCGGGGTTTCCCCGGGATGAGCCATCGGTATAGATCTTGATGTCTGACATGGGGATTATACCTGGAAAACACCGGTTTTGAATTCGGGGATATCGGGGTTATGATTGGCAGCTTCCAGGCTCTCGGAAATGATCTTCCTCGTCATGCCCGGGTCAATGATGGCATCCACCCATAACCTGGCGCTGGCATAATAGGGGGAGGTCTGTTCCTCGTATCGTTGCATGATCTTTTGCAGCAGTTTTTGCTCATCCTCCGGTGTGATGATCTCGCCTTTCTTTTTCAGGGTGGCCACCTGGATCTGCAGCATGGTCTTGGCCGCCTGTTCTCCGCCCATCACCGCGATCTTGGCGGTTGGCCAGGCATAGATGAAGCGGGGGTCATAGGCCTTGCCGCACATGGCATAATTTCCGGCTCCGTAAGAATTGCCCACGATCACCGTGATCTTGGGCACTACTGAATTGGCGACCGCATTCACCAGTTTGGCGCCGTCCTTGATGATGCCGCTGTGTTCACTTCGACTGCCTACCATGAAGCCGGTGACATCCTGCAGGAAGACCAGCGGTATCTTTTTCTGGTTGCAGTTCATGATGAAACGGGCGGCCTTATCGGCGCTGTCATTATAGATCACCCCGCCCAGTTGCATCTCGCCTTTTTTGTTTTTTACGATCAGGCGCTGGTTGGCCACAATACCCACGGCCCATCCATCGATCCGGGCATATCCGCAGAGTATGGTCTTCCCATAATCATTTTTGAAGGGATTGAAGCTTCCCGAGTCGGTGATACATTCGATAAGTTCCATCATGTCATAGGGCTTCGTGTTCCCTTCACTCATGATGCCATAGATCTCGTCCTTGTTTTTCGATGGGGCTTTTGCCGGAACGCGGTCGAAGCCGGCTTTTTCAGTCTTACCCAGTTTACCCATGATCTTTTTGATATGGTCCAGGCAGGCTTCTTCGGTTTCGAATTTATAATCGGCGATACCGCTGATCGAGTTGTGGGTATCCGCTCCGCCCAGGGTCTCACTGTCCACGTCTTCTCCAATGGCCGCCTTGACCAGGTAAGGGCCGGCCAGGTAAATGGAACCATTGCCTTCCACCATCAGGGTCTCATCGCTCATGATGGGCAGGTAAGCCCCGCCAGCCACACAGGCGCCCATTACCGCCGCGATCTGCGTGATACCCATGGCGCTCATTTTCGCGTTGTTGCGGAATATCCTTCCGAAGTGTTCCTTATCCGGGAAGATCTCATCCTGCATGGGGAGGAATACCCCGGCGCTGTCCACCAGGTAGATGACCGGAAGTTTATTCTCCATGGCGATCTCCTGCATCCGCAGGTTCTTCTTTCCGGTGATCGGGAACCAGGCCCCGGCCTTTACGGTCTGGTCATTGGCAACGATCACGCATTGCCGCCCGCTGATATAGCCGATCCCGCTGACCGTACCGCCGGCCGGACAACCGCCCTGTTCTTCATACATGCCGTAACCGGCGAAAGCGCCGATCTCGGTGAAGGGTTTGTCGGCATCACAGAGATAGGCGATCCTTTCCCTCGGGGTGAGCTTATTCCGTTCCTTCTGCATCTGGGCCGCTTTTTTGCCACCACCCTCATGGATCTTCTCCAGTTGTTGCCTGACCTGGCTCCAGGCCAGTTTCATGGCATCTTCATTTTTATTGAATTCAATATTCATAATAGAGATTTAACCGCCGGGTCGCGGTGGCGCTGAGCGGGTTTATTTACCCGTTTACCAATTTTAGTTTAATTTTATAGTATTAATCAACAAGCCCGCAAAGGCGTCATTTCATTAATGCCCGGTGTCTTTGCGACTCCCCGGTTCCAATTACAAAAATATGGCTAATGAAATTAACCGCATAGTAAAACTCTTCACCGATCTCCATCATGGCGATTGCTGGATCGGGGTTAATTTCAAAGAGGCCCTGCATGAAGTGGATGCGACCCTGGCCGCCACGCAGCCCGAAGAAGGGGGCAACAATATCTGGCAACTGGTCTCACATATCATTTACTGGCGTACCCGCGTGGTTTACCGGCTGACCGGCAGTGATAATCCTCCTCCTTTTCCGGATTTCCTGTTACCGGATGAAATGACGGAAGAGAACTGGCGGCAAACCCTGCACGATTTTGAATCGGCCTATCATCTGCTCCGGAATGCCATACACGCTTTCCGGGAAGAAAACCTGGATAAACCTTCTCCCAAAGAAGGACAAACCTATTTTCAGCTCATCCTGGGTTGTCTGCAGCATGATTCCTATCATATGGGACAGATCGTCAGCCTTAAAAAAAGGGTTGCCGTTAAAGCTAAGCTCCCCTGAAAAGCAATGCTGGACTGGAATACAGATTTATTTTAGTCGACCCAACACCGACCCGTACCCCCAGGTGTTAGTTTCTCGTGTAAAAATAGGTGCCAAAAACTTGCATAATTTGTTTGTAAAGATTAAGTTTATACTCAACCAAAATTAAACAAACATGAAAAATTACGTTTCAATCGGCGGCGGACTACTCACGGCCATCTCCATGTTCTTGCCTTTTATTTCAATGTTAGGCACATCAGTCAACTTCATGGATGCAAAAGGTAGCGTTGCCTGGTTCTTTATCGGATGCGGTCTGGTCATTGCCGTTGTGGGTTTTATGGGTAAAAAGATGCTCAATATCCTGAGCCTTTTACTCGGCCTTGTTGTTGCCGGTCTTGCCCTGAAGTATCAGAGCGATGCCAAAAGCCTGGGTGCTACCGTTGGTATCGGACTTTGGGTCATGTTGGGTGGCGGCGCGTTGGCCATAATCGGTTCTGTTATGGGACTGATGAAAAAAACCGCCTAGTTTTTCAGCATGATATACATATTTGGAGCAGGGTTTCAACACCCTGCTCTTTTTATTGATGAACCCGTGACCGGATAACGGCACAATAATTGAACCCTCTTACTACACATGAAATTGAACCTGTCTGTCTTTAAAATGATCCTGCTTGCCTTCCTGTTCCCGGCCGTTATGCTGATCGGCCCCCTGAAAGGCATTGCGCAAAAGAACCGGGTTTATGACCTGGTGAAGGATTTCAAGGCCCGGCCGGATGACAAGACCGATAACTATGCTGCTTTTAAAATGGCTGCGGAAACGATCTCCAAGGCAGGAGGGGGAACACTCAATATCCCGAGGGGCCGTTACTATATCGCCGCTTACAAGGGCATGAGGGCTCCGGGTAATCCTGCTGTTTACGACATCAGTTTCATGAACTGCAAAAACCTGGAACTGATCGGGAACCAGTCCGTGATCCGGGTGAACGGAAATTTTTCCCGTGACCGCGATTACCAGCTGGGAGGGCTCCCGTATCATTATGCCTATAAAAATACCGTATGCCCGATCCGTCTGGTGAATTGCAAACGGGTAACGATCAGGGATATCACCCTGTATGGGGAAGTGGACAAGATGCGCCGGCAGGAAGGTGTGGTGGAAGGTGAGAATTATGGCATCTACATCGACGACGAAAAGGCCGGCGATACGAGCCGGCAGATCGTATTGAATAATGTCACCGCGCATCATTTCGCGGCCGACGGCATACTCATTAAAAGCAATGGTGGAGATATCCTTATCAACCGGTGCCGTGCATATAATAATGCCCGCCAGGGATTGAGCATCGTTAAAGGAATAAACATCAGCTGTATCCAATCCAGTTTTGATTCAACCGGCTTCACCGGGGCCTATGGCTGGCATATGCCCGGCGCCGGTATCGATGTGGAGAATGAATTCGGCGCCGGTAAACTGAAAGACGTCCTCATCCGCAATTGCGCCATGCGGGGGAATAAGGGTTTCCAGCTGGTGACCACCCTGCCTTCCGAAAATGTACGGGTTGATTCCTGCTTCATTTCTGATGTTACCGCCGGCTATTCGGATGCTATGAATGGCGTGGGCCTGTACAGTCTGCGTTCCACTTTGTCCAATTGCATCCTTTTCGCCGGTATCCAGGTTGACCTGGCGGACCAGGGTTACAAAGGTCCTGAGGTACAGGTGATCAAAAACAATCTCATATATTCCGGCAACCGTTTTATCGTCAGTTCAGATTTTTCCAGGCCGGTGAACATCACCGATAATATCCTGGTGATGCTGCCCAAACCGCTCCTGGATGTTTATTCACCCTATATTCAAAATCCCAATTGCCGTTTCAACCGCAACATCATCGTACTGCATGCCGACCGCGTAAAGAAGGAGGCGAACCAGGTAACCGCACTGGTGCAAAATGCCAAAGAGGCGGTGGATGATATCTGGTTGATGAACGGTTACGATATACCCCTGTCAAAACAATCTTCAGTTTTTTATGTTCCTGCCTTCAATGGTACGCCGGTCGTGAAGAATAATTTTTTCCAAAGGGCCGGTGTAATGGAGCGAATTAACATTCCTGAAAAGAATTTACTGTCCGTCAGCCAGGTCAGCCAACTACTCAGTAATAAACTGTTTACCGCTTACAAACAGACGGCTTATGATCCCCAAATGCTTCGCGAGGCGGAATGGGTTAGAACGATCGGTCGCAAATTCACCGAAGCCGGGAAGTAATAAGTTTAATCCATACACCTGGTCATTATTATCTTTTCAGCACGGACGATCCGGGCTAACTGATCCTGATTTTCAGCGGGCAATAATAATAACCTGATTTGAAAGCTGTAAAAAAAAGATTCAATGAATCCCATTTCAAATGATTAAATTTACCCATATGGTTAAATCGCCAACATGCTTTGTGATCATCGGTTATGGAAAGAAGACCAGTTACGCCAACGGGAAATTGAGGGTGCTGGACCTGGATGAGACCTTCACCCTGTTGATCAAACCGGTCTTTGATGCCTTGAACATACCCTGTTACCGGGCCATCGATAAGAACCTCAACGGCAGTATCGATAAGCTGATGCTGCAGGAGATCAAAGATGCGTACATCGCGATTGCGGATATTTCCACCCTCAATGCCAATGTAATGTGGGAGCTGGGAGTCCGGCATGCCCTGAAACCCCGGCACACCATCATGATCTGCGAAAAGGAACAGATGGCCAGTATGCCCTTTGATATCAATCATTTTGTTGTTCATCAATACGCCCATTCCGAAGAAGGAATACCACACAAGGAAGTCAGCCGTTTTCAGCAATTATTGACACGGATCGTGCAGGAACTGATGGCGGATGATTCGGACCGGACGGATAGCCCGGTCTTTACATTCCTGGATAAAGATCCCCTGCCTGCCACGGCTAAAATTAATCTGGTTGATGATTCCGTTGCCAAACCGGATGGCGACTCCTTTGCTTCCGTGATGGCCGGGGCTGAAGAAGCGAAAAAAAATAAAGACTTCGGCAAGGCCCTGGAATTACTTGCTAAAGCCAGGGATTTTGCTGCACAGAACATGACCCTGAAAGAAAACCTCCCATTCATCATCTGCCGGCAGGCCTTGTGCACCTATAAGTCGAAAAACCCCAATGAATTGGAGGCCTTGCTGAAGGGCAAACTGATCCTGGATGAACTGAAACCGGAACAAAGCCAGGATATTGAAGTGCTGGGTCTCAGTGGCGCGATCTGCAAACGACTTAACGAACTGACCAGCGATGAACAATATCTTTCGGACGCCATCGGTTTTTATGAAAAAGGATTCCAGCTGAAACAGGATTATTACAATGGCATCAATGCCGCCTTCATGACCTATAAAAGGGCGGCATCATTGAAGAAGCAGGGACTGGAATGGGAGGATGAGAAACTCAAGGCCGACTTTATCCGTAATTCCGTGCTGAAAATATGCCAGGTACTGGAATCGGCTCCCGGATTCACGGAGTCTGCTGATGCGGTCTGGGTCTTATTCACCCTCGCCGATGCTTACCGCTATAAGGATAGGGATGACAAGATGCGGGAGTATGAAGAAAAGGCAATGGAACTGGCCAGGGAACAAAAAGACGATTTCGCAATGACTTCCTACCACGACCAGTTGAACAAAGTGATACCGATATTAGCAGAACTCAATAAACCCTGATATGAAAAAAACACTGGCCGAACACCTGGATCCCAGCAACGGACCCAAAAGAATCCTGTCACTGGATGGCGGCGGTATACGCGGCGCCCTTACCCTCGGATACCTGAAAAAGATCGAGACCATCCTGCGGCAAAAGGAGAAGGATCCGGAACTGCTTCTCTGTGATCATTTCGACCTCATCGGAGGTACTTCCACCGGGTCCATCATCGCCACAGGTCTGGCCATCGGCATGTCGGTGGATGATATTGTCAAGATGTACATGGAACTGGGCGGAAAGATATTTGGCAAGAAACACGACTGGTGGAAACCCTGGGAGACATTGAAATTCCTGAAAGCGGGTTACGATTATTCGGCATTGGAATCTAATTTAAAGAAAGCGTTCGGCGACCTTACATTGGGAAGTGACCAGATCAGGACCGGCCTTTGCATCGTGGCCAAACGTGCCGATACCAATAGCGTATGGCCGCTGATCAATCATCCCAATGGAAAATTCTTCGATTCGGCACTGGGGAAGAACAAGAATATCCATCTCTGGCAGGCGGTGAGGGCCAGCAGCGCGGCGCCTACTTATTTTGTACCTCAACTGATCGATGTGGGTGATGGACAAAGGGCCGCCTTTGTGGATGGGGGTGTGAGCATGGCCAATAATCCTGCATTGACTTTATTGATGGTGGCCACACTGAATGGATTTCCTTTTCATTGGCGAATGGGAGAGGAGAATCTGTCCATCGTATCGGTGGGTACAGGATATAGCATTTTCAAGAAGAAGACCGATGAGATCGAGGAAGCCTGGCTGGGAACCTGGGCGGCGGCCGTTCCCGATATGCTGATGCAGGACGCGAGCTGGCAGAACCAGATCATGCTGCAATGGCTTTCCGATTCACCCACCGCCCATACCATCGATATGGAGATCGGGAACCTGAAAGGCGACCATATCGGCGGCAAACCCATGCTTAAATATTTGCGCTATAATTTCCCCATCACCGAAAATGACCTGAACGGCCTGGGATTGGGAAGAAGTTTCGATCAGAAGGATGTGGCCAGTATCACCGAGATGAGTAATGCCGAAAACCGTGAATTGCTATACCAGATCGGAACCGCCGCTTCAACTTCGGTTTTACCGGTTCATTTCAGTTGATCATTTCCTTATCATCAAAACCAGCTAATATGCCCTTTATCATCACAGAAAATCATTTAAAAGCGATTGCCGGAAAATCCACACCGCTGATGCCCGCATTGGTCCAGT
The DNA here is from genome assembly GCA_016721725.1 of Chitinophagaceae bacterium. Taxonomy (GTDB): domain Bacteria; phylum Bacteroidota; class Bacteroidia; order Chitinophagales; family Chitinophagaceae; genus Ferruginibacter. Next base: position 663,521 of record JADKHN010000006.1, on the reverse strand, counting down.
GGATCAATACCACTTGCCCCTTGTACGAGATCGATTCTCCGCAGGAATTCGCCCATTTCCTGGCCCAGGCCTGTCATGAGACCGGGGGGTTCAGCACCTTCCGGGAGTATGGTCCTAATTCATATTTTAAAAAATACGAGGGCAGGACCGACCTGGGAAATAAAATTCCGGGTGACGGACTGAAATTCAAAGGCCGCGGAATATTCCAGACAACCGGCCGTAACAATTACCTGAAACTGGGTATCACCCGTGGGAGCCGGGACATGTTCATTAATAAACCCGAATTGCTGGAGCAACCCGAATACGCGGTCTGGAGCGCCTGCGAATACTGGAAAGGAAAAGGGCTCACCGATATCGCCAATCATCCGGATACCGATCTGCTGAAGAAAAAGGTCTATAAACGATACCCCGATCTGTTCTCGCTCATCAATGTATCACCACTCGAGTTCATCAGCCGGGCGATAAACGGCGGGGTCAACGGATTGGCCGAACGGAAAAAATATTATGCCCATGCGAAAAAAGTGTTGGTTTGATCATTTCGCCTATAACCATCAGTTCATTCACACTTAACCTAAAATCATGGATGCCGTTGCCTTTAAGGAATATCTTGATAAACGTTATTATGACCAGCTTTCCTATTATGAAAAAACATCCGGAAAGAACCAGCGAAAATATAAATTCTTCCAGTGGTCGTTGATCATCTTGTCGACTTTGACGACGATACTGGCCGCAGTGCCCAGGTCAGAAAAATTCGACCTTCAATATGTGGTTGTGATCTCAGCGGCTATCGTCACCATCCTCACTTCCGCTTTGAAGACATTCCAGTACCAGGAACTCTGGGTGAGTTACCGCACTACGATCGAACAACTAAAACCTGAGATCTATTATTATCATTTCAGCGTTGGCGATTACGGGCAGGCGGGCGTGGACAAAGAATCGCTTTTCGTCACCCGGGTTGAAGGCATATTAAGTAAGGAACACGATGCCTGGCCGGTATTCAAACAACTCATCGGCGCAGCAGGTGAACAGGAAAAACAAAATGCGGAACTGCAGAGAAAGCTGGATGTACTGGCCCGGGAAAAATTCAATGAAACCAGGCCGGTTGTTGAAAAAGAGGAACCCGGGGAAAAGCCTGTTGAAACAGACCCTGTTCAGCAGGATCAGATCAAGCCGGTCACCGTAACGCCATCAGAATCCGTAACGCCTCCGGATGATAACGGTGAGGTAAAACCGGAAAATGAATAAGGTTGTTACCATGAATTAATGGTATTATTGTCAGGTTAAGCCAGTTCTGCTTTTCAATCAAACTTAAACCGATCATGGCCCTTATTCCCGGATATGATTACGATATCTTCATCAGTTACGCCCATGTGGACAATATCGCTTTTCCCGGACAAGCATTATATACTGACCGGATCAGGTGATTATTCTGCTTTATTGTGGAACCTGGATGGAATCGCTATCCAGCGTTTTACCGGGCATTACCTGGATGTGACTTCCGTTGCCTTTTCTCCTGACGGGAAAAATATAGCAACCGGATCTGATGACCGCACGGTACGTATTTGGGAATTGGCCATGCCGGTAAGAGATTTTCTGAAGAGCGATAAAATTGAAGCTCTGACTAAAGAGCAAAAAACCAAATACAACATTCAATAGTCTTTATTGTTCTGATCAGAAGGTCAATTCAATGTCTTCAGCATCGCCACCAGCTCCGCCTGCGGATGCACATCAAACTTATCTTTCCGCACACTGGTATGCGACCAGATACCCGGCTTGCCGTTCAACGCGTCATTGTTCAGGTCGAACCCGGCGCCCAGTGGCTTTTCCATCACCTTCACCAGTCCTTTTTTCAGGTCGATTCCGTACTTGCCGCCCAGGAACAACAACAATTCCTTCAGGGAAGCGATCTGTTTATCGGTGTATTTATGATGAAACCGGTAACCCTTGAACAGATAGCCCAGGTCACAAACCTGTGGGGGAGACAATTCGGAATTGACATAATTGAGGTATTTACCCGAATTGGTCTTGGTGACCGGACCATAATTACAGATCTCAATGCCGATCGACTGGCGGTTGAGCTGGTTATTATTGGCCGTTTTCAAACCGAGATGGGAGGCCCAGAAATCTTCGTTATAGGCCCGGTATATTTTACCATCCATGCCATCCTTGTCCGATCCGGTTCTGTCCAGTCCCCCAATAACGAATGCCGTAGCCACCCGAAGCCGGGAATTGGTCGCCGTCCGGTCCTTGTTCCAGCCTTCGATCGTCCAGTCGGCACGGTGTGATCCCGCTGTATGATGCAGGTAGATGGTGGTCTTCTTGAATTTCTCTTCAACATATTCTCCTTTTTCCAGGATCTTGTCGGTGATGTTTAAACTCATGAGGCGGGTTTTGGGTATTCGTTTTAGTAATGGGTTGCCTGTTCTTAAATTCTTGATACTGGATGCTGGATCAATGGCAACAAGTGAGGATAAATATATAAAATCAAACCTATATTTTAAAAAAAGGTTAGGCCGCCATATGATGAACATCATATTTGGCGGGAACCTGATTTGCTAATTTTGAGTCTGTAGCATCCCGATTAGTGTGATAGATCTATCCACCCAAACTTAGTTTACCCATGGAAGATTGCACCAGCTTTGATCAGATGATCGCCGAAACACCCGGCCATAAACTGGAGAACAAATTCCGGCATCTCTGGCAGCTCGTCGGCAATACGCCCATGCTCGAGATCAGTTACCGGTATAAACAGGAGGTCCGAAGTATTCATGTCAAATGCGAACACTATAACCTCACTGGCAGTATCAAGGACCGCATGGCCCTGTATATCCTGCAACAGGCTTACTTCAACGGTCAGATCAAACCCGGGGATACCATCATTGAAGCCACCAGCGGGAATACCGGCATCTCATTCAGCGCCATCGGACGTGCCCTGGGCCATGATGTGAAGATCATCATGCCTGACTGGCTGAGCAAGGAAAGGATCGCCATCATCAAAAGCCTGGGCGCCGATGAGATCCTCATCTCGAAAGAAGAGGGCGGTTTCCTGGGCAGCATCGCCCTGAGTGAAAAAATGGCCGCTGCAGATAAAACGGTCTTTCTTCCCCGGCAGTTCGAGAACAAATACAATGCGGAAGCTCATGAAAAGACCACCGCCCGTGAGATCTGGATGCAGCTGCAATCAGTTGACCTGACTCCCCATGCTTTCGTGGCCGGGGTAGGGACCGGCGGAACCATCATGGGCGTAGGGAAATACCTCCGGTCCAGGAATCCGTCCATCAAGATCCATCCCCTCGAGCCTGCAGAATCTCCTACTTTATCCACCGGGCATAAAGTAGGGTCTCACCGCATCCAGGGCATCTCCGATGAGTTTATCCCCGCTATCGTTCACCTGGGTGAACTGGATGAAGTGGTCTGCGCGTCGGATGGCGATTCCATCATCATGGCCCAGAAACTGGCCAAACAATTGGGGCTGGCCGTCGGCATCTCATCCGGGGCCAATTTCATCGGCGCCATCAAATTACAGCATGAATTGCCTCCGGGCGCCAATACCGTGGTGACCATTTTCTGCGACAGCAACAAGAAATACCTCAGTACCGACCTCATGAAGGAAGAACCCGTGAAAGAAGGATACCTTTCTCCCGATGTGGAACTGCTGGATTACAAGGCCATCCACCGGTGAGCATTTGATCATCGGGAAATAATACCGTAGGCCTTCCGGTTTCCGGTCCATGGTCATCTCTTTTCAGTCGGCCTTGAACAAACCTGTCATGCAGGATCCAGATCTGTTTATCCCAGTTAGTCGGATCCCCATTGCTCGTCAGGCCTTCGAGCTTATCGTTTTCCAGTTTATCTTTTTTTGCATTGACTGAATGGGAACAAAGCAGTACTACTGCCAGTACGGAATGAAATTTAATAACAGTTGTTAGAGGGATAGAACTACCAATAATATGACGGAAATGCAGGGAGTAAAAGAGTGCAGGATTCCATTGGATATCGGCATTGTCAACAGGATGTGATCATGGGTCCTTACTGATCTTGATGATGACCTTGAGCTTATTCTTCACTTTTTTAAGGGGTATTCCCTTCACATCATTCTTATCAAATAGGATCACATCATGGTCAAAGCCCAGGTCGATCATGACCCGGTCATCAATGATCCAGGCCCTTCCCTTGATGATGCTTCCTTTGGCAAAAAACCGGTTCGTTACATTCAAGTCATCGTCCAGCTCGATGTCAATATTATCGCCATCGGCGATCTTCTTGTACTTGCCGCTGATCTTGCCCGTAATGGAGTAAAAGGCTTCTTCGGTCACCGCAGAACTATTCTTTTTCAATCCCTGTTTAATGTTCTCCGGGTGGAGCCCGTCCGCTGCATTGACGTCCACCTTCATCGCACCAAAGCCCGAAAGGTCGCTGCCTGTTTTGCTGTTATCTCCGGTTTTTTTCTGATCCGGAGGGGTCGTGAACACATTGTATCCAAATCCCTTCATGTACAACTCGGGGTACTCGTAGAGTTCTTTTATGGCAATGATCTTATACACATAGGCGGCCGTCTCGTCGTTCAGTCTCATTGTGAAATAATTCGCCCCGTCTCTGCTGATGGTTTTTTTTATTTGTCCTACTCCAACATTGAATGCCGCCGCTGTAAGTACCCAGGAAGAGATCCCAAAGCTTCTCCTGATCTGCGAATAATTCCTGGCCAGTTCCAGGCAGGCGGCATAGGTACATTTGTCAAAGTCCGTTCTTTCATCAACAGGGCCATCAACGGATAATCCCCAATCCCGTGCTGTAGGTTTCATCAATTGCCAGAACCCGAGTGCCCCCACACCCGATTGCGCATCATTTTTAAAGCCGCTTTCCACGATGGCCAGGTATTTAAAATCCTGGGGCAGGGAAGTGGCTCTCAGCCATTCTTCCACCTTAGGCATATGCTCATTGATCCGCTTGCGAAGGGCCGGGAAATTGATGTAGTTGAACTGCTGCCGGATGATGTTCATGAGTTTGTTGACAACGAATTTATCATCCATGGGGATCTTCTCCCCGCAGAAATAGATATCATGGGCTCTGGCCATGGGCAGGAAGCAGAATAGCAGGGCCATTGTAAATAAAAAGCGTATCGGGGAAGACCGTTTCATCTTGTCCTTAAAGTTAGGCTATATCTTTTGCCTGGTCAATACCTTCTTTCGGTATTGTATACCGATCCTTTGAAATTGAGGGTCAGCGACGTTTTTTTGAATCGGTCGCTCATTTCAAACTTCAGGTTATCCTCATCTGCAATGGCCGCGGACTGGCATACATACACCAGCACACTCTCTTTTCCGGGCTTAATGCCGGGGGGAGCAGCCGGGTACAGGTAGACCGGGTAGAGGCCGAATATTTCGCCTGATTTTTTCTTCCAGGAAAGCATCATGGCGCCAGTCAGAAAATCCTTCTTTGAAGAGTTCTGTATCAACAGCCTGAAGAAAATGTTATTGTCCTCCTGGTAGATCCCCTGACAAACCAGTTTCACTTTATTGTCTTTGTCATTGATGTCGATTCGCGGGTTATCGGTCAGTATGCGGTTCAGGGTCTTTTTATTCTTTTGGGCATTGAAAGCGTTGGAAAAATACTGTTGTTCAGCCGGGGGCTTCGAGAAATCGATGCCGGGGTATTTGGCGGTCAGTTCTTCTTTTGTATACACATTGAGTTCGGTCTCCTGCATGGCAGTTTCCGTATCCGGTTTTATTTCTACCGGCTTTGTTTTATTCGCAGCATCGAGGAGTTTATTGACTTTTTTTAATCCCTTAACGACTCCCGGATCATCTGGTTTCAGGAGAAGTGCTTGTTCATAACTGTCTTTAGCTTCTTTGTATTTTTTCTGGTCAGTGAACTGTTTTGCGGCAACCGTCAATGATAAGAAACGGAACGTGTTATTGGCAACGGCTGCCATTGCAGTTTTCTGCCTGTTCCGGTCGTCTATTTTCGCTGTGGTTGAAAAATCCACACTGAGCTCGCCGGGATTGTTAATGGAAATGTTCTTTTTATACACCAGGTAGAATTGGTGATTCCGGTTGCCTTCAGCCACTGTAAGGCTGGCGCTTTCCATCTTGTTTGATTTGGCATTCAGATAAATCGTATTTGCCATGGATCTGGAATTCACCTGCGCATCCAATGGGTTTACCGTAAAACTTTGTATGGAAGAAGGAAAGCGTACCGATATCTCCACCTTGTTATTGATGAAAAGGGTGTCGCCGGTAATGGACTGGCCGTTTACTGTTCTCTGCAATACCGGCAGAATAAGGATCAGGGTAAGGAATAACTTATATGATGATGAATTCATGCAATTGTTCGTTCAGTGGGTAAAAGCACCAGGTCGTGGGTAACGCACATGCTCCAGCCTGTCATTTATAAGTGATCTCCAGCTGTGTGACACAATCGCTGGCATCACGTGTGATCTTGACGTCGGTTATCTCGATCTTGCGCTTGTCAAGTACAAGGATCTTCTTTCGCACTTTTTTACCTTTCAGTTCAGCGCAGGCCTGTTCAAAATTCTTTCCTTCCTTCTCTCCGTTGATGATCACGGGAGTTGCGCCGCCTGAACAAAGATAAGCCCCAAAGTCGGCCGCGAATTTCTTTTCGTCCACCACCTGCTGCATGAAAGTTTTAAAGGTTTCGGGTGAAACCACGAGGGTTGAGGATATTGTAGGTTTTGGACCACCACCGGATTGAGTCGCAACAGGAGATGGTTTTGGTTTTACCGTGATCTGGCTGAAATATTTCCTGGTGCGGTCATTGTCCACCATCAGTTGAATGGTGTAGGCCCTTGGTTCGGTAAAGGTGAATTTGGCCGTGGGACCCGTTTGCGCCGGGTAAGAATAATTCACCAATGTCCATTCATAGGCAGTGGCCTTAAGTGTTGAAGTGAAAATATTTTCCTTTTCCGTTATGGAGAAAGTTGGGCCTTTTATTTCATCCCCGGTACCCAATGTTTTAACCGGGTCCTCAGGCGCTTTGGTGATGGTGATCTTTTTTCTGTTATCGCAACTGAAGCCTGTGCTGGCGTTCACAAAATAATCACCCGGCTGCATGTATTTATGTTCAACAAACTGGCCGGTGGACCCTCCTTGTTTGTCGCCAAAATCCCAGTTGATGTCGCTGGATGTTGTATAAGCCTGGAAGATAATGGTCTCCCCGGCCGGGAATACATTCCCGGTGTCCACCGAGATCGATTTGAAGGTAAAATTAACTGGTGAACATTTGGGTTTGTCGAACAAGCGATAAGCAACCAGGCCAAGCGGGAGCAGGATGGCGGCAATGAATACAAACCAGACATTCCTGTCCAATCCTCCCCAGTTTCGTGTATATATGCTGTTGTTGCTCATATCCTGCAATTATGCATGTGCTGATAAGTGATCAATTTGTTTTTACCAGGTTATGTATCTTGGTTTCCAGGTCGAGGATCTTGCTTTTCTTGTCTTCCAGGTCTTTTTCCAATTGCGATATCTGCATTCTCAGATCACCGGCGCTGGCATCCTTACCGGCGGTCTCGCGGATCTGTTGTTTAGCCAGGCGCAGGTCGCGGAGCAACAAAACAACATTCCGGAAGAAGGGCTTTTGTGATACAGAATCCCGTTCAACCCTTGAATAAAGGTCATCGATGCGTCCTGATATTTCGGAATCCATGAGGTCGGCCTTGGACGGGTTAAAATTGATGGAATCCAGTTTCTGGGTGATGATGGACATTTTAGCTGTGAATTCATCGGAGAATTGATTATTCTTCTGGTATTCACTGATCTGGTTGCGCATCTGGTCGTTTTGTTTGAACGGCACCAGGATGCTCATGAACAGGGTCGTGCCCACCAATACAAGGCACAAAAGAAACAGAAAAAAAAACTTCCAAAAAGCCTTCGATCTTTCTTTTTTATTTATGGGTTGCATATCAATGATCGTTTAGTAAGTTTTGATCCTCATTACGGATAATCGGGTTTATGTGTGGTACTACAGTCTTAGCCAAAAAACCGGCGTTTGGCTTTTTGCTGGTTGTCCGAAGCCTGTTGCTGCGGGGCTTCCTCTTTTACAAATACACCGCTTTCTTTCTTCTTGCCAATGAATTCCAGTTTGCTCAGGGTTTCAAACAGGCGGGACGTGATCTTGACAAAAACAACCACCTGTTGAATGCTTTTGTTGATGTCGTTGTTGTTGAAACCGCTGTTGGCCATATTCACCAGGAGGGTTTCCAGTTCCCCCTGTTTCAGTTCACACCATTCACTCAGGTAATTCATCATCTCATCTTTCCCCGAACCGATGCGAAGGTCGATGGTGTTCTTCATGATGCGGGCCATGGAAGCGATGCTCATGAAGAGTTCGGCCGGTGGTTCATAACTCATCTTCCAGCGCAGCGTACTGATCGTCTGGCCCAGGTAGATCATCACCCGGTCGCAAAGGAACATCACGAGTTCGGAAATGTCATTCTGTTGTTTTTTTATAAAGATCTTCTGAACGATCCGGGTGCAATACAATTCAATATCAGCAAAATATTTATCCAGTTCTCCATGGAGCGAAAGCAGGTCGGGGTGGGAGCTAACCGTGAAACAGGGAGGCAGGTAATCGTCCTCAACCCTGAAATCCGGACCTGCCGAGATCAGTTTACCAATGGGCAATCCATACGGATGATTCCGGTATTCGCGGAAATTCGATTCACTGATCAGTTGCAGGGTATAAGTCGGTAAAACATGCGGGAGCCTGGGCGGGGTTTCCGTAAGGTCGGGTGCTCCCGCCGGTTGCTTTTCAAAAGGGTGGACAAATAAATAGAGCCACCAACCGGTATCCGAGGCAGCCGATGCTAAAGGAATGACCTCGCTGATGGTGTTCGTTGAATCCTGCTGAGACTTTGCCAATGCGGCAGGTATGGAAATTCGGACACCACCGGGTGTGATGGCCTGGCAGGAGAGGACGGTCACCCTCAGGGCATTCTGGTTATCAATGGACAGTTTTACATTAAATGAATCTTCATTGAGGGAAGCCGCGGGTAAGACCCCAAACCGGATCGGGGATAGATACAGGGCTGCCGTTTCCTGCATATTTTCGATCCATGCATTGTCCTGGTCAACAAAATGATTCTTATTGACCTTCATGCCATCGATCCAGTTTACCGCAAAATGTTTATTGTTCAGGGCCATACGATTTTGTTTTAAATGCGTTCACACACGATCACCGAATTTTCCCGGATCCGGTTCTCCCGTATCGTCAGTTCTGGGTCCAGAACCCGGTTCAGCTGGTACCATTTTGGTTTTAACCTGAACCACCACTCCTGCGGACTGTAATCGTTATCGGTGAATTGTATGGGGGTTTCGCTTTGGAATTCATTGTAATCATTGATGAAATGGTAATACAGGTCTCCCAATTTCATGGTCTCGGGGCCTTTGGCCCTGAAATTCGTTTTACGGGGATCCGTTCTTTGTTTACCGGCTTCAAAAGCGATGACCAGTACCTTTTCATTTGGCTGTTCATCCGGCAGTTCAATCGGTTGGTGCAGCGGGTAATGCCACAAAGGGAACCTGCTTTCGGGGATCCGGTATGCGGCATCAAAACAATAATAAACCGAAAGGGGAATGAAGAAGGTGATCATGCTCGTCAACATCGGGAAGAACAGGAACTCCTTGTTCTTTAAAAAGAAGACCAGGCTTAAAAAGACGATGATGATGAAAAAGACCAGGGCCAGCATAAACAGCAATTCACCTACAATGGTCTTTCCTCCTTCCTGTGCAGATGGATAAAAGAACCGTTTGTGAAAAAAAAGAAGGTGGATGATGCCAAACAATAAAAAGATGCCCGCGAAGGCCCAGAAGGTCATGAACAAATGGTCGGTGAACAGGAGTGACAAATAGGCCGCACCCGAAGCAATGATGGCGGATACACTACCCAGGATCACCGGTTTTTTGGTGTTCATGGCAAGGCCAGGGGCAAAGTTTTTTGCAACCAAAAGCAAAGCAACCGCTCCGGCCAGAAAAGCACCAACATAAACCAGGAAAAATTTAAGAACCATATTTTGCTCTGCTTTAAGAGAATAAATTTAAAAGACTGTTAATTAATAAGTTAATACCAGAACTGGACAGGCTTTTTGATTTATGGCCGGGCCGAATTTCCTTCGGAAAGAGATCATTAGGAAGTATTGAGGTTTTAAGCTGTTTTTCATCAGGATGGGACAAGCAATTTAATTATAAATATCGTCAAAATGAAATAATTCCAAATATTTGTTCGCTTAAAAGATGGAATGAAATCAGGCGGTACAAAGCAGGCCATAAAAAAAGCAAAACCGGAGTTTTGCTTAATAAGATCGATGGGGTCACCTGATGCGGGATGTTATTTTTCTCCCTTGAATTCGGCTTTCCATTCTTCCCCGTCATCCCCCTTATAACCATCCAGTTTTACCATAAAACTCTTGGCAGGGAAGAAGGGGGTAATGTGTACATCCAGGTAGATCCGGTCTTTTTGATCCTCATCCCTTTCAAAACGGAGGATCTGGAATTTTTCGATGAGTTTATCCGGACCCTGAATGCCATCGAGGAATTTCACGATCTGTTTCCGCAGGTTTCCCTCCATCTTGGTGTTCCAGAGTTCAAATGCCCTGCGGTTCAGGAAATCGGACATCACTTTCGCGATGAAATCAAAAACCCTCACCACCGAATAGGTTTGCATACCCAGGTTATCTCCCGTGAACAGGGTCTTCGAAGAGAAAGGCATCACCTTCCCCCATTCGCCAACCAGGGGGCATAAGCCCACGTCTTCCAGTTGCGAGATCTCGGCCTTTTTCATGTCAAACCGGACGGCATCCACTTCATCAATGGAGCCATAGGTCTTTCCGGCAACCGGCTGAGACATTTTGGTGCAATACATTTTGCCGGCAAGCGCTGCCGAACCCGGTACATAAATATCTTCTTCTTCACCCACGTCTTTATTTTTGCCCCGTCCAACGATGTAGTTGCAGGTCATCATGATATTTGCCTTGTGAGGATCACCGCCCGTGAGGTTGGCATCGGTGAACATATCAAGTACATCATCGGGTGTTTCCACATTCTCAAAATCGGTCACCATCATCACTTTGTTGTTGTAGGCCATTTTTGCCCATTTGTCAACCACCTTATTCGACTTCAGGTAACCGGGGATCACCATCATGGAATAATTCTGGCGCAGATCGAGCCGGTCGAATTTCTGTTTGAGTTCTTCGGCAACATACTCAATAAAGCGGGGTTCATCCAGGTCGGTCAGCTGGTTCATGGCCGCATTCATGATGGACACATTCTTCAGTTTGGGAGACTCGGTGTTCTTGTAGAACAAGTGAACGGAGCGATAGGCCTGCTCCAGTTCTTTCGTGGTCTCAAGCACTTTTTTCAGGTTCCCCTTGAGAAGTTTTTCCGCCGTGTCGGAACTGGCAACACTTTTATCGACCATGGCAGAAACATTTTCACAATTGGAAAGCAGGTCCAGCCACATCTCTATCTTTCTTTTCAACTCAGCACGCTGGGCTTTTTTGCTGTTATCCGTTAAAAAAATGTTCTTTTTTGCTTTTCGCTGGGGATTCAGATTATCAACTCCGTCCACGATCGCTTCCAGGAAATCAAATCCGCCCACTTTGGCGAGGGTTTGGAGGGACTGATCAATGGATACCTTGCCGGCCTGTAGTTTCTCGTCCGGTTTAAAGGACGCCGAACCTTCATTTTTTAACTCTTCATTTGCCATGGTAATATCGTTTGGTTTTTTTTGTAAAAGGGTTTGATGGGTTGCAGGTTATTTTTCTTCCAGTTCCGCCGCCAGGGCATGCAGTGCATTGATAAAAGCCGCCTTTGTTTCGGGGTTCTGGATCACATTGGTCAGTGACTTATTTGATTTCAGTTGTTTTACGATCTTCATGTAGGCATCGTATTCCAGGTTCAGCTTTTTCAGGTAGTCGCTTTGGTTGGTGAGGCTTTTGGCGTCAAAATCGCCGAGTCCCCCGAATTGGAAGTTTTCATTTATGGTAGAGCCGTCCTCCTTGTCGAGTTCAACATCCACCGAAGGTTTGAAATGGGCAAACACATCCTCCACTGTTTGCAGGTCTTCTACAACCTCAGGCTTGATGGCATCATCGTAGGTCAGTTTCTGGATAAACAGGGTCTTGTTTGGGGATATTTCAACAAAACCTTCTCCTGCGGGTTCCGGCATTAGTATGGTCGTGGCGATTCCGGGTTTGGCTTGCGGCATAATTGATTGATTTTTAATGAATGATAAGTCAATGTCGCATTAGACATTCGAATGAATTCAATATAAATATAAATCTTTGTTTTATTGTTTCAAATTTTTAATCAATTTTCCATTTCAGGGTTTCTCCGTCCAGATCGGCCTTAATGGCACTTCCTTTTTTCAATTCTCCGGATATGATGTATTTCGATATAGGCCTGCGCAACTGGTTGCGGATGACACTCGAGATCTGGCGGGCGCCGTATTTGGGTGTGAAACCGTTCAGGGCCAGGTATTTTTTGGCTTCTTCAGAAATGCTGAAACTGATCCCCTGTTTTTCCAGTGCTTCCAGCAAGCCTTTCATCTGGATATCAAAAATGCGGACAATGCTGGCTTCACTGATGGGAGCGAAGGGAACGATCTCGGTCAGGCGAGCCAGGAACTCAGGGCGGAAATACTTGGTCATGATCTCCATCAGTTTATTGGAGGTCGGGGTTTCCCCTTTTCCAAACTGTTCAGCGATCCATTCACTTCCGATGTTGGAGGTGAAGATGATCAGCGCATTGGAAAAATCACCCTCCTTGCCCAGGCGGTCGTGCATATGTCCTTCGTCAAGAATTTGCAGAAAGGTATCAAAGACCGAAGGGTGCGCTTTCTCGATCTCATCAAAAAGCAGCACCGAATAGGGTTTCTGCCTGATCTTATTCACCAGCACACCGCCCTCTTCATAACCCACATAGCCGGGGGGAGCGCCATAGAGCAATGCCGCCGAATGTTCCTCCTTGAATTCGGACATGTCGAAACGGATCATCGCTTTTTCATCGTTGAAAAGGAATTCGGCAAGGGATTTGGCCAGCTCCGTTTTACCGGTACCGGTAGGCCCCAATAAGAAGAAGGAACCGATGGGCTGTCCTTTCTTGTTCAGTCCGCTCCTGGATTCGAGGATGGATTCCGACAAGGCCTTCACGGCATGATCCTGCCCAACCACCCTTTTTTTCAGGTAGCTTTCCATATTCAGTAAACGTTCTTTTTCCTGTGCCTGTATCTTTCCCAGCGGGATGCCGGTCTTGTAAGAGATCACCGAAGCAATGTCTTCTTTATTCACTTCTTCTTTTTTCACTTCGGCCAGGCCTTTCAGGAGACCCAGGCTTTCGCTGAGGAAACGGTCAAATTCGCCGGAGGTCTCAAATTTATCGGTCTGGGATGCGTCTTCCAGTTTTCCCAGCAGCACCGGACTGATCTTCGCCCGGACCAGGTTATTCAGCCAGCGGTATTCCGAAAATAATTCCGATTCCGGTAGCTGGGCTTCATTGGTCTTGAGTACATCGTATTGAATGGTCAGTTGCACCAGTTCTTTCTGATTGGTATCCGTCATCAGTTTTATAGCCGCCATGGTCCGGTCCAGCAAGTCGATTGCCGCATCGGGAAGACGGCGATCCTTGATATAACGCTTGGAAAGCCGAACGCATTCGGCCACGGCATCTTTTTCGATCCTCAGTTGGTGATGACTCTCAAATTTCGGCGCCAGGCAATGGAGCATTTTGATGGCCGTTTCGGTATCGGGCTCCGGCACATTCAGCACTTCAAACCGGCGTGTAAAAGCCTGGTCGGGTTCAATTAGTTTGCGGTATTCATCATTAGTCGTGGCGCCGATGACCGTGATCTCACCCCGGGCGAGTTCGGGCTTCAAGAGGTTGGCCGCTCCGCCTCCGATCGAACCTTTGTTATCGAGAAGGATGTGGATCTCATCAATAAAAATGATGGCTTTGGGGAACTGTTTCACTTCACGGATGATATTCTTCAGACGGTCTTCGATCTCACCTTTATACGAAGCGCCGGCAATGAGGGCGCCCAGGTCAAGTTCAAATAAGAGTGAGCCCTGGAGCTGTTCCGGAACCTTATCCTGTGCAATGTCCATGGCCAGCCCGTCGATCAGGGCGGTCTTTCCAACGCCTGCGTCGCCGGTCACGATCACATTGGGTTTGGTACGCCTGCCCAGGATCTCCATCATCATGCGGGTTTCTTTATCGCGGCCGATGATGGGGTCTGTTTTATTATCCCGGGCCAGCGCAGTGCGCTCCACACAAAATTTAAAGAGAGCGCCGGTGGCCGGTTTACCTTCTGTATCCGGAGCCGCTACAGCCTGTTGTAAGCCGTCTTCCTTGAAATAGACCTCCAGGATCTCTTTCTCTTTTACGGGGAAGGTCTTCAATTGTTCAGACGTAAATCCAATGCCGGGCTTTGACAAAGCACAAAGCACGCAGATCGGTGAGATCTGGTCAAGCCCCAGTTTGATGCGTACATTATCGGCTTCGTCAAACACACTCTTGATGCCGTCGTCACCGGTGATCTTATCCTTTACCTGTCCGGTCTTAGGGTGATCTTCCATACGCACTTCGGCCCATTCCATGATATAACCCGAATCCTTGCCGATGGCATCCAGGAAATTCTTCAATCCCACGTCCTTGTGTAACAGGCTGCGGAGCAAGTGAGCCGGGTAAAAATATTCATTGTGATATTCTTTGGCCAGCGACTGGGCGATTTCAATAGCCGCTTTTACAGACTCATTTAATGTTAGTGTTGGCATCCGTAAAATTTAAATGGAAATTGGGTATGATATCAGTACAATTAACAACAAATTACGGAAAAATCCAAACAATCGGAGTGGAAATAAACCTGATTCCGGGGCGGTATCAATAATACGGAACGAGGCAGCCGGGTAGAAAAAAGACTCCCGCTTGTCTTTTTTAAAAAAGGTATTGTATATTGTAGGTCAGGTACACGTTCCTCATCATGGCCAACATCTATTATAAGATCCCGTTCCAGCTTTCCGCCGCATTATCGGGGAATGAACTGGCTACCTGCGACCTCCGCGAATCCATTACCCGCAACCTGGAATTGATCATTGTGACCAAATTCGGGGAACACCGGCATGACCCGGGCTTTGGCTGCGAGATCTGGGACCTGGATTTTGAACTGATCGTCAGTGAAAACAAATGGGAAGAGAAATTGCGTCAATCGCTGTTGAAATCGATCACCACCCATGAACACCGGCTGAACGGAGTCCAATTGAGCGTAACCATCAGTGAGATCGAAAGACAGCATCTGTACAAATTATACACCGAGATCAAGAAGAAAGTGGATATCCAGCTTTCGGGAGTCATCCATAAAACGGGGGAGATCTTTTCATTCCACAACAGCCTTTACCTGAGCCCGTTGGCCGTTGACTGATCAATCCATTCATTATGTCATCCATCGCAAATAATTCAAAGGAGACCATACGTAACCGGATGCAGCGGCATGCGATGAATTACTGGAACATCCGGAATACGGAAGACCTGGACCCGATGGTCAAGCTCATCCTCGAGGCCTTGTCAACCGAGTTGTACAACCTGGGCAACGAGCTGAAGGATACCGAAGTGCGCTTGCTTGAAAAGATCGCCAACCTGCTCGCCCCGGATTTCCTGACCTGCCCCAATGCCGCCCACAGCATACTGCATGCTATTCCGGTTGAAGTGCAGGAAATCCTGCCGGAGACGACGCATTTTTATACACAGAAAAAATATTCTTCCCGGCAGGACGAGACACTGGACAAAACGGTTGACGTCTTTTTCACCCCGGTCGACCGGGTCCGGCTTCATCATGCCGATATGGCCTGTATGATCACGGGAAACCAGGTGACGGCATTTGATGAATCGGGCAATAAACAGCACCTGGGCCCAACGATCATCGGCCGAAAGCTCGACGGTCATGTACTTTGGCTGGGAGTATCCGTTAGTGAGCACATCAGCAGCCTCGAAAACCTCTCATTTTATTTCGATTGGAAGAACACGCCCTATAATACCGCGTCCTTCAATTACCAGTTGTTGTCCCTGAGCAAATGGTACATCAATGACCGGCAATTAGAGACCCGTGAAGGAATGGTATACGGATCGGAAACGGAATTGAACCTCAAGGGTAAGCACCAGGCGGTGGATCACGACCTGCTTGACCTGATGGAACGGGACATCAAGGCATTTTATCAGCAGAAATTCGTGACCATTACCGATCGCCTTTCCAATCCTGCTGCAACGCAAAGCGATACGGTTCCTGCAGCCATCCGCGAACTGGTCCAGGAGGCCGACCTGAAAACACTGAAGCAGAACCTGGTGTGGATCAGGATCGTTTTTCCCGCCGCGATGCAGATGAATTCGCTGGAAGAAGTATACGTCTATACCAATTGTTTCCCCGTGATGAACCGGCAGCTCAACGATCTCAAGTACCGGCTCAAATCGGGCAGTAACATCATTCCGTTGAAAACAACCGGGCTTTACCAGTTCCTGTCGGTGCGCTCACTCGCGGATGAAAGTCATCAATTCCGGCCTACGCCATTCCGGAACATGGAAGAAGAGGAAACCGGCACGTTCACCCTGCGGAGAGGTGGTGCCGAACGCTTCGATGAGCGCAATGCCAAGGAATTCATCAGCTACCTGCTTGAATTGCTTCGCAGCGAGTCGGCTGCTTTTTCGGCTTATGGAAATGATTTCATTGCATCTACTCTCCGGGAAATGGATCAGCGCATCGCACTGATGGAACAAAAGACAAAATCACTGGCCAATTCCACAGCCGAGATACCGCATTACATCATCGCCAAGCCTTACGATAAGAACGAAATGGTGTTTGTAGAATACTGGACCACACTGGCGGAAACCGCCAATACCATCCGGTCCGGTTCGCGCTTACAGGAATATCAGGGTGTACGGCTCCGGTCCGATTCGATGTTCCTGCTTCATACCACCACCGGTGGAAAGAGCCGGCTGAAACCGGAAGAAAGGGTGAATGCATTCCGATACGGGCTGATGACCCGGAACCGGATCGTAACGAAGGAGGACATCCGCAATCTCTGTACCTATGAACTGGGAAGCCGGGTATCAAAGGTGATTGTGGAAAAAGGATTTGAGATGTCGGCCGATCCACGGCAGGGATTCCTGCGTACCATCGATATCCGGTTAACGGCATCTGCTTCTGAGAAATTATCAGCAGAAGGCTGGCAGGTGCTCCTGGACCAGTTAAAAGCGAAATTGCAGGAACGCTCGGGTATGACCAATCATTACCGCGTTTTGCTTCAGCAATAAATCATGAATTCCGGGCGCCTGATAAAGTCGCCCCTAAACCGATCAACATGAACCCTCCCGGACTAACCAGCATACTCGCCGATTCATTCGACACTGATCTCCGGGCAGAAGTGATCGCGGCTGAACTGATCGAGAATGAAGTTCCGCCCGAACAGATCATGATCGTATTGCTGGGTTCCCGCAAGAGGGCTTTTCGCAAAGACGTGGATTCGGTCACCGATGAATTATCTGATTACCACAACAAGCCATACACGCATATCTCCACCCACAAGGAAGGTATTTATGACATGTTGCCGGAGGCCATGTTTCATTCGCCAACGATTCCTAAGTCGGCCCGCACCCCCAAAGAGATCGCCCAGATCATCAAGCAGCACCGCACGGAGGAAAGAAATGCCCGGCGCTTTTTCCTGCCGTTTGAAGCCGCCATCAGCCACCTGCGTATTCAAATGGCCTTGTATGAGGGCCGGCTGGATAAAGGGGCGCATCACAACGAGCTGGTGGATGTCTTCAAAGGGTATTGGGATATCTTTAAATACCTGAACACCGGACAGTCGAGTATCTTCCTGCAAGTGTTGCCATGGATTCATGAGCTTCGTGACGACCATGATGCGGCTTCGGAAATATTTGAACAGATCCTTTCATTGCCCGTCAGGATCAGTTCCCGCCGCCAGCAACCCCTTCATCCCGACCAGCCTTATTTTTCACGGATGGGAGAGAGCAAGCTGGGGATCGATCTGACCACGGGTAATCATTATTACGATGGAGGGGAAGATGAGATCTTTGTCAACATCGGTCCGATTACGAACGGCCAGTTACGCCAGTTCATGCCCGGGGAACGGGATCATAAGGTACTGCAGTTGTTATGCGATTACCTGTTGCCCATTCACATCGAGGTCCTCATCAATTATGAACTGGAAAAAGCCGACCGCTCGCTTCGGCTGGCCGACAAGTCGAATTCTTTCAACGCCACACTGGGGATGAGTACTTTTTTATAAGACCAGTGGTCACCTTTCAGATCATCTGTACAACAGTTCAGGGCAGGTCTCTTAATGTGCCACGGGGATTTGCTTTAACTGCCGCAATGCGCTGGTCCCAGGTTTGCTGAACCGATACATTGATGCTGTGATTGGTCAGGGTATCGTAGCGGTCGTCTACATCATTGGCGGTTTGCTGAAACTGCTGGAACAGCGCGTTCACCCTTACCTGCAGCGCGTCGCTGTTCGCGGCAGATAAGCTCATCAGCCGGTTGTAGAATTCCCGGGCGCTGATGGCCAGTATATCATAATGCCCCTGCTCATGTTTGAGCAAATCGGCATTTTGATGTGCACTTACCGCCCAGCAATCTTCCGGAATAAGCCGGATGGTAACATCCACACTCGTAATGTTGAGTGCTCGGCGGTTTCGGGTTAGCTGGAAATTAGTGAAGGTCAGATCCGGGTGGATCTGGGCATATTCATCCGCAAAATCAGGCGCAATGGAGACCGATCTGAAATCGGACCAGGTGAGTTGGTAATTGAAATTATTAAGCGCCATGATGGAGTATCGTGTTTTACCCGTAGATGGGATACAAAGTTACTGATTTGCCCTTGTGCAAAAGCCGTGAATAAATTCTGACTGACCGGAAGTTCTGCCATTCCTTATTCTGCGCTCTTAAATGCCCTCCAGGGTTTCACAAAAAACACCCAGCGCCCGTTGATCAGCACCCAGTAATTAAGCGCCATGCCACGTTCGTCGCCCGCTTTTTCGAGCAGGCTGACCTTGTAAAAAGTAATGCCCGGCTGGAATTTATCCTTGATCCGTGCCATGCCTCCGGTAAAAACATCGCTGGTATTGTTCAGTATATCGCTGGTGGTAAAGGATTCGATCTTTACATCAGTATAAGAGCCATCAATGCCCATGTCCGTTTTAGGGATCTGGCTGATGAAGGTATAATAAGCCTCACCGTCGGGATCTTTGAACACCGTCTTGCAGTCGCTCTTGTCCGGCAGGGATTTCTGGATCAGCCCGGTTATTTTCTCGCCGCTCAGGTACTGGCTGAAGTAGGACTTGGCGTCCTCGGGTTTTGCCGCTTGTTTTTGAGACGAGCCGCCGCAGGAGAACAAGCAGAAAGCGATCATGCAGAGGATGATCGCGGAAGATGATGTTTTCATGTTGATGTCTTTTGGTTTTGTCTGATTCATGCCATCAATATAAAAATAAATAGCATAGAAAGCAATGGCACACCTGAAAAGCCCGCCTGTTTATTTGATTGCCGCTTAGAGGTCCGTTTTCAATGTCGCTGTCAGTTTCCTGAATTCTTCTATGTTCTTCATGTCGTTCTCTGCTGTAACACCCATCATTACCAGGGTACTGGTGTTGTAGTTGACCTCGGTGTACAGCAGGGTGACCCTCCTTCCATTGATATCAGTTGCGGGCAGCAGGTATTCATAGGCATCATGACCGGAGAGTTTAAAGGTTTTGCCATAACCGGAGAGCGCAGTGGGAGAGTCGAATTTGAAGCCCCAGGCCGGCAGGTTCAACTGGTAACGGTAGCTCATGAATTCCCGGCGGATGTTCTTCATGCTTTTGTACACTTTATTCGGACTGAAAAAGAGAAAGTAGGGTTCATTGCCGATCGAGCCGTAGTCTTTTCCCTGCAGTGTGAACCATTGAAAATTGAAGGTCCTTTTTTCAATGCCCGCATATTTGAAAGGAGACTGGCTGTCATCCAATTGGTATTCAAGTGCCGTGCGTTCATCAATTTTATACTTTTCATCATAATAAGCCGAACGCATGGAGGCGAAGATATTTTCCACGGTCCCGCCATCGGTCTTATTCGTATAGGATCCTTTGATGAGCAGGGTGGTGCTGTCTTTCAGCGGGACCTGGATAACGGCGTCGTAAAATTTATCCATGGAGCAGGTCTCGTAATAAAGCCCGGGCATGCCGTTGAATACGATGTTCTTTAAGACGAGGATGACAGCATTATGATCTTTATTTAATTCCGCCTTCATTTCTTCGATGTTTTTGGGATAGCTCGCTTCTTTAACGGCGAGGGAAACGTTAATACCGGTCAGGCTCATCCCCGGAAAATCGTACAACTGGGTCAGGTCATCCGATCGTTTGGAGCCTTCGGGTGGTACAATGAAACACTTCGACCGTTTCACATTCACGTGTTTCGCTGTACGCTCTGATACGACCTGGTCGGGCATGGCTTCGTGTTTGGGGGCGCTGTTGGAGGAGCATCCGGCGAAGAAGTAAACGAATGGCATTAGAAGGAATGAAGCAAAGCGGTGCATGTTGGTTTGATTTTGAAGGGTTATGATGCGGGTATTGGAGTTTAAAATAGGAAGAATTTACGGAATATGGAATAGCTGATTTATTTAACCGCGGGATGATTGTGATCTGGAGTCACTTTGGTGAAATTCAGGATGGCCAGTTGGATGTTCTCATGAAAATAAAGACTTATGATAAGGGTTGGTTTGAGGATATTGGTTTTGGTAGTGAAAGTAAGAAGCTTGTGACTAGATAATTACGAAGATGGGTTAATAATTTTAGTTTCTTTTATCTTTATTTTTGTACAGTAAATATAAAGTGAGGCATTTTTTTCAAATTCGAAACGATATTCATTATTCTTTCCGGATTTTGAAAATTCATGCATTAATAAGTCTCCAAATAATTTATTTTCATTTTTTATATTGTATTTACTAACTCCTTCAAATTTGTATTTAAATAGTCTATCATGAAAAGGCCCAAGGAAATCAAGTTTTATGTTAAGAGATGTGCCCTCAGAATAAACTAAAAAAGATATTAATTTAGAATCGTGTAAACATTCAGGTGAATTAGGAATATATCTAGATTTATTAGAAATAAATGCAAATAACCGCTCATTAATTTTGCCATTCAGAGATTCAATGTACTTAAAATATGAATCTAAGTGCCATACACCTTTTTTGAATTTAATTCTTTTCATTTTATTCCACATTTAGCTCGCATGTTTCTAACATGTTCATCTAATTTATTTTGGATATCTGGAGGTAGTGTTGGTGCAGATGTAAACCCATGTTTCCATATCCAGCCACTAGGGCCTATAACCCCAACTTCTTTTCCACTTTTATAAACATGTATTTCGAACGAGGCTGATCCACTTGTATTAAATGTATCAATGCCCCCTTTATAGCCACTTCCCAAGTCAACATCCTTTCTTTTTGCAAGTCCAAAAATATCTGTATATAAATTTATGTCTGGGACGTATGAATATAATTTTATTCCCGCTACTGTCCTTAATGGATCCTGAGATATATAGAAATTTGAATTAGGGTCATAATATCTAAATCTATTGTAGTACAATCCTGTTTCTATATCTTCATATTGCCCTTGATTCCTAAATGGACAACTTCCTTTATCTCCAATTAAAATTTTCGAATTACCGAAACTATCTATCTGAGATTCCCATATTAATTCTCCTTTATCACTATACATTTGGAATGGAGTGCCGATATGATCGCTAACTATACTAATGCTGTTATTGCCACTTATTTTTGCAACCGGAATAAAATTATCTTCATTAAAAATCCAGGTTAAAACACTTTGATTTTTGGGTTCTAAATATTTCAGTTTATTCTCAGGGAATATTTTTTCTTTCCATTCATGCAATGGTTTATCTCCATTCCATAACCATTTAATGATTGTGGCATTAAATATTTTGGACAGCCTTCTTCCTAAAGCATCATATTTAAAATTAACAACATCGCCATCAGGCCGGATAACTGATTCTAGCATACCATTGGCATGCCATTGATATTTCCAGGTCCTACCGCTGGGTTCTTTTTTTTCAACCATATTTCCTTCATCGTCATATTGAAAGCGCGTGCCAGTTGATCTCAGTAGTTTTCCGCCTTTGCCATAATCGCGGTCTTTCCGGTCTGGACTGTTGAACAGATTTCCAGTGGCATCGGGGTTTCGCCATTGCTCGGTTCCATCGGAGAAGATCGTTTTAGCCAGGTTGCCGATCTCATCATGCATGAACTGGGTGATACCGGTATCGCTGTCGGCGATCAGCTGCAACCGGTAATTCACATCCCAGGTATACTGACGATTGTGCAAAACGCTGCCAGACCTAGCCAGGCTCTGCCTTGAAGGCCGGCCCAATTTATCCCGGATCCATTGGCAAATGATATTGCCGGGGAGGATCCTTTCGATCTCCAGTCCCTGTTCATTGTATTGCTGTCTGCTTTCCCAATCCCCCGCTCTTGTAGCGATCGTATTGCCCAGTTCATCAAATTCGTTTTCGATATCGGCGCCCATGGAGGAATTGATGCGGGTGCGGTTACCCAACACGTCATATTCATAACTGACAAATTCTTTATCACAGGTCTCCTTGATAACCCTGCCCAGTATATCCCTTTCGAAGGTGATGTTTGAATTTGCGTTTGAAGCTGCCGTCAAAAGACCACGCTTATCATAAGTATATCGTTCAACGCTTTCGTCATGATAGCCAACTTCAACAATAATCCCATTTTCATTATAAGCATAGCGGGTGAACTTGTTTCCCGGTCTTTCCATTCTTTCCACCTTCCCGGCTGCATTGCGCTTGTACAGGCGGGTTAACCCGTCAAAGCCTGTTTCCTTGATCACCTGGTCAGTCGCATCGATCTCGAAGAAATAAGTCTCGCCATGTTCGTTAGTCAGTTGCGTCAGAACTCCTTCTGTATCGTATTTGTACGAAATACTGTGGCTGGCTTGAGACCGGGACATGAGGTTGTTCAGTGGGCCGTATCCAAACCGGATATCGTAATGCTTATCTTTCGCCTGCACCACATTGTAATCGGCATCGAATTTTAAATTGCGGACATTTCCATCCGGTTCATAAATGGTTTCCGGAAGCGAGCAGAGGTTGAATTCGATCTTGCGGGTATTTCCAGCCGAATCGGAAGAGCGGATGCAATTGCCCAGCACATCATAGTGCCATTCCATTTCATAACCATTTAGGAAGATGGTCCGTTTGAGGTTATTAGCAGGATCGTATTCAAGTAAGGACTTATTACCTTTCGTATTGATAATACTTTTCAATAATCCATCCTCATATTCATATAAGATTTCCACTTTTAACGGATTGGTCCTCTTAATCAGGTTTCCACAATTATCATACTCTAATTTCCACTTCCCGCCGGCCTTGTCAACTTCCCAACCTGCATATGTTTTAAGAATCCGCCCCATACTGGTATTGTATGAACGCCCCATTCGCCTCCGTCAACGTCTCCACATTCCCCCACTGTTTTTGATGACCCAGCGGATCCGTTTCCGCTTCCAGTTCATTGAAGCTGTTGTACCGATACTCCCAGGCAGCCCCTAAAGGATCAACAAATTTGGTGACCACTCCATTCTTGTGGTAAAATAGTTTTTTAAATCCGCGGCTATTGGTGGCGATGGTACAGGTGGGGTCGGTATAATCAAATTTGTAATGAAGCAGGCCGCCCGTTCCAAAAACTCAATGCATTTGGCATCGGGTCCTGATGTTTTATCATAGCGGAATTGCCATACACAGCCATTCCTCCATACTTCACGCACCATCTGGTGTTGCTCGTATGCATAACTCATCGCCTGGTCCATCGCATCGGCCTGGCTGGCCATATCACCCTCGGGTGTGAAGGTATATTTCGTGATCGCAAAAGTTGAACGCCCCTGGAAACGTGGATCGGGCGCCTGTATGTCGGTGATATGACCCTTGCCGTCGTTGTTGACGATCAGTTTGCGACCGGCACTGTCGATGATCTCCGTTAACGTGCAATTTTTATCATAGCTGAAACGGATGGCGAATCCATTCCGGTTGGCAATGCTTTGTAATAAATGCGTTTCCGTTTTATTGAACGGGTTATAATGCGTCTTGTCGGAAAAACGATAGATCAAACCCTTTTTGTCGGTTGCATAATAGTAACCATCCTCGTGAAGGCAGAGCGTAAGCTTCTCTCCACGGTTATAGGCTTCCTTCTCTTTGGTGGGGAGTTCAAAATGCGCAACGCGTCCGTCCCCTAATCGCATGATGGCAGCCTCTTCTGCAAAATCAATGGCCAGGGCCAGGTCATAACTATGATGCCAGCCATATCCCAGCGGTCCTTCATAAATGCTGTAGCTCTGCCAGGTGCGTTCAAACTCAAGCGGGATAGGGCCGGGTAATTTGAAATCAATATTGTCGGTATAGAAATGCCCGCTGGCCACATCAACCGGGTGACTTTGCCCGGTTCCGATCAGTTTAGATGCAGCTGTCAATGGCCCGCAGCCCACTTTCCCATTCAGTTTATCAAGACCTTTCTGCGCCATTTTACGGGCCATGCCGGCCAGTTTACCCAATCCGGCCTTAAACAATTTATCTACGATCGATAGTGGATTGATCGGTGTCGGGATCGAATTCACCAACACGGGCCTTCCTAACGGGATCGGCATCACGGTTCCGGAAGGAACGAACAACTCGGCCTTGGTTTCGACCGGGGGAGGCGATTTAATGGCGCCCTTGCGCTGTGACTTGAACAGGTCAATGACACCGATGTCCCAGCAGTCGTAGTTCAGGTGAAAACTGCCCACCATCGGGTCGCCATCGGCAACCACAAAGAGGCTTCCGAGGAATGCTTTGCCCACGTTCTTCTGCACGGCCGCATCAAAAGCAGGAAAGAAGCCGGCACCCATGGGGATGTGCGGTATGCTTTTGGTGGGTGTGCCTACCACAGCCCTCGGAATGAAATCGCCGAATTTAACCGAGGCTGTCATGTTCATCGCCGCCATGGCCATACCGGCGATGGCGTCCTTGTTGCTGGCGACGGAAGCCATCGTGCTCTTATCATCCGGGGCTGGTGCCGGCAATGTATCGAGCAGGTCTTTTTTAAACGTATTGATCGCACAACTCACAAAATCCTTCGCGTTAAAAAGCATGCCGATATAAGGATGCGGCATGGGAATAGGCGCCGGCGAGGGCGGGATATTCACCATATGCACGTCAATGCCCATCACGGGATCCATCTGCTTGGCGGCGGGTAAGATGGCCTGCCCTTTGAATGCGCCCAGGGCCTTCATTACCGGCATCATCAGGGATTCCGAGATCTTGCCGGAGAGGCCCTTAACCGCATCAAATGCACCTTTGACCGCCACGGCTGCGTCAACGATATTGGCCTTGCCATCCATCAGGTTGCTGATGGTATTCTTGGCTTTGTCGAGTGCCTCTTTTGTATCATGAAGATTCTGGCTGGCGCCTGCGGTGGCTTCGCCAAGGGCTGAAGGCGGCGTTGCAGCCGATCCTTGTGAACCTGCCGCATTGGTATTGCTTTGTGAACTGTTTGTTGAAGAAGATGAACTGCTTTGGCCCGAGTTGCTACCCGATCCGGAATTTGAAGAACCGGCGGAATTTTGTCCGGCTTGTCCGGTATTACTGCCTGATGCAGGTGTACCCGGTTGGCCTTGCTGGCCACTACCCGTATTCGCGTTCGATGATCCCTGGCCGGATGACCCGTTTTGATTTTGGTCATCCGGTGAAGAACCTGATATGTTATCGTGCGTACCCATTATGATTTTCTAAAAAAAGCCATGTACGTCCAGGCCCCGCCAGCGATCACCAGCAACAGTCCTACCGCGAACCCAAACACGCGTGCTGTACCCCGGCCGAGATAGCGACTGATCTGGCCGGTGTTCCAGCGATTGTGGTAATTGTTGTCCGGTTTGTATATCCAGTCCCAGTCCATAATGGCGCCAATGATCAATAGGATACCAACCACCAGGATGGCAACGGAAAGCATCTTTCCTACGGCGCCGCTGTGTTCTTTGATCCAGGTGCTGATCTTATCCATGGTTGTTTGATGTATTTATGCGGGTTGCTCTTCCCATCTTTTCATTTGTTCACGATCCGGTACTTTTTTCCAGTTGCCCACGGCACGTATCCAGTCCTCCCCATAAACCGGCCGGGCGATCTCATCCATCTCCTCCATACTGATGGCTGTTTCGTATTTCATATTCAACAAGAGTTCCAGGATCCCCGCATGCGTTGAAGCGATCACGGCCATAGGCTCCATTCTTTTTGCCATTCGTGCGCCCTGCGCCAATACTTTCGCAGCTTCTTCCTTCTGGTTTATTTTCAATGCGCTCTCGCCGCACATGCGGCTGGCTTCGATCGCCAGCGCAACCAGGCCAAGGGATTCGTAAAAATCAAATGCTATCCGGTAGTCAGCATGGGATTCGGGGTACCTGTGATACATAAAGCGGATGGTTCCCCGGAACATCATGGCCTGGGCCAGGAGATGAGCGGCCAGTTCGTTGCCAAAATAATTCTTTGAAGCTTCAGCCGTCTCTACCGCTTTATCGGCATATTCGTTTACTTTTTCTTTGTTCTTATAACGGATCTTATCGTTGGCCAGGGCAATGTACACCATCACCACCTGGGTGATCCAGTATGGATCCCGGCTCAGGTTTTTCATGGCAAGGGCCAGGCATTCCTGGCCGCAGGCTTCAGATCTTGTTTCATTACCGGCAGCCATCGCGTTCATCATTTTCACAAAGCACTGGCGATATTCAGTGGCCGGATCATTGGGATCGCCCATGGCAGCAATTTGTTCCATGGCCTTCGGCATATCAAGATTGACCGGCAGGGTGGCTACCAGGGGCGCAAGCGGTGAATGCAGGAGTTCATCCATGAAAGGACGATCAAAGCGATCATAAAGCAGGATCCGCACTTTTTGTGAAGGGCCGGCATCCAGGGCTGACTTTAACCAGCTGATCAGGTTTTTGACCTCAGCCGTCTTTTTAATGATCGCAACCAGGCAAATACCGTCTGGCAGGTTCAGTTTTTCAGCAAGGGCATTGAAATTCTTAATAAATAAAACGGTATTGTCAGGGGTGAGTTGACGGTTGGATATCCAGTCCACGGCAACAAAGGGGATCCCCGGTTGGTTTCCGGTGTTATTCCATATATATATATATTGGTCCAGTTCGTTCAGCAATTGGTTGCCAAAATTCTTCAGGTCGGTGCAGGGCGTTTCAAAATGAAAGGCAATGTCATTGACCAGGGAATCAGTGCCCACCATATAAGAGAAAAATGTGTCCACCATATCATCCTCGCCGGGCTGACAACGGATATGAATGATCCGGGCGTCCTTTTTTTTCTTGATGTCCTCCCATTTTTCGGCCATCATTTCTATTCGTTGCTGGATGGGATTAGAAGGCATGCCGGTGGGTTAATTGAGTTTTACAATTGCGCCTTCAATGGACGTTGGCCCCATGGATTTCACCGATGTACTGGCATCGCCATTGAGTGTGGTTTTTGGGGAGGTAACGGTAGCTTCGGCGGTGCCGGATACGGTTGCCTTGGTTCCGCCCATATCTGCATCGCCGCTCTTTTTGGCCGAGAAAGACGCCGGACCGCTGAACATAGCGGCATCATCGGTACCTTCAATTTTCACATGCGCCGCTTTGATCGTGATCGTATCGCCGTCCATCGTGATCGATGATTTTCCGTTGTTGAGCGTGATCTTGGCGGTAGTGGTCACCGAGATCGAATCCGTGCCGTC
This sequence comes from Chitinophagaceae bacterium, assembly GCA_016721725.1. Taxonomy (GTDB): domain Bacteria; phylum Bacteroidota; class Bacteroidia; order Chitinophagales; family Chitinophagaceae; genus Ferruginibacter. The sequence continues at coordinate 635,683 of JADKHN010000006.1, read as the reverse complement.
GACAACGATCGAATTGCCACCGGATTTATCCACAATGATGATCCCTGCGCCATCATCCAGGGAGATCTTATGACCGCTCTTACTCGTGAGGCTCTTGGTATTATTTCCGCTTCCGCCGCCGCCGCCTGATTTGCCGTGAAACAGGCTGCCCAAAACAAAGGGACGATCGGGATCATTGTAGCGGAAGCAGACCAATACCTGGTCACCGGGTTCGGGAATAACAACGAAGCCCCGGTTCTTGGAGCCGCCCTTTCCTCCACCGGCATCCGGGGTCATCACCCTTAACCAGTCGGTAGTGATGTTGCCCGACTGCCAAAGCATCTGTACCTTGATGCGGCCCAAATTGTCAGGATCTTTATTGTCTTTTACCGTAGCGATCTGGGGTTCTGCAAGGGGGAGGATCACATTCTTCACCGGAAGCACTTCCACTCCGGATGGCAAGGCTTCGAATGTATTGTTGTACCTGCCATTCCCGTCAATAAAATGTTCAAGTTTGGTCACGAGGAAAGTACCGTAATCTTCCCGGACAAAAGAGAGTTCCTGGAGCCTTGATACTTTTACATTGATGATCGAACCGATCTTGATACCCGGGTTAAAACTGCTGCCGGTGAGCACTTCCAGATCGGCTGCCATGGCCGCCTTTTGTTTTTTGGTAAAGTTCTCCAGGTCCGATTTGCTATCGATCCGTTGCCGGACGGGGGAAGTGACCGGTTCGGAAAACAGGTTATCCGATTCCTTCAAAATATAACTGGCGTATTGTCCAAGCCCGTCAACTGTGGAGGGGGCATCATATTTTTCCACTTTATCGTCTTTTGACAGATAGGTGTAATTGGTGAATTTCATCGGTTTTGCCTGCAGGGTGAGTTGCATGCTGCTGATGTCTTCCCCGTAGGCCACTTCGATCTCAGTTGGGGAAGAAGGCTTTCCAAAGATGAGGTCCACGCCGTCGTAATAAAAGAATTCACTGAAATCACTGGAAAGCCGGTTCAGGAAATGAAACCCGCTTTCACGATACTGGCAGATGTACTTGATGTCTTTGGTGTACTGTGGCTGGCAATTCACATTACAGTTCACATTGCCCAGCGGAGAACACACCTCTGTTACGATCTTCTTCAGGCTGTAATCGCTGAAAGAGGCGAGGTGTTGTCCTGATTCAAGGAGGATGGTTGGACTGTAACCCACCAATACCAGGTCGGCGTCAGAAACACCGGATTGCTCCATGCGGATCTCGGTGACAATGCCCCTGAATTCATAAGCCACTTCAAGACTGTCGGTCATTTGCTGCAGGCGTATGAGCGCTGATTTGCCGATCTGCTGTTGCGCATTTTCGAGACTGAAGGAACCCGAGGTCTCCAGTACATCATGGTTGATCCGGATGAGGAACTCATGATGCTCATTGAATTGCTGCCTCAGGGTAATATTCGTGTAGTGCTCGATCCGGGTGCCATCGATCTCTATTTCTGCAACGACTAAATATTCCATATAAACAGGTTGATGATTGGGCAATACGGGCAAGCCGGTCAACGCGGTCATTCATTTTCCGCATATCCAGCAGGTATTGATACAAGAATCCCAGCCGTTCCGAAACAGCCCCCAGAACAGGTAAGGGAATGCGGATATTACTTGCTACCCGGCCAGTCATTCTTGTGTTCAGCCCCACCGATCTTGATGGTTTGGGCAGACACGGTGAAAGTGATGATCATGGGTTGCGAGTCGACCGTATCAAATGACTCCGTGAACTTGACCACGTAGCCTTTCTCGAACTCCAGTTCTTTCATTTTGGCATCCTCATCACTTTTCTTGAAGGTGATCTTTCCATCAAGGGGCTTGTGCTGGTTATTGACCATGGCCTCAATGATCGATGTGTCATCGGTTGATTCGATGCCTATATTTATGGTCCCACCATAAACAATGGAAGCCGGCCTTCCTTTTCCATCTACTTCCCGGTGCAATGCGTAATTGACGGAAATAACATCGAATTCCTTACTGCCGATTTTTAATGTTGCCTTGAATGACATAAGCTGATTTTTTGTTTGAATTAATAATATCCCAATATAAGTTTATTTGACAATATTTCATAATTCCTCCAGATTTTTTAACAGGGGGCCAAACCGCACCAGATCAACCAAGTCATTACAGGCTATTTACAATAGGATTTTAAAGATTACCGTGAATCAAGCAAATTGCCGGCCAGTTTTACCTTTATTTTCACCCGGGGGATAAATATCCTGGAGGCCTGGCTTATTCTTTTATTTTAAATCTGAGGTCAAAATAAATGATATTGTCTTGTGTGATGACCTTCGGGTCTGTGGAGGATCAACCCAGCTTTTTGGATACCGGGCGATCAGGCAGCATGTTCGTAAGTTTCATTTGAACCATCCAAATCCAAAATCAATTGCCTCCCGACCGGAATACCGTGGTCCCGTTCTCTCCGACAGAAATAAGAAATACCTGTGTACCAAGCTGATGAAGGAAGAACCCATCAAAGAAGGATTCCTTTCACCCGATGAACACCTGGTGGATTATACGGCCATCCACCGGTGAGCAAGAACTGATGAAGATCATGAATGCAGAACCATTGGTGTTGTAAATTTGCCATTGGACATGAAAAGGATTCTCACCGCCATATTAGTCCTGATCTACTTTGCAGGGAGCACCGGAGCAACCATCAGCCGGCATTATTGTATGGGCCGCCTCTCCAACTGGAGCCTCGGCCAGGTCAATGAAATGACCTGCGGCAGTTGCGGAATGGACAAAGGCGGTAATGAAAAAAACGGTTGTTGTGACGATGAATACCATTTCGTAAAGACCGTTACCGATCACCAGTCCAACCTGGCGGTCTCTGTAAACATTCCCGTCACGGAGTGCTTCTCTGTTGATCATAACGATGGATCAATAAACATGATCGTCCTGGTCCGGAACACTCCATCCGTCAATCACCATCATCCGCCTGTTTCCGGTCCCCCGATATTTATCCGCAACCGCGTTTTCCGTCTGTAAGCATAAACTTGAATGTTACATCTCTTTTTCTGAGGGGATGATCCTGGCATGAGATGCAGGATGCTTTTTTTTACAGACCAATTACTTATTCAGTATGAAAACGATCACCGGATCATTGATAATCGCCTTTCTTTTATCGGGCACCAGCATTTTTTCCCAGGTAACCCAACCCGTGGGAAAAGATACCTTGGTCAGCTTTACCGTCTATGGCGCCTGTGTGCAATGTAAAGACCGGATCGAAAAAGCGGCCAAAATAAAAGGGGTCAGGTCGGCCTATTGGGATGAGAACACCAAACTGCTTTCCTTGTTGTTGTCGCCCGCAATGGCCGATCTCAATAAGATCAAGAACCGCATCGCCGCCGTGGGGCACGACCTGGAAGATCGCAAAGCCCCGGATGCCGTATATAATGCCCTTCCGGCCTGTTGCCTGTACCGGAAGATGCCAAAACCGGTGCCGGTGAACCAGTCTGACCCCATCAATCAGGTTCAAAAGGATTCTGTCGCGATAAAGCCGGTGAACCAACCGACTGCAGTTGATCTGCATGAGGTGAAAGGCGTTGTGCTGGAAACGGATTCGAAAGGCCGGTTCAAAGCCCTGGCCGGCGCTTCTGTCATCTGGTCGGGCACTAACAAGGGAGGGCTGACCGATAGCAGCGGTGTATTCCGGGTATCCAGGATGGAGGGGCAAAACGACCTGGTGGTCAGTTATGCGGGTTATCGATCCGACACCCTTCGGATCACCGGAACCGATGAACTCCGGATCATCCTGGCATCCGATAAAAAATTACGGGAAGTGACCGTCACTTCCAAGATGCGTTCCACTTATGTTTCAGGCATCAGTTCGATCCGCACCCAGGTGATGACCCAGAAAGAACTGTTCAAAGCGGCCTGTTGCAACCTCAGCGAAAGCTTTGAGACCAACCCTTCCGTGGATGTCTCCTATAGCGATGCGGTGACCGGCGCCAAACAGATCCAGTTACTCGGACTGTCCGGCATCTACACACAACTTACCGTAGAGAACCTTCCGGGTCCCAGGGGCATCGCCACTTCGCTGGGTTTGAATTCCATCGCCGGGCCCTGGGTGGAATCCATACAACTCACCAAGGGGATCGGCTCCGTGGCCAATGGTTTTGAAAGTATCGCCGGACAGATCAATGTGGAACTGAAAAAACCGGAAAGCGGGGAAAGATTGTTTGCCAATGCTTATGTCAATGATTTTGGCAAGACGGATATCAACCTCAACCTGTCGGCCAAAGTGGGGAAAAAATGGGTTACGGCTTTATTATTACACGATGATTTCCTGTTCAACAAGAGCGTGGACGGAAACCGGGATGGATTCAGAGACCTGCCGTCCGGCAACCAATTCAGCGCCATCAACCGCTGGAAATATGATGACGGCAAAGGCTGGATGATACAGGCCGGAGTGAAAATGCTGAACGATGATAGAACGGGAGGGGAGCTGAGTTTCAATCCGTCAACCGATAAACTGACCACCCGAAAATACGGACTGGGGATCAGCACCCAACGCTATGAGGGCTTTGCCAAGATCGGTTATGTGTTTCCGCAAAAGAAATACAAGAGCATAGGACTACAACTGGCCACCATCAGTCACCGGCAGGATTCCTATTTCGGGTTGACTACATATGACGCGAAGCAGGAAACGTTTTATGCGAACCTGATCTACCAATCCATCATCGGCAGCACGATCCATAAGTTCAGGATGGGGACCAGTTTCGCCTATGACCGCTACCGTGAGGTTTTACAGTTGGTGAATTATAAACGGACCGAGGCGGTCCCGGGTGTTTTCTTTGAATACACCTGGGCTCCCCTGGAACAATTCACGGTGGTGGCCGGGTTAAGAGCCGATCACAACAGTCTCTTCGGTTTTTTCGCGACACCCCGGTTGCATATCCGGTATGAACCGGTGAGCGGCACCACCATCCGGCTCAGCGCCGGCCGGGGACAACGTACCGCGAATATCTTTGCCGAGAACACCAGTCTGCTGGTCAGTTCAAGGCCCGTGAGCATCATCGGCGGTTCAACCGGAAAGGCCTATGGGCTGGATCCGGAAGTGGCCTGGAACAAGGGGATCAGCATCGATCAGAAATTCAAACTCTTTCAGCGGGATGGACTGTTCAGCGTGGATTTCTTCCGCAATGATTTCAGCAACCAGGTCATTGCCGACCAGGAGGATCCTGCACAATTACGCTTTTATAATTTATCCGGGCGGTCTTATTCCAACAGCTTCCAGGCTGAATTATCTGTTGAGCCTTTGAAAAGCCTGGAACTCAGGCTGGCTTACCGGTATTTCGATGTAAAGACGACCTATGGCGGTAAACTGCTTCAAAAGCCGTTGGTGGCCACGAACCGGGCCTTCGCCAATCTGGCCTATGGATACCGGGGCTGGAAATTTGATTATACCTTCAACCTGATCGGTCAGAAAAGGATCCCGGGTACGGCCACTAATCCTCCGGCCTACCAGCGGAGAACCCAATCACCGGCCTATGTTCTCATGAACGCGCAGATCAGCAAAACCCTGGGTAAAAAGTATCCGATGGATCTTTATATCGGGGCGGAGAACCTTTCCAATTTCAAACAACGCGACGCCATCATCGCCGGGGATCAGCCTTTCAGTCCCTATTTCGACGCCTCGATGGTTTGGGGGCCCGTGACCGGCCGGATGATCTACCTGGGATGGCGGTTCAGGATCAAATAACAAGACGGGTTCAATGGTTTTAGAGAACAGGCGATTTTAAGCACCTGAGGATTACCTGAAGCGGTGATTATCGTCACCGGATTCCTTGACGGATATCAAAGGTTTCCAGGTTTAGTTGGGCAAACTTTGCAATATTAAATCCTCAGTCATGCGTATATTTCTACTCCTCGCCTGGCTATCACTTTCTGCTTCATCTTTATCCCAGAACCTGGTAGCATATTATCCTTTTAATGGAAATGCAAATGATGCTATTGGAAATATACATAGTGGTATTGTAGCCGGTGCCAGTTTAACGAGTGACCGGTTTAGCAACAACAACAGGGCCTATAATTTTAATGGTTCCAGCGATTATATAGAAATTACATCAGCCAATACGCTCAGGTTACCCGAATATACATATTCAGCATGGATATATCCAACTGCTAATCCCCCAGGCGGTCCTATTCAAACAGGTGGGGCCACTATATTGGGTATTGGTGGAAATATTGGCGATCAAGTCCTGAATATTGGCAATTTTATTGGCACTTATATCGGTATTGGAGGCTTCGGTTACTACCTTGGAGGCGGGACATATAATACACAAACAGGTGTTTTACCTGCTATCAACCAATGGTATCATGTGGTGGGTACCAGAAGTACTACCCATTATAAGCTTTACATAAATGGTATGTTGATTCAATCGGTACCACTTTCACCAATTGCACCGGAATATGATGTTTCAACAGTAGGATATATTGGAAAAAGAATTGGCGATTTTCAGTATTTCAATGGTAAACTTGATGATATCCGCATTTATGATGCTGCCTTGAGCGATGCACAGGTACAGAATCTTTATGCCAGTGAGTCGCTGGTTGCATATTTCCCTTTTAATGGCAATGCAATTGATGAAAGTGGAAACGGTAATAACTCAACTTATCTAGGAACTGGCGTCACATTAACCACAGACCGTTTCGGAAATGCAAATAAGGCCTATCATTTTGATGGTGCAGTTGGATCATATATTAGAGTACCGGCAGGTAATTTTCCTACTACAGACAGAACTGTTTCATTCTGGTTCAATGCTGAGCGGTTAGATTATTACCTTCCTACTCCATTTTCGTATGGCGGCAATGTATGTAACGACAACTTTATAACGGTTTTAAATCACTACTCCTGGCCAAATACATACACTGTTATTGCTCATTGTGCTACTAACCGGATATCTGCCCCCTATGTTACAGAACCAATTAATAATTGGTATCACTTTACTGCAACCATTAGTGGGTCGACACAAAAAATATATATCAACGGTGTGTTGCAACAAACAGAAAATACATTCATTACCCCCACTTACGTTACCGGTACTTCGGCACTGATGGGCGCGATGGTAAATACGGATGGTAATTCAATTTTTGCCGGGTATTTCCAGGGCAAACTGGATGAATTCAGAATATATAATTCTGCATTGACTGATGCACAGATACTTCAGCTTTACAATAATGAATCAACAGGTCTTGTAGCTTATTATCCTTTCAATGGCAATGCCAATGATGAAAGCGGTTTTGGAAGACATGGTACGGTAACGAACGGAGCCGTATTGACCACTGACCGTTTTGGAAATGCCAACAGTGCCTATGATTTTGATGGCATCAATGACTATATTGATATTTCAGCCACAGGTCTGCCTGAAACAAACCGTACGGTGATGTTCTGGCTGAACCCTGCTACTGGCAACCAGCCTTCATATCCTTTGACTTATGGTGGCAATGGCTGCGGGACTTCCTATTTAATGGGATTTAATGCCAGTAATTCAAATCGCTATAATACACAGGGGCACTGCAATACGAACGCATTATCTAGCCCCTCCTGGTCTGTTAATCCTGAAAATCAATGGGCCCATTTTGCAGTGACCATCAATGGTACTACCATCAAAATATTTATCAACGGGGTAGAATCAAATAGTAATAACGGGTTCTCTGTACCCACATTCGTTGACGTAAGAAAACTGTTCATTGGTGCATTGATCACGCCGGATGGACTGAGTACTTATATTGATGGTTCGGGGGGATATTTCAAGGGGAAACTTGATGATATTAAAATATATAATAGAGCCCTCAGCAATGAACAGGTGGCCGATGAATATTCCTCCATGGTGGCATTCTACCCGTTCAACGGAAATGCCAATGATCAAAGCGGTAATAATATCAACCCGGTTTATAACGGTGCTGTATTGACTGCTGACCGTTTTGGAACTCCGAATAAAGCATATTATTTCGATGGTACCAGTAACAGCTACATTAAAGTGCCTGCTGACCTGTTCCCAACAACAAACCGTACTATTGCCTTCTGGTTTAATGCAGATGAAGTGGTTTCCGGTCCAACTTTATTTTCTTATGGCGGTAATGGCAGCTGCGGTGCAAGCACATTCCTCATGGGTCTTAATGTTACGGGTCTTGGAGGATATGTTTGTGAAGGACATTGTAATGTGAATCAGTCAGTCTACATTTATCCCACACCACCCATTAACAGTTGGAAGCATTGGGTGATATCAGTTGATGGCGCTACCATAAAAATGTATCTCAATGGGGTTTTGGTTAAAACTGATAATGTATATTCAGGCGCAACTTATGTGTCTGGCAGGTTTGCAGCCTTTGGCGGTCTGATGTATATTGACGGATTAAATCCATATACCGAATTCTATCGGGGCAAACTGGATGAGATACGTGTCTATAAAAAGGTATTGAGCGATGCAGAGATTGCTGCCTTGTTCGCATCTGAATCACCCCTGCCAGATGCTTTGGCTATACCTTCCTCACAAACAACCTGCTCAGGATCTGCGATCACAACGATCCTGATCACAGGCAGTGTCCCTTCAACGGTGTTCAACTGGACAAGGGACAACACTTCCACAGTTACGGGCATCGCAGCCAGCGGCGCGGGCGATATCAGCGGTACACTGACCAATACCACAACAGCGCCTGTACTGGTTACCTTTACAATAACGCCAACGGCTGGTGGCAATACGGGTACGCCCATAACAGCTACGGTACTGGTTAAACCAGTACCTGATTTGATCGTACCTTCCAGTCAAACATTCTGCAATGGCACTTTATTGCCTGCAGGTACTTTTAATTTTATGGCCAATGGTTATAATGGCAGTTCGGCCAGGATCCTGATCTTGACAGCCGAATTTGTGAATCCGGTCAATCTCCGGAACCAATTGCTTGCAATGCCGGGAGTTACCAATGTCGATCTGTATGATGCAACCGTCGGAACCCCAACTTTATCCCAACTTCAGCAATATAATGTAGTGGTGGCTTTCAGCAATACAAACTGGAACAATAATGTAGCAATAGGCGATGTGCTTGCCGATTATATGGATGCAGGAGGCACCGTAGCAGCATTTAATTTTAACTGGATGGGAGGGGGAAGAAGTATCAAGGGCCGTTGGTTAACGGGAGGGTATTCACCTTTCAATGATGATGCCTTAACAAATTATACTAGTGCGTCTCTGGGTACATTTAACCCAGTTCACCCCCTGATGCAGGGGGTAACTTCATTGAACGCTTTTTACAGGTTTATCGTTGCACTGGCACCGGGGGCAACCCAGGTGGCAGCATGGAGCGATGGTAATATATTGCTTGCTAATAAAGGACGGGCTGTGGCAGTTAATGCTTATACAGGGGACAATGCCGGGGCAAGCTGGTCTGGCGACTATGCCAGGCTGATAGTCAATGCAGGCAACTGGTTAAACGGAACCACAATAGTGACCTGGACAAATAACAATACCAGCATTGGATTGGCTGCAAGCGGAACAGGTAATACTTTACCTGCTTTCACAGCAACGAATACAACCCCTGCGCCGGTTATGGCAACCATTACTGTAACACCATCAAGTGGTACATCAGGTGGTTTTGCCTATATACCCAACATGGGTTCGGGCAATGTATCTGTCATCAATACGGCTACCAATAATGTTGTAACCACCATTCCGGTCGGGTCGAACCCAAGGGGTGTTTCTGTGAGCGCTGATGGCAGCCGGGCTTATATAGCCAATAACGGATCTTCAACAGTATCTGTGATCAATACTTCCACCCAATCGGTCATTGCCACCATTCCCATTACCTCATCTCCGCTGGGGCTGGTTGTAAATCCTGATGGTACAAGGCTTTACGTAGTGAGCAACGGACTGTCGCAGGTGGATGTTGTCAATACGTCCACCAATGCGATCATCGCAAACATTCCTTGTGGAAGCGGTGCATGGGCAGACGCCATAAGCCCCGACGGCAGCCGCTTATATGTATCCAATTATGGCGGCAGTTCAGTTACGGTGATCAATACTGCCACCAATACGGTTGTTACCACCATCGGGGTTCAAACCAATCCCATCGGTTTGAAAGTAAGCCCCGACGGTAGTAAATTATATGTGGTTAACCAGGGCTCCGGTACAATGTCGGTCATCAATACGGCCACCAATTCAGTTATAACAACTATACCCGTTGGTTCATTGCCAAATGATGTTGCCGTTAGTGCAGACGGAAGCAGGGTTTACTCTGTTAACCAGGGATCTGATAATGTAACGGTGATCAATGCAGCAACCAATACCGTCATTACATCTGTAACGGTAGGCTCGAACCCCGTTGGCATATCACTGCAACCCGATGGCAGTCGCGCCTATACTGCCAATTATGCCGATAACAACGTATCAGTGATCAATACTGCGACCAACACTGTGATCACCACGGTGCCGGTGCAAACCCATCCATATGCGATCGGAAACTTCGTGACCGGCTCAGCCGTTTGTACCGGTGCATCTAAAACATTTACCATAACGGTAAACCCTTCACCGGAGGTAACACAACCCGCCAATCAAACGGTATGCAATAATTCTGCAACAGCTGCGATCAACTTTACCGGTTCGGGTACTGTATTCAACTGGACGAACAACAATACAACCATTGGATTGGCAGCAAGCGGAACAGGAAATATTCCTTCATTTACCGCTACCAATGCAACGGCTTCGCCGGTAACGGCAACGGTTACGGTTACTCCTTCAGCAGGCGGAAGCTATGCATATATTGCGAACAGGAATTCCAACAATGTTGTGGTTATCAATACGGCTACCAATTTGGTAGTGGCTACAGTGGCAGTGGGAGCAAATCCATGGGGTGTATCAGTTAGTCCCGACGGCAACCAGGTCTATGTGGCAAATCAAAACTCCAACAATATTTCAGTTATTAATACGACTACCAATACTGTGGTGGCTACGGTAGCAGTAGGGTCAAGTCCACTTGGAGTGTCAGTAAGTCCTGACGGCAGCCGGATTTATGTAGTTAACAGCGGTTCTGATGATGTATCAGTTATCAATACGACTACAAATATGGTGGTAGCTACAGTGCCTGTTGGATCAAATCCTATGCAGTATCAGTAAGTCCTAACGGCAGCCGGGTATATGTGACTAACCTCGCTTCAAGCGATGTATCCGTTATCAATACCGCAACCAATACAGTGGTTGCAACGGTGATTGTGGGAACGAATCCAATCGGTGTATCGGTTAGCCCCGATGCCGGCAGGGTATATGTAGGTAATGCTTTTTCCAACAATGTATCCGTTATCAATGCCGCAACTAATTCGGTGGTGGCTACTGTGGCAGTGGGATCAGTTCCTCGAGGTATATCGGTTAGCCCCGACGGCAGTCGTGTATATGTGGCCAACAATTCTTCCAACAGTGTATCTGTTATCAATACTGCAACAAATACGATTGTGGCTACGGTGACTGTTGGTGCAGCTCCGAACGGAGTATGTGTTAGCACTGATGGCAACAATGTTTATGTGACCAATTATAATTCCAATGATGTTTCTGTGATCAGCACAGCTACTAATTCAGTAGTAAATAACATTGCAGGATTTAATGGCCCTATTTCAGTGGGTAATTTTATATCCGGCAACCCTGTTTGTACAGGCACCCCCAAAACTTTCACCATCACGGTCAACCCTACTCCTGATGTTGCACAGCCGGCCAATCAGGCTGTGTGTAACAATTCATCAACAGCGGCGATCAACTTTACCGGTTCGGGTACTGTATTCGACTGGACGAACAATAATACATCTATAGGTTTGGCAGCAAGTGGTATTGGCAATATAGCCTCCTTCATTGCAACGAATGCCACCGCTTCGCCGGTAACGGCAACGGTTACTGTCACACCTTCAACCGGCAGTAATTTTGCCTATATCACCAACAGAACCTCAAACAATGTATCGGTGATCAATACGGCTACCAATACAGTAGTTGCTACAATTGGTGTTGGATCAATGCCCATTGGCGTGTCGGTAACGCCTGATGGCAGCAAGGTTTATGTAACCAATTATATCTCCGGCAATGTATCGGTGATCAGCACCGAAACCAATACCGTGATCGCTACAGTACCTGTTGGTACAAATCCTTATGGTTTATCAGTTAGCCCTGATGGCAGTCGGGTTTATGTGGCCAATATCGGTACCAATAATGTTTCGGTGATCAATACCGCTACAGATCTGGTGATTTCAACAATTCCGGCAGGTACTGCTCCTTCAGCCACCAAACTAAGTCCTGATGGAAGCAGGCTCTATATTGCAAACAATGGTTCCGCCAACGTATCAGTCATCAATGTTTCTACCAATGCGTTAGTGGCTACTGTTGCTATAGGATCGGCTCCATTTGGGATCTCGGTAAGCCCGGATGGCAGTAAGGTTTATGTAGCCAATCAGAATTCTAATAGCATATCTGTGATCAATGCGGTTACAAATCTGGAGGAAGCTTCTATTCCGGTAGGGTCAGGTCCGGTTGGGACAGCCATTTCTGCCGATGGCAGCAGGTTATATGTTACCAATCAAAGCACGAACCAAATGTCCGTGATCAATACCGCTACTAATTCAGTGTTGACAACTGTATCGGTAGGGGCAAATCCTTTTGGTATCTCCTTAAGCGCTGATGGAAGCCGGATCTATGTGGCAAACTATAATTCCAACGATGTATCTGTGATCAGTACGGCAACCAACACTGTTGTGGCTACCGTTCCGGCAGGAGCGAATCCAAATGCATTTGGTAATTTCATAACCGGTAACCCGGTATGCACAGGCACGCCAAAAATATTCACTATAACGGTGAATCCGCTTCCGGTTCCCACCATATCCGGACCTGCTTCAGTATGCGTTGGCACAACCAATGTTGTTTATTCCACCCAGGCCGGAATGTCCGGTTATGTGTGGACCGTTTCAGCCGGCGGCAACATCACGGCAGGCGCAGGCACCAATACCATATCCGTAACCTGGAATACGGACATTTCCGTAACATGGAACACGGTGGGAGCGCAGTCCGTATCTGTTAATTACAACAATGCCAATGGATGTACCGCAGCAACGGCAACATCACATGCCGTTACGGTGAATGCGCTTCCGGTACCCACTATATCCGGACTTGCATCTGTTTGCGTTGGCGCAACCAACGTGGTCTATTCCACCCAGGCCGGAATGACCGGTTATGTGTGGACCGTTTCAGCCGGCGGCAACATCACGGCAGGCGCAGGCACCAATACCATATCCGTAACATGGAATACGGTGGGAGCACAGAGCGTTTCTGTTAATTATACCAATGCCAATGGATGTACCGCAGCAACGGCAACCTCCCAGGCGGTTACCGTGAATGCGCTTCCTGTGCCAACCATATCCGGACTGGCTTCCGCATGCGTTGGTACCACGAACGTCATCTATTCGACACAGGCCGGAATGACCGGTTATGTGTGGACCGTTTCAGCGGGTGGAACGATCACGGCTGGCGCAGGTACCAATACCATTTCCGTGACCTGGAATACGGTAGGTACGCAGAGTGTATCTGTTAATTATATCATTGCCAATGGATGTACCGCAGCAACGGCAACCATTCAGTCGGTTACCGTGAATGCACTTCCTGTACCAACCATATCCGGTCTTGCTTCCGTATGCGTTGGTACCACGAACGTCATCTATTCGACACAGGCCGGAATGACCGGTTATTTGTGGACCGTTTCAGCAGGTGGTAACATCACAGCTGGCGCAGGTACCAATACCATTTCCGTGACCTGGAATACGGTAGGTGCGCAGAGTGTATCTGTTAATTATACCAATGCCAATGGATGTACCGCAGCAACGGCAACATCCAAAGCGGTTACCGTGAACGCACTTCCTGTACCAACGATATCCGGACTTTCATCTGTTTGCGTTGGCACAACGAACGTGACCTATACCACCGAGACAGGTATGTCCGGTTATTCCTGGAGTGTTTCTTCAGGTGGCAACATCACGGCAGGCGCAGGCACCAATACCATTTCCATAACATGGAACACGGTGGGAGCGCAGAGCGTATCTGTTAATTACAATAATGCCAATGGGTGTACCGCGGCAACGGCAACATCCAAAGCAGTAACGGTTACGCCTGCACCGGGCTCAGTGGCCACGCCTGCTTCACAAACGACCTGTTCCGGTCAGGCCATCACTGCGATCGTACTGACAGGTAATGTCGGCGGGGCAACCTACAACTGGACACGAAACAATACCGCCACCGTAACAGGCATCCCGGCAAGCGGTTCGGGAGATATCAGCGGAACACTTACGAATATCACGGGCTCACCGGTAACGGTTACCTTTACCATAGCGGCTACGGCCAATGGCTGCACAGGTACGCCCATCACGGCTACCGTGCTTGTCAATCCTTCGCCCGATGCGAATGCCACGCCTTCTGCGCAGACAACCTGCTCGGGTGCCAGCATCACAACCATTGCTGTCACCGGCACGGTAAGCGGAACGGTTTTCAACTGGACAAGGAACAATACCGGAACCGTAACAGGTATCCCGGCCAGCGGCACTGGCAATATCAGCGGTGCACTGGTCAATACAACGAATGCGCCGGTAACGGTAACCTTTACCATCACGCCAACGGTTGGGGGTTGCACACCGGGTACGCCTGTAACAGCTACGGTTTTGGTGAATCCGCCGGTGACGATGAATGCCGTGGGTAACCAGGTTGTATGTAACAATACACCGACCGCAGCCGTCAACTTCAGCACTGTCGTAACAGGCGGCACCATGACGTATAACTGGTCCAACAACAATACTTCCATCGGGCTGGCCGCCAGTGGTACGGGCAATATCCCGTCTTTCACGGCGATCAACATCGGCAATACGCCGCAGGTTGCTACAATAACGGTGACGCCTGTGTACAATAACGGCGGAGTCAGCTGCACCGGCACTCCCGTATCCTTCACCATTACGGTGAACCCGCCGCCAACACTGGCACAGCCTTATCCCACCAACCAGGTGATTTGCAATGGAACACCAACAGCGCCTGTTATATTGGTCACACCTGCACCGGGTGTTTATTTCACCTGGACCAATAGCCAGCCTTCGATCGGACTTTCAGCCCTGGGTACCGGAAGTATCCCATCCTTTACCGCAATCAACAACGGTTCCGGGCCGGTTGTGGCGACAATCACCATAACGCCACAAAATGGTGTCTGTGCAGGTATACAGGTAAGTTTCACGATCACGGTTAATCCAACACCGGTGATCAATCCGATCGCCAACCAGATCTTATGTAATGGCACCGGTACCTTACCAGTCATCATCACCGGACCAGTCACGGGTGCGGTATATGCCTGGACCAATGACAACACGTCCGTTGGGTTAACGGCAGCGGGAACGGGTAATATCCCTTCCTTCACTGCCATCAATAATTCAAGTGCTCCGGTGACAGCTACAGTAACCGTAACGTCAGTTTACAGCAGTGGCGGCATCGCCTGTACCGGTTCACCGGTCAGCTTTACGATCACGGTCAAACCAACCGCGAAAGTAAACGCCGTAGGTAACCAGGTTGTTTGCAACGGTGCCAATACCATGCCGGTCAACTTTAGCGGGTTGGTTGCAGGTACCACTTACAACTGGACGAACAGTAATAACGCCATCGGGTTAAGCTCGGGAGGAACAGGCAATATTCCAGCTTTCACAGCTCTTAACGGAACTAATGCACCGATCAGCGGTACGATCTCGGTTACGCCATCAGCGAATGGTTGCACCGGTACATCTGCCAGCTTTGTGATCACCGTCAATCCAACGCCATTGATCAATCAACCATCCAACCAGGTGGTATGTAACGGTTCGGGCACATCAGCCGTGAACTTCACATCACCAACGACAGGTGGCACCCTCACCTTTAACTGGACAAACAATAATACCAGTATCGGACTAGCTGCCGGCGGAACGGGCAATATTCCGTCTTTCAATGCAGTTAATGCCAATGCATTCGTTGTAACGGCAACGATAACTGTTACGCCGGTTTACCTGGCGGGTGGCATCAACTGTACGGGCTCTCCGGTTGTGTTTACCATCACCGTCAATCCGGGAACACCATTCAATCTGAACCTGGTACCACCCCGGATATGTTTTACCGATACGATCACCACGCTGGTTGCCTGGCCGGCTGGCGGAACCTGGAGCGGCAGGGGAATCATTGCCGGTACCAACCGGTTCGACCCGGTTGCAGCAGGGGTAGGGGTGACAAACCTCACTTATACAATCGCGACAGGTTGCGGCGGTGCTGCTTCTGTGAATGTAACCGTTAACAACTGCATCGAACGTCATAATGTTTTCACTGATGCGATACGCATTATGCCGAACCCCAGTAATGGTATTTTCAGGATCGGGTTCTATTCGGATGTGTATAAGGAATTCAATATGGAACTGATCAACGGCGACGGTAAGATCATTAAAAGAATGCACTACAGCGGACTGTATTACGGCATCAACCTGCCGGTCAATTTGCCGGATCTGCCCGGAGGACATTACCTGATACGTATCTACAACGACCAGGAATCGGCCAGTTTCAAGATCATTATCGTAAGGTAGTGAACTGATGAGCCGGCATTAAAAGAACAGGATCAGGGTCATCCCGAAATGGGTGACCCTGATCCTGTTAGGACCAGTAATGAAGGTGATACCGGAGCCCTGCTTATAAAAGCATAGCTTTGCTCGTTCTTCCGGCCCGGTATTTGAATCAAATTGGGCGGTTATGAAAAGACCAGTTTTTATATTGAAGTCTTTTTTCATTTTCCTTTTCAGCAACCAGGTCATTGCCGACAAGGAGGATCCCGCCCGATTGCGTTTTTATAATTTAGCCGGGCGATCCTATTCGAACAGCTTTCCAGGCTGAATTATCTGTTGAACCTTTGAAAAGCCTGGAACTTAGGCTGGCTTACCGGTATTTCGATGTGAAGACGACCTGTGGGGTAAGCTGACGCAGAAACCATTGGTGGCCATGAACCGGGCCTTCGCCAACCTGGCCTATGGATACCGGGGCTGGAAGTTTGATTATACCTTCAACCTGATCGGACAGAAAAGGATCCCGGGTACGGCCACTAACCCTCCGGCCTACCTGCGAAGAACCCAATCACCGGCCTATGTGCTGATGAACGCGCAGGTCAGTAAGACCCTGGGCAAGAAATACCCGATGGATTTTTATATCGGGGCGGAGAATCTTTACAATTTCAAACAGCGCGACGCCATCATCGCCGGGGATCAGCCTTTCAGTCCCTATTTCGACGCCTCGCTGGTATGGGGCCCCGTTACCGGCAGGATGATCTACCTGGGATGGCGGTTCAGGTTGAAGTGATACGGCTAAAATATAACCAGGAGCCGGGATATTAATAAGCCGGATTCCTTATATTAGAGGTTCTAATTCAACCAAAACAGCATGAGAAAATTGATCCTGGCGACCATCCTGGTCATGGGCCTGTCCATCCATTCCTTTTCACAATCACTGGCCATCAATACGGATGGCAGTTCCGCGGATGCGAGCGCCATCCTGCATGTGAAATCGACCATCAAAGGGATGATCATACCGAGTATGAGTAAGACGGATAAGAATACGATCCCTTCTCCGGCCACTGGGCTGTTGATCTTCCAGAATGCGCCCGACAGTGTAGGTTTCTATTTTTATAACGGAACATCCTGGTCATTGATACCTTCCCTATCACAGATTAGTTCATCAGTCTGGAACCTGCTGGGCAATACCGGAACCAATCCGGCCACCCAGTTCATCGGGACCACCGATGCCCAGGATATGGTGTTCAAAACCTCGGGCAGTGCGGCTGCCAATGAACGTTTAAGGATCATCGGAGCGGGTGGCACGCCCGGCCAGTTGGTGGTCAACAATACGGGGATCTTTGCCGGAGATGTCTTTTCCGCATATGCCAGCAATACAACGAATGGTTCAACGGCATCCATCAACAACTCCATTGGTACTTTCGCGATCAACGGGTATGGTGCGGGAAATGGTACCGGGGTATATGGAGAAGTGAACGGGGGCGCCACCACTTCCGGGACCGCGGTCTGGGGGAATATCTATGGAACCGCGACCACGGCTTCTGGTACCAGTGAAGGTGTTTGGGGAATCAATTCCACTAACCCGGCAGGAACCGGCGTTACGGCGGCCGTGGCCACCGGCGTGAGGGGAGAAGCCACAGGATCGGCCGGTACGGCCTTTACCATGGGGGTATTGGGGGTCAATAGCGGAACGACAGGTTCTGCTTTTGGTTTATATGGTCAGACTTCCTCACCCAACTCCATGGGTGTTTTTGGGGTAAACCTGGATGTTTCAGCAGCACCGGCTCATGGTGTCCAGGGACAGGCTGCGGCAGTAGGATCAGCTGCCGGGGTCAGGGGATTTAATACGGCTGCTGCGATCGGTACAGGGCAGAATGGGTTTGGTGTAAGGGGATCTGTAAATCTTGTACCAACGGGTACGGGCTTTGTCATGGGTGTTCGCGGTGATGTAAATGGAGCGACGGGGTCCACCTATGGCATATACGGGCAATCCGCCTCCGCAACCGGCTTTGGCGCAGATGCGGCAAATACAAATGCCAGTGGAACCGGTTTACTGGTAACAGGAAATAATGCACCGGGGACCTTCCTGGGAACCGGTTCCGGTGCAGCGATCAATGGTAACGGGATCGGTACATTCAGTATTGCCAAAACCGTGGCCAGCGGGATTGGCGTGGTGGCGATTGGAAATAACTTGACCGGGAGCATTAATACGCCTACATCAGGAGCCGGTATTGCAGCAACCGGAACACAATACGGGGTGGTGGGTTATGCGACCACAACGGTAAATACTAACGGTACTAATACAGCGGGTGCCAATGGTGCCGCTGCATCAGCCGGCGGGTATTTTGAAGTGCAGTCTGCATCTGTCGCTCAATCTTATGCCTATGTTGGGGTAAGGGATAATACTGCTGTAAACAGAAAGATCATTGGCAACGGTACAGTGAACACCATCGTGAAAGACCTGAACAATAAACTGGTGGCCTTATCGGCTCCCGAAGCGCCGGAGAACCTGTTCCAGGATTACGGACAGGGTAAAATGGTGAATGGCTTCGCCCATGTTGACATCGATCCCGTCTTCGCGAAGAACATTGCCGTGAACGAGAAACACCCGCTCCGGGTCTTTGTTCAACTGGAAGGAGATTGTAAAGGGGTTTACGTGACCAATAAGACAGCCTCAGGTTTCGATGTAGTGGAGTTGAATGGCGGCAGGTCCAATACAGGCTTTAGTTATTCCCTCACCGCTAACCGGGCGGATGAAGTGAATCCCGACGGGACGATCGCCCGCTACTCCGCCGAACGTTTTCCCGCAGCGCCTGGTCCGCAACCCAGCCGTAAACTGGAAACCAGGGAAAGTCTGAGTACGGAGATCCTCAACACAAACACCAACGATCAGCCCATCACCCAATTGCCGGTACTGAACCCGGTCAAGAACAACCGCATCCAAACTGTTGCGACTCCGGTGGCGGAAAACACGAATGATCAGAACAAAAAGGCCGGAAAGTTGAAAAAAGCTAAGCCGACGGTTTGTAAGAATCCGAAATAACTGGACCCTGCGGTCTGTGAAGCCGGGATTCGTAAAGACGATAGTGCATCAGTTTGAAAATGTATTATTAAAAGGATGTCATCCTGAGCTTGTCGAAGGAAACTTTTAAGGAAAATGCTGTTAAAAAGGGTGACTTCGACAAGCTCAGTCTGACAATAATTTGAAACTGCTACACTACTGTAAAGACGGATACCGGCTTTTTTATGGATTAAAGGTTAACTTTAAGGACGCATACAGTCTGCCGGCACGACCTGTAATGACGGTTATGAAAAAGTTTTCGTGCATACCGCATCTCTTTTTCTTCTTCATTCTCCTTTTCAGCAACGGGGTCTTCTCCCAAAATATAACCACCATTGCCGGTACGGGAACAGCGGGTTATAACGGAGACGGCATTGCGGCCACTTCCGCGCAATTGAATTATCCGCAGGGACTGGCCGTTGATGCGCAGGGGAATATTTTCATTGCAGATATTTTAAATCAACGCATCCGGAAAATAACCATCGGCACGGGTATCATTACCACCATAGCAGGAACAGGAACGGCGGGTTATAATGGTGATGGCATCCTGGCTACTACAGCCCAATTGTTTCAACCTACATCAATTTCTTTTGATGAGAACGGCGATCTGTATTTCACCGACCGCTCCAATAACCGGGTGCGGAAGATCAATATGACGACCGGCATCATCACTACGATCGCCGGCACCGGTACGGGCAGTTATAATGGGGACGGAATAACGGCTACTTCTGCGCAACTTAATTTCCCCAATGAAGTGAGCTTAGATAAATCCGGTAATATCTATATCGCCGATTGGTTAAATCACCGGGTTCGGAAGATCGATAAGGTCACCGGGCTCATCAGCACCATTGCGGGAACGGGTACGCAAGGATACAACGGGGATGGCATCCCTGCCACCAGCGCGCAGATCAGCGGACCCTGCGGGATCATCTTCGATGTTTACGGGAACACCTATTTCGCCGAATATCCCGGCTGCCGGGTGAGAAAGATAGCGGTGGGCACTGGCCTGGTCAGTACGATCGCCGGTACGGGAACCGGCGGATATAACGGAGATGGCATCCCTGCAACCACTGCACAATTGTGGGGCCCGGCCTATATCCGGTTCGATTGCGCGGGAAATTTCTTCATCGGCGACGGGGAGAATAACCGGGTCCGTAAGGTCAATATGACCACCGGTCTCATCAGCACCATTTCCGGAACAGGAACCGGCGGCTATAACGGGGATGGCATTCCGGCAAACACCGCGCAGTTGTATACGCCCTATGATGTTTTTTTCGATAAGCTGAATTGCGATATGTATATCGGGGATGAACGCAATCACCGCATCCGGAAGATCACCGGGGGATTTAGCGGTTGTCCAGCCCCGGTAGCTCCCGGAAACCTGGTTAATTGCCAGGTCTTGCCAACGGTGAACATCAATGCCGTGAACAACAATGTATGGGTACCGGTCTATGACAGTTCCGGAAAGATCGCCTTGATGATCAACGCCAATGGCAATAACCTCGGGGTGGTCAATACTTCCTTGTTTACTAAAACGGGGGCTTGCCGTGAAGATGGTTCGCATCGCCTGTACCTTAACCGCAACCTCACCATCACCCCGCAAAGCCCGCCCTCAACGCCAGTGAGTATTCGGTTATATGTGCTCAAGGCCGAACTGGATTCACTGAAAACGGCACTTAATTCCCAGGGCCAGCCCTCCGGTGTGGCCTCCATCAATGAAGTAGATGTCTTTAAGAACAGCGATGCCTGCGCAGTCACCGGAACATTGAATGCCCTTCCTTTAACAGCGGTGACCGGGGCTTATAATACCGATTATTACCTGCAGGTCAGTGTGAATGGGTTCTCCAGCTTTTATTTCGCCAATAAATTATTACCGGCCATTTTGCCGGTGACCATTTCCGACTTCAATGGAAGGAGAGGGGAAAACGGGAACCGCTTGAGCTGGAAAGCAGGATCGGATGTTTCCACCCGTTTTACGGTAGAACGCAGTGAAGACGGTTCCCGGTTCATTGAGATAGGTAGTGTGAACGGGATCGCCGGCGGCTCAAACACCGGTTTTCAATTCACCGATCTGCGACCTTTGCCCGGAGTGAATTACTACCGGCTTAAGATCATTTCTGATAACCAGTTCATAGGCTATTCTTCGATCCTTGTCCTGAAGCAGGACCATGGAAATGACCTGCAATTGAGCGGACCCAATTCCTTCCTTCCCGGAACCGATATCCGCATGGATTTAAATACCCCTTATAGCGGATTGGTTGAGATCTTACTGGTCGATCCTTCCGGCCGGGTCATGCACAGGAGCCTGGTCAATGCAAAGTCCGGTTCAAATAAAATCCGGATCAGAACCGAAAACCTTGCCCGGGGAATTTATTTTTTAATGGCGGGCTCAAACTCCCAAAGTTCAAACCCGATTAAGTTGTTGATTCAATAAAGTCTTCCTCCTCAGCTAAAAACTAACAAACTAAATAAACTCCATCCTTATGCCGCTTGTGATACTTCGACATTGCTCAGTACACCACGCGGCGGCAATAATGTCTTCCTCCTCAACTAACAAACCAAAAACTTACAAACTAAAAACTAACAAACTAATCCATCCTCTTGAACGAATACCGGATCCCATCCGTCTTCCTGCCCATGATCAATTCCTTTCCGTCGGCCTTGAACAGTTCGATATCCCAGCTGTAACCCTCCGTGATGATCTTGATGCGAGGCGAGGTTTTCGCATCCCCGCTGAATTCGATCGTGCAATCCTGTCTTTGCCTTTTATTCAACCGGTCGAACAATACGGTGCCTTTGTATTTCATATTCCCGGCCGACTCCCTGAGATTCAATTCGCGGAGTATGCCCATTTCCGGTTTGATGAAACCCGGGGCGGCTTCCGGGTTGAATCCCGACCAATTGTGTTTAACGGATTCCGGCCGCAGGTCGATCATATTATTTCCCGGGTCAACTGCCGGGGTTGTTGCCGCAACCTGTTTTTTGAAATAGTACATGATCTCTTTTTCCCTTCCGAAGATCAATGAGTCTCCGGTGCACAGGTATACCCTTCCGGTCCAGGTGTAAATGCCGCCGGTAATGCTCAGGTCGTTGCCCGTAAAGGTCAGGGTGCAGGCGGATTTCTTAAAGGCCTTTTCGGTCCAGTTCCCGTATTCCACAAAGCCCGAATAACTGTTGTCGGCGTTCTTGGCCGTGATCTCCAGGGTTGAAATGGCGTCTTCTTTTTTAGAAGCGCTCATGGGAGCGATGCTGTTGACAAACCAGGTCCTGACCAGGGCCGATTCGGAAAGGTCCACTTTACAACCGGCGCAGAATGTACTTTTATTTTCAAAAGCGAAAGGAGCCATGGTTCTCGTGAACGTATGGCTGGTATTCTCATAATCATCCAGCACCATCAGTTCGCCGGTCAGGGAAACCACTTTAAAATCGGAAGTGGCGATATTCAGGTTATCGCCCTTTGTAATGTCCATCGAACCATTCATGGGCGCATTGGCGGTACCGGGAAGCAACATGGCATTCTCTTTGGATAAGCGCAGATAAAAAGTATCCTTTGTCCCGATCGGAATCGCACTCATTTCTTTCGTTTTGAACCTTGCCGTTTCCAGCCAGTTGCCATAGAACTGCTCCGCTTTGAATTTGGCTGCCTGTTGAGGGCGTTGAACGGGTACCAGCACTTTTTTGAAAAAATAATCCAGGGAGCCCATCCTCAGGTTCATCACTTCATCATTGCTTTTCAGGATCGTCCCGCTCCAGTTTTGTTCTGTAGTCGCAATACTGATTTCCTTACCATTCGTTGTGATCGTACAGGGCGTCGTGATCAACTTTCCCCCCTGGTTGTATTCCACCATGCCTGTATATATATGATCTCCTGTTTTTTTAATGATGTCGAGTGTGTTCATTTGCCTGGCCCTGTCTTCAGCGGCCGGACTCCCATCCGCGGATTGTACCGTGGCATGCCATTTTTTAACAAGCGTAACAGGTTGTGCAAAAAGGATCAGTGAAAGAAAAGACAGGATTAACGATAAGGTTATCTTTTTCATACAGTTGTTTGGTTAGACGGTAAATCTATAAATAAAAAAGTGGAATGTCAACATTCCACTTTTTATTTCACTTCTCAGATACTAACTATTCCTGCTTCTATTGTTTCATGATCTTTTGTGTAATGGTTCCCTTGTCCGTGATGATCTCCAGGATATGTATGCCGGAGGGAAGCTGATCCAGGTATTTGAGCACTACGATGTTTTCGCCGGCTTGCAGCCTGATCCCGTAATTGGTTTCCCGTTGTCCCGCCAGGTTACTGATCCTGATCCGGATATCCGTTTCGCCTGCGCTGTACAATTGAAATTTCAGGCTGGATTGAAAAGGATTCGGATAAACGGAATAGTTCTTCAGTTCAACCAGCCCGTTCAGCCGCAGGGCGATGATTTTACTATAGCTGGCCCTGTTATCCTTATCCAACACTTTAAGCCGGTAATAGATGATCTGGTCATTGCTGTTGATGGGATCCAGGAATTGATAGTTTTTTGTTTCATTGCTGGTTCCACTGCCGCTAACGCTTCCTGCCAGGGTAAAATAAACGCCGTCAACACTTCTTTCGATTTCGAAATGGTCATTGTCCTTTTCAGCGGAGGTTACCCATCTGAGCAAGGCGTAACTAGTCTGCTGCTGAACGCTGAAAGCGCTCAGGTAAATGGATACCGGCCCACCCTGCGGTCCGATGAATGCCGTACCGTCATCTACAAATGGGGTGATACCATCCTGTTCGGTTCCGGTGATCCGGGCGGTATTAGAAACGAATTTCAGGGCGTTGGCGCTGGCGGGTGCTACGCATTGAAACTGGACATTGAATGAATCATTGGGTAACAAAGTGCCGCCTGAAGTAAAGGTCGCGTCCCTGCCGATAAAGAATTTTACATAATCACGGTCCGCATATTTACTCTTTAATGCGGCGTCATCCCCTGAAGCTTCGGTCTTGAAACCAGCCGTTACCCCCGGAGTCGGTGCATTCACTTTCAGTGAACCCATTCGATAAGTGATATCGGCCGGGATCGTATCGGTGATCACGCAGTTCAGGGCATTACCGCTTCCTAAATTCTTCCCGGTGATGGTATAGGTTACGATCTCGTTCGGATTCAGCATATTGTTCGGGATCTGCCAGGGGGCGTTGCCGGAGGCGGTATCCTTAACGATTTTGTCGAGATTGACCAGGGGCGGTTTGGTTTTCATGGTGAAGGCAAAAAGGCTCGGGAAATACTGGTCAGCTTCGGTACCAAATTCCACATTGATATTGGTGGTGGATGGATTGATGCCGTAACCGGTACCCACCTGAACTTCATCGATGTCAATACCCATCTGGTTCAGGAAATCGGGGTTTTTATTACCCGTCAGATGAACGCCATTCTTTGAAATGGTGCCATTCCAGAAATTGGTGACGGGGTTCACCGCGTTGGTAACCGCCGTACCGTTCACTTTCACATAATCCCCGTTTGGATTGTCAACAGACGCGGCCAGGTTAGCATCGCCTTCCCAGGAAACCGTTGACATATAAGCGTCTTCAGGCAATGAAAAAGTGGCGGGCGGGTTCAACCCATTCAGGGTGATGGTCTGTGAAGTTCCTGCGCCACCGTCATAGACTTGCAGGTATCCGTCAAATACCCGGATACTGCAGAAAGGCATTGAGGTATTTTCATAAACGACCACTAAGGCCCATCCGGCAAAATAGCCCCCGTTACTGATGCTTCCGGTTGCCGCTTCGATATCGGCCAGGGTATAAGTACCGTTTTTTCGGGCATTGACGTAATTCGTTACATCTATATAGGCCTGGTAAGAGGAATCGGAGCCTGAGATGAGGCTTTTATCAATCGCGCCGGGAGCTGCGGTGATGGTCACATAGGTTTCTGTATTGTACCTGAATTTAGCGGTCCTCAGGTTGATGTTGTTGGATCCGCCATCGCCGCTTTTGATCCGGCCACCCCAGTATAAACGGGCGAATACGATGGTATTGGTTCCGGAAGGCAGTCCCAGGTTGGCTGAGGAGGAATTACTGGTCTGGCTGCTACCGTCAACATCCACCAGCTGGATGTTTGAATTGTCGTTCCCGTACTGGCTGGTACGGCCGTTTCCGTAGTTCCCGAAATCATTCATCCGGGTGGTGTTGATGGTTCCGGTACTGCCGCTGCCGCTGGTATAGATGGCGCTGAGCGTATTGCCGATGATGGTGTGCCCACCCCGGATATTATCTGAAAATATGGAGGTATAGGACCTGATCACCTGTGCCTGCAGCGGAATTGCGCCAAAAAGGACAAACAGGGACATGAGGATGAAATACGGGTTGTAAATTAAGAGGTTAAGCTTTTTCATGATTAAAGATTTTAATAAGATGAACAATCTGATACCAAAACCTTGAATACAAATCTACAGCACCGGGGAGACGAATAAGTTGATGGGTATCACCGGGAAATTTGATTGTGCTCACCGTAAACAGTATCCGAAAACAGTTCCGGGGGACAAACCGGAATCAGGGAATAAGAAATGGGATTTAAGGAAAGATGGCGGGAGGGTATTCAACCGGTAAAAGGCCGGGAAATCCAGGCCAATTTCTGATTATCCGGTTAGTGACGCCTGAACAGAACACCGGTGTTGGCGGCAGTCTCTTCCAGCCAAACGGGCGGGCCGGTCAGGAAATCGATCTGCATTTTTATGCATTCAGCGCTGACTTTCTTCAGCATGAAGTAACTGTAGGTTTTTTTACCGTTTTCTTCCATGATGAGCCATAGGCGGCTGATATTATTCACGAAATCGGTCTTATAGGTAACGGTTCCGGAAATGGCGGGCTTGTTATTGAACAGGATCTCGGCGTGGATGCTGTCGGTGAAACGGTAGGTTGTCTTGCCTGAGCTGGAATCGGCCAGGTCCCAGGTGCCGATGAAATCCTTCCAGGTGATGCGCTGGGCATCAGCAGAAGAAACCGACAGGAAGCAGGCCATGATGATCAGGATCTTTTTCATTTGACGCTTATTGCGTTCGAAGTTAATTATTCTATTTCAATATCGTAACGGGCCAGCAGTCCAGGAAGTCCGGCCTGGGAGAATTTCGCCTTCCGGATCCGGTTTTTTTCAGGGTCGATCTGGAAACCCCAGGAGGTTCTCAGGTCGGCTTTTTCGAGGTTTGAGTTCTCAAATATCGCTCCGGACAGGTTGCAATGATCGAAGGTGGACCCGGGAAATTGGGAGCCGGTGAGATCCACTTCACTGAGATCACAATGACTGAAGGTGGTTTCCGGGATCTTCATTTCGGTGAATGACGCAAGTTGAAGGATGCAATGTTCGAAATGGGCTTCGAACCCGTATTGGTTGCACTGTTCAAAATGCAGACCGGTCATCTTACAATCCCTGAAGGTTACCTCACGGAACGCTGTTTTATGCAGGATGGCCATGCTCAGGTTACAACCGGTAAATGTACAGCTGGAAAACCGGGATGCGGAAAGATCCGCGCCATTCAGGTCGAGTCCTGAAAAAAGGCAACCCTCATATTCGCCAGTTTGCAATCCGCTACGGGTCATGGTTTCCGGATTGAAATGTTCAGCTTCATGGTAAACAGGTTCCATGTGAAAAGGGTTGGTGAATGATCCTGCAAATAAACAGCAAATAGTTTGATCTGGTTGACCCGGGGTGAAAAGAGTGCGTTAAACGCTGAAGATGCAGCGGACTGACCCGTTTGTGTTGTCTGTAAATAAACATATCTTGGTATTAAATTCTTTCTGCGCCGATGAGCCGTATTGAAAAAGAACTGTTTGGTAAGATCGGGGAACATGATGTCCTCCGTTTCAACCTGTCCAATGAACGGGGCAACGGTGTATCCATACTCAATTACGGCGGTATCATCAATGCCTGGATGATCGGGGGAAAGAATATCGTCACGGGGTTCAACCATATGGAAGACTACCGGGACAATCCCGCTTTTTTCGGTTGCCTGGTGGGGCGCTATGCCAACCGCATCGCCAACGGCTGTTTCACGATCGATGGTCTTGATTATTCCCTGGCCTGTAACAATGCCGGTCATCACCTGCACGGTGGTGAAGAGGGATTCAATAAAAGATATGGGAGGCCTCGGTCCTGGATGCACCCCAGCCAAAACTTTTACTGCGATACAAAAGTGCAGACGGGGAGGAGGGTTATCCCGGTAACCTGGAACTCCGGGTCAAGTTCACGTATACCGACACGGATGAACTGGTGATCGAGTATGAGGCAACCACCGACAAACCCACACCGGTCAATTTCACCAGCCATTCCTACTTTAACCTTGCCGGCGACACCGGACAAACGATCCATGACCATGTATTGGCGATCAATGCCGATCGTTATACGCCGGTGGATGGATCGCTCATCCCTACCGGTGAGCTCAAAGATGTTGCCGGTGGCCAGTTCGATTTCAGGTCGCCCGTTCTATTAAGGGAACGCCTCGAAGCAACGGGTGGATACGACATCAATTTCGTACTGAACAAAGCCGGCGACCCCATGTCCTTTGCGGCCATTCTGCAATCTCCAGGCAAAGAACTGGTGATGAATGTCTATACCACCGAACCCGGGCTGCAACTATACACCGGCAATTTCCTCGACGGACAGATCACCACCAGCGAGGGTAAACCCATCATCAAACATTCGGCCCTCTGCCTGGAGACCCAGCATTTCCCCGATTCACCCAATCACCCCGGTTTCCCCTCCACTTTCCTTAGGCCGGGTGAGACATTTTATTCTACGACCGTTTACCAGATCAGGTATTGAATGACCGGTCTTACTGTTGTTGGTATGCAGTCAGGATAAAGTGCGTGAGCGTACCAACAACATTAACTTCACTTTTGCATTAAAGAATTTTAATGCGAAAGCATATTAAATTCATCGATGCCCGTTTCGTAAAATCGGGCTCGCCGTTGTTGGTATGCAGCCAGGATAAAGAGCGTGAGCGTACCAACAACATCAACTTCACTTTTGCATGCCGCCGTTGTTGGTATGCAGCCAGGATCAAGTGCGTGAGCGTACCAACAACATCAACCCCACTTTTGCATCAACAAAATTTAATACGAAAGCATATTAAATTCATCGATGCCCGTTTCGTAAAATCGGGCTGATGAATAATGGTAATCTTCAGGATTTTTACAAATCCCGGCTTTTACGGGGTTCAGATGTATATAATCAGCTTTTTGATTAAATACAGCAGATGAACAGATCTCGATCGAAAGTGAATTGCGCTCCCAGAACTGATAATATCTGTCTTTGGCTTTTACTTTATATTGTTGTAATGCAGGTGAACGGTCTGATTGCAAAGCAGCTTTGAAACTTTGAGCCGTGAATTTCAGCAAACTGTGCTGGATGGAGACCAACGTATCTGGCGGAAAAGGTTGCCAAATCAGGTGTATGTGATTACTCATAATGACAAATGCAAATAGCTGAATCCTTCTTTTCTCCACTAAAAAACGGAGGCTATTGGTCACTATTTTCTTGTATTTATCATCAGCAAGAAGATGCTGCCAATTTAATATCGTTGCGGTAAAGAATTGTGGCCAATCAAGTGGAAATGAAGGAAAAGATTGAAGTAGATTATTCATCTGGCTATTGAACATTTTATTTATTAATATCTTTTAGCATCAAATGCAACGAAAATAGTTTAACTCGAATGCTGCGGAGCGTTTTGAGATTGAGAAAAACACTTTAATGTTGGGTTTTTTAACCGGGAAAAGGCATCCTGATTCTCTCGCCGTTGTTGGTTTGCAGGGATGGCAATGAGCGGATGCATACCAACAACATCGATTATACAATTGCATTAATTTTCAGAACTTGTTGGTAGGCCTGGCTGCCAGGCTTAGCGGCATACCAACAACGGCAAGAATTTGTTGGCACGCCGGGCTACAGGCCTGTATGCATACCAACAAAGGCGAAAACACTTTAATGTTGGGTTTTTTAACCGGGAAAGGCATCCTGATTCTCTCGCCGTTGTTGGTTTGCAGGGATGGCAAAGAGCGGATGCATACCAACAACATCGATTATACCATTACATTAATTTTCAGAACTTGTTGGTAGGCCTGGCTGCCGGGCTTATCTTCATACCAACAACGGCGAGGGTTTTTGCAAATCCCGGCTTTTACGGGGTTCAGATGTTTATAATCGGCCTTTTGATCAAATACAGCCGATGAACGGATCTCGATCGAAAGTGCATTGCGCTACCAGAACTGATAAGAACTTTCTGCATACCAACAAAGGCTAGAATCCTCCTCTTGGTTCTAATGGATGGGGCTAAAGCCCGGGAACTATTTATTTCATGGTCCCTGGCCTGAAGGCCAGGGCAACGAAATGGTCTTTCTTTTATCAGAAGTGGATTGCACACCTGGCTAACCCGCTTATCAGTATACCAACAGCGGACAAGGTTATCGCATTCGATTAATATTGTAACTTTCCGTTTCTTTATAACGAATCCCCGACTTCCATGATCAAGAAGAATGGTTTATTGATATTATTGGTGAGCCTGATGTTGAGTCAGACACTCATCGCCCAGACCTCTCGCCGTTGTTGGTATGCAGGGATGGCAATGAGCGGATGCGTACCAACAACATCGATTATACCATTGCATTAATTTTCAGAACTTGTTGGTAGGCCTGGCTGCCAGGCTTAGCGGCATACCAACAACGGCAGGGAACTTGTTGGTACGCCTGGCGGCATGGCTGATCTGCAAACCAAATGCGGCCATGGGTTTATCATTCGATAATATTGTAACTTTCCTTTTCTTTATAACGAATCCCCGACTTCCATGATCAAGAAGAATGGTTTATTGATATTATTGGTGAGCCTGATGTTGAGTCAGACACTCATCGCCCAGACCTCTACCGAACTCAACAACCAGGCCCTGGAAAAATACAAGGCCAAGGATTATGCGGGGGCTCTTGCCGGTTTCACAAAGGCCGTAGAGTTGGATCCTAAAAATGAGAAGGCCTGGCATAACCGCGGACTGGTGAAATACGCCACCAAGGATTACCCCGGCGCCATTGCCGATCATTCCAAAGCCATTGAACTAAATGCCAATTATGCCAATGCCTTTAACGACCGCGGGCTGGTATATGCCCGCATGAACAATATGGGCAAGGCCCTGGAGGATTATAACAAAGCGATTACGATCGACCCGGTTTATTTCTCGGCTTACCGGAACCGCGCCCTCCTGCAATACCAGTCAAAGCAATATGAAGCGGCCCTGAAGGATTATGCCCAGTGCATCACCCTGCAACCCAATAATGCGGATGGTTATTCAGGCCGTGGCGCCACGTATATGATGATGAAGGATCAGGCCTCTGCCATCAAGGATTATACAAAGGCCATTGAACTGGAACCTTCGCTTACGGTGGCTTACCTGCAGCGCGGTAACGCCCGTTACGCCCTGAAAGAACTGGAAGGGGCCGTGGCCGATTACCGGAAAGTGATCAGCCTGCAGCCCGAAAATACCAATGTGCATTTCAACCTCGGGGTCATTTATTTTTCCCAGAAGAAGAATAACGAGGCGATCACGGAATTCAAAAAATACAGCGCCCTGCTGCCCAACGAATGGAGCGGGTACAAGAATACCGCCGATATCTATTTTGCCATGGCCCGCTACGACAGCAGCACCTGGTATTACGACCGGGCCTTCCAGATCAAGAAGAACGATAAGGAACTCCTGGAGAATTACGGCTACAGTCTCCTTAACCAGAAAAAGGTACCGGAGGCGATCGCCATGTTCAATAACCAGGTGGCGCTCTTGCCCGATGATCCCTGGGGTTACTATAACCTGGGCGCCGCTTACGCGGTGGGGAAGCAGGCTACAGAGGCCATTAAATACCTCGACAAGGCGCTCGACAAGCGCATGGTGGAACTCCCCTACTGGGAGGCCGATAAGCGCCTCGACGGCATCCGCATCCTCACCGAATTCAAGGACCTGCTGAAGAAATATTTCAACAAGGATATCCTGGCGAAGTATCCGGGGATGTTCGGGGGGTTGTAGATATAGTTGGAAGTTAAAAGTTGGAAGTTTGAGGTTAAGGGTCCTGTTGGTTTTTGTTTGGTTCGGGTTATTCAGTTTTTTTTATTGCTAGTTCCTTTGTCTGATCAATCTTCCCGTACGCGGAATATCATACTCGCCACGCTGGTCTTGCTGTGGATCCTGCTGCATCTGGTCTCTATTATTTTTGACGCCATAAAACATAGTCAAACCTGATCTGCGTTGGGAATGCCTTGATCTTTGTCCCGTACTTTCAGTACAAACCTAAACCGTGTTTTTGTTTTTCTTTAACAAAATGGAAATGGACAGGGCTGTGTAATCCGGTGATCAGGAACATCTTTTCACAAAACAACCCGACATGATTAGATTCATTCTCTTTCTCGCATTCGCCGGGATGGCCTGCAAGTCGGGCCCCGGAAAACATGAATTGCCCATCAACAGGCCCGCTGACCTGAAACTGCATTACCATGTTGACGGCGGTATGCAGTATTATTTCGAAGACCTGGATATCGCCGGCGATAGCTCTGTCTTTCTCGTGAATGACCATGGGCATAAGATCCGGTCCGTTAAGATGCTATCCGGTTCCGACCTGGACAAATTATATCAGGTATTGAAGAACAACCAGTTCGACCAGATCGCATACCGCACCGAAAGCAAGGTGTACGACCGGGGTGGTATTAGCATTAGGCTAAGCTGGAATAAGGATCAACAGTGGATCACGGTCAGCGATGCCCAGATGTCCTTTGTTTTGCCGGAATGGAAAAGTCAGTGGGGACGGGTTTGCGCTTATGTGGCGGCCATAGGGAAAGGGAAGGCAAGAGAATGATCATAGATTTGTTTTAAAAGGGTAGGAAGCATGAAGTAATTCATAGTATTAAAACAGCGCTATGAAAAATCAGGTTCCGTTTCCCTGGCCAGTTTCCGGTATTTGAACAGGTTGAATATTCCGGTGGATAACTGGACCAATCCGATCAGGCCAATGTAGATGTAGAATTTGGAATATAGGCGGAATACCCCTCTTAACATGCCTTCCCCCGAACGGGTGCCGTTCAGGAGTGAATTATTCCCGGAGAAATCAACATTGAAAAGGTAAATGAGACTGAAGGGGATCACGAAAAAAATGAAGATCAGTACAGATCCGATCCAGATCATTTTTTTAGCCTGCCGTATTCGTTTAAGGTATGCCGGTAATTTGACCTGGTTCAGGATCGCCGGGATCAGCCGTGCTTCAATACCTTTCAGTTTCAACAGGTCAACGATCTCTTCATCCTGGCCATACAGTTCATACAAGCCTAATACATAATCCGCGTTTTCCCGGATAGTTTCTTTGTCTGTCATGTACCTTTTTTTTTGTGAGTTAACCTGTTCGAATGGTTAATTGGATACCGGAAGATAAAAAATAATAATAACGATTAAAAAGTGGATGCTGATTCCGGAAATATTTGATGTTTGTTACTATCAATCTTACTTAAAGAGCAGCTTTTTAAGTGCCCACGTAAGGGATCCCTGCCTGCAACTTGCAGACAGTCAGGGAACCTTCACACCCTTGTGAATGGCAGATCATGAAATAAAAAACCTCCCCGAACCGGGGAGGTTTACTAAGTGCCCACGAAAGGAATCGAACCTTCACGCCCTTGCGAACGGCAGATTTTGAGTCTGCTGCGTCTACCAATTCCGCCACATGGGCTTTTAATTGTTAGATTGGTTTAAGGGTTTCAAGGTTAAAAGTTTTATACATAACAACCTTAAACCTTTTAAACGTCTTAAACCTCCAACCGGGTTGCAATATTAATCTATCCCTCCAATCTGTCCAAAATACGCTTCAGGTATTTTTTCTTGTAATAATAGTCCTTCACTTTCCCGAGATCTGATTCCGGGGTATTGCCTTCGGAATACTGCTCCAGTATGGGTTCCACTGCCCGGTAAAGCCCGGTTTCCAGCTGGTTGATCCGCTCCCGGCTGCCTTCCCCCAGATCTTCATTCAGTTCCATCATCTCCATTAAAAATTCAGGCGGGAGGGGGTATTTTTCGTCGTCATCCAGCATGCCTTTCAGCTGCAGGACATAGCGGATGGTTTCATCCGGGTCGCGCAGGATCTTCAGCGCCTGGTTGATCTGTGAAGAGCGTTCGAGGGCCTCGGCCTGTTCCGCCTCTGTTTCCTGCGTGAAGAAATCGGGATGGTATTTCTTTTGCAGTTCAAAATAGAGCCGGGCCAGTTCGCCTTTATCCACCCTGAAACGCACCGGTATCCCGAAGAGTTCGAAATGATTCATCCTGCAAATTTCCATTTTGCCCTTTCAACTTCCAAATTAATTAACTTGCCGTTGTAAACGATTCAACGATGCTAAAGCTTGGACTGATCCGGGAAGGAAAGACCCCGCCCGATAACCGTGTAGCGCTAACTCCCGCCCAATGTAAATGGCTCCACCAGCACTTCAAGGATGTACGGGTAACGGTTCAGAGTTCTCCGAACCGCTGTTATAAGGATGCCGAATATATCCAGGCCGGCATGGAAGTGAAGGAAGACATCAGCGATTGCGATGTGCTGCTGGGCATCAAGGAAGTCCCTGTTGATATGCTGATCGGGGGCAAGACCTATCTGTTCTTCTCACATACCAAAAAGATGCAGGCGCATAACCAGGGGCTTTTCCGGGCCATGATGGATAAAAAGATCACCCTCATCGATTACGAATGCCTGGAACATGCCGACGGAACCCGGATCATCGGGTTCGGTTTCTTTGCCGGCATTGTTGGAGCCCACAACGGCATGATGGCCTATGGCAACCGTACCGGCGCTTTTAAACTGCAGCGGGTGGGCAATGTGAACAGTTTCCAGAAACTGGTGCATACCTACTTCGGACTCAAACTCCCCAATGTGAAGATCGCCGTGACCGGAAGCGGTCGCGTGGCACATGGCGTACTGGAGATCATGAACCTGATGGGCGTGCATGAGGTGGAACCCGAAGAATTCATGGAAAGGGAATTCAGCTACCCGGTCTATGTGCATCTGAAAGGAGCCGATCTGTATTGTCATAAGCATACCGGGAAATACAATCGGGACGATTTTCATGCCCATCCCGAAGAGTATGGATGCACGTTCCCTGATTTCCTGGCGGAAGCGGATA
Source organism: Chitinophagaceae bacterium (assembly GCA_016721725.1). GTDB lineage: Bacteria > Bacteroidota > Bacteroidia > Chitinophagales > Chitinophagaceae > Ferruginibacter. Next base: position 600,894 of record JADKHN010000006.1, on the reverse strand, counting down.
TCCTGATGAACGGGGTCTACTGGGAAAAGAATATACCGAGGTTATTTGAACTGGAGGACCTGCGGAATAAGAATTTCCGGATCAAGACCATTGCCGACATCACTGATGATGAACATGGGTCGGTGCCCTGTAACCTGGGCGACAATACCATCGATGATCCGGTCTATGGCGTGGACCGGACCACATTTGAAAAAACAGCGCCTTACCTCCCCAATTCCATCGATGTGATGGCAGTTGGGAACCTGCCCAATGAACTGCCCCGTGACGCGAGCCGTTATTTTGGCGAGCAACTGATCAAATATGTATTGGATGATATCCGACTGGGAGGTTCAGCGATCATTTCACATGCGACAATGCTGGATAAAGGAGAACTGACGGAGCCTTATGGCTATATGAAGGAGTATGCGGAGGAGGTCCCCTCCATCCCAATAGCTATTGCTACCCCGAAGGGGGAGACTTAATAGAGTATAATATTTTGAAAGCGCTTTCTTTTTTGCAGGGTCTTCGAAGTCTCTCCCTCCGGGGGAGATTTAGAGGGGGCCGTTCTTCTATTTCAAATAATAATCCCTCAGCAACCCGACAAACTCTTCACTGTATTCATTATTGCTTCCCCGGATACTCATCTCTGTTGTGACGGAGTCAGTTTTTTCATTGGATAAGAAAAGGATAGCCCTGAAGAAATCATGCTTTGGGGTTTGTCTGATCAGGATCTTCCTGTTTACATGGAATCCGTATTCTCTCGCGAGATCTTCAAAATAAACCAATCGGTGGTAGGGGAGCAGTATGGCGAAAATCCCATCTGGTTCCAGATGCCGGTCCGCAACTTCCAGCAGTTGCCGCAGGTTTAATGAAGTATGATGCTTTGCCTTGTTCCTGCTTTCATCATCACTTTGCAGATCACCTTCAAAGAAAGGAGGATTGCTGATGATCAGGTTGTATGGTTTGTCTGCTGAATAGGATAAAATGTCTGTATGACAGACCTGTAAACTTTCTCCCCAGGGCGAGGCGTTGAAATTCTCCTTTGCCTGCGTGGCGGCATCGGCATCGATCTCAACGGCGTCGATGTTTGCCTCCGGGATTTTCTGCGCCAGCATCAGACTCAATAAACCGGTTCCGGTTCCGATGTCCAAAATATGTCTGTAATTACCTGCCGGGATCGAGGCGCCGAACAGACAGGCATCCGTGCATACTTTCATGGCGCACCGGTCCTGGTGGACGGTGAATTGTTTGAACTGGAAATAGGAGTTAGACAATTGGAAATGATGAATGATAAATGTTGGATTGATACAACTAAAAACTAACAAACTAAAAACTAACAAACTATATACCTCTCTACCACTCCGCCCTGGCAGTAGGACTTACATTCAGTTCCGAAAAATCTCCGGCCAAGAATTTATAATAAGCTGTGATCGCGATCATGCCGGCATTATCCGTACAATACTGGAATTCGGGTATATAGGTCTTCCAGTTCTCTTTCAATCCCATCTCGGTAAAAGCTTTGCGCAAGCCGGAGTTGGCGCTTACGCCTCCTGAAAGACATACCTGGTTGATTCCGGTTTGATTTGCAGCCTTCCTGAGTTTATTCAGCAGTATGCTAACGATACGGTTCTGTACAGAAGCGCAGATATCTGCCAGGTTATCTTCAATGAAGCGTTTCTGTTCATCCTCACCAGCCAGGAACTCCTCTTTGTAGATATTGCTTTCACCGGCATTCTTCAGAAAATAAAGTATAGAGGTCTTCAGGCCGCTGAAACTGAAATCCAGTCCGGCTATTTGCGGTTCGGGAAATTTAAATCGATTCGGATTACCTGTTGCTGCGTATTTGTCGATCAGGGGCCCACCGGGATAGGGGAGTCCGAGTAATTTGGCGGTCTTGTCAAAAGCTTCACCCGCTGCATCATCAATGGTCTCGCCGATCACTGTCAATTGCCCAGGCGATTCACACAATACGATCTGGGTATGTCCGCCGCTGACGGTCAGGCATAAGAAAGGGAATGCCGGTTTGGGGTCGCCGATCAGGTTGGCCAGGACATGGGCCTGCATATGGTGCACGGCGATCAGGGGCTTATCCAGCGCCAGGGCCAGGGATTTGGCGAATTGAGTGCCCACCAATAAGGATCCGATCAATCCGGGAGAACGGGTGAATGCAATGGCGTCGAGGTCATTAAGTGAGCATCCGGCCGTTTTTAACGCTACATCCACCACGGGAACGATATGTTGCATATGCGCACGGCTGGCCAGTTCGGGAACCACGCCTCCGTATTGTTCATGTACTTTTTGCGTGGCGATGATATTAGACAGGATCCGTCCATCAGTACAAACCGAAGCGGATGTTTCATCGCAGGAGGATTCTATGGCGAGGAGGGTGGGGATAATGTTGAATGTTGAATGTTGAATGTTGAATGTTGAATGTTGAATGTTGAATTATTGGGATGCGAAGGTAATTCTTAATTCAAAATTCAACATTCAGCATTTATAATAACCTTACTTACTCCGGATCGCCACCACCGGATCCATTTTAGCTGCACGGGAGGCCGGGAAGATCCCGGCGATGATGCCAACCACCAGGCAAACGAATATGGTGATCATCAGCATCGGGGCAGAGATATAGATGGGGAACTTCAGCAGACTGGAAGAAATGAGGGTTCCGATATACACGAATAAAAGGCCGATGCCGCCGCCCAACAGGCATAGGATGATCGCTTCAAGCAGGAATTCGAACAGGATGCTGCTGCTTTTGGCGCCAACCGCTTTTTTCAGTCCGATCATGCCCGTACGTTCCTTGACGGTCACGAACATGATATTGGCGATGCCGAATAACCCCACGATCAGGCTGATGCCGCCCACGATCCCGCCCACGATATTCAGCACGGAAAAGAAACCCGTAATGGCCTTGCTGAATGCTTCCACGCTGTTGAGGGAGAAATTGTCTTCTTGTGTGGGACTCAGTTTCCTGATCTGTCGCATGATGCCATGCAATTCATCACTCAGTGCAGCGGTGAGAACGCCGTCCTTTCCTTTCGCGATCAGGATGGGATTGCTGCTGGCCTCGTCAAATACCTGTTTGCAGAATTTATACGGCATCATCACGCAATTGTCATAGTCCCACCCGATGAAATTCTTGCCTTCTTTTTTCAAGACCCCGATGATGGTGGCTTTCTTGCCCCGTATATCGATCTGTTTTCCCAGGGCCCGTTCACTGGTACCAAATAAACTTTCGGCGTTGGCGTAACCGATGAGGCATATCCTGGCCCCGGATTCAAATTCGGAAGGTGAAAAGAAACGGCCTGCGTCAAACTTGACCGGCTGTATGATCATCTGCGATTCAATGATACCGTAGATGCGTGCCGATTGGATCAGATTGTCCTTATAAGTGACCGTGCCGATGGTTTGCATCAGGTAAGATATGTCGTCAAGCAATTGGGAACGTTGACGGATCATCTCCACTTCCTCATATTTGGCCACGGGCCTGGCCCTGAATTTCCACATGGGTTTGTCCGGACCACCGCTGTAATCCCATTTGTCGATATAGATCGTATTGGTGCCCAGGCTTTTCACCTCTCCCTGGATATTACGTTCCAGGCTGTTCACAGCCGCCAATACCCCAATGATGCAGAAAATGCCGAAGGCGATACCGGTGAGGCTCAAGGCTGTCCGCAACTTATTCACCCTTAACTCCTGGAAAGTGAGGCGAAGTGAATTGGCCATGATGTGCAGCGACTTGAGCATACACCAAAATTACGCCAAGGAAATGGATTGTTCAGGGGAAAAATGGGGTCCATTTGACCGGCTTACCATAATGCTCCTGGACAGGCATGGTGATAAAAAAGCTTAGCATTACAGACAAGTCTAAAATGTTGTCAGGCTGAGCTTGTCGAAGCCATGCCAAAGAGGAAGCAATACGTTCCCTTCGACAGGCTCAGGATGACATTTTGTTTTTGCCTGAAAGCCAATTTTCATAAAGCTACTTAACGTACCTTTGCGGCTCTTTTTTTAGCTATTAGCCATTAGCTGTTAGCTATTAGCTAAAAGAGCAACTATTCTCAGGGACAACTAACAGCTAATTGCTAACAGCTTTCTTAACATGAAATATATCAACGAAATAAACAAACGCAAGACCTTCGCCATCATCTCTCACCCGGATGCGGGAAAGACGACCTTGACCGAGAAGTTCCTGCTCTTTGGCGGAGCCATACAGACCGCCGGCGCGGTAAAAAGCAATAAGATCAAAAAGCACGCGACTTCCGATTTCATGGAGATCGAAAGGCAACGGGGTATCAGCGTAGCCACCAGTGTGATGACCTTTGAATACGAGGGCCACCTCATCAACCTGCTGGATACGCCGGGCCACAAGGATTTTGCGGAGGATACCTATCGTACGCTGACCGCGGTGGACAGCGTTGTACTGGTGATCGACAGTGTCAACGGGGTAGAGGCTCAGACCCGACGTTTGATGGAAGTGATCGCCATGCGCAGCACGCCCGTGATCGTGTTCATCAATAAAATGGACCGCGACGGAAAGAACCGGTTCGACCTGCTGGAAGAGATTGAAAAGGAACTCAAGATCAACCTGCATCCCAATACCTGGCCCATCAACAGCGGAAAGGAGTTTAAGGGAGTATACGACCTTCATGAGAAGAGCCTGGTTCTGTTCACTGCCGGAACAAAAGCCAATGACGAGGACGTCGTGGAGATCAAAGACCTCCAGGACAAACTGCTGGATAATAAGATCGGGGAGAAGGATGCCCATACGCTCCGGGAGGATGTGGAACTGATCGACGGGGTTTACGGACCGCTCAATGTGGATGATTACCTGAGCGGGAAGACCGCGCCGGTCTTCTTCGGCAGCGCCGTGAACAATTTCGGCGTACGGGAAATGCTGGATACCTTCATCCGCATCGCCCCCACACCCCGCCCCAGGCACACCACCCTGCGTGACGTGAAACCGGAAGAGGACAAGTTCAGCGGGTTCATCTTCAAGATACACGCCAACCTGGACCCTAAGCACCACGACCGGATCGCTTTCCTTAGGGTTTGCAGTGGACGTTTTGAACGCAATCAGTATTATCATCATGTTCGCCTGGACAAGGATGTACGGTTCAGCAATCCCTATTCCTTCCTGGCCCGCCAGAAAGAAGTGATCGACGATGCCTATCCGGGCGATGTGGTGGGACTCTTCGATACCGGTAATTTCAAGATCGGCGATACCATGACCGAAGGGGAGAATTTCTATTTCACCGGCATTCCCAGCTTCTCACCCGAGATCTTCAAGGAAGTGGTGAACAAGGACCCGATGAAGACCAAACAATTGGAAAAAGGATTGCTGCAACTCACCGATGAAGGCGTCGCCCAGTTATTCACCCAGTTCGGCGGGAACAAGAAGATCATCGGATGTGTGGGCGAACTGCAGTTTGAAGTGATCCAGTACCGCCTCTTACAGGAATACGGGGCCTCGGTACAGATGAATAACCTGCCCTTCTTCAAAGCCTGCTGGCTAACCAGCAAGGATCCCAAAAAACTGGAGGATTTCATCCGATTCAAACAGGCCAATATCGCAATGGACAAGGACGGGCATATCGTTTACCTGGCCAACAGCGAATGGTTCCTCAATACCGAAAGAACGAATAACCCGGATATAGAGTTCCATTTTACGAGTGAGATACATAAGTAGGTTGGGACGTTGAAGGCGTTGATGACGTTTAAGACGTTGAAGGCGTTGAAGGCGTTGAAGGCGTTGAAGGCGTTGAAGGCGTTGAAGGCGTTGAAGGCGTTGAAATAAAAAAAGAGCTTACTAAGTTAGAAAACCTTTAAACGACTTAAACCTTTTAAACCTTTTTACCGGCTTTATTCTCTTAACCTGAACGACACCGCCCCGTTCGTCGTCTTGCTGCTGCTCACGTTCAATTCATAGCGCTTATCACCGTCATAGATCACCATTAAGGCCGTATTGGGCGGGATGCTGCCCAGGTTCTCGGCGTACATGATCAGTTCATTCCGGCTGTTGCCGGGCGTTATTTTAATGATGAAGGTCTGCGGTTTGTCGGTCAACTTGCGGTGGGTGGCCAATATCTTGTCATTGTAGATCAGGGTGACGGTATCCCCGTCGATCTGGCCATTGTCATACAGCGTGACTGAAATGGAATCATGGTCCACCGTGATCTGGCGGATCAGTTCCTTGTTCCTTTTTTCGAGCGGGGGTTCCTTTACGGGATCCGGGGTTTTAATGACCGGGGTATCCGCGATCACCAGGGGTGGTGGTGGCGGTACGATCTTCACGGTATCTTTCTTCTTATCACAAAGCGCATACATCTCCGCCACATTCAGCACCCGGTCATAGATCCTCACCTCATCCAGGTCGCCGTTCAGCCAGAACGGGTAATAGGGATCATCCAGCCGGCCCAGGTACAAATCGTCGCGGTTGGTAAAGATCTCCTTGAAATCAATGGCGTATTTCAGCTCACAGTCCACATAGAGTTTGGCGGTCATACCATCGTTGATATAGGTCACCGCATACCATTCGTTCCTGTTGATATAAGGGGTGTAAGGTTTCAAGGTGGTGCCGGTGCCCCGGAAATTATGGTGCAGGGAATCTTTCAGCATTTCCCCGCTGCAGCCTTCACCTTCGGTGTACAGGGCGTCATCGAAACGCAAAGCAAAAGTGCCGGGTTTGTAATTTCCGCTGCCCTTGGTCAGGATCGAACTGGCATGGCAGACATCATGATAGAAGCCAGTGGGCCTTACCCAGACAAACAACGTGATCTGCCGCCCGAAATTCAGGGAAGGGGCATTCGGGATCTTGATATAATTATCGATGCCGTTGAAATGGCAGGCGCTGTTGGGTTTCCCGAAACGGTCGTTGGTGAACGTGGTATTATTGAAGACCGGGTTGTTGTTATTTCCGCTGGCGTCGTCGGCGTTGCCCGAGAAAGGGTAGTAGGCTTTCAGTCCTTCAGAGAGGTTCACTTGGGCAAACACGGTATTGAAGAAGATCAAAAAGAGATACGGTATTTTTTTCATGGGCTTTTTTCAGTAATGCAATGGTTCGGCTCTTAAATACCCGTATAATTGAATGGACTGACCGCCTTGAGCTCTTTCTTTACCGCGGCGCTCACTTTCAGTTTATGGATGAAAGTGTGCAGGGCTTTCTTGTCGATCGCCGATTTACCGCGTGTCAATTCCTTCAAGGCTTCATAAGGCTGTGGATAATGTTCGCGACGCAGGATGGTCTGAATGGCTTCGGCCACCACGGCCCAATTGGCATCCAGGTCTGACCTCAATTTGGCTTCATTCAGCACCAGTTTGCCCAGGCCTTTCTCGGTTGAACGTATGGATAAGAGAGTATGAGCAACGGGCATGCCGATATTCCTCAATACGGTTGAATCGGTCAGGTCGCGCTGTAAACGGGATACGGGCAACTTGTTAGAAAGATGTTCCAGCAAGGCGTTGGCGATGCCGAGGTTGCCTTCGGCGTTCTCGAAGTCGATCGGATTCACTTTATGTGGCATGGCGCTGCTGCCCACTTCTCCTTTCCGGGTCCTCTGTTTGAAATAGTCCAGGCTGATATAGGTCCAGATATCCCTGCACAGATCGATCAGGATATTGTTGATGCGGCGGATGGCGTCGAAATGGGCGGCCAGCACATCGTAATGTTCGATCTGGGTAGTGAATTGCTGGCGCTGGAGTCCAAGCCGGTTCTCCACGAAATCATTCGCGAATTCCACCCACTTGAATTTGGGATAGGCCACATGGTGGGCGTTGAAATTCCCGGTGGCGCCCCCGAATTTGGCGGTAAAGGGGATATAGCTGAACAACTGGATCTGGTTCTCCAGCCTTTCCACATAGACCATCAGTTCCTTGCCCAGCCGGGTCGGGGAGGCTGGCTGGCCATGGGTGCGGGCCAGCATCGGGATGTCTTTCCATTCAAGGGCCAGTTTGCCGATCGTATGCTGCAGGTTGATCACTGCAGGAAGGTATTCCAGTTCTATGCTGTTCTTCCAGAGCAAGGGGATGGCGGTATTGTTGATGTCTTGTGAAGTAAGCCCGAAATGGACCCATTCCTTTAACGCACCCGCCTGGCATTTATCTAATTCGTTCTTTAAAAAATACTCCACCGCTTTCACATCATGGTTGGTCACGGCCTCGGTCTTTTTGATGGCTTCCGCGTCGGCCAGGGAAAAATCATTGGCTACATCCTGCAGGTGTTTCCTGGTCTTGGCGTCCAGCTTAAAGAACTTTTTATCGGCCAGGGCCAGGAAATATTCCACCTCCACGATCACCCGGTATTTCATCAGGGCGTATTCCGAAAAATATTCGTCCAGGTGCTGCAATTGACCGCGATAACGTCCGTCGATGGGAGATATGGCCGTGAGTTGGTTTAATTCCATATGGTTGCCCTAAATTTGATGCAAAAATACAGGAATTGCTACAGAAGATAAAGGTCGGTGCCGTAAGTTACCTCAATACAAAACCACTCATCTACGGGTTTGAACAGGGCCTCATGAAGGATTCCGTTGATTTGATCTTCGATTATCCATCCAGAATAGCGGAACAATTACAGCAGAAACAGATCGATATCGGGCTGATCCCGGTGGCGGCCATACCCCTGATCTCCGGCGGCCGGATCCTATCGGACTATTGTATCGGCAGCGAAGGCGATGTGGCCAGCGTTTGTTTATTCAGTGATGTTCCGATCGAAGAGATCGATACCGTATTACTGGATTATCAAAGCAGGACCTCGGTGGCACTGGTTCAGATCTTACTGAGAAAGTATTGGAAGATAAAACCTGTATTCAAATCAGCATCAGAAGGTTATGAAAAAAATATTTCAGGAAAAACGGCTGGTGTGGTCATTGGTGACCGGGCCTTTGAGCAACGTCACCGGTCGGCTTACCATTACGACCTTGCCGGGGCCTGGAAAGAGCTGACCGGACTGCCATTCGTATTCGCCGCCTGGGTTTCGGCTGTTGATCTGAGTCCTGAATTTGAAGTGGATTTTAACCGGGCCAACCAATTGGGATTATCAAACCTGGACACCGTGATCGCACGGGAGGGTTATGATCTATATGATCTCCAACGGTATTTCACCGTCAATATCAGTTATCGTCTGGATGAGGAGAAAAAGAAAGGACTCCAACTATTCCTGCAATACCTCAGCAATACCGTTTCCTGAAATCTGCATACGCTGATTTCAAACCTTCTTCCAGGGTGGTGGTCGCCTTCCAGCCCATCGCATGGATCCTGGAAACATCCATGACCTTGCGGGGCGTTCCATCGGGTTTGGAAGGGTCAAAATTCAGCGCCCCGGAAAAACCGGTGATCCTACCCACTTCTTCTGCCAGTTCCCGGATAGTCAGGTCTTCGCCGGTCCCGATATTGATAGGTCCGGGTTCATCAAAATGTTGCATCAGGAAAACACAGGCTTTCGCCAGGTCGTCAACAAACAGGAATTCCCGCATGGGTTTGCCCGAACCCCAGACCTCGACCACCTCTTTCTTCTCTTCAACCGCTTCATGGAATTTCCGGATCAAGGCGGGTATCACATGCGAATGTTGCAGGTCGTAATGATCTCCCGGCCCATAGAGGTTGCAAGGCATGGCCGAGATGAATCGGCAGCCGTACTGGCTACGGTAGGCGTCACATAGCTTGATGCCCGCGATCTTGGCAATGGCATAGGGCTCGTTAGTGGGCTCCAGCAAACCGGTGAGCAGGTATTCTTCTTGCAGGGGCTGCGGTGCCAGTTTGGGATAGATACAGGAACTGCCGAGGAATAATAATTTGCTCACCCCGTTCTTCCAGGCCGCATGGATGATATTGCTTTCAATGAGGAGATTATCATAGAGGAATTCGGCCCGGTAGGTATTATTGGCCTGTATGCCGCCCACTTTGGCCGCGGCGAGGAAAACATGAACGGGTTTTTCTTCGGTAAAGAAGGCTTCTACGGCCGACTGGTTGCGCAGGTCCAGTTCGGATGAGGTCCGGGTGATGATATTCGAAAAGCCATCAGCCCATAACCTTCTCAGGATGGCCGATCCCACCATGCCGCTGTGGCCGGCGATATAGATCTTGTCAGACTTATTCATATTGACTGAATGTAGTGAATCCGGATTGTTTGAGCGTCAGTTCCCGGTTGAATACATCGAGGTCGGACGCCATCATCTCGTGGATCAGTTCATCCAGGGTATACGTAGGGGCCCAGTTCAGTTTGGTCCGGGCCTTGGTGGCGTCGCCGATGAGGATGTCCACTTCGGTTGGACGGAAATATCGCTCATCCACGGCGATCACTTCGGTACCGGTCTCGATCTGGTATCTCGGGTCGCTGCAACCCGTCACTATTCCCGTCTCCGCAGCACCCTCGCCCCTGAACTCGATGCTGATGCCGCAGAAGGCAAAGGCCTTCATCACAAAATCCCTCACCGTAGTGGTGATTCCGGTAGCGATCACAAAATCCTCCGGTTCGGGCAATTGCATCATACGCCACATGGCGTCTACATAATCTTTGGCATGGCCCCAATCCCTCTTGGCATGCAGGTTCCCCAGCCATAATTTCTTCTCAAGCCCCAATGCGATCCTCGCCACACTGCGGGTGATCTTCCGGGTGACGAAGGTCTCCCCGCGGAGCGGGCTCTCGTGATTGAAAAGGATCCCGTTGCAGACATACATCCCATAGGCTTCGCGGTAATTCACCGAGATCCAGTAGGCATATAATTTGGCTACGGCATAGGGAGATCTGGGATAGAATGGCGTGGTCTCGGTCTGCGGGATCTCCTGCACCTTTCCATACATCTCTGATGAAGAGGCCTGGTAGATCCGCGTCTTTTGGGTCAGTCCTAAGATGCGTACCGCCTCCAGGATACGAAGGGGCCCTACGGCATCGGTATTGGCCACATACTCGGGCGTGTCGAAACTCACTTTCACATGGCTCATGGCGCCCAGGTTATAGATCTCGTCGGGTTGTACCTTCTGGATGATGTGGATGATATTGGTGGAATCGGTCAGGTCGCCATAATGCAGGATCAGCCGAAGGCCGTTCTCATGGGGGTCCTGGTATACATCGTCGATCCGCTGGGTATTGATCAGCGAAGTGCGGCGTTTGATGCCATGTACCTCATATCCTTTCTGGAGCAGGAAATTGGCCAGGTAGGCTCCATCCTGACCGGTTATGCCTGTGATCAAAGCTACACGTGCCATGGTGATAAATTAGGATTATTATTATGCAAACATAAGATAGAAAAGAGAATTCGTTAATTTTACAAATTCTTTTAGGTAGGTTTAATCTTTAACCGCAGAAACAGCTAAAAATGAAAGTAGTACTATTCGCCGGTGGACTGGGAACCCGGATCTCCGAAGAAACGGATACCCGTCCGAAACCGATGGTTGAAATAGGCGGCAAACCGATCCTCTGGCATATCATGAAGATTTACAGCCATTACGGATTCAACGAGTTTGTCATCTGCCTGGGCTATAAAGGATATGTGATCAAGGAATACTTCATGAATTATTTTCTCCATAATTCCGATATCACCGTTGACCTCACCAATAACAAGACCGAGATACACGGTACCAGTTCGGAGCCATTCAAAGTGACCCTGGTGGAGACCGGTTTGAATACCAAGACTGCCGGCCGCCTCCAGCAGGTGAAGCATTATGTAGGGAAGGAGGATTTCATGCTCACCTATGGCGACGGGGTCTGCGATGTCAACCTGAAAGAACTCCTGGCTTATCATAGGTCGCATAACAAGATCGCCACGGTAACGGCCATCCAGATGGACGCCCGTTTCGGGGGCATGGACCTGGGAGCCGGCGATGAAGTGGTCTCCTTCAAGGAAAAGGCCAAGGATGAAAGCAAATGGATCAACGGCGGCTTCTTCATCCTGAAACCGACGGTGTTCGATTACCTTGAAGGCGATATGTCCAATATGATGTGGGAAGATGAACCGCTGGAAAGACTCACCAACGACAACCAGTTGATGGCCTACCGCCACAAAGGATTCTGGAAATGCATGGATGCCCTGCGGGATAAGATCGAATTGGAAGAATACTGGAGAACCAACCAGGCAAAATGGAAGAAGTGGTAAACGAAAGCTTCCCAACATATTATTCCGGCAAAAAGGTTTTTGTCACCGGCCATACCGGTTTCAAAGGCGCCTGGTTCATCACCTGGCTTCACCAATTGGGCGCAACCGTCAAAGGGTATGCCCTGGCGCCGGAAGGAGAGGAGAACCTGTTCGATACGGTTCGCCCCCATATCCAATGCGAATCGGTCATCGCCAATATCCTGGACAAGGATCAATTGAATAAGGCGGTCCGGGAATTCCAACCCGATATCATCTTTCACCTTGCAGCGCAGGCGCTGGTACGTCGTTCCTATGCCATTCCCGCCGAGACCTTCGCGGTGAACGCCGTTGGTACGGCCAACCTGCTGGAAGCCGTTGCGCAGATGCCGGGTAAATGCACGGTCATTGTGATCACCACGGATAAAGTGTATGAGAACAAAGAGACCGATTACCATTATACCGAAAATGATGTGCTGGGCGGATATGATCCCTACAGCGCCAGCAAGGCGGCAACGGAGATCGTCGTGAGTTCATTCCGGAATTCTTTCTTTCACCCGGATAAATATGCGGTGCATCAAAAAGCCATCGCCAGTGTAAGGGCCGGTAATGTGATCGGCGGGGGAGACTGGAGCACCGACCGGATCATCCCGGATATCATTCGTTCATTAAGCGCCGGTCAACCCGTCGCCGTCCGGAATCCCAAAGCCGTAAGGCCCTGGCAACATGTGCTGGAACCGCTGAGCGGCTATCTCCAGGCGGCGATGGTGCTTGATGGAGATGTACAGACTTATTCCGGCGCTTATAATTTCGGGCCCCTGCCTGATGACCACCTGCCGGTGAAGGACCTGGTGGAAACAGCGATACAATGCTGGGGTAGCGGGACCTGGGAGGACAGGTCAGACCCCGATCAGCCGCATGAGGCCGGACTGCTCAAACTGTCCATTGAAAAAGCCGGGAAAATGCTCAACTGGCATCCCAAACTCAACAGCCGGGAAGCCATCGAATGGACGATCAACTGGTACCGCCAATCCGCGGAAGACCGGTTCAACTATACCCAACAACAAATCAAAAACTACGGGCAACGATGATCTTCACGCAAACGGAACTATCCGGTTGTTATACTGTGGACCTGCAACCCTTTTCGGATGAACGGGGCTGGTTCGCCCGTACCTATTGCAAAAATGAATTCGCCGCGATCGGGCATGACGCGGAATGGGTTCAGCTCAATCACTCTTTTACCAGGACAAAAGGGACCGTCAGGGGCATGCATTTTCAATTGCCCCCCTTCGAAGAGATCAAACTCGTACGCTGTATCGCGGGTTCCGTGTTCGACGTGGTCGTTGACATCCGCAAGGATTCTCCGACTTTTTTAACCTGGACGGGCGTTGAACTTTCGGCCGCTAATAAACGGATGATCTATATACCCCGCGGGTTCGCACATGGTTTCCAGGCATTGACCGGTGACGCGGAACTGATCTATCACCATTCGCAATTCTATACCCCCGGCGTGGAAGGCGGCATCAGGGCCGATGATCCGATGCTGGGTATTCAATGGCCCTTACCGGTCACCGGGCTGTCGGACCGGGATCAACAACATCCTTTGCTGGATGATCACTTTAAAGGAATCTAATTATGGAATGCAGATTTTGCCAAACACAACTGGAACACGTATTCATCGACCTGGTCAATTCACCGGCCTCCAACTCTTTCCTCACCGAAGAGCAGCTGAATGAGCCCGAGACCTTCTTCCCGCTGAAAGTTTACACCTGCCACAACTGTTTCCTGGTGCAGGTGGATGAATACAAGAAATCGGACGCCATCTTCGACAGCAATTATGTGTATTTCTCCTCCTACAGCAAGAGCTGGCTCGAGCACGCCAAAAGATATACCGAGATGATGACGGAGCGCTTCGGCTACAACGAAGATTCGCTGGTGATCGAAGTGGCTTCCAACGACGGCTACCTCCTCCAATATTTCAAGGAAAAGAATATCCCGGTGATGGGCATCGAACCCACGGCCAATACCGCGCAGGTCTCGATGGAAAAGGGCATCAAGACGGTCATCGAATTCTTCGGTTCCGAACTGGCCGACCGGTTCGCGAATACCTGGGACGTGAAAGCCGATCTCCTGCTCGGCAATAACGTGCTGGCTCATGTGCCCGATATCGTGGATTTTGTGAAAGGCATGAAGATCATCCTCAAGGATACCGGGGTAGTGACGATGGAATTCCCGCACCTCATGCAACTGGTGGACAATAACCAGTTCGACACCATCTACCACGAACATTTTTCCTATCTCTCCTTATATACGGTTCAACAGATCTTCGCCGCACAAGGACTTGAATTGTTTGATGTGGATGAACTGCCCACCCATGGAGGTTCGCTTCGCATCTACGCCCGGCACCAGGAAGATGCGAGTAAACCGGTATCCCCGAATATCGCCGCCGTGCTGAAGAAAGAAATGGACAAGGGCATGAACGGACTGGCCTATTACGACCATTTCCAGCAAAAGGCCCTGAAAGTGAAACTCGATCTTTACGAATTCCTCATCGATCAGAAAAGGGCCGGTAAGCAGGTGGCCGGGTACGGCGCCGCGGCAAAGGGAAACACCCTGATGAATTATTGCGGGATCAAGAACGACCTGGTGAGTTTCGTCGTCGACGCCAATCCGCATAAGCAGAATAAATTCCTGCCGGCCAGTCATATCCCGGTCTATGATGAACAGCACCTGAAAGACGCCCGTCCCGATTATGTGATCATCCTGCCCTGGAACCTGAAGGAGGAGATTATGGGTCAGCTGGCCTATATCAGGGAATGGGGCGGACGATTCGTGATCCCTATTCCCGAATTACAATTACTATGACCATGAAACATATCCTGGTCACGGGCGCCACCGGTTTTATCGGAAATCATGTGATCAAGACATTGCTGGAAAATAATTGCCGGGTGACCGCCACTTCAGTGAATGAAGAAAAAGCGAGTCATGCATCCTGGTATCCTTTGGTACAGTATATCCCTTTCGACCTAAAGCATGACAACGATTCGATCGACCTCTTCCGTTTTTTTGGCGAACCCGACGCGGTGATCCACCTGGCCTGGGAAGGACTTCCCAATTATAAGTCGGCATTCCACCTGGAAGAGAACCTGCCCCGGCACCTGGCTTTTTTATCCAATCTCATCCGTCATGGATTAAAGGACCTCACGGTCACCGGCACTTGTTTCGAATACGGCATGAAAGAGGGTTGCCTGAGTGAAGACCAGGTTCCCGAACCGGCGAATCCTTATGCCCAGGCCAAGGATGAATTGCGCAGGCAATTGGATATGATCTGCGAAAAGGAGGGCGTTCAATTCAAATGGGTGCGCTTATTTTATATGTACGGGGAGGGGCAAGGTCCAAATTCCTTAATTTCGCAGCTCGATAAGGCTTTAGCTGAAAACCAGCCGGTGTTTAACATGAGCGGTGGTGAACAGGTGAGGGATTTTCTGCCGGTGAAGGATGTGGCGGCGAATCTGGTGGCGATCGCCCTGCAAAAGAGCGTGAGCGGCATCATCAATTGTTGCAGCGGGAAGCCGGTAACCGTGAAAAGCTTTGTGGAGAACTACCTGAAGGAAAGACATAAACAGATCACACTCAACCTGGGTTATTATCCCTATACCGATTATGAGGCCATGCGTTTCTGGGGCGATAACACCAAATTAAAATCTATTCTGCATCATGATTGAATGCCCGTTAACAGGAAGCGCCCACACCCGGGTCATCTATACCCAGCGTTCGGTGCCCCTGATACAGAATAAGGTATACCCGACCCGGGAGGAAGCGAGAAACGCTCCCTGCATGGATGTGGTCCTGGCTCAGTCTCTCGACAATGGTTTTGTATTCAGCGCCGGTTTCAAGGAATCGGTCATCGATTATGACATGCATTACCAGAATGAACAAAGCCATTCGGCCTATTTTCAGCATCACCTGGAGCAGGTCATCGATATCATGCAAGAGAACCGGGCCCTGGAAGGCAAGGTGGTCGAGATCGGTTGCGGCAAGGCCTATTTCATGGACATGCTACTGGACCGCGGAGTGGATGTGATCGGTTTCGATCCCACTTATGAAGGGGACTCCCCCAAAGTGGTGAAGGATTTTTTCTCTTCCAAATATTCCGACGTGGGCGCGGAGTTCATCATCCTCCGCCATACCCTGGAGCATATCGCCCATCCTTACCATTTTATCAAGACCATCGCCGCGGCGAATGAT
Organism: Chitinophagaceae bacterium; assembly: GCA_016721725.1. GTDB lineage: Bacteria > Bacteroidota > Bacteroidia > Chitinophagales > Chitinophagaceae > Ferruginibacter. The sequence goes on along the minus strand of JADKHN010000006.1, from coordinate 584,596 downwards.
TACAAAGGCCGCATTTATATTGAAGTGCCCACCTTTGAATGGATCATGGCGCACAACGCCACCGAGGACATCTTTTACGAACACTGTAATTATTTCACGCTGGAAACCCTGCAAATGCTTTTCAACAAAAGTGTGGGCGGGCATTTTTTTAACGGACAATACATCTATGTCATCGCCGAGCTGTCTGAAGTAAAAGCGGAACTCGAAAAACGGGAAGTGGCGCCCTATGAGGAGAGATTTTCAGTCCGGTTACAGGAGTATGACGCCATACTGAGAGGCGCGGGTTCGGTGGCCATCTGGGGCGCCGGCGCCAAGGGTTCCACTTTTTTGAACCTGCTGGACAAATCCGGGACGCAGGTGAAATGTGTGATCGACATCAACCCCAAGAAACAACATCAGTATGTGGGAGGGACGGGCCATTATATCATCCGGCCCAATGAACTGAAGGACCAGGCGATCGATACGGTCGTGGTCATGAACATCAATTATATTGACGAGATCAGGTCGGTCACCGAACCCCTGAACATCAAACTCATCACACTTTAAATTCAGGAACATGAACCCGGTTGAAGCCTATAAGGCAGAATGTAAGACAAGGATCGAATTGCAGGGGAAGAACGAATTCCTGCTGAAAGCGAGCAAGCAATTTACGGAAGAGACCATCCGGGCCGGGTATTCCTACAATTTCACCTGGATGGGCAGGCCCATCATCCAATACCCGCAGGACATGATCGCCATGCAGGAGATCATCTGGGAACTGAAGCCCGATCTCATCATAGAAACGGGTATCGCCCATGGCGGTTCCATCATCTTCTATGCTTCCATCCTCGAACTGATCGGGAAGGGCGAAGTGCTGGGTATCGATATCGATATCCGCGAACACAACCGCAAAGAAATCGAGAACCATCCCATGAGCAAGCGCATCCATATGCTGCAGGGCTCGGCCATCAGCGAAGAGATCATCGAACAGGTGAAACCATTCGCGGAAGGGAAGAATACCGTCATGGTCTGCCTGGATTCCAACCATACCCATGACCATGTCCTGGCGGAACTGAACTTATACTCACCCTTTGTAACCGTGGGATCCTACCTGGTGGCCTTCGATACCATTGTGGAAGACCTGCCGGCCGATCTTTATACCGACAGGCCCTGGAGCGTGGGGGATAATCCCAAGACCGCCGTGCATGAATTCCTGAAGAATAATGACGGTTTTGTGATCAATAAGGAGATCGACCATAAATTGCTGGTCAGCGTTGCGCCGGACGGTTACATGAAAAGAATAAAATAAGAACGGATGAACCAGGATAAAAAACCATGGGTCAGTTTTTGCATGAGCACATTCAGGCGCCCTGATTTTTTGAAGAATACCCTGCAAACTATCCTTCGCCAGACCTTCACCGATTTTGAGATCGTCGTTTCCGATAATGACCCCGATGGTAGCGCGGAACCCGTTGTAAGGGAGATCAACGATCCCCGCATCCGCTACTTTCACAACGTGGATAACCTTGGGATGATCAAAAGTTTCAACAAAAGCATCGAAAGGTCATCCGCCGGTTTTATCGTCATGATCACGGATGATGATCCGGTCTATCCCGATCTCCTGGAGACTTTCCGCCGGATGCACGAACAATATCCCGGGTACGGAATGTACCTGGGCGGTTGCGACTGGTTCTGCACGGCTCCTGCGGTATCCAGATTATACAAGCTGAAAGTGGGCACCAATTCCTGCCTGTCGGATGATTATGAACTGGGCCATACCCAGGCGCTTACGGGTACCGAATTCCTGAAAATGTTCTTCACGTTCAAATTATTCCCTCATTATCTCTGGTCCACCTGCATGGTGAGCCGGGAGATCTTGTTGAAGTCGGGTGGCGTACCCGATTATGGTACTCCTTTCCTCGGGGATTATGCCTACCTCGGCATCATCAGTTCCCATGCCGGTTGTGTGTTCATTAACAAGTCGCTCGGCTGCCAGACGATGCACATTCAGAATTTCGGTCGTAACCAGAATGAACAGATCGCCATTGCCGCGAAACGTTTTCCCGAATATGTTGAACAGCACGTGGCCAAAGTGGATGAATGGCCTTTGATCCGCGAACAAATGAACCGCTTTACGGCGATCTGGGTGGTCTCACATCTGTCCTTCCTCTATTTTTATATGAAGGAGGTTGACCTTCGTCCCACCGAAAAAGAAGTGTTCAGCGTTCCACTGATGAAAAAATACCGGGTTAAATATTTTCTCAAAACAAGAATACCCTTCCTGCATGATGCCATCGTGAAAGGGAAGAAATGGTTCAGTAACTAAGCATGCCAACCTTTTCCGTCATATTGCCGGTCCGCAACGGGGGCCAATACGTGAAGGAATGCGTGAACAGCATCCTGGGCCAGACCCATCCCCATTTCAACCTACTCGTTTTGGACAATGACAGTACCGACGGAACGCTCGAATGGATCCGATCCATCCAGGATGAACGCATCGTCATTTATCCATCAAACGAAACACTGTCCATTGAAAAGAACTGGGCGAGGATCGCGAACGTGCCCAAAAACGAGTTCATGACCTGCATCGGGCATGATGATGTCTTGATGCCCGGTTACCTGGAGGAGATGATCCGGTTGATCGGTCAATATCCCGATGCTTCCCTATACCAGACCCATTTCAATTTTATCGATGCGAAAGGAAAAACGATCCGGCCCTGTTACCCGGTTGAAGAAGTACAGCAACCCGCGGAATTCCTGTCGTCTCTGTTGAAGATGAAGATCGATGTGAACGGTACCGGTTTCATGGTGCGCTCGGCCGATTATGACCGGATGGGGGGCATTCCTCCTTATCCCAACCTGCTCTTCGCCGATTTTCATCTTTGGCTCGAAATGGCCCGGATCAGTTACAAGGTCACTTCCCCGTTCAATGGATTCTCCTACCGGTTGCACCAGAGCATGACCACGAGTTCCACCGACGAACGTTATCGCCTCGCTTTCGACTCGCTCATGGATTACCTGGATACGCTGAAGAAAGATCCAGCCTGTTGTAAAGTGATCAACGAAGACCTGGGCTTGTTCCTCCGATTTTATTGCCGGTCTTTTTCTCACCGGCTCCTGCGAACACCCCTGGCGGTTCGCCAAAAGCAGACCGTGAAGGAATGGGTTGCGCATTGCGATGAACTGGCTGCCCGGTTAATTGATGACAATGCCCTGATGCCTTCTAAGCAGGGTTCAGTGACACTGGCCGGATTGATTGACAGCAATGCCTTTACCCGCAGGCTCTTCCTCTTGTTCAAAAAATTATACCCCAAGCCTGTTTTCTAATGCTTATCTATGCAGTGAATAACAAAAGATGAATCAAGCCGCCACATATCCGTTCAGCATCATCCTCCCGGTACGGAATGGGGGTGAGTATATAAAGGAATGTGTGAATAGCATACTGGCTCAAACCCGCTCAGACTTCAACCTCCATATCCTCGACAGCGGAAGTACCGACGGCACCATGGAATGGCTGCAGGGACTTACCGATCCCCGCATCAGCATTCACCAGGCTGAAAAGCCGCTGACCATCACGGAGAACTGGGACCGCATCAAATCCATTCCGCGAAACGAATGGATGACCATTATCGGACATGATGATCTCCTGTATCCCGATTACCTCGAAACGATGTCGGCCCTGATCGCTGAAGAACCGGAGGCTTCATTATACCAGTCGCATTTCAATTTCATCGACGCCCGGGGGAAATTCATGCGGCCCTGCAAACCCATGTCAGCCAGACAGACCGCGAAGAATCTGCTGGATGCAATACTGGGCAATGCCATCAATATTTACGGAACGGGTTATATGTTGCGCAGCCGGGTTTACGATGAGGTGGGAGGGATCCCCCTGTATCCCAACCTGCTCTCCGCGGATTATGTGCTTTGGTTAAAGGTTGCGGCCCTTGCTTATATTTCTACTTCGCCTAAGACCTGTTTCGCCTACCGGATCAACCAAAGTACAACGGCCACCACGAAAACGGATGTCTATATCCGTTCACTGAAAATGTTCATCGATTATTTGCTCCGTGATAAAGATCATTTGTCACCTGGTGAGGACAGGAATGTTTACGCCACCCGGATACTGACTTTTTATTGCCAGCGGGTTTCGCGACGCTTACTGACTGCAGGTCTCAAAGACCGGGATGGGCTTACGGTAAAAAGGTTCGCGGCGGAAACAAAAGAGTATGCAAGGTCCTTCCTGGATGAAGGTCATTTTTTCGACCCCGGCCGGATACGGGATGTCAGGCTGGCGAAAATCGTGGACAGTAATTTGTTCACCCGAAAACTGTTTCTCCTGTTAAAAAAGATCCATCCCAATCCGTTGATGAAATAAAGTTTCACTTATTCATAATCCTTCTATCAGGTACAAGCTTGGAAAAAGGGTCACATCCAAAGAAAAATGTATTTTTGTCAGCCTGCTCAATCATCATCAATTAACCTGGAATGAAAACGATCCTGAACTCCTTCTTTTTTTGTGCACTCATCAGTTTCCTCTTTACGGGTTGCCAGAAAGAGGTCGCCAATACAAGCAATCTGACCCCGCCAACCGTTGATGCCGGAACTGGCCAGGTGGTACAGGCTCCGATCGCTTCCATTACCCTGACCGGCAGCGCGACGACCACCAATGGAAATATTGTCGGTTACCTGTGGAGCATGGTTTATGGTCCCAATGTGCCTGTGATCACGAGTCCGGGTTCACCCACCACAACGGTAACCAACCTGGTTGTCGGGAATTACCTCTTCCAACTCATGGCCATCGATGAAGCCGGCTTGACCGGCCTGGATACGGTATCCGTCCGGGTTAATCCTTCTGCCATTCAAACCCTGACCTTACAACCCACCAATAATCCCTATGATGTTCACCTGGGTGTTGTTGGAACCACTAATGTCACCGATAATAATTCGGTCGAATTTTCAGGTGGTGCATGGACAAACGGGGGCCAGCCATTTTTTACCCGCGGATTAGTTAAATTCGATTTGAGTAGTATTCCTGCCGGGGCAACCATTCTGAGCGCTAAACTATCCATCTATTCTGATCCAACTCCGCTGAACGGAAATCTTGTCGATGCCAATTCTGGATCTGCCAATGCCTTGTTCCTGGAGCGTGTGACCAGCATTTGGAACCCGGCTACCGTGACCTGGCAAAACCAACCCGCAGGCGATGCCCCTACGCAAATATCCATACCCCATACCAACCTGCCATTTCTCGACCTGGTCGATATTGATGTGAAGAACATGGTGGCCATCATGGCGGGTACGGCCAATTATGGTTTTAAGATCAGGTTACAGAATGAACTGGCTTACAATATCAGGATTTTCTGTTCCGGCAGGCACCCCATTGCGGCCAAGCATCCTAAGCTGGTGATCACTTATCAATAAGGTTACTGTAGTGGATAGGAAGTGAAGAGTATAGAAAACTGGTCAGCACTTGCTGATCAGCGCTGCCGCCTTACCGGCAATATGTCCCCAGTAAAAATGCCGGAAAAAGGCGTCGGGTATCGTTGCATTTAAGTTGGCGTCAATTATTTTTTCCGCGAAGCCTTTCCAGTCGTCGTCTTCAATAATGAATAATTTCCCGTTTGTGATATCTGGCGGGATACCGATGGCACCGCTTCTTGTGCTGATCACGTAAAGGTCATAGCCCAGTGACTCCACTACTTTTGTCTTAATACCGCCGCCTTCCGTAACCGGGTTGATGAAGATATCCGCGCCTTTGAAATAGAGGCTGATGTCATCCACAAATCCCGCATAAAGGACATTACGGGTCTTGTGATCAGTCAACCCGTTGTATTCATCCGGTAACCGGTTGCCGCAAATGATGATGCGATAGTTAAAACCGGCTTTGACCAATAATAGCGGATTGATCTTGTCAAGGATGATGTCCAGCGCTTCACGGTTGGGGGCATAGTCCAAGGTACCGTTGAACAGGATGATCCGGGTATCGGGGGGCAATCCATGCTGTTGGATCAGTGTTTCTTTGGCCGATCGTTTCTCGGAAGCTGAAGGCGCTTGGTCCAGTTCAAAACCATATGTGATGGTTGCGCATTTTTCCGGGTCCAGTTTGAATTTGGTCACGGCGAATTGCCGGTCGGCATCCTGGATGAAGAAATTAAGGTCGGCGCGCCGGTGTGTCATCTTCTCATAATGCCATAAGACGCCCCACCACCATTTGCCCATGCTTTTGAAGCGGGTGGCTTCGATATTGTGGGAATGTACGATAAGCTTGACCGGGGTGAACCATTTCAGCAAAACGCCCAGCCAGCCGTAATAAGGATGTTCCAGGATGAGGTGGGTGATCTTTTTTTCTTTGATGATCTTTTTCAGCAGGAAAAAATAAGCGGGGTTACTGTATCGCCATTTGCTGTTGCTGAGTTGGTTGAATACGATATAGTTCCGGGCGAAAGAGGGATCGTTGTTTTGGATCGTGAGGCATTGCAGGGACAATAAGGCTCCCAGGTACTGGTTGAACAGGGCGATGCCTTTCTGCCCGCCCATTTTTGGAGGCAGGAAGGGGTAGGAGACCAGGCTCAATATATTCACACTGGTATTCATGTTTATTTCCTGATGGCCACAACGTTTACAAAGGGAGCAAGCCGGTAACCAGAACGTCCAAGCATTTTTATGCAGGCGTTGAACAAACGCGTCAACCCGTTCAGAAGGGCGTATTTGTAATGGGTATCCCAGAAACCGGGGGTATAGCTCATGTTGAATCCCGCTTTGGTGATGATGTCTTCATAATCCCTTTTCCTGATGATGTGTTCGGCCCAGACCCCGGTCTGGCAATCGCAGGTATTGCTGCCCAGGAATTCAACGGGAGGTACCGGCCTGCTTTCCAAAAAAGCGCGGACGGCGTCCGGGAGATCGCCAAAAGCCCTGCCCCTGGTGAGTTCCACCAACTCCGCGAGGATATTATCTTTTACATCTGGCAATATTTTCCTGATGGCCTCTTCCCGTTGTTTCCGGAACTGGATCTTTTCCATCTTGCGGTGATAGATGCGGTGCTTCAGCAACATGGCCGGGTTATGGTAATTGGCCGTGGTGGTGGAATAGCATAGCCCGGTCAGTCCGGATTGGTATAATGTAGCATAGAATCTTCTCAGGTCATAAATATGTTCGATCACATTTCGGGAAGCGATGATGTCGAAATAAAGGCCGTTCTGTTTTCCGTGATCGATGAGAGCGCCGATATCTCCCGCCACATAATCGGAAACAGGGATCTGGAGTTGCTCCGCGATGATCCGGGCGTTTTCGCTCCAGTTGGGAAAAAGGTCATTATAGATCACTCTTTTGAAACCCAGCATCCCGGCCAGCAGGTATAGTGTTCCGAGGCCGGCTCCATAATCGGTGAAACAGAGTTGAGGGATCGTTTTCCCGGTCAATGCAACGGAATCATAAATGATCCTGGCGCTGCTGGCAATGGAGAAATAGGCCCTCCTGCCCAGGTGATGGTCGCCGAAATATTGTTTGCCAAAATCGTCGATGGCGCAATGTTGCAGATCGAGCCCGTTCAGTTTCAGCAATAATTCATTCGCCTTTTCATTGATCAGGGAAGCCATTGGGTCTTGCCGATCAATAAAATCATATCCTGTTACAGTTTCAGACGCTTTCATCAGGCGGTTGCTGCTTGAGACTCTTTCTTCCTGTTCTTCCAGATCATGAAAAGGCAGAATAAGAGGAACAATACCGACAATATATTCGACCAGCGCGTGATGCTTTCTCCTTTTTGTACCGAAGGCGGATCAAAGCTGAACCTGATGCTGTGTTTGCCTGCGGGAACGGCCAGGCCACGCAATACGTAATTCACCCGGCAAATGGGCGCTTCCTTTCCGTCGATATAAGCCTTCCAGCCATTGGGATAATAGATCTGGCTGAAAACAGCGAACTGGTTTGAGGATGCATTGAACGCGTAATTGATCTCGTCGTTCTTGTTTTCGATCAATGTAATGGAAGCCGTTGAATCGTAAACCGGATTGAAGGGTATCGACGCCTTGAAGCGTTCATCAACAAATGCCACCTGTGCCGGATCAAAGGCATCCAGTGACTTCATCTCCTCATCGGCATTCTTCACCATTTTCACTTCCTTCACCAGCCAGCAATCTCCCATTGCATAAGTATTCAGCAAGGCTGTGGTCTGTCTTGGGTTCTGCTGGTTGGGCAGGATCACGTATTTCATGTTCAGCATGTTGAGCACAGGGAAACTGTCATTGGCCATCGGGTTAGCGCCCCAGGCCTGTATGTTTTTATACAACTGATTCTCGCGGAGGTCCTGGTAAAGGGCCAGTTTGGCCGGACTGTAACCACCGATGGTCTTGTGTTTATAGGATGCCAGTGCATCTTCAAAAGTATTGGATACGGAAACCTGGTAACCGTTATTGCCGGGGAAGGCCAGGTTGAGTACGCGGAAGAAACTGGTATCTTTTTTAATGACGGTATCGGCCTCTGTATCGGCGTAGTTGGATTCGTAATCGGTGGGCTCAACGAAATTCTCCTCCTTCAGGTACCGCTTGCTGACCATGAAGAGGTCGATCGTGCAAAGCAATATCAATGCCGTGTAAACCAGGGCCGGTTTGATCAATTTACGGGCGTAGAGGAAGAGTACGGCGAATCCCGCCAGGAGGTATCCCAGCGTTCGCAGCATATCACTCAGGTAAAAGGCCTGGCGGTCCTCTTTCAGCGCGCTGAAATAACTGCGGGTGAATTCATTTCCCTGTCCTTTAAGGGCCTCATTGACTCCTTTCCTCAACTCGGTCGTAGCCGTATTGGTGAAATCAGAGAAGAAATAAAAGGCCAGCATCACCGCAACCGTTCCACCCGTAACATACAAGCACTTTTTCATCAGTTTTTGCATGGCCTCCTTGTCGGTCAACTTCACAAAATCGTTCAGGAAGATCATCCCGAGCAGGGCGACCGACAATTGCGGCATCACCAGCGCCATCGACGGGGCACGGAATTTCTTATAGAAGGGGAGGTGGTCGAACAGGAAATAGTTTACCGCTTCCAGGTTCTTGCCCCAGGCCAGAATAATACCGATGATGGTCACGGCGATCAGCCACCAGCGGTGTTCGCTTTTCGAAAAGAAGGCGCCGAACAGGAAGAGCAGGCAGATGATGGCGCCCATATAGACCGTCCCCGAGGTATTCAGTAGTTCTCCCCAGTACATGGGCGATTGTTGCAGGATCTGGTTGGGATCCACCTGGGCCTGTTGTAAGGCTTGTGCATTCTCCTGTAACACCTGCAGGGCTTTTGAGTCCTCCGGCAGGTTCTGGGAGGTGCTGTTGCCGAAGGCGTTGGGCACCAGCATGGTCATCGTCTCCGCCTTGCCGTAACTCCACATGAATGCATAATCCTTATCCAGTCCGCCCTTGGTCTGATTATTGGTTGCTTTGTCCTTGGGCGTGAGTTCGCTCCGCCCACCCCGCATGGTCTCCTGGCTGAATTCATAAGTGGGCCAGTAGGAGAGTGCCATGGTGCCCAGGATCAGGGCCCCGGTACCGATACCAAAACCGGCGGAGACCAGCAGGTGTTTGATCTCTTTGGCCCGGATGCATTTGACCAGGAAAGCAACCGCCATGCAAATGGCCATCAGCAAGGTATAATAGACGATCTGCTGGTGGCTTTGCCCGAGCATGAGGTTACCGAACACCAATAGCAGGATGGCGCCCAGCCAGTATTTTTTCTGAAAGATCAGTTGTATGCCGGCCAGTACCGCAGGGGCATAGGCCATCGACATCAGTTTGGTATCATGCCCCACGGCGATGAGTACCGCATTATAGGAACAGTATCCGTAGGCGATGCCGCCCAGGATACTCACCCAGGGATTGATGCCGATGACGATGCAAAGCAGGTAAAAGCAAAGCGAGGCCAGGAAGAGGTAATACACCGGCCTGGGAAAGCCCAGGGTCAATATGTCGCCTATATGCCCAATGTTGATGTACTGTGGTGATTTGGGACCGAATGCGATCTGGTAAGCCGGCATGCCGCTGAACATGCTGTTGGTCCACCGGGGGAAGTACCCGTATTTCTTTTCGAAGTCAAAGGATTGCTGGGCCATGGCCTTCCATTGTACCACATCCGACTGGTGTACCACACGCCCTTCCAGGGAAGGTTTGGTCATCATAATAGAAAGAAGTAAAAACAGCACCACCGCCACGGCGTGGGGTAATACCTTCTGGAAATTGATCGCTTTCATAATTGGTTTTTGCTACGGCAAAATAATGCTAAAAAACGTAAAATCGGTGATATGAGGTATAAATGCCGGGTTCGGTTAATATTCCATGTTGCAGTGAAATAATGTTACAGTCACCCTGAGCTTGTTATCCTGAGCCTGTCGAAGGGTGCTGCCCTGAGCCTGTCGAAGGGTGCTGCCCTGAGCTTGTCGAAGGTTCTTGTCCTCCTGAGCCTGTCGAAGGGAGGGACGAAATGCTTATTCTGTGGCGTGTCTTCGACAACACTTCGGTAAACTCAGGTACTCAGACAGCCTGTCTTCGGCAAGACACTCTTCGGCAAGCTCAGACTGACATCAGGATGATGATCCCTGGTAAAAAAAAAGCCATCCCGATAAAGAGATGGCTTCAAATAATTAAAAATCAGATTAGTTCCCCATTCCCTGCTGTGCATTCTGCATGTTCTCCATTTCTCCCTTCATGTTCTTACGCTTGAAGAGGGAAACGTCCATCTTGCCAAAACGCCAGTTGAAATTAAGGCGCAGCATCTGCGGATCGCGGCGACGCTGGTTATCCTGTACAAAATAAACGGATTCATTATGGGTGGCATATAACTTGGAACGGAAGATATCACTGAACTGGAGGGTCAGTGAGGCCGCATTGTTCTTGAGGAACTCATACTTGATGGCCAGGTCGGCGCCATAGATGGGCTTGATATATCCCTGGGAACTGGGCTGTGAGCCACCGCCGAACATCATACCCATACCGCCGCGGTTGCCACCGCCACCGGGTGCTACCAGTGTCTTGGCCGTATAATCGCCGGATAACTGGATCGAGAAATTCTTCGGCAGTTTGAAATTGTTATTGATCTTGGCGAACCAGCTGAATTGGGAACTGGTCACACCACCCACCAGGTTACCCGCCTTGATGGTCGAATTGAACAGGTTCAGGTTGGTCGTGAGGTCCCACCACTTGGTCACTTTGTTCTTACCGGTCAGTTCCAGTCCGAATGTATAGCTCTGGTTGGCATTGGCATAGGTACTGATGATCACGCTGTCGGATTTGGCCGGGTTGGGATTGGCGTCCTTATATTGGTAACGGGTGATCAGGTCATTGGTGTTGCGCATGTACACTGTGGCGAGGAAGGTATTGCTTCCTTTATACTGGTTCGAATAGGACAATTCGAGCAGGTTGGTGAATTCGGGCACCAGGTTGGGATTTCCCACACTCAGGTTCAGCGAATCGGAATAATCGATGAAAGGGATCAGCTGAAAGAAATTGGGCCGGTTGATCTTACGGGAATAGTTCAGCTGCAGGTCCTGCTTGTCGGTGAGCTTGTAAGTGGCAAATGCACTGGGGAACAGGCTGAACGGATAATCCGTCTTGAAACGTTGTCCCCTGCTGATGAGGTTGCCTTCATAGGAAGAACTCTCCAGCCGCAGTCCCAGCTGGTAATTGAATTTCTTCAATTGCTGGGCGAACGTGACATAGCCGGCATAGACGACATCGTTGAATTTATAATTATTGCTGAGGCCGGGTATCAGGAAAAAAGATCCCGGGGTGGTCTGCATATAGTTGTCGTTGAAGCTGGTGAAATTCCGCCAGGCTCCGCGCAAACCCGCGTCGATCTTGATCTTGGCGGTGATAGGATCGGAGAAATCGGTCTGTGCGGTTATGAACTGGGAAGTACCGCCTCCCTGCGTACGTTCTATATAAGCGGGGGTCTTGGGGTTATTATTGGTATAGAAATACTGGGTATTGTAATCGCCGATATTATCGTTCTTGCTGTAATTGTAGGTGGCATCAGCGGTCCATTCCATATTGGCCTTGGCGAAATTGTGTTTGAAGCTGAGGGTGGAACCGTAGTTGCGGAAATTGCCGGTGTTCTTGCTGCTGCGGGAACCTACATCACTGATGGTGGTATTGTTATTCACCGTATCACGGAAGATGCTGATCAGGTCGTTGGTCTTGAACTGGCCCCTGACGATATTGCCCCCGATGGTGATGGTATTCCGGTTATCGATGAAATAATCCATACCCAGGCGTCCGAAGGCAAAGAAGCCGGTATTGATGGGCTTATTCGTCTGGGTGAGGTAGGCATTCGTCGTTCCCAGGAAATCGGTTCGGGTACTCGAAACCGTACTGATCGACTTGCGCATCCCCAGCATACCTGCCGCGAAGAAATTGACCTTACCCTGTTTTACATTGAAATCACCTCCAAAGCCCGGGCGACCGCGCATATCGATGCTGGCCCTGAGGTTACCGTTATATCCGGCCTTCCGGTTCTTCTTCAACACGATGTTGAGGATCCCCGCGCCGCCGCCGCTGGCATCGAATTTAGCGGAGGGGTTAGTGATGATCTCCACACTGGCGATGGCATCGGCCGGGATCTGGTCGAGGGTGAGTGTGGAAGGCCTGCCGTCCACAAAGATCTGGGGAGTGGCATTCCGGAGGCTGACATTGCCGTCTATATCCACATTCACCGAAGGCACGTTCTTCATCACATCGATGGCCGTTCCGCCCACGCTGGTGAGGTTCTTTTCCACGTTGAATATCTTGCGGTCGATCCCCATGGTGAGCAAGGGTTTGCTGGCGGTGACCGTTACGTTTTCCAGTTGCTGGGCGTCCACTTTCATCTTGAAATTTCCCAGGTCCTTATCCACCCCGCTGATCATGCTGCTGAAATCGCCGTTTTTCGCCCCGGCCATATTGAGTTCGAAATTGACCTTTCTTTCAATGGTTTTATAACCAATGGCCGTGATCTTGAGTCTATAGGTGGCCATGATCGGCAGGTTCTCGAGGCTGAATTCACCCCGTTTGGTGGTGAGCATACCGCTGACGATCACATCTTTTCTTTTCTTGGCAACGGAATCGAATTTGTTCTGGATCAATTGAATGGAGGCGCCGTCGAGCGGCTTGCCACTGACCGAGTCAACGATCTTTCCGTAAAAATGGCCCATATTCATGTTCTGGCCTCCCATGCCTCTGCCGGCTCCGGGCATTTGCGCCTGGCTGAACAGGGCAGCGATCAGTAAAAATGCCGTTATGATCAGTTTGCTCAGTTTCATTTTAAGGGACATATTTTCGTTGTTTAACGTATTTCGAGGCGCAAAGTTCAGCTTTACTGACAATAAAATGACAAATAAGAGGATGAGTGGCGTAATAGCGTGTAGAACAGCGGATTAATTAAGGAAATGTTAAGGGAGGAAGGCCTGGATTGTCACCTGTAGCAAACCGATCAGGAATCCGAATACCGCGCCGATGATCTCCAGGAAGGCGAATTCCTTTTTGGTGATCTGGTCCAGTATGTGTTCCAGCTTTTCGGATGAGAACCCGGCCACTTTTTCCGTGACGATCTTTTCCAGGTCAAGGTCCTGTTCCAGTTTGTTCATATAACTTTTCATGAGCACGGGAAACAGGCTTTCCAGTTCCATCAGGAAGGCCTGCTTCAGCTGGTTGATGGTCTTTTCGCCAATGAAGACCGAAAGGAGGGGAAAGGACTCCTTGATCTTGTCCCTTAAAAAGCCATCGATGTGTTTTTCGATCTCTGGCCTGAGTTTTTTCAGGTTATCGGGGTTGGTGACCTTTTGTTCGATCTCGGCAAAGGAGATCAGTTCCTTGCTCACCACCTGGCCCAGTTTCTGAGCGATCAGCTGCTGGTTCTTCGGGAAGATGCCCTGGATGGTCAAACCAGCTACCCTGAAAGGTTTCCGGGGATGGAACAGCATCTTGATCGCGATCCAGGTGGTGATCCAGCCGGTGAATGCGGAAACGATGACCGGGATGATATACTGCGCCCAATGCATGTGTTTCGTTTTGCCTGTAAAGAAATGGCTTTATTGAACCCGCTCAAAATGTAATTTTGGAGAAGAAATGAAATGCCATATTTTTGCTGCTCTTTACGGTAGCTGTAGCTCAGTTGGTTAGAGCATCAGATTGTGATTCTGAGGGTCGGGGTTCGAGCCCTCAGTTACCCAAAACTCCCCGGACCCGGGGAGTTTTTTACCGCTCATCCGCCCTGATTTCCCTCATTCCCTTTAACAAAACATTATTCCCTTTTATGCGTTATCTACAAATAAGCAACGGTTATTTTCCATTATTTTTACAGTATGCACAAAATGGCATCATTTATTATGAGTAGAAAATTCTTACCGGTCATCCTGGTGCTTACCGGAGCGGGCCTTTTCCTGGCCTTCCAATCGCAGGGTAAGTTCAGTTACGACAACCCCAAGTCGAAATACACCAAGGTATTGCGCAATGTCGGTCTCCTGCTGGAACAGGGTCATTACAGTCCGAAGAAGATCGACGACGATTTCTCCAAACTGGTGTTGAAGAAATTCACAGATGAACTGGATAACGACAAGAATATCTTCTTCCTGTCCGACCTCCAGGGTTTCAAAAAATTCGAGACCAAGATCGATGATGAGATCCATGGCGCCGAGCTGGAATCCTTTTTCTTCATCAATGACCTTTACCTGAAGCGACTGAACGAAACCTCCATCCTGTATAAGGACATCCTGGCAAAGCCTTTTGATTTCACGAAGGAGGAGAGCGTGGTGCTGGATGAGGACAAACTGAATCACCCGAAAAATGAAGCGGAGCGGAAAGATACCTGGCGTAAGCGTCTCAAGTACCTGACCCTGGCCAGATATGTGGATATGCAGGCCGACCGGGAAAAGAACAAGGACAAGAAAGACTTCAAGGTCAAGGCGGATTCAACCCTGGAGCGGGAAGCCCGCGACGGCGTAAGGAAGCAGATCGAGCGGTATTTCACCACCAAGAAGACCCATGAAACGGTCGATGAGAACTTCAGCACTTTCGTGAATGCCATCACATGGACCATGGATCCCCATACCAATTATTTCCCGCCTATCGACAAACGGACTTTTGATGAAGGGATGCGCGGCAGCTTTTTTGGTATCGGCGCCCAGTTGAAAGAGGACGATGGGAAGATCAAGATCGCCAGCCTCATCACCGGCATGCCGGCCTGGAAGAGCGGAGAGATCCGGGTGGATGACGAGATACTCAAGATCGGCCAGGGCAATGCCGAGCCGGTCGATGTGACGGGTTATGCCGTCAACGATGCGGTGAAGCTGATCCGCGGCGCTGAAAAAGGATCCGAAGTGAAGCTCTACATCCGCCGGATGGACGGAACGGAAAAGGTCATCACCCTCAAGCGGGATGAGATCAAACTGGAAGATACGTTTGCCAAGAGCGCCATCATCAATGGCGATCATAAGATCGGGTATATCTACCTGCCTGAATTCTATATCAACTATGAGGATCCCAACGGCTCAAAATGTGCCGATGATGTGGCCAAAGAGATCCAGAAACTCAAGGCGGAGAATGTGGAAGGCATCATCATGGACCTCCGGGGTAATGGAGGGGGCTCCCTGCCCGAAGTGATCAGGATGGCCGGACTCTTCATCGAGGAAGGCCCGGTCTGTATCGTGAAGGGAAGGGAAGAGCGCCCGTCAATGTTAAGGGACAAGGACAAGAATATTTTATACAGCGGTCCGCTCACCGTTATGGTGGATGAATTCAGTGCCAGCGCATCCGAGATCTTCGCGGCGGCCATCCAGGATTATAAGCGGGGCATCATCGTGGGCAGTACGTCAACCTACGGAAAAGGAACGGTCCAGCGCAACATCCCGCTGACCCCCGAAAGCGAGAATCCACTGTTCTCCAACCGTAAATCAGAGGACCTGGGATATGTCAAACTCACCCTGCAGAAATTCTATCGCATCAACGGCGGCGCCACCCAACTGAAAGGCGTCACACCGGATATCATCCTGCCCGACAGGAACGAATACCTGAAGTTCATGGAGAAGGACAACACCTCGGCATTGCCCTGGGATGAGATCAGCAAGGCGGAATATAAGCCCTGGACCAGCACGGTAAGCAACGAGGCGATCGTTAAAACGGCCTATGACCAGTTATCCAGGAATACCACGTTCAGCAACATCAAGACGAACGTGAGCTGGCTGCAGAATTACAGTACAAAGGAATATTCACTGAATATCGTGAAATATAAGGAAGAGCAGAAAAAACTGAAGGAGACCTTTAAGCAACTGGACGAACTGTATAAGCTGGGTAAGGAAATGAATATCTCCAATATCCCGGCCGATACCGTGAACATCAACGCCGCCAAGGAAAGGGTGGAAAAGAACAACAAATGGCTGAAGGCCCTCAGCAACGATATCTATGTCAACGAGACGGTCAAGGTGATCAGCAATATGATCAACCAGGGCAATACGGCCAAAACGAACTAGAACCCATTGGGCCATGAAAAGAGCCGTTGCGATGAGCGACGGCTTTTTATTGTACGACCACATTCTTTCCCAGGGTCTTGAAAAGGATGCCGCTTTCCTGTACAACGGTGATCGTAATATGCCCCGATTTGCTGAGGTTGATATCCCTCACTTTGCCTGATTTACCGGCATGGGTGCCTCCGATAACCTTACAGGAGTCACCGTCTTTCAATGGTAATGTTTTTGTTGTTTTCATTCTTTATGCTTAAGTCATTTGAATACGGTAATTAGCAGGACAAAGTCATTCGGCCAATTAAAACACGCAAACCGGTTATTGATCCCCTGACTGGGTTTGTTTCTCAGGAATCAAAATATCAGCCTTTTTTCTTTTTAAGTTCTTTCGCCATCATCAGCGAATGCCTCAATGAATGAATGTTTTTCCAATCACTGTGTGCGATGATGATGAATTTTGGGTTCCGGCATTTTTTCTGAACCTTCTTTAGCGTACTTGCATAGGCGGTTACATTCGCGTCGCCCAGGTAGCCCAGATCCTCGTCATCAACGCCTTTGATCAGGCAACCGCCGTAGAGGATCCTTTCTTTTTGAACCAGATCACGATATTGTCCGCGGTATGACCTTCCCCGGGGTAATAGGTTTCAAGGAATATTGTCCGGCAGTGAAGACCGTATCCCCCGCCATTAAGAATTCAGCCCTTTTTTTCTGGTTCTTTTTGCTTAGTTCATCGGTAAGGACCGTTGTATAAGTTTTGATTCCCTGTTGCCGGTAATATTCCAGTCCGGCGGTTTTGTCGCTGTGCCAATGCGTGGCAAAACAAAGGACCACGGTTTTGTCGTGCTTTGATCTTATGCTGTCCAGCAAGGGTTGAAACTGCGTCGTATCCCAGGGAGTGTCAAACAGTACTACACCGTTGTGGGTAACCAGGTACATTCCGTTTGCCGGCACCTGGCTTGCTTCATAGGTATTGTAAGTGGTATAGACATAAAAATCTCCGGTTAGATGGGAGATCTTAAGTTTCGCAGTTCCTGTTTGTCCGAAAACAGGAGCCAGGGAAGAAATAAAAGCGATGGTCAGGATGATGGTCCGCATCTTTTTTTTGAAAATGATTGGATGGTTGTGGGTAAAGTTACGCAAGCCCTGAAAATGGGCAAAACATTGCCGCCGCTGTCAACATGCGGTCAGGAACATGAGCCGATGGCATATTCGGGGGAGATGGAGGACTGCCTCATTAAAATTGCTTACAACGGACCGGATTGTATGAATAATGGGGACTATTACAAGGGTAGGATTGTTTCATTATACTAATATAAAAAAAGTGGAACTCTCATGCGTTTTCGCCGTTGGTCGGAGACCTGCCTGTCCAGGCAAGCCAGACGGCGCTCATTTTTGCGGCGGCTGGCTTGCGGGTGATTTGACGGAAGACCCACAGCGGCGGAAGTCTATATATACATAGGATGCCAAGTTACAGCAGTGCATTACTCATTTTTAAATCATGAATAGTTTTTCGCCGGTAAGGAGTTTGTAAAATGCAGATTCTCCACCACTCCCTGGTTTGAAATTTCCAGAAGTAAAGTCATTATCTGAAACCTTCAACTTATCGAAAATTGTTGAAAATTCTTCGATTGAAGGCACTTTTCCAATTTCTGTACGTACAATATTTAAATATGCAAGTCTCAAATAACGCATAAAGGCTTTAAAGGCATTAGAACGAGGCAAAATATTCCCTTGCTTTTCTATCTCTGTCCATGCAGTAGGCCATTTTTTTTGAATGCTACTAAAATAGTTGTATAAAATCAATGCGATGTCAGTGTCTTTCCCAGATATAAACATATTTCTGAAAGGATGCTTAAGTAACTCTGTGTTACTAAAATATTTTGGAGTTTTGCCTCTCATATACAGTGTTCTGTCGGCAAACGGATCGGGAGACAATAGCTTTATAAGGGATTCAACAAACACAGCCTGTGTCAAAGGTTCAGATTCTTCTCTCCCTTTCGTTTTCAATCCAAGGCGTTTAATTCTGTGATACAACGGACTACTTTGATCAGCAGAATCTAAGGCTACAGCTACCTGATGACAGGTTCTAAAAGGGCTTCTTGTTTTTGATAAACCTTCCAAGTCATAGACAAGACTACGACTAACTTTAGTTTGTGCTAAATTGACAGTTGCAAATATATTTGCTTGTTCATCAATATCTAAGCCCACAAAGACAACAATATTAAATTCAAAATCTGGGAACAACTTACTTAATGTTTCGTCGTAATTTCCAGCTTCATTGATAAAAGCTGCAATTCTGTGTTGCCCATCCAAAACTTTGGCAACTTTATCTAAAGTAATCGAATCGTCTTCTTTAAAATCTGCTTCATAAGGCTTAAGGACTAAAACACCTGAATTGTCGAATTCGGCACAATTTTGATCTATTGCTACGACAACTCCAGTTGGAAATGCAGCATCCGGTGATTCTAAATACTTCCTTATTTTATTAACTCTTGCTTTATCTAAAGGGCGTTGAATACCCAAATATCGTTCGACTTCCCTTTCTTCGCCTTCAATTCTCCTTACATCCGCATATGAAATGTTTACAAGATCTCTTGCCTTAATATTCCCAATAAAAAAGTCACCCAACGGTTGAGATATTTTAATTACAGGAAACTTTATGAGATTAGAATTCATAATTTATCCTTTTAAACTTTCACTGAATTGCTCATTGAAATTTTGTTGTTGT
Organism: Chitinophagaceae bacterium; assembly: GCA_016721725.1. Lineage (GTDB taxonomy): Bacteria > Bacteroidota > Bacteroidia > Chitinophagales > Chitinophagaceae > Ferruginibacter. Next base: position 565,421 of record JADKHN010000006.1, on the reverse strand, counting down.
CTATTCCTAGTCTCTGACCAGTTAGATGCATTTTTCCATGATAGACTGAATAAATTCTAAATATTACCGCAGTAGCCAAGAATACTAATGTGAGTTTGAAATAGAGGTCGAATTTATGACTTTCCATATCAATTGATTGAACCCATTTATTTTTGCTATTAAGTATAGCACCGTGATGAAACGTAAACAATAAAAGTAATGATTGAAAAGAAGTGAAGAAGTGGTAACTTATATCCTAGACCATGAGTTTTTATTATTAAATAAAGAGATGGCGCTAAAAAACTTAAACAATAAGCAAGAATTTCACCAGGGACTATTTTTGTTTTCAGTGGTTCAATAATATCATTTGTAGCTAATGTTGCGATAGTAATGTTTATTATAAGAGGGAGTAATGCAATTAATGTTAAATAAAAGACTTCCATGAAACTTTTTCCTAAAGCAGGGTAGTCTATGGAAGTAAAGAATATCTTAATCTTTTCATTCACTTTTTTCATATTACCAACATTTAATTGCTAATTCGCTATAAACGCCCCTTCCATCATTGGCCTTGTCTATCGTTTTTTCAAAATCGCATGCTTCAATATTCATTCCAGCAAGCAAACTGGAAAGCCCCAAAAAATCGTCCGCATCTAATATGACTTTGGTTTTGGTTCCAATCGGAACGTTGAATTCTCCTTTACTATTGACACGATATAAACCATTCCAACAAGTACGATTTAAATAAATAAATCTAGCTGCTTTTTGCAAAGGGGAGCGAGGATTATTTGATCGCATTTGATAGTAAAATTCTTTACAATGTTGTATTTCGTATTTTCTGAGTATTTCTATTAAGTCTTCCCATTTGTCTCTAACAATAATATAAGCATTTATCAGGTCCTCATTAATGTCGCTTAAGTGTCCATTTGAAGGTTGTATATGAAAAAAAACTGCAGCTCCTCCCAAAAAGGGTTCAATATATTGTTTAATCTTAGTCTCGTCTGGGAAGATATTATTAGGATTTGAGATTAACCAACGTTTTCCCCCAGCCCATTTTAGAAACGGTTCCATATATTAAATATAGTAATAATTATTTATTAAATTAGGTCTGTAAAAGGTCAATTATCAGGATAGTGTTTAATTGGCATTTTCCGCTAACGTCAAGGGCTTGGCGTCAGGCGGGATATTAGGATTACGTCTGCCCGGCCGATGTCGCCCTAAGAATATAATTATTTGAAGTTACCAAAAATGCTCAAGAATAAACGGTCCAGCCCCGAGCCACTGCTTGGCCATGCACAAATGCTGAAGTTACATTGTCAGGCCCCGCTTGCGCCAAACCCCATGTTACCTGCCGTTTTATTATCTAAAAATTATGAACTCACTTTTACATGAATGCTATTTTGGGTAATTGAGAGTAATACAACCTTTCCCTCGTCAGTTGTAGCCTTTATCACGAGTGTTTGAAGTGGTGGCCTCATATCCGGACAGAAGTAGTCTTCGATAGCGTCATGCGGAGTTGCATTGCTCAATATGTCTGTTAGCTCGCCTGTAACAGTATGAGCTGTAACAGAAATTGTATTGTTTTCCATAACGTAAGAATATAAATGAGTGAATTAATTTTTGCTTATTAGTATTTCGGTGTGATAGACAGTTACTTCGTTAGCAAACGTAAAAACTTTTACTTTATCCTTTGATTTTGGTATAATTATTATTGTTTTCGAAAATCCGTTAATAAAATCTTTTTTTTGACGTACAGTAATACCATTTGCAAATTCCGTCTAAAGAATATTCTTTATCTAAGACCTTATCAATTTTAAGCATTAGCGCTTCTTGTCCACCATTTAGCCAATTTGAAATTGTAATTGTTTTGCCTGTAAATACTAGAAGCCTAGAAATACGTTCAATTTTAAAGTCAGCTTCTTCTCTAATTGCAGATGAACTTTCATATTGTTCTGTTTGCCCAAATGAAGTGAGAACAAAATGAGTTAAAATAATAAAGAAAAACACTTTTTTCATTTTGGGAGTTTTAAAAGTTCGTAGAGTGCTCAAAAATGGCAGGTAACTGTTTAATACCCGCACATTCGCTGCTCACCCCAAATTACAACTTCTTTATTATCAATGAAAATATATTCGTATATGAAATTGTTTTAGAAGAAGAGGACAATTGAAATCTAAAATTGTGTAAGCCTGGGAGACTTATATATTTTACCGGCCGATATAAACCAAAACCGTTTAATACCCCCTCATCACCCTTTCCTTTTCAGCCAGGTATTCCAGTTGAGTTCCGTCGCCGGTCCTGAACACCGTTCTGAGCGTTTCCCTTTTTTCCAGTCCGGGCAGGGCGCAGGAAAAATGAAGGTGCGGCCCGTTGGTCCAGCCGGTATTGCCGCTAAAGCCGATGAGATACCCTTTATTGACCTGGTCGCCGGGTTTCACTTTTGAACCCTTGTACTTGAGGTGTACATAATTGGCCAGGGTGCCGTCGGGGTGGAGGAGGGTGATGAAGTTGTTGTATTTTTTGCAGGCTTCTTCCGGACAGGATTCGGCATTGTTCTGCACCACCCTCACCACAATGCCTTCCCGTGCGGCCAGTACTTCGGTGCCTTCGGGCATGCTGAAGTCGATGGCGTTCTCACCCTGGTGCGACAGTCGGCCATTATAGCCTTGTGCCACAACAAAACTCTGTCCTTTTTGATAGGGGAGTTCATAAGCATAGGTCGTATCATATTTCAGCAGGGTGACGTCCCCGATATTGGAACGGTAACGATAGGAATATTTATACCGTTCTCCCGGGGTGACAATATCCAGATCACCGAGATTGAATTTTTCAGTTCGGGCCGGTATAACGAATATTTTTTGCGGGTCTTTAGAAAATTGCAGGTTGGTCAGGTCCAGCTCAAGGGAAACGGATACGGGACCATATTCGTTGTTTGCGGCATAGAGGATGAATCCTCTTTCCTTTTTCTCGGAAAAGAACCGGATGTCCTGTTGCGCGAAGGAGGGAAGGGAGAGGGCGGAAAGCAATAAAGAAAGGGCCGTTTTCATGGAATGAAGTTAAGAAAACCTATGAGGTTTGCAGCAGGGCCATGGGTAGGGGAAAACCTTATAGCGTTTTTTTGCGAATGACCATAAAACACATTAAGAAAAGCCATGCCCGAAACCAGCGATGCATAACTTAACGGTTTTTATTTGATCAAACGCTGTAAGGTTTTCAGCGCACCAGCCCTTTGCGGCAAACCTTACAGGTTTGTTCCCAGGTAACGTTCCTCCATCACTTTCCGGTGATGCGTGAAATGCCCGGGAATGATGAAACCCATCGCCAATACGCTGATCGGGTTATTATTGGCGATGCCCGAAGCGGCCATGCCGGTTGAAGGGAAACTGTTGAACAGGATGATCGTGGATTGCCGGAGCAGGATCATCTCTTCCACCAGGCTCTGCCAGGTCCGGCTGTTGGCGCCGGATTGAGCGGCGTAATCATCTTCTTCAAAACCGGGCAAAGAAGCTTTCTCCCCGCGGGCGAAACAAAGGGAACGGTAACCGAATATCCTTTCCGTATCGATCATGTGCTGAAGCACTTCTTTCATCGTCCATTTGCCGGGGGCATAACGGAACAAGGATTGTTCTTCCGTAATGCCCGACAGGAATTCCCGTATCCGGGGCAATTGATTTTCGAGTGCGGTTGTCAGGTCGTTCTCCGCAACCTGGTCGATATAACGCTGGTAGTATTCGGGATAGGTCCCGGGTATGGGTCTGGCCATGGATTTTTATTTTTAAATGAAAAAGTTTACGCCAGGTAAGACGTAAACTTTTTCTGGTATTATTAAATGTGTTTAACCTTTTTTATTCTTCACCAGTTTCGGTTTAGGCAATGTTTCCTTCACCGGTTTCCTTTCGCCCTTGATCGTGGATGCCAGTTTGATGGCTTCATATGCGTTTACGATTCCACCGGTCTTCGAGAGTTCAGAAAGATCCGTGAGATCATCTGTTCCAGGGATCTTCACTTTGTACTCGGGGACCTGCGCTGATTTCTCGATCACGTATTTCAATTGCCTGGCCGACAGGTTGGGATACTATTCCAGTGCCAGCGCGGCGATACCGGCCACCAGCGGACAAGCCATACTGGTACCCTGCAGGTTTCCGTATTTATCGCCACCCGGGAGTGTAGCATAGATCTTTACACCGGGTGAGAACACATCCACTTCCTTCTTCCCATAATTACTGAAAGAGGCCGTCAGTCCGCCCGATTTGGGATCCCCGCTGGCACCCACCGTGATCACATTGTTGGCCCTTCCCTTACCGTCCACGAAAACGGGGTTGGGGAAATTATCCGCCGTGTCCACATTCTTGGCATCATTACCGGCGGCGTGAACCAGCAATACATTCTTGCTTTCGGCATAACGGAAGGCGTCATCCACCCATTGCTTCTGCGGGGAGAAATCCTTTCCGAAGCTCATGCTGATGATCTGGGCACCATTGTCAACGGCATAACGGATCGCATTGGCGATATCCTTATCGTGCTCATCTCCGTCGGGTACGGCGCGGATCATCATGATGCGAACATTATCCGCAATGCCGTCCATGCCCTTGCCATTGTTGCGGATGGCACCGATGATACCCGCGCAATGCGTTCCGTGCAGGGGAGTGGAGGCCATGATATCATTGTTACCGTAATTACGGTCGTTGATATTGGTCTCGTCGTCCTTCACGATGTCCTTACGGTATTCCGTGGGCGGGTTGTTCTTTGAATTCTCCTTGCGTTCCTCGCCGGCAATGTATTCCACCAGTCCGTCGATGAATTCTTTGTTGGTCTGGTCCATGGCATCATTGCCTTTCATCAGTCCCAGTAAGGAAGTACGTGCTTTTTTCTCCTCATCCGTTTTAGTGGTATAAGCTTCCAGTTCCTTGCCGGTATAAGTATCCTTGCCAATGGCTTTCTTCAGGATCTCATCGCTCTTCTGCAGGTTGGTCTGAATCCGCTTCAGCATGGCCATATCCGCGCCACCACCTGTACCATCACCGATCACTTTTACTTCCGATTTTTTCCAGGTCTTGAAATCAACCAGGTCCTTTCCGGTGAAGTCGGCCTCAGACTTTCCTTTGAATTTAGCCTTGCCTTCATGATAGACCCGGGCGGCCTCATAACTGTCCTCTTTCACATTCCGGCCATCCTTTCCTCCGATGAAATTCCAGCCATGTACATCATCGATATAACCGTTCTTGTCGTCATCAATGCCATTGCCGGGGATCTCTTTCGGGTTGGTCCACAAGATGGCTTTCAGGTCCTCATGCAGGGTATCGATACCGCTGTCGATGACCGCCACCACCACGGTCTTGCTTTTCAGTTTCTTGGTTTTAATGAAGTCATAGGCCTTGTCCGCACTGACGCCGAATACACCGTTGGCTTCCTTGTCCATCAGGTGCCAGCCCTTGGGTACATCATCTTTCTGCGCGAAAGCGCTCATTCCGGCCAGTAAGGCCAAACTTAAAATCGCTGTTTTTTTATTCATATGTCTCTTGTTTGTTCAGGCGAATGTAAAACCGCCCTGTTGATCTGCCATACCGTTCATCCGGTATTAAGGCTATTTTATGTTTTTTTTAATAAGGTTTTAATTCCACCCTTCTGTTCTGCGATTGTTTCTTCGGATCCCGGGTGATCAGCCGGTCAGTTCCATACCATGACGTACTCAGGCGGTCTTTGCTGATGCCTTTCGATACCAGGTAGTTCCGGACACTGTTCGCCCTTCCGTTCGACAGGGCCAGGTTCACATAATGGTCACCTTCCAGGCTCGCATGTCCTTCAATGCTCATGTTCAGTTCCGGGTTGCTGTTCATCAGCTCCACCACTTCGTCGAGCGCTCCCTGTGCAGCCGCGTTCAATTCGATCTCACTCTGGCTGAACTGGATCCTGTTGGCTTTCTCCGCAACGGTCTCCACCACTTCATTGCTGATGGCCGGCCTGTCTTTCTTATTCTTCTGTTTGGTCACGAGCGGACAACCATTCTTCTCTCTCACACCGGCTTCTGTCTTGCACTTGTCGATCTCATCATTGATGCCATCGCCATCGCTGTCCGGGATCGGACAACCATTGTAGCGGAGGAATCCTTTTTCATCCGGGCACTGGTCGTTCTCATCCTTGATGCCGTCGCCATCCCTGTCGCCGCCTTTCACCGGCACGGGTACGGTCACTTCATTCCTGGCCGGGCAACCATCGGTAAGGATGGTGCCTTTTTCATTTGGACACTTGTCTTCACTGTCTGGAACGCCATCCCCATCCGCATCCGGGGCCGGGCAACCTTTATTGCCAATCAGACCCTTCACATCCGGGCATTTATCGTCTTTATCGGCTACGCCGTCGCCATCCTTATCCGGGCAACCTTTGGTTGCAGCGGTACCGGCGTCTTTCGGACAATCATCATCCGCATCAGCAATACCATCCCCGTCCTTGTCTTTCACTTCGGCCGGTTTCTTGGTCGCGGCGGTATCCGGCAGTTTCTTCTTAGCCGGTTCTGCCGATTTGATATCGAAATTATAACCCAGGGAAACCCCGATCACCTGGTTCTTGAAAGTCCCTTTGAACCCGTTGCCCTGGTACATGTCGCCCAGGCTCTGGCTGGCTTCGGCGCGCAGGAACAGTTTGCCGATCTCGAATCCGGCGAGCACATTGATGCCATAGTCAAAGGTCTTGTATTTGCCCGGTCCGTTCCCCACCGGAAGGTCGGCATTGGTACGGGTGATCACCGTGCCGGAGGGATCCGTGGTGGTGGTCTTTTCTTTCCCGCTGAGGAAGAAAGAAGCGTAAGGGCCTGCGCCGATGATGAACTTGAAATTCTTGGCGATCCTGATCTTTCCGATGATGTTCAGGGGAATATCGATATAGTTCAGCATTTGCTTGACGCCTGAGTCCTGCAAAAGGCTTCCCGCGGCGAAGGTTTCAAAATATTTGCGTCCCTTATTATAATAGGCCACATTGGGCTGGAAGGCCAGGCTTCCTTTTTTATTGAGTGCGAATTCGGCCAGCAATCCGCCATGATAGCCATAAATGGGATCGTAATTCGGTTTTATGGTGCTCCAGTTGGCCTGGTCGCTGGTTTGTACTATGGTTGACCTGTTTGCGCCCCCGAAGAGTCCGACTTTCACCTGGGACATCGCGGCGATCGGGCCGGCGAACAGGAATAATAATAGTAACAGCTTTTTCATCAATGTACAGTTTTGTGGTGTTGAATGGGTTTTAGATCGTTTATTCTGGCTTTAAAAGTAAATATTATTTGTCAACTACCCGAAAATAGGCAGTTTTAAGGCATTTTGATCGTTTTATAAGTCGAATTTGATGCCCTGGGCCAGGGGGAGTTTCCGGGTATAGTTAATGGTATTGGTCTGCCTGCGCATATAGACCTTCCAGGCATCGCTTCCGCTTTCCCGTCCGCCGCCGGTTTCTTTTTCACCGCCGAAAGCACCGCCGATCTCGGCTCCTGAAGTTCCGATATTCACGTTGGCGATTCCGCAATCGCTTCCCGCCTGTGACAGGAATTGTTCCGCTTCACGGAGATTATTGGTCATGATAGCGGAAGATAATCCCTGGGGAACTCCATTCTGTAAGGCAATGGCCTCATCCAGGGTCTTGTATTTCATCAGGTAGAGGATGGGGGCGAAGGTCTCGTGCTGCACGATGGAAAAATGATTCTTCGCTTCGGCGATACAGGGTTTGACATAACAACCGCTTTCGTATCCTTTTCCTTTCAATACGCCGCCTTCAACAAGGAATCTTCCTCCTTCAGCCTTGCATTTCTCTATGGAATCGAGGTACAGTTTCACCGCGTCCTTGTCGATCAGCGGACCCACATGGTTCTTTTGGTCGAGCGGGTTGCCGATCTTCAGTTGTTTGTAGGCGTTCACCAGCTTATCCCGGAATTTGTTATAGATCTTTTCGTGGATGATCAGCCTGCGGGTTGAGGTGCATCGCTGCCCGGCCGTACCCACGGCGCCGAAAGCGGCTCCGATCAGGGCCATGTCGAGGTCGGCATCCGCGGTGATGATGATGGCGTTATTGCCCCCCAGTTCGAGCAGGCTGCGGCCGAGTCTTTGACCCACTGCGGCGCCAACGGCCTTGCCCATGCGGGTACTGCCGGTTGCGGATACCAGCGGGATACGCGGATCATGACTCATCCATTCACCCACTTCACGTCCGCCGGCGATGATATTGGACACCCCTTCGGGGACCTGGTTCTTTTTGAAAACGGATTGGATGATGTTCTGGCAGGCTACGGCGCATAATGGCGTCTTTTCACTGGGCTTCCAGATGCATACGTCTCCGCAGACCCAGGCCAGCATACTGTTCCAGCTCCATACCGCCACGGGAAAATTAAAGGCGGAGATCACGCCCACAATGCCGAGCGGATGGTATTGCTCGTACATGCGGTGGCCCGGCCTTTCGCTGTGCATGGTGAGTCCGTGTAACTGGCGGGATAGTCCTACGGCGAAATCACAGATGTCGATCATTTCCTGCACTTCGCCCAGACCTTCCTGCAGGCTCTTGCCCATTTCGTAACTGACCAGTTTTCCCAGGGCATCCTTATGTTTCCTCAGTTCCTCGCCGACCTGGCGAACCACTTCGCCCCGGCGGGGTGCGGGCCAGGTGCGCCATTCCATAAAGGCTTCCTGTGCCTTGCCGATCACCGCTTCATAAGATGCGGAATCGGCTCCGTTAACTGAAGCGATGAGTTTACCGTCGACGGGAGAGGTGGAGTTGAGCTGTTCACCCTTGCTTTTGATCCATTTCAATCCCGTTGAAACGCCGGCGTTATTCGGTTTTATTTGAAGTGCTTTTAGGAAATCCATATGGCTGACCTGAGATTTTAATTTTCAGGGTGCAAAGTTACGGAACTGTAACGGGAGTTTGAGTATGGAGATGACCGAAATTGAATTGGGGATTGCAGATCTTAGATTTCGGAATGGGCTAAACCATTCTATGTTTATAAAGCGGTCACGGATAAAGAAAATCTAAAATCTAAAATCTAAAATCTTAAATCTACCTAATATTGTTCCTGTTCATTCGGAAAATCCTTCGACTTCACGTCATCGATGTACTGTTTTACGGCCGTGGTGATCTGTTCGTGCATGTTTAGGTATTGACGGAGAAAACGCGGTTTGAATTCGGTATTGATGCCCAGCATATCGTGCATCACCAGCACCTGGCCGTCACAATCTCCACCGGCGCCGATACCGATCGTAGGGATGTGCAGGCTTTCACTGACGATCTTGGCCAGGGTAGCGGGTATCTTTTCCAGCACGATGGCAAAGGCGCCGGCTTCCTGTAATAACAAAGCGTCCTTCTTCAGTTTCTCGGCCTCATCCATTTCCTTGGCCCTGACGGTGTAAGTGCCGAATTTATAGATGCTCTGGGGAGTCAGGCCCAGGTGACCCATGACCGGTATACCCGCACCGACGATCTTTTTGACGGAATCGAGCACTTCCTCGCCGCCTTCCAGTTTAACGGAATGGCCGCCGGTCTCTTTCATGATCTTGATGGCGGAGGCCAGGGCGATTTCGGAGTTGGACTGGTAATAACCAAAGGGCATGTCCACCACAACAAGGCAGCGATGGATACCCCTGACCACACTTTGGGCATGGTAGATCATCTGGTCGAGGGTGATGGGCAGCGTGGTCTCATGTCCGGCCATCACATTGCTGGCGCTGTCGCCTACAAGGATGATGTCGATGCCTGCATGATCGAAAATACGGGCAAATGAAAAATCATAGGCCGTGATCATGGAGATCTTCTCTCCGGCGGCCTTCATTTTCTGTAAGGTATTGGTCGTGACCTTCTTGATCTCTTTTTGAACAGACATGCGTCAATTTTCAATAAAGCTATTTTGTTTTTCGTATACTTTTCAATTTTTCTTCGGGGAAGAGTACGCCCCAGTAATCGGTATACCCGATAAAGATACCCATGCTGGTGTTCACTTTGATACGCGGGATCAGTGCGACGGCTTTGGAATATAATCTCTCCCGGGTGAAATCAAAATAAAAATCCTGTACCAGGGTGAAACTATAAATGCTGTCATAATCGATCGTTCGCCTGACGGCCCGGTATTCAGTCACTTCGCCCAGGCTATCCAGTACCATGACCGTATCAGCGGGGTTCTTATAGGCATCAAGGTCGCTGGCTTTGACCAGGTACTTCTTGTCGGGATAAATGGACTTGTCGGCATTATATGCCTGTATGTTGCCAGACAGGATGTCCTCATGCAGGATCCCGGCAAGATTCCAGTTCTCCGGGGTGAGTATGGAGTTTTCCAGACGGGCGCTTTCCGCATTGGGTATCAGGACAAGGTTATTGCAGGCCCTCCCGATGTATCTGGCATCGGAAGGAATGGTCAGGATACGCTCCCGAGGATCCTGGAATGCGAAATTGACGGTCTCGAAACACTGGGCTTGTTCCTTGAAGGAACCTTTTTCCTTGGTATAGATGACGGGAGACAGGAGGATATTATTGATGTAGAATTTGTTGTCCTGGTAACGCAGGAGTTGCTTAACCTTGAAGAAAGAGAGCTTGTTCTTCAACAGGCAGGTGTCGCAAGAGTTCTTCTCATTTAAGAAAATACTTTCGGCGTTGTTCTTGCGGTTGTCGTAGCGCAACCACCAGTTCATCCGGGTCTCATCAAAATCAACCGCCCTGATGTGGTTGATGAATTCGCGGTCATTGGTGGTTCCGGAGGTTACGGCATTATTCTTCGGGTCATCAGAATAGGATGTGACAGCCGACTTCTTCAGTTTGGCTGCATAGAATTTCCGGATGTCGTATTGCGGATTGACCGGGGTCAGGTTTACATAAGAAGTATATAGGGCCGCCCATTTAACAGCAGTATCGGTATGGATGAAATCTGCATAGGGGATGGGAGCCTGGCCGAAACAGGATCCGGCACAACTGAAAAAAGATAAGAGGATTAATTTTTTCATGCTGAAGGGTTAACGTAAAGAAAAGAGATTAAGTCTAGAGGAAATGTTAAAGTAGGGGGTGAGTTTAGATTTTAGATTGAAGATTTTAGATTTTAGAGATTTCGGATTTTAGAATGAGAAGCTGTTGGAGTTCAGCCGTGATCATTCAGGGCAAAAGAAAAAAAGGTAAGATCAGCGATTTGCGATCTCAGTATAAACCTTCAACTTCTTATACTGGTTATGAAATCCGAAATCTAAAATCTAAAATCTTCAATCATTTCTCTTTCCTCACTTCTTCCCACAAATGCTGCACCAGACCATCCACCAGTCCGATCCTGGGAACATAGATTTCCACGGCTCCGGCCCAGCGCATGGCATTGATGTAGATCAACAGCGCCGGGATGATGACATCCGCCCGGTCGGGCCTGAGTTTGTAGCGGTTGATCCTTTCTTCAAGGCTCACATTGCTGAGTTCTTTGTAATAATCCCGTAGCAGGTCGAGGGGTAGTGGTTTGGGGTCTTTTCTCTTGCTCATGGAAAACACCTTGTTGATATTTCCGCCGCTGCCGATGGCCACCACTTCTTTTTGTCCCTTCGTGGCCACTTTGATCTTATCTTTCATGTCATCCCAGTGTTTCTCCTTTACCAGGTCCTTGAGCAGCCGTATGGTGCCGATGTTGAAGGACTCCTTGAAGGTCACCTGTCCGTTCCCGAAGAAAGTGAGTTCGGTACTGCCGCCGCCCACATCGATATACATATAGCTGTGGTCTTTGTCGAGGTTTTCGGCGATATGGTTCTCATAGATCAGGCTGGCTTCCATATCGCCGCTGATCACTTCAATGGAGATATCCGTTTCCAGTTTGATCTTCCGGATGATGTCAGCGGCATTCCCGGCGTCTCGCATGGCGCTGGTGGCACAAGCGATCACGCGGGTGACCTCATAGGCGTTCAGCAGGTGCTTGTAGGCCTTCATGGTTTGCAGGATCATCCCGATCTTGGCCTTGGGGATGAACCCCTGTTCAAACACATCGAATCCCAGCCTCAAGGGGACCCTCACCAGGTTCAGTTTATTGAATACCGGTTTCCCGTCAGGCCCGGTTTCCACTTCCGTGATGAGTAAACGGGCGGCATTGCTTCCTATGTCGATGGCGGCGAGTTTCAAAAAGGTTTAAACGTTTAAGGGTTTATGGGTTAAATTCTTTGCATGATGTTGACTGACCTGCAAAGAATGATCTTGTAAACCCAGACTTTGCAAAGATAAACTCATGCGACTCACCTTAATGAACGGGAATGATTAAAACGGGTTTTGTGGATAATTAGCGATCAGCAGGCTCTTTGATCAGGATTGGTTTTTGCGCATCATTTTCCTATAGAGATAATTATAGGTCTCCACCTGGCTTCTGACCTTACGGGTATTGCGGGGATTCACATACTGGTTGCTGAGGTCATTGTCGAGGATCCTGGCCTTTATATTATCTTTCAACTGGATCAGGACGATGTCCTTCAGTTCCTGTTTGATGTTCTGTTCAAAGACCGGCGCGGCCACTTCGATGCGGTGGTCGATGTTACGAACCATCCAGTCGGCCGAGGAGATGAACACTTTTTCCTTACCTCCGTTGCCGAAGATCATCACCCGGGCATGTTCGAGGTATTCATCCACGATGCTGATGGCCTGAATGGGGATCTTGAATTTCTTATTCTCGGTGGGGAGGCAGAATATTCCCCGGATCACCAGTTTGATCTCGACACCGGCCCGGGCCGCCTCATATAATTTGTCGATCAGGATCTCATCGCTCAGGGAATTCAGTTTCAGGATGATCAGGGCGGGTTTGCCGGCCCTGGCGAATGCGATCTCCCGGCTGATCAGCTGGATCAGTTGTTTGCGCATCCCGACCGGGCTGACCATTAAGGTCTTGCAGGTTTTCAGGATAGGACCCCGCGTTTTGGGCTGTTCTAAATAATTGAAGATCCGGTTCACATCAGCCATGATATTGCGGTCGGAGGTGAGGATGCAATGATCCCCGTAGATCTGTGCGGTCCTTTCATTCAGGTTGCCGGTACTCACGAATCCGTAATGGATGGTCTGGTTGTTCACCCTTTTCTTGATCAGGCAGATCTTGGCGTGTACTTTCATGTTGTGAACGCCGAGCAACACTTTTACTCCAGCTTCTTCCAGTTCCTCCTTCCATTCCAGGTTGGCCTCTTCATCGAAGCGGGCCCTTAATTCCAGCACCACGGTCACCTGTTTGCCGTTCCTGACGGCATTGGTCAGGGCATTGATGATCTTGGAGCGGGGCGCCAGGCGGTAACAGGTTATCTTGATGCTCGATACTTCGGGATCGATGGCGGCCTCCCGGAGGAGGTCGATCACGCTGTCAAATGAATGGTAAGGGAAATTCAGCAACACATCTTTTTTCAGCACCAGGTCGGTCACCCGTTTGATATTCCGCAGGTCGGGATGGATGAAGGGCTTTTTCCGGAGTTTTTTATAATCGAATACCGATTCCGGAAAATCGATGAAATCCTTGAAATTATGGATGCGGCCTCCCGGAATCAGGCTGTCCTTGTCCTTCAGTCCCATCCGTTTCACCAGGTAGGTGAGGAGGGAGGGGTCGATGGCCTTGTCGAAGATGAACCGGACGGGCTTGCCTTTCTTCCGGTTCTTCAATCCTTTTTCGATCTTTTGTATGAGCGAGGTGGAAACGTCGTTATCGATGTCGATCTCGGCATCCCTTGTCACCTTGATGATATGGGCGGCGAAATTGTCATAGCCGAAGAAAGCGAAGATGGAAGGAAGGCAGAACCGGATCACATCCTCCAGCAGGATGATGTATTGCCTGCCCTGGCTGGACGGCAGGATCAGGAACCTGGATAAGCGTCTGGCCGGTACCGATACGAGGGCGTATTTCTGGGGTATGCTCCGGTCCTTTTTCGACAATTTGCAGGCCAGGTAGATCGATTTGTCATTCAGCACCGGGAATTCGTGGATGCTCTCGATCATCAGCGGAACGATATTGCTGCGGATCTCTTCCTGGAAATAATTGAGGATGAATTTTTGCTGTTCGCGGTTGAGTTGTTTTTCATTGACCAGGAAGATATCCTGTTTCCTGAGTTCCCGCAGGATCTCATTCCAGATCCTTTCGAATTCCTTCTGCTGTTCCAGCACCTTGTCCTGGATCTCTTCGATAATGGCTCCGGGGTCCAGTTCGAGGTGCATCCTGGACCGGTTCCCCAGTTCGATCATGCGTTTCAAAGCGGCTACCCTTACCCGGAAGAATTCATCCAGGTTGTTGGAAAAGATGCCGAGAAAGCGTATCCTTTCACGCAGGGGCACCGTATCATCCGCCGCCTCCTGCAATACCCTGGCATTGAAGGAAAGCCAGCTGATATCGCGGAATATGATCTTTCTTTTAAGCAAATCCGTTTGTTACAAGTATTGAAGTGTCGCGAAGTTATGGACCAGCGCCATATGAATCCCGGACAGCGTATTAAATTTAAGTGAAATAACGGCAACAGCCATTAGCCTGATGTTCCCTTCATGCGTTCAATGATGCCCGTTGTGGAAAAACCTTCCAGGATGGGAACGATCTTCAGTTCACCGCCTGCGGCGATGACTTCTTTGGCGCCCACCACCTGTTCCGGGGTATAATCGCCACCCTTTACCAAAACATCGGGCATGATCGCGGTGATCAGATCCAGGGGCGTATCCTCTTCAAACAGGATGACCGCATCCACCATCATCAGGGTCGCGAGCAATAAAGCCCTGGATTGTTCACCGTTCACGGGACGGCTTTCGCCTTTCAGTCTTTTTACCGAAGCATCGGTATTGACCCCGACGATGAGTATATGGCCATAGCCCGCGGCTTCCGACAGGGAAGCGATATGCCCTTCATGCAGGATATCGAAGACCCCGTTGGTGAACACGATCTTCTTGTTCTGGAGCCGCCAGCGTTTCAACTGTTGCTTCAGGGCATCCGGGGTGAAAATGCGGTCAGGTATGTGTCGGGTCGATTTCATGTTTTTTTCGGTTGATATAGGGCATGATGATCAGCGAGAGGAGTCCGATGACGATGATGATCCCGGTGGATACGCCCCAGATCAGCCAGCCGAACGCTTTTCCCAACGGGGAAGCGATGCCGTAGAGGGTCAGGATCTCCATCACGAAAAGCGGGAAGGATCCGATCCCGCCCGGGGTGATGATCATGGCCAGTGTGGCCAGCGTCAGTACCGAACAGGCGGCCTTGATGCCCAGGTGGGCCGTTCCGCCCATGGCATGGAAACCGATATAGATCTGAAGCAGGTACATCAGCCAGATGAACAGGGTATGGGCGATAAAGGCTTTTCTTTTCTTGAGTTTGCCGATGGACCTGATGCCGATGCCGATGCCGCTGACGAAATGCCGGATCTTGCTGATGACCTTGTTATCCGGGTATTTGCGAAAGAGCAATTTCAAGGCCAGGAAGAAAAGGATGACGGAGGCCCCGATGATGGTTAGTTTCAGCCAGAGGGGCATGCCCGGCCCCTGTCCGATACCCGACACTTTGTTGCCGATATACCCGCCCAGTACATTCAACTGGATCAGGATGGTGAGTCCGATGAAGACGATATAGCAAAGGAAATCAAAGGCCCTTTCGATCAGGATGCTGCCCACCAGTTTGTCCACTTTGAGTTTTTCATACCGGGCCAGCAAGGTGCACTTCAGGATCTCACCCAACCGGGGAACAGCTGAATTGGCCAGGTAACCGATCATGGTCACGGCAAAGACATTTTTTAGCTTGGGCTGATATTCCATGGATTCCATCAGCAGTTTCCAGCGCATGGACCGGCTGAGGTGGCTGAGGAGCGACATCGCGATCACCGGAATGATCAGCCAGTAATTGGCATAGCGGAAGGCATTGTAAAATTCTTTTTCATCTTCCGGACTCATACCCCTCAATTGCCACCAGACCAGGAATATGCCGCCACCCAGGAAAATGACATAATTCAGTATGGAATACAATCGCTTGCGCATAATCGGTTACAATTTACGAAGGGGAAACAGGATAATCAAATGAAATGGAGAGGAGAGGATTTGCCGTTGGCGAAATTTTAAACACAGATAGCACAGATTGGAATGCAGATGATTTACACGGATTTAATGTAAAGAGTAATGTGTTGTGCTATTGAAAAGTTCTCCAATAATTGAAGTGTTTATGTCAGGGAACAAAATCTGAGTTTACAGTAGTATAAAAGCTAAATCAAGGCGTGCCCGGCAATCGAGGTAATTATTGCCGGGTGTCTTTTTTGGTTACTTTTTGGACAAGCAAAAAGTGACAAATATAAACTTTAAAGGATTTTTAATTTAATATAAAGTCATTTGATTTGTTAATAGCAAAATACGTTAAAGAGTACATTACTAGAAACGATGAGGTTTTGTCAGTGACTGTCCTGAAGCAGCAGGTTGTCGATCAGTCTGACTTCGTTGATAAAAGCGGCGATGAGCGCCACCAATGGCGTTGAGCCGTCCCAGTGGGTAACCGGTTTGAGGGTTTCCGCTTCCGCGATCTCCACATAATCCACCCTGAACCCTTCGGCAGCCAGGTATTGAATGGCCCTTTCCTTCATGTCGTCGAGGTACCCGGGTTTGAGTTCCTGCCTGAGGAATCGAAGTGTCTTGTGGATGTAAACAGCCTGTTCCCTTTCGGATGGGGAGAGGCGCAAATTACGACTGCTCATCGCCAGGCCGTCCGACTCGCGTTGGGTAGGACAAATGACAACACGGGTGTCGATGCCCATGATCTCAACGAGTTTGGAGATCACCATACATTGCTGGAAATCTTTTTGACCAAGGTAAAGGAATTGGGGTTGAACCATCTTCAGCAGGCGTTCCACCACCTGGCAGACACCCTGGAAATGGCCTGGCCTGAATTTTCCTTCCAGGACCGTTTCCAGGAATCCCAGGTCAAAGTGAGGGAGGTTCTTCAGTCCTTCGGGATACATCTCTTTTACCGAAGGGAGGAACAATACATCGCATCCGGCGGCTTCCAAACCGTCAATGTCTTTTTCCAGGGTGTAAGGGTATTGGTCAAAGTCCTTACTGTCGTTGAACTGGGTGGGATTCACAAAGATGCTGCAAACGGTGAGGCCGCCCTTTTTCCTTGACTCTCCGATCAGGGAAATATGACCGGCATGCAGGGCGCCCATCGTGGGTACGAAACCGACCGGGATATCCCGGCGCCTTTTTTCTTTCAGGAAATCATGCAGGTCCCGGGATTTCTTAAAGAGGATCATTTTCTAAGTTGTTAGGCTTCAAACGCTTGTGGTTGCGGCATTTAAGAAAAAAAAGCGTACTTTTGCACTCCGTTAAAACTATTTAACAGGAACTAATTTAGCGCAAATGTCAACAAAGAAAAGAATTTTATTCATTGCAAACGAGATGTCTCCCTATCTCGAATTGACGGATTTCGCGGAGATCGTTAATAAGCTGGCGGTAAAATCGAACGAAACCGGTATGGAAGTGCGCTGTATCATGCCCCGTTTCGGTGTGATCAATGAAAGGCGTCACCGCCTGCATGAAGTGGTCCGTTTATCGGGTATCAATGTTTCCATTGACGGCGACGACTATCCCCTGGTGATCAAAGTGGCTTCTTTGCCCAATGCACGGTTACAGGTCTATTTTCTCGACAACGAGGATTTTTTCAAACGCAAATCGATATTCACCGATGAACAGGAGAACTGGTACGAAGACAATGGTCTCCGTACGGTGCTGTTCTGCAAGGGCGCCCTGGAAACGGTCAAGAAATTCGGCTGGCCGCCCGATATCATTCATTGCAGCGGCTGGATGACCGGGCTCATCCCCATGTTCATCCGGAACGCCTATAAGAAAGAACCGGTTTTCAGTAACAGCAAGATCGTTTACACGATCGGCCAGAACACGTTCAAGGATAAACTGGGCGCTGATTTCCTGAAACTGGCCACGATCAACGATTATGTGACCAAGAAAGAACTCGAACCATTTAAGGACGGTAATAACCTGGCCCTGTTCCGGGGAGGCGCCGCTTTCGCCGATGCGATCACTTTCGGTGCGGAGAAAGTGGATAAGAAACTGGCTGATGAATTTTCTAAAGTGAAGGGCAAAAAAGTGTTGAAATTCGATGCGACGTCTGATTTAACAGACTATTTGCAATTGTATGCCGACCTTGCCAAGTAATAAACCAACGCCCATTCCAAAAACATTTACACTGTGCACAGACGTTTCCTAGCGACAGCGATAACAAGCTTATTGTTCATTTCTTTTTTCAACTGGAGCTGCAGCAAACTGGACACCACCGATATCGGCGGTGACCTCCTGCCTGCCGTCGATAATGTGAAAACATTCGATACCCTGCTCACCATCAACACCACCCAGGGGATCTTCAACGACACCACCATCGTGGACCGGGCGTTTGACCAGGCTTTGGGCTTTATCACCAACGACCCGTTGTTCGGAACCACTAAGGCCGACCTCTTCCTTCAGGCCAAACCCAATTTTTACCCTTATTACCTGGGGGGATCCGGTGATACCCTGAACGGATTTGGCGCCGGGATCGATTCCGTGGTGCTTTGCCTGAAATATAAAGGCTTTTGGGGCGATAGTTCCCGGCCGATCCACCTGGAAGTGAGAGAAGTGAATGACTTTATTTTCCGCGATTCAGTTTATCTTCAAAAGGATATCAATTACGCTCCCACTTATGGCGGACCCTTATTGGGTTCGGTGGATGTGGATGTGCGGAAGATGAGCAATTATGTGAAATTCACCAACGGGAGAGACTCGGTAAACAACCAGATCCGGATCAAACTCTCCGCCGCTTTCGCCAACCGCTTATATGCCATGGACTCGGTACCCGGCCATACCACAACGAATGCGTTCTATACCGATTCGGCTTACCGTTATTTTTACAACGGATTGGCCATCACCACTTCGGGTAGTTCAAACGGTTTGATGTATGTGAACCTGGGCGATACGGCCACCAAACTGGAAGTCCATTTCAGGCGTAAGAACCTGGGGAAACTCGATACCGTTTATTCTTCCCTTCGGGTGAATACCGTTGGGATCCCTTCTTCCACGGCCCCGCCACCCTCCAATGTGGCCAATCATATCGTGCGTAACCGCGCAGGATTCCCCGTTTCAAATCCGTCTTCCAACGATCTGTATATCCAAACAGAATCAGGTACCTATGTCAACATGAGCATACCGGCCCTGTCCACCCTGTCCAACCGGATCATCCACCGTGCCGAGATCATCGTTGAGCAGGTGCCCACCGATCCCATTTACGATGGCATTTTCACGGTTCCCAATTTCCTGTATATCGACCTCAAGGATACCGGTACCGTACAGCGTTGGAAGCCGATCTACCTCGATCTGAGTCCTACCCAGTTATATGATCCGGATTATAAATCCGGCTACCCGTATTATCCTACAAACGGCGTGGATTACCAGTATTTCGGCGGATTCCAGCGGACCCGGAACGACGCTTTCGGTAATTCCATCAAGTTCTATAATTTCAACATCACCCGCTATGTTCAGCAGCTGATCACCAAGCATACCACCAACTACGACATGCGGTTGTATGCGCCGTTCCATCTGTTCTACTCACAGCATTCCTCGTCCTATATACCCTTCAGCAACAACATCGCTTACGGGCGTGTCAGGGTGGGCAGCGGAACGAATCCGAATTATAAGCTGAGGTTAAGGCTGGTGTATTCCAGACTGTAAATAAAATATTGTTCAGATACGTGGATAAGTCCTCCCGAAAAGCCGGGAGGACTTTGTTCTTTACGCATTACAACCTTATCTTTGCCATCTTAAAAAAATAACATGCCATACTTATTTACATCAGAATCGGTCAGTGAAGGCCATCCGGACAAAGTAGCCGACCAGATCAGTGACGCGTTAATTGATAATTTCCTGGCCTTCGACCCCAACAGCAAGGTAGCCTGTGAAACACTGGTGACCACCGGCCAGGTGATCCTGGCAGGCGAGGTGAAGAGCAAGGCTTACCTGGATGTACAGGAGATCGCCCGTAAAGTGATCCGCAAGATCGGGTATACCGTGAGCGATTATATGTTCGAAGCCAATTCCTGCGGTATCCTTTCCGCCATACACGAACAGAGTTCCGATATCAACCAGGGTGTTGACCGCAAGAAGAAAGAGGAACAAGGCGCCGGAGACCAGGGAATGATGTTCGGTTACGCAACCAACGAGACGGAGAATTACATGCCCCTGGCGCTTGACCTGGCCCATTATATCCTCATTGAAATGGCCGCCATCCGCCGCGAGAACAAGCAGATCAAATACCTGCGCCCGGATGCCAAAAGCCAGGTGACGCTGGAATATGATGACAACAACCGCCCGGTCCGCATCGATGCGATCGTGGTGAGTACCCAGCACGATGATTTCGCAAGCGACGATGTGATGCTGGCGAAGATCAGGAAGGACATCATCAATATCGTGATCCCGAGGGTTAAGGCCAAATATCCCAAGTATGCCCACCTCTTCAATAACAAGATCAAATACCACGTTAACCCCACCGGTAAATTCGTGATCGGCGGACCTCATGGCGATACCGGCCTGACCGGCCGCAAGATCATCGTGGATACCTACGGTGGTAAAGGCGCTCACGGCGGTGGCGCTTTCAGCGGAAAAGATCCCAGCAAGGTGGACCGCAGCGCGGCCTATGCCACGCGTCATATCGCCAAGAACCTGGTGGCCGCCGGTTTGTGCGATGAGGTACTGGTACAGGTCTCCTATGCCATCGGTGTGGCAGAACCCACCAGTATCAACGTGGTTACCTATGGTACCTCAAAAGTCAAACTCTCCGACGGACAGATCGCTGAGAAAGTGATGAAGATGTCCTGCTTCGATATGCGTCCCTATTTCATTGAGCAACGCCTGAAACTGCGTAACCCGATGTACAGCGAGACCGCCGCATACGGACATATGGGCCGTAAGAACGAGATCGTTGAAAAGATATTCACCTCACCCGATGGAAAGACCATCAAGAAGAAGGTGGAACTGTTCACCTGGGAGAAACTGGATGCGGTTAAAGAAGTGAAGAAAGCGTTTGGATTGAAATAATCCCTCTATCCTCTAAATCTCCCCCGAAGGGGGAGACTTGCGAAGACCATAAGTATTTTTGACTTATGGTCTTTTTCGTAGTACAAACTTTTAACCCCTTAAGCATTATCTTTACCGGATAAACTTTGCCAAAGTTAAAAACTTTGGCAAAGTTGAGAAGAATATACAAGTTTTGAACTTTGGCAAAGTTGAGAAGAATACTCAAGTTCCAAACTTTGGCAAAGTTGAGTTGGCCAAGTTTATCCCTAATTTTAAACCGTGAAAAATTTCCGTCAGCAACATCATCGTCCGAAGAAAAGCACGCTCGTGGTAGGCCGTAAAGCCGTCATGGAAGCGATGCAGAGCGGTAAACAGTTAGAACGTATCTACCTCCAGGCTACCGTTCATGGCGAAGGAATCGATGCGTTGAGGAAACTGGCCGAAGAGACCCAGACTCCCATCAATAAGGTGCCGGTTGAAA
Organism: Chitinophagaceae bacterium; assembly: GCA_016721725.1. Taxonomy (GTDB): domain Bacteria; phylum Bacteroidota; class Bacteroidia; order Chitinophagales; family Chitinophagaceae; genus Ferruginibacter. The sequence goes on along the minus strand of JADKHN010000006.1, from coordinate 543,951 downwards.
AACTGAACAACCTGAACGTGAGCAACCACGAAGGTTGCGTGGCCCTGATCGCCAAAGTGCAATACCAGGACCTGCAGGATGTGATCTCCTTCGTGGTGGACAAAGGCGAGACGCCCCTGTTCCTGATCCTGGACGGGGTAACCGATATCCGGAATATCGGCGGCATCGCCCGGAGTGCTTATTGCTTTGGCGTGCACGCCATCATCATCCCGGATAAAGGCGTGGGCGCTTTGAATGAGGACGCTGTCCTCACTTCAGCCGGGGCACTGGAAAAACTCGCGGTATGCCGGGTGAACAGCCTCATGAAAGCCGTGGATGAACTTCACCTGAACGGCATCCGGGTATTTGCCAGTGAAATGAAAGCGACAAAAAAAGTATTCGACCTCAACCTCACCGAACCCTGCGCCATCGTGATGGGCGGGGAGGAGCATGGGGTTTACCCAGCCTTATTGAAGATCTGCGATGAGCAATTCCAGATACCGATGACCGGTGATTTTGACTCACTCAATGTATCCGTGGCCACGGGCATCATTTTGTATGAGGCCGTGAAGCAAAGATTGGGATAATGTATTTGCCACAAGGTTGATCATCCTCTTCATCCAATGATCAGCAACCCCTATACCTATTCATTCAGGTAGGACGTGAAAAAAGATAACGGATCTTATTCGCCGCGCCTTTGATCCGCGGCAGCTCCCTGATCAGCCTTTTGTATTCATGTGTGATGATCGTAACCGGGTTATCGGTATCCAGGTTATGCGTGATGCCGTATACGGCAGGAGTGGTTTCAGGGGTATAGGTGCCGAAGAGGTGATCGTAGATCATCAGAATGCCCCCGATGTTCTTGTCCATATACTCCGGGCTGGTGCCATGATGTACACGGTGGTTGGACGGCGTGTTGAAGATCCGGTCGATCACCCCTAACTTTCCCACATGATCGGTATGGATCAGGAAATTGTCAATGGATGTGATGGATTCGATCAGCATCACCATTTCGGGCGGGAATCCAAGGTAACAAAGCGGTGTCCAGAAAAGGAACCGGTAAAAGAGGTGCAGGAAATTCGTGCGCAGTCCGGTGGACAGGTTCAGGTACAGGGAAGAATGGTGGGTGACATGTGCCGCCCAGAATAAGCGGGTACGGTGCCCCAGCCAGTGATAGAAATAGTGGATGAGGTCGCAGGCCAGGAAGGCGATGACCCATATCCACCAGGTAGGGTCGAAATGCAGGATGGCGACATGATAGACCACCGTATAGAGGCTGAATTGCACCCCCTTCATGAAGAATCCCAGCACAGCCAGGAGTGATCCGAGCAGTAGGTTGACCTTGACATCCCTGGCTTTATCTTTTTGCTGGTACCAGAGCATCAATGAAAATTCGATCAGCAAGGCGCAGATCAGCAGGATAAAGGCTATGGAATCGAATTTTTGCATCGGTAAAAGGCTGAACGTTTCCGGAGTATCCAAACCGTTGCAGCCGTTTTGTAAATTAACTGTTTTTTCAGAAAATTAGTTGAGGTTACAAAGTAACGGGGTTGATGGAACAAGGAGGAGAGGGATTGTACCATATGTCGGCGCATGGGATCATCTTGAAAAACGAATCCGGTAAGCGATGGAAACTCTTCCATAAAGATTGTCTCTCACCCCCAGGTCTTGTTTTGAAACATGCTTTTCTCCCGTTCGGAGCTTCCGGAAAAGCGAATGTCCCAGTTCGAGGTTGACCACGAAATGCTTTCCCAGGTAAGCATCCCCGTAGATCCCCAATTGGTTCTCATCCACCCGCCAATAACCTTTGCCGGTTCCGTATGAATTGGTGATGGCCCGAAAGGTCCCTCCGTAATAAAACTGTGTGTTGATCTTATGTTCATAGGTCAGACTCCCCGGCAAAACCCCGAATAGCGCATTGCGTTCATCGATCCTCCAGTCGATCCCCGCCAGTGGCATTACAAAAACACCGAACAACTCGTTGTTGACATAGCATCCCAGTTTCCAGGTGAGGTTATCCCGGCTTTTATAGCTGAGGATCGCCGCCCCGCCCAATTGTACCCGCGTCTTTTTGCTGATACTGCTGTCGTTCATTCTGACGATACCCGTCAGCATGAATCCAAATCCTTTTTTTAACGGGGCGTGCGCAAAGGAAACCGGTAAGGCCAGGCTGTAATAGTTTTGCGAACCGCCCCGATCGGTTTTCATGTTCCAGTGATCAAAGAACGGACTGAAGACCACGGCATCCCGTTTATTGCGGAATTCAACGGGAAGGTTGGTACTGACGTTAAGCCGTTGGAGCACCACCGTTTTTTAGACCGGTTCATCAGTCCCGCATCCGGACTGCCGGTATAGCTTATGTTCACCAGGTCCAGGAAAGGTTGAGCCGATGCCGGCACCATCTCCAGGAGACCGATCAGCAAGAATAAATTCCTTAATCGACCGGTTCTCAGGTTAAAACAACGGATCTTTTGCGCGGTAGGATGATACATGTTGACAGTTTATTGTTGCAGCAGTTTATTTTTTTGCTTTTCATATTCCGTTTTATTGATCGCGCCGTCCTGGTAGAGTTTGTACAACCGGTCGATCTCCCGGGTCACATTCACAATACGATTATTCCGGTATTCGGCCGGAACGATGATCTCGCCGGGCAGGTCGGGATTATTCTCGATCGCCAGGTCGAAGGCCACGTGCAGGTCAACCAATCCCTTGCTGCCATCGGAAAAAGTGATCCTGCCGATGATCTCGATATAGGCATTGCCCAGGGAAGAGATGCCGAAATTCTTCAGTTCTTTCACTTCAATACTTTTGTTGGCCAGGGCAAAACTGGTTTGGCCGCTTTTAATATTGATGTACCTGAATTTCTTGTCCTTCCGGGTGCCCGATCCCAATTGAACGGTCGATCCTTCATAGATCTTATATCCGCAGGATGTGTACAGGGTATCGTACTCAAACCGGGGCCGGCCTTCCTGGGCCCGGGTGAAGGCTGGTAATAATAACAGGATGTAAAACAGTTTATGCATATGCGTTGAGTTTAGGTTAAATGAAAGTCCCTTTAATAAATGGCGATCCGGAACCGGTAGAACATTGCATCGGTTGGCCGCAGACCCGGGTCAGCTTATGGCCAGTTTTTTCTTCCGTCTTTGCAGATAATGACAACTGAAATGTTCATGTTACCCGATTTGATGGTTGAAGGATCATTTGCCGATCGGAATGCTGATGGTGATGCCAGTGACCTGTTTGCTCGCGTTACGTGGAATTCCGTATGCCGTTGGCTGGCTTTTGATCGCCGCCTTGTATTTGTTATTGGCCGCCAGCGACAGGGACATGATGGGTATGCTGGCGATCCCGGTCACGGCTCCGACAATGAACAAGGTGGCGGCCGTACTGCCGTTGTCCGAATCGATATCATTGTCGTTGGCAAGCAGCAGGCCAACCCCCGAACTGACCAGGCCCGTACCCAGCAAGACCAAGCCGACCGTCAGGTAGGTCTTCTTCCGCTTCAGGTAAACTTGCGGATCAACCCCGGGTCCCGCGTTGAACAAGCTTTGTTCATTCCCGGAAAAAGACAGGCTTTCAGTCAGAACCGAACGGTTCATAGCGGGCGCCGGATTTTTCTCAACTGCTGCTTCTGTGAATTGCGCATGGCTACCGGCCTGAAAGAAGGTGAGCAGGCAAATGATGCTGATGAACTTTTTCATGTTGTTTTGCTTTTTATTTTTTAATAGATAAGTGGCTTATTTTCCCAAACCGATGATCATGGTCACTCCCGGTATATCCTTACTGACCTTGCCGGGCACCCCAAACCCGGTCCTCTGGGGCAAATTATTATTATTGAAAACGGATCATCTCGGTTGTTTTTACTGAACTGCCAGACCTCAGTTCCCTTTTAACGATCCCGATATCCCTAACCCAGTAGCAGACGCTCGATTCATATCCGGGATCTGCCGGAGACAGCCCGTTATTGGTGGCGAATTCATGCACCTGGGAACGGATAATCCCACCGATATTGAGTGTAGCGTGGAAACGGTATATATTCCGGCTGATGGTTTTCAGCGGGTACCAGAAAAGGGGCAGACCGCTGAGATCGTTGTAAACCGTGATGGTCGTGTCGAAATAATTGTCCGGCGTGTGATCCGGTACGCGGTCGCATTGGGCTGTGGCGTTCAACCAGGGCGGGGTCATACCATTCGTCTTTATTTCCATATTGATCTTGTATTGAGCGGCAACCCATCCGGGGGTATTGCCCGATGTGGGATGGGTGATGATGTATTCGATCGCACTTTGAGATACAACCACGGAATCCAGCGTTCCGGTTACGGAGTCCCGGAGGATATAAGACCGCCCGACCGGTATGAAGAACAGGTTCTGCGCTTCCGGGTGAAAGGACACCATGCTAATGGAAATATAGGGTGGGAAATAAATGGTACCCGGACTAAATATGACCAAGTCGTCTTTTTCACAGGAAGAGGTGAAGATGCTCAGTGCGATGAACCAAAGGGGGATGAACTTTTTCATGATCTTGATTTTTTGTTTTATTAACATGATGACCCAAAACTAATCCGGGGCCATGCCCATCCCTAATTGATAAATGCGCCGGCTTGCGAAGCTTGGTGTCAAGTAATTTTTAACCGCTTAACCGCCCGTTTTGTGGTATTTTATTGCAGGAATTCCCAACCCATACTATTAGTTTAGGATTAAATGCGGTAAATTGGTCTGGGCCCTGGTAATATTTACTAAACCAAAACGGTATGGAACAGCAGGATACACAGGTTTTATTTTTTCAACACATCAGATCGATCTTGCCATCGCATCTTTCTTTCGTGGATGAGATCGCCGACCTGCTCAGCATCAGCAACGACAGCGCCTATCGCCGGATCCGCGGGGAAAAGCCCATCAGCCTGGACGAGATGCAGAAACTCGCCAAACAATTCAAGATATCGATCGACCAGTTCCTGCACATACAGACCGATTCCTATATCTTTTCCGGAAGCCTTTTAGGAGAGGAAGAACAGGCTTTTGAGACCTGGATGACGAATGTGCTGAAGCAATTACAGCTCATCAACAGCTTTCAGCATAAACACCTGTATTACCTGGCCAAGGATGTGCCCATCATGGACCAGTTCATGCATCATGACCTGTTTGCGTTCAAATCCTTTTTATGGCGCCGGTCCATCCTGCTCTATGAAGAACTGAAGGGAAAGAAATTCTACCTGAAGGACGCCCGGCCTGAGCACCTTGACCTCGCCCGGCAGATCGAGCAGGTTTACCTGAAAGTGCCCACGGACCCCAGATCTGGAACCTGGAAAGCATCAACAGCTCCATCCGGCAGATCGAATTTTACCGCGAAGCCGACATGTTCGGGGATCCGGAAGACATCGTAAAGGTCTATCAGTCATTATTGCAACTCGTCGATCACCTGGAATTGCAGGCCGAAAGCGGGATGAAATTCGGTTTAGGGATGAAACCGGAGACCGGGACAGCATCCTATAATCTCTTCTGGAACGACCTCGTCACGGCCGACAATACCCTGCTCGCTGAGCTGGATACGAACAAGGTCACCTTCCTGAACCACAGTGTGATCAATTTCATCTATACCTCCGACCTCCGTTTCAATACCTTCATGTTCAATAACCTGCAAAACCTGGTAAAGCGTTCCACCCAACTCAGTAAAGTGGGGGAAAAGGACCGATACCGGTTCTTCAACAGCATCCGGGATAAAATAAGGCTGGCTGCCCGACTTTAAATATTTTGCCGGATGAAAGATTCCTTAAACTCGTCGAATGTCCCCGGGATGCCATGCAGGGCTGGAAACATTTCATTCCTACGGATAAAAAGATCGCTTATATCAACGCCCTGCTCAAAGTTGGGTTCCATACGATCGACTTCGGCAGTTTTGTCTCACCTAAGGCGATCCCTCAAATGGCGGATACGGCGGACGTCTTGAAAGGGTTGCGGCTTGACCAAAGCAAAAGCAAACTGCTGGCCATCATCGCCAATGAACGGGGGGCGCAGGATGCCGTCGTCCATGATGAGATCACTTATCTCGGTTTCCCTTTCTCCGTTTCCGAGACCTTTCAGCAACGCAATACCCATTCTTCCATCGAACAGTCACTCGGCAGGGTGGAAGAGATCCAGAACCTCTGTATCAAGAATAAGAAGGAACTGGTGGTCTATCTCTCCATGGGCTTTGGGAATCCTTACGGAGACCCCTATGACGAGGAGATCGTTTTTCACTGGGTGAAGAAGATGATCGGAATGGATATCCGGATCTTATCACTGGCCGATACAGTGGGATTGGCTACGGCTGAACAGGTTGAACGGATGACGGGCTACCTGGTCAGGGTCCTTTCCCGGGAACCGAGATCGGCGTTCACCTGCATTCGACACCGGGGAACTGGAAAGAAAAACAGCTGCGGCATGGGAGTCAGGTTGCCGGCGCTTTGATGGCGCTCAAAGGCATCGGCGGTTGTCCCATGGCCGATGATGAACTGGTGGGGAATATGGATACCGAACTGATGATCCCTTTTTTCAGGGAACAAAATTTGTTGAATGATATTGATGAAGAAGCTTTGAAGGTCTGCAGCCAAATGGCGGGCGAGATCTTTATCTGACCGGATCGATAAAGTTTTATTTAATGTGCTGTGCTTGTCGATTGTCATCCTGAGCCTGTCGAAGGGTGTCAGTCTGAAGCTCGTCGAAGACAGGCTGTACTGAGGTAAACGAAGTATTGTCGAAGCCATGCCATTGAGGAAGCATTACGTCCCTTACCCTTCGACAAGCTCAGGGTGACAGGGGGGATGTCAGTCTGTACTGAGTTTACCGAAGTGTTGTCGAAGACATTCTGCGATTGAATTAATAACTTTATGGCATACCACTATTGTATATAACCAACCCATGGAATTTCACCTCGAATTTACCCCAAACCTTTTGAAGCTAAGATCGCTCATGCGCATCAGCTGATGCTGATCGGTTCCTGCTTCACCGAACAGATCGGCGCCAAACTGGCCCATCATAAGTTCCGGGTGATGGATAATCCGCATGGCATTCTATTCAACCCGATGAGTATCGTTGCTGCGGTAGATCGCTATATCCAAAAACAGGCCTATCTCGGAACGGACTTATTCTATCAGAATGAATCCTGGAATAGCTGGGATCACCACAGCCGGTTCTCGCATCCGGATAAGGATACCTGCCTGAAAATGATCAATGACTCCGCAGCTGCCGCCCATGAATTTTTAAAAACGTCCGACTGGCTGCTCATTACGCTCGGATCTGCCTTCATGTATAAGCTCGAGGATGACCGGGTGGTCGCCAACTGTCATAAAGTGCCCACAGACAAATTCAGTAAATGCCTCCTTGATATCGAAGAGATCCATTCGTCCCTGCAAAGGATGCAGGATGAACTTCGGTCCTTCAACTCCGGACTGAAACTGATCTACACCATCAGCCCGGTCCGGCACCTGCGCGACGGTTTCGTGGAGAACAACCGCAGCAAGTCCGCCCTCATCCAGGCCGTTCATAAACTGGCGGAAGGAGATGACTTCGTTTCCTATTTCCCCGCCTACGAACTGGTCATCGACGACCTGCGGGATTACCGCTTTTCGCCGAGGATATGGTCCATCCCAATTACGCGGCCACCAACTATGTCTGGGAGAAATTCACTGCGGCTTGTGTGGATGAACCCACCAGGTCATTGATGAAAGAGATCGCGGTGATCCTGGCGGCCAGGAATCACAAGGCATTCAATCCTCCTCTGAGCAGCACAAGAAATTCCTGCAAGCGAACGCGGAAAAGGTCAGGCGGTTAAAAGAGCAATACCCTTACCTGGACCTGGAGGACGAGGCAGCATATTTTACAGCTACAGTGTCTTAAAAGGCAAACCATTCTTTTGAAAAAAATCTTACCGGCCCTTTTTCTGCTCATCACTTCAGTTTCCCTTGCGCAACGCACCAACCGGCATACCCCGGTCATACGAACTGGGGCCTATCTTTCCCTGAATCCCTACTCGCCGCTGGAACCGGAACAGGGCGCAGCCGGACTGGGTATCGGTTATCGCTTCAATAAGCGTTTCGAGCTTTTTACCGAAATGAACTATCTCTACCGGGGGGCCTTCATGGAAGATGAGAAATACTGGAAACTGAAAGGCTTCCGCTTCATCGTCAGCGGGAAGTATTTCTATCAGAACAAGGATGGTTTTTTCGTGGGCGCCGAATTCAGGTGGAAACGATATTCCTTTACCGATGAGAATACTTTTGTAAATGGCGTCCTGCCGGATACCTTAATGGATTACCAATATCAGCCAAGACATGACCTGCTGGGTGGAGGGGTCTTCTGGGGCAAAGGTTCAAACTGACCCCGAACGGGAAATGGGAACTGGAAGGACATATCGGGATAGGGCGAAGTACCGGCATATTCAGCGCAACGGTACACCACCGGTTATGAAAAGATCGAATACCTGGCAAAGGACCGGATCAATATCATTCCGGACCGGGATGTGGACCAAATGCTGCCTTATGTTCCGGGAACGATCCGGATCTTATTTCATTTATAAGGTCGGTCAGACGAGGGCGTCAGACCTGGATCTCGTTGGTCGGTCAGACGGGGACCGTCAGACCGGGGATCTCGTTAGTGGATCCGGTCGCCCCGGACCTCCATTTCATGGATCACTTTCTTTTCATAGGCCAGCCATTCCTTCCAGCGTTTACGGACGATCTCTTTGTCGATATAGGTCTCGGCCAGTTCAATGAACAAGGTATAATGCCCGGCCTCGCTTTCCATGAAGCGACGGTAGAAATTGCGGAGGTATTTATCATCCAGTCCTTCACTCAGCCTTTTAAACCGTTCGCAACTGCGGGCTTCGATCAGCGCCATGGTCAGCATCTGGTCTAAGAATCGTTCATCCGGGCTGCCGCCTTTTTTCTGGAACTCCAGTAGTTTATTCACGTACTGGTCTTTGCGTTGTTTGCCCAGTTTCAGTTTCCTTTTTTGCAGTTCGGCCAGCACCTGGCGGAAATGACCCCATTCTTCCGTGACGATCGGGCTCAGGGCAAAGACCATTTTCTCCTTCTCCGGATTCTTCTGGATCAGGGAGATGCAGGTGGTCGCCGCTTTCTGTTCGCAATAGGCATGGTCGGTCAGGATCTCTTCCAGTTGCAGCTCCGCCAGGTTCACCCAGCGGGGATCCGTGGGGAGCTTCAGTCCCAGGATATTCTTGACATCAATGGATTCGGTGCTCATGACGCAAAAATAAAACAATGAAAGGGCTTTGGAGCGGCAGGTTTTTATTAAATTACGGTTATAAACCCATTTATGCGAATCATTCCTTTCCTGGCCAGCGCTGTCGTCACCGGCGGCTTGGTGACGGTGTTGAATACCAGCCTGGTCTTACCCGCCCCGCTCGGCAAATTATTAAGTCCACAGCACGGTGTCTGGCAGAATGCCGAACCGGTGAACAAAAGTTTTTCCGAAGACCTGAAATTGCCGGGGCTCAATGGCAAGACCGATGTGTATTTCGATGAGCGGCTGGTGCCCCATATCTTCGCCGAACAGGAGAACGACGCCTATTTTGTACAGGGATACCTGCATGCCAAATTCAGGCTCTGGCAGATGGAACTGCAGACCTTCGCGGCCGCGGGCAGGGTGAGTGAGATCCTGGGAGAAAAAGGCTTGCAACACGACCGGGAGTTCAGGCGCCTCGGCATGGTCTATGCCGCCGAGATCGCCCTGGCGGAAGGGGAGAAGGACCCGGTGATCAAATCCGAATGTGATGCCTATACCGCCGGGGTGAACGCGTATATCGAAACACTGACCGAAAGCTCCCTGCCGCTCGAATACAAACTGATCGGGTTCAAGCCGGAAAAATGGAGTAACCTGAAGAGCTTCATCTTCCTCAAATACATGAGTTATGACCTCGCCGCCCGCGAAGATGATTTTGAAATGACCAATGCCCGGGGATTCTTCAGCGATTCGGTCTTCAACCGGCTTTTCCCGGCCATCCAGGATTCGCTGGATCCCATCATTCCAAAGGGAACCGTATTCGCGCCACAGAAAATATTCCCCAAAGCGCCGGTTGGCGCCGACTCCGTTTATTTGAACAACAAGGAACTGGTGATGGCTGAGGCTTCCCAGCCCGACCGCGATAATGGCAGCAACAACTGGGCGGTCAGCGGTAGCAAGACCAGCACCGGCGCTCCCATCCTTTGCAATGATCCGCACCTCGGACTCAACCTGCCTTCGCTCTGGTATGAATTACAATTGTCTGTGCCCGGCTTCAATGCCTATGGGGTCAGTTTTCCCGGCGCTCCCGGTGTGATCATCGGGTATAACGATAGTTGCGCATTCGGATTCACCAATGGCGGACGAGATGTACGGGAGTACTATGAGATCAAATTCCGGGATGAGAAAAGGGAGGAATATTCATTCAACGGTGAATGGAAAAAGACCAAATGGCGCATTGACACCATCGGTATCAAAGGCAAGCCGGATTTCATCGATTCCGTGGCCTATGTGCAAATGGGGAACGACTGGTGCCCGGTGATGTTCGACCCCACGTTCAGCGGTAAACGCACCGGCAACAAAAAGAATTACGCGGTGCGGTGGAAAGCGCATGATGCCAGCAATGAACTGAAGATCTTCAATATGCTGAACCGGGCAAAGAATTACGCCGATTACCAGGCCGCTGTGACCAACCTGCATACACCCGGGCAGAACTGCGCCTTCGCCTGCAAGAACGGTGATATCGCCATCCGGACACAGGGAGAGTGGCCGGCCAAGTGGAAGGGACAGGGCGACTTCGTGATGCCCGGAACTGATAGCAGCTATCTCTGGCAGGGCATGATCCCCCAGGATGAAGTACCATACCAGTATAATCCGGAGAGAGGATTCATCAGCAGCGCCAACCAGAAACCGGTGGATGAATCTTATCCCTATTACCTGGGCCGCAATTATCCGCCTTACCGGGGTATCTATATCAACAAGCGCCTCAGCGCCATGAACAACATCACACCCCAGGATATGATGCAATTACAGACCGATAATTACGATGTTTTCGCGGAAACGGCGCTGCCGGTCTTCATAAAGAATATGAAACTGAATGAACTGAACGCGGAAGAGAAAAAATATTTCGACCTGCTGGTTGCCTGGGACAAGCGCGATGATGTTAACTCGCAAGCCGCCACGATCTTCGACCTGACCTGGAATCATTTTGACGATACCGTTTACAATGATGAGTACGCGAAAGCGCCGGCGGTCATCATGCAACCATTCGAAAGTTCACTGGTGGAAGGCGTGTTGAAGGATTCCGCCTATCCTTTCCTGGACAATATCAGTACACCGCAAAAAGAAACCCTGGCCGACCAGGTCACCGCTGCTTTCAAAAGCGCTTGTAAAAAGGCGGCTGTGCTGGCTTCGGAAGGCAAACTGGAGTGGGCCAAATACAAACATACCGGGGTGAACCACCTGGCCCGCCTGGCCCCGTTGAGCCGGCTTAACCTGCCGATCGGCGGTGGAAACCATTGCATCAATGCCGCGAAGGCAGACCATGGCCCGAGCTGGCGAATGGTGATCAGTCTGACCGCGAAGACCGAAGCCTATGGCGTTTACCCGGGCGGACAAAGCGGCAATCCCGGCAGTAAGTTCTACGACAGTTTCATCGATCAGTGGGCCGCCGGAAAATATTATTCCCTATGGATGATGACGGCGGCTGAAAAAACGGATGCCAGGGTGAAGTGGAAAATGACGTTTAGTAAATAATTTGAAGATTTGACGATGTGCTGATTGGTCGATATCGGGACAAGTCATTTTCAAATCATAAAATTTTCAAATCATCAAATCGAAACCATGAAATTCCTCATCTCCCTCATACTGACCGCCCTGATCAGCTTCGCCGCCTGCCTTTACCTGCCCTGGTGGAGTATCGCCGTCGCCGCTTTCGTCGTGGCCGCCCTGATCCCGCAAAAACCGGGCAAGGCGTTTTTATCCGCTTTCCTGGCCCTTTTACTCTTGTGGGGCGGACTGAGTTTTTGGATCAGTAACGGCAATGAGCATATCCTGGCGCATAAGGTCTCGCTGCTGATCTTGAAAATGGACAATCCCTATCTGCTGATCCTCGCAACCGGCCTGGTCGGGGCCCTGGTGGCCGCTTTCGCAGCGCTCACAGGGGCTTACCTGCGCAGATCGGCCGCCTGAGGCCCCCGGATTTTTTTTAACGAGTTGTGCTTTTGAAAAGATCTTTAATAATTGAAGTCTTGATATCAGGGAACTGAATCTGAGTTCACAGTAGTACAAAAGCTTTATCAAGGCGTGCCCGGCAATCGAGGTAATTATTGCCGGGTGTCTTTTTTGGTTACTTTTTGGACAAGCAAAAAGTGACAAATAAAAACTTTAGAAGACATTCAATTTATAATTATATCATATGTTTAGGTAATAGCACAACACGTTTTATTTTACCCTTTCTGTAACAAAAGGGAGCCTAATTTTGTTATATCGCAAAACCCCGTATGCCAAGAGTTTTATTCTGCCTTTTCTTATTGTTTTCCCTTCATTCTTCTGCCCAGAAAATATATGGAACGGTCTATAACAAAATAGGAGACTTGTTGCCCTATGCTTCTATAACCGTAAAAGGCACTTCCATAGGAGCCAGCGCCAACAATAAAGCTCATTTCTCCTTTACGGTTTCGCCGGGTACCTATACCGTGGTTTGCCAGCATATCGGTTACACCAAACAGGAGAAGTCCGTGACGATCAAAAAATCGGATGAAGAGTTGACCTTTATCCTGGCCGATCAGAAGCTCGACATGGCAGAAGTGGTGGTGAAAAGCAACGCGGAAGACCCGGCTTATGCGATCATCCGCCAGGCCATCAAAAAAAGACCTTATTATGCCAAACAGGTGAATGGGTTCAATGTTGAATTGTACTCGAAGGACATGCTTAAACTGCGCCGCCTTCCCAACAAGATACTGGGACGGAAGATCCCGGACGAGGACCGCAGAGAAATGATGCTGGATTCTTCCGGTAAGGGGATCATCTACCTGTCCGAGTCCGTTTCGAAAGTGCATTTCCAGCAACCCGAGAAATTCAAGATGGAAGTGCTGAGCAGCCGGGTCAGTGGTAATGACGGATTCGGATTCACCTTCCCGGCCTTCATCAGCCTCTATAACAGCAATGTGAACGTATTCGACAACCGGCTCAACCCCCGGGGATTTGTTTCACCCATCGCCGACGGGGCCATCAGCATGTACAAATTCAAATACCTGGGTAGTTTCTATGAGGACGGTAAAGAGATCAACAGCATCCGGGTAACACCCCGCCGTACCTATGAACCCTTGTTCTCAGGCATCATCAATATCACCGACGGGGACTGGCGTATCCATAGTTTCGACCTGATGCTCACCAAATCCTCGCAGCTGGAGCTGATCGATTCGCTCCAGATCACGCAGATCCATGTGCCTGTCGGCAAGGACATCTGGCGTGTGAAGAACCAGTTGCTGCATTTTAATTTCAAACAGTTCGGCATCGACGCGGTCGGGAATTTCGTGAATGTATATTCCAACTATGAGATCAATCCCACCTTTTCGAAGAAATTCTTCGACCGGGTGGTGATCAAATACGATACCGCGGTCAATAAGAAATCAAAAGCCTATTGGGATACCATCCGGCCCGTGCCGCTGGAACCCGAGGAACGAAAGGATTACCAGGTGAGGGACAGCATTTTTGAAGTGCAGAAGGATTCCCTGCTCAGCCAGTCTTCCATCGATACCCTGAAGAAGAGACAGGGCAAACTCAAGCCCCTGAATATCTTCTGGAAAGGGATCAGTCGTACCCATTACAGCAAGACCAATACCTTCGACTGGGGCATCGAATCCCTGATCAAGGGACTGGAATACAATACGGCGGAAGGTCTGGTGCTCAATGTGAGCGGGTATTTCGACAAACACCTCAGCAAGCTGAAGTCCAACCTTTCGGTTGAGCCCAATCTCCGCTATGGCTTCAACAACACCCACCTGAATGCCTGGGTGAACCTGGTGTTCAGGACCCGTGATTGGGATACTGATAAGAAGATCAGGCGGCAGACCTGGACCTTTTCCGGTGGAAAGCGGGTCAGCCAGTTCAATAAGCAGAATCCCATTAATGCGCTCACGAATTCCATCAACACCCTCTTCTGGGGTGAGAATTTCCTGAAGAATTATGAGAATTATTATGGCAGCGCAGGTTTCAGCAAACGGTATGAAAGCGGATTCAGGTTCAGCGTCAATGCCCTTTACGAAGACCGGATCCCGCTGGAAAATACAACGTATTATACCATCTTCAACAGGAGTACGAACAAGTTCACCGACAATTACCCGGTAGAACGCATTCCCGCACAATTCAATGCCCACCAGGCTTTCATCCTGAGTGCAGAGGTCAGTTATAAACCCGGGCAGAAATACATCCAGTATCCGAACCGGAAATCGGCCCTGGGCTCCAAGTATCCCACTTTCAGCCTCTATTACAGTAAAGGGCTTTATGGGATATTGGGCAGTGATGTCAATTTCGACAAGTGGCGTTTCACCATCAGCGACGATAAGAACCTGAAAATGGCGGGACTGCTGAAATACAAGATCGGTATCGGCGGATTCCTGAACACGAAAAGATTGTTCATCCAGGATTTCCAGCACTTTAACGGGAACCGCAGTACCTCGGCTTCAGAATATGTGAACAGTTTCCAGTTGGCACCCTATTACCAGAACAGCACCACCGCAGCCTTTCACGCCTTCGGCCACCTGGAGCATCATTTCAACGGGATGATCACCAATAAGATCCCGCTCTTTAAAAGGCTGAACTGGAACCTGGTCGCGGGCAGCAATGCTTTTTATGTGAATACCGGGAATAACTATGTAGAAATTTTCGCCGGTATCGAGAACATCTTAAAGACCTTCCGGGTTGATTTTGTGGCCGCCTATACCAACGGAAATAAGGCGCAGGCCACGTTCCGGATCGGGGCCGGCGGCTTATTGGGCAATACCCTGAGGGCCAATGCACCCCGGCGTAGAGGGGGTGGTGGGTTAAGCCTTTGATTACGGAAATGTTGAATTAGAAATTTTGGATTACAATTGGCCAGTAGCAATTCAATATAGAAAATTCTACATTCAAAATAGGTATTGAGCTTTTCATTAGATCGTGTGCCATTTTAATAATTTGTCAGGCTGAGCTTGTCGAAGCCCTCTCTTTTTAAAAGCAATCATCTGCAAATTCCTTCGACAAGCTCCCCGCAGTACTGCGGGACAGGCAGGATGACATCCATTTGTTATGCGATCTTATAACTGGTACAATTCTTTTCATTAATTTTGCCCTGTCAATTTGGTTTGCCCTGCAAGCATCCAATCTTTCCCTGGTCTGACGGTCCCCGTCTGACCAGATTCAGATTTCCCGATCAAAAGGGATCAAATATATAAATCATGGCCGTCCTACACAACCGGGTTTCCCAGGCGGAGCTGAAAAAACTGCTCAACGCCGAAACCGAACACCGCACCACCATTTCCTTTTACCAGTATTTCCCGATCGAGGATCCCGCCCGTTTCCGCGACGAACTCTATGTGGCCCTCAATGCCCTGAAGGTCTTTGGTCGCATTTATGTGGCGCAGGAAGGCATCAATGCGCAGATCAGCGTGCCCGACAGCAAAGTGGATGAGTTCAGGACATACCTCTATTCCATTCCCCCGTTGAACGGCCTCCGTCTGAATGTGGCGGTAGATGATGACGGAAAATCGTTCTGGGTATTGAAGATCAAAGTGCGTAATAAGATCGTGGCCGATGGCATCAATGATCCGGAATTCAGTATGGAGAAGAAAGGTAAATATGTCAATGCGAAACAGATGAACGAACTGCTCAATGATGAGCAGACCATCGTCATCGATATGCGCAACCATTACGAATATGAAGTGGGGCATTTTGTGAAGGCCATGGAAGTACCCAGCGATACGTTCCGCGAACAATTACCGATGGCTGTTGAGATGATGAAGGAACATCGTGACAAGAACATCATCATGTATTGTACGGGGGGCATCCGTTGCGAAAAAGCCAGCGCTTACATGCTGCACCATGGTTTCAAAAATGTTTTCCACCTGGAGGGAGGGATCATTAACTATGCCCGGCAGGCCCGCGAAGCCGGACTGGAAAGCCGTTTCATCGGTAAGAATTTCGTTTTCGATGACCGGCTCGGCGAGCGCATCACACCCGACATCATCGCCAAATGCCACCAATGCGGAAAGCCCGCCGACACCCATACCAATTGTAAGAATGAAGGATGCCACCTCTTGTTCATCCAGTGTCCATCCTGCGCTGCCGGATACGATGGTTGCTGCAGCAAAACCTGTATGGATATTCATCACCTGCCCATCGAGGAACAGAAAGAATTGCGTAAAGGGGTCGAAAAAGGACTGATGGTCTTCAATAAAAGCAAGAAAAGATTGAGGCCAAGGTTGAATGAAGGGGGTTAGTGGCTACATTCAACCTCGCATAAACGATTACCGGGGAGATTTCCTTTGTGCTCTCTGGGTAAAAACTTTGTGGCCTTTGTGGTAAAAAAAACAAGCTGAAGGCTTTAATCAGCGGACTGCATTTCATCCACCTGTATATTTAATCTCCGTATTCGGGGATTGCTTCGTCGTTCCTCCTCGCAATGACGTCCTAAGTGGGGATTGCTTCGTCGTTCCTCCTCGCAATGACGGTAACTGGAGCATCGCAATGACGGTAACCGGGCATTACTCCATTCCCCTTTGCATGAACAAGGCCGCCACCAATAAGGAAATGTTTTTATAGGGTGGTACGTATTCAATGAAATATTCGTTCGCCTGCTTATTAGTTTTGAATTGCCCTTCCAGCGTTTTCCACATAGGGGTCCAGTCCAGGTCTTTTTGCGCCAGTAAGAGGTCATTCATCAATTTGATGATGGGCTCATTCACCAGCCGGGATCCCACCTGTTTGGTGGAAATGACCTGTGCATCCGGACTTTTCTGTAACAATTCGAAGATCTCCGTATAACCGCCGCAGCTGCCCAGGATGGCGAGCCGGGTTTCAGGGATCACATATTTCAGGCTGTTGGCGAGGTGATAACTGTGTCCGCGGTGGATCAGGATACTCGGTTTGATCTGCTCGCTTTCCAGGAATTGGGCAAGCGCTTCCTGGGCCAATTTGTCTTCATCATTGTCTTCGGTCAGGGGGAGGTTGGCAAAGATCGTTATGGGAAATCCTTTTTTAGAACGGATGATGACCCACTTCGCCTTTTTTTCAATGGCCCATTTTTTGGTATCGGTAAAGCTGGTCATGAAACTGGCATAGGAACTTCTTCCATCCTCATCTCCGTAGAACAGGGCCATTTGGTTGATCCGTCCGCTCAATCCGCCCAGGCTGATGTGCTGCACTTTGAAATAGATATCCAGTTCCGGGATGGTCTTCTTTAAATTATTGTATTCCGATTTCCGGACCACCTCATAAATGTCGGTCAATACGGTATAGATGTTCATACCGTAGGTGTTGGGGAGGTTGGCACAACGGGTATAATTGATCCTGATGGCTTCCGTGATCAGGGAGTCCAGGTATCGGTCCTGAACGATCCCCGGTAAGGTCTCCGCCACATTGATCGTTTCTTTCAAACTCAGTTCTTCATTCTTTTCCAGCCCGTACATCAGCCTTCTGATGATCGTGATGCAGGAATCCGTCGGCATTTTCTTCATGAAAGAGGAAAGCGTATTGTAACGTCCCGCCATGTTCAGGAATTTCTCATACTGGTCGTATTTCACGAGCCGGAACAGGGAGTCGTAACCGGATTCATCAAAAGCGGTCATCAGTTTCTTATAGGTATAGAGGTAACTGCTGGTGTACAGGTTCGATTCACAGCTGATGATGATGAAGTAGAGGTCTTGTGGCCGGAGCCCGTCCAGCACAAAGAACCGGTTCTTTTCCGCCGACTGTTCGTGCAAGCTGTTGATGGGTTCGGCGAAAAATATCAACGCGTATTTCTTCAGGTAATTACGGGTTGGCTGAACATATAAAGGACTGCTTCCATCCAGGGTCCGACTCCGATTGAAGAGTTCCGCATCAACCAGCAACTGGTAAAAGGGCAGCGGCTGCAGCCTGATCTTTTCGATATCCTCCAGCGTGATCCTGTTCTCCGATAAGAGGATGGCGAATGGCAGGTACACTTTTGCATTGGGCTCCTTGCCGATCCTGAGCAGGGTCTGTATCAGTTTGGACGGATGTTCCCGGAAAGCCTTCTGCAGGATCTCGTCCTTCGTATTTTTGGCGAAATTGATGAAATTTTCGGGTACCGTATTGCCGCAAACGAAGATCAGGGAATCACGGAATGCAAAATTGGGATTATTGCTCAGGAAGTTGGTGATCTTTTCGAGGGAGATCAACAGATATTTCAACCGGGCGATCTCTTTGATCCGGTCAGCGCCGGGAAAATCCCTGAATACCGCGGCCATCATGCCGGCGGTCTTGGCCCTGAAAGGCCTCAGCACTTCATCGTATGACTTGTGCGTGAACAAGGTTTGCCACAATTGTTTGAACCGGTCGATATAAAGCCGCGTAAAGTTGACATCGTATTGTCCTTTACTGACCTGTTGCTGTAAAGTATCCAGGATATTGAACTGGGCATTGAGGGAAAGGATCTTTTGTTCGGGTAAAAGGATCTTCGAATCCCTGGCGGCTTTTTGCAGACTGTCGGTTTCACTCGTTACGAATTTCAGCAGCATGGCTTTGGCCTTCAAATTGATCGGGGCGGTGGAAAGCTGTTTCGCGAAGCTCTTCTGAACATTGTCCAGTTTATCGATCTTCAGGTTGAACGCTTTTTTGTTCTGTGCGTTTCCCGCGATGGCGATGGTCATCAATGCGATCGAAAGGAACGGCTTGGTAAAAAAAATCATGATGGACTATTTTCCACCGCAGTCATTGTTCATCCTGTTGTATTCGGATCAGCATAACCCCGTCTGTCGGGACGGTTGCAGGTGGTATTATGATAAGGCACAGAAATTCACAGACGGCCCTGATCTTTTTTTCCAAATCTGCATTCTGTGTTAATCCGGCTTAACCGATCTGTGCAAACTGTGGTTAGTAACCACCTTGTTTTAATTGTAGATCCAGAGAAGGACGGGTTTCTTGGAAGTCTTGATGTACTTACTGACGATGGTCAGTATGGCAGGAGAGAGGACGGGACAGCCTGCGCTTTCAAAAATATGTCGGGGATAGGTTTCTTTTTCCGGTACATAACGGTCGGAATGCAATACGATTGCCCTCGGATACGCGTTGCTGTTGGTCGTATCCAGTCCGAATAATTTAAAGGCAGGCCCGAAATTCCCGTAGTAGCTTGCGCCGATCCGGTATTTACCGATCGAAGTGGCATTGCTGCTGGGTTTGTTCGAGAATACCAGCTTATCATCGCAACCCTTACTGTAGGATCCGCTGCCGTGCGAAACCAGGGAGGAAAGTTTTACTTCATCCTTTCTGACGTCATAGACGAAGAAGCGGTTCTTACCGGATGGGATGGACATATCGATCAGGATACAGAATTCGGTGTTGAATCCGTTTTCGGCCAGGTATTTATCCAGCCCTTCGGTCTTTTCCCTCAGCCTTTCGGCGGCCAGTTTCATTTTGGTGTCGATCCGGTTAAAGGAAGTGTCCAATACCGGAATGGAAAGCATTTCGGCCTTCATTTTTGAAGTGGTGTCGGCATAACGTGCCAAAGGCTCCGCCTTGCCCGTCTTTATCAAGACCGGAGCGGTGGTCATGGCTGCCAAACCGATCGTGTGTACGGAAAGACCACCCGCTATCAAAACGATCTTGTCCCAAAATTTTTTACGCTTGTTCAATTGCACTGTTTTTATCAGGTTCATTTAAACATGGGTAACTGAGCATGTGCTCAATCTTATAAGTTACGTACAAATTCTGTGCTATAGTGTCATCCAGCTGTTTATATTTTAAAATCATTAACATGGCTTTGACTGCTACGGGGTCATGCTATTTTGGTTTGTCAATTAATGCCTGCTGGTAAAGGGTTTACACAATCATTAAATTGTATTATGTAATCGGTTACTGTTCATTCAACTGCTTGTACCTCACGATCGCCATCTGTGCAATGTTCTTATAGGGTGGTATATACGCTTTAAAGTAATCATATAAGGTCCGGTTGTTGTTGAACCGGTTGTCCAGCTCATGCCAGATCGCCGGCCAGTTAAGGTCAAGCTGACTGGTCAATCTGTCATTGATCAGGCTAATGATCGGTTCATTGACCAGCATCGAGCCCATTTGTTTGGATGTGATCACCTGGGCGTCGGGACTTTTGGACAGGATATCGGCGATCTCGGTATAACTGCCGCAGGATCCCATGATCACCAGTTTCGTATTCTTGTTCAACTGGTTGAAGCTTTCGTGCATATGATAACTGTGTCCGCGAAGGATCAATATACGGGGATAGATACCCTGCTGTTTGAGGAAGCGGGTCAGGGTATCACGGGCCAGTTCATCCCTTTTATCTTCATCCGGCAGGGGAAGATTGGCGTAGATGGTCAGCCGGTTGGGACCGGTCGAGCTGATCCGGGTCCAGAATTCCGTTTTCTCAACAGTCCATTTTCGGGAGTCGGTGAAATGCGTCATAAAACTGCTGAAGGATTGCCGTCCGTCCTCATCCCCGTAAAAAAGCGCCAGTTCGCTGATGCCGCCGCCCGGTTCCTGCATCTGCGTATAGGGGATGCCGTAATAACGGGCGAATACCGGCAATCCGGTGAAGGGTTGATCCGACTGCTGTGCTTTAATGGTTTTCAGCAGGTCATCCAGGAGGGTATATATCTTCATGCCGGGAGTATTGGAGATGTTCCTGCACCGGCGGTAATTATTCCCGATCTCGGCTTCGACCAGGCTGAACAGGGAAGCATCATTCATCAATCCCGGGAAGGATTCCGCCACATTGATAACGTCTTCCAGGTCATCCTCAGCGCTTTCTTCCAGGCCCGACATCATCTTGCCGATGATATCCAGCATCCTGCCATCACTCATCTGCCGGAGGAATGGCACCAGGGTATTGTATCGCCCGGCCATGAGCAGGAATTTCCGGTACTGGTCTAATTGCACCAGCCTGAGCAGGGAATCTGAACCGGGTTGTCCCATCAGGCCCATCAGTTTTCTGTAGGTGTACAGGTAACTGCTGGTATACAGGTCGTTCTCACCATAGGTGATGATATAATACAGGTCCTGTGGCCGGAGGTCATCCAATACGAAGAAGCGGTCCTTCTCCTTCGTCTCGTTATGCAGCATATTGATGATGTCGGTAAAGAAGCGGATGGAGTATTCCTTCAGGTATTTTTTTAATGGGGCCTGGTAATCGGGCCTGGTCAAGCTCAGGGATGATCTTTTTGCGCTGATCGAGGCATCGACCAGCCTTTTGAAATATTCGCAGGGTTGGCTTCGCAAGGTTTCAATTTCCTGGAAACTCATTGTACCCTCAGTCAGTTGTGGAAGGAAGGGGAGGAAATCGGTGAGGTTCTTTTTTCCGTACAAACCGAGCAGTGTTTTCACCAGGGGATAAGGATTTTGCCGGATCACCGTTTTCAGTTCTTCATTCCTGGAATCGGTAAAAGCAGACAGGAGTTTCTCGGGTTGCGTATTAGCCAGTATAAAGATCAGTGAATCGCGGTAACCGAACCGGGTATCCGAACTTAAAAAAGGGATGATGAGCTGCGGTTTCTGTTCCATGGTCTTCAGGTCGGCGATCTCCCGCAACTGGTCTGATTGAGGGAAGGGCCTGAATACAGCGGCCATGAAGCCGGCGGTCTGTGGCTTGAAGGGTTTCATGATGGCTTCACAGGAACGCCGGGTCACCATGAGTTGCCAGATCGGAATGAAATTTTCGCGGCTCTCGCTGATGAGGCTGATATTGAAGGCCCGGTTGCCCAGGCTGGATTGAAGGGTGTCGAGCAGGTAAGACTGGCAGTCCAGCGCCAGTATCTTCTGTGAAAGGGCCATGTAGGGATCATTCACGATGAGTTGCTGGATACTATCGGTTTCGGTACCTATGAACCGTTTCAGTTGGTCCTTCCCGTTTTTTTCCATGGGATAGCCGGCGAGTTTTTTGCTGAAACCCGATTGGGTCTTGTCGAGCTTCTTCGTGGTCGTCTTCAGACTGGGTTGAACCTGGGCTGCCGTTAACCGCCAAAAAAGCAGGGAGCCAAACAGGAAAACGATGGTCAAATACCTCCTCATGGTTGTTCAGGAGTGAAAAGACTCCCACTACTCACAAAGTTATAGCGGGAACAGGCCTCTAAACAATGACATCAGGCAGTCCTAATGCTAACAATGAATGCTTTTTACAGGATGTACCAGGAACGAACCCGTTTCAGACCGGTAATTCAGTAAGGGCACTGGTGATGCAGTCCCGCATCTCCTCATCGGTCAGGGTGACGGGATGGAATGGCTGCCCGGTGATCTTTTCAAATAATTCGATATAGCGTTTGGAGATGGTATCGATCCATTCATCGCTCATGGCAGGAGGTACCTGTCCCTCTTTTCCCATGAAATCGTTTTCAATGAGCCATTCCCGGACGAATTCCTTGCTGAGTTGTTTCTGTCTTTCCCCTTTTTGCTGCCTTTCTGTATAGCCCTCGGCATAGAAGTAGCGGGAGGAATCAGGTGTATGGATCTCATCCATCAGGTAAATGGTATCCCCGATCAGGCCAAATTCATACTTGGTATCCACCAGGATAAGTCCGCGGCTGGCAGCGATCTCTGATCCCCGTTGGTAGAGTTTCAGGGTATGGGCGCATAACAGATCCCATTCCTCTGCACTGGCCAGGCCCCGCTCCAGTATCTCTGACGCTGAAATGTCCTCATCATGTCCCATTTCAGCCTTGGTGCTGGGGGTGATGATGGGGGTGGGGAAGGGGTCGTTCTCTTTCATTCCTTCCGGAAGGGGTACACCGCAGAGTTCACGTTTTCCCGAAGCATAAGTTCTCCAGGCATGCCCGGTCAGGTAGCCTCTCACCACCATTTCGAGTTTGAACGGCCGGCAGATATGGCCGATGCTGACCTGGGGCGCCGGGGTACTGATCAGCCAGTTGGGACATAGGTCACTTGTGGCCTCCAGCATATACGCGGCGATCTGGTTCAGGACCTGTCCTTTGAAGGGGATCGGACGGGGTAATATCACGTCAAAAGCCGAGATCCTGTCGGAGGCGATCATGACCAAATATTTGTTGGAAATTGAGTAAACATCTCTTACTTTGCCTCGGTAAAAACCGGTTTGGCCGGGGAATTGGAATGGGGTCATAACGCTAAAGTACCATCAACGGTCAGAAAACACTAAATTTACACACCACAAGATTTCAACAAGTGGTTATAAATAAAATTTTCAGGTAAAAATAACAATGCTTATTTTGCCTAATATTTACAAACCAAAACAACGAGATATGAGAAAAGTTACGAGCTATTTGGTCACTTTTTTATTGGCACATGTTATAGGGATAACGGCCTTTGCACAAAATGTGACCATCAGCGGTAATGTCAGAAACAGCAATACGAAGGAAGCCGCCGGTGCCGTTTCCGTGGCCGTCAAAGGGACGGAGGCGGGTACTTTTACCGATGATAAGGGAAATTTCAAGCTGACAGTCAAGAGTTTACCGGTAACCCTGCTGATCTCTTCCATTGGTTTTGAATTACAGGAGATCACTGTGACCAAGGCTTCTGACCCCATTAATATCAGTTTCAAACCGGCCAGTTCCTTAGGCCAGGAGGTCGTGGTCTCCGCCAGCCGTGTTCCGCAGAAAATACTGGAATCACCCGTATCCATCGAAAGGATCAGCGCCGCGAATATCCGGAACGCCCCGGCATCCAGTTTTTACGATATCGTAGGTACACTGAAGGGCGTGGATATCACCACATCATCCCTCTCATTCGTTACCCCGACCACCCGCGGTTTCAATTCCAGCGGTAATACGCGTTTCAACCAATTGGTGGATGGAAAGGATAATATGGCTCCCGGACTTAACTTCTCCGTAGCTTCTATCGTGGGATTAAGTGAGTTGGATGTAGATAACCTCGAATTACTGTCAGGCGCTTCTTCCGCACTCTACGGATCCGGGGGTATGAACGGTACCTTGCTGATGACCAGCAAGAGCCCTTTCAAATACCAGGGTTTCTCCTTCCAGCTGAAAGAAGGGATGATGCATGTCGATAACCGCCAGCGCAGCCTTTCTCCTTATCACAACTGGAATTTACGCTGGGCCAAGGTGTTGAATGATAAACTGGCCTTCAAGGTCACCGCCGAACTGATCCAGGCCAAGGACTGGATGGGCGTTGATTACAGGAACTATAACCGTGCCGCGACCGGCGGAAATGTAAAGGCCGGAAACCGGGCTACGGATCCTAACTACGATGGGATCAACGTGTATGGCGATGAGACCACGATCGAGATCAGGTCAAACGTGCTGAATTCGATCGCCGCCTCCGCGCCTTTCCTGAAGAATTTCATCGATACCCTGAATGGAGGGGCTCCCATCAATGTATCCCGTACCGGGTATACCGAGAAGGAAGTGATCAATCCCAATACGGTGAATTTCAAAATGGGCGGATCCGTTCATTATAAATTCAACCAGTATACCGAAGGTGTTTTTGCCGCCTATTTCGGAACAGGTAACACCATCTACAGCGCCAGTGAAAGGTATTCACTGAAAAGCTTCAAAATGGGTCAGTATAAACTGGAAATCAATAACCGTTACTGGAATTTAAGGGCCTATACCACCCAGGAGAATGCGGGAGAGTCCTTCAATATGACCGTGGCAACCCGTTTGTTCAACGAAAGCTGGAAGCCCAGTGGCGGTGCGACCGGTTGGTTCGCCACCTATTCACAGGCCTATCTGGCCCAGCGTCTTTTGGGTCTTACCGATTCCATGGCACACGCTCTTGCCCGTGCTTCTGTTGATGCGGGCCGTCCGCTGTCCAATTCAGCTCAGTTCAAGAATGCCTACGACAGCATCCGCAAAAGGCCAATCTCCCAGGGAGGTGCCTTGTTACTGGATAAGTCGGACCTATATAGCCTCGAAGGTTCTTATAACATGTCTCACCTGACCGGTAAATTCGCCGATATCATTGTGGGTGGATCTTACAAGCAATTCGTGCTGAATTCGGAAGGAACCCTTTTCGCGGATTCGGTAAACAGGGTCAAAATAGCTGAATATGGCGGTTTCATGCAGTTGAGCCGGAACTTGTTCAACAGGCTGACGATCACTTTATCCGGTCGTTATGACAAGAATGAGAATTTCAAGGGCCGTTTCACACCAAGGGCTACCGCCGTGGTCAAAGTGGCTGAGAACAACAATATCCGCCTCTCTTACCAGACGGCTTACCGCTTCCCGTCCAACCAGCAGCAGTTCATCAACCTCGCCGTTGGAAGTAATGTCCGCTTGATCGGAGGGAATTCCTCTTTCCGTTCTTTCTACAACCTGATCGGCAATCCGATCTATGATTTTGAAAGCCTTCGGAAAGGAAATATCGTGAAAGTGTCCCCGGTTGACCTGAAACCCGAATCTTTGTCTTCTTTCGAAGCCGGTTATAAGGGTCTGTTGATGGGTGGCAAACTGCTGATCGACCTGTATGGTTACTATGGTACCTACAAGGATTTCCTGGGCCGCCAGGTTACCGTTCAGTCTCTGACCGCCGCTCCGATCAAATTATCTGATACCTCTTTGGGATATCGTTTCTCACTCCCGGTCAATTCTACCGACAAAGTGAAGACCTACGGCTTTGGCTTAGGCTTCGATCTCAAACTGCCGTTGAATTTTGTCCTGAGTGCAAACGGATCCTCTGATAACCTGAAAGACGTTCCCAGCAATTTCGTAGCTTATTTCAACGCGCCGAAATATAAAGTCAATGCTTCATTAGGCAATCTTGGTTTTGGAAAGAACAAGCGCCTGGGATTCAATGTGGCCTACCGCTGGCAGGATAAGATGTACTACCAGGGTGATTTCGCCAGCGGCAACCTGCCGGCTGTTCAAACCCTGGACGCGCAGATCAGCTACAAATTCCCTTCAACCAAATCGATCCTTAAGCTGGGTTCAACGAACCTGCTGAACCAGTATTATTATAATGGTGTGGGTAACTCACAGATCGGTGGCATGTATTATCTGAGTTTCGGGTATAATATTTATTGATCATAACCAGGACGTTTGAAAACTTTAAAAATTAAAACTTTGAATATGAAATATATCACCAAAAGAATTAAAACCGGAATACTGCTGTCTCTTGCGGCCATTGCGATTTTATCTTCTTGTAACAAGGGTCTGGAGCAGATCGCAAGTCCAGCCTATGTTGCGCCAACCTTACCGGCCCTGGGAACCACCATCGCAGCCATACCCAACGATAGCCTGTATTATAAGCTGATCGTAAGGGGCGGCATGCTGACGACGATCAATTCCCTGACGACGATCAATACCCAGGTGAATATGTTCACCATGTTCGTTCCGGATAACCAGGCCATGCGGAATTTCATCAACCTGCTCTCCGGCGGAGCCACCATTGGTTATACGGATGCTCAATATGTCGGTTTCATCAATACCGCGATATCGGCGGCAAACGCAGCCTCGATCGTGAGTTATAACATGATCCCGCAGTCCATTACCATGGCCAGCGTTCCTTCCACATTCCCGAACTGGTTCTATCCGACACACCTGAACCCTACTACGGGTACACCGGGTTTCAATCCACTGGTCAGGCTGACCACGTCTCCAAGTACCCGTAACGGCAACTGGGTGAACAATGTTCCTCTGACATCGGTCAACCTGGCTGCTGCAAACGGATATATCCATACGGCTGCCGCAGTGCCGGCTCCGCCATCACAGTCTTTATGGGACAGGATCAATACGGATGCCGATATGACCTATCTGAAAGCCGCCATCCAGCGTGCCGACAGTGGCGTGAGCATCTCAACATCTGCCAGCCTGCAATGGGCCCTTACGAATTTCGGACCGAACCTGACGGTGTTCGCGCCAACCAATGCCGCTTTTCAGGCCGTATTGACGGCGTTGATCACCCAGGCCCTGATCGCACAAGGTGTTCCACCGGCTACAGCCGCCGCTACAGCCGCCGCACTGGCTTCTTCACCTACTGTTTTCAGTAACCCGGCATTATACGGTTCATTGACCGCCACAACGGTTAAAGGGATAGTCGTTTATCATTTATTGGGAAGCCGCGCTTTCACCAATAATTTCCCGACCACCACCACTTATTATCCAACTTTGTTGAATGGTGGAGTACCTACCCATCCTGGTGTTGGACTTACCGCTACATTCACTGCAGGACAGGTTAGTGGTGCAACGGTTAAAGGAGTTGCCAATGCAACAGCGGCAACGATCGCACTCAACCCGTTCCCTACTCCGTTCGGAACCAGTGACCAGCATTTCATCAACGGTACCCTGCACAAGATCAACCAGGTTCTCTTACCTCAGTAAGCAGACCGTCATAAAATTAAAAAAGGGCTTCAGTTATCTGAAGCCCTTTTTATATCGTTATGTTTTCCTAAACTCCTCTAACATTCCTTTCATCCTCACTACGTTGAACCTGAAATGCATCACATCACCGTCCTGTACGATGTATTCTTTTCCCTCGATACGAAGGCGGCCGTTCTCACGGCAGGCCGCTTCTGAACCAAAATGGATGAAATCCTTGAAGGCGATCACTTCCGCCTTAATGAAACCTTTCTCAAAATCGGTATGGATCACACTGGCGGCCTGTGGAGCCTTCCATCCCTCATGGATGGTCCAGGCCCTCACTTCCTGAACTCCTGCGGTGAAATAGGTATAAAGACCGAGCAACTGGTAGGTGGATCGGATCAGCCTGTCCAGCGCCGGTTCGGTCATCTTGTATTCATCCATGAACATGGCCCGGTCATCGGGATTATCGAATTCGGCGATCTGTGCTTCGATGGCGTTGGTCATCACGATCACCTGGTTTCCTTCATCCTTCACTGCTTCGATCAGCTGGGCTGAATATTTATTGCCGGTATGCATGCTGAGTTCATCTACATTCGCAACATATAATACGGGTTTGTCGGTGAGTAAGAAGAGGTCGGCGATAGCGGTCTTTTCTTCTTTTGATAAGCCAAGGGAAGAGATGTTCCTGCCCTGGTCGAGATGTTCTTTGCAGCGGACTAGAACCTCATATTCTGCCTTGAGCTTGGCATCTCCGGTTTTAAGCATCTTTTCTGCCTTGGAGAGTTTCTTCTCCACGCTTTCCATATCCTTCAGTTGCAATTCCGTCTCGATGATCTCCTTATCGCCAACCGGGTTGATGGGACCTTCATCGCGAAGGATGTTCTCATCCTCGAAACAACGGATCACCTGTATGATGGCGTCCACTTCCCGGATATTGGCGAGGAACTTGTTTCCCAGTCCTTCTCCCTTACTGGCACCGCGAACCAGCCCGGCAATGTCCACGATCTCGATCTGGGTGGGTACGGTACGGTTCGGTTTCACCAGTTCGGCGAGTTTATCGATCCGCTCATCCGGCACATCCACCAGGCCGATATTGGGTTCGATGGTACAAAAACGGTAATTGCTCGCCTGCGCCTTGGCGCTGTTGCTCACTGCGTTGAACAGGGTTGATTTTCCCACATTTGGCAATCCTACGATGCCTGCTTTTAAGGCCATATGAATCAGCTTTTAGCTGTTAGCTTTTAGCTCTTAGCCTTTCGTTCTCACTAAAGGCTATTGGCTGACGGCTAACCGCTTGTTTTCAATTTTGGCTGCAAAGGTAAGGTTTGGATCGATAATACAAGTTTCAGCTTAAAACACTAATTTCAAACTGAAAAAGGGGATGGGCAGGTGCTCATATTACTTATTAACGTGTAGTGCTATTGAAATTATATTTTTCATTGAAGATCCGCCTTCTGACTATGTTTCGACAAGCTCAACATGACAGAAGGCTGTCAGTCTGAACTTGTCGAAGACTGCTTCCAGACTGAGTTTCATAGCTTAATAGAACAATGCGTTACTTAATACTTAATACTTATAACCTATAACTACCTATGGCTTTAAGCAGGATTTGGTCCGCCTTCATCATCATCGCGATTCTGGTCGCCGGGATCAAGTGTTTTGTCGTGGATGGGCAGCGGGATATTTTCAGCCGGATGGTCACCGGGAAATCGGATGATGTGTATACTTATTATGCCATCGGATCGCCGGAGGGAACGGGTTATGCGAGTGTGGACAGCTTCGCCAAAAAAGTGGATGCTTTTGCCTATAAACGCAAGGATAAGCCGGAAGATGCCAATACGCTGATCGCCCCGGACAGCCAGGCTGATTCGGTTGCCATCCTCAAGTCTACATTCCCGGCGCTCCGGGTATTCACCTACCGGCAGGTATTGAACCGGTTACAGAAACCCATCGACGGCATCATTGAGACCTGCAAGGCCGCGGTGAACATCTGCCTCGGACTGATCGGCATCATGGCGCTTTTCATGGGTTTTATGGGGATCGCCGAAAGAGCGGGAGGGATCCGGCTATTGTCCCGGATCATCGGCCCGTTTTTCTCCCGGATCTTTCCCGACCTGCCCAAGGGGCACCCGGCCATGGGCCATATGATGATGAATTTTTCCGCAAACCTGCTCGGGCTCGACAATGCCGCGACTCCCTTTGGCATCAAGGCGATGGAAAGTTTACAGGAGATCAATCCCGACAAATCCAGGGCCTCCAACTCACAGATCATGTTCCTTTGTCTGCATGCCTCCGGACTGACACTCATTCCCGTGGCCATCATCGCACTTCGGGCAACGACAAAGGCGGCGAATCCAACGGACATCTTCGTCCCTTGTATGATCGCCACCTTTGCCGCCACCATGGCCGCCATGTTCATCGTTTCATTCAAACAAAAGATCAATGTGTTCACCCCGGTGATCATGCTCTGGGTGCTCGGTATCTCATCGGTCATCGCCGGGATGGTACTCTATATCCGTTCATTGAATTCAGACGGGGTGCAGTCTTTTTCCGGGATCCTGAGCAACGGTCTGATCCTGCTGATCTTCCTCCTCATCATAGCCGGAGCGGTCTATAAGAAGATCGATGTCTTCGATGCCTTTATCGATGGGGCAAAAGGTGGTTTCGAGACGGCCGTCCGCATCATTCCTTACCTGGTGGGGATGCTCGTGGCCATCAGCATGCTGAGGAATAGCGGGGTCTTCGATATCATCCTCGACGGGATGAAGAATCTGTTCAGCGCCATGGGGGCCGACACCCGTTTCGTTGACGGTATTCCTACCGCGCTGGTGAAACCCTTCAGTGGCGGAGGCGCCAGGGGCATGATGGTGGACACGATGAAGAATTTCGGAGCCGATTCATTTGCCGGACGGCTGTCCTGCATCCTGCAGGGTTCCTCCGACACCACCTTTTACGTCATCGCGGTTTATTTCGGCGCGGTATCGGTCCGGAATACCCGCTATACCGTGGGCGCTATGCTGCTGGCCGACCTGGTGGGCATATTGGCTTCGATCGGATTATGTTATCTCTTTTTCGGTTAAACTGTCCTGTTTTTACCAGGTCTTTTCTGCCTGCAACAGTTTGCCGTCCTTATCAATGCCTTCAACGATCACTTTGTAATGGGCACCGCCATCATCGTTATAGAATTCGATGCTGGCTTTCCCGTTTACCCATTGAAGGGAAGGGTTCCAGTATAAGGTCTTACGAATATCGGGCAATTCAGTCTCCGGTTTGATCTTCGAATAATCCACCTGGTAGAATTCGCGATTGTCTGTATATCCCGCCCGGCGAAAGAAGTCGAATCCTTTTTGACGCCAGTCACGGCCCGTTTTCCCCTTTTGGGTATAAATGGCGATAGCTCCCCGGTCAGCTCCCAGCGCGATACCGGTAGCTCCTTTGAAGATCTTCACCAGGGCCACATCCGAAGGATCGAGCAGATCGATGATACTGATATTTACCGCCACTTCATTGAGGAAGAATTGTACCGAGCTATTCGTGGTATTCTCTGAAAAAAGGTCAAGGCCTTCATACCGGCTGAAATTGACCTGCATGCCTGTGTCGGTTTGATTAATGGCAATGCCCGGCACGGTCATGCGCAGGTATTGCCAGATGTCGTTATAGTTGAAATTGTGGTTCAGGACCAGGGTCTGGTCGCTGTTGAAAAAAATATCGGTGGCATACACCGTATTCAGTGAATCGGCTTCCGATTGTTTTCTTCCCCTGACCACCACTTCGGATAACAGTTTCCCTTTTCCGCTATCGGCCCGGTTCTTCTTTTCCAGTTGTTGTTGTATGAACGGGTCCGGCATGCCTGCTTTCGGTTGGACAACAGTCATTAATCCGGCCCTTTGCAAAGTGTCAAAATATGCCGAATCAATGGAAACGGATACGATGGCTTCCGACCGGTTGATATTGGTGCCCTGGTAATACACGGTGGCCAGTTTTTTGAATCCGATCTTGTCCACAACAAAACGGCCTTGCGGGTCCGTCCGGGCTTCAGACATGATGTGGGTGGAATCCTCGCCTTTGAGGATCAGGTCGATCTTGCCCGATTGCAACGGGGTCTTGCCATTGCTGTTCAAGACCTTTCCGGAAATGTGCAGGCTGGTCTCAAAGGGATAATGCAAGGGATCAAACCGGTTCGCCAGGATATCTTCCGTGCGATAGCGTCTCCATCCCTGGGTTCGCATCACCAGGTCCAGTTCCTGTAAACGGGCCGGGTCCTTGTCCCGGAAATAATATCCCGGATCAAAGACTTCCCCTCTCAGGTCGGAACTGAGGAGCAGGGAGGACAGGATCCCTTTTCGGTCGACGATTTCTTCCTGATCTGCTCGGATCACGGAAACGGCCGCCTGCAGGCCGTTATAGCCGGCCGCGTCCAGTTGAATACTGTTCTTTTTTCTTTTACCGATATCAACCAATTTCCCCTCAAGCAGTTGGTTCCCGGTCTGGTGATTGGCTACGAATACCAGGCGTTCGGCGAGCGGACGACCGTTCTTGTCCAGGACCGTGATCACCATGATCCCGGGGGGTAGGTTCTTCTTGCTGATGGCCGCGGCGTCAAGGCCTTCATCGATATTGAGTTTGCCCATGTAAACCACCCGGTAGTCCTTCTGGGCGACGATCAGTAATTCGTTATATGCTTCTTTGTTCTTTTCACTTCGTTCCACTTTGATGAAGGTTTTCACCGGGTTACTGTTGTCTACGGTCAGCACGATCCCTTCGGGTAAGGAAACAGGCAGGTCAAGCAGGTTCTTAACTCCGGAAGGAAGCATGATCGCGGCACGGTATTTTTTCCCGGGTGCGGGAGTGAACGTAAAGTTGCCCATGCCATAATGAGGTTTGCCCAATGAACCGACCTGGTTGTTCTGTTCGTCCAGGATCTCTCCGGTGAAATCCAGCGGACTGCCGTTCAGGGCGATCCCTTTGAAAGCGACATGGCTGCTCAGTCCGGCTACCAGGTTTCCGCCTTCCGGCAGGAATTGAAGCTGGTAAGAAGGTATGGCGGCAGGGGAGGCGTT
The DNA here is from genome assembly GCA_016721725.1 of Chitinophagaceae bacterium. Lineage (GTDB taxonomy): Bacteria > Bacteroidota > Bacteroidia > Chitinophagales > Chitinophagaceae > Ferruginibacter. The sequence continues at coordinate 511,457 of JADKHN010000006.1, read as the reverse complement.
CTTTTTCGGGCCCGTAACGGTATTCCAGATCCTGATCTTTTTTTCCGGAATGAAGTCCGGGAAATTGAGCATCCACAACGTGTAACAACGCAGTACATAGTTCCCATCACGCAATTCCTTTTTCAGGGAGATGCTTCCGTCTCCCGTTCCCTCTTTCAATTCCAGCATGTTCTTTTCGATCACCCGTCCCGATTCATCCACCAGGTCGGCATAGATGATCTTGCTGAGTATGGTGGACTTTCCGTTGAGCAGGGCATAGGCCTTGAACCAGATCGTCTCCCCGGCCATATAGGATTCCCGGTCGGTTTGGATATACGCCTTTTCCTGAGGCCTCAGGTAGGAAAATGAATCCAGGGCCGCCACCATTTTTTCAGCCAGTTCCTGTTGAGCATTTGCAAAAAGCCCTGGCAAAAGGAAGGTTAGGGTAAATAAGAATCTTCGCATATAGAACGGTGATCAGGGTTTGTATTTATGAAAGAAGGCACCTGAAACAAGCGCCTTCTTTTCCTATAATATTCAGGATCATGCCTGAGTCTCATCAGGGTTTCAGCATCCCGGTGATGACATGTATCACGCCGTTACTGGCTGCATAATCCGTCGGGGTGATCTGGAAAGGAGAAGGGTTGGAGGTTCCTTTGATATATACACCACCACTCCGGCTGACCACTACATTGGTGCCATAGACGGTTTTCAGGTTCCCCGCTTTCAGGGCGTTTGAAAAGTTCCGCGAAGCCACGACATGGTATTTCAGGATATTGCTCAGGGTTGTGAGGGCCGCACCGCTGAGTCCGGCGATGGTAGAGGCATCGTAGCCATTGGCGAACATCACTGAATTAGGAATGGCAAATACGGTTGACGGAGCTGATGTGGAAGGAGAAAAAGTACTCGTCAGCCCGGTCTTCGTGATCGCCGCCACCATCAGGGAATAATCGCTGCTGGCTGTTAATGTGGCCAGCATGGTCAGGTTAGGAACGTTCAGCGCCTTGTCGATCTTGTGAATGATCCCGTTGCTGCAATAGATATCTCTTTCAGACACCATGGCGCCGTTAATGTAAATGGCATTGGCTACTTTATCCTTGTAACTGTAAGTGGTGTATCCGGCGATGGAGGCCATCGGGCCATTGGGGCCTTCCGGGATCTCAAAGCTGGTCCTGGCGGTAAAAGTTCCCGCAGCGCTGGATTGAAAATGATTCAAAACCAGGGCGGTCAGCGTAATGGAATCGATCAGCGGCAGTGCGCTGGCGGTGATCCCGGCAGCTGTCAATGCCGCATCAGTCGGTGCCAGGATGGTGAAGGGGCCGGGCCCTTTCGTAAAGGTCTCCAGCTTGGCCTGTTTGACGGCCGCGGTGAAAATGGTCAGGTCGCTGCTTTTCGCCAAAGTAGCGTCAATGCTGTCTCTTTGGACCGGTGGGTCGCTTTTATCGCATTGCACCAACAAGATCCCGGCAAACAGGAAGAGCAGGGGGATTTTCAGCCATGCATTTATTGTCTTGATCATGATTCGGAATATTTTATTGGTTTACTAATACTGATAAATTGGGTGCCAGGTTGGTTGCCGTTGAACCGTTATAACCCCTGGCCAGCAAGGTATAGATCCTTTTATTGGTCAGGTTGGCCGCGAATGCCCTGCGGGCGATCGGGGCGGTAGTGATCAATGCGCCGGCCGGACGGATAAAGAAAGAATCCGTTGGCAGGGCTACATCGAAATTGGTGGTATAACTCTGGTAAGCCACATTGCCCGCGAAAAGGGTGGCCACGGTATTGTTGGCTCCTTTATACAGGTCGAGCGCCGCGAGGTTGGGCATACAGTTGACGAATTTGATCCGGCAAAAACCACTGTCGGGGGCCGTCTTGCTATCCGGGACACTGAACCCCTTGGTGTTGGCCGCCGTATCCGTGATGTAAAAAGTGTATGAACTATTCGCGTCAAAGGTCTGCGTGAATTCAAACAGTTTGGTCATCAGGTTACCGGTTCCGGGGATGGGCGTGAAGCCCTGTATCTTATTGCTCCCGGGGGTTACCCAGAGATAGTCGCCATTGCTGCTACCACCAGTATTGAAACCGCCGCCGGGAAAACCGATGGGAGCCACCAGTGTATTGCTGACCGGCTTGTCGTTGATGTACAGGATGGTATTCGGCAAGACCGAATAGGCGGAGAAATAACCCAGCTTGACCTGGGCCGAGCCCTCGCTGCTGGTTCTTTCCGTCACTTTGAAGGAATTCTTCTTGCAGCCCAGTACCCAGATCAGGGCTGTAAGAATAGTTGCCGATAAGATTATTTTATGTTTCATAATTTAAGAAGATTAAGTTTTAGTGATCAGGGTTTACTGAACCAGCATTCGTAAGTATGGTAATCAAGATTCAAACCGCCGATGCGCAATAATTCAGCCCGGTTCCAAACGTATTCGCTGTTGAACCTGGGCCTTACCCGGTAAACCGGTTTGTTCAGGTTATCCGCGAAGAACGGAGAAGGGAATACCATGGTCTTGTACACCTGTTGCCCGGTAAGGGGATCCAGGTCGGTCCAGTGGTAGCGCCTGATGTCCACGAAGGTCTCAAAGCAACCCCAGCCCCAAAGCGCGATGTATTTCTGTAACATGATATCGGTAAGGGTTAGAGATGCCGGTGTTTGTTTTATATTGGCACTGGCCAGGTAGGCGGTCCTTTGAGCCGTAGAGATGGGATTGCCATTATACAGTGTGACATTGCCACGGGGGAAAGCTCCCCTGTTGATGAAATCGAAATGCTGTCCGATACCGCTGAGATAGGCGGCATGGGCTGTAGGTAAATCGCCTTTGCGGAAAGCGGCTTCGGCTTTCATGAACTGGATCTCGCTGGAGGTCATGATCGGGTAAACAGCCCTGTCGGCGAAAATATAATGCTTGTAGAGCGGATTGAATACCGATGCGGAAGGGTTGCCCACATAAAAACTATCCAGCCATAAGACCGGGATACGTTTCAGGGCATTGGGGCCCGTGGTGGATCCGGAATTGGGGTCTCCTGTTGCAGGAGCCACGCCCCTGAATCCGCCATTGCCGTTCGTTGTGTCCTGGGAGCAGGTGAGCAGGTGTTTCATCCGGGGATCGCGGTTATAGGCATTGGCAGAGGTTGGCGCCACACCGGTAAATATCGTACCATCCAGCAAGCGGACGATGAAATCACTTTGCCTGAAGAGCGTGTAGTTATCCCGGTAGGTACCGAAGAAATTCGCATCATCGTTCTTGGCGGCATCGAAGGGGATCAGGAAATCATCGTTGATGTCCACCAGGGAACGGTTACAGAAAGCGATCACGGAATCCGCATTATAAATGGCTTTATTGGTGAACCGATGGTAATTCCGGGCTAAAAGTCCCCAGGCGAATTTGATCCAGCGTGTCGTATTGCCACTATAGATATAATCTCCTTTTGCGAGACGGGTACTGGTTGGACTGGCATCATTGCGGCTCAGGTTATTGATGGCGAGTCGCAGGATCGAATCGATACCGGCGTAGATCACTTCCTGGTCGTCGTACTTGAAGAAGGCCTGGTTCTCCTTGAATGCTTCGGTAAAGATGATCTCACCATGGTAGTCGGTAGTATACTGGAACATCATCGCTTTCAACACCTGTGCTGCACCTACATAATCCCATTGGGCTTTTTCGGTACCGCTTTTGATGATGTAATCCAGGTTAGCACCCAGACCAAAATAACACTGGCGCCAGATATCGCCGTTGACATCGCTTCCGGCATTATAGCCCTGGCGGTCCATATTGTTCACATTGGCCGCGGTGTTGGCGCCAAAGTTCTGAACGTATTTGGCGCAGTAGCGAGAATCATATTGTAATCCTCGGGGTATGGCCCCGATCATGGCCGGGAAAACGGAGGATGCGTCCGGGTTTTGCGGCGTATCCGGATCGCTGTTGATATCCAGATATTTTTTACAGCCCGTGGCGATCATCAGTACCAGGGTGGCTGCCATTCCGATTAATAAAAGACTTTTTTTCATATCAGTGATGTTATGTTTTTTGTTAGAACTGTACTTTACAACCTACATTAATACCCCTTGGCGTAGAGATGGATCCATAGTCAATGCCCGATCCGCCGAATCCCCTGGAAAAGGCGGTATTGGTATTGACGCTTGGGTCAGCTCCACTGTAATTGGTGATCATGAACAGGTCGGTGCCCGTAACGAAAACAGAGGCATTGCTGATGATCTTTTGTCTTTTCAGAAGGGTCTTCGGAAAATTATAGGATAAAGTGGCATCCCTTAACCTCATCCAATTGACGGTTTCGATGAAATCGGATTCAGAGACCGTACCGGTGGTAAAGTAATCACTCCGGTAATAGGGATAAACGGTGATGGTATTGCGGGTGGGGTTGGTGGTGTTTTGCAATCCGTCATTCAATACCCCATTGATCACCACCGGGGTTTCCCGGTTCAGGGTGCGTTTGCTCAAGCCGGTCAGGTAGAGGAAGTACTCGTTCCCGTTCCAGACATCACCGCCTTTCCTGAAATCCAGGTTGAAGCTCAGGGTGAAATCACGGTAGCTGAAGCTATTGATGAGGCCGATCTTGAAATCGGGTTGACGATCGCCTACGGCTACGAAATCGCCGGCTGCATTAACAGAAGGCAGGCCACTGGTTGGACTGATCAGGATCTGTCCGGCTGTATTCCTTAAAACGGGGGGTAGAGGCCAGGTTGCTGATGGAAGCGCCCGGGTAGACCTGGCTGCGGAGGTTACCGAATACCCAGGTATCGCTGTCGTAATAGGTGGGCAGACCGGCAGGCAGGGCGATGACCTTTCCGCGGTTGCGGTCGAAGTTGACCGTCACATCCCAGTTGAGTTTTTTTGTTTTCAGCACATTCGCGGTGATGACTGCTTCGATCCCTTTGTTTTCAACCAGACCGCCGTTCAGGTACTTGAGCACATAGCCCGTACCATAGCTAACCCGGTTGGCAATGATCTGGCCCTTGCTTTTCAGGGAATATCTTGTGATATCCAGGCTGAAACGGTTCTTAAGGAACTTCAATTCGCCTCCGAATTCAAAATTCTCGGTACGCTCAGGGCCCAGGTCGAAATTGTTACCAAAGACGCCGTTGGCATATCCGCCGCCAGTGGAAGTGGCCTGCGCAAAGAGCCGGTCGATCAGGTAAGGCTGGTACAGTCCTTTACCGGTGGTACCATAGCTGATCCTGAGTTTGCCATAGCTGAACCAATCGTATTTGTCGAAGAATTTAAGGTCGCCGAAAATGAAACTCAGTGAAGCGGAACCGAAATTGTAGAAAGGATCCTTGTTCACTTCACGGCTCATGAAAGTACTGGTTCCTTCCCGGCTTCCGGTACGGAAGCATAGACCAGGTTGTCGAAGCCGAGCGAGTAGTTTCCGAAGAACCTCACTTTACGGGTATTCAGCACCGTGGTCTTTGCGAAAAGGCTTAAGGGGTCGGTGTTATTGATGGATTTGAAATTGGGTTCAAAGAAGCGTTCGCCCCTTTGCGCCTCGATCCGGGTCTTGTTATCATCATTGGCGAAACCAACGGTCAGGGTATTGGAGAACTTGCCGATCTTCTTCTTACCCGTCACTTTGAACACATTGCTCAGGTTCTTGGTGTTCTGCTCATACAAAGTATAGAATCCGTTCACGGCGAAACCGAAACGGCTTTGCGGGTGCATGAGAAAATCACCGGTCTGGCTGTAGACATCCAATCCCGTCGTATTGCTCAGGTTCAGCCATTTGAACGGATCGGCGCTGAGGGTGAGGGTGACGGAGAGACGATTGGTCTTGTCCTGCGAGGTGTTCTTATATACATCCCAGAAGGGGTTGTCGAATTCGGCGTTGAGCGCGGTTGAATTGGAACGGTATAATTTGCGGGTACCGTCGGCATTCTGGTAGTCACGTACATCCAGGTCGCTCGGGTAATTGAGCAGGTTCAGCAGGTAACCGCCGGCTCCTTTGGAAGCTTTGTCGGTGGTGGAACTGGAATAGGTGATCCCGGATGTGAGGCTGATCTTTTTGGAGATCTTCGCGCTTCCGTTGATGCCGAGGGTGATCCTTTCGAAACCGGTATTGGGTATGATCCCTTTCTGGTCGAAATAACTTCCGGATAGTCTATAGGTAGTCACTTCATTACCTCCGTCCACATCGATCGTATGTTTCTGCGAAAATCCGGTACGGAAGAAATTGTGAATATTGTCATACAGTTGGGTTCCGGCCTTATACTGCGGACCGAAATAGGCATAGACGTTTCCACTGGCGAAGGGGTTCACCACGGCATTGGGATCAGAGATACCCGCGGATCCGCGTCCATAAGTGGTCTGGATCTCCGGGAATCGGTAGACTTTCTCCCAGCGGAATGAATTTCCGTAACGAACCGTGGCTTTTCCGGCCTTACCTTTCTTGGTCGTGATCACGATGGCACCGGAGGCGCCATCTGAGCCATAAAGGGCAGTGGCCTCGGGACCTTTCAGGATGGTGACACTTTCAATATCGTCCGAGTTGAGGTCCATGGCCCGGTTTCCATAATCCGAGTTCCGGTTGGCGAAGGTGACCGAAGAGGCATTGGATGCCGATGCCAGGTTCTCCTGGTTCATGGTCTGGTTATCATAAGGCACTCCGTCTACCACGAAGAGAGGACTGTTGCTGTTACCGATGGAAACGGCGCCGCGCAAGACAATAGAAGTGGAAGCGCCCGGTGTTCCGGAAGTGGGGGTGATATTGGCACCCGCGACACGGCCCGAGAGGGCATTGATCCAGTTCTCTCGCTGAGCCCCGGAGATCTCTTCACCTTTCACATCCTGGGCCGTATAACCCAACTCTCTTTTGCTTTTCTTGACCCCGTAGGCGGTGACCACCACTTCTCCCAGTTGTTTCTGGGCCTGGACCAGTCTCACATTGATCTTCATGTCATTGGCCACGGTGATCTCCTGCCGGGTATAATCCACAAACGTGAATACCAGCACATCGCCTTTCTTGGCCTGGATCGAGTAGAATCCCGCTTGGTTGGTTTTCGTGGCCGTCTTCGTTCCCTTGATCGCAACGGTCACATCTCTCAACGGCGCATTGTCATCGTCGCCGATGACCACACCCGTGATCTGTGCACTGGCAATGAACGGGAACAGGAAAAACAGCAACGCAGTAAAACGGATTGCAAATTTTCTCATACTGTCTGTTTTTGGTTGTTTATAAAGTTAATTTTTTTTCTTTATTATAATACGCTTATTCCTGCATCAACAAATGGTTTCAGCAGGGGGTGATCTCCGGGTAATTCGGTGATCAGGATATCTATTTTCGACAGGTCGCAAACCTGGATCGCCTGGGTGGTATTGAGCTTTTCTGAAATGGTAAGGCAGACGACCTTCTGTGAAGCGTCGATCATCGATTTTTTCAGTTGGGACACATCCCAGTCGTTATCCGTGATGCCGAGCCGGATATCGATCGCATTGATACCCAGGAAACAGAGATCGGGTTTCAATGAACTGATCCTGGCCAGCGCATCGGCACCAACGGTGATCTTTGAATTCTTGGATAATTTGTCCCCGATGACGATCACTTCGATATTCGGATGGTACATGTATTCCACGATCAGGGGGATACTGCCGGAGATGAAGGTGGCCGAAAGGTCGACAGGCAAGAGCCTGGCCATCTCGATGAGGGTGGTTCCGCCGCCCGTGATCACGAACATGCCATTCCGGATCAGCTGAATCGCTTTTTGGGCGATGATGAGTTTCTTCTCGCGGGAATAGACCTTGCTGGCCGGAAAACTGATGTCGTTGAAGGAGCGGGAGAGGGCCCCGCCATGTACCTTGATGAGTTTGCCATTCTCGGATAACTCCTGCAGGTCTCTCCGGATGGTGTCTTCCGAGACATTGATCTCATTGCTCAGTGAGGCAGACAGCACTTTGTTGTGCAGGTTTACCCTGGTGAACGATGTAGGCCTGGCGTTCTCTCTTAAGCATTCGTTAGTGTTAGCGCGCTCAATTTAAAAATAAAAAACGCAAAAAACCGCATAGTTTATGCCCAAATATTGCACAATCGTTAAAAAAAATAGGGGATAACTGCAATCTGATGAAATCTCAATAGAGAACGGGAGATCAGTTTTTGCGAACTTTTCTTTTCGTGGCCGGCACATCTTTTTTTCTGCTTACCGGCGCTGTTTTAGACTTTTTAGTATTGACCCTTACGCTGTCTTTTGCCGGAAGGAGCAGATTCAATGAATCTGCAGACCGGTTGGGTTCCAGGTCTTCCTCTTCTTCCGGACCATAATAATCCCCAAACAGGTTGGCCAGTGACCTGGCATGGTAAACAGCCCGGGTGAAACGATTCCCGATCACGATGATGGTCGCACTGTCTTTCAATAAGCGGATGAAACTGGCATTGCTGCCATGCCACCATCCGTTGTGGTAGATGATCTTTTTGCCTTCGGGATAAATGTTCATGCGCCAGCCCAGTCCGTAATTGCGGATCCCCGGTTTCTCATTACTGTACGGGGCATAGGCTTGTTCCAGTGTTTCCGGTGTGAAGCAGGCGCCGGAATTGAGGAAATGGTCCCATTTCAGCAGGTCCCTTACGGTGGTATATATATTCTTATCGCCATAGACCCCGTCGAGGAATCCAAACGGCATCAGGCGACCTTTCCAGTCGTAACTGGGTAAGGCAGTGCCGGTGTCCTTCAAACTGAAAACATAGGTATTCTTCATGTTCAATGGGGTGAAGAAAACCTGTTGCAGGTATTCGACGTATTTTTTTCCGGTGACTTTTCGATGAGTAATGCCAGCAGGGCGTAATTGGTATTGCAATAAGAGAAATGGTGATCGGGAGGAGCGACATTCACCATGTCCGCCTTACGGCTGATCAGGAATTCGAGCACATCCTCATTGGTGACGAACCGGGTCTTATCCCAGCCCATGTTCTCCATGAAATGAGTATAATTGGGCAGGCCGCTGCGGTGATTCAATAAATTTCGGATGGTCACACCCGCGTAATGGAAGGAAGGGAAGTACCTGGCCAATTCGTCATCAAGTTGAACGTTGCCATCCTGGACCAATTTCAAAACTGCCATCGCGGTGAAGGTCTTGGTTATTGAAGCGATCTGCAGCGGGGTATTATCCCGGATGGTATCCTGTCCCGGGAGATGACCGGTTCCGCTGTATCGTTCAAATACCACCTGTCCTTTCCGGGCAACCAGTATGCCGCCGTTGAAACCGCGGACCTTCAGCACGGTGTCGTACCAGGATTCACAGGCCACCTGCAGGCGAAGGCTTTCGGCACGGTCGAGAGGAGGGGTTCCGGGATCGAATACCGTATCATTGTATCAGAGCCCCCGTTTATTTTTGAACCGGAAGAACGGCAGGACAGGAACCCGGCAGACAGGATACCCATTCCCATGATCAGCAGAACCCGGTTCAGCAGGTTCGTGATGTATTTGAAATGGGGGGTAACCGGTATCATGGTTGGAATAACTTAGAACAGATATATTTGTGCAAAATACGGGCTAATCATCATGGGAGAAAAAAAAATAACCAGCTACCCGAAGGACAAGATCAAGATCCTTTTCCTGGAGAACATCAGTGATGTGGCAGTAGGCCATTTCACCTCCGCGGGCTATGGTCATGTAAAAAAGATCAGCCGGGCGATGAGCGAGGAGGAACTGATCTCCGCGGTGAAGGATGTGCACCTGCTGGGTATCCGTAGTAAGACGCAGGTGACTAAAAAAGTGCTGGAGGCCGCCACTAAACTACAGGCGATCGGCTGTTTCTGCATCGGGGTCAACCAGGTTGATCTGAAAGCGGCCACACAACAAGGCGTAGCGGTGTTCAACGCGCCCTACAGCAATACCCGGAGCGTGGCCGGACTGGTCATCGGCGCTTCCATTATGCTCAGCCGGCGGGTCATCGATAGGGACGAAGCCGCTCAGGAGGGCGTCTGGCTCAAGGAAGCCAGTGGTAGTTATGAACTGCGGGGCAAGACCCTCGGCATCATCGGATACGGCAACATCGGCAAACAGGTAAGCGTACTCGCAGAAAGCCTGGGGATGAAAGTGATCTTTTACGACATTGAGACGAAATTGCCCCTGGGCAATGCCGAGGATAAGAAAAGTTTCCGGGAAGTGGTCAGCCAGTCAGATATCGTCACCCTCCATGTACCCGAACTGCCCGGCACCCGGAACCTGGTGAATAAGCAGTCGCTGAAATATTTCAAAAAAGGCAGCATTCTCATCAACTATGCCCGGGGCGAAGTGGTGGACCTGGATGCGCTGCGCAAATGCTTGCTGGCAGGTGACCTGTCCGGTGCAGCCGTGGATGTGTTCCCGGTAGAACCTGAAAAGAACGGCGACTTGTTTTCCTCTCCGTTACAGGGACTCAGCAATGTATTACTCACACCGCATATCGGCGGCAGCACGCAGGAAGCGCAACACAATATCGGCGATGACGTAAGCGGAAAACTGTTCAATTACCTGGAAAAAGGGATCAGCACCGGATCTCACAGCATCCCCGCCCTGGCCTTACCGCCCCAGGAAGGCACGCACCGCATCCTCCATATCCATAAGAATGTCCCCGGGGTCCTGTCCGAGATCAATACCCAGTTGAGCCGGAACAAGATCAATATCCTGGGACAGTACCTGAAGACGAATGACTCCATTGGTTACGTGGTGCTGGATGTGGACAAGGGACTGAGCAAGCACGCGCTCGAATTGCTGAAAAAAGTAAAAGCCACGATCAAGGTGCGACTTTTATACTGATCCTGCGCTAGGGTAAATGACTCTTAACAGGAGAACAAACTCAAGATACACCTGGATGGATCTCTGACTGAGGAATTTCAGAATAGGAGTGAATTGGATCGAATTAGGAGATCGTAACGGCAAGCGTCTTGCAGTTGGACGTGTAGTCGTACAGTAGTTTGCATATTTAATGGTTCAAGCATGAAGTCCCCCCGGTAACGGGGGGCTTTTTGCATTTAGTGATAAATGGGTCTTAATTTATTTAATTTTCAAAAATTATTGAAAATAGTGTATCTTTGTGTTGTCAATCCCAAATTATGAAACTCATCATCATCGGAGGGGGCTTTGGCGGACTCAGGCTGGCCCGTCGACTGAGCAACAAACCCGGTTTCGAGATCACCCTGATCGACCGGTTTAATTACCACCAGTTTCAACCGTTGTTCTACCAGGTGGCCACAGCCGGACTGGATGCCAGCAATATCTCATTTCCGCTCAGAAAGGTCTTTCATCGTTCCCGGAACATTCGTTTCAGGATGGCTGAAGTGCAGCAAATACGGACTGAAGAAAAGAAACTGGTGACCAATATCGGTGTCTTCGATTACGATGCACTGGTCATTGCCACCGGGGCCGACACCAATTTTTTCGGCAACCACAGCATGGCCGAAAACGCATTTCCCATGAAGAGCACGGTAGAGGCCTTGCAACTGAGGCACCGCTTATTGCATAATTTCGAAGATGCCCTCAGTGTAAAAGATGAAGCGGAACTGAACAAGCTGATGACGATCGTGGTGGTGGGAGGGGGCCCAACGGGTGTTGAACTCAGCGGAGCCATTGCAGATATGAAACGGTTCGTATTGCCGAAGGACTATCCGGAACTGGATTTCACCCGGATGAAGATCTATTTGCTGGAAGGAACGGGAAGGACGCTGGCATCCATGGATAAACGCTCCAGCGAAGACTCCAGGCGTTATCTAGAAAAGATGGGCGTCACCGTTCTCACCGATAGTATACTGAAAGATTACGACGGTGAGCAGGCGATTTTACAGAACGGAACGGTCATCCAGACCGCCATGGTGATCTGGGCAGCCGGGATAAAAGGTAATGTGCCGGAGGGTATCGATAAGGGGCTTATCGCGAAGGGGAATCGCATCCGGACCGACCGCCATTGCCGAGTTATAGGAAATATGGATGTTTACGCGATTGGCGATGTCGCCTTTATGGAAGAACCATCCTGGCCCAATGGCCACCCCCAGGTAGCACCGGTTGCTATGCAGCAGGCGGATCTGTTGGCCGCTAACCTGCGCCGGATCGAAATGAAAAGCGCCACCGCTTCGCTGGAAGAGTTCGTTTACCGGGATAAGGGCAGCATGGCCACCGTAGGACGCAACCTGGCTGTTGTTGATGTACCTACACCTAAACTCCATTTCCGGGGCTTCTTTGCCTGGATGATCTGGATGGGATTGCACCTGATGCTGATCCTGGGCGTAAAGAACCGGTTCTTCGTATTTTGTAACTGGCTCTATAATTATGTGACCTACGATCAGAACCTGCGGCTGATCTTTAAGGAATTTTACCGGGAAAAAAAGGTTGAAGGTTGAATCTGGTCGATGAGTAATTAAAAAAATAGTCTTCCAATTTATGAACAGATCCAGGCAAGTTGATCCCCTATAAATCTAAAATCTAAATTCTAAAATCTAAAATCAGTCATGCCTTTTCTCACAGCCCACTGGAAAGATCTCATCATGGCCAATTATCTGGTTGAGCCTGGTGTGCTGTCACCCTATCTTCCCAGCCATACTGAACTCGATACGTTCAAGGGAAAAATCTTCGTCAGCCTTGTTGGATTCATGTTCTGCGATACCCGTGTCCTGGGAATGAAAATACCCTTTCATGTGCATTTCGAGGAAGTGAACCTGCGTTTCTATGTTCGGTACAAGGACGGTGACATCTGGAAAAGAGGGACCGTTTTCATTAAAGAGATCGTTCCCAAGCCGGCCATCAGTCTTGTCGCCAATACGATCTACCACGAAAAATACCGGACCCACCCGATGCGCCATTTCAGGAAAGGGACCGAAGAAGCTAACCATTTGGGGTACCATTGGAAACACAGGGGGAGATGGAACCGGATCGAAGCGCATGTCGATAACGACCCGATGCCGATGGGGACCGGGTCTGAGGAAGAATTCATCGCTGAACATTATTGGGGGTATTCAAAATATTCAGATACCGTTACGTATGAATACCAGGTACAGCATCCGGCCTGGCGGGTATTTGGTGTTAAGGTCTTCTTGGTTGACTGCGATTTCGGGTCTTTGTATGGCCCGGTATTCTCCGGTTTAGCGAACACGAAACCGCATAGCGTGCTGGTGGCAGAAGGTTCTGCCGTAAGCGTCCTGAAGAAAAGAAAATTGCCAGACTGACCGGTTCCTTTTTCTCATCTTCATTTTTCATTGGTAAATTGTCGTATAAATCAACCTGGCGTGCACAAAATTTTAACGGCCTATGGATTGGATGCTGAATCCGCCAGGGTCATCCCTCACGGGACCGGCCTGATCAACCATACCTGGCAGGTGGAATCCGGCGGCCGGTCATACATTCTTCAGCAGATCAATGAAACCGTCTTCAAATCTCCGGAGGATATCGCTTATAATATCAGGATCATTGGAGAATATCTTCATCAGGAACATCCGGATTATTTGTTCACCAATCCCCTGCAAACAGTAAACGGAGAAGATATGCTGAAAACGGACTCCGGCTGTTTCAGGATCTTTCCATTTATTCCCGCTTCTCATACAATCGATGTGGTTGAAAGTCCGGAACAGGCTTATGAAGCGGCTCGGGCCTTTGGCCGCTTCACCCGCAAACTGGCAGGCTTCGATGCGAACCGGCTCCGGATCACCATTCCCCGGTTTCATGACCTTCAATACAGGTATGAACAGTTTCTTGAAGCCATCAGCGGAGGCAATCCGGAAAGGATCAAGGCATCAGGCTCCCTGATCGGGTTCATGCAGGACCACCGGGATATCGTCAGGATATTCGAAAAGGGAAGTCACCTGTTTAAGACAAGGGTCACCCACCATGATACCAAGATCAGCAATGTATTGTTCAATTCGGATGACCAGGCTCTTTGTGTCATCGACCTGGATACCCTGATGCCGGGTTATTTCATCAGCGACCTGGGGGATATGATGAGAACCTACCTGTGCCCGGTAAACGAAGAGGAAAAGGATTTTTCCCGGATCGGCATCCGGAAGATATTCTATCATGCCCTTGTGGACGGGTACCTCAGTGAAATGCGGGAAGAACTAACAGCGGAGGAGAAGAACCATCTCCTGTTTTCCGGAAAATTCATGATCTACATGCAGGCCTTACGTTTCCTGTCCGATCACCTCAACGACGACCGCTATTACGGAAGCCGGTATGAAGGACATAACCTGGTCAGGGCAGGCAACCAGGCTGCTTTATTGCAAAGGCTGATCGGGTTTGAGCAGAGTTTACTCCAATGACCGTTTCCCGTTCACAACTTTAGGTTCTTTTTGCAGCAGGTCAAATACGATGATCTTGTTCTCGCCTTTTTTCAGCCAGGATGCCGGGCAGTATAATCTTTGCTGGGGTCCGATGTTCCAGTACCGTCCCAGGTTATGGCCATTCAAATACACCATGCCTTTACTGTAATTGCTCAGGTCGAAATAGGTATCACCTGTTTCTTCCAGTTGGAAATCCCTGGCGAAGAAAATGCCCGGCCGGTCATCAAGGCCGCGGTCGGCTGTCGCGGCCCGTTCAACAAATGCTGCATCCATGGGCAGTTTGAAGATCTCCCAGTTCATCAGGGTCATCCCGTTGAGGGTGACGCGGTCGGTGATACCTTTCCGGTCGATCATGAACTGGGCGAAATTGATATGGCCCATTCCTTCAACAAGGATCTCCAGTACGGGATCGGCCACATCACTTTTAGGCAGTTCAACCGTCCAGTTGCCGCCGTCGCGGTAAACCGTATCCACAAATTTACCGTTGAGCATCACGATGGCATAGTCATGTGGTTCCCAGATCTTGAGTTTACCGCTTTTATGCCCGATCAGTTTGGTTCGATAAAGCATCAGCCCCTGGTTCTGATCGAATGCTTCCATGGGTTTGGGCTGAGCAGAAAGGATGGGTGCAGGCAATCGTCTCCAGATGGTGGTCATGTAGTTTAGCCGGATGGGGGACACTTCAATGGTCCGGATGGGTTCCGGCAGATCGGGCAATTTCTGACCGGTGTATCTTGCGATGAGATCCCGGAGCAGGAAGTATTTTGGTGTGGGTGCTCCCTGTTCATTGATGGGCGCATCGTAGTCGTAGCTCGTGATATCCGGTTGGTACTGGGTTGGATTGAATGCATTGGCCCCCGCAGTGAATCCGAAATTGGTGCCGCCATGGATCACATATAGATTGAAGCTCTTGTTGTTCTTCAGTAAGTATTCCATTTCTTTTTTGAGCTCATTCGTGTCGGGGCGTTGCCATTTCTCTCCCCAGTGGGTCAGCCAGCCGGGGTAGGTCTCGCTGCTGAAGGCGGGGGCATCCGGATCTGATCTTTTCGCCTGGTCAAAATCCGCATCACTGCCTCCGCTGTCGAGCCCGATGGCGGTTCCCTTGATATGACCGGCATCCAGCATATAGGGCGTCGCTCCATCCGCTGTATAAAAGGGTACTTTGATCCCGTTGCTTAACCAGGTCTTTCTTAAGGACTCCAGGTAGTTCTTGTCGTTCCCGAAACTGCCGTATTCATTTTCGATCTGTACCATTAATATGGGGCCACCATTAGTAATCTGAAGAGGTGCCATTTCTTTGGCAAGGCGGCTGATGTATCGATCCGTTGCTTCCATGTACACCGGGTCCATGCAACGGATCTTGAGGTCAGGCTGTTTCAGGAGATAGGGTGGTAGTCCCCCGAAATCCCATTCGGCACATACATAGGGTCCGGGCCGTAACAAGACCCAAAGCCCTTCCTGCTGGCAGATCCGGATGAACTCGGCGATATTCCTGTTCCCGGTCGTAAAATCGAATTTTCCTTTGACCGGCTCATGGTAGTTCCAGAAGATATAAGCCGCGATAGTATTACAGCCCATCGCTTTCGCCATCTGGATCCGGTGCCGCCAGTATTCCCGGGGAATGCGTGCGGGGTGCATTTCCCCGCTGATGATGCGGAAGGGTTTGCCATTGAGCAGGAAATCGTTTTTGGACAGGGAAAATTGGTTAGCCTGGCTTGATCCGGTAGTAACGGAAAAGAATATCAGCAGGGATAAAAGGAGTTGTTTCATCTTGCTAATATAATGAAGCAAAGCCATTTTATTACGTCATTGCGAGGAGATACGACGAAGCACCCTTCTAACGTCATTGCGAGGAGGCACGACGAAGCAATCCCCCCATCAGGACGTGATTGCGGGGAGTTATGACGAGGCACCCTTTCACCGTCATTGCGAGGAGGAACGACGAAGCAATCCCCCCCATAGTACGTCATTGCGAGCCCCTTCTACCGTCATTGCGAGGAGCCTGCCTGCCGGCAGGCAGGGAACGACGAAGCAATCCCCCATTAGGACGTCATTACGAGCCCCTTTCACCGTCATTGCGAGGAGGAACGACGAAGCAATCCCCCCAATAGGACGTCTTTGCAGGAGGCATCCCGATTGCAATCGGGAAAGCAATCCCCCCCTTTTTACCAATCCGCCACCTCCTCCCACAAATCCCGCCAGTCGGGATTCAAATCATTGATCAAAGCTTCTTTCTTCTTCCTGCTGCCTCCTTTTATCTGTTTCTCCCTCATAATGGCTTCTTCGATCCTGCTGAACCATTCATACCAGACCAACTTACAGCAATTATATTTTGATGAAAAACTGTTTTTAACTTTCTTGTTTTATGTTGAAATATTCTTGCCGGAAGGTTTGAAGTTACTCCGGTATAGAGCACAGTGTGATGGGGGTTGGTGATAATATAGGTGCATCCGCCATATTGCATGTTGAAATGATTGGAAAAGAAAAAGTGAAGATGGTCAATTATGGAGTATTCGAGATCAGTTATTTGAACAGAAAAAGGGTTAAAATCAACAATTGATTTACGTGTTTTACGGGGAATCAAATTACTAAGCGGGGGATTGCTTCGTCGTACCTCCTCGCAATGACGTTCGCCTGGAGCAGTTCACTTCGGCATTCTTCCTCGCAATGACGTTCGCTTGGAGCAGATCGCTTCGTCGTGCCTCCTCGAAATGACGCTCCGAATCGGCGGATTGCTTCGTCGTGCCGACTCGCAATGACGTTCGCCTGGAGCATTTCGCTTCGTCTTGCCTCAACGCAATGACGTTCGTCTGGAGCAGTTCGGTTCGGCATTCTTCCTCGCAATGACGGTACTCATTGCTAATCCTCTTTCAACAGATCATTCAATGTTTTGATCTTGATCCCGGAGATAAAAGAATTTGTAACGGTCCCTTTGCTCAGGGTGATGACTTTGCTTTCCCCTTTTTTCAGGTCAAAATAATTATCAGTAAATAACGAGGTATTGCCGTCTTTTGAGAGCTGGATGAATTTCGCATCTTCACTGGAGGTCAAGGTCAATCTATTGCCACGGAGGGAGATGGAAACAACCGTCTTTTTTAGCTTCAGGTTTTTCGGGGCGATTGGATCCTTCACCGGTAACCGGTCATCCCGGTATGCTTCCCTCACTGCATACCAGGCAGCCTTGGGCTGACGGCTATAGTCGGTGATGCTCCAGCTGGCCACGGGCCAGCAATCGTTCAGTTGCCATAAAAGGGTACCCATGTTGACCGGGAACTTACTACGTTGAATGGCGATGCTACTGCGTAGGATATAATATTGCAGGCATTGGGTGAGATAGGTATAATCTTCCAGCGGTAATGTTGAAAGCTTCGCTGAATCTATAAAATACCGGTCCAGGTAATGGTTCAGTTTCTTAAAGCCTTCGTTCGCCTTTTGATGGGACAGGATGACCGGCGAATACAGGTATTGATCAGCCTCTGCGCTGAACGATCTCACCGTATTCCAGTTGGGCATGGCCTGCATGCCGTATTCACTGACAAAGCGCCCCGTTTTGTTTTCAAAGGCCTCCCAGTCTTCCAGGCCCCACCATACTCCCCAGTAATGGCTGTCGCCTTCCGTAAAGCTCTCTTTATGCCCCCACCCATGCTGGGGTGAGGTAGGTACATAGGGTCTCTTGCCATCGAATGTATTCACCCATTTGGCCAGACTGTCTTCAAAGAGCCGTTTGTAATCGTTCCAGACCTTGGCGCTGTCGTCTCCATGCAAATTGAACTGGCCCTGCCAGCCCCAGTTATGCCAGGCCTCGTCGATCTCGTTGTTGCCGCACCAGAGCACGATGCAGGGATGGTGTCGAAGACGTTCCACCTGATATTTCACTTCGGCTTTCACATTGGAAAAAAAAGATTCATCTCCGGGGTACATGCCACCGGCGAACATGAAATCCTGCCAGACCATGATACCCAGTTCGTCACAAAGATCATAAAATGCATCATCCTCATATACGCCGCCGCCCCAAACCCGAAGCATATTCATATTGGCATCCTTGGCCGATTGCAAAAGTCTTCGGTATTCATTTTTATTCACCCGTGGCAAGAATATATCAGCCGGTATCCAGTTGGCGCCTTTGGCATAAATGGGTTTCCCGTTCTGCTCAAAATAAAATGAAATGCCGGTAGCGTCTTTTTGACGGATGAGTTTTGCCATGGGCATGGCCGAACTTTTCGCTGTCTTCTTATAAGGCTGGTCTGATCCGATCAGCCTCACGGGTTTCCAAATGCCGCAACCCACGAATTTAGGCCCCCAGTCCCAGCCAAACTGGAACTGCGCTTTACGGACATAGACCCGGTTATTATCGGGCAACACAAGGGGTAATTTCGCTTTGGCCATGCTGTCCACTTTCTGTTGGGCGGAAGAAAACCGGATCAGCAGTTCATTGTTCATTCTCCGGATCAACGGTTTTATATCCACCGTCCAGCCCCTGAACATATTATCGGCTTCTAAGACCCGTGTTCCATTCAGGTAGACCTCCGCGTAGGTATCCAGGCCATCAAATACCAGGGTAATATGTTTCTTCGCAAATAGTCTTGTATCGGCATTAAAAAAGGTCCTGTATTCCCAGCCGGCCTGATCGATCCATTGAAGTGCAGTTTCATTTTCCCGGTAAAACGGGTCAGGGATCAGCTTGTTGACCAGGAGATCGGTGTGTACCGTGCCGGGAACGGTGGCTTTATACCAGTTGGCCTCACCCGCTTTACGGAACTGCCAGTTGTTTTTGATTTCATTGGGAATGTCCTGTGAAAAGGCCTGAATGGTGATCAGGTTGAAGAGCAGGATGAACAGGCAGGATCGGTTTTTCATCTTACAAACGGGTTAAGCTGGCGATGATCTTTTTTATCTCCTCCGCATCAGCGATGACGGAATGCAGGTTTTCCTTCATGGCGATATTCAGATAGTTCATTTTGCTGTCCAGGTTCATCCTTGCAGAACTATGAAATTCTTCCGCACCGGTTATGGTTGCCAATGAACCTACATTATCCGATCGAACTCCGCTGCCCGGCATGATGATGATCCGGCCATCCGCTTGTTTCACCAGGGTGGCCAGGGTTTCGGCACCTTCCGGAGCGGTGGGCTTTAGTCCCGAGGTCAGGATCCGTTCAAAGCCACTGTCAATAATATCTTCGAGCGCGGCAAAGGGGTCATTCGTACGGTCAAAGGCGCGGTGGAAAGTGACTCCCAGGGGATAGGCCTGTTCAACCAGGCGGCTGCAGCGTTCTTTGTCCACCCGGCCATCGGCATGAAGCATACCGACCACCACGCCATCGCATTGCAACTCCTTACAGACCGCGATATCTTTTATCATGATCTCATATTCGTCTTCACTGTAGAGGAAATCCCCACCCCGTGGTCGAATGATGGGATAGAGTTCGATCTGTAAATGATTGCGGGCTGATTGGATAAAGCCTTTGGAGGGGGTTGTGCCTCCATCAGCTGGATTATCGCATAGTTCTATACGGTTGGCGCCTGCTTCCTGTGCCAGCCGGCAGGACTCAATATTAAACCCGATGATCTCTAATTTAAAATTCAAAATTCAGCATTCAATATTTAACATTCAGGAGGAGGATCACAATATGAATTTCGATTGGTACAGTTTTTCCTCGTCATTGCTTTTTACGCAATATTCAAACCCTTTTTGTATGGCATAGGCTCCGTGCTGACCTTTTTTATTCAAAGCGAGGAAACCCACTTGCAGGGTCTTCGCTTTTTTGGGGTCACGGTTCACGATCCTTTCAACCGCTTTTTTACAAGCCATTTCTGGCGAATATCCCTGCCGCATGAATTCCACCACCAGGTGGGTGCCGCAGATACGGATCACTTCTTCGCCAACCCCGCTGCTGGTAGCCGCGCCCACTTCATTGTCTACGAACAGGCCGGCCCCGATGATCGGGGAATCGCCCACCCGGCCATGTACTTTGAAGGCCATCCCACTGGTGGTCACCGCCCCGGAGAGATTGCCCAGGGCATCCATCGCAACCAGTCCCATCGTATCATGATTGGCCGTCCCGTCTTCAAAGAAATTCGGTGCAAAGGGGCCGTTCTGTTTTTTAACGGCCGGTTTATTCTCGATATTGATCACCGGTTTGTATTCGCTTTTCTTCAACCAGTCTTCGTAAGCTTTTTTTGCACTTTCAGAGAGTTCCCCGCTTTCCAGGGGAAACCCGTTCTCTAAAGCGAATTGCTGGGCACCGGCACCCACGAGGATCACATGGGGTGTTTTTTCCATGACCATCCTGGCCACGGAAACCGGGTGCTTAATGCGCTCGATCCCGGCCACGGCGCCGCAATTGGAATGTTCATCCATGATGCAGCTGTCGAGTGTTACGATACCGTCGCGGTCTGGGTAACCACCGAGACCAACACAGCAATTGAGTTCATCTTCGATCTGCCTGGCGCCGGCCTCAATGGCATCCAGCGCCCTTCCTTTTACAGACAGGACCTTCCAGGCTTCTGCATTGACGGCCTTGCCGCTGTTCCAGGTGGAAACCACAATGGGTTTGGTCCCTGCGTCAAACGTGGAGGCCAAAGCGTTTTTTGCAGTTAGGAAAGGTGCGGTCAGTGCCCCGGCTTTTAAGAATTTTCTACGGTTCATGTTTTCAAGTTATCGCTAAGAGGAAAAAGGTGAAAAGGAGTTAAAAGAGAAGGACGTTATATGAAAAGATTCATCTGTTATTTTACTCGCTCTCTTTCCTGCTCTTAGCCAGTTTATTCAATAATCATCATTCAACGCGAAGATCTGCTTCCTGTTCTTCCATTTACCCCGGGTGAAATCGGGTATGTTCTGCACCTGCCCGCCTTCAGCGATGCTTTTTTCACTCAGCGGGGTGATGCTGTACCAGGCCGCGTAATCATATACGTCCAGGGGGAAATCCACATCGCGTTTGATGCATTCGATGAATGCGTGGTCCACAAAAAAATCCATCCCGCCATGACCGGCGCCTTCGGCCTCTTTGCCATATTTCACCCAGAGGGGATGGTCGTGTTCTTTCATATAAGACTCCGGGTTCTCCCAGGCATGATGCTTGCTCCTGTCTTCGAAATGGATCAGTCCGGCTTTCAATTCACCCGCGTGATTATCCATCCAGAGGCCATTGGTGCCCTGCACCCGGAATCCGAGGTTATAGGGGCGGGGAGAGGAAGTGTCATGCGTCAATACGATGGTCTCGCCATTGATGGTCTGTATCTGCGTGGTCACGATATCGCCCAGTTTGAATTTTACTTTTGCGTTCGGATGGTTCTCACCTCCTTTGGGATGTTTGACGATATAGCGGTTCAACCCTTTCGATTTGGTGGCCACCGAGGATAATCGGGTCATCAGGTTGCCGCGGTTGATGTCCAGCATCACGGCGACCGGACCCAGTCCGTGCGTAGGATACAGTTCACCGTTACGTTTCACATAATGCCCCGTTCTCCATTGCGCTTCGCTGTAGGCATTCTTCCCGAATTCAACGCCACTGTCATAGGCGGTTTTCCCGTCATTGAACAATACCCCCCGCAGGTCATGTTCATATCCTCCCTGGGCGTGAAGCAGTTCACCGAATAGGCCTTTGCGAACCATGTTCAGCACGGCCATGATATCCCGGCGGTAACAGACATTCTCCATCATCATGAGCGGGATCTTTGTCTTTTCGGACGTATTCACCACATCCCAGCATTCCTGGAGCCTGACGGCGCCACAGACCTCAACCCCCGGTATCTTTCCGGCATTCATCGCATCGATGGCCTGAAGGCTGTGCCATTCCCAGGGTGAACAGATCACCACGGCATCAATATCATCCCGCTTCAGCAGGTTGCGGTAATCATAATCCCCGTTCTTATAAACCGCCGGTTCGGGCCGGTTGAATTTCTTTATTTCGGCGATGGCCTCGTTGATGCTCCTTTCCTGGGGGTCGGCCAGCGCCACTACTTCTACATCAGGTCGCTGGCAGAAATTGCCGATATGCTCCTGGCTCCTGAATCCCGAACCGATGATGCCGATCCGTACTTTTTCTTTTTTTGCCGGAGCAAAGGCCCTGATCTGTTGTGACAGGGTGAGGGCAGCTCCGGTGAATGTGGTTGTCTTGATAAAATGCCGGCGATTGAATGATGAGGTCATGCTTAAAAGGGAGTATTGGTTTGATGGATTTATTTGTGCATGGTCAGTTTACGGATCATTTCGGTTGAGAGGTTGTCGGCATAAAGTCCATAGGCGCTGGTGATCGTACCTTTCAGCTTGCCGTCCTTTGATTCTACCACATACACCACATCTTCGTCATCCGGGTTGGTATCTCCTTCAAAACGGAACTGGGCGGTGATCTCAAAATCCTCCGGTTTCAGGCAGAGCCCCGGGTCCGGGCACTCCAGTTGGTTGAAGGAAAGATTGAAGTCGAGCGTATAGCCCTTCGACTTCAGGTGGGTCAATGCTTCGGAAACCGTTTCGTATGATTCCATTTCGTGATTGGAGAATTAAAGTTATGAATATACGGCTTCATTTTTTAAGTAAAGATAAATAGACGATCACGATCAGGGTGACGCTTGCCGTGGTCAAAAACGTAGCCATTGATCCGAACTGGTACCATAAAAGTCCGCAGAGACTGCTGGCGATCAGGGCGGCGATACTTTGAAACCCGGTGAATGTACCGATGGCGGTTGCGGTCTCCGTTTTATCCACCATATTGCTGATCCAGGCCTTGGCGATCCCTTCCGTGGCCGATTGATAGATCCCATAAAGAGCGAATAATGCGATAAAGACCGTCAGGTTGTCGTTAAAGGCGAAGCCTGCATACACCAGGGCAAAAAGGGCCAGTCCGGCGATGAATATCTTTTTCATCCCCAGCTTATCGGCGAGTACGCCTGCCGGGTAGGCCATGAGGGCATAGACCCCGTTATAAAATATATAGATGCCGATGACCGCGGTATCGGTCATGCCGGTCTGTTTCATCCTCAGTAATAAGAACACATCCGCGCTGTTGAAAAGGGCGAACAGAAGGAGTCCGGCCACGAGGCGTTTATAGGCAGGACTGCTGGTCTTCCAGTAATCGATGAAGGCGAATAGCCTGACCTTTTTTGAAGGATCTACCAGGGTAACCGGCTTTTTTTTCTCTTTGATGAGGATGCTGCATGCGATCACAAGGATTCCAGGGAGGAAGGTGATCAGGAACAAATTGGTATAATTGGCGGGATAATAATAGAGATAGATCAGGGCGATCAGGGGACCGATCACGGCGCCCAGGGTATCCATTCCCCGGTGAAATCCAAAAACGCGGGCTTTGGTTTCGGGACTGGCCTCATCACTCAGCATGGCATCCCGGGCGCCGGTGCGGATGCCTTTGCCCAGGCGGTCAAGTGTCCGCGAAAAAAAGATCCAGATCGGATTAAACAACAGGGCCATCATGGGCTTGCTCACGGCGCTCAGGGCATAGCCCAGTTGTACAAAGGGTAACCTGCGACCGGACAGGTCGCTCTGTTTACCGAAATAACTTTTACTGAGTCCGGCCACGGCTTCTGCGATACCTTCGAGTATACCGATGAAGATAACCGTAAAGCCGATATGTTGCAGGAAGATGGGCATGACCGGGTAGAGCATCTCACTGGATATATCGTTGAGTAAACTCACCAGTGAAAGCATCCAGATCGTCCGGGTGATGATCTTTTTAGGGGGAATGGCAACAGGCTCCAACAGATTTCGTTTATGCCAATGTAGCATTTTTTGGGTACATTGCAGACTGGAAAACTTATTCTGCACCGGCCCGGGAATTTCATGATTCCCTTTTGCCCTTCAGGGCATTATTTCAGATCACCGGAGGTTAAGGACATTCATCTAATTTATGAGCAAACAGCACAGATCCCCGAAAAAATCCTCTTCACAGGCCACCATCGTTAAAGGCAGGCTCGATATTTCCCGTGGCGGAATGGGATTTGTCATCGTGGATGGCCTCGAAAAAGATATCGCGGTTCGCCCCAATGAGTTCAATCGTGCCTTTCACGGAGATATCGTCAGGGTACAGATCGACAAAGGCGTTACATCCGGTAAAAGGACCGAAGGCAAGATCATTGATGTGGCTGAAAGAAAACAGACGGAATTCATCGGCAATATCCAGATCAGCAAGAGCTTCGCTTTCTTCATCCCCGCATCTGAAAAACCGATGCCCGATTTCTATATCGCACCGGAGGGGTTGAACGGTGCAAAGAACAATGAAAGGGTCATTGTCAAAATGGTGAAATGGGATAAAGGCGATAAGAAACCACAGGGGGAAGTAGTGGCGGTTTTGAAATCAGATGACGATAACGACCGCTCCATGAAGGAGATCCTCATTGAAGCCGGGTTCTCCCTTGCCTTCGATCAGCAGGTGCTGAAGGAGGCTGAAGAACTGCCCGATATGATCACCCGGGAAGAAGCCAAGAAACGCAAGGACTGCCGGGACATTCTCACCTTTACCATCGACCCGGTTGACGCGAAGGACTTCGATGACGCCATTTCCATCCGTAACCTGGATAACGGTTATTACGAGATCGGCGTGCATATCGCGGATGTGAGCCATTATGTCAAGCCGGGGACGGCCCTGGACCAGACCGCCTATGAAAGGGCGACCAGTGTTTACCTGCCCGACCGGGTGAATCCCATGTTGCCCGAACGGATATCCAATGAACTTTGTTCTCTAAGGCCCCATGAGGATAAATATACTTTCTCGGTCATCTTCCAGATCGACAACCACGCCGTGATCAAACACAGCTGGATCGGGCGGACCCTCATTCACAGCAATCACCGGTTCACTTACGAGGAAGTGCAGGAGATCATCGAGAAGAAAGACGGTTTGCATGTGAAACCGATCCTCCTGCTGAACGACCTGGCACAGAAAATGCGCCGCGACCGATTCCGTAACGGGGCCATCAATTTTTCCTCCCAGGAGGTCCGCTTCCAGCTGGATGAGAAAAAGAAACCCATCGCCGTCGTGGTCAAGGAAAGCAAGGAGGCCAACAAACTGGTGGAGGAATTCATGTTGCTGGCCAACCGGACGATCGCCTCTTACATCTCCAAGATCAAGATCAATAAGGAACCCATTCCTTTTCCTTACCGGATCCATGATACACCCGATGACGAAAAACTGAAACCCTTCGTGGCTTTCGCCAAAAAATTCGGCTATACATTCGATATGCATGATGAGATGGCTGTCGCCGGATCATTCAATAAATTGCTGCGGGATGTGCAGGGAAAGCCGGAACAGCATGTATTGGAACAACTGGGTATCCGGACCATGGCGAAAGCGATCTATACCTCCGAAAATATCGGGCATTACGGGTTGGGCTTTGAACACTATTGCCATTTCACTTCTCCCATCCGGAGATACCCGGATGTGATGGTACACCGCATCCTGCAGGAATGCCTTGAAAAGAACCTCCGGCCCGACAAGAAGATGGAGGAGAAATGCAAGCATTGCAGCGACCGGGAACGCAAGGCCATGGAAGCCGAAAGGGCCGGCAATAAATACAAACAGGTGGAGTACATGCAAACTTATCTCGGACAGGATTTTGACGGCATCATTACCGGTGTGGCGGCTTTCGGATTCTTCGTGGAGACCGTAGCCCATAAATGCGAGGGAATGGTCACGGTCAGGGACCTGTCGGAATATGATGATTTCAGGCTGGATGAGGCCGATTATGCCCTGGTGGGTATGCGGACCAAGCAGAAATTCAGGATGGGCGACCGGGTGAGGATCCGGGTGATGGCGGCCAATCTCAGCAAGCGGCAACTGGATTATGAATGGGTGCCGCTCATGAATAATAACCCCATTCAGGCCAAACCTGCAGGTAGAAAGCAGAAGCCGGCAGAGACGGCCAAAAAAAACCAGGTTAAAAAACGCAAATAAATCGGGATCGCATTATTATTTTCAAATCAGGAACGCAGACTCGTTCGATCGTCATCGTTATGAATTCATTCGCAGCACTTTCACAAGCATTCGAACAACGGTTCAATATCAGGCATTTTCCTGGGCAGCCGGCCACTTTATATGACCCCGCACAATACATTCTCGGGCTGGGAGGAAAACGCGTACGCCCGGTTTGTGTGCTGATGGGTAATGAATTATTCTCCGAGATCAATCCTGATGCATATCATGTTGGCACCGCTGTGGAACTCTTCCACAATTTCACCCTGATCCACGACGATATCATGGACAAGGCGCCGCTTCGCCGCGGGATGCCCACGGTACATGCCAGATACGGTGAATCAACGGCCCTGCTGGCCGGCGATGTGATGTTCGCCCAGGCTTATGAATACCTGGCCCGGATAAAACCCGATCACATCAGTAAGATCTTGCACCTCTTCAATAAGACCACCCGTGAAGTTTGCGAAGGCCAGCAACTGGATATGGATTTTGAAAAACTGGACTCCGTCAGCTTTGAAGATTATGTGAATATGATCACCCTGAAAACATCGGTACTGCTGGCAGCCAGCCTGCAATTGGGTGCCATTCTCGGCGGCGCCGGTGAAAGTAACCAGCGCCACCTCTATGAATTCGGCAAGAACCTCGGCATCGCCTTCCAGGTTCAGGACGATTATCTCGATGCATTTGGCGATCCTGAAAAATTCGGTAAACAGGTCGGAGGCGATATCATCGCCAATAAAAAGACCTTCCTGATGATCCACGCCCTCGAAACGGCAACTCCCACGCAGTTGGTTTCGCTGAAAGAACTCATGACGCTTAATCCCCCCGATAAGGTGGAAAAAGTGCTTCAATTGTTCATCGATTGCAAGGTGGATGAATGGGCCCGGGAACTCAAGGAAAAATACCTGCAGACTGCATTGGCCCACCTGGAGGACATCGCGGTATTGTCGGTCCGGAAAAAGCCCCTCCAGGAACTGGCGGCCTACCTGATCAGCCGGGATAAATAAACCCGCTTAGCGGTTCAGCTGATTGTAATCCATCACCATTTTTTCAAGTGCCTTGCTGAAAAAGGCGGTTTTAACCTGGTCGTAATTCAGGTTGACCGAACTGGCTTTTAAGTGATAGGTCACCCGGTAGATGGTCTTCTCCGGCTTTGAGGTCTTGATCATGTTCCTCAGGTAGGACTGGACCGCTTCATGTTTCAGCCTGTTCTGCTGCAACTTCATGGGGTTGCTCAGGTTGTTCCCCTTATTGGCATGCTCATCCAGGAACTTCAGGTAACTATTGAAGGCTGAATCCTGTGCATGCATTTCTGCTTCATAATATTCTTTCCCTGATATTTCAGCGATGTTGATCTGGTCGATGAGCAGATCATTGATCGTCTTTACTCCGGTCATGATGTCTTTGGATTCCTGGTTGACCAATAAGGTATGAATGGATGTGGTCAATGAATCCTCTTTGACCACAGGGGCGGCTGGCCTTGCCTCCATTGTAACGGGCGCTTCGCTTTTCTTCTCCTGGCAGGAGGGAAGCCATGCGATCAGGAAAATGAAAATGAGAGGTCTCCTCATGAAAATTCATTTCGCCAAATTTACGGTTCCTTATAACGAACAACGAATGAGTAAGGTTAATCGTTTACTAAAATATATGCACTGCTTCGCTTTACTATAAGGAAAGATTCAGTATTTTAACTCCTTAAAACCAAAACCAACATGGCCAATTCTTTATTCCGCACCAAGAAGATATCTACGATATTATCCGAGGGTAGTGACGACCCCCATGGCGGCGGCGGTTTAAAGCGTGTGCTGAACATGCGTGACCTCACCTTCTTCGGTATTGCCGCCATTCTCGGAGCGGGAAGTTTCAGCAGTCTCGGCAGCGCCGTATTCAATGGCGGCCCGGGTGTCGTGATCCTCTTTGTGATCACCGCCATCGCCTGCGCTTTCACCGCCTTCTGTTACTCTGAATTTGCAAGCCGCATACCGGTCGCCGGTTCCGCCTACACCTATGCCTATGCCAGTTTCGGCGAATTGTTCGCCTGGGTCATCGGCTGGGCCCTGATCATGGAATACTCCATCGGCAACATCTACGTGGCTTTCAGCTGGAGTGATTATTTCACTTCTTTCCTGGATAAGCTGGGCGAGATCATGCATATGAACCTCCACGTACCGGATTATTTCAGTAATAGTTATGTGGAAGTGAAGAACGCGCTCAAAGCCGGTTCCACCAATCCGGAGATCCTTTCAGCCTGGAACCAGGCGCCCATGATCGGCGGGCTCAGGATCATCCTGGACATCCCGGCCCTGGTCATCAATATTCTGATCACCTACCTCGTTTACCGCGGAGTCAAGGAAAGCCGGAATTTCAGCAACATCATGGTGATCCTGAAACTGGCGGTGGTCGGACTGATCATCCTCGTTGGCGGCTACCTGGTCTTTTCAACGGGTTCAACGCACAATTGGCTGCCGCCGGATGACACGGGGGTGAAGAATTTCATGCCGAATGGTTTTGGCGGGGTCATGATGGCCGTGAGCAGCGTCTTCTTCGCCTACATCGGTTTCGATGCCGTGAGCGTACTGGCCGAAGAAAGCAAGAATCCCCAGCGCGACCTGCCCCGGGGCATGATCCTTTCGCTGATCATCTGTACCGTGATCTATATCTTGTTGACCCTGGTACTGACCGGCGCTGTGAATTATCGCAACTTTGAGGGCGTCGGTGACCCGCTGTCCTTCATCTTTGAAAAACAGAACCTCAATATCGGCTGGATGCAGTTCCTCGTTTCGGTCTGCGCCGTAGTGGCCATGACCAGCGTTTTGCTCGTTTTCCAGATGGGACAACCCCGTATCTGGATGAGCATGAGCCGCGACGGCTTGCTGCCGCCGGTCTTCCAGAAGATCCACGCCAAATTCAAGACCCCTTCCTTCGCCACCATCGTGACCGGACTCGTGGTGGGCATTCCCATCCTGTTCACGGATAAGACCTTCGTCCTTGATTTCACCAGCATCGCCACCCTGTTCGCCTTTGTGCTGGTCTGCGGCGGGGTACTGTTGATCCCTAGGAAGGAAAAGATCCCCGGTAAATTCAACCTGCCCTATATCAATGCAAAGTTCATTTTCCCGTTGATCATCATCGGCGCCGGCGCCCTGGCGTCCACCCTGAGTAAGAATTACTTTGCCGACAAGATGGATTTTTCATTCGAAAAAAAGGTGGATGCCTTTACGGACATGATACCGGTGGCGAACATGGATACGATCTCCACTTCAGCTAAACTCGAAGAATACCTGGTGGCAAAGAATGATCCGGATTCCGCATTCATCCAATTAACGGCAGCCATGAAGGCGAGCCCCGATGCGGCATCCAGGATCTCCATCGCTACGGATTTCGGTTCAAAATATAATACCACGCAAAGCAGGACCACCAAAATTTCACTGATCATCTTCTGGTTGCTGATGATCGGCCTGGCCATCCTGACCGTCATAAAGAACTATTCTCTCATTCCGCTGATGGGCGTCAGTACCTGCTTATACCTGCTCACGGGGATGTCGCTCAGCAACTGGCTGTGGTTCGGCAGCTGGCTGCTGGTAGGGCTGGTGCTCTATTTCCTCTATGGCTTCCGGAAGAGTAAGCTGAACACCCAGAAGGGCTAAGACAATATGGTTACCAGCCGGGTAACCATCCTCAACATTTGTTGCGTCGCACACTTGTACTGTTGTAACTTTGTGCGACTTTTTTTTACCACATATTACCCATGATCAAACTGGGTAACCCGATCATGAAATACGAACCCGGAGATAAGATCATTGTATTGCTCACTGATGAGGAGGGCACCGTTGTAGAGGTCATGAATGAGAAAATGGTGTTGATCGACGTCAAGGGGGTTCGTTTCCCGGCCTACCTGGACCAGATCGATTTTCCTTATTTCAAAATGTTCTCTGAGAAAAAACCGCAGCCCAAAAAAAAGGTCTTCATCGACCAGGTACGGAGGGATAAGGCTCCCAAAAAGACCAAAACAGGGGATGGGGTCCTGCTCACCTTCATTCCTGTATTTGAAAAGGATGTCTTTGATGACGATGTGGTGGAGAAATTCAAACTGCACCTGGTGAACCAGGATGAAGTGACCTATCTTTTTTCATACGACCTCATGATCGGCGGTCAGAGTGATTTCCAGTTGAAGAATACCCTGGATCCGTTGAGTGATTTCTACCTGCACGACGTGGCTTTTGAATCGCTGAGCGACAGCCCCCGCTTCGATTTCGAATTCTCCCTGAAAGAACCGGATAAGAAGAAAGCGCCCTATGTCGAATCCTCCCTGAAACTCAAAGCCAAACAATTGTTCAAAAAGATCGCCGACATCCGGATGAACAACGAGGCCTCATTCAGCTTCCCTCTTTTTGAACAGTATCCTGATAAATTGGAGGAAGACAGGCCCGATCTGAGCCAACTGGGCAATGCCGGGTTCAGGATCTACGACGCATCCAGGATCAGGCACCACCTGCCACCGGCGCAATCGGTGGTGGACCTGCATATCGAAAAACTGTCCGACAACTGGAAAGACCTCAGTAATTTCGAGATACTTTCCCTGCAACTGAAGACTTTTGAAAAATACTATGAGCTGTCCGTCGCCCATCACCAGCCGTCACTGACCATCATCCACGGGGTGGGGGAGGGAAGGCTGAGGGATGAGATCCATGAGTTGCTCAGGCTGAAGAAAGAAGTGAGATCCTTCGTCAACCAATACCATCATTCCTATGGTTACGGGGCAACGGAGATCTTCTTCGAATACCGGTGAAACGATCAGGGTTCATTCAACATAAAACCGATCCATGCTATTACCCGTTACCGATACCTGGGGACAGGTCCTGTTCATTTTCATCGTAAGTATCCTCCGGTACCTGGTCTTCGGCGGTACGGCCTTCCTGCTCTTTTATGTGATCTGGAGGCATAAATCCCTTTTCGCCAAGATCCAGAAGCGCTGGCCTTCCCGTGCGGATTATGCCCGGGAGGTCTTTTATTCCCTGCTCACGTTCTGCATCTTCGCTATGACCCCGGTGGTGCTGAATGAACCGCATATCAAACCCCATACCACCATTTACCGGGATATCAAACAGCATGGCATGCTTTATTTCTGGCTGGTCTTCCCGGCCCTGCTGGTCATCCACGATGCTTATTTTTACTGGGCTCACCGGCTCATGCACCATCCCCGGCTATTCTCTTTTTTTCATGTCGTCCATCATAAAAGCACCAACCCTTCACCCTGGGCTTCCTTTGCCTTTCAACCCACGGAAGCCGTCATCGAATCGGGGATCATTTATGTCTTCGCCTTTACACTCCCGGTACATTTCATCCATATTTTTTCTTTCCTGGTCTTCATGACGATCTATAATGTTTATGGCCACCTGGGCTTTGAGCTGTTTCCCAGGGGCTTCAACCGTCACTGGTTCTTCAAGTGGTTCAATACCTCGGTCAATCACAATATGCATCACCAGTATTTCAAAGGGAATTACGGGTTGTATTTCACCTGGTGGGACCGCCTGATGAATACCCTTCATAAGGATTATGATGAACGCTTTGAAACGGTGACCACGGAAACAAAGGAGATCAGGAAAATAAATCATCAGCATGCCTCTTAATGAACTGATCCTATACCTGTCTTTCGTCATCGGTTTCGCGATAACGCCGGGCCCCAATATGATGCTCTACCTGGCCCATACCTTCGAATACGGGCGAAAGGCTGGCTGGGCCACGGTGGCAGGGATCACTTCAGCCTTCCTGTTCCATATCGCCGCAACGGTACTCGGCCTCTCGGCCTTGTTGATGGCCTCGCCACAGGCACTGGATTATATCCGTTATGCCGGCATAACTTACCTGCTCTTCCTGGCGTGGAGGAATCTTCGAACGGTTCAATGGAACCCGGCAGAAAGGCGCCCTGAGGTTCCTGCCTTAACGGCTTTTTATACCAGCGGTCTCATCGGCAACCTGCTGAACCCGGGTACCGCACTCCTCTATTTCTCCCTGATCCCGCAATTCATTCATCCCGAAAGACAACATGTACTGACCCAGAACCTGGTGCTCTGCGGCTGGCAGATGCTCGGAAGTACGGTGGTCAATTCGCTGATCGTCTTCGGGGCCGGTTTCGCGGGGGAGGCTTTTTTTCAGAATGAACGCTACCAGCGCCGGATCCGGGTGATCATGAGTTTGCTCCTGGCCGCATTCGCGCTGAAGATGTTGTTCTGGAAAAACTGATCATGTTCATCAAAAAAGGTTAAAATATTCACCCATTTACCCCTTGCAATTGCAGGCCGGATTCATTACCTTGTTTTAGGTTGGTTCATTCAAATGATTTAACATGACTGCTGGATACGACAGGCGGCGATTCATCCAAACAGGAGGCGGTTTGCTTCTCTTGCTTCCATTGGCACAGTTCTGCAACAACGGGGCTGAAAAGGAACCCGCTAAAAAGAAAGCCCCACAAGCCGTTCGTCATTCCGGTAAAAAACGCAAGCGCCCGGTCGCCGCATCCACGGTCAGCAACCGGGGCTGGTACCTGAATACGAAGAATAAGAAGATCCATTTTTTTGACCGTCGGGGCTACACGCCTTCACTCGAATACCTGCGGGACGCGAAAGAATTCCAGGCATTTGTAAAGCATCTCGAACCCTGGGATCCGAAACAATTGAATCGGTCTGTTTTTGATAAACAAGTGAGTAAGAAGAATAAGGACTGGATCACCGAGCAGGCTGCGTTGGCCATGGCGGCATCCGGTAACCATGCGGATGCGGCGGAGGTCATCAGGCGGCGAATTGAAAAAAGGCCGCTCAACTTCCGTCTTTGGGACCTGCTGAGTATTTTGGCCCTTCGTTCGGGAAATGAATCCATGCGGGCCACGCAACAGCAATTGGTCTCGTCGCACACCGGCAAAGCCATGCCGAAACTGAATGAACGGCTGGTCAGGTATGGCAGTGCAGACTGGCAGGAAAAAATGAGAACAAAAGAAATGAATTGGGATAACCAGAAAATATAGGGCGGAAGTATTTCAAACAGAATAACTCGTGAAATGATGGCCGATCCATCCGAACCCGCCCTTTTTTTCTTTTCTCAGGAGCCTGTTTTACCGGTAGTCGCCTGAGATGGTATAACACACCTTATCATTGATGCGCCAGAATATCTCCCCATTGATCTTTTGAAGTTTGCGCAATTCCCTTCTGTCCAATAAACGGCCTTCAGCGTCGAATTTCTGGGGCCTGGAAAAATAAGTGAGGATATAGTATTTCTTGGCGCTGAACGGAGTTTTCAGGGCTACCGGCTTTACAGACATAAAGATGAGGGAGTTTTTTCTCTCTTCCACATAATAATCAAAATTGCTGATCCAGGTGCAGCGTATGGATCGCATCCGGTCGATGAGCAGCTGGATCTTGGATGCATTCAGGCCGTATCTTATCAAGGTGTCATTGAGCCTGTCTTCTTTGACCTGGAATTCGTAAATGTATTTTAAGGAATCGGTGATGATCTCAACCGAAACGATGTTGAACTGTTTGTCGGTAAAACAAAGCGTGAATGGCTTCACACTGTACAGCGCCTTATAGGATTCTTCGATCTTATCCAGTATTTTCTCATGCTGCAAATAGTATTTACCGGAAATATTCCTGGGGGAACAGGAACAGAAGACGACTGCAGTCATCAGGACCGCCGCTATGGTTGACGCTTTAATCTGCATGTCCGGTCTTTGGGGTGCAGCAGGTAATTCCGAAAACGATCTTCTTCAGGAAATTATGGGTCAACTGGATCTGGGTTCGACCGCCATAATCCCAATACACCAGGGTGATCATTTCATCGGTCATGTCGATCCGTTGAACGGCGATAAAATGAGTCGGTACGTCAAACTTGATCCGGTTATGTTTCTTCTTATGAACGATGCGGTTGTTGATGTACAGGATGACGGGCCCGTTTTCCAGGTTTCGCTTGATATATCCATAGGTATCATTCAGCGCAGGCCGGATCAGGTCGGTTCCCCTGGCCCTGGCCTGGTAATTCAACAGGGATCGGATGATCCGGTTGAATTTGGCGTAGTTCACCGAGGCCCAGAATTTATTCTCATCACCGGGGTCAAACCGCCGGTTGAAAAAATTGAGGTATCCTTTAAAATGATCGGCCAGGCAAAGGAACCACATTTGTTCGGCCGGACGTATATCCAGTGTGCCCTTGTATCTGAGCAGGCCCGCTTCCTGCCTGATGGCATCCGATGGGGTGAAACTCACTGTCCCGGAAGACGATTTCCCGTCCTCGTAGAGGTGTAAAAGTAGTTTTGCATACCCCAACGGATCATCCTGAAGAAAAAGATAAGTAATGGCTCCGTATCCGCAGAAATTAGTGCTGATGCCCTGGTAGATGCTCAACGGTTCCTCAATATTCTTCCTGAGGTTTTGCAGGAACGAGGCGGGTTTGATATTCGGCCAAAATGCAGAGGGCTTCAGTGTCGCTATCTGATTGATGAAAACAAGGGCTTCCTGTTGGGTGGAAGTGGTTACGGGTCCGGGCGAGGAATGACCATAAGGAGTTGCAGAGATTTTTTCTGGGGTCAGTATTCCAACCGCAATAAATAGACAAAGAAGACAGATCCTGGTCATTGACAAATTCAACAGATCACTGATTTGAGGCAAA
This sequence comes from Chitinophagaceae bacterium, assembly GCA_016721725.1. GTDB lineage: Bacteria > Bacteroidota > Bacteroidia > Chitinophagales > Chitinophagaceae > Ferruginibacter. The sequence goes on along the minus strand of JADKHN010000006.1, from coordinate 476,655 downwards.
GATAAGCAATAGCCCGCTAAGCCCCCTGTTTATAACGCTTTGCGGAGATTCATGAACAGGGGTTTTAGACATCAGCGGAAATAATCTTAAATTGAACCTGCACAATGAGCAATCGATCCATCATAAGGTATGTCATCGTCGTTTTACTGGTCACCATTACGGGTGGGATCATCCTCTATAAAAATCTGCCCGATGTGGGTAAATATCCTTCAACTGGGGATGGCTCGGTCTACTGGGATCCGCCTTCCTGGTACCAGATGCCGGAAACCACTGAAGGCAAAATGATCCTGTACGGAAGGGAACTGGTGATCAACACTGCCCGGTTCCTGGGCCCCAAAGGATCCGTTGCTGCGATCAGTAACGGGATGAATTGCCAGAATTGTCACCCCGAAGCCGGTACCCGTTTGAATGCCAATTGTTTTGCCCTGGTGGCCAGTACTTACCCGAAGTTCAGGGAGCGCAGCGGCAGGCTGGAATCGGTCGAATTCCGCGTGAACGAATGTTTTGAACGCAGCCTCAATGGTAAACGGCTCGATAGCCAGAGTCGGGAGATGCGGGCCTTCGTCGCTTACCTCAATTGGCTGGGTAAGGATGTGGTAAAAGGACAAAAACTCAAAGGCATGAGCATTCCCGAACTGCCATTGATGGACCGGGCCGCTTCTGTTTCCAATGGCGCCAGCCTCTATCAAAGCAAATGCGTGCAATGTCATGGCCTGCAGGGAGCCGGTTTGCCCACACCGGACGGCACTGGTTATATTTATCCTCCCTTATGGGGACCCAACAGTTACAATGTCAGCGCCGGGCTTTACCGGCTAACGCGGACCGCAGGATTCATCAAATACAATATGCCTTATACACCGGTACAACAGGCCCCTCAACTGACTGATGAGGAAGCCTGGGACCTGGCCGCTTTCATCAACTCTCAGCCCCGCCCGGAGAAATTCTTCGAAGGCGACTGGCCAATGATCGCTTCAAAACCATTTGACCATCCTTTCGGACCCTTTGCCGATACCTTTCCGGCAGTGCAACACAAGTACGGCCCCTTTAAAATGATCAAAGCGGCTAAGAAAAAATAATTCAGTTGAACGTATACTTGACTCCCTGGCCTGGTCTGCATCCGTTTTAAACCGGGCCGTTCTTGATCAATTGGATTTTCATACGGATTCACCAATTGATGATCAAACCGCGATATAGGCGCATTGATGTTCCTGCGCCCTGCCCAGCGCCCATAGGCCCGAGGGCATGACCTTGATGCCGGGAAGTAGTCCGGCCAGCCAGTCTTTTTTTACCTCTTCGGGTTTCATTTTCAATGACTGGGCCACCACAAAACTGTTCACATTCAGGGCCATGTCACAGACACAGAACATGACCCCGCTTTCCTGGAGGTCGTTGATGCCGATCGGAACAGGACCAACACCGGGAACCTTGAATGGGGGATTGGGTTTCCACATCACGTTACGCAGGGAAGCTTTTTCGGTACCGGGATCGGTGATCTTGAATCGTTCGCCGAATCCGTATTTCTCCCATAGCCGGTCTTCCATGGCATAGGGGATGGCATTGTGCCTCAACACCACGACAACGCTGTTCTCTTTTTCGGGTGTTCCGGTAGCCGCATTGGTCATCAGAAAGACCTTGGGCCAGGCAAAGGGAAGGATGGCCTCATGACCGGGCAGGGGTTCACGGACATCAAATACCATCCGGTGTTTGCCGTTGATCTGGTTGAACCAGGCATCCGGATCGTCGGGATCGGTATTGGTTCCGGGCGCCAGTTGTGAGGGGGCGGCTTGTAAAGTTGACGGGATCGCCTGTAATCCCAGGGCTGCCGCACCGGCCGCCAAGGTTCCCAGGAACTTCCGCCTGGGCGAAAAGGGTTCTTGCAAATTTTTCATTTTAAGTGAAGTTTAGGTTGTCGAATAGTTTTTGTATAAAGCGACCTAAAAACTACACAATCGGTTCAGAAAATGCAAGTGAAATGGGGAAATATTTTAAGCAGTAGATCGTGATTTTAATGAAAAAAGGAAGAACTTTAACTGCTTCCATATTTTATGGACTGTCTAAAAGATCACCGCAAATGAGATCCATTCAGAACACCCTGGTTATTGTACTGGCTTTGTTTGCCGGTTCCTGCAACAACTCCTCCACAACCGAAAAAAATATAGCGCCCATGATCAAGGAAGAAAATCCAGCTTATACATCCGACAGTGCCAACCTGACTGGTTTTCTGGCCTATGATTCCGCAAACACGTCCAAACGCCCGGTGGTATTCATCATTCACGAATGGTGGGGTCTGAACGATTATGTGAAAAGCAGGGCAAGGCAACTGGCAGCCATGGGCTACATGGCCTTTGCGATCGATATGTATGGCGACGGTAAGATGGGAAACAACCCGGATGAGGCCGGTAAACTGGCGGGTCCTTTTTACGGAGACCCCCAACTCGCGAAAGCCCGTTTCGATGCGGCGCTGCAGTTGATCCGCAAGAACCCCCTGGCCGATACATCCAGGATGGCCGCCATCGGGTATTGTTTTGGAGGCGGAATGGCCCTGAACCTTGCCAGGTTGGGAGAGCCCCTTAACGGGGTGGTCAGTTTTCACGGAAGCCTGATCGGTGTACCGGCTGATAAAGCCACACTCAAAGCGAAGATACTCGTCTGCCACGGGGCTGATGACCAGTTCGTAAAGCCCGAAGAAGTGGCCCAGTTCAAAAAACAAATGGATTCAGTTGGAGCCGATTATACCTTCAAATCCTATATCGGCGCCACACATGCCTTCAGTAATCCCAATGCCACGAAGATGGGAGAGCAGTTCAAGATACCCATCGCGTATAATGCGACAGCCGATAGCGCATCCTGGAAAGAGATGCAGGTTTTTTTCGGAAAGATATTTAAGTGATATTGGAAAGAGGATAAGGAATCAGGAGCAAGTTGATTCGAACTGAAAAACGAGAACAAAAAATAAAAACTTCCAATAAAATGCCGCTGGTGATAACACCAGGCGGCGGCAACAACTAACAAACTAAAAACTAACAAACCTCCAACCTCCAACCTCCAACCTCCAACTTTCAACCATAACCTTTATATTTGCACTATGACAACTGAGCAACTTAAATCTATGAGAGACCGTGTTTTGGTCCTGAGGAGGTTTCTTTGACGTCGCTAATCGCGAAGCCAAAATAGAAAACGACAAACAACTTTCCCTTTCACCCGGCTTTTGGGACGATAATGCCCGGGCTACCGCTATTTTAAAGGAGACCAAGGTCAACGAGTACTGGGTCAACATGTTCCATGACGTGGAATCGTCCGTGGAGGATTTCGCCGTACTCTTTGAATTCTGGAAAGAAGGAGAGGCTACGGAAGAAGAGGTCCGGGAAGCGCATGCAAAAGCCATTTCCGCCATCGAAGAGGCCGAATTCAAAAGCACCCTCAACAAACCGGAGGATGAGATGGTGGCCGTGATGCAGATCAACAGCGGTGCCGGCGGAACCGAAAGCCAGGACTGGGCCGAAATGCTCGCCCGTATGTATCGCATGTATGGCGAGAAGCAGGGCTGGACCGTTACGGAGCTCGACTGGCAATGGGGGGACGGAGCCGGAATCAAGACCTGCACCTTCCAGTTCGACGGTCCCTTTGCCTACGGATTCCTCAAAGCCGAAAGCGGCGTACATCGACTGGTTCGTATCTCTCCATTCGACAGTAACGCCAGGCGGCATACCAGCTTCGCCAGCGTTTATGTATATCCCCTGATCGACGACAGCATCGAGATCACCGTTAACCCGGCCGATGTGGAATGGGCTTTTTTCAGAAGCGGAGGCAGTGGCGGTCAGAATGTGAATAAAGTGGAAACAGCCGTACGGCTTACCCATAAGCCGAGCGGCATCATCATCGAATGCCAGCAGGCCCGCACCCAGGGCGAGAACCGGGAGAAAGCGATGTCTATGCTTAAAAGCCGCCTCTATGAAGAAGAGATGCGCAAAAGGCAGGAAGCCATCGATGCCTCTAACAGCACCAAGAAGAAGATCGAATGGGGCAGCCAGATCCGGAGCTATGTCTTCCATCCTTACAAAATGATCAAGGACCACCGCACCGATTATGAAGTGGGCAATGTGGGCCCGATCATGGATGGTGAACTGGATGGGTTTATAAAAGCTTATCTGATGAGTGAGAAGGAGATGGATACCCTCTAAATCTCCCTAAAGGGAGACTTCAGAGTAATAATATTTTTGGATTACATTTATAGTCTAAAAGTCAACCCTGCACTATGAAACAGAATATGTTCTTCGGAGCTATTCCGGTTATTTTTGAAAATGCACGGGAACTCAGGAAGAACATGACGGAGGCGGAGAAAATACTTTGGGGCTATTTAAAAACTGGGATTAAAGGGTTTAAGTTCCGCCGTCAGCATCCAATGGGATTATACATCGCTGATTTTTATTGTCATAAAGCCCGACTGGTGATCGAAGTAGATGGAAGTGTGCATCAATCAGAAATCGTAAAGCAAAATGATGAAATTCGGCAACGACAAATGGAAGAAGATGGCTTAAGGGTGATCCGCTTCACCAATGGTGAAATTTTTAGTGATATTACAGCTGTGCTAAAACGAATTGAATCTATCATTGAATGAATAACTGGATTAATTGACGATTTTAATGAATCATTCTGTTATCAAATTTTCTAACAATTTTAAAGAAGTCCTCCCTCCAGGGAGGATTTAGGAGGGTTTTTTATGCAATTTGGAGACTTTTATTACCCCATGCCAGTCAACGAGCCTGTGCTTAGTTACGCACCCGGCAGTAAAGAGAAGCTTGCGTTAAAAGCGGCGCTTAAAGAACTGAAATCGACGGTGGTTGATGTACCCCTGTATATTGGCAATGAAGAGATCCGCACCGGTAAAACCGTCGAGATCCGCCCGCCCCATGAGCGTAAGCATTTGCTGGGCCGCTTCCATACCGGAGAAGCGAAACATATGACGAAGGCCATCAATGCCGCCCTGAAAGCGAAGGACAAATGGGCCGGTTTAAGTTGGGAGAACCGGGCCAATATTTTTTTAAAGGCAGCCGACCTGCTGGCCGGTAAATACCGTCCCTATATCAACGCCTCCACCATGCTGGGGCAAAGTAAGAATGCCTTCCAGGCCGAGATCGACGCGGCCTGCGAACTCATCGATTTTCTCCGGTTCAACGTGCATTTCCTGAGTGATATCTACCGTCAGCAACCCATCAGCGGCGCCGGTATGAACAACCGGATGGAATACCGTCCGCTTGAAGGTTTCGTATTCGCCCTCACGCCTTTCAATTTCACCGCCATCGGCGGAAACCTGCCTACCAGCGCCGCGATGTGCGGCAATGTGGTGATCTGGAAATGCGCCAATACACAGGTGTACAGCGCCCAGCTGTTCATGCGGATATTGAAGGAGGCCGGACTGCCCGACGGGGTCATCAACCTGGTCTTCATCGACGGACCTACGATCGGGGAAGTGGTCTTCAATCACCCCGATTTCGCCGGCATTCATTTCACCGGCAGCACGGGTGTGTTCAATAAGATGTGGGAGACCATCGGTAAGAACATGGGCATGTACCGTTCATATCCGCGCATCGTGGGTGAGACCGGCGGAAAGGACTTCGTGATCGCCCATAAGAGCGCTGATGTGGATGTGGTGGTCACGGCGCTGGCCCGAGGCGCATTCGAATACCAGGGTCAGAAATGTTCCGCGGCCTCCAGGGCCTATATCCCTTCGAATATCGCCGCCCAGGTGAAAAAGAAACTGGTCCAGGAAGTGACCACCATGAAAATGGGTACGGTGGAGGATTTTACGAATTTCATCAATGCCGTGATCGATGAGAAGAGTTTTGATAAACTGGAAAGCTATATCAAAAATGCCCGTAAAAAGAACAGCGGCGCCAGGATCTGGGTAGGCGGCAAATGTGATAAGACGGAAGGCTATTTCATCGAACCCACTGTCATCGAGGCCTCCGATCCCAAATATGTAACGATGTGCGAGGAATTATTCGGCCCGGTCCTGACGATCTATGTTTACGATGAGAATAAATACGAAGAGACCTTAAAGCTGTTAGACGGCACTTCTTCTTATGCGCTGACCGGCGCGGTGATCGCGAACGACCGCTCGGCCATTGAACTGGCGGTGAACAGGCTGCGCAACAGCGCCGGAAATTTTTACATCAACGATAAGCCAACCGGGGCGGTAGTTGGTCAGCAGCCTTTTGGCGGGGCACGTGCCAGCGGAACCAATGATAAGGCGGGATCCCTCCTGAACCTTTACCGCTGGCTCAGCGCAAGAACGATCAAGGAGACCTTTAATTCACCTACGGATTACCGTTATCCTTTCCTGCAAGAGAAATAAATCCGGTTCATCAAACTAGTCTATTCGTGAAAGAAATATTGACCCATACCGAATTGCAGTTCCAGATCGATAAACTGGCCGATCAGCTGCTGACGCTTCATCCGGATCTCAGCGAAGTGGCCTTTATCGGCATACAACAGGGGGGCGTGGCCCTGGCCGATGAGATCATGGTCGTCATTCAGAAATTGCGTCCTTCGGAAAAGATCTTCTATGGTCAGCTTGATATCACTTTTTACCGGGATGATATCCGTAAAGAGATCCTTGCGCCGGATAACATGCATATCCCTTTTTCCATTGAAGACAAGAAAGTGGTACTGATCGATGATGTACTCTTCACCGGCCGTACCATCAAGGCGGCGCTGGATGTACTGCTCGATTATGGCCGTCCCTCGAAGGTGGAATTATGCGTTCTCATCGACCGCAGGGAGCACCGGCAATTCCCCATCCAGGCCGATATCGCGGCGATGGTATGGCCAACGGAAAAAACGGATAAGGTGAAGTTGCTGCCCGATGATGCGGGAAATAAACATGTGGTGATCATCGGAAAGCAATGACTGAAATAAGTGATTCCGGTCCGCTTTGTTGGTAAAAGAAAAATTTATCCTAATTTCGATTTTTAATGCAACTATCCACTAAACATCTCCTCGGCATTAAAGACATTTCCCGCGAAGACATTTCCCTAATTTTATCCACCGCCCGTCAGTTCAAGGAAGTATTGCAACGGCCTGTCAAGAAAGTCCCCTCGCTCCGGGAAGTCACCATCGTCAACCTGTTTTACGAGAACAGCACCCGGACCCGCATCTCATTTGAACTGGCCGAAAAAAGACTGAGTGCGGATACCATCAACTTCTCCACCTCCGCATCCTCAGTGTCGAAAGGAGAGACCTTGCTGGATACGGTGAACAATATCCTGAGCATGAAAGTGGATATGGTGGTGATGCGCCACAGCGCCAGCGGCGCCCCCCATTTCCTGGCCAAACATATTCCCGCCGCCATCGTCAATGCAGGCGACGGCATCAACGAACATCCCACACAGGCCCTGCTGGACGCTTTTTCCATCGAAGAAAAACTGGGTTCGCTGGCGGGAAAGAAAGTGGCTTTGATCGGTGATATCATGCACTCCCGCGTGGCCCTCAGCAATATCCATTTGCTGAATAAGATGGGGGCAGAGGTGATGGTGGCCGGTCCGCCCACCCTGATCCCTAAATACATCGGTGAAGCCCTGAATGTAAAAGTAGAATATGACCTCAAAAAGGCCCTCCAGTGGTGCGACGTAGCCAATGTGCTGCGCATACAGCTGGAACGCCAGAACCAGGTCCTCTTCTCTTCGCTCAGGGAATATAACCTGGCCTATGGGGTATCCCGTAAAATGCTCGACAGTCTCGGCAAAGAGATCATCATCATGCACCCGGGACCCATCAACCGCGGCGTGGAGATCGACAGCGATGTGGCCGACGGTCACCAGTCCATCATCCTGCAACAGGTGGAGAATGGCGTTGCCGTAAGGATGGCGGTACTCTACCTGCTCGCGGGTAAGAGAGAGTAATTGATACTGATACTAGATTCTGGATAAAAGTTCAATTGCTGAAAAGCTTTTCAATTATCAGGGCGCATCCAGTATCTAGCATCTTTTATCCGAATCCCATCAATCAACTAACTTTACGTTCAAACCATCTGCCATGTCCCGCATCTGCCTTTTCCCCGGAACCTTTGATCCTGTTACACTGGGTCATACCGACATCATTGACCGGGCGCTGCCCCTGTTTGATAAGCTGGTGATCGGCATCGGCCGAAACAGCAACAAAATGCCCATGTACAGTGAGGAACAGCGGTTGCAATGGGTGCTGGATATCTACAAGGGGAATCCCAAGGTGGAAGCGGTCATCTACGACGGGCTCACCGTGGATTGCTGTAAAAAAGTGGGGGCCAATTTCATACTCCGGGGGATCCGCTACGTGAACGATTTCGAATATGAAAAGGCCATCGCCGATATGAATCGGAGCATCGACGGGCATATCGAGACGGTCTTCCTGACCTGCCTGCCCCAATATACTTCTGTAGCATCCACCCTGGTACGTGATGTCATCCGCAACGGGGGCGACGTGTCCCAGTTCCTGCCTGAGGCCGTGAACCGGACCATCGAAAAGAACAAATGATCCTGTACATCCTTTAATAGTTCCTTTATGTCAATCTGGTTCGATCCCGAATTAACCCTTCCAACCCATGTTCCCCTCGGGCCCTTGACCATGGGCGAATACCTGGGCATGGAATGGGTGGAACTGGGGGATGATTTCCTCAAGATGCGCATGCCGGTGGACCACCGCACCAAACAGCCATACGGCTTACTGCACGGGGGAGCCAGTTGCGCCCTGGCCGAGACCATCGGGAGCCTGGCATCCCATTATGTGATCGACAATGAAAAATACAGTTGCGTGGGGATCGAGATCAACGCCAACCATGTACGCAGTGTGAATAAAGGGTTTGTGACGGCTACCTGCAGACCCCTGCACATCGGCGCTTCCACCCATGTCTGGGATATTCGCATCTGTGATGACCGGGAAAAACTCGTAACCGTAAGCCGACTGACCGTGGCCATCCTGAAAAAGAAGATCGGGTAGGTCAGGGTTCGTCAAAGAAGACCATCAGGATATCTTTTATAGCAGGATAGGTATTGGCGATGGGATCCTTGATATGCATCGTGCTGAACCATTTTACCTCGGTGATATGTTCTTCAGCCTGTGCCTTGGGTGTCTGTCTTCCCTCGCAGGTCATGTAATACCAATGGGACCTTTTGAGGAAATGTTTTCCAAACTGGTCATACGCATGCCAGGTTTCCCCGATCAGTTTCTTCAGTTTTAATTTGCCGATGCCGGTCTCCTCCGTCACTTCCCGCAGTGCGCATTCATCAGCCTTTTCTTTTTTCTCGATCTTTCCCTTGGGCAGGTCCCATTTACCCAAACGCAGGATGAACAGCAATTCCTTCTTGTCATTCTGAACGATGCCGCCGGCTGCCTCGATGAGGGTGAAATGCTTGAAAAAGGCTTTCTTCAGTTTCTCCAGGTCCGGGTGCCAGAGGATGCCCGCATGAAATTCCTCCTTGCGGATCTCATGCAGCAAGGAGTTGATCGCGGGCGTCGAGATCTCATCCACAAAGACCGAATCAGGATGATGCATGAGTTCATTGAGCTCCTGGTTGATCTCGTCGCAGAGGTAAACGGGTTTGTCGCCAAAGTAGATCTTGATGTACATTGTTGAGTTTTTGCTAAATACCAATTCTCAGTTCCCAGTTCCCAGTTCTCAGTTCCCAGTTTGCAGTTCTCAGCTTCATTGTACAGGAGAAGCTATTTATTTAATAAAAAACCAACTGCCAACTGCCCACCGTCAACTGCTAACTACCCATCGCTAACAGCTTTTTCTTACATTTGCCTCATGACCAATGAAAAAGCCGTTGCCGAAAAACTACTCCAAATTAATGCAATAAAGTTAAGTCCCCAAGAGCCCTTTACCTGGGCCAGCGGATGGAAAAGCCCCATTTATTGCGATAACCGTAAAGTATTGTCCTTCCCCTATATCCGGGATTTCATCAAAAGTGAACTCTGCAGTGTATTGTTCGAAAAATTTCCCGATGCGGATATGCTGGCGGGAGTGGCTACGGCCGGTATCGCCTGGGGTGCCATGGCGGCCGACCAGTTAAAGCTGCCCTATATCTATGTGCGTCCTAAACCCAAGGAACATGGCTTGGGGAACCAGATCGAGGGTTTTTATGAACCGGGCGCCCGTGTGGTGGTCATTGAAGACCTGATCTCTACCGGGAAAAGCAGTTTGCAGGTATGTGATGTGCTGAAAGCGGCCGGGATCGAAGTGATCGGCATGGTATCCATTTTCACCTATGGGTTCACCCAGGCCGACCAGAACTTCCGGGATGCCGATGTCGTTTACCATTCCCTGACCAATTACGAGACCCTGATCAGCCTGGCTATGGAGAAGGGGATGATCGCCCCAGAACAGGAAAAAACCTTGTTAAAGTGGCGTGAGGATCCCGCCAATTGGTCCGGGAAAGAATAAATTTGTAAAAAATGACCGTATGAGGCCTTTATCCCTGGTATTTTTCAGCCTGATCATGCTCACCGGAGCCGCTTTTGGCCAGACCAAAACGGTGGGAAAAGCAGTGATCAAGACACCGACCGTATTATGTGATGTCTGTAAAGACCAGTTGGAATTCTTCCTCAGCCATGAATACGGCATCAGTTCGGTCGCCGTGAATATTCAGAAAAAGACCACGACCGTGACCTGGCTGACCGATCGGACCAACCTGGAAACGGTGAAAGTAACGATCGCAAACCTGGGCTTCGACGCGGATGATATAGAAGCCGAGGAAACGGCCTTTAAAAGGCTTCCCAAGACCTGCCGGGCGCATAAGACCATAGTAAAGCCTGCGGTTCCCCTCAAAGAAAAATAGATTATTTACGCTTCTCAGCCCTCTGATCGGGCATCAGGTACCTCCCTTAAAGTATGGAGAATTTCTGCATTCCCTCATAACTGACATTGATCAGTTTGTACACATTGGCCTTACCCACTTTTACCTTGCCGGTCACTTTCACCAGTACTTCCTGGTTGAGCAGGGTGACGAGCGCATTTTTCAGGATATTCTTCATCTCCACCTCGATCTTGAGGGGGAGGGTGAATTCGGCCAGTTTGGGAATGGTGACCTGGTAATCCTGGCTACTATGGCCCAGGTAATTATTATTGATGTAGATGTCCAGGTCTGCGTATTTGAGCTGTAATCCGAAATTATTGGGGTTGTAATAGATCAGTTCAACGCTCAGGGTGGTTGACCCGAAACCCAGTTTTTCGGCCCGAAGGTTTTTAAAATCCCGGTAGACCAGGTCCTTGGGAGCCTGACAGGATGGCGCTAAAAGGATCAGTCCGAATACGAGCAGGGTAGGGAGGAGGTGTTTGATCTTCATGCTGGAATTATTGACTGTAATTTAGGTAAAGAAACGGAGACGGCAAAAAGGGGAAACATATGATGAATAATTATACGCTAATTCACTTAGTTATTGAGCTATGTCAAAAGGGCAAAAGGAGAAAAAAGGTGGTCTAAGTAATTTAGTTTAATAAAAATATTATTAAATACATGAAATATAATTTATTATGTACTTTATAGAACATTTATTATTTATTTATTTATCCTGCAATTGTGCATTAATAATCAATGAAAGCGATAAAAACAGCTAGGTAAGAATAATTAAAATATATTTTGATAATAAATTGATTTTAAGATTAAAATAAAATTTATTGAGATAAAAATAAGAATAAAATTTTAACAGAATAAATAAAAATTATATGAAAGTGATGCAAGGAACTCCTATTTTGAAATAGTTGGTCTGGGCGAGCTGCTTTTTCAAAGAACAAGTGAGTGAGTTGATCAGGATGAACTGTTATCCAAATATAAGTAATAAAACAGTTTGCGCCAAATTGACTTGAAATTGGAGATAGTGCACAGTTTGAAAATGACTTATCAAAAGAATGTCATCCTGAGCCCGTCGAAGGGAATGTCATCCTGAGCCCGTCGAAGGGAATGTCATCCTGAGCCCGTCGAAGGAAATGTCATCCTGAGCCCGTCGAAGGAAATGTCATCCTGAGCCCGTCGAAGGGAATGTCATCCTGAGCCCGTCGAAGGGAATGTCATCCTGAGCCCGTCGAAGGAAATGTCATCCTGAGCCCGTCGAAGGAAATGTCATCCTGAGCCCGTCGAAGGAAATTTTAAGGAAATTTCAATAAGTAAGAAGATTTCGGCGTGCTTCCCGTAATGCTGCAGGACAGTCTTCGACAGGCTCAGACTGACATGCTCCTCGGAAAAGGACCAGGCTCCGGTACAAATGCTAGACCCTGGTTTGGGAATTAGCCTATAGGACAATCGTAAAAGATGCAAGGGAAATGCGACCGGATTCAGGTGTCTTTATTATTATTTGGGAAAGGAATGATGTAGGACTAAATTTTTCTTCAAAATTATTGGTCGATTATTTGAACGAAATGATAGTGATTAAGTTAAATCGATAGAAAAAATTTAAAAAAAGTACAATTTCGGGTAAAACCACCTCATTTACCGTAAAATTACTGTCAGAAAAATTTGCGTTTTCCGAAACTTGTATTATGTTTGTGTGGAATTTAAGAATGGTTGTTACCTCGGTTATTCTTTAATTCGAATTTGATCTCCAATCCTCCTGTCAAAAGCCATCCAACGGTAACCCGGGTATAACAGCCCTACGTTACAATCCTGTGCAGACCGATTTCGAAACCTCAAAACACAAAGAAATGAAACTGAATGCTACGTATTTGACAGGTATCAACAAGGGGATGATCCTTGCAGGTGCTTTTGTATTATATATGCTCCCCGCAAGCGCTTCTTTATTGCCGGTTCAGCCAGCCCCTCATCATTTTTCCCTTCAATCAATATCAGCGGATACAAATGTACCCGGTGTGGTTTATGCCTCAATAGACGCTTCTGCCAATGAAAAGTCTGTTTTTGTTAAATGGGTGACGGCTTCCGAGCAGGCCAACAGCCATTTTGAAGTAGAAAGGTCATTGGATATGAAAAATTTCAAGACCGTCGCCCTGATCCTGGATGGTTTTATTGCAGAGGGAACCGGTAAATCCTACCAGTTCAAGGAAAATGCGGGTGAGGTCAGGAACGGCAAGACCGTTTACTATCGCCTGAAGCAGTTTGATACCGATGGTCATGTCAATTACAGCACCATCCTGGCGGTGAAACTGGATTCAAAGGAGGTCAGCAATAAAATGCAGGTATTTCCTAATCCGTTGGGAAAGAGCCTTTCAGTCCACCTGAATAATGACATTACCGGCAATACCGAGATCCGGATCGTTGACCTGGCCGGCAAAACATGGTTATCCAAACAATCTAACAATACCAAGGGCAATACGATCATGCAGGTGGAAGGCCTTGAAAAGCTGACCCCCGGCATGTATATCGCCCAACTGATCGTGAACGGGGCTATTGTAGAGAACCAGAAACTGGTTAAAGAATAATCCCGGGAAAGCTAACTGCGATCCTCTTTACCGGCCTGCCGACTGCCGGTCCATTCCAAAAGTCGGGTGATTGCTTAAAATCCCTTATCTCCGTCAAACCCCATCCTGAATCACCTTCCCTGAAAAGGCAAGGATCGTTCCGGAAAGCCGTTACCAGACTAATATAAACCATGCAGCCATAATAAGACCCAAAACCCCGTTTGTCACCCGCCCCGGTTCAAACGCCAGCGCATGATCAAGATGTTTTCTTTGGGGGTTACAGAATCGAAAGATTCTTAACAAAGGCCGCATTTCTATGCGGCTTTTTTCATTTTTTACAGATACCGTTTACTGGATACCAGATCCCGGATAAGACCCTGCTGAGGTGAAAATCTTTTTGGAAATTGAACGACATCCGGTAACCAGCATCCCATATCATTTAGCTACTTTTTAATTTGTTAACCTTATGTTTATTTCATAAATTTGGTTCCCAACTTTCCCGTGTAAAACCTGTTAATTTCTTTTATCCTGTTCAGGCAACATTTCCCCTAATGCCAGCCTCCGGTTTTGTAGTTTTATTGCTTAACTCTATTTATCAGTAGAATATGAGAAAATCTATACTAGTCTGCCTGGCCGTTCTGGCTGCATGGAACGTTTACTCGCAGGATTTCAGCAATAAGGGTAAGGATTTCTGGGTGGCTTATGGTTATCATACCAGTATGATACCGGCCAACGGAAACAGTCAGAATATGGTGCTCTATTTCGCCACCGACCAGGTCACCAATATCACCATTACAGTACCCGGTTCTCCTTATACCATTCAAACGATCACCACCCTGCCCGGAACCAATGTGACCCCTTCGGTCATTGTACCAAAGACCAGCCCTGATTTTCGCCTGATGGCCGAGGGGGTCTCCAATAACGGTATTCACATTGTAAGCGATAAACCCATGGTGGCCTATGCGCATATTTACAATGGAAGCTGTTCGGGTGCCACCATCTTATACCCGACCAATACCCTGGGCCGTGAATATTATTCCGTCAATTTCAAGAACTATTCCAACCAGGATAGTTCCAACTGCTGGTTATATGTCATGGCCGTGGATACCGGCACCACCACCATTGAGATCACACCTACAGGCCCCACCATCGGGGGATGGGTGGCCGGAACTACTTATACGGTCAATTTAACCCAGGGCCAGGTATACAATGTGGTCGGAAGAATGATCAACCGGCCGGCCAATTGTAATCCTGCCTGTACTGGCTGGGACCTGACGGGTTCTAAAGTAAAAAGCATCAATAACGGTACCGGTTGTAAGAAAATATCGGTTTTCTCCGGCAGCGGGCGGATCAGTATAACCTGTAATAATAATGCTTCTTCCTCGGATAACTATATGGTTCAGGCCATGCCTAAAACTGCGTGGGGTAAAAAATACCTGACAACCCCGGCTTTAGGAACGATTGTTAATGGAACTTTTCCGGCTGGCAATGCTGCAAATAATTATTTTCGAATCTGTGTATCAAATCCGGCTGCTATTGTTAAGATAAATGGGGTAGTAACTGGGTTGCCTCTAATCGGAGGATTCTATTATGAAATACCAGCTACCAATCAACCTCAATTCATTGAATCGGACAGTGCCATCATGGTGGCTCAATATTTCACTTCCCAGGGAAGTAATGCTACCCCGACTATAGCCAGTTGTTTTAATGGTCAGCCCGGTGATCCGGAGGTCATTTATTTAAGCGGTATCGAACAAAACATCAATACGGTTCAATGGAATGCTACTCCCAATTTTGCCATTTTAAACCACTTTTTGAATGTTGTTATACCGAATTCTGGAACTGCAATCAGTTCGTTCAAGTTGGATGGATTGGCTGTTCCACCATTAAATTGGGTAGTTCATCCTCAGAATCCAGCTTACTCCTATTTAAGAACAGCAATCACTAATCCCAGCCCTGCACAAACAGCCCATATCATTCAATCCGACTCCGGCTTTAACGCCATCGCTTATGGTTTTGGTAGTACTGAATCCTATGGATACAATGCCGGCACCAATATCAAGGACCTGTATCAGCAGATCGGGGTCAGGACACAATATGGGATCGAAGCTACACCCTCTGTCTGTACAAACTCTCCCTTTAAATTCAAAGTGTCTCTTCCTTATATACCCGATTCCATGTATTGGAACTTCCACAATGCTGCGGGTATGTTGCCCAACAATACCAATGTCTTTGTGAATAATACTGGTAATGTGGCTGAGGACTCATTTACCGTGGTCAACGGGCGTACCATTCACTGGTATTCTATTCCCTTGTTCTATAATTTTACCAACCTGGGTGTCTATCCCATCACGATCACCACCTGGGTACCCAATGGAGAATGCGGGTCGGTACAGGATATTGATTTCGATCTAACGGTCTCCATTCCACCAGTGGCCAATTTTACCTGGACACCCGGCGGATGTTACGCCGAACCTTATCAGTTCACGGAAACCACACCCCAGGCACCTAAACCCACCTATAGTTTCTGGTGGAACTTCGATGACCCGGCCAGCGGCGCCAACAACATTTCCTTTGTCCGAAATCCCACGCATCTTTTCTCGGCCCCGGGCACCTATAATGTCCGGTTCTCCGACATCACCACGCCTGGTTGCCTGAGTGATACCATTACCCAACAAGTTATCGTTCCGGATCTTCCCAACGCCACCATCAGCGGTACCATTGAGGTATGCCAGAATGCAGCTCCACCCACCATAACCTTTAACGGTTCCCTGGGTACGCCGCCTTATACTTTCTATTATCACATCAATGCGGGCGGACCACTTAGTGTCAGTACGGTAGGGGTGAGCACCTCGGCTACGATCACAGCGCCTACCGGTGTACCCGGCGTATTCACATATACCCTGGATAGTGTAAGGAACCTGGGTTCTACCTTATGCAGCCGTACCATTGCCGGCCAAACCTCGGTGGTTACCGTCAATCCTTTGCCAACTGCAACCATCAGCGGCACCACGTCCGTTTGCCAGAATGCGCCATCACCCAATGTGACTTTCACCGGTGTTATTGGAACGGCTCCGTTTACTTTCTCATACAATATCAATGGAGGGCCAACACTGAACGTCACCACAACCGTGGGTAATTCTGTCACTGTTGCCGCTCCCACCAATGTGGTAGGCACATTCACCTATACCTTATTGAGTGTGCAGGACGGTACGGCCACGGCTTGCAGCCAGCCACAGGCCGGATCAGCGGTCATCACCGTAAATCCTTTACCAACGGCTACGGTTACCGGCACTACAGCGGTTTGCCAGAATGCACCGCAGCCCCTGGTCACATTTACCGGCGCCACCGGAACGGCCCCTTATACTTTTACGTATAATATCAATGGCGGACCCAACCTGTTTGTTACCACCACCGTTGGCAATTCAGTTACTGTTGCCGCTCCAACCAATGTGGTGGGAACTTTCACCTATAACCTGCTCAGTGTTCAGGACGGCAGTTCTACGGCTTGCGTTCAGGCCCAGAGCGGATCCGCCGTGATCACCGTGAATCCATTGCCTACGGCTACGATCAGCGGAACCGTTACCGTTTGTCTGAATGCGCCTTCTCCGGATATCACGTTCACCGGTGCCAGCGCCACTGCGCCATATACGTTCTCCTATACCATTAATGGCGGACCGGTGCTCACCGTAACTACTGTTGTTGGTAATAGTGTAACGGTTCCGGCTCCAACGAATGTGGCGGGTACCTTTACCTATGCCCTGGTCAGCGTGCAGGACGGCAGTTCAACGACCTGCAGCCAGGCTCAGTCGGGAACAGCTGTTGTAACTGTCAACCCATTACCAACGGCCACCATTGCGGGTACCACCGCGGTTTGTCAGAATGCGCCTTCTCCGGATATCACGTTCACCGGTGCAGTGGGTACGGCTCCTTATACTTTCTCTTATACGATAAATGGCGGTCCGGTACTGACCGTTACCACAACTGTTGGTAACTCGGTCACCGTTTCAGCACCCACCAATGTAGTGGGAACCTTTACCTATACGCTGGTGAATGTTCAGGAGGGTAGTCCCAATGCCTGCCAGCAGGCACAGGGTGGTACGGCGGTCATCACGGTGAATCCATTGCCGACAGCCACCATTACCGGAACCATTTCTGTTTGTAAAGATGATCCTTCGCCCGATGTTACTTTTACCGGTGCTGGCGGTGTAGCGCCATACACATTCACCTATAATATCAACGGCGGTCCTAACCTGTTTGTGACCACTACCGTGGGCAATTCGGTGACCGTAGCCGCCCCAACCAATGTAGCCGGTACCTTCACCTATAACCTGCTGAGTGTTTCAGAAAGCAGTACCACTTTGTGCAGCCAGGCTCAGTCTGGTTCTGTCGTGATCACAGTACATCCCCTGCCCACGGCCAATTTCAGCTATGCTGCTCCATCCTGCGAAACCCGAACGATCAGCTTCACGGACCTTTCCATCGCCAATGTGGGTACATTGAACAGCTGGCTATGGAATTTCGATGATCCCGGAAGCGGAGCGAACAATACCTCCACCGTTCAAAACCCGACCCATGATTTCGCCACTTCGGGTACTTATAATGTAACCCTCACCGTGACCTCAACGATGGGCTGTACCAGCCTGGTCTATACACAAGCCGTAGTGATCAATGCCCGTCCACTGGCGGGTTATATCGTTCCAGAAGTTTGTCTGAGTGATACCTATGCTCAATTCACCGATACCAGCCGTGTTGCGGCCCCTTCCACCATCGTGGCCTGGAATTGGAATTTCGGTGATCCGGTCAGTGGCCCGCTCAATACCTCGATCCTTCAAAATCCCACCCACAGTTATACGGCGGTGGGTACTTATAATGTTGAACTGATCGTGACCACCAATACCGGTTGCAAGGATACCATTGTTCATGTGCTGACCGTTAACGGCAGCTTCCCGGTATCCAATTTCAGTGTCAACAATCCGGCTACTTTATGTGCGAACGACTCAGTGGCCATCGTTAACCTGGCCACCGTATTCCCGGGCACCATCACCAAGATCGAGATCTGGTGGGATGATGTGAATGCAGGTCCGCCGGGCCCACCTGAAGTGGATGATTTCCCTTATCCCAATAAAGTATACAAGCACTTATATCCCAATTTCCAGGCGCCGCTCACAAAAGTTTATACGATCCGCTTCCGAGCTTATTCAGGAGGCATTTGCCTGAATGATAAACTGGGTAATATCACCGTCAACGCGGCGCCGCTGGTACTGTTCAACAATATGCCGGATACCTGCCTGCTGGCGGCTCCGTTCCAGCTCACGCAGGCCAGTGAGACCGGCGGCGTGCCGGGTACAGGCGTATTCTCCGGACCCGGGGTTTCCCCAACGGGTATCTTCAGTCCGGCTGTTGCGGGTATCGGGTTACATACGATCCTATATACTTACACCTCCAGTGCTGCCGGTTGCATAGACACCATGAGCAATACGATCCGGGTTCTGGATACCGCCCACGCGGTCTTCACCTATTCCACACCGGTATGTGATGGCGTGCCTGTTTCCTTTACCGACCAGTCCACCGCTCCGGGTACGGTCACCCTGGCCAATACGGTCTGGGATTTCGGCGACGGTTCCCCCATTGAGAATCACGCTCCTGGTTCAACATTCACACATCTTTTCCCGGCTCCGGGTACCTATGTGGTCACGATGTATAATGTTTCCGCCTATGGTTGTAACAGCACCGTGTATTCAACTCCGGTCTCTGTTTTGCCCAATCATACGATCACGCTCACTTCAGGTCCGGGATCCGATAACCCCACCACCTGTATCAATGTCAATATCACCCCGATCACCTATAACCTCGGCGGCGGAGCTACTGGTGCAATAGTGACCGGCTTACCGGCGGGGATGAGTTTTACCGTTGTGGGTACCACACTGACCATACAGGGAGCGCCGACCACCGCGGTGGGGATGCCTTTCCTCTTTAATATTGTCACGACGGGTAATGCCTGCGCGACCGCCAATGCGGGAGGATCGATCACAGTCACTTCAGACCATACGATCATCCTGACTTCCGGCGCCGGCAGCAATATTCAGCGTGTTTGCCTGAATACCCTGATCGCCCCGATCACTTATGATATCGGGGGAGGAGCCACCACATTCACCATTACCGGTCTGCCTCCGGGCATTACGGCCACACAAGTGGGCCTGACCGTCACTTTGCAGGGTTCACCGACCACGACTACCGGATCACCGTTCAATTATACGATCACCACGGCCGGAAATAACTGTGTGAAGGCGTCCCTGAGCGGAACCATTACAGTAAGCCCGATACCGGTACCGAAATTCGCAGTGGATAAGCCTTCTTATTGTATCCCGAACGCCATCGTTTCCTTCATCAATACCTCAACCATTGAAGACGGAACGGAGAACGGTTTCACTTACCAATGGGATTTCGGCGAACCATCCAGCGGCATCAACAATGTATCGACATCCAAGAATCCCACACACTGGTATTCCGGTATCGGTCCGTTCAATGTCAAACTCACGGTAACGAGCCAGTATGGTTGTTCTCATGATACGACGATCACGATCAGTACCATCCACCCGCAACCGAAAGCCGATTTCAGCACCAGCAAGCCCCATGTCTGTATCCAGGATCCGGTGACCTTTACCGACCTGACCGATTATAAGGACGGATCGCCGTCTCAGTGGAACTGGAACCTGGGCGATGGAAGCATCCGTACGGTACCTACGTTCACTTATACCTACACCGATACGATCACATTCAATGTGACGCTGTATACAGTGAACAGCCTGGGTTGTAACAGTGATACGATCACCAAGCCATTCACGGTTTATCCTTATCCGAAAGTGAATGCCGGCCCCGACCGGTTTATCCTGGAAGGCGGTTCGATCCAGATCGAATCGGTCACCTATGGCAACGACCTGCAGTTCCTGTGGACACCGAGCCTCTACCTGGATAACGATAAGGTCGCGAAACCGAGGGTTACGCGTCCGCTCACCGATATGACCTATATCCTGACGGTAACGGCAAGGGGTGGTTGCGCGAAGAGTGATGACGTTTTTGTCAAACTGCTGAAATTCCCGGTGATCCCCAATACGTTCACGCCGAACAACGACGGTATCAATGATACCTGGAGGATCGATTACCTGGAGACCTATCCCGATAACTGGGTACAGGTGTTCACGCGTGCTGGCCAGAAAGTGTTTGAATCCAGGGGCTATACCAAGCCCTGGGATGGAACGATCAAGGGAAAGCCCTTGCCGGTGGATACCTATTATTATATCATCGAACCGGGCAGCGGACGCGACCCGATCACGGGATATGTGACCATTGTCAAATAACGATTCAGCCATGGCGGCGACAGAAGGGTCTCCGCCATGGTTTATACAGCCGATTACCTTTTTTTTTCGTTCCAATAAAACGAAATTGTATTTGAAAGACTGACGGACCCCGGTCCGGAGTATAAACTGAAATCATGAAGAAAACCGTTCTGATCACTTTCGCTTCCTTTTTTGTTGGCCTGGTTTGTTTTTCACAGGCTAAACCTTATTATACCCAGTATATCCTCAATAATTATATCCTGAACCCGGCGCTGACGGGCATTGAGAATTATACCGACATCAAACTCAGCTACCGCAATCAGTGGTCGGGCATTGAAGGACATCCGGTCACTGCCTATGCGAGCGTCCACGGACCCCTGAATAAAAAAGACCTGCGGACCAGCGTCACTTCCTTTGCCATTCCCGGAGAAAATCCCCGGGGGCCAAAGTACTGGGACGAATACGCCACCTCACCTGCGCATCACGGACTGGGATTACAGGCCATCAATGATAAAGCG
The DNA here is from genome assembly GCA_016721725.1 of Chitinophagaceae bacterium. GTDB lineage: Bacteria > Bacteroidota > Bacteroidia > Chitinophagales > Chitinophagaceae > Ferruginibacter. Next base: position 455,413 of record JADKHN010000006.1, on the reverse strand, counting down.
GGTTATTTCAACCGCTGGTCCATTGCCGTTTCCTATGCCTATCATAAACCCCTGGGTCCGAAGACAGCTCTGTCAGCCGGCATCAACCTGGGTGTTTCCAGTGTGAGCCTCGACCAGTCGAAGATCGTTTGGGGAAACCTGGATCCCAATGATCCGGCGATCGGCTATTCGAGCGGGGAACTGAGTAAGTTCAAACCGGAGATCGGGGCGGGGCTTTGGTTGTATTCTTCCCGTTATTTCCTGGGGGTATCAGTACTCAATATCATTCCCGGGAAGGCCCGTTTTGTGAAGAATGATAAATACGGCACTTATTTCACGCCCAATTATTTTGGAACTGCGGGATACCGTTTCCAATTAGGTGAATCCGTTTCTCTTTTACCTTCCGTGATGGTACAATACTGGCAGCCTCAGTTAACCGGCGTTCACGGAAATGTGAAATTGCAATACCAGGATTTCTTCTGGATCGGCGGCAGCTACCGGTATTCCAATCTGTTATCCGGGTACTCGGGTATGGTTGGGGTGAATGTGGCGAATTTCTTCAACATCAGCTATGCTTACGAACACGCCACCAATACCCGTCTGCAAACCTATACCAGGGGAACCCATGAATTGGTGATCGGTTTCATTCTGGGTAATAAATACGGGGATACCTGTCCGAGGAATTTGTGGTAATGGTTTTGAAGTTGGATAGTTTTTAGTTTATCAATTCATTGATTGCAAGATCCCGATTCCGTTTGCTTAGGGGAGTAAATTGACCACAGATTAACACAGATTATCATTAAGAAAGTTTAGAGTGTGTTAAAACAGGGAGAGCATAAGAACGGATTACACAGATGACTGCCTTCGGCAGTTTAAATCCATTGTGGCAATCATCTTAAAAATCTTTTACGGGGGGAATTCTTGATTCCGCTTGCCTAGGGGAGTAAATTGACCACAGATCACCACAGATTATATTTAAGAAAGTTTAGCGCGTGTTTTTAACAGGGAGAGCATAAGAGCGGATTACACAGATGACTGCCTTCGGCAGTTTAAATCCATTGTGGCAAATAACTTATCAATCTTTAGGGGGCAATTCCCAATTCCTTTTTCCTCTGCTAATTCAAAATTCAGCATTTAGCATTCAGTATTCAAAGCATTACTGCATCATCCTCATCCTTCGTACTGAACTGTCGTCTTTCCGGTTTCCGATACTGTCGGCCACTTCCCTGGCGGTAGCGATCCATTGAGGAACCATGACCCATTGTCCGTTCACGAAGATCATGCGATAGGCTTTAACGGCCTTGGCTTTTTGTCCGGAAACTTCTTCCTGTATCCATACTTCCCGGGCCAGTGTATCCAGCTCTTTCAGGGCAACGGGGATCACCTGGTTAGCAAAAGCCGTTTCACTGAGTTCCAGCGCCCTTTTTTCCAGTTTGCGGAGCAAGGGTTTCAGTTCCTGCATTTTGCGTTCTATGGCGGGCATCTTGTTATTGATGACCTGTTCGGCCTTTTCCATGAATTCACGTTCCTGACCGGTCAGTGTGGCTTCAACGGGTTCGTTGTTCCATTCACTGAATTCGTTGTTGGTGGCTGGCAATTCCACCACCGTTACGGCCAGGTCTTGGCTGAATGCAGATGGGGCATTGGTTTTATGCGGCCCGGTCAGTGTTGCCGATCCGATGAACACCAGCATGAAAAGAATGATCAGGGGCAGGGCCAGTTTTAAGCGACGAGGCTGTTTAATGAATCCTGCCGAACTGAAAAACCGTATGCGGTTCAATAATTGCTTTTTGTGATGTACGGCCGCCAGTGAAAAAGCGGGTACCATTTGCCGCAGCCTTTCGGTGTGCAGCAGGGTCTCCGCGTACAGGGCGGGGGAGTAGCTGAACGCCAGCACCGAAAGGTCGCAGTTCTTTTCCCTTTCCAGTCGGATGGTCTTGCCAAACGCCAGGATAAAAGGGTTAAAGAAGAAGATATTTTCAGCGATGATCAGGAACCAGTTGAGCAGGTAATCGTTGGTCCGGATATGCGTGAGTTCATGAAGGATCAGGGTTTCGGCCTGTTGCAGGCTGAGCTGGTTGACCAGGGCCACCGGTAAAACGATCACCGGCCGAAAGAAACCGAAAGTGATGGGGGTATGAATGGTGGTACTGAGCCAAAGGGTGACCTTTCGCTGAATACCGAATTGAAAAGCTTTTAGCGATGTGAATAATTTAAGATCCACCGATGGTTTGATGATTCCGGCCAGGTAACGGTTGCGAAAACGGGTCCAGGAATAGAGGGATAAGGTAAAACGGATCAGCAGCATGACCCCGTAAAGGCAGAATAGCCAGGGGGAAAGGGCCTGCAGGTCGATACCCGGCAGGAGGGATGCGGTAAAAGCGATGAATCCATTTCCCGATTCACCGGAATCCGAATAATAAAGGATGAACGTGATGATGAACAAGGCCAGCTGAGCACAGATCGAGAGGAAGGCGAAATTGCGTTTATCCAGCGGATGGTTCCTGCGCAGCAGGCTGGTAACGGCAGCTTTATAAAGCAACCACAGGAGCGCGGCTTGCCAGAGACTGTGCAAGATGGCCATGGTCATGCTGTACGCGAAAGCTGACATAAACAGGGATAGGTTGGTGTTGGTTTTATTTGTCCTTTTTCAACTGGTTGATCAGTTCCTGGATCTTCTCGAGCTCTTCCTGGCTGGCATTATGGCCGCCGAGGGCCTGTAGTACCAGGTTGGTTGAAGAGCCGGCGAACAGGGAATCGATCATCCGGTTGAGGAATTGTTTCTGTGTCTTTTCCCGGCTGACAGCCGGCATATAGATATGCGTCTTGCTGCTGTCGTCACGGGTCACCAGGCCTTTTTCAAACATGATCTGCATGAGCTTGAGGGTGGTGGTATAGCCGGCATCCTTGATCTTCAGCAATTCCTCATGAACGGCACGTACCGTGGCGGCCTGCTTTTCCCAAAGGACCGACAGGATCTCCAGTTCACTTTCCGTAGGTTTTGACTGCTTGATATGATCCATATTACGATTGATTTCGTAAGCAAAATACGATTTTCCTCGTAATAGCAAAACCGTTCATGGAATTTTTAGGTTTTGTTAACGTTTTTGGGAAAATATAACCGCAAAGGTGAAAAGGGAAGTGTAGTTATTATTAGTTACTTATGTGGAAACAAATGGGTGGGGGCATTCGAAAGATCAACGAGTCTTTTGTTATTCACTAGTATTCTTCTACTACTGATTCGGGGGATTGCTTTCCCTCTATTCATCGGGATTCCTCCTCGCAATGACACTCACCTGGGAAATTGCTTAGTCTTGCTTTCTCTTTCTCGCAATGACGGTAACAATATCTTTCATTGCGATGTACTATTGAATGGTATAAGTGGTCAACGAATGCGCCTCTCCATCCGATGAAGCCGTCAGCACCAAACCCACGCCTTTGGCATAATAGTATTTGGTGAAATAATTAAGACTGATCAGGTTCCCGTTCATATCGATCTTGCTTTCCGCTTCGACCAGGGTGACATCGGGATAGGTCTTTCCCTCCACATCCAAGCTGATGCCAGTCTCTCTGACCGTCAGGGTCATGATACTGTTCAAGCCATTGGCAGTAAAGGTGGCATCCCAACTGTCACCAATCGAAAGTTCATCCTTCAGCCAGGGTTGAAAATTGCCTTTCTCCACCAGTTCATTGTACATGATCCCGTTCTCGATCTTGACCTGATTGGGATCGGGCAGGGTGGAATTCTTCATGGTCACCAGGTTGCCATTCACTTCAAGCACTTCATTGGTGTAGGTATTGCCGTTCTTCATTTTGTATTCCCATTTGTTGCCTTTGGCGAGAGGGTAATAGCTGATCATGCAGGTTCTGTATTTAAGATTTAAAAGAGTAGTTAAAAATAATGAAATCAGATGATGCCATCAAATTGTGGTCCATCGTTTTTTATAAAACCAAAGTCTGTTTTGGTTTACTTTGCCGAAAATACATTTTCACTTAGTTTTACTATTATTATTTCTATTAGCATTCTATAAATACCGTACCTCCAATGTTATTTGATTTTCCATCTTACCTTATGGAGCTCAGGGATAAGAGCTCAACCCGGCAGATCATGGCAGATTATGAAAAAGCCTATGGTACTGTGGTTGGAGATATTTATCAGCAACACTGGTATGTCGATTATGTCTCAAGATTCAGCAATTATGCTGAACCCTTTGCGATTCCGGAAGAATTGGAAGAGGACTTCGACTGGCAGTTATTATTCAATCTGGCGGCTGCCAGTTTTTCCAGCCGGCTTAAACTGGTCAGAAAGGATGACGAGAAAGCAGGAGGGGAAACAAAGCCGGAACTGGTCATCACAGTGAGCACCGAGGATAACGAAATTTCAAAGAAAGTCAGTGAACTTTGGGGATTCCAGATCCTCAGGCTTTTCGAGATCTATGTGGCCGAACAGATTGAACTTCAGACCCTGATGGCATTACCGGATAATGATGAAGCTTTTACAATGATGCACAACCGTATCGTTCACTTTGTCAATTTTAACCTGGAAACTATCGAATCAGTCCCGGATGACCATCAGCCTGATGAAATCATTAAATTGACAAAATCAGAATTTGACGAATTGATGAGTACTAAGCAGAAATTAGAAGATACCCTGACCAAAACGAAAGAAAAGGCGGAGGTCTTCATTTCCTACTCTTCCGCAGACAGGCCTTTCGCCGATAATATTTATCAGATGATGGAGGAGGAAGGAATCCCAGCCTGGTACGATTCCAAGAACCTGGATGTTGGCGATGTGATATCTGATAAAATATCATCCGGTATACAACAAAGTTCATTTGTGCTAATCATCATTTCCCGGAATTCTTTGCAGTCTAACTGGGTGAAGTTCGAGCTTGATGAAGCCTATGATCAGCATGTCAAATTCGGCAAAGTGATCCTGCCCTGCCTCTATGGAGATATCGCAGATGAGGAGATCCCGAACCGGTTGAAAAAACACAAATACGCTGATTTCAGGAAAGATAAGGAGATGGCTTTCAGCCTGGTGAAACGCAGCATCATCCGGCATTCGAATCAATTGAAACAAGATCCTCTATAAACCGGACACCTTATTTATCATTAATTACGAATTCTAATGTTCCGACATGTCAAGACATATTACGTTATCTTCATCCTGTTAATTTATTCCATGACAGCCAGGAGCCAGAACCAATCCCAGCAAGCCGATTGGTCGAACCTCAACCGGTATGCCGCAGCCAATAAACTGATCAAAGCCCCGGCAAAAGGAGAGAAACGGGTGGTCTTCATGGGTAATTCCATTACCGAAAGCTGGAAAACTTTCGACAGCGGCTTTTTTCAAAACAAACCCTATGTCAACCGCGGCATCAGCGGCCAGGTGACAGCCCAGATGCTGGCCCGTTTCCGCCAGGATGTGATCGACCTGAAACCTAAAGTGGTGGTCATCCTCGCCGGCATCAACGACATCGCCCAGAATATGGGCCCGATCGCCATCGAGGATATCTTCAAGAACATCGCCGCTATGGCTGCCCTTGCGAAGTCGAATAAGGTGATACCGGTACTCTCCTCCGTTTTACCCGCTTTTGATTTTCCCTGGAGGCGCGGTCTTCAGCCTGCTGAAAAGATCCGTAAACTGAATGAGCTGATCGAAAACTATTGCCGGAAGAATAAACTCATCTATATCGACTACTATTCCCGGATGGTGGATGAGCGCATGGGATTGAACAAACAATACACTTACGACGGGGTACATCCCAACCTGGAAGGATATAGGATAATGGAAGCGCTGGTTCTAGCAGCAATGAGAAAAGCCGGATTATAAAAGATTTCCTGCCCTGGATAAAATTCCCCCCGAAAGGTATCACGGCAATCGAAATTATCCCTAATTTCTCCACATCATAAACGGAACTAAACGATAAAGATATTCGCTATAATATTATTCCTGGGCGGAGTCCTGATCTCCAATGGCCGGGACCTTAAAGCCATCAGGAGAGAAGATCTCAGGACTTAAGGATACAGGACGCCTGAAGGTAAAGTGGCTCTTTTCCCAAACTATGAGCATACCGGGGTGAATCACCTTGCGCGACTGGCACCGTTGAGCAGACTGAACCTGCCCATCGACATTTGTTTCAAGTTTATTCCATATAGCCATTTTATACCCACTTTGTAGTATTGCATGCAGATTTATCTTGTATTAGATTTGACTCTTAAAATTTACCGCAATGATAGAATACCAGGAAAACGGCAAACCGACTGTTTTGAATTACAATGTACCCGAACCAACCGCCTACCGGGGAAGGAATCTGATCAGGATGGAATATCCTGAATCTTATTTTAAAATCATCAAGGGGAAAACCATCACAGCCCCAAAGCCTGAAGATCTCGACAAATACATTTCTACGTCTGATTTTATGGTTAAGGGCCCTGTAGCGTATAACCCGGCGCTGGCATCAAAAAAAGTAACCAAGGATCTTCCAACGGCCAAAACTGCCAAAGCCTCTACATCCGGTGATCCCTTACCCATGAGTGTGGTAAAGGATAAGACCAAAGCGGGTAGTATTCCAACGCTGGTTCCTTCGGTTAACGGGATCCCTAAACTTGTATTTGCAACCAGTCCTGAGAAAGTTAAACCAGGTATCTATATCGTGGAGACTTACAAGTTGTCAAATTTCCTGGGAGATTACGGAGCGGGCAGGGTGATCAATACGTTCAGTTTATTGCCCGGCGAAAAGACGACGATCTCGGTCAAGTCTTACCGCAGCAGTACCACCAAGGCTACCTCAGCCAGCAGTATTTTTGATTCCTATACAACCGAAACAGAGGATAATTTTGAAGATGCTGTTCAAAGTGAGAACAGTAATAGCCAACTTGAGGAAGAGACCTTCAATTATCATGCTGAAGCCGAAGCTGAGGCGAAATGGGGGTGGGGTAGCGCTAAAGTGAGTGGGGGAGTTTCAGGATCAACCAATTCGAGCCGCGAAACTTTTGCCAAGAATATGAGCTCATCCACTAACAAGCATGCGAATAAATCATCGGCGCAAAGGGATATTCAGATCAATACCTCATCTGAATCAACAACTACGGAAGGTGAAGAAACGGTCATTGAACGCCAGATCGAGAATATCAATATCAGTAGGACCCTGAATTTCATTTTTAGGCAAATGAACCAGCAATTCATCTCAATCCTGCACCTGGTTGATGTGAAGGTTGGATTCTACAATGGTTACCCTGATACGTTGATGGAAGTGCCCCTATATGAACTGGATACCTTACTTGATTATTGTATCGCCAAACCCGAATACGCCGCGAAAATCAAAAAAGACATCATTTTCGCCTTAAGCAATATCATCGATTATAAAGGAGTGGTCAATTCGGACATGATCACAAAAAAAATATTCACTGAAGCCGATAATACCAAGACCGAATTCTATGCTGTTAACCGGAATAAATTCAGCTTGTATGAACCTGCACAGAAAACGGTTGAAGGAATCATCCTCAGCGTAGATACCAATGTTTTGCGTACTGACGGAGTGATCGTAGAAGCGCTTTTGGGCCAGTGCGAAGCGCTGGGTGACATTTCAAGGACGGAAAAAGAAGAATACATCGAATTGAAATCAATGGCCAATGCATCTGTTTCACTGCAGAACAGCCTGATGAGCCTCTACCTCGAAGCGTTGAAAACCAAAAACACGGCGTTGAGCGCAGAAATACTGAAATATTATGAGATCATCAATGCAGCTAATCCTGCAGCGGAAAACGCCTGACCATGGATCAATTGATCTTGCAATGCAGAAACAGTATTATCACCCAGTTGTCTGAGCAGTTCCGGGCTAGAACTTTTAGTCCGTTGGTATTGAACAAAGAAATGTTTTTCAGTGGTCTAAATGCTTATTATTCCGGTGAGGTCAGCACCTTGCCTGATTATTATAGTCCGGAGGCCGGACCCAAATTCATCGCCGCCCTTAAAAAGACCGATGTTCAGAAAATGCTTCACTTCAAGCAGAATTTTGAATCGGCCTTTTATAAGGAATTGAGCGGATCCAGCCAGGTTAGCAGTGCGCTGGAACAATTCCTGGATTCCATGAAGGAACATGAAGAGGAGCTTGAATACCTGGCGGGTGTTTCAGTTTTCGCAGGGGGCGCCGCATTCCTCGCAGGAACCGTTTTCCAGATCGTTTATGATTTCATTAATACGGTCATCTCCCTGCTTTCCTTTGCCGGAAATGCCCTTTGGTATGTTGGTGACAAAGCCTATACGGCCATCGCCGGAACGGATGAGCCCAGATTGAGTGTTGATGTTTCGATTTTAAAAGAATTGATCCAGGAGATCGACCTGGAAAAATTCTTTCTTGAAGACCTCCCATCGTTCGTGGATGAAGTATTTGTTTTTGCGATCGACCTGGCCAACGATATGGCTGATGATGCGGCCAAATGGGGTAAGGATACGGCCAGCTATATACTCGCCGTTGCGGGCAATTCTTTTCATACCGGCTATTCTTTGTTCTTTGATCCTTTGAATCCGGAGGCATCCATATTTGAAAAAATATGGTGGGCAATCAGGCAATGGTTTTACCTGGGAACCTTATTTGGTCCGATGATCGTGGATATCGTTTTGTTCTTTTGCTCCGGGTCGGTATCCGGTTATTTTTCCGCCGCGAATAAACTGGGTAAACTGGGAAAACTGGGAGACCTGTTCAGTTCATTCAAATATTTCGGCGAATTGAAAAACCTTTCGGTGATCCGTATCATTTCAGACAAATGGTCCGAAAGCCGGATACTGCGGGAGTTGGTGGAAAAGATCTATGGAAGGCTCATTGATCTTGCAATGGGTGCCGCTGAAAAACTGAAGACCTTCGTATCCCAGGCCTATAAAATGATCAGCCGTTCGGATGAAATACCTGAATTGGAAGTGATCCTGAAACAGATCGATGAAATCTATGACAAAGCCCAAAATATTGATTTTTTTATCAGTATGGGCCTTTTACTGCTGGGCTTTGGATTTGATGAGTCTGGCGATATAACCTTTCCAGAATGAGTTTTAAAAGCAAATTAGAAAAATTACTCTCTTCCTGTGTTAGTGTCAAGGCTATTGGCTCTCCCTATTACCCATTGGTAAAAGAGGGTTACCTGGATTTTGAATTGTTCATGAATAAGGGGTTTAAACATCACGGACTTGATTTGAAAAGGCTTTCTTACCTGGAAAAAATACATTTGCAGGCTTTTACGGATTTCGATAATATACAGCCACTCAGTATTCTTCAGAAAAATGTTCAGGATCTGTTCCCGCATTTACCTTCGCAGGGTGGTAGGGGAAAGCATATCAGTTCAGCTGGGCATACCATATTGCTTTCCAACCATACCGACCTGATGCTTCATAAGAACCTGCACATCGGGTCAGGAAGGACCCAGCATGAATACATCACGTTCCTGCGTTACGGGGCCAATGTACATTTGGCGGCGGGCGCATTTTCTGATATTGATTCGCTGATTTCCGTAATGCTCCCCCCCGGTATAAAACTGGACGGGAAACTGGAACTGCTGTTTGAAGTGGAAGATATCCTCGCGAAAGGGGGTTCATTCATAACCGCGATTACCTTTTCATTGAATCACTCGATAACCTGCGGTCACTTCCCGATAAGAATCGTATAGAACTGGTTTCCATGTTCATTCCCCAATTCATGCAGCATTATATTTTAGTACCGGCGAATTTTCCAGTAGGAGCGGCCAATTTCTCACTATTTGCGAAAAACGCTAAGGAAGTTGCGCGTTCGGTATTCGGTATCACATTGCAAAGTAATTCCATGCCCGAAGGCAGTGAGGCCTATGCTACTTTCTTCAAGCAAATGGATAAGCATATCGATGCTCACTTTGGAGGCGGAAAATTTATTTTTAACTCCCAGATGGAACACCCTAATCTGCCATGATCCTCCGTTTATCCCGTTCCGCTACTAAGTTTGCGAACTCATTTGGCTTAAATTAGTTTTAATATTCCCGGAATTTAAGCTGACAGTGCAAAATGTTATTGGCTTTCGCTGACAGCAGTCAACAACCCCGTTGATGCCTGTCATTGAAAAATATACAACCCTGCCTTAATTTCGTTCTCATAACTAAGGCAAACAAGATCTGCCGGATGGAGCCGGCAGATCTTTTCATTTTAAGCCTCTTCCTGTATTTCTTGTTTCATCCTATTATACCCAGTGACAGCAATCAACACACCCGTTGATGCCCATCATTTGCAGCCATTTTCATCCTGGCTAGTTTTACATACATCAAAAAACAGCAAAATGAAAAACTATTTGCTCCGGATAGCGGCTGTAATCGTTACTGCAGTTATCATCTTCGGGATCACACAACTCGTGAATGCCCGTAAAATGAATGCAACGTTCACCGATAAAGACATCCCGGTTGCCGTTCAGCCATTCGTTCCCAATGCGAACCAGGTCTGTTTTTATGAACATGAGAATTTCGGCGGAAGTTACATCTGCCTCCCTTCAAATGGAGAATATGTTGACCTGGGCCGTTTCTTTGTGGGAAATACAAATAAGAACTGGCACGATAAGATATCTTCGGTCATCATCGGAGCCAATGCCTGTGCCATCATGTACGAACATCCTAACGGTGGAGGCTACTGCCTAACCCTTCGTGGTACAGGATCTGAACGAAGAATAAACAAGTTGAGCCCATGGGGTTTCAACGACAAAGCCAGCCACATCAAGAGCCTGGCATCTCCCGATAACCTGCCGAAAGAGCCAGCTTCCAACCAGGCGTTCTTCTATGAACATGCCAATTACGACGGTTATTATATCGGGTTGAGCATCGACAGGGATATTAATGACCTGACCACTTATGCATTGAACGGTGTAAGCGGTACGAGTTGGAACGATAAAATATCTTCCATCAAAGTGGGTTCACAGGCTTGTGCAACCACCTGGACCAATACCAACTACGGCGGTTCAAGGAATTTCTTTGAAGCCAATGGTTCTAATACCGCCAATTATCCTGATCTCGGCCCTGCCGGGTTAGGAGATAAGATATCATCCTTTAAGATCCGGATGAGGGGAAATTGTTCACTGAGATGACCTTACATACGCAAGCAGCGGCCAACAACTGCTGAATGAGAATGGAATAAGTTCTGCATGACCGGTTCATGGGTCGTGCAGAACTTTTTTTTTCCGGGGCATTCTTCAGACTGATAAACGAGTGGATCTTTCTGTCTTTGTGAATTTTTAAAAAAAATCGTTTCTTTAAGGCTCAGGATCAGGGAACCATCAAAAATCTTCAGCCTATGTTCATTGGACATTTCGGTATCGGATTCGGAGCAAAAAAAATCGCCCCTGCGATCAGCCTTGGTTTGTTATTCATAGCCGCCCAGTTCCTGGACCTGTTATGGCCCAGCTTGCTGCTGTTGGATATCGAACATGTGGTGATCTCCCCGGGCATCACGAAAGTCACACCCTTCGATTTTGTGGACTATCCCATCTCCCATAGTTTACTCCTGGTCACAGGGTGGGGTATCCTGTTGGGGATCTTATCCTGGCTTTTCCTTAAACGGTTCAGGTACGCATTGATCATTTTTGCCTGTGTGGTCAGCCATTGGCTGCTGGACCTGCTTGTGCATCGGCCTGATCTCCCCCTGGCGCCCGGTTCCGATTCCCGCTATGGCCTGGGAATATGGAATTACCCGGTTCTTACCGGTGCCCTGGAAGGATTGATCTTTTTATCCGGGGTTTACTTGTATTCCCGGTCCACAAACGCGAAAAACAATTTTGGAAAATATGGTTTGCTGACCCTCGCGGGAATGCTGTTGATCATACAGGCGGCCAATATGTTCGGGCCCCCGCCTCCTAACATGACGGCCATCGCCTGGGCCGGTCAATTGCAATGGCTATTCGTGATCCTGGCTTTTTATGTGGACAAGAACAGGGAAATGAGGATAAACAAAAGCTGACCATTACCGATTCAATTGTTAAGGATATGAACGAGATAAACCCTATTGACGCGTATATCGCTTCCTTTCCCCAATCCACCCAAAAAAAATTGCAGCAGATCAGGATGGCCATCCGCAGTACGGCTCCCGAAGCCGCAGAATGCATCAATTACGGTATCCCCACATTCACTTTATACGGGAACCTCGTTCATTTTGCAGGATATACCCACCATATCGGCTTTTACCCGGGCGCAGGAGCCATCAAGACCTTTCAGCAGGAGATAAAAGACTACAAGACTTCCAAAGGTACGATCCAGTTCCCCCTGGATAAACCCCTGCCGATCGGACTGGTCAAAAAGATCACCCGATTCAGGATACAGGACAGTCGAATGAAAGCCGAGATCAGTAAGCGGATACGCACTTGCCCGAATGGCCATACCTTCTATAAAAGCAGTTCCTGCAACACCTGTCCGACATGTGAACGGGAGAACAAGCCCGTTGCCGGGTTCCTGTCTTTACTCGCCGCTCCGGCTCGCAGGGCGCTGGTAAATAAGGGGATCAGCGGTCTTGAACAACTCGCCCGGTTATCCGAAACGGAATTACTGGCCCTGCATGGCATCGGGCCCGCATCCCTGCCCGTTTTAAAGAAAGCGTTGAAGGATGCGGGAATGGGATTTACAAAGAAATAGGGTAATAGATGTCTGACGGTTTGGAACCATCTTTACACCTGGATTCCGGTCGGTGAAGACACCGACCAGGGGGTAGAGTAATAGGTGTCTGACGGTTTGGAACCGTCTTGACACCTGGAGGACACCAACCAGGGGATAGGGGTTCAATCTGGCCTTCTGCCTTTTTTTAACCACGGAGTTATACAGAGGATCAGCACAGAGATACACAAAGAGACTCCTTTAATTCGCCAGCATCTCCGCCATATGAATTTGGTGTAAAAAAATCCCGCTGAAAACAGCAGGATTTTTTTAACCTATTAAGATAAACAAGTGGTCTATTTATTCGTATTCCTGATCTCCAGGTCGGCGCCGCCGAGTGCGTCGATCAGGGTCTTGTATTTAGCAGTCACCGCATCGGTCTGCTCCACCTCATTGATCACCAGCTTGCCTTTTTTCAGGGCCAGTACATAGTTCTCTTTGGTCATCAGCTTATCGGCGACCAGGGCATCAACCAATTTGTCCACCGGCTCTTTCATGGCGTTGGGCTTTGCTTCTACGGTCAGACTGGTACTGTTGGCGCTATCCGACCTGATGATGGATATCTCTTTCAGTTCGGTCTTCATTTCTTGTTTTTTCACGGCGGTACCGTACATCGCCGCCAGGGTAGGAGCGATGACCAGGCTCACAATGCTCATCAATTTGATAAGAATGTTCATGGACGGGCCAGAAGTATCTTTAAAAGGATCACCTACGGTATCACCGGTTACAGAAGCTTTATGCGGCTCGGATTTTTTATAGAACATCTCGCCATTGATCTCAACCCCTTTCTCAAAGGATTTTTTAGCGTTGTCCCAGGCGCCTCCGGCATTGTTCTGGAACATTCCCATCAGTACACCACTGACCGTTGCACCAGCCAGGAAACCACCCAGCACTTCCGGGCCAAAACCAAAACCGATGGCCAGCGGAGAGAGCAAGGCGATCGCACCGGGCAACATCATTTTCTTCAGGGAAGCTTCTGTTGAAATGGCCACACATTTATCGTATTCGGGTTTACCGGTTCCTTCCATGATACCCGGGATCGTGTGGAACTGTCGCCTGACCTCTTCCACCATGGCCATAGCGGCTTCACCCACGGCCCGGATGGCCAGGGATGAGAAGATGAAGGGGATCATGCCTCCGACGAATAAACCGGCCAGGACCGGAGCCTTATAAATATCAATACCTTCAATTCCGCTGATGCCTACAAAGGCGGCGAAAAGGGCGAGGGCTGTCAGTGCAGCGGACGCAATGGCGAATCCCTTACCGGTTGCAGCCGTAGTATTCCCCACCGCATCCAGGATATCTGTTTTTTCACGTACTTCCTTAGGGAGATCACTCATTTCGGCGATACCACCGGCATTATCAGCGATGGGTCCGAATGCGTCGATGGCCAGTTGCATGGCGGTTGTAGCCATCATACCGGCTGCAGCGATGGCAACACCATACAAGCCGGCGCACCAGTAACTCATATAGATACCGGAAGCCAGGACGAGTATGGGGAGGAAGGTACTTTCCATTCCCATGGCCAGGCCACCGATGATATTGGTGGCATGCCCGGTAGCCGACTGGCGAACGATACTTTTTACCGGGCGTTTGCCCATGGCCGTATAGTATTCCGTGATCATGCTCATCAGGGTGCCTACAACGAGTCCCACCATGATGGCGCCGAAAACCCCAGTTTTGGTGAATGCATGACCACGAAGGGTCATGTTTTCCGGCATGAGGAAATCAACGAGAAAATAAGAAGCAACTGCGGTCAAAACGATCGAGCCCCAGTTACCCATATTGAGTGCGTTCTGCACTTTTTGAGTGTTCAGTCCTGCGCTTTCTGAAATGCGAACGAAGAAGGTTCCGATGATCGAGAACAGGATCCCCATCGCGGCGATCAGCATCGGTAAGAGGATCGGAGACATGCCGCCGAACTGATCGGTCAGCGCGTTGGTCTCGCGGCCCAGTACCATCGTAGCCAAAACCGTGGCCACATAAGAACCGAACAGATCGGCGCCCATACCAGCCACATCGCCCACATTATCCCCAACGTTATCCGCGATCGTAGCAGGATTACGCGGATCATCCTCCGGGATGCCGGCTTCCACTTTACCCACCAGGTCAGCGCCCACATCGGCTGCTTTTGTATAGATACCACCGCCCACCCGGGCGAATAAGGCAATTGATTCGGCGCCCAGGGAAAATCCAGTAAGGATCTCGATGGTCTTTTCCATTTCGTGGCTGCTGACAGCCGCATCGGGCGCGAAGATCATTTTTAAAACGATGAATAAACCACCCAGGCCCAGAACAGCCAGGCCGGCTACGCCGAGGCCCATGACAGAACCACCGGTGAAAGACACATGCAGGGCTTTCGCCAGGCTGGTACGGGCGGCCTGTGCGGTACGAACATTGGCCTTGGTGGCCACTTTCATGCCGATGAAACCGGCGGCGGCGCTGAAGAAGGCGCCGATGACGAAGGCCACGGCGATACTCCAGTGGCTGTTGGCGTTGCTGTAACCCATGACACCCAGCAGGAGGGCGGCCACGATCACAAAATAGGCCAGTATCTTATACTCGGCTTTCAGGAAGGCCATAGCGCCTTCGGCGATATAAGTGCTGATCTCCTTCATGCGGTCGTTACCCGCATCCTGGCGGGAGACCCAGGCAAACTTGATGAAAGTGTACAGGAGGCCCACAATGCCCATCGCCGGAATAACGTAGATCAATTTGTCCATAAGTATTAGTTGTTCTGAATTTTGGACGGCAAAAATAGGGTAAATGGGGCAAAAACCGTCAGAAATAGCGGGTAAATTGAATGCTTACAAAGCTTTACCACTTTTAATGACTTTTACTAGTCGAGGAGTTTGAATGCAGCTCCCAGTTTGCCGATGATATCACCGGCGATCATCGCCTCGGGAGAGGAATCCTTAACGGCGATATCGCCGGCTGAACCATGCAGGTAAACACCCATGAGGGCGGCTTGCAACGGCGGATAACCCTGGGCCAGCAGACCGGTGAGGATACCGGTGAGCACATCTCCGCTGCCGGCGGTGGCCATCCCGGGATTGCCGGTACAGTTCAGGTAACCCTTGCCATCCGGTGTCGCGATGAAACTATGGTGGCCTTTCAATACGATATAGACATGCCCTTCCGAAGCCCGGAGCAAGGCGGACTGCAATCGTTCACATTCGCTGTGTATCGGTCCGAACAGGCGGTCGAATTCTCCCGGATGCGGCGTCAGTATGGAATGCCGTGGAATTGATGCCATCAATGACCGGTCAGCGGCCAGGATATTGAGCGCATCGGCATCAAGCACCATCGGCTGATCAAATTGGGCAAATACCCTGCTCAACAGACCGGCCGAATTATCCTGCAAACTGATTCCAGGGCCAATGCCAACCGATTGGTAGGGTCCGAGTAAGGAGGGGATATCCAGGTGATCGGAACCGCAGGTCCGGCACATGGCTTCCGGAACAGTGGATTGTAAAACGGTATATCCGCAATCCGGGATGAAACAGGTGAGTTTGCCCACACCGCTTCGCAGGCAACTGCGGGCAGACAAAACAGCGGCACCCATCATGCCCTTGCTGCCTGCCAGCAGGGCGGCATGTCCGAAACTGCCTTTATGAGAGAATTTTTTCCTGGGCCGGCGGATCTTTTGGATGAGTTCTTTTTCAACTGTTTCGATCTGTGCTTCTTCCCGTTCTTCAAAACCGGGATGGAGTCCGATATCGAGCAGGTGGACCTGGCCGAGGTAACGTTCGTTCTCGGAAAAGAAAAAGGCCAGTTTATATTGCTGAAAACTCAGGGTATGATCAGCCGTAACGATGCTGTTCTTTTTGGAACATTGATCCGCATAAAGCCCGCTGGGAATATCGATGGAAATGACCGGGGCGCCTACCTGTGACATATAGTTGATCAGCGCCGCGCAAATGCCTTCAGGCGGTTTATTGAGACCGGTACCAAATAGGGCGTCGATCACGAGGTCATGATGGTGGATGACCGGCAGGATCTCGTGGGTATGGATGATATGAACATTTCCGCCGCATTCGTGAAAGCGGTGCAGGTTGATCTGAAAATCAGGAGAACCAGGATCATCGGATCTGGGGATATACACGGTCACATGGCCATTGCCGGTTTTGATCAGTCTGGCCAGTGCCAACCCATCCCCGCCGTTGTTGCCACGGCCACAGAAAACATGAATCTGCCGTTCCTGGAATTCATTTTTCACCAACCAGTCATAACAAGCCCTGGCAGCCCTTTCCATCAGGTCGATGGAAGCGATGGGTTCATGGGCGATCGTGTATGCATCCCATTGCCTGATCTGTTGGGATGTAAAGATTTTCATGGCTTGAAGTTACGAAACTAAAACCCCGGACTCAAATGATTAATCCGCATAAAAGGGCATTTTTTTCATGACAGGGATCATCGGCGGGTCCTATTTTTCTGCGAGGAGAGTTTTTTCCAGGACGGTTCATTCCCGGGCCCGGGCCAGCAGTTGCTGATGCAGGCTGATGACCTGCGGGATGACCATTTCCTGTTCGTTATTGGTGATGATGTGATCGCAGAGCCTCATCTTGATGTCCTCTTCGATCTGGCGGTTCATGCGGGCCATGACCTCCTCCCGGGTGACATGATCCCTTTTCATCACCCTTTGGATCCGGAGCGGGGTGGGGGCGAATACGCCGATCACCTGGTCAAGGTCTTTCTGCGCGCCGCTTTCAAAAAGGAGGGCCGCTTCTTTAATGACATAAGGACTGGTCTGCATTTTCATCCAGTTTCCGGCATCTCGTATGGTGGCCGGATGAACGACCTGGTTCAGTCGGGATAATTTTTCGGAGTCATTGAATACGACGGAGGCCAGCCATTTCCTGTTGAGGTTCCCATCGGTATAAGCGGCTTCACCGAATAAGGACCTGATCTCTTTTTTTAGTTCCTCATCCTCGTTCATCAGTCTTTTGGCACGGTCATCGGCATAATAAACCGGAATGCCCAGTAGTTCAAATACCCGGGCCACGGTGCTTTTACCGCTGCCGATACCGCCGGTCAGACCGATCCTGAGCATAAAAAAATTTGCGATTTTAGATTGACGGTTCCGGAATCAAGAACTCCGCAACCGATAGTAAATCTAAAATCGCAAATCGACAATCTGAAATAAATTATTTCTTGGTCTCTATGGCCGGCTTGTTGATATTGGCCGTCCATTCCATGCTGATGGCGCTGCGTTCGATCTTGATATAGCTGCCCGGACTGGTTTCCAGCATCAGGGTGGCGTCATCATTCACTTTGCTCACGGTGCCGTGGATACCGGCGATCGTAACGATCTTATCGCCTTTCTGCAGGTTGTTGATGAACTCCTTTTGTTTTTTGGCCTTTTTTGCCTGTGGACGGATCATGAACAGCCAGAAGACCAGGATCATCAGACCCATCATGATCAATGTTGTACTGCTGCCTCCCTTACCATTGGGATCGGGGGTCATCAAAAGAATACTTAATAATTGCATGTTACGGTGTTGTTTTATGTCCGCCCGGCTGAATGCCGTTTGGGAGGGTTTTAGTTGTCTTTTTTAGCCTGAACTTCCCCGGTCAGCTGCAGTTCGGGAAAGGCCGGACTGGCATTGGACAGCACGGTGATGGTCTTATGGGCATTTCCCACACGGCCCTTGCTGTCGAATACGATCTTGATAAAACCCGTCTCCCCGGGGAAGATCGGTTTCTCGGGTTTCTGTGGAACGGTGCAACCGCAGCTGGCGGTTGCGCTGGTGATCATCAGGGGTTTGGTTCCGGTATTCCTGAACCGGTAACTGTATTCCACTTTTTCGCCATCGGTCACCTTGCCGAAGTTGTAAGCGGAATCAATGATTTGAACGGAGGTGGTATCCTTCAGGAATTGTTCATATTGCCTGGCCGTGTCATCTGCCACTTTATCTTTTCTGCGTTCGACGCAGGAATAGAGCATGGCCGGGATCGCCAGTACCAGCAAAAATCTGTTCATGTTTATTCTACATTTCATGCAAAGGTATTAAATCTGCTTAAGCCGGATCACCCGCTCAAAGCGTACTGTTCTTGAATTGTTTTTTATGGATCTTATTTTCCGCCGTCAGTTCCTTGTGGATATTGTCCAACAGTCCGTTCACGAACTGACCGCTCTGTACGGTGCTGTATTCCTTGGCCAGGTCGATGTATTCATTGATGGTGACCTTGGTGGGGATGGTCTCAAAATAAAGGAATTCACAGATCCCCATTTGAAGGATGATCAGGTCCAGCGCGGCGATCCGCTCGGCGTCCCAGTTCTTGAGCTTGGGCTTGATGAGTTCCATGCTGTGTTCAGCCTTTTCCAGAACGGTTTCGAGCAGCCCCCTGGCGAAATCCCATTTTTCCTTGCTCAGGATCTCGGTGAAATAGAGCCCGGTTGGTTTGCCCAGGAAATTCAACACCAGCTGGTTCATCATCTCGGCGTCATCATCCCAGTTGATGAAATGTTCTTCCACATGGCCGATGAAATCCTCATTGGGCAACATCAGGTTGCAGAAGATGAATTCGAGGATCTCTTTTTCCGATTGTTTGCTGCGGGCCTCCAGGCCGATGTATTCCTGGTATTCGGGGGAGGCAGCCAGTTCCAGGTAGATCTTCTTGAGCAGGTCGGGGTCAATCGTGTTACCGGGCTTAAAGAGGGTCACGGCATCCTTAAAACCCTTGTCCTCATAGATCTTCCAAAGGATCTCATTCCCGGCGATCCGGGTATTTACATTGAGGTCGGTTTCGCTGGGGAGGTGCTTTGATGCCTTATGCCGGGCATCCGTTTCGGCATAACGGGCCACTTCGGTGATAAAGTAAATCAGGTAGGTGAAGAGGTGGCGGCTTTGATCGATCTTCTTGGTCAGGATCGAGAGGGCCTCACCCGGCTTGACGGTTCCGTTCATACTGTCAACGCTGTACAGGGTCTGCATCACTTTCACCCGGATATTTCTTCTGCTGATCATGCTTAAAGAACTTAACTGTTTTGAAGGTGCAAATGTAGGAAGAAGTTTTGGTTTGAGCCGTTTAGGAAGGTTTAAGGTGGTTTAGGAAGGTTTAGATGGTTTAGGGAGTTTTGAGGGTTTAGGGGTGCCTGACAAAATTCCAGTCTTGCTGTCGAATTTTCCAGGTCTATAGAATCTAACCTCGCTTTTTCCCTAAATACCTGACAAGGTGAGTATTATTATGGATTGGTACAGAAATGGCTGTACCTTTGCAAACCCAAACTACAAAGGGTAATATTTTTTAATCTAAAACTAAATTGATACGATCATGGCAAAAAAAGTTGCTAGTTACGAGTTGTACGATGACCGGGTACTCGTAAGGCCGGCTGCTGCAGAAATTAAGACAGCAGTAGGTATTATCATTCCAGATACTGCAAAAGAAAAGCCTCAAAAAGGCACCATTGTAGCGGTTGGACCCGGTAAATACGCCGAGCAAACCGGCAGCATCATCCCTGTTAAGCAAAAAGTGGGTGACATAGTATTATATGGCAAATACGCCGGAACAGAGATCAGCCTCGAAGGGGAAGACCTGCTGATGATGCGCTCTTCGGATATTCTGATGAAAGTTGGATAGAAAGATATTCGATACTGGATACTAGATACAGGATACTAGATAGATTCAACGCATCGGAATTTCTTATCCAGCATCCAGCATCCAGCTTCCAATTAATTAACTCACAAAAAAATTATATACCATGTCTAAAATGATCTTCTTCAATATTGAAGCCAGGAATAAAATGAAAAAAGGCGTCGACACCATGTCCGATGCCGTTAAAGTGACCCTTGGCCCGCAGGGCCGCAATGTGGTCATTGAAAAGAAATTCGGCGCTCCGGCCATAACCAAGGACGGTGTGACCGTAGCCAAAGAGATCGAACTGGAAGATCCTATCGAGAACATGGGCGCCCAGATGCTGAAAGAAGTGGCCAGTAAGACCGCCGATGTAGCCGGAGACGGAACGACAACCGCCACTGTATTGGCCCAGGCCATCATCAGCGAGGGTCTGAAGAATGTGACCGCCGGCGCCAACCCGATGGACCTGAAAAGGGGTATCGACAAAGCCGTCATCGCCATCGTGGAGAACCTGAAGAAACAATCCCAGAACATCGGCAACGATATCAAAAAGATCGAGCAGGTTGCTTCCATTTCCGCCAATAACGATTCTTCCATCGGCGCTTTGATCGCCCAGGCCATGGCCAAAGTGGGCAAGGAAGGCGTCATCACCGTGGAAGAAGCCAAAGGCACCGATACCACCGTTGAAGTGGTGGAAGGAATGCAGTTCGATCGCGGCTATATCAGTCCGTACTTCGTGACGAACAGTGAAAAGATGCAAGCTGAACTCAGCAATCCTTACATTCTCATCTATGATAAAAAAATATCAAGCATGAAGGATATCTTGCATATCCTTGAAAAAGTGGCCCAAACCGGCCGCCCACTGCTGATCATCGCAGAGGACCTTGAAGGGGAAGCCCTGGCTACCCTGGTGGTGAACAAATTGCGTGGTACCATTAAAGTGGCTGCCGTAAAAGCACCCGGTTTTGGAGACAGGAGGAAAGAGATGTTACAGGATATCGCGATCCTCACGGCCGGAATCGTCGTGAGCGAAGAGCAGGGTTTCAAACTGGAGAACGCCGATCTGACCTACCTGGGTTCTGCTGAAAGTGTGACCATTGATAAAGACAACACCACCATCGTCGGAGGTAAGGGCAAGAAAGCCGATATCACGGCCCGTGTGAACCAGATCAAGGCGCAGGTGGAATCGACTACTTCTGATTATGACCGTGAAAAATTACAGGAGCGCCTGGCCAAACTGGCCGGTGGGGTTGCTGTACTCTATATCGGCGCAGCCACGGAAGTGGAAATGAAAGAAAAGAAAGACCGTGTTGATGACGCTTTGCACGCCACCCGTGCTGCTGTTGAAGAAGGCATTGTTCCCGGTGGCGGTGTGGCCTATGTACGCGCCAGCGACGTTTTGGCCAAGATGACGGGAGCCAACGAAGACGAAACCACCGGTATCGCCATCGTTCGCAAAGCCATTGAAGCGCCATTGCGTACCATCGTTGAAAACGCCGGCCATGAAGGCAGTGTGGTGATCAACAAGATCAAGGAAGGTAAGGGTGATTTCGGTTTCAACGCCCGTACTGAAAAATATGAGAACCTGTTCAAAGCAGGGGTGATCGATCCAACCAAGGTGAGCCGCGTTGCCTTGGAGAATGCCGCTTCCATCGCCGGAATGATGCTCACCACCGAGTGTGTCATCGCCGACAAACCCAAGGAAGAAGCGCCGCATAGCCATGGTGCGCCGGATATGGGCGGAATGGGCGGATACTAAGGATTGAGGATTTTTGATCTGGGATTTTTGATCTCGGATTTTAGATTGATGATTTAAGTCTCTAATGATAAAGTCCCTCTTGTAAGAACAGGAGGGACTTTTTTTATTCCGTTATGGATGAGTTGGTTTATCTCAGTTTTTTCCAGTATACCCCGGAGCCATCAATGTCGATGATCTCTTCGGTGATATTATGCTGCTGCCGGTAATCATGAACCGCTTGTTTACAGCCCGGAACCGCGCCATAATCATCCACGATCAGGTAGCCGCCGACAGATAATTTGGGGTAGAGGTAGTCGAACCCGTTGATGGTGGATTCGTACATGTCGCCATCCAGTCTCACGACCGACAATTTTTCAAAAGGCGCCGTTGGAAAAGTATCCTTGAACCAGCCTTTGAGGAATTTCACCTGGTCATCGAGCAGGCCGTATTTCTCGAAATTATACCGCACCGTTTCTTCGGAGATCGCGAGGATATCATGCAAGGTGTAATGATCATCATCCTTGTCCGCCGCGTATTTCTCCGCATTGGGTTTGGGCAATCCTTCGAATGAATCCGCCGCCCATACATTCTTGTCGGTAACCCCGGCCACTTTCAGCAGGGCCCTCATAAAGATCACCGATCCGCCGCGCCATACACCGGTCTCGATGAGGTCGCCGGGGATATTGTTCTTAATGGTGTCGTTCACGCAGAATTCGATGTTGTCCATCCGTTTCAGTCCGATCATCGAATCGGCATAGGCCGGCCAGTCGAGCCCCAGTTCCCTTTTCTTCCGGTTGAACGGAACTTTTTCCCGGATGGTGAAATCACTGTTCTTCAGGATCCTTTCAAGCGCGTAAAGCAACCAGTACCTGGGCTTGTGCCCTTTGTTCTTCTTGATCGGGGGCGTTTCACCCATTTCCATCCGGTGGTAATCGATCAGCACTTTTTTCAGCAGGTCTATATAGGGACTGTCACTCATGTTTATTTTTTTGCAAATGTAGGGAACAAATGGAGAATAGCTGTCAGCCTGATTTTTTAAAGGATTCATTCGTCATCAACGATCTGGCCGTAATCGATGAAGAGTTCTTCACCGGCCCGGATATCGCGGATCGCTTCAAAGTAATCTCCGTCATTGATCGAGACCAGGTTAGGTATTTCGGAATGGTTTAGAAAATTCACCAGGTCCATTTTCTTGAATCCGTGGTCGGGCACAAAATAGACCGACTCATCGTAGAGACAGAAATTCTCAACCTGGAAGCGGGCGTGGGGTGGAAGGGATGCCACTTCGTCTTTTGTAAGCTCGATCCAGCGGTCATTTGGATCGGGTTGGCTGAACATGTCGCGGCAGCCTTTGGGAATATCCACTAAGGCAAAAACACCGATCCCGGCTACGGGAGAAGGCCTGATCGTGACCCAGGTATGCTGATGCAATTCTTGTAAAAGGGATTCTTTATCCATGATTCCGTGGCAGGAACGAATGTAAATACAATTGGTTAAACATCATGGTGCACCGGGGTATAATTTCTTTTTTTGCTCGACAGGAATTTCTCGTGGATGACCTCGCCCATGCTCCTCCGGTACACTTTGCTTTCCACCCAGGAGATCACATCCAGGTAGGCGAAGGCCCTGGTCTCGAAACGGTTCTTTTCAAACTGTTTCACGCGTTGCAGGAAATCCTTGAGTTCAGACTGCAAAGCCGTACGGCCTGTTTTATTGATCCTTTGTCGCAGGAAACGGAATATCTCTTCCTCCACGACCGTGAATTTCTTCATTTTGCTCATGAACCGGTAAACGGAACGGGAGAGGGGCTCTACCAGTTCCATATTGCCCAGTTCAAAATGAGCCATCAGGTGCAGCAGGCGGGCATAGCATTGAAGGTCGTACCGCAGGTCCACGGGGTCGTTGATGATCCGTTGAAGGTAATCGATGCAGGTTTCAAAACGTCCGCAGCCGAAATGCATCAGGGCCATCTTGTAATTGAAGACGATGATGCGGTGTTTGTCGAGGTAGAGGTCGTAAGCGGCGATCTTTTCTTCCAGGGCCGGTATCTCTTTCAAGCCTTCCCGGAATGTGCCTTGCATGAAATGCCGGTTGAGCCTGGCGTTGCTGATATAAATGAAGGCCTGTACCCTGAAGTTCTCGTTCTGTTGCACCCGTTCCGTGGCGGCGAATTGTTCAAATTCGGCCAAGGTACGGGAGAACAACTGGTGGTTCCGCAGATCGAAATGCGCGTTCATCAGGTTATGAAAGGCCTTGATATAATGCCCGGTCTCCACCCGGATCATGCCGGGTTCCGTGGTAAAGAGGTCGAACCATTTCTGCGAATAGCGGTAATACTGCAGAAAATCCTGTCGGATGAAAGCATACATGGAATAGCTCTGGTATCGGTACAACCGTTCATAGAAACCGGTCAGTTCAGCTGCATCGGAAGGGAGATTGTCTGCGAAGAATCTCCGGATACCCGCTTCATCCGCTTCATTGCTGGAATGACCGTTCTTGATATACCAGCTGTACAGGTTCAGGGCGAGGTTGGACCATTTGACGATATGGTCCAACTGGGTAGTCACCTGGAGCGCTTCGTTTGCCAATAACCCGGCTTTTTCCTGTATGCTGCGGGTGATGTGCAGGGTCTCGATCCTTTTCTCCAGGGCGATGAGCTGCACCAGGTGATTCAATTTATGCTGATGCCGGGCGGTCTCCTTCGCTTTTTCTATGATGCGCAGGCTTTGCCTGAACAAGCCCTTTTTATAGAGGATATGAGCGTAATCGTGTTGTTCATTGAGCTGAAGGTCGATGCTCTCCGCGCTCTTCAGCAAGCGCAGGGAGGACAGGATCTCCTTGTACAGATGGGTCTTTAAGTTGGATAGCTGAGGTTTTTCGATCCCCGGCAATTTTTTCAATAACGCTTTCTCATCATAGGTCTTCAGTTTACCCAGGGCATCAAAAAGCTGGATGATCTTCAGCTCTTCCCGGGCTGAACTTCGCTTGATGTATAGCTTAAAATGCCTCTTCTCTGATTTTTCCAGGGAGTGGATCAGTTGAAAAAGCAGGTCGGAATAATGGTTGGACATCATGAACAGGATGCGGTGTAAATCAATACAGTAAAGGTTTCTGGAGCCGGGAAGGCCTTTTTGGCATCATATTCCTGCAAAGAGGTTGGTATGAAAAGGCCCGGCAGTCATTATACCTTTACCCGGTAAATGATTCATACGGCTGGCAATCGTTGAAAAATAGCAGGCGATCGTTGAAGGATGAAATCAGATCATTTCTAACCTAAGTTTTTTCATATAGCAAGCAATCGTTAAGGGCGCCTGTTTCTACAGGAGGCCCTCTTTTTTTATGCCGCAATATACCGATTGTTTTTTGATCCCGCCCTGGCATAGATCTTCAGATCCTGTTTCAGTTTAAAAGATGTCAGTCTGAGCCTGTCGAAGACCTACCGAAGACCTGTCGAAGACATCTTGCATAATGGCGTTCTCTTATCAGTTTCCTTCGACAAGCTCAGGATGACATCCATTTGGTATGACATATTCAATAAACACTACCAGTCTTCAAATGAATTTCACACCTTAAATCGATTTCCTTTCTGATAAGAACCCCCATACGATCAGGAACTGGGCCAGGCAATAGGTGAACATGATGGCCGTACCGGCATAAGCGAAAGGATGGTAAAATTTATTGAGGGCGAGGAGTGAATCCGAAGCTACAAAGGACAATGCGCCAAAGACATAGTAAAATCCGGAACGCCGGTTCTTTGTTGAAAAGGCATGGATGCTGCAGAGTAGCATGGTAGAGATCACCAAGGCATAGGCGAGTACCGGGATCTTCATGTCTTTCAGGTAGGGAAAGAGCAGCCAGACCAGGGCGAAGCCGTAGCCCGGGACCAGCAATAACCAATAGGGTTGCCTGAGGAGCATGGAACGGCCCCCCGTTCTTTTCCGGAGGAAGAAAAGGGTATAGAAAATATGGGTGATGAGGAAACTGGCCAATCCCAGGATGAAAAATAGTTCATGCCGTCCGTCGAAGAGCAGCAAGACATCGCCCATCCAGGAGAAGACCAGTCCGGCCAGCAAGTACCGGTACCCCGCCTGGTCATCAGCGGTACGCAACAGGAGCATCAGGGCCGGGAGCAGCAATGATTTCAAAATATAGTGAGGGATCGTGAACCCGGCCAGGATACTGAATATATCCAAAAAGGCGAGTGACCAGAAAACGATGGATAATTTTTTGTGGGCGACGCGAAGCATGGGTCAGCAAGGTTAAGGTCCGGTCAGTTCAATTCGATATAGGCCTTGTTCTGGTAATAATATTTGTTGAGTGAATCCCTGATCCGGGCGGTATCGGAAAGCGGCAGGGTGAAGGGCTCGGCCAGTTTGAATAAAACCGAATCGGTCGTATACATGATCACCTTGTGTTTGCGTAAGATGAGGTCATTCATTTTCTTCATGGCCAGTTCCTTATTGGTCGTCTCCTTGAAAACAACCCGGAAGGTATAGGGAGAAACCGGTTTCAGTAAGGCGGAATCCCGGGACAGGGAATCCTTTGCAGACGGAATAAGCTGGGTCGTATCTAACACAGGAGTGACAACGGAGGAATTCTCGGCCGCAGCGCTTGTCGGTTCATCCTTGTCCTTCTTGTTATGCAGGTAGTACCAGATGCTGCTGGCCACGACGCCAATGAGGATGATGATACCCAGGAAGATCCATATTTTCTTATTCCCGGTAGATTTTTGACGTATGGCCGCGAAGGAGATATCATCGTCCATTTTTTCCTTCAGTTGCGCAGGAGCCGCTTCGGGTTTGGATTGATGATAGAGCCCCTGCCTGAATTCGTATTCGCCCTGCTGGTTCTTTTCCAGCACGCCCAGTCCTTCAATGATGAAGGGTTTGCCGATGTTCAGGAATTGTTTGCCCAGGACAAGATAGGAGTCGAGATCGGCGGAAGCCAGGGGGCGGATCTTACGGGTCTGCTTGACAATGAAACTGATCAGTTCCGGGTCTTCTTCAGCCTTGGGATTGTAATTGAAAATGATGGCATTCTCGGGTAAATGGATATCCTTGTCATTTTCCACGGGAACGATAAAATCGGGCGCCAGGGAGAATGAACCCAATCCCTGCAGGGTGATTTCTCTTTGTTGGTAAAAATGCTGCACCAGCAGGTGTTCGATCTTCATTGCCGATTGTTAGGTTGACAAACCTACATGATATTCACAACATGGCAAAGTAGTTGCTGAATTACATTAGTTTTGCACCATGTTGAACGAGAAGGAGAAGCAGTTTATCAGCCAGTGGGAGAAGGACCGGGAAGGACTGGATACGGTTGGCGGAAAGATCATGCGTGGCTTGCCGATGGCTCTTTTATTCAGTTTGCCGGTCATCTTACTGATCGCGGTGATCTATCTGTTTTTCCCGGAATGGTACACGAAGATCTCGGGGATCACGGAAGGCACCGTCATCACGATCCTGATCGCCCTGCTGGGATCGGCCTTGTTCTTCGCCTATTTCAGGATGCATTACAAATGGGAAGTGAATGAACAGTATTACCTCGAATTGAAAAGCCGGGAAGGTCTTTCAGAAACATCAGAAAAACATTCTTAATATTAAACAGAACAACCCTTATCATGATCAGAACAGTCTTTATTCTATTTATTTTTTCCGTATTCGCCACTTCATGCAGTAAATCACCCGTATCAGCAGGATGTACCCTTGTAGAATCAACGCTTGTGGCCCCGTCTGCTGAGGTTGCGAGTTTACAGGCCTGGATCACGGCGAATCGTCCTGCCGCGCTTCCGCACGCGAGTGGAATCTTTTACGAGATCATCCTGCCCGGTACCGGAACCACAACGCCTGGCGTATGTTCGAATATCACCGTGAAATATACGGGGTACCTGCTTAACGGGGTTAAGATCGATGAGAACCTGGCCGGCGCGACCTTTATTCTAGGCAACCTGATCGTGGGTTGGCAAAAAGGTATTCCGCTCATTAAAAAAGGCGGTACCATCTACCTGTACATACCACCAACACTGGCCTATGGTTTAAATACGGTAGGCAGTGTGCCGCCCAATTCCTACCTGAAATTTTCCATTGAACTGGTTGATGTACAGTAAGTGTACTTCAGATCATCATAGAACCCTTAATTTTCTTTGCAGTGAGCCACGAAGCGATCTCGGTCTTTGATATGTTTAAAATTGGCGTAGGGCCTTCGAGCAGTCATACCCTGGGGCCCTGGCGCGCCGCCCAGCGATTCACTGCTGTTTTGCGGGAAAAGAACCTGCTCGATGAAGTGAATCAGCTGGAAGTGCTGCTCTACGGCTCCCTGGCTAAGACGGGCATTGGTCACGGTACCGATATCGCGGTGCAACTGGGTTTGTGCGGTGAAGATCCTGTGACCTTCGAGGTCACCCACATCAATGCTAAAATGAGTGATATCCGGCTGATGAAAAAATTGCTGCTGGGAGGCACCCATGAGATCGATTTCGATCCGGTGGAAGACATCGAATTCCTGTACGGTGAATCACTGCCCTTTCATCCCAACGCCCTCACCTTCCTGGTCAATTTAAAGAATGGCGATAGCCTGGCGGAGACCTATTATTCGATCGGCGGCGGATTTGTGGTAAAAGACAACGAAGAAGCCGGGAGTACCAATTCAGTCATTCTGCCTTTCCCCATCAATACCGCGGATGAACTGTTACATTGGTGCATGAAGACCGGATTGAGCATCCATGAAGTGGTGCTGGAGAATGAACATGCCTGGCGGAGCGAAGCAGAGACCCGGGCCGGTATGCTGAATATCTGGAGGGTGATGTCGGAATGCATCTACCGGGGATGCCATACCAGCGGGCAGTTGCCGGGCGGATTATCCGTAAAGCGCCGGGCGGCGGAGCTGAATAAAAAACTGATCGGCGAAAAAAAATATACCGATTACAACAGTTGGCTGGCCGCCATTCAGCATGGCGGACACCAGTTCAAATACATCCTGGATTGGGTGAGTTGTTTCGCCCTGGCCGTAAATGAGGAGAATGCCAGTTTTGGCCGGGTGGTCACGGCCCCAACCAACGGTGCGGCAGGTGTGATCCCGGCAGTGCTTCAATATTATATCGCTTTCTGTGACGGGAATACGGAAGACAAGATCGTCCATTTCTTACTGACCGCTGCCGAAGTGGGCAGCATCTTTAAAAAAGGCGCCACCATTTCAGCCGCCATGGGAGGGTGCCAGGCTGAGATCGGGGTGAGCAGTGCCATGGCCGCCGCCGCATTGACCGAAAGCATGGGTGGAACGCAGCGCCAGGCCCTGATGGCCGCGGAGATCGCGATGGAACATCATTTGGGGATGACCTGCGACCCGATCGGCGGACTGGTGCAGATCCCCTGCATCGAACGGAATACCATGGGCGCCATCAAGGCCATCACCGCCAGCCAGCTGGCCCTGCAAAGCACGCCCGATTACGCCAAAGTGAGCCTGGATGAAGTGATCAAAACCATGTGGGAGACGGCGCTGGATATGAACAGCAAATACAAAGAGACCGCCGATGGTGGACTCGCGGTACATGTGCCGCTGGGGTTGAGTGAGTGTTAAACGTTTAAAACGTTTAAGTCGTTTAAGGGTTGGAACATTTAAGAATGATTATTCCGGTAATAAGGTTTGATAATCTTTAAACGATTTAAACCATCAAACGTTTTAAACGGCTTAACCCTCATATCCCGTACTTCCGCTTGATATCCCGGTCCGTTTCCCGTTGCTTGATGGTCTCCCGTTTATCGTAATGCTTCTTTCCCTTTCCGAGGCCGATCTCCATTTTCGCATAACCCTTTTCGCTGATGAAGATCCGGAGCGGGATGATGCTGTAGCCTTTTTCCTTGGTCTTGTCCAGCAGTTTTTTCAGTTCCCTTTTATTCAGCAGTAATTTCCTTTCCTGCAGGGGTTCGTGGTTGGAATAAGTGCCGAAAGCGTATTCTGAGATATGCAGGCTTTTCACAAAGAGTTCGCCGCGGTGGAACATGCAATAGCTGTCATTGAAACTGGCCTTGCCTTCCCGCAGTGATTTGATCTCGGTACCGGCCAGCACCAGTCCGGCTATATAGGTAGCTTCAAAAAAATACTCGTGGTGTGCCTTGCGGTTGACGATCTCCATTGCGGTAAAGGTATTGTGTTTGGGGGGAAATGAAATCAGCAGCTACCTGGGAAACTGCATAATGGACGGAGTTTCGTAATAGAGAAAACTTCTTTTAATGAAGTTCTAATGGTTAGCTCTGCGCCTCTGCGACTCTGCGGTCATGCATCAGCCTTTAAACAATTCGAGCAGGGTGCCTATTTTTTCTTTCAGTTCTTTTCGGTGAACGATGAAATCCAGGAAGCCGTGTTCCAGCAGGAATTCACTCCGCTGAAAACCTTCGGGAAGATCTTTCTTGATGGTCTCCTTGATCACCCGGGGACCAGCGAAACCGATCAAGGCGCCTGGTTCACCGCAAATGATGTCGCCCAGCATCGCGAAGGAAGCGGTGGTTCCACCGAAGGTGGGATCCGTGCAAAGGGAGATATAGGGAATGCCCGCATCGCTCAATAAAGACAGTTTGCCTGAAGTTTTGGCCAATTGCATGAGGGAGAATGCGCTTTCCATCATCCTGGCGCCTCCGCTTTTATTGATGATCATGAAGGGGATCCTGTTCTTGATGCAGTGGTCTACGGCCCTGCTGATCTTTTCACCCATCACACTACCGAGGCTACCGCCGATGAATTCAAAGTCCATACAAGCCACGACCAACCCGTTCCCTTTCACGGTACCCTGTGCCACGGTGATGGAATCGTGGATGTCGGTCTTGGCATAAGCCTCGTCCAGCCTGTTCTGGTAGGGTTTGAGATCAACAAAACCCAGGTGGTCCTTGGAACGGATATTGCCGAACAGCTCGGTATACTCGTTATTGTCGAAGAGGATCTCGAAATACTCCTGGCTGCCGATCCGGTGATGGTATTCGCACTTGAGACAGACGAATTTATTCTCCTGCAATTCCGAGACCGTGCAGGTGTATTTGCAGGAAGGGCATTTGGCCCAAAGGCCTTCCGGTGCATCCTTTTTATCCTTGGTAGAAGTGAGAATGCCTTTTTTTATCCTTTTGAACCAACTGGTCTTCGAATCATTGGTTTGATGGGCTTCTCCGGCCAGGTTGGCATCAAAGTCTTCTTCGTGCTTCATGTAATCGTTTGAGTCGTTAGGAACGTTTAAGACGTTTGAGACGTTTAAGTCGTTTAAGACGTTTAAGTCGTTTAAGAGGTTTCGAATCCGGCAGACTTCAACTTTTGTAACATTAAACGTCTTAAACCTTTTTCAACGTCTTAAACGCATTTAACCCTTATCAAGCAATCGTGATCGAATCATCCAAATAAACATCCTGTATCGTATTGAGCAATTCAACACCCTCCTTCATCGGTTTCTGGAAAGCCTTCCTGCCGCTGATAAGTCCCATACCGCCGGCGCGCTTATTGACAACGGCCGTGGTAACGGCTTCTGCCAGGTCGGTCGCCCCTTTGCTTTCGCCTCCGCTGTTGATCAATCCCACACGTCCCATATAGCAATTGGCCACCTGGTAACGGGTGAGGTCGATGGGGTGGTCGGTCGTGAGTTTAGAATAAACCAGGGGAGAGGTCTTGCCATGTTTGGTGGCATTGTATCCGCCGTTATTGGTGGGGAGTTTTTGTTTGATGATATCGGCCTGGATGGTTACGCCCAGGTGATTGGCCTGGCCGGTGAGGTCGGCTGATGCATGATAATCGATGCCATCCACTTTGAAGGCGTTGTTACGGGTGTAGCACCAGAGAACGGTGGCCATGCCCAGTTCGTGGGCGATCTCGAAAGCGGTGGCCACTTCCTGGATCTGCCGGGCGCTTTCCGCGCTGCCGAAATAAATGGTGGCCCCAACAGAGGTGGCGCCCATGTTCCAGGCGTCCTTGATCTGACCGAACATGATCTGGTCGAATTTATTGGGATAACTCAGGAATTCGTTGTGATTGACCTTGACCATCATCGGGATCTTATGGGCGTATTTACGACTGACGATCCCCAGTACGCCGAACGTGGAAGCCACGGCATTGCATCCGCCTTCGATGGCCAGTTTGACGATATTCTCCGGGTCAAAATAAATGGGATTGGGCGCAAAAGACGCGCCGGCGCTATGTTCTATACCCTGGTCCACCGGTAAGATGGACACATAGCCGGTACGGCCCAGTCGGCCGTTATTCAGCATTTGCTGAATGCTTTTCAGGGTCTGGTTATTGCGGTTGCTCAACCTCCAGATCTCATCCACATGATCCGGACCGGGGAGGGAGATATCGGTCTTGGCAATGGTCTTGCATTCGTGGTTCAACAAGGATTCGGCCTGGTCGCCTAATAGGTCAATGATTTTTTTATTAGCCATAGTTAGTTTGGTTTAACGCAAATATAATTTAAAATGTCCTGACCGTAAAGCGTACCTCTTATTTGGTTATAAAAGCCTGTGAATAAGTTGATTGAAGTATGCGGGAGCTTCCCGTAGACGGCTGCCGTACCAGCTGAACATTTCCCCGTCAACCAGCAGGATCCGGGTACCGGGCAATTGTTCGGCCAGTTCTTCCAGGTCTTTCTCCCGGAATGGGAAGGGCTCGGAGGATAGGAGGAGCAGTTCGCAGCCGGCAGTTTGCAGTTCGGTGACCCTGACCTCGGGGTACCTGGTCAGGTCAGCGAAAATATTGCGGAATCCGCAGCGGCGAATCATATCATGGATAAAGGTACCGCCACCGGCGGCCATGTAGGGGTCTTTCCAGATGAGGTAGGCTGTTGTTAGTTTATAGTTTTTAGTTTGTAGTTGTTGTAATTCGACGAACTCCTTTCTTATCGATTCTGCCAGCCATTCGGCTTGTTCCTTTCTATTTGTCAATGTACCGATATCCCGGATCATCTGAAGCGCATCTTCCAGGTTATTCACATCCGTAAGCCAGACAGGATATTCAGCAGCCAGGGCCTCCACCTGCTCCTTTACATTTTCTTCCTTGTTGGCAATGATGAGATCGGGCCTAAGCCCGTCAATGACCGCCTGGTTGACGGTCTTGGTGCCGCCTACTCTTGTCTTATTCTTGGACCAGGCATCGGGGTGAATGCAGAATTTGGTGATGCCTACGGTCTCATCCTCCAGGCCCAGGTCGTACAAGAGTTCGGTCTGGGAAGGGACGAGGGAAATGATCCGTTTGGGAACAAAACCCAACTCACCGGCTGATGTTAAAATCATACTCAAATTTAACCTGTTCTGTATTTAACCACAGATGACACAGAAAAATAACCACAGACCTTCCTGCCGGCAGGCAGGTGGCCACAGATTTTGATCCCTTTTAATTTGTATTTACTGGTCTGTATCAAATACCCTGATCTGTGGCCATCTGTGACCAAAATCTGTGTAATCTGTGGTTTATTAAGCGCATAAAAAAACTTCCATAACCATTTGACGCATCAAACAACTATGGAAGTCAACATTTTAACCAACCAAGCAGCGGTGGTTTTCAGGATCTCAGAGGTCTGCTCTTCTAAGGGGGTTACCTTATATTGCAGGTGGCCTTTTTTCGTGTAATCCTGGTTTCAATGGTTTTTCAAATTTGACCATCATCGCTTTTTACAGCATAGGTCTCGGATATTGGTCCCGGCTTTACCCGGGTGGTTTTTGCCATCATCGCTTCCCGATAGCTATCGGGATGGCATAGGCAGGATATTGGTTTCTTCATTACTTCAGATCCAGCGGTTTTTCAGTCAGACAAGATCTTAAAGCGAATATTGGGTTTTAAAATTTAAAAGAAGTTGACTGATATTGGATTGTTGGTTGGTTCTTCACAGACATTGGATGAGTTCTGTTGGTTTTTATCAGGATCTTGGATAACGATTGATATTTAATCTCTATCAATCAACTTCTGACACAAAGATGCGACAGTTCAAGAGGCCAGACAAGAGCGTTAATGCTCTATTTTCGCGGTATTGTAATTACTGTTCCAATCGTAGTTCTTCAGAAAAAGGGATGGGGGCTTTACCTGCCGGAGTATCGTAAATCTACGTATATGATATGTTGAAAAAATAATATAAGAATCAATCAGGCAGCTTGTAAAGCACTGCTGTATTGATTTTAAGGGCAAACGTAAAAAAACGGGTGCTTATTTAGACAGGCTCTGGATGATGTCGTATTTGGTCACGATATGATATCCGCCGCTTTCATCCCGGCTCAGCACGGCTCCGTTTTCCCGGTTGATCTGCGAGCTTAAACGCTCTACCGGGGTATCAAATGCCACTTCGGGATAGGGTTTTTCCATCACTAAAGCGATCGCCTGTGTTTTTATATCGGGATTGTTGAGGATCTTATTGAAGAGGCCGCTCTCCGAGATCGCGCCGGTATTATTGCCGTTGTCCATCACCGGTATATTTTCGATATCGTACTTCTTCATCAGTTCAATGGCTTCCAGTACGGTCTGGTCGGGCGATACGGTGATCAGTTTCTGCGAACCTCTTCCGCTGATCAGGTCCTTGAAGGTCTTCACTTCCAGGAACCCGCGTTCCATCATCCACTGGTCGTTATACACTTTACCCACATAACGGCTTCCATGATCGTGAAAGATGACCACCACCACATCGTCTTTCTTCAATTCATCTTTCAATTGCATGAGTCCCTGTAAAACGCTCCCCGCGCTGTATCCGCAGAACAGGCCTTCTTCCTTGGCGATGCGTCGGGCCATGATGGCCCCATCCTTATCCGTTACTTTCTCAAACTTGTCGATGTATTTCATGTCATAGTTCTCCGGTACAAAATCCTCACCGAAGCCTTCACTGATATAGGGGTAGACCTCTTTCTGGTCCAGTTCGCCGGTCTCGAAATATTTTTTCAGCAGGGAACCGTAACTGTCAATGGCCCATACCTTGATGTTCGGGTTCTTTTCTTTCAGGTACTTACCCGTGCCGATGATCGTTCCACCGGTACCGGTAGCCACCACCAGGTGGGTCACTTTTCCTTCGGTCTGTTCCCATATCTCCGGACCGGTCTGCTCATAATGCGCCTCCCGGTTGGCGAGGTTATCGTACTGGTTGACGTACCAGCTGTTGGGTACTTCGGTGGCCAGCCTTTTACTCACGGAATAATAACTGCGGGGATCTTCGGGTTCTACATTGGTGGGACAAACGATCACTTCGGCGCCTACGGCCTTGAGGATATCCGCTTTTTCTTTTGATTGCTTGTCGGTGGTGGTAAAGATGCATTTGTAGCCTTTCACGCAGGCTGCAAGGGCGAGGCCCATCCCGGTATTGCCGCTGGTGCCTTCGATGATGGTGCCGCCGGGCTTTATCTTCCCTTCCAGTTCGGCCACTTCCAGCATTTTAAGCGCCATCCGGTCCTTGATGGAATTGCCGGGGTTGAAGTACTCCACTTTGGCCAATACGGTGCAGGGGAGGTTGCGGGTGATCTTGTTGATCCTGATCAGCGGTGTGTTACCGATGGTCTCTAAGATATTGTTGAGCCACATAGCATCGTTATTTGCGGCAAAGGTAATTTTTAAAATTTATTCCATCACGTTGTCTTACTACTCATTTTGGCAGATCCGCTTCGTACAGAATTGGTCATAAAAAAAGCCGTCCTGATACAGGCCGGCTTTTTTGGTCTTGTCGGTACGTTTTACAATTGAATACCCACTTTGAATTGCATGGTATAAAAAACATCATTCTTATTCGGATTGCCGCGATTGAGATTCGGATTAGTAGGATAGCCTCCGGCACCTACTTCACCGCCTCTCCAGGTAAGTGTAGCTGTCCTTGGATTCTTGGCATCCAGTAAAGCCTTGTTCGGATAACCCAGGCGGCTTACGTCATCCAGGTAGTCGGTATTGGTTTTACGGAATTTGTATTCGAGACCAAGGTTGATCTTTTTGTTCACTGCCCATTTTAAACCACCTCCAAAAGGTATCTCAAACTGCGTCCTTTTATACTTTTTACGATCCGGGTAGCCGGTAAGGCCTTGTCCTTCAGTACCCAGGTATTGCAGGAATTGCTTGTACCCATTGGCATCCTTGGTATAAGGATTGAAATAGAATACACCGAAACCAACAAAAACATAAGGAGTCACTTTGTACTTGTCCAGGTTTAAAACTTCATATTGTACTGCCAGGTTCAGATCCCAAACAAAAGATTTAAAACTCAGGTTCCTGTTCTGAAGGTCAACACGGTTGTTTCGACTGTCGCTGGCCTGTATCTTATTGACCGCAATATCGGCCCGGGCAGACAGGTGAGGGATGATGCGGTAGCTCAAACCAGCGCCAAGACTAAAGGAGGACTGGTTAAAGAGATGAAAGTTCTCGGTGAGGTCGCCATAATAATTGGCAATACCTAAGCCAATGTTCATTTGTGTTTTGGACCAGCATTTCTTTTTTCCTTTGGGCCCTTGTTTATTTGACTGCAATTCGGGTTGTGCAGCACTGACACTATTGGAAAACTGTCCGAATGCAATCGTGCCAATCATTAAACCTAATCCGGAAAGGAATAATTTAATTGATCTCATAATGGGTGTTTTAGTTGGGGTAATTGAATAATAATTTCTCGAAAACAGTTGTTAATGGTGCAAAACTAATCAAAAACGCAAAAGTATCATATTAAATTGTATTGAATTAATTTATGATCAGTTCTTTCACTTTCATGATGGACGGGTCGGAATTATTTAAAAATTCAAAATAGCCCTCATTTCTCCACAATTGCCGGGCCAGGGCCGACTTGGCCTGGTTCAGAATGCCTGTTTTTTCAGCCGGCGAAAAGGAAACGGCTTTGATGGAATCAGTGGCCGCGGTCAACATGAAATCATTCCAGTCCTTCTCGGAAAAATCAAAGCCGGAATTGAATTCGGAAACCGAGGTAAATTTTTTCAGTTCCGGAAGGTGTTGAAGGTAGAAACGGTAAGCAAAGCGGTTGATGGTCCCTGCAGATGATAGGGCAGCTGACCTTGAAGTAAAAAGAGAAGTATCCAGTGCGATGAAAAGATCCGGTGTAATGCCACCCCCGCCATAGACGGTTTTTCCTTTCATGGTCTTAAAGGCTTTGCGTTTTGTTTTTCCGGTAGTATCGGTGGTTTCGCGGTCTCCGTCATGATAACGGTTGTTGATCTCCTCGAAATAAGCTTTTTCACCGTTGGCGTAAGATCGCTGGATGCTACGTCCGATCGGTGTATAATATTTCGCAATGGTCAGACGGATGGCGCTGCCATCGCTCAGGTCGAACTGCTCCTGGACCAGTCCCTTGCCAAAGGTCCTGCGCCCGATGATGGTGGCGCGGTCCCAGTCCTGCAAGGCCCCGATCAGGATCTCGCTGGCGCTGGCCGTTCCTTCATCGGCCAGGATGAACAGGTCCCCGGTCTCGAACTGGCCCGTCCGGCGGCAGCGGTATTCTTTTTTTGCGGAGTGTTTGCCTTCGGTATAGGTGATCAGTTTGTCTCCATCCAGGAATTCATCTGCGATCTCCGTGGCTTCTTCCAAAATTCCTCCGCCATTGTCCCGCAGGTCAAGCACCAGTTTCTGCATGCCCTGTTTCTTCAAACCCACCAGGGCGTCCATGAATTCCCGGTAGGTGGAAGAGGAGAATTTGTTGAGGCGGATATAGCCCAGGGTCTTATCCATCATATAGGCGGCATCAAGACTGGGCAGGGGGATCTCCCCTCGGCTGATGGTCACGGTCTTTATCCCGGAACCATGCAGGACCCGGATCACGACCTTAGAACCCCTTTCA
Organism: Chitinophagaceae bacterium; assembly: GCA_016721725.1. Classification (GTDB taxonomy): domain Bacteria; phylum Bacteroidota; class Bacteroidia; order Chitinophagales; family Chitinophagaceae; genus Ferruginibacter. Next base: position 417,707 of record JADKHN010000006.1, on the reverse strand, counting down.
CCCCGCAGTAAACGGATGAATTTGTCACTGTCATTTCCTTTGCCGGTCACGACACTGTCACCGATCATCAGCATCTTATCACCGGTCACGAGCCCGGCTTTTTCGGATGGCCCGTCTTTCAGTACGTGCATCACATTAAGCGTATCATCAAAGATCCCGAATTCGATCCCGATGCCATAGAACCGCCCCGAGAGATCGTCATTCACCTGTTGTAATTCCTCGGCAGGGATGAAGACCGAATGCGGGTCCAGTTTATTCAGCATGGCCTGGATGGCGGTATCCGACAGGGCATTCAGGTCAACCTCCTCCACATATTTATTCCGGATCAGGTCGATGATCTCCTGGATGGGCCTTCGTTGCTCGGTATGAAAGAAACTTTTCCCGGGCATGTTGTCTCTCATTTTATACCCGAAGAACATGCCGGCGACCATGGTAAGACTGAACAGCAAAGGCAACCAAACCTGTATTTTTTTGTTATTCATGGAGCGAAGTTAATTTTTTGCCGCGAACCCCGGTAATTCGGTTGAATTGCCTTTTATGAATTAACTTCATCCCGTAATATTAAAAAGCCGGATATGCCTGTAATACTGATCGCCGACAGCGGCTCCACTAAAACAGAATGGTGTTTGGTCACCGGCAAAACCCGCAAATATTTTTACACCCAGGGGCTCAGCCCTTATTTCCTTTCTTCGGGACAGATCGAAACCATCATCCGGAATGAACTCCTTCCCAAACTGAAGGGACCCGGGCCGGAAGCCATCTTTTTATGGAACCGGCTGCAGTAATCCGGCCAATGTGCGCCTGGTGAAAAATGCCATCCGGCTCGTATTCCCGGGATCGGAGGTAAAAGTTGACCATGATCTCATGGGTGCCGCCCGGGCCTTATGCGGAACGGAGAAAGGCATCGCCTGCATTCTGGGTACCGGCTCCAATTCCTGTTATTTCAATGGGAAGAGGATCGTGAAGAACAGTCCCGGCCTGGGTTTTATCCTGGGAGACGAAGGCAGCGGGGCCTACCTGGGCAAGAAAGTGGTGCAGTATTTCCTGTACCAGACCTTCGATGCCGACCTGATGGACCGTTTCCAGGCCAAATTCAATACCAACCGGGACGAGATACTCACCGCGGTGTACAAGAACCCGTTGCCGAACCGCTACCTGGCGGCCTTCACCGTTTTCCTGGCCGAGAACCGCGGTCATTATATGGTGGAGAATATCATCGAGGACGGCTTCAATGATTTCTTCTTCAATCACCTCTACAAATACCGCGAAAGCTGGACCCTGCCGATCCATTTCACCGGGAGTGTGGCCTATGGTTTCCGGGATGTGTTAAAGGAAATGTGCGGATCCTATGAACTGGAATTGGGAAAGGTATTGAAGAAACCGATGGACGGATTGATCCAGTTTCACGCTTAATATCTATGTCACAGGAACGTATAACCGAAGCAGATTCTCCCTACCGGCACCTGGAAAGAATGCCTGTGTCAGAATTATTGCGTCACATCAATGAAGAAGACCGGAAAGTGCCGGATGTGGTGGCGGGCGCCATCCCTCAGATCGAAGCGCTGGTGACGGCGATAACCGATAAGATGTTGTCGGGCGGTCGCCTGTTCTACCTGGGCGCAGGTACCAGTGGCCGGCTGGGCATATTGGATGCCAGTGAATGTCCGCCAACCTATGGGGTCCCCTACGGTTTGGTGGTGGGTATCATCGCCGGGGGAAACCAGGCCATCACCATGGCCGTGGAAGCGGCGGAAGACGATCCGGAGCAGGGGTGGAAGGACCTGGAGACTTACCAGGTATGCGATAAGGATGTGGTGGTGGGCATTGCCGCCAGCGGGACCACACCCTATGTGATCGGCGCGCTGGAAAAATGCCGGGCTCACCAGATCCTTACCGGCTGCATCTGTTGCAATCCCGGTTCTCCATTGGCGGCCGCGGCTGACCTGCCGGTAGAAGTGGTGACCGGTCCTGAATTCGTGACAGGCAGCACCCGGATGAAAAGCGGAACGGCCCAGAAACTGGTCCTGAACATGATCTCCACCGCCGTGATGATCCAGTTGGGCAGGGTAGAGGATAATAAGATGGTGAATATGCAGCTGACCAATGAAAAACTCACCGACCGCGGGGTGAAGATGCTGATGGAAAAGTTGGGCATCGAAGAATATGAAACAGCCAGGGCCCTGCTCATGACAGAAGGAACTGTTAAAAAAGCCCTGGAAAAATACCGCTCATAAAAAAATCTTGGATTTTTTATGCATTTCATCTAATTTACGTATCAGATTAAAAACTAAAACCTACACTTATGAAAGGTAAACTTTTACTATCCCCTCTTTTTTTGTTTTCAGCGCTTGCAGGCACCGCACAGGAGGCCTCCAGCACCTATGCCATAACGGGCAGGGGTGTCGGTGATTTCAGCTGGGTGAATATCCGCCAGGTGAATATCCAGACCGGGCAGCTGGAAAGGACCATTTATGAGAATGCAGGCAATACCGCCATGACCAACGCATTGTCTGCCGGTACCAACAACATCACCCCGATCCCCGCCATGGGTTACGGAGTGGCCGCTGCGGCTTATGACAAAGCGCATAACCGCCTGTATTATACCCAGATGCATTTTGGTGAATTGAGTTATGTGGACCTGGGTAAAAAAGAACCATCCTTTAATTTTTCCGGCGCACTGGTCTCCCGCATGCCCGGAACCCTGCTGACGGAAGAAAGTCACATCACCCGGATGGTGATCGGGGCTGACGGGTATGGCTATGCCATCTCCAATGACGCCAATCACCTGATCCGTTTTACCACCGGAAAGAAAGCCGTGATCACCGACCTCGGAAACCTGGTCGATGCCGAATCGAATAAAGGCATATCCATCCATAACAAGTGCACCAGCTGGGGAGGCGATATGATCGCCGACGCATTTAATAAACTGTATATCATCACAGCCAACCATTATGTGTTTTCCGTGGATGTGGACAGCCGCGTAGCCACCCTCATGGGTACGATCACCGGTCTGCCTGCCCAATACAGCACCAATGGTGCCGCGGTTGACAATGACGGCAATATTGTGGTGAGCAGTGCCAACACATTTGAAGGCTACTACAAATTCAAATTGAGCGACCTCGCTGCGGTGAGGATCGAAGGTTCTGACAAGACCTATAACGCTTCCGATCTCGCCAATGGGAATTTCCTGTTTCAGAAAGAAGCGGATGCACGGAACAAATTCAATGTCAATCCCGCTTTGCCACCGGTTGAATTCGTATCCACCGATTCAAAAGTGTTCCCTAACCCTGTCACCGGGAATGAGTTCAAGGTATTGCTGGACGGACAAAAGCCAGGGGCTTATACGATCATCGTAACCGACCTTTCAGGAAAGAACATCCTGAACCGCTCTGTGAATTACAGCGGTAAGGCCCAGGTGGAGACCGTTAAGGTGGATCGTTTGCTGGGTAAAGGCATGTATTTTGTAAAAGTCACCGGCGCAGGTAACGAGGTCATCTTCACCGAAAAGATCATGGTGCAATAATCAGAATAAACTTATCGGGTTAATAAGTCGGGCCGCACCCATTGGTGCGGCCTTTTTTTATCGCTGATTGAATGGATTACATGATTACGCTGATCGACTTCAATACTTTGAGTACTCTTCAAATGATCGACATGTTCAAATATTATTTAACTCTAATTGTTTAATCAATTAATCACCTAATCAGCGTTCATTTTTATCTTCATCTGCGAAATCATTTAATCATAATAATCTGCGTTAATTTTTTTATTGTCCTTCTTTCCCGGAAATTTGCACCTGTACTTATAACTATTTTTCTTGCAGGATATCGAACCATTTTATAACTGGCGTCATTTGTACGCGGCGGAAGAGGATGAACAGTCTCCTTTCTACGGCCGTACCTACAGCGAGTTCGAGTTCTCCCAGACCGTTTACAACTATTATATCCATCCGCAATGGGATGATTTTGGCTCCAGGACCCTGTATATGAAGATCCTGTTCATCGATTATGAGCAGTCCTATGCCATCATTGAATTACTCGGCGAATGGAACGATGCCATCGAGAACGATATCATGACCCTTCGCCGGGATGTTACCGACATCCTCTATGCCAAAGGCGTGACCCAATTCATCCTGGTCGCGGAGAATGTATTGAATTTCCACAGCAGTAACGACGATTATTACCAGGAATGGCAGGAACAGCTTTCGGATGACGATGGCTGGGTGGCGATCATCGGCATGCCCGAACAAAGCCAGTACGATTTCAAAAGGGCCTGGCTCACCCGGTATGCCGCCTTGGTCGATCTGCCGCAGTGGCGGACACTCAAGCCGGAGATGATCTACCAGGAGATCGGGCGGCTTTTTTCCCGCCGTTTGGAAGAATAATCTCCCGGCCGGTCAGTTCCCGCATAAAAGTTCAACGAAATCCGTTTTTTGGTTTTTACTGCCGTATTTTTGCATACCATACCATAACGCTTAACCTTCCTTTTATGACCTGGAAAAACTTTTTCACTTCCTCGATAGGCAAAAAGATACTGATGGGGCTCACCGGATTATTCCTCATCTGTTTCCTGATCGTGCACTGCGGCGTTAACGCCATGATCTTTTTCAACGATGGCGGGGAGACCTTTAACCACTGGGGTCATTTCATGGGCAGTAACCTGATCATCCGCACCACGGAGATCGGGCTCTTCCTGTTCCTGCTGCTGCATATCGTACAGGGGTTGCTGTTATGGGCCAAGAACCGGCGCGCCAGGCCGGTGAATTACAAGGTCAACAACGCCGCTTCCAACAGCCGTTGGTACAGCCGCAGCATGGGTTTGCTCGGAACCCTCATCCTGCTCTTCCTGGTGCTTCATCTGTATCATTTCTGGGCTCCATCCCGCCTCGGCGGCATCGGCGGGATCAAAGTGCTTGAAGAAACCACGCTGGGCTCCGAATACAATAACCAACCGGTCCATGATCTCTATGCCGAAATGCTCCTGGTCTTCCAAAACAACCTGTGGGTGGTCATTGTTTATGTATTGGGCGTACTCTCTCTTTTCTGGCACCTTATACATGGATTTCAGAGCGCCTTCCAGACATTCGGGATCAACCATAAGCGGTATACGCCCATCATCAAGATACTCGGCATCGCTTATTCCGTGATCATCTGTTTATTGTTCGCTGCCATGCCGGTTGCCATGTACCTGGGCTGGGTGTCCTGATGAAAGGGCCCTGGATGGGGAAAAGTATTATTAGTCCTGAAATAAATTAATTGCTGGTTTATAAATTTGAATCATATGGATCTGAAATCAAAAATCCCGGATGGGCCAATGCACGAGAAATGGACCGATTATAAGGGCCATGTCAAACTGGTCAATCCGGCCAATAAGCGCAAACTGGAGATCATCGTCGTAGGTACCGGACTGGCGGGCGCCTCGGCCGCGGCCGCCCTCGGGGAATTGGGATATAAGGTGAAGACATTTTGTTTCCAGGACAGTCCGCGCCGAGCGCACAGCATCGCCGCCCAGGGAGGCATCAACGCGGCAAAGAATTACCAGAACGACGGCGACAGTGTATTCCGTCTTTTTTATGATACCGTCAAGGGAGGCGATTACCGCGCCCGGGAAGCCAATGTGCACCGCCTCGCGGAAGTGAGCGCGGCCATCATTGACCATTGCGTGGCCCAGGGTGTTCCCTTTGCCCGCGAATATGGCGGGTTGCTCAGTAACCGGAGTTTTGGCGGAACCCAGGTCCAGCGTACATTTTACGCGGCCGGGCAAACGGGCCAACAACTGTTGCTGGGCGCCTACAGCGCTTTGGAACGCCAGGTGGCCCTGGGTAATGTGACCCAGTACAGCCGTCATGAAATGCTCGATGTGGTGATGATCGACGGGAAAGCCAGGGGCATCATCGCCCGGGACCTGGTGAATGGAAAACTGGAACGTCATTTCGGCCATGCCGTACTGTTATGTACGGGCGGGTATGGGAATGTCTTCTACCTCAGCACCAATGCCATGGGCAGCAATGTGACCGCGGCCTGGAAAGCGCATAAGAAAGGCGCTTTCTTCGGTAACCCCTGTTTCACCCAGATCCATCCCACCTGCATCCCCGTAAGCGGCGATCACCAGAGCAAACTGACCCTGATGAGTGAAAGCCTCCGTAATGATGGCAGGATATGGGTGCCCAAACAAAAAGACGATTCGCGAAAAGCCATCGATATTCCGGAAGCGGAAAGGGATTATTACCTCGAAAGGCGTTACCCCGCCTTTGGTAACCTGGTTCCCCGGGACGTGGCTTCCAGGGCCGCCAAGGAAAGATGTGATGAAGGATATGGCGTTGGGACCACCAAAATGGCCGTCTATCTGGATTTTGCGGATGCCATCAAACGCTATGGTAAGATCGAAGTGGGTAAACAGGGATTGGACAATGCGAATGAGGCGGCCATCATCCGGATGGGTAAGGCCGTTGTGGAAGAAAAATACGGGAACCTGTTCGAGATGTATGAGAAGATCACCGGCGAGAATCCCTACGAAATGCCGATGCGGATTTATCCCGCCGTGCATTACACCATGGGTGGATTATGGGTGGATTATGAATTACAGACCACCGTCCCGGGCCTCTATGCCCTTGGGGAAGCCAATTTCAGCGATCACGGCGCCAACCGGCTCGGTGCCAGCGCATTGATGCAGGGCCTGGCCGACGGCTATTTCGTCATTCCCTATACACTGGGTAATTACCTGGCCGATGACATCCGTACGGCTTCCATACCGACCAACCATCCCGCTTTTGATGAAGCAGAGGTTAAAGTGCAGCAAAGGATCGAGATATTGATGAGTATCCAGGGCAAACAGACCGTGGAAAGTTTTCATAAAAGACTGGGAAAGATCATGTGGGACAAATGCGGCATGGCCCGGAATGAGAAAGGATTGAAAGAAGCCATTGAAGAGATCCGGCAATTGAGAAGGGAATTCTGGAGCGATGTCAAGATACCGGGCAAGATCTCTGAAATGAACCCCGAACTGGATAAAGCCGGAAGGGTAGCCGATTTCATTGAATTGGGCGAACTGATGTGCATTGACGCCCTGAACCGCAATGAAAGTTGTGGTGGTCATTTTCGCGAGGAATCGCAGACCGAGGAGGGAGAGGCCAAACGGGATGATGAAAATTTCAGTTATGTATCCAGCTGGGCATACCGGGGTGAAAGTAACTGGGAACTGATCAAAGAGCCATTGAATTTCGAGATCGTCAAGCCAACGCAGCGATCCTACAAATAACATGAAAGTAAGCGGATTCACGTTCGTCAGGAATGCCGTGAAATACGGATACCCCGTAGTTGAATCGATCAGTTCGATCCTGCCCCTGGTAGATGAAATGATCGTTTGCCTGGGAGATTCGGATGACGAAACCCGGGAACTGATCGGTTCGATCGGGTCGGAAAAGATCAGGATCATTGAATCTGTCTGGGATATCCGATTATGGAAGGACGCCGGCGTACTGGCCGTCGAAACGAATAAAGCGCTGGATGCAACGGCAACCGACAGTGACTGGCTCTTTTACATACAGGCCGATGAAGTGGTACATGAAAAATACCATGCCGTCATAAAAGCCGCCATGCAGGAATTCCTCCCCGACCCCAGGGTGGAAGGGCTGGTCTTCCTCTATCATCATTTTTACGGAAGCTACCGGTTCATTGCGGATGGAAGGAAATGGTACAGTCGGGAACTGCGGGTGATCAGGAATGACAAGTCCATCAGGAGTTACCGGGATGCGCAGGGCTTCCGGTGGAAAAACGGTAAAAAGTTGGCGGCGAAAGAGATCGATGCTTATGTTTTTCATTATGGCTGGGTAAGAGATCCCGGGACCATGCAGAACATAAACTCATTGATTTCAGTAAACTATGGTCGCCTGACAAACAGAATGAAGACTGATCTGGATGAGCTAAAGACCATCGATAAGGGATTCAATTATGCCGGGATCGATGTGGTGGTCCCTTTCAACGGCACCCATCCGTTGGTTATGAAGAAGAGGGTGGACAGTGAGAATTGGGAAACTGGAATCGACCCGGGAAAGAAAAAATTCAGGAATCTGAAGCATGTGTTGCTTTATTTTCTCTGGAAACGATTTGGCTGGCGACCTTTTGAATACCGGAATTACATCAGGATCTGAGTATAAATAATCAAGCAATTCAACCGATATGGAACATTACAATATGAACCTCACGCTTAAGGTTTGGAAACAAAGTAACAGCCGGGAACCAGGCGCATTTGAAACCTACCCGGTACAGAACATCTCTTCCGAAATGTCTTTCCTGGAGATGTTCGATGTACTTAATGAGCAACTGATCCGTGACGGGAAAGACCCGATCGCCTTTGATCATGATTGCCGCGAAGGGATCTGCGGGACCTGCAGCATGTACATCAATGGCAAGGCGCATGGCCCCTGGGAGAAAAACACCACCTGCCAGCTGCACATGCGTGCATTCAAGGACGGGGATACGATCGTAGTGGAACCCTGGCGCGCCGCCGCTTTCCCGGTCATCAAGGACCTGATGGTCGACCGTTCCGCCTTCGACCGCATCATGCAGGCCGGAGGGTATATCAGTGTGAATACCGGGAACGCCGTAGATGCCAACTCCCTGCCCATTGATAAAAAAGACGCTGATCTTTCCTTCATGGCTGCCTCCTGCATCGGTTGCGGAGCCTGTGTCGCCGCTTGCAAGAACAGCAGCGCCATGCTTTTTGTGAGCGCCAAAGTTTCTCAACTGGCTTTATTGCCACAGGGAGAACCGGAGCGGGAATCCAGGGTACTGAACATGGTGGCCCAGATGGATAAGGAAGGATTCGGCAATTGCACCAATACCTACGCCTGTGAAGCCGAATGTCCGAAAGGCATTTCGGTGTCCAATATTGCCCGCATGAACCGCGAATACCTTAAGGCGGGATTATCCGCTGATTGATGCCCGGCAGCAAAAAAACGCTTCCCGTCATCTTATCGGCAGAATGGCTAATTTTAGCATGACTAATCCATCAATCGGTTGAAGCCATACAGGTTATACGCATTCGTCTGTCTCTTATTCGGGGTGCATATAGCCTGTGCCCAAACGGATCCTTCGCCCGTAAACTCCAACCTCCGCCAGAAATTCATCTCTTCAAAGAACAAACTGGTCAGGATCGATTCGATGAGCATCATCCCCGGCAGCCTGTCCATCCGGAATATACTTCCCGAAACCTATGTGCTCAATGAGGTGGATGCGACCATCACCTGGCTGACCCGGCCCATGTCCGATAGTGTCCTGGTCACTTACCGCAGCTTCCCCTTCAGGCTGAATGCACTGGCGAGGCACCTGAATTACGACAGCATCCGGAACAATTTCATCAGCAACAACGGTTTTACGCTCCGGTTCGGACCCAAGCAAGCTAATCCTCTCATGGATTTTGGCAATATCAAATCGGAAGGCAGTATTGGCCGGGGGATCTCATTCGGCAACAGCCAGGATGCCGTGGTGAACAGCAGCCTTAACCTTCAGCTGAGCGGGTATATCGGCGATAGCCTGGAACTCACTGCGGCCATCACGGATAATAATATCCCCATCCAGCCTGATGGCAATACGCAAGACCTCCGTGATTTTGACCGCATCTACCTCCAGGTCAAAAAAAGGGGCTGGCAGGCCAATTTCGGGGATATCGACATCCGCCAAAGCAAGAACTATTTCCTGAATTTTTATAAAAGATTACAGGGCATTTCTTTCATCACCAACAATAAGATCGGAAAACACATCGATAATTCCCTGTTGGTGAGCGGAGCCATCGCTAAGGGGAAATTCACCCGCAATATCCTCGAGCCCCTGGAAGGCAACCAGGGTCCTTACCGGCTGCGCAGCCCCAATCTCGAGCTCTATTTTGTGATCCTCGCCGGAACGGAAAGGATCTTCATGGATGGTGAATTACTGCAAAGGGGAGAGGACCAGGACTATGTGATCAACTACAACACCGCAGAACTTACGTTCACCCCTAAACGCCTCATCACCAAGGACAAAAGGATCCAGGTGGAATTTGAATACGCCGACCGCAATTTCCTCAACTCGCAGATCTATGTGAGCAACGAAATACGATTCAAAAAGAACCTCCTGGTCAGTGTCGGGGTCTATACCAACTCGGATGCCAAGAACTCTTCCATCAACCAGGTCCTGGACAGCAAACAGAAACAGTTCCTCGCTGATATCGGCGACAGCGTCAGCACGGCCTATTACGTGAATGCCGTCCGGGATACACTCTCGGCCGGCAAGATCCTCTACAAAAAGATCGATACCTTGTACAATACCAATTTGCACGATTCGATCTTTGTCTATTCCACCAATCCCGCCGACCCACTGTACAGCCTCAGCTTTACCTATCTCGGACCGGGCAAGGGCAATTATAACCCGCTGCTCAATGCCGCCAATGGAAAGGTATTCGGCTGGGTGGCCCCGGATATAAACGGTTTGAAACAGGGGGAGTGGGAGCCGGTCATCCTGCTGGTTTCACCCAAAAAGCAACAAATGATCTCCATCGGCGCTGAATATAATTTCACTTCCCGTACCCGGCTTAAAGTGGAAGCCGCCGTCAGTAAATACGATGTGAACCTGTTCTCCCGGAAGGATAAATCGAACGACAACGGCTATGCCGCCAAATTCCAGTTCCAGCATGATGAAGGAAAGATCAGGTTACTGGGTAAGCCGCTCGTGGTACAGGCCCGCCTGGGTTACGAATATGTGCAGAACCGGTTCAGGCCGCTGGAGCGCCTGCGTAATGTGGAGTACCTGCGCGACTGGAGCCTGCCCTATGACGTTGCCGCCGCCGATGAACACCTGGCGAATGCCGCACTCAGGCTGGGCGATTCAAAGGGGAATTTCGTGAGTTATGAATTGAACAGTTATAACCGGAGCGATAAATACACGGGATTGCGCCAATCGCTTTCCCATTACCAGAACTGGAAAGGATGGAAACTGACCGACCGGTTCAGTTACACCACCATCAATTATACCAACCTGAAAGGGGTCTTTATCCGCCCGTTCATCGATATCAACAAGGAACTGACCCGTTTCCGGAAGATGCAGCTGGGATTCAATTACAGCGCCGAATACAATAAACTCCGGTACAAGCTCACCGATACCCTGACCCCGATCAGTTTTGCCTTCAGCACCTGGATGGTCTACCTGCGGTCGGATCCGTCGAAAGCCAATAAATGGGGACTCAGTTATTTCACCCGTAATGATCAACTGCCCCTTCGATCGAAATTGCAAAAGGCCGACCGCAGTGATAATTATAATCTCTTTGCCGAACTGCTGAAAAGTGAACATCACCAGCTGAGGCTGAATGTCACCTACCGGAAACTGCATGTTCAGAATACCCTGGTGAGCCGGCAGAAAGAGGACAAGAGCCTGCTGGGCCGCGCCGAATATACAGTGAATGTGCTGAAAAGTTTCCTGGTGGGCAATGTGCTGTATGAACTGGGTGCGGGCCAGGAGCAGAAAAGGGAATTCACGTATGTGGAAGTGCCGGCGGGACAGGGCGAATACACCTGGATCGATTATAACAGCAACGGACTGCCCGAACTGAATGAATTTGAGCTGGCGGTTTTCCAGGACCAGAAAAAATATGTCCGGATCTTCACGCCCAGCAACCAATATGTGAAGGCCAATTACATACAGTTCAACTACAGCTTTACCCTCAACCCCAAAGTGCTGATCAACCCCCTGACGAATAACGCTTTTAAAAAGCTGTTGTCCAGGACCAGCACCAGTTCTGCCCTGCAGATCAATAAGAAGGACATATCCAACGGCCGTTTTCAGTTCAATCCATTCACCAAACAGTTGGTGGATACCACACTCATCACCCTGAATTCCTTTTTCTCTAATATTTTTTATTTCAACCGCAGCAGCATCAAATGGGGCTTCGACGTGACTCACAGTGTGGCCGACGGCAAGTCCTTATTGTCGTATGGATTTGAAAGCCGGCGCCTCCGCAACCTGGCCGGCAAGATCAGGTGGAACCTGAGCCGGAGCCTGCTGGTGACCCTTGGGGTTCGCCAGGTGAAGAATGAGCTGTACACCAACGGGCCCAAATTCACCAACCGGAATTACCGGGTCACACAGAACAGCCTGGAACCGGCGCTTACCTATATCTACAAGACGCATCTCAGGGCCAGTATCGGCTACGCCTATCTTGACAAGCGGAACGCGATCGATTCGATGGAGCGGTCAACCACCCATTCGCTCAGTTTCGACCTTCGGTACAATGTGCTTTCCAACAGCACCATCAATGCCCGGTTCACCTATAACCAGATCGGTTTGAAAGCCTATCCCGGCGCAGCCAACAGTACGGTGGGGTATATCCTCCTGGATGGCTTGCTTCCCGGAAAGAATTATCTGTGGAACCTGGAATACACGAGGAGATTAGGCAGCAATATTGAAGCCAGTATACAATATGAAGGAAGAAAACCGGGGGAATCCCGAATGGTTCATGTGGGCAGGGCGACCATCCGGGCGATCTTTTAACCGAATATCCCGCCCTTCTTCAGGGTCCGGGTCCCTTCACCGATCTTGAAACCATTGTGATACACTTCGATCCGGTAATCGCCGATATTGAAAGGACCGTTCAGTTTCCAGTCGAAACTCACCGGCTGACGCTGTCCCTGTACATAATTGATCACCAGTTTTTGGGTATAGAATTTATCACCGTTCTCCCGGGTGCTGAATTTCTCGTTCCCGAACAGGATGGGTTTGCCATCCGGACCGGTGATGCAAACAAAAATGACCTTGCTCCCCGATTCGGCGATGCGGTTCTCGGCGATATCGAATGAGATGCGGAACTTATCCACGCGTTTTGCTGTCGTCGTCTCCTTTTCCTTTCCGTTCCCTTTTTCGTCGATACCGAGGATCGAAAAATTGGAAGCGGTCAGGGTGGAGGCCACATTGATCATGTCCTCTTTCTGTTTCAATACGGTCTTGGCAGAATCAAAATCCCGGGTGACCTGGTCCCTTTCTTTGGTGATGTTGGCTTTTTCCTGCGTGAGTACGATCTTTTCGCCGCGGAGTTTCTCCACTTCAGACTTATAGTCTTCGATATCCCCGTTCAAAGAGGCAATGAGGGTCTTGGCCTGGGCCAGTTCTTCCTTTGTGGCGCCCACTTTGGCCAGCAATTGCCGGATCTGCTCTCTTTTCGAGCTGATCTCGCGGTCGCGTTTATTGATCACGCTGTCCTTGGTGTGCATCATATTGGCGCTGCTGGTCTTGATCATGTCGTAACGCATGGTCGCATCCTCCAGTTCCTTCTGCAATTCATCTCGCTGGTTGCTGGTGGTGGCGATCACCGTATCTTTCTGGCGGATGGTCTCCTTGGTCTGGTTCTTATCCCAGATGATATAACCCCAGGTACCCAACAGGGCAACGACCAATGCACCCGTCAGGATGTTGCGGCCGTTTCCCCGCACAGGGGCAGATGGAACGGGAGTTGATTTTTCTGATTCCGGGAAATTTTCAAATGCCATGTTAGTTTGTTTTGAGATCCAGAAAGATGTAAAAATTTATGCGTTCTACTGTAAACGTGAATCAAGGCCGGATATTGCCGTGTTAAATCTAATAAATGTCCGGCATATGACAGATGAATTTATCGGTTTACGGACCGGGTTCGCTGACCCTTGTCCTGGGTTAAAGTGGTTAAGGGATTAACAATTATCTTTGGCCCATGAGTGCGGAAAAGATCATCAGCGATTGGAAAAAGGGCCTCTTCAAAAGCCTGTACTGGCTGGAGGGGGAGGAGGATTATTACATCGACCAGGTGATGGATCATGCTGAACATAAGATCCTGGACGAAGCTGCCGCGGAATTCAACCTGACCGTCTTCTATGGCAAGGATGCCGATTGGACCGCCGTGGTCAATGCTTGCAGGCGGTATCCCATGTTCGCCGAACGGCAGGTTGTCCTGCTCAAAGAAGCCCAGCAGATGAAGGATATCGATAAACTGGAATCCTATGTGGAACAACCTTTGGCTTCTACCGTATTCGTGGTCGGTTACAAAGGCAAAACGCTGGATAAACGGACCAAACTCTATAAATCACTCAAGGCATCGGCCGAAATATTCAATTCCGAGAAGATCAAGGATTATAAACTGCAGGAATGGATCTCCCAATACCTGCTTTCGAAAGGCTATTCCATCAATGCCAAGGCCGTGAGCCTGCTGGATGAACATATCGGCAACGACCTGGCGAGAATCGTGAATGAGATCGAGAAACTGGACCTCAACCTGAAAGGTAAGAAGACCATCACGGAAGACGATATCGAGCGATACATCGGGATCAGTAAGGAATACAATGTCTTTGAATTGCAATCGGCCATCGCAAAAAAAGACCTCAACCGGGCCCTGACCATCATCGGCTATTTCGGGGCCAATCCCAAGGCCGGACCCATACAGCTGGTGCTGCCCGCGCTCTATGCCAGTTTCAGTAAGATCTACACCGTATTCGGGATGAAAGATAAGAGTGAAGCGGCGCTCAGGCCTCATTTTTATAACAATTCTTTCGCCGTGAAAGGGGCCCTGGAGGCCATCCGCAATTATGGATACGAAGGGATCGAGAAGATACTCCTCTTACTGCATCACTATAACCTGAAAGGGGTGGGAGTGGGTGACCCCGGAACTTCCGACGCGTCCCTGATGCGTGAAATGGTGGTGAAGATGATTGGCGGCAGGTCTTAAAGACAGGCCAGGCTGGCTTCCTTATCCAGGTGCAGTTGCTGTTTCAGTTCTTCCAGACCGTTGAACCTGACCTCGCTGCGGAGGTATTTCTTGACAGTGACCCGCAAGGGCTTTCCGTAGATCTCTTCATCGAAATCGAACAGGTTCACTTCCGTCACCCTCTTCTTGCCGTTCACCGTGGGCCTGAATCCGATGCTCATCATGCCTTTATAGCGTTTGCCCTCCAGCGCAGCATAGACCGCGTAAATGCCATCGCCCAGGGCGATCTTTTCCTCATCGGTGCATTTCAGGTTGGCCGTGGGATAGCCGATCGTACGCCCGATCTTATCACCATGAACCACTTCGCCTTCAAAGAAGAAAAGATAACCAAGCAACTTATTGGCTTCCTCAACCTGGCTGTGCAGGATGGCGTTCCGGATACGGGTACTGCTTACCTTGACGGCGTCCAATACATGGCCCGGAATTTCCCTGAGCTGATAATCGTAAACAGGGGCCAATGCCTCCATCAGATGGAAATCCCCGGTCCGGTCCTTCCCGTAGCGGTGATCGTAACCGATGATGATCGTATGGGGATGGAACTGTTGAACCAGGAAATCACGGATATACTCTTCAGCGGTCTGGTTGGCGAAGAAATCAGTGAAAGGAACAACCACCAGGTGTTCGATCCCGGTCTGCTCCAGCAATTCAATGCGTTCGGCCAGGGTGTTGATCAGTCTGACGCCGGTAATGACCGAGGAAACGATCTTACGGGGATGGGGGTGAAAGGTAATGATCACCGATTCTCCGCCGACCCGGGCGGCTTCCGATAGGAGGTTATCGATGATGAGCCGGTGTCCCAGGTGCAGTCCGTCGAAAGTGCCGATGGTGATCACCGCGTTCCTGAATGCCGGTAACTCTTCTGTTGAATAATGTACTTTCATTTTATGATCGTACAAATCTAACGGTTAATTTTATAACGGATAATGGTGAATTGCTTTGTAATTTGCAGCCGTTCAAAACCGGAGTTTCAATTCAACCTATAATTCAAACCATGTCTCTTTACGCCAAACGGGGAGTTTCCGCACAGAAGGAAGAAGTTCATGCCGCCGTCAGGAATCTCGATGCCGGACTGTTCCCGAACGCATTCTGCAAAGTGTATCCCGATTTCCTGGGGCTGGATGATGATTTTGTGAATATCATGCATGCCGACGGGGCCGGTACCAAGAGCATACTGGCCTATCTATACTGGAAAGAGACCGGTGACGCATCCGTTTGGAAGGGCATCGCCAAGGACGCCATCGTGATGAACCTGGACGACCTGCTCTGCGTGGGCGTTCACGACCATATCGTTTTCAACTCAACGATCGACCGGAACAAACATCTCATACCCGGGGAAGTGCTGGAACTGGTGATATCGGGTTCACAGGAATTATTCGACCAGCTGAAAAGCTTTGGGATCAATATTCATTACCTGGGCGGCGAAACGGCGGATGTCGGCGATGTGGTCCGGACCATCGCGGTGAACGGGACCATGACCTGCCGCTGGCCGAAGGACAGGATCATCAGCAATGAAAGGATCAAGGCCGGCGATGTGATAGTGGGTTTTGCCAGTTTCGGACAATCCAGTTATGAGTCGACCTATAACAGCGGCATCGGCAGCAACGGGCTCACCAGCGCCCGGCACGATGTGCTGGCGAAGTACTACGGGGAAAACTTCCGGGAGAGTTTCGATAACGGTCTCGATGATTCCGTCGTGTACATCGGTAAGCATCGCCTGACCGACCGCCTCGATTTTCAATCAGCAAGCAGTAAGCAGATCACTACGATCGGCCAACTCCTCCTGTCACCCACCCGAACCTACGCCCCGGTGCTGAAAGGGCTTCTGGAACAGCATTTTGATCAGATACACGGGCTGATCCATTGCAGCGGCGGGGGACAGACCAAGTGTATGAAGTACCTGCCTTCGCCGGGCTCCAAGGTGTCAGACGGCTCCAGGCCGTCAAGACACCTATGCATCATAAAGGACAACCTTTTTGAACCCCCCGAGATCTTCAGGATCATTCAACAGAACAGCGGCAGCAGCAACCGGGAGATGTATGAAGTGTTCAACATGGGCTGCCGGCTGGAGATCTATTGCGATGCTTCGGATGCGGACCTGATGATCAGCGCCGCCGAAAAATTCGGTATCGCGGCACAGGTGATCGGACGGGTGGAAGAAGGAGATAAAAAGGAATTGCGGATCATTTTAAAAGACGAAGAGATCACTTACCGGTCTTGAGTTTTTAACAATTGGTGAGGAAATTAATTACGGGAACTGAATGGGTAAAAGCTAAATTTGCCAGTATTCTTTACTATCCAGCCGGAGATCCTGAACAGTCATTGATAACAGCAAAAAGATAACATGTCTCAATCTATCGTAGAATTAAAGAACGTTAAGATCTTCCAGGGAAACAGCCTGATCTTGAGTGATGTCAATATCAACGTGGACAAGGGTGAATTCGTTTACCTGGTGGGTAAGACCGGTACCGGCAAAAGCAGTCTGCTCAAGACCTTATACGGTGACCTGGAACTGACCCAGGGGGAAGGCTGGGTGGTGGGGCATAACCTCCGCGAACTTACCTGGAAGACAGTTCCCTTTCTCCGCCGTAACCTGGGCGTGGTTTTCCAGGATTTCCAATTGCTGACCGACCGTAATGTGAACGAGAATATGAAATTCGTTCTGAAGGCGACCGGCTGGAAGGATGAAAAACTGATGGACGAAAAGATCGCCGATGTGCTGGAAAAAGTGGGACTGAAGACCAAGGGTTTCAAAATGCCTTTTGAATTGAGCGGGGGAGAACAGCAGCGTATGGACATCGCCCGTGCCCTCTTGAATTCGCCCAGGCTCATCCTGGCGGATGAGCCGACCGGTAACCTGGACCCCGAGACCAGCGATGAGATCATGCAACTCCTGTTCCATATCTGCCGCGATTACAATACCACCATCATCATGGCCACGCACGATTACATGGTGATCCGGAAATTCCCGGCCCGGACCATTAAAACGGAAATGGGTAAGGTCTGGGATAACGCTACGATAGAAATCGCATAAGTTCCATCGCATTTTTTTCATTGTTGAATGTTCCGGCCAGGACATTCTCCCTCTTCTGAATATCTTCAATGGTGAAAGGCTGATCGAATAATATCCTGAGTTCTGAAAGGAAAGACGCCGCGTCATCGGAAATGACACATAATCCCTCCAGGCCTGAACCTTCAACAGCCGCTGTGTTGACCAGGCAATGACGACCGTAGGCCAGGGCGTTCAGTAACTTGATCTTGATCCCGGTATTATTGAAAGATGGAATGATGTTTATCTGCGCTTTGGAAATGAGGTCAAGCATTTCTTTTTCAGATGGGTTAGCCACCAAACAAGTGTTCTTTTGCCTGTGCGCTATCCTTTCCAGTTTGGAAGACGGGTTTTTGCCGGCTATGACCAGGGGGAGGTCCGTCCGGTTAAAAATATTTTTCAATAACCAGGTTGCGGCCGACTCATTTTCATTGACCGATAAATTTCCATGGTAAAGGCAAAAGCATCCTTTCCCTTCCAACCCTTTGATCTCCCTGAAAGGCACGAATACCGGCAGATAATGGATATCCGGGGCATGAAACGCTTTCCGGTACAATTCAACATCCTTTTCACTCACGGCAAGGAAACCCGCCTTGGATGCCAATCGGCTTTCATAACGCTTCAGCAAACGGCTTTCCAGCAGGAAATAGCATTTCTTAAGGAGGCTGCTTTCGGAAAGACCCAGTTGGTGGTAATATTCGAATTCGGCATTGTGCAGCCTTACCAGGAGTTTCCTGTTGGTGAGTTCACCCGTTTGCAGGTAATAGGTGCAATGGATACCTTCCATCAGCACGGGGTGGTCATCCTTCTGCAGATTCGCCAGCAGGTTCTTATCCTTCCGGGAATTAACGATGAAGGGTACCCTGAATGAGAAATGCCAAAGATCTTTTTTTCGCGGGTAAAGGTCAACGCTGGTGCAAAGTTCGTTCAATTCCTTTCCCGGGACGCGGCCCTGTGTAAAGCAATGCAGGTGAATCCTGACACCCAGGGCGTGAAGCGCTTTCAATTTATAGAACAGGTCGAAAACACCGCCATAGTCCGCCGGAAAAGGGACATCATGGGTGATGATATGGAGGTGTTGTTCGGACATATTTATGGGTCATTTGTGCTCAAACAGATCCCGGTAGAATTTCAAAAGGACCGGTTCTTCCAGTTGCCAGTTCAGGGTTTGCCGGGCCCTGAGACAATTCTCCGCCAGCCTGGAATGAAGGCCCTTTTCATTCTGTAATCGCTGAATGGCCTCCACGATGCTTTTGATCTCCAGGTCATCGATCAGTACCGCCACTTCAAATGCCTCATTGATCCTCCGGTATTCCGGGAAATTCATGGTCACCTGGGGTATCCCGCCGTGGATATAATCAAAGAATTTATTGGCCAGGGAATGATACTGGTTCGATCCGGTGTTCTCCACCAGGTTCAACCCGATAAAAGCTTCAGGGGTTATTTTTTCCAGTTCCTCCGGCCTGCGCATCCCATGGAGCAACACTTTGTTGGACAGATTGTTTGAAAGGATCAATTTTTTTAGGTCTTCCAGAAAATTCCCATCCCCGTAAATATGCAGTTCGGCATCGATCTGTGCCATCGCCGGCACCAGGAACTCCAGTCCACGGGCTTCATTCACTGCGCCCTGGTAGAGGAGGATCCTGTTTTTTGCCCGGGACGATCCGGGAAAAGGTTTTAAAAGGGGCAGGTTCCGGACCAGGATATAATGCACGCCATACAAGCTGGTGAATTCCTCCGCGATGCCCTGGCTGACCGTATAACCGTTTTTGAACCGGGGCACCAGGCTTTTTTCCATTCCTTTCCAAAACCGGTGTATGCGGGGCCGGGTGATCACTTCTTTTTGCTGGGAGAAGAACTCATGGGCGTCATAGACCCTGGCCTTTCCCCGGATCCGGGATACCAGCCAGACGGGGAGGAGGGTATCGAGGTCGATCCCGCAATACGCGTCGCAACGGGTGAACAGGAGGGTGAAGAACAACTGCAGGTTATAGGACGCATAAAAGCCGAAGCCCCGGGAGAATACAGGCCAGAGGCGGACTTGGCGGTAAGGCATTGTGGACAGGGGTAAGGATCGCTTATTCCGGGCCCCGATCAGCAAGATCTCATAGCCCGCATTGGCCAGTGAACTGCAGATCCGGATCATGCGCTGATCATGGTTCAGATCATTGGTGACGGTAAAAAGGATCCTCCTGGGTTTGGTCATGCGGTTGTGCTGATCGGCATTTTGGGTAAAAAAGGGTAAAAGATTGCGAATCAGACCTGAATTATCAGGCAATATTCAAAAAAAATCCCCATTTCTCCGCTAAAAACGGATTTAATTGTGTAGTTTTGCACCCGAAATAAAAAACTAAAACGGCTCCAATCCGGGAGCCAGTAAAAACACAATTAAATGCCTTATTTAACAAAAGAAAAAACAGCCTCCATTTTCAGCAATTTTGGAGCTTCCCCCAAAAACACCGGCTCTATCGAGGGCCAGATCGCTTTGCTGACCGAGCGTATCAACCACATTTCAGATCACCTGAAGATCAACAAAAAAGATTTCTCGACCCAACGCGGTTTGATGAAGATGGTTGGACAGCGTAAAAGGCTGTTGACCTATCTCAGCAAGCACGACCTGGCCGGATACCGGGCTTTGATCGAGAAATTGGGCCTCCGTAAATAGCATTTTTCAAACAATAAGTTACGAATATTCCCAACTTCATTTTTCAATGGTTGGGAATTATTCTTTTGACACACGGTTTGCAATACCGCAAACTTTAAAAACATTCAAGTTATGTTAGATCCCAAATCAATCACATTTGATATAGGCGGTGGCCGTATGGTCACCATCGAAACGGGAAAATTGGCCCGCCAGGCCGATGGATCCGTTACCGTTCGCCAGGGCAATTGTATCCTGTTGGCTACCGTGGTCGCCAATAAAGAACCAAAAGCCGGACAAAGTTTTTTCCCCCTCTCGGTCGATTACCAGGAGAAGTTCGGTTCAGCCGGACGTATCCCGGGCTCTTTCTTCAAAAGGGAAGCCCGTTTGAATGACTATGAGATCCTGACCTCCCGTTTGATCGACAGGGCCCTGAGGCCTTTGTTCCCGGAAGATTATCTCTGCGAAGTCCAGGTACTGGTTTCGCTCATTTCTTCTGATGATGAAGTAATGCCCGATTCACTGGCCTGCCTCGCTGCCTCGGCCGCATTGGCTGTTTCGGATATTCCCATTCAGGAGATCATTTCTGAAGTACGCATCGGCAGGGTGAATGGCGAGATGATCGTCAACCCCACCCGTACCCAACTGGCCGCTTCTGATATCGAATTCATCATCGCTGCCACCGACAAGAACATCATGATGGTGGAAGGAGAGAGCAATGAGTGCCAGGAAGAAGACCTCGTGAAAGCCATCGAACTGGCACACGAAGCCGTGAAGGTCCAGGTAAAAGCCCAGGAAGACCTGCGCGACCTGGTGGGTAGCAACACCAAAAGAGAGTATACCAAGCCATACCGCAACGAAGAACTGAATGAGAAGATCACGGCATTTGCCAAGGATAAAGTATATGCCATCGCTTCTGCAGCCTCTGCCAAGCACGACCGCAGCGATGCCTTTGAAGCCCTGAAGGCTGAAGTGGTCGCCTACCTGGGCGAAGAATTATCTGACGAGGACAAAGCCCTGATCGGACATTACTACGGCGACCTGCAATATTACGTGGTTCGTGACATGATCCTGAACGAAAGAAAACGTTTGGACGGAAGGGGTACCGAAGACATCCGTAGCCTCGCCATGGAGATCGATATCCTTCCAACTCCGCACGGTTCGGCTTTGTTCACAAGAGGTGAGACCCAGTCACTTACAACAGTTACCCTGGGAACTCCTTTAGATGAAGTGCTGATCGAAAGCGCCCACAGGTCTGACTATTCAAAATTCTTCCTGCATTATAATTTCCCTCCATTCTCAACCGGTGAGGTCAAGATGATGAGGGGTGTTGGCCGTCGCGAAGTGGGTCATGGTAACCTGGCCATGCGTTCCCTCAAGAAAATGATGCCTGGCAGCGAGTATCCTTATACCGTACGGGTTGTCAGCGATATCCTCGAGAGCAATGGTTCTTCTTCCATGGCTACCGTTTGTGCCGGTTCGCTGGCGCTGATGGATGCGGGTGTTCCCCTGGCCAAACACGTGAGTGGCGTCGCGATGGGACTGATCAAGAAAGGTGATAGTTTCGCCATCCTGACCGATATCCTCGGAGATGAGGACCACCTGGGTGATATGGATTTCAAAGTGACCGGAACACGTGACGGTATTTGCGGTGTCCAGATGGATATCAAAGTGGATGGACTGAGCATGGACGTCATGCGCCAGGCCCTGGCACAGGCCAAGAAAGGCCGTATGCATATCCTCGACGCCATGTACAACTGCACCCCTGCCGCCAGGCCGGAAGTGAAGCCGCATGCGCCAAGAATGGTAAAACTGATCATTGACAAAGAATATATCGGCGCCGTGATCGGGCCAGGTGGTAAAGTGATCCAGGAGATCCAGCGTGAAACAGGAGCTACGATCAATATAGAAGAAGTGGACAACCACGGTGAAGTGAGCATTTTCTCCAAAGAGAAGACAAGTCTTGATAAGGCGGTAGCCTGGATCAATGGCCTGGTAGCCGTACCGGTCGTTGGCGATACTTATGAAGGGACCGTGAAGAGCATCAAGGAATTCGGCGCCTTTATCGAATTCCTGCCCAAGAAGGAAGGCTTGCTCCACATCAGTGAGATCAGCTGGAAGCGACTGGAGACCATGGAAGGCGTGTTCAGGGAAGGCGACAAGGTGAAAGTGAAACTGCTCGACATCGATCCGAAGACCGGCAAATTCAAATTAAGCCGCAAGGCCCTGATCCCAAAGCCTGAAGCCCAGCCAAGGCCCCAGCAGGGAGAGCAAAAGGCCTGATAAAAAAACATAGCGAACCGTCCTGAATAAACCAGGACGGTTTTTTTATGGTTAGATTTACACTCTTCTGCAAAACCAAAACGTATGGATCACCTGGAATTTGATTTTGAACCCGACAGCCCGGAACAGGGTGAAATACTCATCGCCTTACTGACCGAGGCCGGATTTGAAGGATTTGAAGAAACAACAGGGCATTTGAAGGCATTCATTCCCGAATGCTCACTGGATGAAACCCAATTGAATGCCCTTACTGAAACTCTGCACGTTAAGTTCAGCAGGACCCGTATCGCACCGCGTAACTGGAATGAACAGTGGGAGCATAGTTTCAACCCGATCGTCGTCGGCGATTTCGTATCTGTAAGGGCCCCCTTTCACACGGACTCTTCAACGACCCGTTACGAGATCGTCATCATGCCCAAAATGAGCTTTGGCACCGGTCATCACGCCACTACTTACCTGATGCTGGAGCAGATGTCCAGGGTGAAATTTGACGGGAAGACCGTATTGGATTTCGGGACCGGAACCGGTATCCTCGCCATCCTGGCCGAAAAAATGGGAGCTTCCCGGGTACTTGCGATCGATCATGATGACTGGAGTATCGATAACGCAAAAGAGAATATCGGTTCCAATGGATGTACCCGGATCGAGATCTGTAAGGCCGATACCCTGCCCGAGAATGAATCCTTCGATGTCATCCTGGCCAATATCAACCTGAATGTGATCCTGGCCAATCTTCCCGCTATCGTCAGGGCTTCTTCGGTTACCACTGAGGTATACCTGAGCGGGTTCCTGAAGTCGGATGAACTGGTTTTATTTTCCGCCCTGGCCAAAGCCGGTTTCTTATGCGTTTCCATCACACAAAAGGGCGACTGGATCTGTCTGCACGTACGGAAGATGAGCTAGTTTGGCTGAGTCCTATCGGGTTATAAATGAATGTATTATGATCAATGTCCACATCCTGTGCCCGGTTCATTAATAAATCGTTAATTGCTGGTTTTTTCAGTATTTTTGTATTCTTCAACTCAAGCTAAGGAAACCGGATGAAAGAATTAATCCTGATCATTGTTGCCTACTTCATTGGTTCTATTCCAACCGCTCTGATCATCAGCAAACGTTTTTTCGGCATCGATATCCGCGACTATGGAAGCGGCAATATGGGCGCCACCAACACGTTCAGGGTATTGGGCTCTCGTTACGGCACCATGGTCATGATACTGGATATACTGAAAGGCATCTGTGCCGTATTGCTGTATAACTTCATTTCCTATTATCAGCACAATGAACTGGAGCGGATCAATTTCATGATCGGCCTGGGCTTATCCGCCGTGATCGGCCATATCTTCCCCATCTTCGCCGGTTTTCGCGGCGGAAAGGGGGTCGCCACATTATTCGGCATGATCCTCACCGTGCAGCCGGTAGTTGCGGTGAGTTGTATCGGAGTCTTTCTCCTGGTATTATACCTGACCCGTTATGTATCGCTGAGTTCCATTTTAGCGGCCATCGCCCTGCCGATTTGTGTGCTTTGGATCTGGAATGAACACGAGGTGATGTACCGGGTTTTCGCACTGCTGGTAGCCGCCCTGGTCGTTTTTACCCATCAAAAGAATATCGGCCGCATCCTGAAAGGTGTGGAAAGCAGGATGCCCATCCTGAAGCACCGCGACAGAAGAAAATCCCGCAGGCGGCACGATTGATTCCAAACTCGTATGATTTCCTGAAAAAAGAACTTAACTAAACATTACATTTTGTAATTTCAGTGATATGAAATTGGTACGCCAATTGATCACCTGGATATTAAACCCCGCCTAAAATGAAAAAGATCTTGTTTTTAATGATGGGTCTGCCGCTTTTTTACAGCTGCAGCACCAACTCCGTGACCGGCAGAAAACAACTGGCCCTGTTCCCGGAAGAGACCTTGCAACAACAGGCCGTTACCGAGTATAAATCCTTCCTTTCACAAAGCAAGGTGCTGAGTACCTCAGCCAATAAGGATGCCGAAATGGTCAAGCGGGTGGGTAACCGCATCTCCAAGGCCATTACCGATTATTATACCCAGAAAGGGCTCGCGAGTGAATTGAATGGATACCAGTGGGAATTCAACCTGGTTGACAACAAGGAAGTGAATGCCTGGTGTATGCCCGGTGGAAAAGTGGTGGTTTATACCGGACTCCTGCCCATCACTCAAAATGAAGCGGCCCTGGCCGTGGTGCTGGGTCACGAGATCACCCATGCCGTAGCCCATCACGGCAACGAAAGGATCAGCCAGGTAGCCCTTGCCCAGGGATTGGAGATCGCGGGAAATATCTTCACCTCCAATAACCAGAAGGCCAACAGCATCTTCAATAGCGTATTCGCGCCGACAGCCCAGATCGGGGTGTTATTGCCCAATTCCCGCAAACAGGAATATGAAGCGGATCATTTCGGATTGAATTTCGCGGCCATGGCCGGATATAATCCCCGGGAGGCCGTACCATTCTGGCAAAGGATGTCGGTTGCCGGCGGATCGAACAAGCCCCCGGAATTCCTGGCCACACATCCGTCGGACGAGAACCGGATCGCCAAGTTGCAAAGCTATATGGATGAAGCCCTTAGCTATTATAAGCCGGTAGGTCCGAACAAATAATCCGTCCAACAGTCTCATAAACTCCGGTAAAGCCGGAGTTTTTTTGCGCTTTTGCTTTTATCTGCGGTTGATTTTGTTTAATTTTATCGTTCCGAAACTTGAATAATTGGAACACGGTCTTAGTTTTTTTAACTTAAACTGACCAACTGCTTATGTCTTCCCTAACGTTGATCGAAAAGTTGCAATTGAAAGAGGAGAGAAACCTGCTGATCCAGGGCCTCCCTTCATCCATTGAGAAACAATTCATCAAACTGTCTTTTGCCAAGAACCTGACTCCGCTGCTGAAAAGCAGGCGCATCGATTTCGCTCTCGTGTTCGCGGTCAGCCAGCAACAATTGCAGGGCATTTTAAAGGAAGTATTGCCTTCTTTACAACCGGAGGCCAAGTTATGGATCGCTTATCCCAAGCGCACTTCAAAGATCGCCAGTGACCTCAGCCGCGACGCGAGTTGGGATTTCATCGCTGATTATGGGTATGAGAGCGTCCGATCCATCGCGATGGACAATGTCTGGAGCGCCGTTCGTTTCATCAAGCCCCTGGAGGGTGCAGACAAAAGGCCTGCCAGTTTCAGCAGTTCGAACCCGGCTCCGGGTGTTGACTATAAGAACAGGACCGTGGAAGTTCCCAGTGAACTGCAAACGCTGCTTGAAGAGAATGAGCCTGCCGCAGCATTCTTTCAATCCCTGGCTTTTTCGCATCGGCGTGAATACGTGGAATGGATCGCCAGCGCGAAAAGGGAAGAAACACGGGCACGCAGGCTGGAGACGACCATGGAGAAACTGACTGCGGGGAAGAAGAATTTCAATGACAAGTAAAGCCTGTTGTGAATTTTAAATTTTAAATTATGAATTCAACATTCATAATTCAAAATAATTATTGTGACTCACTGATATTCCTATAGCCTTCTTCATCTGAATATCACTGTTCCCAGCTTTTTCGTCAACTCGATCTCCAGTCGTTTAAGATGATGGTGGGTCTGCACCAATACCATTTGATCTTCCGGGGTAGTTGATCTTTCCAGGTCGCGCTGATTCTCGTCGATCAGCCTCTTGATTTTTCGCAGTTTCAGGTAGTTGAGGGTGGAAAAGACCTCTTCAAGATATAATTCATCCCGGGTGGGGATATGCCCTTCAAAATGCTCGCTCCAGTTGGGGCTGATCTCGTAATTGAAATCCATGATCCGAACCACCAGGGAGCTCATCGCCAGGTCCTCGTGGTATAGGAAATTCTTTGCCGTGGGTTCAATGCCGGCATCGTACCAGGCTTTATAGGTTTTCAGGATACGGACCAGCTCTTTGTTATCGATCAGTTCATCGAGCTGGTTTTCCTCGATCTCCCCGAAGACATGTTCGGCAATGGTGATGCCCGGTTTCCATTCTTTCAATCCGAACTCGAGCAGGCTCCTGACCATGGCCTGTTCATGCATTTCATCCCGGTTGAAGAGGGCGGTGACCTCATCACCCGGCAGATTGTCCATGGGTTCTGTACCGGCCTTTTCATTCTCCTGCTGCTCCCGGAAGGACCGGCCTTCTTCGCGGCTCACTTTTTCCCTTATGAATTTATTGACCAGGGCATGGAGCCCGCTTTCCTCGATCTTCAATAATTCGGAGCACTGTTTGATATAATCCTGTTGCCGGGTGAAATCCTCGGCCTTATTGATCTTGGAGATCGTTTCAGCGACCTGGTTCACCACCTGGGCCTTCCGGTTGCTGTCGTTCCCCGCATCCTGTAATGCGATCCCCAGTTGAAACAGGATGAAATCCTTTTTGTTCTCCGCCACGAACCGAGTGAATGCGGCCGCACCCACCTTATTCACATAGCTATCCGGATCTTCCTTATCGGGTATGAGAACCAGTTTCACGTTAAGGCTTTCTTCCAATGCCAGGTCGAGCCCCCGGAGCGCCGCCTTGATACCAGCGCTGTCGCCATCGTAGATGATGGTGAGATTATTCGTGTATTTCTTGATCAGCCTGAGCTGGTCGGGGGTGAGGGAAGTACCTCCGCTGGCTACGACGTTCTCGATGCCGGCCTGGTGTAGGCTGACGACATCCGTATATCCTTCTACAAGCAGGCATTCGTCAGCCTTGTCGATGGCCTGGCGGGCGAAATAAGCGCCATAGAGCAATTTGCTTTTGACATAGATCTCGTTCTCCGGGGTATTGATGTATTTGGGGGCCTTGTCGTTGTTCTTGATGATCCTGGCGCCAAAGCCGAGCACTTTGCCGCTCTGGTTGTGGATCGGGAAAATGATACGGCCGCGGTAATTGTCATACGCATTGTCGTCGCGCACATTGACCAAGCCGCTTTTCTGCAGCAGGTCAAGCTTGTATTGGGCGGCCAGCGCCGCCTTGGTGAAGCCATCCCGGGTATCGGGGTTATAACCCAACTGGAATTTCTTAATGACCTCTTCCCGGAAACCCCGTTCTTTCAGATAGCTCAGGGCGATGGAACGGCCTTCCTCGCTGTTCATCAGGGCGTCGGTGAAATATTTCTGCGCATACTGGTTGATGATGTAGAGGCTGTCGGCCACCAGTTGCTGCTGCTTCACCTCCGGACTGGTCTCCGTTTCCTCGATCTCCACATTGTATTTGGCCGCCAGCCAGCGCAGGGCTTCCACATAGCTGTATTTCTCATGTTCCATGAGAAATCCGATGCTGTTCCCGCTGCGGCCGCACCCGAAACATTTGTAGATCTCCTTGGCCGGGGATACCGTGAATGAAGGCGTTTTTTCATTGTGAAAAGGACAGAGACCGAGGTAGTTGGTACCCCGCTTCTTTAACTTCACGAAGGAGCCCACGATCTCCACGATGTCGATACGGCTGAGGATCTGTTGTATGGTGTTTTGCGTGATCATGGACTGGCTGAACGGACCTGTAATTTACACCCATTTCCCGTATAAAAAACAGGCGGGAAAAACTGGCATGATTTATGAAAAACTAACTGAAAATGCATCGTTATCATCAATTAAATAATACCTTTAAACCCTAAAAAATCAAGGCATGAAGAAAGTTTATTTCCTGTTTTTCCTGTTGATCAGCGCCAGTTCCCTGGTGGCCCAGGACCTGGATGACATCCGCAAACTGATCATTTTGAAGCAATACGCCAAAGGCAAGGATGAACTCGACAAATTCCTCAGTAACCCGGCCAATGCCACCAAGGCCGAGGCCTGGTATTACAAGGCCTTTGTATCAAACGCCATTTCCCGTGAACCTTCCACGACCATCCTGCAAAGTGAGAAGCTGAACAAGGATGCCTACGCTGCCATCAAGAAATACAAGGAACTCGACCCGAAGGAAAAGCTGACCAAGGAGGAAGAGAACGCGACGATCTTCAATGTGTATTACGGGTTTTACGACCTGGCGGTAAAGACCTATAACTCCAAGGATTTTGAACAGTCCTATAAGCAGTTCGGAAATGTGCTCGACGTACATGACTATATTTTCACGAACAACCTGGTGGGAGGGAAGGCCACCAAATTCACATCCCTCGATACCGAAGTGGTCTTCAATATGATCGTCCTGGGCGCCGAGTTGAAGAAGACCGACGAACTCGTGCCCTTGTACAAAAAACTGGTCGATGCCAATCTGACCGAAGATAAATACCTGGAAGCCTATGAAAGCCTGGTGATGTATTATAAGAACACGAAGAATACCGCGGCTTTCCAGGAATACCTGGCCAAGGGAAAAAGCAAGTACCCCAATGACAGTTTCTGGGAGTCGATCGATATTGAATACTCGACTGACGGACTGGAAAAGGAACCCCTGTTCGCCAAATATGAGGAGTTGACGGCGAAATACACGAACAGCTATATGTTATTCTTCAATTACGGTTTTGAATTGAATAAGTACGTTTATTCCGATGAGCCCAAGACCGGGAATATCGCCGATTTGAAAGCGAAGATACCCGGCCTGTTCGAAAAGGCCATCGCCATCAAATCTACAGTAGAAGCCAATATGCTGCTTTCCAATTTCCATTATAACAACGCGTATGATATTTCTGAGGAGGCCAAGAAGATCACCGGAAACAAGCCCGATGACATAAAGAAACGCACCGAGCGGAATAACGCATCCAAGGCCGAAATGAACAAGGCGATCGCCCCTGCGGAAGAAGCGGTGAAATTATATGCGGCCATGCCCAAGCTGAAGGCCAGCGACAAGATCAATTATAAACAGGCCTATGAGATATTGGCCACCGCCTATAAAATGGCCGGCAATGCGGCAAAAGCGGCCGAATGTGAGAAGAAAAAAGGGGAAGTAGGAAACTGATCCCATTAGCTAAAAAGAAACAGGCTGTCTCAACCGGTTGAGACAGCCTGTTTCTTTTTCTTCAAGAATACGGTAGTCTTCAAGACTACCGTATTCTATTAATGCGGTCCTCCGCCGACCCTCATCTGGAAGGTACCGGGACGGCCTCCGTTCTGCATCTCTTTCATGGGTTTGATATCGACGTCTTTGGGAATATCGAATTCTTTATCCGCTATTTCCTTATCGGTAACCAGTTTGGTGACCTGGACCACCATCTTCCTCCCGCGGTTCATCATTCGGATATATTCCATGGGAAATCCGTTCAACTGGTCGAAGCCGTTGGAGCCGACCTGCGTGGTCATACCGCCAAAACCTCCGAGTGCGCCGCCTGTGCTGGTCACCCCCTGGAATTTCATATCGGGGATGAACCATACCATTGTGCTGTCGGTGCGTCCGTTGGAACGGGTGGCGGTGATGATCGCTTTCTTGCATTCGTATCCTGCGATCTTTTTGGTTTCCTCCAGGTAGGTGATGTCGATCTTCGGCGCTTCGCCTAAAGCAGCCCTTTGCGCATCATTCCCCCTGCTTTGCATCATGCTGTCCATTTGTTTACGCATTTGCTCCTGGTCCTCATCAGTGGCATAGAAACCCATTTTGCGACCCATGATCTCCATGATGGTGGTGGTGATCTTTTTTGCATTGTCCCGGATGGCCGTGGTCCGGCTGCTCTCTGATTCTGAAAAGGTCTTTACCCAATCGTTCTTGAGCCAGGTTGTGGTCTTGGTCTCACCGTCTCCGCCGAAACGCATGACCCTGACCTCTTCGCCATTGCTGCTTTGCATGGAGGAAGGCATAGCTTCATCTTCTTCGGGAGCGGATACAACTGTTTTTGTGGTGATGACGGCCTGCGTCATGACCTTGGGTTGAGCGAAGGCCGTTGCGGACAAGGTTAGCAAGACTACTGTAACGATCTGTTTCATATTTGATTTTTTAACTGAAGCTTCAAATTTACGAATTGGTTCGTAACATCATCATACCATTCGTCCATTAGGAAGAATTTAACAGGCGACCTTTTTTCGGGACTGAACAGGTTTGTTACCCGGGTTTTATCCCTTTTCTGGTGTCAGAATTTCATAAATAACCCATTGCAATTGATTACTTTTACAAAAAAAAGAACATGAAGATATTCGTTGCCGGACTGCCTTATGACCTAGACGATGCCGAATTGATGGAGATATTTGAAAAATTCGGTACCGTGATCTCCGCCAAGGTGGCCATTGACAAAGAAACCGGCAAGAGCAGGGGCTTCGCGTTCGTGGAAATGCCCGACCGGGCAGAAGCCATGGATGCGATCGAGAACCTCAACGACATCTCATTGGGCAAGAAACCGATGGTGGTCAAGGCCGCAGAAGAGCGGCGCTGATCAAAGCGGAACACCGAGGAGCAGATCACTATAGGAGACCGCAACAAAGTCCTCCGGCCTGATCTCAAATAAAGCAGCAAATCCGTCAGCCTGTTCCTGTAATATTTCCCTGCCGATCGTTCCATCCCGATCGATCGCTTCCACTTCCACGAAGGTTCCCAGCCCGGCTACCCGGTCGAAATGGAATTTCACATTACCCAGGAAATAGATCCTGCGGGTCTTATCCACCACCACTTTCACGCCATGCAACAGGGTCAACATGTCTTTCAGGGACTTGTGGGGCTGGTGAGGGTATAAGAGTACATCCGATTGTTTGATGCCGGGGATATTCTCCCGCTGGTACCAGATCAGGGCATTCTCAATATTGCCTTCCCGGAGTTTTAGCCTTCCCTTCTCTGTATTGAAATAGGTATCAATCTGCCTGTCCTCGCCGGTGAATACCGGACCGAGGGCAAGCAGTTTGTTTTCAAGCAGATTGAGGTCAGCGGCTTTCGCCTTGAATTCGATATTCAGGTGAGTGGTGGCGTTCAACAGGGATCCGCTTATTTGTTTTCCAGTTTGAAACCGTTCGCATCAGCGTATTTACGTTGTGCCGCCTGCATGTCGTTGACCGCATCGGTCTTCTTATCAACGAGTTCACGGAGCTTATTCATTTCAGTTTCCCGGTCTTCCGGAGTCTTGGCGTTACCGAAGTCCTTGTACCCGGTGTACATGCTCTTGATGAACAGGAAATATTTGATACCGGCTTCCTTGAAGTTATCCGCTTCCTTGGCCTTGGGGGCGGGCTCGTCGCGGATCTCTTTCAATTTGGCATCGACGATCTTTTCCATATTCGCTCCGGCGATGGCGATACTGTCGTACTGTTCAGCGGCGATATATCTTTTCACATTGTCCTCGGTCTTGTTGATGTCGGGCAACAAGCTTCTTTCTTTTTTGACGAATTCCTGGCTGTAGTTGAATGCGTCTTTCGATTTGCAGGCGGCGAAACCGGCAACCAGCAGCAAGGCAAGGGCGAAATTCCTGATCATAAGGGTTGTTTTATTTGAATAATAGAGTTTACAGCATTCAGGTCAACAACGGCATCCGGTTCCGGAAAGCCTGCAGTTCAATGGTTGCGCATCAGCCAGAGAGCTTATGTTGAGGTCGATAAAAAATACGAATCTCCGATGAAAATACATAATAATTCCATGTAAAGCTATTCAGCCGGAACATTTTAAGGCGCAAATTCTTCCGGCCATTGTATATTTATGGCTCCGATCCCGGTTTGACGAAATAGCTTACCGGTTTGGATTCAAAAGGCTATGAGAAAAATTTTCGGCATCATCTTATTGTTGCTTTTCGCAGGAACGGGTTTTGCCCAGCGATCAGCGGCCGATAGTATTCAGACATTACTCAGCAAGGAAAGAACGGATACCGGGCGGGTACGGAAAATGTGGAGCCTGGCCGGCCTGATCAGCGTTTATGACCCGGAAAAAGCCCTGGTTATCGCACAGGAAGCTCTTTTGCTGGCCACCCGCATCAACTATGTGGAAGGGCAGTCCAAATCATTAGGCGCCCTGGCCAATACCTTTGTCAAGATCGGGAATTATCCCCGAGCGCTGGAATTCAACCTGCGGAAATTGCAGATCGAGGAAAAAAGAAATAACCCGGCCAGCCTGGCCAGCACCCTGATCGCTACGGGTGTTGTTTACCGGTACCAGGAACAATATGCAGATGCACTCCTGTATTACCGGAAGGCCGATTCGGTCATCAATGGAAACGAGTTGAATTCCCTGCGTTATTTCAGCCTGATGAATATCGGCGATGTGTACGACAAGCTCAACAATACCGATTCAGCATTCAGCTATTTCAACAAGGCACTTATCCAATCAAACCTGGAAAAGGATGAGGACCATATGGGGAATGCCATGACGGGTCTCGGGCATACCTATATGGATATGGGCAATTACGCGTTCTCGCTGCTGAATTATGTCACCGCCATCGGATACCTGAAATCGGCGAATAACGATGAGGTCTTATGTGAAGCTACCCTCGGACTGGCCCAACTGTACCAGAAAATGAATAAGCCTGATTCGGCGGTCTTTTATGCCAGCTATTCCCATGCAGTGGCAGCGAAAGACGGATTCCTCAACAAACAACTGGAAGCGACGGATTTCCTCACCGAACATTACCAGCGCCTGAAACTTACAGACAGTGCTTATTTCTATCTCAGCCAGAGCAAAGCACTGAATGATTCCCTTAACAGCAAGGACAAGATCCGGGAACTGCAGGTCATTTCCGGTAATGAGAAATTGAGGCAACTGGAGATTGAGGAGAAAAAGCGGATCGCAAAAAAAGAACGCAAGCAACAACTGCAGTTACTCTTCATCGGCATCTTCATACCTGGTTTCTTTTTGCTGACGCTGCTGCTCAGCCGCATTCGCATTCACGTAAGGGTCATCCGGATCCTGGGTGTCTTGTCGCTGCTCATCCTTTTCGAATACCTCACCTTGTTATTGCATCCTACGGTGGCGAACCTGACCAATCATACCCCGGTCTATGAAATGCTGATCTTCGTATCCATCGCCGCATTACTGATCCCGGCCCATCACCGGATCGAACGATGGCTCATAAAAAAATTGACCCACTTTGATGATGGGTCAATTCGAATAAAAAAGTCGAGATTAAAGGTAAAAGATCCTTCGAATCCTGCTTGAATAATGTTCTGATTATTGATTGGGTGTTGGCGTGGGCTTG
Organism: Chitinophagaceae bacterium; assembly: GCA_016721725.1. Lineage (GTDB taxonomy): Bacteria > Bacteroidota > Bacteroidia > Chitinophagales > Chitinophagaceae > Ferruginibacter. Next base: position 383,957 of record JADKHN010000006.1, on the reverse strand, counting down.
GTGTTGGCCTTGTCCATAACAGCAGGAGAATCAACTTTTGCCGGAGCAACAGCGGGAGAATCAACTTTTACCGGAGCGACAGCGGGAGAATCAGTTTTTGGGGCTTCCTTTTTTTCTTCACCACTATTGCAGGCTACGAAAGTTACGGAAGCGAAAAGCAGTCCTCCGATGAGCAGGAGGGAGAGTCTTGATGTTTTCTTCATGATTTGAATAGTTTAGGGCGTAATGATACAATAAGAATTTCAAAATTCAAATAGTCCGGCGTGAAAAAAAAGGGTTCACAGGATCACCTTTCCCGGATAATGGCCTCAGATCGGTTCGGCTTTCCAGCGCATACCCTACTGTTAGTAAGAGGGTTATCAAATACCTGATGGTAAATTCATTTCTTGCTTTCAACGGGTTTGGTTATTTTTAAACCCTTCAATCAATCAACCCGCATTACCATGCCAGAACAGTACGACGTGATCATTTTGGGAGGAGGACTTGCCGGACTTAGTCTTTCGATCCAGCTTAAACGAATGAACCCCCAGACCAGTATACTGGTACTGGAACGCAGGGAATCCGAAGCCGCCACCGCTGCACATAAGGTGGGTGAATCCACTGTGGAGCTGGGCAGCCATTACCTCCGTGAGGTGCTGGATTGCAAAGCCTACCTGGAAGAGCATGAACTGCCCAAGCACGGACTTCGTTTCTTCTTTCCTTCCCATACCAAGGACGATATCCCCACCCGCGTTGAACTCGGTCCGAGGGAACGCCTTCCGCAGCCCAGCCATCAGCTCGACCGGGGAACGCTGGAAAATCACCTGACCATTAAGACCCATCAGCTGGGAACGGAATATGTCCTCGGCGCCACGGTGAAAGACGTTTCCCTGGGTGACGAGACCCATACGGTCACGTATCTGAAAGCAGGGGAGGAAGTGAAAGCAAAAGCCCGCTGGGTGGCCGATGCCACCGGGCGAGGCAGTTTCATGAAACGCAAACTGGCTTTTCAGAAACCCATGGAACATCATATCAACGCGGTCTGGTGGAGGCTGAAAGGGGTGATCGATGTGGATGACTGGTCGGATAACCCCGAATGGAAATCCTACCTGAAACCCGGGCTTCGTTTACTGAGCACCGTTCACTTCATGGATAAGGGTTACTGGCTCTGGGTGATCCCCCTGGGATCGAAGAATACCAGCATCGGCATCGTGGCCGATCCGGCCGTGCATCCTTTTGACACATTCAATAAATACGAGAAGGCGCTGGAATGGCTGAAAGTGAATGAACCCCGCGGGTACAAGATGCTGGAACCCGAAACGAAGAACCTGATGGACTTCAAGATCCTCAAGCATTATGCTCATCATACCGGCCGGCTCTATTGCGCCGAAGAACGCTGGGGCGTCACCGGTGAGGCAGGCGCCTTCCTGGATCCTTTGTATTCTCCGGGTACCGATTTCATCGCCCTGAATAATTCCTGGCTGTCCGACCTCATCATCCGTGACCTGGCGGGGGAGGACATCAGCGGCCGGGCTCACGTGTACGAACAATCGCACCTCAAGTTGGTGGACAACTGGATCCCGGTCTACCAGAACAAATACCTGCTCATGGGGCAGACCCAGATCATGGTGATGAAGATCTTCTGGGACTGGGCCACTTACTGGGGCGTTCCCACGCTATTATTTACGAATAACGGATTTACCAACCTGCCCGTGGTCAAGGCCTTGTTCGTTTCCGCAAACGGACTGGGCCGAAAATTCGGCGCGCTGGGCAACCGGATGCAGCAGACCTTCCTCGACTGGAGCAAATACGAGACCACCATCTTCGAACACCGGTATATCGATCCCTATGACCTGCAATACATGCGGGACTTCCAACTGGGACTGGACGTACAATATGAACCAGACGCCCTGCTGGAGAAGATCGCGGAGAACATGAAAAAGCTGGAACAGGTGGCCTGCGCCATGTACCGCCTCATCAGCCATCATGTGAAGGGAACCCCCCGGAACATGAAGGTGGACCCTTATACTTTTGACCTGAATGCAACGCTTCCTGCCGGTGAGATCGAACTGGAAAGCGAGGAGAACATGGATGAATCCATCAATAAGGATGTGGAGTTGATGTGGTTCCATCCGCAGAACGCCTTGGTTAACGGATAACGGAAAATGGAAAATGTTTTTTGGGGTCAAAAAGGAATTGAGTAGTGTGTCAGGTTGAGAATTTTGTCAGACTGAGCCTGTCGAAGTCGCCTAATTTAGCGTCATTTTCCTAAAAGGATTATCCTTCGACAAGCTCCCCGGCAAGTATGCGGGGCAGGCAGGATGACATCCATTTAATAATACAATTCCAAACTCGAACAATACCAGGAATTGATTTTTTGCAGGATCCAATTTTCAAACCCTCCGTTGCCCATTGCTTATTGCCGATTGTCTACTGACGAAATATAAACTCATGAATAAATTTCTTTTTACCATCCTGTTCCTGTTTTCCGGGATCCACTGGTCCAACGCACAAGCCGTCTACCGGCTTAAATACCAGATGAAGACCGAAAAAGACAATACGGTTTATGACGCTTTGTTCGTCAATAACGGTAACGGAGGCGGGATCTTGCGCATACGATTCAACAACCCTGAAACCAAAGAAGAGCAATTGGTTGACCTGCAGGTGGAGGAAGATTACCCGGATCCCATCAATGGTATAACCGGTAAGGATATTTTCTTCTATCGTTTGTCGGCCCCCCGCTTCATCCGCGGCAACGGATACCCGGGTTTTAAGGTGCCGGTCTACTGGTTCCGGAAAACCATTACGGGAAATGAATATGAACCCTGGGGTGTAACGGCGACACTTTCCAATCCAAATGGCCTGATCAGTGTATTCGATTCTTCCCTGCTGCTCAACAATGCCCAACTGAAAAGCATCGCCTCCGGCTATTTCAACGCCAATGAACCCTTCATCGCCAACCTGAATTATACGGGATCAAAGGCCCTGAGCGCTATTGAAAAGAACGCCCGCGTCCACCTCATCATTGTGGCCAATGTCAACGACCCGGTGATCGGTAATTCCTGTAAGATGGATATGGACAGGACCCTGAACCTGTTTAGCCTGCTGACCAAAATGATCGGTATCCGGCTGCAGCCTACGCTGATATCAGGAGCAAATTACAAGAAAGCCACTGTTGACCGCGCGCTGGATACGATCAAGCCGTCACCAAACGACATTGTCGTCTTTTACTATTCGGGCCATGGCTTCCGAAAGGAAAAGGACAGCCGGCGCTATCCCTACCTTGACCTGCGGGAGAAGATCGACTGGACCTTCAACGTCAACTCCATTCAGGCCGAAGACATCATGAAAAGGATCAAAATGAAAGGGGCCAGGTTAAACCTCGTCATCACCGATTGCTGCAATACCAAGGTGACCGATAATAAGGAGATCGGTACGCCGCCTCCTGAACAAAAGGTATTGGGACTCGAACTCTTCCAGGAAAATGTACGCAACCTGTTCTTTCCTACGGTAACCACGTCCATCATCGCCACGGCGGCGGATATCGACCAGAAAGCCTGCAGCAATGACCGGTTCGGCGGTTTCTTTTCCTACTTTTTCAACCAGTCTTTACAGGAACACCTGGGTTATATGAAGCGGGGTGTAAGATGGGATGATGTATTGAAAAGGACAATGGACCAGACCGAGCGGAAAGCCTTGCGGACCTATTGTGATTCACCGAATATCTGCGATCAGACCCCTTATTACCAGGTTTTGACAGGCAGATGATCTTAGATAGCTCAGTAACCTTCAAATAAACTCTTGAAGGGACTCACCTCTAATGGGTATTCTTTCTTAAACATACTCCGAGTCAATATTCTCCACCGGGGTTGTTCACGGTATTTCTCCCAGTCGTTGTCCGATGTGATCACGAACGCATAGGAAAAACCGTTTTTCAATGATTCTGTCAGCCATTTCCAGGCTTCTGGTTGCTTTCCGATCCGTGCATACAATTTGGCCAGTGTATATTGGAGATCGCTGTTAAACGGATCAAGTTCCAGTAATTTTTGATAGTAAGGGATTGCCTTGCTTGCTTTTCCGGAAAGCATCATTAACCTTCCATTCAGGTCGATCAGCACAGGATCGTGGAGGGGATTTGTTTTTTCGGCCCGGGTTAGTAATTTTTCCGCTTCGGCGAAATCTCCGGCCTGCATTTGATATTTTGACTTCAGCAATAGCTTGGAATAATTGATCTCCCGGCGTTTGTCCAGTGAATCGAGTTGAGATAAGGCATCCGAGAGTCGGAAAGTGAAGTCATACCCATCGATGAGTTTCATCCGGACTCCTGAATTTTCCGGCTGCAGCATCAATGATCGTTCGTAGCGGCCGATGGCTTTTTCATGAAGTCCCTGCCAGGTAAAGAGGTCGCCCAATTTGTCATTGATACCGGCAAGATCCTCATCCGTAAAGTTGGAAAGGCTGTCCGCCCTTTCCAGGTAAAGGATGGCATTTGTAAATGGATACTGGATATCGTTTGCACCCTGGAATATCAGCAGATCCCGGAATGGCCCGGGTAAAAGCGGGTAGTAATTGACTTTTTCCTCACTCATTTTTAAGAACTGTTCCACATGCGTATCCGGGGTAACCGTTTTCAGATCATACGGGTATGCACCAGGCCGGTCGGCGGCAATCCGGTAAAGGAACAGGCCTGCCCGGTAATTCCAATTCGCATCGGAAGGAAATACTTTTAACACCCTCGTATAAAATGCGTTCAATTCATTTTCAGCATATTTTTTCTGTTCCGGGTTGGCTGCCAGGAAGGCAAAGACCAGGTTTTCCGCATCCCGGTACCTGCCGAGCGCTTCCAGCATATTCCAAAGTTTGAAATACCCCCCGATGGAGTTTGGCGCTATGGAGATGATCCTGCGGTATTGCATCTCCGCTTCATCAAAGTGGTTCCATTTTTCGTAGAGGGAAGCCAGGAAGTAATGGTCATCGAGCGCTTTAAAATCGAAATATCCTGCCCGGGTATTTTTAATAATGCATTCCCGGGAGGCTGTTTTGGGCAATGACCTGGCCATTGAATCCAGGTAATGCATGAAAGAAGCGCTGTCCGGGCGATTGGTAAGTGAAAGTTTCAGCAAGAGCTCCGCTTCTGCCCATTTGTTTTGCCAGTACAACAATTTGCCCAGGTAATGGCAGGCCAGGGGATTGGTTTTATCCAGCAACAGGATCTTCCGGAAGGCCCGTTCGGCCCTTTCCATATCGGGGGGTGAAATTTGTCCGTTTCCCCGTTCGATGAACCGTACCCCATCAGCAGTGATCGGCCCAAACGATTCGCAGGACAGGAGCCCGAGCGAGAATAAGCCCAACACATCCTTATTTCCCACATCATTGCTGTCCACTTTGCAAACACGCATGCGGTCCTCGATCGTTGGAGTTAATAATTGTTTGTCGTGATTAAATTCTTCCGGCGGAAAATGGAACCCTTTTTTCCTGACTGCGGCTTCATACAGGAATGAATCGGCCAGGGCGTATTGGGTGGTGTTCAGGTAAACATGGCCCAGTCGTTCAAAGGGCGAATAATGGCGCGAATTGATGTTAATGCTTTTATGATAAAGATCCTCGGCCTTCAGCAGGTTGCCTTTTTTCTCCTGCAGGTAACCGCTGTTCACATAAATGCACAAGAGACCGGGGCTGAGGGCTTTGGCTTTTTCCGCGGCTGCCATGCCTTTCTCAAAACTCCGGGTGGTGGCGTACAAACCAGAGAGGTTGGCCCAGGGCACTACCCATTCAGGCGACAATTCACCGGCTTTTTTATAATAATTTTCGGCAATTTCATATTCTTTTTTCAAGCTGTAAAGCACGCCCAGTTCATTGTAGATGTATGCGGCGTTATCTACCATCGCCAGCGCTTTCTTTTGTTCCGCCAATGCCTCCTCTACGAGGGGCATGGGATCATCTGTTAACGGAATCTTCAATCGGAGACTGACCCCTTTGAAATAATGCATCTTTAATTCCAGGATACCCCGGAGATAACTGTCTGCCTGCGTCAGTTTCATGGCAACCGAAAACATTTTGGGATAGACATCGTACCCATTGTTCTCCGCGTTGTAGTAGCGCCGTCTTTCGAGTTCCGCCTCATCGCCTTTGAGGTACTGGTTGATGACCTGCTGTCCTTTTTCATCAAAGGCAACGGCCAGTTTGCTGCTGAATTTCTTCAGCAAGGCGGGGTTTTCACGAAGCGATGTTTCAAGCTCTTTCAGTTTGGCCCTGCCTGCTTCCGATACTGTCTGGTTGGTTATGCTATTGATAACGGCAAAGGGCAGCCGGGAAGGATCCAGATCATCCAGGGTATCGGTGGTGGTGATCGTTTCCAGGCTGATCTTTTTCAGCAGGGAGAAAAAATAATGCTGACCATTTGCAGGGATCACTTCTTCATTACTGGTAATGGGTACGGATGCCTGCATCATGACCATGTCCTGTTTCATCTCCATTTCAGTAGCCCTGGCAATGGAGTTATCCGTTCTTGCCAGCAGAAAACTTCCAATGCCTTTCAGCACCGGCGTTTGAACCAGGTTCTCGCGGGTCAGCACCGGGTCTTTCGATAAGGCCGAATCGAGGTAGTGTTTTATTTCATCCAGGGTGACCACGCCATCGTTCTGCCTGTCGGCCAGTCCCTTCAATCCAATGATCAGGTAATACGAAAAAACGCCCCTTCCGCCGCCCCATGCCTCATTCTCATTTGACAACTGGTTCTCTGCACAGGAAGTGATCCGGATCTCCTTGTCCCTAACCATTCTCAATTGATCGCCTACCAGGAAGGTTCCTTTGTTCCTGCTGCCAGCCAGTTTACCCGAATGACAGGCATCGGTAATGAGCACCACTTTAGCCAGGGTTTGTGCCGAAAGGGTATTCGCGATGTCATTCAGATAATCAACACTGAGGGCGAGTTTTACATAATTGGTGGGAGGGGAGTCGTAACAGATCAGGAAACCGTTCTTGTACATAGTGGCGTTCTCCAGGTCCCCATGTCCTGAAAAATAAAAATAGACCAGGTCCCCTTTTCCGGCTGTTTTGCTGAGTTGATAGATCGCATCGTAAACGGCGCTTGTGGTCGCCTGGGAGTCGACCAACAGGGTGATATTATCTTCGGGTACGGACCCGCCGGCTTTTGAGCGCAGGAAGCCGGAGAAGGCTTCTGCATCCCGGTTGGCAAATCGTAGTTGTGGGATGTCCTTTTCCTTATAACCTGCAATTCCCACAATAACGGCATAGGTTTGAGGTTCCCTGTTATTCTCACCAGCCTGCTGTGCGGAAGCGACATACTGGATCATTCCAAGGGAAAAAAACAGGATCAGCAATTGTTTCATGTTTGATCTTCTCAATTTGAGTTGTTAATACCAATCCAGTAATGCGGCTTACAGGATAATCTTTTTACCGGAAGTCGGTGGTGGCGGATAATGCTTAAATCCAGGCCCGTAGGTCTTCATCCGTGCATTCCATTCTGCCGATCCTCTTATGCTTTCAAGATACGGATCGTATTTTAATACAAACGAATAATTGAACCCGCTTTTCATTGCTGATTCCAGCCAATTCAACGCTTCTGCTTTGTTGCCCATCTTCGCCAATATCCGGGAAATGCTGTACTGCACATTGCTGTCTTTTTTATCCAGATCAAACAGTTTTTTGTAAAACTCCAGGGCATTAGCCAGGTTGCCGGAAAGCAATTGCAGCCTGCCGTTCAGGTCGGCAATTCCAGGCATCTTATATGGATGAATGACGGCGGCCGTGTCGAGCAAACCCTGCGCTTCCCTGAATCGGCCGGAATGGACCCTGTATTTCGCCAGCAGTAAACGATTGGTAAAATTCAATTCCTTTCGATGGTAAAGGGTATCGAGTTGCTCCAGCGCGTCCTGGTAAAACCATTGGTGATCCAATACATCGATCAGCTTGATGCGTACGCCAGACTGGTCGCTTCTACGGTCGATCGATTTCCGGTAGTGGGAGATGGACCTGAGTTCCAGGCCCTGCCAAACATAAAGGTCACCGATCTTGTCGTTGATATCGGCGATGGCCTCATCATCCGCAGCAAGGAGGTTGTCTGCCTTTTTTAAGAAATAGATCCCCGAATCCCTTGGATAATTTACTGTTTTAGGATAATACACGATTTCGCTGGTTCCCGGGATATAGAAAAGTAAATCCGGATAGGCTTCTGATGGCTGTATGTGATTGATGAATTTCTCTTCATGGGAATCCGGTATGCGGATCTTGCGGTCGAGGGGATATGCCCCGGGGTTAGTGGCAGCCAATTGATAAAAGAACAGGCCGGCTTTATAGGCCCATTCGCCGTTATCCGGGAAGAGCCGGTTGATGCGGTTGTAGAAGTCGGACAGATAACGGATGGCCTTATCTTCATCTTTCGCATGCGTTCGAAACTGCTTCATCAGTTCTTCAGCATCCCTGTACCTTCCGATGGATTCCAGCATCGTCCATAACTTATAATAGGCGCCGATGAAGGTTGGGTCAAGGGAAATGATCTCCCTTAACCAAAATGCTGATTCGGTATAATGATGCCTTTCCCTGAGTAATTTGGCCAGGAAGAACCGGGGTTCCATTCTGTCGAACTTTTTCCAACTGAATTGGGCAATGATACAGCTCCGTGAAGGTGTGGCAGGTAATTTTTTTGACATCGAATCCAGGTATCGCTTGAAAGCGGAATCATCCAGGTGATACCGGACAGCCAGTTTAAAGTTGATGTCAGCTTCTTCCAGGCTCTGCTTTCCATAATGTATCCTGCCGAGGTAATAAAAGGCCAGCGGGTTGGAGGGATCGAGGGAGATCACTTTCCTGAATTCGGTTTCAGCCTTTGCGGTTTTGCCTTCATTAAAGCTGATCGCACCCAGCGCGAAGTGCCCCAGTACATCGTTTATGGAAACGTCTTTCTCATCCACCGGACAGGGCGGTATAGGATTATCAACAAAGAAGTTTGGTTCAATATAAACAACAGAATCGGCGAAGAAGTGATAGCCCTTCTTCCGGATATCGGCTTCGTTATAAAATGAATCGGCTGTTGCATATTGGGTGGTCTTATGCAGAACCCTGGCCAGTTTTTCGAAGGGCATATAATGCCGGGAATTGATGTCGATACTTTTCCTGTACAATTCTTCAGCAAAGAGCAGATCACCCTGATTTTCCTTTAAATTGCCCTGGTTGACGTAGATGCCTTGTAAGCCCGGTAGTATCTCTTTCGCTTTTAAGATGGCTTCCTGCGCCTTATCTAATTTCCCGTTTTGTGTAAAAACACCGATGAGGTTCGACCAGGGAATGGCCCATTGTGGAGCGATCTCGGTGGCTTTGATGAAATTTGTTTCAGCCGCAGTAAAATTATTCCGGTACGTATTCAGTACCCCGATCTCGTTGTAAATGTAAGCGGCGTTCTCTTCCAGGTTAAGTGCTTTTTCCTGCTCATTTATGGCCTGGGTGATGAGTGTGGAATAATCCGCTACCGTTGGGATTTTTAGTCTTAAGGTAACGCCCGTGAAATAATGCAGCTTCACCTGCAGGATCTTGAACAGGAAATTATCAGGTTGAGTCAGTTTGATGGCCGTGGCGAACATCTTAGGATAAACATCATACCCGTTATTGCGGCTGTTATAGTAGCGCCGCCTTTCCAGTTCGGCTTCATCACCACGCAGGTATTCATCGATCACGGCCTGGCCTTTTTCATCAAAGGCCACGGCGATCTTGCCGTTGAATTTCTTCAGCCTGACCGTATCGGTGCGCAACTGGCTTTCCAGTTCGTTCAGTTTGTTCTTACCGGCCTCGCTGACGACCTTGTTCCGTACCTGTTGGATGAGGAGGAAGGGGATCTCATCTTTGGTGCGTTCTTCCAGGTGCAGGCTATCGGTGAGTTCTTCGAGACTTTCCTTTTTCATTAGAGATAAGAAATAGGATTGCGCATTGGCGGGTATCGCTTCTGCTTCCGGGGTTATGACCGGCGCCGGGACCATGAGGGCGAGGTTGGCCGTCATATTCTGTTCTGCGTCGCGTAGGGTTACAGGATCCACTTTCGACAAGGCGAAACCGGCCGATCCGTTGATCACTGGGGTTTGTACCAGGTTCTCCCTTTTCAATACCGGGTCACTGGCCAGGGAGGATTCCAGGTAGGCCTTGATCTCGTCGATGGTGATCACACCGTCTTTTTTCCGGTCCGCAAGTCCTTTAAGACCGTTGACCAGGTACCAGGAGAATACGCCGCGTCCGCCGCCCCAATCCGTGTTCTCGTTCGATAGCTGATCGGTGGCGCAGGAGGTGATACGGATCTCCTTGTTTCGCACCGCCCTCAACTGTTCTCCAACAAGGATATTTCCCCTGATCTGGCTGCCGGCGAGTTTGCCCGAATGGCAGGCATCGGTGATCAGCACCACATTGGCGTTCGTCTGGGCCGACAAGGTATTGGCCACATCGTTCAGGTAATCTATACTGAGGGAAAGCCGCACGTAATTGACAGGAGGGGAGTCGTAACAGATGAGGAATCCGTTCTTGTAAATGGTGGTGTTCTCCAGGTCGCCGTGACCAGAAAAATAAAAATAGACCAGGTCGCCCGCCTGGCACTTGTTTTTCAGGTCGTAGATGGCGTCGTACACGGCGCCGGTGGTCGCAGCCGAATCGGTGAGCAGGATGATGTTCTCTTCCGGTACCGAGCCGCCCGCCTTTGAACGGAGAAATTCAGCGAATAGTTCCGCATCCCGGTTGGCGAACCTGAGCTGGGGAATGTCTTTTTCCCGGTAGCTGGAGATCCCGACCACCAGGGCATAGACATGGGGATTTGAATTACCCGGGGAGGACTGGGTAAAGGCAAGAAAAGGGAGCTGTAATATAAAAAGGAGGACGAAGAACGCTCTCATTCATTCAAGATACTTCATTTTATAAAATTGAGCCAGTCTTTGCCGGCAAGCAGGTCATTTCTGAATTGAATATAATCTACTTCTGCATTTACTTCGAAAGACCTATCGATCGCATTATTCAGGAATTTCCATCGGGCTGCGTTGCGTATGTTTTCTAAATACGGGTCATTTTTCAGTACATAAGGATATTCGAAACCGGCAAGCAGGGCTTTGTCGAGCCATTTCCAGGCAAGATCCTTTTGCCTCATCTTCGCATAGATCCTCGCGATGCTGTACATCGTCGTGCAGTCGCCCGGGAACAGTTCCAGTTTTTTTACATAGAAATTCAAGGCCTCTTCCGGCTGATTCCTGAGTAGTCGCAGGCGGCCGTTCAGGTCAATAACATCGGCTTGCGGGAAAAGATGATTTTTTTCCGCTTCGGTAAGGAGTTGCTGTGCTTTTTCGAATTTCCCGCTGTGAACGAGGTACCCGGCCATCACCACCTGTTTGGGGAAATTGATCTGGCCGCGGTTTAAAAGGGAATCCAATTGGGCCAGTGCATTGCGCAATTGGTAAGAGGCGGAATAGCTGTCGGCCAGTTTTTCCCGGAGGGTGGCATTATCGGGCCGGGCATCCACCGCCACCTGGTAATGGGCACTGGCCTGGTAAGGCAGTCCCAGCCAGGTGAACATATCCCCGACCTTGTCATTGATCTCTGCATGTATACCATCATCTGCACGAAGCATGCTGTCGGCTTTTTTGAGAAAAGCGATCCCTTGTTCACCATAGGGTTGTAAAATTTTAATGTGTTCAAACACAGCGTCGCCCGGTCCCGGAATTGTACCCACTTTTTTGTAATCCATTCTGTCAGATAACAATTCGGCCAGGACCGGTTCGTCAAATTCTTTTTCTCCTCCGGCCTCTTTCCTGATCAGCGATATTTCCGGATATTTTTCAATGTTATTGCTGTCTTTGGCTAACTGATAAAGTAACCGGCCCTGTTGATAGTACCAGTTTCCCTCTTCGGGGAAACGACTGATCATTCGGTTATAAAAACCATACAGTTCATTTCTTCCCTGATTCGTATCAATACGGCTGTAATCCATGATCACTTTCTCAGCATCCGTATACCTCCCCAGTTTTTCCCAAACGTTCCACAATTTGTAGAGCCCTCTGAACTTATCTTCATCAAGCCCGATGGCAATTATATATTGTTCCGCCGCTTCGCTGAGATGACCCCATCTTTCGTACAATGAACCCAGGTAATAGGGGTCCTCCATTTTTTCATACCAGGCGGAAAAATAGTTGGACAGGATGCATTTCTTTTTATCGGAGGGGGCATTAACGTAATGTATGTAAAGCGAATCACGGTAAGCGTTTTTGAACTGCTGTCTGTCCATATGAAATCGCACGGCGAATTGGAAAATGGTCTCCGCTTCCTGCCATCTTTGCTGCTCAAAAAGAAGTTTCCCCAGGTAATGAAAAGCGATCGGGTTTCCTCGGTCCAGCATGAGTGCTTTCTTCAGGTGTTTTTCTGCTACGGTCAGATTCCCCCTTCTTAAAGCCACTAATCCCCACACAGTTTGCCCGATGGGATCGTCATCACGGATCCAGGAGCTGTCAAACGGGCAGATAATTTCGGAATAGGAATAATCAAGCGGATTTAACCACCAAAGCGGCTCGTCATCTTTTAAATTAAAACCTTGTTTACGAACTTCAGCTTCATAGATAAAGGAATCCGCCGCTGCGTATTGGGTGGTGTTAATATACATGAACCCCAGGCGCTCAAAAGGAAGAAAATGCCTCGAATTCTGATGGATGCTTTTGCGCAGTAATTCCTCTGCGATCAGCAGGTTGCCGGTCTGTTCATACAAAATACCTCCACTTACGTTCAACCCCTGGAAATCGGGATTCAATGCCAGGGCTGTATCGTATTGTTTCAGCGCCATGTCGGTTTTTTTCATCCTGGTGTACAAACCGATCAGGTTGGCATGGGGAATGATCCAGCTTGGTGCCCCTTCTATGGCTTTATGATAATAGGCTTCAGCTTCGCCGAATTTCTTTAAAGCGACCGAAAGGTTTCCCATTTCATTGAATACATACGGAGCATTGTCAACCAATGACAGCGCCTTCTTTTGTTCCTTAATCGCTTTTTCGATGATGGGAATTTTGTCTTTGACCATGGGTAACTGCAACCGGTAGGTTACGCCGGTAAAATAATGGAGCTTGATCTCCAGGTTCCTTCGCAGGTTGCTGCCGGGCTGTGTAAGCCTGATCGCGACGGAGAAAAGCTTCGGGTAAACCCCGTAACCGCTGCTCTTGCTGTTGTAATACCGCCGCCTTTCCAGTTCGGCCTCATCGCCTTTCAGGTATAGGTCAATGACTTTTTGCCCTTCTTCGTCAAAAGCGACGGCCAGTTTATTTTTGAAACGTTTTAATGCGCCCTGGTCACTTCTGAGCATTTGCACCAGTTCTTCAAACTTCCGGATACCCTGTTCACTTATTCTTTTCTTTCTGCCATACTCATTACATATATCTAAGGCATTTTTTAGTTTAAAGGACAACTTTTTTTTATTGATGTCATTCATCAGTCCGAGGGTATCCGGCATTATATCCATGTTAACCGCGCTCAGCGATTTGAGAAAAATGATGTCGGATTGATACAACAGGTTGAGGGTATCCAACATTTTTTCCAGGTCAACAGTTTTCAGCATTTGGAAAAAATTGAAACTATTGAATGCGCCTTCGTCACTTCGGAGCATGTGCTCCAGTTCTTCCAGTTTCCGGATCCCAGGTTCACTTAGTCTTTTCTTACTGCCATTCTCATCATTTTCTTTTAAGGCATTGATGAGTACAAATGGCAACTTATCATCCGTAACATTCTTCAGTCCGAGGGTATCCAACAATTTTTCCAGGTTAACGGCCTTCAGCAATTGGAAAAAATAAACCTGGGGTTTTACGGAAATCAGTTCTGTAGTTTGGGGAGGTGGTGCGGAAACCATGTCGAGGGAGACCTTTGCAGCCATTTCTGTTTCCTTCTTTATGGCGGCATCCACATTGGCCAGTGCAAATCCGGGATTGCCCAGAAATACGGGAGTTTGAACGAGATTCTCCCGGTGGAGGATGGGGTCCCTGGCCAGGGATGAATCCAGGTATTTCGAGATCTCGTCCAGGGTCACGATCCCGTCTTGCTGCTGGTCGGCCAGTCCTTTCAATCCGTTGATCAGGTAATAGGAGAATACGCCCCGGCCGCCTCCCCAGGCCTCGTTCTCGTTGGAGAGTTGTTCGGCCGCACTGGAAGTGATGCGGATCTCCTTTTTCTTTACCGCCCTGAACTGTTCTCCTACCAGGAAATTGCCTTTATTCATGCTCCCTGCCAGTTTTCCTGAACGACAGGCGTCGGTGATGAGCACCACCCGGGCATTGATCAGTCCTGATAAGGTATTGGCTGTCTCATTCAGGTCATCCATGCTCAGCGAGAACCGGTTGTAATTGGTGGGAGGCGAATCATAGCAGATGAGGAAGCCGTTTTTGTAGATCGTCTTATTCTCGATATCCCCGTGTCCCGAAAAATAGAAATAGACCAGGTCGCCTTTCTTCACGGTATTCCTCAGTTCGTCGATGGCATTGTTGACGGCTCCCGAGGTTGCGGCTGAATCGATCAGCAGGGTGATGTTCTCTTCGGGGACGGAGCCGCCGGACCCGGATCTGAGAAAAGCAGCGAATTCCTCCGCGTCACGGTTGGCATATTTCAACCGGGGGATATCCGGATCCAGGTAACCCGAAATGCCCACGATAACGGCATAGGTATGGGGTGGACCGGATGCCTGTGCCTGTAAATGCAAACCGGACAAAGCCAGTACGCACAGAACCAGTAAGCGTTTAAAGGACATCTTGTACATGGAGGTTCCTGGTGATGATGAACTGTTTCGCAATCGTTTAGTTGGCCGCCTGGTAGATGAAAATGATATTCAGGATCACATACAGTGCCAGTAAGGATTGAGCCACGATCATGTCGAATCGTCTTGACTGTCTGAGTTTATCCTGCTTGACCAGCCGGAGTGAAAATGCCGTTGCGCCAATGACCACGAAGATCGAGAATAAGGTCAATCCGTGCAGGGTGTCCACCAGGGTAAATGAAGTAGATTCAGGCAGTGATGAATCGACGATGTATTTGTTACCGATGACGGCGAAGAGAGATCCAACACTGAGTCCGAACCGGGAATCCATCCCGTCGGAGTGGATATAAAAACAGACATAAGCGATGAGGAAGGCGATGTACATGCCCAGGAACATTTTCCAGAACAGACCGGTGGCATCGCGTTCAATGCCGATGCGGATCTTGAAAGCGTGGTATTTCGCTTCCGGTTTTTTCGCGTACTTGTCGCCAAAGGCGGTTTTATAGATTCGGTTCTCGGCCACCATTTGAAAACTGTCGGGGATGATCTTCCATCCGCTGATGGCGTAGCGGCGGTCGTAATGATCGCCGGCCGTATCCACTTTGAAGACCAGGGAATTGGCGTCATACAGGGAGTTTTCAATCGATAGCCTGAGCTTCTGACGGTCGAAGGGAAAATTGGCGATCTTCCAGTTGTCCTTCATCTCGCATTGGAGCTTCATGAGCATGTAAATGTCGTCGCCAGAACTGTCCACCGTAAGGTATGAAGTGGTAAAGGTTTTCGCATTCGGGATCTCCAGGTTATGGGCGAAATCGAAAGCGGCGTTCTCTTTCTTATACCGGAACCAGGCCCAAAGGTTGACAAAGTACTCCTTCTGTTTGAAATCGATGTCGTGTATGCTGGTGATATAGACGCCGACAGTAACGGTATCGGGCTTTTTTTTCTCTGATCCGGCCGGACCGGTATCCTGGGCGATCAGGGAATTACAGAACAGGGACAGGCAGAACAGGAGGAGCAATTTTCTCATTGGCAGTGTTTGATACAGGTAAGATAAAAAACTAGTTCGAATAAACCATGAATGCATAAAAAAACCGGCCGGAAGATGTCCGGCCGGTCTATGCTCAAATAGGTAATATTATGGAAAGGGAACGCAGGAGCAATAATCGAATTTCATGCCCCAGTTGCCGCCATTTGGATTGATCCGGGTGCCATTGCCCCAGCCGGTCTGAGTATCGATCACCTGTCCGGCTGCATTGAGTTTCTTCACTACGGCATGTGCGGCGATACAGCCGCAACTGCCAGCAGGAATTAGACTGATGGGAACCTGGTAAGTATAGGTGTTGGCATAATTATGTGCTGAAGAATAAGGGAATTGGCCTGGCATGGGGTTGCCGGGGTTATTCACGGGAATGGCGTTACAGGCACCGACATACAAATGGGTTTCTGTGAGCAGGTAGCCATTGGCGGTAATATAGGTTACGTAAATATAATCTGCATCATTGGTTACTGAAACGGATCCGGAATTAATGTGCTGGCCCGCGATCAGGGTCACTTCAGTTGCCGGGCATTCTCCTTCGCCACCACCATTTCGGCCCGAGATTACTTCATTGTCTTTTAAGTTTGAATGGGCAGGATTGGCCATCTCATCAGGACTGGCTTTCTGACAGGAAAAAAAGAGGGTAGTGGAAACAGCGAATGCTCCATAAAGTAAGATTCTTTTCATAGGATTTGGTTTTAGTTTAAATATAAAAAAAATTGGATTCGGCGATGCCGGCAGTAGGGGTAGGGGAAATGTGAAGGTCATTGTTGAAACGATGAGAACGGCTTCATATTGTATAGCCGGGTATAAAAGTTCCCGAACCGGTTTTTTACGTGGATGAACCGGGGATTTTTTCCAGGAATATGCCCGGAGAACGGGTGCTTTTTACCGAGTTGATTCTGTGAAAATACAGTGCTGACGGTCGTTATATGAAAGGGATCACTCATCCCAAACTTGTTAAAAACCTGTGCATAACTCTGCATAATTGGTGTAAACAATCAAAACGTTCTTTTCGGGCATTACTCTATATTTGCCGTCTGACTAAAACATTGAGACCGTGCGTTTAAAGAGTTTAGAAATAAAGGGATTTAAGAGTTTTGCCGATAAAACCATACTGAATTTTGATGAAGGGATCACCGGGGTCATCGGGCCCAACGGATGTGGTAAAAGCAATATCGTGGACAGTATCCGCTGGGTGATCGGGGAGCACAAGATCTCCAACCTACGTTCCGAGAACCTGGAAAGCCTCGTATTCAATGGCTCCAAGACCCGCAGCAGCAGCGGTCTGGCCGAAGTAAGCCTCACATTTGAGAATACCAAGAACCTGCTTCCCACGGAATTCAACACCGTAACGGTAACCCGTAAATATTATAAAAGCGGCGAAAGTGAATACCGGCTGAACGACGTGGCCTGTCGCCTCAAGGACATCCATAACCTCTTCATGGATACCGGGATCAGCACCGACAGCTATGCCATCATCGAACTGGGCATGGTGGACGATATCATCAAGGACAAGGAGAACAGCCGCCGCAAAATGCTGGAACAGGCCGCCGGCATCTCCATCTACAAGACCCGGAAAAAAGAGGCCAAACTGAAACTGGATGCCACCGAGCAGGACCTGGCCCGTATCGAGGACCTCTTGTTCGAGATCAATAACCAATTGAAAAGCCTCGAAAGCCAGGCCAAAAAGGCCGAGAAATACTTCGAGATCAAGAAGGAATACAAGGAGGTCAGCATCGAACTGGCCAAGGCGGCCCTGGAGGGTTTCAATATCACCTACCGCGACCTGAACGAGCAGCAACAGGCTGAAGTGGACAAGCGGATCGAACTGGAAACCGCCATCGCCAAGGAAGAAGCCCTGCTCGAACAGGAGAAACTGGGCTTTGTGGAAAAGGAAAAGGAACTGCACGATATGCAGCAGTCCTATAACCAGATGCTGGAAGCCGTACGCGCCAAGGAAAGCGAAAAGAGCCTGAGCGTTCAGCGCCTGCAATACCTGAAGGAACGGGAATCCAGCCTGCACGAATTCATTCAGAAATCCAGCGGTCAATTGACCGGTCTCGAGGAAAGCATCCAGTTCACCGGTACACAGATCAGGGATGACGAGGCCCGGATACAGGAATCGGAGCAAAACCTCCAGACCCTCCAGCATTCGGTGGAAGATAAACGAAAGACCTTCGACGACCAGCGAAGCCAGATCGATGCCCTGCGGCGTGAGAACCAGACCATACAGCGCAACCAGTTTGAAGCGGAAAAAAAGGTGGCGGTAGCTGATACCTCCATCCTGAACCTGCAGCGAACGATCAGCCAGATCCAGGAAGAAAGGAACCAGCGCCAGGCTCAGCTGGAACAGCTGGAAGCGGAAAAGCGTGTCCGTGAAGAGGAGTTAGCCACTAAAAAGACCGACCTCCAGCAATTGCAGGAGGAACATGAGTTCACCAAGGAACAGATCCTGGCTACCCAGGGTCAGCTTGAAGGACTACGCAATGAACTGGCCGAAGAGAACCGCAAACTCGACAGCAAGAAGAATGAACACGACCTGCTGAAGAGCATGATCGATTCCATGGACGGCTATCCCGAGAGCGTCAAATACCTGCACAATAACCCCGAGTGGAACCATTCGGCTCCCTTGCTCAGCGATATCATCTATGTGAAAGAAGAGTACCGGGCCGCGGTGGAGAATGTACTGGAGCCTTATCTCAACTATTATGTCGTCAATAACCTGGGCGAAGGACTGCAAGCCGTTCACCTGCTGGATGAACATAAGAAAGGCAAGGCCAATTTCTTCCTGCTGGATAAATTCACTGAGTTCATCCCCACGCACCAGCCGGACGGTACGATCCCGGCCCTGGGTGTCGTAGAGATCGACGCCCGCTATGAGCAACTCGCGAAACACTTATTGGGTAATGTCTATATCGCTGAGAACGAGGACGCCTTGCAGAACAGCAATGGGGCGGTGGTGCTGGAAAAGTCCGGCAAATACGTAAAAGGGAAATACTCGCTGACCGGTGGAAGTGTGGGTCTTTTCGAAGGCAAGAAGATCGGCCGGGTGAAGAACCTGGAAAAACTGCAGGAAGAGATCGCCGCGCAGGATACTATAGTGAACGGATTGAAAGAGACCATCCAGGGCCGACATAACCAGGTGATCGCCTATAACGAGCAATTGAAGGAGAATGCCATCCGGCAGACCCAGCAGGATATCAGCAACCTCACCAACCTGGTCTTCTCCCTCCAGAACAAAACGGAGAACCTGGCGCACCTGGAAACCACCAGCGCGCAAAGGCTGACCGATCTGAATCAGCAGCTGGAAGCCAACCACGGCGATATCGCCAGTACGCGGGAAGCCCTGAACCAGTTCAACGGACAGCTCACCGAACTCGCCGGTAAGATGCAGGTGATCGAGGAAGAATACAAACAGGCGGAGGAAGGGTACAATGCCGCAACCGCCGCCTTCAATGAAGGCAACCTGCAATTCACCAAGCAGCAGAGCAAACTGATCGCCCTGAAGCAGGAATTTGAATTTAAGAGCAACCAGCTGAACGACCTGAAGGCCCAGATCGAGAACAGTAATGTGCAGCTGCAGGAAGCCGCCGGAAGCATCACCGAGACCGCATCGATGCTGGCTGAACTGGAGACCCTGGTGACGGGCATGCTGCAGAACAAGGAGGCCGAAGAGAAGAAACTCAATGAGGCCGACCAGGCCTATTATAACCTGCGAAACGCGCTCGCCGAAAAGGAGAGTGAGATCCGCCACAAGCATAAATCAAAAGAAGGGATCGATACCCTGCTCAATGAGATCAAGGATAAGCTGACCGATCTCAAGCTGCAGCTCGCGGGCATGAAGGAAAGGCTGAGCGTGGAATTCAGGGTTGACCTGGACGCCATCATCGACGAGCCCCGCACCGGTGATACGCCGCTGGAGGAACTGAAAGAGAAGAACGAAAGGATGCGCAAGCGCCTGGAAAATATAGGAGAGATCAATCCTACGGCCATTGAAGCCTATACCGAAATGAAGAAGCGGTACGAGTTCATCCTGGAACAGAAGAACGACCTGGTAACGGCAAAGGACAGTCTCATGCAGACCATCCAGGAAGTGGAGGCCACGGCCAATCAGCAGTTCCTGGATACCTTCAACCGCGTACGCGAGAATTTCCAGAAAGTGTTCCAGGCCCTCTTCACCGAAGACGATACCGCAGATATGATCCTCAGCGACCCGGAGAACCTGGCCGATACCGGTATCGAGATCGTCGCCAAACCCAAGGGCAAACGTCCTTCCTCGATCGGACAATTGAGCGGGGGAGAGAAGACCCTCACCGCGACGGCATTGCTTTTCGCCATCTACCTGATCAAGCCCGCTCCATTCTGTATCCTGGATGAGGTGGACGC
Organism: Chitinophagaceae bacterium; assembly: GCA_016721725.1. Taxonomy (GTDB): domain Bacteria; phylum Bacteroidota; class Bacteroidia; order Chitinophagales; family Chitinophagaceae; genus Ferruginibacter. The sequence goes on along the minus strand of JADKHN010000006.1, from coordinate 363,786 downwards.
CCCGCTCGATGACGCCAACGTGGGTAAGTTCACGCAGATGATCAAGAAATTCAGCGAGAACAGCCAGTTCATCATCGTCACCCACAACAAGATGACCATGAGCGCCGTGGACGTGATCTATGGCGTGACCATGCAGGAGCCGGGGGTGAGCAAGTTGGTTCCGGTTGATTTCAGAAGTCTGAATTAAATAGAGTGAAAAATTAAAAATGGGAAATGAAGAATGTCTTCAGTTCACTCAAGCATTCCTATCTATAGGCCTTCAATCAGGTTAGATCATTATTCATTTTTCATTTTTAATTGCACTCCTCTCATGTTCTCCAACGAAGACATCGAACGCTATTACAAACTCAGCGAGACCCAATACCGCTGGGGCTGGCAATTATACAAAAGCCGTTCCCTGCATTACGGCTTGTGGGACGCTTCCACCAGGAATCTTCACGAGGCCCTGATGAATACCAATCGCAGAATGGCTGAACTGGCCGGGATCACGTCGCAAGACCATGTACTGGATGCGGGATGCGGCATTGGCGGCTCTTCGTTGTGGTTAGGAAAGAATACAGGTTGCAGGGCGACCGGGATCACCCTCAGCGCGCGGCAGGTGGAACTCGCTACCGCACTGTCACATAAGGACGGATTAACGGACCGGGTTCATTTTGAACAGAAGGATTATACCGCGACCGGTTTCCCCGACGAGAGCTTTGATGTGGTTTGGGCCGTGGAAAGTGTTTGTCATACCCAGGACAAGAACGATTTCGTGAAAGAAGCCTGGCGGGTATTGAAACCCGGCGGCCGGCTCATCATGGCCGATTTTTTTCAGCAACCGGGCCTCACTGGCGCCGATGCCCAATTGATGCTGGACTGGGCCCATGGCTGGACCTGTGATCATTTCATCGAACTGGATAGATTCAACGGCTTCCTGTTGCAGGCAGGTTTTAAGGTCGAAACGGAGCAGGACCTTACCCGGGCCATCTGGCCTTCTGCAAAGAAAATATACCGCACTTATTTTCCCGGGGTGATCGCAGGGCGTATCTACAATCTCTTTCATCCTAAAGCCCATGCATTCGGGATGAAGAATATCGCTACGGCTAAATTGCAGTACATCACGTTGAAGAAAGGATTGTGGAAGTATTACTTTTTGCTGGCGGTGAAAGGTTGAAAAGGTTTAAAAGGTTTAAGTCGTTTAAGAGGTTTAAAAGGTTTCCTCCTTCGCTAAAGCTACGGAGGATGAATAAGAGGTTTAGAAGAACTCATCTATAGAAGAGACCTTCCATTTTCCATTCTCCATTTTCCATTTTCCATTCTCCGGCATCCTTCCCAACCGATGAAGCATATTAACTTTATCTAATAAGAATCAGTCCTGACAACGGTTTCAACACTTTTTTCGCTTTCCTTTCCGGAAAATAATATTATATTGTCAGGGTTCTGTTCGATCACCCTTCAATTAACTGGTATGAGAAATAAGACCTTTCCCGGTTTTGTACTGATCCTTTTATGCTGTTTCAGCGGTATTTTTTCCGAGGCCGTACTGGCTCAATGCACCGAAACCAACCCGGCGGGATGTTCTTGTCCTACTCCGGGTTCCACCAATTGCATCCTCCTGCCCGATATACTGGCCGGTAAAAAGACCTTGAATGCCACGACGGGCTGGACGGAATACAGCCAGGGGATCTCCACGGTGGATAAGGGACTGATCCGCCTGGATGTATCCACGCCCAATGTGGGTTGGGGACCCCTGCAAACCAGCACCACCAACGATTACGTCTGCGGTTCCGATACCTTGAGGAACTTTTTCCCCCCGGCCAATTTTATGTGCCCGGACGGATCCTATCCCAAACGGCTCATCAAACAGAAGATCTACCAGAAAGTGGGCAATACCTTCCAGTTCATTTTGAGGGACGCGGGTTGGATGCAGTTTCACCCCGCCCACGGTCATATCCATATCGAAGGATGGGGATTGTATACCCTGCGCCTGAAAGATCCCTCTGTTGCGGATACATTGAAATGGCCGATCGTGAACAGCGGCATCAAGGTCAGTTTCTGCCTCATTGACCTGACCACCTGCAGCGGGGCCCTGGGTGATTGTGTGGATGCCGGTGGCAATGTGCTCAACAACGCCAGTTTCCCCAACTACGGACTGGCCGGCGGCTATGGCTGCGGCGAAGCCCGCCAGGGGATCAGTGTGGGCCGTGTCGATATCTACCATCAATACCTGGATGAGAGCTTCATCAAGATACCGTACGAAGCCTGTAACGGTAACTATTACGTGATGATCCAGGTGGATCCGGATAATCATTTCCAGGAGATGAATGAAGACAATAACTGGCTCTCGGCCTCGGTCAACCTGCAAAAACAACGCACGGCCAATACCGGACCCTATGCCTATATCTTCAGCAAGAAGGGAAATATCCTTTGCGCCGGTGAAAGTCTGGACCTGGAAGCCAGCGGCGCCAACAGCTATCTCTGGAGCAATGGCGCCACAACCCAGAAGACCACCATCAACCAGGCAGGTAAATATTGGGTCAGGGCTACAACACCCTGTGGTACTACCACCAGTGATACGTTGAATATCGTGGCGGCACCGGCCAGTTCCATCCCAACTACGACCAAAACGGATACGGTTTGCATCGGTGAAAAAGCCAATCTCTATGCCAGCGGAAATGCGCATTGGTTCGATGCGCCGGTGAACGGTAATCTCGTTTATATCGGCAACAATTTCCAGACAGGATCTTTATCAACCAACACCACTTTTTATGTGGCTGATCAACCCTCTCAGACCTTTGGTGTGGTCGGTCCGGTGAATACCAATTTCAGCTCCGCCGGTAACTACACCACCACCAAGGCGAATTATCTTATTTTCAATGCCTTCCTGCCTTTCAAACTGAAGAAGATCACGGTGGATGCATCCGTTGCGGGTAATCGCACGTTCCAGCTCAGGGATATCTATGGTGATGTGATCACCCAGAAGACGGTGACCCTGGTTGCGGGTAAACAGGATGTGACGCTGGACTTTTTTGTCCCAGCCGGACTGAACCTTCAGCTGGGCCTCAGCAGCGGTTCCGCGGTAACAGCATTATACTCCAGTACCACCGCCAGCGCCAATATCGGTTATCCGTTCAATTTCAGCAGCATGGCCCGTATCGTGGGTTCTTCGATGGGGGATAATGTGTATCCCTTTTGTTATAACTGGCAGATCGAAGGAACACCACAAGTTTGTAATTCGGGCGTCCGCAAAGCAGTAACTGCCTATGTGGTTGCCAAAGCGCCGGTTGATATCGTCGGACTTCAGTCAACCTACCTGCATACCCAAAACGGGGTAAGCCTTTCCGTTACCCCTCCGGGCGGTGTGCTTACCGGGCCCGGACTGATCGGTTTTGATTTTTATCCCAAGCTGGTGGGTGTGGGTTCGCACCAGTTCAAATACGTTTATCAATACGGGAATTGCGTCAGCGAGATCACCAAACTGGTGACCGTTGATTTCGATAATGCGGATATGAAGGATGGATTCTCCATTCAGTTGTGGGATAACCCCGGGAAGCAGCAGCGGCTCTACCTGGTGACCAACCAGAGTTCCGTGGTGGATGTGCGGCTGATCAGCGGAACCGGGCAGCAGGTGAAGCGGATGAGCTTCAATGCCCTGAACGGAAGTAATCTATTCGACCTGGATTTCAGTAACCTCTCCAGGGGATTGTATTTCATCGAAGTGAGGATGGCGTTCAACGGGGCGAGGAAGGTGATCAGACTGTTGAATTAAAGGTTTAAGACGTTTAAGAGGTTTAAGTCGTTTAATGTTGATGGGTTCTATGAGAAGAAGCAGGAATTGAGGATTATCGTACCGGAGAATGTTAAGTACATTAAATATTTTTTTTAACCACAGATTACACAGATTTTGTCACAGAAGTCCACAGAATAGGGTATATGATTCAGGACAGTAACTGCGAATTCAAAGAGATCAAAATCTGTGGCCATCTGTGGTTTTGAATCTGTGTAATCTGTGGTTACAAAGCAAAGGACAACGAATTGAAGGAACCATAAACTAGAATTCCAGCTTCCCGATACGTCCCTCACCTCCGGCAAAATAGACCGCATTCCCGTGCATTGCCTTTCTCACCACATGGAAACCCTGTTTGCCGATCCAGCTCCAGTTTTTCCCATCGTCCGTACTGTAATCAACGCCATTGAGGCCGCAGCTGATCCATTTGGAATCGCCCAGGTATTCCACGCAGCTTCGGTAGCCGTGGGGAGGTGTCTGGGGAGGGGAGAAGGACTTGCCGCCGTTGGACGTGATGAAACAATTCTTTTCCGTCGCGTCTTTCTTGTTGAAATCACCGCCCACCACGATCAGGTATTTTGAACTCTTGACCGCTACCGAGTTAGCCCCGGTGGATTCGGTGCCCTGGATGATCGGAAGGTCGATCTTCTTATCCCGGATGAATAAACGGCTTCGAAGTCCGCCGGAGATGAAGACGGCTTCTTGCTTGTTCAACGCCCGTATATTGGTGCCGCTGGATGCAAAGCAGGCTTCCCCGCTGTCGGCCACGGGTTTATTCTGTTCGGGGATCGGTAGCCAGGTATTGCCGCCGTCGAAGGTCCGGGCGATGAAGAATTTATTGTCGATGGGATCGCCGATCACGATGCCGCTGTTCTCGTTCCAGAATTCCATGGCGTCGAGGAACATGCCCTTGGCGCTGTTGACGAAGACGGGTTTCCAGGTCTCGCCGCCGTCGGTTGTCTTGAGGATATTCGCCGGCACATCGATCCCCATGATGATGGCCGTATTGTCATTGAAAGCCTCGATATCCCTGAAATCCGTTTTCTCATAACCCTTTACGGTCATCCATTTCCAGTTCTCACCGCCGTCGGTGGTCATTCCAACGGTGCCGGAACTGCCGCTGACCCAGACGGTCTTGTCGTTCACCACGCTGAGTCCGCGCAAGGAGAATTTCTTGCCCAGGCTTAATAGTTTTACCATTTGCGCCTCAGCACCAAAGCTGAGCAATAACAGCGCAAGAAAAAAGAGTCGTTTTATTTCCTTCATATTTTTGTTGGATTTCTTTCCGCAAAGCTAGCCCATTTTCTGTTGATCAGATGTTAGTTCATGAGATGGCCCGAAGTAGAAATATTTGCTTAGCCATAACCCTTTTCAGATAAAAAGTGGGGGCTGTAAGCCAATGTATTTTCAGCTTGAACAACTAACAAACTAAAAACTAACAAACTAACTAAAGACTTTCTGCAGCCTGCTGCTCATGATACAACCTCGAGATCTTTTGTTTGTTGCGGATGGCCCTGAATGATACATACAGGGCGATACCGAAGGAAACCAGGGCGCCGAGCGCCAGCAGGCTGTCGGATCCGATGAAGAGGAAGAAATCATAAGAGCCGTGCAGGATTATGGGGACCAGCAGGGCCAGCAGGAAATAGCCCATCTTTCCGGAGTTCCTGAATTTGGCGAAGCCGGTGAAATAGCCCATCATCACCGCGAAAGTGCCGTGGGCGGGCACGGCGAGGAACATCCGCAATATGCCCGTACCGACCCCATGTTCATATACGTAGCCGATATTCTCTAATGTGGCGAATCCCATGCCCACCATGACGGCGTACACGATCCCGTCGAACGGATCATCAAAATGTTTGCGGGGGTAGAGGAAGAGCCGCAGCATGATGAACTTGCTGGCTTCCTCGCTGGCGGCAACCACACAGAAGGAAAAAAAAGCGACCGACATCGTTCCTTCGTTTTGAATGGTGGCCAGATCGGCTCCATAACCCAACTGTATCAGGATGGCGGGAATGACGCTCAGCACGCCCAGCACAAAGGCCAGGATGAGCATCCAGATGGGCTCCCGGTTGTATTTGTCCTTATACAGGATGAACAGGCAGATGGCCAGTCCGGGTGCGATGGCAAGGGCTAATAATCCCATAGTCAAAAGCGGTTTTTGTGCTACTTTTGACCAAGTTATATTTTTTTAACGATTAGCCCAATTATCGCCCCTCATGCCTGCCATTTTCAATTACGGAACCGACCAGCTCACGGTCAGCCTCGCCCTGGCGATCGCCGACGGAACCTGCAAAGGAGTCATCAATACGGAAGCGAAGAAACGGATCAATGACTCTTCAGACCATGTCCGCCAGATCGTCGCCAGCCACAAGACCGTCTATGGCGTCAATACCGGTTTCGGCATCCTGGCCAATACCAAGATCTCGGATGAGGATACCGTGACCCTCCAGCATAAGATCCTGCAGAGCCATAGCGTGGGCGTGGGCGATCCCATACCCGTGGAAGTGGCCCGGCTGATGATGATCACCAAGGTGCATGCCCTGGCCAAAGGGTACTCCGGTGTACAACTGGCTACCCTCGAACGCCTCATCTGGCACATCGATCACGAAGTGACCCCCGTGGTGCCGGAAAAAGGAAGCGTGGGCGCCAGCGGCGACCTCGCGCCGCTCTCGCATATGTGCCTGCCCCTGATCGGACTGGGAGAATGTTTCTACCGGGGGCAACGGGTAGCCACAAACGAAGTTTTCAAAGCCGAGGGCCTGGAGCCCATTGCCCTGGGACCCAAGGAAGGACTGGCCCTCATCAACGGGACCCAGTTCATCCTCTCCTTCGCCGTCAAGGCCGTCCAGCGTATGCAGAATTGTCTTGACGCGGCCGATATCATCGGGGCCATGAGCCTCGAAGCGCTCACCGGAACCTCGGCTCCCTTCGATGAAAGGCTTCACCGGCTTCGCCCTTATGCCGGAACCCAGCTGGTGGCCCAGCGTTTACGCCTCCTGCTGCAGAACTCCGCCATCATGCAAAGTCATGTCGATTGCGGCCGGGTACAGGATCCTTACAGTCTGCGTTGCATGCCCCAGGTCCACGGCGCTTCCCGTAACGCCTGGCTGCACCTGAAAGAACTCACCGAGACCGAACTGAATTCCGTCACCGATAATCCCATCCTCTTTGGCGCCGACGATACCATCAGCGGCGGGAATTTCCATGGTCAGCTCCTGGCCCTGGCATTGGATTATAATTGTTTTGCCGCGGCGGAGATCGGGAACATATCCGACCGGCGCTGTTATTTGTTACTGGAAGGTAAATGGGGACTGCCCATGTTATTGATGAATAATGTTGGGTTGAACAGCGGCTTCATGATCCCGCAATATACCACGGCGGCCCTGGTGACGGAGAACAAGACGCTTTGCTTCCCGGCCAGCGCCGACAGCATTCCCACTTCATTGGGACAGGAGGATCATGTGAGCATGGGCAGCATCAGCGGAAGAAAGCTGAACCGCGTGCTGGACAACCTGGAATTCATCCTGGCCATTGAACTGATGAGCGCCTGCCAGGCCATTGAATTCCGGGCTCCGCATAAGAGCAGCGCCATCCTGGAATCGGCGCATGATTATGTAAGAACACTGGTCGGCTTCGCCGATGAGGACCGCATCTTTGCGGACGATATCAATAAACTCACGCAGATCATCCGCGATTTTTCATTGGTGAAAACGGTGAATGAATACGCCACACAGCAGGGCATCGATCTCAACAGGGGATATGAGGCTTTTGGCTGACCGGGTTTGATCAGGCTTCACTGATCGCCACCACCGATTCCAAAGCCAGCCGGGTCATGGTATCCAGCGAATTCTGCCGTTGATCGGCCGACATTTTTTCCCGTGTCGGGATCACATCCGAGATCGTCAGGATGGTAGCCGCCATTTTATTGAGGTATTTCGCGTTGGCGAATAAGGCGAATGCTTCCATTTCCACACAAACACAATGGTTGTCCGCCGCGAGGGGAGGGATGCCTTCCGCACTGCGGTAAAAAACATCGCTTGAATGGATGGAAGCCGCCCTGACGGGCAGGTTCAGTTTCTCCGCGGTTTCATTGATGACCTGGTAAGCGCGACCCTGGTGCAGGAGATGGTCTTCGGTGAATCCAAAAGCCTCACGGGCATAGGTGGATTCACTGAAAGCCATGTCGGCGTTGATCAGTTCATAAAGCTTTGTACTCACATCATAGGCCCCTGCCGTACCGATGCGGATGATGCAGTCCACTTCATATTCCGTATATAATTCGTAGGAATAGATCCCGATGGAAGGGCAGCCCATGCCGCTGGCGCCAATCGTAACGGCCACACCTTTGTAGGTACCGGTATAGTAGAACGCGTTGCGGGTACTGCTGACCAGTTTCACATCCTGCAACATATTTTCGGCGATGTGTTTGGCACGGAGCGGGTCTCCGGCGAGCAGTACGATCCTGGCGATATCTCCTTGTTGGGCGCTGATGTGGGCGGTCATGGTAGTTTCTGTTTAGGACAAAGGTAGAATAAAGATGGTTTGGGAGGTTGAAGTCGTTTAAGACGTTTAAGTCGTTTAAAACGTTTAAGAGGTTTAAGTCGTTTCCTCCTTCGCTAAAACTAAGGAGGAAAAGTAGAGAATTAAAACATAATACTCTGTATTGATACAGTTGAAAACCTTATAAAATAGATGTCATCCTGCCTGCCCCGCATACTTGCCGGGGAGCTTGTCGAAGGGAATTTTAAAGTGAATACGTTAGGATTGAGATTTGCCTAAAGAGAGTTTCACCTGAAGTGTATAGGAACAAAACAGGTTCTCCCGCAAAGCAATGAAAGCGCACAAAGAAAATTGCATTTCTTTTTTCCTTTGTGCCCTTCTACTCCTTTGTGGGATTAATAATGCCTGTCATCAAGAAAATCAGGTTCTCCCGCAAAGCAATGAAAGTGCACAAAGAAAATTGCATTTCTTTTATCCTTTGTGCCCTTCTACTCCTTTGTGGGATAACTAAAACCAGCCGCCGCAGGCGTACTGAGCAATGTCGATCTGCCACCAGCGGCAATAGCATGAATTTGACTAAATTTGTTCAAAGAAAACCGCTGAGGAGGGGAGACGAAGAGAGAACTCCGCGCCTCCACGGTAAAAATGAATAACCATGATCGATACAAAGACCTACGACCCCGTCAAATACAAGACCCCCACCGGTAACCAGCTGTCCTGCAAGGGCTGGATCCAGGAAGCCGCTTTGCGCATGCTATTGAATAACCTCGATCCCGAAGTGGCGGAACGTCCTGAAGACCTGATCGTCTATGGCGGCAGGGGAAAGGCGGCCCGGAACCTTGAGGCGCTAGACAATATCATCAGGGCCCTGAAGATCCTGGAGAACGATGAATCCCTGCTGATCCAGAGTGGCAAGCCGGTCGGCATACTCAAGACCCATAAGGACGCCCCACGTGTGCTCATCAGCAACAGCCAGCTCGTACCCAACTGGGCCAACTGGAAACATTTTGACGAACTGGAGAAGAAAGGACTGATGATGTACGGACAGATGACCGCCGGATCCTGGATCTATATCGGTTCCCAGGGGATCGTGCAGGGTACTTACGAGACCTATGCAGCCATCGCCAACAAGCATTTCGACGGCACACTGAAAGGAACAATGAACGTTACAGCCGGACTCGGCGGCATGGGCGGCGCACAGCCCCTGGCCATCACCATGAACGAAGGGGTGGCCCTCATCGCCGAAGTGGAGGAATGGCGCATCGACAAACGCATCGAGACCCGTTACCTTGACGAGAAACACACCAGCATCGACGAGGCCATCAACGCGGCCATCCATTACCGCCGGGAAGGAGAGCCCCGGAGCATCGGCGTGGTCTGCCATGCCACCGACCTGCTCGACCGGCTGATCCAGCGTGACGTGATCCCCGATACCCTCACCGACCAGACCAGCGCGCACGACCCGCTCATCGGGTATGTACCGCATACCCTCAGCAACGCGGAAGCCAATGTACTCCGCGAAGCCAATCCCGATGAGTACATCGCCCGCAGTTATGAGAGCATGCACCTGCACGTACAGCTGATGATCAGGCTGATGGACAAGGGCGCCATTACCTTTGATTATGGCAATAATATCCGCGCCCGGGCGAAGGAATACGAGGAAAAGCATCCCGATCACCACGTGCAACATCCCGGTTCCTGGAACCGCTGCTTCGATTTTCCCGGTTTTGTTCCGGCCTATATCCGTCCCTTGTTCTGCGAAGGCAAGGGTCCGTTCCGTTGGGCGGCATTAAGCGGTGATCCCGCCGATATCGCGGTGACCGACGAACTCATCACTCATCTATTCCCCGAAAATACCGGCATGCTGCGCTGGATGAAAATGGCTAAGGAGAAGATCGCCTTCCAGGGACTGCCCGCCCGCATTTGCTGGCTGGGACAGGGGGAACGCGAGAAAGCCGGACTGGCTTTTAATGAACTGGTGCGCAGCGGAAAAGTAAAAGCGCCGATCGTCATTGGCCGCGATCACCTGGATACCGGCTCCGTGGCATCGCCCAACCGCGAAACCGAATCCATGCTCGACGGAAGCGATGCCGTGGCCGACTGGCCGATCTTGAATGCCCTGGTGAATACAGCCGGGGGAGCATCCTGGGTTTCACTCCATCACGGAGGTGGGGTAGGGATGGGCTATTCCATCCACGCCGGTATGGTGATCGTGGCGGATGGGACGGATGATGCGGAAGCCAGGCTGCGCCGGGTTTTACGCAATGATCCGGGAATGGGGGTGATCCGGCATGCCGACGCCGGGTATGATATTGCTATTGAAACCGCTAAAACCAACAATTTGAACTTAGCTGATAAACTGAAAGATGCTTAATTGCAGAGGTTCTGAACTTTTCGCCGTCAAAGGTATTCTTATTCATTCCGAAAGTCACAGCCACAATCAGTGAGCGCCGCCGCTGGTCTCTGACCAACGGCACGTTCCTTATTGCAAATAGAAATATATAACACTATCTTTAATCCTTGAGTATGTATATATGCTTAAGGTTCTTTTCTTTCTGATATTGCCCTTTTCTGTTAAGGCCCAGGCCTTTTATAAGACACCTTCAGGTGCTAAATACCATTTGGCAACCTGCAGGATGGTTAAAAATGTTTCTGAGGAAATTACTACAACTAAAATCATAGAATCAGGATTACAGCCCTGTAAAATTTGCAACCCACAAAATGTATATGGTTTATCTGCCAGTCCTTCGGGAAAAGCTCAAGGGGAGGGAATTACTGTTCAATGTAAGGGATACACTAAGGCTGGAACTCGTTGTAAACACATGACCAGTATTGCAAATGGTTATTGCTTTCAGCATCAGCCTAATTAATTTTCCGCCGCCGTAGTGTTCCCATTTATCCGGAAATTAATCGCCGCATCCGGATCCCGTTGGTCGGAGACCAGACGGGGGCGTAAGTATTATGTTTCGTGTGCCACGAACCAGGGCTTGGGATTGGAACAGTTTTATACAGGGTCCTGTTAAATTAAGGAAAAACTGCACACCCGCCACGCATCTCAATGGCCGCATCCATCCTTTCCCAAAGTTGCATAGCATCAAGTTCATCGAGTGAAAAATTCGGTTTTAACCAGTTGAATACCTCTCCTTCGGCGTGTGACAAACCCATCGCCTTATCCTTACAATAAGTGCTCAGCAGCCAGTCGGGCAAATGAGCAACAGTGAGCTCAGCCTGGGTCCTGCCAATATTCTTACATTTCTCTTCGTTGCTCACCCTTCTTCCAAACAACTCATTATAACGTTCATTACTGAGCAATATCTTACTGATGGGTATAACGGGTACTGCCGTAAGCATAGTTTGTGAATAGGGATCATCACCATGGGCAAGATGCAGGTTATCAGCCGTAAAGTTCGGCTGTACATGACCGCATTGTATCTGCACCTTAACCGGGATATTCAGGGTTCGCAGGATACATTTTAAAAATCCTACTGTTCCTGCACATCCTGCGGTCCTATGCTTTATACCAACCCGGTAAGGTGGCCCTCCAATATGATCAGTACCCCTGATCATCCTGATAACAGGCGGGTATCCATCGTATTGCCATTGGTCAATATAGTCGGACGCTTTTTTACCGCCTAAATAATGGATCAGGTTAAACCTGCACCAGTCCAACAAGGCCTCGATCGTCAGGCGACGGGTCTCCTTTTTTATAGCATTTTCTTCCAGGAATTCCAAGACAGAATGGGGTGCACAGGGCAACACATCTCCGCTGATGGTTTGTTGAAGTGCGTAACCTGAATATCTGGGCAGCCATTTGAACATTTCACGGCTGCTGAATAATTGCTGAAGTTCACCCGATGAATATTCTGCGAAAGACCAACGGACATGACGTGCTGTTTCAGTGGCAATACTTTGTGCAACATAGGCAATGAACATCGTCCAGGCATTGTCATGACTCAATACCTGTCCGCCACCGGAAACAAGATTATTGAACGGCTCAACCGGCATTACCGAATCCGAATTCCAGGCCTTGTCAAAAGCATGCGAAAGATCATCCTTCATCGTTGGGTTCCAGAAGGGATAGGATAACCGGATCCCGGCTGTAGTTTCCCATATAATGGCAGTGGCAACAGGCCTGTTCTCAATGGCCATCAACCAGGTATCCAGGTCAGGTTTTATTGGAGGGATGATCGCAAAATGAGGCTCATTCAATAGCACATGGATATCATCTTTCGCTTTTCTTACGGTGCGGTCAAATTCATGATGAAGCCGGGCAAATTTATTTTGCAGTTCGTCATATATCACGCCTATTTTTCTTTTGGCTTCTTCATGCAATTGGGTTGTCATGCGATTTGCTTTCGCTGCTGCAGCTTTTGCAATTCTTTGGGCTTCTGCTGCCGCTGCATCTGCCTGGCGCTTTGCTTCCTCCGCAATGGCATCTGCCTGTCGCTTTGTTTCCTCCGCAACGGCATCCGCATTGCGCTTCGCTTCTTCTGTTGCCGCATCTGTCTGTCGCTTTAATTCAACGGCATCCTTTCCAACATCCTTTGATGTTTCATTGATAAAATTTACTGCTGAAGTTGTAAGTCCCATAGTTATATTTTTCTGATTAAAAGATCAATTCACCGGGTATCTCTAATTGTTTTTCAGGGCTAATAGGTCCACTTTTTGCCTGGTAATGTCTCGATACCATTATAGTTGTACACATTCATACGCGGAGTTTCACAGGAAGAGTGATTAGTTACAAGAGTATTCAGTGAAAACCCTGCTGTAACAAAAGAAACGACAGTTGATCGCTGCGTTTTCAAATATATTCAAAACTGTGAATAATGTAAACTTTCCGCCCCACTGGCGCAAGTGTTCCCACCGTAATTGCCTCTTTAATGGATTTTTTTCAGTCAAGTCAGTCAGTGACGAACCGGAGCGATGGGATCACTTGTGCCGAATAGATCTGGCGGATCCGATAGCTATCGGATGTGTCCGCGGTATTGTCTTCATATCAATTTTATGGTCCTGATACAATCAGGACGGAATTCTTTGGCCCAAGTGGTCCGGGAACATTATATTATTCTTGGGCGGTCTTGGAGGGAACACTTGCGCCAGTAGGATATAGCGGTAGGGTTGCCAACTCTTAAGGGTTGGCAACCATTAAGAGTAGACACATCTAACACTACAGATCACCAAATCATCTCATTCCTTCTTCGTCTTTTCCATCGGCAAGGACGCATCCCGGCTCCATTCCTGCATCGAGCCGTCGTACACTTTCACACGGTATCCGAGGGAACGACCTGCCAGGTAATCCACGCAGGCGGTCTGACCGATAAAGCAATACACCACCACTTCTTTCTCTATACCCGGGAGCACTTTCTGGAAATTCATGCCCAATTGATCGGCTGGTTTAAACCGGTTGAGCGAGTCGATCATGTCGGGGTAAGGGATGTTGAGGGCGCCGGTGATGTGCCCGTCGCGGGGATTGCCGGTCGCATCGCCGTCGTAAAAGCGTTTCACCCTCGCATCCACCACAACGGATGATTGACCATTCAGTGCATTTAGGACATAAGACTTATCCACTATTTTTTTATTGTCGGTGGCGATAAAGTTCCCTTTTTCATAATTGGAGGATTGGCTGGTAACCGCGAAGCCAGCCCTTTTCCAGGCTTCAATGCCGCCACTGAGGAAAGAAACCCTTCCTTCAAGCCCGAGGTGCTCCAGTGTCATGAACATCCGGGCCGCGATGGTGATATCAGCACCTTTATGACAGATAACGATCCTGGAATCTTTGTTGATGCCAAGTTCTTGCAATACCCGGGTAGCCGTTTTCAGATCTGTTGCATTCAGATTGCTTTCGGGTGTGTTGGGCGCCAGCCAGTCGGGCCACAGAAAGCGTGATCCTTCAATGTGCTCCCGGTCGAAATCCGCCCGGATCACAAAACCCGTGTACAATACCACCCTGCCCGGGTCGTTCAGGTGCTGCTTCAGCCATTCCGGTGATACAATTACGGGCTCCTGGGCAAATACCGCCGGACTAAATGCTGCCAGGAAAAGCAGGGAAATAAGGTTTTTTATCATGATCAGGTGGTTTATGGATGAAGAATTAAAAAGAATCCTAAGCTAACACGTTTTAGTTGATGTTTAGTCCTTATGTGATAAATGGCAACATGGGTAAATATTCGGAATCCAAATCATCAAATTACAATAAGGGTTCTGCCTCAGTAGGTGTTCCCATTTATCCGGATATTAATCGCCGCGTCCAGATCCCGTTGGTCAGAGACCAGACGGGGGCCTAACCATTCTGCCGCCGTCTGGTCTCTGACCAACGGCGAGAACGTAATCTGCCTCAGTAGGTGTTCCCATTTATCCGGATATTAATCGCCGCGTCCAGATCCCGTTGGTCAGAGACCAGACGGGGGCCTAACCATTCTGCCGCCGTCTGGTCTCCGACCAACGGCGAAAACGCATTAAGCGGATTAATTTTATTTTTAGCTTAGCATGATGAAACAATCCTACCCAGAATACTGGCCACAGAATTTCACGGCAACTATTTATGAATGGAAGAATTTGCTTGCAGATGCTAAGCATAAAGATATCATCATTGACAGCCTGAAGTATTTGGTGGTCAATAAAAGAATTGAGTTGAATGCATTTGTTGTGATGAGCAATCACATTCACTTGATATGGCAACCTTTATTTGGTTTTGCCCCTGCAGATATCCAGGCTTCTTTTATGAAATTCACTGCTCAGCAGCTTAAACGTTCACTGATCAATAACAATGATCAATTCCTGGAGGAATTCAGGGTAAATAAATACGATCGGACCTGCCAGATATGGAAACGGGAGCCGTTAAGTATTGAGCTAAGATCACCAGCTGTATTTGATCAAAAACTGGAGTATATTCATGACAATCCTGTTAGAGCGGGGTTGTGCGTTCATCCTGAAGATTATCATTATTCTTCTGCGAAATTTTATCATACGGGAGAAGATCGGTTTAAGTTGCTGACTCACTTCTCAGGCAATTAAGATCTTCTCCCGATCCCGTTGGTCGGAGACCAGACGGGGGCGATACTCACCACCGCGGCATAAAACTAACCGCTAATAGCTAACAGCTGCATTCTTAAAAAAACTTCCTTAACTTTAAAAACACCATCAAAACCTCGCTTATGTCAAAGCATTGGAGCCGCCGGGACGCGATCCGGACATTGGGTTTTTCATTAGGATCAACAGCCTTGCCCTTAACTTCCTGGGCACTGGATGAGAACAAACAGCCCATCTTATTGCCGGATAAGAAACTGAAACTGGATAAACCGGTCACCGCCATCACCTGCGGCGCCGGCGCCCGGGGCAATGTCTATGGCAACTATGCCGTCAAATACCCCGATCAGTTGGATATCGTGGGTGTGGCCGAGCCCATCGCCATCCGCAATGAGCGCTATACCAAGAAACACGCCATCAAAGAAGAGAACCGGTTCAATACCTGGGAGGATGTGTTCAAGCGCCCGAAATTCGCCGATGCGATCATCATCACCACACCTGATGACCTTCATTACGGCCCCTGCATGAAAGCCCTGGAAATGGGTTATGATGTGTTGCTGGAAAAACCGATCTCTCCCAGCGAACAGGAATGCCGGGATATCCTGGCCCTGGCAAAGAAAACGGGACGCATTGTGGCTGTTTGCCACGTACTTCGCTATGCACCCTATTTCAACAAACTCAAAGAGATCATCCAAAGCGGCGTTTTAGGCGAAGTGGTGAGCATTCAGCACCTGGAGCCCATCCAGCACATTCACATGAGTCATTCTTATGTCAGGGGTAACTGGCACAACAGTAAACAAACCACACCCATCATACTGGCCAAATCCTGCCACGACCTCGATATTCTCCGCTGGATGGTGAACAAGCCATGCACGCATATCCAGGCATTCGGGAGCCTCGACTGGTTCACCGAAAAGAATGCACCCGTCGGCAGTACGGCCCGCTGTACGGATGGCTGCGCCGTTGAAAAGAAATGCCCGTATTCGGCTATGGAGATCTATTACCGGAAACGCACCTGGAATTATGTATTTGATCTGCCGGAAGACAAATCGAAGCAGGCCGATTTTGTTCTCGAAAAACTGAAAACCACCAATTACGGCCGCTGTGTTTACCGCATGGAAAACGACCAGCCCGATCATTACACGGCCAATATCCTTTTTGAAGGTGGCTTAACAGCCGCATTTTCGATGGAGGCATTTACCTCCTACGACGGCAGAAGAACCCGAGTCATGGGAAGCCTGGGCGACCTGGTAGGCGATATGACGTCATTCACGCACACCGATTTCCTGACGGGAAAAAAGACCGAATGGAAACAGGAGTCGGATGGTCATGGCGGAGGTGACTGGCGGCTGGTGTCCGACTGGATCAATGCCATTTCAAAGCAAGATGCTACATTGCTTACATCAACCATCGATGCTTCAATCGAAAGTCATGTGATGGGTTTTAAGGCGGAAGAAAGCAGGTTGAAGAAGAAGGTGATGAAGGTGAGGGTTTGATTGTTTTAGCATTATGGAAAAACCGCTTTTTACGAAGCGTTTTTTTTAAATAGTCTTTATTAGAAACACTGTAGAATAGCCGGTATCAATTCCTAAACCCATTTTTCTTCTTCTGATCTTCAATTTCCTTGCAATTCTTCTCGCATTCCGGGCAAATGATGGGGCAGGGATCCCCGGTTTTCAGGATTTTAGAGAATGAAACATCGTGCTTTTCATTTCCTTCTTTAACAACCATGGTCTGGAAAGACATGATAAGTTCGTAAGTTCCCGTACAACAGTTGATCTCCCAACCCCGGGTGATCAGCAATGATGCGGAAGAGCCTTTTTCACTGGCTTGCCCATGGATGACCCTGGATTCGGCCTTCCCTTCAAATACACTGAATACGTCACCCCAGAAAACATTCAGGGCGCCGTGCTTTCTGCAGATACGGGTAAGGCTGTCGCAACCGATCTTAGGATCGGCATAATCCGGGTTGCTGAATTTCTTGATGAGTTGTTCTACTGTTTGTTCGCCAGGATTGGTCAGGCCAAAGCCGGCCTGGTAAAGCCCGTCAAAATAGATCAGGATGGTGTTTCCGTCGAAATGCACCTGGACAGGCTCTTTTTCTTTTGAATCCAGGTGATTCCCGTTCTCATTAACACTGATGTCGCTGCCGGTCATCGTTGTACGGAGATAAAGCAGGGGTTTAACCACTGGCCGGACTGGTTCCGGGAGATCAATGCCTGCATTAACAGTATAAGTGCCGGATTGAATGCTCTGTATATTGAATTGTTGCGTATAAGTGCCGCTGCTGCCGACGTTTTTTGGGGGTATGGTCAGCGTAGTATTATTTCCTCCCGTCATCGTGATCACCTGGGTTGATGCATTCGTGACCATTAAACGTGCTGTATCCTGCAGGTCTTGTAGCCCGGTGACCTTTACTTCAAGGGTGGTTTTCTCGCCACGTAATAAATTCAATTTACCCGCTTTCAGTTCCAGGTCCACACCGGATACCTTTTTTCCGCAAGAAGGTTTCCCGCTTTCCTGGACATTTACCATATTCATGCCTTTGGCATCCAGCGGGTAATGGACGATACAGGATCTTGGTGATTCTGCCAGGATTTCCAGCGCCTTGTTTTCCAGGGTGCAACGGGTATTGGAAGCATCGCCGTCAAAAGGTCCCGTTATGCGCATCGGGGCACCCGCTAATGCATGGGAGGGAATGGTGCAATCAACCGGGGATGAAGGGAGGCCGGTTTCAGGGAAACTGGGAACATCAACAGTTGGGGTCTTAATGCCTGCCGGACCAGTTAATCCGATGCTGCAACGTTGCGGGATGCCCGCAGGGATGGAAAGATTAAAGCCATTTAAGGAATTCTCAACCGGTATTGCCTGTTTGTATAAATTCAGAAAATACGATTTCAAACCAGACCTATTTTTTTCGGTTTGCTTTTCATTCTTTCCAAAAGGTTCGGCAACCACCCGGCCAGAAATATGATCGCCTGGCCGGATGTCATCAGGCAGGTAGACTATTATTTTCCCTTGTTGAAGGGTGAAAACTGCCGTGGTCAGCCCCTTCTGGGAAGTCACGGTCTGCGCCCAGGTTATTGATGCGGGTACAAGCAGGAATAATGAGAGCACAGCAGGAAGAAGCGGGTTCTTTAGCATGGCTGTACTGGTTTTGGAATGATAAGGTACAAAAGTTCAGGCAAGAAGGAGGCAAATTATTTCTATTAAATAAACCTCTGATCACAGTCAACTGCCAACTGCTCACTGGGAACTTCTTATACAAAATGACAACCGGTATCCGTTTCCCGGTCCAATTGCTTATTTTGAAGTCCTAAACCCCGGTAAATGAAAAAACAACTCCTTTCCCTGTTTCTCCTTCTTACGGCCATGCAGTTCGCCGTCGCGCAACAAACCGTTGACCTGGCCATGATGCAACGCATCCGCGATGAAGGGATGAAGAATTCCCAGGTGACGATGATCGCGCATAACATCACCGATGTCTGCGGTCCTCGCCTGACCAACTCTCCAGGCTACAATTGTGCGCTGGACTGGGTTACGGCGATCTGCAACCAATGGGGACTGGCCAATGCCGGCCGGGAGGCCTGGGGCGAATTCGGCAAGGGCTGGAAGAATGAACAGGGTTCGCTTTCGCTGCGGGTACCGTATTACGAGAACATCATCGGCTACCCCGTGCCCTGGTGCAAGAGCACCAGGAAGACCGTTAAGGCCGAACTGATCATGCTGGACGGACTGGATTCCGCTTCGATCGACAAGGCCGGTGAATCGCTGAAAGGAAAGATCGTACTCTTCAATCCCGGCAAGGGAGGCATGACGGATGCTTTCAAAGCCTTTGCGAGCCGTTACGGGGATACCAGCCTGGACAATATCCCCGAAAAATACATGTTCACCCGCAAGCAGCTGGATGAATTCCTTCCCTTTATCAAAAGCGATTATTATACCACCCTCTACCTGGAAAAGAAGGGAGCGATCGGTTTGCTCGGCAGCGGGCGCAACTCACGCGACGGTACCGTATTTGTTGACGGTGGTACCGGATATAAAACCGGTTACGAAGCGACCTTGCCGGAAATGAAGATCAGCCGGGAAGATTTTATGAAACTGGTCCGACTGGTGAAGGACGGTAAACCGGTTCAGGTGGAAATGAATATCCGCAATACGGTTTACGATGATGACCTGACGGGATACAATGTGGTGGCCGAGATTCCGGGTACTGATCCGGCCCTGAAAAGCCAGGTGGTGATGATGGGCGGGCACCTCGACAGCTGGGCCGGGGGCACGGGCGCGACGGATAACGGGGCGGGTTGTGTCGCCATGCTGGAAGCCATCCGCATCTTAAAGGTCCTGGGCGTTCAACCCCGGCGCACCATCCGCATTGCGCTCTGGGGCGGGGAGGAGCAGGGACTCTACGGTTCCTTCGGGTATGTGAAAAAACATTTCGGCGATCCGGCGGATATGCAGCTGAAGCCTGAGCAGGGACTGATCTCTGCCTATTATAACCTGGATAACGGTTCGGGCAAGATCCGCGGCATTTATGCGCAGAACAACCCGGCAGTGAGGGAATTGTTCAAGCAGTGGCTGGCCCCCTTTGCCGACCTCGGCGCCAACGGCGGCGTCACGCTGAGCAATACCGGCAGCACCGATCATATTTCCTTCGACGCGGTGGGCATTCCCGGTTTCCAGTTCATCCAGGATCCGCTGGAATATGAGACCAAGACGCACCACAGCAATATGGACACCTATGATCACCTGTCCATTGACGACCTGAAGCAGGCTGCCATCATCATCGCCGCCTTTGTGTATAACACGGCGATGCGGGATGAGATGCTGCCTCGTAAGCCACTGCCTAAACCGGAGAAATTTGTTTTTGATAATGATTTTCCGCTTTAGAAACGGTAAGCTCTATTTGCCGCCGCGTGGTCTTATGACCAGCGGCAAAAGCCATTCTGTTTGATGTGCCACGAACCAGGGCAATGAGGCTCAGACTCACAAAAACCCCCTGTCACCCTGAGCTCGTCGAAGGGAAGGGACGAAATGTCTAAGGTTCGGCATGTCTTCGACAAGCTTCCCGCAATGCTGCGGGACAGGCAGACTGACATACTTTTGCCGCCGCGTGGTCTTATGACCAGCGGCAAAAGCCATTCTGTTTGATGTGCCACGAACCAGGGCAATTGAATGACAAGTCTTCGACAAGCTCAGACTGACAAAAAGCTCCCTGTCACCCTGAGCTCGTCGAAGGGAAGGGATGAAATGACTAAGGTTCGGCATGTCTTCGACAAGCTCAGACTGACAAAAAGCCCCCGTCACCCTGAGCTCGTCGAAGGGAAGGGACGAAATGTCTAAGGTTCGGCATGTCTTCGACAAGCTCAGACTGACAAAAAGCTCCCTGTCACCCTGAGCTCGTCGAAGGGAAGGGACGAAATGACTCCGGTTCGGCATGTCTTCGACAAGCTTCCCGCAATGCTGCGGGACAGGCAGACTGACATACTTTACAGGCTTATACGTTTATCGAATTAATACCTAGCTTTATTATCAACAACATGTATCGCAATGAAACGCATCCTCATCATCTTCCTCCTTTGTCCGCTGATCAGCCTGGCGCAAAACTCCCTGCCCCGATTCGAACAAGATACCCTCTATACCACCAGCGGCTATAATATCTACAAAGGATCGGTACTGCAACTGGGAACGGGCACTTCAGACGCCGGCTATTTCAAATTCATCAAGTTCCATCCCAGTCTGCTCAAGACCAATACCTATTCCCTCAAGAACGCCACATTGCTGGTGCGAAAACTGAAGAGTTATAAACGATCCGGCACGGATGAGAACACGATCAATATCCAGGGAACCGTGACTTATGCCGACGGGAAGAAAGAGGAAACCGATATCATCATGAATTTTGAACGGGCCATGGAAGCCTTTGCCGGACTGCCTCCCGAACTGGTCATACCGGAAAACTTCAAGGTCAGGCGAACTGAAGTGAGGGTGGTGGAAACACCGGTAAAGGAAACTGTGAAGGTTGTGCCCATCGAGAAGCCCGCTTCGCCCGAAGACCTGCGGAAGCTCCTGGTGGCCGATGAGATCAAAAAATTATTCGACCTCTACAAATCCGGCGCACTCACTAAAGAGGAATACGAATCTCAAAAAAAGAAATTATTAAGCAGGCAATAAGCCATCTGTATTTTCAAACTTAAACCAACGGGTCATGAAGAATGAACAAAAACAGCAGAACAGCCGGCGTAAATTCATCCAGTCCGGCATCACCCTCGGTGCCCTGTTTCCCTTGCTGGGAAAGCCTTTTGATGCCTTGGCGAATCCACTACGCGAAGACAGGGCTGAACCAGCGACGCAATCCCTGAAGATCCTGATCCTGGGCGGAACGACCTTCCTGGGTCCGCACCAGATCGCCTATGCCCTGAAGCGGGGACATAGCATCAGCACATTCACCCGCGGAAAAACAAAGCCGTCCGTCCAGAAAGACGTATTCAAGGATGTGGAGCAACTGATCGGCGACCGGGATAATAATATGGAAGCCCTGAAGGGAAGGAAATGGGACCTGGTGATCGATAATTCGGGGAACAAACTGAAATGGGTGAAGGAAGCGGCTGAACTGCTGAAGGACAATGTGGAGCTCTATATGTACACCTCATCCACCGGGGTTTATTATCCTTACCTGGGAAAGAACATCAAGGAAGATACGAAGCCGGTTCTGAAAGTGCCCGAAGGCATCACACCCGTACAATTTGGCGAATACGATTACGGTGTGATGAAGGCCAACAGTGAATTATCCGTGATCAGCGCTTTTGGAAAGAACCGTTCGATCATCGTGCGGCCGACCTATATGATGGGGCCCGGCGACCAGACCGACCGCTTCACCTATTGGCCCGAAAGGCTGGCCCGTGGTGGTGAAGTGATGCTGCCCGGAAAGGAAGACGATCCGGTTCAATATATTGACGTCAGGGATGTGGCCGAATGGATGATCAGGCTGGCGGAAGGCAAAAAGGCAGGTACGTACAATGCAGCAGGACCTGCTTCTGCAACGGGTATGTATGCTTTTGTATATGGCGCACACGCGGCATTCAACTCAGCCGTCGAATTTGTCCGCATACCCGATTACAAATTCCTCGAAGCGCAAAATGTACTCGATGCCATACCCTGGATCATGCCGGTAGGAGACAATTACGGCTCAGCCCGGGTGAATATTGAATTCGCGGTGGCGAACGGACTTACGTTCACTCCGCTGGCAGACAGCGTGCGGGACATACATACCTGGTGGAACTCCGATGCGGTAACCGAAGCCAAGCGGGCCAAAATGTTATCGGGAGCTGATGCGTTGATGACGAGGGAGAAAACGATCATCGCGGAATGGAGAAAAAAGAGTGCTCCGAATAAACAGGGTCAACAGAGTCAACAGGCGAATTAATGGAGAAAAGGAACGCAGATTTTATATGATTTCTTGATTACGCTGATTGAGCCTTCGGCACGTAAACCGAGTTCATTTAATGTTCAATGATCAACGCTCAATGAACAATACTCAAGGAAAAGGCAGCCGATACTTGATCATTGAGCGTTGAACATTGAATATTGATCATTTGTTTTTTTAATCTCTCCGCCCTGAATCTTATATCCCTATTATAAAAACGGCATTCCCCGACAGGTTCCCTTATTCTAAACCAAAATAAGGGTGTCCTGACGGGGAAAGACCGTAGATCATTACCTTCTGAATGATCCGTATTCATGATTGTTTGCCGAGGCCATATCAATGCCTGCTCCAACGGCCTTGTACCCAAACATTGCCGCGGCGGGTCTGCTTCCAATGCCCTTGCTGCCGGTGATACCCCCTGCGTGGCGGTGTGGCCCAATGACCTCCCGAATAACGGTAACTCCTGCCGTTGGGAGCCCATTCTTCATCGATCCAGACATGGGTCCGGCTGGGTTGCGGCGGACGAACGATCACCGGGACGGGTGGCCGGATCCTCACATAGATCTGCGCTGAAGCGGCGGTGGAAACTGTAAATAGGACCACCATCAATAACAGTAGTCTGCTGAAACTTTTTTTCATGTTGAATGATTTTGTTTAATGAGGAATGAGTTGAACGCTTTTTTCCTGAACCGGGTTTAATAACTGGTTCAACGAGGTTAAAGGTGAGTCATTAGAGGACAGCGGTTGTTACAGGATTCAGGGAGAGTATTGTATAATTCACAGTAGAGCCAAGGATGGACTGCAATGGTTAGTTCCTGAATGAATGATCCATCCATTCCGTCATTACGGGACAGCCTTTAAAATGTGCTTATTTTTTTGAGCAGCTCAGTGATTCAGTTTGTTCGAATTGTCGATCCGGACGAAGGTATCCGGGTTGACCTTTTTGAGTTCGGTTGTCAGCATGACCTTGATATCCCCCTTAGTGAACTGCGTCCCGTCACCGTATTTCGGCGGGGATTTCACCCATCCCTTTTCGGGGGTCAGGCATTGTTCAAAACGTTTCACCAGTTCGTCATAGGGGATGTCGTAATATTTGAACATCTCGGTCAGGGAATAATTCATGCTGTTCTTATCGAAGATATCCTTTGACTGGTAGATGGTAGGGTAGACGCTGCGCTGGTTCAATTTGAGGGTGCACTCATAGGATCTTCCCAGGATCCCCGAATCCCGGAATCGTCCCAATACAGGGCCGAATCCCTGGCTTCCCGCATTTGCTATCGTTTCCAGGTCACGGCAGAAGCTTTCCGATAAGACCGAAATGGATTTTTTCTTGTCGCGCTGGATCTTCAGGGTGATCCCCGCGTTGCCGGAAATGAGGATGACCTCGCCGCCCGTGGCGTAACAGGAGAAGATGACCGCATTGCCATCCTTACCGTCCAACTTGGTCCATTTATCCGATTCCTTCACCAGGCATTGTTCGAGTGCGCTGTAGTAGCTTTGATATTTACTGATATCGTCATCGAGTTTCTGGTAGAAATAGACCTCGGTCCGGGCCTGGTCCTTATAGATATAGCCGGGCATGCCGGGAACAAAGCTGAAATCCGCCAGGAATGCAGCCTTTCCTCCCTGGGTATTGAACTTATAATCGTTGTACAACACGAAATTCAGTTTGGCGCCGGCGACGGCCTTGCTGAGTGGGGTACAGTAATCTGTTTGCGCGGTCACTGTCAAGGTGAAACATATCCCGATAGTGGCCAGAAACATTTTTCTCATCTGTAAGGATTTAGAGATCTAAATATACTTGCCGGATCCGGGCGCAAGGATACCCACCGGACGGTATTTTTCCTGAGATCGGGGGTATGACGGAGATCATAAAACATCTGTCGGCAATTCTGCGTAATTTCAGGGACAGTTCAGGATCCTTCACCTTCAACCGATATGAACTGAAATAACCGATCGTTCCATTTAAAGTTTACCTGTATGGAAAAACTGCTTTACCCCCGCTTCATGATCATCAAAGATGATTTTTACAGCCATCCCGAAGACGTTTATCAAACCGCCCTCCAATGTAATTATTATGAGCCTGAACATGTGACCGGCTACCGGAGTACGGTGGTCTATCATGAAAAAGGGGTGAAGGAAAAACTGGAAAGAATACTGGGCATCCGCATCACCCGCTGGGATACCGATCCCATTGAAGAGAACGGGGTCTTCTACCAGGGCTTGTCGAAAGGGAAAAAGAAGGAAGTGCCGGGTGTGCATTCGGACGAACCCTATAACGACATCACCGCTGTGGTCTACCTGACACCGGGTATTCCCATTGATTGCGGAACTTCTCTCTGGATGCACAAAAAGACCGGGCTGATCAATCCCGCCATGCCGGCCGATGCCCGTCGGCTTAAAATGAAGTTGAGCGACCTGCGGGCGCAACTGGAAAGGGAAACGAAGGATCGCAGCAAATGGATCGAAATAGACCGGGCCGGTTACCGGGTCAACCGCATGGTCGCTTATCCCTCCGGTGTATTTCATTCGGCCTCGAACCATTATGGCGGCAACCTGAAGGACGGGCGTATCTACCAGACTTTTCGCATCGGGGTTGACTGGAATTCTTTCCGCATGACAAAAGGGTAGGGGTCACTGTTCAAAAAAGGCCAGTAACAATTGCTGGTAGCTATAATCGTCTTTCGTTTTTGTCAGCACCATTTCTTTCATCAGGACCAGCTGTTCCGGTTTCCTGATCTTCATCGCCATGGCCCAGAGCGACATTTCCTCCAATACCTTTTTCTGGATAGGGTTCAGTCCTTCCGGGTCCAGTTTCACTTTTTCACAAAATGCCTGGCTGGCTTTCAGTCGGGCTGAACGGAAATTATGGGGCCATTCATGCTTTATTCCGGTTAAGATCTTTCCGGTGATATCGAGTACATCCTGCGGAACGGTATTTCCCAGGGTATGGGCGATATTGCCCTGGGTGAACCGGATCAGGGTCTTTTCGGAACTGCGGTAATCTTTCCGGGTCTTGATCTTCCGGTATTCTTCTTCCGCCAGTTCTTTCAACTCAGGGTCTACCGGTCTGAAACCGAATTTGTAATAGAACCAGAATGCGCCGCTGGTGATACCGCCCGGGTTGTCGAGCCCGAATTGATAGGGTTCGATCTCAAAATGGTTGACACCGAATGCCTGTTTGAATACCCGCATCAACTGGCAGAGGAGATAACCCGATTCACCTCCCCGGAAGGGTTCAAAGATGTTCAACCCGAGCCGGGCCAGGTGCCCGAAGGCCCATACCCCGCCATACGAAACGGGGATCCCGTTCTTGAAAAAAGTAAAACCGAAATAGGTTTCCAGCGGCAATTGCCTTTCGGGGAACATGCTGTACACGGCGATCCGCAATCCGCGTTCAAGGTCGTAATAACGAAGGGTCTCTTCCTGTAAGAAAGTAGCCGGGTCGATCTCGCGTACCGTGAGCGCCATCGCGTTCCTGATCACGTTCACCATTTGAACCCGTTCTGGTCTTTCGGGTATTTGAAAGGACGGAAGGGCGGTGTCGAGCAAGGATCCGTGATCGAATTTCTTGACCAGGTCATGGTGGTAATAAGCCTCTTGTACCGGCAGTCGGTTGAAGGCCCGGGAAAAATTCGCGTTCCGGGGGATGAGTTTCACATAGAGGTCCATCCGCTCCATGAACAACTCTTTGAGCAGCGGCCAGTCATTCAATGCCTCCAGTTGCCCCAGCAGGAACGGGACATACCGGTTGGGTTTCACCCCAAGGGCTTCAAGGAGTTCCAGGTTATTCAAACCGGCCGTGGTTTCCGCTTTTAAGACCGCGGGCAAAGTAATATTCAGTATGTCATTCAGCGAAAGGGTGGGCTCAAAAAAGGAATCGTATTCCACATCCAGGTCCCGGTGACCGAGCAGCCATTGCAAGAATTCAGGCGAGAAGCGGGTCAGGGTGACCGTGAATGGAAGCCCTTCATTATCCGGTATGCTCTTTTTGGGAAGATCCTTTTTTTTCAGTTTCGAGGCCAGTTTTTTTAAGGCCGATTCGGCGAGTTTCCGGGTTACAGCATTATTGGGATAAGCACAGAGGAACAATAAACAATCATGGTACTGGAGCAGCCGCTGACCAGTGGGCAAGGCGCTATCCTGCAAAGTTTTCAAGAAGACCGGTTTCAACCGGTTCGATTCCTCATCGAAATGATTGGCGACCCGGACAAGGGAATTCAATACGGAGGCAGATCGTTTATTCATGGTTAGGGCTAATGATTTGGACGATAAATTTACAGGTATTACGGGGTAACTCAATGGGTGGTAGACCGGGAGCCATTTTTCAGCAAGTACGGACTTGTCAGCCGGGCTTTGTCAGCGGAATCTTCGTTTACTGTTCAGCAGACTGAATCCCTACCCATTGCATGGCCGTTTCTTTTTTCAATGAATAAATGATATATTGTATCTCATCCCACTAAAGATAGCTGTCATATGCAAAAAACGTTCTTGTTTTTCATGGCTTGTTGTTGCCTTTGGATGAATCACCTGTCCGCCCAAAGCAAGGGTATCCTGCCGCTGACCGGTATCCGGTTTGTACATGAAGGGATCTGGTCAAAATCGATCGTGGTCCGTATGAACGGCCAACCCCTGTTCGGCAACCGCATACCCCTGAACCAGCAACTGGAGCTGAACCTGATGCTGCCCACAGGCTTCACGGTCAATAAAACAAAGATGGCCTTTGTTGGCGCTGAGGTGCAGGTGGTTTCAGCAAAAGGCGATGTATTGTGGAAAGAAGAGAACCAACTGATGGCAAAAGCGGCGACCGGCTTCAGCCAAAAGGACCTGAAATTGCTGATCCTCAAGTTCAGTGTAGCGGAAGGCCTGGTACAGCCCAATTCCAAATGCAGCATCCGTTTCCGCATCTATGATCTGAAGGGGAAGAACCAGCTCAGGCTGGAATACCCGGTCACCATCGCCTATCCCCGGGAAAAGGTGTACACCAGCGGTTCTTCCCAGCAGCTAAACGCTCCCGCGGGTACCCTGGTATCGCTTTCCGATATGAAGGCGAAAAAAATAACGGTCTCGGTGGATACGATGATCAGTACCAACCCGAACATGGCCTATGTCAAGATCGACCTGACCGGGATCGACGGCAGTTCGATCTTTGATATGTTCCAGGGAAAGGAAAGTTTTACCGTTTATGACAGCGCATTCAATGAGGTCAAGATAAAGGATATCCTGTTGAAGAAAGTTGGGGGCACCCTGGAGGGGAACGCCGTCAATTGCCTGCTGATGATCCCTTTTAAATTGAAGACCGACCGGGCCATGCGTTATTTTGTCCGTTACCGCTGGGACAGCGGCGATAAGAGCCGGGCCTTTGATATTATTGTGACCAAATAAAGCTTCACCGTTTAAGAGTTGATCAGTGAAGATCAATGAATTTATTTTTCCGCCTGATTCTGTTTCCGCACGTACTTGGTCAGGATCACGATCACCTGTCCCTCGATCCTGCCTTCGATCTGTTCGGTATTGTCTTCCACGATCCGGATGTTCTTGACCACCGTGCCCAGTTTGGCATTGAGTGTCGACCCCTTCACATCCAGTGATTTGATCAGGACCACGGTATCGCCGGTCTTTAATAGCTGGCCATTGCAATCCTTGTGCAGGTCTACGCTGGCGTCATTCTCATGATCGCCGGTGGCTTTGGCCCAGGCGAGACGTTCTTCATCGAGATACATCATGTCCAGGTTGTCTGAGGCCCAGCTTTCATTGCGCAGCCTGTTCAGCATGCGCCAGGAAACCACCTGGATGCCCGGTACCTCGCTCCACATGCTGGTGGTCAGGCAGGCCCAGTGGCTGCTATCGAGTTCTTCCTTCTTATCGATCTGGGCCCGGCATTTGTCGCAGACCATGAGGCAATTATCTTCCGTGGTCCGATCTTGAGGGCCAACTTCATACAATTTCAGGGGAGAGGCAGAGCCGCATAGTTCACAATGTTGTTGACTGCGTTGGAGCAGGGTATCTTCCAGTTTCATTCTTTTCAGTTTAAGTTTCGCCGCGAAGGTAAATGAAATAAACGGGGGTAAGACTGTGCGGGAAAACTATTCGGAACGATGCTGGCCTTAACCAGGTGAATGAATGATTGTAGGAAAAAACTTTATATTTAATCATGAAATTTAAATTCTTTATGACCAGATCCATAAGCCTTCGGAGCGCACTCTTTTTACTGATCCTGTTAAGCTTAAGCAGCCTAAGCCTGCCCGCTCAAAACAAGACGGTGAACCTGAAAGATTTTTCTTTTACCCTGCTGGCCAACCAGGTTTCCAACAGCAACCCTTTGGACTTGCCCTTTACTTCCAAAAGTCCTTTCATTGAATTGTCGATCGAAGAAGAGTCGGATTATGGATCAGTGCAGGAATTCCTGGATGAGTATACCCGTTTCATCCGGAAATACAATGTGCAGACCATCAATGGCACTTCCATTGGCAGTGTAGTGGAAAGAAGTACCGAACAGGCCAATACATTTATACTCACCGGAATGGTGCGGAATAATATTTCAGGCGCCGCCTTATTGGTGGAAATGAGATTCCAGGCCAACAATAAGGTCAGCGAGTCCAACGCCCTCTTTATGCTGCGGTCTTTCCGGTCCAATGCGGGAGCGAAGCCCGTTACACCTGTAAGCCCTGTCAATCCTGCACCCGTTACCAATCCGGCCAATAACCGAACACCCGGGAACGGTGTTGATGTGGCCAGGATACTGGCCGATCATAATAAGTACCGCAGTGCGCTGGGCATACCCGGACTCACCTGGTCGAATGAACTGGCGGCAGTTGCCCAACGCTGGGCGAATCACCTGGCCATTGAACAGGGATGCCGCTTTTTTCACAGTTCATCCGAATATGGCGAAAACCTGTCCATGGGCAGTGGTGCCAGCCATAATTTCACCGATGCCATTGAAGGTTGGGCCGCTGAACGAAAAGACTTCAATTATACCACAAAGCAATGCAACGGGAACTGGGCGAAGTGCGGGCATTATACCCAGATCATCTGGAAGAGCACCACCAAGGTCGGTTGTGCTTCCGCCAAATGCGCCAACGGCTCCATCATCATCGTTTGTAATTACGATCCCGCGGGGAACATGATGGGCGAAACACCCTATTGATCAGCCGTCCTCTCGTCCTCGTCTCTGACGCCTGTCCCTCAGCATTGAGGGAAGCCTGCCTGACGGCAGACAGGGATGTGCTGGTCCGGAGTTTTTGACTCATCCAACTTCCAATTGAGCGTAGCGAAATCCCGAAGCATTTCGGGACCTCTAACCTCTAACTTCCAACCTCCAACATTTATCCTAAGGCCGCTGGTGATACTTCGACATAGCTCAGTACACCACGCGGTGGCAAACCTCCAACCTCCAACCTCCAACCTTCAACCTTCATCCTCCAACATAATGATGAATGGCCTTAAAAGCTGATGGTATTCGCTGGAAAGTCTGATTTAAATCTAATTTTGATTAACCATTCTAAAACGCTTTATCATGTCAGCCATTCGTCTCTTCAAGCCCGTCTTTTCATTTTTTATTTTATGCGCGCTATTCGTCTGCCAGCCTGCCGATGCCCAGTTATTGCAATTACCCGAAGGCGGTGTCAACCATAAATGCATGGCGGGAAGAAGGGTGGGAGTGACCGATATCGAAGTGAACTGGAATGCTCCCGGTGTCAAGGGACGCGAAGGCAAGATCTGGGGAACTCCGGTTGTCCATTATGGCTTCACGGTCCTGGGTTTTGGCTCCAACGGTCTGTCTCCCTGGAGGGCCGGCGCGAATGAATGCACGACCATTTCTTTTTCCACCGACGTGACCATTAAGGGTAAACCGCTGGCGGCCGGAAAGTACGGCTTCTTCATCGCGGTCTATCCAGATTCCTGTACACTGATCTTCAGCAGCAATACTTCAGGATGGGGCAGTTATTTCTACCGCAGCGAATGGGATGTGATGAGGGTGACTGCATACCAGCAAAAAGACCGCAGAGAAAGTGTGGAAAGACTGAACTATACTTTTGCAGAACAAAATGACCGTTCTGTTGAAATGGCGCTGGAATGGGAGAAATGGAGGATACCCTTCAAGGTGGAAGTGGACCTGGTGAAGACGACACTGGCATCCATACGGGCACAGATGAGCGGGGAAATGGGATTTGATCCGCCCAGCATGGAAACGGCAGCCAACTGGTGTTTACAGAATAATATCAATTACGAAGAAGCCCTGGGCTGGATGAATACCGCCACAGATCCCAATATGGGCAACCTGAAGACCTTCAGGGCCCTTTCTACCAAAGCAGACCTGCTGGCCAGACTGAACCGCAAAGCGGAATCCGAGCAGGTGATGAAGCTGGCTTTGGAAAATGCCACAGCCGCTGAGATGCATAATTATGGTCGCCAGCTCTTGAGCCAAAAGCGCCTTGACGAAGCGATGGTTGTTTTTGAGAATAATTACAAGAAATACAAAGGGGCCTGGCCCACCAATATGGGCATGATGCGCATTTTTTCGGCGAAGGGCGATTTGAAAAAGGCCCTGGAACACGCCCGTATGGCCCTTCCGCAGGCTCCGAACGAAGAGAACAAACGGGCCGTAGAGCAGGCGATCAAGACCCTGGAGTCGGGCAAGCCTTTGTGATGAGCGAGTCCTGTTGATGGAAAAAGATCCCAAGGGGGGATCCGTCCGTTCTATCCGGTTGAATCATCATAATAAAAAAGTATAGCCATGAAACGCAGATTCATCAAATGTGTCCTATTGACCTTGGTCATTTTCGGGGCTTCCGTCAGCGCCGGTTTTTCACAATCAAAGGATGAGCAGAAGATCCTGGCCGTAATGCGGCTGGAAGAGGAATACTGGAGCCGGGGAGACATCGATGCCTACGTGAGTCTCTATGCCCCGGAGGATTCCGTTCGCATGATACTCTCCAAAGGCGCCGCTTATGGGCGAGATAATATCCTGGCCTTCTATAAAAAATACTGGCCCAAGGAGAAGATGGGCAAACTGATCCTGGATGGTGAACAAATGGAAAGGATATCCTCCAGATTCTATTTTGTGACCGGGTATTTTCACGTCATCTATCCCGATGGAAAGAAGATCGAAGGCCGGTATTCCAGCCTGATGAAAAAGATCAAAGGGAAATGGTACATCTATACCGATCATTCAGGTTAGCCCTCGTCCTTCGTCCTTGTCTCTGACAAGGATGCATTGGTCTTGAGTCTTCGACTCTTCAAGGATCTTCATCTCGTCCTCGTCTCTGACGCCTGTCCCGAAGTAATGAGGGAAGCCTGCCTGACGGCAGACAGGGATATATTGGTCTTGAGTCTTCGACTCTATATAGATCTCTAATGCCCTTGTCAAACTCCGGCAATTTTTTTTAATAAAAGGCCAGGCAAAAAGCGTAAATTCCTTTTATAAAAACATCATCCCATGTCATCCAACAGCCGAAGGAACTTCCTGAAATACGCTGGCCTTTCGATCTTACCCACTACACTTCCGGTGAGTGATCTGTTTGCCGGATCTGGCCTGAAGCATGATCCGCCGGGCGATCTTGCGCGGGTCGATCTGTTCGGTGACGGTAAAATGTACGATCCCGCCGCATATATCGAACTGTTGCAGCAGATCAACCGGACCACACCCATCGAACCCGACCGGTACGGTAATGGAGGCGCTGTGGCCCTGCTGGAAAAGAGATTCGCAGAGATCACCGGGAAGGAGAAAGCCATGGTCATGCCCAGCGGTACCATGGCCAACCAACTGGCCATTTCCGTATTGAGCGGGGAGAATACCAAAGTATATGTGCAGGACCTGAGCCATGTCTACCGGGATGAAGCGGATGCGGCCCAATCCCTTTTCAATAAACGGCTGATGCCCCTGGCCATGGGGAAGGCTTTTTTCTCGGCCGATGAATTCAAACAGGCTGTTGAGTCCCTGGGAGAATTGGAAGTGTTCAAGTCAGGCATCGGGGCAGTCAGTATCGAGAATCCCGTACGCAGGGCAGATGGCAGGATGGTACCCCTGGAGGAGATCAGGAAGATCAGTGAATATTGCCGGAGCAATAAGATCAAACTGCACCTGGATGGAGCCAGGATCTATATGTCCAGCGCCTGGTCCGGCGTTTCGGTCAGGGAATACGCGGCTTATTTCGATACCATCTATATCTCCTTATACAAATACCTCGGGGCGTCAGGAGGTGCCGTTCTTTGCGGCGATGCGGCGGTCATGGATAAAATGCCCCATCTCATCAAGATACACGGCGGCAATATGTTTGGCAACTGGGCCAATGCGGCCATGGCCCTGCACAGGCTGGAAGGGTTGGAGGACAGGATGAAAGCGGTGGTGAAGCGGTCGGGGGAATTAATGGCTGAACTCAATAAGATTCCGGGGATCAGTATCGCTGCCATAGAGGGCGGGACCAATATCCATAGCCTCCAACTGGGCAAGGAAGTAGATGGGAAAAAACTGCAGGCCACTTTGCGGAAGGACTTCCTCATCCGGATGCCCATGCCCGATAAGAACAATCATGGTTTCATCACCTTCAATGAATCGATCCTGGACCGGGAACCCGGAATGATCGTGGAGGCATTCCGGAGATCGGTGGGATGACCGCTTAAAGAACAGAAACTATTTCTTTTTTGATTTCTTTTTTTTATCTTACTGAGGTCAATGGCAGGCTAAACGAAAAACAGGCTCAACATGTCTTTTGCCGAATCGATCGACCAATCCCTGATCCGTCAATGGATCGAGGAAAAACTGGAACCGGAGAAGGTCCGGGAACTGCTCACCGCCAGGGGGCTCGACCATGAATCCATTTCCATCCATTTAAAGGCATTCAGAAAATTGCGTCATGAAAAAAGGCAGTTCATGGGATTTGTCTGCATGGGCGCCGGCGCCTTCCTCGGGTTCATCAGTTGTATTCTCTCGATCATGAACCCGGTTCCCGAAATGTACGGTTTGTTCATGTACGGTTTCACGTCACTGGCGATCCTCATCGTATTCGCCGGATTGTATCTGGTTTTTGAATAGCGGTATTATTTGGCCGGTTAAAGCCCTTCGTTAAAGTTTATTCAAAAATGGTAAAACTGACCATGGTCAGTTCCGGGTTTGTTTTTTTTTCCTTATTTCACTGAGTGAATAGGATCAAACCCGCTTTAGCGCTTGGATTTTTACTGGTGTATACTTTTTCCGCCACCGCTACCCGGGAATGGCTGAAACTACCGGTATTGGCCGAACATTATCGTCATCACCAGACTGAAAATGAAAAGATCAACCTGGTCCGTTTCCTGGTCATGCACTATGCCTGGGAGACCGGTTCGGATCAGGATGCCGGAGAAGATAACCGATTGCCTTTCAATTCTGATGAGATGTTGGTTTCCCTTCTCTTCATCTCCATCACTCCACCATCCGCGATAATATTTAAGAAGCCGGCTGCGGACAACCCCGGGAATTCCTATTCCATACCCGCCGGCGAACAGTTGCCCGACAATTTTGCTCAAGGCATCTGGCAGCCGCCCCGTAATGGCTGATTCTTACGCCATAATTTTTCCCTTCATTTTAAAATCATCAGCAATGAACAGTACACATCTTCATCTGCTGCTCAATCATTTTCCCATCATCGGAACCCTGATTGGCAGCTGTCTCTTAATATGGGGTATCATCAGAAAGCAGGAATCCGTCAAATTCTCTGCTGCGCTTATACTCACTTTCATGGCCGTGATCGCCATTCCCGTTTATCTCACCGGCGAACCGACGGAAGAAACCGTTGAAGACCTGGCCGGTGTTTCCGAATCCATGATCTCCCTGCACGAATCCGCTGCCAACCTGGCCATTTGGTTGATGGGGATCACGGGTATCGCTTCCCTGGCGACCCTTTTACTGGATAGATTGAAACATAAGGCCGCTGGTATCGGGTATATCCTTACCCTGGTGATCTCCCTGGCTTGCTTCGCGGCAATGGCCCGTACCGGCTATTACGGCGGACAGATCAGGCATACCGAACTCAGTTCCGGAGCTGTGAATTCCATTCAGGAAAATGGGAAGGACGGCGAAACGGGAAAAGGAGAGGGGAATCGGAAGGATAATGATTGATAAACGAAAAGGCGCCCGGAGGGCGCCTTTTTAAAATGCTCTTTTGCATAGAATTTCTTTCTGACATATACCTGAAAGAAACAGCCCATTTATTTTCCTCGGTAAGGGGGTGTTAAGCGGCATGATCAGGCAGTTTGATGTCTTGCAGTCTGGCAATCATAAAACTGATGAATATCAATTAACAGAATGACTTATGTAAGTAAATCTATTTCCGGTTGGTCGTAATATGTGCCATGATTTTCACTAAAAATTAATCTTATGGCAAAGTCAACAAAGTCCGTCAAATATGTCTATTATTTCGGCGGCGGAAAAGCAGACGGTAATGAATCGATGAAGAATTTATTGGGCGGCAAAGGCGCCAACCTGGCCGAGATGGCCGGTCATCCCAAACTCCAGCTGCCGGTTCCCCCCGGATTCACCCTCACCACGGAACTCTGTAACCATTACTATAAGAACAAGAAGAAATACCCGGCTGAACTGGATGCCCAGGTTAAAAGAGCCCTGGCTGCTGTGGAAAAGGAAATGGGGAAGAAATTCGGCGATCCCGTCAATCCCTTGCTGGTCTCCGTACGCTCCGGAGCCCGCCGGTCCATGCCGGGCATGATGGAGACGGTACTGGATATCGGCCTCAATGAAAAGACCATCCAGGGCGTCATCAGGCAATCGGGCGATGAACGTTTCGCCTATGATGCCTACCGCCGCCTGATCATGATGTATGCCGACGTGGTCATGGAAAAAGCCGGTAATATCGAAGTGAAGAACGGTAAAGGCATCCGGAAAGTACTGGATGAAAAACTGGAGAAACTCAAACACCGGAACAATTACCAATCGGATACCGACCTGACGGTCAAGGATCTTAAAGGATTGGTCAAGGATTTCAAAGCGACCGTATTGAAAGTGCTGGGCAAACCCTTCCCGGACGATCCATACGACCAGCTCTGGGGCAGCATCGGCGCGGTCTTCAGCAGCTGGAACGGCAAACGGGCCATCGAATACCGGCGGATCGAGAAGATCCCCGACGAATGGGGCACGGCGGTCAACGTACAGGCCATGGTCTTCGGCAATATGGGCGATACCAGCGCCACCGGCGTGGCCTTCACCCGTAACCCCGGAACCGGTGAGAACCGGTTTTACGGCGAATACCTGCTGAACGCCCAGGGAGAAGATGTGGTGGCAGGCATTCGCACCCCGGCTCCCGTGAACGAATATTCGAAGAATGCGCAGAGCAAACACCTGCCCACCCTCGAAAAAACAATGCCCGCTTTGTACAGGGAATTGAACGGGTATCAAAAAAAACTGGAAAAGCATTACAGGGATATGCAGGACATCGAGTTCACCATTGAAAAGGGAAAACTCTATATGCTGCAATGCCGTGTGGGAAAACGCAACGGTATCGCCGCCGTGAAAATGGCCAGCGACATGTACGATGAAAAACTGATCGACCTGAATACCGCGATCATGCGGGTGGCGCCCAACCAACTGGTGGAATTGCTGCTGCCGATGCTGGACCCCGAGGCCCAGCGGGCAAACAAACCCATTGCGAAGGGACTTCCTGCCGGACCCGGTGGCGCCAGGGGCAGGGTGGTATTCAATTCAGATGACGCCGTGGCCTGGGCCGCCAAAGGCGAAAAAGTGATCCTGGTGAGGGAAGAGACCTCGCCGGAGGATGTGGACGGTATGCATAAATCACAGGCCATACTCACCACCAAGGGGGGCATGACCTCTCACGCCGCGCTGGTGGCCAGGGGTTGGGGCAAATGCTGTATCGTGGGATGCGGTGATATCGAGATCCACAGCGAAACCCGTTCCTTCAAGGCCAATAATGGTCATTTCATCAAGGAAGGCGACTGGCTGAGCCTGGATGGCACCAAGGGTCTGGTCTATGAAGGCAGCCTCGGTCTGGTGGATATCGACATCCACAAGAACAAGTCTTATAATAACCTGATGAAACTGGTGAACAAGACCCGCGTATTGCATGTACGGACCAATGCCGAAACACCCGAGGATGCCCGTCATGCCATTCAATTCGGGGCTGAGGGCATCGGCCTCTTCCGGACCGAACACATGTTCTATGGGGAAGGCAGCGAACAGGCCCTATTCCTGCTGCGCAAGATGATCGTGAGCAAGACCCACAAGGAAAGGCAAGAAGCCCTGAATGAACTCTACCTGTTTGTGAAGAAGGATATCAAGGATACCATGCTGGTCATGAAAGGGCATCCGGTGACCATACGTTTGCTGGATCCCCCGTTGCATGAATTCGTACCTCACGATTCAGCCA
Source organism: Chitinophagaceae bacterium (assembly GCA_016721725.1). Taxonomy (GTDB): domain Bacteria; phylum Bacteroidota; class Bacteroidia; order Chitinophagales; family Chitinophagaceae; genus Ferruginibacter. The sequence continues at coordinate 326,690 of JADKHN010000006.1, read as the reverse complement.
AACTGCACGAGCTGAGTAAAGAACTGGGCATCAGCATGAGCATGCTTCGCAGGCGGGTGCTGGCCCTGCACGAGAACAACCCCATGCTGGGCCACCGCGGCGTACGGCTGGGTGTCAGTTATCCGGAGATCACGGAAATGCAGGCCAGGGCCATCTTTGAAGCTACGGCCGAGATCCTGAAATCGGGTAAAAAGGCCTTCCCTGAGATCATGGTTCCCGTCACCTGTTCCGTCAATGAGTTGAGCCACCAGAAAGCCATCGTCGACAAGGTCTATGCCGAGGTCTGCGAAAAGATGAAGATGAAGAAGATCCCGCATCTATACGGCACCATGATCGAGATCCCGCGTGCGGCCATCAAGGCCGACCATATGGCCACCGTGGCCGATTTCTTCAGCTTCGGTACCAACGACCTCACCCAGATGAGCTTTGGATTCAGCCGCGATGATATCGGCGGATTCCTGCCCAAATACCTCGACCTTAAACTCCTGCACGATGATCCGTTCCAGACCATCGACCAGGCCGGTGTAGGTGAACTGGTCCGCATGGGCATCGACCGCGGCAGAAAAACCAAACCTCATCTCGAAGTAGGTATCTGCGGAGAACATGGCGGCGATCCCGAAAGCGTCAAGTTCTTCCACCGCTCCGGCATGAACTATGTAAGCTGTTCACCATTCCGCGTACCCATCGCCTTGCTTGCAGCGGCGCAGGCGGCAATTGAATTCCCGCGGAAAAAGGGCTGAACCTTGTAAAAAATACCCACCGGTACGGGTACGCGAATTCGGGCGAAATGATATTTTTATAAAAAATTATCATGCGCCCTCTATTCGTATTATGTATCGCCCTGACTTGTTTTTCAGGACTCCGGGCCCAAAAGGACTCTGCCGATAAGATCATGGTGTTTAAGATCACCGGGTACGCACAGGCCATCAACGATTCCATGAGTATCCTCCAGGTGGTGAAGCCTGACACCTGGCCATTCAGTATCAACATGAAACAAGTGGCGATCCTGCGTCATCATTATGTCTCGAAACAGGCTTTTGATACGGCCCTGATCGGTACGGGAAAATGCGCACTCATCAAAGGCGAGTATCATTATTTCACGTTCAAGTTCTATCCAGGCCAGCGTGCAACCGAAGGCGACCTGCTCTACACCAGGGTGAGGATACCACTCGTGTACGACGGACTCTTGCTGAATGTCCTGCGGCATGATATCGGGCTGACGGATATCGATGAAAAACCATTCCTGTCTTTTACGGATCTTTTTGATCTCACCAGGGAGCAGGAACAGAATCTGCTGGATAAAATGGTGGCCGACATCCGGTATACCGGTAAAGCCATGATAGACCACAATCCGGGTGTCGACAAGGATATCACCGAGGGCTTGTATAAAGGGAAAAAGGTGTTGGCGGCCATGCTGACCACAAATCGTTCAGACCTGGAACTGTTCCTGAATTATGTCATGGTCCGCCCCGGAAAATACGCCGGAAACACCTGGAAGATCTCGGAGATATTCGCCACCTGGATGGAGGGTGGTGCGCCGCATGTGATCAAATAAGGGGGTACTTAAATTAATTGAACAGGCCCAGTTGCAGTGCTTTACTTTTTAATGCAGGCTGCTCGTTTCCTGTATGATTCCCGGCTTTTATTGAAATGGTTTCTGTGGCTTCATATCTTGAAGCAACAATGATATCCACGTCCCTGGCGTGCGGTACAAATAAGTCGGCCGCCCGCTGAGGTTCATTATTCTCTTTGGATAAATGGGATAAGATCAGGTGGCTCATGAACGGCGGACGGTGCTGAATAAAAAGATCCAGCGCCTGCTTATTGGACAAATGCCCCTGGTCGCCCCGGATGCGGTTCTTCAGGTGAACGGGATAGGGACCGTTCTCCAGCATCTCCTCATCATAATTGGTTTCCAGGAAAGCCGCATGGCATTGCTTGAAATAATGGACCAGTTTATCACAGACCGTACCGATATCAGTGAATACGCCGATCGTAATGTCTCCGGAACTGATGATGAAACTGTGCGGATCAATGGCATCGTGTTGCTTGACGAAAGGGGTGACGCTGAGGCTGCCGATCCTGACCGGTTCATCCTGGGTGAAGGAATGGGAGAGGTGCCGGATCAGCCGGGCGCCGTTGTTTGCGGTCTTCGGCGTGATATAGACGGGCAGGTAATAGCGGTTGGCCAGGGTGGTCAATCCTTTGATATGGTCGCCGTGTTCATGAGAGATGAAGATGGCTTTCACCCGGCTCATGTCGAGCCCTTTTTTCTTCATCCGCTTCTCCGTCTCCCGGCAGGAGATACCTGCGTCGATCAGCACGGCATCCCGGTCGTTTCCCACATAATAACAATTGCCATTGCTTCCCGAATTGATGGAACAGATCTGCATCTCCATAGGCTGCAAAGAAAACGATTTTATAGGGATCCTGCTGGAATAAAAAGCTGGGTAGTGCCTTTCGACTCCTTCGCTATGCTCCCCGCAATGCTACGGGGCAGGCAGGATGACAGGGAGATTTTTTTAGTCTGAGCTTGTCGAAGTAATGTCAGTCTGAGTTTGTCGAAGTCTTGTCAGTCTGAGCTTGTCGAAGTCTTGTCAGTCTGAGCTTGTCGAAGACCTGCTGAACCGGAGACATTACATCCCTTACCATACGGCAGGCTTCCGCAGTGCTGCGGGACAGGCAGGAGGAGATGATTATCGAAAGTTATCAATAAAAAAGGCTGCCGGAATTTTTCCGGCAGCCCTGTTTATTTCAGTCATCTGATTTATCCTCTTTTACCCTTACCCTTTCCGCGTCCATTGTTCCCGTCGCCATTTCCGTTTCCATTGTTCCCGCGGCGCTGGTTATTCATGTTATTGCCCCGGTTCACATTGATCGTGCGCCGGTTGACGCGGGTAACACGGTAGTTGTTGCGTACCACGGTGGTCCTTGTCCTGACGGTCACAGAAGCCACCCGGTGAGGAGCATAGACCCGGTGTGCCACCACTACGCGATGGGTACGTACCACGGCGCAATGACGATGATAATGCAACCGGCGCGGATGGAATACGTGCCAGGCCAGGGGACGCCAGGGCCTCCACCAACCGGGGTAATGACGCCACCTCCAGGGGGATACCCAGGGCACATAGGCCGGACGGTAAACGAACCGAACCGAAGGCCAGTAAAATACATTGATGACGATACGGTAGTTCTCAAAGAAACCGGCCGGACCGTTACCCGGAACCGGGTCGTTCCCGTTGTCGTCGGAGATCTCATCTCCTTCGTCGGACGCTTCCACGATCACCTGCTCGCCATAGATATCCTCATCCCCGATGATCTGCAGGATGGCGGTGGTGTCACCGGTCTTCTCCAGTTCAATGACGGCGATGTCCTGGCTCTCCGTTTCGGAAACGGCAACCTGTAATACGAAAGCATGCACATTCCCTTCGGATTTGTCGATCACTTTGATGTAATCGGTCTCCCCGTCGCCATTGAGGTCGAGGTTGTTGACATTCTTGTCCTGCGAATTGATCATTTTCTCAAAATCCTCCGGTGAGGAAGACTGTCTGAACATTTCCAGGGCGCCTTGAAGGCTGAAGTTATCGCCGGGCATCCCGGTGGAATCGGTTTGGGCTTTTACGGAGAATGCGGTCAGCAGCAATCCGGCAAAAGCAGTGATAAGGGGTTTAAATTTCATGTTGTCGGTTTTATGGGTGATAAGACCTTGTTTCAGGTTCAAGGTTTAACGGATGATGTTACCCCGTTAAAAATAGGGATCATGTTGCAGCAGTGAATCACCCTAACGGGTGAAATGCGGAGTGAAAAGCTGCCATTTTTTAAAAACATTAGGCTAACTGATGGTTTGCCGGCAGCGGATCAGTAAAAAAAGCCTCCGGTCATTGCTGATCGGAGGCCAATATTGTCATTAATGGATTAAATTGTTTTCAGGAGCGTCTGAGAGTTGGTCTGTATTCATCATCACCTCACATCAGGGCGCCAATTTCACATTGACGGCGTTGGCACCCTTAGGACCCATTTCCACTTCAAAGATCACTTTACTGTTCTCCCTGACGGCTTCACGTAATCCGTTCACGTGCACGAATACACTTTCCTGGGTTACCAGGTCCTTGATGAAACCATAGCCTTTTGATTCGTTGAAGAAGGTGACCGTGCCGGTGCGGATGAGGTCGGCCGGATCGACGGCCTCTTGCTTGGGTACGCCGATCTCGATGTCTTCGGCCCTGATCTTTTTCATTTTGCGGGGATCGGGCGGGGTGGCGGAGAGGTTCCCGTTCTCATCCACATAAGCCAGCATGTCGTCCATGCTCTTGGGCTTTTCATTATCCTTGCGTTCCTGTTTCTTTTCTGCTTTCTCTTTTTTCTGTTGTTTCTTTTTCTTTTCTCTTTCCTTTTTGTTCCATGTTTCCGCCATAGTGCTTTGTTGTTTGATGAGTTAATGAGCCCGGTTTACTGCCCGGGTTCCTGAAACGGTCTGGAGAAAAGGGGGTAACTATTTTCGGCAGATCCCGTTAAAGGTAACGTTTTTTGCCGGCATACCCGTGAACCATTTCAAAACCGGCTGCGGACAAGCTTTTGCAACCGGTTCAGGCGCCTGCATATACGGAAAATAACGCTTTTAAGAACGGCCGGAATGGCGTAACTTAACCATGACTTTGAACGAATCCCTGACCGCTCTTTCCGTAACGATAAAACCGCCTGTTATGAAATCAATGATCCTGCTCCTCACGTTTATTGCCACCTCCTTCCTGGCACCCGCTCAGATCCTCAATAAGATAAAGAACAAGGTCAGCGGCGGAGATAAGAAAACCAATGAATCGAATGCGCCCGTCAGTCAAAAGGACTTGTGGTGCAAGTCTGATACCATCACCGGGATCTACGACAAAGTATATGCTTCCTCCGGGAGGATCAGCATCCTGTATGATGAGAGCTGCCTGGGCCTGGGTTCCGATGGCCAGGGATACAGTATCGTACTCTCGGAAAGAAACGGCAATGTCACGGAATATGTGGTCATTGTCAATGGCAAAGAGACCGGCCGCTACCGGGAAATGAAGAACGAATACCTTCCCTGTCATTCAGCCGCTGTTGCCTCAGCGAATCAAAACCGGTATATCATCGCCGATTCTACCCGGGTATCCGTACCGGCAACCCAGGCTCAAAAAGTCACCACCAAGAGTATTGACGTGCAAAGGGCACAACAGGGGATGGAACTGGCCAAACAGACGGATGAGTATAAGAAGCTGAGCCCGGAAGAGAAGAAGCAATTCGACGAAATGATGAAGAACATGCCCGGCATGGCCAATGAGTATAACCAGAACCTGGCCAATAAGACCTATGAGATCCCGGGACAACAAGGGGTTTCCGGTGCCTATGTTTCGGGTTACCGGGTGGTGGTGAACCGGAAAGAATATGGAAAATTCAGTACCCCGCCACAACTGCTGGTCTCCCCGGACGAAAAAAATGTTTTCATCCTGGGTTATGACCTGAAAGCCGGCCTGGTCTTCCAGGTCAATGATAAGAAAACGGCCCTGCAGCAAAAGGGCTTTAACGGTAGCGGCAAACTGATCGCTTATGCCGCCGGAAATAAGGCGCTGTATACGGAAATGAAACAGAAGACAGCCGCCGAAATGGAACAGGATATGAAGGATTACGAGAACATCCAGTATACCTATCGCTTTTTAAAAGCCGATGGCGGCCTCACCGAATTGAAGGTCGCTGCGAATTCAAGTGTCGATGATTTTAAAGTGACTGCCGGAGGTTCAATCGTTTATGTCAATCCCAAAACGGGGGATATCCTGGTGGACGGGAAGAAGCAGGGGCAGTTCCCGCTCAACAGAAATGATCCGGATGCCTTAAGGGCGGGCAATATCCTGATGGGCGACAGTCCGGACAAGATCTGCTATTACAGCAGCGACGGCAGTCTCAATTACCCCAATGGCTCTAAAAAGGAACTGGGCGCCATACGCCCGGCTGTGAATACGATCAATGGAAGGTCTGTCATCAGCTGGTTCCGGCTCTGCGGCAATGAGGTTTATCGCGGTAAAATGAGTTTTTAACGATAAAGGTCTTTTTATGCGAACCTTTATTATTCTTTTGTCTTTCCTCTTATTGTCATTCAACAGGCCCTGCAACCCCGATTACCCCTTGATATTCGGTTCCGATTATGCCTGGGCGAAGCACTGGGTCAAAGGACATGCCGCCGCATTTGAGCAATTGGCCGTTCCGCTGAATATCCCAACGGCGGAACTGGAATCGATCGTATTCCCGGAACTGGTACGCTATAATGCCGTCTATGATGTCATTGAGATCCAGTCGCTCAAATTCCTATACGTCAGCCGGGGAAAAGACTACGCCGATTTTTCCGTGGGTTATTTCCAGATGAAGCCTTCTTTCGCGGAGCGCGTGGAAAAAGACGCCCTGAAATACCTGGGTGTCGCTGAATTGACCCTGCTGGGCTTCGATCGCCTTAGCCCAACTGAAGACAATGAGGCGAACCGCCGTGACAGGGTAGAACGCCTGACCGGTGTGGATGGGCAGATGAGGTACCTGGCCGCGTTTTACCGGATCTGCCAGTTAAGATTCACCGCCTCATTGGCCGGTCAACCGGATGAATACCGGCTCAGGTTCCTGGCCACCTGTTATAATGCCGGGTATCACCTGAGCGGAGACCAGATCCGGGACCGGCTCAACCGTAAATTCTTTCATACGGGCAAGGTCATCACATCAAACAATTATTGCTACGCGGATATCAGCGCCTACTGGCTGAAACACCGGATGGAATGATAGTTCATTCCGGTCCTTGTCATCATTGCTGGTCGAAAAAAAGCCCGGCAACCAATGCCGGGCTTCTATCTTTTAGCAGGATCCTTCTATTCCTCTTCCTTATTCTGTTTCTTATAATTTTCGATCAGGGTCTTCTGCAATTCGAAAGGCACCGGTACGTATTCATGGAACTTCATCGAGAACTTGGCCCTTCCCTTGGTGAAGGAACGTAATGCGGATGAATATCCGTGCATTTCGGCCAGGGGCACATAGGCCGATACTTTCTGGAAATGGCCTTCGGTCTTGATGCCTTCCACGATACCCCTGCGGGTCTGCAGGTCGTTGATGACGGCGCCGGTCTGGTCGTCGAGGCAGGTCACTTCCAGCAGGTTCACCGGTTCGAGCAACTGCGGATCGGCCATGCTGAAAGCCTGGCGGAATGCCTGCAGTCCGGCGATCTTGAAGGAGATGTCGTTGGAATCCACGGCGTGCATCTTACCATCGTACACGCATACCCGCACATCCCGTACATAAGATCCTGTGAGCGGACCGTTATGCATCTTCTCCATCACCCCTTTGAGGATGGAGGGCAGGAAGCGGGCTTCAATGGCGCCACCGACGATGCAGTTGAAGAAAACGAGTTTGCCGCCCCAGTCGAGCTGGTGCTCTTCACGCCCGCGTACGTTTAGTCCCTGCGGGTCGGGCATGCCTTCGTACCAGGGTTCGATGCGCATATACACTTCTCCGAACTGGCCGCTGCCGCCGCTTTGTTTCTTGTGACGGTAATTGGCTTCGGCCATCTTGCGGATGGTCTCGCGATAGGGGATCCTGGGCTGTCCAAAGACCACTTCGAGCTTATACTGGTGTTCGATCTTCCACTTGATGATGGCCAGGTGCAGTTCTCCCTGGCAATGGATGAGGGTCTGTTTCAGTTCAGGGGATACTTCCACCTTGACCGTATCGTCCTCCTGTTGAATGCTGTGCAGCGCCTGGGAAAGTTTTTCCTCTTCTCCCTTCTTCACCGTTTCAATATAAACGGTCATATTGGAACTCGGGAACTGGATCTTGGGCAGTTCGAGGTTCTTTCCCTTCTCATGCAGGGTATTGTTCACATGCGTGTTCTTGAGTTTCAGCGTGGCGCCGATATCACCGGCCACCAGTTCGGGTACCGTGATGCGGTTATGTCCTTCAATGAGTAATAACTGGTTCAGTTTCTCCACCGAACCGGTATTCTCATTCACGAGTTCCATTCCGGCCCTGATGGTGCCGCTGTACACTTTGAACAGGCTGAGTTCACCCACATGAGGCTCTGCGATCACTTTGAACACAAAGATGCAGGCAGGGCCTTTCGCGTCGCAGGTCAGTTCGTCGCCAGAGAGGGTCTTTTGCGGCGGCATCTCATTGGCACTGGGACAAACCACATCGATGAATCCCATGAGCCGGCTGCTGCCGATATTATTCTTGGCCGAAGCGCAGAACAGGGGAAAGAGTTCGTGGTGGATCATGGCTTTCTTGATGCCGTGCTTGAGGTCCTCCTCGCTGAGTTCGCCCAGTTCGAAATATTTTTCCATCAGCTCCTCATCATTGCTGGCGACCACCTCGATCAATTCCTTGTGCAAGGCGTCGGCGCGTTCTTTCTCACTGTCGGGGATGGGCAGTTCCTCTGTCTTGCCCCCGCTGAATCGATACATCACCATGTGCAGGGTGTCGATGATCTCGTTGAAACCGGGGCCGGGGTTGACCGGGTACTGGATCGCCACCACGTTGTTGCCAAAATGGCTCTTGGCCTCCCGGAAGGCCTTGTCATAATCCGCGGTCTCGTGATCCAGCTGGTTGATCACCAGGATCATGGGGGTCTTGAACTGTTCGGTATAATCCCAGATCAGGTCGGCGCCCACTTCCACGCCCACAGCGCCATTGAGGACGAGTACACCGGTATCGGCTACCCGCAGGGCGCTGATCACTTCACCTACGAAATCATCGTACCCGGGGGTGTCGATGATGTTGATCTTATAGCCTTCCCACTTGGTGTGGAGGAGGCTGCTGAAGATGGAATTGCCCCTTTCTTGTTCCAATTCGGTATAATCGCTCATGGTGGTCCCTTCCTGGACCGTGCCCATCCGGTCGATCAGTCCGGCCTGGAAGATCATCGCTTCAGCGAGCGTTGTTTTACCGCTGCCGGCATGGCCGAGCAGCGCGATATTTTTTACGTGGCTGGTATCAAAAGATTCCATACAAATGAATTTAGGTTAAACGGGTATCAGCAGAAGTTCTCCTGTCCGGCCATCCCGGGGATATGCAGTTCACTCATCCCGTTACGAGCGGGCAGGACAGGATCGCTATCGTTCAGTTTTTTATTCAGCGGTAAAAGCCAGGAAATCGGCTTTCAGCTGATCAAGGTCCTTTACCAGGAATTGATATTGTTCGTTGAGCTCCTGGTGTCTTTCGGACTGGTCGGTTTCAGGCATGTGGTTCACTTCCTTCATATGTTGCCTGATATCGTGCTTGAGGTCGTGCAGGTTGATCAGTTGGATATGGAACTGGTTGTGGTAATGTTCGATCTGGATCAGCACATCGTGGTCGGATTTTCCGGCGGCCCATTTGTAGAGCGTATTCTTCAGTTCATTGATGCCGGTGACATAGGTAACTAAATGGTCGAGCCATTTTTTCGCTTCGTCCAGAAGCGGATGCTGTTGGGTTTCTGTTAACATGATGGTGTTGTTTAAGTTTCTGAAAAGGTCCATGTACTTTACCGGGGAGGAAGAGTCATGGTCCGGTTAGTGTTATAAAAGTAAAAGGATAATCAATCGTCAAATGTGATAATAATCATTTTTACACCTGATGCTTGTCAAAGGATATGATTTCATTTAAGGATATTCACAGGAGCCCTAACAAGGTTTCGTCCCTTTAATTTACCAAAATTCCGGAAGAATATAAATTATTATTTTGCTGGCTGGCTGCCCGGTATTACCGGTACACCCGGGCCTGGGTGCCTACGGGGTTGATCGTCTGGCTCTGGGGTGAGCAGACCATAATGGTATAGTTTTTGAAGCCTGACTGTGAAATACTTGTTTTTTCCCATTTCGAAATATCCTTTATATTGCAAAAAACCAAATATGGTGAAACCTTTACCTACCCTTACTATCAGAAAAGCATTTTCCTCTATTCTTCTTTTATTCCTGATGATGTCCTGTCAAAGGATGTCGGTGAACACCCCAAAGGAAAAGGACGGGGCGCTGGAATCATTGAAGCGTGATATCATGATGATGAAAGATCCAGCACTAGGCTATGTCCCGACCGAACGCCTTCTGGCCGCAAAAGAATATCGCGACAACTTATGGCAATCCCAGACCAACGCCGCCATCAGCGGGGTTACCTGGCGCACGCTGGGCCCTAAGAACCTGGGCGGTCGTACACGGGCCTTGCTGGTGGATGCCAATGATGCTACGGGAAATACCATCTGGGCGGGAAGTGTGGGAGGAGGATTGTGGAAGACAACGGATATCACGGCGGCTTCTCCCAACTGGGCTCCCGCGGATGATTTCTTTTCGAACCTGGCGATCACCGGCATCGCACAGGATCCTTCTACTCCCAATACCCTATATTTCTGTACCGGCGAAGGCTATTTCAATATTGATTATATACAGGGACTCGGAGTTTGGAAATCCACCAACGGCGGAACAACCTGGACTCAACTGGCTTCTACCAATAATTCCAATTTCTACCTTTGCCAACGGATTGTCGTCAATAGTACCGGTGTTATCATGGTAGCCACCAGTACGGGCTTACGACGCAGCGCTGATGGAGGCACCACCTGGACCAAGGTTCTGGGTACGGGCCTTGGCATTACCGGAGCGGTCAGTAATTTTTGCTATGATGTGGATATCGCGGCCAATGGCGATGTCTATGCCACCCTCGACGGTTCGGTTCATAAATCGACCAATGCGGGTGTCACTTTTGGCGCCGCTCAAACACTGGGTATCTCGGCCGGCAGGGTAGAACTCGCCTGTGCCCCCAGTGACGCCAATTATGTTTATGCTGTAGTGGAATTCGGATCTGGTGTTAACGGCATTTTGCGAACGACCAATGGCGGTACCACCTGGACCTCCCGTACTGAACCCGCGGATGCCGATCCGGGATGCCCGGCGGCTGATTTCTCCAACGGACAAGCCTGGTATAATCTGACCGTGGCGGTAGATCCCCTGAACCGGGATGCGGTCTTCGTGGGCGGACTGGATATCTTCAAATCAACAGATGGTGCGGGCACCTGGACCCAGATCGGGCATTGGTACGGTGGTTTTGGTTTCCCCTATGTTCATGCCGATAATCATTTTATCGTCTTCAAACCGGGTAGTTCATCTGTCGCTTATTTCACCAACGATGGCGGAGTATTCAGAACGGCCAATGCCGATAATGCGACGCCTGCGATCACCGATAAGGGACCCAATTATGTGACCGGACAGTTCTACAGTTGTGCCATTCATCCTACAGCCTTTACCAGTTATTTCCTCGGGGGCACACAGGATAACGGGACGCACCAGTTCACTCAACCCACTCTTCAAAATACCACGGAGGTCACGGGTGGGGATGGCGGTTTTTGTCATATCGACCAGGACCAGCCCCAGTTCCAATGGACCTCTTATGTCTTTAATGATTTTTACACGTCCACCAACGGCGGTTCTTCCTGGACCAATGTGACAACGGGCGGCGGTTCTTTCATCAGTCCGACCGATTATGACGATGCCAATAACAAATTGTACATGTGCAATGCCGCCGGTTCCTACCGCCGTTGGGATGATCCCCAAACCGGGGGCAGTTTTGCAGCTTCGGGAGCCATCGCGGCATTCGGCGGCGGCAATGTCACGGCGGTCAGGGTCTCGCCCAATACCGCCCACCGCGTTTTCTTCGGCATCGATAACGGCCGCGTCGTGCGGGTGGACAATGCCAATACCGGAGCCCCCACATCGACCAACATCAGTACCGGTCTGCCCGCGGCTTTTATAACCTGTATTGAAGTGGAGACCGGGAATGACAATCATTTACTGGTCACCTATTCCAATTATGGTTTGAACAGCATCTGGGAAAGTACCAACGGCGGCACCAGTTGGAGCAGCGTGGAAGGTAATTTGCCCGATATGCCCATCCGCTGGGCGCTTTTCAATCCCAATAACAACGACCAGGCTATGATCGCCACGGAACTGGGTGTCTGGACCACCGATAATTTGAATGCGGGAGCTACGAACTGGGGTACCAGCAATTCCGGACTGGCCAATGTACGGGTGGATATGTTGCAATACCGGACCTCGGATAAGATGGTGGTAGCGGCTACCCATGGCCGTGGGTTGTTCACTTCGGATGCGTTCACCACGCCAACCGCCTTATTCTCTTCTGATATTCAGACCACCTATATCGGTATGCCGGTCAGTTTTACGAGTTCCTCTTACCGGGCCACCAGCTGGAACTGGACATTCGGGGATGCGGGAACCTCTACATCGGAGAATCCCACCCATAGCTATTCTTCGGCGGGCTTGTTCTCCGTGACCCTGTCCATAAACAGCGGCGCTTCCTCACTCACCAAAACCTCTTACATACATGTACTGCCCAACCGGGGTACGCCTTATTCACCGGCCAACGGTGGTAATTTTGAAGCCAACGTGAATGATTTCGGTTCCATGGCGATCCGTGGGGGTATCGACAAATGGGAACGGGGAGTTCCATCTAATGCCCTCGTAACGGTGAATTCTGCTCCCAATGCCTGGAAGACCGACCTGGATGCGGACCTGACCGAAGGGGATTACGCTTGTGTTTTGATGACACCCAATTATAATTTTACTGCAGCCGGGGTCTATCAGTTGCGTTTCAGGAGAAGTATGGAGATCGCATTCTGTAATGCCCCTTTTGCCGTTCAATGCCAGTATACCACGGATAAGGGACTGACCTGGACCCGGCTGGGCGTGAATGCCGATCCAGCGGCTACGAACTGGTACAATCGCGGTCCGGCGACGGGCTGCCCGATTGATGCCGCTGTTTTTCCCGACCGGTACGGGTGGACCGTAACTTCCAACAACACCTTGTGCACCTATAATCTCACCACAGGAGTACCCGCATTGGTGGGTCAGCCTAATGTGGCTTTCCGCTTTGTATTATCTGTCGCTCCGGGATATTCAGCCACGGGGTATGCGGTGGATGGCTTCATGGTGGATGATTTCGAGATCATCGGTCCGATCAACCTGCCCCTGGCCATCGACCTCTTGTCATTCACCGCCATCAAACAGGGTAATGACGCCTTGCTCAGCTGGCGTACCTCCAATGAAAAGGAACTGGATCAATTCGTGATCGAAAAATGCACCGACGGGATCAACTTTACCGCCGTGGGTTCTTTGCCTGCGAAGAACGGCGTGTCCAATAGCTATTCCTATACGGATCCGAATGCCTCGGTCAATACGGGTAATGCCAAAACGCTTTTTTACCGGCTCCGGATCTCCGACCGGAACGGTAAGATCAAATACAGCGAAGTGGCGCGGGTGAGCTGGGATAAGAACGGGGCAATGGTGAGTATCGGGCCCAATCCCTTCACCGATTTCATTTCCGTATACAGCAATGAGGCCATCCGGAACATCACCCTCTTCAACCTGGAAGGAAAGGTCGTCCATTCCGGTTCAGCGATCGTTGGTAACAAGGTGATGCTCAACCGGTCCCTGCCCGAAGGATTGTATATGATCAAGGTGGAGACAGCCAGTGGCATTATTTCCCGGAAGTTGATCCGGGCAGGACGTTAAGGACCCGTTGTATAGAATTCCACTTTTAGGGTATTGTTTGAAGTGGGGAGGATGACTATTTTACAGGCCTAAATCAACCACTATGGCATTACCCCGAAAACTCACCGCAGCGGAGAAGGTCAATTTTCACAATGATTTTCCCTTGCTGGATGTGGACTTCACGATTGTGACCGATGAACCTTCCGGGATCTACAATTGCATCTCCTGGACGGTAGGCGTCACCAATTTCTGGCACTGGCCCGGAAGCCTGTTATCCGATTTTGATAATTTCTACAACCAGTTCGGGTACACCCGCAGGACCAAGGGAACCATTGCGGCCTGGGGACATGCCGATTCGAACATGACCCATGGTTGCGTCTCCGGACCGACCCATGGCCCCTGCTGGGAATCCAAATGCGGCAGCTGGGCCCGGATCCAGCATTGCCTGAACGAACTGAACGGACCTGTTTATGGTCACGTGATCGCCTATTACGGATGGAAAAGGATCATCATCAAGCCCCAGTTCCCGAAATATTTCTTAAAATACATTATGGAAAAAAGGGAATACAGCAGGGAAGAACTGGCCCTCCTCAAAAAACTCAGTTCCGGTATACCCGCCGAAACAAGACAGGAGTTTGAAAAAAGATTCAAGGCCTGGAAGAACAGCTGGATGAAAGGTTCGCTGTCATCCGTATCTGATCCTTATGCCAGGACGAAAAATGCGGAATTCAGGGAACTGGCTTCCCTGGGGAAATCGATCGTTCCTTTATTGGCCGGCAAACTGACGGATGAATCCAATTTTCTCGCCCTTCCGGCTTTTGAGCAATTGGCCGGGAAGCGGTTTACGATCCGCATCGATTCAACCGACGAAAGGATCCAGGAAGGCGAACAAGGGAGGGCATACCGAACCGTTAAGCATTACCTGGCTAATCAATAAGCGGTCAGATCTGATCCGGGGTCCGGCATCAATTAAAAACGGTCCTGTCGAATATTTTCAACGCGGTGGACAGGTAGATATCCTCTCTTCCGCCTTGTGCGGTATAGGTGATGAGGATCAGCCTGCCCTGGTTGATGGTGATCCTCTGTATGAAGTGCAGGTTCTTTCCGGTCGTTTTTGACTTGCCTGTATAGGATACCTCTTTGGCATCGCCTTCATTCCATTGCAGTTCTTTGCTGTACTCCAGTTTGTAATCATCCAGCAGGGTAGCGGTCTTGCTTTCCACCGAATTGCCCAGGTCGGCCAGGGTCACATTTTCGCTGCCCGGCGGTAATTTCCTGACGATCATGTTCATGTTCTCATTAAAATCATCCTGCTCATTTTCCAGGGGCGCCGTCAGGATGAACAGTGTTTTTTCATTGGAGGTCTTCAGCTTCCAGGTATCGGGATAACTCACGGTGATCTGTGTGGTATCATCGGTATGTTTCAACCATTCCTGGAATCGGGGTGAACGGGATTGTTCTACGCAGGACCGGTCTGCCAGGCCGGGCTTAGCGGTAATTGGGTTTTCAGGTTGGATCGCCTGAACAGCGATCAGGGAAAAGGCCAGGGAAAGGCTGAGGAAATGATTCATTTTGTTGTTTTAGGCGTCTAAGGTAAGACAGGTATCTAATACAAATTTGATTTCATGAAAAAAACTGCCCCCGTATCAAAGGGCAGTTTATGGAATGCGCAGTCAGGGTGCGCATCTATAAACCAATGCCTTTATATACGGAGACAGTTATACTTAATAACCCTTAACCTCTTTTTTGCCTTCGGTTGCCGGGGTCCTGTTGCGGTACATTGTTTTGCGGCCGTTGCCAGTTCCGGTTGTTGCCGGCATCCGTTCTTTTTTCCACCCTTCTTTGATCGATGACCGGTGGTGTGTTATTGAAGTCGCGGTTCGGCCGGTTGACGGGCGCCTGGTTACGCGGGATCTCTACGGGGCGGTTGTCCATATTGCGGTTGCCGCGGTTGTTCTTCCAGTTGCCGTTGTCTTCCGGTATATTATTACGCCTGCGGTCGTTATTCACATCCGGAGGATAGTTTTTCACTCCGTTATCATCATTTCGCTGTCTGCGGTTCCTGTCCATCTCCACCCGGTTCTCGTCATTCCTGATTGGAGGATTGTTTCGGTTCACCCTGCGGTCGGTATTCACATCAGGTTGGTTGTACCTTCCATCCCGGTCTGTCCGGTTGACCTCATTCCGTTTGCCATAACGTTCGCGGTCTTCGAAGCGGCGTTCCTGGACCGGTGTGCGGGTATAACGCTGCACTTCGTAGCGATCCGGCCCCTTGCAGAAACGGTTCTCGTAATGGTTGTTGATCACCACGGCACGCCTGAACCGGTTATCCCTCATCGGGTTGACATAATAGGAACTCATGTTTCGTTCGCACATGTTGCGCCTGGGTACGAAGGTCCAGCGGTCATAGGGCATGGCGCCAAAGGAGATGTTGATGTTCACGCCGTAACCCAGTGGCGCCCATCCGTAATAGTCATCATAGGAACTCCAGGTCACCCAGGCAGAACCCCAGTCGTAGCCCGGTATCCACATCCAGCCGATATACGGATCATATTCCCATCGTCCGTAGTGGAAGGGCGCCCAGCCCCAGTCGTAATCAGATTCCCAGGACCAGCCGTATTGGGTATATTCCCAGTGGCCATCGGTATAATAAGGCCTGAAATCCCGTTGATTACTGATCCAGACCTGGCCAAAACGGGGATTGTTCATCCAGCGTCCATAAGGGCTGAGGGTCTGTTGGAACAGGGAAAAATTGACGTTGACCTGCTGGGCTTTTGTTTCTTGCATAGGTAACAGGCTCATGAGCACCAGGGTCAACATGGCCAGCATTTTTACATTTTTCATACTGTATCGATTTAGTTCATGATACCAATACAATTACAATGCTATGAAATGAAAAGAAAAGCTAAAATTGGTTAATGATTAGATAACAGGCGAAAAGGGTTGTTCATCCGGTATGGGGCGATCTCCCGGATCATACCTGTTTGAGCCAGCCGGTAACGCTCATCCGGCGGCGATTCGCGAGGCTCACTTCGTGTTCCAGCCCATCGCTTTTGAAGAGGACCGTAGTGCCTGATTCGGGTGAAACGCTTTGGACCGAATCCGGGTGATACAAGAGCAGATTCCCTCCGTCGCTTTCCAGCCAGTCGGTATTGAGATAACTGATGAAGGAGAATTTCCGCTGATCATCGTTCCTGAACTGATCCCGGTGACGGCGGTAGAAGCTGCCGGGCTCATAGACCGCGTAATGAAACTCACAGGCATTGATGCCCGTATAACAAGTACGGTTCAGGTAGCGGATAAAATCACCGGTCATTTGAAGGAATTCCTGCTCAAAGATATTGTCATGGGATTCATCCATCCAGTAGATCTTGTCTTTACGCATCTCATGGGCCCTTTCCTTGCCGGTTTCATTGCCGATACCCGCGTCAGCCATCAGGTCGTCGTGCTGCAGGTGGTTGATGTTTTGCCTTAGTCCTTCGGCCAATTTCTCATTCAGGAAATGCGGGGCGATGCCCACTTCATGATCGATAAAACTGTTGATCAGTTGTTCAAATGCTTCATTCATTCGCTTCTTTGGGAGTAAGGTAAGGTATTAAGGTAAAAGAAAGGTTTCACACTTCGATAACCCTTCGACAGGCTCAGGGTGACAAGCATTCCGCCATGCTGCGGGACAGGCAGGGAGACAACCCTTCGACAGGCTCAGGGTGACAAGCATTCCGCCATGCTGCGGGACAGGCAGGGTGACAACCCTTCGACAGGCCCCCTGCCACAGGAGGGTGACAAGCATTCCGCCATGCTGCGGGACAGGCAGGGAGACAACCCTTCGACAGGCTCAGGGTGACAAACATCCCGCCATGCTGCGGGACAGGCAGGGTGACAACCCTTCGACAGGCTCAGGGTGACAAGCATTCCGCCATGCTGCGGGACAGGCAGGGTGACAACCCTTCGACAGGCTCAGGGTGACAAACATCCCGCCATGCTGCGGGACAGGCAGGGTGACAACCTTCGACGTGCTTTAACAAGGCCTATTATCAGCCGAAGGACATACCTTTGTGTTGAAATACCGTATAATCTTATGTCTTTCCGGAGTCTTTTTACCTATTCCATCCTGATCGTTCTTTTTTTTACTGTCCTGCCTGCCTGTAAGAACGGTAATGGCGGCTCACCAAAAGAATTGCAATCATTCGAGTACCACAGTTTTAAGGATTCCATCAACCGGTTATCAACGGATACGGCCGGTGAAGACGAAAACCTGTTCGACGGCCAGGAATTCATTCCCGGTACTGATTCCCTGGACAGCCTGTTGCTTAGCATGGATACCATCTGGCACCACGACCTGGCCCTGATCCAGAAGCTGGATACGTTCATCAAGGACCTGAAAAAACTATTGCCTTATTCACCGGAAGAGATCGCCGCCATCCGGGAAAATACCCGTGCGATCGATTCTTTCCTCGCCAACCGCAATAACCCGGATATCCCTGCTCCCTGCCGGCAAAAGGATTGCCTGCTGTTTGCAGAAGTGAACAAGACCAAACAGGCGCTTTACCTCTATATCGGCGGTGAATTGAAGGACAGTTTCCCGGTATCCACCGGCATGCGGAAATACGAGACCCCCGATATCAGCCAGCGCCCCCGCGGGCCCTTACTGATGAAATACAAATCGAGAAAATTCCCGGGAGGAAACTACATGGGACTGGGCAATATGCCCTACGCGGTCTTCATCCGGGGCGGCTATGCCATACACGGCACCACGAGGGGCAATTTCGCCAAACTGGGCAGGCAGGCTTCACATGGATGTATCCGGTTGCATCCAAATAATGCCCGGGTCTTCTTCGAGTTGGTGAAACGGATCGGCATCGCCAACACCTGGGTCACCATCCGCAGATAAATGACTTATAAGAGGTAAGCATCAATTGTGCAATTGCCGGTGTTAACGGTGGGTTTAGTTAACTCTCCATGGTGATGTAATCAAGATCGCCGAATTCATCAATGAATAAAACTACAAGATATTGGGTGATCTCGGGCCCGATGGAATAATCAAAAATGGCAAACTGATCGTCACTATCGGGATAAAGCCCCATCCTGACCAGATGCAGCTTTTTTACTACCTGGTCTTCCTGGCTTATTTTTTTGTTTGATGGGTCAATTAACTCATTTAATTCAGTTTCGCCAAGTTCGTCTAAATGATGCTCAATGTATGCCCTTACTGTGTCCCCAACATCCTCTTTATAGTCTTGCTCAATATACTTCTTGTTCTTAAAGTCATAGTCAGCCAGTTGCTCAATGAATTTCTTTGCAATTTCAAGCCGGCTAATATCAATTTTTCTATCCCCGAAGTTTAGATCAACGGAGACCATTGTATTGTTGAAGTTAATTTCGCAGTCATAATACTCTTCAAGGTTTTCAGAGTCTAATTGTCCGAAGCAGGGAAGAACATATTTCGCCATCCTCATTTAGTTTTATGGAGTTTCTGTAATATCACAGTCCGCTGGATCCTGCCCGTGCAGCTTCCTGGCGGATGATCATTGATCGCCCCCGGTGAAATTATTCAGTTCTTCCTTGCTGCTCTCGAAACTGAACACGTCATTCACCTTGAAATAATTCTTCGGATCTGTGGTGTGCCTGAAGGCATACTTTGCGAAGTTCAGTTTGGACTCTTCGAAACTGAATTGCCGGCAGATGCTGATGACCTGCTCGCAGGACAGGCAGTTGGCCTTGGCGATGTTCTTCGCCGTGGAGAGTTTGGAATCCTCGAAACTGCTGTTGCTGATGGTCTTCAGCGCCGCGGCGAAATCGGCCGATCCCATGGGCCAGCCATTGCATCCTTTAGCAGGAGCCTGCTGTACGATTTCATTGGAAGTGGAGGTGGTGGTCGTTGTCGTCGTCGTTGTCGTCGCGAAGGGATCATTCACCGTCATGTTCATGTTGATCCCATTCATGCTGATGCTCGCATTCACACCGCCTTCGGTGGTGGTCATCGTGGTGGTGGTCCTCACCGTCCCGTTGCTGTATTCGGTCACCGCGGGCCGGCCGTAATGATAGATGTATACGCCTGAAGGAGGGATATAATCGGTCTTCACGTCGGCGGAGGAGAAATAATTCATCTTCAGTTTGCCGGATTTGTCTTTCCGGATCTTATAGGTCACATCCTTCATGATGCCGTCCACGTCGGCGATCATCAGGTTGCTCTTGGAAATAGGAGCGAGGGTGGAGTCAGCGAAAATGATCTTCGCACTGTAATAAGGCTGTGACAGTTCTTCCACCCTGATATTTCCCTGTGCGACGGTGTTTTGTTTCTCCCCGTTCAATACCAGGAAGAATTTGTCACCGTCCTCCGAAAAGATGGTGAGGTTGCCGGTCTTTGAATTTTGCCCGAAGATCATGGCGGGAAGGATCAGCAGGAATATTGTAATGAGTTGTTTCATGTCGTTCCATTTGTTTGCAAATATAATTGATCGGCTAAAATGCATCAGTTCGGTGTTTTCAGGTAGATCAATTCCCGGTATTCATGTCTCCGGTCGCTCTTTCCCCCGGGTCCGGAATATTGAAGATAGGTACTGCTGACCAGGTTACTATTTGCCGGGTAACGGTATTCGGTGAAATCGTCATAGCCGGAGGACGTGGTTTGTGACTTCGTTCTGCGTCCCATCTCATCATAACTGTACGAGATCGTCTTCTGCAATTCCTTTCCATAGAATTCCTTGTACCCGGTCAATTCATTTTTTGTTCCCCTTGAATATTCAGTTATCGTTTCCAGTTCCATCGACCTGGAGTTGGCCTTGACCAGTTTGCCGGAGGAATTATAAAAAAAGAGAACCGTGCCGCCTGGCTTTTATTGGGGAAAAAGGTATTTATAGTTTTGATGAGGCCCTTGGCATCATACAGGTAGATCTCATACCGGTCATAGATCCGTTCTCTGTTTGCAAACACATAATGGTCCCTGCGGGCCACCTGGCCCCTGGCATTGAACTGAACGGTCGTTTCAAAAGACGGATTATAATAGGGCCCCTCGTAGGAACGATAGGCGCTTAAAATTCCCGATGGGGTATAAAAAAAAGAGTCTACCGTCAACAGTCCCCAGTTTTTCGTTTTCCAATTGAATTTGTACCGGCTGTGAACGGTGATCCTTCCTTCCCGGTCATAGAAATATTTTTCATCAGCCTGGGAACTATCCAGACGTGCGCCTTTTTCATCGGTCCGGTAAACCGATAGCAGCCTGACCTTTTCCACTTTCCTGGCATTGACCTGGGCTTCATCCTCCACGTCAGCCAGGTTCCAGAACTGGATCTGGGCATCGGCAGCCTGGAACAACAGGGATGTGAGCAGGATCGTGATCGCTTTTCGCATTTTTTTATTTACAAATTACAAAAATCCAGACAACTCTTAGCCGGGCCCTGCCGGATCCGAATAAAAAAGCCCATGAGATCTAAAGGATTCGTTTTATCATTGCTTTTTGATCGTGCATGATACTGACGGAATTCAATTCGCTGAAATTCAGGTTCTGGGCCTTCGTATCCATGTTCCTGCTGGTATTTGTACATGCCTACAACCTGAACATCTCTTACCTGCAGCCCTGGACCCGTCCCGGCGAACCCATGACATTCACCGGGTTCAC
Organism: Chitinophagaceae bacterium; assembly: GCA_016721725.1. GTDB lineage: Bacteria > Bacteroidota > Bacteroidia > Chitinophagales > Chitinophagaceae > Ferruginibacter. The sequence goes on along the minus strand of JADKHN010000006.1, from coordinate 305,552 downwards.
CGAGTACTGGCTGGCGAACGGGCTCTTCCGGTTTCGTATTCCCATGCTGTTCATCATCTCCGGGTACCTTTTTGCACGCAGTGATGACCGGCCTTATAAACAGCGTTCGGGTAAACGGGTGCGGACCTTGCTCTATCCCTACCTGTTCTGGAGCGCGTTCGGATTGGCGCTCAGTTTTCTGCTGGAATGTTTTCCTTATAGCCGGAATATCGTGGCGGAGACCCACATGATGCAGATCGATGAAAGCCGTGTCTTCCTGCATCAGTACCAATGGTACGAAGTACTGGCGCGCTGGGTCTTTTTCCCCGTTTCCTACCAGCTCTGGTTCATCCGGGTGCTGCTGGTCTATAACCTGGCCTACCCCCTCATTCGCTGGTGCATCACGCACCGTTTGGCTAAATGGATCTTCTTTTCCGTCGCGGTTTTTATGTGGCTGTCCACTTTCGGGATCATACTCATTGAAGGGGAGGGCTTGCTTTTCTTTTCCCTCGGCATCTGGATGCAGAAATCCCATTTCAATATTGAGGTTCCCAATAAATGGATGAACCTTAAAGTGTGGGGAATACTTTTCCTGGGACTGTCCCTCTTCAAGACCTGGCTGGCCTTTCAACCGGGTTTTCCGGGGGTGGAACACGTCCTGCTGTTCTTACATAAGTTGGTGGTGCTAAGCGGACTCATCTTCGCCTGGTACGGGTGTGACCGGTTGGTGAAGTGGTGTATGGAAAGAAAATGGTTCGTCTGGCTCTCGGCCTTCTCCTTCATGATCTATGTGCTGCATGCGCCGCTGGTGGTCTATGCCAACCAGGCCCTGAACAACGCGCTCGGGTATTGGCCGTATCATCGCCTGTTCACCTTTATCATCCTGCCTTTGATGTTGATCGGGATCTCCGTACTGTTCGGCGCATTTCTGCGTAAACTCTTCCCCGCCGTCTATTCATTCCTGACGGGCGGCCGCGGATTGAAGTGATGAAGAATTCTTCAACATGAACAAAACTTTCTAAACCTCCCTAAAATTTCTATACATCCTCTGTAGCTTTAGCGAAAGAGGGAACCTAGGCTGAGCCAACTATCGGAATCGAACCGACGACCCTTTCATTACGAATGAAATGCTCTACCAGCTGAGCTAAGTTGGCGTATCGGATCGCTAAATTACAAAACAAAAAAATGCAACCCGCTTTCCAGCAAAAAAACTCAGTGGGTTTCCGGTCCGGATGACCGGCCCGGTCCATTTCGTCCATTGGGATGAACTGCTGATCAGGGATAAGACTCATCTATCATTCATGCACCACGGTATTGTTCTTATCGATGTAAACGATCTTCTGGCCTTTCATCACCCGGGCTTCCCCGTTCTGGAAACAATCGGAGAAATCATAGGCCGGTTTGATGACCCAGTTGCCCTTGACATCGACATAACCCCAGTAACCCTTGGTATTTGCGGCGGGAGCCAGTCCTTCTGAAAAATTACGTGCGTTGCTGTATTGGAACGGGATCACCAGTTCGCCTTTCGTATTGATGAAGCCATACTGGTTGTTTTTGGCGACCACGGCCATGCCGTTGCTGAAATTGATCGCATCATCAAACAGCGGTTCTGTGATGGCTTTGCCCGTACTGTCGATGAAATGCCATTTCTCTCCAAGCCTTACGGCGGCATATCCTTCATTGAACGTGTTCCCGTCATCGAATATTGGTTTTACCACTTCAACGCCTTCCTTGTTCACATAACCCACTTTGCCGGCTTTTTTCACTTTTGACAGTCCGCAAACGCAATTGTCAACATAGTCATAGTTCTTTTCCCATTTTTGTCCGAATACGATAAAGCCAGGAAGGACAAAAACCAGGAGTAGTATCTTTTTCATAACAACTGTTTTAATATGAAAAATAGGTAGGTGGATACAAGGTAAAAACACCCCCGGTTCCAATTGATGACGGCAGGAAGGATAAAATATGATATTGGTTTCTGTTTTAAACAGCCGGTCGAACCGGTTTTGCCTGGCCGATTGTATCTTATTTAGGTTAATTTTGGAGTTAAATCACCTATATGAACGATACTGTCAGGGCATTGCAACCCACGGAGATCTGGAACCATTTTGCCGATCTGAATGCCATTCCCCGCCCATCCAAAAAAGAAGAGAAAGCCGTTGCTTTCATCAGGGCTTTCGGTGAAAGCCTGAACCTGCCCACCACGGTGGATGAAACAGGTAACGTGATCATCAGGAAACCGGCCTCTCCCGGAATGGAGGGAAGGGCGACCGTGATCCTGCAAAGCCACCTGGACATGGTTCACCAGAAAAATTCGGATTCGGCATTTGATTTCAATACACAGGGGATCGAGATGGTTGTTGACGGTGATTGGGTGAAGGCACGGGGTACCACCCTTGGAGCTGATAACGGGATCGGTGTAGCCTCGATCATGACCATCCTCGCTTCCAAAGACATCGCTCACCCATCCATTGAAGCCCTTTTCACCGTGGATGAAGAGACGGGAATGACCGGTGCACTGGCCCTGAAAAGCGGCGCACTCACCGGAAGGATCATGCTCAACCTGGATACCGAGGAAGATGATGAACTCACCATCGGTTGTGCCGGGGGTGTGGATGTTACGGCAACCGGACATTATGAGATGGTTGCCCATACCGGCCAGGCGGCTTATTTGCTTTCCCTGAAAGGATTGACCGGTGGACATTCGGGAGTGGACATCCACAAGGGCCGGGCGAACGCCAATAAACTCATGAATCGCCTATTGACCGAATTATCGGACCTGCCCGGTTTCGCCATCGCCTCGATCGATGGGGGCAGCCTGAGAAATGCCATCCCCCGTGAATCCAGGGCACAGATCATGGTTGATCATTCCGCTGAGGTTGAATTGAAGAACAGGGTGGAGGCCATCCGGTTGATCCTGAAGAACGAATATCATTTTACGGATCCGGCCTTATCGGTGAACCTCGAAAACGATGGGTCGCCTGCCGCTGTAATGTCACCTGAGTTTCAATATCGTTTCCTGCGCAGTATGTACAGTTGCCCTAATGGTATTTACCGGATGAGCCCGGGTATTGCCGGTCTTGTCCAGTCCTCCAATAATATCGCCAGGGTCATTGCCCGCGACGGACAATTTACCATTCAATGCCTCACCCGCAGTTCGGTAGACTCTGAAAAAGCAGACCTGGCCCGTTCCATTGCCAGTAGTTTCGAGCTCTGCGGCGCGTCAATTGGTCTCAGCGGTGCCTATCCGGGATGGGAACCCCGGCCCGATTATCCCATCGTTACCCTCATGAGCGACCTGTATGCGGAACTATTCAAGTCCCCGGCAAAAGTAAATGCCATCCATGCCGGACTGGAATGCGGGATCCTGGGTGGACATTATCCGGGCATGCAGATGATCTCCTTCGGGCCGAATATCCATGGCGCTCATTCACCCGACGAAAAAGTTCAGATCAGTTCGGTACAGAAATTCTGGGGCTTCTTACTGGAAATACTGAAGCGTTTTCCTTCAGCCTGAACCAGAATACCCGGTCATTGATGATCATGCCGGCTTATGATGATTGTCATTGATGCTCACCGAAGGATGAGATAACTTGCTTTTACAATTCAAGTTATGTCTGCCTATACATTTTATACCTGGTTCTCCCGCATCGGGGGGCTGCTCATCATTGGATTATTCACTTTCTTTTTTATCGGCGAAGGAACCCCTTCGTTCATGGCGGTAAAGACTTTGGATGGGTTGTCATTCATCGCTTTTGCAGCGCCCAGCCTGATCGGATTCATCCTGGCCTGGTTCAAACCTTATCCGGGTGGTATACTGATGATCCTGGGCGGTGTCTTGCTGGCTTGTTTTTTCCTCTGGAAGAATGATATCGGCATGTCCTTCGTTTTTGCCTTCCCATCCCTGATGATCGGACTGACCTTTGTGGCTGCTGCCCGGAAAAGCCTGATCTGACCTGAATCGGCCGAAACCAGGAGAACCTGCCTGAAATTATTTTTTCAAGACAGGAGAATTATTTTATAAGTGATTAGTTATCAGTATTTAACAGAGGTTTGTGTAAGAAGGGAAACATATGGCTGAAAACAATAATCACAGTTTTAATACGTTTAATCCTTAACCTAATATCCATACCATGAAACGAACCCTTCCCTTGATCCCATTATTGATGGCGATCGTCACACTGCTGATCTCCTGTTCAGCCAGTAACCAACTGTCCAATGATCCGCTGGTTCCCGCTTTGAACGAAAAACCAACCCTGACCAACTGTTTCATCCATAAGACCGATGGTACGGTGGTGAATTACCAGTCCCTCCGTTTGGTGAATACCGTTTTCCGCCAGGCTTATTTGCTGGCCGATGGAAAGACGCGGATCTACCCGGCTGAACTGCTGGCTTACCAGACGCCGGAATATTACGCGGTATCTCAAAAGCAGTTTGCCAACGGGCATAAGAGCTTTGTATCCATGGATTGCCTGCCCGGATTCGGTATCCGCGTCACCACCGGAAAGATCAATGTCTACACGAAGAAATTCTATAATGGAAGCATCGCGGCAGATGAATATTACCTGCAGAAAGGTACAAACGGACCGATCAGGGCCTATTCCAAAAAAATGATGAAAGAAGTGCTGCAAGACGATGAACAGGCCCAGGCTTATTTCTTCGGAAAAGGTAAAACCGTTCCCCTGGGAGAAAAGATCCTTGTCACCGCCTCCATCCTGAACCGCGATCCTTCCCTGAGCAAGAACTGATCCCTTAAGATCGCTCTAGGGTTATTCAGCATAAGGCTTTAAGAAAAGCTGATCAGCATTGGGCGAGCATGCTCCCGACCGGATGGTCTGTTGCAGGTACTGGTAATCCTGACCGATGACCAGGCTGTCTGCGGGCAGCACGGCGGATTGAATATAATGATGGTTGTTCATCGCGGAATAAAGGATGCTGTCTTTTTGATCCCTGACCCTTTCTACAACGAATAATGCGTCATACTCCTTCTCATTAACCTCATGTAAGCGGACCAGGGTCGCTCTCAGATTCTTCCGGTCATATTTACAGGGCCCGCCATCCGGTTCTTCCTTGTTTTCATGGCAGGCGCAAAAGAGGGAAAACAGGCCCGCAAAGATGGCGATCTTCCTCATCCTGCTAACCGCTATTTGCATTTGTTCACGAAATTGATGATGTCCATTACCGAGAGTTTCTTCGCATCCTGGTAATTCTGATATTTCTCCGCCACCAGGTCTACAGCGCAATCGCAGTATTTATGGGCGTTCTCACTGCCGATGATGCCCGAGGTACGGTCTTCACAATTGGAAACGAATTCCCTGATCTCCCGGTTCAGCCAATAACGGGCGGCGATCCTTCCGGCCGCTTTGCAGGAAAAGGCTACGATGAGTACGGTGCATACTGCCACCAATAAAGTACTGCTTGTTTTCATGTTGAATTGATTTGTTACAATATTAAATAATTAAACGCAATCTTATCCCGGTTCATGGATCATTGTCATCCTGAGCATAGCGAAGGACTGTCACCCTGCCTGTCCCGCAGCATTGCGGGGAGCCTGCCGAAGGGTTGTCACCTTGCCTGTCCCGCAGCATTGCGGAATGCTTGTCACCCTGAGCCCGTCGAAGGGCTGTCGAATACCTATTTTTGCAGCATGAAAATCTCATCAGCCAGCCTGGAGGACGTGCCTGAACTCGTATCCCTCATCAACAGCGCCTATCGGGGAGAAACTTCCCGAAAGGGGTGGACAACCGAAGCGGACCTGCTGACCGGGGATCAGCGTATCGATATCAGGGAAATGACCCGGATGATGCAGACCCCCGGAAATCATTTCCTGAAATACAGTCCGGATGGGAAGGTGATCACCGGCAGTGTATTCCTTAAACAGGATGAACGGGGGCTGTACCTCGGGATGTTGTCCGTGTCCCCGCTGGAACAGGACCAGGGGATCGGAAAAAAATTAATGGCCGCTGCAGAAGAGTTTGCCCTCGAAAAAAAATGCCGGGCCATTTACATGCAGGTCATCTCGGTCCGGGAAGAACTGATCGCCTGGTATCAAAGAAGGGGATATCATCCTACCGGTGAACGGAAGCCCATGCCGGCCGATAGCCGTTTTGGAACACCAACCCGAGAACTTGAATTTCTGATCCTGGAAAAAAAACTGGATGCACTCCCTTAAGCGACTCAGTATCGGGTTTGCATTTGCACATTTTTTTCACAATCATTACGGCTCTTCCGATGCCCCGTCTTTATATAGTAATTTTACGGAAACTGTTTAATCATGACCCGATCTTCCGCCAGGAATTTGATCATCAGTATGTCCTGCCTGATGAGTTTCCTTATCCCGGCATTTGCCCAAAATAATTTCAAACTCAAATACCAGAACTCGCAGGTCTATGCGGGCATTGAAGTGGGGTCCAAGGGCATCAAGATGAGCCTGATCGAGATCGGTCGTAATGCCCAGAACAGCGGGGCATTCAATATACTGAAGGACACTTCAGTCAACACCGATTTCATCTCTTTTACCAAACCCACGTTCGACGCCACGCTGAACGGATTCAGCAAATTATACCAGGTGGCCCTGACTGACTATAAGATACCCGGCGAAAAGATCTATACCGTGATCAGCAGCGGGGTAAAGGGCCAGGCCGAGAAGGACGATAAAATGAACTGGATCACCCAGCTGATCGATGCCTTCAAAAGGAATATCAATGAGCCTGCCAGGAGTGTTCCGGTGATCGATGTGGTGGAAGAGGCCCGCTTATCCCACCTGGGCATCATTCCGGATTCCCGTCGTTATACCACTTTCCTTATCGATATCGGCAGCGGAAATACCAAGGGAGGCTATTTCCCCAATGGCAATACCCGGGACCTTAAATTGTTTCAGCTGAACTGGGGAACCAAGAGCACCCATAATGCAACGGATAAAAGATGTGATAACGATAAAAGCCTGGCAAACTATTCAAAACAATTGGGCCGGGTCCTGCTTTCGGCTGAGAACGCAGAGATCATCTATGCGGTCAACGCCAGCGGCTCTTACAACATGAGTGATAATATCGCGTTCAGCGGCGGTATCGCCTGGTCGATCGCCACACTGGCCTTTCCCGAACTGATCGAGAATTCGGTCGTGCCGGTGACCTATGAGGATGTAGTGAAATTCGCGGAAAGGCTGGAACGTAACCCCTTATCCTATTCGGATTCTGCCATCGCGTCTGCCATGTCCGCCTCTGGCGGAAATGCCGCCCTGGCCTCAAAGGAAGCCAAAAGGGTCAACCAGGTGTTTGACCAGCGTTCCCTGATGGCGGGCACAGGACTCTTGCTCAAGATCATGCGCCAGTTCGAAGGGGTCTGGGAGAAGAAGCAGTTCTTCCTGGTGAAGAACGGACAGGTAGGCTGGATCTCGGCCTATGTAGACAACCACATTTCGAAATAATACCGGTAACGTACAGGCTTTTGGTCAACCCTAACCGTCCAGATAGCATGAAAGATACAAAGTCGATCCTCTTATTGGTGGTTTCCTCTCTCTTACTGGCGGTTTCGTGTGTGCTCCTCTGGACCTGGGGATACCGGGTTTACCAGGTTGAAAAACACAAACCGGAACCGGTGGCGCAAGTGCCGGTGAAGGCCGAACAGCCCTTACCCCTTGCCGATAGTTTGTCGGTTCACCGCATCGATTCCATCTGGAACAATGCCGATTCGCTGAAAAGCCAGCTTTACGGGAAACTGGAGGAATTCAATAAGCTCCGCAATGAGATCAATGCCATCCTGAAAAACCCCGCAGGCCAGGCCGACCTCGGCAATGCCCGGCAAAAGATCAACACCCTTCAACAGATCGTGAATGACCTGAAGAACCGCAACCAGGATATCGAGAATGAGAACCGCAGGTTGCAATCGGCTTTACAACAGCTAAGCGCCAATATGAAAGCGCCTGTACCGGTTCAAACAGCCAAGCGGGCGGTGTACGATGAAAAGCAGGCTACGCCTGAAACCCAGGTGGCCGGACCAGAATGTTCCGCAACAGAACTGCGTTTAGCGGCGGTGAAGAACGAAACGGATGAAGAAACGGCACAGGCCGGCCAGACCGAAAAACTGGTGGGTTCATTCCTGGTCAGGAATAATACCGCAAGGAACTGCAATACGGAATTGGTGGTGGTGATCATTCAACCCGACGGCCAGGTTTTGCAGGGCTCGGCCTGGGAGTCGGGGATGTTCAGCACCCCGGAAGGGAGAAAAATATATTCATACAAACTGAAGGTCGATCTCACCGGAGGTGAAAGCAGAAGATTGCTTTTTAACCTGAGTACCGAAAAATACCTCCCGGGCAATTATACCATGCAACTTTATCACAATGGCGCCCTGATCGGCAAGTCTTTTAAAAGTCTTTCCTGACCCTTCTACAGATACAGACCGGTGACCAGGAAGATGGAACAAAGCGCCAGCAGGATAAGCAGCAGCGGAAAGATGAACCGCCACCAGGCTTTCAAACTGACATTCACCAGCGCCAGGGAAGGCAGGATCAGCCCGGTGGGCGTCATAAAACCCATGATGCCCATGCCAAACAGGTAACTGTTCACGATCTCCCTGCCCGGTACATTCACCATGATCGCCAGCGCGCCCATGATGGGCATGGTGAGAACGGCCATCCCGGAAGAAGAGGAGATGAACAGGGTGAAGACCATATAGAGCAGCAGTAGGATGACAATGAAGAGGGCAGGGGGCATGCCCCCGACGAGTTTTGAAGAATAAAACAAAATGGAATCGCTGATCTGACCTTCGTTCAGGATCACTGTCACCCCCCTCGCGACGCCAATGATGAAAGCCACACTCAATAAGCCTTCCGCCCCTTTTATGAACTGGGTGATGTAGGTCTTTTCTTTCATCCTCAACAAAAGGGCGACCAGTATGGAGGAACCGAGGAACAGGGCCGACATCTCCAGCAGCCACCATTCAAACCAAACCACTCCGCCGATCATCACGAGGAAAGTGAAGAGGAAAAGCAATAAGAGCAATTGGGTTCGGATACCCAGCGGCGGAACTTCGGTCTCCTGGGTTGAAATGGATTCATAGGGGGACCTCACCTCTCCGTCTATGCGCAAAACGATCGAAGCGGAAGGGTCTTTTTTCACCTTGTTGGCGTACCGTACGATATACCAGATGGTCAGGCCGGTGGAGACGAGGAACATGAGTATGCGCCCGTATAAACCGTCAGACCAGTTGACACCGGCGGCGTTGGAAGCGATGATGGTGGAAAAGGGATTGGTGAATGAAGACAAGGTTCCCAGTTGCGTTCCGGCGAAGATGACGGCAACAGGAACCAGCAGGTCATAGCCCGCCGCCAGGAATAAAGGCACCATCACCGGGTAAAAGACCAACGCCTCTTCGGCCATCCCGTACGAAGCGCCGGCAAAGGAGAAAAGGAAAGTAAGGATGATGATGAGCCAGGATTCGCGCCCCTTCATATTATGGCTCAGACTGGTAAGCCCCCTGACCATGGCGCCCGATTCGTGGAAGACATTCATGAAACCGCCGATGACCAGTACGAAAAGGATGATGTCGATGGTATCATAAATGCCTTTGAGCGGAGCCTGTAAGGTCCGGATGAATCCCTGACCGTTCTTTGGCAGACTGTGATAGGTGCCGGGTACCGAAACCGGTTTCCGAATGGCGCCGGACTGGAATTTTTCCAGCGATATCCTGATCCGGAGGCTATCAAGCGTTTGTTTGGTTGCAGGAAGTACGGAATCGCCGGATGAAGTGGTATAGACAAAATGGTTGTCCTGGTATGACAGCCGGTTATATTGACCGGCAGGGATCAGCCAGGTGGCCAGGGAAGCGATGACGATAACGATCATCAGGATGGTGATCGGGGAGGGGAGTGCTCTTTTGACGGACATAGTCTTGGTTTGCTCTTTAAAGATATAGTTTATACCGGTTTGCCGGTATTTCTTTACTTTGCCGGGGTTCCATAAACGCATTTCCCGGATGAAAGCAGCAACGCTGAAAGACATACAGGCTGAACTCGAAAACCGCAGCAGCGAAGAACTGGTATCCCTCATCAGCCGGCTGGCCAGGTTCAAGAAAGATAATAAGGAATTGCTCACCTACCTGCTCTTCGAGGCTTTTGATGAGGAAGCCTTTATCCGGAATGTGAATAGCGAGGTCAGCGAACAGTTCGCCTCGATCAATACCTCGCATTTGTATTTTGTGAAGAAAAGCCTGCGTAAGATACTGCGCGGGATCTCCAAAAATGCCCGGTATGCCGGTACGCCTGCAGCCGAACTGAGCATGTTGCTGCATTTCTGCCGGCTGATACGCGATTCGGGCATCAACCTGGAAGCAAACCCGGTCATCTTCAACCTGTACCATAATCAATTGAAGAAGATGGAAAAACTCATGTCCGGCCTTCATGAGGACCTTCAGTATGATTTCCGGAAAGAGCTGGACCAGCTGGGTTGAGGGACCGATCTAAACCGGTTTTAAATTACGATGGTTCAACCCGGATTTATTTCGTAATTTCAAAATAAAAAAAATGCCAAGATCCAAACAGAGAAAACATCATCACGAACAACATAAGCATCCTTCAACGCCTGCCAAAGCAGGCAAATCCCGCAATGCCGTCATGGTGGGCGTCATCTTTTTCGCCTTATTGGGCATGGGCATCGGTTTTTTCGCAACCGGTGGATCCATTCTCTGGATCCTGCTGGGAGCTTTGGCCGGTGGTGTTGGTGGTTATTTCTTCGGCAAGCAGATCGACAAATCGCTGGCGGATAAATAAACGCCTTCAGGATATCATCCCGGTTTTCCCTCCTTTTGATTGTATATAGACTGTGAATAAACAGGCGGTCCGGTATTTGCATTTGGCCGGTCAATTGTTTATTTTGGTCATGTTCAACCATTCTCACCACCAAAATTTAAACTATGGACTTTAAAAAATTGGGCATTGGGGGTATCGTTGGGGGTATCCTCTTTTTTGGCTTTGGCTACCTGATCTATGGCATGTTGCTGATGGATTTCATGGCCAAGAATCCGGGAGTTGCCGGTAATGTGAACCGGGCCGAAGCCGATATGCAGTTCCTGTACCTGGCTGCCGGTAACCTGTTGAGCGGTTTCATGATGGCCTATATCTTTATCCGGGCCAATGTTAAGACTGCTGTTGACGGATTGATCACAGGAGGTATCGTCGGTTTCCTGCTGATGGCCAGCATGGATTGCGTCATGTATGGCACCACTACGGTAATGAGCAAAAAGATGATGGCAGCAGATGTAGCCGCAGGCACGGCCATGTCAGCCATTATTGGCGCCATCGTGGCCATGGTGATGAATATGGGAAAAAAGGAGGCCTGACCGGATTGGATCTATTTTGCACTTTGGTTTTCACGACCGGGTCGTGAAGGATATGTATTGATCCTTGATGAACAAAAAAGAAAGGCGGTATCATAGTTTTTGAACCGGGGCCATCAGGTCCCGGTTTTATTTTAACATTTACTAATGGCTTAAGGATGACCTCTTTATCTGACGTACGCGACCTTTTAGGTCACCATCGAAAAGATAAATGAAAGATTGTTGATTAATAAGCCTAGTTTTACATCGTGTTGTATCGCTAAAGCAACCCATCAGGATAGGATCAATTTTTACACTTCTTCCCCCGTAACTGTTCTCTCGTCTTTATCGTCTGCTTTCCCATTTATGGCATAGGTATTTTATTTATTTATTTTTTTAATTTTTGTTTTATGAACATTTATGTTTCGAATTTGAGTTTTAACACCAATGACGCTGAACTGAACGAACTGTTCTCTCAGTATGGTACCGTTTCTTCAGCCAAAGTGATCACCGACAGGGAAACCGGAAGGTCTCGCGGATTCGGCTTTGTGGAAATGTCTTCAGATGATGAAGGAAAAGAAGCCATGGCTGGCCTCAACAATAAAGAAGTTGAAGGACGCGCCATGTCAGTTTCCATTGCCAAAGAAAAGACTGAAAGGTCTAACAGCGGCGGCGGATACGGTGGAAGCCGCAATAGCGGTGGAAACAAGCGTTGGTAATCTGACAATACCTCATTCAGATATCGGGGTTCAGCGATGAGCCCTAAAAAACCGTAGTTTTTCAACTACGGTTTTTTTATGCACCAGAGTTTTTAAAACTTCGGTAATATAAAAACCTACGGTAGTATGGTTTATTTCAAAGCCAGGGTATCCGTATTCCAGATACCGTGAGTGGATCTCCATTTTCCGTCTTCTCCGCGTTTGAGCAATTCGATGTACTTGCCCCTTTCGGTGGTCACTTTGCCGGTTGAATCCTTTGTGCTCATCTGGAACCGCCCTGTTTCATAACCGAGGTCGCCGTTGCTGCCTGTAGAGATCGTGGCGACCGCCACGTCAAAAGCCCCGGCGCCGATCGCTCCTTCCCAGTATTTTTGAATATTGGCCCTGCCCGTGACCGGTGCTTCATTGGGCGGCATTACAGTGGCGTCTTCGGTGTAGCAGTTGGCGGCAGCCACCGCGTCCTTGTCGTTCAGGGCTTTGGCGAAATCCCGGTTCATTTGCGAGAGTTCTTCGGCCGTGGCGGGTTTCTTTGTATCGCCGTTGCCATTGCATCCGAAAAGCAAACCGCAGTAAATCAGGCTTGCGTAGCATAAGAGCGAGAAATGAGATTTTGTATTCATACTGCTTGATTGGGATTATTTATTTTTTTGGAGTTGCCTTTTTAGGGAGATCCTGATCATTTTCTTCAGCACGGGTACACTGATGTCTTCCAACTTTTTCACATAGATACAGGATTTTGCCGATTTATGCTTGCCGAACTGCTTCAGTAAATCAACTCTTTCATCAGCGCCTAAGGACAGGTAAAGGGATATGGAATCCTTTCGGGGTGAGAAGGCCACCAGGGGAGCATCGCCTTCCCGGCCGCTTTCATACACATAGTGATAACTGCCGAATCCCACAATGGCCGGGCCCCACATCTTCGCTTCATAACCCGATAACGCTTCCATGAGTTCGATCAGTTTAAAGCAATCTTCCTGCTTCGCTTTGTCGGTCACGGTCTTGATGAATGCGGAAACGCTCTTTTTCGTTTCCACGGTCTGATTTTCTGTTTTAGCCATATGAATTCATTTTTTAGAAAGATCAATCTGATTTTTTATGTGCTTCCATATCGATCTCGATCAGCTGCCCCTCAATGGCCAGCCCTTTCACTTCCAGCCAGGTGCCGGTGGGGAATTGTTTCTTATAGATCGAATTCCGGAAGCCGGATACCCGGATGAAATCGGCCATATTGGTGGTGTACACATTTTCCACCACTACGTCATCATAAGTGTATCCATAATGCTTCAATATCTTCTCCAGGTCGTTATAGCAATTCTTCATCTGTTGTTCCATATTGCCCGGCGCCACGATCTTGCCCGTATCATCCATACTCACCGCGCCCGAGATCTTCAGGTCATCGCCGATCCTGACGGCATGGGTGTATCCATATTCTTTTTCCAGTTTGGGACGGAGGTTGAAATACTCCAGGGTGTCGGCTTTCGCCTTGGTGTTTTCCGCTTCGGTTTTACCGGCATTGTTGCAACTGATCAGACAAAGTCCGGTGAACAGGCTGGCGAATAACAGGGTGATCTTTTTCATGGTGGTTGTTTTGGTAATGTTTTTTTAATTAGTTGAGTACTTAGTTCCTGGGACTGAACCGGATGAACAAATCGATCTTTTCACCTGCCTTTGTCCTGGCTGTATCCGTTTTTCCTGCTCTAATATACAAAGCCGTTTTATAATTCCTGTAAAATCTGCGTTAACCGGACTTTACTTTGTGATTTCCCCGGCATCCGTTAAATTGAGACAAATAGACGACCATGATCAAGTCAGTCCTGCTTTTCGTTTTTTCAGTCCTTAACCTTGCAACTCATGCCCAGAAGGATGCCAAATTCTCTGAAGAGATGAAAAAGGAGATGATGGAAAAAGTGAAAGCCGCCGCCCGGCACGCCTGGAAGGGGTATAAGGATTATGCCTGGGGGGCTGATGACCTGCGTCCACTGACCAAGACCTCCCGCAACTGGTACAAAGAATCCATGCTGATGACACCGGTGGATGCCTTTGATACGTTCACGATCCTGGGATTGAAAACGGAAGCCGGAGAAGCCAAGTCCCTGATCCTCTCTAAACTCAATTTCAATGTCGATAATGATGTGCAGGTCTTTGAAGTGACCATCCGTTTGCTGGCAGGACTGATCACCGCCTACGAGATCGACGGCGATCCGAAATTCCTGGCCCTGGCGAGGGACCTGGCTGATCGCCTGATGCCGGCTTTTAACAGTCCAACGGGAATGCCTTACCGCTATGTGCACCTGCAAACCGGAAAGACCCGTGACGGCATCAACAACCCCGCCGAGATCGGCACCCTGATGCTCGAATTCGGCCAACTGTCGAAGATCACCGGTGATGAAAAATATTACCGGGCCGCCAAGAAAGGCATGATGGCCGTTTATGAACAACGCAGTTCCATCGGGTTGGTGGGAGAGCAGATCGATATCAAAACGGCCAAATGGGTGAGTACACAAAGCCATATCAGCGGTTATATCGATTCGTATTACGAGTATCTGTATAAAAGCTGGTTGCTTTTCGGCGACCGTGATTTCAAACGGGCATTCGATGTCCATAACAACGCCTTAAAGAAATACCTCATCAGCAAGACCGATCACGGCTGGTTCATGCGGCATGTGGACATGGAAACAGGAAAAGAAACCGCCACTTTATACGGAGCACTCGATGCTTTTTACGCCGGGCTTTGTGCTTTTGCCGGTGATGTGGAGAGCGGCAGGCAGATCCAGGAAGCGAATTATTATATGTGGACCCGCTTTAACATCGAACCCGAAGAATTCAATTTCGCCACGGATTCGGTCACCTCCGCAAGCTATGTTCTGCGCCCGGAGAACCTGGAGAGCTGCTTTTACCTCTATCGAATGACCGGGGAGTTGAAATATCTCTGGCAGGGCAAGGTCATGGTTGAATCCATCCTGGACCATTGCCGTTCCGATGCGGGATTCGCCTCCCTTAGATCGGTGAAGACCTTTGAGCAATCAAACTCCATGGAGAGTTTCTTTTTCGGAGAGACCCTGAAATACGCTTACCTCATTTTCGCTCCGGAATCCGCGCTGGACCTGAAGAAACTGGTGCTGACGACCGAAGCGCATCCATTCAGGATACGGAAATGATCGCAGGGATCAGGGTTTTCGCATCTTGTCCGTGAAATAATCATGCACAGACGCTTTGCCCGTTTGCAGGTCGATGATGAACAATACATTGGCCTCACCTGAGCTTAATTCCTTGTTGTCGGTTCCCAGGATGATCAACTGCTTGCCAGTATAGATCCAGTCGAGAAAACTCTTCAGCGCCGTATTCACCGACCATTGGGCATGTCCGTCCAAACCCAACCGGGCGATCAGGATGGCGCCGTCATTGCCCACTTTTTCGCGATAACAGACGATGAAACCGGCATTTCCGGGAAGGTGTATCGGCATGGCGGTCGATTTATCCAGCAGGAAACCGCCCTGCAGAAATACCTCATCGCTTAGTTTCTCCGGTTTATCCACCATCACTTCTTCCCAGCGGTCGGGCGGATCCTTGGCCCGGTAGGCTGAAGTGTACATTTTATTCCGGGCGGTTTCGGTATAGACCGGCCGGTATTCGAATTTGAGCGGATCCGATTCCAGTTCTGCCGCCGTCTTCAATCCATACCATTTCCCGTTCAGGGTGTCTTCCCCGGTACACATATCAGTATAACTGGCGGACCTTCCCGAGTTCAGGTCCACTATTTTCTCCTGGCGGCCCTGCCGTTTGTCGTTCTTCGTTTTCAAGAGGTCGATCTCATCCCGGATCCTTCTTTGTCTTGCGGACAGCGTGTCCTGTTTCCGGTTAAAATCCTTCGTGCTGTCGAGATACTGGTTATAGCTGATCTTCTTTTCATTCAGCATTTTATTGAATTCCCTGAACCGGTCGTAATAGGCGCGGCTTTGGTCCTGCAGGGCTTTGGTCTCTTTTTCCAGCTTACTGATCGCCGCTTTGGACGGATCAGCGTTGATCTCATCTTCATCAACGGGCCGTGCCATGAGCGTGGCGGTGGATAAGACATAACTCAGTCCATCGGTGGCCGTGATGAACAGTTCACCGGTCTGGCCATTGAATGTATAGTACCGTTTTTCATTGGGCATCTTACCAGCCAATTGCGGATTACGCGATTCGATGATGGACCGGTCGGCGAATTTCTCCAGGGTGAACGGGTCAAAGGCCATGGGTTCATTGATGAAGACCCAGGCATGCCCGTTTCCATTACCCATTACCGATACCGGGTAGTTCCTGATCTTGCTGTGGCCCATGATCTTCTTCTTATTCAGCTTCTCTCCCGTGAGTGCGTCATTGATCTGGATATGGTAACTCGTGCTCACCGATTTGGTGGTGATGCCGCCCCCTGATTTATAGGAAGTGGCCTGGTCAAATTTGACAATGGTGAACACTACTGCCTTTCCTTCCTTTTCGAAGAATAGGGCGGGGGAGATCGCCGAACGTTCATCGTAGCCTGCCAGGCAACCTCGCAGCAACAGGATGAAGCCTATGATGATGACCGCAAAGCCCAACACGCCCCCGAATACGTATTTTTTCATCTTGACCGTTGATTTATTTTTAAATATAACAAAGTCGGTAGAAGATTCAAAATGAGCCGGTATACAGGGGCTTAAAGTTTTACATTTGCAGAAAGGCATATAAGGATAATGCGGTAATCATTTCAATCCATGCACGAAAACCGGAACGCGGCCGTTGGTTTTATTTTCATCACCCTGCTGATCGATGTGATCGGTCTGGGTATCATCATTCCGGTGATGCCCAAACTCATCTCTACGCTCAGGCACGTGGATGTCAGTACCGCTTCATCCTATGGCAGCATCCTCATCTTCGCCTATGCCGGTACGCAATTCCTTTGCTCACCGGCGATCGGGAGCCTGAGCGACCGTTATGGGCGAAGGCCGGTCCTTTTACTGGCCTTGCTTGGATTTGGCGTGGACTATCTGTTCATGGCATTGGCGCCCACCTACGGCTGGCTCTTTGTGGGCCGGATCATCGCGGGGATCACCGGTTCCAGTTTCACCACCGGCGCGGCCTATATCGCCGACATCAGCACTGCCGCCAACCGGGCGAAGAATTTCGGGATGATCGGGGCCGCGTTCGGACTGGGGTTCATCATTGGCCCAGTCCTCGGCGGACTCCTCGGTAAGCTCGGACCCCGGTTTCCTTTTTACGCGGCCGGCACCCTGGCCTTACTCAACGCCATCTATGGTTATTTCGTTTTACCCGAATCCCTGAAAAAGGAGAATCGCCGCCCCTTCCAATGGAAAAGGGCCAACCCTGTTGGGTCACTGATGCATCTGAAAAGATATCCGTCCATCGGGAGACTGATGATCGCGATCTTGTTGCTCTATGTGGCCGCGCATGCCATCATGAGCAACTGGAGCTATTTCACCATGCACCGTTTTAAATGGGATGAGCGGATGGTGGGTATTTCTTTGGGCGTGGTGGGTTTACTGGTTGGTTTGGTTCAGGCCTTGCTAACCCGGGCCATCAACCCGAAACTCGGGAATGAAAAAAGTGTTTTCATCGGACTGGTTTTGTACTCGATCGGTATGCTCTTGTTCGGACTGGCTACTGAAAGCTGGATGATGTTCGCGTTCCTGGTACCCTATTGCCTGGGAGGTATCGCCCAGCCCGCCTTACAGGCCGTGATGGCCGGGCAGGTGCCGCCCAATGAACAGGGTGAACTCCAGGGCGCCCTCACCAGTGTGATGAGCATGGCCTCGATCATCGGTCCCCTGCTCATGAACAATCTATTCTATTATTTCACCCGGCCCAACGCGCCGGTCTATTTGCCGGGAGCCCCTTTTTTGCTCGGATCCTTCCTGATGATCTGCAGCGGGGTGATCGTCTATTTTTCGTTCAGGAATAAAAAAACTTCCGTTATTTCACAATGATCAAAACTATCCATGATTTCAAAAAGGTATTCTTCATCGGTGTGGCCGGCGTGGGGATGAGCGCCATCGCACAGTACCTCCGGGGCATCGGGAAGGAGGTGAGCGGGAGTGACCGCTACTTCAGGCCGGGTGAAAACAATGAGACCCGCGATAAACTGGAAGCGGAGGGGATCCAATGTTTCGTTCAGAACGGGGAAGGGATCGGTCCGGATACCCAGTTGGTAGTGGTCTCCACAGCCATTGAGGATACAGTGCCCGAGGTACAGAAAGCGAAACAATTGAACATACCCATCCTGAAAAGGAGTGAAGTGCTTTCCCTGATCGCCGACAGCAAACGAACCATCGCCATCGGCGGAACATCCGGTAAAAGCACCACCAGTGCCATGTTGTTCGATATACTGGAATATGCCGGACTGCAACCCAGTATCATCAGCGGAGCCGGACTCGTCAGCATCATGAAAGACGGTAAGATCGGCAATGCCAAAGTGGGCGCGGGTGAATGGCTCGTGATCGAAGCTGATGAGAGTGATGGCAGTATCGTGCAATACCATCCCGAGATCGGGGTCTTGCTCAACGTGGACAAGGACCACCAGGAGATCGATGAGCTCATGCAGATCTTTGGGATTTTTAAAGGCAATAGCCGCCGTTTTATTGTGAACCGGGCCAATCCTTTGTCTGTACAATTATCCGCAGGACCGGAAAATGATTTTTCACCGGAAGAAGGTACCGGCGCCCGCTATGAATCCCTGGATTTCAGCCAAGAGGGATTCTCCATTTATTTCACCATTTCCGCAGTGCCATTCACGGTCAATGCCCCCGGGCGCCATAGCATGGAGAACGCGTTGGCGGCTGTGTCCGTTGCCAATCAGCTGGGCGTTGACCTGGAGACCTGCGCGGCTGCGTTGAAACAGTATGAAGGCATCTATCGAAGGCACCAGGTCTTGGGTAAGGTGAAAGGAGTTTGGGTCGTTGACGATTATGCCCATAACCCGGTGAAATGCGCCAGGAGCATTGAGGCTTGTCAGCCCATCAGCGATAAAGTGATCGCCTGGTTCCAGCCGCACGGTTACGGGCCAACGCGGTTCTTACGCAAGGATTTTGTACAGGAGATCGCCGCGGTATTAAGGCCACAGGATGAGATCTGGATGAGCGAGATCTTCTATGCCGGCGGGACGGCGGTTAAGGATATTTCAGCCAATGACCTGATCAATGACCTTAAAGCACTGGGGAAAAATGCCTTTTTCGTGGAAGACCGCCATGATCTCGTGGAAGCCGTTAAACCTCATTTAACTGAAAATGTTGTCTTACTTTTAATGGGAGCAAGGGACCCCAGCCTGGAGCAGTTCGGGAAGGAAGTCTTGGCTGGCCTGGAGAACCCGGTCTGAGGACCTCGTTTGACCGGTCCGGAAAGAGTTTACACCTTTGGAAAAGGTGTAAACTCTTTCCGGGCTTTATCTCTCAATGGAATAATAAACGGATCAATGACCACACTCATCACCAACATACGCCAACTGATCGGAACCCGGGATGAAACAACCCTTCTCCGCGGCAAAGAACTTTCTTTGTTACCATCTATGGAAGACGCTTTCCTACTGATCGAAGACGGGATCATCGCCGATTACGGCCCCATGTATGAACTGGAACTGAAAGTGCCTCAGTTGCCCAGGGACATCATCGATGCACAGGATCAGTTCGTTTTACCCGCCTGGTGCGACAGCCATACCCACCTGGTATTCGCCAGGAGCCGGGAAGAGGAGTTCATCGACAAACTGAACGGAATGAGTTACGCGGAGATCGCCGCTAAGGGAGGCGGCATCCTCAATTCGGCCCGCAGGCTGAATGAAGCGACTGAAGATGAATTGTTCAACAGCGCCTGGAAAAGGCTCGAAGAGGTCAGCCGGCTCGGAACAGGTGCCATTGAGATCAAGAGCGGTTATGGTTTAACGGTAGAAGGGGAGATCAAGATGCTGCGGGTGATCAAAAAACTGAAAGAGAAGTCGGGACTGAGCATCAAGTCCAGTTTCCTGGGAGCGCATACCTATCCGCAGCAATACCGGGATAACCACCGGGGATATATCGACCAGATCATCGGTCAGATGTTACCGGTGATCGCTGCGGAGAAGCTGGCCGATTACATCGATGTTTTTTGCGAAACGGGTTTCTTCTCTCCCGCGGAAATGGAAGAGATCTGCCAGGCCGGCCAGCAATATGGATTGAGACCTAAATTGCATGTCAATCAGCTCAACAGCATCGGGGGCATCGGAACTGCCATAAAATTGAACGCCCTTTCCGTAGACCACCTGGAGACGATGACAGAAACTGATATCCGAGCCCTGAGTGCATCTGCCACGATCGGGACCTTATTGCCTACGGCCGCCTTCTTCCTGCGGATGCCTTACCAGCCGGCACGCCTGTTGATCGACAGCGGCTGTGCCATCGCCCTGGCCACCGATTATAATCCGGGGTCCTCTCCATCAGGCAATATGAATTTCGTGGTGGCGCTGAGCTGCATCCAGATGAAAATGCTGCCGGAAGAAGCGATCAATGCGGCCACCCTGAACGGGGCTTATGCCATGGAACTGGGAGATCAGCTGGGCAGCATCACAGTTGGAAAAAAGGCCAACCTGATCTTTACGAAACCCGTTCCATCTTTGGCCTATCTGCCTTATGCATTTGGCTCCAATAGCATTGATAAAGTGATGATCGGGGGAGAGTTCATAGGAATGCATTGATCGGCCAGGGATTATGGGGCTAAAGCCCCGGGTATTTTTGTGTGCATTTGATCCCCGCTCTTAAGAGCGGGGCAATGCAGAATGATCATCTTGCAGGTAAGCGCCTGATAGGGGTCGGGGTTGTAAAAATGATTAAAAAGGAACAATTTGACCTGGGCTAAAACCCTAAGAAAATGATCATTCTTATGCCAGATCTTAATAGCGAGGAAAGACAACCTGAATTATTGCGTTGCCCTGGCCTTCAGGCCAGGGATAAAAATTAAAAATACAAATGGGGCTTTAGCCCCAACTAAAAAATAAACATATGCAACAACTCATCGAATGCGTTCCCAATTTTTCTGAAGGAAACGACCTCGCACTCATCAAACAGATCACCGACCAGATCGAATCGGTTGAAGGCGTTCGCCTGCTCAACGTAGATCCGGGTAAGGCCACCAACAGAACCGTTGTGACGATGGTGGGAAGTCCTGAAGCCATTATTGAAGCGGCTTTTCGTGCTATAAAAAAAGCCGGTGAGCTCATCGATATGAGCAATCACAAGGGAGAACATCCCCGAATGGGCGCTACGGATGTTTGTCCGCTGATCCCCATTTCCAATATCACGATGGAAGAAACGGCGAAGTATGCTCAGCAACTGGCCAAAAGGGTGGGAGAAGAACTCAATATCCCGGTCTACCTGTATGAGGAAGCCCAGCCTAACAAGGAACGCAACAACCTGTCGGTGATCCGTGCCGGGGAATATGAAGGATTTTTCAAGAAGATCAAAGAACCGCAATGGAAACCGGATTTCGGTCCGGCCGAATTTGATGCGAAACGTGGTGGTACGGTCATCGGTGCCAGGGATTTCCTGGTGGCCTACAATGTCAATCTAAACACCACCTCCACCCGGAGGGCCAATGCGATCGCCTTTGATGTGCGGGAGGCGGGAAGAGTCAAGAAGGAGAATGGCAAGCCGGTGAAAGATGCGGATGGGAACAATGTCATCATTCCGGGCAGCCTGAAATATGTGAAGGCCATCGGCTGGTATATCGAGGAATATGGAATAGCGCAGATCTCCATCAATCTTACTAACATCAGCAAAACGCCAGTTCACGTGGCCTTTGATGAGGTTTGTAAGAAAGCCGATGCCCGGGGTATCCGGGTCACGGGGAGTGAGATCGTCGGACTGATCCCCTTGCAGGCGATGCTGGATGCCGGGAAATATTTTCTGCAGAAACAAAAACGTTCAATTGGTGTTTCTGAAAAGGAATTGATCAAGATCGCGGTGAAATCCATGGGGCTCGAGGAACTGGCGCCTTTCAAACCCGAAGAACGGATCATTGAGTACATGCTGGCAAATGCTTCAGACTCCAAACTTGTACACATGAAGCTGAACGATTTCGCGGATGAGACGGCCAGCGAGAGTCCGGCCCCGGGAGGCGGTTCCATAGCGGCCTATGTTGGAGCGCTGGGCGCTTCATTGGCCACCATGGTGGCCAACCTGTCCTCACACAAGGCCGGGTGGGATGAACGTTGGGAAGAATTCAGTGAATGGGCGGCCAAAGGACAGGCCTATAAGAATGAACTGATCAGGCTGGTGGATGCGGATACCCGCGCCTTCAACCAGATCATGGATGCCTTTGGCTTACCCAAGACCACCGATGAGGAAAAGGCCATTCGTTCCCGGGCGATCCAGGAGGCTACCCGGTATGCGATCGAGATACCCTTTAAAGTAATGCAGACCGCCGCGGCCAGTATGGAAGTGGTGAAAGCCATGGCGGAAACGGGTAATCCCAATTCGGTTTCCGATGCAGGTGTAGGCGCTCTTTGTGTCCGGAGTTCGGTGATGGGGGCGTTCATGAACGTGCGGATCAACGCGGCGGGTTATAACGATAAGGAATACGTGAACGATATCCTGGCCCGGGGCCGTCAGATCGAGAACAGTACCCTGGCTTTGGAAGCGGAGATATTGCAAATGGTGAATGAGAAGATCGGCATCTGATCCTAAGGCCCTTAAAAACTCCGCCACCGACCAGGACTTGACCTTTTTCCGGTAGATCAGGTTTCCGTGCCAATTGGCATGGGACCTTTTTATTATTTATTCATAGACGTCCGGATGGCTTAACAGGTATTTTTGAGAAGAACCCGATCTTGGAATAATCTTTCACCACGAAATATTCAAGCCCTCCGATGGTAATTCCTGATTAAAGAACCGGTTCCAAGTGATCGAGAAGGACATATTATCACCCAGCTGACCATCAGGAGTGACATTGCTTGTTGCATTCTGGCAAACAAAGGGAGGAACTATGTTCAGCATTTCGGCGGTGATGATGGCGTTTTTGTTTAAAGTAATCCAGGAAATCGAATGACGAACAGCCCGGACTTCTTGTCATTTTCTATATGATGCCGTTCCTTGAAACTGATCGTAGCGGGATGGAATTTCTTTTTCAGTCCGGGCAGTGAATCCTCTTTGAATGGCGACCCGCCAAGGTGAGCAGGATCAACTCTTGTTTTCGTTATCCGAATGTTTCTTGATCATCCGGATGGACAACGGTCCGAGCAAGGTCTTCAATTCATCATTTATGCTAAAATCAAATTCATTTCCTCTGCTGTTTGCCTGGCCCAGTCTTCTTATATTTCATCCGGAACGATGAAAGTCCATTGACGAAACCCCTTTTTCCGCCAGTTGTTGGTACGGTGAAGAACAAATGGTATTGACCGGCAATCCTGTAGAGGACCAATGGTTGGGATCCTTTACCATTTTCAGGTGATCAAGGTCCCTGCCGTGCATTGAGCAGGGTTTCAAGCTCAGGAAAAATGGGCCTGTGGCGGAAAAACACATGTTTACAGAATGCTATTCGGTGAAACAATGACACAAGGTAATCGGTATGGGCCTGGCAAATGATCGTTTGGTCATGGGCATTCATGATACCTGTCATCAAGGAGGCCTGGTGTTACATACCGGGCCCTGCTGGGAAAAAGCTGCCAATAATTACCCAGGTCCGGAAGCTGCTGCTGACCTGCCTTTGGAATTGCTTTATATTGAGCGGAGAAATTTTTTATAAATCGTAAAACTGTTAACAATGTACTCAAAACTGATCGCGATGTTTTCCATATTCTTCTTGTTTTCCTGTAATGACGGCGATAAGGGAAAGAGGCGGTGAATGAGCAGACCGGAAAATCCATCCGGCGATATTGAATCGCAGAAAAAAGCGCTGAACGATCAGTCAAAGGCTTGTATCGCGCTAATGAATAAACTGGAGGAAGAACAGAATGCGGCTTATGCCTCAGGCGACAGCGACAAGGCCCTCTTGCTTAAGGCAAGGATCGACAGTGCGGCCATGGAAAATGTACGGATAGGACAGAAACTGATGGCCCTGGATAAATAGGAGGTCGGGGAGAGTTCCCCGGCCAATATGATGAGGCGGTTTATTTAGCCGCGGTCAGTCCGTTATCGATATTGTTTTTCTGAATATACTGTAAGAGGTCGCTCTGGCTGATCAGGCTGTTCACCCGGGTCAGGTTGATCCGTCCGGTGAGTGCCGCATATTCCTTTGAACTGTTGGTGACAAAGGGTCCGTCCAGTTTGCTGCCACCGGACTGTTCAACCAGGTCGAGCACGTTCAGCTGGAACAGGTTTTTTTGCGGAGGCTCCGGGTAGTTGTTCTCCACCAGTTTGGCATCCTGCATCACGACCTTTCCGTCTTTGGCGATACGGACATTGATCTTTTTGATCCCATAATATTGTTTATCCGCTACCTGGGTCCAGGTTTGGGAATAGGCGATGTATTTGCCTTTTTCCTTACCGATGTAGATCTCGTATTTGGAACTTTGCCCGTTGGATTCATTGAATAAAGTGCCTTTCCAAAGTCCGGTGATATCCTGGCAAATGACCGAAAGGGGGAATGAAAGGATCGCGATGATCGTGAATAGTGGTTTCATACAGGGTTGGATTAAGGGTATTCTGCTTTAAAACGTATGAGTGATCCGTTTTATTTGATGATTCATGAAGTATTTCTTACATTATTGGCAATGCCATTCACAATCAATGATTTGTATGAAAAAAAAGAATGCCCAGGACCCGCTTCCGCGATCAGTCCGGGTATGAATTCATGCCGAAACCGGGCAGGTTTCAGATCCATTCATAAAATCAGTATATTTTCAGCAGGATCCATCCATTTAATCTCAAACAACGAAAATGAAAAAACTACTTCTTTGTTTCACCCTGGCGTTCATGTTTCAATCCTATGCCCAGGAGAAAAAGGCCTTTTCAACCCCGTATGGCAATAATCCATCCGCCGGGAATTTTGTAAAGGTGAACGGGATCGATATGTATTACGAGGTCTATGGAACAGGAACTCCCCTGGTGCTGGTACACGGCAATGGCGGCAATATCGCATCCATGTCCAACCAGATCGAATATTTCAAGACCAAATACCGGGTGATCGTTGCCGATAGCCGGGCGCAGGGAAGATCGGGGGATGACAAGGGGCGCTTAACCTACGAACAGATCACCGACGACTGGTCGGCCATGCTCCAATCGCTGAAAGTGGATTCCGCGTATTTCATCGGCTGGAGCGACGGAGGTATCGTCAGCCTGCTGATGGGCATCCGTCACCCCGAAAAAGTAAAGATGATGGCCGTGATGGGCGCCAACCTGCAACCCGACAGCAGCGCGGTCTACCCCTGGGCGGTCAGGTGGGTGAAGGAGACGGACCGGTTCATGGACAGCATGATCGCTAAAAAAGATACAGCCTACAATTATCCGCTGATCAAAAAGTATTTCGACCTCCTCGGCAACCAGCCCCATATCTCCCTGGCAGAAGTGCGAAGCATCCAGGCGCCGACCCTGGTGTTGGCAGGGGATAAGGACGTGATCCTGGAACAGCATACCCTGCAGATCTATCAGAACCTCCCGAAAGCCTGGCTCTGCATATTTCCCGGTGGTACGCACATGATGCCGGAGACCGACCCGGAACTCTTTAATATCACCGTGGAGAAATTCTTCAGTAAACCTTATCACCGCCCGACGAAGGCGCTTGGAATAAAGGCTGGCCTGGTTACCAGAACGATCCTTTTCCGGGATCCGGGCATTAACCTCCCGGACCAACCCGGCGCCCCTCGGAAGAGATTTACACCCAGCCGCTCATTGCCCCCCAAACCCACCCCGTCACCTTGTTTCAGGGTTTACTTCCGTATTGCCCGCAAATTGATTACCTTGAAGTATGGGTCACTAAACGACTTATAAGATGCGTATGAAAAAATTATGGTAATTATTTCTTAAAGCATTTTCACTGTAACCGTATTGGTCACTTTCGTAGTGCCCGGGATACTCATGCCGCTGGCCTCGATATTGGAGGTCCCGGTGGTGATCACCGAACTCTGCGTGATCAGCCCGGTATTCAGGTCCACTTCATACTGGCCTTCCAGTTTGTTATTGGTGGTCAGGCTCATTTCCATTCCCATTTGCTCCATGGTGCCAATGACAGACTGGGTGCCGTTAAAAAGTACCGTAGCAGAACGGGTTTCGGCGTTTACCGACTTCACCGTATAGATACCCACCGTTTTGGTGGTCATCTTTTCTTCCTGGCTCACCGTAGAATCATTCCAGGAAAGGCCGGGAGCAAGATCGTGTCCGACAATGGCTTTCTTGATCAGGTAAAGGGCTTCTGAATTGCCGCCGGCGAGCATGGACATGGAACTGATCTTCTCATTTGAACTGTCCGACCGGATCACATTCCCGTTGGCGTCGATCGTCATGTTGCTCACTTTATTCACGGTCTTATCCAGTTCTTCGGCCAGGGGACCTGAATTGTCTTTTTTATCACTGTCATAGCTCATTTCCTGTCCCATCATCTGGGTATTGACAGACAGTTTGACGGTACTGAGCGCCAGGTCTGTTTCATTGCCCCGGGTATCCATCACTTCGATCTTCTGGACCGAATTATTATCGACGTTATTCTCCATGTCCTGTCCCATGACCGACATCGAAGAACTGACCTTCATGATACTGGTCACTTCAAATTTCTGGCCCTTGACCAGTTTGAGTTTCAGGCCCTGTGCCTGGGTGCCCAGGGTGAAGAGTACGAGGGCGGGGATCAAAACTTGTTTCAGGTAATTTTTGTTCATGATTTTTTGGTTTGGCAGCAAAGATATCCTTTTGCCTGTTTTATTGCATTTTGAGTTGTTAAATTTGATGTTTGCCGGTTAACCCCCGGTTAACCATTGAATTGCCGGATAACCCTAAATTCGGCTATGAACCTCAATTTTAATCCATAAATTTGGTTCATTGACCTGACCTTCAAACTCACCCAACATGAAAAACATTTTTCTCGCCGTTTTGTTCGGCCTGCTCGGGTTTTCCTCTTTTTCCCAGGGGGATAAAAAGCAATTGACAGAGGCCGATTATAACCAGGCCGTCAAATTCCTGGGTTTCAATACCAGTAAACTGGTGGACCGGAGTAATGTGAATCCCAACTGGCTGCCTGATGGCAAATTTTGGTATTCCGTATCCACCGCTGCCGGACGGGAATACGTTCTGATCGATCCTGCGGATGGCAGTCGTAAGACGGGCCCTGATAAGAAAAGCATTTTACCCGCTTCCGGTGATGCCAAGGAAGCCGCCCCAATGGGTCGACGCGGTTTTGGCAACGATGTGCCTTCTCCTGATGGGAAAAAAGTAGCCTTCATCCGCGACTGGAACCTATGGGTCCGGGATGTCGAGACCAAGAAAGAGACCCAACTCACGACCGATGGCATCAAGGACTTTGGCTATGCCACCGACAATGCGGGCTGGAAACACAGCGACCGCGCCATCCTGCTCTGGTCTCCCGATTCCAAAAAGATCGCCACTTTTCAGCAAGACCAGCGCCACGTGAGTGATATGTACCTCGTGAGCACCAATGTGGGCGGGCCCAAACTGGAGGCCTGGAAATACCCGCTGCCGGTGGATAAGGACATCATCCGGATCCAGCGCGTCATCATTGAAATAGACGGTCCGAAGGTCATCCGCTTGCAAATACCCGCCGACCCTCGCCGGGGTACCTTATGCGATGACATCGCCTGCTCCGGTTCTTTCGACGACAATGAATGGAATGCCGATGCTACCAAACTGGCCTTTGTATCCAGTTCCCGCGACCATAAAGAAGCCAAACTGCGAATCGCTGATGCCGCTACCGGCGAGGTGAAAGACATCCTGGAAGAAAAAGTAGCCACACAATATGAATCCGGACAGGGTAAGGTCAACTGGCATTACCTGGCCTCCACCAATGAGATCATCTGGTATTCCGAACGCGATGATTGGGGGCATCTCTACCTCTATAATGCCACAACTGGTCAGTTGAAGAACCAGGTCACCAAGGGAGATTTCGTGGTGACCCGGTTGTTAAAAATGGATGAGAAGGAAAGGGTGCTTTATTTTGATGCCAACGGTCGTGAAAAAGGAGAGGACCCCTATTTCAGCCATTTCTATCGCATCGGTTTTGACGGTAAGAACCTTCAGCTCCTCACACCGGAGAGTGGTGATCATTCGGTCTCCCTTTCCCAGGATGGGAAATATTTCGTGGATAATTATTCTAAACCCGATATGGCGCCGGTCTCCGTTTTACGCGACAAGCAAGGCAAACTGATCGCCAAACTCGAAACGACCGACCTGTCGCGTCTGACCGCCACCGGCTGGAAACCCGCTGAACCCGTCAAGGTCAAATCCCGCGACGGCAAATGGGACCTGTATGGATTGATGTTCACCCCTACGAGTTTAGACAAGTCAAAGAGATATCCCGTGGTCAATTATATCTATCCCGGACCGCAGGGTGGTGGTGTAGGCAACCGTTCTTTCTCTCCCTCACGCAGTGATCACCAGGCATTGGCCGAACTGGGCTTTGTCGTAGTGGTCATTGATGGCACCTGCAATCCCGACCGGTCCAAATCCTTCCACGACGCCTGTTACGGCAATATGGCCGACAATACCCTGGAAGACCAGATCAGCGGATTGAAACAACTGGCGGCGATCCATCCTTATATGGATCTTGACCGGGTCGGCATCTGGGGACATTCCGGCGGAGGATATGCCACCGCGGCCGCGATGTTCCGCTATCCCGATTTTTATAAAGTGGGCATCTCCGAATCGGGTAATCACGAGAATAGGAATTACGAGGACGATTGGGGAGAACGTTATATCGGTCTGTTGGTGAAGGATGATAAAGGGAAGACGAATTACGACAACCAGGCCAACCAAAATTTCGCTTCCGGCCTGAAAGGTAAACTGCTGCTGGCTCATGGCGCGATGGATGATAATGTGCCGCCTTACAATACCTATCTGGTGATACAGGCCCTTGAAAAAGCGAACAAAGATTACGACCTGATCCTCTTCCCGAACGCCCGCCACGGTTATGGCGCCGACAGTTATTACATGATGCGCCGCCGCTGGGATTATTTCGTTAAGAACCTGATGGGTGCTGAACCGCCGAAGGAATACAAGATCAAAACGGATTAAGTCCCTGGCTGAAATACCTGTACTCACTGTTGTTCATATAACCAGGCATATGAAGTGCAAACTGTGTGATACACTCAAGGAAAAAGAAAGCTGGAATAAACAATGGATGGATGAAGAATGGTCAGCCATTCCCGAAGCTTTTGGAAAACTGACCGACCTGGGGTTCATCAATGGTTCCTTCCTCTACCAGTGCCCTAATTGCGGACTTTTATACCAGTTCTGTTCCTGGAATGAATCTTTCGGTGACGGCCGGACTGAATTCGAATCCATACGGAAACTGGGCCCTGAAGAAGCAAAAAAATACCTTCCGGAGGGTATGTAGACCAAGCCCTGATCTTACTATGTTTGGAAAAATTTCAAACATGCGGACATTCTTCCTAATTGCCTGTTTTTATTCCTTTCAAGCCACGGCCCAACTCGTCAACTACGTCAATTACCAGAGTCCTGTCAAAAGCCAGCACAACCGCGGGACCTGTTCCGCCTTCGCCCTGCTGAGCGCCATGGAAGTATTGCCGGGTTTTCCCAACGACCTCAGCGAACAGCACGCCTACGCCCTGGCCAAGGCCATGCTGTATAATGTGGATTCAGCCAATGCCTATGAGGAAGGCGCCACATTCAAGGATTACCTGGCCCTGCTGGATTCCAAAGGAATTGTCCGCGAAGACCAGATGCCCTATAATCCCTATCTCGGCTTCTGGGCCGATGCGAAGAATAGTTTTGCAGCCTACAAGGCTGATATCAGCGGAGCCACCGTGGATGAAGTGCTCAGTGAAAAGACGTTCAGCTATACCCTGCAAAAGGATTACTGTACTTATAAGGAAGGAAAACCGGCCAGGGACATCGAATACATCAAACGGCAGCTGGACAGCGGGGTGAAGAACATACCCGTGGGCTATTTCATTGAACCCAATTACTGGTCGGCTCACCGGGGCATGGAGATATTGAAACTGGATCCCGACCGCCTGTTGCGTTTCGTGATCAATGGAGATAAACTGACCTATGTCGAGGCAAAAAAGATCAATCCCGCACTGGAAGAAGACCTGTTGAGGGGTAAGGTGGAATTCGAGATGCAGAAAGGGTATGGTAATGTATTCAAGAACGGGCATGCGGTCAGTATCATCGGGTACGACAGCGACGGATTCATCATCAAGAACAGCTGGGGAAAGGACTGGGGTGATAACGGCTACGGCTGGGTGAGTTTCAACTACCACAGGCTTTTTGCCAAACGGATCCTGATCCTGAAAGAGGGCAGGATCAAACTGAGTGATAAGACCGACCGCGGATCCGATGTCAGGGCCAATGATATCTATCTGAAAAGCATGCCGGCCGGAAAGAATGAAAAGGGATTGCTCGTGAGCCTGGTCTACCATGGTAAAACGGCCCCGCCGTCTTTCAAGAAGATCACTTATAAGGTCTACAGCCGATTCCGGGCCACACCCGTTGAAACAGCCGATGGCATCAGCATTTTCAGCCGTTTTTCCTTCGAACCCAGGGAATATGGTTACCAGGCTGAATTACTGACGAATGAACTGCTCATTGATTTCATCTACGGGTATTATATCGTGGCCGAGCTGGAACTGGAGAATGGCCGGAAGATCACGAACACCTATTATCATGTGGTGCCGAGGAATAAGGAATATGAGCCGAACCAGTATTGAATTAACCACAGATCTTCATCGGTCGTTGTGCGCGGTTCAATTCAGGAAATGGCTTTTTAACTGTATTCTTCAGTGTTAATCCATTGTATTTAATCTGTGGGTATCCGTGGTTAAAAAATCAAAATTTCCCTTCATCCACATCCTTGATGAATTGGATCAGGCCCGGGAAATAATTCTTCTGGTCGTCATACATCGCCATATGGCTGCCGTTGGGGCAATAGAGATAACGCCCTTTCTGTACCTGGGTGCTCATCCACTTCATGTGCTCGGGATCCATGGTGTCGAACTGTCCGCCGATCGTTAAGGTCGGCGTTTTGATCTTCGGCAATTCCTTGCTCACATCCCAGTTGATGAGGTTGCCGGCGATCCCGAATTCGCTGGGGCCCTGCATCGTTACGTACAGGCTATTGTTCATTTTGCCCATGGCACGGTTGAACGGCTCCGGCCATTGGTCCATCGGAAGCCGGCAGATATGCTTGTTATAGAAATGCGGCATGAGCAGCTCCATGTATTTCGGGTTACCGAAATCCCCTTTCTTCTCGATCTGGCGGATCGTATCCAAAACCTTGGGATCGAATTGCGGAGCCAGTACTTCCTGGGCGTATTTGCCGTAAGCCGGGCAACTGCACATCATATTGCTGATGATCAGCCCTTTTAAATGATCCTGGTATTTCAAGGCGTATTGCATCGCCAGGATACCGCCCCAGGAATGTCCGAGCAGATAAAAGTTATCCTTGTCGAGCTTCAGCGCCACCCGAACCTGCTCCACTTCCTCTACAAACCTCGACAGGTCCCACATCGAAGTGTCCTTTGGATTATCCGAAAGTCCGCAACCCAGTTGGTCGTAGTAAATGAACTCAAATCCTTCCTGTGGCAGGAAGCTTTCAAAACATTCGAAGTATTCGTGTGTGGCGCCAGGACCACCGTTCAGCAAGAGTATCTTGATCCTTGGATTACGGCCCATGCGCTTGGTCCAAATGTTGAATTTGCCTTTCGGCGTCTCGATCGAAACGACCTTCACCCCGCCGGTCTGAACTTCTTTATACAGGTCTTCGTTAGAAGCAGCAGGCGTTGAAGCGGGTTTGTTTTCCGGGTTACAGGAAAACAGGCATGCGGCTGAAAGTACGATCAGGATTTTTCTCATGTTGAAGATTTATGCAGTGTTTTAATAAAGGTTCAGTTCCGCCGATAAATATAGTTCAAAAGGGGGCTACTTGGGTACGTATTCAAAGACCAATACGGCATTCTCGGTCAGACTGGCGCTGGAATGCAGTTCATAGCGCTTGTCGCCGGCCGTTACGACGATCAGGGCCGTATTGGGCGGAATACTACCCAGGTTATGGGCGAAGAGAACGATCTCATGGATCCGGGTATTCTCATCCAGTGTGAGGTTGATCTCGATCGCCTTGTCGGTCAGTTTTTTCCGGTTCACCAGCAATTTGCCGTTATAATAGATACTCACCGTATCCCCGTCGATCACGGCATTATCATAGACCTGCAATAAGATATTCTTCTCTGAGACCGGTATACGGCTGAAGGTCACATTCTTCCTTTCCTTCACTTCCTTTGCCGGCTCGGTGACCACGACTTTCGGTTTCTCCGGTTCCACCGGTTTTACGATCGGGGCCTTCACCGTATCGGTCTTTACTTTTGCGATCGTATCCACCGGTTTCCTGACCGGCTCCGGTTTCACCGGTACGGGAGGATCGACGGGCTTGGGTTTATCCGGGGTGTTCTTAACGATCGGATTGTCTTTCTGCTTATCCGGTTCGGGGAAACAGGTGGGCATGTTATTGGGCAGCTTTTGCGGACGGGAGGATACGCGGCGCAAAATGGCCTTTTCCCTGATCCCACCCCCCAGGAAAAATCCCAGGGAGGATTTGGAACTGATCGAAGCGATGAGCACCGTTTCTCCATCCTGGACCTCTTTCCAGAGCTTGATCCGCATCAATACATGGGATCCGCTGTTCTCAATGAAAGAGATGCCGTTCAGGTCCCAGAGGTCCTGGTTCTTATTGTAATAGCCCTTGAAATAAGCCTTGCAGTAATTCTTTCTGTCGGTCATGAAATAATCATAGGTATAGCCGCAGATCTCCTCATTGTTCTGGAATATGATATTGACCTGGAGCAGTTCCTGGCTCATTTCACCTTCCCAGGTCCCGGTCAGCCGCTGAGCAAAAGAAGGGAGGCCGGCCAGCAAAAGAACGATCATTGATAAGGGACGAAAAAAAGCATTCATAACCTGAAATTTTAAACCCGGCAGGATCCCGATCCCGGAATCTTAGACAGCCTACCTGTAAAATACATTTTTATAGTATTATTGCAGCCATTTAGCATAACTTTAACTGACTGATATCAACCTGCTATGAAGAAGATCAATTCCGTAGCCATCATGGGTGGAGGACCCTCCGGATGTGCACTGGCAACCCTCTTGAAAAGAAAAGGATTCAATGTCGCTGTCTTTTACCTGGATAACCGTCCCGAGATCATTGTTGGAGAATCTCTAGTCCCTGCTATCATTCCCATGCTGAAAGAACTGGGCATTGAGGATGAAGTGAGATCCTATAGCACGTATAAGCCCGGCGCTTCGGTCTGGGTGAGCAAGGATGAGGAAGCCACTTCCCCTTTCAGCTTTGGCGGAGGAAGTCTGCCCCCGTATGCCTACAATGTGCCCCGGGTGAAATTCGACAAGACCTTATTTGATAAGGCGGTCAGCGAGGGGGTGAAAATGTTCAATTTAGTGGCTCGTATCGAAAAGACCGGCCAGGGCGATGAACTGAAACTCAGCGACGAGACCATCGCGGCCACGGGTGATTATTTCAAGGGACAACCCGACCTGATCGTAGATGCCACCGGCCGGGCCCGGACGATCTCCCGCTTTCTGGATATCCCCACTAAAACGGGCCAGCGAAAGGATATCGCCGTGTTTTCGCATATCTCCGGTGGCGAACCCATCGAACCCTATAATATCCATCTCCACCGGCTTGAAAAAGGCTGGTCCTGGCGCATACCCCTCCCCGGCAGAACTTCAGTCGGCGTGGTGATCAACCCCGAACACCTCAAGGAATTCGGTAAGACCAAGGAAGAACAATATGACAATTACCTCAAATCGGAAGAGGTATTGAAGAAATTCACGGCCAACTCAAAGCGTGAAACACCGGTGGCCCAATACAGCAACTACCAGCTCATCTCGCAGAAGATGTACGGCGCCAACTGGGTGCTGACGGGTGATGCGGGCGGATTCTTGGATCCCATTTTCTCCTCGGGCTTATTCCTCGCCATCAAAGGCGCTTTCCGGCTGGCTAAGGCAATGGATGAACCTACAGAAGCCTCCTTTAAAAAATACCAGAAAGAACAGCTGCTCGAACTGAAACTCTGGCAAAAACTCGTGGATACCTGGTACAGCGGCCGGCTCTTCACCTTGTTCAAAGTGGGGCAGGACCGGATGGATTCCCGTTTCGGCAGATACATTGGGCCGCATATGCAAAAGCACCTTACCCGAATTTTTTCCGGCGAGGCCGTCTATGTCAATTACAGCCGCATCTTCCTCAATTTCGTTACCGGTTCGATGCTCAAGCTGATGAAGATCGGCGGACTCAACCGGCATAAGACCTCGGACCTGGCCATCAAATAGTGTTGCTGCTTTTAACTTTGTCATCCAGACAAAGGAAGGATCATACCCCTTTTTTTGCTGACATTTCTTTAACTTCCCTCCATGAAACATTTTCATTTCTACTCCAAGGAGGACATCCTGTCTCTTACCAGGGTAAGGCGCTTTGAAACAAAAGTGGGAGAGCGGATCAAATACCTTCGGGGGGATACCGGCTGGCCCGGGGTGCTGGAAGAATCTTCCGCGAAATATGTGCTGGTCGGCATTCCGGAAGACCTGGGCGTAAAGGCCAATTACGGAGTGGGCGGAACGAATACCGCCTGGCTGAGTTTTTTATCGGCCTTCCTGAACATCAGGAGCAATGATTTTTTCTCGGGGGAGGAGATCCTCTTGCTGGGTCATTTCGATTTCGGCGATGTCCAGTACCTGATCGAGAACAACGCCTATAATGAGGATGAGAAGATCGACGCATACCGTCACGCCATGCAGATCGTGGATGAGGAAGTGGAACAGATGATGAAGGCCATTGCCTTCGCCAAAAAGATACCGCTGGTCATCGGCGGCGGCCATAACAATTCCTATCCCATCATCAAGGGTGTGGCCAAGGGATTGAATAAAGCGGACATGATCCCGCTTTCCCAGATCAATTGCATCAACCTCGACGCTCATGCCGATTACGGGCCTTCCGAAGGCAGGCACAGTGGCAACGGTTTCCGCTATGCGGAGGAGGACGGGTACCTGGGGAAGTACTGCGTGATCGGGCTGCATGAGAATTATATCGCCCAAAACGTATTGATGGACCTCCACAATAACCCCTTCCTGGATTACATCACATACGAACAGATCTTCCTGGAGGAAAAGAAGAATTTCATACAGGCCGTGGCCCATGCCACCGGTTTCACCGAAGACAGCCTGACGGGCATTGAACTCGACCTCGATTGTGTGGAGAATGCGCTCAGCAGCGCACAAACACCCAGCGGCATCCCGGTACTCCTGGCCAGGCAGTACATGAATTTCACCGCCACCGATGCTAAAGTGGCTTACCTGCACATCTGTGAAGGCGCCGCCCAACTGGCCGACGGCCGTAAGGATGAGTCAACGGGTAAACTGATCGCCTACCTGGTGAGTGATTTTGTGAAAGCGCATTTGCAGGATTGAAAGCCCCCTCTAAATCTCCCCCCGAAGGGGGAGACTTCGAAGGGTAAAATACTTTAAAAAAAACTTATTATCCGTAGTGTCACTATTACTTTTTTAGGCATGTTTGTGAAGAATAGGAAGGAATACTATCTAAAGTCAATTTCATTAAAATATTAATTACTTTTCTATGCCACCCTTATCAACCGAAACCAGGGACCATATCTTCAGCTGCATCAAAGAAGTGATGGCAAAGTACGTACCGCCCATGGTCGTGAGCAAAGAGAAGTCCGGCGTTTACGAACTCATGGGCAACAAGCCGGTACCATATGGTAGTAAGAAGGTCATCGTGCCGGGCATGTATTTTTCCTCGATCGTGGCCCGGAAGGACATGATCAGTTTTTACTTCTTCCCGATCTATTATCAAACCGAGGAATTCATCGGTCTCATTCCCACGGTCAGCAAATGCCTCAAGGGAAAGACCTGTTTCAATTTCAAAAAACCCGAACAGGTGAATGTGAAAGAGCTGAACGCGCTCCTGAAAAAAGGCGTTGCCGCCTGGAAGAAGTTGGGATATATGAAATGATCAGTTGAGCTGTTCCTGGATCTCTTTTTCGGTAGCGATGCCGTCCTTGCGCCAGACCTGTTTTCCGTCCCTGAAGAGGATGAACACCGGCAGGGCCGTCACTTTATATTGTTGCAGGATATCCTGGTCGTTACCGCCGTCCACATTCAGCAGGGTCAGTTTCCCCTGGTTCTTTTCCATCAAGGCCTTGATCACCGGTTCCATCAGTTTACAGGGCGGGCACCATTCGGCGCCGAAATCAACCAGTACCAGTTTGGAGCCGCTCACGGT
Source organism: Chitinophagaceae bacterium (assembly GCA_016721725.1). Classification (GTDB taxonomy): domain Bacteria; phylum Bacteroidota; class Bacteroidia; order Chitinophagales; family Chitinophagaceae; genus Ferruginibacter. The sequence goes on along the minus strand of JADKHN010000006.1, from coordinate 269,115 downwards.
GGCGTTAAAGGCGTCCAGGCTCATCTGTTTGGCATCTGACTTCCCTTCGAGCGGTTTATTCCCCGCTTTCCAGGCATTGATGCCTCCCTGGAGTTCGTAGACGTTCTTGAAACCATCGGCCCGCATCTTAGCGGCCGCTTTGGCGCTGCGTCCCCCGGCCAGGCAATAGATATAGACCGGTTTGTCCTTATCCACAAAAGCCACCCTGCGTTCAAATTCCTGCCTGTCGTTCCAGTCGGCCTGTAAGGCGTTCTTGATATGGCCGGAGAAAAATTCACCCGGAGTACGGACATCCAGGACCTGGATGGGCTGTTTCGTCTGCAGGGCTTTTTCAAATTCGTCGGCGTTGAGGGCCGTTTTATTTTGAGCCGTACAGGCAAAAAGGCCCACCGAGAAAAGGAAGGACATCAGGTATCTGGTGATCGAATTCATGGATCTGTTTTTTTGTAAAGTTCGGTTATTGAACTGAAATAAAATCGATTTCACACAGGCAGTGTATCATTTTGAAATTGTATTATTAATTGAACTTCATCTTGTTGGTTAAAAGGATGTCATCCTGCCTGCCCCGCATACTTGCCGGGGAGCTTGTCGAAGGAAATATTTAAGGAAAATGTCGTTAAATAAGGCGACTTCGACAAGCTCAGTCTGACAACGATTTCAAACTGATACAATTCAAGAACCAGGGCAAGCCGTTTGTATTTTATTTTTTAGTAGCTTACATCCTATTTGCAACCTGATCTTTAACAACACCTGATAGTCATATGCGTTTGTTCAATTATTTATTAGCCGGGATTGTTGGTTTGTCCTTCATGTCCTGCCAGTCTTCTGGTACCGAAGAAAAATATGTTTTCAAGGATACCACCGGTCTTAATCCTTCCAAGCCGGTACAGGCCCCGGTCGTTACGGCTCCTCAACAACCCCAGATGTCGATCGGTGGCGCCAATTCGACCCAGCCTGGGGCCACCCCGGTAACCTTTACCTCCGACCAGATGCAAAAAGCCATGCAACAGGCTCAACAGGCTACTGTACAACCGGTTCAAACCAATTCGCAACCCGTTGTCACCGCCCCGGGCATGAATCCTCCGCACGGGCAACCCGGTCACCGTTGTGATATCCAGGTCGGCGCTCCGTTGAATTCCAAACCGGCCACACAGCCTGTTCAGCAACCCAATCCGACAGTCGTCACCACCTCAACACCCCAGCCGGTTCCTACGGTCACAGCGCCGGGCATGAATCCACCGCACGGACAACCCGGCCATCGTTGTGATATCGCGGTGGGAGCGCCCCTGAATTCAAAACCGGCGGTTCAGCCCGTGGTTACGCCCACACCGGCGCAGACCAACAATGCGGCCACCGGTTCCAGGAAAGATTCTTTGTAAATCGTTCCGGGATCATTGAATGAGTTGCTGATAATCGGCTTCAGGGACAGTGAGCAGTTTCACTTTGGGTAATCTTTTGGTGAGTTCCCGCCAATTCGGGTCTGCCTTATAGATCTTTTGAAGGAGGACCTTCGCTTCAGCCAGTTTTTTATTATTCGCCAGGGTGATGGCGGTCCAGTATTGCATCTCCAGGTTTCCCGGAAATAATTTCATTGCCGCCCCGTATTCTTTCATCGCGCCTTCCATATCGTTCTTCTCCGTGGCGAGATCGCCTTTGTCCATGTGCTGATAAGCCCGGTATAGCCGCAGTAAACGGTCCAGTTCGTCCAGCGGCTTTTCATGGTCATCCACCCGCAGGTCGATCAGGCGGTCGTTCCAGGGCATCCCGGTAGAGCGGCCGGCCACTACCAGCAAGGCCGCCGATTGTTTGCCCCGGATATCTCCGCCAACCTGTTGTGCCGCTTGCAAGGCGATCAGGACCCTTTCCGCCAGGGGCTTTCCGGCGCTGGCTTCAAAGGCTTTCGACATGGCCGGACAAACCCGGTTGTTCAGCATCATGTTACTTTGGACCGAATAATTCGCGCCCACGATATGGCTGGCGAAATCAATGCAATTCTTGCCGGTATAGGCATCCACTTTACCATTGGTGTCGAGCATGGCTACCTGCCGCACTTCCCGGCCCTCATCATCGTTCAGTAAGATCTGCAAGGCTTCGGGTGCGGACTTTCCCGCATGCATCAGGTAAAGTCCGCGGATCCCATAACTCTTGTTCACAAAGGATTGGGTGGCCACAACCCCGACACCGGCCTCGCCCCAGGGCACCGCGGTTCCCACGCTGAACCAATGGCTTTGAACGCCTACAGCCATTTCGCCGGTAACCGGATCGCGGGCGACGATGGAAAAGGTATGGGCGAAGGGCTGTTCTTTGTTGAAGAACTGGGCTTCTGCAATGGACTGAAGGCAAAGGACCGACACAAACAACGATAAGCATCTTTTCATGATGAACGATTTTGTACAAACTACAAATAAAAAGCCATCCCCGGAAGGATGGCCTAAGTAAAGTGCAATAAAGCAGGCGGATTATTTAATCAATCAACGGGGCTCTTTTTTCTCACGTTTAACCGGCATGTTATCAGCCAGCATATTCACCAGGGCAAAACCATTCATCTTAAACCCGATCCTAGCTTTGCCATCGGCGAATTCAAAAACGATCATTTGCAGCTTATATCCATCCGCAGGTTGAAGCCTGTTATAAACCTTGATGTACCGGAGTACTTTCAGGTTATTCCAATCGAGGAACTTCCCATTCTTCGTGGCCAGGCCTTTACTGTCGAGTGTTGCGATCAGTTCGCCGGTCCTTTTTCTTACCAGGAGGAAAAAGAACACCAGGAAAGCAACAAGGATGATCGGAAAAACCAGGTAGACAAAATTGGGTTCGCCTTTATCAGATGATACCAGGAACTGTGAGAAAGAACCATAAGCAAGAAAACCAAAGATCAACAATAAAAAAAGTCCCGCAACCTTTTGGGCTGTACTCATTCCAGCATATCCGGTGATCGTTATTGGAGTTTTGATGTGCTGACTACACCATTCGGACAATTTGACCTGTTGTTCCATATCCTGTTGATTTTTGAAGAGTATATGACTGCTTATTTTTTTTCAGCCGAGAAACTCAGTTTCATGCCATCGGTCTTTTTCTCGGTGATCACGAGTTTGGTATCGCTTAGTTCATTGATTTCGTGAGCGTCCTCTTTAGCGGAGCCTTCCTGCTTCAGGTTCAGGGTCTTTCCATCCTCACTCATGGTATAGGTGCCGGTCTTTGCCTCACTGCCCATACCGGATATAGAGACTTTCCCATCTTTTGTGAGTTCCATGATCACTTTCCCGACCATGGTCTTTTTGTCTTCATCGGTCATGCCCTTGGTGCCTTCTCCGCCCATGTCGGTCAGACTCCATTTGTTAACGATCATGTCTTTTGCGCTTTTGCCTTTACAGCTGACCAGGACAAAGGCAGTTAACAAGAGTCCGGCGGCCAATAAATTTTTTACAAGTTTCATTTGTTGAGTTTTGATTGATTAAGAATGACCAAAATATACATAAGTTCCGAAAAACAAAAATTCAATTGAAACCGCAAGGGAAATTGGCCCGCGAACATCCGTATCCATCCTTTTCATCCGCGTTTCTATAAACACCCCAACCGCCCGCCATCAACCGGGAGGTTAATGCCGTTGATATAGGCCGCTGCCGGGGAACATAAAAAGGCCACGGCGGCACCCAATTCGCCTGGCTCACCGATCCGTCCAGCCGGGATCTCGGCCACCAGTTCAGCCATCACTTCTGTCTCGGTCTTTCCGCTGTTCTTTGCCTTATTGCCGATCACGTATCCCGCCCTGGCGGTATTTGTGAATCCTGGCAATACATTATTGACCGTTATGCCGAAGTGACCCAATTCACCGGCCAGGGTCTTGGCCCAGTTGGCCACAGCGCCCCGGGTGGTATTGCTGACCCCGAGTCCGGCAATGGGTACTTTCACTGAAGTGGAAATGATATTGACGATCCGGCCGAATCCGGCGGCCTTCATACCCGGCACTACAGCCTGTGTTAATTGATGATTGTTAATGAGGTGGGCATTGAAGCCTTTCAGGAAATCCTCCGCGCTGGCGTTCAAAGCCGGTCCACCTGCCGGGCCACCTGTATTATTGACCAGGATATGCACGGTATTGGATTCTGTAAATGATTGGATCGCCTTTTTAACGGCTTCCGGTTCGGTGAAATCCGCCACCAGGTAACCATGTTCTTGTCCTTTGGATACATCCAATTCTTTGACAACGGCCTTAAGCACTTCCTCATTACGGGCCATCAGGATCACCCGGCATCCCAGTAAGGCCAGCTCTTTGGCAGATGCCAGTCCCAGTCCTGGGTACTGCCGCATACCACGGCAGTTTTTCCGGAAAGGTCAAGATTCATTTGAATTGTTTGAATAAAGCTACATTAAAATCTTTTACCACAAAGCGCACAAAGCTGTTTCTCTGAGGACACCATGATTTCCTGATTCAGAAAATTAGTTTTGTGTTCTTCGTTCCATACTTCGAAACCTTTGTGGTAGAATAACCCAATTTATTTTTCGCACATTTCCACCCCATTTGTGGATAATTCACCTGGAACTTAACTGCCTCCATTCCGCTATATTCGCAACGCTGAGAAAAAAGGCAAAAGTTAAAAGGCAAAGCCAAAAACCAGGTCAACTCAAAACTTTTTTGGTTTTCACTTTTAAGTTTTGGCTTAGGCATTTTTCCCGCATTGAATTTTAGTACAAATGGCAGAAAAAGACCTTTTCGATTATACCGAAGATTCCATCCGGAGCCTCGACTGGCGGGAGCATATCCGTCTTCGCCCGGGCATGTATATTGGTAAACTGGGCGATGGGAGCAGTCCGGATGACGGGATCTATGTGCTGCTCAAGGAAGTGATCGACAACTGCATCGATGAACACACCATGGGCTACGGCAAACACGTGGACGTGAACATCGACGGTACCACGATAACGGTTCGTGACTATGGACGCGGCATCCCCCTGGGAAAAGTGGTGGATGTGGTGAGTAAGATCAATACCGGCGCCAAATACGACAGCAAGGCATTCCAGAAAAGCGTGGGACTGAACGGCGTGGGTACCAAGGCCGTGAACGCCCTGAGCCATTATTTCAAGGTGACCGCCTTCCGTGAGGGCAAGGAGAAGACCGCCGAATTTGAAAAAGGGGTACTCATCAAAGAACATAAGGAAGCGAAGTCGGGCGAGGAGAACGGCACACTCGTGACCTTTATCCCCGATGATACCGTTTTTAAGAAATTCCACTTTGTACAGGAATACCTAGATAACCAGTTCTGGAATTATTGTTATCTCAATGCCGGACTGGTGATGAACCTCAACGGCAAGCGTTATGTGAGTAAGAACGGCCTGCTCGACCTGCTGCAGCGCAAGACCAATGAGGACGAGATCCGTTATCCCATCATCCACCTCAAAGGAGAGGATATCGAGCTGGCGCTTACCCATGAGAACGCCTACGGCGAAGAATATTACAGTTTCGTGAACGGGCAGTTCACCACCCAGGGCGGTACCCACCTCGCCGCTTTCCGGGAAGGTTATGTAAAGACCATCCGCGATTTCTTCAAGAAGGATTATGACGCGGCCGATATCCGGGGCAGCATCTGCGCCGCCATCAGCGTCAGGGTGCAGGAACCGGTGTTTGAAAGTCAGACCAAGACCAAACTGGGATCCCAAACCGTATATGAAGGCGGACCGAGCATGCGCAATTTCATCGGAGATTTCCTGGCGCGGGAACTGGACAATTATCTGCATAGGAACCCGGCCACCGCGGAAGCGCTGAAGAAAAGGATCGAACAGAACGAACGCGAACGAAAGGAACTGGCCGGGATCAAGAAACTCGCCAATGAGCGGGCCAAGAAGGCCAACCTGCACAACAAGAAACTGCGCGACTGCAAATTCCATTATAACGACGAAGCGACGGGTAAGGACAAGGACAGGATCGCCGAAAAACAAAAGGAGAGCACCATCTTCATCACCGAGGGCGACAGCGCCAGCGGAAGCATCACCAAGGCACGGAATGTGGATACACAGGCGGTCTTCAGCCTGCGGGGCAAGCCCCTGAACTGCTTCGGACTCACCAAGAAAGTGGTTTACGAGAACGAGGAGTTCAACCTTCTGCAACACGCACTGAATATCGAGGAAGGGATCGAAGGTTTACGGTATAACAATATCGTCTTCGCCACTGATGCCGATGTGGACGGTATGCACATCAGGCTACTGCTGATGACCTTCTTTTTGCAATTCTTCCCCGACCTGGTGAAGAACGGGCATGTGTATATCCTGGAAACACCCTTGTTCAGGGTACGGAACAAACAGGAGACCATTTATTGTTATAGTGAAACAGAGAAGCAGGAAGCCACCAAAAAACTCGGTAACAAACCCGAGACCACGAGGTTCAAGGGCTTGGGAGAGATCAGTCCGGATGAGTTCGCCCGTTTCATCGGCAATGAAATGAAGCTGCAGCCGGTGATGTTATTGCCCGAAACGCATATCCAGCAGTTGCTGGAATATTATATGGGCAAGAACACCCCGTCACGCCAGGATTTCATCATCGGGAACCTGAAAGTGGAACTGGATATGGTAGAGGAAGGATGATTGATTGGATTCAATTAACTACAAAGTACACGAAGTTTGATACGAAGTACGCAAAGTTGTTTATGAATTTTACTGGCGAACAGGCCAAATTTGGCATACTCTTTTTGTGATCTTTGTTTTACCCTTAGTGCCCTTTGTGGTGAAAAAAATATAAAATATTAAATCTTAATTATTCAATAAATAATGATCCACCTTGTTTTCCAGGAAGCCGACATCGAAGCGCTCCGAAAAAGTTTTGAATTGGATGAAAGCCTCACCGGGGAGATCGTCCAGATAAAAGATGATTTTGCCGTAGGTCCCCTGGGCGATATCTATTCACCCGCAGCCATTGAAGATAGAAAGGAATGGTGGCGCCAGGTTTTGGCCGGTGGTGATTACGACGGGCTTGTGGACAGGGGAGAGGTTGATGACAACCGTACCGTTTTGGAATTAAAGGAAAAGCTGGAACAGGACCCTGAACAAGTCCTTTGGATCTGGGCCGCACAGAACAAACACGATGTATGCGGTTATTACTGGCTGATGAGCCAGTTGAAGGAATATCCGGGCCGCGTTTTCATCCTTTATTTGAACAACCTGCCCTTCATCAACGAGAAAGGCCATATATTCTATCCCGATAACCTGTATGAGATAGCGCCCAGGGAATTTCTCAAAGCCCGTAAACTATCCCGTGAGGTCACCCTCAGCGAGTTTGAAGTGGACCCCGACGAATGGACCCGCATCTGCAATGAACACCGCGGAATCCGTTTACTGGAAGGCGGGAAGAAACTGGTTCAGGAAGATTACGATTTCTACGATGCGGAACTGAGGAAATTCATCACACCCGACTGGCAGAAGGCTTCCCGGATCATAAACCAATACCTCAGCAAATCCAAACATCCTACCGGAGATGCATACCTGTTGTGGCGATTGAAGGTCTTACTGGCCTCTGAGCAATATGATGTTCAGGGAACGGTGGGCAAGATGAAGGAATTCGAGGTGAAGGGGAAGGAGAAGGCTGCTGTAATGGATAATGTGATAATGGATAATGGATAATGGATAATGCCTGCACGGCTGAACGCCATTTGGACGGGGATAATGCGGAGTACTATTAAAGGAAAATTTAATGAGCCCTTTTGGTAAAAAATATATTAGGAAGATAGCAGTAAACATTTAAAATAATGCTCCTCCTCCCCTTCGGGGAGGCTGGGTGGGGCCTATACCATGGCGAAGTCAAAAAACATAGAAGAATACGAACACACCGACAGCGGCATCGGTGGCCAGTACAAGACCTGGTTCCTCGACTATGCCAGTTATGTGATCCTGGAAAGGGCGGTACCGGCCATTGAGGACGGATTGAAACCCGTTCAGCGCCGGATCCTCCATGCCATGAAGGAAATGGATGACGGCCGATTCAACAAAGTGGCCAATATCATCGGGCAGAGCATGCAGTACCACCCGCATGGAGACGCTTCCATCGGGGATGCGCTGGTGAACATGGGACAAAAAGACCTGCTCATCGAAACCCAGGGAAACTGGGGCGATGTACGTACGGGCGATGAGGCCGCGGCTTCAAGGTATATCGAGGCCAGGCTCAGCAAGTTCGCCCTGGAAGTGGCTTTCAACAATAAGACCACCAACTGGGCGCTCAGCTACGACGGGCGTAAGAATGAACCGGTGACCCTGCCGATGAAATTCCCTTTATTGCTGGCACAGGGCGCCGAAGGTATCGCGGTTGGACTGGCGACCAAGATCCTTCCGCATAATTTCTGTGAACTCATCGAAGCGTCCATCAAATACCTGCGCGGAAAGAAATTCGAGATACTACCCGATTTTTTGACCGGGGGCATCATGGATGCCAGCTTGTATAATGAAGGCAAACGCGGCGGCAAGATCCGCGTGCGGGCCATCATCGAGGAACTGGATAAGAAGACCCTCGTCATCCGGAGCGTTCCCTTCGGCGTCACCACCACTCAACTGATGGAAAGCATCGTGAAGTCGAACGACCAGGGCAAGATCAAGATCAAAAAAGTGACCGACCATACGGCCGCTGATGTGGAGATCATCATCGAGCTCGCAGCTGGCATCTCACCTGATATCACCATTGATGCATTATACGCATTCACCGACTGTGAAGTAAGCATCTCACCCAATGCCTGCGTGATCGTGCAGGACAAGCCGCAATTCCTCGGCGTGCAGGAATTGCTGAAGATATCGGCCGATAACACCAAGGAACTCCTTCGCCGGGAACTGGAGATCAGGCTGGCCGAGTTGCAGGAGAAATGGCATTACACTTCATTGGAAAAGATATTCTTCGAAGAGAAGATATACAAGGAACTGGAGAAGAAACACGAGACCTGGGACAAAGTGCTGGAAGGGATCGACAAGGCTTTCACGCCCTTCAAGAAACAACTCAGGCGAGAGATCACCCGGGAGGACATTGTCAAGCTAACCGAGAAGCCCGTGAGGCGCATCTACAAACTGGATATTGATGAACTGAATGCCCAGATCAAAGGACTTGAAGCGGATATCAAGCAAGTGAAGTTCGACCTGGCCAACCTGGTAGACTATGCCGTGGCCTATTATGAGAACCTGCTCAAGAAATTCGGCAAGGGCCGCGAGCGCAGGACGGAGATCAAGCTCTTCGATACCATCCAGGCCAAATCCGTGGCCATCGCCAATACCAAATTATATGTGAACTACGCCGACGGCTTTATTGGTACCGGGTTGAAGAAGGATGAACTGGTGGCCGAGGTCTCCGATTTCGATGACATCATCGCCTTCACCAAGGGGGGGATCATGAAAGTGGTGAAAGTGTCCGACAAGGTCTTCATCGGCAAGGACATCATCCATGTGGCCGTGTTCCAGAAGAACGACGAGCGCACCACCTATAATATGATCTATGCCGACGGGAAGACGGGCATCAGTTATGCGAAGCGGTTCAATGTCACCGGCGTCACCCGCGACAAGGAATATGACCTGACCAAGGGCTCGGAGAAAAGTAAAGTGCATTATTTCACTTCCAACCCCAACGGGGAGGCTGAAGTGGTGAAAGTGGTGCTGAGTCCTAATTGCAGCGCCCGTATCAAGGAATTCGATTTTTACTTCGAAGAGCAGGAGATCAAGGGCAGGGGCAGCATCGGCAACCAGGTGACCAAGTATCCGATCAAGTCGGTCAAGTTCAAGGAAGCCGGCAATTCAACCCTGGATGCCAAGAAACTCTGGTTCGACAATAAGTTCGGCCGCCTCAATACCGAGGAGAAAGGAGAGTACCTGGGCAAGTTCGACGCGGAGGATCGCATCCTCGTCATCTACAACGATGGTAATTACGAGATCACCGACCAGGAACTCACGCAGCGTTTTGATTCGGATAAGATATTGCTCATGGAGAAATTCGATCCGGAGAAGATCATCACCGCCGTTTATTATGACAAGGAAAAAGTGCAGTTCTCCGTGAAGCGATTCAAGATCGAGACCACCACGCTGCACAATAAATTCTTCTTCATCAAGGAAGGAGAGGAGAACTATCTCGAGGCGGTCACCACCGATCCCGAACCCGTGCTGGCCGTGCAAAGCGGAAGAGGCTCACAGGTTCGCAAGGGTAAGATCAGGATCGACAAAGTGGTGGAGGTCATGGGCTGGAAGGCCCTCGGCGCCAAACTGGTGGATTACAGCAAGTCGGTGGAAATGGAGTGGGAGCGGAAGGAGCGGAGCGCGGATAATCAGCCGGAATTATTCTGATTTGATAATTTGAAGATTAGATGATGTGCTGATGATCAAATTGTGAAAATTGAATATCTCATTCGGCCTGAATGAATCTTCAAATCAACTAATTTTCAAATCATCTAATCTTCAAATCAAAACATTCTCCTCTAAAGAAAAATCCCTGACTACATTGTATAATGTATCCCTCTCCACCGGCCTTCTCTTCACCTGCCTGATCAGGCTCACCAGTTCCTCCGTACTCATCGTAGGCGTTTGTTCTTCGCTTCCAGCCATGGTATAGATCTTCGTGGTATCGTCAATGGTGCCATCGATGTCGTTGACGCCGAAAGATAAGGCCAGTTGGGCGTTCTGGCGGCCGAGCATGGGCCAGTAGGCCTTGATATGCGGGAAATTATCCAGGTAGATCCGGGCGATGGCGTAGAGACGCATGTCTTCCGTGATGGTGGATTCGGGTACATGGCTCATGTCGTTGTCCATATTGCGGAACTTGAGGGGAATGAAGGTATTGAAGCCGCCGGTCTTGTCCTGTAATTCGCGTAACCTTCTCATATGGTCGATCCGGTGTCCGTACTGTTCGATATGGCCGTAGAGCATGGTGGCATTGCTGTGCATGCCCAGCTTATGCGCCGCTTCATGGATGGATAGCCAGCCTTCGGCATCCACCTTATCGTCGCAGATCTGTTTGCGGATCTCCGGAGCGAAGATCTCGGCGCCGCCGCCGGGCAGACTGTCTAACCCGGCCTCGTGTAACCGTTTCATCCCTTCTTCCGTGCTCAGTTTGGCCTTGCGGAACATATAGTCCAGTTCCACGGCCGTAAAGGCCTTTACGTGCAGTTCGGGCCGGTGGGCCTTCACCTTCTGCATGAGTTCGATGAAATAATCCATGTTCATTTTGGGATGAACACCGCCCACGATATGCACTTCGGTGACGGGCTTGCCGTCGTAGGCTTTCACCATGTCGAGCATCTGTTCGATGCTGAGTTCCCAGCCATCCTCCTTATAGGCGTAAAGCCGCGAGTAAGAGCAGAAGGCGCAGCTGAAAACGCATACATTGGTGGGTTCGATATGGAAATTCCGGTTGAAATAAGTGGTATCGCCGTGCATCCGCTCCCGGATATGGTTGGCCAGAGCCCCGACGAAACCCAGGCTGCCCTTTTGGAAGAGCATAAGGCCTTCTTCATCCGTAATGCGTTGCTGGTCCTTTACTTTTTGGGCGATGGATTTAAGACCGGCATCTTCGGTGGAATTGATCAGGATATCGATGGAAGCATTCATCTGCAGCAATTTTAAGCAAAGTTAGGACTGTTCGGGGGTATTGGGATGATTTGAGTGAGGCATGGGAAGGATTTTTATCAGTTTTTAGTTAATTCAATAATTAATCATTTACGCCGCTTTCGGTGTTCCGCTCTTCAAATCTCCAATATCTTCGACTTACGAACGCCCCCGTCTGCCTGTCCGGTAGGCAAGCCAGACGGCGGCACTCCCAGCTTGCGGAAGATGATCGGAACACCTGTGGTGGCGGAAAATTTATTGTAACTGATTGTTTCGTATGATTTAAATTTATCAAACCTTAATAACGCATATGGACAAAAACAGGATATACCGATTGGTCTTTGCCAGTGTCTATCCACTGTACATAAAAAAAGCCGAGGCAAAGGGACGTACAAAGGAAGAAGTGGACACCATTATTACCTGGTTAACGGGGTATAACAAAAAAACCTTGCAACAACAGATCGATCGGAAAACCGATTTTGAAACATTTTTCGCCGAGGCGCCCGAACTCCATCCGAATGTGTCAATGATCACCGGCCTGATCTGCGGATACCGGGTGGAGGAGATCGATGACAAGCTCATCCAAAAGATCCGTTACCTGGATAAGCTGATCGATGAACTGGCCAAAGGAAAGGCCATGGATAAGATATTGAGAAAATAAAAAAATCCCTCCCCGTCGAAATGGATCTTCTAAAACTGCCTTCATGAAAAAATACTTTTTCCAGGTTGCCAGCATTGCCATACTCATCTTCTCCATCATCGGCTTTTCCGATAACCTGTTCACCGATGTGGGACAGAAAAGCAACAGCGATCCTAAATTCATCATACACGGTTTATTCTGTTTTGCCTGGGTCATCATCCTGGTGATCCAGGCCAATTTCATCCGGAAAGGCAATATCAAGGCTCATATGAAACTGGGCATCGCGGGGATGGTCGCTGCGGCCGGTGTATTCCTCACTACAGTGTATATTTTCGTGGTCGTCTATAAAGGATGGGATGCCATGCCTTATTATGTGAAATCCAACCGGATCTTTATGCCCCTGTTCGGCATCTGGGTATGGCTTGGATATAGGAACCGGAAGAAGCCCATCCTTCATAAACGCTTCATGTATATCGCCACGCTCTTCATGCTGGGCCCCATCCTGGACAGGGCCATTGATCATTTCTACCTCAATAAAATCTTCAGTGAGGATATCATCTATGATGTGATCGTCAAGCTCATCTGGGGACTCTTCTTTATCTTCCTTTTTGTTTATGACTGGGTGACGCTTCGCAAGGTTCATTTCATCAGTCTGACGGGGGCTGCGCTTTTTATCCTAACCTGGGTCATCGCCATTTATTCCTGAAGAGGGATTTGATCCTTTAAATTCACCGGATTGATCAACGGCTTTCATTTTTTACATATATTTATTTCCGGCAACCCATTGAAAGGGTTGTGACTTAATTATTAATTTAATATATCAAACCATGCCAACGTTTCCAACTTATACTTACACGATCGTAACGGAAAAAGGATCTACCAATTACCGGACAAAAGAACCGGTCGGTGATTTTAATTCTATTGAAGATTGGGCCAGGGCCAGTATATCGCACCTGATCAAAGCGGAAAAGCCCGGAGGACCCGAGCTTAAGATCCTGGAATTATATGAAGGCTTTGACCGCAGCGGGAAAAAGATCCGGTAACCGGGTTTGAATAATTTTTGACCGTACACCGGCTATGATTATTTTGAGTTCAGTTTTAAACCATATGGCAATGATCAGAACTTTCTTTCTGCTGTTCCAGTTACTGGTTTCTGGGATCTGCGGAGCACAGGAGACTAACCAGAAGATCGGCTCCGAAAAAGGGGTGAAGGAAAAACTGATGCGGATAAAGAAAGGGCTCCCGGATATGAAGAAGAACCTCACCAGGCAGGATGAAAACTTCACGGATACTTACAACGTGAAATTCGATATGGGCAACGGGATTGTACTCTTTCGTGAAGATGAGGACGAGAAAGAACAGTCCCTCACCATCCGGTACACCCCTTCCTATTTTTCCGGTACGGTGGCCGAGTACCAGCAATATTATAAGACCCTGGTGGGGATGATCAGGGAAGTGTTCGGGCCGGGTTACGAGTCAAGATCCACCGAAAAGGATAAGATATGGGAAACCAGGTTTTACCAGGCCGCTAAAGAAAAATACGGTTCGCCTGTTAGCATTAACATCTCCTGCAGCTGGGTATTGGCATCCCTCGGTCCGAATATTACCATTGATATTTATAGTAAGCCATAGCGTTTTTTATCTACCCCTTTCGCGGTCTCAGTGTCAAAATCCCCTGGCTCTCCTTGGTTTAATAAAATAGCTGCAAACCTGCAGGAATAACCATTTACTGGTTTTTATTCCTAATTTGATAAATAAAACAGAGAGCCACATCATGAATACCAACAAAACCTTTGTCCTAATCACCGCCCTCGGCCTTTTCACCTCCTGTAAGGATCATCATGCGCGACTAGCCGACGGTTCTGATAAGATCAATGCCGACTCGATCAAACAATATGTTTCCGTGCTGGCTGCCGATTCACTCCTGGGCCGTAAGCCTTTTACGGAAGGGGAGACCCGCACCATACGATACCTGCAACAACAATATGCTTCCCTGGGACTGGAACCCGGCAATGGCAACAGCTATCTCCAGGAAGTGCCCATGGCCAATATTATGGCCCTGGCCGAACCGGTCATGCAGGTCAAGTCAAAAAAAGGAAGCCTGTCTCTGAAAGCAGGGGAGGATTATATAAACTGGACCAACCGAACCGAACCGGAGATCAGGCTGGAGAATACCCCCGTGGTCTTTGCCGGTTATGGCGTGGTAGCCCCTGAATACAACTGGAATGATTATGCCGGACTGGATGTTAAAGGTAAACTGGTCCTCGTGATGGTGAATGACCCCGGATTTTGGTCAGGCGATACCACACTCTTCAAAGGCCGGGCCATGACCTATTACGGCCGCTGGACCTATAAGTTCGAGGAAGCGGCCCGGCAGGGCGCTAAGGGCTGTCTCATCATTCACAATACGGCTGCAGCGGGTTATCCATTGAGTGTGTTGATGACCAATTTTAACAGCACAAGGCTTCAACCCGATGAGCGCGGTAAACAAGTGGCCAATAGTGATATGATCGGCTGGATCGCCGAAGGCGCGGCCAATAAACTATTCCGCGAAGCGGGATATGATTCCACCTTACTCATGAAAGCGAATTTGCCAGGCTTCAAAGGATTGGAATTGAATCTGGGCATCAGCACTTCCCTTGATGTAACCGTATCCTATAACAAATCCTACAATGTAATCGGAAAGATCACAGGCACCAAACACCCGGATGAAGCGATCATCTATACGGCTCATTGGGACCATTGGGGCGCAGGCAAGCCCGACGCCACCGGGGATACCATTTATAACGGGGCCTTCGATAATGCCAGCGGGGTGGCTGGACTGATGGAACTGGCCCGGGTATTCAAACAACAGGATCCCAGGCCTGAACGCACCATACTCTTTTTAGCCGTAACCGCGGAAGAACAGGGACTGTTAGGGTCCTACTATTATACACAGAATCCGACGGTGCCCGCTAATAAGATCGTGGCGAACATCAATATGGACATGCTGGTTCGATACGGGGCCAACAAGGATATCGTGCTGATCGGTCCGGGGCAGTCGGACCTGGAAGACATGCTGAAGACCGAAGCGGAGCAGGCGGGCCGTTATGTAGGCGCTGATCAGCACCCCGAAGCAGGCCATTACTATCGTTCCGATCACATCAATTTCGCCAAAGTGGGTGTACCGGCGCTTTATGTGAAAGACGGCATTGATAATATCGCGAAGGGAAAGGACTTCGGTAAACAACTGCAGGATGATTTTTATAAGATCGATTATCACAAGCCCAGCGATGAATACGATCCTGCCACCTGGACCATGGAAGGTGCGGTGAACGACCTGAAGATCTTATACCGGATCGGACATAAACTGGCCTATAGCGAAACCTGGCCGAAATGGAAGGAAGGGTCGGAGTTCAGGGGGTTGAGGAAATGAGGACAAGGCAAGTTGAAAGTTGAAAGTTGAAAGTTGAATGGGGGGTTGAGGCAATCGAATCTGAGAAATTGCTTTCTTAAAAAATCAGTGTTGATCCAGGGGTGCTTGATACACTTTCCCGCATAGGCTTTTACAAAAGCAGCCAGAGTTAATGAGGATACGCCCAGGTATTTTATGAGCGGTTTGTCCTGTTTAACCAACAAGAGTACTTTGTGCGGGTAAATCAACCGCCATGAAAAAAGTACCTGCCATTTTACTGTTGATCTTATTGACAAACACGGCTTTTGCACAGGATGCCAAGGAAGCGGTGACCCGGAGCTGCCTCAACTATATCGAGGGGTTTTATGAGGGCGACACCAGCAAACTGGTTCAATGTTTAATGCCTTCCCTGTATAAATTCGGTTATTGGAAAGATAAGACCACCGGTAAATATGCACCCGATGGCAATATGACCTTTCGCCAGGCCCTGGATTACGCGAAAAAGGTGATGGATAAGAAAAAATTCGCGAAGTCCGATGCCCCGAAGAAAGTGGAGGTGCTGGATATTCAGCATACCATCGCCGCTGCTAAGGTCACCGCCTGGTGGGGTACTGACTATATCCTTTTATCCAGGCAGAATGATCAATGGATGATCGAACAGGTATTGTGGGAAGGGCCACTGCAGAAATAATTCATCCAATACCCATATTAACCTTTCTCTTTCACAACCGGTTCTCACCGGATCATCATTGAGCTATCAGCTTTTATATGAAGCTTTATCCCTGCGTCCATCGATTCCGGCAATCGGAATAAATCTTCTTTTCTCAATTTATTAATTCTATCTTCCTGATCTAATTTCATACCATGTCATTACAAACGCCTGATGAAGGATTGAAACGTGTGATCGGAATACCGGGCTTATCCGCGTCCTTGGTGAATTGTACCATCGGGGCGGGTATTTTCGCCTTGCCGGGTATTGTGGGCGCCATGCTGGGAGCTTCGGGGATCCTCGGATACCTGGTCTGCGGCATTATGCTCGCCTCCATCATGATGTGTTATATGGAAATTGGCAGCCGGGTGACCGGGAGCGGGGGATCCTATGCCTATGTGGAAGCGGCATTCGGCCCTTTCGCCGGCTTTATCGTAAACTGGTTGTACACATTTGGTTACGGCATATTGAGCAGCGCGGCTTTGATGAACATAATCGCAGATTCACTCTCTGTACTATTCCCGCTGTTCAAGGATCAACTGATGCGCGGACTGCTTTTCGCCCTGATCCTCGGTCTGATCATCTTAATGAATATCCGGAGTGCGAAACTCAGTGTGGGATTCGTAAAGATCATCACCATCCTGAAACTGATCCCGCTCTTCGCCATCATCATCTTCGGATTCAGCCATATCAAAGCGGCTAACCTCCATTGGGAGCACCTGCCTTCCCTGGATACATTCGGGGATGCCACGCTCATCCTGTTCTTCGCCTTTGCCGGTTTTGAAACTTCGATCAGCGCAAGCGGGGAAATAAAAAATCCGAAGAGGACTCTGCCACTTGGATTATTGCTGGGGGGAGGGACGATACTCATCATCTACATTCTGTTACAAACGGTGACACAGGGGGTCCTGGGCAACCAGGTCTCCTTATTCAAAGATGCCCCGCTGGCAGCCGTTGCAGAAAAGATCGTCGGTCCGGTTGGGGTAACTTTATTGTTGATCGCAGCGGCCATCTCCTGCCTGGGTACCGTGAGCAGTGATGTGCTTTCTTCACCCAGGACCTTATTTGCCGGTGCGAAGGATGGGTTGTTTCCCCGGTACCTGGCTAAAGTGCATCCCCGGCATGCCACACCTTATATGGCCGTGATCACCTACGCGATACTCATCTTCATTTTTTCCGTTTCCGGCGGGTTCAAGCAATTGGCCGTACTGGCCAGTTGTGCCGTCCTGATCATTTACCTTGCCGTGGTCCTGGCCATGGTCCGATTCCGGTTCAAAAAAGAAAAGGTCTCTGATGAAAAAACCTTCCGGGTACCTGGCGGACTTGTTTTTCCGGTCATTGCCGTTGTTTCCATCATCTGGTTGCTGTCGCATTTGAGTTCAACGGAGATCCTGTCAACACTGATCTTCATTGCCATCATCTGTGTCATCTATTTTGTGATGGACCGGTTCAAAAAAGAACGGCCACCCGTTTCGGACCCCGATATGGATTGATCTTCGATCTCATGGGAACAGCGGTTGTTTCCCCCTGTTCACCCGGGTAAATTCATCAGCCTTTTCACTGCTTTCTCCTGGTTTTTCCTATTGAATAAATGTTTATCTTCCCAATCAAAATCAAACCAACGCCATATGAGTATCAAGTTACGTCTTACCGTAATGAGCTTCCTGCAATTCTTTGTCTGGGGAGCCTGGCTGATCACGATCGGTACTTATTGTTTCAATGCCAAGGGGTGGACGGGTGCGCAGTTCGGCGCCATATTCTCCACCCTGGCCCTTTCCTCCCTGTTCATGCCAGCCCTGACGGGGATCATCGCGGATAAATGGCTGAATGCTGAGAGACTTTACGGACTGCTTCATATCGCCTATGGCGCCATCCTGTTCTATGTACCCAAGGTCAATGATCCGGATACGCTGTACTACGTGATCTTCGCGGCCATGATCTGTTATATGCCCACGATCTCCTTGTCCAATTCCATCGCCTATAATATTTTGAAGAATAATAAATTCGATGTAGTGAAAGTGTTTCCGCCGATCCGGGTCTGGGGTACCATCGGCTTCATTGTAGCCATGTGGACCACCAACCTGACCGGTTCCAAGGCCAATGCAAACCAGTTCATCATCGGGGGGATCGCGGCCATTTTCCTCGGCATCTACTCATTCACCCTGCCGAAATGCCCGCCACAGAGATCCATTGCCAAGGACGCCTCTATCCTTGAGCAACTCGGACTCACGGCATTCAAACTCTTCGCCAATTATAAGATGGCGCTGTTCTTCATCTTTGCGATGTTCCTGGGCGCCGCCCTGCAACTCACCAATATGTACGGAGATTCTTACCTGAACGATTTCAGCGCCATGACCCAATATGCCGATTCCCTGGTGGTGAAATATTCCACCATCATCATGTCCATCTCGCAGATCTCCGAAACGGTCTTCATTTTGACCATACCGTTCTTCCTGAAACGGTTCGGGATCAAAAAGGTCATGCTCTTTTCCATGATCGCCTGGGTGCTGCGGTTTGGATTGTTCGCTTATGGAAACCCGGCCGACGGACTCTGGATGATCGTACTGTCCTGCATCGTTTATGGCATGGCCTTCGATTTCTTCAATATCTCGGGATCTCTCTTTGTGGAGACCACCACCGACGCTTCCATACGTTCCAGCGCACAGGGTCTCTTCATGATGGTGACCAACGGGGTGGGGGCCTATATGGGCAGTATTGTGAGCGGATGGCTTATTGATGCCTATTTTGTAAAGGACGGCGTTAAGAACTGGCACGATATCTGGCTCAGTTTCGCCGGTTATGCATTGGTCATCGCCGTGTTATTCGCCGTCATGTTCAAACATAAACACGACCCGAAGGCGGTGGAACAAGTGGCACATTAGGGTGGTATCCTGCCTTTGTCATCCCGAGGAACGAGGGATCTGAATTCATGAACAATACAAAACCCGGCATTGCCGGGTTTTTATATAAGCGAAATCGTATGATCGTTTAACTCAGCGCTTACTTGTGCTGCTCGATCTTCTTCACGAAATTCCCTTTCGGTTGTGCTCCCACCAGTTTGTCCACAACCTGTCCGCCTTTTACAAAAAGGATCGCGGGGATGCTGGTGATGCCATAGTTCATGGAAACCTGGGGATTATGGTCAACATTGACCTTGCCAATGTTCACCTTGCCATCATATTCCTTGGCCAGTTCCTCAATGACGGGACCGATCGCACGGCAGGGACCGCACCATTCCGCCCAAAAATCAATGACCGATAATTTATCAGAATCAAGAACCGTTGTCTTAAAATTCGCATCTGTGAATTCGTGTGCCATATTTTTCTGTTTAATTTTTTATAGAGAGGGCAAATTTACATCCAAACCGGGGAATATGTTGTAATGACATATACACAGGATGTGCTTAAATAATAATGGCAGGCCAGGGTGGCATTTTGGCCGGATCCTCCTTCACTGAAGCTACGGAGGATAAATTCACAGTTCACAGTAGGCAAACTCTAACCTCCAACTTCCAACATTTATCCTAATGTCGCTGGCGATACTTCGACTTCGCTCAGTACTTCACGCGGCGGCAACTTCCAACCTTCAACCTCCAACTTCCAACCCCTAAACCGTCACCACACTCACCTCTATATCCGGGTTCCCGTTCAGGAAAACCGCCAGTTCATCATTCATGGTAAACCCGTTCTCCAGGCTGTACATGCCTACTTTGAACTGGTTACGGGTGTCATTTATATTGAATTTGAGGGAAGATTTGCCGGGATTGGCCCTTACATTCTTGTCCAGAAAAGCGATGAATTCGGCATTGATGGCCTGGGGCGGGGCTTCAATGACCAGTTGCTTGGTCAGGACGGTCTTTACCGTATCCAGCAGGTGGAGTTTGCTGATCTTGAAATCGTAGCTGTCGCTGTTATACCGCTGGCGGAAGAATCCTTCGATCATGACGATCATCCCTTTCTCCAGGTAATTGGTGTATTTGACGTAATCCTCGCTCCAGAGCATGAATTCGCTCTTCCCGCTGTAATCCTCGATCGTCAGGATCCCGAAATTCTTTCCCTGTTTGGTGAGCCTGTGCTGGGCGTCAATGACCAGTCCGGCCAGCCTGAACGATTTGGCCGGGTTGGCATGGGTGGTGATCGCCGCCTTGAATTCATTGTAATCGGCCAGTGGCGAGATATTGTAGTACTTCATCTCGAAACGATAATTGTCCAGCGGATGTCCGCTCATATACATGCCCGTCACTTCCTTCTCATAGTCGAGCTGGACCGCCAGGGGCCAGGGTTCACAGACTGAAAGCTTGGGCGGTACGATATCGGGCATCTGCAGGTCGCCGAAAAGGGTATTGCTGGAGCTGGCGGCCTGGGTCTGGAAGATGCTGCCGAATTTGAGGATCTTTTCCAGTCCCTGTGAATCACCGGGAGCCTGGTAGAAGTATTGGGCCCGGGTGATATCCGGAAAACAATCAAATGCGCCCGAATAGGCCAGGCTCTCCCAGGATTTCTTATTGGCGGCACGAGGACTGATCCTTTTGGCCAGGTCATAGACCGAACTGAAAGGCCCGTGCTTCTTTCTTTCTTCAATGATATTCTCGATGGCGTTCTCGCCCACGCCTTTGAGTCCGCTGAAACCGAAGCGGATCTCGCCTTTTTGGTTCACGGCAAATCCATTCTGGCTCTCGTTGATGTCCGGCCCCAGCACTTTCAGTCCCATCCGCTTGCACTCTTCCATGAAGAAGGTGATCTTATCGATGCTGCCGGCGTGATTGAGCACGGCAGCCATGTATTCGCTGGGATAATGCGCTTTCAGATAGGCCGTCTGGTAAGCCACAAAGGCGTAACAGGTGGAATGCGATTTGTTGAAAGCGTATTGGGCAAAGGCCTCCCAGTCGGTCCAGATCTTTTCGAGCTTATCCGCCGGATGCGCTTTGGCAGCAGCGCCTTCCATGAACTTCGCTTTCATCTTGTTCAGCACCGCGATCTGTTTCTTACCCATCGCTTTTCGCAATACATCCGCATCGCCCTTGCTGAAACCGGCCAGTTTCTGCGAGAGCAGCATCACCTGCTCCTGGTAGACCGTGATGCCATAGGTCTCTTTCAGATGCTCTTCCATATCGGGCAGGTCGTATTGAACCTGCTTCTTGCCATGCTTCCGGTCAATGTATTCAGGGATATAAAGCATCGGGCCCGGACGATACAGGGCGTTCATCGCGATAAGATCGTCGAATTTATCGGGTTTGAGCTCCCGCAGGTATTTCTGCATACCCGGGCTCTCGAACTGGAATGTGCCGTTGGTATCGCCGTGCTGGTATAGTTTATAGGTCTTCTCGTCATCCAGCGGGATGGTATCGATATCGATGCTGACACCGTGATTCTGTTTGATGAGTTGCAAGGCGGTCTTTAAAATGCTCAGGGTCTTCAGGCCCAGGAAGTCCATCTTGATGACACCGGCTTCTTCGATGGTACCGCCCTCGATCTGGGTGAGCCATAGTTCGGATTCCTTGGAAGTGGCTACGGGTATCAGTTCCGTCAGGTCTTTCGGCGCGATGATGATGCCCGCGGCATGGATGCCGGTATTGCGGACCGACCCTTCGAGGATCTCGGCTTCATGGAGGATGGTACTTTGCAGACTGGTATTCCCATAGATCTCCCGGAGTTTTTTCACGTTCTCGATATCGTCGGGCTGTAGCGCTTCTTTTTCTTCCAGCGATTTATCGCCGTTCTTCGCTTCCTTGATGGTGAAAGGGGCATGCAATAATCTTTTCAGGTTGATACCCGGCCGTTCGGGTACCAGTTTCGACAAGGCCCTGCTTTCGGCCAGGGGCAGGTCCATCACCCTCGCCACATCGGCGATACTGCTCTTGGCGGCCATGGTGCCATAGGTGATGATCTGGGCCACCTGGTTCTTGCCGTATTTTTCCACCACGTAATTGATCACTTTCTGGCGGCCTTCATCATCAAAATCGGTATCGATATCGGGCATGGACTTCCGATCGGGGTTCAGGAAACGCTCAAACAGGAGGTTATATTTGATGGGATCGATATTCGTGATGCCGATACAGTATGCCACAACGGAACCCGCTGCGGAACCACGACCGGGCCCCACGAAAACGCCCATGTTACGGCCGGCCCGGATGAAATCACTTACGATCAGGAAGTAACCGGCGAATCCCATGGTCTTGATGACCCCCAGTTCAAATTTGATGCGTTCCTCAGTCTCCGGACTAAGGATCTTATACCGCTCTTTCGCGCCAGCCCAGGTGATATTTTCCAGGTAATCGTCCTGGCTCTTGAAATTGGACGGCACCACGAAATGGGGGAGCAGGATATCGCGTTTGAGGTCGAGCAGTTCGACCTTGTCGACGATCTCGTTGGTATTGTCAATGGCTTCGGGCAGGTCTTCAAAGACCTTGATCATCTCCGCCTGGGTCTTGAAATAGAACTGGTCGTTGGGAAAACCGAATCGTTTGTTTTTGACCAGTACGTCATCATCGGAGAATTCCCGGTTGGCCGGGGTGGATTGTTTCTCGCCGGTGTTGATGCAGAGGAGGATGTCGTGGGCGTTGAAATCCGACTGGTTCACATAATGGCTGTCGTTACTGGCGATCACCTTTACATTGTATTTCTTCGCGAAACGCAGTAATACTTCATTCACTTTTTCCTGTTCGGGCATGCCATGCCGTTGCAGTTCCACATAATAATCCTGTTGGAAGATGTTGAGCCACCATTTGAACTCGTTCTCGCCTTCTTCTTCGCCTTTTTTCAAAATGGTCTGCGGCACCAGGGCGCCAAGGCAACAGGTGGTGGCGATCAGGCCTTCGTGGTACTTATGGATGAGTTCCTTATCGATACGGGGGTATTTGGAGTACATTCCTTCGATATAACCCAGGGAAGTGAGTTTGACCAGGTTCTTATAGCCTATATCGTTCTTCGCCAGCAGGATCTGGTGATGACGGGGATCTTTCTCTTCCTTGCTGAAGGTCTTGCGGGTGCGGTCGGTGGTGATGTAGAATTCGCAGCCAACGATAGGCTTGATCTTGAGCGTTCCGTCGTCGTTCTTGTTATTATAGGCCTCTTTGACGAATTCAAAGGCGCCGAACATGTTGCCATGGTCGCTGATGGCGATCGCGGGCATACCGTCGGCGATGGCCTTTTTATACAGGCCCTTGATGGAGGCCGCGCCGTCCAGTAAGGAGAATTGGGTGTGTACGTGTAAATGGGAGAATTTCATGCTCGGTACTTAGGGCAAATATCGTTTTAATTTGAGTGTGAGTGAGGGGTGATTTTCCACAGGTTAACATTTTTACCACAGAGGTCACTAAGAAGTTTCGCAAAGAGCAGGAAGTCATTTTATTTGGAAAAACCTTTTGTGTCCTTCGTCTCAGACTCCGTGTCCTTTGTGGTAAAAAAAAATAGCCATTGGAAATCAATACAGTATGTTAAAAAATCGTTGTCGGGTTGCAATTCTGGGCGGGTTGGGTTAACTTTGCACGATAATTGAAGAACATTCATCATTCGAATAGTAGGACAAGAATCACAGGCAGGTTTAGTTAAGCATTTCATTTCAAGAAGTAAAAGAAGAGTAAAGAACACAAGATTAAGTTGTACTTACGTGTAAACCCCCATTTTACGTATGAAGCACTTATTTTTTGTTTCTGTGGCCTTGGGCATTTTTTCAGGAACATCCATTACCGGCAACGCGCAAACAACCGTCAATCTCATGCGGTTGAACGATGGCGTACAATCCGGTTCAATCTCCAATAACAGCGAAGTAAACAGCAGCAAGGCCGAAACGGTATACCTGAAACCGGCCATGGCTGTAACGACCCGGGGCAAAAACGCGGAAGGGATGACTATAGAACAATGTTCAGCCCTCCAGTTCAAGTATGCCCAGCTGCTCAATACCGAAGTGGAAACGGTCTCCAATTACAGCTTATACCAGTTCATCGACGAATGGTGGGCCACACGTTACCGGTATGGCGGACGAACCCGGGAAGGGATCGATTGCAGCGCTTTTGCCGGCACCCTGCTCAATACAGTCTATGGCATCAATACCCCCCGTACGGCACGTGAACAATATGCGACCTGTGAAAGGCTGGAGCGGGAGCAATTGAAAGAGGGCGACCTGGTCTTCTTCAATACCCGCGGCGGAATCAGCCATGTTGGGGTTTACCTCGGCAATGGCTTTTTCACCCATGCCAGTGTAGGGCAACGGGGTCACCATCAGCAGCCTGGATGAGAAATATTACAGCAAGCGTTTTATCGGCGGCGGAAGGTTGAATTGTGCAATGGTAACTGAATAGCGCATTACAAATAAGATGTTATACAGGAGACGATGAGTCTCCTTTTTTTATGACTTTTTTACCACAGAAGTTTTTCACGGAGAGCACATAGGAAAACCATTAAGGCCTATGCTTAACGTCTTTGCGAGGAGGCACGACGAAGCAATCCCCCGAATACGGAGAAAAAACCAACAGGTGGATGAAAAGCAGAAACGCTGATTTTAAAGTCGATTTATTGATTACACCGATTGGCCTGCGGCCATTTTTTACCACAGGGCGAAGATAGAAGGCAACAAGGAGGGCACGGAGACCGAAAATGCAATGAAAGACCCCGCGATTTACGGCCTCATCGGTTATCTTTCAAACTAATGTTCAGCTACTTTCTTGATACCCAGTTTCTTCTGAAACGTATGCCAGACCGGGATGATATCCGGTGACAGCTTCATGAGGATCGTGCCGGTAGCGAAGAAGATCATGAACACGGTACTGCGGAGCAGGATGCCACCAAAGCCGGAGAGATCATGGAACAGGAAATAACATCCATAATAGCCGGCAACTGCCAGTGCAATGGTGTAGAGTGATTTTGCAGTGAAGGGCTGCAGTTTATATTTCCTGATCAGGAAGCCATAGCGGATGGCATTATAGATGGTGAAGGTGATGAGGTTGGAAATGGCCGGACCCGTGACGCCGAAATAATATTTGGTCAGGACATAGTTCATCGGCAGGGTGATCAGCAGCAGGATGAGCCCGGTAATGAAATCGAAACGCCATTGGGTGGACGTGGCGATGATCTGCGCGTTCACACCGGTTCCCATATCGATGATGCGCATGAGGCCGATATAAAAAAAGACCCACCTCGCATCGATATAGCCCTTCTGCAGGTGAAAAGTGAACACCCCGTCGGAGAAATTGAGCCAGATGAGTACGAACATCCCCGTTGAAAAAATGAGCTGGTTGATCGAAGAACTGTGGTAGATGCGGTTGATCTTGTCCATATTCTTGTCTTTCCAGGCCTTGGACAGGGCGGCGAGGGAGGAGGAGATGATGCCTCGCTGGGGCGCCTGGATCAGGCTCGCGATATTTTGGGCCAGGGTATAGATACCGGCCAGCGCCAGTCCGTTCGGCAATACCGCCGCGATCAGGATCGAATCAAAGACCGTTGAAACCGTATACACGATACTCCCCCCGTAAACAAAGGAAACCAGGGAGACCACTTTTTTGAAATACTTTCGGCTTACCCGGCTGAGCTTGAACGTTATCACCAGTTCGCGGGTGGCCATCAGGTAACCGAGCAGAAAGAGAGCGATCGCCAGGAAACTGAAGGAGTAGATCTTGATGAACAGATCGAATCGGGTGATGATGCCGGTGAACGTGAGGACGATCAGCAGGGTGGTGAGCAACCTGAACTGTACTTCTTTCAGAAAATTGGTCAGTACCGAACGCCGCAGTTGCCATCCATAAGCTTCCAGTATGGCGAACAGGGTGAGGCCAAGTCCGAAGGGAAAGATATAATAATAGTACTTCACCAGTTCCGGTGAATTGGTGCCGAATTTCCGGATCACCATGTCCTTGAACAGGATCCCGGCGATGATCACGAGGCAGAATCCCAGCAGGGAGAAGAGCAGGGCCCAGGTCAGCTGGTCGTTCTGCTTCTTGGGCAGGTTGTCGTGATAATAGGGATAGAATTTATAGATATAGGCCGTCATGCCCAGGTTGGCGAAGGAGAACATGATATTGGCCACGGCCATGAAGATTCCAGTGAGTCCGTATTGCTCCTGGGTGAATCCGCCTTCACGGGTGAAGAGATAGGTATTGATGAAACCGATGGCAAAGCCGATATAAACTACTACCGAAGAAATGATGCTTTGCCTCCTGATCTGGCTCATGGCGTTGTTTGCGCTAAATTAATCTACCTTTTTTGTTTTGATATAAAAATTTGGGTCCACCGAAAAGCTGTTGTCACCTTCGGGATAGAGGTTCAGGGTCTTCCATTCCGTGGTGGGTTTGATCCACTGTTCGGTCTTGAATTTGATCTTCAGCGGCAGGTTGAAGCCTTTCACACAACTGTCGTACCGGTAACTCAGTTTGTACCCGTCCACCTTGTATTCGAGTACCGGTATCTGCGTGGTGCGCAGGTACTGGTCGAATACCTTGCTGAAGTCGATCTTGCTTTGTTTGCTGATATAGTCCTCCACCTGTTTTGTGGTGACGGTCTGGTGGTAGAAGGTCTTGTTCAATCCCCTCAGGATCTGCCTGAACTTCTCATCATTGTTGATCACCTGCCGGATGGCATGGAGCATATTGCCGCTCTTCGGGTACATGTCCCCGCTGCCCTGTTTGTTCACGTTATAGATGCCGATGATGGGGATGTCGTTGCTGATGCCTTTGCGCGTGCCGATACAATATTCGTTCCCGGCTTGTGTGCCGAACCAGTAATCGGTGAAGAGGGTCTCGCTGTAATTGGTGAAGCCTTCATGCACCCACATGTCGGCGATGTCCTTGCTGGTGATGTTATTGGCAAACCATTCGTGGCCGCTTTCATGTACGATGATGAAATCCCATTTCAGTCCCCAGCCGCTGCCGCTCAGGTCGCGGCCCAGGTAACCGTTCTTGAACCCGTTACCATAGGCTACCGCGCTCTGGTGCTCCATGCCCAGGTGCGGGGCTTCCACCAGCTTATATCCGTCTTCGTAAAAAGGGTAGGGGCCGAACCAGTGTTCAAAGGCCTTCATCATGCGCGGGGCATCCTTGAATTGTTCTTTGGCCTTTTCCAGGTCGGTATCCAGTACCCAGTAATCCATATCCAGTTTTCCTTTTTCCCCGTTGTAGGTCTCCCCGAAATGAACATATTTGCCGATGTACGGGATGAGGTTATAGCTGTTGATGGGATTGACCACCGCCCAGTCATAAACGGCCGTGCCGTCTGGTTTGCTGATCATCCCTCTGAAACGGCCATTACCTACACAAAAGAGGCTATCCGGTATCGTGATGTGCATCTCGGCGCTGTCGGGCTCATCCTGCTGATGATCCTTGCAGGGATACCAGACGCTGGCGCCAAGGCCCTGGCAGGCGATGCTCACCCAGGGATTATTGTTCTTGTCCTTTTTCCAGATCAGTCCGCCGTCCCAGGGCGGGCGCCTGGCAATACGGGGCTTGCCGTGATAATAAATGGTAAGGTAATTGATGGTTTGCGGTTTATAGCTTTCCATATTGCTGATGAAATAGGCATTGCCGTCCTTGTTGAATTTCAGTTTGGCGCCGTTATACGTACTCTGGCCACCGATGGCATAACCGATGACGCTGTCCAGGATCATCGGTTCTTGCAGGTCGATCTGTAGTGTCGATCCTTTTTTCAGCACTTTGAACTGGAGGTGGTTGTAGCCGCTGATCGTACTGTCGGCTATATTGAACTTCACATGCAGATTGTATTTCAACACATCCCACCAGTCGCGGGAAGGGCCATAGGTTCCGCGAAGGGTATCGGCATGGGTGAGCGGCGCCTTTCTGGAAGATTGGGCAAGGACGGAATGAAAAATGAAAAATGAAAAATGAAAAATGACGAAGAAGCGGAGTACTTGTTTCATATCGGCTGTATAAATGAAAATAATATGTGCTAATTTAGTTTTCTTTCATGGGAATATTGAACCGTTCAACATTATATTGTAAAAAGAGTCTGCCCTTGATCCGTTGCCTGTTCGGGGCGATCCCTTTTCTTTTCCTGTCCTGCGGTACACATTATCACCCGGATAAACGAATATTCCATTATAACGAAAGCTCCGGCCTCGCCACCCTTGACCCGGCCTTTGCCAAGAACAAACAGGTGATGTGGGCCGCCCATCAATTGTACAATACCCTGGTGGAGATCGATGGCAATATGCAGATCGCGCCCTCCCTGGCCAAACGATGGGAGATATCGGCCGATAACCTCACCTTCACATTCACGTTGAGAGAGGATGTGTTTTTTTGTGATGACGCTTGTTTCCCGGGAGGAAAGGGGCGAAGACTGCGGGCTAAGGATGTGGAATACAGTTTCAGCCGGATCCTCGACAAACAGACCGCCAGTCCAGGCGCCTGGATATTCA
Source organism: Chitinophagaceae bacterium (assembly GCA_016721725.1). GTDB lineage: Bacteria > Bacteroidota > Bacteroidia > Chitinophagales > Chitinophagaceae > Ferruginibacter. Next base: position 240,459 of record JADKHN010000006.1, on the reverse strand, counting down.
ATAACCGGGTCGATTCATTACATCCTTTTACCGCCCTGAATGATTCGGTCTTTCAATTGAAACTCGCCCGGCCCTTTCAATCCATCCTGGGCATCCTCAGCATGCAGTATTGTTCCGTCATCCCGGAAGAAGCCGTCCGGAAATACGGGATTGAATTCAGGCGGCATCCCGTGGGTACCGGGCCTTTCAGCCTGGTGGCCTGGGAAGAGGGACAGGCCCTGGTGATGAAGAAGAATGAACGCTATTTTGAGCAGGACAGTTCCGGTAAAGGCTTGCCTTATCTCGATGGGATCAAAGTGAGTTTTTATGACAGTAAGGCCACTGAGTTCCTGGAGTTCCAGCAAAAACGGCTCGACTTCATCGATGATATCGATCCCTCTTTCAAAGATGAAGTGCTGACGAAGGCGGGAGAACTCAAATCCGACTGGGTGGGTAAGATCAGTCTTCAAAAACATCCTTACCTGAATATCGAATACCTGGGGATACTGGTGGATGAAACCAATCCATTGGTTCAGCATTCTCCGCTAAGACTGCAAAAGATCAGGCAGGCCATCAATTATGGGTTCGACCGGCGGAAGATGATGCTGCACCTGCGCAATTCCATCGGGTTCGCGGCGGAGAGCGGATTTATTCCCTGCGGACTCCCTTCCTTTGATTCCGTGGCGGTGAAAGGATATCATTTCGATCCGGAGCGGTCCAGGCAATTGCTGGCTGAAGCCGGGTTCCCGGGTGGAATGGGCCTGCCCGCCATCAAACTGCTCACCATCCCCATTTATGGCGACCTGGGCACTTATATCGCCAATGAATTAAGGCAGGTGGGGATCCCTATTGAAGTGGAAGTGATCCAGAAAAGCCTGTTGATGGAGCAGACCGCCAAATCACAGGCTCCTTTTTTCCGGGGCAGTTGGATCGCCGATTATCCCGATGCGGAGAATTACCTCAGTGTATTTTACGGAAAGAACCCGGCACCACCGAACTATACAAGGTATAAGAACCCCGAATATGACGCGCTGTATGAAAAGGCTTTGTCGGAGAAGAATGATTCGCTGCGTTATGCGCTGTATCGCGACATGGACAGGATCATCATCCGGGATGCCCCCGTGGTTCCGTTATGGTATGATATGGCCATACACCTGGTCCACCTGAATATATCCGGGTTCGTACCCAACAGCCTGAACCTGCTGGAACTTCGCCGTACGAAAAAAGATTGAGGACCGCTTTTGGATTTTGAATAATTTCAGCAAAAAAACAAGATGAAACATACCCGGAAACTGCAGGTCATAGGTTTGATCGCCTTATTCATTGTCATCGTTTCAGCGGGCGTGCCGGTTAACGATAAGCCCAAGAATCTCAAAGTGCTCCCTAAGAATATCTCTGAAAAGGAACTGGACCGGGTCATGGACAATTTCCAGCTGGCCCTGAACGTGGATTGTAATTTTTGCCATGTGAAGAACAAGGCGACCCAGGCGATGGAATACGAGAAAGACGATAAGCCTGAAAAAGAGATCACCCGCAACATGATGCGCATGACCAATGCCATCAACAAGACCTATTTTACTTTAGATAAGAAAGCGGACCCTAACGCCATACAGGCCGTCACCTGCGCCACCTGCCACCGCGGCAAACCCCGGCCCGAACTCGATTCCCTCATCCGCCCAAACTAACCAACTAAAAACTATCTAACTAAAAACTATCTAACTACAAACTAACTAACTACAAACTAACTAACTATCCCTTCTTCTTCAACTTGCTCTTGAACACTTTCTCGAACTTCTCCACCTTCGGCTGGATCACGAACTGGCAATAACCCTGGCTGCCGTTGTTGTTATAATAGTTCTGGTGGTATTCCTCTGCGGGGTAGAAAATAGTAAAGGGTTCCAGCGTGGTGACGATCGGGTCATTAAAAGCCCCGCTTTTATCAAGCTCCGTTTTATATTTCTGTGCCTTGGCCTTTTGTTCCTCATTATGGTAGAAGATCACACTGCGGTATTGCGTGCCCACATCAGCGCCCTGGCGGTTCAGGGTAGTGGGGTCATGCGTCTTCCAGAACACTTCCAGCAATTCATCGAAGCTGATCTTTTTAGGATCGTAAACGATGTTGAGGCATTCGGCATGCCCGGTGGTCTTACTGCAAACCTGCTCGTAAGTGGGATTGGGGATGTGGCCGCCGCTGTATCCGCTGGTCACTTTCTCCACGCCTTCCAGTTGCTGGAATATGGCTTCGGTGCACCAGAAGCAGCCGGTGCCGAATGTGGCGGTTTCAGTATTTTTGGGATCGTTCATGGTCATGTTTGCCTGGGTGTTTTTGGATTTCCCATCCTTTTGTGCACAGGAGGATAAACCGGCGAAAAGGATGGACGATAAAAAAAGAGTTCTGATCATAAATAAATATTTGCTGCCGATCCTGCAAAAGTAGGTAGCTTGGTTGTTCAACAATTGAGAAGGGGAAAAGTTTAACAGTTCCCGGGGAAGAGGGAAAAAGTCTATGCGGCTTTAGATCATCCATCATTGAATCGGATTAGAGAAAATACGGCCACAAAATAGTTTGTAGTTTATGAAAATTCAAAGTTTACCATTTCTATGCTTCCTGTTTTTACTGTCCACTTGTAAAAATCAAACCGTCATGCAGCCGATTAAGACCCATGCCTTCCGGTTAAAGCCAGGGCAAGACCTTAAGAAGGAGATTCAACTCCTCGTGAATGAAAAGAAGATCAGCGCAGGCTGGATCAGTACCTGCGTCGGTAGTCTCACCCACTATGCCATCCGCTATGCCAACCAGCCGGGTATCACATCCGACAGCGGCCATTTCGAGATCGTCAGTCTGACCGGTACGGTCTCCATGAATGGTTCACACCTGCACATCAGCATCAGTGACAGTACGGGCCGGACGATCGGGGGGCACCTGGCCGAAGGATGCAGGATCTACACGACGGCGGAGATCGTGATCCTCAGTAACGATGAATTGGTATTTAAAAGAGAGAAGGATGGAAGCACACCCTGGGAAGAATTGAAAGTAGAGGAGAGGTAAATGGATCCTACTTGAATCAGGACCAGAAAGAATACTCGGATAATCAGTCAGCAGTAAGTAGTTTTGCAGCGAAAAAATCATTTACACCGGTAAAAGATCACATGAAATTATTTCCCGAATCGGCGCTGACCCAACTGGAATTTGAAAAGGTGAAGACCTTGCTGTCCCTGCAATGCCAGACCGAATATGCCAAAGCCAAAGCGGAGCAGCTCCGGATCCATACCCGCCGCGAATTCATTGAACGGGAATTGAAGCAATCGCATGAGTTCAAGCTGGTGCTGCAGTCAACCCTGCATTTTCCCAATGATTTCAACCGGCCGGTGCAGCGGGAACTCAAACTGGTGGGCATACCGGGGGCGGCATTGAGCGGAGAACAGTTCCTGTTGCTGCGCAGCCTGGCGGATAATGCCCAGCAGATCTTCCGATGGTTCGACAAGGAAAGGAGGGAAGCCTATCCGGCCATGGCGGAAGTGATCCGGGATACTTACTACGAAAAAGCCATCATCCGGCTGATCGACGAAGTGGTGGATGAAAGCGGGCAGGTGAAGGACAATGCCAGTGAGGCCCTTACCGAGATCAGGCTCAGCCTCTACCGGAAGCGTAATGAGCTGCGGCGTGTATTCGATAAGCTGATCGGTAAATTCAATAAGCTGGGTTATTTATCCGATATCGAAGAAAGCTTCATGAACAGCCGCCGCGTACTGGCCGTATTCGCCGAACAGAAAAGGATGGTGAAAGGCATCCTGCACGGAGAGAGCGACAGTCGCAAGACCAGCTTCATCGAACCCGAGGAAACTACCGGACTTAATAACGAGATATTCTCCCTGGAACACGACGAAAGCCGGGAGGTCTACCGTATCCTGCGAGAACTCACCAAGGCGATCGGCGTTCACGCGCCGCTGCTCAAGACCTATCATGATATCGCGGGCGAATTCGATTTCATCCGGGCCAAGGCCCGCTTTGCCATCGAGATCAACGGGTATTTCCCCACGGTCAGCGACCGGTCGCACCTGAAACTTATTTCAGCTTATCATCCCTTGCTCTATCTCTATCACAAGGCCAATAAGAAACCCACCATTCCGGTCACGATCACCCTGCACGACAAACAAAGGATCCTGGTCATCAGCGGCCCCAATGCCGGAGGGAAAACGGTTACGCTGAAGACGATCGGTCTGCTGCAGCTCATGATGCAAAGTGGTTTGCTGGTGCCCGTTCACCCCGACAGCGAAATGGGCATCTTCAAACAGCTGATGATCCACATCGGTGATACGCAGAGCCTGGAATTCGAGCTGAGTACTTATTCCTCGCACCTGAAGAACATGAAATATTTCATGGAGAACGCGAATGGCCGTACCCTGTTCTTCATCGATGAACTGGGCAGCGGCAGCGATCCCAACCTGGGCGGGGCCTTCGCCGAAGTGATCATGGAGGAACTGGCTCACAAGCACAGCTTTGGTGTGGTCACCACCCATTACCTCAACCTGAAAGTGATGGCGAATAAAGTGCCGGGCATCATCAACGGGGCCATGCAATTCGATGAGAAGAACCTGTTGCCCCTGTACAAACTGGTGGTGGGCAAACCCGGCAGTTCCTATACTTTTTCCATTGCGGAGCGTATCGGCCTCGACAAACGCCTGATCGAAAAGGCCAGGTCCCTGGTGGATGAGGATCATTTCACCCTCGATAAACTGCTCAACCGCACCGAACAGGACCTGCAGCATATCGATCGGGAAAAATCGGAGTTGCAAAAGCTGTTAAAAGAGAATGAAAGGCTGAAAAAAGAGATGCAGCGTACCCTCGACAAGGAGACCCACCGGCAGGAAATGGAAAGGTTGCAGCTTCAGAACAAGATCTCGGCCGACAAGATCGCCTACCTGAAAGACATGGAGCGCCGGCTCAAGGCCATGGTGATCGAATGGAGGAAGGCGGAGGATAAGGACAAAGTGGTGAAGATGATCCACGCCCTCCTGTTCAACCAGAAAGAACGAATCACCACAGAGAAGCAGCAGAAGAAACTCAACGAGAAATTTGAAGAAGTGGGCGGGGAGGTGAAGACCGGTGACAAGGTGAAGATGAAACAGAACCGCCAGGTGGGTATCGTCAAGTCCATCAAAGGAAAGAAAGCGGTCCTCCAGGTGGGCATCATGCCGATCACCGTGGCATTGAGCGACCTCGTGGTGGTCAGGGATAAAGAGGAAAGGTCAAAGGATCCGGAATAGCCTCTCAGGTACTACTAATATAATCCCTTAACTGCTGGGCGGATTCCTTGTGCATCTGGCTGGTGGCCTTGATCAGGTCGATGATGGATACGATCCCTGATACATCATTATTATCGATCACCGGAAGGTAACGCGCCTGGGTATGGTCCACGATATCCATGCATTCATCGATCGTATGTTTGGAGGTCACCGTTGGCGTTTCGGTGTTCATGATCTCCGAAACCGGGATATCGGAAGATAATTTTCCCTGTAGCACCACTTTACGGGCATAGTCCCTTTCCGAAATGACCCCCAGGTATTTATTCCCGTCCATCACGATGAGGGAACCGATATTGTTATCGGACATGATCCTCAGGGCTTCCAGTACAGTCGTATCGGGTGCTGCGCTGATGATGTGTTTTGTTTTGCGGGAGAGGATGGAGGCTACAGTGTAAGGCATATTCTGCGAATTTGAATGAACAATGAACCAGTACCGGCGATGAGGACCAACCGGTACCACTCTTGTAAATATACTGAAAACAAGTTGGATTTTTTTGGGAAAGTTTCCGGTTAAGTCCAAGCCTGATGACCGGCTTTCCAGATCAGGCTTTGCTCAAAAACCGAAAGTTGATTTTCTTCCGATCAGAGGCAATCAGTCATTTTATCCCGCCGCATTTCATTTTTTTTTGGGTTAAAGTTTTCCAGCCCGTATTTTTGCCGCGGAGAGATGGCAGAGCGGTCTAATGCGGCGGTCTTGAAAACCGTTGACTGTTACAGGTCCGGGGGTTCGAATCCCTCTCTCTCCGCAAAACACATCAAGCCCCACTATAGTGGGGTTTTTTATTTTCCCGGAACCCTGCAAACATGTTTGCAAGGGTGAAGGGGAAATAAAAACACAGGGAGCGAAGCGGACTGGCTTGATGTGTTTTGATAGCCCCTAACCTGGGGATCATGCAATAATCCCTCTCTCTCCGCAGAAAACCTTCATCGATTAAGCGATGGAGGTTTTTCATTTATCTTTATCCCTTCATGAAGCACCTTTCTTCCCTCAACAAGTATTTCTGGAAATACCGCTGGCATTTCATCCTGGGGATACTCTTCGTGGTGCTGACCAATTATTTCCGCATCCTGTCGCCCCAGATGACCGGTTATGTGGTGAATACCGTGGTGCAGACGATCAAAGATACCGGGGAAGGGAAGGCCGCCTCTGCTTTGACTCAAGAGCACAAGAATTATGATGTGGCGGTAAGGGAAGTGATCCGGATCTTTGATCAAAGTCCTTCACGGAGGATCCTGTTCGCCGGACTGACGCTCCTGGTGCTGGCCCTGATCAGCGGTTTTTTCATGTTCCTCATGCGGCAGACGATCATTGTCATGAGCCGGCATATCGAATACGACCAGAAGAACGAGGTCTTCAGCCATTACCAGCAACTCGATACCCAGTTCTATAAGACCCACAGTACCGGCGACCTGATGAACCGGATATCGGAAGATGTGAGCCGGGTGAGGATGTACACGGGACCCGCACTCATGTATTTCATCAACCTGGCTGCCGTGATCGGATTCAGCTTTTTCTTCATGATGAAGGCCAGCCCGAAACTCACCATCGTGGCCCTTTCGCCGCTACCGGTACTGGCCATTACCATTTATTTCGTCAATACCATCATCAATAAGAAAAGTGAACGCATCCAATCCTTATTGGGCAATCTCACCACCAATGCGCAGGAATCTTATTCCGGCATTCGGGTCATCAAATCCTTTGTTCAGGAAAAGGCCATGCTCGGTTTCTTCCGGAAGAACAGTGAGGATTACCGGGATAACGCCCTTAGCCTGGCGAAGACGGAAGCCATCTATTTCCCCAGCATGGCCCTGCTCATCGGGTTGAGCACCCTGGTCACCATCATGGTCGGATGCCTGGATGTGGTGAATAAGGTACCTGGCGCCAGCGTGGGCCAGATCGCAGAATTTGTGATGTACATCCAGATGCTCACCTTCCCGGTCAGCGCCATCGGCTGGACCGCCAGTATGACCCAGCGTGCAGCAGCCTCGCAAAAAAGGATCAATGAGTTCCTGCATACCGAACCTTCCATTAAAAATGAACCCTTACCGCAGAAGCCGGTTTTGAATGGCGATATCTCTTTCACCGATGTCGATTTCACTTATCCGCATACCGGGATACACGCGATCAAGGATTTTAACCTGGACATCCGATCCGGACAAAAGATCGCCATCGTAGGCAGAACCGGATCGGGAAAGTCAACCCTGGCGCAGCTCTTGCTGCACATGTACGAACCGCAGCGGGGCCTGATCAGGTTTGATGGCATACCGGTCGGGAAGATCGATCTCGGATCCCTGCGTTCCCAGATCAGTTATGTACCCCAGGATGTGTTCCTCTTCAGCGATACTGTCAGCCATAATATCCAGTTCGGGATGGATACCGCAGATTCAGACAGGATCAGTATGGCGGCTAAACAGGCCGGGGTGCATGCCGAGATCGAGCGGTTCAGAGCCGGTTACGATACGATGATCGGGGAGCGGGGAGTGACGCTGAGCGGAGGCCAGAAACAACGGATATCCATCGCCCGGGCCATGATCAAGGACCCCAGGATCGTGATCTTTGATGATTGCCTCAGCGCAGTTGATGCCCGTACCGAACAGGAGATCATCGGACACCTCTATGGCTACCTGGATGATAAGACGGCCATCATCATCACGCACCGGATATTCTCGCTGTTTTCCTTCGATAAGATCATTGTCATGGACCAGGGCCGGATCGCGGAACAGGGGGATCATGCCGAATTACTGGCCAGGAACGGTTTGTATGCCCAAATGTATGCCCGCCAACAGGAACAGGAAGAACCCTCCTGATGGCCTGACACCGGTCAGGACCGACCCTTAAATAAAAAGGCTAATATTTTGTGGATTCGAAAACAATTTTATCTTTGCTAACCTGACAAAACAGGCAAATGTTTAATAACTAAAACTTTATACCGTGGTGAACGACAACAATGAAAAGAAAATGGACAGTGTTTACAGTAAACGCATCAGGGCCGGGAAACGCAGGACCTACTTCTTCGATGTAAGGGAGACCCGTGGAAATGATTTTTACCTGACCATCACCGAAAGCCGCAAGCGTTTTGACTCGGACGGCTACGACAGGCACAAGATTTTCTTATATAAGGAGGATTTCAACAAATTCATCAAAGGGCTGGGAGAGGCGATCGATTTTGTGAAAACAGAGCTGATGCCCGATTTCGACTTTGACGCTTTCAACCACGATACGCCTTATGAAGGCGAGGAAGGACAGCATTCCGATGCTCCGGTGGCCATGGCTAAAACAGAAGTTGAGACCATGCCAGCTGAAGAAAAGCCGGAAACACCTGCTACCGAAGCCGAAACACCTTCCACTCCTGTCGACAACGGCAGTACGGAAGAGGTGGACAAATGGTAGATTACCCAAACTAATTGCTTCAGATCCTCCCCAACCGGGAGGATTTTTTTTTGGATAAATGCGTTAATTTGAATCCATGAAAAGATCCTTTTTACTGATCCTGGTCTCTGTTTTCATTCACGGAGACCTTTTCTCCCAATCGGGCTGCGGTATCAAAAAGGCCCATGCTTTTTATACGGTCCATATGCCCGGCACCATCCGGGTGGATGAACAGGGAAACCAGGTCCGGCCGGATCCGCTTATTGAACGGGTCATCTATCTTGAATCTGTCGGAAACAAAATGCCGGTATCCCTTACCGTCAGCTACGATAACAAGACCTTGAAAGCCAGCCTGGAGAGGGTCATGGAAAATGAGGTTATTGCCGGGAAAACGGTTCTCAATCAAACGGAATACCGTATCAAAGCGACAAAGGGTTATAGCTTATGGAAACTTCAACTGGAAACCGCGGGCGAAAAGTCATCGGCTAAGCCCGGATGCAAACGGATTATCCTCCGTTTCCGGTCATCGGGCAAATGGTGCAAGACCTACCTGTATAATGAAAGAGAACTGGAAGGCATGCCGAGATATTGACCAGGCCTTGATCTGTTATTGACCAGGCAACAACTCTTCTTTTTTGAATGGATTAGGGATCGCACTCATGTTGATTTTTTGTGAGGCATTCGGCATGGGTGCGAGGTTTGCCAGGTCCGGAACCAGGCAGGGCATACCATCCAGCGGCAGGGCATAATTCACTCCTTTCTTGGATTTGCTGATTACCCGGGCTTTATTGGCGAAAGGCTGGATCTTCTTATCCGCTTTTCTCACCATGGGCTTTTCAGAGAAAGGGATCACCAGCTGTTGAGCCCGGGATCCATTCAGGAAAAAACCAGTGACGATCAGGAACAGGATCTTTTTCATGGCAAACGTTCTTTTACACTAATTTACTGCTTTTTTAATTCTTTATACCGGTTGATGAGTCCGTTGGTGGAAGGGTCATGTGATCCGGTATCTTCATCAGTGACCAGTTCCGGCAATATCTTCAAAGCCAGTTGCTTGCCCAGTTCCACACCCCATTGGTCGAAGCTGTATATGTTCCAGATCACGCCCTGGACAAAGATCTTGTGCTCATACAGGGCGATCAGCCTGCCCAGGGTGAAAGGATCGATCTGTTTCACCAGGATCGAATTGGTGGGCCGGTTCCCTTCAAAAACGCGGTAAGGGTTCTCCTGGGTCGCGCCGTTCATCAGGGCTTCGGTCTGGGCGAAGAAATTGCTGATGAGTTTCAGATGATGGTCACCGATGGGGTTATGGCTGATGGCCGGTGCGATGAAATCGCAGGGAATGAGTTGCGTACCCTGGTGCAATAACTGGTAAAAAGCATGTTGTCCGTTGGTGCCGGGTTCACCCCAGATCACCGGGCCGGTTGTGTAACTGACCCTTTCCCCGTTCCGGTCGGTTTGTTTTCCGTTGCTTTCCATATTACCCTGTTGGAAATAGGCGGCGAAACGATGCAGATACTGGTCATAAGGCAGGATGGCCTCGGAAGCTGCATCGAAGAAATTACCGTACCAGATGCCGAGCAGGGCCATGATCACCGGAATGTTCTTTTCGAACGGGGACTGCCTGAAATGGCTATCCGTTTCATGGGCTCCTTTCAGCAATTGTTCAAAATGGTCGTAGCCGATGGTTAATGCGATGGAAAGACCGATGGCGCTCCACAAACTATACCTGCCGCCCACCCAATCCCAGAAACCGAACATGTTATCGGGGTCGATGCCGAATCTGATCACTTCCGTTTCATTGGTGGACAAGGCCACAAAATGTTTGGTCACCAGGGCTTCATCCTTTGCGAATGACAGGAACCAGTCCCGGGCGGTATGGGCATTGGTCATGGTCTCCTGGGTAGTGAAGGTCTTACTGGCGATAAGGAACAGGGTTTCTTCGGGGTTGACCTTTTTCAGGGTTTCCGCGATATGCGTACCGTCCACATTACTGACAAAAAAGGCTTCCATCCCTTTGATCCAATAGGGGCGCAGGGCTTCGGTGACCATCAGGGGGCCCAGGTCACTGCCGCCGATCCCGATATTGACGATGGTCCTGATCTTTTTGCCACTGTATCCTTTCCATTCCCCGCTGTGTATCCGCCCGGTGAAATGTTTCATTCGTTCCTGGACGGCTTTGATGGAGGGCATCACATCATTCCCGTCCACGAAAACGGGCAGACCGGAAAAATTCCTCAACGCGGTATGCAAAACGGCCCGGTTCTCGGTCTCATTGATCTTCTCACCATTGAATTGGGCAGCGATCGCGTCCGGGAGATGAGCTTCCTTTGCCAGTTCCAACAGGATCTCCAGCGTATTCTCTGTGATGAGGTTCTTGGAAAAATCAAATAAGAGATCACCCTCCGTGATGGAAAACCGGTCGAATCTTTCGGGGTCATTGTAAAAAAGGTCCCGCATGTGCACCTGGTCGAACAATTGACGGTGTTGAAGCAGGGCCTGCCAGGATGGGGTAGTGGTGGGATTTATCTTTGGGAACATTTGTTTGATTGACTTTTGGCTAATAGCAGATGGCTAAATGCTAACCGCTGTTCTCCAAAGTTATCCAAAAAAACAAACCGCAGCAGATTGCCACGGTTCGTAAGGGAAAACTTATTATTCAACCTTTAATTTCCATATAATCCATATGCCGCTGGTGATAACACCAAGCGGCGGCAACCTCCAACCTACAACCTCTTGGGCATCATCCCCCTGATCCCCATATCTACTACGGCATCTCCGTTATTGGGATCAAAGGTCCCGTTGCCATCCACGTCGATCCATTCAAAACTCTTATTGGTAGAAAGGGAAACGATGATATTGATGTCGCTGGCCTCGTTACCGGTGATCACCAGGGGGGTATTGAATTCTCCGGTCACCAGGCAGGATCCCTGGGGGATCGGGGAGGTGGCGAAGAGAGGATTGGGAACGGTAGTGGCGCCCGGCGGAGCCTGGCCGGTACTTAAAAATCCGAATCCGCTGACCTTGCCTTCTACGGCCCAATATCCCTGTAGCTTGTTGGAATTGACTGTTACGGTGGAATCCTTGACCTTATAGGTACCGAGGTAGGTGTTGTACCCGATGAAAGAGGCCAGGGTGGCGTCGATGGTCTGGCCCAGTGCGTTCATATACACATTGTAATTCTGGTATGCCAGGGAAACCCTCAGCCAGGTATAGGTGCCCGGGGCAAAGCTGTTCACGGGCACGCTCAGGAAGGTCTGATTATTACCCGCGAATGTTGAACGGGAAAAATCAATGGCTCTGGCGCCACCGGTGGTCACTTCGGGCGCCTTGTATAGAACTGCTCCGGCGCCCAATCCGGTAAAAGCGGATGGGGTCATCTCCACATAGTGAGCGCTCATCAGGTTAAAGCGGGGCGACTGTCCCGCGTGCCCGGCGGGCATGGTGGCGGGTTGTCCCAGCGCATTTAGTCTCACCTGGTTCGAATCGAACTTAAAGATGAAATTGACCTTTGCCGTTCCGGGACCACCGCTGTTGGCATCCCCGATATCTTTCTGGCAGGATTGGGTAAATAGCAGGACTGTTGCCAGGATAGGCAATGTAATGGATCGCATGGTTGGTCTGATTTGGTGAAGTAGAATTAGGCGGAATAATCCGAACAACTATAATGCCCTGATCACTTCGGTCAGGTTATTTAGCATTTCTTTAGTAAAATCCAGGTGGGTAACCATCCTGACCTGGCTGGAGGAAATGGGAAGGCAGAGGATCTTGTGTTGCCGAAGTTTATTGCAAAAGTCCTTTGGGGTATAGGCGCCCCGGACCTCAAAGATGATGATATTGGTCTCCACGGGCATGATCTCCCCGATGAAATCCCTTTTTTTCAGTTCAGCGGCGATCGTGGCGGCATGTTCATGGTCTTCAGCCACCCTCTCCCGATGATGCTCCAGGGCATAGATCCCGGCGGCTGCCAGGTAACCTGCCTGACGCATACCGCCACCGAAGACCTTACGGACGCGCCGGGCCTGGTGGATGAAAGCGGATTTGCCTAATAAAAGGCTGCCTACAGGCGCTCCCAGTCCTTTACTCAGGCAGATGGATATGCTGTCGAACAATTCGCCATATTGTTTTGGGGATTCATTACGGGCAACCAGGGCATTCCATAGCCGGGCACCATCAAGGTGAAATGCTAAATTATTTTTCAAGCAAATTTCCTTAATGCCTTGCAGATCAGTGAAATCATAACAACTTCCACCGCCCCGATTTGCCGTATTCTCAACCGTGACCAACCGGGTCCTTGCCTTGTGGGGATCATCTGGATTGATGAGTTCCTCCACCTGTCCGGCCCGGATCCTTCCCCGGTCGCCAGCTACCGGTTTAACCTGGCATCCGCTGTTGAAAGCGATACCGCCGCCTTCGTAAATGTAAACATGGTTCGACCGGTCGCAGATCACTTCATCCCCGGGTTGGGTATGGCATTTAATGGCGATCTGGTTGGTCATGGTACCACTCGGACAGAATACCGCCGCTTCCATACCAAACAGCTCACAGGCCATGGCTTCCAGTTGGTTGACCGAGGGGTCTTCACCAAAGACATCATCACCCACAGGCGCCCTGAACATGGCTTCCAGCATGGCCGGGGTAGGTTTGGTAAAGGTATCTGAGCGGAGGTCGGTGATCATGGAACAAAGATAACAAATCCGGTTCGGTCATTTTTCCGGGTTTTAAAAATATAATCGGAGAAACGCTTTGTTTTATCCGTTTTTCCGTTCCAAAGTGAATTGCGCCCTTTATATCCCCAAAATGCCATTTTATCCACTTTTTAGCCTGTTTTTAGCGGCTTCACTATGAAATGCGGGCATTTAAACGTAACTTTGCACACATTTTTTTACCGAATCCGCAGCATTAACCAACCGTTTGCAACATTTCCGTAACAAAATGAGTCTAACCAGTGTTATCATTCAGAATCTAATATACTCAAATGAGGCAACTTAAGATAGCTACACAGATCACCAACCGGGATTCACAGGCGGTTGAGAAGTATCTGCAGGAAATTTCCAAAATATCCATGATCACCCCGGAAGAGGAAACCATCCTGGCTCAAAAGATCAAAATGGGTGATCAGCGGGCATTGGACAAACTGGTCCAGGCCAACCTGCGTTTCGTGGTTTCGGTGGCCAAGCAATACCAGCACCAGGGGCTTTCCCTGAGCGACCTGATCAATGAGGGTAACCTCGGTCTGATCAAGGCCGCCCAGCGTTTTGATGAGACCAAGGGATTCAAATTCATCTCCTACGCCGTTTGGTGGATCCGCCAGTCAATTTTACAGGCTTTGGCCGAACAGGGCAGGCTGGTTCGTCTTCCCCAGAACAAGATCGGTACCTACAATAAGGCCAATAAGGCCTATATGGCTTTCGAACAGGAGCATGAGCGGGAACCTTCAACCGAAGAACTGGCCGAACTCCTGGAAATGAGCGAAACCGAGATCAATAATATTTTCCAGAGCAATACCCGCCATACTTCCCTTGACGCCCCCGTACATGAGGCAGAGGATGTAGCCATGGGCGACCTGCTGAAAGGCGGCGACGAGACGGATGAGGATGTTATGCATGATTCCCTGAAGAACGAGATCCGCAGGGTGCTGAAATCGCTGAGTCCGCGTGAAGCCGAGATCGTGAACGCCTATTTCGGATTGGATGGTGAGAATGGCGTGACCATCGAACAGATCGGCCAGAAATATGATCTCACCAAGGAGCGTATCCGCCAGATCAAGGAAAGGGCGATCAAACGTTTGCAGAAGGCCCGTTACAGCGGCGCCTTGAAAGCTTACCTGGGTTAACGGAATATCATTTTAATTCATAGACCTCCGGTAAGCACCGGAGGTTTTTTAATGATCCCCGGCGACTGTTCCTGAATAGTTTCGTTAATCTTTAAACCGTCAAATCATATTCCCTCAACATTGATTATTTTTACCCGGTATGAAACCCGTTTTTTTCTTTTTATCGGCACTCCTGATCCTGTCCTCATGCGAGAAGAACATTGATTTCAACCTGAAGAACGCGGATGATGTCCTGGTGGTGGACGCGCAGATCGAGAACAGCCAGGCCCCGACAGTGATACTCTCGAAAAGCCTGGATTATTTCAGTAAGATCAGTCCGGAGATTTTATCCGCGTCATTCGTTCATAATGCCGAGGTCACGGTTTCCAATGGGGTGCTGACCCATCGCCTTAAAGAATACGCTGTCCCGCTGGGAGGTACGTATACCGCTTATTATTACAGCATCGATTCGGCCAATCTGCCTACCGCCTTCGTGGGTGAATTTGGGAAGTCCTATTCGCTGAAGATCCTTTCCGACGGGAAGGAATATACCGCTACCGCGCAGATACCCTTATTGACCAAATTCCCCGATTCGTTATGGTTCATGAACGCACCACAGAATCCGGATACCAATAAACGGGTATTGATGACCCGGGTCACCGACCCTCCGGGTCTGGGTAACTATATCAGGTATTTCACCAAAATAAACCAGGGCCCTTTTTTACCGGGATATAATTCGGTCTACAGTGATGAAGTGATTGACGGCACCACGTATAACGCGCAGGTGGATCCCGGCGTTGACAGGAATAACCCTCCGGGACGAGGGGAGAATTTTTTCACCAGGGGGGATACGGTCACGTTCAAGCTGAGCAATATCAGCCGGTCGACCTATCGCTTCTGGAACACCTGGAATTCGCCCAGCAAAGTATTGGCAATCCTTTCTCTCAACCCGGTAAGGTGGAAGGGAATATTTCAAACGGGGCCCTGGGTGCGTTCTGCGGTTACGCCAGTTGGCTGGGGGTCGCGATCGCGAAGTGACGGACAATAAAGACAATCAACCTATCCAACAGAATAACTCATGCAAGAAGAAAAAGTACAATGCCTGATCATCGGTTCAGGCCCTGCCGGGTATACCGCGGCCATTTATGCTTCCCGTGCGGGATTACAGCCCGTCCTGTACCAGGGCATCCAACCGGGGGGGCAATTGACCATCACTACCGAAGTGGAGAATTACCCCGGCTACCCGGATGGGATCCAGGGACCGGACATGATGGTCCATTTTGAGAACCAGGCACGCCGGATGGGCGCCGATATCCGGTATGGATTGGCCACAAAAGTCGATTTTTCAGGCAACCCGTTGAAAGTGGAGATCGATGAGGAGAAATGGATCTCGGCGGATGCGGTCATCATTTCCACCGGGGCCAGCGCCAAGTGGCTCGGACTGGAAAGTGAACAAAGGCTCAATGGGTATGGGGTAAGCGCCTGCGCCGTTTGCGACGGTTTTTTCTTCAAAGGCAAGGAAGTCGCCATCGTAGGCGCCGGTGATACCGCGGCCGAAGAAGCCCTGTACCTTTCCAAGATCTGTGCGAAAGTGCATATGATCGTACGCAGGGGAGAGATGAGAGCCAGTAAGGTCATGCAGGAAAGGGTATTGAAGACGGAGAACATCACTGTCTATTGGCACAGTTCAACCGATGAAGTACTCGGCGATAAGAAAGTGGAAGCCGTCCGGATAAAGAATGCGGAGACCGGTGCACTGACTGAGATTCCCGTGAGCGCTTTCTTCGTGGCCATCGGCCACCAACCCAACAGCGCGATCTTCCAGGGATGGCTGGATATGGATGAGGCCGGCTATATTAAAACGGTTCCTGGATCTTCCAGGACCAATATTCCGGGGGTTTTCGCCAGCGGGGATGTGCAGGACAAGATCTACCGGCAGGCTGTTACGGCCGCCGGCAGCGGATGCATGGCTGCACTGGATGCTGAACGATATCTGAGTGAAAAAGGGATCCATTGAGGGAATGGAGAATGAAGAATGAAAAATGGAAAATAAGTTGATTCATGAACTGATCTATTGTTTACAGAGAATATAACCTTGTTCTTCATTCCTGGTTCCTGATAATAAATCCTATATAACGAATACCTATATACCAACCCTCATACATGTTGACCGTTCACTTAAAGAATATCTGTTTCCATGCTTTCCACGGCCTGTATGAGGAGGAGCGTATACTGGGTAATGAATATGAAGTGAACTTATCGGTTGAACTGATTGAAGAGCCGGAAACAGAGACCCTGGATCAAACGGTGGACTATGTCTCCTTATTCACACTGGTGGAAAAAAGAATGGCCCTTCCCACACCTTTGCTCGAAACCGTGGCACAGGATTTGGCGGAGATGATCAGGCTCGCATTCACCCATGTACGTTCCATTTCCATATCGATCGATAAAAAAAATCCCCCTATGGCAAAATTCAGGGGCTCGGTTGGCGTTACTTACACAAGGACATTCTAATATGCGGTCATTCTTTATCTTACTTTTCTTTTCCTTTTCCATCCTTTGCGTAAAAGCCCAGGATATCACTCAATTGCTGAAAGAAGCGTACCAGTTTGAGGCGCAGCCCAATGAAAAGATGGCCCTGGCTAAATATAAAGAGGTATTGAAGTTGCAGCCCATACACTTGTTCGCCCTTTGCAGGAGCAGCGAACTGTGCAGCAGGATCGGGAAGCGTGAGACCAATCCGCAGTTGCGCTCCGATTATTTCGAAGCAGCCAAGACCTATGCCGGGATCGCCCTAAAGGTCAAGCCGGATGACAGTGAGGCCAATTGTGTGATGGCCATCGCCCTGGGCAGGAATTCCATGACAAAAAGCGGAAAGGATAAGATCAATAACGCCAAAGATATCAAGGGCTATCTCGACAAGTCGCTTAAAGGTGATCCGCAAAATTTCAAGGCCTGGCATGTGCTGGGCAGATGGCATTTCGAGATCAGCAACCTCAACGTTTTTGAAAGGGCTGCCGTAAACCTCCTCTACGGCGGAATGCCCGATGCCTCACTGGCCGAATCCATCCGGTGCTTTGAAAAAACCCGTTCCCTGGCACCCGGCTTCATCCTGAATTATTATGAGATGGCCCGGGCCTATTATGATCACCGGGAAACAGCAAAGGCAAAGGACTGTATCAATACCATGCTCAATCTTCCCAACCAGACCGAAGATGATCCTGTGATCAAGGAAAATGGCCGCCGGCTGCTGAAGGTCTGGCCTTAAGCGATCCTGTTAACTTATTTTTGCTTTGGATTTATCTATCTTCGATACATAAAACAAGGTATATGAAGTATAGCATCGCCATGATCTTTGGATTCTGTTTCTGCTTTTTATCCGTCTTCTCCCAGAATGAGGAGAATAGGCCCGCCACCAAATACGATCCACATGCCTTGTTCTCACCGCTGGTCTATCCCGGCGGAAGCAATATTACCCGGGCAGCCACCGGGAGCCCAATGCGGCTTACTGGCAGAACCGGGCTGATTACCAGATCACCGCATCCCTCAGGGAGGAAACACATGAAATAACGGGTTCGGTGACCATTAGTTATACCAACAACAGTCCGCTTTCACTGCCATATCTCTGGCTGCAGCTTGACCAGAACCTGTTCAATAAGAGCAGCAGGTGACAGGCCTGCATGCCGGTTGACGGACGCAGCCGCTATGGCGATTCCCGTTCGGGGTTTAGCGGCGGATACCGCATCAGTTCCGTGAATCTGGGAAACGGTAATGTTCAGGCTGATTATACGGTGACGGATACCCGCATGCAGATCCGGCTGCCGAAAGCGGTCGCCCCGGCAGGTGGTACCGTGAAGATCAGGATCGAGTACGCATTCACCATGCCCGAGTACGGCGCCGACCGCTGTGGTATCCTCAAAACAAGAAATGGAGACATTTTTGCGGTCGCTCAATGGTATCCCCGCATGTGCGTCTTCGATGACATCAGCGGATGGAATACGGATCCCTATCTAGGCCCCAGTGAATTCTACCGAATACGGGGATTTCGATGTACGGATCACGGCACCTCGGACCCATATCGTGGTTTGCAGCGGAGAACTGCAGAATGAATCCGAGGTGCTGACCGGCGCCCAGGTTGAACGCCTGGCCAAAGCCAGGAAAAGCGATCAGACCGTCATGATCCGGACCGCGGATGAAGTGAGCGATCCCAATCCGGCCGGTTGGCAAGGACCTGACCTGGCATTTTAAGATCAGCAATGCCCGTGATGTGTCCTGGGCGTCGAGTTCTTCCTTTATCTGGGATGCCGCAAGGATCAACCTGCCCGGGGGAGAGAACGGCCCTGGCCATGAGCGTTTACCCCGAGGAAAGTGCCGGTACCAAAGGCTGGGGACGGGCCACCGAGTATACCAAGGGAAGCATTGAGAATTACAGCAAACGATGGTTCGTTTACCCCTACCCGGTTGCCACCAATGTGGCGAGCAATGTGGGGAATGGAATATCCAGGGATCGTGTTCTGCGGATGGAAAGCGGAAAAGGAAGGCCTGTTCGGGGTGACCGATCATGAATTCGGACATACCTGGTTTCCCATGATCGTGGGTAGCAATGAACGCCGTTATGGCTGGATGGATGAGGGCTTCAATACCTTCATCAATTCGCTGGCCGACGATGATTTCAACAAAGGAGAATACCTGGGCGAGAAGCAGAATATGGAATTCATGGCCCAGTATATGTTCGGGGAGAATTCGGAACCCATTCTGCTGACCCCCGACGCGATGAAAGAAGCCAATATCGGAACCGCCTTGTATTTCAAGCCCGGCTACGCCCTCGAACTTTTACGTGATGAGGTACTTGGACCGGAACGTTTCGATTATGCTTTCCGGACCTATATCAGCCGGTGGGCTTTCAAACATCCAACTCCGGCGGACTTTTTCAAAAGCATGGAAGACGCGTCCGGAGAAGACCTCGGCTGGTTCTGGAAAAGCTGGTTCCTGGAGAATTATCAATTGGACCAGGCGATCGTATCCGTAGGATATGAAAGAGGGGATGCTTCAAGGGGCGCTGGTCACGATCGCCAACCTCAACCAGATGGCCATGCCGGTGACCATCGCGTATGAGACCCGGAGCGGGAAAAAGGGCATCGTTAAATTACCGGTAGAGATCTGGAATAATACCGCGACCTGGAAATTCAGGATTCCGGTGACCGAAGAAATCAAAAAACTGGAGATCGATCCGGAGAAGAAATTCCCGGATATGGATTTCAGCAATAATCTCTGGCGCGCCAATTAATATGAACTTAGACTACCGTAGTCTTTAAGACTACGGTAGTCTATCCCAAAACTTCGTTTTGTAAAACCTTAACGGTTCCGGAACAATAGTTCCCGTAAATCCCTGTTTTATATCCGCATAGCATAGTCACAGCACTCTATTTATTTTTTCAAACACGTAAACCAACGACAACATGAAAATCTATGTGATCGCTGCGACAGCATGCCTGTTGCCCACCATGTACTTGCAAGCCCAGGAGGAGAGATCCTCCACTTATCTCACCCCCGGCATGTTCAGCCTGGGAACCCGGAACACCGCCAGTTTCTTCAATGATGACAACGCAATGGGGTGGGTATTGGCGGACAATACCGGATCCAGGTGCTGAAAAAACTGGGTACTGAATGGTATTTCGACTACATCACTTCAAAGAACGGAACACTCAGTTTTCGTAACGATTATCATTTTGGGTGGTCAGCCATGTATTACCCCACCAGGCATCCCGAACTGCCGCGCATCATTCAGCCTTACCTCATCGCCGGCCATTGCTTTGATTACAGCCGGGTGGCTGAACAGGCGAATAAAAGAATTATGCCGACCGGTGGAGCATGGCAACTCAGGCGGGCCTGGGTACCCATGTGAATATCACCAGCCGGTTGGATTGTTCCCTGTCTGCACAATACATGCTTCATTTCGGAAAGGACATTGAAACAACGATCGATAAAGGCGATGTGGTCATTGAAAAGAAAAACAACTCCACACCCGATGGCCATTTTCTCGTTACCCTGAGTTTCAATTATAAGTTCTTCCGGCTTTGGCGCAGTAACGATAACTGACCGGTGTATTGATCAAACAGGCGACGGCAGATGGATGCTTTCGCCTGTTTTATTTCGTTTTCCAGCGGCCTGAGCGGAGGTAGATGAATGAGATGAGGAAGATCGTGAACCAATACACGAGTTCATTGCTCCAGGCCATGGCAGTGGAGATATAATTGACCTTGGTGAAATACCAGGTATATAAAAAGGTAGACCGATATGGCGATCACTTCGATGAACAGATTCACTTTCGTTCGTCCCGTACCGGTGACGCCGTTAAGCCAGATGTTGGCCACGCTCATGACGAGCAGTCCAAGGGTGACCATCCGGAGGACCGGAATGCCCTGTTGAACGAATTCGTCGCCCTGTCCGAATAAGCCAAAAAAGGCGCCCGGGAAGATATTCACCAGTCCGCACATCAACAGGCAGAACCCAATGCTCAGCAACATCACCTTGGTGATCGCTTCCAGTACCTTTTCCGGTTTTCCCTGACCCATCAGGTTACTCACCATCACATTACTCGTACTGGCGAAGGCCCACACAAAGACCCCGGTAAGTCCGAATACATTCCGCATGGTATTGCTGATGGCCTTGGAGGTCTCATCATGCAGGCTTTCGATCAGGGATGAAGAAGATCAGCCAGGTAGTGACACTGATGACGTATTGCAACATCAGCGGCGCGGATACTTTGAGGATCTCCTTGCTGATCTTTTTATCATAACGGGTGTTGCAGGAGGGAATACCTTTTTAAGACCGGTCTTGATGAGCACGGCCCAGACCACCAGCAATCCAGTGCATTCCGCGATCACCGAGGCCACCGCGGCTCCGTTGAAACCCAGCGCGGGCAGACCCCATCGACCTTTGATCAGGAGGTAATCGAGCAAAATATTGACGGCGGCCTCTACAAAGAAACCGATCATCAGGTACCGGCTGTTGAGGGAAGCCACGAGGAAGGCGTTGCCCATCATGAAAAGATAGAGGAAGGGGAGGCCCAGGATACGGATCTTTAAGAAACTGATCTCCTGTGGATAAGCCGCGGGGTCGGCAACCGCTTTGAGGATATAGGGAGCGATGAACCAGGTGATCAGAATTCCGGCCAGGGCGAATTGCAAACTGACCCGGATACCCTGTGCGAGGATCACTTTGAATACACTGCTGTTATCACTGCCCGCGTACTTGGAAAAACCGATTGAAGCGCATTATTGAGACCGTGCCCGCTACCGCGAAGATCAGGTAGAAAACCCCCGTAATGCCCGCATTTCCCAACGCCTCGGTACTGAGATCGCCCAGGAAAATGCTGTTGGTGAGCATATTGATCTGGGGGATCAGGATGGCCATGGTGATGGGTAAAGCGATGGTCAATATCTGTTTGTAACTGACCTTTACTTTTAAATCAATGGTATCAGCGGTACTTTCCATAAAGTCAGCAAAATTATCTTATTTTGCCTCCCCAAACTCAGACCGTGAATCCATCCTTCCATATTCGATCTTCTTCCGTCGATCCCGCCGTTTCCCGCATCCTGATCGAAGCCGGACCCAAAGGCTTTTCATTTGTCATTTCAGGGGAAGACCGTTGTTTCAATACCGTGGTATCATACCCTTTCCAGCCGGTATTGATGCGGAAGGCATCGCGGAGAACCTGAAGGACATCATCGGTAAGGAAGATCTGTTGAGATCGGCTTTCATGAAGGCCAACCTGGTCTGGTCTTTTCCAGAAAGTATCCTGGTACCCCATGAATATTTCCGGGATGAACTGAGAACGGATATGCTGGACCTC
Source organism: Chitinophagaceae bacterium (assembly GCA_016721725.1). Lineage (GTDB taxonomy): Bacteria > Bacteroidota > Bacteroidia > Chitinophagales > Chitinophagaceae > Ferruginibacter. Next base: position 218,133 of record JADKHN010000006.1, on the reverse strand, counting down.
GTTTACGGCGACCTGGTTCCTTCCAGGGTTCAGCAGGATTTCGCCTATCGCCTGAACGGGCATAATGTCTACCGGGTGCCGGAAACGATCCTGTCCGGTTTACCGCCACATATCCTTTCGATGGTTCAAACTCATCAGTTTACCCTGTTACCCGAACTGCTGGAAAAAACGGGTAACAGCCTGCTGGCCGTTTTTTATCAAAACACCGTCACCCTGACCCTGGGCAGGGACGGAAAGCTGCTGTTTTCGGGTGACTTCACCTTTCACGATCCGGAAGAAGCAGCTTATCATGTATTGAATGTGTTAGGGAATTTCGGTCTTCCGCCTGATGAAACCACGATCCTGTTATCCGGCATGATCGATGCCGATTCCAATTTATACACGGCCCTGTTTAAATATTTTCTGAACCTGAAATGGCTGCCACTGCCTGAGGGCGCTTCCTGTACGGAAGATATCCGACAATACCCTGCTCATTTTTTCAGTCACCTTTTCGCCGAGGCCCTATGCGTATAATCAGCGGGATCCATGGAGGACGGAGGATAAACCCTCCGGCAAAAATGCCTTATACAAGGCCCACCACGGATATTGCCAAAGAAGGGCTTTTCAACATCCTGCAAAACAACCTGGACATTGAATCACTGAAAGTGCTTGACCTTTTTGGCGGAACCGGGTGTATCAGTTATGAGTTAGCGAGCAGGGGTGCGCCGGAGATCACGATCGTGGAAAAAGACAACCAGATGGCTGAATTCATCAAAAAGACGGCGGAACAACTACAATTTGAACAGATCAGGCTGGTCAAAGCCGATGTGTTCAAATTCATGGAAACCACTGCCGGCCGATATGACCTCATTTTTGCCGGACCACCTTACGCGCTGGCCAATATCGATGACCTCCCGTTGAAGGTGTTTGAACGGGGCTTACTGGAATCCGGCGGCTGGTTCGTTCTGGAACATACTCCCCGGAACGATTATAAGAAATTCCCTCATTATAAGACAGAACGCAATTATGGCACTACGATCTTTTCGATCTTCATCAATAACTGATCCTGTTTTTATCATTTCACCACTCAACCTTCATTTACTATTTTCGTATAAAATCGATCGGTTACATGCTGAAAAAAGAGATCCGCAGTCTGTATATGGAAAAAGAATGGGGCTCAGCGTCAGCCAGCAAGAAAAGATGGATGACCTGATGCTGATCCGTTTCCAGCAACTGGAGATGGCTATTCCGGCCCTGGTCATGACCTATGCCGCCATCGACAAATACCAGGAATTCGATCCGCAACTCATCACCGATTATTGTTATTTCAAGAATCCGGAACAGGTGTTGTTCTACCCGGTTGTGTCGGAAAACGATCAGCTGACTTGTGTAGTGGTGGATGATAACACTACCTTTGTAAAGAATAAATTCGGTATTGATGAGCCGGTGGACGGACTTGACATGTTTCCGGAGGAGATCGACCTCGTCATTGTTCCCTTGCTGGCCTTCGACCGATCGGGATACCGGGTGGGTTATGGCAAAGGGTATTACGACCGGTTCCTGAAAGAGTGCCGGGACGATGTTTACAAGATCGGGTTTAGTTATTTCGACCCGGTGGAAATGATCGATGATGTCCATGCATTTGACGTTAAACTGGATTGCTGTATCACACCCGATCAAACTTATCATTTCTCCTGAATCAAACAAACTGGCCATTGCTCAAAAGTTTCAGATACCTGTTGTTGCCTTTTTCCCTGGTCTACGGAGCGGCCGTGTGGGTACGCAATAAATTATTCGACCGTAACCTGTTTCGCAGCGCAGAATTCAATTTTCCCGTCATCTGCGTAGGGAATCTCGCGGCAGGCGGAACCGGCAAGACACCCATGGTTGAATACCTGCTGCGGCTGCTGAAGGACGAATATACCATCGCCACACTGAGCAGGGGTTATAAAAGAAAGACCACTGGCTTCGCCATCGCCGATGAGAACACCACTGCGCTGGAAATAGGGGATGAGCCGATGCAGTTTCACCGGAAATTCCCGGAAGTGACCGTTGCCGTTGGTGAAGAACGTCTGGTGGCCATACCTCAGTTGCTTCACGCCAGGCCCGGTCTGGACCTGATCATCCTGGATGACGCGTTTCAGCACAGGACCATCAGGGCCGGGTTGAACATTTTGCTGACCGAACAAAAAAACCTCTATACCCGGGACCTCATGTTGCCCGCCGGTGATCTCCGGGACATCCGTTCGAGCAGCAAAAGGGCCCAGATCATCATCGTGACCAAATGCAGTGAGGATCTTACCCAATTGGAAAAAGAATCCATCACCCGGGGAGATCGCACCAGCAGAGAACCAAAAACTGTATTTCTCCCGGATCGTTTATGGTACACCCGTTCATGTTTATACCAATGAAAAGACCGAACTGGAGGATAAGATGACGGTATTGCTCATCTGCGGCATTGCCAATCCCAGGCCACTGAAAGATTACCTGAATGCGAAAGCGCTTTCATATGACATGCTTCGCTTCCCGGACCACCATATCTATAATAGTGATGACCTCCGGGAGATCAAAAAGCAGTTTGAAAACTGAAGGGCGAAAAAAAGATCATCATCACTACCGAAAAAGACGCCGTCCGTTTGCAGAAATTTGAATCTGAGCTAAAAGGACTGCCGGTCTATGCCTTGCCGATCGAGCACCGGTTACTATTCGGGGAGAAACCGATTTTAGGGATTCCGTTATCAGCTTTATCACCGGATTTGGAAAAGTCATCCAACAATAAACGGTATTAAACGTTTAACCTTCCAATCAGTCTTACCGTAATCAAAACATTGACAGAAGCTGAAATGATCGGGCAATGCGGGAAGGCAGTGAATCTGCCTTCCGGGAACTGGTTACACGGTACCAGGACCGTATATACAATACAGCCCTCGGCTTGCTTCAAAATCCCACCGATGCGGAAGACATCGCCCAGGAAGTTTTCATACAGGTTTATCGTTCCATCCACCAGTTTAAAGGAGACAGTCTTTTATCCACCTGGATCTACCGGATCGCCGTAACCAAATCACTGGATCATCTCCGGGGCCGGTCCCGGAAAAAAAGTTCGGGATTCATCAGCCAGTTATTCGGGACTGATAACCAACCTGTTTATGAGCCCGTAGATTTCCACCATCCCGGGGTGAAAATGGAACAAAAGACCGATGCGGCCAGGTTGTTCCAACTGATCAATGAACTCCCTGATAACCAGCGTATTGCTTTTTTATTAAACCATTTGGAAGAACTGAGTTACCGGGAGATCGCCGGAATTTTACAAACCAGCGAATCGGCCGTGGACTCTCTTTTGCAACGGGCGAAACAGAATCTGCGGAAGAAGATCAAAAATCTTCCTGCATAACGAAGGTTTTGGCAGAAAAGGACATCTAATCTTAAACAGATTGATTCTATTCATGGAAAATGAACTGACATCGAGCGAGGACCGGATCCTGAACAGTTTATCCGGTATTCAACGGGCTGAGGCTCCGGCTTTTTTCTATACCCGCTTACTCGGCAGGATGCAACGGGAAACGGAATCCGTTAAAAGGCCTTCGTTGATCTTCAGACCCGCTTTTGCCACAGCGGTATTGGCCCTTTTCTTTGTCGTCAATACCTGCTTTTTACTGATCGGGAACAGGCAACAAGATAAACGGTCGGTCCAGGTCAATGAAAAACCGGCAACCATTGAATCTTTTGCCAGGGCCTATCAACTGGAATCTGAATCCCTTTACGAATAAATACAAGGCACTTGAAAAACTTTACTAATAGCCGCTGGCCTTTTATCATCACCCTGGTCTTAGTGACCGCAAATATTGTCACACTGACCTTATTGTGGACCAATAACCGGCCAGGCGGAAACATGCGATGGCGCCGCCATTGAATGAAGATGTATTTGAATTTCTGTCAAGGGAATTAAAACTGGATTCGGCACAAAAGGAGAATTACCGGGTATTGAGGGATGAACATCGTGCCCAGGTTCGTCCGATTCGGGACAGTATCCGAAATGCCAAGGACGCGTTCTTTGAACTCTTGAAAGGGAATACGGATGATTCGGTCGTATCTGCCGCCAATCACCGCATCGGTCTGCTGGAAGAAAGACTTAACAGGGTGACCTATACTCATTTTTCAAAATTGAGGAAGGTCTGTAACCCGGAACAACAAGTAAAATTCGATCAGATCATCCATGATGTGCTTCGCCAGATGGCGCCGCAAAGACAACAGGGGCCTCCGCCACCACGACAGGATGGACCGGGAGGCTTGCATCCCGGGAATGGCAATCACCCACCGCCACCGCCGGGAGAATAATAGGGACCGAAGTTTCTTCCGATAATCAGCATCTAACATTAAACCCAACTTATGATCATTCAGAAATTCAAAGGACTTTTTTACCCATTTTGATCCTGACCGCCGGTGCTTCCTGTAAAAAGGCAACCGATGATCCGCTCTGTTGCACGCCAACCGTGGCCTCCATCACCACACTGGAATGTGGCAGCGCTTCCTTTTCGGCAGCTTCAACGGTAAATGTCGCCTATTCCGGAACTGCAACGGTTCCCTATACCGGCGGTAATGCGCTGACATATTCGGCCGGAGCGGCAGTAAGTTCAACGGGAGTTAACGGATTGACGGCGACGCTTCAATCCGGCACCCTGGCTAACGGAGCTGGTAATTTATCGTTTACCGTTTCAGGTACACCTGCCACCAGCGGGATCGCTTCCTTTGCCATTGGCATCCTGGGCAAAGCCTGTACGATCAGCCTGACGGTGAACCCGACTCCCGGACCCACGTCGCCAGCCATCAGCGCTTTAGCCTGTGGCAGCGGTTCCTTCTCGTCAACTCCCAACGCTGGAACGGTCTATTCCGGTACCGCCACCGTGCCTTACGCCGGAGGTAACGGTGTGGCCTATCCTGCGGGCGCCGCCATCCCATCAACCGGGGTGACCGGCCTTACCGCAACACTTCAGCCGGGTACACTGACCGGGGGTAACGGGAACCTCACGTATGCGGTTTCCGGCATACCCAATGCTGCAGGAACAGCCAGTTTCGCCATCAGTTTCGGGGGACAATCCTGTAATTTATCGGTAACGGTTGTCAGCGGGGTGCCAACACTTCCGGCTGTATATAACAAGATCTACGGAGCCACCAGTATTACTTTCGACGGGACCTGGGTGACGATCAAGTTCAATGCGTTGCCGGACCATAAAAGTGTTTATTATCCGGTAGGGAATCCTTTATATGAAGCATTCAGCGGCACCACATTCAGCGGCGTCACCTTTGTCAAGAATCCCAATTCCATTGCCACGCAGAATATCACCCTGAAGATACCGGTCAATCCAACGGTATCGGCGACACATCCCGCTACACCAATGGGAGTCATCGGTGTAGCCATCAACGGGATACCTTTATTCAACCAATATGCAGCAGGAGGTTCTCCTTTGACTGGAGAGATCGCCAGTTTCGATCAATACTGGGGACATCCGCAGCAAACGGGCATGTATCACTATCACGTAGAACCGAAATACCTGACCACGGTGAAGGCAACACCCTCATCCCTGATGGGTTTCCTCATGGACGGCTTCCCCGTATACGGGACCAAGGAAGAGAATGGCTCAGATCCAACCGGACTGGATGTTTACCATGGACATACGCATGCCACGGTCGATTACCCGTCGGGCATCTATCATTATCATTTCACAACGGCCGCGCCCTACCTGAATGGGAATGGTTTCTACGGAAATCCGGGTACGGTTACACAATAAGACTGGTTGAATTACCATAACAACCGGTTGATCCCCTGGGTCAACCGGTTTATTGATTTACATGATGCATTATCGCATTTTCAGTGTTCTGCTGTTCAGCCTGGTATCCGGGATGGTTCTTGTTTCATGCAGAGAGCAGGAAGTGAAGGTTCAAGAACCCGAAGTCAAGATCGCCAAGTCCGTCCCCCCGGTCTACAAACCCGCTTCAGATCCGCTTTTTACTAAAAGCCAGGATACCGTTTTATACGGAGGGAAGTATTTTACCGGTTTCCGCTTTGCCTTATACCCGGAAGGCGACACAGCCATCCTCCAGTCTTATTTCAATGGGGTGGAAGAAGGTTTTCAGTACCAGTGGTACCCGGGGCATAAACCCAGGGAGGTCCGGTTTTACATCAATGGGAAAAAAGAAGGCCTGCACCAGGGTTGGTGGCCTGATGGAAAAGAACGTTACCGGTTTGAAGTGTATAATAATGAATACAGTGGCCGTTTCCAGGAATGGTATGCTTCCGGACTGCTCAGTAAGGATTTCCATTATGTGGATGGCCGGGAGGAGGGGAGCCAGAAAATGTGGTGGTCCAACGGCACCATCAGGGCCAATTATGTGATCCGTGACGGGAAGAAATACGGACTCATTGGTTTAACCTTATGTAAGAATCCTTATGACACGATCCCTTCAAAATAGCCTGGCCGCTTTGCTGGTCCTCACCGCTTCCTGTAAGCAAAAGCCTCCCGGGCCGGACTTGCCATTCATCAGCAAGCCAGACTTTACCCCGGAATGGATCGCCAAAGGAGACAGCGGATATGCTTCCATACATCGTATTCCCTCATTCTCATTCACCGACCAGGACGGACGAACCGTAACGGAGAAAACAGTGGAAGGGAAAATTTATGTGGCTGATTTTTTCTTTACGAGATGCGCCGGGATCTGTCCGAAGCTCACCGCCAATATGGCCATTTTACAAGAGAGCTTCAAAAATGATGAAGAGGTGATCTTGTTGTCCCATAGTGTAACGCCGGACTCGGACAGCATTCCGATATTGAAAAAATATGCCGAAGCCAAAGGGGTGATCAGCGGCAAATGGCATTTACTTACCGGTCCCAGGGAAGCCATTTATACACTGGCGAAAAAAGAATATTATGCCGGAGATACGATCGGATTTTACCAGACCGGCAATGAATTCCTCCATACCGAAAATGTCATTCTGCTAGATAAACACAGGAGGATCCGCGGTGTTTACAATGGGACTTTACCCCTGGAGATGGAAAGGCTGATCGAGGATATCGGCACGTTGAAAAAAGAGGAATAGTTTACTCTCCCTGAGCCACTTGTAGGTTTGTCACCCTGAGTGTAGCGATGGGTTGCCGAAGGGGGTCCTCATGAGTCTTTAGAACGGTGTCATCCTGAGCATAGCGAAGGATTGTCACCCTGAGCGAAGCGAAGGGCTGTCGAAGGCCTGTAGAAGGGTGTCACCCTGAGCGAAGCGAAAGGTCACCTGGCCAGTTCGATCTTCACTTTCTTATTCTTGATCTTCTCCTGCTTGATCAGTTCAAGCGCGTTTCCCACTTTAAGTTTCCGAACGGCCGCGAACGAGAAGAAATCCTTCACTTCGATGATCCCGATATCGTCCTTCTTCAATTGCCCTTTATGAGAGAGGAAGCCAACAATATCGATCTTGTTCACCTTGTCTTTCTTTCCCGCTGCGATAAAAAGGGTGCTCCATTTGGGTTTTTCCGGCAGGACGTCCGTTTCCGGCAGGGTCATGATCTCAATATCGTCATCCACGAATCCCGGAAGTTTTTCATCCGGGGAAATGATGAGGATGGCTGTTCCCCTTTCTTCCATGCGGGCGGTTCTTCCGTTTCGATGGGTAAATACGTCTTCGGTGGCGGGTAAATGATAATGAATAATGTAACGGATACCGGGGATATCAAGACCGCGGGAGGCCAGGTCGGTGGTGATGAGGAAGTTGACCGTGCCGTTCCTGAATTTGCACAGGGCGCTGTCCCTTTCCTGCTGTTCCATACCCCCGTGGTAGAATTCATTGATGATCCCTTTTTCTTTCAGCAAAACGCTCGTTCTTTCCACGGATTCGCGGTGGTTGCAAAAAATGATACTGGGTTTATTACCGATGGCGCAAAGCAGTTTGAAGAGGGTGTTCACTTTATCCTTGTCATCCGAGAGTACTTGTTTCAGTCCCAGGTCGAGGGAAGCGGCGCCTTCCAGGAAATCGAGTTTGCAGGGTTCGGTGAGCCCGATGAAATCGGGTACCATGACCGATTCCGTCGCCGAAGTGAGGATGCGTTTGGTTAGGCCTTTCAACGACCCGATGATGAATTTCATCTCTTCCAGGAATCCCAGTTCCAGTGATTTGTCGAATTCATCCAGGACCAGGGTCTTGATATGTTCTGTTGAAAAATTTCCCCGCCGCAGGTGATCGGCCAATCTTCCGGCCGTACCGATGATGATGGCCGGGGCCTGGGTGAGATTATTCTCTTCCGTTTCCCGTTTATGGCCGCCATAGCATAAAGTGGCTTTATAACCCGTGCCCATTTTCCGGAAAACGCCGTCGATCTGTATGGCCAGTTCCCGGGACGGAACGATGATAAGGGCCTGGACCTGTGAAACCGACCTGTCCATCATTTGTACCAGGGGCAGCAGAAAAGCGAGGGTCTTGCCTGATCCGGTGGGAGAGAGGAGTATGGTCTCGGACATTCCGGAAATGGTCTCCAATGCTTTTTCCTGCATCGGGTTGAGCTTTTCGATGCCCAGGTTTTTCAATATATCTGCGGTTGAGCTGTTTTCCATGGCGGCAAAGGTACGCTTAGCAGCTGGTATGGGCTAATCGCGTTATGCAGATTAAGGCTTGCTGGAAACCAGTTTGCGCAATATCCGGTCAATCAGGACTTCTTGTTGAGAATCTTTTAAAGGCTTTAATGACCTTAATGGTGTGGGATCAGCGGTGTTTTTGAGGTGAATAAGCAAGGTATTGAGAATGGATTCCGCTTCATCCCGATAAGTTAAAAAAGTTCAGGAAGTTACGGATCTGGCCGGCTTCGATGGCAGTTGCGGCTACGGCGGTATCTCCCAGGTGAGCAAGAATCCATGCTGCTTTCAGTCTAAGTGACATTGGAACTCCGACTGAAATCGCGGGCAGAATACGGGGTCTGGCGATCTCGGTCAGTTTAATCAGCCGTTCAGCGGGTATTTCCTTTTTCATCCAGGCATCATTGAAAACCTCGATCAGTTCTTCACTTTCGGAGTTGATCATGCCTTTCAGGAATTGCTGAAACTCTTCATCCGAATAAAATCGGATCACAATGTCCAGTAATTTGGCGGAAGCGGGAAACCCTGCATTATTATTGCCGGGTCTGACCGCATTGATATCCGACAGGATAGTTGATATTGGCGGTAATACCGATTGACGGGAAAAAGAACGGATCAGCGAATCGATGACCGGCCGGTAAGGATAACGGGGATCAACACTAAAAACTTGTTCCATTAAGTTTTGATCTTCTTCAATGAAACTGGCATTGGAAAGCAACCCGATACCCTGAGCATCATTTAAACCGGCTTTCAGCAAAGCGGCCAAAAATCTCAGCCCGGCAGGTTTATTAGGGTCTAGCAGTTTATGGAGAATCGGCAGACTGGTGGAATCAATAAATGGAGCCAGCGTCCGGTATAGCCTGAAATTGGTTTGAAACTCGGTTTCCTCCAGTTTCGCATTCAGTTTCTCGGAGTAGGACTTATGAGAAACAAATAAACCAGTCGTGAAATGCTGATAAGGCTCAGGTTCTGTTTCCAACGGAGCATGATCAAGAGATGCTAATAATTGTCGGGCCAGTACTGAATTCAAATTTGTTTTTTGCAGGAGTCTGGAGCCTTTGTCTTTTACATAGATCCGTTTACCATGTAACAGTTTGACCGCGATCCCGTAATTTCCATTTGGATTGAGGGATTCAATGATTTGAAATGCTGCTTCTGAGATCTTCGGTTCTCCGTTCAGGACTAATAAGGCATAATCGGCGATGTGTTCCGGATCGGTCAGTTCAGTCAGGATGGCCTGTATAGCCACACATTCCGTTTTATGATGATCCAGGGCATGATCATAGATGATTCCGGCGCTTTTATGGGGCCATTTTCTCCGGATCCGGTTCAGGATATTACGCTGGGATATCGAACTGCCCATATTGTCGTCCTGGATCTTAGTTTGAATATAAGCCTTTACGGCCTGGCTGGCAAAGGGGGTGTGCATCGCCACGAATTGCGGCAGGAGGTAAGGCCCCATGAAAAACAGGGAGATCAGGAAAAAGAGTAAAGCCAAACCAGCAGTCAGGAAGGCCTGTCCCAATCCATACCGCCGCGACATATCAAGTCCTCGGACACCTTCTTCATAGGTTAAACTTAGTTTGTTAACCACCGTATCACTGAATCCGGCATCATCCTCCAGGTTACCCTGAGCATCATAAAAAAGATCGGGATATCATGTTCATCCGGGAAATCATATTTCAGTTTCCATTGGATAGCCTCTTCTTTGTTGCTCAGCGAAGCAAGTGCGATCACATTTTTCTCATAGCCCAATTCACGGGTCTGCATGATCTCCCATTCCAGGGACTCCGAGGCATAACTGACATCGAAAATGATCAGGTTGTTTCTTTGTAATAGAATTTGAGCCGTTTTTTTCCAATGATCATCACTGGTCTTGACCGGAAAAATTTTGCTTCTCGACAAGAGCCAGTTGATATTTAGCCAGGTGTAATTGCTGAGTTTACGACGAAAGGCTGGGATTTGTGTCTCCCTGGTGATATTGCGTTGTCTGAAATTGAAGAGGCTCAGTTGCCCCATGAATACGGGAATACGAACGTACCATTTCACTTTAAATTTGCTGTCAGACAGGGTGAAAACATGACCGTAGTTAGCCAGTCCCGACCTGATGATCCGGCTCAGGGCTTTTTTGGATTCTTCATTATTGAACTTACGGAAGACAATGATGCGGGAGACATTTTTTTGCTTGATCGCCAGAGGAAGTACTACAGGCAGACAAAGCAAAAAAGGAATTACAAAAAAAGTACCATATACCAAAAGGAATATGATATAGGGGATATAGGGCGGGACCTCCGAGAACAAGCCCGGTCCGATTCCACCGACTAGCAGGTAGAGCGCCCAGAATGGCAGGGTCAGGAAAGAAATGATAAAGAAACCAATGATCAGGAAACGTATCAGGCGAGCATGGAACCTTTGTCGCTTTGCTTGCTGCCTGATGGACGAGGAATACCATTATCTTCAACATTTGACATATGTTATATTAGGAAACTGTAAAATAATGTTTTTCAAATTATCAGGATATACCACGAATAGGTAGTGTTTGCGGTATTATTTTATTTTATATTTGTTGATCTACTTAAAAACAAGACCGTGAGTGATATTTTCATCAGTTATTCTCAGGAGGACCGGCCCAGGGCCAGGATAATAGCGGCTGCCCTGGAACAGCACGGCTGGACCGTTTGGTGGGACCGGAAGATACCGGTTGGTAAGTCCTTTGAGGAAGTGATCGAAAAAGAGATCCTCGCGGCGAAGTGCGTCATGGTGCTTTGGTCGAAATTTTCCGTGAAATCACGATGGGTCAAGGAAGAGGCCAACGAGGGACAGGGAAAAAGTATTTTGGCGCCGGTTTTGATCGATGAAGTGTCTATTCCGCTGGGATTTAAAAGTTTGCAGGCAGCTAACCTGGTCAACTGGACCGGTGATGCCTTCCAGGAGGATTTCACCATGCTGGTGGCGGATGTCAGCCAGATCATCGGAATTGTACAGGACTCAATCCCCCCGGCAAAAACAGAAAGTATAACCAATGAACAGAAGGACCTGGATCATTTGCATAAGGCCATATTAGACAATAAGGATCAGAAAGCCCAGTCCAAGCAGACCAGGCCCCCCAAAAAAAACCACATTTGCCTGATGCATCTGAATCTAAGGTCGTTGATCCGTCATTAAAAGAAGCTCAGGTTGATCAGATATCCCAAATGATTAATCCGTCTCAATATGAAAGCAATATCCCGGATGTAACCTGGCTAAGTTTTTCTGAAGTATACTGTAAAAAATGGACCAACCGCGGTATGCCGTCTGTTGAGGAAGGCCAACTGACCATTTCCAGCCAGGCGCTTCATTATAAGAGCGTCAGTGAACAGTTCAATCTGACTGATATAAATAGGATCTATTATCAACCGATCACTTCTGGGTTCATGTATAACAGCATGGTGGTAGAGTTTATTCAGGATAAAGTAGAAATAAAATTGCTTTTTTGTATCTATTCATTCTGGAGTAATGAACCTACCCGTAAGATGTTCAATGAAATATTCAATCTGCATAAACAAGGCAAATTGAAGTTTATCCATAAAATGGTTGCATAAAATAACATGATCAGAAAAAACCAATAGGTTGTTGGTCAATAGTTAGTAAATGAAAATACTCTAAATGACTTATAATTAAGCGTTATGTTAAGGCAGCATGGCAGTCGGTTTTAAGTTTATTTGTAAAACCGACAGTGACAGGGGAGTGTGTGGGTGGTGGTGAAAATAAAAAAAGTTGCGGGCATCCTTTGTAAAGCGAAGGCTTTAATGAAATGACAGGATAGATAAAATGGTTAAAAAAACGGGCTGGCAGCGAAGTACATTGTTATCTTGGAAATAATTCATATTTTCCACTTTATGTAAGTTTATCATTGTCTAAAATGGTAAATCAGATGTTTATCAATTGAATTTTCAGAAAGACATTTTAATACCTGGATAGTATTCTATCTAACTCCATCGGTCGCAAAAATTCTCATCTTCTTAATTTCGCCAGTGGCACGGGTTTTATTTTCGTCACGCAGCATGCCAGTGCGTTGATGCTTAACATAACGGTATTATAACTACTTTTCATAACCAGATTTTCAGGGCAATTTAGTAAAAATCGTCGACACCAATAAAAGTTTATAATTAATATTATGTTAAGTAATATTTTCCACAGAAGTATATGGTTTAGAGCGTTTTAAAAATATCCGTCAACCCTGACCTCCTGTTATCTGCTAAGTTCTACCGGGTTAAACAAAGACCCTATTGCATACTATATATAGCAAATTGAAGACAAAAAAAGATCCGGTATAATTACCAGATCTTATTTTTTATATAAACCTTATTAATTATTGTGGTTCAATAATTTCTATATCAGTAGTATCCGGACTTTCAGTATCCCCATTTTCTTCTTCCTCATCCAATTGTGTAATGGCGGCGATCTCATCACCGTCATCCACCCGGATCAGTTTCACTCCCTGGGTAGCCCGTCCTTGTTCGCTGATCTGGTTCACCGCCATTCGGATGGTGATACCGGAAACACAGGTGATCATCAGGTCTTCTTTTTCCGTAACGGCCAGGAGTCCGACCAGTGAGCCGGTCTTATCGGTCACATTGATGGTCTTAACGCCTTTTCCGCCCCGGTTGGTGACCCGGTAATTGGGTTCCCCCGTTTCAGGGTCATCCAGGAAGGTTCGTTTGCCAAAGCCCTTTTCACTGACCACCAGGATGGTCTTGGATTTATCCTCCCGGTTCACACAGACCATGCCGACCACTTCATCGTTCGCATCGTCCACTTCTATACCGGCTACGCCGATACCGCCACGGCCCGTTGAACGGACTTTCTCTTCCGGGAAACGGATGGCCCGGCCGCTCTTCACGGCCATCATGATCTCACAGTTCCCGTCGGTCAGCCTGGCCTCAAGCAGCTGATCGCCTTCCAGTATATTGATGGCGTTGATTCCCGTCTGCCTTGGACGGCTGAAATCCTCCAGGTCGGTCTTCTTGATGATCCCTTTTTTGGTGCAAAGCACGATATAATGGCTGTTTACATAATCCTTGTCCTCAAAATCCTTCACATCGATGATGGCCCTCACCTTATCGTCCGGCGGGATCTGGACCAGGTTCTGGATCGCCCTTCCCTTGCTGGTCTTGTCGCCTTCGGGGATATGGTATACCGGCAACCAGAAACACCGGCCCTTCTCTGTAAAGAACAACAGGGTATGGTGTGTGGAAGCCACAAAAAGATGTTCGATATAATCTTCTTCACGCGTGGCGCTGCCTTTTGCACCACGTCCGCCCCTTCTTTGCTGGCGGTATTCGGTGGCCGAGGTACGCTTGATATAACCCAGGTGCGAAATGGTCACCACCACGTCTTCCTCTTCGATCAGGTCGATCATGCGGATCTCATCATCCAGGTAAGTGATCTCGGATTTGCGTTCATCGCCGAATTTGGTCTTCACTTCCAGCAGTTCATCCTTGATGATCTGGTATCGCATGCCTTCATTTGCCAGGATCTCTTTCAGGCGGCCGATCAGCTTCATGACCTCGGCGTGCTCTTCCCTGATCTTTTCGATCTCCATGCCGGTAAGGCGCTGCAAACGCAGTTCCAATACCGCTTTGGCCTGGATCTCACTCATGCCGAACTGCGTGATGAGACCTTCCTGGGCCAGTGCGGGCGTAGAAGATTCACGGATCAGTTTGATCACGGCGTCCAGGTTATCCAGCGCGATGATATAGCCTTCCAGGATATGGGCCCTTTCTTCGGCCTTGCGTAATTCATACCTGGTACGACGAACGACGATCTCATGCCTGAATTCAACGAATTCGGAGATCAGGTCTTTCAGGTTGAGCAGACGGGGTCTGCCCCTGACCAGCGCCACGTTATTGATCCCGTAAGAGGTCTGTAATTCGGTGAGTTTGAACAACTGGTTCACGATCACCTGGGCCACCACGTCCTTTTTCAATTCCACCACGATACGGGTGCCTTCCTTGTTATTACTTTCATTGTTGACATCGGAAATGCCTTCAATGGCTTTTTCATTGATCAGTTCACCGATTCGCTGGGTCAGCATATCCCGGTTCACCTGGTATGGGACCTGGGTGATGATGATCTTTTCGCGGCCCCTGGCGTCTGTCTCGATATTCGTCTTTCCCCTCAGTACCAGCCTTCCCCGGCCGGTATGCATGGCCTGCCTGACCCCTTCAAATCCGTAGATGACCCCTCCCGTAGGAAAATCGGGTGCTTTCACAAAAACGGTCAGTTCATCGATGGTGATGTCGCGATTTTCGATATAAGCGATGCACCCGTCAACCACCTCGCTGAGGTTATGGGGCATCATATTGGTGGCCATACCCACAGCGATCCCGCTGGCCCCGTTCACCAGCAATTGCGGGATTCGGGTAGGCAATACCGTGGGTTCCTGGAGGGAATCATCGAAATTCAGCTGAAAGTCGACCGTTTCCTTTTCGATATCATCCAGCATGGCTTCGGCGAAACGTTCAAACCGGACCTCGGTATACCGCATGGCGGCGGGCGGATCCCCGTCCTCACTGCCGAAGTTACCCTGCCCGTCGATCAGCTTGTATCGCATGGCCCAGTCCTGTGCCATACGCACCATCGTATCATAGATGCTCTTATCGCCATGGGGATGGTATTTACCCATCACCTCTCCCACGATACGGGCGCTCTTCTTATAGGGCTTATTGCTGGTGTTTCCGAGTTCGCTCATGCCGTACAAAACCCGGCGGTGTACGGGTTTCAGGCCGTCCCGGATGTCCGGGAGCGCACGTCCCACGATCACGCTCATCGAATAATCGATGTAGGAGGTCTTCATCTGTTCCTCGATATTCACAGGTATGATCCGGCCCCGGTTGCTGTGATTCTCAGGGTTTAAATTGTCTGTATTTTCCATATGTTTTTATAGGCTGCGAATGTACCGATTTTAAACCGTTTTCCGGGTAAAAAATGGGTGTTTTTGAGGGGTATTTTTACACATTATCCGGGGCTTTGTGGAGAAGAAAATGGAACCCCGGATCAGACCGGTCCGCACTCATGGATTTTCACTGAAACAGGACAAAAGAAACAGTAAGTATTCACCCAGATCTGTGCGATCAGTGATTTTAGATCTGAGCGATCTGTGGTCATTTAATCAGTAATTTGCGTTAAAATTCCACATTGAAAACGATCCTGCTTTTCGGCGCCGGTAAATCCGCTACGGTACTCATCGACTACCTCGTTTCTGAAGCCGGGCCTAACCACTGGCATACCCTGATCGCCGATACGGACAAGGCCCTGATACTCTCCAAAACAAAAAACGCCTCTTCAACGGAAGCGATCGAAGCCGATATCAATAATAGTGAGCAACGGGCCTCCCTGATCAGCCGGGCCGACCTGGTGATTTCCATGATGCCCCCTGCCCTGCATATCCTCATCGCCCGGGATTGTCTCCGTTTATCCAAACACCTGCTCACCGCATCCTATGTGGATGATGCCCTGCGTGAACTGGAGCCTGAACTGAAGGAGAAAGGCATACTCTTCCTTTGTGAAATGGGACTGGACCCCGGTATCGACCATATGAGCGCCATGAAAATGATCCATGCCATAAAAGCTTCAGGAGGACATATCCGGTCTTTTAAAAGCCATTGCGGCGGACTGGTGGCGCCGGAAAGCGATGACAACCCCTGGCATTACAAGATCAGCTGGAACCCCCGGAACATCGTCATGGCCGGAAAAGCCGGTGCCGTGTACAGGGCAAACGGGCAAACGGTCAGGGAACCGTATGAATTATTATTTTCCGCCGAACGGGGCGTAAAGGTCAATGAAGAGATCGGTTTCCTCTCCTGGTATCCCAACCGGGACTCCCTACCCTATATCGGTCTCTATGACCTGGGAGAAACGGATACTTTTTTAAGGACCACGTTGCGTCATCCTGAATTCATGCTGGGCTGGAATGATATCGTATCCTTGAAGCTCACGGATGAGGAAAAAGCTTATGAAACGGAAGGCATGAGCCTGGCGGCTTTTTTCCAGTCTCACCTGGATAAATTGGATTTCCGGGAATGGCTTTCCGAAAAACCGGATGAAATTCACCGGGCCCTCATCATGAAACAACTGGATTGCCTGGGTTGGCTTGATGCTGAAACCCACATCAATAAAGGATTGTGCAGTGCCATGGAGGTCCTGCAATTCGCCATGGAAAAGAACCTGGCATTACAACCTGATGACAAGGACATGATCGTGATGCTGCATGAATTCGAATATGAAACGGGAGGGAATTCCATGCGCGCTGAAAGCACCCTGGTCGTTAAAGGGAATGACAGGTTCCATACCGCCATGGCCAAAACAGTCGGCTTACCCCTTGGCATAGCCGCTAAACTGATCCTGAACGGCAGGATAGAACTGAGCGGTTTGCATATACCTGTATCGCCTGAGATTTATTCTCTGGTTTTACCTGAATTGGAAGAATGGGGCGTCCGGTTTGTTGAAAGGGAAAACCATCTTTAAGGGATCGGGGTTCCGGTCGGTGGGGACACCGGGGGATGGGGTTTCGTTCGGTGAAGACACCGGCCGGGGAGTAAAGGTGTCTGACGGTTTTGAACCGTCTTGACACCTAGATATTCCGGCCCATATCACACCAGCCACAAGTATTTCATCCCATCAATAGCTTGAGCAATTCCTCCACTCCCTCCGTTGCCGGTTTTTCGATCAGGATAAGATTTTCAGCGTTCCTGACCGGCGGTATCTTCCGGTCAATGATGTATTTGGGTACATCCGGATGAACATAATCCATCAATCCGGCCGCGGGATAGACCTGCAGGGAGGTGCCCACGAGGATGAAAATATCCGCACTGGTCATGATCCTCGCTGCTTCACCGATCATGGGAACCGCTTCTTCGAACCAGACGATATGCGGGCGCAGCTGTACTCCCTGGTCATCCGTATCCCCAGCCTGATATCCCCTGATCTCGTAGATCGTATGCTCATCCGCGATGCTCCGCATTTTGAAGATCTCGCCATGAAGATGCACCACTTTCGTAGAACCGGCCCGTTCATGCAGGTCATCGATATTCTGGGTGACGATGGTGACCTCAAAATCCTGTTCAAGCCTTGCCAGTCCCAGGTGTGCGGCATTTGGCCTGGCTTCCGCCACGTCTCTTCGACGCATGTTATAGAAATCAAGCACCAGTTGAGGATCTTTCCTGAATGCACGGGGTGTGGCCACGTCTTCGATATTGTATCCCATCCACAGGCCGTCACTGTCGCGAAAGGTCTTTAAACCGCTTTCCGCGCTGATACCGGCACCGGTCAGGACTACAATATGTTTCTTGGCTTGCACGAAAGAGTGAATTGTATTTCAAGGTTTCCGATCGGGAATGACCCAATTTGAATGCCTGAGGCCTATTTTTCACCGGCCATTTGAAGGATGAGTTCCCATTCTTCGTCTTTAACTTTTTGAACAGACAAGCGCCCCAGTCGGACCAGGTCCATATCTGCAAACCGCTTATCTTTCTTGAGTTGGTCCAGTGTGACCGGATTCTTCAGCTTTTTTCCCGCTTTAAGGTCTACAGTGACCCAGGCGGTATCATCCGTGGTGGGATCGGGGTATGCTTCCTTGGCCACGGTAGCGATGCCCACGATATCGGTACCCGCATTGCTGTGATAAAACAGTACCTGTTCCCCTTTCTTCATCGCTCGCAGATTGAGTCTCGCGGCGTAATTGCGCACTCCGGTCCAGGAAGTCTGCTTTTCTTTTACGAACTGATCCCAGCTGTAAACCGTGGGTTCAGATTTTACCAGCCAGTAAGCCATTGCTAAGATGAATTTTAAATTAAGAATGTTGAATTAATAAACAGGACAGGTTCATTCCCAGCCACTGGCCAGTACGTCTGCGATGTGCATTGTCTTGAGCGGCAATTCTTTTCCTTTGATATATCCGTCCAGCTGCATGAGACAACTCAGGTCGGTTGAAATGATGTATTCCGCTCCGGTGGCCATCGCATTTCGTACTTTTTGATCCGCCATGCCTGCAGAAATATCATCGAACTTAACGGAAAAGGTTCCGCCAAAACCGCAACAGGTCTCCACATCGTTCATCTCCACCAGTTCAAGTCCCTTTACATGGGCCAGCAATCTTCTGGGTCCTTCCTTGATCCGGCATTCCCGAAGGGCGGCGCAGCTATCATGATAAGTGGCTTTAGCGTTCAATTCGGCGCTATAGTTCTCGATCCTGAGCACATCGGTGAGAAACTCGGTGAATTCATAGATCCGTTTGCCCAGATCTTTCACCTGGTTATGGGCGGCCGAATTATCGAACAGTTTGGGGTAATAATTCCGTACAAAGCCCACGCAGCTGGCGCTGGGTGCAACAATGTAATCCGCTCCTTCGAAATCCCGGATGAATTTGGAACATACGGATTTTGATTCTTCCCAGAACCCCGCATTGAAGGCGGGCTGGCCACAACAGGTCTGATCGGTATTATAACGCACTTCACAACAGGCCTTCTCCAGTACCTTGATCATGTTGAAGGCGGTTTGTGGATAAAGCTGGTCTACGAAACAGGGTATGAAAAGTTGGACGATCATGAGGTCTAAGTTAAAGATTACCGTTCAATGCGATCATTTTGATCGCGGTGACGGCGGCTTCCATTCCTTTATGTCCGTGCCTGCCTCCCACTCTTTCGTCGATCTGTTGCTGGTCATCGACGGTCAGCACGCCAAAGATAGTGGGCACGGGCAAGGTCATGTTCAGTTGCAGTACGCCATCGGTAACGGCCCTGCATACATAATCGAAATGCGGCGTATCGCCGCGCAGTACACAGCCCAGCGCGATGAAAGCGGCTGGCTTGTCTGATTTCGCTTTATGTTCTTCCCAATAGGCTTTGATGCCAAAAGGGATCTCGAATGCACCGGGAACGGTCAGGATCCTGAAGGCGACCTTTGCCTCACCCAGCACAGCAACACAACCCGATTCCAGTTTATCCACCGTTTCTGCATTCCATTCGGTGCGGACCAAAACAATACAGGCATCCGGTGGAATGGGGATGCCTGCAGTGGAATATATTTGGGGATTGGATACCGCCATGATCGCAAGGTTTATTTATTGATGCCCAGCTTGCCCAGGTAACGGTCAACATCACCTGATGCCACATGCTGGCTGGCGGGGTATTCGTCCTTCAGTTTCTGGAATAATTCGATGGCTTCCTTGTTCTTACCCATGGCCTCGGCATAACGGCCGGCGATGTAGAGGGCTTCCGTAGCCATTCCCTGATCCTCATCTCCTGCATCGGCCGCTTTCTTATAATAGCTCAGGGCGTCATCGGTCTTCTTGAGTTCGCTGTATGCATGTCCCAGCAGGATATAGGCCTTGCTCTGGACCTGGCTGGCGCCGTGACCGTCGAATTCCTTCAGCTGTTTGATCGCTTTGTCGTATTCTTTCAGTTGCAGGTAACAGGCGCCTACCATGTAACGGGCCCTGTTTCCGGCCAGGGTATTGCCATACTGGCTGATGATCTTCAGCAAGCCGGTCACATTGTTGCCTTCCAGGTTACCTCCGTTCAACACGATGTTGAGGGTATCCTTGCCGTAGCTGGATGTGGTGGCCATTTTGCCGAACAGTTTTTCGGCCGGGAAGATCATTTCGCTGGCCTTGTTCTCCCTTGGGATCTTGTAGAAATATTTATACCCCAGGTAACCACCGGTAAGCAGGATCAATACCGATCCGGCGATGATGATGCTCTTGCTGTTCTTAGCCCAGAAACCCCTGGCCTTATCGATCACATTGACCTCAACCGTTTCTGCTGTAATTTGCTTATCTGCCATTTTTGAAATTGTAAATGATGAAATATGAAATTGAATTGTTGTTTTAGTCTACAATGAACGGATAATCTTCCTGAACATAAACATCTTTCAGGAGTTCACTGTCATCGGGCCACGGACTTTCCTCAGCAAAGGTGACCGAATCGTCGACCTGCTGCTTCACCCGGTTGTTGATCACCTCAATATCAGTATCTCCCACCTTATATTCTTCCTTCAGCACCCTCAGGACATGATCGATCGGATCCCTTTCCTTGTACTCCTCCACTTCATCCTTGCTGCGGTATTTCTGCGGGTCGCTCATGCTATGGCCCTTGTAACGGTAGGTTTTGATCTCCAGTAAAGTGGGTCCGCCTTTCTCTCTCGCCCGGTTAACGGCTCTCAATACGCCGTTGTGAACGTCTTCCGGACTCATACCGTCAACGCTGTCACCGGGCATGTCATAGGCGTCGGCCAGTTTATAGATATCCAGCACCTTGCTGGTACGGGCCACGGAAGTGCCCATGGCGTAATTGTTGTTCTCACAGATGAAGACCACCGGAAGGTCCCAGAGCATCGCCATGTTGAAGGTCTCATGTAACATGCCCTGCCTCGCGGCTCCGTCACCAAAGAAACAGAGGATCACATTATTGGTGCCCCGGTATTTTTCAGCGAAAGCGATACCCGCCCCGGTGCCGATCTGGGCACCGACGATACCATGTCCGCCAAAGAAATTCTCCTTGAGTCCGAAAAAGTGCATGCTGCCCCCCTTTCCTTTGCTGCATCCCGTGGCCTTTCCATAGAGTTCGGCCATGCAGGCCCCCGGGGTGATGCCTTTGGCAATGGCCAGGGCGTGATCACGGTAGGCTGTAATGAATTTGTCGTCGGGATTGGTGGCGGTCATGCAGCCTGCCGCTACGGCTTCCTGCCCGATATAGAGATGGCAGAAACCCCTGATCTTCTGCATTCCGTAGAGCTGACCGGTCTTTTCTTCAAAACGGCGAAGAAGCAGCATCAGTTCGTACCAGTATAAATAAGTTTCTTTAGAAAACTTCGTTGCCAATGGGTTTGTTTTTTAGTCGGCAAAGATAAGGTAGAAAAGGGAATTAGGAATAAGGAATTAGGAAACGCAAAATCGGGCCTTTTCCGGCCTTTTTCCGTACTAAATCACCCCGTTTTACACCGGCCGGTCTTACATTACTTATCTTGCAGACCGATGTTGTTCCTCGAAAAAATAACCCTTACCCAGTACAAGAATTACGGGTTCTCGGTATTCCCTTTTACCGAACGGATCGTGGGTATCTGCGGATTGAACGGCGTGGGCAAGACCAACCTGCTGGATGCCATTTATTACTGTTGTTTCACGCGGAGCTATTTTTCAAAATCGGATCAGCTGAATATCCAGTTCAGCCAGGAGGGTTTCCGGCTGGAAGCCGACCTGAATCCCCTGACCGATCCCAAAAAACTGGTCTGTATCCTGCGTGGGCAGGGCAAGAAGGAACTCCTGGTGAACGAGGCGCCTTATGAAAAATTATCCCAGCATATCGGCCGTTTCCCGGCCGTGATGATCGCGCCCGATGATATCGAACTGATCACAGGCGGCAGTGAAGAACGGCGCCGGTTCATGGATACCGTGCTGAGCCAGATGGACGCCGATTACCTGCAGCAACTGATCATCTACAACAAAGTGCTCCTGCAGCGCAATAGCGCGTTGAAACGCTTTGCCGAATTGGGGAAGACAGACTGGGCCCTGCTGGATGTACTGGACGAACAACTGATCCTGCCCGGTAACCTGATCTATGAGAAAAGAAAGCGGTTCAGTGCAGAATTAATTCCCCTGGCGAACAGCTTCTACAGCCAGATCGCCGATCCGGAAGAAAGGGTCAGCCTGGTTTATGAAAGTCCGCTCCACAACAGCAGCTTCGAAGGCCTTTTGCATCAATTCCGCGAGAAAGATTTTCTCCTTCAACGTACCAACTCAGGGATCCATAAGGATGAGATCGTCATGGAGCTGAATGGTCAGCCTTTCCGTTCCACCGCCTCACAGGGACAGCGCAAGAGCCTGCTCTTCGCCTTACGACTCGCTGAATTTGAATTGCTGAAAAAAAGCAAAGGATTCCCTCCCCTGCTCCTGCTCGATGATGTCTTTGAAAAGCTCGATGACAACCGCATGAAGAACCTGCTGCGCTGGGTCTGTATCGAGAACCAGGGACAGGTGTTCATTACGGATACGCACCGAGACCGGCTGGAGGAGGTTTTCCATACGATGGAAGTGGGTTTTCAGATCGTCGAACTTGATAATAATGGAAAATGAAGAATGAAAAATGGAAAATGCTCTGAATGAGCCTGTACTTTCTTTTTAAGGAAGCATAAGATTTTCCATTTTCCTTTTTCCATTTTCCGTTACTTAAAACCATATTTTTACAGCATGGGAGAAGTATCCTTACAAGAAGCCCTGCAGCAATTTCTCAGTAAAAGCCGCCTGAAGAGCGGTATCCAGGCCCTGCGTATCGAAGAGATCTGGGAAGAGATCATGGGTAAGACCATCGCCAAGTACACCGACAAGATCCAGATCATCAACCAGACCCTTTTCATCACGACTTCCGTTGCCCCACTGAAGAATGAACTCCTGTTTCAGAAAGAAAAGATCATCGAAAGGATCAATGAGGCGATGAAGGAGAAGGTGGTGAAGGAAGTGGTGGTTAAATAACAGTTTATAGTTTGTTAGTTGTTAGTTAGTTGGTTTTTTGTTTTCGATCGGCCTCAGCACATACCCTTCTTTCTTCAATAAGGCGATCAGGCCTTCCTCTCCCACCAGGTGACCGGCGCCAACCGCGATGAATACGGATCGGTCTTTTAATATGGGGCGCAGCAACTCCACCCAGTTCCGGTTTCGTTTGTTCAGCAGGATATCCCGGTTCTCTTCCATCCCGAATTCACTTTTGCTGAACATTTTTTCAATCTCACCGAGTTGCTGGCTTTTATAGATATTCACCATCGTATCAAAGTACTTCCGGTAACTGTTGATGCTGTCGATCCCCTTCAGCAGTTCTTTGGCCTGCTCGGGATAAGGAATGCTGTCGAATACGGATGCCTGGAAGGCCATGGTCTCCAGTCCCCGGATCTCTTTCTTATTCGCCTTGGCCAGCACCATCAGCTCTTCCTCAACGGCATTGACCTTTTTACAGGGTAGCATTTTGGGATATAACATGGCTTCCAGGAAAGCGGGCTTCATCTGCTGGAAGATGACCAGTGAGGTCTTCAGTGAATCACGGAAGAACTGATCCAGCCTTTTATACGCATCAGGTTCATAGAGATCGGATAGTTTCTTCCCCTCTTTCATATTCATCAGTTTGACCGCGCCGAACAAAGTGGCGGGATCATCCAGGTCGAGTTCCAGCCAGGTCTCACTGGTTTCTTTCACGGCGGCTTTCAGGGAAGAACTAAACCGGATATCTTCACTGCACATCAGGTGAAAGGTTCCAAACAGATAGCTGGGAGACTTAAGATCTTTGCCGCTGATCTCCCAGAGCAGCGTATTGTCGTCTTTATTTGTCGGAAGATGACCAGTCTGGTTCTGCCCCTTGCAGGAAGCCAGGCTAAAAAAAAGAAAGAGGACAGGGAATGTTCGTATGGATCTCATTTGACGATAAAATTATCCGTTTAGGGGCAATTAAATTCATTTTCCTTTTGTTATATTTATTGAAAATAATATTTATACCATGAAACGAGTCCTGTTATTTCTTTTTTACACGGCCATGGTATCAAACCTAAAGGCCCAGAAAGGCCTGCCGGCTTTTGGCAAGATCGACAAAGCCGACCTGGAGATGAAGGACTGTTCCTTCGATAAAGGTGCGGATGCGCTTACCCTGATCGATTTTTGCGATATGCATTACGACCGCGGAACGGCCGGGATCACCCTGTTCAAGACGGTTTACAAACGACGTACCCGCATCAAGATCCTCAGGGAGAAAGGCATCGCCTACGCTGATGTGAGCATTCCATTCATTTCCCATAACAATGATGAGAAGATATTGAAATTCGATGCCTACACCTATAACCTGGATGAATCCGGCAATATCAGGACCACCCCGGTGGGTAAGAGTTCCATCTATACCAAGAAGATCAACCGCAATGTGAGCAAACTGGTCATCACTTTTCCCGAAGTGAAAGCGGGAAGCGTGATCGAATACCGGTACGAGATCGAACGGGAGACCTGGTCCTCGATCAAGGACTGGTATTTCCAGGGCCGTATCCCCGTTCAGTACAGCGAATACCAGATCAAGGTTCCGCTGGTCTTTCAGTTCTCCGAACAAAAATCGGTGATCGGTGATCTTGAGGTCAGGGATGAGGTCTTTGAAGACATGATCACCAATGGCGGCGATACCTACACCCTGAAATCGATCAAAAAGAATTATATCATGCGCAACCTGGTGGGTATCCGGGATGAACCATTCATGCCCTCGGCGCGGGATTATCTCCAGCGTCTTGAACTTGATCTTTCGCAACTCGACTACGGGAACGGCGACATCAAGGACATCCGTACCAAATGGAGCGATGTTGTACAGGAGCTGAACAAGGATGAAGATTTCGGTTCTCAACTGAAAGCGGAAGTTCCTGCCACGGCCATGCTGGTCGCACAGGCAAAACAGGTATCCGACAGCCTGGCACGCATGCGCCTGGTCTTTGACCAGGTAAGAAGGAATCTGACCTGGGATGGCGAAGAAACGATCTATTCCTATAGTGGTCTCAATAAGTCCTATGAAACAAAAAAAGGTTCCAATGCCGATATCAACCTGCTCCTGATCAATTTACTCAGTCAGGCAGGAATCCCGGCGAAGCCGATCCTGTTCAGCACCCGGGAGAATGGCCTCGTCAATACCTATTATCCCAAACTCGACCAGTTCAACTCCGTGATGGCCTATGTTCCATTGGGCGGCCGTTATTATATACTGGACGCTACCGACCGGTTCAGCAGCTATAAGATCATACCTGCTGCAGTAGTGAATACCAAGGGCTTCTTGCTGGACAATCAGGATGGGCGCTGGCTGGATATCGTGGATACGAAAACCAAATTCAAACAAATGATCGCGATCCGGGCCGATATCGATGCTTCCGGACTGCTCAAAGGCGATGCCACCATCAACAGTTCGGGTTATGCGCGCCGGGAACGTTGCGAAAAATGGGTCGCTGATAAAGATGCATTCAAAGCCAGGTATGTATCAGCAGGCAATCCGCAATGCAGGATCGATGAAATGCTCATCAGCAATGTGGAAGCTGATTCTATGCCGCTGGAACAAAAAATGAGATTCTCCATGCCCCTCAGCAGTTCAGGGGAATACAGATATTTCACCGCGAACCTGTTCACCGGGTTGGAAAAGAACCCTTTCCTTGCAGAGACCCGCCAATCGGATGTGGATTTCGGTTACCTGCAGGATTTCCAGATCTTCGGCAATTTCACGCTGCCGGAAGGTTATGTAACGGAAGGGCTTCCCGAAGACCTGTCGCTGGTCATGCCCGATAACAGCATCGTTTTCAACCGCTACATCAAGGCGGAGGAGAACCTCATCAATATCCGGATGAGCCTGGAATTCAAGAGTCCTTTCTATACTTCGGCCGGTTATGCCGAATTCAGGGAGTTTTATAAGAAACTGTTT
Organism: Chitinophagaceae bacterium; assembly: GCA_016721725.1. Classification (GTDB taxonomy): domain Bacteria; phylum Bacteroidota; class Bacteroidia; order Chitinophagales; family Chitinophagaceae; genus Ferruginibacter. The sequence goes on along the minus strand of JADKHN010000006.1, from coordinate 192,091 downwards.
TCTATCCTGAACGAACAGATCGTTATCAAAAAGAAATGAATTCCGTGAAGAAGATATCCAGTTTCATGTTGGTTTTCAGTTTGGTTCAGGCCCTGAATGGCCAGGTCCTCCCCTACGCCGTTAGCCTGATACCCCCTGAACTGAAGGTCAATGCAAGGTCAGTGGTCCGACTCGAGAACATTCGCTTTGAACTTCGCTCGGTAAGCAAAGCCAGTTTGAAAATACATTCTGTGGTCACTTACCTGGCCGGCGGTGAGACGATGAAGACGGCTTTCCAGGAATATACAGACCGGTTCCGTGCATTGGGAGAGGTCAGCATAAAAATTTATGATGCGGAAGGGAAACCCGTCTCCAGGTACGAGAAAAAGGATCTTAGTTCAGAAAGCAACTGGATGGAACTGGTTCCGGACGGGAAATACCATTCCTTACAGGTACCCGTAAATCAATATCCCATTACCATCGAGTGCGACTATTCCGTCAGCTATCACGGCGTCTATAACTATCCTTATTATTATTTCCAGGAGGAGAAACAATCGGTGGAAAATTCGGAATACAACCTGGTTTTGCCTAAAGAGATGGAACTACGCTACCGGCCCATGAATACGGAACTTCAGCCGGTGATCGATGAATCCGACAGAAGTAACAGAAGCTATCAGTGGAAGGTCTCCCGTTTACCAGCTAAGTCATTGGAACCCGGAGCAGGTCCTGTGCAAAACGTTTTTCCCTGGGTCATGATCGCTCCTACCCGTTTTGAACTCGACGGATACCCGGGCGACATGAAGAACTGGAAGGACTTCGGACTTTGGTATAACAGTCTCGTTAAAAACGACAATCAGTTGTCGGAGGCATTCAGGGCGGAAATAAAGGCCGTCGTTGCCAATGGCAGGGATGATCATGAAAAGGTCAAACTGATCTACCGGTACCTGCAGCGCAATTTCCGGTATGTGAGTATCCAGTTGGGGATCGGCGGGTTCAAACCTTTTTCCGCTGATTTCGTGCACAAGAAGAAATATGGCGATTGCAAGGCATTGAGCAATTACCTGCAGGCCTGCCTTTCCGTCGTGAATATCAGGAGCTATTCAGCCTGGATCCGGGCCGGTAGTGATGAGCACGTGAAGATCGAGGCTTCATTTCCATATGACCCCTTCAATCACCAGGTGGTCTGTGTTCCGATGGAAAAGGACAGCCTTTGGCTCGAATGCACCAGTCCGGTTGATGATGCCGGTTTCATGGGCAGCTTTACAGCCGACCGGGAAGCTTTATTGCTGACCGAGAATGGCGGTGTTTTGGTCAGAACCCCCAAACCCACTCCTTTGCAGAACCAGTTGAACGTTCTTTCCCGTATCATGTTGCAGGAAGACGGTTCAGGAACTGCAACCGTAAGAATGACCAGTAACGGGGATCATAAATCTTCCTTTCTGTATCGGTTATCCGAAGAACGGAAGGATGAACAGAAGACCTATTTTGTGGAAACCCTGGATTTTATTGCGCCGGATGAATTCAGTATGGCCGTGGACAAGACCGACCCTATGGCATTGACACAGGTTAACATGAGCGCTGAAAAATGGTATGATTTCAAGACCGGTGGTAAACTATTCCTGCACCCCCGCATCCGGAAGATATGGAATGATCCCCTGCCCCGTTCGGAGAACCGGACACAGGATTATTATTTCAACCTGCCTTTTTTACTGACGGATACCACCATTTATCGATTGCCGGAGGGTTTTACACCCGAAACATTACCCGGGGCCCGGGGTATGAAGAATGAATATGGATCTTACTCCACCAATGTCCGTTTCAATCCGGATAACCGGGAGATTATTTCAACTGCAACCCTTATCCTCAAAGAGTATCACATACCCGCCTCGAAATATGCCGGTGTGAAAAAATTCTTTGATGAGGTGCAGGCCGAATACAATGAAAAGATCATCATCAGGCGCTTATGATATCCCCTGCAGGCTTCCGCCCTGTGCGAATAAACGGTCGATCTTTTTCTCCACGGCCGGGTCTTTTTCTACCGGCGGCGCATGATGCGGTTTGATCCGGGCATCGATGACCAACGGCCCCGTACATCCCCAATGCTTATTGATCGTGAAACTTCCCATGCCATGGATATCGTGGGAAGGGTTGCATCGGGTGAATGTGGCCCAGAGGAAATTATTCAGGCGTTCACTGAGGAAACGGGCATCGTCGCAGAGGATGATGAAAGGCACCGTTTGCAGTTCGCAGTTTGCAGTTTGCAGTTGGTGGTCGAGGGACTCTATTTCCCGGGTTGCAGATGTCTGATCGATGTATTTGCGGGCCTGAATGGCAACAATGCCTGGCATGACAATCCTTGCATTTTCAAAGCCGCTTAAAAAATTCAGGCATTCCGGTACCTCCGTGGCCAATTCCCGTTTACGATCTCCGTAAGCGGCAAATACCACTTTGCTGCCGCTGTTCAGGGAAGTTCCGGAATAGTCGAGCGTATCGATGGTGGTGTTGGTATGGAAATGGATATCCCGGCCGAGGTCGATCCGTTCGAGTATATACATGAGGTATCGTTGAATATCCCGGGTATCCAGTTGATTGTTCTCATCGGCCGTGATGAAAAGGAATTTAGCCAGACTGAGCTGCCCGGTGCCGAGAATATGATTGGCGATGGTGAGGATCTCGGCCGGCTGCTTAACCGGCATATAGGGTGTATAGCGTTCACTGCCGATGGCCAGCAATAAGGGGTGAACCCCGGCGGCATCCACGGCATGGACCTCTTTCAAACCGGGGATCTCCTGTTGCAGGGCCGATCCGGTCATTTCATGGATCAACTGTCCGAAACTGGTATCCTCCTGGGGAGGTCTGCCTACAACAGTGAATGGCCATATAGCGTTCTTACGGGCATAGACCTTCCCGATCTTCATCACCGGGAAAGGATGTTCCAGGCTGTAATACCCCAGGTGATCACCGAAGGGTCCTTCGGGTTTGTTCTCACCAGGATGGACCTCTCCGGTGATCACAAAATCGGCATCGGTGCTGATGCAAAATCCTTGCTCGTAAACATACCTGAACCTGCGGGCGCCGAGGACGCCGGCAAAGGTCATTTCACTGATCCCTTCAGGCAAAGGCATTACTGCCGCTACCGAGTGCGCGGGAGGTCCGCCGGCAAATACACTGACTTTAAGCGGCAGTCCCTTTTTGTTGGCCTTGGTTTGATGAATGCCGATACCCCGGTGCAGCTGGTAATGGAGCCCGGCTTCCCGGTCGGGAATGTATTCATTACCTGAAAGCTGGATCCGGTACATGCCCAGGTTGGCATGCATGATACCCGGTTTGTCGATGTCTTCGGTATAGACCTGGGGAAGGGTGACGAATGCTCCCCCATCCTTTGGCCAGTGTATGATCTGTGGGATCTCGGAAAGTCGAATCTGCTGATGAAGTACCGGCTTATTAAACGGGTTCCTTAAAGGAAGGGCCTTGAGTGCGGCTAAGCCCGATCCAAGATTCCGGAACGGATGCCGGAGGGCTTTGACCGGGTTATTCTTTAATTCGATGAGTTGTTTCACCATGTCCAGTGTATCGCGGAAGATGAATTGGCTGCGTTCGAGCGTGCCGAAGATATTGGAGGCGGCCCTGAACCGGCTACCTTTTACCTGTTCAAACAACAGGGCCGGTCCGCCGGCTTCATGAACCCTCAAATGGATGGCCGCCATTTCGAGGTTGGGATCCACTTCCTCCCTGACCCGAATGAGCATTCCGTTCTTTTCCAGGTCCAGTAAACAATCCTCCAGTGAACGATAAGACATATTGCCTGATTATACAGTAAAGTTATGACCTAAGGGAGATAAAAGCCCATTTGTTGAAGAACAAATAGAACAAGAAATGAGGAACAAGGAATGTTTCCACCCTGGTTGGTGTCTTCACCAACCGGAATGAATACAAAAAAGATGAGCGCTCAATATTCTAGAGAGCGCAATAAAAAAGTTAAGAGTTATTTGAATATGATGTCCTATTTCTTCAGATACATCACTTCCTTCACCAGTTTGACCGTACGGGGCACATCGGGCAGGTAAGCTGCCACCAGGTTAGGAGCATAATGCATAGGCGCATCGGCGGAGGTGATGCGGCGTATGGGAGCGTCGAGATAATCGAAGCCTTCTTTTTGAATGCGGTAAGAGATCTCGGAGGAAACGGATGCAAAAGGCCACTGCTCTTCCACGATCACCAGCCGGTTGGTCTTCTTCACGCTTTCCAATATGGTGAACCAGTCGAGCGGACGGATGGTGGCCAGGTCGATCACTTCGGCCTCAATGCCTTCTTTGGCCAATTCTTCGGCTGCGCCCAGCGCCACTTTCATCATCTTGTTGAATGACACGATGGTCACATCTTTTCCTTCTCTTTTGACAAAAGCTTTGCCGATGGGAAGTACATATTCTTCTTCAGGCACTTCGCCCTTGTCGCCATACATCACTTCACTTTCCATGAAGATCACCGGATCGTCGTCGCGAATGGCACTTTTCAGTAAACCTTTCGCGTCATATGGATTGGAAACGGAGATCACTTTCAATCCGGGAATATTGGCATAGAGACTTTCGAAGGCGGTGGAATGTTGTGCACCCAACTGGCCGGCGCTGCCATTAGGACCGCGGAAAACGATGGGACAGCCCACCTGTCCCCCGCTCATGGCCAGCATCTTGGAAGCCGTGTTCAGGATCTGGTCCAGCGGCAATACGGCGAAATTCCAGGTCATGAATTCCACGATGGGCCTTAATCCGTTCTGTGCGGCTCCAACCGCTATGGCGGCGAATCCCAGTTCAGCGATCGGCGTATCGATGATACGGCGCTCGCCAAATTCTTCCAGCATACCCTGGCTCACTTTATAAGCGCCATTATATTCGGCCACTTCTTCTCCCATCAGTAATACACGGTCATCCCTTCTCATCTCTTCCTGCATGGCTTCCCGGAGCGCTTCCCTGAATGCAATTTGTCGCATGAACGGTTGTTTTATTTAATAGGTTGCAAATTTATCTTAACCATGGCAGACGAGCAAATTGTGTTTACCCATTCCTGACCTTGCCGATGAAGGCCTTTAATTTCTCCGCATCGAGGGCTCCGTTGGTACGGACCCCGCTGCAAACATCCACGGCGAAGGGTCTTACCGTTTCGATCGCATCCCCGACATTTTCGGCATGCAGTCCGCCTGCGAGAAAGACGGGAACCCTGACCTGTTCAACCAGGCGCCGGCTGATCGACCAATCATGTGTATTGCCGGTTCCACCCAGGGTCTTGATGGCGGCACCCGGATTCCCGCTGTCCAGCAGGATGGCATCCACCTGATCCTGGACACGCAGGGCTTGTTCAATACTTTCCTCCCCCTGTACATGGATCACCTGCATGATCCTCAAATGAGGCAGGGCATGGCGTATCGCCTGGTAATTGCCGGTGTTGAGCTCATCCACGATCTGAACGGTATTGGTATGCACGCGGCAGACATGATCAATGATCTGACCCGGCTCCTGTTCACTGGTGAGCAGGATCGAGGCGATCGGTGGGTGAATGGTCCGGGCGATCGCGGCGATCAATTCATCCTCGATCGGGCCCGGACCACTGGGCATCTTCCCCACCAGTCCGAGTGCGTCGGCACCGGCGGCTATGGCCATCCGGGCTTCTTCAAAGCTGCTGATGCAGCATATTTTTATCCGGGTATACATAAAAAAAAGTCGTCCGTAAAGACGACCTGGTTTATTGCAATTTTTTTAGAAATTTATTCCTTTGGCGCCTGCTTTTGCCTTATGGTGGCTTCTGTTTTCACCGGGGCAGTTTTGCTGGCCACGGGTACGACCTCATTCCCTGCCGCATCTGCTGCGATGGCCGGTTGCACGATGGCATCCACCTGCATTTTGGTGTTGGGATTCGCCTTGATCTTGTTCTTAGCATCGGATTGCTGCTGAGCGGTGATCTTGGGGGCAGCTGTTTGAGCCGCTTCCACTTTCACCGCTTTTGCCGCGTTTTGATCCGTGGTCTTCAGATCATTTTCAGCGGTTTGGGCAAATCCGATCATACAAATACCCGATACGAAAGCTGTCAGAATTATTTTTTTCATAATCATTTTTGTTTTTTAGAATGTCAAGATAATATTTTTTATCGAGAATCAAATAATTTAAGGTTAAGCTTCTCCCGGTTTCAACAATTTTCAATGACCATCGCCGACGCCCCGCCCCCTCCGTTACAAATGCCTGCGGCGCCGTATTTCGCATTGTTCTGTTTGAGAACCTGGATCAGGGTGACGATGATCCGGGCTCCGCTGCAGCCCAGGGGATGACCCAGGGAGACCGCTCCCCCGTTCACATTCACTTTAGCCGGATCCAGTTTCATGCGGCGGGAATTCTCAATGCCAACCACCGCAAAGGCCTCGTTGAGTTCCCAGTAGCTGATGTCTTCCATGGTCAGTCCGGCCTTGGCCACCGCTTTTGGAACGGCCAGCGCCGGCGTGGTGGTAAACCATTCAGGAGCCTGTTCGGCATCGGCATAGCCGGCGATCTTCGCGATGGGTTTCAATCCCAGTTCTTTGGCTTTTTCCGCACTCATCAGGACCAGGGCTGCCGCGCCGTCATTCATGGTGGAGGCATTGGCCGCGGTGACGGTTCCGTCTTTTACAAAAGCGCCCTTGAGTTCGGGGATCTTTTCGAATTTGACATTGAAGGGTTCCTCGTCTTTGGCAAACAAGACCGGGTCGCCTTTTCGCTGGGGGATCTCCACAGGCACGATCTCCTCATCGAATTTTCCGCCATTGACGGCAGCCTGGCTGCGTTTATAGCTTTCTATGGCGAAAGTATCCTGCTCTTCCCGGCTGACCCCACAGGTTGAAGCGCACATTTCTGCGGCATTGCCCATGGCCTTGCCGTCGTACACATCGGTAAGCCCGTCTTTAGCCAGGCCGTCGATCAGGTTCACATTTCCGTATTTATTTCCCCAACGCATGGTATCCGAATAAAAAGGGACATTGCTCATACTTTCCATGCCGCCCGCGATGACGATATCGGCATCGCCCAGCATGATGCTTTGGGCCGCTTGTGCGATGGCTTTCATGCCGCTGGCGCAGACCTTGTTAACGGTCGTGCAATTCACTTCATTGGGTAATCCGGCGAACTTGGCCGCCTGCCGGGCGGGAGCCTGGCCCAGGTTGGCCTGGATGACACAACCCATCAGGACATCGTTCACGAGTTCGGGTTTGATCCCTGCTTTGGTCAATGCGCCTTTGATCGCAACGGCTCCCAGCTGGGTGGCGGTAAATCCTTTCAACGAGCCGCCGAAACTCCCCATGGGTGTTCGGACCGCGGATATGATGACAACTTCTTTCATATGATTATTTTATTTGAATACAAAGGTAAGCGATTAAGCGTTTTGCCAACCCGGTGAAAAGTGTAATTTTAAGCTAGTCTTCAATCCTCAATCAAAAAAATGAAGAAAAGGACATTGTATCCGCTACTGTTGTTATTACTCTGTGGATCCACCACCTGGTCTGCAAGGGCACAAAACGCTGTTCAGGATTCCGGGCAAGTGGCCAAAACACTGAAAGAACTTTGTCTGGTCTGCCGGTCTGTCGATTTCAAAGATCCTCAATCCCAACAACTGGGGGTATTTTATAAGGCGGCGAAATATGTCGTTTACCGGGGTGATGACAAGACTCGTTCCTGGAAAGATTTCGCCAATTACAAAGTGGAGGCGGAACGAAAGGGTGTGGATGAGGTTTGTCTGCGCATCAACGGCACGGTGAACCGCGACACCAACTTCAAGATCCTGCGTTATCTCATTGAAAAAGAATCAGAAGGCACCTGGCATATACTCATGGTGAGTTATGATAAGAAAGGTGTGACCAAACAAGCCGCATTCGCCTTCCTGAAGATCGGCGACCGTTTTGGATTGGGAGATATTGATTGAGCCAGGCCCTTTGCCGGATCCGAAATTGTTAATGAATTCGGAAAAATGGATCATTTCCCGTTAAAGTTTTTGCTTTTTGCCTGAACGGTATGGACTTTGCCTTATCTGCCTGCAATTCCATTCATCACCCAACTGGCATTATGAAACACCCATCCTTCCTCTTGAACAGGATCTTTCAAGCATCCCTGCCCATTTTCCTGTTGATCACGTTCTTGTCCTGCAAAAAAATAACCAACCCCGCGCCACCTGCCGGCGATCTTAAACTGGAAATATCGGAAGAACGCAGCCTACAGTCAACCTGCAGTGAAATGTTCCTTACGGCGCATGCGGATCAGACAGGCAGACCTTATCTATATGTTGCCGCCAAGGAAGGCGGTTTGAAGATTTTCGCATTATCCGGTTCACTGATACCGGTCGCCCAGATACCGATCTCGCAGTTGAACGGTCTGCACGTTATGAATATTTCCCAATCCGGAAATGATCTCTACCTCGCATTGGGTAACCATTTTGGCACGGCTATACAGGCGCCTGGCCTGGCGATCATTGATGTGACCGACCCCCTGAACCCGTTGGTGAGATCGACCTGGCAGGATATCAGCCAGACCGGGGGAACGGGGATCATCGAAACGCAGGGTAACTTTGCTTATCTCGGGGCCATGGGTAACGGGATGATCATTTTCGACATCAGCAATAAGGCGGCACCAAGGGTCCTGTCTGTCTTTAAGCCCGACCTGAATTTTCCTGATCCAAACCCGGATCCGAAAAAATACAATGCCAGGGGTTTGGCTATACTGGGCGATCTGGTCTACCTGTGTTTTGATGCCGGAGGCTTAAGGGTCATCAATATCGCGGATAAGGTTCATCCATTTGAGGCAGGACGATACGCCAACCCGCAGATGAACGGTAAGCCCAGGGCCTATAATAATGTGGTGATTGACGGAATGACCGCTTACCTGGCGGTCGATTATTGTGGAATGGAAGCGGTGGATATCAGCAGGCCTTCGTCCATCAACCTGCTCAGCTGGTGGAATCCCTGGAATTGCCAGGCCAGTCCGATGAATTGGTTCAGCAGCAACGGTCATACCAATGAGATCGTGATGGACCGCGAAAAACATTTACTTTTCATGGCATCGGGTAAAAGCGACCTTCAGGTGGTCAATGTCAGTGATCCGGCTAAGCCTCAATTCTCCAAAGAATATGGCGGCGTGAACAACCAGGTGGGTACCTGGGGTGTTTCCATCCGCGATAATAAGATCTACCTGGCCTATGTCTGTTCGGTCATCCCGTTCTCTTCAAACTGGACCGGGGTCAAAGTGCTGGGTTATGCATTGCGTTGATCAAGCGCCGGTTTCGGTAGGTTGGGGTCCTTTCAACCAATATTTTTTTTGCTTATTTATTCTGTTTAAATTGCCTGTCTTTCTTAACTTAAAACCCAGGCTATGCGAAATTATTTCTTTTCCACCCTCTTGATCGGAATGGCCGTGTTGGCAGCCTGTTCACCCAAGAGCGCCCCTTCTAAATCAGAACCACCGCCCGTTCCAAAGACAACCTATGTTGGTCATGTTCAGGCACTGATCCAGGCCAAATGCTCACCCTGTCATATTCCTTCAAAGGGAGGTAAGAAAGCAGATTTCGATAATTACGCTTCCGCCCTCAAATTTGGCGCTGAGATGGTCGCCCGCGTGGAGAAAGAGCCCACTGTCCGGGGTTTTATGCCCTTCAAGGGCACTAAACTATCCGTTGATGAGATCGCGGTGTTCAAGAAATGGGTGAGTGACGGGATGATGGAGAAATAGACCGGAAACTCATAATAGAAAAGGCCCTTTATCGATCCTCATGATGAAGGGCTTTTTATTTATCCCGCCTGACTGATCCGGGGATCGATATAGCGGTATAACAGGTCGGCCAGCAGGTTGATCAATACGAAGATCGAAGCACTGAACAATACGGCTCCCATCACCACGGGGTAGTCGAGTTTTTCCAACGCATCCACGGTGACCTTGCCGATACCCTTCCATCCAAAGATATATTCCACGAAAAAGGCGCCGGCGAGTAATTCGGCGAACCAGCCGGTGATCGCCGTGATGACCGGGTTCAGCGCATTGCGAAGGGCGTGTTTCCAGATGACGGTCCGCTCCCCCATTCCCTTCGCCCTGGCGGTCCGGATATAATCCTGTGAAAGCACATCCAGCATGGAACTACGGGTGAGCTGGGTGATGATGGCCAGCGGACGTATGCCCAGGGTGAAGGCAGGCAGTACGAGGTTCTTCAGGGTAAGGTATTTCTCACCGGTCACCTCATCGATATCGAACCAGCTGCCCGTAAGGGGTAGCCCCGTATAGGCGTGAAGCAACACGCCAAATCCATAGGCGATGATGATGGCCATGAAAAAAGAAGGTGCGGAAATACCGGCGATACTGGCGACCAGGGCCGAACTGTCCATCCAGGTATCCTTTTTCACGGCGGCCACCACCCCCAGGAAGATCCCGACCAGGATGGCAAATAACATGGCCGCAAAGGCCAGCATCAGCGTGCCCGGCAGGGCTTCCATCAATACCTGGCCCACTTCTTTCTTCGATTGGTAGCTGCGGCGCAGGTAGGGCAGTTTGACTCCAAGCCGGGTGCCCGACCCGATGAAGAATCCTTTCAGTTTCTTTTGTTCTATTTCGACAGAGGTATGTATCCCGATGGGGGAAACATCATTGAGGTACAAAACGAATTGCTTCCATTTGGGTTGATCCAGGTAGAGGTCGCGGCGGATATTGTCCAGCGTCTTCTTGTCACCGGTCTGTCCAACCACCATCCTGGCCGGATCACCAAATCCCTGGAACATGATAAAGACCAGCATGACCACACCGAGTAATACCAGTAAGGCGTATGCGATCTTTTTTAAGAGATAGGTCAACGTTGGTTGGTTTAGTTGCTGATCAGTCGTGCACCAGTTTGTCCATATCGGTCCACCCCCATTTTCCCTTTACCACGGGGCCTTTCATCAGGAAGAGGACAGGGTTGTTACGGGCCGCCGTCTTAATGGCCACTCCGTCACAGGTTAAAATGACGGGATCGTACGCGGCGCCACCCAATACGTATTTATTGAGGAAATGTTTTTTGGCGAATTCCTGCTGTGCCGTGACGATGTATACGGGCCGTTTTTCCTTGAAAGCGGTCAGGAAGAACAGGCCTTCCAATTTCCAGTTCTTCGGATAGGTCTCTTCATCCCTGACGAAGAGCAGGTAATATTCTCCGAGTTGGGAAAGAATAGCTTCAGTTGAATCATTCCCGCTGAGGGTAGTGAGTGAAAAATCATTGATCAGCGGGGTATTGTTCCTCCCCTTTTCGATCAGGGTCTGTTTGCGGTCTACATAGGTCCAGCTGCTGTCGGGTAATTTGTCCATCGCGAATTCCTTCTTCTCCCCGTTCTTTTCATAGATGAAGCTGAACGTGTATTTGTCCTGTACTGCGTCCTTCGGCATTTTGCGTAATTCCAGGATATTGTTCCCGATCCGGTAAGGCAGGCAGTCCTTCAACGGAAGGTGATTCAGTACATAATACTGCAATCCGAGTATGCCCCCGGCACCGAGCAGCATGACGGCGGCCGGTATCCATTTTCCGCCGAACAGCGGACGGATATGCTTCAGTCCGGTCAGGATGACCAGGATCAAAACCAGCAACACCAGGTCCTTGGTAAAGGTCTGTACGGGAGTCAGGGGGATACAATCGCCGAAACAGCCGCAGGCCCGGATCTTTCCGGTGAATAGCACAAATGCGGTAAGGAAGGTGAAGAAGACGGTGAGTAAGAGCAATAGCCAGGAGGTGAGCTTTTTCATCCAGCCGATCAGCAGGGCGAGACCGAGCAATACTTCCAGGGTGATCATGAAAATGGAAAAGGCCAGGGCCTGTTCATTCAGCAACATCATCAGTCCCTTCGCGTAACCGTCGTTCGCCCAGACCTCGAAGAACTCCCGCATCTTATACGTGAGGCCGAGCGGGTCGATCGCCTTGACCAGTCCGGAGAAAATGAATAAAGTTCCAACCAGGAATCTTGCAATGTTGACGAGGATCTTCATGATCGTAGGGTTGACAATTGTTCGCCGATCAGGATCAGTCCGAACACGGCGTAATTGATGATATCGTAATAATTCGCATCGATGCCCTCGCTGATGAGGGTCTTGCCTTCGTTGAGCAGGATCTGTTTGATCCGCAGGATCTTGGCCAGGATCAGGTCAACGAAACTCTCCTGGCTCATCTCCCGCCAGGCTTCACCGTAATCGTGGTTCTTGTCCGTCATCAGTTTTTTGGCCATTGCTGCCTTTTCTTCATAGAGGGCTTTAACCTGGTCATAGGGCAGGTCCTCCGGTTCATCACCGGGCAGGTCGAGCTGGATCAACCCGATGATGGCGTAATTCAATATGCCCCTGAATTCACTGATGATATCGTCACCGATCTTCTGGCTTCCCTTCTCCTGGATGGTCCGGATCCGTTTGGCCTTGATGTAGATCTGGTCAGCTACGGAGATGGTCCGGTAAACCCGCCAGGATGTGCCGTAATCCATGGTCTTATGGAGGAAGATCGCTTTCGCTTCTTCGATGATCCCGTCGTATTGCAACTGGGTATTCCCTGTCTGATTGTCGCTGCTCATTTGTAACTTAGCTTTTAGCCGAACCAAAAATACTTGAATCAACTGATGATTAGCATAAACTGCCGCGGAAAATTGCTGGTTTTCGACCAGCCGAAACTGATGGGGATCATCAATGCCACACCGGATTCTTTTTACCGCGGACACGGAGACCTGGATGATGACGCGCTCCGGCAAAAGGCCGGAAACATGATCCGTGAAGGGGCTTCGATCCTCGACATTGGGGGACAAAGTACCCGGCCGGGCAGTGTCCGAATTTCAGCGGAAGAGGAACTGGATCGTGTGCTGCCCGCCATCAAACTGATCCATACCCATTTTCCCGGCCAGATCATCTCCGTTGATACCTATAGCAGCAAAGTGGCCATCGCCGCGGTTGAAACAGGCGCAACCATCGTGAATGATATCAGTGGCGGTCTCCTTGATGAGAACATGCTGCCTGCCGTTGCCTCACTACGGGTCCCCTTTGTTTGCATGCACATGAAGGGCAGTCCGGAGCATATGCAGGATGACCCGGTATATGATGATGTGGTGAAGACCGTCCTTGATTATTTCATTGAACGATCGGAAGCCTGCCGTTTGGCCGGCATCAACGATCTGATCCTGGATCCTGGTTTTGGTTTTGGCAAGACGATCACACATAATTTCCAATTGCTGAAGGGACTGCGTACTTTTTGTATGACCGGAAGGCCGGTCTTGGCCGGACTCTCCAGGAAGAGCACCGTCTACCGGACCCTGGGGGTTGGTGTGGAGGAGGCCCTGAATGGTACCACCGTACTCAACACGTTGGCACTGGAACATGGCGCCTCTCTCTTAAGGGTCCATGATGTGAAGGAAGCCCATGAGGCCATCATACTCCATGAAGCCTACAAAAAAGCGTCCTGCTTGCAGGACGCTTGAATGAGTTAGAATATTCAGTGCGATCTATTTCTGGTTGGTTTTGGGCTGGGCGTTGATCATGCTGTCGGCCCTCCTCTGTTGTTCATCCATCAATTTTTTCTGCTCCGCTTCCTGTTTGGCCAGTAATTCCTCTTCGCTCTCCACGGTCAGGACTTCAATGTCAAATACCAGGTTCTGGTTGGGACCCACTTCCGGAGCACGGCCATCTTTGCCATATGCCAGTGTAGATGGGATATAAAGGACGGCCTTGGAGCCTTTCTTCAATTGTAAGAGTGCGTCGGTCCAACCGAACATCACCTGGCCGAGTTGCCCAATTGTGAGTTGTAAGGGTTGTGTGTGCATGAATTTGGGATCGGTATTGGAGTCGATCACCCTGCCGCTGTCGAGGGTCTTGCCGGTATAATTGACGGAAACGATGTCTGCAGGTGTGATAGCAGGACCGGCGCCTTCAGTGATCGTCTGGATATAAGTTCCCCATTTGGTCTTACTGGCATTGATGCTGTTCTTCAGCAGGAAGGCAGCGATCAGTTTGTCATCGGTCTCCAGCTGGGCCTTGTTCTTTCCGAGCACTTCCTTTTCAATATCCGCCCACTGTTTTTTGAAGATCCTGGGTTTGCCTACCCTGGCTTCCGCCTTGTTGGCGCTGTCGGCCTCGGCCTTGGTCACGAAGATGTTGACGATCTTCAGGCTGGTATAGATGTAATTGCTTTTCTTCATGAAGGCCGGCATGGCGGAGATATCCCTCTTATAGAAACTGTCCGCGCGGGTACGTAAGACCAGGCTGTCGCCTTTGCGAAGCTGTTTCAGGATGGCGAAATACTCCGGTGGCGTATTGATGGAATCCAGCACATTGATACGGGGCATGAAATCGCGGCTCTCGCCGATGACCGTATCCTTATCACCCTTATAAACCTGGGTGAAATGAAGCTGTACGTAATTGCCGTAACCGATCGTCTTACCGCTACCGGTAGGAACGATCTTGTATTCGAGACCATTGCCCCCTTTCTTGAAGGAGTCGGTACAGGCCGCCAGGGCCAGGAGGGAAAGTGAAAAGGAAAATAATAAGAAACGTTTCATGGTTTATGTTTTAAAATTGATAACTGCTTAGCAGGGACCTGTTCTCTTTCATGGCCACCTTGAATTTTTCCGCGACCTCTTCCAGGGGCTCTTTGTTGAAACCGCCGGCCGCATTATAATGTCCGCCCCCGTTGAAATAGGTACGGGCGAAGGTATTGACGTCGAAGTCGCCCTTGCTCCGGAATGAACTTTTGCGCTCCTCTCCCCGATCGATGATGATGGCGGCCAGTTTGATGCCCTTGATGCTGAGCGGGTAATTCACCAGCCCTTCGGTATCCCCGGTACGAACATCGTATTTGATCAGGTCGGCTTGAGGAATGATGATGAGGGCCGTATTGTATTCGTAAAACACTTCCATTCGGTTCTGCAAAACATGACCGATGAAGCGGAACCTGTTCTCGAGAAAATTATCGTACAGGGCCTCATGGATATGGCTGTGCTCCAGTCCCCTCTCCTTCAGCCCGGCCACCATGAGGTGGACACTGGCCGTAGTGGAAGGGAAACGGAAAGAACCGGTATCCGTCATCACCCCGGCGTAAAGGCATTCGGCAGTCTCCTTACTGAGTTTATCTTCATGGCCCGATCCCAGGATCAGGTCGTAGATCATTTCGGACGTGGAGCTTTTACCGGTATCGCTGTTCCCGTATGTGAAAACACCCTGTTGAGGTTCCCGGTGATGGTCGATCAGTATCTTTTCGGCCTTGGCCAGTCGGATCTTTTCTTCCATGCGCTTGGTCCGGCTGAGCACATTGAAATCCAGGCAAAAGATCCAATCGGCCTGTTCAATGGCACTATTCGCCTTGCCGGTGGCGCTTTCGTAATCCAGTACCTGATCCGCTCCGGGCATCCAGTCGAGGAAATTGGGCCAGTTGGTGGGTGAGATCACGGTGATGGCATGTCCAAAGGGTTCCAGGAAATGACGGAGTCCCAGCGAGGAACCCAGGGCATCCGCATCCGGTTTCTGGTGCGTGGTGATCACGATCTTCCTGGGCGTTGCCAGCAAGGGGTATATGGAGCTGATTGATTGCATAAAGCGGCGCAAAAGTAAGCCAAATCAGGCATACTGGGTAAATAAAAAAGGCTCTTCAAAAGAGCCTTTGTATAAATCCGGATCAACCCGTCATTTATTGGCGGTGATATCGAGTTTCAGGTTGATGTCGTTGGACACTTTGCCGTTCGCGGTACCGTAATTGACGCCCCAGAGCGTGCGGTCGAGATTGAAATTGGCCTTCGCCCTGACCTGGCTGCCCGTGACGGTTATATTGGCGGGGAAACTGATATTCTGTTTGATGCCTTTCATGGTGAAGTTACCACTGACTGTATGGGTAGCGCTGTCGAGGATCACTTCCTTTCCGGCTTCCAGTTCGCTGATGCCAGTGAGTTCAAAGACCGCGGTGGGAAATTTCTCCACATCGAAGAAATCGGCACTCTTCAGGTGACCCACCAGGGAGGAATTGGATTTACCCTGCAGGTCAGTATCGGTGATCGAGGACATATTGATGGTGAAATTGCCGGATTTGATATTCTTCTTTTTCAGTTCCAGGGTACCCTGGCTGATTCCCACGGCTCCGACATGCTTTCCGGAAGGTTTGGTACCTGTCCAGATCACGGAGCTGGCAGCGGTATCCACAGTAAAGGTACTGGCCTTCTCCGTCAGGACGGCCTGTGGAGCATTTACGAGGGCCTGATCGGCATGCGGTGGCATCATTGTAATGTAAAAGGCACTGGAGATGACAACGATAAAAATTAATAAGATTCTCATTGTTAAATAGGTTTAAGCACCAAAAATAGGGTTTTTTGTTGTTTAAACATTGAGTATTTCCTTTTTTCCCTTCCGGTCAAAAGGAATTTGGCCTATCTTTGCGGCTCAAAAAAACAACCCATGAGCAACAGAACGTTTACCATGATCAAGCCGGATGCCACTGAAAAGGGAAATACCGGCGCCATTTTGCAGATGATCAACGCGGCCGGTTTCAGGATCGTGGCCATGAAAATGACGCATTTAAGCGCAGAAAAAGCCGGCGAGTTCTACGCCGTGCACAAAGAGCGTCCCTTCTACGGAGAGCTGGTGAGCTTTATGAGTCGCGGACCCATCACCGCGGCGATCCTGGAAAAAGAGAATGCCGTGGAGGATTTCCGCAAGCTGATCGGAGCGACCAACCCGGCCAATGCCGAAGATGGCACCATCCGTAAATTATATGCCGCCTCGGTGGGTGAAAATGCCGTTCATGGCAGCGACAGCGATGAGAACGCCCGTATCGAAGGAGACTTCTTCTTCAGCAAGCTGGAGCAGTTCTGATGCGATCGATCTTTAAGAAAGCCTGACCCGAAATGGTGAAGTGCCGGAACAAGTATAAAAAAAAGCCCCCCGGAAACGAGGGGCTTTTTTTACGAATTAAAGCACAAACAAACATTAGGTTAAGGTAGAATCAGCTGTGCAAACAGGCTCATGTCAGGGAATTGTTTGCTCTCTTCAAATCTATAACGCAGCGGATTAGGTTATATTGCACCCGGCCCGCCAACATGACCAGCATCACCATCATACGGTATCGTAACCGCTTCATTCCCTTAGCCTTACTGGCTATGGCCCTCTTCAGGATATCTCTTTTCCGGTTAAAGGGAATTCGTTTTTGGAAACTGCTCGGTACGGGCAGGAACGGTGGCTTTGAGGTCTGGCCAGACTGGAGGCAATGGGTCATCCTCACGATCAGGGATGAATCACTCCTGTCTTTCCCGGTTTCGGAGTTCAACGATCAGCCGGCTATGCTCAAAAACCTGTATGGCTCATTCATTTCACGATGGATCCGGCTTTTTGCCCGGGAGAGCTGGACCCTTTTCCTGGAGACTATATCCGGCCATGGAACCTGGGATGGAAAGGCTGTTTTTGGATCCGGGCGATCCGGTTCCGAGCCTGGTGGCCGCATCGCCGTGATCACCCGGGCTACCATAAGAACCAGGCATATCCGGTCATTTCGGAAAAAAGCAGATCCGGTCACTGTCTCTTTAAAGAATAACGTAAAAGGATTGATCTTTTCCATGGGTATCGGGGAAGTGCCTTTACTCAGGCAGGCCACATTGAGCATCTGGGAATCCACAGAAGATATGCAAGCATATGCCTATGGACAGCCGGACCATATTTCGGCCATGAAAGCGGCCAGGGAAGGGAATTGGTTCGGTGAAGAGCTTTTTATCCGTTTCCGGGTCACCGGCCATTTGGGGAACCTCTATGATATAGATCCCTTGGCGGGAATTCCTTAAATTTACATTTCAACGCATCAAATGCCAGGCTGAAAGGCCGGTCGCCATATGAAAAATATCAAACTGATCGAAGTGCCCTCCGAGATCGGCGCGGGTACCCGTGGCGCCAGCCTGGGTGTTGAAGCCATCAAGATCGCCGCACTGGATTTCATGAGCAATTTCTTCGTCCATTTCCCTTCCGAGAAGATCGATGTAGAGAACCAATTGCTCTTCGAACCCATTCAATCGCCCTATGCCAAGCGCATCCAGGGTGTCCTGACCATGTACGAGCGGGTAAGCAAGGCGGTTTGCGACGCGATGAAGGCCCATTTCTTCCCCGTACTCATCAGTGGCGACCACAGCACTTCGGGTGGCACCATTGCCGGGATCAAGATGGCCAAACCCAAGAGCAAACTCGGGGTGATCTGGATCGACGCCCATGCCGACCTCCATACTCCCTATACCACACCGTCGGGCAACCTTCACGGCATGCCCCTCTCCGCTTCGATCGCCGAGGATAATGAAGAATCCAAGGTCCATGAACTGGACGAAAAGACGATCCGGCTCTGGGATCAATTAAAAAAACTGGGAAAGATCAACCAGAAAGTTTTGCCGGAAGACGTGGTTTTCATCTCTTTACGGGATTTTGAGAAAGAAGAAAAGTACCTGATCGAAAAACATGGCATGAAAGTGATCACCACCAGCGACGTACGGCGTAACGGGGCGGAGAATATCAGCCGTAAGGTCTTACGTTACCTGGGCGACTGTACCGATATCTATGTCAGTTTCGACGTGGACAGCCTGGATTCAACCATCTCCAAGGGAACAGGCACCCCGGTGAGTAACGGGCTCCGGGAACGGGAAGCCGAGGACCTGATCAGTAAATTCATGCAAAGCCGGAAGGTTTGCTGTTTTGAGATCACGGAAGTGAATCCCACTTTGGATAAGGAAAACCTGATGGCCGAGATCGCCTTCAATATCCTGCAACGGAGCGTGAATGTACTGATGATGAACTAAGCGCTGATTGAACGCAGATTGATCGCTGATTGAAATGATTTAATGATTACGCTGATTAATTATGAAAAAAGTATTCTTCTCCTTATGCATGTTATTGTTTACCGGAAAGATGGTTTGTGCTCAAAAGGCGGCAAACTACGTGGAAACGCTGAAAGGGTACCAGAAAAAATATGTGGATGAACATGAAGTGGTCAAAGGCAAGGACCGCAAATACCTGAAGTTCTTTCCCATCGACAGCAATTACCGGGTCAACTGCCATTTTGAAAAGATGAATGACACCATCGGATTCACCATGAAGACCTCGGCCAATACTTTGAAACATTATTACAAATACGGCCAGCTTCATTTCAACCTCAACGGGGTCCATTGCCATCTGTCGGTTTACCAAAGCAGGGACCTGATGCAGAATGAGCAATACAAGGATTATCTGTTCATCCCGTTCACCGACCAGACCACCGGAGACGAGAGTTATGGCAGCGGCCGGTATATCGACCTGCTGACGGGTGATTTCGCCACACCCAATGTGGTACTTGATTTCAATAAGGCTTATAATCCATACTGCGCATATACCACCGGGTATAAATGTCCGATCCCGCCCAAAGAGAACACATTGCCTGTTGCCGTGAAGGCAGGCGAAATGAATTATGGAAAAGCCCATTGATCGCATGAAGCAGCATACTTCAAACCTGCTGATGATCGAACCGGTCCGTTTCGGGTATAACCCCGATACGGCTGTCAATAACATCTTTCAGCAGGATACTGGTTTTGATGTTCAGCAAAGTGCTTTGCTGGAATTTAGCGCACTGGTCAACCTGCTCCGAGGCAATGGGGTCAGTGTAACGGTTGTCCAGGATACCCCCGAACCCCATACGCCTGACAGCCTTTTCCCCAATAACTGGTTGTCCTTTCATGAAGGAGGATTGGCTGTCCTCTACCCGATGTTTGCATTCAATCGCAGGCAGGAAAGAAAACATAAGGTCTTACAGGCGATCGATCTGCATTTTCAACTCAACGAATTGTACGACCTTTCGCCTTATGAGTCTGAAGGCCAATTCCTGGAAGGTACCGGAAGCCTGGTGCTCGACCGTCTGAACCGGATCGCGTATGCCTGTATATCACCAAGGACCTCGGCCAGCCTGCTCTACCGGTTCTGCGAACTCATCCGGTACAGGGCGATCCCTTTTACCGCACTGGGCCCCGATGGACAAGCCATCTACCATACCAATGTGATGATGAGCGTCGCGGATGAATACGCTGTGATCTGCCTGGAAGCAATACCCCTTGATGAGGAAAAGCAAGAACTGATCGAGGTCTTGCAGGGCAGCGGAAAAGCGATCATCCCCATCAGTCCGGGCCAGCTGGCCCGTTTCGCCGGCAACATGCTGCAGGTAGTGAATAAGCAGGGTGAGAAATTACTGGTCATGTCCTCTCAGGCTTATGAATCCCTGATGCCATGGCAAATTGCGGCTTTGGAAAAATTCAACCGCATCCTGCACAGTCCGTTGGATACGATCGAAAAGACCGGCGGAGGCAGCGCACGTTGCATGATGGCGGAGGTGTTCTTGGAGGAGGTGAAGAGAGAGAAGGTTTCCTCTTTCGCTAAAGCTACAGAGGATAAATAGATGGTTTAGGATGGTTTAGTGTTTATGGCATTGGACCTTTGAAATTCAACATTCAACATTCAAAATAAATCTTCCCCAAAGTGATCGAACAAACGGAACTTGAAGTGAATAAATGGGACTACAACGCTCCCGGAAACCCGATCCCCGATGACGGGACGGGACTGACCAGTTTTGTGACCCTGGATGTCAGGAAATTGAGGACGGCGACCAAGAAAGGGATCGCCTGCCGCTTTACCTGCGAATTCGCATTTGAGAAGAAGACCCTGCTGGAATACGTCGCCATGAACACCTATGTCATTGACCTTGACGATCCCGTCGATATGGCTGAATTGCATACGATGGTCCGGAACACTTATACCCTGTTCAAAGAGAAATTCGATTTCAGGAAACTGGGTACGGTATTGCAGGATAAGACCCTACTCCCCTTTGATGAGAAATTATATGATCTGGTACCCATCCTGGGATTACTGAATGAATAATTCCGTTCAACCGGACTATTTTCCCGAATACATGGAAATGGTATAATGGATCAATTGGTAAACCGTCATGGTCAACAGGATGGATACGACCAGCCTGATTACGGTGCTCAGCCAATTGAACCGGAAGACCGTCTTGACCGCCACCGTGATATAGGCGAGCAATAACAGCAAGAGGATCCCGGAGATAAAAGCCGGCAGACTAAGATGAATAAGGGACAAGCCGAGTACGAGCATCTCCGTGAGCAGGATGTAGAAAAGCAGGAAACTCATGAAGTGAACCGAGAACAGCAGGCTGTCATAATAGTACAGCCCTTTGCGGTAGAATACCACGAAAAAGATGAATGCCATCACCGGTATCATGATGAGGAACAGCCATTTGAAAATATTGGAGACCATGGTAGCCGTTTCCGCCACGGTCATCTGCCGGCTGATCCGCAATTTCTTATTGGCTGCGAAAAACCGGGTCAGTGGGTTGTTGTCATATCCATGTGCGGTCAGCCAAGCCCCGATCCCGTCAGGCTGAGCCATTTTTAATTTCCGCAGATCGGCATTAGTGACCGTAGGATTTTTCAAAACCCAGGAAAAAGGCGGGGGAAGGACCTGGTCGGTCAGACTATCGGCAGATTGATCGAAGATCTCGCTGATGGTCATGGATTTTTTCGAGGGATCGTATGAAAAGTTCGCCATGTTGCCCGAACTGAACAGGTACTTCTCAAAAACGCCCATCATGACCAGGGTGATGATCGAAATAAAGATGAACATCCGGAACGGGGGCATATAACGTCCCCGGATATTGTGGATGTACTCATAGGTCATCTTACCCGGCCTGAACAACAGGACCTTCAGTGAATACAGGAACTTGGTATCGAAATGCAGGAACCCTTCCAGCAATTCATAGCCGTAATGGACCAGGGGATACCGGGGATTATGGTTCTCCTGTCCGCAATTGGGGCAATAATTGGTATGTTCTTTTTCCGAGCTGAACTGAAAACCGCAGTTCGCACAGGCATGTGTTTTGACCCGATTCCTAGCCATAGGCTCCTAAGTTAGAGAGAAATCTGAATTCTTCCAGCAAACCGGATGGATATTTCATAAAGGATGAGATGATCCTGCCCATCAGTGAACTTACCCTCATTTTTGATTGCGGATAATGTCATCAATGATCTTCAGGTGATGCCGGGTATGGATCCCCAGGAATTTAACGGTCTGTTTTACATTCAACTGACCAAAATACGGATGCGGGAAATGATTTTTAGGATCCAGCCCGTTCAATTCTTCCAGTTTGTCCATGACCTTATCGAGATGCCTTTTCAAAACGACCGGATCATGGGTCAGGTCAGGCTGAACCAGTTTCGGCGCCTTTGCCTTTCCCCTCGGGATCTTATTCAGCGTGAATACCAGGGTCTTCATCATATTGAACTTCGGAGCATAATTCGCCGGGTCGGAGTTTTTTACCGCGTCGATGATCACTTTGATCGTGAGCAGGCTGTGGTCGATATGCCAGCTTACTGGTGATTTTGAGATGCCGGCTACAATGGAATCCGCATGAGCGATGCGGGCATCGAGTTGATGAAGGAGTCGTTCTAATTCTTGCATGATCGTGGGTTTAGAAGATCAAGTCGGTGATAGGCAAGTTAACCCCTTTTTTCCCAGGTGTAAAAAAGCGAATCGTTTTCCATCGCTTTAGTTTTTGAAGCAAGGACTGTTTAACAGAAGTTTTGAATCGAATGAAATGGGGATGAGCGTGTCTTCGATGACATCTCGTTCAAACAGTTGCTTCTTCACCGGGTCAAAGCTGAACCGGGCGATGACCGTGATCCGGTCGGGATAGGATTCATGGAGGCTGAGATCATAGGTGGAGGATCGCTCATTGGCCTGGTCTCGTATGGGATCCGGGCTTCCTTCCAGCATGATCCCGTAGGAACTGCCACCGTTCTTTTGGATGGCTTCGTTCAACCCTTTAGTGAGCTGTTTAAAACGGTCTGTGCTGGTGAGAAGATCCGTTACCCTATCCCCGCATGGGCGGGAAGGCGGCATTTCATTTACCCGTGCAGTATCTTGTTTTTGGGATGGGGCAGGTTTGGAACGATCAGACTGGCAGGCTGAGAAACTCAGCCACAACAAAAGGAAAAGAATGACGGACCGGTTGAATGATTTCATAGTATCAATATTTTTTAAAATAGTCCAGGTCATCAGCGCAAGGTCAAAACCAGGCAGAGTCCAATGACCATTAGGGAATAAAGATAAAGTGACCGGAAGCTGAATTTCTCTTTCACCAGGTAATAGATCGCGATGACCGGTAAAATGACCAGTAAGGCCAGGGCTGGTAACCAAAGCATCTCATAGACCGCGCCCAGCGCCGCAAACTGATATACGTTAACGTTACGGCCCGAATACCAGAACAGGGAGACCAGCAGGCTGGTTGCAAAAATGATCCTTTCCCGCGTAATTTCTTTTCTCTTCGTTGGTTGAACGGGCATGGTTTATTGTTTAAGTATCATCCGCTGATCTGTATTGGTTCATGCGGGGCGCCTGGTCCTGTAAATGCAGTCGCATTGCTGAATACCAGGAGTTTGTTGTTGTCGACCTCGATCTCCCTTTCCAAATGCAGTCCCAGTTTGTTCAATAATCGGATGGAGCGGCTATTGGCCGGTAAGGTGGTTGCCAATATGGGCTGATATGTGGTTTTGCCGGCTGCATGATCCAGGACAGCCTTTGCCGCCTCAAAAGCATAACCCAATCCCTCGTATTGGGGGAGAAAAGCGAAACCGATGTCAAAGTGATCAAGATAACTGCGTTTCATAAAGGAAAGGATACCCAAAGGCTGATGGCCCTCTTGAAGCCGGACCACCCAGTAATACAATGCCGGCGTATGCCGGATCTTCCGGATATAGAGCACCGATTCCTCTTCAGAATGTACATGCCGGTCGCCGATGAATTCAAGCCAGCCGGTTGAATTGACCAGTTCCAGGGTGAAGGCGTGATCGGATTCGGTGATCAGTTCCAGTAAAAGCCGTTCTGTTTTGAATCTTGACAGCATGATAATTTGAACTCTTGATGTGAGGCCGGACAGGCTGATCCGAAACAAAATTAGCATTCTAATTCAGAACTATCGATACCGCTTTAACCCTTATGTGATAAACCTTAAAATGCAGATAATCCAAACTGCCGGTTAACAGCGAATAAGACCACCTGAGTAAATGCGGAAAACCATTTCCCATAACCTGTTATTTTTGGAATGCCATGAAGATCCTTCATTTCATTCCCCTGCTTTTGCTGATCATACCCATTCTGTTGGGCTTATGGAGTATCCGGCCCATTAAAAGTCAGCGTTGCAATCGCTCCGGCCCGCGACAAACCTGAAACTGATCATCAATTCCGCTTTGTCATTCACGTTGGCCTTCAACCTGGTCTTCTTTATACAGGAGCTCTTTCTGGCCCTGGGAAAGAAATGGCTGGGATTAAAGGCGATACTCTATCACAACAATCATAATTGGGAGGGCAGTCATCCCATGGAAACCCTGGCACAGGGTTATGGTGCAGCCGCCATATTGATCGTGGCCGTAATGGCCTGGGCGATTGTAAAAATGATGAAGCCCGGAAATAGCTTCTATCTGTTTTTTCTCTGGTTCTCTTTTCAGGGTTTTGCCCAGGGATTGCCCCAGTTGATCACCGCAACGGCTGCCCCGGATACGGATACCGGCCAGGCCTTTACTTATCTTAAGATCGGTTTTTGGGCCGGGGTTGGGATCTCGTTTGTGACCATGGTCCTGCTGGTCTGGATCGGGACGGCTTACAGTAAATTATTCCTGCAAATGGCTCCCGGCGATGCCTACGTCAGCAATCCCTACCTGCGCTACCGGTACCTGACACAAGTTGTCCTGTTGGCCACCCTGGCAGGCATTGTCCTGACCATCCCCTACCGCATCATGCCCTGGAGCAGGGCGATGGCCCCGCTGATCGTCAGTTTGATTTCTGTGCCTGTGGTCTGGCTATATGGATGGAAGGTCCGGCAGTTGAAAGCCTTCAATAACCCGGTGAATGAAAAGTTACAGGGTCCGGTCATGGTATTCCTGGTCCTGCTGTTGATCTTCTTTCAAGTGGTTCTGGCAAAAGGGTTGGTCATCTGAGTGCAATGGAACTACTTACATTTTCCGGATCCTAAACATCTCGTGCAGGTCTGCTCTTCGTCCACATAACCGGATTGCTTAATGGTTTTAGCATTGCCGTATTTATCCGTTCCATTACTGATCTCCCAGGTTTTAAAGGCTTTAAAGGATATTTTACCGCTGCCACCGCATTTCTCGCAGGTACATACCGTTTCAACCTTTGGCTGGGTAATGACGGGCGGACTGTTTCGTTGCTCCTGTTCATACCGTAATTTGTTTTGCCTCGCGGCCTCTGCATTCCGGCTTTCCAGGGAAACAAATCGCGAAGATCCGCTGATACCGTATTCGCTCAGCAGTTTGGTTCTTTCAGATGCCGGGTACCGGTCGTAGAATGAATAGTAATCATCAGTAAATTTCCCCACGGCTTCCGAAGAAATATAAGCCAGGAAATTAAGTTTGGGGAATTGATAATTCAAATGACTGTAACATTCATTCAGGTCTTTTTCCGCTTCCGTGTATTTGCGCATCTTCAAGCCCAGTATGCCCCGGTAATAATACGCATCCGCATACAAACTATTGAGGTTGATGGCTTCCGTATATTTTTGATAGGCAGCTGTTTGGTTTCCGGCCTTATCATTTTCCCTGGCTTCGGTAAACAAGTCTTCCCATTTTACACGAATGTTCTTTTCAGCCAGTTTAGCGTGATAGAAATCAGCTAGCGCATACTTTATGCCTAAAGAAGAATCGCTCAGGTAATTGTACTTCAGGGCGTTCTCATAATCACCCAGGCTGGCATACATCCTTTTTAAGGGACCGGCATAATGGTACAGACTCATGAAACGGTGTGTTTGCCTGTCATAGGCTGCCTGGGCTTTCAAATAAGCATCCAGCGCCCCTTGATATTGGTTCAGCCTGTCCAGGATACTGCCTTTCAGGACCATTCTTTCTTCGATCTCATCCTGGTGAAAATCGCCCGGAGTACAGTCGTCTATTTCAGCCAGGGCCTTATCGAACTCCTCCATCTCGTTATATATCAGGGCGCTGTAATAGGAAGCATTACACCAGCCATATTTTTTATAGGGTTTATTGGCCTTATTGATCTGTTTGATCGCTTTGTTGCCCGCTTCTTTCACATCAGGATTCTCCTTGCTGATGGCTGCCTGGAATTCTTTATAAACATCCGTCAGGGCGACGATATAGGTTCCCTGGGAATATCCGCTTTTGATGAGGAAGCAGAAGACAAATAAGGCGGTTAATCTTTTCATGACATGAAGGTAACCCCTCCCTGGAAATCAGGCATACCCATTTAAGGGTATTTTCATTTATCCGTAACAGTTAAGGGTTGGATCAGGGACGGTTTATTTTCAGGTACGGGCACAAGGGACCCGAATGCGATAAAATGGAACTGCGGGCTGCCTTGCCCGAGGAGAAAGGCCCTTCGATGGTGGATGCTCCTTATCCGGATCTAATTAGTTCGTTATAACCGTATAATTCATTATATGGTTCCTGTGTCCAGAACCATGGCAGGCGTGGTTCTTATCTACCCTAAACCCTGTCATCCCGAACGCATTGAGGTACCTGGGTTTCCTCGCATCGCCCGGAATGACAGTTTGGATTGTATGTTAGGGAATAAGTTCTCGCTGCGCTCGAAGTGGGGGTAAAATATGCTCAGGATAAAACCCTGAAATGGAACTGGCAGGCACAAGTGATACCATGGTTTTTTCAGAAATAGAGCAAGTTCATGTGTGGGGAACAATTACGCCAATGGTTGATCAGCAGATAAGGGCTTCACACAAAATACCTTGTTCCGGGTATGGCATCTACAGTCTTTTCAGGTAATTTTAATACCAAACAAATATGCAATGAAACTTTTCACCCTTATGGTTACCGGCCTGATTTCTTTAAACAGTTTTTCACAGGATCATTATACCATCAACTGGAAAACAACTCCTGTGAACGAAGTTCCGGTTGCATACACCACCAATCATCACAAACTGAATGGCCAGGTGAAGTCAGTACAGGAGATCAACTATTTTGATACGGTGTATTATGAATTTGACAGATCGGGGTTATTGACCTCTTATCGGTCAAAAAGCAAAACCTATAGTACCTTCAGGCAGTATCGCTACAACTTCCCGGGTAAAATGATCGAAGTGACCATCGATCAAAATGGCAAGGCTGAAAACCATAAAATTTACCTGAATGCGGCAGGACAGGTCATCAAATCAATCTATAAATCGATACCCGCAGAATATGAGGAATTTGAGTATGACGATAAAGGCTTGCTGTCGAAAGTCTTTTATTCCCCTGAAAGGAAGCCGGTATCCCAGTTTGAGTATAATATAAACAGGCAAGTGGTAAAACACCGGCATTTTATATATGGAAAGCCTGACGTTTTGATTGAACCCACTTACCTGCGGGTGAATGACCAGTTACATATTCTCACCTATTTACATTATGAAACGGAAAATGAGAAGGCAGTTGAATCTGCAATCTACGATGAAGCCGGTTTGCCGGTAAAATTCAGTTCAGCCGGGTATACAACAAACTATACCTACCAAATAGACACAAAAGGCAACTGGACTTCGAAGACAAGTGAGGAAAAAAATGCTGATACAAAGGCCATCAGAACATTGACAGTGACGAGGAAGATCAGTTATTATTAAAACACAGGGCACCCTGTTTTCATTACTGACATAGACCCCTTAATCCTTTCAATAACTATACTGGTGCAAGCGTTCCCAACTTACACACTACAGGTGATCGTATTATTACCGGGATCAATTGTGTCGGTTAGTTCTTCCGGACTGTGTCCGGGTCTTTATCATTTAATTTATCCGTTTAATTCTATCCGACTGTGTCCGTCATTTACTCTTTTATTTAATTTTACCTCGCCTTTAATCCCAACCCCATGTCATCCAAATACAAAGTTGGCGATGATGCCCTGCCTCATTATGTA
Source organism: Chitinophagaceae bacterium (assembly GCA_016721725.1). Taxonomy (GTDB): domain Bacteria; phylum Bacteroidota; class Bacteroidia; order Chitinophagales; family Chitinophagaceae; genus Ferruginibacter. The sequence continues at coordinate 164,144 of JADKHN010000006.1, read as the reverse complement.
ACCTTCACCGTAGTAGGGTGGATCGATGTTTTTTCACATGAACGTTATAAAGAGATCATCATTAAAAGTCTTGACTATTGCATTACTTCAAAAGGACTTATTTTACACGCATGGGTCATCATGGCCAATCATATTAACCTGATCATCAGCAGCAAGACCACCAGGATTGAATACCTGGTTCGTGACATGAAAAAATATACCAGCAAAAAGATCATCACAGCCATGCAGGATAACAATTCAGAAAGCCGCAGGGAATGGATGATCAATATCTACAATTTTGCGGGGAAAAGCAATTCCAATATCAAGGAATTTCAATTCTGGAAGCAGGATTATCATCCCGTTGAATTGGATACGCCGGTAAAATTGAATCAACGTTTTGATTACTTGCATGAAAATGAGGTACGGAGCGGGCTCATTTGGGAACCCTGGCATTTTAAATACAGCAGTGCAATTGACTATTAAACTAACGTAAAAGGATTGATTGGCATAGAACATCTATGAAGCTTAACCCGGACAAAGTCCGGGGGATCTGGCAGGCACAAGTGATCCCTTAGGCTTTTATGCCATATTGCAGGCAGATGTATGGGGAACACTTGCGCCAGCGTTTATTTAGTTAAATCATAACGATCTGCATTCATGACTTTTGTCCATGCTTTCACAAAGTCTTTTACAAATTTTTCTTTGTTGTCGTCTTGTGCATAAACCTCGGCATAAGAGCGCAAAACAGCATTCGAACCAAAGACCAAATCTACCCGGGTCGCAGTCCATTTTGCAGCGCCGCTTTTCCGGTCAACCAGGTGATACAGATTTTCAGACACGGGTTTCCAGGAGTAATTCATGTCTGTAAGGGTTACAAAAAAGTCATTCGTGAGAACTCCTTCTTTGTCGGTAAATACACCCTGCTTAGTTCCACCGTGATTTGTTCCTAAAACACGCATTCCGCCTATCAATACGGTCATTTCGGGAGCGGTCAGTCCCATGAGTTGTGTCCGGTCAAGAAGGAGTTCTTCGGGTTTTGCGGCATAGTCTTTTTTAAGCCAGTTCCGGTAGCCATCATGAATGGGTTCAAGAACAGAGAATGATTCAACATCTGTCATTTCCTGACTTGCGTCTCCACGCCCCGCGGTAAAAGGAACTTTAATATTCACACCGGCATCCTGTGCTGCTTTTTCAATGGCAGCGCCGCCGCCTAAAACGATCAGGTCGGCGATACTCACTTTAGTGTTCAGGCCTGCTTGAATTTCAGCCAGCTTGTTCAGCACTTTTTCCAGGCGTATTGGTTCGTTGCCTTCCCAGTCTTTTTGCGGAGCCAGGCGGATCCTTGAACCATTTGCACCACCACGGTAGTCAGAACAACGGAAAGTTCTTGCGCTGTCCCAGGCGGTATTGATCAGCTCAGTCCTTGTCAATCCGGAATCGAGAATTTTTGCTTTTAATTCTTCAACTTCCGCATCCGTAAGTTTGTAATCAACTGTTGGAATGGGGTCTTGCCAGATTAGATCTTCTTTAGGTGCGTCCGCGCCAAGGTAACGGCTTATGGGTCCCAGGTCGCGATGGGTTAATTTGAACCATGCTTTGGCAAAGGTTTTTGCAAAGTATTCAGGGTCATTATAGAATTTTTCTGAGATCTTCCTGTATTCGGGATCCATTTTCATGGCCATGTCGGCATCGGTCATGATCGGGTTTCTGCGAACCCCTTTAATATGAGCATCAAAAGGTTTGTCCTCTTCCTTGATATTGATGGGTTCCCATTGCCATGCTCCGGCCGGACTTTTCTTCAGTTCCCATTCATAATTCAATAATAAATAAAAGTAAGTGTGGTTCCATTTATCAGGAGTGGTTGTCCATGCTCCTTCCAAACCGCTTGTAACGGTTTCTTCAGCATTTCCTTTTCCTTTCGGATTCATCCATCCAAAACCCTGTGTTTCCACATCAGCGCCCTCGGGGCTCGGACCCAAAATCGAGGCATCTCCATTGCCATGCGCTTTACCTACAGTGTGTCCGCCGGCAGTTAATGCCACGGTTTCCTCATCATTCATGGCCATGCGTTTAAAAGTGGTTCTTACGTCCCGGGCTGTTTTCAGCGGGTCAGGGTTACCATCCACGCCTTCCGGATTCACATAAATCAAACCCATTTGAACGGCTGCCAATGGATTTTCAAGTGATTCACTGGTATCGGCAGTGTAACGGGATTTTCCAAGCCATTCTTTTTCAGAACCCCAGTTGATGTCTTTTTCAGGATGCCAGATATCCTCACGGCCACCGGCAAAACCGAAGGTTTTAAAGCCCATGGACTCGTAGGCCATATTTCCGGCTAAAATAAACAAGTCGGCCCAAGAAATTTTGACACCATATTTTTTCTTGATCGGCCACAACAACCTGCGTGCTTTATCCAGGTTGGCATTGTCTGGCCAGCTATTGAGGGGCGCAAAGCGCTGATTTCCGGTGTTGCTTCCTCCTCGTCCATCTGCCACACGATAAGTTCCGGCAGCATGCCAGGCCATGCGAATCATCAGTCCACCGTAATGTCCCCAATCGGCGGGCCACCAGTCCTGACTTTCGGTCATTAGTTTTTTAAGGTCATTTTTTAAAGCCTCAAGGTCAAGTTTTTTAAACTCAGCTTTATAGTTGAATCCTTCTCCGAGAGGATTGGTTTTAGTGTCGTGTTGATGCAGGATGTCTAAGTTCAGCGCTTTGGGCCACCAGTCCATCACTGACTTGCTTGTTTCCGTGTTGGCTCCGTGCATTACGGGGCATTTTCCTTTTTTAGTATTTTCCATGATATTTATTATTAAGAAATTAGTTGATTTTTTGTTGCGGTTAGCCTTATTGCAATACAAATGTAAGCCGAAGAACGTAAAATACCAGAAGGTAACTTTTTCATCCATTGGCGCAAGTCTTCCCCAGGATAATTCCCAGGTGATGCATGATAAAAGGATGTCATCCTGCCTGCCCCGCATACTTGCCGGGGAGCTTGTCGAAGTAAACCTTAAAGGAAAAATCGTTAAATAAGGCGACTTCGACAGGCTCAGTCTGACAAAATTTTTAAACTGATACATTCTTCAAGGCGGACTTGACCGCGGACACAGTCCGAGAGATCCGCCAGGAAAGTGGATGAATGATCTAAAGGATGTCATCCTGCCTGCTCCGCATACTTGCCGGGGAGCTTGTCGAAGTAAACCTTAAAGGAAAAATCGTTAAATAAGGCGACTTCGACAGGCTCTGTCTGACAAAATTTTCAAACTGATACATTCTTCAAGGCGGGCTTGACTGCGGACACAGTCCGGTAGAACCCCGGCCCGGAAACGGCCTTGCTCAAAAAAAAGTTTTACATTACAAGCATGTAAAAGCACATACGTCATGGTGAAATACCTTCTGCCTCTGATCCTTTTAGTTGTTTTCTCAACCGGTAACCTTCTTGGACAATCACCCGGCGGCATATCCGCCAATAATAAACTGTGGCTGCGGTCTGATAACGGGGTCACCACCAGCGGGACTACGGTCACCCAGTGGCAGGAGAACTCCGGCGCGGCGGTAACCGGTAATTTCACCGTGCTGCCGCTGGCCGGAACCGCCAACGTGCAGACCGGTCCCACCCTGATCCCCGCCGGCGTCAACTTCAATCCCTACCTGAGTTTCGACGGCATCACCAATTCCCTTTCCAGCGTCAATAATTTCCTGGGGACGGCCCTGGTGAGTAACAGCAATGTCACGGTCTTCCAGGTGCTGAACCTGAAATCGGGTATCGTCTGGCTCAAATGGGAAACGGATTTCCTGGGTACGACCGGCCGACTGGGTTTTGAGAATTCCGCCGGCTTGCTCCGCTTCGATTTTCCCAAGGCCGTTCCCGCAACGGCCGGACAGAATGTGGGCGTCACCAATATCCTGAACAAGCACACCCTCTCTACGGCTTATGTCAATGTGAATACCTCGGTCAACCGCCTGAATGGCGCGGATGACAAGATCATCCCGATCCCCGGTCCGGGTAATTTCGGCACCGTCAGCACCAAGATCGTCCTGGGCAATGAGGATCTCCTCAACCTCCCCTGCAAGGTCGATCTCGCCGAAGTGATCATCTATTCCAATACGCTCACCGCGGTGGAACGCAATAAAGTGGAATCCTACCTGGCGGTAAAATATGGCGTCACCCTCAACCAGCTGGCGGCCAATGCCAACAACTATGTGGCTTCCGATGCGACCGTGACCTGGGACAGGGCCCTGAACAGCGCCTATGCCAACGATATCACCGGTATCGGCCGGGACGACGCTACTGCCCTGTCTCAAAAGCAGTCGAGATCCATTAATACGACTTCGCTGGCCACCTTATACAATGGCACTTATCCCGGGGGTATTTTCCCGGCCCTGAATTCGACCAATGCCAATAGTTTTTCCAATAACCTCAGTTTTCTGCTCATCGGCGATAACGGGGGCACCACCACGATCGACCAATGCGCACTGGACGGAAGGGCGGGCCGCATGCAACGCACCTGGAAGGCCAGCCAGACGGGCACCCAAGCCCCGGTAACCATCGCAGTCGACCAGGCCAGTGTTCCGGCCACCGTGAAATTCCTCCTGGTATCAACGAATCCGGCCTTTCCGCTGGCCGGTACCACGATCTACCCGCTTTCCGCTGCCGCCGGCAATTGGTACAGTCCTGTTACCCTGAATCACAATGACTATTTCACTTTTGCCAGCGATACCACCCCGGTTCCCCAGGTGCCGGATGTCACGATCTGCCGAAATGCCAATGGTACGCTGACCATCACCAACCCGGCTCCCGGCGCTGTTTACAACTGGTACGACCAGCCGACCGGCGGCGTCCTGGTGGGCACGGGCACCAGCATCACCCTGAATAACCTGCTAAGCGATACCACCCTGTATGTGGAGACCAGATCCGTTTTCAATTGCATCCTGAACGGCCGGGTTGCCGCCACCATCCATGTACAAACGGTCGCCACGCCCACAGCGAACACGGTACAGCCTACCTGCACCGTGGGTACCGGCAGCATCACCGTTACGGCACCTACGGGTGCCGGTTACCAGTATTGCATCAATGGCGCCAACTGCCAGGCGGGTTTGACCTTTCCCAACCTGCCGCCGGGCACCTATTCCATTACGGCGGTGAATGCCCTGGGCTGTATCTCGTCCATTCTGACTGTGACCATCAATGCCCAGCCTCCCACGCCCGCCGCACCGGGGGTCACAACGCCCGTATCGATCTGTGCCGGGCAAACGGCTGTATTGAATATCCTCAACCCGTTAGCGGGAAACACCTATAACTGGTACGCGACGGCGACCGGAACGATCCCCCTTTCCACCGGGGTCAGTTTCACCACACCCGTGCTGTTGAATCCCACCACCTATTATGCGGAAGCCGTAAATCCCCAGGGATGTGCCTCCTCGAGGACGAATGCGGATGTGCTGATCATGCCGAAGCTGAGCCAGCCGGTGGTGACGGTATCGCAGGTGACCGACAGTTCGATCTTATTTAGTTGGTCGGCCGTGCTAGGAGCGGACGCCTACCTGGTTTCCACGGATGGCATCAGTTATACCGTGCCCAGTTCCGGACCGACCGGCACGACGCACCTGGCCAAACCGCTTCCCCCCAATACTTCACTGACCCTCTATGTCAAAGCCACCAATTCGGTTACTCCCTGTATCATCAGCAATGCCGGTACGGCAACGGGCAAGACCCTGTCTAAGGCTACTGATATCTTTGTGCCCGGTGCCTTCACCCCGAATGGCGATGCCGTGAACAATACCCTGAAGGTCTTCGGGGATATCAAGACCTATGAGTTCAGCATCTACAACCGTTTCGGACAGCGCATTTTCCATACCACGACGCTGAATGCCGGCTGGGACGGCAATTATAAAGGGAGCGGACAGCCTTCGGGTACCTATGTCTGGACGGTATCGGCCATTTTAGGCAATGGGCATAGTGTGCAGGTATCCGGTACTTCGCTGCTGATCCGCTAACGCGAAGGGATGGTTGTGGAAGATTTGAACGGAAATGTCAGGGAGGCAGTTTTATTGATCTTGTTTCCGTCTGAACGGGCAGTTCAGATCCACAGGCTGATTTCTACCGATTCCTGTACCGACAAGTTTTCTTTTTTCCGGATCCCGGCCTTGAGGGGCAGCAGGTAGGTATCCTGTTTGGTATCGAACCAGATGGCGGTCTTCCATTCGCTTTCTCCGATCTGGGCGGTGACGGACAACCGCCCCCATCCTTCTTCTTCGGACCGGAAGCTTTTCCTGATCTCCCTGGCCATTTTTTTCGGCAGGGATACAAAATGCCAGCCATTGGGGCCGGAGTATTGCCAGGGACTGGCTGTGAAGCGGTAGGGAATTCCTTTGGAGCTCATGGCCGGGGTAGTTTCAATGGCTTAACGGGTCTTTTTGAATCTGAGTGGTATGATCGGGATCTTGGATAAGGCTTCATGATGAGTTGGGATCAGGTCTGCCCCTCTTTTGCCAAGCCAAATGCTTTCTGATGAGCCTTACTTGCTGCCCGTTTCAGGAAAATTCAGGAACATGTGGTGATTGAGGTTATAATGAGTTTCCGTGACGTAAAATTGGTGACTTCCGATGATCTTAAACTGAACCTTAAGATAAAAGTCAACGGCCCGTTTATTGCCGATCCAGGTGTATAGCCAGATACCCGATTGGTCATTGTTCCTGGCATAATCGATATTGAACCGGATCAGCTCATACCCTAATTTCAAACCCTGAAATTCCGGGAGTAAATAGATCCTGTCCAGCTTGGTCACGTTTTCCGGAATTATGGCCGGATGGCCGGCATTTAATACGATCTTGGAAAAGCCTACTTCCACCCCGTTGTAAAGGATGAGGTGATAAATATTTTCGGGATCCCTGAGCTCCCGGATGATCGCCTCTTGATTATAATTCTTTTCCAGGTACTCATTCAGGTTCTCTGCTGAAGTACTGTCCCGATGTGCTTCCGCTACGGAAATGAGGCCAATGCTGACAATGGGTTCATGATCGGCTTCAGTTGCCCTTTTAATTGAGATCATATGGATCTTGTCTGATCAAACCTTTAGAATATAAAAACGATACAACATCACGCATCCAACGAACAGGTAATGGCGCAGTTGGGGTCATCCATCCGATAGCTATCGGATCTACTTATTTGAAGTTAAGATAAATAGTGTACAATAAACAGCCGGTCATAAACTACTGCCTGGACATGCACCGAGCTGAAGGCCCCGCTTGTGCCAGGCCCCTATTGGCCGAATTGTTCTTTTCTTAGAACAAAACTTAATCCCAGAAATCAAATATTCTCATAAATAGGATCCTGTCAACGAAGGCTGCAAAGACAACACCTAAAGCATACATTGCATAATCCAACGGGTCAAAAACTTTTGCCAAAGCATAAATGCCAAAGTATTGTAAGGTTTCAGAACAGGCACAAAGAATAAAGACCACGCTTGCCTTTATATACCATTTTTTAAAAGGTTCATACTGTTCTTCTATAATTACAAGGAGAAAGTAAAAGCCGAATGGTATTGCAAAATCGGCAAAGTAGCTATGAAAAAGGCGATGAACCCTTTCACCCGCCCAATCGGCACCAATGATAAAAAGGCTGGCAATGATCAGTTGCGTGATAACTACTATTGTTTTTTTTGTCATGGGATTTTAAAGGAAAACTTACGGGCATGGGCTTTGGCGTTGTGGAATTGACCAACTGTCTGCCCGGAACTGAAGCTAAATTTATAACTTAAAAGCGAAGTTTAGAACTACAGCCTAACAGAATTCCGTCCGCCGAAACCAAAGCTTGGAGTGCACGGCTGAAGATTGCTTCCGTCGCTTCCCCGTCCCCCCCGCACAAAACAAAACCTGATGTTGTGTGCTGGGCTAATTTAGAGGTTGGTCTGATTGTAATAGTCGGAGTGAACATATTTTTTTGCTGCTTTTTGTCCTTCGTCAATTAAAAAATACAAGTCAACAATGGATGGTCTTAATTTTCAGTCAACACAATATTCTTGAATAGTTCTTATTGTCTTCTACAAATTTGTGTCTCCTTTGCTCTGTCTACAATTCCAATTTTTGGCAACTTTCATAACAACGGAGTCTGGTTTTGCACAATCATAACCTGTGTCAAGAAGATAGTGCAGTAATGTCGTTGTCTCTTTTAAGTATGAAACTTTGAATTGCTCCAAGTTGCTTTTGTAAAATATCAAATCCCTTCCAAAATTCTCTATATCATCCTTAGATTTTATAGAGGTGGGAATTTCTGCTTGTGTTAATAACAAAGAAAGCGAACCTATTTTTCTTACTCTCTTGCAAACATTACAATTTGAAAAAGTTTTGTCTGGTATCTTATCGGGGTAATCTTGTCCCAATACTTGTCAACTAAATCGCAAGGATTTAAAGAGGCAACTTTTGCTACATCAAAATCTTCAAAAATTTCATTGAATATTTTTGCATCTATTAATAGCTTCACCTTGTCTGAAGGTGCTTGTCCACTAAAGGCTATTAAGGTCGTAAAGATTTCTAAAAGCTTTTGGTCAGTTAATTCTTTGGGTGCTTTTCGATTGTTTCTGTCAGAGACTTCTTTTGAGAAATCAGGGTCAACAGTATAGGCATTTATTGATTCAATTATTTGGTCAATTTTTGCAAATACAGTTTCATTATTTGTCATTATAAATTTTTAGGGTGTCTGCCAAAGCCTTGCACACAACTGTAGATTTCAGAAATCAACAATCCAATTACTTTCCATCAAATTTACAACGAACAAAAGTTGAAAGCAAACAAACCCAAAGGACCCTTTGTTCTGGTTGAGACACGAGGCAGTTACAAATCACACTAAGTTACAAACCATTACAGTCCGGTTGAATTACAAAGACAACCATGATCCCCACCCTGGCTATCCTTAGTTTTTCACCCATGCAGGTGTTTCTCCCATGCAGGTGTTCCTTTAAATACTCACGAGCCCATACTTCAACCCGCACACGCCAATGCAGATGTTTTCACCTTCATTGTAACATTTGTAAACCATTAAATATCTTCGTTTCAATATGTTAAAGCATTATATGGGTGAATAATTTGGAGTTCCTCTGCATTTAATGTTGCCGGTAAAAATATCGACAGCGGCATGTGCTAACTGTGAAGTGGGTTTCGAAATATTGACAACACCAACACCAGATAAAGTTAAATATTAAGAACTATAGCTGGGCTTTATTCATCAAGCCCCGAACTGCAGTACAACAGAATTATCGCTGTTGATTATTTCAATGTCCAGCCCCACTATTGGCAATTCCAATGTTAGGTGTAATATTCATATTGTAGTAAACTACCGCTCAAGTATCTAACCTTACTTCGGCAATGTTAATTTCAATATTATAACGTTAACGGTTTTATGATATAATTTTCCAGTAAATATTTGTCTGCTTTAGCATATTTTTTTCTATCCATAATTTCATTAACAGTACTTCTTAATTGACCTCTTGATAATTCATATTCATTTTGACATTTAATTAATGTTTCAACTGTTTTGTCTAAGGGTTCTTTGTCTATTCTTAAAAGTATAATAGTTTGAAATGGATACCAGAATGATTCTGTCAAACGAAGTTCTAAAGCACGCATACAAAAAGCTTCAGCTTCATAATATCTTTCTATTATTGTACGTGTTAGTATTAAGAGAGCTTGGTTTTGATATGCAATTGATCTTTCTTGATCATTGTCTGCCATGTTAATGGCCTCAATATATAATCTAAGTGCTTCATCTATCCGGTTTCGATTATGAGAAATTACATTGGCTTTATTATTAAAATACCTGAACTGACTTTTGACTTCTATTTTTTCTAGTAAAAAATCGGATTCCTTATAAAAGCCGTTTTTTTCCAAGAATCGAGCATAAAACAAACGGAAAGTATCTCTTGAGCTAGCTATATCATTTAGTTTAGGGATAATTATTTTTTTAATTACCTCGGGCCTTAAATTTGCTAGGTATCGGATAAAATTATTATAAAAAGGGCTCAAGTAAAATTTGTCAGTGCAAGAAATTTTATTTAAATACTCCTGCTTCGAGTCTTCATTTAGGCTCTTTAGAAATGATTTTGTAAGCATAGATGTTTGTCGAAACTCACCCAGTGAAACACTGTTGTTAACCGCATTCGCTCCTTTTGTATTTTGTTTTGATGTTATAATATTGCATAAAGTCTCAGCTGTCTCAAAATATCCAGTATTTATTATGGATTTATCTATTGAGGCTGAAAAGTTATCAATAACAGTATTATAGATATCATTCCAGCCAATTCCTGAAGACCTTATTTCCTTCAAAAGCAGAAGTGTTTCTTTAGTAGCGTAATTATGCTTGGAGTAAAATAACATTGCTGATTTAAAATAATCTATTCTACTATCCCCTAAGCGAATAGCAGAAACATGACAATATATTTGAGCCCATGCACAGGCTCTAAGATCAAAATCTTTGAAAAAACTTATTGCTGTTTCAAAAAGGATTAGAGCATCCTTTTCTTTGTTCATTTCTAAAAGTACAGAGATTGAGTATAATTTAAAACGGAAGTGGCAAACCGAGTTTTTAAAGATGAACTCAAGTCTAAGTAAGCTAAATCTCTCAATCTGTCAAAAAATGCTCCTCGCTTAAGCTTATTGATAATTTTGTTTTTAAAGATGAATAATCGATACTCAATTATTTTACCTTCTTTATGTAATCTGATTGCATTGTTCACTTGGCTATAAATATCGTTACCATGAGTTGAATGAATAGAATTATTTTCATTTGTATTTACTTCTACTTTATTGAAGATTTTCGGAGTTACATTTTTAATCTTTATTCTTTCAAATAAAGGATTCCATTGAAATCCCTCGGATTCATTTCTAGGGCCTGCCCAAATAATCGGCAAGCTATTATTTGGAGCTTGTAATGTTGTTCCCCATGCCAACAAAGCTTGAGTATTCCCATATCCAAGTGGGTGCTTTGAAAAAAGTTTTTTCCATAAATTGAAGCCAATTGCTCAAGCCTGCTTCTTTCCACAGAATCTGGAAAATATTTTGACAGCTCTCCAAATGCTCTATAATTATCTTCGAGTATATGCTGGGGGAAAAAAGCAGTGTAACAATTTAATTCTTTAATATTCTTATTACCTTCTTCAAAACAAAAAGTGGACAATAGTAAATATCTGAACCACAACTTTTGATTTTTTCCCAAGTATTGATAGCCTCTCCTCCAGAACCAACAATATCGTCTATTAATACAACCTTTTTATTTGTGCCAACAATGTCTTCGATTCTACCTGTACGCACAATATTATCCATCACCAATGCTTTTTGCAATTGATATAAAAATTGACTACCACTTGACCCTCCAATTCCTTCTAAAGAAGCGATAACTATGCCCTCAATGCCGATTCTCGTTCGAATTACATCTGAAAGCTTGTTTATTGTATTATGAATTTTGGCTGAAGAGATTACCTCAATCTTAGACAACAGATTAAAAGCATCATCAATCTCATGGTCTTTAAAATTTGTTAGCCACTTTATCGACTTGTATCGCAAGTCAGAGAATAACTCGTCTGCAATTCCCAGGACTCTATGAGATTTTCAATTAACTTACCGTATTTGTTAGAAATATCTTTTTCTTTCATGTCTTGAAATGCATTATTTTGACTAGAAGTCTCTGTTATCAATCAATCCTTTCTGTGAAATGCAGAGTAGTATTAGAATATTACACCTAATGAAGCGACTGGCGCAGTCAATTGCATCGCTTTTTATTGCGCCAATCAATGTTAGCTGCAGTGGATTGCCGCAACAAAACCAACAATTGGACATACGCATTGCAGCTAACGTTCGAGGCTTGCCGCAGGACTGGTATTTTCTGCCCACATTGCAGCAAACCCCATGTTGGGGACTCGTGCATCAATTCGGTTTGTTTTTTTAAACTGAAGAAACTCCTCTCGAAGTTGCGACAGAAGCTTTCCTTCAGAAGTTTTCCAGGAAATCCAACCATTAACAGTTGGTCTATTGCTTCCAGCATCATTAATCCCAGCCAAAGCAGCGTAACTAGGACTGCTATAGATTTGATTCAAAACCGAAAACGAACCATCGTCTAAAAGTGTCGCTTCATAAGTCTTAGGTTGGCCATTTCGAGGTTTGTATGTCATGAATAATTTCTGGCCGGTACTTAATAGATTCGCAGAAATTAAATCTGATACTTCTACATCATACCTGCTTATTTCTGAATTTTTGTATTGTTTAAATGGACTATAGTTCTGCTCTTTTGATTCTTCTTCAGTGTCCAGAGCCGGTTTAAATTCTTCAGGAAATTCAAAAACTATATTTTCAGGATTATTAAATTCTACAAACTTGTTAACTAGCCAAAGTTTTACATTATACTTTAAAGTTCTGGCCCAATCCTTTAAATCATTAGTAATACCATCAATTGGAACACCTATGATGGGTTCAGTTTCTAGAATATCTCCAATAATCTGGCGTACATTAATTTCGACAATATTTAGTTCATCAAATTTCTCTTTAGTTGATGGGTCATTTCTATATTGATCAACTGCTAAATCTACAATAATTCGCCTAGGGCTAGGTGGGTGAGATGCTAGTATTTGCTTTGTTACTTGTGGTGCAATATGATTCCATACACTATGGTGCATTAATTCAGCTTCCACTAGGTACCATTTCCTTTGTGCTATGTCAATCGCAAAACCATCTGGTATTGTTCCTCCACCGTCTGCAGTTTTAATTTTTGCCTTTGGTAAATACAATGAGCTTGGGCCAAATAGATACTCGTAGTTTTGAACAATGACATTTTCAAGTTCAGCTTCGCTCTTAAATGGCGATTTGATAAATTTAGTTTCTTTATATATTAACATAATTTAAATTTATGAGGCTGTCATTGCATGGCGCCAACGTACAGCATTTACAGAGGGCGGGAATTAGCATTCCGTCAGCTAGTGCTCGTTGCCCGATAAAGGAACGACATTTTTAATTGACATTAAATTTTAATTAATGAAGGGTCAAGCTGAAACTTAAGAAGTATAGATAAATGAAGCTGAAATTACTTCCGACTGCCCGTCTTGCGCAAATGCTTTATTGTATGTAGTGCGGTTATGAACTACCCCCATTTATCGATCAACTCTAAAGTAGAATTTTCAGGCATTAACGTTGTACTTCGGTTCGTAAAAACTGTTCATAATTCACAATTGTATCAAATCTATTAAGATTGTTAAGAGCTAAAGGAGTGGCAGTCTTTATATAAGATTGGCTAAACCCATCATAACCGATTTCTTTTTGTACTTCTGTTCCTAAATGTTTACACCATTTTTTTATATCATCAACACGAGCCATCAAATCAGCTCGACTCAATCCTGCATCAGTAATTTGTCCATGAAATATTTTATTTCTGTCTTGTGTATATAAAAGAAATTTATTAAGATCAATAATATAGTCTGCTCCATATATGGTTTGCAAGTCTCGTGGAAGAATCAAATTGATTCCAGCAATAAAGCCCTGGAAATAAACCCTTCGATTGTTTGCAAGTGTTGTCCTTAATTGGCGTAAGTCTGATAGGCTGTAAGTAGGGTTTTGAAAAATTAAAAAGGTGAAAATTCGTCTGATTTGTTTTTCAGCTTTAATTAGTGATAAAGCAAAAGCATCAACACCACGAGTTTCGAAATTTGTATTTATGATAAGATCAACTGATGCAAATTGTTCAGTAAAGTTCATATTGTTTAGAGTTTTAATAGCCTTGCATACAAACACAGTAATAGACGCAACTCCCCAATCCCCTTTCTTCCGTCTATTTCCCAATCGTCTTGATAAATAGTGATTTATGTAAATATACGAAAACCTCTATTTGATAACAATTGTAATTACGCAAGTTTGTGGAATGGATAAATTGTTTCCGGCAGGCACTAAAAAAACCGGCGGATCTTCATCCACCGGTCGCCTTTAAATATCAATCGTAAGAGTTTGGTCTGTTTATAGGCCCACCTGCATCTGCTTCTGGCGCAGGGCGTTCAGGGAGGGGTCCATCTCAATGGCCTTGTCGCACATCTGCTGGCCACGTTCCTTCTGGCCTTTCTTGATGAAACAGAGTCCGGCCTGGTAGAGGGCCTTGCTGTCCTTCATATCCAGTTCCATCAGTTTCTGGCAGTATTCCAGGGCCTTATCGTAATTGCCCATATTGTAAAAGGTCAGGGCCAGGTCGCGCATGATGTCCCGGCTGCCGCGGCGCTTGTCTAAGATGCTCATCAGCAGGGTCTCCCCTTTTTCGGTCTCACCGGCATAGAGATAGGCATAACCCAGGTTCTCCTTGAAGTCCATGCTCTGCACAAATCCCGCTTCGGCGGCCTTGTTCAGGTACACCACGGCGTTCTTGAACTTATTGTTGTTATAATAGAGGATGCCGAGTTCAAAAAGCCAGTCCTTCTTCGCGGGGTTCAGTTCCACGGCCTTTTCATAATACGGGATGGCCTTGGTCTCCAGTTCCATTTCCATATAGGTGCGGCCCAGGGTGTACTGGATATCGGCGTCCGCGGGGAACTGCTTCACCAGCTTCAGGAGCATGCGTTCGGCATTATTGTAATCTTCCTGCTTGAAATAGGATATGGCGATCACCTTGTTGGCTTCGATGCAGTTCTTGCACAACTGGGCGAAGTTGATCGCGTCCTTATACCGCTTATAGGAGAAATAAAGGTCCATCAGCTCCCGGATGGCTACGCCGTTATTGGGATCCAGCTCATACACTTTCAAAAAATGGCGCATGGCGATATCGGTCTTCCGCATCTCCAGGTTCACGGATCCGTTCTCGAGCCAGGCGGCTATATAGGCGGGGTTCTCCTTCACGGCCTTATCAAATAGCCCGGAGGCGACCAGCCAGCGTTTGGCGGCCTTCTCTGCCAGGCCTTTATTGTAGAAGGCGATGGCGCTGTCGGCGTTCTGGGCGTAAGTTCCTGCGGAAAAAGTGAGGAAAAGGATGGTGAGGAGGTTTTTCATATGGGGTAGGGTGCAAAGATTATACCAAGGGGGGTTAAATTGAATTTTAATATTTAATTTCTTTTTTCTTTTTTGCTTGTCCAAAAAAGAAACAAAAAAAGACACCCGAAAAACCTGCCTGCCGGCAGGCAGGAAGTACAGCACTTTTTCGGGTTGGTTCCCTGATTGGGCTTCAGTACTACTGTAAACTCGAATTCAGTTCCCTGATATTGGAGCTAATGGGTTTAAGAACTTTCCATGTCATGGTAGGTCCACTCTTCGTGGCCTTGTTCGTGGCTTACAAACCGGGGATTATTAAAAAACCTTACAAAACACTCCCTGAACAATTCTTCATTTTTCATTCTACATTCTTCATTCCAGAAAACTGCCTCGAATAAAACGACTCCAACTACTGCAATATCAAGGCTCCTAACGCCGGAATATGCAGATTTATTTCAAAGATCCGGTTTTTTTTGTCCACCAGGGTGGTTTCGGGGGCGGGATTGAAGACATTGCCGGTTCCCCAGTACTTCTTGCTGTCGCTGTTGAAGACCTCCTTCCAGGCGGATTTGCCCTTCACCCGGATCTTCCAGTCTTGCCGCACCACGGGGGTCATATTCAAGACGATCAGCATGTCTTTTTGCCGGTTCCTGGCCTTTCGCCTGTACACGATCACCGATTCGGCCCGGTGGTGCAGGTCCACCCACTCAAAACCGGCCATATCGAACTGCAGTTGGTGCAGGGCGGGCTCGCTGCGGTAGAGCTGGTTCAGGTCCTTCACACATTCCTGCATCATGGAATGGCAGTCGAACTGCAATAAGGGCCAGCTCAGTTCCGTCTTGTAATTCCATTCGGTGGTCTGGCCGAACTCATTGCCCATGAAGAGCAGCTTGGCCCCGGGATGGGTGAACATGTATGTGTACAGAAGGCGCAGGTTGGCGAATTTCTGCCATTCGTCGCCGGGGAGTTTGAACAACATCGGACTCTTGCCGTGCACCACTTCGTCATGGCTCAGGGGCAGCATGAAATTCTCGTCGTAGTAATACATCATGCTGAAGGAGAACTTGTCCTGGTGGAACTGCCGCATCAGCGGGTCCATCTTGAAATAATCCAGGGTATCGTGCATCCAGCCCATCATCCATTTCATGCCGAAGCCGAGGCCGCCCTCGGTGGTGGGCCTGGAGATCTTGGGCCAGTCGGTCGCTTCCTCGGCGATGGTCTGTACATCGGGGAAATCGCGGTAGATGGTCTCGTTGAGGTGCTTGATGAATTCGATGGCTTCCAGGTTCCCGTTTCCGCCAAATTCGTTGGGGGTCCACTGCCCTTCCTGGCGGGAATAGTCGAGCCGCAGGATGGAACTCACCGCGTCCACCCGGATCCCGTCGATATGGAACCGGTCGAACCAGTAGCGGGCGCTGCTGATGAGGAAGGACTTCACCTCTCCCCGCTTGTAATTGAAGATATAGCTGTTCCAGTCGGGATGATATCCCTTCCGCATATCCCCGTATTCGTAGGTATGCGTGCCGTCGAACATAAAGAGTCCATGTGCGTCGTAGGGGAAATGCGAAGGCACCCAGTCGAGGATGACCCCGATCCCGGCCTGGTGGAAGGCGTCCACCAGTTCCATGAACTCTTCGGGTGTGCCGAACCGTGAAGTGGGCGCGAAATAGCCGGTGCCCTGGTAGCCCCAGCTGCCGTCGTAGGGGAATTCCATCACAGGCATGAGTTCCACATGGGTGAATCCCATTTTTTGCACATAGGGAACCAGCCGGCCGATGAGCTGGGTATAGCTGTTGAAACTCTCCTCATCGGTGGGTACGGGCCGCATCCAACTGCCGAGGTGCACTTCATACACGCTCCAGGGGGCGTTGAGGGCATTGTGTTTCTTCCGCTTGCGCATCCAGTCCTTGTCGGCCCAGGGGTGTTGCGATTGCCAGGCTACGGATGCCGTACCGGGCCGGAGTTCCCAGTAATTGGCATAGGGATCGCCCTTGTCCAGTTCAATGCCCTTGAATCCCTTGATATGGTATTTGTACGAGTCCCCTTTTTTGAAATGCGGGATGAAACCCTCCCAGATGCCCGATTCATCGAGCCGGACAAAAAGGGGGTGCAGTTTCTTCTTCCAGCCATTGAAATCGCCGACCACGGATACGGCGGTGGCATTGGGGGCCCAGACGGAGAAGTAAAAGCCATCGGTCTCCAGGACGGTCAGGGCGTGGCTGCCGAATTTCTCATAGGCGTTATACAGGGTGCCGTTGCGGAAATTGGTGATATCCTCATCGGTGAAGAGCGAATAATTCCAGACCGGCTTCTTGCTGTCGATGAAATGGATGTCTTCGTAGCGTTTTTTTTGTTTCTTTATTTTTTTTGAAGGCATGTCTTATGGTTTATTCACTTTGTGCCCTTTGAGAAAACCCTTTGTGTCCTTTGTGGTAAAAAATTTAACCACAAAGGAGACGAAGGTTGATACGAAGGACACAAAGAGCTTATGCTATGATGGATTCATTCACCGTTGGCATCTGATTCTTCAACCAAATGTTTGTCTGCAAACTAAACATTAGGTTTTAACGCAAATTTAAGAATGCATGAGTATTAAGTTACTTAAATAAACCGGAGTTTCGTTCCTTGATTTGAATCAGTGCCCGCCAAGGCCTTTTTCTTTTCGCATTAAAGTATAGCCATTAACTAATCCACCAACCTGACTGTATGTACAGAAAACTCCCGTTATTCCTGTTCTTTACAGTAATGTCCTTTCAAGTCTTTTCCCAAACCACCTCCGTTTCCGGCGTCATTTCAGATACCAGCCAGAAAAAGAACATCCGCAATGCCGTCGTGGCCTTGCTCACCCCCAGGGATTCTGTTCTTTACCGGTTCACGCGGACCGATGCCAATGGGAATTACCGTTTCACGAACGTGAAGGAAGGCCATTACATCCTGATGACCACCCACCCCTTTTATGCCGATTACCTCGATGATATCGAAATAAAAGGCCCAGACCAACAGATCCCGGACGTAGCCGTGACCTCCAAGAGCAAACTCCTGCAGGAAGTGATCGTCAAGAGCGGGAATCCCATCCGCGTCAAAGGCGATACTACCATCTATACGGCCGACAGCTTTAAAGTGGGGCCCAATGCCAATGTGGAGGAACTGCTGAAAAAGCTGCCGGGCATCCAGGTGGACCGCACGGGCAAGATCACCGCCATGGGCGAACAGGTGACCAAGGTATTGGTGGACGGGGAGGAATTCTTCGGGGATGACCCCGGTATGGCGGTCAAGAATCTCCGGGCGGATGCGGTGAAGGAAGTGCAGGTCTTCGACAAGAAAAGCGAACAGGCCGAATTCACGGGTATCGACGACGGTAAAACGCAGAAGACCATCAACCTGAAACTCAAGGAAGATAAGAAACACGGTTATTTCGGCAAAGTGGACATTGCGGGCGGATTGCTCAAAGGGATCGATGACCGGTACAACAGCAATATCCTCCTGAGTTCGTTCCGGGGTAAAAGAAAGCTCACCGGTTTCCTGCTTACCGGCAATACCGGCCAGGACGGACTGAACTGGGAAGACAATAACAAGTACGGACTGGAAAGCGATAATTACAGCATGAACCTGGGAGATGACGGTGAAATGAATTTCAACTGGACCGGCGGCAGCAGCGATGAAGAGCCCTATGTGAGCACCGAGAACGGCTTCATCCGCAATATCAATGCCGGCGTACAATACAGCAACAAGTGGAAGGACAAGCATACGCTCAACCTGACGCCCCGCTACAACAGCCAGATCTATTCCAACCGGCAGCAAAGCTTCTCCAGCGCGCAGTACGGCGATTCCCTGATCAATACCGACGGGAGCAAGAACTCCTATGTCAACCGTTATAACGTGAAGACCAGCGCTTCCTATGAAGTGAAACTGGATTCCAATAACAGCCTGAAGCTGACCCTCAAGGCCAATGTGTACCATACCGAGAGCGATGAACTCACCAATACGACGGGTACGGGCAATACGGGTACCCTGAAGAATAAACGCAGTAACGACCTGTCGATCAATTCAGACAAGGTCTCCTATCTCGCCAACCTGCTCTACCGGCACAAGTTCAAGAAGGCAAGGCGTACCCTCTCGATCGCGACCGACTGGAACCAGCTGAGCACCGATGGCCGGAATTTCCTGCGTTCGAACAATGAATCCTATTTCAACGGGATCCTGTCCTCGGTACAAAACATCGACCAGCAAAAGGATTTTGACAAGACCACCCGGCAACTCACCACCCGCCTGGTCTATACCGAACCGCTCAGCAAGAAATATAGTATGGAACTCGCTTATGAGCTGATGTATAATTACGGCAAGAACGACCAGGTGACCCATACCTATTCCCCGCTCACGCAGAAATACGATGTCGCGGTGGATTCGCTCACGAATGATTTCAAACAGGCCATCTGGGTGAACAAACCCTCCCTGCGCATCAGCTATGCCGACAAGAAACTGAAATTCAGTTTCGGCTCGGGCTTCGGCTTCACGCATTTCGACCTGCAGGATAATACGCTGAACAAGGATTATATCCGCAACTATACCAATTTCTTCCCCGCGGCCAGCATAAATTACACGTATAAGCAGCAGCATAACCTGCGATTCAATTATAACGGGAATACCTCCCAGCCCTCGATCAGCCAATTGCAGCCCCTGCGCGACAACAGCGATTATTACAACCAGTACATCGGCAACCCCGATCTCAAACCCTCCTTCAGCAACAGTTTCAGCCTCTCGCACAACAGTTACAATTTCCTGAAGGACATGTTCATGTATCAATCGCTCAATTTCCGGTTCACCCAGAACGCCATCACCAATAACCGCGTGGTGAACCTGGATTCGGGCAAGACGGTCTCCCAGCCCATCAATACCAACGGCAATTTCTCCAGCAGTTTCTGGGGAGGCACCGGCTTTAAAATGAAGAAGATCGATACGCGACTGGATATCGGCGCCAATTTCAGCTACCGTCAGTCCACCGGGTTTTACAACAGCCTGAAGAATTATTCCCGGACCCTCGGGTATGCCCTGCGGCTGGGATTGAATAAATCCAAGGAGAAGAAATACGACTTCTACCTGAGTAATGACGTGGGCTATAACAGCAATACCAATACCCAGGGAAATACATCGTTGCATTATTTCACTTACAACCTGGAGGCCAATGCCACGGTCTATATCACCAAGACCTGGTCGGTCAATTCTAATTTCAACTATATGGCCCAGCAGAGAACGCAGAACCAGGCCAGCGGACTGGATCTTGCGCAGTGGAACGCCCGGATGGAAAAGACCTTTAAGAAGGACGAATTCACGGCCTACCTCTCTGTACGTGACATCCTGAATCAGAATGTGGGTATCAGCCGCAATTTCGACAGCAATACCTATAACGAGGTCCGTAACGACCGGCTGAAACGCTACTGGATGGTCGGTTTCACCTGGAATTTCAAGAACAAAGGCACTGCCTCAAAATAAATGAACATGAAAATACCATTGAACTGTAAACCGATCTGCATAACGCTGGCCTTTATTTTCTGCCTGGCAGGCTTGGCCGGCGCCCAGCAATTCATCGACAAGGCCCTTATCGAATATGAGGTGAAGACCAATGTCAAGAAAACGATGGGCAATAATAGCTGGGATGAACAGTTGAAAGACCAGATGTCCACTTTCAAGACCGGTATCTATAAGTACATCTTCAACGGCAATCAAAGCATCTTCAAATTCGATCACTGGGATGCGGGTACCAAGGTGCCCGAATACCTGCGCCGGAATGATGAAGACAATATCTGGTATTTCGATCATGGCCAGAACAGTTTCCTGATGCAGAAGAACATTTTCGGGATCAGTTTCTATACCAGGGACAGCATACCCGCCATCCAATGGAAGATCGAACATGAGAACCGGGTCATTGCCGGATTCAACTGCCGCAAGGCGGTGGGGAAGATCAGCGACAGCGTTTATGTATTCGCTTTTTATACCGATGAGATCCTGATCCCGGGCGGGCCCTGTTCCATCAACGGGTTGCCGGGCATGATCCTCGGCCTGACGATACCCCGCATGTACTCTTCCTGGATCGCCACGAAGGTGCAGGTGAACAATGTTCCCGTGAATGAGATCAAACCGGTGGAATCTAAGAAATTCAGCAGCCTTTCGGCCATGTTATCCCTCGTGAAAGAACGTACCCAGGATTGGGGCCGCGGAGATGATGAGGAGTCCAATAAATGGAAGCAACAACTGATGTGGTCGATCATGCTGTAGGACGTTGAAGACGTTTGAGTCGTTAAAGACGTTGAAGTCGTTTAAGACGTTTAAGGCGTTGAAGTCGTTTAAGACGTTCAAGTCGTTGAAGACGTTGAAGACGTTTAAGACGTTTAAGGCGTTGAAGTCGTTTAAGACGTTCAAGTCGTTGAAGACGTTGAAGACGTTTAAGATGTTTAAGGCCTTCGAGTTGTTAAGGGGTTATAATCATTTGTATACAGCCGGAACCATTTAAACGTCTTAAACGACTTAAACCTTTTTTAAACGACTTAAACCTTCCTAACCTACAACACAAACCCATCCGGTATCACCGCCCCTTTCTTGATCACCACGATCCCGTCTTTTACTGCGTAGAGCGAATGGTCGCTGTCGGGCAGGTGAGTTCCGCCCGTGATAGAGACATCATTCCCGATCCGGCAATCCTTGTCCGCGATCACGTTCTTGATATAACAACGTTCTCCGATCCCGATCTTGGGGATCCCCCGGGCGAGGGAATGCGCCATTTCGGGGATGGTCTCGTAATAATCACTGCCCATGATATAGGAACTGATGACCTCGGTACCCTCTCCGATGCGGGTACGGATACCGATCACGCTGTTGATGATCTTGGAGGCCCGGATGATGGACCCTTCGGCCAGTATACTGCTTTCCACATGGGTTCCGGTGATCTTCATCGGGGGAAGCATACGGGAGCGGCTGTAAATGATCTTGGCATTGTCAAACAGGTTGAAGGGCGGGATCTCCATCGTCAGGGCCAGGTTGGCCTCGTAAAACGAATAGATGTTCCCGATATCCGTCCAGTAACCGTCGTATTGATAGCTCACCACTTTGTGATGATCAATAGAGGAAGGGATGATCTCCTTGCCGAAATCGGTAGCGTCCTTCTTATCCACCAGCAACTGGTCGAATAAGAGCTTCCGGTTGAAGATATAGATGCCCATGGAAGCCAGGTATTTCCGTCCCTGTACCTTCATTTCCTCACCGGTATCGCTTTCCCAGGCCGGAAGCAGTTCCTTGGCGGGCTTTTCGATAAAGGAGGTGATATAATGCTCCTCATTGGCCTTGAGTATGCCGAACTCGGGCGCTTCCCGGTCGCCTACCGGGATGGTGGCGATGGAGATCTCGGCGTTCTTGGCCACGTGATTGGCCAGCATCTCCCGGAAATCCATTTGATAGAGCTGGTCACCGCTGAGGATGAGCACGTATTCGAAATCGTTATTGCCGATATGCTTCAGCGACTGTCTGACCGCATCCGCCGTACCCTGGAACCAGCCCATGCTTTCGGGCGTCTGTTCCGCCGCCAGGATATCCACGAAGCCGCTGCTGAAGGCACTGAACTGGTAGGTGTTCTTGATGTGCTTGTTAAGCGAGGCCGAGTTGTATTGGGTGAGCACGAACATCCGGTTGATGTTGGAATTGATGCAGTTGGAGATGGGGATGTCCACCAGCCTGTATTTACCCGCGATGGGAACGGCCGGTTTGCTGCGGGTGGAGGTCAACGGGTATAACCGGCTTCCTGCACCGCCTCCCAGGATCACGGCCACTACTGATTTACTGAACATATATGGATTGAAGTTTATCGTATGGTTTGGTATAAGTTGATGTAACGCTCCGCACTCAGTTCCCAGCTGTTGTCGATCCGCATGATCTGCTCCCGGATGGCCTGTAATCTTTCCTTGTCGTCATAGAGTTCAACGGCCCGGTGTATGGAATAGGTGATATCCCAGACGCTGGCGTTGTTGAAACGGATGCCGTATCCTCCGGCATCTCCAATATCCACCACCGTGTCTTTCAGTCCGCCGATACTGCGTACAACCGGAACCGTTCCATACCGCATGGCATACATCTGGTTGAGTCCGCAGGGTTCAACGCGGCTGGGCATCAGGATGAAATCGGCGCCGGCATACATCTGGTGGGCCAGTTTCTCGTTATACCCGATCTGAGAATTATAATAACCGGTGAATGGCCCCTTGAGGGCTTCCAGTTGCCACTCCACATCCGGGTCACCACTGCCTAAAATTAAAAAATTCATCCGGCTGTTCAAATGAAAAAGGGCGTCCTGGATCGATCGGGGTAGCAGGTCGGCCGCCTTCTCCCCCACCAGCCTGCCGATATAAATGAACAAAGGCTTTTCCTTGTCCAGGTTGAAATCCCGGCATAACTTTTCTTTGTTGAGCAGCTTTCCCGATTCCAGGTCATCCACGGAGTAATTGTCGAGTATATAGGTGTCTTTTTGAGGATCCCAGACCGCCACATCGATGCCGTTCAGGATACCGGTGCATTTGCCCCTTTCCATGACGAAGAGTTGCTCCAGTCCGTTGGCATCGGACATGAGTTCTTCCATATAACTCGGACTGACCGTAGTGACCCGGTGGGCGCATTTGACGCCACAGGCCAGCGGATTGATCATATTGTCCCAGTCGAGCTTACCCCACTGCCAGCTGTCCCAGGAAGGGAGATAATCACTTTTATCCCAGCTCATCCAGCCCTGGTATTGACCGTTATGGATGGTGATCACTGTGGGCACTTCGGCGAGATGGCGGTAATCAAAGCAATGCTGCATCATGAACGGGATCAGTGCGGCATGATGGTCATGCACATGCACAACGCCTGGCCGGTGCTCCCATTTGCTGAGCCAGTCCACCACGGCGATCTGGAAGGCGGTGAAACGTTCCGTATCATCATCATATCCATAGACCTTTTCGCGGTCCGTAAGTCCGAAGATGTCCACACAATAGAGGTCGTAACCGAGTTTATTCTCCTTCTCCTTGATGATGGTGTAATCAAGGTTGCGGGAGCCCATGTTGATATTGCCCTTATGGTCCACCACCCATTCGTTCTCATACAGGAATTTCATTCGGTGCATGGGCATCACCACTTTGGCGATATGGCCCAGGTCCTGCTGGTATTTGGGCAAAGAACCCACCACATCCGCCAGTCCGCCCACTTTGGCGACCGGGTAACATTCCGCACTGACATGAAGTATTTCCATTCTGTTCGATTACAAGGTCAATTTACCACTCATTTCAATGCCAGCCAATTTGTGTTCAAATTTTTTCGGGTCAGCATTTTATTCTATTTTCAACGGTAAAACCAACCGACATGCCTACCGAACAAAAAGACCTCATCGACGAATCCAAATTGACTGCCACAATTCCTACCAACTATGGCGCACTGGGAACCCTGGTCACCGTTTTCTTCTTCTGGGGATTCATTGCTGCAGGCAACAGTGTATTCATTCCTTTCTGTAAACATTATTTCAGCCTGGACCAGTTCCAGAGTCAGTTGATCGACTTCGCTTTTTATACAGCCTATTATATCGGCGCTCTGCTCCTCTTCGCCTATGGTGCATTCGGTGGTAAAGACCTGGTGGGAAAATGGGGCTACAAACGCAGTATCGTTTACGGCCTGCTCTTCTCCGCCCTGGGCGCTGCGGCCATGATCATCGCGGTCAATGCAAATACTTTTGCCGGCATGCTGGTCGGTTTGTTCATAGTGGCACTTGGATTCTCCCTACAGCAAACGGCCGCTCAACCCTTTGCCATTTCATTGGGTGATCCCGCTACAGGTACCAGCCGGGTGAACCTGGGTGGCGGTATCAATTCCTTCGGAACCACTATTGGACCCATCATGGTGGCCTTCGCCTTGTTTGCAACAACGGCCGCCATTACCGATGAAAAGATCGCCGCGCTGAGCCTGAGTAAGGTGGTGATCTTATACAGTTGCGTTGGAGCCCTGTTCATCGCCGCGGCCGCCCTGTTTTATTTCTCAAAGAAAGTACCCGCGGGCATTTCGCTGGAAAAAGTAGAAAGCGCCACCAAGGCATTATATACCCTGCTGATCATGACCGGACTGCTCATCGTGATGTTCGTTCCGGTTTTCAGCAGTTATAAGACAGACCTGACCAACGCCACCGATGTGGAGAGACATGCCATGGAATCTTACCGGCTCAATTGGTTGTTGGGCGCATTGGCCGTTGTAGTGATCGGCTTACTAGCCGCCAACCTGAGTGCCACTAAGAACAGCAAGGGCTGGGGCGCCATGCAATATCCTCAATTGGTCCTGGGCATGCTCGCCATCTTCGTCTATGTGGGTGTGGAAGTGGCCATTGGCAGTAACCTGAGTGAATTATTAAGACAACCTGAATTCGGCGGCATCCAGTCATCCGAGGCAGCGCCTTATATTTCCATGTACTGGGGAAGCCTGATGATCGGCCGATGGGCCGGCGCCATCACGGCCTTTAAACTGACAGAAATGCAAAAGAACATCCTGCAATTCGTGGTTCCCCTGGTCGCCTTTGGCGTGATCATTGGTGTGAATTCCATCGCCCAGTATGATATGAAGCCCCTGTATTATTATATCGTCTGTGTATTGGTGCAGATCGGTGCGTTCTACGCCAGTAACAACAAACCGGCCAGGACCTTGCTGATCTTCAGTCTGCTCGCCATGGTAGCCATGGCCGTAGGAACACTCACCACAGGGCAGGTAGCGATCTATGCATTCCTCAGCGGCGGGTTGTTCTGTTCCATCATGTGGCCCTGCATTTTCAACCTGTCCATTGCCGGACTCGGCAAATACACTACCGAAGGATCTGCCTTCCTGATCATGATGATCCTGGGCGGCGGTATCATACCTCCTATTCAGGGCAAATTAGCCGATGTGGTGGGTATTCACCAGTCGTACTGGATACCGGTGGCCTGCTTTGCCTACCTGGCCTTCTTCGCCTTTGCAGTAAAAGGGATCCTGCGTAAACAAGGGATCGATTATGACGCGGAGAGTGCTGGAGGAGGACATTAAAATAAATGGAGAATGGAGAATGGAAAATGGATAATTTTTTTAGGTTGAAGAACAATGTACTCTTGAAAGAGTATTCTGTTCGAATGAAAAAATAAGTTTCAAATTGAAAACATTCTCCATTTTCCTTTTTTCACTTTCCACTTTCCATTAATTATAAACCTTAGTTCCTAAAAATGGCTTTACCTAAAGAACTCGCGATCGGCATTGATGTTGGCGGTACCACCACCAAGTTCGGCATTGTGAACCGGCAGGGTGAGATCTTGCAGCAGGACCGCATACCCACCAATACCCATGAGAATGTGGATGAT
Organism: Chitinophagaceae bacterium; assembly: GCA_016721725.1. Classification (GTDB taxonomy): domain Bacteria; phylum Bacteroidota; class Bacteroidia; order Chitinophagales; family Chitinophagaceae; genus Ferruginibacter. The sequence continues at coordinate 137,802 of JADKHN010000006.1, read as the reverse complement.
TTCATTGACGACCTGTATAAGAAACTGACCCCGATGATGAAAAAAGCCGGTGGCAAGACCCGGTTCGCCGGTATCGGTATGGGCGCACCCAACGGGAATTTTTATTCGGGCACCATCGAATACGCCCCCAACCTGAAATGGAAGGGCATCATTCCCATTGCGGATCTGATGCACAAGAAATTCAAACTGCAGACCCGCCTCACCAACGACGCCAATGCCGCCGCTATGGGCGAATACATGTATGGCTGCGCCAAGGGCATCAAGCATTTCATCACCATCACCCTGGGCACGGGCGTAGGCAGCGGGATCATGATCGACGGGAAGATACTCCTGGGTCATGACGGATTTGCCGGTGAACTGGGTCATACCGTGATCCGTCCGGGCGGACGACTCCATAAGGGCACGGGCATGAAGGGCAGCCTGGAAGCCTATGCTTCGGCTACCGGTGTACGGGAGACCGCGATCGAATACCTCACCGAATACCCCGAGACGGAAAGCCTGCTGCGAAATTATAGCATCAACGAACTGACGAGTGAAACGGTCTATGAATGCGCCATGCAAGGGGATACGATCGCCAACCGCATCTTCGAATTCACCGGGCAGATCCTCGGTGAATCACTCAGCAACTTCATCATGTTCTCTTCCCCGGAGGCCATTGTGCTCTTTGGCGGACTCACAAAAGCCGGGAACCTCTTGCTGAACCCCACCCGCAAACATATGGAAGAGAACCTGTTGCCCATTTTCAAGAACAAGGTGAAACTATTATTCAGCGAGCTGAAGGAAGCCGATGCGGCGATCCTGGGAGCGAGCGCGCTGGTGTGGGATATGGATTGAATGTTCTTGGAAAATTATTTTACTTGTCACACTGAGCTTGTCGCACTTCGACAAGCTCAGTGCGACAAACGTAATGCCTCCTATTGAGCATGGGCTTCGACAACACTTCGGTAAACTCAGTACAGCCTGTCTTCGACAAGCTCAGACTGACAGGACAGTTATTAATGATAATTATAGTGACTTGTAGTATCGAAAAAATTATTGTCACACTCAAGTGCGACAAACGTAATGCCTCCTATTGAGCATGGGCTTCGACAACACTTCGGTAAACTCAGTACAGCCTGTCTTCGACAAGCTCAGACTGACAGTACGTTATAGAATAAGCCACGCCATTATTTCTCATTTATCAAAAACACCGCCGGCACCGCCCTCTCCCCTTCCTTATCACTGGGCTTGATCGTTTCCTTTCCATTGACCAGCAGGCAGCTGCTACCGCCGCCATCCAGGTTGATGGCTTCCACGCAGCCCACCCCGATCATCAGCCTCGCACATTGTTCCAGGGTGGCTCCTTCGGCGATGCCCGGGAATCGGCCCTGAATGGCCATGATGATGAGATGGCCATCGGCCGTATAGCCCATAAGGGTTCGGGGATGCTTGTCTTGTAATGCCTTTCCCGCGAATTTGGCTTCCTGCTCATTGGTGATCATCACCTTACCCGCTTGTACCAATACCGGTCCACCTCCAACAGCCGTCCGCATTTTCCATTTGACCAGTTTGGACTCGCTTAAAACACTATCCCTTGCCGGAACAAATTGATCAGCCAGGTATGCCTTGGAGGGACGCTTCAGGGAATCGATCAGGAGTTTTACCGCGGGGTACTGGCTGGCATAAGCGTATTTCATCGCCGAATCGGTGAGCGTCCAGACAATGTCAGCCCTTCGTCTTTTGTCAATACCGATGGCGCTTCCCAGGGGATGCCGGTATTTCAATGTGTCTTTACCCCGCATGGGCAGGGAATGAATATTGTAAGCGAGTAATTGACCGTTACGGATCACGATGTTTAGGTTCTGATGTTTGTCGAAATTGAAAAAAGAAGCGTTCACCACGATCAGCGGCTGCCCGTTCTTCTGGTAGAATTGGGCGGGTGTCAATCGCCTGCCGGAACTGGTATCCGTGGTGAAATCCAGTTTACGGTCCTTTAACAGGGACTTGGTATAATAAGCGATATTGGGTTTGCCATCCAGCAGGTCAGTTGTTTTAAAGACCTGTACAGTGGAAGGCAACGGGGAGTAAAAGGAATCCACATTGATCCAGTTCACCTGGGCGCAAAGGGCCGGTGGCAACAGCAGGAAAATGAGGAAATAGTTGATTTGAATGCAGAACAAGGAATTAGGAATTAAGCATTGAATGCAGAATAATAAAAGGGGCCTGAAAATCTTCAATCTAAAATCTAAAATCTTAAATTTTGTCTAACCTCCTCTTCCCTTATTGCCCTGCTCTTCCATCCATTTGTTCTTGCCATAACCCGGGATCACGTGTTTCTCGGAATGATAGGATGAACGTACCAGCGGGCCGCTTTCCACGTAATCGAATCCCAGTTCATACCCGATCTGCCTGAATTCGGCGAACTCGTCGGGATGTACGAAACGAGCAACGGGCAAATGCTTTTTTGTTGGCTGAAGATACTGGCCGATGGTGACCACGTCCACCTGGCTGGCTTTCAGGTCATGCAGGGTCTGGATCACCTCTTCCTTTTGCTCTCCCAGTCCCAGCATGATGCCGCTCTTGGTTCGCATACCACCTTGCTTGAGTATCTCCAGGGTATTCAGACTTTGGCGGTATTTGGCCTGGATGCGCACCTGCCGGGTGAGTCGTTCAGTTGTTTCGATATTGTGACTCACCACTTCGGGGGCCGCTTCGATGATGCGTTGAATATTTTCGGTATTGCCTTTGAAATCGGGAATGAGGGTCTCGAGTGTCGTCTCCGGGTTCAGTGATTTCACTGCGCGGATGGTATTCTGCCAGATGATGCTTCCGCCGTCCTTCAGTTCATCCCGGTCTACGGACGTGATGACGGCATGTTTCACTTTCATGAGGTTGATGGCTTCGGCCACACGTTGCGGCTCGTCCCAATCCGGTTCCAGCGGCCGGCCCGTGGCCACATTGCAAAAACCGCAGCTGCGGGTGCAGATATTGCCCAGGATCATGAATGTGGCGGTTCCTTCTCCCCAGCATTCGCCCATATTGGGACAATTGCCGCTTTCGCAGATGGTATGCAGTTTATGGGTATCCACCAGCCTGCGCACATGGCGGTATTCTTCGCCGATGGGAAGTTTCACCCTAAGCCAATCGGGCTTTTTGGGCCTTTGTTCAACCACTCCTTCTGTAACGGGTAATTCGATCATGAATGGATGCCTGTTTTATGGTTGCAAAGATAAGAGGTTGATTTGACGATTTGACGATGTGCTGATGTGAAGATGTGAAGATGTGAAGATGCAAAAAATACGGAGTTCTTCGAACTGAAAAAATCATCCAATCAACTAATCTTCAAATCGTCACATCATTAATTCATTTCCTTCTTCCGAAGACCAGGGAAACATAGGCGCCAAAGAAGAACTGGCGTTGCTTGTTATATAGCATCTGGTGTATCTTTTTGGCATAGAACTCGCCGGTGAGCCCTACTTCCAGGGCCGTGATGGTCTCGTTGAAACGGCCATAATCGAACCGTAAGGCAGGCTTTAGGTAGATGCCCGGGGTCACTTTCAAATGGTTCCAGCCCCGTCCGAATGTGGGGCCGCCGTAGTAAGGCCCGCTGGCGAACAAGAGGCTGTCGGGCGAATCATAGCGCACGAATACCTGTTCCCCGTTCTTATCCACTTCTACTTCATAAGGGCGCAGCAGGCCCGCGATCAAACCGCCGCCCACATTGGCCGTGATACTCACCCCGTTCTTATTGCTCTTGTTGCCGAGCAGGAATTGCAATTGAACGCCCAGCTTGACCGGGTAGAAATAATTGACCTTTCCATAGATCAGCGGAGCCGACTGCCCGCTGGGATTGGCTTGCTTCTCCTCTTTCTGGTGTTTGCGCTCGCTGATCTCCAGTTGATACAGCATGGCCCGCTTAACCGACCGAGACATCCCTTTTTCCACGAACAGGCCGTACCCGTCTGTGGTGAGCTTCGGGCCTACGGCAAAATGCTTTTTATAGACGATGACCCCCTCCTCTTCCATCCGCATCATGGTGGCGATGCGCTGGCGTTTCTGCTCCTTTCGGCTGTTGGTCGTTTTACGGGTATCCTGGGCGGATGCCGTTCCGAAAAAAAACGAGGCCAACAGGATCAGTAAGAATTGCTTCATGTAAACGGTTTACTTGCGTAAATTTATGCAAAAATAAGATGCCGCCGGTAAACAAGATGCATTTCGTGACTGAACTGCTGCACCTGTCCGGCAATCCTTTCATCACATAAAATATAAAACATGACAGCCTCCATCATCTACCAGGGCCATTATCGTTGCGAATGCACCCATCTTCAAAGCGGAACGGTCATTGAGACTGATGCCCCTACCGATAACCGGGGTAAGGGAGAACGCTTTAGTCCTACCGATACGGTCTGTGTGGCCCTGGCCACCTGCGTGGTCACCTCCATGGCCCTCAAGGCCGGTGATATGGGGATCGACCTGGGCGGAACCCGGATCGCTGTCACGAAGCATATGCTGAGCGATCCGCGGAGGATCGGAAAGATCGAAGTGAGTCTGAGTATTCCCGCAAGCGCGAAAGCAGACGAGAAGGACAGGATCATCCTCCAAAGGACCGGTGATCATTGCCCGGTGGCCAAAAGCCTGCATCCCGATCTGCAAACCCTGATCACTTATGATTGGGGATCGTGAGGACTTTATACAACTTTCCGATTCAGGAGCCGATCCCCTACCGGGCATTCAAGACAACGTTTTTCATCGCAGTATGCTTTCTTCATTTGCAGGAGTGCCTGCGAATCAAATGCGTGCAAGACCGGTATTCCCAGGTTTACAAAACGCCTGATGAGGGCATTCTGCTCCGGGTTGATCCCGGTGAGCCAATCGACCGCCCGTTCTTTCAGTAAAATATCATCCTGGTAATGGCCATAGGCAAAGACCAGGGGAATGACGGTATTGATCAGCAGGTTCTCGGTCATCTGTTTCCCGATCTGTTTGGGTTTGAATGCGGTTGGTTCATCAAAGACATAATGATAATGCCAGTAATCATTCGCGGTATGGTCCAGGAGTTGACGGAGTTCGGCCAGGGAGACCGATTCCCTGAAGCGGGTGAACAAATGCTGCCCCTCATGGATCAGCATGGCCAGTTGCGCTAATCGCACCGTGGGAAAGTTGGACGGTCTCATCCGGAGAAAATAAACCGGTTCATGGACTGGCTTCAACCGGTACTTGGTTTTCAGGAATCGATATTCCTTTTGCAGCATCCTCGGATAGTCTTCTGAGAAATGATTCTCCAGAAGGCCGGCTTGTCCGAACAACAGAGCTTCCAGCTGGTGGATCTGGTTCCGGTGCCTGGCCACGATGTTCAACGGGATAGAACGGGCGATCGATTCAAAGGCCGAACGGTTCACGGTGATCCCGAAATTTCCCGCCATGAGCCACCAGCAGGTCTCTTCCCAGTGCTGATGATTCTTTTCCAGGTACCGGAATACCTGCTCCGATCTTTTTTCCAGCCTTTCGATCAGCAGCCTCTCCTTCCAGGCCAATACACTTACGGGATCGATCCCCCCGATATGTTTTTCACAGGGGATGAATCCCCCGCTGTTCATCAGGTCCTGGTATTTCTTCAACAGCAGCTTGGGCACTTTATCTTCCAGTACCAATGTGGGAAAGGGCAGTTCCAGTTCCATATCCTGCTGCCAGACCACATGCAGGATGACATTCTGGTAATGCGGGTCATCCGAATGCCCGTGATGCTTCCATTCGGAAGAACGGATGTGCAATTCAATACTGCCTGCCCAGGTAGTATCCCCAACACGGATCCGGGCCAGGAGGAAATCGGGGCCCTGGTTGCTGTTGGGTATTCCGGGTTGAATGATGAAAAGGGGTTCGTTCTCCCAGGTTAACAGGGAAACGGACCTGAAATGCTGGAACTGCCAGATGTATTGTAATAAACGTTCGTTCATAAGGGTGCTCATGAACGTAAAATAAAAACACAATCAGGAGCCTGGGAAAGTGAAAGGAACGCAAGCCGGGTGTTTTTTTCTTCCCGGTCAGTGTTGTTTCAGGGCCTGCACCACCCTGCTCACGGGTAAGCCCATCACGTTATAAAAATCGCCGTTGACCTGTTTGATGCCGATGACCCCGATCCATTCCTGGATGGCATAGGCGCCTGCCTTGTCATAAGGCTTGTATTTATCGACATAGAATTCGATCTGTTCGTTCGTCAACTCATGGAACCGTACTGTTGTGGTGTCGGAGAATGCGATTTCATTCTCCTGCTCCAGGATCACCACACCGGTGATCACGCGGTGTTCCTGTCCGGATAACCGGCTCAGGATATCCAATGCATCGTTGCGGTCTGCCGGCTTCCCGATCACGGCTCCGTTCAAAACAACGATCGTATCGGCGGCCAATATGGGATGGTCATGCCAATGCAGGTTGTCTGCCGCTTTAATATGGGCTTTGACCGCCAGAGCCTTGTTCCGGGCGATGTGCACCGCAATGTCCTCAACAGCCAGCGTTTCCGGGTATGATTCATCCGTATGCCTCACCACCACTTCAAAAGGGACTTCGGCCCATTCGAGCAATTGTTTACGGCGGGGTGATTGGGAAGCCAGGATGATCTTGCGCATGAGATGGATCAGTAGAATTTAAAGAATAACATCGACAGGATACCGGTGAGCATGACGGCCTTGATGACAATGCTCATCCGGTGGTAATCCGCGGCATTCCCGGCCCTGGATAATTGCTTTAAGACCCAAAGCAAGGGAGCGATGATCATGATGAAACAATAGAGCGCGCTCAGCCACCAGCCGAACTGGAGCACATAGAACTGCAGGATGGCCAGGATGCTTACCAACACCACGATCCAGACTCCCACAAAGACCTTGGTGGCGGGAATGCCCCACACGATGGGTATGGTCCGGCAACCATATCGTTCATCCCCTTCCCGGTCTTCCATATCCTTGATGACCTCGCGGATGATCGAAATGATGAAGGCGAAACCGGCATAGAGCAGGGCTAGCCGGGTGAACCGGACATTGATATTGGGATCGATCTCGGCACCGGAAGTGTAAAAGCTGTTCAGGTAGCACAAATAGATCACGATGATCACCCAGGCGGTAAGCGCGGAGATCAGGATATTGCCCAGGAGCAGTTTCTTTTTAAGCGAGACCGAATAACCGAAAAGCAGGACTACACAGGCCAGGTTGGACATGGCCAGCCAATAGCCCGGTGAACTGAGATCGATATACACACATATGGCGATCCCTGCGGCAGAAAAAGATATGCCAGAACATGGCCCACCGCCTCCGGATGACCTTATCCACCACCTGGCGGGCAGGTTTATTCACCTGGTCGATATTGATGTCGAAATAATCATTGATGATGTACCCGGCGGCGGCGATCAGTACCGATGCGATGATGAGCAGGTAAAAGGACAGGTCGGAAAAATGGGATCCGATCTCCTCGGTCTTGATCCGTAATACGATGCAGTAATAAAAAAGTCCCTGGGTAAGGGCAATAAAGAGCAGGTTGGGCAGGCGAACCAGTTGTAAGAATGCGGTGAATAGTCTCATGAAAGGGATTCGGAAGCGAAAATAAGTAATGTATCCGGATATCCGGTCCGGTAAAGCGGAAGACAACGTTTTGTTTTAAAGCCATTTCAATTTTTTGGGTTTTTTTCGGTTTTTTTTTTTCTTCTGGTGCGCCCTTCTTTTTTGGGCGTCGGGAAACAGGGGGGGCCCCTCCCCCTTTTTTTTTTTTTTTGGGAAAAACCCCAGGTCGGGTGAAAACATCTGCGGCAATGCCCGCTTCCAGGTCCCAGTGCCCATTCAATTTCAATACTTTCTCGATCACATCACGAACGCAGCCTTTGCCACCGGCAACCGGTGAAATGTATTTTGAGATCTGCATGATCTCCGGAACGGCATCGGCCGGGCAGGCGGGCAATCCGGCCAGTTGCATGGCGGAAAGGTCGGGCATATCATCACCCATGAATAAGACCTGTTCCGGGGAGATACGGTGGGTGGTCAAGTATTCTTGCAAAACCTCCGTCTTGTCGGTCACCGGAAGAACAACATCCATGACTCCAAGCCGGTTCAACCTGGATCGTACGGCCGGCGAATCGCCTCCGGAGATGACCAGGATACGGTAACCTTTTTTGATCGCGAGCTGGAGCGCATAGCCATCCTTGATATTCATCTGCCTGGCCATCTGTCCATCCTCGAGTAATAAGACAGACCCATCGGTAAGGACGCCGTCCACATCAAGGACAAAGGTGGTGATGGGCTTAAATAAGGAGAGGACGTTCATTTTGAGTATGAGTCTAAATTAAATGGAGAATGGAAAATGGAGAATGTTTTTAGGACAAAGAACATTTTTTCTTTGTACAGCATACTATTCGAAATTAAATAAAGTCCCGAATTGAAAAAAATATGCATTTTCCATTTTCCATTAATTTGTCATCTACTTCTGCCCATCGCGCCATTCATACACCCAGGTGCTCTGGATCATCTCCAGGTGTCCCTCATTGCTTTCTTCCGCTTTGCCGGAGAAGTTGGGGATCTCCATCACCCATTTGTGCAGGTCGGTGAATCGTATTCGATAGATCTTGCTTTCCCCGAAATCATCACCAAAACGTTCGTATAATTTCATGGCAATGTCCTCATAATCGTTCCAGTGAATGGGGGGTTCGAAATTCATAATGCTAATTTGAAGATGATATGATTTGAAGATTTGAAGATGAACTGATTTGAAGATTACTGACCGATACTGATAAAATTATATAAAATCCAACTGTTTTGAAGAAAGCATCAAATCATCCCATCCACAAATCATCCCATCTTCAAATCAGCCACTATTCTCCTAAAAATTGCGTCTGGTCAGGCAGGGTCACTTCGATCAAGCCCTCTCCTTCCAGCAAGACGCACTGGCAACCCAGCCGCGAACTTAAACGGGGGTTTACCGCCCGGTCGATAAAATTCTCTTCCTTATCGGATAATTCTTCCAGGTATTGCTCTCCTTTTTCAACATAAAGATGGCAGGTGCTGCAGGCGCAGACACCGCCGCAATTGTGGTGCAGTTCGATGTCGTTCTTCAAAGCCACTTCCAGCAGCGAATCGCCGGGTTCGATGTCCCGCAGCGTGACGGGCTCCAGTCCTTTCTGTTCAAACTTGAACGTTATTTCGTACATAATGCAAATTTCGGGTTGCAAACCTACTTTAAATTACCAATTAAGGAAAATATTAATAGTGAGGTGTTCTGTTTTTTCATTCAACGCAAAATTCAGATAAAGTAAAAACATTTGTAATTTCATGGTTCAAAGTCAATAACAACTGGTTCATATGAATAGTTCAGTCACCGGGTGCCTCTTATCAATCTGCCTGTTGCTCGCCTGTAATGGAAAGGAGAAACAGAGATCCCAGCCAGGCGACAGCAACGCCCTGGTGAAACCCAAGTCTAAACCGGAGAAGCCGGTTCCCCCAGTAAAAAAACCACCCATCATCAACATTACGGATACGGTTTCGGTGAAGCGGATCGTTCTCTGCATGCGTGACAGCGCGGCCAATGACGAACGATTAGCGGGGAAACTGGCCCGGATCTACGGTAGCAAACTGGCCGAAGTGTTCAAGAAGGAAAAACTGAAAGTGACCGGCTCTCCCATGGCCTGGTTCAAGAATAAGAAAACGCCCTATTTCTTTGAAGCGGGCATCCCCGTCAACAAAAGGCCCGGGAAACTGCCCAAAGGGGTATTTATCAAAGAGACCCGGGCCGACAGTATCGTACTGGCGCATTTCTATGGCCCTTACGACCTGATCCCCCAGGGTTACGATGCGGTAAAGGAATGGATGAAAGAGACCAAACATGTTTTACGGGGAGTGATGTATGAGATCTATGTTACCGATCCCCTGGATAAAAAGGGTAAGCCGGTCGATCCGTATAAAATACAGACGGATATCGTTTTCCCGTTACGGTAGAGGTTGTCAATTTTTTCTTTCTTCGCTGTTGAGTATGCTTTCCGTCATGACCCGGTAGAGTTCCTTTAATTTTTCATGCCCCCCGAGTAGTTCGAGGTGCTTCGTGATCGTCTGTTGATCATTCCTGGCAGCGGGACCTGTCTGAACATCCTGCGGGGAAGCCTGTTCCAGGCGCATCGCTGTCTCCCCGATCAGCGGTTTCAGCAGATCGAAATCGATCTTTTCTTTCCGGCAGTATGCTTCCGCCAGTGCATATAAATGGTTGGTGAAATTACTGACCACTACGGCTGCCACATGCAGTTTCGACCTTTCTTCATCATTGGCCCTGGCCACCCGGTTGCTGATCGTATGGGCGAAATCTTCGAGCAGGGTGATGGTCTCAATGCTATTACCGTCTACCAGCAAGGGTATCGGCATACCCGGCTCCATTTCGGCGCGAAGGCTTTGCAGGGGATATAAAACACCGTAATTGGCGGAGATCCCTTTTAGCGCTTCGATAGACACCGCGCCGGCAGTATGCACCACGGGTCGGGATCCCAGGTGTAATTTTTTTTTCAGTCCTTCAATGGCTTCGTCTTTCACCGCGATGATGTAGAGGTCGGCCGTATCATTGATCTTCCCTTGCAGATCGGTGTATGAGGCTGACCATTCATTGGCCAGCCTTGCCGCGTGACGGGCATCCCGGCTGACCACCTGCAGGATCTCATGCCCGGCTTTGTGGATCAGCCGGCCTAAAACCGTGGCCACATTTCCCGATCCGATCAATACAACCCGCATAGGCTATCTTTGTTGAAGATGAAACTCTCGCAAAGATTAGCAATTGGCTACATACAAACAAAATTTAAACTGCTCCGGGCCCTCTCCCGGAAACGTGCCGCGGAAAAAGCCTTCGATCTTTTCTGCACGCCCTACCTGAAGGCCAGGCGGAAAGGTCATCCCCCGCATGCCGAACTCATCCAGTTCACCATGCCCGCCCAATTGAAAAAGGAACAACAACTGACCATCCGGGGTTACCGGTGGAATCACCCGGCAAAAAAACGGGTATTGATCCTGCACGGATTCGGATCGGCGGCCTATAAATTCGAGGCCTATGCCAGGCCCCTGGTGCAGAAGGGTTATGAAGTGCTGGCTTTCGACGCCCCGGCACACGGGCGTAGTGATGGCAAAAGAACCCATGCGGTAGAATACAGCGCCATGATCCGGCAGGTGGTGGAGCATTTCGGACCTGTTCAAGGGTTCATGGCCCATTCTTTCGGGGGGATCGCGTTAAGCCTGGCCCTGGAAGAACTGGAACACGATAACGATAGCCGAATTGTTTTCATCGCCCCGGCAACTGAGACCAGTTCTGCGGTTGACGCCGCCTTTAACCTGCTGAAATTAAAGGACCCCGAAGTTCGCCGGGAATTCGAACGCATCATCCGGGAGCGAAGTGGTAAACCGGTGGAGTGGTTCTCGATCCGAAGAGCCATGAAGCATATCCGTTCCTCCGTGCTTTGGATCCATGACGAAGGAGACACAGTTACCCCCTGGGCCGATGCTGAAAAAGTGAAAGAGGACCGCCATGCGCATATCCGTTTTCTGGTCACGCAAGGGCTGGGCCACCAGAAAATCTATCGCGATGAAAACGTGAAAAAAGCAGCGACCGATTTTCTTTGAAACCGGTTTTTTTATCCGCTCTCCGGCAAGAAAAATTTTGATTTTTTAATTTTAAACTAATATTGCAGTGAAACTGTGCCTGGTTTGAAGACGGTTCCTTCATACAGATCATGCCTATAGCCGGCCACCGGCGAACAGGGTGCTGAACTTGCCAGAACCCTTTATCCATGCCCGTTTCATCAAAAAGTAATCTATCAAGAATGGCCAAAAATCTGTTGATCGTAGAGTCCCCTGCCAAAGCAAAGACCATTGAGGGCATCCTGGGCAAGGACTTCGAAGTGCGAAGTTGTTACGGGCATATCCGTGACCTGGAAAAGAATGATATGGGCATCGATATCAAAAATAATTTTCAGCCCAAATACATCGTTCCCGCGGAAAAGGAAAAAGTGGTGCGGGACCTCAAAAGCCTGGCGAAGAAAAGTGACGAGGTCTGGCTGGCATCGGATGAGGACCGGGAAGGGGAAAGTATCAGCTGGCATCTTGCCGAATTGCTGGATCTAGATCCGAAGACGACCAAGCGGATCGTCTTCCATGAGATCACCAAACCCGCCATCGAAAAAGCCGTAAAAAATCCCCGTACCATAAATATGGACCTGGTGGACGCCCAACAGGCCAGGCGGATCCTGGATCGTATCGTGGGGTTTGAACTGAGCCCCGTATTGTGGAGAAAGATCGGCATGTCGGGCGGACTGAGCGCAGGCCGGGTACAAAGCGTTGCGGTCAAACTGATCGTAGAAAAAGAACGGGAGATCAACCAGTTCACCCCGGTCAGCAGCTTTAAGATCGAAGCGTCTTTATCTGCCACCGATCTCAATGACCGGGCGGTCCAGTTCAAAGCGGAAGGCACAAAATACAATGCAGCCGAGGATGCAGAAAAATTCCTGCAATCCTGCATAGGCGCCTCATATTCAGTCAGGGACATCCAGGTAAGGCCAGGAAAAAGAACCCCGGCGGCTCCATTCACCACCTCCACTCTCCAACAGGAAGCGAGCCGCAAACTGGGCTACGGGGTCAGTAAGACCATGTTGCTGGCGCAAAAGCTGTATGAAAGCGGTAAGATCACGTATATGCGTACGGACAGTGTGAGTTTGAGCGATACGGCCATGGATGCCATCAAGGCCGAGATCGGGACCAGCTTTGGCGATAAATACCTGCAGGTTCGCCGGTATAAGAACAAGAATGAAAGCGCACAGGAGGCCCATGAGGCCATTCGTCCTACCTATATGAATATGCGTTCGGTGGGCGATCCCGACCTGAACCGGTTGTATGAACTGATCTGGAAGCGCACCATCGCCTCACAGATGAGTGACGCGGAATTTGAAAAGACCACGGCCAGGATCAATATCAGCACCAATCAGGATGACCTTACCGCCACCGGTGAAGTGCTCAAATTCGACGGATTCCTGAAAGTATACCTGGAAAGCACCGATGAAGAGGAGAATGAAGAAGGCAGTGAGAGCCGTTTGCCAGACCTGCGGGTCGGACAAACGCTGGAATTCATCCAAATGACGGCCACAGAACGTTTCACCAAGCATGCGGCCCGTTACACGGAAGCCTCCCTGGTCAAGAAGCTGGAAGAACTCGGTATCGGAAGGCCATCCACCTACGCTCCCACCATTTCCACGATCATCAAGCGGAATTATGTGGAGAAGAAGGACAAGGATCCGGTGAAACGTGAATTCCGTATTTTAAAGCTCAAATCAGACCGCATCGAGAAGATCACCGACCTGGAAAATACCGGCGCAGAAAAATCAAAGCTATTTCCTACCGACCTCGGTATCGTGGTGACCGATTTCCTGAACATGCATTTCGACAAGGTGATGGATTATTCCTTCACCGCGGAGATCGAAAAAGAGTTTGACGAGATCGCTGAAGGAAGAATGAAATGGAGCAAGATGGTCGGCGATTTTTACACCCCGTTCCATGAAGGTGTTGAGCATACGCTGGAAACCGCCGGCAGGGCCGTTGGAGAAAGGAACCTGGGCGTTTCCGCCGAAGGCAAGCCCATCATCGCCCGCATGGGCCGCTACGGCCCGATGGTACAGGTAGGCACGGCCACAGATGAGGAGAAACCGCGTTTCGCCAAACTGAAGGCCAACCAGAGCATTGAGACCATCAGCCTGGAAGAGGCGGTGGAATTATTCAAACTCCCGCTCACTCTTGGAGAATATGAAGGCCTTGAGGTCACAGTGAATTCAGGACGGTTCGGTCCTTATGTCAAATGGGGCGAACAGTTCATCTCCATCCCCAAAGGCGAAGAGCCTTCCGAAGTGGACCTGAACAGGGCCATTGCCATCATTGAAGCCAAGAAGGTCGAAGACGCGCCGATCGGGTTCTATGATGAGAAACCGATCACGAAGGGAAAAGGCCGTTTCGGTCCGTTCATCAAATGGAATGATCTTTTCATCAATATCCCCCGGGCCTATCATTTTGATACGCTGACCCAGCAGGATTGCAACGAACTCATCGAGAAAAAGATCGCCAAGGAAGCCAATCGTTTCATACAGCAGTGGCCGGAGGAAAAGATCGCTCTGGAGAATGGCCGATGGGGACCTTTCATCCGGTTTGGAAAGAAAATGATGAAATTACAGGGCGGGGGCGCCAACGGAAAATATACCCCGGATGAACTGGCGGTGATCGGACTGGATGAAGTGAAGAAAATGATCCTTGCCCAGGACCCGAAAGCCTTTGACAAAAAAGGCGGCGCCAGGAAGAAAGCAGCCGTCAAGAAAACGGCGGTCAAAAAAGCGGCTAAGAAAAAATAATGGATTTGCGTTTAACCAGGGCCCATTCAGGGCCCTTTTTTATTGATAGGCCTTTTTATCACGGTTCCAGCCAATGGTACCCTTGATCCTCTTCCACCGGCTTTCTCTTTCCACCAGCGCTACAAAATCTTTCTTGAATGCTTTCTGGTGATCGATCACCGGGTCTTTCATCAGGGGTTCAAGCGTCTTCATGGTATCGATCACAAACGGAATGATGCCGATCGAACGGCTCAGCCGCAGGTGGGCAAAGCTTTTCAGCTGTTTGGATTGAAAGGGGTCGGAAGCCAGCGCGATCGTCTTGAAACCGAGTTTCTTTGCTTTCTTATACGAATAATAGAGATTCTCCGTACTGTGTTCGGCCAATAGTTCGGTATAGATCTTCTCTTTCGGTATCCCGATGGCTTCAGCATACATGGCCATGACCAGTCCTTCGTAATAGGGGCTGTGAACGGCCGCCCCGGAGAACATGACGTTCTTCGCGATGCCTTTATCCAGCAGGAATTTTGCCCAATAGATCCTGCCCCGCAGGATCCGGTCCCACTGCAGGCTGTCGCCCAGCGGTAACCCGGGAATGATGACCATATCGTAGGATTTCCGGGAGGCCTTATCATACAACCTTTGCGCTGAACGTTCCGAGAACATGCAACCCGGAGCAACCGCCGCAAGGAGAAATACGATGAGTATGATACCGGGGACTTGTCTGCGTTTAAACATAATATGGCATTGAGATAGAATTAGAACAGCTGTATTACAACAGGAATATCCGTTTTGTTTAACCGGTCAGGATATTTCTTCCGGCCTGCATCGAACAAAAGTTAATCACGCCTGTGGAAAAAATACAGGTGATGGTAATGATGCTTTTCCGAAATTCATTGTAAATGAGAACCTTTTGACGGAGAACAAAGAAATATCAGCCCTGTTTCAACTGATCGATGATCCGGATGAGTATGTCTACCAGACCGTGAGTGAAAGGATCGAATCCTTTGGTAAAGACATCATTCCCAACCTGGAGAACCTCTGGGAGCATACGACCAGTGAAGAGATCCAGGAGAGGATCGAACTGCTGATCCACCGCTTGCATTTCCGCGACCTTACCAATGACCTGATCGCCTGGCGGGATGGTGAAGCGGACCTGCTGAACGGCGCCCTGCTCGTGGCCCGGTATCATTATCCCGACCTCCAGACCAGTACGGTCTTACAGGAGATCGAAAAATTAAGGCGTAATACCTGGCTTGAACTCAATAATTACCTGACGCCGCTGGAACAGGTCAATGTCACCACCGGGATCTTATACAATTATTACAAGCAGAAAGGCGTCGAATTCGCCTACGATAACCCGGATGATTACCTGATCAACAAGGCCCTGGAGACCAAAAAAGGAAATGCCCTCAGCAACGGGATCATTTACCTCGTCATCTGTGAGCTGCTGGATATCCCGGTAAAGGCGATCCATATCCCCCGCCAGTTCATCCTCGCCTATTTTGATCCGCAGTACGATCTGCTCAACCCGGTAGGCCATGCATCGGAAAAGATCAATTTTTACATCGACCCGCTGAACGGACAGATGTACAGTCATAAAGATGTGGAAGGCTATTTTAAGCGGATCTCCGTTCCGCCCGTGGCCTCCTATTTCCGGCAGATGAGCAATAAACGGGTCATCCAATACCTGCTGGAAGAACTGAGCAAATGTTTCGACAATGACCGTAACCGGTATAAACTGGATGAATTGCAATTCCTGGCGAATCTCCTGGAACCATGATCTACCATGTAACCACCCAACACAAATGGGATATGGCCCTGCAACAAGGCTATTATGAGGCAGATTCACTGCATACAGAAGGATTCATTCACATGAGCCGGGCCGAACAGGTAGAAGGCGTATTGATGCGTTATTACCAGGGTCAGACCGGATTACTCCTCTTACACATTGATGAGTTGAATTTGAAAGCTCAGCTCATTGAAGAGCTGGCTACTTCCGTCAACGAAAAATTCCCCCACTTGTATGGCAGACTGAACCTCGATGCCGTCATCAATGCCGAATTGCTATGATCACCTGGGAAGATTTCGAAAAAGTGGAGATGCGCGCCGGCACCATCATCGCCGCGGAAGATTTTCCCCATGCCCGTAAACCCGCATACCAGCTCACCATTGATTTCGGAGCATCGGGTGTCAAACGTTCCTCCGCACAGATCACGGCCTTATATTCAAAAGAAGAACTGATCGGGAGACAGGTGGTCGCCGTGGTCAATTTCCCGGTCAAACAGATCGCCAATTTTTTCAGTGAATGCCTGGTGCTGGGTGTTTATAACGAAAAGAACGAAGTGGTCTTGTTGCAGCCTTCCCTCCCGGTGCAAAACGGCGGAAAAGTGGGTTGAGTCGATCATCGACTAAATCCTACTCAGGTATCCAGCCCCCTCACTCCCCAAACTGCTCAAAATATACCCCCAATTTCTTGAAATTCGCTTTATTCAGCGTGAAGTAATTATTGCGTCCTTCTTTCCTGCAATCGATCAGTTCGCTATCCGAAAGCAGTTTGATATGGTGCGAACAGGTGGGCTGGGAAAGGCCGGTGAGGGTGACCACATCGCAACACCGGATCGATCCCTTTTTGGATATCTCCTGCAGGATACTGAGCCGGTATGGGTCAGCCACCGCCGAAAGCGCTTTTTCGTAAAACCTGGATTCGTTCTTGATCATGGATGTTCACCCTTATGGTGCTCAAAGAAAAATTTTTTTATCCAATCGGGCAAAGAAATCCTTGTAAATTTGGAGTAACCGGTTATGAATATCGAGATCGCTTATTATCAGTCACCCCTCGGCGTGTTGGAACTACGAGGCAATGGCCATTCCATAACGGAAGTGCTTTTTGTCAATTCCTGGAAAGGCGCCAAACTGGATGAAGCCAATTTGACCTTCACGCCACCTGCTTCTAAGGTCATCAAATCCTGTATTAAACAACTGGACGAGTATTTTGCAGGTTCCCGTACCCATTTTACGGTTCCCATGTCTCAGGTGGGCAGTGAATTCCAGCAATTAGTTTGGGCCGAACTGGAGAAGATCCCATACGGAAGAACCATCAGTTACCATGAGCTCAGCAAACGCATCGGAAACGTAAAAGCCATACGGGCCGTGGGTTCGGCCAATGGCAATAACGGCATCTGCATCCTGGTGCCCTGTCACCGGGTGATCGGCAGTAATGGCGACCTCGTGGGATACGGAGGCGACCTCTGGCGGAAGAAATGGCTGCTCGAACATGAAGGCAAGATCGCTAACGGTGTTCAAACATTATTTTAACAAAATACAAGGAAATCGGTTGCCTCTTTAGTTCGGAATGGGTTAATATTGCTGAAATTTTTCGGATATGATCAAGGCGCTTCGGTTGGCGGTCATCGGACTACTCTTCCTTTCTGCTTCTGCTTACACCGTTCAGGCCATCCTCAACTGGAAGATCGACAGTGAAAAAGCCATGGTGAAATTCTCCCTCCAGGCTCACGGGCAGGAACTGATCGGGAATTTCAAAGGTGCCACCGGCGAAGTGAAGTTCGATGAAAAAGATCTAACCAACGCTTCGGTCAGCTGCAACATAGACATCTCTACGATCAATACCGGTATCGAATCCCGCGACAAACATTTACAGTCGAAAGGGTTCTTTGACGCGGCCTCCGCTCCTTTCGGCAGGTTCATGTCCACAAAATTCGAGCAAACAGACAATGGTTATACGGTAACGGGCAACCTGACCATAAAACAGACCACCCTGGAGATCAGGGTTCCCTTCACGTTCAACGCATCGGAAGATTCCGGCTTGTTCAAAGGATCCTTCACCATTAAAAGAAGTGATTACAAAGTGGGTGAAGCAGACGACGAGATCGGGGATCCGGTGACCATCTACCTCGAGTTACCGGTCGTTAAAACACCTTAATGCCTCCATACCCTTCAGGCGGGTCATTTCAGGTCATCGCTGCCAAAGGACAAAGGCAGGAGTAAACTGGATTTGGCAATGATGATCACCCGGCCTTCCATTCCGCTAAGGATCAGTCGGATGGGCGTTTTCATTCGTTCTTCATATTCGCTTAGCGACTGTCGGCAAATGCCGCAGGGGGATATCGGGTGATCACTCACCCCGTTGATATTATTGTAGCTGATGGCCATGGTCTCGATCGCCACATTGGGATATAAAGTGGCCGCCGAGGAAAGCAAGACCCTTTCAGCACAGAGTCCAACGGGATAGGAAGCATTCTCCTGGTTTGTACCCGCCACGATCTCCCCATTGGCGAGTTTTGCCACCGCGCCGACATTGAAATTGGAATAAGGCGCATAGGCCGATTCCGTTACACCCCTGGCCTCCCGCAGCAACCAGGCATCCTGGCTGTCCAGTTCATCACTGGAATCGTATACATCGAATGCGAAATTGTAGTTATCCTGTTTCATAGTATTATGTTTAACCCTGGCCTTGCCGTCCATTCAACGGTACCGTCACGATTAAATTTGAAGCCAGACAAAAAATCCTTCCTGCATTGCTGCAGGAAGGACCCCTCCTTATTTAAAGCTAATGAATTAATCTGATAGTTCATCCGATTAATTGATCCAGCGGAAGATCCTCTTCCATCGGGGACCGCCTTCCCAGCTGAACCAGATCATCGAAGCCTTGCCCACCACATGGTCTTCAGGAACAAAGCCCCAGTAACGGCTGTCGAGCGAATTATGCCGGTTATCCCCCATCAGCCAGTAATAATTCATTTTGAACGTATAGCTTGTCGCTTCGGTTCCGTTAATGAAATATTTACCGCCGCGGTTCTCGACCGTATTACCTTCATAAACCTCGATGCAGCGCTGGTAGCGGGTCATATTATCGGCATTCAACGGAATGGAACTTCCTTTCTTAGGTATCCAAAGCGGACCATAATGATCCACCGACCAGTGTGATGCGGAATCATAATAGGGAAATAATTCAGCCGAGCGGTAGACCGGGTTTTGATAATCGATGATATAATCCGATAAAACATAACCTGCCGGCAGTTTAAGCGCTGCTTTCTCCTCATTGGTGATGTTCACCTGGTATTGGCCGGTCTTGGTCAACCCGAAATCACCTTGCTCTTCCCTGACCTTTATACCGAATTCCGCCAGTTTCTCAGGATCGAGATAAATGCCATCCGGCGATTTAAGGAAATAATACCGCTGAGACTGGGGAAAGACCTCGCCGGGTTTCCCATTAACGAATAACACTCCGTTGACCACGCTGACAGTATCTCCGGCAATGGCGACGCAACGCTTGATGAAATTCTCCCGCTTATCCACAGGCCGTTGCAGGATGATGCTTCCGAACTGGTCCCAGACCGATTCCCGGGCCTGGTCATAGGTCATCTTCCGGTCCGCCATCCGGTCCCGGATCTCCTGGTAATAGGTCTTCTTGGAACCGAACTCCGCTTCATCGTTGATGAGGGTATCGTTCACCGGGAAATTGAAGACCACCACATCGTTTCGTTTCACCGGGGAAGCGAACCAACGGATATAGGGTATCTTGATCCACTCCACATAAGACTTCACATTCAACCCGGGAATGGTATGATGTACAAAAGGCATGGCAATGGGTGTATTGGGCAACCGGGGTCCATACGAGGATTTGCTGACAAAGAGAAAATCATTGACCAGCAGGGTCTTTTCCATCGAGGGGGTGGGTATGGTATAGGCCTCAAAAACAAACGTACGGATGATGGTGGCGGCCACTAACGGCAAATGCCGCCGCATCGATCCATTCACGGGCCACGGATTTCTTATAATTCTTCACCACCGGGATACCGGCGTATTTCTCGTTCTTTGAGAAACCCAGGTAAGGGAAATAGATAAAGGGGAAAAGTACGGTGGCTCCATGATGGAAAAGGCCGAACCGGCCGAAATGCTCCACGAATTTAATGGTGATCCAGATGGTGATGAACTGTCCGGCGATCGGAACCAGCTGAAAGAAGAACCAATACCGCTTCAATTGCATTTTTTCCACCATGCACCAGGTGTTGTAAAAAGGGATGAATGCTTTCCAGCCATCGATTCCGGCTTTCCTGAACATACCATACATACCGATGTGCCAGCCCAGTGTGGCTACAATGAAAATGATCCAGCCTATGCTCATGTGTAAATTTTTATGATCGTCAAAAATACCATATTATCCCTTCCCGCAAGGAACAGCTAACAAAATGTTTTAAAATGTTTAACAGACCGTCATGCCGGCTGCAGGATCTTGTTGATCAGCTCGCTCACCTCTCCCGCCCTGTTCATGATCATGAAATGTCCGGCGTCTTTGATGATGTAGGTGGGCGAAGTATTCTTGATGGGGAACATCTTGTCGTTATCGCCGTGAATATGGTAGATGGCCGGATGCACCCAGGCATTCTTCCAGTTCAATACCTGGTCAACTGCCCAGTTGACATAGACCGGGTCGGCATTCTTCCGGTAATCTTCAGCCACCTTGATATCCAGGGGTTCACTGACACCGAGCATCCTGTTCTGAATGGGTGCGGTAAGTTTGGTGGACCTCAGGGGCAATATCTTATTCAGTTTCAACAAGGCAACGGCTTTCATCCACCCGGGCAATTCTTCGGTCGTCTTGATGCTGGAAACAATGATGATCTTCTCAACCGGGATGAGTTTCGCGATCTCGGTACACAGGATACCCCCGAAGGAAAGCCCGATCAGGATGGGGTCTTTTTCCACGATCGGTTGACTCATCCGAAGCGCATATTCGCTGATCGTTTCCTTCGGAAGCGGTTGCAGCCAGGGTATGACCTTCAACTGGAATCCAGGGGCTATCTGCAGTCTTGAGAATGCACGTTCATCCGCTCCCAGTCCGCTTATGCAATAGATGGTCTTCACAATTTGTTGATTTCAGGATGAGAATGCCGAACTTGATAATGCGTAAAAGGTGATCAAAGTCAGGGATTGAATTACCCGGACTCTCACTTCCTGGGCAACACATAAGTTTCCACATCTTCCAGGGTGATGCTTTTACCGGACAGGATGATGAGCCTTTCCACTACGTTTCTCAGTTCACGGATATTACCCGTCCAGTTATAAGCCTGAAGAGCCTCCAGGGCTTTTTTATCGATCAGTTTCTTCGGTTGCCCGTATTCGCTGGCGATCAGATCAAGGAAATAATCTACCAGGGCCGGAACATCCTCCCTTCTTTCGTTGAGGGAAGGCACATGGATGATGATGACACCCAGACGATGGTAAAGGTCGAGGCGGAAATTCTTCTCATCCACTTCCTTCAGCAGGTCCTTATTCGTCGCGGCGATCACCCTGACATCCACACTGATATCCTTATCGGCTCCCACCCGGGTGATCTTTCCTTCCTGCAAAGCGCGAAGAACCTTGGCCTGGGCATTCAAACTCATGTCCCCGATCTCATCAAGGAAAAGGGTTCCGCCATTGGCGGTCTCGAATTTCCCGATGCGCTGCTTGATGGCTGAAGTGAATGAGCCCTTTTCGTGACCGAACAATTCGCTTTCGATCAGTTCACCGGGAATGGCGGCGCAGTTCACTTCCACCAGGGGACCGGAACTGCGGTTGCTTTTCTCATGGATCCATCGTGCCACGAGTTCCTTACCAACGCCGTTCTCGCCGGTGATGAGGATCCGGGCATCCGTAGGCGCCACTTTCTCAATGGTATCTTTGATCTTACGGATGGGGCCGCTATCTCCTACCATCTCCAATGACTTGCCCACCTTGCGTTTCAGCACTTTGGTCTCGGTGACCAGGCTTTGTTTGTCCAGCGCATTGCGCAAGGTGATGAGCAGCCTGTTGAGATCCGGGGGCTTGCTGATATAGTCGAATGCACCCTTCTTGACGGCTTCCACCGCGGTATCGATATTGCCATGACCGCTGATCATGATCACCGGCACATCGGGATTGAGTTCCCTCGATCTTTCCAGGAACTCAATACCATCCAGTTTGGGCATCTTGATATCACAGAGTACCAGGTCATAGCTTTTTTCGCCGAATTTTTTCAGCCCTTCCTCGCCATCACCGGCCTCGTCGATCTTGTATCCTTCGTAACTGAGTATCTCAGAAAGGGTCTTCCGGATCGCTTTTTCATCATCGATGATCAGAATACTCGCCATATGCTTTAACAAATCTTTTATGTGGAGAAAACGCCATTCGGCATCCCCAATAGACCCGTCAAAAATAACCAATTATGCCGTTCAAAGCATTCTTAAGTTTATCCCTGCTGGTCTTGTCGGCCTGTGACAATAACCAGTTATCCGCCAGGCCACAACAATCCACCGGTGAACGAGCCGGTCAACCGCTGGAGGAGATCAACCCCTATGAACAAATTGACCAGATCCCTTTGCCGGAAGGTTTCCGCAGGATTGAAACGGATGGTTTCGGCCTTTTCTTAAGGCAGGTCAAACTAAAAAAAGACCGCACGGTATTTCTCTATACTGGAAGACCCAAGGTCAACCAGGATGCCCAATTTGCCGTGATCGATATCAGTACCGGTGATCAGGACCTGCAGCAATGTGCAGACGCCGTGATGAGACTGAAAGCGGAATATCTTTTCCGCGAAAACCGGTATGAAGACATCCGTTTCCGGGATAATTCCGGCAAGGCCTATACCTTTCAAGCCCCCTATACCCGATCTCATTTCAGCGCTTATTTGCATCAGGTTTTTGGCGCCTGCGGATCGGCATCCTTATCCCGGGAATTACACCCGGTTGACGATATGCAGGATATTAAGCCCGGCGATGTACTGATCCGCGGCGGATTCCCCGGTCATGCGGTCATTGTGATGGATGTGGCGATCAATGCCGAAAAGGAGAAGATCTACCTGCTGGCACAGGGATATATGCCGGCACAGGACATGCATGTTTTGTTGAATCCAACCGATGCCCTTTCCTCTCCCTGGTACCGGGCAGGCCTGGGACCCTATATTTTCACACCGGAATACACTTTTAAGACCACTGAACTGAAAAGATGGTAATAAAAAATGCAGGTGACGGGCACCTGCATCATGAATTTTTATCCAAACTGAATTATTTCTTATCCTGTTCGTAGTCGGTATCCCATTGTGTACCGTCATCCCCTTTCGGGACGACCCCACGCCCCTTGTTATAATAAAAAAAGCACCTTGCCTTTGCAAAGTGCTTTTTTGTCGGGATGACAAGATTCGAACTTGCGACCCCACGCCCCCCAGACGTGTGCGCTACCGGGCTGCGCTACATCCCGAAACCAATGAACCGGAAGGAATAAAACCTGGATCCTATCCTTTTCCGAATTTGAAGGGATGGCAAAAGTAGTTGAAATTTTCAATTCCGGAAAGAGCAACTTATCTTATCTTAGCGCAACTTTTACTACATGAAGGTTTTAATCAGACAAACCCGCATTATTTCCGCTTCTTCCCCCTTTAACGGTCAAATCAAGGATATTTTAATCATCGATGGCAAAATAAGCCAGATCGGCGACCAGATCGAGGAACCCGCCGACCAGGTGATCGATAGCCCCGGATCCTGCACCAGCAAGGGATGGGTCGATATTTTCGCGCATTTCGGCGACCCCGGTTTCGAATACTGTGAAACGATCCGGACGGGTGCGGCTGCAGCGGCTGCCGGAGGCTTTACGGATGTGCTGATCTTACCCAATACCAACCCAACGGTCCATAATAAATCCCAGGTAGAATATATCCTGAGCCAGTCTGCCGGATTGGCGGTCACCATTCACCCCATCGGGGCCATTACCCGCAATACCGAAGGAAAGGCCCTGTCCGAAATGTTCGATATGCAAGTCTCGGGGGCTGTCGCCTTCTCCGACGGTATCCAGTCCGTCCAATCTCCCGGCCTGCTCCTGAAAGCGCTCCAGTATGTAAAGGCTTTTGACGGCACCATCATACAATTGCCCGATGACGGTTCGATCGCTCCCAACGGATTGATGAATGAAGGGATCATCAGCACCACACTTGGGCTTCCGGGTAAACCCGCCATAGCGGAAGAACTGATGATCGCCAGGGATATCGAACTGCTCCGGTATACCGGGTCAAGGCTGCATGTCACCGGGGTATCCACCCAAAAAGGACTGGAACTGATCGCCCGGGCGAAGGCGGAAGGGCTGAATATCAGTTGTTCGGTCACCCCCTACCATTGCGCTTTTTGCGATGAGGACCTGACCGGTTACGATACCAATCTCAAAGTGAATCCCCCGCTGAGGAACCGGAATAACATGATGGCTATTCGCCAGGGAGTTCTGGACGGCCTGGTTGACTGTTTTGCTTCCCATCACCTGCCGCAGGACCCGGATCATAAGATCTGTGAGTTTGAATATGCCCGAAATGGCATGACCGGTTTGGAGACCCTCTTCGCAGTTGCCAATACCCTGGGCGTTGGAACCCAGGAATTCGTAGAAAGCCAGACCACCGCGGTCAGAAAATTATTCAACCTGCCCGACCCTGAACTGGCGGAGGGCAATGCGGCCAGATTAACCTTGTTCAACCCGGAGACCGAATTTGTGGTAGAACCGGAACGGATGAAGTCAAGATCGAAGAACACGGCCTTTGCCGGCAAGACCCTCAAGGGAAAAGTGATCGGCATCATCAATAAAAACCAGGTTCAACTCAATCCCTGATCATCATGAAGAATATAACTGCCACGAAGAAAGGATTATTCACCGGTCTGATGATGATCGCCCTGTCGCTCCTGTTCTATTACGCCAAACTGCCTTTCGACAGCCCTTTCCAGTACATTGTTTATCTTGCTTATGCTTTTGGGATCGTCTGGACCCTCTATGACTTCAATAGATCGGGGGAACACCAGGGTAAATTCGGCGAGTTCTTTTTACAGGGGTTCAAGTGCTTCATTGTTGTGACCTTACTGATGGTCCTGTTCACGGCCGTATTCAATATGATGCACCCCGAATTCAAAGAAGAGATGGCCCAGGCCTATAAGGAAGACCTGATCAAAAAAGGGAATACCACTCCCGCCGAACTGGAAACGATCGTAAAAAAAGCGAAGGATTTTTATATCGTGATGCTGATCTCAGGCGCCATTTTCGGCTACCTCATCATAGGAGCCGTGGTCACCCTCGTTTCAACACTGATGTATACCCGGAGAAAATCATAATTATGGACCTTACGATCGTCATACCCCTTTTCAATGAAGAGGAATCCTTACCGGAGCTGGGCGCCTGGATCGAAAAAGTGATGCTGGCCAATGGCTATACCTATGAAGTGATCCTCGTGGATGACGGCAGTACAGACGCCTCCTGGACCGTAATTGAGACCCTGAATACGAAGAACCCCTGTTTTAAAGGCATCAAATTCCAGCGGAACTATGGTAAGAGCGCCGCGCTGAATGAGGGTTTCAAAGCCGCACAAGGCGATGTAGTGATCACCATGGATGCCGATATGCAGGATAGTCCGGATGAGATCCCCGAACTCCGCAACATGATCATTGAAGGCGGTTTCGACATGGTGAGCGGCTGGAAGAAAAAAAGATACGACAATACTTTTTCCAAGAACATTCCTTCTAAACTATTCAATGCAGCCGCCAGGAAAAGCTCCGGCATCAAACTGCACGATTTCAATTGCGGACTGAAGGCCTATCGCCTCAAACTGGTCAAGAGCATCGAAGTCTATGGCGAGATGCACCGGTATATCCCCGTACTGGCCAAATGGGCCGGATTCAGGAAGATCGGCGAGAAAGTGGTGGAGCACCGTCCCCGCAAATACGGGGTCACCAAGTTCGGATGGGAACGTTTTATCAATGGCTTCCTCGACCTGGGTTCCATCATGTTCGTGGGTAAGTTCGGAAAGCGGCCGATGCATTTTTTCGGACTTTGGGGTACCCTGGCCTTTATGGCCGGCCTTTCCATTTTCATATACCTGACGGTGTCCAAGTTCTTTTTTGATCAGACCGGTATGACCCAACGGCCCCTGTTCTTCTTTGCCATACTGGCCATGATCATCGGTACCCAGTTATTCCTGGCCGGATTCATCGGCGAACTGATCGCACGAAATTCGCCGGAAAGGAATAATTACCTCATTGAAACGAGGAAAGGGCTCTGACCCGATGGATCAGGGTCCCGGTAATCCCCTATTTTCAAAACGACTTAAAGGCCAAGTCCCTTTTCCATAAACGTGTCAACCGAGAACAATCCCCATAAGAAGATCATTATCCTCGGCTCCGCCTATCCGCTGAGAGGCGGCGGCATCACCACGTTCAATGAAAGGCTCGCGAGGGAGTTCTCCAGCCAGGGACATACCGTTTCCATCTTTTCCTTTTCACTGCAATATCCCGGATTCCTGTTCCCGGGAAAATCCCAGTTTTCCGATGGACCGGCTCCCGAAGGGCTCGATATCCATACCCGGATCAATTCCATCAATCCGTTCAACTGGATCAGTGTGGGCCGTGAAATTAAAAACCTGAAACCTGACCTTGTCGTCGTACGGTACTGGCTTCCTTTCATGGGTCCCTGCCTGGGTACCATACTCAGGATCATCAAAAAGAACAGGCATACCCGGGTCATCTGCATTGCCGACAATGTCATCCCCCATGAAAAGCGCATCGGCGACAAACCCTTTACCCGCTATTTCGTCAAACCGATCGATGCCTTTGTGGTGATGAGTGAAAAGGTACTGCTTGACCTTAAGGGATTCAACAGCACCCGGCCGGTCAAACTGGTACCCCATCCGTTATATGATAATTTCGGTGCGAAGATCCCCATGGCAGAAGCGAGAAAGAAACTCGGTATACCTGACAACCAACCGGTCATCCTCTTCTTCGGTTTCATCCGGAAATACAAGGGCCTGGACCTGCTCCTGGATGCCATTTCACAACTTCAACATTCAACACCTGCCCGTCCGGCAGGCGGGTTCAACATTCAACATTTAAAATTACTGATCGCCGGTGAATTCTATGAAAACCGAAGCGCCTATGAGGAGCAGATCGCCAAACTGGGAATTGGCAGTCACCTGATCCTGCATACTGATTTCATTCCCGATGAAGAAGTGAAATATTATTTCTGCGCGGCCGACCTGGTGATACAACCTTATCGAAACGCCACACAAAGCGGTGTGACCCCCCTGGCCTATCACTTTGAAGTGCCGATGATCGTGACCAATGTGGGGGGGTTACCCTCCCTGGTTCCCGATGGAAAGGCCGGATTGGTGGCGGAAGCGACCCCGGATTCCCTAGCGGAAAAGATCATCACTTATTTTGACAAAGGACGAGACCATTATATGCCCTTCCTCCTGGAGGAAAAGAAAAAACTCAGCTGGGTAAAAATGTCGGAAACCATCCTCGAATTGGCCCAATCCCATTAAATTGCAGTTGTTAACATACACCGATGATATACAGAAGTAAAGCGCCTTTACGGATCGGACTGGCAGGAGGAGGAACCGATGTGAGTCCCTATTGCGACCTTTATGGCGGCGCCATACTCAATGTCACCATTTCACTCTCCGCTTATGCCACCATTGAGCCGCTTCCCGGGGACGAGATCATCATACAGGCGCTGGACAGGAATGAAAGTCAGACATTCGGATTAGTGAGCCAATTGCCCATCGATGGCCATCTCGACCTCCTGAAAGGCGTGTATAACCGCATCCAGAAAGATCATCCTTTCCAACCGACCGGTTTCAGGCTGACCACTTTTGTCGATGCGCCGGCGGGTTCCGGACTGGGCACTTCTTCCACACTGGTCGTGGCCCTCCTGGGCGCTTTTGCCGAATGGCAGAAACTGCCACTCAAAGATTACGATCTGGCCCATTATGCCTATGATATCGAACGCAAGGACCTTGGACTGGCCGGTGGCCGGCAGGATCAATACGCCGCTACCTTCGGCGGGGTGAATTTCATGGAATTCTACGCGGATGATAAAGTGGTGGTGAATCCCTTACGCATCAAGCCGGAGTTCTTGCATGAGCTGGAGAACAACCTGGTGCTGTATTTCACGGCTACTTCCCGGGAAAGCGCCCACATCATCAACGAGCAGGTGAAAAATGTGAACGCGAAGAATGAAAAGAGCCTGGAGGCCATGCATCACCTCAAGGACCAGGCCCGGATGATGAAAGAAGCCCTGCTCAAAGGCAGGCTGGATGAGATCGGTGAGATCCTGGACTATGGCTTTCAGCAAAAAAGACTGATGGCCGCCAATATCAGCAACAATATGCTGGAAGAGATCTACAAGGGAGCGAAAAAAGCGGGCGCCATGGGCGGAAAGATCAGCGGAGCCGGTGGCGGCGGTTTTATGGTCTTCTATTGTCCGGGCATCACCCGGCACGCCGTCATTGAAACATTGAATACTTTTGGCGGAGAGGTGAGGAAGTACTCCTTCACCAAATACGGACTCACTTCCTGGAGTGTATAAACAAAGAATATGGAAAAGATCAAAAATATCGTACAAGCCTCCATTGATGTAAAAACAGAGGTCTTGCGGAATGAACAACTGCTTCAGACGGTCGGTGATTGTGTGCAGCTCATTGTGACCGCGTTCAGGAACGGGAACAAGGTCCTGTTTTGCGGAAACGGCGGCAGCGCGGCGGATGCACAGCACCTGGCAGCCGAATTCAGCGGGCGGTTCTATACCGACCGGGATGCCTTACCGGCCGAGGCCCTGCATTGCAATACCTCCTATCTAACTGCCGTGGCCAACGATTACAGTTACGATGTCATTTATTCAAGGCTGATCAAAGGCATAGGACAGAAAGGCGATGTATTGGTGGGATTAAGCACTTCCGGCAACAGCAAGAATATCGTCAACGCTTTTGAGACGGCAAGGGAAAAAGGAATGATCACGATCGGCTTCACCGGTGAAGGCGGCGGCAGGATGAAAGGCCTCTCCGATCAACTGATCAATGTACCCTCCAATGATACACCCCGTATCCAGGAATCCCATATCATGCTGGGCCATATCATTTGCCAGTTGGTGGAAGAACAATATTTCGGTTAATGGGCACTGAAGCGATCATACTGGCAGGCGGTCTCGGCACCAGGCTGCGATCCGTTGTGGCCGACATACCCAAATGCATGGCGCCGGTGGCCGGAAAGCCTTTTTTGCATTATGTGCTGGAACAGCTTAAATCAGAGGGCGTCGATCAATTCATCTTCTCGCTGGGGCATTTGAGTGAACAGGTGATCCATTACCTCGAAACTCAACAGGCAGAACTGCGTAAACAGTATTCAGTCGAATCATCGCCGCTGGGTACTGGCGGGGCCATTAAACTCGCCTGTTCAAAAGCCCGGGAAAAGACCGTGATTGTCGTGAATGGAGACACGCTGTTTTCGCTTGACCTGAAAAAACTTACCTCATTTCATCAGCAATGCGCCGCAGATTGCACCTTGTCATTGAAACCCATGATCGATTTCAACCGCTATGGGGTGGTGGAATTGCATAAGGACCATTCGGTCGCTTCTTTTAAGGAGAAGCAACATTATGAAAGCGGACTGATCAACGCGGGCGTTTATGCCCTGGATCCGGAACGATTCCTGTCCGAAGACCTGCCGGAACGGTTTTCCTTTGAAACAGATTACCTTGAAACCCATTATAAGACCAGGAAGATCTTCGGTGTGGTGCAGAACAGTTATTTCATTGACATCGGCATACCGGAGGATTATGAAAGGGCGCAGATCGAATTGCCGGCTCAAATAAGCTGAATATCTTACCAGTCAAATTATAAATTAACGGATGTTCGACCTTAAAAAAACAGATAAGACCTGGACCTTGTTCCTTGACCGTGACGGGGTCATCAACCACGAGAAACACCAGGACTATATCCATACCTGGGACGAATTCCGCTTTTATGACGGCGCCCTGGAAGCGATCGCCCTGTTCACAAAACGTTTCGCACGCATCATCGTGGTCACGAACCAGAAAGGCGTGGGTAAAGGAGTTACGAAACAAAAGG
The DNA here is from genome assembly GCA_016721725.1 of Chitinophagaceae bacterium. Taxonomy (GTDB): domain Bacteria; phylum Bacteroidota; class Bacteroidia; order Chitinophagales; family Chitinophagaceae; genus Ferruginibacter. The sequence continues at coordinate 107,551 of JADKHN010000006.1, read as the reverse complement.
ACCTTGAACATATCCATGATTCCATGATCATGGAAGTGAGTAAAGCCGGCGGACGCATTGACGCCGTTTACTATTGTCCAGACCTGGATGACAACAGCACACACCGAAAACCCAATCCCGGCATGGGGTTGCAGGCCCTGAAGGATTTTCCGGAGATCCGGACAGACAAGGCCATCATGGTGGGCAATACCCTCAGCGATATGCAATTCGGGCGAAACCTGGGCGTTAAGACGATCTTCCTGTCCACCACCCGGCCGGAAGTGGACCTTACCGATGAACGCATCGACGGAGTTTACGATTCCCTTTCTTCCTTGGCGGAAGCCTTATCTTCCTGACCGTTCTTTTCCAGCTGAACCTAAACTATTCGTTAAATTTCAGCTCTGCAGCCTGCAGGTCAATGGTCATGCGGTTTTAATGGTTAATTTTATTCCATGAAGAAATTGATTTTCGGATTGGGCCTTTCCCTAATCTGTCAATTCGCGGTTGCGCAGGGCATCACGGCGGCCGACTGGTCCTCGCTGAAACAGAAGGAGGACTCGCTCAAGCTATATGCCGCCAGGATCATCCAGGGAATCAATCCCGATGACCGGCTTAAAGCGGACAGTACTTTTACCCGTATACTGATGAGGGCATTGAAGACCAACCGCTCCTTTCAATTCCCGTTTGATTCACTTTATACCATTTCCCGTTTGTATGCTCCCGACAGTTCATTCCGGATCTTCACCTGGCAACTGGTCATCAACGACAATGTCATCCGCCAGCATGGCGCCATACAGATGAATACCCCGGACGGTAGTTTGAAGAGATTCCCGCTGATCGATAAATCGGATGTGACGGTCAGTATCGAGGATACCGTCGGTGATCACATGGGCTGGATCGGGGCCGTCTATTATAAGATCATTCAAACCAGGCGGGGGAACCAGCAGGTCTATACCCTGCTGGGTTACGATGAATACAATATCAGGGCCAACCGCAAGATCATGGAGGTCCTCACCTTTGTGAACGGCGAACCGGTCTTTGGTGGCAACTATTTCAATATGAATCAAACCCTCTTGTCTTCCCGGAGCCCCATCAGCCGCTATGTGATGGAATACAAGAAGGACGCGGGGCCGAGGTTGAGTTTTGATCCTGAACTGGGCCTGGTCATCGCCGAACACCTGGTCTCCGAATCGGGGGAACCCAACCGGAAATGGACCCTGGTCGGGGATGGCGATTATGAAGGATTCAAATGGCAGGATGGCGCCTGGTTACACATCAACAAGGTATTCAACCAGGTGACGCCGGAAGGGAAAGAACCGGTTCCGAATCCGCTGCGAGACAATGGCGGCGATATCAAGGAAAATAAACTGATCGAAGTGGAAGAGCAAAAGCCTGCCACGGAAACAAAACCCAAAACGGTAAAAAAGGGCGTTAAAGGAGGCGGAGAATAACTCAACGATACAGACCGGATCTCCTGATCCCCCATTGATGCAATTTATAGCGAAGCGTATTGATCACGATATCCCATCCATAACGGCAACTCCGGCTGAAATTGATGGATGAGGCCTCAGGAAAATAACGTGCCGGACAACTGATCTCCCCGATCACGTATTTCTTATGGATCACCTGCAGCAAGACCTGGTTGTCAAAGACAAAATCATCCGAATTATCCCTGAAATTGATCTCCCGCAACACCTGCGCCGAAAAAGCCCGGTAGCCGGTATGGTATTCCGACAGTTTACGGTTCAGCAGGATATTCTGGAACAAGGTCAGGCAACGATTAAAGAAATACTTGTAACCCGGCATTCCGTTGCGCATGGCGCCCTTGCCCAGGATCCTGCTGCCCAGAACAACAGGGTAAACCCCGGTGGCGATCAGGTCGGCCATGGACGGTATCAGTTTCGGCGTGTATTGGTAGTCGGGATGTAACATGATCACGATATCGGCATCCAGAGAAAGTGCCTTTTCATAACAGGTCTTCTGGTTGGCCCCATAACCTTTATTCATATCATGAGCGAGGATATGCCGGATGCCCAATTGCCTGGCCACGGTCAGGGTTTCATCTGTACTGGCATCATCGACCAGGATCACTTCGTCCACCAGTTCCGAAGGGATCTCGGCATAGGTCTTCGCCAACGTACGGGCCGCATTATAAGCCGGCATCACCACAACTACTTTCTGTCCGTGAATCATGAGGGACTAAAATTAAGGAAGAATATCCTTGGATTGAACGTAGAAGAGCAGATAACTGTGATGCACCTCCCCTTCCGGCTTCAGTTTTCGCAACCAGGCGTACCTGCCGGTGTTCCAGATATCCAGGTAACGGTCGATGAGAATCACGAATTTACCGGGTCGCGGTTCTTCGGGAGCCATCTGTACATCGGGATGATGTTCGAGGTAACGGGCCAGCATTTTCTTTGACTGTCCGATATTCAGGTTACTGGCGCCCACATATTGCCAGGCATGGGCCTTATTGCCGATGAACTCGTTGGTATAGGCATAATAATTATTGACATAGCGGCTGACACTGAAGACCAGGAACACGGAGAGTATGGTCAATATCCCGAAATGTTCCCGGGCAGTAAAATACCTGATAATGACTCCACAGGCTATGAACAACAGGGGGTAGACAAAGATGAATTGCCTGATCCCGCATTGGGTCTTGTAAAAAAAACTCATCAGCATCAAAAAATAGAGTACCGGTGCGATCAGGAAGAATTCATTCCGCATGAATTCAGTCCTTTTCATTCTTGTCAGTAACAGGTAGCCTGACCAGGCGAATAACAAAAGAAAAGTGATCGGAGTCTTGAAGAAAAAACTCACCAGATAATAGTACCAGAAAGAACCGCCTGTCGAACTATGTCCCAGTATCGTGACATTGCCAAAAGAACTGTTGGGATATCCCCCGCCCAGCTGGTCATAGAACTTGGCCTGGTCCAGTCCTTCCACGAAAGCGGAGGACAAAGGCACCGGCAATCCGGAAGGCAGGGCCGACTGTAATCCCCTGAACAGATCGCTCATAAAATGATAATCCCCCATTTTAAGGTCCATCCCGTAAAAAAGAAAGCCCGCATTGATGACGAACCAGCTGATGGTGATGATGATGAGCAGGTTCAAAAGCAATCGCTTCACGATGATCCTCTTCTTCAGTACCACAGTATGTATGACCATTAACAATGGCAGTAATACATAGAGATGGAAGAGCGATTGTTTGGCCAGTTGTGAGCAGGCCAGCAGGAGAGCGAAGGAGACCAGGTCCTTCCGGGATCCGGACCGGCTGTATCGCCATAAGAAATACAAGGTGGCGAGCAGGAAGAAGGCGGAATAAGTGTCGGTGGTCACCAAAACGGCGTTCGACAAACTATTCGGACAGAACACATACAGGAATGCGGAGAACAGTCCGGCGTGATCTCCATACAATTGGCGGCTCCAGGAAAAGATGAGCCAGATGATCAGCAGGGAGAAAAAGAGGGTGATATATCGGCCGTTGATCGTATCTCTAACCCCATTATCCGTTTTATGTGTGCCGGATGAGATCATTTGCTCTACCGCCCTGGGGATGGCGTTGATGACCGAGATGGGCATCTTGCTGTTGTCCTTTTCCGGGTTGACCCTTGCTGGTTCACCCTTCAGCAATCGGATGCCGTAACTGAGATGCGAGCCTTCGTCTGCCGTGACCGATAGGGCGTTGATGGAGCAGATTCCATTGATGAGATAAATGACAGCCAGGATGAACAGGATGAGGGTTGTTTTCTTCATCAGGAACAGGTTCTGCCGCTCAGAGCCAAATGCTCAAAGCATGAAATGATTATTACGGAAATGGCTACCGGGGTAAATGCGGTAAAAAATTAGTCATTTAATTTCAATACGGCAAGAAAGGCCTCCTGTGGCACTTCCACGTTTCCGATCTGTTTCATCCTTTTTTTACCTTCCTTCTGTTTTTCCAGGAGCTTGCGCTTACGGCTGATATCACCGCCGTAGCATTTCGCGGTGACGTCCTTCCGCATGGCGCTGATGTTCTCCCTGGCCACCACTTTGGCGCCGATGGCGGCCTGGATGGCGATCTGGAATTGCTGTTTGGGCAGGAGTTCTTTCAGTTTCTCGCAGAGTTTACGTCCGAACTCATGGGCCCGGCCCCGGTGGATCAGGGCGCTCAGGGCATCCACTTTTTCTCCGTTCAGCAGGATATCCATCTTCACGATATCGCTTTCGCGGTATTCGATGGGATGATAATCGAAGGAGGCGTATCCGCGGGTCATGCTTTTGAGCTTATCATAAAAATCAAACACGATCTCGGTCAGGGGCATGTCGAAAGTGAGTTCAACCCGGGTGGGTGTCAGGTATCCCTGGTTGATCAATATGCCCCGCTTGCTGATGCAAAGCGTCATGATATTGCCGATGTATTCCGGTTTGCTGATCATGGTGGCCCGGATATAAGGTTCATCGATATGGTCGATCCTTGTGGGATCAGGCATTTCGGTCGGATTGTTCACCGTGATGATCTCTCCCTTACTGGTGGTGGCGATAAAACTCACGTTGGGTACCGTAGTGATCACGGTCTGGTTGAATTCCCGTTCCAACCTTTCCTGGATGATCTCCATGTGCAGCATGCCCAGGAATCCGCAACGAAATCCGAATCCGAGGGCCTGGGAGGTTTCCAGTTCAAAAGTGAGCGAGGCATCGTTCAGCTGGAGTTTGTCCATGCAATCCCGCAGTTCTTCGAAGGCATCGGTCTCAACGGGGAATATACCCGCGAAGACCATGGGCTTTACATCCTCAAAACCCTTGATGGATTCTTTACAGGGGTTGACCGTCGTGGTGATGGTATCCCCCACTTTCACTTCCTTGGCGTTCTTGATGCCGGTGATGATATACCCCACATCTCCAGCCCTCACTTCCGGTTTGGCTTCCATGCCCAGTTTCAGGATGCCCACTTCATCGGCTCCATATTCCAGTCCGGTATTGCTGAACTTGATCTTGTCATTCTTCTTCAAAATGCCGTTGAACACCCGGTAATACACGATGATACCCCGGAAGCTGTTATACACACTGTCGAAGATCAGCGCCTGTAATGGGGCATTGATATCACCCTTGGGGGCAGGAATACGTTCAATGATGGCGGTCAGGATCTCTTCAATACCGATGCCGCTCTTTCCGCTGGCCAGCAGGATGTCCTCTGGCTTGCAGCCGATGAGTTCCACGATCTGGTCCTTGGTTTCCTCGATCATGGCCCCGTCCATATCGATCTTATTGATGACAGGTATGATCTCGAGGTTATTGTCGATGGCGAGGTAGAGGTTGCTGATGGTCTGGGCCTGGATACCCTGTGAGGCGTCCACCAGCAGCAGGGCGCCTTCGCAGGCGGCCAGGGCGCGGCTCACTTCGTAGCTGAAGTCCACGTGACCTGGGGTATCGATCAGGTTCAATACGTATTCAACCCCTTTCCATTTATAATTGATCTGTATGGCGTGGCTCTTGATGGTAATGCCCTTCTCCCTTTCCAGGTCCATATCGTCCAGTACCTGTGCCTGCATATCGCGTTCACCGATGGTATGCGTGAATTCGAGTAACCGGTCGGCCAGAGTGCTTTTGCCGTGGTCGATATGGGCGATGATGCAAAAATTTCTGATGTTCTCCATGTACGTTCTGTCCGCTTTTGAGGGGGCAAAAGTAGTTTAAAATAGTGGATTTTGAGCAGGTATATTGTGTTGTTGAATATCGCTACGGAGGCCTTCCGGCGAACTAAACGGCCTTATAACGCTTTTCGATTACTTCGTTCAGCCGATTTGCCATAAACGTACGTGACCCATCGTTGGGGGGCGATCCTCAAAACCCAGGAAAGGACCTTGGCAAGGGTACCCGGTACGATCACGGGCCTGCCTCTGAGCATTTTTCTGACCGTAACCTCTCCTACTTTTGCCGGTTTCATCGCCATGGCATTTCCCAGCCAACCCATGAGTTTTTTTGTTTGTTTTTTTATGGCCGGATGGGTATATACCGGTCCCGGAGCCAGGCAACTGACACTGATGTGCTTTTCTCTTAACTGGTACCGCAGGGAATAACTGAAGGAAACTACAGCCGCCTTTGTAGCCGCATACAAATTCTTGGAAGGTATGGGGGCAAACCCGGCCATACTGGCAACATTTAAAATGTAAGACGGTTCATTCTTTTCCAGTAATGGCAACAAGGTCAGACACATGGCCATGGTGCTCTCCAGGTTAAGGTGGATCATATAGCGTAGGCTGTCCAACGGCAAGGATAAGTAATCACCTTCACCCCCGAGTCCGGCAACATTGCAAAGTATCTTCAGGGGAATACCCCTTTCCGTACACCATTGAGCGATCTTTGTAGCGGTTTCCTCCCGGCTCAGGTCAAAGGATAATATATCCACCCTGATGTTGTATGTTGATTCAAGATATCGTTTAGCTTCTTGCAGGGCATCCATATGTCGTGCGACCAGGATGAGATCATACCCGCGTTTCGCCAGCGCTTCCGCTATGGCGAATCCGATCCCTTTACTGCCACCGGCAATCAGTGCGTATGCGTTTTGATGAGTCAGCTTTGACGTATCCACAGAGGAGATATTTTCCAAATGATCATGAAAGTCGACAGGGTCAATATTTTGAATAGTTAATGGAGCCAGTGTATTTGCCAATTGTGAAAAAGCCATGAGCCTGCATAGAATCATGACTGTAAGAAAAGAGAATTTCAACATCCGTCAAGTTAACCTTTATACAAACCGAAACCGGGTTTTCTGATCCTGGATGTGTTGAAATTGCCCTATAAGTGGGAATGATACAAGTTCAGTAATTAATTTTGTAAGCCATTTTGACCTTCTTCGAACAGACCATGAACCGGACTCATAGAATGGATATTGAGCCCATTATCCTGAAAACGTGGTAAAGAGGAAAACGTGAAAAAACATTTTCATTTTTATTTTCAGAAATCCTGAGTAATTTTAATCAAGTAAATCAGCTTTAATCGCGGCAGTAGCTCAGTTGGTAGAGCATTAGCTTCCCAAGCTAAGGGCCGAGGGTTCGAGTCCCTTTTGCCGCTCCACGTAAAATGCCGGCGGCATTCATCCTTTATTTCCGGTTCATCCCTCCTTCCCCTATTTTTGCAAAAAAAAACAATGAGCGAAAACTTAACGAAGGGCACTATTTCCACCAATAAAGGGGTCATGCATTTTGAACTCTATGATGATGCGGCCCCGGGCACCGTGGCCAATTTCAAAAAACTGGTCAATGCGGGATTTTACAACGGACTCAGCTTTCACCGCGTCATTCCCAATTTTATGGTGCAGACCGGCTGTCCTAATGGAACAGGCGCGGGCGGACCGGGATGGAGCATTCCCTGCGAGACCAGGGGAGAAAAGCAAATTCACGACCGCGGCGTCATGAGTATGGCACACCGGGGCCCCAATACGGGCGGGTCGCAGTTCTTCATTTGCCATAACCGGGCCGGCACCAGCCACCTGGATGGCGTTCATACCTGCTTTGGCAAGCTCACCGATGGATTCGATGTACTGGACGATATCCGCGCCGGAGATATCATGGAAAAAGTGGAATTGAGCTAGTTTCCCGGTGTTTGAAGAATGAAATAGTTGACGTTGGATTGGATAAATTAACAGTCAGGTTACATCCGTTTCCGGGCATTTGAACTAACTTTAACCTACAATCTTCTGGGATGAAAAAACTATTCATTACACTCGTCGCGGCCTTCTTACTGGCGCCCTCTTTTGCCCAATCCATTTTCAGGATCATCATCAGTGATGCCGGCCAGGTGGAATCCATCGCTTTTGAAGTGGAACCCAGCATCATGCTGCTGATCTCTCCCGAAGGGAATATCATCAATTGGGGATATGACGTCTTCAAAGACCGTGGCGGAGAGAATTATACCGGGAAACTGGAGCCTTATGTTGGCCGCGTGGAATACTATACCGCCAATGACAATGAGGCCTTTCGCGGAAAGATCAAATCCATCGGACGCACCACCCTGCTCTGGTATGCCGATTATGAAAACGATGCCTTCCGGGGTAAATTGAAATCCGTTGGCAGTTCACCGATCTCTTATTATGAACCCTATGAAGACGGGGCCATCCAGGGAAAGATCAAATCGGTTGGGAACAATGCCGTGACCTGGTACCCTTCTTATAACAACGAAGCCATCCGCGGCAAACTGAAATCCATCGGGTCAACACAATTCGCTTATTACACTTCTTTTGATGACAAGGCCTACGCGGGTAAACTGAAAAGCCTCGACGGCACCCAGTTCACCTATTACTCCTCATTCGACCGGGTTGAATACCGCGGCAGGATGAAATCGGGCACCCAACTGCTGTTCAACAACGGCATCAAGTATTTTGTGAGAAATTAAGGGCATGATCCGTACTTTCCTTTTATTCTGCCTGGGCATCGTGCTGATCCAATGCAACCAACCCTCAAGCAAGGAACCTCATATCCTGGTCACGACAGATTTCGGTGATATCGAACTGGAACTATACCCCGAAAAAGCCCCGAAGACGGTTGCCGCATTCCTCTCTTATATTGATTCCGGTTATTTTAATAAAGCGGCTTTTTACCGGGTGTTGAAGACCGAAGGCTTATCCGGAGACAACTATGGCATCATTCAAGGCGGGCGCTGGCAGACCGACAGCACCGGACCGTCCATACCGGGTATTGAACACGAATCCACCCGTTTGACCGGGCTATCCCATAAATCGGGAACCCTTTCCCTGGCCAGGACCAAACCCGGAACGGCCAATACCGAATTCTTCATTTGTATCGGCGATCAAACGCAATTCGATCACGGCAATGAGAATGGCGGAGATCAGGAAGGATTTGCGGCCTTTGGCAAAGTGGTGAAAGGCATGAAAGTGGTTCGTTCCATCCAGGATCAACCCTATAACGGAGATCATTTCACTCCCGAGATCAGGATCAGTTCCATCAAAAGATTATAAGTGAAGCCTCATTCAATTGCCGGACTGATCCGATCATAGAGATCCCGGAATTGCTTGTCAACCGTTGAAAAACTGAACCGACCCAAACATTCCTTCACCATCCGTCCTGTATCAAACGTATACCGGCCCTCTGCCAATTGCTGAAGCATCCGGGCCAACTCAAGAGGGGAATCGGGTTTTGCAAAGACCCCGTTCTTCCCCTCTTCCACGATCTCCCTAAAGACCGGCAGATCACTCACGACAACCGGTATCCCTGCTGCATTGGCTTCAATGAGTACGCAACCAAAGGTCTCGAACCGGGAATACAGGACCAGGGCATCGGACCTGCGCATGGCTTCAGCCAGTTCGGTTTGCCTGACCTCTCCTTTACAAAACACCATTCCCTGCAAGCCCATTTCCGTAATCCTCTCTTCCAGTGCGGGTTGCAAAGGACCATAAATCTGCATGGTAAAATCCGGGAACCATTTTTTTAATTCCACTAACGCAGACAGAATAGCTTTCATATTCTTCTGAGGGGTCAGGTTTGAAACATGAATGAGCTGAAAGTTTTGGGGCCCTTTATTTTCCGCAGGAAAAAAGATCCTTGGATCCACCACATTGGGAATGATGCGGGGTTGAATGAATGGGAACCATTTTTTCATCGCTGCTGCGAGATGCGAAGAAACAGCGGTAACAAACAGGGCCTTTTTAAAAACCCGGTTCAGTAAATTCCTATGGTAAGCTGGCAGCTGATCATATCGGTCATCCGCTTCAGGCAAATAACCGGTCCAATGTTCCGTGACCAGGAAAGGGATCTTCCATTTACGTTGAATCCACAGGGCGATCGCGCCGGTCCTGAGCGCCACATGCACATGTACCAGGCTGGGCAGACCATTTTCGGATATATGCTCCAGTATGGCCTTTCGATAGGTTGAACGATATTTCCGGTATGAGAGGAACCGATCCAGCAAATGGAAGCCAGACCGGGGTGATGAATAATAAAAGACCTTTTCGCACAGACCTCCCTCCTTGTTCTTTTCGGGTTCGATAGCGGCTTCCCCTGCTTTCAATTTTACCACATGGATGACCGTTACCTCGCTATGACCAGCCATGGCCCTGGCGTGGCGCTGGATGAAATCCCCGTCAAATGCATCATACCGGTTTGGATACCAACTCGGAAGCCAAAGTGCTTTTTTCAAATCAGTTTTTTTTAGCCAATACCATGATGGAATAGCCACCCCATTTCCTCACACTCCATTCGCTGTTCAGGGCGAAGGAAAAATTACGAAGCCATTTTTTAACCCGCCTCCGCAAACTGTCCGGGGGATCGATATCCACCACCGGTTTGGTATAGGTCCAGTCGATGATGTCATATCCCGTATCCTGTAAAGCCCAGGTGGCGGTCTCCCGGGTGAAATAATGGATATGGCCCACCGCTTCCCTTTGTTGCTGAAGGATGTGCGGTTTCTGAATGGTCCGGCAAGACAGGTCAAGGGGAATATGAAAAACGAAATAGTTGCTTTTGTCGCGTAAAGCCCGAAGGAATCCGTAAAAATCGTCAACATGTTCCAACACATCGATCACCAGCATCAGGTCGGAAGAGACGGGGATATCACCGATCTCACCTTGTATGAACCTCAGTCGGTCCCCCTCGTATTCACCCGCCAATTCAATGGCCTGGGGAGAGATATCGTAACCGGTCAGTTGCCTGATCTCAGGGTCCAGTTCGGCCAGTTTGACCAGGTTCCCGCCTGCACCACAACCGGTTTCGATGACGGTTTTCGGCCGGATGCCATTACTTTGCAAGAGTTCCCGGATGATCCGGGCTTTCCAAACGGAGTCCGCGAAATCCCAATCGGGGTTCTTGCGGTAATATTCGCCGTTGATGTAGATATCGTTACTGCTGTTGATCATGATGGCCGGTTGTTGAACGGCTTACCAGTTTTTTCAATTCAAGACGGTCAGACCATTTGGGTAAAAAGAAATCGATCACCGGGGTTCCGTATTGCCGTTTGAAAACATACAGTACATAAGCCTGGTAAACCAGATAGCCTGCGCTGCTGACCCCGGCTGCCGCCTGGATCCCGTACCCGGGTATAAAAATAGCATCTCCGGCGATAATAACGGCAAGGGCGATCAATGAACCCCGGATATTCACCCCTATCTGATCCTTGCCCGAATAATAGGCGGTCAGGGTGAACAATCCTGATAAGCACAAGATTCCGGGGATCAGCCAGAGGAAGGACTGATACATGCCGGTGAATGAACTGCCAAATACCTGCGGGAATAGCCATTGACCCGCAAGGGCGAGAAAAAGACAGGCTGATCCGTATAAAAAAAACAGTACCCGGCTGAAGATCGACAACAGTCTGTTAACGGAACCTTCCTGACCACCCGCTGTCAGGGGAAAAACGGCGCCTGCCAATATCGTTGGCAACACAAAGAAAAGCTGTGCCAGTTTGGAAACCTGGATATAATTCCCCAATTGCTCCGGACTGCAATAATATTCCACGAACCAGTAATCGATCCGGTACAAAAGGAAGAATAGGATATTCGCCGTCCAGGCCATCCCGCAATAACGAAGCAGTCCTGCCATTTCAGACCCGGATAAAAGTCCGGAGGAGAAAAGGGCGGGTCTGTATCGGAAGTAATAGATGAAGGCTAAAACAATGCCCGTGAGCAGGAATGAAATAAAATACCAATGAAAATAGCCCAGTGAGCCAAGGCTCGAAATTGGGTTGATGACAAGAGCAGGCATGATCAGGATCAGGATCAGGAGTAAATTGATCAAAGTGCCAGCCAGGTTAGGCCATTTGAAATCGCCTTTTGAATAAAAAAGTCCGGTGATATAGGTTGTCAGCAGGTTACCGGTGACGAAACAAACCGATGAAAGAATCAACATCCCCTGCCCGATTCCCAAGATCGTTCCGGGGAAGAATAAATAGGCCAGAAGCAGGCAGGCCACACCGGTGAATAAAGACCAGATGACAGAAAGGTTAAAAAGTTTCCCAGGGGTAAGGATATTCTTCGATGAGAAAAAAGTGAGGCCGGATTCAAGGCTTAATCCCGCCAGCATGACCACAACTGAATAAACACTGCAGATATAGAACAAACGTCCGCTGATAGCCGCTTCAAAATGCCGCGCTATGGCAATATTCAGCAGAAAGACCGAAAGATAATAGGCGCCTCTCCATATAAGATTCTGGTATAGCGATCGTTTTACTGGCATCCGGTTAGTGTTCGGTCAATTGTGTTCCTTTTGGTATATTTGAATACGTCAAATTTAACGGAATACTCCTTCACGGGGGTAAAATTCAACCGGGAACCCAAATGGCCTTACTACGCAAGATCAATACACGGGCGAAAACCGAGATCAATACCGGATTCGGCACGAATGCCTCGGATTACGGCGGTCGCTTCGTGAACAAGGACGGCCGGCCCAATATGGAAAAACGGGGTATCGGACTACTGGAGCGGATCAGCTGGTATCACAGCATGCTGAGTATGCCCCGGTGGAAGTTCTTCTTCATCATCTTCGCTTTTTATATCATCGTCAATATTGTCTTTGCCTGCATCTATTACCTGGTGGGTGTGCAACACCTGAGCGGAATGAATACCGACAGCGAACTCGAAAAATTCGGTGAAGCTTTTTTCTTCAGTACGCAGACCTTCACCACCGTGGGTTATGGACGCATCAGCCCGTCCGGCTTTCTCACCAGCGCAATAGCCGCTTTGGAAGCCCTGATCGGACTGTTGAGTTTTGCCCTGGCCACCGGCCTTTTATACGGCCGGTTCAGCCGCCCCAAAGCCTATATACGATTCTCTGAAAACGCCCTGATCGCACCGTTCAGGGAACATACCGCCCTGATGTTGCGTTTAGCGCCTTATAAGAATTCCACCCTCACGGATGCTGAGGCCACCCTGACCGTGGCCATGCCGGTGGAAGAGAATGGCAGGATGGTGAATAAATTCTTTCCCCTGGAACTGGAATACAATAAGGTCAACGCCCTTAACCTGAGCTGGACCATCGTCCATCCCATAACCGAGAACAGTCCGTTTTACCGGTTCATGGAAGAGGACTTTGCCAATACCCAGGGAGAGATCATGGTCTTGTTCAAGGCCTTCGACGACATGTTCAGCAATACCGTGGTGGCGAGAAGTTCTTATACTTTTCGAGAAGTAGTTTATGGCGCAAAATTCGTTCCCATGTACCACCGGAATGAAGTGGCCAATAAGACCATCCTGGAACTGGAGAAACTGAACCAGTCTGTCCCTGCGGATATCAGCTATTCTTTTGCCAGCAACCATCAGGCCATCAGTTAAGCTGACCGGCGGATTTGACGAGATGCACCCTGATGAAGGACCGTTTCCTGATAAAGACGATGAAGAACATGATGATCAGCGGAAGATTGGCGGCGATCATGAACAGCCTGATCCCGGTAAAAATGAAAATGCATAAAAAAAGCGCGGTGAGGATGAGTCCGGTGAGCAGTTGGATATTGTCTATCCCGCATTCGATCTCATAAAAATATATGGCCGGCTTGTCTTTCACCAAGATCTCTTTACTGGCATGAAACCCATTGGTTATCCGGAAACGGGTGGACGGAGTTTTGCAGGGAATGATCAATGGGTGTCCCTCTCTGCATTCATAGATGTCCCGGCCATTAAGCACTACCCTTAACGTAAGCAAGCGCAGCAAGAGCTGCGGCTGTCGCAGAAAGACTATCGTTGTGGCATTTTCCGTTTGACTATAAACTGTTGTAAAGGATCTACTTTTTCAGTCCCCGGATGATCGCGGTAAAATCAACGGCGACCAGGCTGGCGCCGCCAACCAGTCCGCCATCCACATCGGGCTGGGCGAAGATCTCCGCGGCATTGCCCGCTTTGACACTCCCCCCGTATAGAATGGAAATGCTGTTTGCCAGTGCTTCGCCATATTGGTTCCTCATCACCTGCCGGATATGGGCGTGCATTTGCTGGGCCTGCTCATTCGTGGCGGTCTTGCCCGTTCCGATGGCCCAGATGGGTTCATAGGCGATGATGAAACCAGTCAGCTGTTCAACGCCCAGGTGAAAAAGACTCTCGCGCAACTGCGCTTCAACATAGGCATTCTCTGTCCCGCTTTCCCGGATGGCCAGTGGTTCGCCGCAGCAGAAGACCGGTTTCAATCCGCTGGCGAGGCAGATGTCCACTTTATCCGCCAGCATTTTCGGGCTCTCGTTAAAATACTCCCTTCTCTCACTATGTCCCAGGATCACATGGCTGACCTCCAGGCTTTGCAACATGTCAACACTTACTTCACCGGTATAGGCGCCGCTTTTTTGGGTATGGCAGTTTTGCGCGGCCACATAGAACTGCGGAGTATCGCCCAGTTTTCCCCTCACCAGGCTGAGATAAGGAAAAGGAACTCCCAGGATCACTTCCTGGTCGGTCCCGAGTTGTAAACCGGCATTCATTAGTTCATCGGTCAATGCCCCTGCCTGTTGTACCGTTAAATTCATTTTCCAGTTGGCTGCTGCAATTTGTTTACGCATAGATGGCTGCTGTTTAATATTTCTTGTAAATATCTGTCAAAATCTGTTTGTCTCTTTCGCTGACTTCCATCCCCTTCATTTTTTTCCAGTTCCCCATATCGGCGATGGCTTTTGAAAGCTTATACCTTGTAATGCCATCCACACCCCAGGAAAAATTCGGTATCAGTTTGGGCGTCAGGCCCTGTGTGAATACATTGCAACTCACGCCCACCACCGTTCCTGTATTGAACGAGGTATTGATGGCCGCCCTGGAATGATCCCCCATCAGGAGTCCGCCCTTATTGCCGGCGCTGACCTCTTTCTTATCGGCATCCACCCAATACTTCACTTCACTTCCGTTGTTCTTCACATTGCTCACGGTGGTCCCCGCTCCCAGGTTACACCACTCCCCGATCACACTATCCCCCAGGTATCCGTCATGTGCCTTGTTACTGTAACCGAACAGGACCGAATTCTTGATCTCGCCACCCACCATGGAGAATGGTCCGATGGTTGTAGCGCCGTAGATCTTTGTACCCATCTTCACCACGGCACCTTCCCCGATGGAAACAGGTCCCCTGATCAGGGTCCCTTCCATGAGGTTGGCGTTCGGACCGATATATACCGGGCCCTCTTCGGCATTGATGATGCAATGGCTGAGCCGGGCCCCTTTCTCAATGAATATCTTACCCGGGTTGATCAATTTAGTGGTTCTGGAAACCGGTGCAGACTTACGGCCCCGGGTGACCAGGTTGAAATCTTCCCGTATCGCCCAGTCGTTCAGTTGTACGATGTCCCAGGGATAAGCGATGATCTTCAGTTCGCCGGCATATTCTACCAATCGCGTCACTTTGATCTTATGCAATCCGGCCACTTCCTGCTGACTGAAAGCGAATGCGATGCCACCGGCTGGTCCGGCAGAAAGGAACTCACCATGTTTCAGTTTTTTTATGGCCGTGAGGATGGATCGGGTTGGAAGCACATTGGCGTGTACGAGTAATGAGGTATCTGAACCGATCGCCCGGTCGATCTTCAGAGAATCCGGTCCATCAAGGTAATGATCCTCCCATTTATTGAAGGATGGCAGTCCTAATAATTTCTCCCATTTTTCCCGGATGGTCAGAATACCCACACGGATATCCTGCAAATGGCGGGTGAGCGTGAATGGATGCAGGTTCGCCGGCTTACAGTATTCTTCGGTGAAAATGATCCTTCGCATGGTGTAAAACTACATAAAAACCGCCTGCTTCCTTGAAAAAAGGGCAGCGGATTGGAAACCGGAAAAGTTTAAGGGTATCCTAAATAAAAAATCCCCCCGGAGAACCGGAGGGACTTAAAGTATAGCCATGAAAAACAAACTTTCAATAAAGATAAGGCAATAATGATATTATTTTGCCATTTTTTCGTAACGTTTTTTGAACTTGTCGATACGGCCCGCAGTATCCACTAACACGTTCTTACCCGTGTAAAAGGGATGGGATGTATTCGAGATCTCCAATTTGATCACCGGGTATTCGTTACCGTCTTCCCACTTGACCATTTCTTTGGAAGGGGCCGTGGAACGGCTTAGAAACTGTGTGCCATTACTCATATCCTTAAAAACAACGGGTCTGTATGCTTCCGGATGAATTCCTTTTTTCATAATATTTCAGGTTTTAAGCGTACGGATTTTGCCGTACAGTTTTATAATAATTTGCAAAGGTAGGGAAAAACCGGATAATTTCCTGTATACGCTTTAGTCTTTTCTGTTATATCACCCGTTTTTGTATTGATTTTTTCCAGAAAATGTAATTCGGTAACCCGGAACCACAGGCAATGGGTCGGTGAAGGATCAGCTTTTCATATTCACATATTGCAAAGCGATACCCACATTCCAGCTTTTACTGGCCTGGATGACTTCCTGGAGATCATCGATCTTCTTACCGGTAACCCGTATGATATCGTCCATGATGGCTACCTGGACCTTCATGCCGCTATCCTTGATCAGTTTCACGATCTTTTTGGCGTCCTCCTGCTTGATCCCGTTCCTGACCGTGACTGGTTGCTTCACGATCTTACCGCTTTGGAAAGGTTCCTTACTGAAATCATAGATCTCGGGAGCCAGGCCCTGCTTGATACCCCGGCTGATCATCACATCACGGATCTGGCTCAGTTTCATATCCGAATCGGCTTCCAGGTTGATGGTGAAGTCTTTTTTATTGAGTTCGATCACCACATGCGATCCTTTGAAATCGAACCGGTTGGTGATCTCCCGGGCTACGGTATTGATGGTATTGTCAAGTGTTTGAAGGTCCACCTTGCTGACCATATCGAATGAAGGCATAAGCTATAGTTTTCCCAAATTTAACCAATCTCCGCTTATTATATATAAAAGTGAAAACCCGGGTAATTTTCGCGCAAGCAAAAATCACCCGGGTTTCCGAAGTTCGATCCTCCTTATTAATTACCGGCTGCCTTGACCCTGTTCTGCTCCTCTCCTGCACCACCACTTTTTCTGCTGCCCTGTGCTTTCAGCTTTCCTTTGCTGAAACGGTAAGTGAAGCTGATCCCGACAAAGCGCCCGTCATTGACATTTCTGAACTGGGCATCCACATTGCTGTATTTGCTATATCCTTTGAAGACGCTGCCGGCAAAAATATCACGGACATTCAGGCGGACACTTCCCTTATTCTTCAGGACCTGCTTGCTGATCCCTGCGTTGACCTGGACGATCGGCTTGATGTAGATCACCCCTTCAAGTCCCTTTGAACGGTAGAAACCACTCACCTCTGCGCTCCAACCCTTTCCCCATTTGAACTGCTGCTGCACCTGGGCCATGAAGCCGGTCACCCCAAGCGAGATCGGTTCATTGTTCACCACGCCTTTGAACCGGTTATTGAACACATTGGCATAGATATTCGCGCTCCACCACTTGGTGATGCTCTTGTTGGCACTCAGGGCAAAGCCATATTGGTGCAGACTGGCAATATTCGCCTTTTTTATAAAGGTCTCATTGGTCAGTTCATTTTGCTCGATCACCTGCTGGATGATGTTATTGGTACTGGTATAATTCACCGTTGAGGTCAGGAAACCGTTATAGGTGTGGCTCAATTCGATATTATGGGCAAACTGGGCGCTCAGGTTCGGATTTCCCTGCTCATAGGTATACCGGTCCAGGAAGTGTACGAATGGATTCATGTCCTCATAATCCGGGCGCTCGATCCTTCTTCCGTAGTTCAGGACAAACTGGTTCTTTTCATTGAGCGAATATTGAAAATACGCTGTCGGGAACAACTGGGTATAGCTTCTGCTGAAACGTTTTTCGGTAGCAACGAATTTATTTTTCGCAGCATCATACTCATATCCCGTAGTGACCCCGTTCGCGTTGGTATTTTCAACCCTTAAGCCGAGCTGCATCGTCCATTTCTTTCCTAACGGGCGACTGTAGTTGACATAGGCCGCATTGATGTTCTCATCATAGATGAAGTGGTTACTGCGTGTGCTGTCCAGGAAGGGCTGTCCGCCTTTGATACTGTCGTACATGGCATTGTTATCGGTCTTCACGAAACTGGACTTGATCCCCGCTTCAAATTTCGCGCCCTTCTTCAACGGTTTGGTATAATCGATCTTTCCGCTGTAAATATTGATCAGGGTCGGCAGGGTGCTTTTCAGGGTGTCTGGCTTGTTCTTCAGGTTGCCCTGTGGATCATAATAAGAGCTGATCAGGGGCTGGTAACTCTTGGAATCGTAATGTACGTAATCCAGGTCACCGGTTATCTCCTGTCCGGAAGAATCAAGCTGGGTGCGGAAATTGAAGTTGCCACTGAAATTCTTCCATTTGTCATCCACCTGGGAGAAAGCCCTGGTTTGTTCTGTGAGGTTCTGGTTCGGGTCATAGATATAGGTCTGGGTATTGCTCTTCCAGGTAGAGGGTGTAATGAACCCGCTGAGTACCACGCCCAATGTTGTTCTTTTGCTGACCGAATAGTCAAGTCCCAGTTTCGCATTGTAATTCTTCCGGAAATTCTCCATATCGGAGACCTGGTCGAAGATCGATTTGATGTTCTTGGTGGAAGCCTCCCTGAAATTGCGTAAAATGTAGAGCTGATCGTTCCGGTGATTGGAATTGAACCCGAAATTGCTGAAGAAATTGAACTTGCCGTTCTTATAATTGAAACTCAATCCTTCATTGAAACGGGCGTATTTACCTTGCTGATATCCCGAACTGATGCTTCCGCTGTATCCGAACTGCTTGTTCTTTTTTGTCCGGATATTGATCACACCGGCATTTCCGGCAGCATCGTATTTTGCCGGTGGATTGGTCATGATCTCGATCTGCTCAAGCTGACTGGCATTCATGCCCTTTAACAGGTTGGCCAGGTCGGTACCGCTGAGGTAGCTCGGGCGGCCATCCAATAATATCACGACCCCCTGCTTGCCCTTCAGGCTGATGTTGCCATCCTTATCTACGGATACCCCGGGCGCTTTTTCAAGTACCTCCAGCGCATTCCCACCCGTGCTGGTGATCGATGCTTCCACATTGACGATGGTACGATCGATCTTACGCTCGATCAAAGGCTTTTTCGCGGTCACCGTCACTTCCTTCATTGATTTCTCAGTGGGTACCAACTGCAATACCCCCACCTGAACCATTGTTTGTTCGGGGGTGATCTTGATGTTCTTGCTGTAGGTCAGAGCATGACCGATGGACGTCGCTTTGACCAGGTAATTTCCTTCCCGCACATTCTCAAAGGAGAAATTGCCGGCCTGGTCGGTAAT
Source organism: Chitinophagaceae bacterium (assembly GCA_016721725.1). GTDB lineage: Bacteria > Bacteroidota > Bacteroidia > Chitinophagales > Chitinophagaceae > Ferruginibacter. The sequence goes on along the minus strand of JADKHN010000006.1, from coordinate 88,363 downwards.
GGCTGTTTTTACCAGGACCGAATCGCTGGCTTTCAAGAGAGAGACTGTGGCGGCATCAATGATCTTTTGATTGCCCCCGTCTTTGATACTTCCGGAAATCTTGCCTCCGTTCTGGGCAGTGCTGGACATACCAATAGTGATAGCAGCCAGCAGGCTGAGTAATTTGTTCATGGCTATACTTTTTTGTTTTTAACCCGTATGGCTGTCGGGCGGCTTTAAAATAAGCAGTTATATACTTTGATAACTACTTCACAAAAGTAGGTACTTTGCTAAGCATAGTACATTGTTTTGTATTGAACGGTAAATTTCAGGGATATTTGGTTATATCTCTGTTTTAATACGAAACCAGGGTGATTTTGTTACAAAAGTGGAGAAACTCCTTCAGGAAGAGTGAAAAATAGGGTTATGCCAGTTTTTTGTTTCGGGCAATGATGATCAATGCGATACCACCTAAAACCAGGCAGGAAGAAATGATCTCCGCCTGAGTAGGATGGAAGCCAAAGATCGAATACGTATTATTTACCCGGATCAATTCTACCGCAAATCTTTCTAATCCATTAACGATCAGATAGATGCCAAACATTACGCCGGGCGTCTTTATTTTCTTGCGGATCAACCATAGTATGATGAAGAGGATCGTACAAGCAATGGTCTCATAAAACGGGGTGGGAAAAACGGGAAGGGGCAACATACGGTTATGTTCCTCTTCATTGCCCTGGATCTTAACCCCATCCTTGTTGACATTACTGGGATAATTATAGGCAACCATCCAGGTGGGGAGGAATGAAGGCGCTTTGAATGACTTGTGCGGGACTTTTTCGAGGCTGGCATAGACACGGTCGGTCACGGTAGTAACCGTGGTGTCGTTGTCTTTTACCTTACCGTACAGAAAATAAGCCTCATTTTGTTTTAAAGCCTGGTCAAACTCTCCCGGTCCCGCTTCCCTTACCTGGCCAGAAGCATCACTGATGTAGGCGCTATTATAAACACCCCAATCGCCATCTCCGGCTACCTGGCAACCGATGCGGCCCACGGCATAGGCCAGCAATAGGGCCAGTCCGGCTGCGTCGACCAAATGGGCGGTTTTAATGCCCTTTTTTGAACCATACCAGATGATCGCGATCGCCGCCAGGATCAATCCGCCATAGAAGGTCAACCCGCTGACTGAAAATAAACGCCCGATGGGATCACTGATGAAATCATCCCAGTTCTCCAGGTTGTCGAATAATTTAGCGCCCAATATGCCAAAGATCAAACCCAGTATGATGATATCCCCCACCCTGTCGTGTGGCCATATACGTACATTCCGGCGCTCAGGTTCTTTCAGCTTTTGTTTGTTCTTATCCCACCATTTCAGGAAGATCATTCCGGCCCCGATGATCAATCCCCCGAGTATACTGCCTTCCCTTGAAAAAATATAGGCCTGGGGATTCATGTCCTCGGGCCTGCCAAAGAAAAAGCCCAGGATCTTATACCCGAACAGAAAACCGATCAGTCCGTTGATGAATAGCTCACTGATCGTAGCGGGTTTACCCACCATGATCATTTCTTCCCGAGGGTGCAGCAGACCTTCCTTTTCTTTTCGTTGCAATTCCTTGCTGAGTACGATCGCGGCGGTAATAAACCCCATCGCCACCATCAGTCCAAAAGTATTCAAAAACGCCAGGCCTTTCCATTCCACACCAAAACAGTCCTTGAAAAGATAATAGAGATTGGGATACATGAATAACAGGGAGTTTATATGATTCGATATCCATTGCAAGATATTGAATAATAAATATCGGTCGAAAAAAATCCCCCTTTCAATAAGGAGGATCATAAATGCTATTCCGTTTTTTCAGGCCAGGGTCAATTACAATACTGATCAAAGGCACCGATCAGGTTCTCCGCGATCATTTGGGCGCTTCTGCCCTCGATATTATGACGTTCGATATAATGAACAAGATTCCCGTCCTTGAAAAGGGCGATGGCCGGAGATGAAGGAGGATAGGGCAACAGGTGCTCCCTGATCTTGCGAACCGCCTCTATATCAAAACCGGCAAAACTGGTGGTGATATGGTCCGGCTTATGGCTTGTATTATGAACAGCCATCAGTACTCCCGGGCGAGCGGTACCGGCGCTGCAACCACAGACCGAATTGATCATGACCAGGGTGGTCCCTTTTTCATTCAGGGTATTTTCAACATCTGCCGGGGTCAGCAACTCAACAAAGCCGTTTTCGGTCAATTCCTCTTTCATCGGGATGACTATTTCTTCTGGATACATAAATGCAATGATTTTTTTAATGAGACACAAAATTAGGGACTTATCCTTAATTATACATCGATTTATTTGAATGCTTTTTTCGAAAAAAGGAAATTATGACATAGTGATTTTAAGCTTCCCCGTCAATCTGTCAAGATTTATCCTTCGAATTTGCAATTCTGTCTCCATTTTCGGGTTGGAACACCATTTGAAGCCTATTACTTGAAAAACAATTCTAACCAAAAATTTAAATAGCTATGACACTCGTAAAAGTAAACAACCCGGTTGCCCGGTCATTCGACGGGCTTTTCAATGAACTGTTCAATGAATTTCCGGCCACATTCGGAAAAACAATGCGTGAGGATGTATTGGGATTTCCCCCGGTGAACATCTTCGAGAAGGATAACCATTACCATCTTGAACTGTCGGTTCCCGGGATGGACAAATCCGACTTCACGGTGAACCTGGAGGGCAAGACGCTGACCGTCAGCGGAAGCAAAAAAGAAGAGAAGCAGGAAGGCACGGAAAAATTGATCCGGAGAGAATTCAGTCACAAATCCTTTAAACGCAGTTTTACCGTAGATGACAAGATCGATGCATCCGGTATACTGGCAAAATATGAGAACGGCATTTTGATGCTGGACCTGCCAAAGAAAGAAGAAGCGAAGAACGCGAGCAGGCAGATCTCCATTCAATAAGGCGCTTTCGAAATAAGCATACAGTTGGTTTTGATTCAAACCCCGCTATTCTTAGCGGGGTTTATTCATTTACAACCGGACCGCCGGCGGGTATCGATCAGGTACTGGATCTTCCACTCATGATTCAGCCGGACCAGCATGAAGGCGTCCACGCCGCAATGGGAGAATTTCCCCTTATAGTAAAATTCATAACTGGCCCAAACCATCGCCAGGGGACCGTCGATCCGGATCACATCATATTTGATCCTTTCCTCGGCGGCGCCTTTCGGCTCTTTGCCGATGAATGAAGCAAACTCTTCAATGGATTCTGTCTCGATTAAGGTCTTTCCCTCCTTGTTCCGGCCAAAACCCTGCATGACCGGATTTTCCGTGAAAGCCGACTTCAATAAGGCGGAATCACTTTCGATCATGCCTTTGAAGAGATTATTGATCGTGGCTTTTACAGAATCCTCTGTGGTCTGAGCAGAAGAAACATGTCCCGTCGCGAGTAAAATAAGGACGGTAAAAAAATATTTCATGGCATACAATTTTAACCTCAATATCCCAGGATCTTGAGCATGCTTTGCGCGGTCTGCTCTTTCGCATACACCCAGTCCGTTAATTTTCCGTTCTTATCATACCCTACGATGATGTGCTTGGGTGAAGGGATCAGGCAATGCTTGATACCGCCATAACCGCTGATCTGGTCCTGGTAGGCGCCGGTATGGAAAAACCCGATATACAACGGCTCACCCTCTCCCACCTTGGGCAGGAAAACCTCGTTGATGTGTTCTTCCGAATCATAATAATCGTGGCTGTCGCAGGTAATGCCACCCAGTACAACACGCTGGTATTCGTTCTGCCATTTATTGATGGGCAGCATCAGGAATTTCTCCCCGATCCCCCAGGTATCGGGCAGGGTGGTGATAAAGGAGGAATCGATCATATACCAGGTCTCCTTGTCGTTCTGCATCTTTTGTCCGATCACACTGTAGATATGCGCCATGCTTTCGCCCACAGTATAACTCCCGAATTCTGTGAATATATGAGGCATCGGCACTTTGCTCTTTTTACAGGCGATCTTGATATTGCGGACGATCTCGTTGATCATGAACTGGTAATCGTACTCGAATCCCAGCGAATGCTTGATGGGGAATCCGCCGCCGATATTGATGGAATCCAGTTCGGGGCATATTTTCTTCAGCTGGCAATACAGGTTGATGACCTTGTTCAGCTCACTCCAGTAGTAAATATCATCTTTGATCCCCTTGTTCAGGAAGATGTGCAGCATCTTGAGCTGGAACCGGTGTTCATTGCCCTCGATCTTGTCTACATAGAACTCGAGGATATCCTTGGCCCGGATGCCCAGCCGCGACGTGTAAAAGGGGAAATTGGGCTCCTCATCCGCCGCGACCCGGATACCCAGGTTGAACGGAACTTTCACTGATTTGATATAGGCCCTCAATTCCTCGGTATTGTCCAGCACCGGGATCACATTCTTAAAACCCGTGTTCAGCAATCCGGCGATCCGGTTGGTATAGGGCTTCTGCTTATACCCGTTGCAGATGATATAGGTCTCTTTGTTGATCTTCTTTTTGGCATAGAGCTTCTTGATGATGTCGATATCATAGGCGTAGGAGGTCTCGAGATGGATATCGCTCTTCAGGGCCTCTTCAACAATGAAAGAAAAATGAGAACTCTTGGTACAATAGCAATAATGATATTTCCCTTCGTATTTATGTTTTTTGAAAGCATTGGCGAACATGACCTTGGCCTTGTTGATCTGCTTGCCGATCTTGGGCAGATAGGTCAGTTTGAGCGGGGTCCCGTATTTATCGATGAGCGACTTCACGTCAAGTCCGTTATATTGAAGGTATTCGTCCTTTACCTTGAAGTCCTCTTGTGGGAAATTGAAAGTCTGCTCAACGAGATCGCTGTAGGTATTATTCATCGGATTAATGCGGTTGAATTTTTCAGAATCGGTTTTTTAAGGAAACAAAAGTAACGGATTGTAGTAAAAATGAGGGAAAAAATGCCGATCGCTAGGAATTTCCGCCTGAAAAGGATACTTTACCAATAACTAAATTCACACAGATGAAAAAAATGACCCTGGTTATCGTAACGGCCCTTTTCCTCACGGCTTGCGGAGGGAATGACAGTAAGAAACTGGCCGAGGAGGTTTGCGATTGTTACAAAAAGGCCAATGGCATGGATGCCGCTGATCCCAAAAGAGCGGAAGCCCAGAATGATTGCGTCAAAAAACAGGGTGAGGCCTGGAATAAGCTCAAAGACGATCAGAAAAAATCCGACGAATTCAATCAGATCATCGGCGACTGCTCCAAAGAAATGATCAAAAAAAGCCTCGGTAATTAAGCGGCCGGTTGATGAAAAAAAAACGTCCCGGAATATCCGGGACGCCAGGTAATCTATGGCTTGAATTATTTTACTGAAGCGACCAGCTTACTGAAGGTCTCCGGCTCATTCATCGCCAGGTCAGCCAGGACTTTCCGGTTGAGGTCGATATTCTTGGCGGCCAGTTTATGGATGAATTCACTGTAGTTCATTCCCTCAGCCCTTACTGCGGCGTTGATACGGGCGATCCACAGGGTGCGGTATTCGCGTTTCTTCAGTTTACGGCCGACGTAGCTGTACGTCAAACCTTTTTCCATTACGTTCTTGGCAACGGTGTAAACATTCTTACGTTTGCCGTAATATCCTTTGGCGGCTTTTAAAATCCTTTTGCGGCGGGCCCTGCTGGCTACTGCATTTACTGAACGTGGCATATCTTAATTAGTTTAAAGTTAAAAAGTTGAAAGTTGATAGTTGAAAGTTCAACCACCGGTGGATTATTTCATTCCCAGGAGGCGTTTGACAAAATGCAGGTTGGCATCACTCACCACGCCGTCCTTACGCATATTACGCTTGCGCTTGGTGCTTTTTTTCGTTAAGATGTGGCGTTTGAAAGCTTTTTGGAAAGTGATCTTACCGGAACCGGTAACTTTGAAGCGCTTCTTTGCGCTGCTGTTGGTTTTAACCTTTGGCATTACATAACTGTTTTGAGTTACTCCCTGCTGGCGTTCCCGTACATCCGGAAAACTTGTTGAGCCTTGTGGGAAATGTCTGAAAAAGAATAGCCTTTTTCGGGCGGCAAAGGTAAGTTAAACTGCCGGTTCTGTGAAATATTTATGGAAAATAGGCTGGAAAAGCCCCGAAAATCCCTTTTCAGGGGCTTTCAAACATGGGAACCAGGCATTTGCCCAGGCGATAGTTTAGTTCCAGCCCCCGAGAATTACCGGCCGTTACCGGCTTCCAGGGCTGTATCCAGGGGATGCGGCTGGCATTTTCCCATTCCCGGTTGATCCAGTCATAGATCAATTGCGGTTCAAACAACTCAAGTTCCCGGCCGGCTTCTCCTCTTTTTAGCCAGTGGAAACGGAAAAAGATGCGCCAGAGACTGACTTTCTTCCCGGTCTCCACTTCCCCGATCAGTTTTTCAGGAACCCTGACATGAATGGACCATTGATCGTGAAAGAACGGATTCATAGCCTGGATCAGTTCCAGGAAACTGATCCCGAAAGCGGAACAACCGCTTCCCCGTCCCGCTCTCGGCCGGTTTAACCCGTTGTACCTTTTATCGTACTGCTTTATACAGAATGAATCCAGGTAGAGTTTAAGGTATTGGTAGGCAGAATCGGTGATTTCAAAGCGCATGAAAGCCACCCGGGAATACCGGATACGCCGGTTCAATTCATGACTGACCTTTTCGGTTGACTCCAGATGCCCGTTGACCATTGTAAAAAGTATCCCAAGCCCCAGTTTTTCATCCAGGATCGATCTTTTCATCCCGGAAAGTTCATCCGCAACAATTCCGGTGAGTAAGCAGGAACTGTCTTTCCTCAGTTCAACCACGATATGCCCCAATTGACGTACCGGGGTATCGACGGTTCTGGAATAGAAATTACGGATGGTACTGACCAACAAGCTATGCGGACTTTTCCATCGTATGGGATGAGGTGGTGGAAAACTATACAAGGTCAGTGTTTGGGCGTGAGACGGCAATGAAGAATAGAACAGGCCCAACAGGATGATCAACAACCAATCCTTTTTGTAACGGGATTTGATCATGTTCAGGATGGATTACCATACAAATCTATTCCTGACTGGTTAAATTAAAACTGAGATTGGTCATCGGGACGGCTAATCTTGATGACCGGTATTACTCATCCATTCCGGCATCTCCCTCTGCAGTTTTACTGGAACCCTTCAGCATTTCCTGGACGCTATCGATCTCCGCGTTGGTGAAATAACGCCATTTCCCGGGAGGGAGCCCGCCCAGGGTCATATTCATGATGCGGACCCTTTTTAATGCAGCTACCGAATATCCCAGCGCTTCGCACATGCGTCTGATCTGCCGGTTCAATCCCTGTGTCAGGATGATCCTGAAACGGTTTGGGCCTTCTTGTTTGACAAAACATTTCTGGGTGACCGTTCCCATGATACGAACGCCGTTTCTCATAGATTGGATGAATTCGTTCGTGACGGGTTGATCCACCGTGACCACATACTCCTTTTCATGACGGTTACCCGCCCGGAGGATCTTGTTCACGATATCCCCGTCATTCGTCAGGAAGATCAGTCCTTCACTCCGTTTATCCAGGCGGCCAATGGGAAAAATGCGGCTCTTATGATTCACATAGTCGATGATATTGGACTTGTCTTTCATGTCGGTGGTACAGGTGATCCCTTTGGGCTTGTTGAGGGCGATATAGACGGTCTGTTTCTTCTTTTTAAGCGGTTCTCCGTCGATCCTGACGTCATCACCCTCCTTAACGCGGTTTCCCTTATGCGCATCCCGTCCATTGATGCTTACGCGGCATTGTTCAATGTACTGGTCAGCCTCCCGCCGGCTGCAAAAACCTGTATCACTGATGTATTTGTTGAGACTGATATCCATATACCAAATTGACAATAGGCAAATGAAAACAGGCAATTGGCAACAGGCAAAGCGCTTAAAATAATTCGTGCTTTTTTGCCAATTGCCAGTTGCCTATTGCGTATTGCTTGTAGCTTATTTTTTCTTTGAACTCTTCGGTGCGAACATCACCTGCATGCGTTTACCTTCCATTTTGGGCAATCCTTCCAGGGCGCCAACGTCTTTTAACCGGTCGGCGAATTTGAGTAGCAGCACTTCCCCGCGCTCTTTGAACATGATGGCCCGGCCCTTGAACTGAACGTGAGCCTTCACTTTGTTCCCGTCCATCAGGAATTTCTCGGCGTGTTTGGTCTTGAACTCAAAATCGTGATCGTCCGTATTGGGGGTGAAGCGAATCTCCTTGACCTCGCTGGTCTTGGATTTCGCTTTCATTTCCTTCTGTTTCTTTTTCTGATCGTAGAGGAATTTATTGTAATCGATGATCTTACAAACCGGAGGAACGGCAGCCGGAGATATCTCAACCAGGTCGAGTTCCTGTTCCTGTGCCATTTTCATCGCCTGCGCGGTGGGATAGACGCCCACTTCCACGTTCTCTCCTACCAGCCGTACTTCGGGCACCCTGATCATATGGTTGGTACGGTGTTCCTGTTGTTGTTCTTTTTTAAAACGGGGATTAAAAGTGCCCCGGGGGGGCCTGGGTGGAAATGCCATTTACTTGTTTTAGTTTACAATGTTGTTTGTTGAACTACCGGTGAGAAGCCGTTAGTGTTGGTTATGTTTTTATTGACGGTTTGATTTCTTAATGTGCGTTTCAATCCGACCTCCTGTCCCTGATCTCCGATAACAATTCCGGAATGAATTCATTGAGGTCGCGAATACCCAGATCGCCTTTACCCTGCCGCCGGACCGATGCTTTTCCCTCCACCATTTCCTTCTCACCGACCACCAGCATATAGGGAACCCGGGCCAGTTCAGTATCCCGGATCTTTTTACCGATCTTTTCGGGTCGCTCGTCAATCTCCACACGAATATCCGCTTTTTTCAGCTTTTGCAAAATTGTATTTGCATAATCCAGGAACTTGTCACTGATGGGCAGGATCTTCACCTGGACAGGCGAAAGCCAGAGGGGTAGTTTGCCGGCATAATGTTCGAGCAGGAAACCGATGAACCGCTCATGCGTTCCCAAGGGGGCCCGGTGAATGATCAGCGGTGTTTCTGTCTGATTATCAGCGGTTGTGAATTCCAGTTTAAAACTCCTTCCCTGTGAAAAATCGACCTGGTTGGTAGCCAGGGTGAATTCACGTCCGATCACGCTATAGATCTGCACGTCAATTTTGGGACCGTAAAAAGCCGCTTCATCCTGCACCTCAACATAGGGGATCTTTGAATCGATCAGGACCTGACGGACCATTTCCTCCGTCTCTTTCCACAGTTCCGGTTCGTTCACATATTTCTTACCCAGTTTTTCGGGCGAATGCAGACTCAGCCGCATCACGTATTTGTCGATACCGAAAATATTGAAATACTTCAGGTACATATCGTTGACCGCCCTGAACTCGGATTCAAACTGCGCCTTGGTGCAATAGATATGCGCATCGTTCATATGCAGGCAACGGACCCGCATCAATCCGAACAATTCGCCGCTCTGCTCATAACGGTAAACCGTTCCGTATTCAGCGATCCGGTAAGGGAGGTCACGGTAACTTTTGGGTTCCGCCGCGAAGATCTTATGGTGATGCGGACAGTTCATCGATTTGAGGTAGTACTTCTCCCCGTCCAGTTCCATGGGGGGATACATGCTGTCGGCATAATAAGGCAGGTGACCGCTGGTGAGGTACATGCTCTCTTTGGCGATATGCGGCGTCACTACCCGCTTGTAACCGGCATCCTGTTCGGTTTCCTTGGCCAGTTTCTCCAATTCTTCAATGATGACGGTCCCATTGGGCATCCACATGATCAATCCGGGCCCCACATCATCATCCATGGTATAAATGCCCAGTTCTTTTCCGAGCTTACGATGGTCCCTTTTTTTGGCTTCTTCCAGCATCGCCAGGTATTCATCCAGTTCTTTCTGACTGGGAAACGTGACGCCATATACCCGGGTCAGCTGCTTGTTCTTCTCATCGCCTTTCCAATAGGCGCCGGCAATGCTGGTCAGTTTGATCGCCTTAATGAAACCGGTATGGGGAATATGCGGGCCACGGCAGAGGTCGGTAAAACCTCCCTGCGAATAAAAGGTAATGCTCCCGTCTTCCAGGTTCTGCAAGAGGTCAAGCTTATATTCATCTCCTTTTTCTCCAAAATAATTCAATGCGTCGGGCTTGGATATCTCTTTTCGGATATACGGATTCGACTGGCGGGCCAGTTCATTCATTTTCTTTTCCAATGCCAGGAGGTCTTCCTCGGTCATTTTATGGTCGCCCAGGTCCATGTCATAATAGAATCCACGGTCGATCGCTGGCCCAACCCAGAACTTCACCCCGGGAAATGCATTTTCCACCGCCTCGGCCATCAAGTGTGCCGAGGAATGCCAAAAGGTCGATTTCCCATCGGCATCATCCCAGGTCAGCAATTTGAGTGAAGCGTCTTGGCCGATCGGCCTGGTGGCGTCCCAAACCTCTCCGTTGATGGAAGCGGCCAGTACTTTTCTCGCCAATCCCTCACTGATCGATTTCGCGATATCCAATGCGGAACTGTCTTTTGCGTATTCCCTGACAGCCCCATCCGGTAATGTGATCTTTATCATATATTTAGCAGCCGGTATCATGCAGGCTGACTGCAAATTTAACGAAGTATTAGCTAAGGAAAAATTAATCTAAAATATCTTTGTCACCCGGATCACCGTTTATTGATAGCAAGTTGAAATACCCGTTGTAAAGATGAAAATAAGTTTACCCGTTCTGCTGATCATCCTCCTTTTCCAAACTTCATTCGCCCAAAATTTCACAGGGCAATGGAAAGGCAGTTTTACGGACAAAAGTTCCTCTTTTGTGGGTTGGGGCGGAAACAAATGCGAATACATCATTGATCTGGATTGCAAGGAGAGATTGGTCAGCGGTTATTCCTACACTTATTTCAATGAAGGTGGTAAACGATTCTATACCATTTGCCGGTTAAAAGGCAGTTTTGATAAAGGCAGTAAATCGGTGGAGATAACGGAAGTGGAAAGAACCAAGACCAATGTCCCCAACAACATCCGCAACTGTTTTCAGGTCCACCGTTTGACCTATTTCAAACAGGGTGAGGATGAGATCCTGGAGGGAAGCTGGGTACCGGCGCCCAAACAGGAAGGCGACTGCGGTTATGGAACGACAACGCTGAACAAACGCATCCTCAAAAAGAATGCTACTCTGTTCAATAATTCCAGCGCACTCAGTTCAAAACCAGCCCCAAACAATAAACCGAAAACGACCACACCCCCGGTTGTCCGATCCATCCCGCAAAACAGTCCCACGCCTTTAAAAGTGAAGCCGGTCATCCCCGATAATGCCAAAGTGCAAACTCCCAAGATCACCGCGAATAATGAACTGCCCAAAATGGACCACAACCCGGCAGTTAATAAGGAGGTTGCAAAAGGTTTTGATTTCCAGTTCGAAAAAGGAACAATACCCTGATCAGGACCATTGAGATCGAGAATGAGACTTTCCGGGTTGACCTTTATGATAACGGGGAGATCGACGGAGACAGCATTTCCCTGATCTTCAACGGGAAACTCCTGTTCGCCCATAAAAGGCTGAGTGACAAAGCACTAAGCCTGAATTTGAATATAGATGATGACAAAGATGTGAATGAATTGGTTATGTATGCAGATAATCTGGGCTCCATCCCGCCAAACACCGCGTTGATGGTGGTGACCGATGGCAATAACCGCTATGAGGTACGGATCTCATCCGACCTGCAGAAAAGCGGTTCCATCCGGTTTATCCACAAGCCAAAACCCGGGCAATAAACAGGCCCTCATCACGTTATTAGGATAAACCAATTCCTACGTGATGAAGAACTTTTTACCCCTGGCTACAGTTATCGCTGTTTTGTTCCTGCTCGGCACAGCCGGTTCTTCCTGTAAAAAGACGGATACCGAACCCCTGGGTTCCAAGGAGGACCTGGTCCTGGGCAAATGGAACATCAACCGGATGCAGATCAGGATCTATTCGGGGGGCGTTTTCCTCAAAGACTCCATCATTCCTCAAACTCCCAAACCCGATAATTTCGTGAATTTTGATGCCTCAGGTACTTTTCAATACCGTTTCAATGTAGCTACAACCGATAACGGCAGTTACCTTTTTGTTGGCGCGGATTCGTTGATCGGTCTGTCAGGGACCACCCAATACCGGTGGAAAATGCTGACCCTGACCAAGGATCTTTTCACCGTCATGACCACCTCCACTACCGATGCCAATTTCCCGGGCGCGACCGTGGAAAACTACCAGACCTTTGTCCGTTACAAATAGTTTTGATCCATACCCTCTAGTAAATCGCATCTCAGACCGGGATGCTTTTTTTTGATCAGAATTTCACATTCCAGGTAATGGCAGGAATAATGGGGAACAGGGAAACCTGTTTGGCTTGTATTTCCAGTGTTCCGTTATAAGGACTGCCGGTCTGATCGAAGTAAACGAAGTAGGGATTCTTACGGCTATAAGCGTTGTATACACTGAAAACCCATTCACTTTTCCATTTGCGTTTCGCGTTCTTTTTCGGTGTCAGGATGGCGGACAGATCGAGCCGGTGATACGAGGGTAACCGATATTCATTGATCCGGCTGTATTCCTGTGTGAGGACCCCGCCAACAATGTAGAATCGCTGGGGCAAGGTGGCTGCATTACCGCTTCCATAAACGAAAGTACCCGACAGTTTCCACTTCTTCGACAGTTCATACATGGCTACAATACTCATATCGTGCCGCCGGTCAAATTTGGCCGGGTATCGTTCGCCAAAATTCAACTGAGGAAATTTTCTCCAGGTCCAGCTTAATGTGTAACCGATCCACCCGGTGAGCCGGCCCTTGGTCTTATTGACGAAGAGTTCGGTTCCGTAACTCCACCCCTTGCCAAAAGTGAAGAAGTTCTCTGTATCCTCCAATGTACTGGGTGTGAAACCCTCTTCATATTCGATCTGGTTCCGCATATCCTTATAATACACTTCCAGGGAGGTCTCGTACATATTATCCCTGAAATTCTTAAAAAGTCCGGCAGCATACAACCAACTCACCTGGGGTTTCACCTTGTACGTGCTGGGCACCCAGATGTCGGTAGGCAAAGTCGTACCCGCATTACTCACCAGGTGAATGTATTGCAGGTTGCGGGTGACCGATCCCTTGATGGAGGTCTCGTCATTGAGGGCATAACGAACCGTGAGCCTGGGTTCGAGGCCACCATAGGTCTTGACCGCCCGGCCACTGGCATATACATTGCTATCGAGCCGGTTGCCAAATTCATCCGTGGTATAGATCTTATACGGTCCTATTTGCTGGAACCAGCTATACCGAATGCCGGCGTTTATTTTGATCTTTTCATTCACTTCCCAATCGTCCTGGAGGTATAGGGCCGTCTCATGGGCGAATTTCCGTTGGGCATTATTGGGTTTGAATACGGTGGTATCCTGTTTACCGCTGACTACAGATGGTGTGAACCGGTGATAAGTGTAGATCCCGCCGAAACGCAGTTTATGTCCGGTGAAGGGATACAGATCGAAATCCTGTTTCAGGCTGATGTCGCGGATACCGGATGACAATTGCAGTTCAAAGTCGTTTTGCAATGCCTTGAAGGTGAAATTATAATCATTATAGACCGCCGTGGTGTTCCCGAATAATTTTTTGTTGAAGACATGGTTCCAGCGGAACGTACCGGTGCTGTTTCCCCAGGGAATGTTGATCTTCAGGCTTTGCCGTCCGTTTGAAAAATCAAATACATCGCGGCCGAAATAACCGCTGAGATAGATCCTGTCCTTTTCGGAAATGATGTAATTCACCTTGGCATTGAGGTCGTAAAAATAGTAGCCGCTTCCGTAGAACTGGCTTGACTTTTTTACAAACAATTTGCTGAAAGCGTCGATATAGGTTCTGCGCCCGGACAGGATGAAGGAAGCCTTGTTTTTCTTGATGGGTCCCTGGATCGATAACCGGGAAGCAATGATTCCGATACCCGCATCCACTTCAAATTTCTGGTTGTTCCCTTCTTTCATGGTCACATCCAGTACACTCGACAAGCGGCCACCGTACTGTGCGGGCATACCGCCCTTGATCAGGGTGACATTCTTGATGGCGTCCGAATTGAAAATGGAAAAGAAGCCGAACAGGTGACCGGTATTGTAAACGGGTGCGTCGTCGAGCAGGATCAGGTTCTGATCCGGACCGCCTCCCCGAACATAAATTCCTGAACTCCCCTCTCCCGCATTTCGAACGCCAGGCAGGAGTTGAATGGTTTTCAACAGGTCTACTTCACCCAGGAAAGCCGGCAGCGCTTTGATCTGTTCAATGGGCAGATTGAACCGGCCCATTTGTGCATTCTTGACATTCGCATCTCTCTTTTTTGAGGATACAATGACCGCTTCTGATAAGACCGTCCGGGGCATGACATAAAAATTGATCTGCCGGTCCCGGTTCAGTTCAACTTCCATGATCTTGGGCTGAAACCCGATGTAGGAACAGATCACCTGGTACCTGCCTTCAGTCAGGGTTATGGAATAAAAACCAAACTGGTTACTGGTAATCCCCTTTGTTTTGCCGATTACGGAAACCGTGGCGCCCAGTAAGGATTCGCCGTTCAGGGAATCCCGGATATATCCGCTGATCGTATAACGGGCATTGGCTGTTTTACCCGGTTGCTGAGCCTGCATGCAAAGCGGAAACAGGAAAAGGACCAGGAATATTTGTTTCATTGTTATTTGGGGTAAGGGATCTTATTGTCGCCGAGACTTTATTGAATTTTTATAGAATCCATCACCTGCCCGCAATGCAGCATCGTCGCCCGGTATTCGGGATGATTCCTGCCAAGATAGGGATTGATGACTTCCTGGGTATTGCTGATCCAGTTCGCGCCTTTCTCATCGCCAAAAGCCATGGGACAGTTTTGCCAATAAAGGGTAGCTCCATTGTAATTCACCCCTTTCAGGAAAGGATAGAGATTCTCGTTGACCATACTGAAATCCTTTCGCATCTCGGTAAGGTCGGTCTGCAGCAGGAGGCTTTTCGCATTGCTGCGTATATTCTCCAGGCTCAGGGAGTCGGCCAGGAAGATGCCCGCCGTGTCTTTTTTCAATTCAGCCAGGTTGATGCTGTCGGTCAGGAGGATCATTCGTTTACAGGCCGCTTTCGCCAATGTGGTATCCCCCTCAACAAAGGCCGACTTCATCTCGTAATAAGCGGTAAGCATATTGGAGATGCTTTGGTTGAAATCATCCGAATGATGTTTGATGGCCAGGGGTTGTTGTTTAGGCCCGCTGTTGCCTCCCGTTTTTCGGGAGAACATATACCAGTAATAACCCGCGATCGCCAGGATCAGTAAAAGAATCCCTAATAAGATCTTCTTTAGCATAAACGTTCGTTTGGACAAAGTTAATTCATAACATCAATTTGAATAAATAGTTTACGGATTGGCGTACATTTGCGCTTTTTACACACCCTTTGACCTTTTATGCTGCTAGGATTACAAAATGTGACCTTTGAATTTGGCGCCCGTACCATTGTGGAGGATGCCACCTGGCATATTCAACCCAACGAGCGTATCGGATTGATCGGATATAACGGTACCGGCAAATCCACTTTGCTGAAAGTGCTCACCGGTCAATTTCAACCCAGCAAAGGAACGGTTGAAAAGGGCCGCGAGACCACCATCGGATACCTGCACCAGGACCTGTTGAGTTTTGACACGGATGATTCGATACTGGAAGTGGCCATGGGCGCTTTTGAACGGGTCAAGCAACTGGAAAAGGAGATCGAATCGATCGGCAAAGAGCTGGAACGTACCGGAAATGAAGACCTGGCGCATGATTATGCCGATAAATTACATGAACTGGAAGTGTTGGGCGGATATGACATTCACCACAAGACCGAAGAGATCCTGCAGGGCCTTGGTTTCGCCAATGCCGACCTGCAGAAACCCTATAAGCAGTTCAGCGGCGGCTGGCGCATGCGGGTGTTGCTGGCCAAGATGATCCTGATGCATCCCGATGTGTTATTGCTGGATGAGCCGACGAACCACCTTGACCTGCCCAGTATCGAGTGGCTGGAAAAATACCTGTTGCATTATCCGGGAGCGGTCGTCATTGTCAGTCACGACCGGTATTTCCTTAACCGGATGGTCACCAAGATCGTTGAACTGTATCAGCAGCAATTGCATTTCTATACGGGCGATTACAGTTTTTACGAAGCGGAAAAAGCCCTGAGGGTGGATATCCAGAAGAAGGCCTATGAGAACCAGCAGGATTATATCCGACAGCAGGAAAGGTTCGTGGAGCGTTTCAAGGCTAAAGCCAGCAAAGCGGCTGCCGCACAGAGTATCGTTAAAAGGCTGGACAAACTGGATCGGATCGAAGATGTGGAGATCGAAAGGCCCAATATCCGTATCAATTTCATGGTGGATAAACAACCCGGAAGGATATTGTGTACGCTTAAACATGTTTCGAAGAGTTTCGGCGACCTGAAGATCATAGAAAATACCGGCGCCGAGATCGACCGGGGAGATAAGATCGCCTTGATCGGTGCGAACGGAAAGGGAAATCCACCCTGCTGCGCATCATCGCCGGCGCCGAAACGTTCTCCGGAGAGCGGGTATGGGGGCATAATGTGGAGGAATCCTTCTATGCCCAGCACCAACTGGAAGCCCTGAACCTGAATAATAATGTGCTGGATGAAATGAAAGAGAGCGGCAGCGGCAAGAACGACCTGGAATTGCGCAGCCTGCTGGGCTGTTTCCTGTTCAGCGGGGATGAAGTGGAGAAAAAGATCAAGGTGCTGAGTGGCGGCGAAAAAGCGCGGGTTGCCCTCGCCAAGACCATTGTGAGCAAGGCCAATTTCCTGTTACTGGATGAACCGACCAATCACCTCGATATCCATTCTGTCGACCTGCTGATCGAAGCCCTGAATAAATATGAAGGGAGTATCGTATTGGTGAGCCACGACCGTTATTTCATCAGCCGTATCGCCAATAAGATCTGGGAGATCGATCATCACAAGATCAGGGAATTCAAAGGCAGTTATGCCGAATGGGAAGACTGGAAGGCCAGGAAAGAACTGGCGGAGGCAAAGGAACAGAAAGCCAAAACCGTTGCAGCACCCGTTGCTGAAAAGAAGGTACAGCCTGAAACCCGGGTTGATAACGGAACCCAACGCGGCGCGGTGGATAAGGAATTGAAAAAAGAATTGCAGAAGCACAAGAACCGCTTCAATCAACTGGAAGAAAAGATCGCGACACTCAATAAGAAACTGACGGGACTGGAAGCCGACCTGGCCTCTCCCGAAGTGTATGGTGATAAGAATAAATTTCTGGCTACGGAAACTGCCTATAAAAATGTTTCAGCCGAATTGAAACTCGCGAATAACGAGTATGAAACGGCCTTTGAGAAACTGATGGAACTGGAAAGCAAGATCACTCCCTGATATTTTTTCAGCATTTTTTATAGAAAAAAAACCTCCGGAAAATCCGGAGGTCTTTTTATATCAAATAGAAGTTTATTACTTGCTATACGTCCTTACACTCATTTCAACCCTCCTGTTCAGGGCGCGGCCTTTCGCTGTGGTATTCTCAGCTACTGGCTTGTCCTGACCATAACCGGTTGCAGTGAGGCGATCTTCACCAACACCTTTGCTTACGAGGTAAGCTTTAACAGAAGCAGCCCTGTTCTCGGAAAGGATCTGGTTCTTATCGGGTTTACCGGTGTTATCGGTATGACCGTCGATATTGGCGAAATAGGTAGGATTGTCGCTCATGATCTTGGCTACTTCATTCAATGGCTTGTATGATTTGGCCAGCAATTTAGCGCTACCGGTAGAGAAGAACACGTTCTTGAACGCGGCTTCGATCTTCTTAACGATCTCGTCAGGAACAACCGGGCAACCGAAGTTTGAAGCAGGACCTGCTTCGTTGATACATTTATCTTCTTCATCGTTCACACCATCCTTATCGGTATCCGGGATCGGGCAACCCTGGTAACGGGCTACACCTGGAACGGTAGGACATTTATCCTGCTCGTCATTGATACCGTCCTTATCCGTATCCGGGATCGGGCAACCCTGGTAACGGGCCAGACCTGGAACATCAGGACATTTGTCGTCTTTGTCAGCGATTCCGTCGCCATCCTTATCCGGGCAACCTTTCAAAGATGCGAGACCTGGAACATCCGGGCAAGCGTCATCATCATCCAGAACGCCGTCGCCATCCCTGTCTTTCACAACGGGTGGTGGTGGTGGTGGCGGAGGAGGAGGAGGAACTACTTTCTCGTGTATGTTATGCAGGAAACCTAAAGAATAGAAAAGGTTGTCACCTAATACTTTCTTGGTCAGGGTCCATTTGTATTGAGCCTGAACCACTAAATAAGAAGTACTGTTGAAATTGACCTGAACACCACCGCCTGCAGGCAGGTAGGCGCCAAAGTCCTTGTTGTATAATCCACCACCAAGACCTACGGTCAGGAAGGGATTGATGAGGGCATCATCGCGGAATGGACGAAGGTTTACAGAAGGCTCCAGTTCGATTCCGATCTCATTCTTGCCGGGAACACCTTTGTAAATGGCAGAATAATCATGGAACATCATGTTTGCCTTGGCAGAGAAATCCAGTTTATTCGTGATCCCTTTCCAATAGGACAGAGAGAAACCCTTGCTCATTTCGGTGATCCTCAAATACACATCACCACTCTTTGGGCTTTTAATTCCCGTTGGTGCATTAAAATCGGCCGTATTAAAATGAACACCGACCAGTGTACCTTTCTTACCGTCGGAACTCATTTTATTTTTCTTTTTTTGCGAAAAAGCGCTCGTGGCCAGAAGCATTATTGCCAGAACCAGCGTTAGTTTTTGTTTCATAAACTTTAATTTGATTAAAATTTTAACGTTCAGTATGATGCAAATATAATGTTAAATTTATGGAAAGGCAAAATTTGCCACTAAATTTATTCCTTTTTCAAAATTAGGGGAAATTACACTTCCACCCGTTTCCAATGCCCTTTTTTAAAGATCCAGATCGAAACCAAGGCCAGCAGCGATTCCGATACGCCAATGGCGATATAAACACCCTTTGTGCCCCAGTTGAGATAAGTGGCCAGATAATAGGCCAGCGGGATCTGTATCAGCCAGAATATAAACAGGTTGATCAGGGTCGGGGTTCGGGTGTCGCCAGCTCCGTTAAACGCCTGGGTGAGGACCATCCCATAAGCGAAAAAAACATACCCAACGGCGAGGATGTGCAGGCATAAAGTGCCCTGTTCAATGGCCTTTTCATTATCCGTGAAAAAGCGCATCAGCGTCTCTCCGAAAAAGAAAAAGACCAGGGCCACGATGGTAAAAAAGCAAAGGGCCAGGAAAGCGCTTCTCCAAACCGACTTTTCAGCCCGGTCGGGTTGCCTTGCGCCCAGGTTCTGACCGGTGAGCGTTGCCGCTGCATTGGCGATACCCCAGGCTGGAAGAATGGTGAATATGCAGATCCGGATGGCCGTGAAATATCCCGAAGTGGCTTCCACCCCGGATTCAGCGATGATCCGGGCCAGGAATATCCAGCTGCAACTTCCGATCAGGAATTGCAACATCCCCCCCGACGATGTGGTCAATATCTTCAACATGAGCCGGGTCTGTATTCGTAATCCCTCCCATTTGATGCGGATCAGGTCATTCCCCCGGAACAGATGATACAACTGGTAAACGACTCCAATGCCCCTGCCCAGGGTCGTGGCCACAGCTGCACCCATCAATCCCAATTTGGGAAACGGACCGATACCCATGATCAGCAACGGATCGAGGATGATATTGATCAGGTTCGCGAGCAAGAGCGCCCTCATGGCGATGGACGCATCACCGGCTCCCCGGAAGATCCCATTATTGACAAAGAGCAACATGATCACCAGGTTACTGCCCATCATCAACTGGGTGAACCGGTAATGTTCGTCAACTACTGCCTTCTCGGCGCCCATGAACGTCAAAATCTCTTTGGGAAAGAATATCCCCGCTATACTAATGAGGACTGAAAAAGCAGTTGCCATTAGTATGGATTGGGCGGCTACGGCCGAGGCCCTCTTAAAATCCTTCTCTCCCGCCCTCCTTGCGATCAGCGCCGTGGCGCCCATGGCCAGGCCCCAGGCCAGGGAATAGATGATGGTCAGGCAGGATTCCGTCAGTCCGACCACGGCAGTTGCCGCCGGACTGACCTTGTTCACAAAATAGATATCGACCAGGGCAAAAGTGGATTCGAGCACCATTTCCAGTACCATGGGAACGGCCAGTAAAAAAATAGCCCGGTCGATACTTCCCGTGGTGAAATCCTTTACATCACCCCGGATGGCTTGTTTTAGCAAATGAAAAAAATGATAAAAAGCTGTTTGCTGTTTGATTGCAGACATGAATCTAAAATTAATTGGTATGGATAATCAGCCGCAGTGCGGCATTGCATTTCAGTAAGGAACTTAAAGCAGGAACCAGGGGCTCATCCGCCGGCGATTGGCGCGGGCGCTGACTTTAAGCGGGATCAGAAAATCATAATTCGAACGATTGAAGATTGCAAACATACCTATTTATCCATATACAAATGAAAAAAATTTAAAGTAAGTATATTTGCAGCCGATTGGTCCGGTAGCTCAGTTGGATAGAGCATCAGCCTTCTAAGCTGAGGGTCATTGGTTCGAATCCAATCCGGATCACAAGAGTAGAATTATAATTAAACTGATACGCTCAGTTGGATAGACCCTCCCGATCAGAAATCGGGTGGGTCATTGGTTCCCTGCCTGCTTGACGCAGTCAGGCAGGGAATCCAATCCGGATCACAAATGAAAGCCCCGTCATTTATCGGGGCTTTTGTATTTTTATAAAAAATCGGATGATGGAAGTAAAAATGGAGCCTTCCTGGAAAGCGGTCCTGAAAGAGGAATTTGACAAACCGTATTTTAAACAGGTGGTCATGTTCCTGAAGACTGAAAAGGCAGCCGGCAAAACCATCTTCCCTCCCGGCCCCCTGATCTTCAATGCCTTCAACCAGACCCCGTTCATCAAACTGAAAGTGGTGATCATCGGGCAGGATCCCTATCATGGTAACGGCCAGGCACATGGCCTCAGTTTCTCCGTGCCCAATGGGATCAATCCCCCGCCTTCACTGCAAAATATTTTCAAGGAGATCCAATCCGACCTGGGTGTGGCCATGCCCCGTGAATATGGCAACCTCACCAAATGGGCCGAACAGGGAGTCCTGCTGCTGAATGCGGCATTGACGGTCAGGGCCAATGAACCTTTCAGTCATGCGAAGATCGGGTGGGCAGAATTCACTGATGCGGTCATCAAAAAGATCTCGGATGAGAAAGCCGGGATCATTTTCCTGTTATGGGGAAAATTCGCACAGGAAAAACAGGTCCTGATCGATGAAACGAAGCATCATGTACTCAAAGCGGCTCACCCCTCTCCTTTCAGCGCCGATAAAGGCTTCTTCGGCTGCCGTCATTTTTCCAAAACCAATGAAAAGTTGGTCGGCCAGGGCCTGGCGCCGATCGACTGGAAATTACTAACCCCCTGACCATGAAAAAAATATTCCTCAACGTTTTCGCAAGGATCTGGGCCTTTTGGGGATTGGTCAGTTTCATCATCACATTCCTGATCATTTTCATTCCGTCGATGATCGCTTACCTTTTGCCCGACCCGGGAGGTCAGCACTATTTCATCATCGTGTCCCGGATCTGGATGCGCATCTGGTTGCCCCTGATCGGTTGCCCGGTCCGTGTCTATGGAAAAAACCAATTCGCAAAAGGCCAGCCCTATATTGTCCTCTTCAACCATAACGCTTTCCTGGATGTCCCGCTTTCAGCCCCTTTTGTTCCCGGGGCCAACAAAACGATCGCCAAAGCCTCTTTTGCGAAATTCCCCCTGTTCGGATGGTTCTATAGCAAAGGTTCCGTGTTGGTGGACAGAAGGAGTGAAAAAAGCCGAAGCCGGAGTTTCGAGGCCATGAAAAAAGTATTGGCGGGCGGCATGCACATGTGCATCTATCCCGAAGGCACCCGCAACCGGACAACCGAGCCCCTGAAGGAATTCTATGATGGCGCATTCAAACTGGCTGTAGCCACGGGCAATCCGATCATTCCCTGTGTGATCACCGGAACCAAAAAGGCCATGCCCATCAACCGGTCCTTTTACCTGCTTCCGGTCAAATTGAAGATGCACTTCCTTCCGCCGGTGCCATCAACCGGTATTTCAGTAACCGACCTTAAGGACAAAGTATTCGTGCTGATGAGGGATTTCTACGTATCACAGGTCGGAGCCGATCACGATCAAAGATCATAGAAGTACCGGGTACGGTTGATCTTCAGGTCGCGGAGAATGCCCGATTTGGGACTGATGCTGATATTAAAGAACCGGTATCTGCCGACCGGGGAGATATTGATCGCCATTTGCCAGCAATGCATTTCACGGGTGATGTACATGCTCAGGGAACCCAGTTGTTTCTCGGTGATATTATAATACCCGTTCATCCCGATCTGCCATTTAGGGGTGAGGTTAAGCGACCCGTTCCAATTCACGTTCTGGCTCAGGTTGGTTTCAAATCCGCTGTAATCGGCTTTCCGCTGACGGTAAAAATTAAGGGAATAGCTGAAACTGATGCTCCAGGGTATGTTGAAGTTGGCGAATTCTCCGGGATTGTTACTCATGTAAGCGGCTTCCTGCTGGTATTCATCCAACGGCATTCCGGAAACCGGGTTCACCTGTTGTGTGGGATTGACCGGTTGTTTCTCCGTTTTATCACCGCCCCTGAACTGGCTTTGTACCGAAATGCTGCCGCTGGTCAGTTTGCCGAGGGAGATCGGTCTCTTGCTCCAAACCAGTTTATTGATCCGCTCACCCCGGTCGTCGGTGAGATAAGGATCCAATGATCCGCTGGCGGTTATGTTGATCTTGTCGAAGAGATTGGTACGCGCCGCCACGGTGAAATTGCTCAATTGGAATGAATCGGCGAGAAAATTATAACTGCCGTTGATGCTGAGCCCGTCGAGCAAGGTGACCTTGCGTATGGCGGCTGCACCCGTATCTTTTCTGTTCCTTACCTTGATCTGGATGTTATTGTCGATCCCGAAGTTCAAACCGCCGAAACGGCCTTCTGAGAAACCACCGAATATGCTGCCTTCGTAAATATTGAAACGGGCCTTGTTGCCAATGGTATCCACCTGCGAGGTATACCAGAACTGCTTGTTCATATCAGGCTTATAACTGGCGGAGACGCTGGGCCTGATCTCGTGGCGCAGGGCCTGCAACCTGCCTTTTTTACCGAACGTGAACATCCCGAATATCCGGGTGGCGGCACTCAGTCCGAATTGCATTTCACGGGCCGTAAAGAATCCTTTGTTGATGGCAGTGTCCACTTTCTTATCCGTCGGGTTCCAGCTCCTTCTGAATTTCTGCTGGTACCAGTGTTCCTGGTAAGAAACGGATGGCGCGAACTGGATGGGCCCGACCTGGGGCAGGGATAAGGTGATGGGAACAGAATGGCTGGCCCCCCACTGAAATTTGTCCACCAGCTGTTTGAAGAATGCGCCAGAGGTATCATAAAACGATGACAGGCTTTTGATATTGGTGTTGAGGGCGATACCGATGTTCTCATACCATTTGGTCTCCCCCATCATCTCCTTTTTGCGGAAAGGATACAGGGTGTTCACATTGAAGGCGATATCCGGGAGGTTGATGTTGATGAGCTTGCTTTCGGTGTTCTGGTTATGGTTGGCGCTGATGCTGAGGTTGAAGGGCTTGTCCTTCCAAACCTTGGCATAGGTGATGGAGGAATTCATCTGGTTCTGGAAATTACGCTGGGGGCTGTTGGGAACGGATGAATTGAACTTGCTGCTTCCCGCGTTCACATTGGCATTGAAGCTTACCCCGGGCCTGGCCTTGGAATCGGAGGTATGGGACCAGCGGATATTGAAGGACCGGGAACCTGATTTATCGACATCCCTGAAATGCTGAATGTCGAGTCCGAAACTTCCCTGGTAGCGGTACCGTTTATAATAACGCGGACTGATAGCCGCAGTCCAGCCGCCATAAGAATAGATGGTACCGCGGAGTACGGCATCCCAGACCGGGCTGAGTATCCTGTAATAACCGAGCCCTTCCAGTGCGAGGCCGAGTTGTTCATTGGCGGTGAATGTGGGCGCGAGGATACCGGAGTGACGGCCCTGCCGTAATGGATAGATCCCGAAAGGCAGGTAGACCGGGATGGGGACATTTTCCACCTCAGGATGCACGGGCCCGGTATAAGCGATCTTCTTGTTGACGAATTTGATCTTCTTGCTGACAAAGGCGAAATGCGGCGTATCCAGGTTACAGGTGGTGAACCGGCCTTTGAGCGCGTAAAAAACATCGGGGTCCACTTTCTTGATCTTTTGCCCGTAAACGAACAGTTCACCTTGTTGCGTATAGGTCCCCTTGGTGATCCCCTTACCGTTCTTCATATTGAAACGGATGGAATCGCTGATGGTCTTGAAATCATCCTGGGTGAATGTGGGGAATGCGATCACTTCCCCTGTACTGTCCCTGATCAGGTGCGCGCTCACCAGGCTGGTGCGCTGGTCGAAATCGATATGCGGGGAGATGAGTTCGTTATTGAGATATTTCACGCGGGTCTCCTTTCCGTAAAGGATGATCCTCTTACCGGGGATGTCGAGCACCATGGAATCATCGGCATGATAGTACACCGGGGCATCCAGCGTATCCTTGGAGATCCGGAAATCAAGTGTATCGTTCTTGCTGATGATGCTGGTATCCGTTCCTGTTGTGCGGGGTACATATTTTTTTGGGGTCACATTTTTTTGCAAGAGGGGTTCCTCCGGATTATTGTTCAGCGGCATCGCCGGTTTTTTAGGAACGGTGTCGGGAGTTAAAAAACTGTGAAAATGATGATCCCCTGAACGGATAGCCTTACCGTACATCGTTAGAGAGGCGATCAGTAATGCCAATGTCAATACCGATATGTATTTTGCCTTACCTTTGTACAGTTGATTCATAGTCGAGAATGGCAAAAATAGCCATAATAACAGAACGAGAATGTGAATTATTGCATAATTACTAACCCCCGAAAAACCTGACAATATGCCGTGGAATAAAGTGCCTGCATTTTTCTTGTTTGCTGCTTTTTGTTTGTTAAATATTCACCCCGCACTTTCCCAGGCTCCTAAAAAATTGAAAACGATCATCGTTGATGCCGGGCACGGCGGAAGCGATGTGGGTGCGACAGGTCAATATGAGAATTCACTCCGTTCAAAAGAGAAGGACGTCACCCTGGCCATTTCGATGAAACTCGTGGCGCAATTACAAAAAGAATTACCCGACGTAAAGACCATCCCCACCCGGACCACCGATATTTTTGATGAAGTGACCGTCAAAGCCCGGAAAGCCAATGAAGCCGGCGGCCAGTTGTTCATCTGCATCCATGCCGATTCAGGTCCGCTGAAACAGGGCCGCAGGCAGATCGGCACCCGCATGGTGACCCGTTATAAAGTGACCTATAAGGGAAAGGGCAGAAAAAAGAAAAAGATTTCCACTCCCTATGAAGTGGAAGAGCCGGTCTATGAATATTTCAAGATCCCCCTGACCCGCAGCGGTACCAGTGTCTGGATCTTCGCCGCACACAAGACCAGTGAAAAACTGAAGGCCATCATGAGCGGTGGCGAGGAATTCGAGATCGAACAGGGCGGAGGTGCGGATTCAACCTATAACAATTTTGATTTCAATACGCCGGAAGGAAGGAATGTGGCTAATATCTACATGAAACGCTTCCAGGAAAGAAGCGACCGTCTGGCCACCCTGGTCAACGAAGAAGTGGAATCGACCGGAAGGCAGGCCCTGGGCGTTAACCAGCGCCAGAAGGGCATTTGGGTATTGCAGGCCACCAATATGCCGGCCATCCTCATTGAAACCGGTTTCATCAACAACCCGGAAGATGAACGCTACCTCAACAGTGAGGCCGGACAGCAGGAACTGGCTGAGGCCATCACCAAGGCCGTCATCCGTTATAAGGAACAGGTCGAGAACCCGGGCAAACTGAACAATGTCCAGGCAAATGGAGAAAAGAAGGAAGAAACCCTCCAACAGGCTCCCGCAGATAAAAGGAACCTGAAAGAGATCAAAACGATCGAAGTGAAAAGCAGCAAGGTAAAAGTGGAATTATATGATGACGGGGAAATAGACAATGATGTCGTTTCGCTCTATTTCAACAACACCCTCCTCGCGGAAAAAAAATCACTGTCCACCCGTGCCTTAAGTTTTAACCTGGACCTCCTGCCGGGCAGGACCAACGAATTATTGCTGTATGCCGACAACCTGGGAGACATCCCACCCAATACCGCGCTGATGGTGATCACCGACGGGATCAGCCGGTATGAAGTGAGGCTTTCGGCTGATCTGAAAAATAATGCCATGGTACGCTTCGAACTAAAAAATAATAATTAAATTACTGCAGGATAACCCTGTTTTGCTACAGAACAGGCAAAGGAATAAACCAGGACCCCGATTATGAAGATCTCCAATGAAACGAAAGTAGGTGCGATAACGGCATTGGCCATAACCGTGCTGGTACTGGGCTTTAATTTTCTTAAAGGCAAGACCCTGTTCGGGAAAAGTCACACCCTCTACGCCAAATACAAGAACGTGCAGGGCCTGGCCAATTCAAACCCGGTCATGATCAATGGCCTCCAGGTGGGGCAGGTATACAGCATCACCACCGATAAGAACATGAAAGAGATCCTGGTCAATATCAACATGACCAAGGAAGTGAATATCCCATCTAATTCCGTAGCGCTGATCAAATCCTCCCTGCTGGGAGTCACCAGCATCGACATCAAACTGGGAGACGCCAATACCTATATCGGCAAGAACGACACCATCCCTACGGCCGCCAGTACCGGCATGTTCAGTGAAGTGCTGGGTAAAGTGGACCCGGTACTCTACCAGGTCACGAAGGCCGTCACTTCCATTGATTCGGTCTTACTGAGTGTGAACCGGATCCTGGATCCCTCTGCCAAGAACAATATCGCTTCCATCCTGGTCAATCTCAACCGGACAACCGCCTCCCTGGTGGCTTCAGGAGCCTCGCTGGAAAAATTACTGAACATGCAAACCGGCGCCCTGTCAAAAACGCTGGACAACCTCAGTTCCTTCACCACCAACCTGAGTGCCAATAACGACAAGATCAATACTATTTTGAGCAATCTCGATAAGACCTCCGCCAACCTGGCCAAACTCGAACTGGAAAAAACGCTGAACACCCTCAACAGTACCATCGGTGAACTGAAATCCCTGGTGGGAAAAGTGAATACCAACAGCGGCACACTCGGGCTCTTGCTCAATGATACAAAACTGTACAATAACCTGGCTGCCACTGCCAACAAACTGAATCTCCTGATCGACGACCTGAAAACGAATCCCAAACGTTATGTGAACATCTCGGTCTTCGGCAAGAAGAACAAGGGTACCGGTCTGACCGTTCCCCTGCCCGATACGGTGAACGCCCCCTATATCAGGCAATAAACATTTTACCAAACCCTTATCAAATAATTGTGCAATTTGCAGGAACATTCAAAACCGAAGTATTGCGCCTGATCCATACCATTCGATTCCTCTTACTGGCTTTTATCCTTGGTCAAGGCTTACAGGCAGCCGCACAACAGGTGATGCTGCCCGCCCCTTCCGCCGACAGCATCCGCATCATCACCATCAAGCAAAGCCGGACACTCCGTCAACGGAATATTGATTCCGTGACCATGATCGAGACCGTGGCCGGCAGCGTGATCATCACCGAAGGACTGACCACGTTCTATTGCGACAGCGCCACGATCAACCGCAAAACGAATATCGTGGAGGCCTTCGGCAATATCCACATCAACGACAACGACAGCATCCATACCTACGCCCAATACCTGAAATACATCGGCGGTGAACGGGTCGCCTACCTGAAGAAGAACGTGAAACTCACCGATAAGAAAGGCACCCTGCTCACCGATGACCTCGAATATAATTTACGAACGGGCATTGCCACCTACAAAAACGGTGGAAGGATCCTGAATGACAAGACCGTACTGACCAGCCGGGAAGGCGTTTATTACGCCGACACCAAGGACGTGTATTTCAAAAAGAACGTTCACCTCAAAGACCCCAAATACGATATCACCACCGACAGCCTGTTGTACAATCTCAAGACCAGTGTCGCCACCTTCATCACACAAACACATATTGTCAGCAAGGATGCTACCATCGACACCAGGTCGGGTACCTATAACCTGAAAACCGGGGAAGCCTTTTTCTTCAACCGTACTTTTTTCAAAGACAGCACCCATTCCGGCGTAGCCGACAACATCGCTTATGATGAAAAGACGCACACCATCCAGATGGAAGGCAACGCTAAACTGGTGGACAGTGTCAACCGGGTCATCGTTCTGGGCAACCTGATCTTTCTCAATAAGGAACAGAACTCCTTCCTGGCCACCCGTAAATCGGTGATGGTATTATATCGTGATAACGACAGTACTTACATTACCGCGGATACCCTGTTTTCGGGATTAAGGAAATACGACACCCTCGAACGAAGAACGGTCACCATAACTGACACCCTGGGAAACAAAGTGAGATCCGTGAATACGGCCGACAGTTCCATCCGGTATTTCCTCGCCTTCCACCACGTTCGCATCTTCAATGATTCCCTGCAGGCGGTGAGTGACAGCCTGCATTATTCCACGGCGGATTCCACGTTCAAATTATTCGGCGAGCCCGTGGTCTGGAACGATAAGACACAGGTCACCGGCGATACCATTTACCTATACACCGAGCAACAGAAAGCGAAACGCATCTACGTCTTTTACAACGGCATGATCATCAACAAGGCCAATGCGGCCATGTACAACCAGATCGGCGGACGAACGCTGAACGGTTATTTCGTCAATGGCACGATCGATTATGTACGGGTGAAAGGCACGCCCGCGGAAAGTATTTTCTACCCACAGGATGATGACAGCGCCTATATCGGCATGAACCGCAGCAGCGGCGACCTCATCGATATCTATTTTGTGAAAAAGGAACTGAACAAAGTCAAATTCGTGAATAAAGTGGATGGCGTTTTATATCCCGCCAAGCAGATCCCCGGCGACCTAAAATACCTGAAGAACTTCAAATGGCTTGACAGCCGAAGGCCAAAGAACAAACTGGAACTTTTTGAATAAGTTGTAAGTTTACCCTGATTCATCAATAAACTCCGGTTCCATGCAATCCGTCATTTTGATCATATTCCTCATTGGTTACCTGTTCATCATTTTTGAACAAAGGATCAGGATCGATAAGGCCGCAACGGCTTTGCTCACGGGCGGACTTTGCTGGGTGGCCTTCATGTTTTCCGGAGCCGGAACCGGGCAGGTGAATCACCTGTTGTATGAACAAGTGAGCGAGATCTCGGGCATACTTTTTTTCCTGCTGGGGGCCATGACCATCGTTGAACTCATCGATGCACATGACGGCTTCGACATCATTACCCGGCTCATCAGCACCACCAGCAAACGGAAATTACTCTGGATCATTTGTTTCATCAGTTTTTCTTTTCTGCTGTCCTGGATAACCTCACTACCGCCATCGTGATGGTCTCACTAACCCGTAAGATCCTCGACGACCGGAACGACCGGCTTTTCTTCGCCGGTATGATCGTGATCGCGGCCAATGCGGGGGGCGCCTGGAGCCCGATCGGAGACGTAACGACGACCATGTTGTGGATCGGAGGACAATTAACCGCCGGTAACATCATCCTTAAACTTTTTCTCCCATCTGTGGTTTGCCTGCTGGTGCCTTTGCTGGCCATGAACCGTTATGTAAAGGGAAACTTCAGAAAAAAACCGGAACCAAAAAACAATGAAGAAAGTACGGTTTATGAAAAGAACCTGGTCTTTTTCACCGGGATATTTGCCCTGTTATTCGTACCCGTCTTCAAAATGATCACTCACCTCCCTCCTTTTACAGGTATGCTCATCGCCCTGAGCCTGGTATGGATCACCACGGAGATCATTCACCGGAAAAAAAACCAGCATGACAAAGACAACCTTTCCGTTTCTTACGCCTTAAGAAAGATCGATACGCCGAGTATCCTTTTTTTCCTGGGTATTTTACTGGCCATCGGCGCTTTACAAAGTACCGGGCAACTGGCGGCAATGTCGGGCTGGCTTTCTGCGCAATTAAGATCAGAAAACCTCCTGACACTAACGATCGGCATCATATCTGCTGTAGTTGACAATGTTCCCCTCGTGGCAGCATCCAAAGGCATGTTCAGTTTACAGCAATATCCAACGGATTCTTATTTCTGGGAAATGCTGGCCTATACCACCGGCACCGGTGGCAGCATCCTCATCATCGGATCGGCCGCGGGTGTGGCTGCCATGGGACTGGAAAAAATAGATTTCATCTGGTACCTGAAAAAATTCAGCCTTTGGGCATTGCTCGGATACCTGGCCGGGGCGCTGGTCTTTATTCTCACGGGTGGATAAGGCATTTCAATGAACTGAATTTTCTGTAATTTTAAACCGGTATCCTTCAGATCCGGTTACTTTAAAATCTTTACGATGAAACGTTTTTTTCTTTTCCTCATCCTATTATCAGGCCTCGCCAGGTCTTATTCGCAGGAAGTGAGAATCGCGGATACCGTTTTATTCATCGACAATAAACCGATCGCATACATTTTCGCCGAGTTGAACAATTCCAGCCTGAAGTATAATGTGGAGATCTACAGTTTGTTTGATCAGTTACTGATCAGGGCCGATGTGGTCAAATTCAGCGCGCCGGTTGAACAACTGAAACCCTTTTATTATTACGAAATGGGTTTCCCCACCCTGCCCGACAGCCTGTCCATTTACCTGGAAGACGAGGCTTTTCCGGTGGTGATGGCCAAAATGATCAGGGATTATAAACTCATTAAAAATGACCAGTTGGACCGGTTGGGCGTTGAAAGATTAAGGTCGCAATACCCGGGCGTTACCGCATTTGCCGCCAAAGTTCAGGGGGTTACCAATTACCTGAACGAGACCCGGAATTTTGCAGAACAGGTTCTGCGTGACCGGACAAAACCTGTTGTGGTCATCAATAACCGGGTGATCATGCAGGATGGCAGAAAGATCGGAACGGTGAGTGAATACGAGAATATCCAGGTCACCAACCGGACCGACCAGATCCAACCGATGGAATCGGAAAGTGTTTACAATGTAACAGCCGCATACAAGGCCATCATTTACTATGAGTCGGGAAGAAGGGTAAGTTATGATAACGCTTATACGCCCTATCTCAGGACACTTAGAAAAGGGGAACTGGGTTATAAGTTATATGAGATATCAAAGACCAGGAACAACGCTCCCGGCAGTTATGCGGATGAACTGTTGAAAAGGATCTGTTATTACATTGAAGATTTCGGCCTGTAAAAACATCAGTGCAGCTTTTGAAGCGCCAGCCTGATCTTTTCGAAGCCTTTCTCAATATTTTCCAGGCTGTTGGCGAATGAGATGCGTATGCAATCCGGTGCCCCAAAGGCTTTACCTGTAACCGTGGAAACATGCGCCTTATTCAGGAAATACATACAAAGGTCATCGGCGTTTTGAATGATCTCCTCCCCGTCTGATTTTCCGAAATATTTATTGACCGATGGAAAAACATAGAAAGCGCCATCAGGTTCATTACAGTCTATACCCGGTATGGCTTTCATCAGCTCCATAACACGTTTTCTCCTCCTTGCAAATGCCGCCTGCATCTCCTGCGAGGGCAGTAAACTTCCGTTCAGCGCGGTGATGGCCGCTCTTTGTGTTACCGCATTGGTGCCGCTGGTGATCTGCCCCTGGATCTTTTCGCAGGCCCTGGCCAGCTCAACTGGTCCGGCCATATAGCCCAGTCTCCAACCGGTCATGGCAAATCCCTTGCTCAGTCCGTTGATTACGATCACCCGTTCTTTTACCGATTCAAATTCGGCTATACTTACATGCCCACCGGTATAATTGATGTATTCGTAGATCTCGTCACTCATGATGAGAACGCCAGGATGTTTTTCAAAGACCTTTACCAGTGCGGACAGTTCAGTTTTCGAATAGATGGCTCCGGTTGGATTGCAGGGCGAAGAAAACATGAAGAGCCTGGTTTTATCCGTAATCGCCGACTCCAGTTCTTCCGGTGTGATCTTATAGCCGTTTTCCAGGCTGGTATGCACAAAACGGACCGTTCCGCCCGCCATTTTCACCATTTCGGAATAACTTACCCAGTATGGCGTTGGGATGATCACTTCATCGCCCTCATCAACCACACTCAATACCACATTGGCGATGCATTGCTTGGCACCGGTACTCACGATGATCTGTTCGGGGGTATAATCCAGGTCATTATCTCGCTTTAATTTAGCGCAGATCGCCTGGCGAAGGTCGAGATAGCCGGCTACAGGCGTATAATGACTGAAATTCTCTTCGATGGCTTTAATGGCGGCATCCTTGATATGCCGGGGCGTGTCAAAATCAGGTTCACCCAGGCTCAGATCGGTGATGTCGATACCCTGTGATCGTAATTCCCGGCCCAGTTTGGCCATTTTAAGGGTTTCCGGTTCATTGAATTTGGACAATCGGGAAGCTAATTGCATGCAGGGAATTTTAAAGATCAAATGTAACTATTTATCGTACTTGAACTTAAAGGGTTCAAGATCTGGTTTGAATTTTCGCTCCCGTTTTATTTCATGATCTAACAGTACCTGGCCCAACTGTTTCATGAAAGGAAACCCGATCGACTGATAGTCGTATCTGTCATCGTTCAGGATCCCGTCCGAATTGCAATACATTACAGCGGAAACAAAGAATTCGACCTGGTTCTTAAAATCCACCACATAGGCCACATCCAAAACATGTCCATAGGCATCACCCGATTTACTGAAGACCCTGACCTGCTCAGGCAATGGCTCCTTACCGGCTCCAAAGAGCATGAACTTGCAATATGCCGGCCAGTAATTGAGGGTGTCTGCCGAATAGGGCGGGTAAACACTCTCCGTTGGATACTGACTCATATACTTCAATACAAATTGCTTATCAGATTCTGTTATATTAAAACGTTGCGATGGTTTCACCTTTTCAGGGAAGACCAGGCTGATGAGCATCTGGTGTAAATCGGGCAGGCTGATCCGGTTCTTGCTGGAAAAATCCATGGCTCCCCTGACCAAGACCCCGCCTTTCATATAACCTCTTCCCAGGCTGTCGTTCCGGGCAGAAAAGCGAAACTGACTCCTTTTTAGCTTTTCCTCATGAATGATCCGGTTATTACTGTCCAGAAATCTTACCGGATTGGTTATACTATTTTGCTCCTGGGACAGGAATATATTGAGCCGGTGCCTGATCTGCACATTCGGATACCCCTTTTTTTGCAACTCGGTATGGATATACTCCTGGCCCAGGAATTCATACAAACGGTTGAACGCATCATTATCGCTCACGAGCAGGATCTTTTTGATGTACTGGGCGATGGTAGGCCTGCCGTCAGGGGTGGTCGGGTCGTTATAAACAGGCGTCTGTCCGCTGAAAGCCGCTTCCGTGACCATGGTGGTATTCATGTCGATCCCCTTATCCTTGAGTTCATTCAGGCGTTGAAGGGCAAGCAAGACGATTGGGAATTTGACCGTGGAAGCCGGATAAAAATAAGCAGATGGGTTCACGTTGAAGCCCTGTTCTTCCAATTCTGGCTGGCCGTTCCGTTTTCGGTCCACCCGGGTATATAGGACCTGCACATTCCAGTCTTTCCGGTATTTCAGGATACTGTCGAAATATCCCGGATGCTGCCTGAACAGGCGTTCCAGGAAACCATAATTGACCGGGGTATCCGGCCTGATCTCCGGGCCGGAATTCATCGGGTTATTTTCCACCACAGGGGTTGTTTTGGTTACGGTACAGGCACATGCAAAAAAGAAAAAAGCCGTAATGAGAAGGGTTCGGGTCTTTTTTATGAACATATGGCTGATTTACAGTGCAAAATGGGTAAAATTCTAAAAATAACCTCATACTAAACCCAATCGGTTTTTCCCCTATCTTTGCACACTTCTAAAATATGAAAAATAGTTACTAAAAGTTTATCATTATGAAACTGAAAGGTTTAGTCTGGTTTTTTGCGATCGCCCTGATCGTCATTTCACTCTGGGAATTGTCATATACCTGGGTGGTCAGGGATTACGAAAAATCAGTAAAGGCGAAGGCGGAAAAAATAATCAAAAAAGCATTTCCTGATCTGAAAGGTGATGAGTATAAGGCCGCAGTCAAGAAGCGGATGGAACGCATCCTCGACAGTACCAAGGACAAAAGCATCTTCCCGCTGTTCGGAACCTCCTATCAGAAGTGCAAGGAAAACGAACTGAACCTGGGTCTTGACCTGCAGGGCGGTATCAGTGTGACCATGGACGTTAGCCTGGAAGGATTGATCAAATCGCTGAGCAATAATTCGAAGGACCCGGTTTTGTTGAAGGCGCTGAAAACATCGACCATACAGAAAGCCACGACCAATACGGATTATATCACGCTGTTCAATAAGAATTTTGTTGAGCAGAACGGACCGGGCAAACTCTCTTCTCTCTTCGCCGGATCCGGCAAGGAAGTGAAGGTGAACGCAACGGACGAAGAAGTGATCGGTAAGATCAGGGAGATCTCCAAAGGCGCCATCAAAGAAACCTATAAGATCTTATTAAAACGTATCGATAAATTCGGTGTGGCCCAGCCCAATATCAACCTGGATGAGAACAAAGGCATCATCACCGTTGAACTGGCGGGTGTTGACAATGTGGAAAGGGTTGAAAAACTCTTACAGGCTTCCGCTCACCTCCAGTTCTGGGAAGTGTACCGCATCGACGAACTGGCCAATTCACTCAAACTCGCCGACGCGAATCTCCAGGGATACCTGAACGGCGTGGCTGTTGATTCACCGGCCAATAAGATCGATACCCTTAAATCAAAACAGAACCAGAACCCCTTCTTCCGGGTCATCAACCCCATCGACGTACAAACCGATAAGAATGGCCGGCAGTTTTATATGGCCGCCATCGGAAGGGTCGCCCAACAGGATACCGGCGTATTCTTCGAATACATCAACAACGATGTGGTCAGGAACGTGATCCCGGCCGATTGTAAATTCCTGTTCGGTGTGGAAGAGAAAACAGACAAAGGAGGACGTTATTACCCCCTCTATGCGATCAAGATGCTCGCCGGAACCGATAAGGCTCCGCTTGAGGGTGACGGTGTGGAAGAAGCCAGCCAGGGATATGATGATATCGGCCGGCCTTCCATCAAAATGCAGATGACACCCGTAGGTACCAAGACCTGGGCCCGTCTGACCGCCAAGAACAAGAGCCGTCCGATCGCCATCGTCCTCGATGACATCGTTTATTCCGCCCCCAATGTCATTGATGCCATCGAAGGCGGTAATTCCGAGATCTCCGGAAGCTTTACCGTAGAAGAAGCGCAGGATCTGGCCAATACCCTGAAATCGGGTAAGGTGGATGCGCCGGCCAAGATCGTTGCCAAGCAAGTGGTGGGTCCTACACTCGGACAGGAATCGGTTCGTGGTGGCGCCATGGCCTTCGCCATCTCCTTCCTCGTGATCTTTATCTTAATGCTCGTTTACTATAACAACGGCGGCTGGGTAGCCAATATCTCCCTGATCCTGAACCTGCTGTTCACCATCGGTGTACTCACGGCCATGGGCTTCACGCTGACCGCAGCCGGTATCGCCGGTCTGGTACTGACCATTGGTATGGCGGTGGATACAAACGTGATCATCTTTGAAAGGATCAAGGAAGAACTGACCCGTGGTAAATCCTACCGGCAGGCGGTCAACGACGGTTATCGCCGTTCCCTGGCGCCGGTCATTGATGCTCACGTGACCACTTTGCTCACCGCGATCATCCTGGCTTATTTCGGACTGGGTCCGGTGCTGGGCTTCGCCACTACACAGATCATCGGTATCCTCTTATCGCTTTTCTGCGGTATCCTGGTATCCAGGCTGATCACAGATTTCTGGACGAACAAACAACGCCACTTCAATTATTTCACCGGCATCTCCAGGAAGATCTTCAAACACGCCAATTTCAAATTCATCGAATACCGCAAATACGCCTATGTCATTTCCGTGGTCGTATTGCTGGCGGGTATCGGTTCCTATTTCAACGGATACCACCAGGGTGTTGAATTCAAGGGTGGCCGCAGCTATACCGTACGTTTTGACCAGGCGGTCAAGAACGACGATGTTCGCGACGACCTGAAGAACGCTTTCGACGGGGATTTCCCGGTGATCAAGACCGAAGGGGATTCACGTCACCTGAACATCACCACGGCCTACCTGAAAGGAGTTGACAATGCCGACAGCATCGTTCAATCCAGGTTGTTCCTGGGTCTGAAGAAAGTACTGCCCGCGAACCTGACCTATGAGGATTTCATCAAGAATAAATACATCCAGGCATCAACAGCCGTACAGCCGAGCATTTCGGCCGACCTGAAGGCCGGTGCGGTGAAAGCGACCCTGTTCGCCATTTTCGCCATCTTCTTCTATATCTTCATCCGTTTCCGCGACTGGAGGTATTCTGTTGGTACGATCGTGGCGCTGTTGCATGACGTATTTGTAACCCTGGCTGTGTTCTCCTTCTTCAAGAACATCGTACCGTTCCCGCTGGAGATCGATCAGCATTTCATCGCAGCCGTACTGACCGTGATCGGTTTCTCGATGAACGATACGGTGATCGTATTTGACCGGATCCGGGAATACAGTAAAGGATCGAAGGCTGATGAGAAAGGCACCATCATCAACCGGGCCATCAATGATACGCTGAGCCGTACCATCATGACCTCATTGACCGTGTTCCTCACATTGTTGATCCTCTTCATCTTCGGTGGAGAAGTCACCCGCGGTTTCGCTTTCGCGATGCTGATCGGTGTGATCACCGGTACCTATTCTTCCATCTTTGTGGCTGCGCCGATCCTGGTGGATATGGCCAAGAGCAAGCCACTGGGCGAAGCCGAACTGATCCCTTCATCACCTGCCAAACCGGTAGCGAAGAAAGCTTAGCAATACCAACTGCCTATCATAAAAAAAACCCGTCAGCTGAAACTGAACGGGTTTTTTCTTTTGGAAATTTTATTTAAACGGCGAAGCTTGTCCCGCATCCGCAGGTCTTACTGGCGTTGGGATTGTTGAAGGTGAATCCCCTGGAATTGAGTCCGCCCTGCCAGTCCACCTCCATGCCCATCAGGTAGATCCCGTGGGCCTTTTCCATGATACAGGGAATGCCTTCGATGGTAAAACTTTCATCCTTTTCTGATTTCGTATCGAAGCCCAGCACATAGGTCATGCCGCTGCATCCCCCACCCTTTACCCCCAGCCGGAGATATTGCGACTGGTCAAAACCTTCCACCGCCATGAGGCGCCTGATCTCTTCAATCGCCGAAGGCGTCAATGTTACCGGTACTGTCGTGGTTTCCATACATTTTAATTTGAGACAAAATTATCAAAAAATCACCGCTCCTGTTTACGAAATCCGGTTTTCGGTTTTCGGGCTTTAGGTCCAACACTAACGATCAAACCGTTAAACCCTTAATTTTGCCATAAATCTAGGATATGCATTTATCAGAGGGTACGGTTCAGAATATCATATTCGGGGCCATTTTCATGTTCTTCATCGCCATTGCCTGGCTCCTGGCCGAGTTCAAGGGCATGAAGGATGAGATCAAGGAAAGACTGGGGATCAACAACGAAACGATCAAGTTGAAACTGCAGGCCTATGAGCGCCTGACCCTGTTCGCCGACCGGTCTTCCCTGAAGAACCTGGTATCCCGTATCCCGGCTGCCGGATTAACGGTGGTCGATTACCAGCTATCCCTGCTGGATGCCCTCCGGACGGAATACGATTATAATGTGACCCAACAAATTTATGTGAGCCCGGATATGTGGAAGGCCATCGGCAACCTGAAGGAACAGCATATCTTCATCATCAACCAGATCGCCGCCACCCTACCGCCCCAGGCCAATGGGATCGAATTGAGTAAACGCCTGCTTGAATATGTATCCACCACCAACGCCGAATTGAGTTCGGTGGTTTTGAATGCCCTCCAGTTTGAGGCCAGGAAACTGTTATAGACCATCAGGACTCCTGCTGAACGATCATAAATGTTCATCCATGTCAAAAAAAATATACACTGATTCAGGGATCGAGATCAAGCCGGTTTACACCGAACCGGTCAACCGAAACGAGATGCCCGGCGAATTCCCCTTTACCCGGGGCGTTCAGCCCGATATGTACCGGGGCAAGCTCTGGACGATGCGACAATATGCCGGGTTCTCCACCGCGGAAGAAAGCAACAAACGTTATCATTATTTATTGCAACAGGGTGTGAGCGGATTGAGCGTGGCCTTCGACCTGCCCACGCAGATCGGTTACGACAGCGATCACCCACTGGCCGATGGTGAAGTTGGGAAAGTGGGTGTCGCCATCGACAGCCTGGAAGACATGGAGATCCTGTTCAACGGGATCAAACTGGAGGAAGTCTCCTGCTCCATGACCATCAATGCCAGCGGATTCATCCTGCTGGCCCTTTACGCGGCGCTTGCGAAGAAACAAGGCGCCGACCTGAAAAAGATCACGGGTACCATACAGAACGATATCCTGAAGGAATATGCCGCCCGCGGAACTTATATCTATCCTCCCAAGGCCTCCATGCGCATCATCACCGATATATTTGAATGGTGTGCCCGGGAAACACCCAAATGGAACACGATCTCCATCTCGGGTTATCATATCCGGGAGGCCGGCAGCACGGCGGTTCAGGAGATCGCCTTCACCCTGAGCAATGGAAAAGCATACGTGAAGGCCGCTTTAGAAAAAGGGCTTGACATCGATGTGTTTGGCAAACGCCTCTCCTTCTTCTTCAATGCGCACAATAACCTGTTCGAGGAAGCGGCCAAATTCAGGGCGGCGAGGCGCATGTGGGCGGTGATCATGAAAGAACTCGGCGCCACGGATCCCAAGGCCATGATGCTGCGCTTCCATACCCAGACCGGCGGAAGCACCCTGACCGCACAGCAGCCCATCAATAACATCAGCCGGGTGACGATCCAGACCCTGGCGGCGGTGATGGGTGGCACCCAGTCCTTACACACGAACGGTTACGATGAAGCGCTGAGCCTGCCTACCGAAGCCGCAGCGTCAACGGCATTGAGGACACAGCAGATCGTGGCCTATGAAAGCGGCGTACCCGATACGGTGGACCCGCTGGCCGGAAGTTATTTTGTTGAAGCGCTGACCGATGAAATAGAGGCTGAGGCCCGCAAGCTCATGGACAAGATCGATTCCATGGGTGGCAGCGTGGCTGCCATTGAACAGGGCTTCATGCAGAACGAGATCGCCCGCAGCGCCTATGAATACCAGCGTCAGATCGAATCGGGTGAAAAGATCATTGTGGGCGTCAATAAGTTCACTTCGGATGAAAAGAACCATATCCCTCTTTTGAAGATCGACGAGAGCATTCAAAAACTGCAGACCGATAAACTGAAAAAACTCCGGGAGACCCGCGACAATACCAAAGTGACCGCGGCTCTCAAGGCCATCCATACCCTGGCCGTGAATGGAGGGAACCTGATGCCCGCCGTTGTAGAAGCGGTGGAATGCCTTTGTACCCTGGGCGAGATCGCCGGCGAATTGCGAAGCGTGTTCGGCGAATACAAATGATCCCTGTTGTCAACCGGGTTTTATGAACAATTCCCGCAAAGGAATTGAAGTTCACAAAGCATAAAAGAACGGCCTTTCACTTTGTGCACTTTCTGTTCTTTGCGGGATAACCTGATTGGCGCAGCAAATCTGATACCCGAAGAATATTTCACTTTGACTCTATGTGTGAAAGAAAAAGTAATTGGCCGGCAAGATTTTAATAGAAAAAAGCCCCCCTGCAAAATGCAGGAGGGTCTTGTTATTTTAAGGGATCCTTTTCCGTTCTATTCTACAACAGCCCTGCATATGGTGAGACGGCTGCCGTTTCGGTCGCCCAATTCAACCCAATACACCCCGTGACCATAACGCCTTAAGTCAAGATCCATTCTGGAATAAGGGGCGGTGATGCCAAAATCCTGGGTCAGGATGCGTACACCTCTTGCATCATATACCGTCAGGATCCTGGGTAATACACTGTTGTTGTTCACACTGTAATACCGCACCTGGAACCGTCCGTTGCTCGGGTTCGGATACAGGAAGCAATTGGCCATGACAGAGTCGGTGATGGAGATCAGGTTGGATGTATTGGTACATCCGTTGACATCGGTAACCGTCAGGGTATAATCACCCAGACCATCCACATCAACATTCAGGGTTCCGGTGTTCGCACCGCCTACAACTCCTCCATTCCTGCGCCAGGTATAGGTAGCGGCAGCAACCGGAGAAACGGTAGAGGACAGTACGGTCCTTAATCCCGGGAACAGCTTCACATAAGGTGAAGCGGAGATCACCACGGTTGGCAATGGATTGACCGTAAGGATCCGGAAGAAGGAGTATGCCGGGGTACAAGGAGCCGGGCCCTGCAGCCTGCAACGGTACATGTAACCGTTCATGGATACAGGAGGCCTGGTGATGGTCAGCGTTGGCGTGGTAGCCCCGCTGTAGATGGTATTGTTGGAAATGGCCGTGTACGTATTACCGTTATCCGTGCTCACTTCCCACTGGTAAGCGATGGTTCCCAAAGGAATGGTCGCTGTTACGGAGAAGGTAGCCACTTTGTCGGTACAAACGGTTTGATTGACCGGCTGTACGGTAACCGTTGCCTGCGTATTAACCGTAACCGTCACTACCCTTGCAGGTGAGGTACAGGCGGGTACGTTAGCGGCAGACAGGTAAACGGCACCATTGAAGTTGCGCGGGTTGTTCGCCGGAGGACCAGGAGCAACCGGACCGGCCCAACCAACGTTGCCGTCGGTGATGATAGAGCAACCGTTATTGGTGTAGGTGTCGATGGTTCCGTCACCATTGGTATAAGCCGGGAAGGTTGCACTGGCTGCGGTGAATTCCAGACCAATGCCATAAGTGGCACCGGCAGGGATCGGGAAGGCCAAACCGGTCAGTACCGCGTTCAGCGTATTGGCCGTAACCGTTTGAGTTTTGGGTAGCGATCACGTTCCAGCCATTGGCAGGGGCGATCGTACCCGGGTTACCGGCAATGGCCGATGTTTTAACCCAGAGCCTGGCCGTTACCGCGCCTGAAGCCCATGAGTTACTGGATAGACCATTCAGGTTCATCGGGATACCATTGCCATTGGTCAGGTTGAAGAAGATCATGTTGTTACCATTACCGCCAGCCATCGGTGTGGTCACAGCGGCCGGAGGAGCAGACAAGCTCTGTACGGTCACGTTGTAATTGTAAACACCGGCAGGTGTTGGTTTGGTCCAGACAGAATCAACCTGCGTACCGGCAACATAAGGAATCGTTGCACCGGCATCGCTGAACAGACCACCCGCAGGTGACCAGGTAGCTGGTGAAGCCGGAACACCGAGAACATAATCGATATCGAGGGTCCAGTTATTGAAGGTACCTCCGTCCGGAGCGCCTGCGTCATACATGGCGATCGTCCAGGTACCATTCGGAACAGAATATAATCCGCTCCAGTTGGCTACGTTTGGAACAAAGCCGGCAGGACCGCCAGGGAAAGTAAATCCAAGCGCTACGAAGGTAGCACCGGCGCCATCAGCCCTGAAGGTAGCGCTCCATGGAGCTGCACCCGCACTGAGGGCGGTGGTTCCTGAAGAACTGATGATCGTATTGGTGAAATTGACCCCCGGGTTGTTTGTTCCGGACAACAAGGCATCCAGGTTGTAAACATTTCCGTTCGGCGCTTTCAACGCAATGATCAGATCAGCCACCCAGGCATGGGTGATGTTCATCCTGGCCCTGACACCGGTAACGATAGCACCCGCTGGGATACCGGAAACCGTGATGTTTGAAGAGGTTGCAGGATAAGAAGCCGGAACCGGTGGAATGGTCGGACCATCAGGGATGGCCACGTTGACCGCACCGGAAGCAAATGAAGCGGTGTAAGACTGAGAAGTCGAACTCTTCAGTTTAACAGCCGGATCGCCCAGACACATTACAACCGGGTTCGGTGTAACGGTTGGTGGCGGCGGCGTGTAATTGACCACTACGCTGGCCGTGTTAGAACAACCTGTTGAAGT
The DNA here is from genome assembly GCA_016721725.1 of Chitinophagaceae bacterium. Lineage (GTDB taxonomy): Bacteria > Bacteroidota > Bacteroidia > Chitinophagales > Chitinophagaceae > Ferruginibacter. The sequence continues at coordinate 46,109 of JADKHN010000006.1, read as the reverse complement.
AGCTGTACCGGTAACGGTATAGGTAGTCAACGAAGTTGGAGCGGCATAGACCGTAGCCAGGTTGGTTCCGGTATAAGGCGTGGTGGCTGTAGCATTGGTGTATAATCCGGTCAGCGGCGCCCATACATAAGTATTGGCTCCACTGGCAGTCAGGGCAAGACCATTGATACCCGCAACACCGCCGCAAGCCGGGCCGGCCGGGCTGATGCTGACCACCGGCAATGCATTGACATTAAGAATAGCTCCGTTGGAATAGGCGACTGGCGGGCAAGCGCCGCTGACCGCTACACGGTAGCGGTATCCATTCATAGCTACCGTGGCCGGGTTGATCGTCAAAGTGGCCGTAGTAACCCCGGAATAGGGAGCTGTATTGGTGAGATTGTTCCAGGTAACACCTCCATTCGTGCTTTCCTGCCATTGATAAACAAAGCCGGTACCGGCGCCACCCGCAGTGAAGCTTGCGGTCTGTCCATGACAAACCGTTGTATTGGCCGGTTGCGCAGTAATGGAAGGACGGGTATTCACCGTTATAGGAATGGATGCCGTTCCCACACAACCATTCAGATTGGTTACGACAACTGTGTAAGTAGTTGATACAGCAGGTGAAGCGGCAACCGGGTTGGTGGTGGTTGAATTCAAACCTGCAGCCGGTGACCACAGGAAGGTCCATCCGGCAGGTATCGGTGTACCTCCGCCACCGGTAGTTCCGCAAATATCCAGTATAATATGCATATTGGGGAAGCCAATTGCCGCGATATCGGTAGGTGTGGCAATGCCGCAAGGAACGGCAGACAAATAAGATGGACTGGTCTGTGCCGCCGCATTGCTGCCGATCCAGAACCGGGAAACGCCGGGTACATTCGGTGTGAATAATTCAACAACCACAATGTCTGTTGGATTGACCGTGACCGGGGTGATCGGGGCGGTAAAAATGGCTCCCGACATGATCGGAATGGTGACCGCCTGTGTTCTGATCAGGGTTCGTGTGCCACCCGGGAATGCCGCGCCGGTTTGTGTATATAACCGGACCGTTGCATTCAGTGGCGCATTCTGGTTTAATTCCACACCAAACTTAACGGATGTAATGGTGAGCGGGCCGGGCAATGCGTAGCCGGTGAGTGGATATACCCTCCAATAACTGTTATCCGTGGTAATACCACCTGCGTTACAGGCTACAGAATTACCGGAAGTGATGGCTGTTGAAGAGGAATGCGTGAAGCAATAATTGACCAATGGCAAACCTAACAGAGCAGTCAATAATTTAGGGTCGCCCTGGCATAAAGGACCTGTTGGATCTTCTGCGATTCCGATTGTCGGATTTGCATTCACCGTAATGGTACCGGTTGCGGTGGTCGCTGATGGACAACCCACCAGGGTAACGGTATAATTGTAGACCCCTGCAGTGGTTGGTGTACCGCTGATCGTGACCACATTAGACGCCCAGTTACCGGTTACACCGGCTGGTAATCCGGTAAAAGTTGCACCGGTTGCTATCGTTGTGGAATAAGTGATGTTGGTGATCGGAGCTCCCAGGCATAAGGCCTGGTTATCAGTTCCGGCTGCAGAAGTCCGGTTGATCGTGCAGGGAGCCGAAGCGCAAATGGGCGCTTTAACCACTATTGAATAGTCCGCTGTTTGTCCGCCTGTAACATTGGTCCCGGAAATTGACGGTGGCGCTGCCGGGACGAATGAGAAGGTAATGGTATTGCCTGCCCTGATCCCGTCCCGCCAGTTGGTACACAGATTGGCCAGGTTTGGCGGACCATTGTATGCTGAAACAAAACTGAAATTAGGATTGGCATTCGGAATAGAATAATCAATGGTTACGCATTGAGGTGTTGCAATGGGGTTGGTCCAGGTCAGTATTTTATATTGGAATGTTCCTGCTATACCGGCCTGGCAGGTTCCGGGAGAAGCGCAGGTCTTATTGATCCCATCCCGGAAAGACCTTAAGGATGTACTTGGATCGGCGGCAGAGACTGTTCCGACAAATGTTGTACAGATGGTAGCAGCCGGAAGGTTATACGTCACGGAATTATCCGTACTGGTGGATGCGTTATTGGGATCACTGGTGGCATTCACACAGACCCCCGCAGGTATGGTCGCTATGACCGTTCCGCTTCCTGTCATGCCGGATACCGCGACATTATAAGTGGATGGTCCACCGGTCACCACAGCCGTTGTAGCGCCTGCCGTTCCGCTTAAGGTAACATCTCCGGTTGCAAAACCGGTAACGGGTTGATTGAACACGGCAGTAAAATTAATAGGCGAGGTTGATGTCGGATCAGCCTGCCCTACAGCCTGGTCAATGGTTACCGAAGGATTAGCGGCTGCCATGGTAACGCCGATTCCGGCAATATTGAGATCTCCTCCTGTTGGTAAAGCGACAGCTCCGCATGCTGATGAGGCATCACTATATTGCCTTCTATAGTTCGGTGCGGATCCATAACCGATCTGTCGAAGGGAGAAACCGGTACCGGTATAACCGCAATGATAAACCTCGATGATCAGGTTCATTGCCGGGTTATAAGCAAATGGGGTGGTGAGCGGTATGCTGACCCAGGTATTCGCTCCGCTTGGCGTTACGGCCGTGTTTTGCTGCCGCACGGTGGTCATGGCACCCGTATAGAATTGGCCGGTTTGAATGAAGGTGGAAGTGGAAACCATGGCCATACGGACCGTCAGGTTGGTGTAAGTGGCCGTGCCAGCTGTATTTGCCCAGAACCAAAGCGTAGTTAAATTCCCGGCCGGTGCGGAAGAAGGCTGATTGAATTCTCCGGCCGCGATGACCCATTGTACTCTTTTTCCCACTCCGGCATTGGCGTTGAATGGAAACACATTTGTAGTACCTCCCGCAGCAGTCGCATGATTGTAATACGTGGGCTGGGCTTCAGAAATCAATCCTGCAATCAGGATCAGAATGAGTGTGAAAAGTTTTCTCATAATAAACAGTATTAGGTGTAATTAATGCATAAGCTTATCACCAGAGCAATATGGCTTAAAATACGAATCCAAAAAGTATATATTCAATTCAGGCTGAAACAAGTTCAACCCAGATAAAATAATTCTTTTCAAAAAATTAAAGTCCTTCTAGCTTGTCTATTATAGAAAAGAGTTTCAGCAGGATATTTTATTTAACGGCCCGGAAAAGGCTTCAAAGGAGTGTCAACAATGAATGAATTTCGAATAAGCTTTCACTTGGGTATGAAATGAATAATCTAATCTACTATTTCTTATCCGGAATTCCTAGGAATAATTCAATTTCCTGGCGAGCAATGACCAACCTCATAAATACCAATCCTGCTTTTCAATCCCTGAAAAACATCAAAATTGACCCATAAAAAAATCCCCCCGGAACCGGGGGGATTTGATCTATGTTCAGGATAACATGTCATTATTCCACAACAGCCCTGCATATGGTGAGACGGCTGCCGTTTCGGTCGCCCAATTCAACCCAATACACCCCGTGACCATAACGCCTTAAGTCAAGATCCATTCTTGCATAAGGGGCCGTGATGCCAAAATCCTGAGTCAGGATACGTACACCTCTTGCATCATATACCGTCAGGATCCTGGGTAATACACTGTTGTTGTTGACACTGTAATACCTGACCTGGAACTGTCCGTTGCTCGGGTTCGGATACAGGAAGCAATTGCTCATCACTGAATCAGAGATGTTGATCAGGTTGGACGTATTGGTACAACCGTTCACATCCGTAACGGTCAGGGTATAATCACCCAGGCCATCCACATCAACATTCAGGGTTCCGGTACCGGCACCGCCGACTACCGTACCGTTCCTGCGCCAGGTATAGGTGGCGGCAGCGAATGGAGAAACCGTAGAGGACAATACCGTCCTTAATCCCGGGAACAGCTTCACATAAGGTGAAGCGGAGATCACCACGGTTGGTAATGGATTCACCGTGAGGATCCGGAAGAAGGAGTATGCCGGAGCACAAGGAGCCGGGCCCTGCAGCCTGCAACGGTAGAAATAACCGCTCATGGATACAGGAGGCGCTGTGATGGTCAGCGTTGGCGTGGTAGCCCCGCTGTAGATGGTGTTGTTTGAGATCGCCGTGTACGTATTACCGTTATTGGTACTCACTTCCCACTGGTAAGCGATCGTTCCCAGAGGAATGGTCGCCGTTACAGAGAAGGTAGCCACTTTGTCGGTACAGATGGTCTGGTTGACCGGCTGAACCGTAACGGTTGCCTGTGTATTAACGGTCACTGTCACCACCCTTGCAGGTGAGGTACAGGCCGGTACGTTAGCAGCGGACAGGTAAGCGGCACCATTGAAGTTGCGCGGGTTGTTCGCCGGAGGACCAGGAGCAACCGGGCCACCCCAACCGATGTTGCCGTCGGTGATGATAGAGCAACCATTATTGGTGTAGGTGTCGATCGTTCCGTCACCATTGGTATAAGCCGGGAAGGTTGCACTGGCTGCCGTGAATTCCACACCAATGCCATAAGTGGCACCGGCAGGGATCGGGAATGTCAAACCGGTGATGACCGCGTTCAGCGTATTGGCTGTGACATTGGAGTTTTGAGTAGCGATCACGTTCCAGCCATTGGATGGATCGATCGTACCCGGGTTACCGGCAATGGCCGATGTTTTAACCCAAAGCCTTGCAGTTACCGCTCCTGAACCGAATGCATTGGTGGACACACCATTCAGGTTCATCGGGATACCATTGCCATTGTTCAGGTTGAAGAAGATCATGTTATTACCATTACCACCAGCCATTGGTGTGGTTACAGCGGCCGGAGGAGCTGACAAGCTCTGTACGGTCACGTTGTAATTGTACACACCGGCAGGGGTCGGTTTGGTCCACACAGAATCAACCTGCGTACCGGCAACATAAGGAACCGTTGCACCGGCATCGCTGAACAATCCGGCGGCTGGAGACCAGGTGGCCGGTGAAGCCGGAACACCGAGTACATAATCGATATCCAGGGTCCAGTTATTGAACGTACCCGCATCCGGAGCGCCTGCATCATACATGGCAATGGTCCAGGTACCGTTCGGAACAGAATATAATCCGTTCCAGTTGGCTACGTTTGGAATAAATCCGGCAGGACCACCCGGGAAGGTGAAGCCGAAGGCAACGAAGGTCGCACCGGCCGCATCCGCCTTGAAGGTCGCGCTATAAGGCGCCGCACCTGAACTCAGGGCATTCACTCCGGCGGAACTGATGATCGTATTAGTGAAGTTGGCGCCGGGGTTATTGGTAGAAGATAACAAGGCATCCAGGTTATACACATTGCCGTTCGGGGCTTTGAGTACCATGATCAGGTCGGAGACCCAGGCATGGGTCACATTCAACTTAGCCCTGACACCGGTAACGGTCGCACCCGCAGGGATACCGGATACCGTGATATTGGAGGTTGTGGCAGGATAAGAGACCGGAACCGGTGGAATACCCGGACCATCAGGAATGGCCACGTTGACCGCACCGGAAGCGAATGAAGCGGAATAAGACTGAGAAGTTGAACTCTTCAGTTTAACAGCCGGATCGCCCAAACACATGACAACCGGGTTTGGTGTAACCGTTGGTGGCGGTGGCGTGTAATTCACCACTACGCTCGCGGTATTGGAACAACCGGTTGAAGTAGCCGTACCGGTCACGGTATAGGTGGTCAACGAAGTTGGAGCCGCGTATACTGTAGCCAGGTTGGTGCTGGTATAAGGCGTTGTTGCCGTAGCATTGGTATATAATCCGGTTGTTGGTGACCAGATATAAGTGTTTGCTCCACTGGCGGTCAAGGCAAGACCATTGGTGCCGGCAACACCTCCACAGATCGGACCAGCTGGGCTGACCGTAACAACGGGTAAAGCATTAACCGTCAGGATCGCACCGTTTGAACTGGCCACCGGAGGACAAGCGCCACTCACGTTCATGCGGTAACGGTATCCATTCATGGAGAAGGCAACCGGGTTGATGGTCAGTGTTCCTGTATTTACACCGGAATAAGGAGCCGCGTTGGCCAGATCGGTCCAGGTAACACCACCATTGGTGCTGACCTGCCATTGGAAGGCTGCGCCTTGTCCGGCTCCGTTAGCCGTGAATGTAGCCACTCCCCTGTCGCATACCGTAGTATTCGAAGGCTGAGCGGTAACAGAAGGTCTTGTATATACTGTTATGGCAATCGACGCATTACCCGAACATCCGTTCAGGTCTGTCGCCGTTACATTATAGGTAGTTGAAACTGCAGGAGAAGCAGCAACCGGGTTAGTGGTGGTTGAGTTCAGGCCTGCAGCCGGGGTCCATAAGAAGGTCCAGCCGGCAGGAATGGGTGCGGCAGGAATAGTATAATTAAGGGTTACTTCCCAATTCAGTAAGGTTCCTATATCACCACCTGCATTGTCCCGGGCACCAAAGGTCCAGGTGCCATTGAGTGGTCCGGTCAGTAAACCGGCAAAATTAGGCGTGGTCTGTGTCATGCCCGGAGGTGCCGGAGCAGCGCCATCCCCATCAGCTACATAAGTATTGGTAAAAGGAGGTGCGCTGGCGCCAAAGGTCAGGGTTCCGGTTGAACTGACAACAGTATTGGTGAAGTTGTCTCCTGATCCGCCTTTCTGATTCACCAGGTTCAATACCTGGTTATTCGGCGCTTTCAGGAACAAACTCAGATCACCATCCCAGGTATGGGTAATGTTGAATTTGACACTGGCACTGGTTGCCGTTGCACCCGCAGGTACACAGGAAACCGTCAGATTACTGGTGGCACTGGACAGATCCGGTAAAGGCAAATTGATCGCACCCGAATTCGTTACGCAAGATCCAACGGTAGGTGCATTGATCACCGTCAGCCGTTTAGGATCTCCCTGGCAAAGCGGCCCGGTAGGATCATCTACAATGGCGATCACCGGATTAGGGTTAACCGTAACGGTTACACTGGCCGGCAAAGAAGGACAGGGAACAGAAGGAATTACTGCAGAATAGGTCCGGGTGACGGTTGGTTTTGCATAAACCGTTGCCAAAGGCGTTCCGGCAACATAAGGTGTAGTAGCACCCACATTGGTGTATAGTTCCGTGGCTGGAGACCAGATCACAGCAACCGGGGCCGGTGGTGTATTATAATTGAATTTGATGGACCAGCTGGTAAGGGTACCTACGTCGCCGCCGGCATTATCCCGCATCGCCAGGATCCAGTTGCCGTTAGGCGTTGGGTACATGGCCGGGAAGGTGGTGGTGGTCTGCGGGTAGGCCGTTGGTGGATTGGCCGCATTACCATCAGCCATAAAGGTTCCGGTAAAGGGCGGCGTACCGGCAGACAACGGGTTGGCGGATGCCGAGCTGATCACCGTATTGACGAAATTATCTCCCGATCCGCCCCTGGCGTTGATCAGGTTGAGCACCTCGTTATTGGGTGATTTCAGGTTGAAGATCATATCTCCGTCCCAGGTATGGGTCATGTTGATGGTCACATCGATACCAGTGATGGTCGCTCCTGCAGGCACACAACTCACATTGAGTGTTGAAGTGATACCGGCCGGGTTATTATCCGGAACAAGTACACTGATCGCTCCGGAAGAAGTGGTACAGGTTCCTGTACTACCCGGACCGGTCGTAGCAGACAATGGTGTGCTGAATCCCAGACAAACCGCCGCAGGATTCGGTGTGATCACCGGGGCGGCCGGTGAAGGATTGACCGTAATGGTACCCGTTGCCGTAGTACCCGGACATCCGGTCAGGTTGACCGTATAGTTAAAGGTACCGTTGGCGGTTGGTGTACCTGAAATGGTCACCACATTGGCGGCCCAGGTACCCGTGACACCCGCAGGCAATCCGGTAACGGTTGCTCCGGTTGCTCCGGTCGTATTATAAGTGATGTTGACAATGGGGGCACTGTTACAAACCGTTTGGTTATTGGTACCCGCTGCAGAACTCAACGTAATGTTACAGGGAGAGACGCAGGTACGGGCCAGGGTGAAGTTTCCGCTGGCGGTACTGAAACCGGTCACCAATACATAATATGTGGTTCCGATCACTGAAGTAAAGGTCACCTGAGATTGTGTACCGCAGAAATCATCGTTTCCGGTCACACAGACCAGGCCGCCGCAATTTCCACTGAACACGCCGATCTTGGTATCATAAGCGCTTCCGCAAAGGCTGAGGGTTACGTTGGAACCATCGCCAGGGAATGTGTACCAACGACCCGGAGCGGTATTTAAGGCGGTCACACAAGTGGGGACCGCATCCAAGGTTGCACCTGTTGTTGTACCGTTGATGGTCTGACCGCAATTGATGGTCGTTGCACCGGCACAGGCCTCATTGGCAAACGCACAGGTTCGGGCCAGGGTAAAGTTTCCGCTGTTGGTACTAAAGCCGGTCACCAGTACATAATAGGTCGTACCGAAAACAGAAGTGAATGTGACTTGCGACTGAAGACTACAGAAATCATCATTACCCGTAACACAGGTCAGGGCGGCACAGGTTCCGCTGAACACACCGAGTTTGGTATCGTAAGAACTGCCGCAAAGGCTTAAGGTAATATTGGATCCGTCGCCGGTGAAGGTATACCAGACTCCGGGGGCTGAACTCAATGTTGTCACACAGGTTGGAACAACATCCAAAGCCGCGCCGGTGGTTGTGGCATTGATGGTCTGGCCGCAATTGATGGGCAAGGCATTGATGCAAAGATCATTCGCTGGCGCAGCAGGTGGCGTACAGCTGGTACACTGCACCGTGGTTGTACGGCAAGTTGATTGCGTACCACAGGCAGCATTGCTGCTCCAGTGTGCATAAAGGGTGCCTGTAAATGTATTGGCGAAAGACAAAGGAGTCTGTCCAAAAGCTACAACAGGACCGGCCGCGCTACCCGAATGTATGGTGATATAGTCGGTGGCTATGCTGCTGGTAAACCGGAGGGTCTGACCATTCACAGCACCACTGATGGTGGAGTATTCACCTGCGAAAGAACAGGTACTGATCTGAACCACGGTACCACCGGTATTGATGGTCGCAGAGCCGAATGAGGAGGCGAAAGTACATTGGCTGTTGGCCGATTGCCCCATGAACAGGAGAAGCGGTAACAAGAGCAAGGTCAGATATCGCTGAAAGCCTTTTGCAGTTTGGCTTTTAGGTGCAATCTCACCGATAATTTTTACAGAGTAATTCTGTTGCATGTCAGTTAGTTTGGTCAAATAATGATAGAAAGTGTTAAATATATAATAATTATTCTGAAAAAAGCATTTTTTATGACATGCTGAAATTACATCATACGAGTTTGTCAAACAGCTCGTTACGCCCCACACCTTTCTTTCATTTTTCCAAAATTCACCGCCGCTGATTTTTTATTTATATTGGTCCCGAATAAGAAGCACTATGCCAAGATCAATCCTCCTTTTTGTCGTTCTGACCCTTTTCCATTGTCCTTCCCTTTTCGCGCAGGACCTCCAGGCCCTGCTGGAGAAGAAAGCCCGTGAGCTCCAGCCCGAACTGGAAACCTGGAGACGGCATATCCACCAGTACCCGGAGCTCAGCAACCGGGAATTCAAGACCGCGGCCTATATCGTGGAGCAGTTGAAAAAATACGGACTCGAGATCCGGGAAGGGATCGCCAAAACCGGTGTGGTAGCCATTTTGAAAGGTGACAAACCCGGGCCAGTGATCGCCCTCAGGGCCGATATGGACGCCTTACCGGTGAAAGAAAGGGTGAAACTCCCCTTCGCCTCGGTTGACAGCGCAGATTACCTGGGACAGAAACTACCGGTCATGCATGCCTGCGGACATGATGCACATGTCTCCATGCTGCTGGGTGCCGCCAAACTCCTCTCCTCCCTGAAAAAGCAGATCGCCGGAACCGTCGTATTCATTTTTCAACCCAGTGAGGAAGGTGCTCCCGGCCAGGAGGAAGGCGGCGCCAAACTGATGGTGAGTGAAGGCGTGATGGATAACCCCAAAGTGGACGTGATCTTCGGAATGCATATCGAATCCTGGATACCCGCCGGGGATATCCAGTACAAACCGGGTGCCTTCATGGCTTCGGCCGACTGGTTCACCATCAAAGTGAACGGCAGGTCCGCCCATGGCGCACAACCCTGGCTGGGCGTGGACCCGATAACGGTATCCGCAGAGATCATCCAGGGTCTGCAACAAATCGTCAGCCGGCAGATGGACCTCACTAAGGCTCCGGTAGTGATCACCGTGGGAAAGATACAGGGCGGGGTTCGCAATAACATCATCCCGGAGGAATGCACGATGGTCGGGCACCATCAGGACACTGGACAGCAAGATGCAGACCGAGGTGCAGGACCGCATCCGGCAAACGGCGCAAAAGATCGCGGAAGCCAGTAATGCCCGGGCTGAGGTGAGTTTTGATACACGAACGCTCGTCAATTATAACGACCCCGCCCTGGTAGAAAAAATGATCCCTTCACTCAGGAAAGCGGTCGGAGATTCGAATGTACGATCGATGAACTGGGTCACCGGTGCTGAGGATTTCAGTTATTACGGCACGAAAGCGCCAGCCTTCTTCTTTTATTTCGGAGGAATGCCCAGGGGCAACGATCCGGCCAAGGCTCCTCCCCATCATACCCCGGATTTCATGATCGATGACAGCAGACTCTATATGGGGGTAAAGACCTTTTGCCAGCTGGTCTTTGATTATCCAAAGGCAATGACATCAAAATAATGAGCAGGCCTGAAAGGAAATCAAGACATGTCAGTATGATCCTGTCGAATATTTGTCAGTCTGAGCTTGTCGAAGACTTGCCTAACCAGAGACATTACGTCCCCTCCCTTCGACAAGCTCAGGATGACATTCGACAAGTTCAGGATGACATTCGACAAGCTCAGGATGACATTCGACAAGCTCAGGATGACAGGGCGTTTTTTCAGTCTGAGCTTGTCGAAGACTTGTCAAACAGACACTACCCTCTGACCAACCTCATTTATGAAACCCTAAATGTTCGTAACTTGTACCCGGCAACGTTTCGCCATTCAAGCATGCATGCATTCCCGGGTAAAAATCATTGGCATTTCCCACTGACCATTGCAGTGACGGTCCTGTTTACCTGCAGTTTTTTCACATTAACGGCCCAGCGCAGTATCAAAGCCAGGGTCCAGTTTCAAAAAGACGCGAGACCTGCTTCCCGTGCTTCCATCAGCCTCATAAACCATCCGGGAATGAGTCTGACAGATGAATCCGGTAATTTTCTTTTTACGATCTCCCCGGCCCTGCGCAACGATACCCTGCTGATCAGTTCTGTGGGTTATGAGAGTTTACGCATTCCCGTTAGTGAGGCCCTCAGGAGGAACAGTTTCGAACTGGTTGAACGATCCATGAACCTGAGCCCGGTAACGATAAGATCATTCAGCACAGAAGTCGCCGTGGGCACAACAAAGGAATCGGTCGGCTATTTCAGGAGCTGGAATTACGACACAACCGGCGGTGAACTCGGCAGGATCTTTGACCTGACCTATGATTCCTTCAAACTGGAGAAAGTCCGTTTCAAAGTGAGCAATCTTTGTAACGCCTGCCTGTTAAGGCTGCATATTCGCAATGTGGTCAACGGATGGCCCGGGGAAGAACTGTTGCGGGATTCCATCCCCCTCAGCATACACCGGAACACACTGGATGACAAGGCCCTCGAATTCAACCTGACCAATTACAACCTGGTCTTTACCCAAAAAGAACTCTTTGTCGGGATCGAAGTCCATCATTGCTTTCATCCCGGCGTGCCGGAATGCAGTTTCTGTTTTGCCAGTACAGAACCGGGATTTAGTTTTTACAAACCGCGAGGAGACAGCAAATGGGAATCTTCCGAGGATTTCTCCCCCTATCTCAGACTTATTCTGAAGTAATAATGCAGAGGGGGTCAATGCGCGAAATCATGCTCAAAATCTCCGCGGATCCGCTCGATGGACGGATTGAAATATCCGAATTTAAGTGAGGGGAATTCTTCCCGGATCAGTTCCATCATTTGTTTTACGCCTAGGAAATCTCCGGTTTCCGTAACGCCGATCTTACCCAGGTACCAATCGGGGTCAATATTGAAATTGCGCCACTGGATCATGCACAGATCCGTTTCCCGGATGAGTTTCCGCAAGGCTTCATATTCCTCCACACTGTCGGTCATGCCCGGGAATACAAAGTAATTGATGCTGGTCCAGCCGCCAAAACCGCGAACGATCTTCAGGCTTTCGATCAGGTCGCTGAACGTATAATTATTGGGGCGGTAATAGGGATTGTACACCGATTCCCGCGCCGAATTGGTACTGACCCTCATGCTGTTGAGTCCGGCTTCACACAAGGCTTTCACCGCATCGGGCTTACTGCCATTGGTATTGATATTGATACTGCCTTTTTTTGTATGTTTTCGGATCTCGATGATGCTGTCGCGGATCACCTCCCACATCAGCAAAGGTTCTCCTTCACAACCCTGCCCGAAACTGATGATCGGGAAGGGCGCCGTTTCCAGGTGGGGTACGGTGAACTCCGTGATCTCTTCCGGCGTGGGCTTAAAGGTCAGCCTGTCCTGGGTGCTGACGATCGTCTCGTCTTCCGGCTGAAAGGAGATGCAACCGATGCAGTTGGCGTTACAGGCCGGTGATGCGGGTACCGGGCATTCCCATCGTCCCATGGCCAGGTTGCGGGCGGCCGGACAATGGTAGGTCATGCAGCAATTCTCCATCAGGTGTTTCACCAACCGGTTATGCGGATACGCTTTTAACAAATGGGCCGTACCATCCTTGATCTGATCCTCATCATATCACTCGCATTCCTGCCTGATATCCGCTTCGATCCTGACCGCCGGTACAAAGAATTTCTCCTCCTGCCAACCGGCGGCCGTATAACAGAACAGGGGAAGTACTGGTGCATCGTCAAGGGTCTCATAAGCGGCCATATATAAGCCGGTATGCGCCGGCGGTATGAACGCGGCCACCGCCCAGCCTTTGTCGCAAAGCCTCATCTCCCCGGTCTTCACATCAATGCCGATCCCTCTCCGCCCGGGCAATTCATACAGGTTACCGCCGGAGGGTAGTTCGATCCAGTCTTCCACCGGAACGGGCACCGCATCCCAGCCGCTGCGGCCGGTGACATAAAGGGTCTTGTCCTCGAAGATGTTTCCGGCTCCGTCTGAATACAGTATATAAGGGCTTTTAACCAGCATGCGGGTGATTTATCGGGTGCAATTTAATCCTTGTCGGGCAGACAGGATCGGCAAAATTCATTGAAGACCTTTTCATCAATGGCCGTTCCGGTTTCCACGACCTCGGCCTGGAACAGGTGATCGTTACTGAAATCCAGGGTCAGTATCCCGTCCTTGAGGATCACCTGGTTCAACACCTCCCACCGGGCCGATGACCTGGTGAGGAATGGCAGCCCGATCTTTTCCCGGGTAAAGAGGAATACCGGTTTTTTTCTGACCAGCTGATCCAGGATGGCCAGGAGGATCAAGGCGGCGCCCAGCCAGCCATTGAGCAATAAGAACCAGGCCATGGAAAGGACCAGGTAAAGGATCGCGAAAGGGATGACCGGCTTTTTTTCCCGGAATGCCGTTGAGCCGTTCAGTACGACTCCCAATGCGGCGCAAAGTATCCCTCCGGCCAGGGCCAGGTAATTGACGCCCGACGGGGTTTTGATGAAATACAGGATAAAGTAGAAACCATGGATGAGCAGGATGAATAGTCCTAACCGGTTGTATTGGGTCAGCTTTTCATTCTTTACCTGGATCGTATAAGGTCCGTTATCCACGGTTGGCGGCGATCATCAGGTTACACAATTTGAACAGGCAGCGGGCGCCCACATTCTCGTCCCACTCGTTGTTGCTGATGCCCACTTCATTCAGGTCGAAACCGACCAGTTGCCTTCCGGATTTCTGGATCTTGCTGAAGAGATAGAATACCTGTTCGGTCTCGAATCCGCCCTGCACCGGGGTTCCGGTATTGGGACAAAGTTTGGGATCCAATCCGTCAATATCGAAACTGATGAAGACCTTTTCAGGCAGGTGATTGATGATCTCATCGGCGATCTGTTTCCAGGTCTGCCCGTCATATTGACGTTCCCGGATCTCCTTGTCAAAATAAGTGATGATCCTGAATTCACTGGCGGAGATATAATCCATTTCCTCTTCGCAATAATCCCGGATACCCACCTGAACCAGTTTCTTCAGTTGGGGGATCTCTTCAATGGCGTTATACATCACGGAGGCATGCGAATAAGTGAATCCTTCATAGGCCTTCCGGAGATCACAATGGGCGTCGATCTGCAGGATCCCGAAATCCCCGTGTTTCTCGGCGATGGCCTTGAAGAATCCCAGCGGCGTACTGTGATCCCCGCCCAGCAGGCCCACCAGTTTACCGGTGGCCAGCAGGTCACGGGTCTGTTCAAAGACCCAATTGTTCAGGAACAGGCTTCCTTCGTTGATCTCCCGGAGCGATTTACTCATGAACTTATTATCAGAAACGATCTCGCCCTGCGAGATATAATTGATGTAGAGTTCGGCTTCCTTGCGCAGGTAATCGCTTTTCATCAGTACCTTCTTGTCGCAGCTCCGCATGAAAAACCCTTCTTTCCATCCATCCTTCACATCCGGATCAAAGAGGTCCACCTGCAGGCTTGATTTGAACACATGCTCCGGAGCCCGGGCCGTACCCGCGTTGTAGCTAACCGTCACTTCCCAGGGAATGGGTAAAATGATCAGTCTGGCCTCCTCTTCGTTGAAAGGCAGGCCAAAAATATTGTTGTTGGGGTTGCCAACTGAATTCGGGTCGAATGTGGAAAGATCAGCCATCGGTATGATTGGTTTGAAAGGAACCGGCCCATTTGTGCCAGGGTAAAAACGGTGCAAAGATAAGTGACTGCTCTACAAAGGAGATATGCAATAACAATAAATTCACCAAATGAAAGGCCACTAATCCGGCCAGCAGCCAGCGATCGAATCGCCGGGTGAAAAAGCCGATGACCAAGGCCAGTTCCGATAGCGTGGCCAGCCAGAATAAGGCCTGTGCGATGGATTCATGTCCGATCAGGTAACGGATCAGGTCATATTGCAGGCCCGACCGGTTGAAGATGAACCAGTCGGCATTGCCCTGCAACAGGATCTGGCTCATATTTCCCTCGAAGGTAAATCCGCCATACCAGATCTTATAAAGCCCGGCCGAAACATACAGGAAGCAAACCCAGTACCGGAACAGATCCCAGAGCAGGTCGAACCGACCGGGTTTGATCACCAGGAATGGCAGGGGAGCGAGCAGGTAGCCGATCTGCGCATAATGCTTACCTGCGGCCGAACAAAAACAGATATAGAGGATCCATACTCCGATTACGGTGAGCCCCGAGAAAAATCGCTGTTGCGGAATAAAAATGCAGATCAGGCAGGAACAGGTGAGCCCGATGTCGAATAACAGGGCGGCCATATGATGCCGTAAAAGGAATTGAGGTAAACCGGTCATGTGCAGGAGCCAGAAACTGTTGTCACTACCCGGGTAGATCAGGGGCGGTTTTTGTAATTGCGATAAGAGATTATGGTTATAAAAAAAATAGACCAGGATCACAAAATCCAGGCAAAGACCGCTCTTGCCATGAATTCCCGGGGATAATATGTTTGTCCTGTACTCATTTAACGGGATGCGGAATGAAACAGGATGGAGTCAACGGGTGATTTCATAAAAGGAGGTTTCGAATAGACATATGACCTGACCAGGGAGATGCCCGGTATGTTCTCGCCCAGGACGCTCCGGGCATAACGGCCCCACCACAGCGGGAACTGTTTCAGTGAAAAGCTGTCATTGATCAGGTGATGGTTGAACCATTCATAAGCGGCGGATGAAACCCTTTTTTTGAATCTTTTTTCAACAGCTTCCGCTGTCCCGTCCCCATCCCTTTGCAGATTCTGATAATAAGCCACGGTATTCAGGAACAATTCTTCCTCCCGGTTGCTGAGTTGTTTGTGATCCAGGTAGCCATAGGGAGTTTTTAACAGGTAGACCGGGATCGAATCCTGTGGCCGGTGTTCCTTGCTGTACATATGGTAAAGGAAGAAGGGCAGGTTCTGGATCCCTTTGTACATGAAGAAGGACTGTGCTAACAGAAGCAGTAAAAGCAACCAGAATAAAGGTCTCCACCCGGTATATAATCTCTTCAGGAACATGATCAGGGGATGCAAAGTACGCCCGAATTAAATACCGGCGCAAATAGAGTTTAAAAAACGAATTGAGTTACCTTTGCCCTGAAAATTTTACTATGAAAAGAACCCATATCATCATGTTGGTCGGGATCGCCGCACTGATCGTGGCGCTGATCGTTTTTTCAGCTGGCGATTTCTCCACGTATGACACCATCGGCTCAGCGAAACAGAAGCCGGGCAAATACGTTCACCTCATCGCCCGCGTGGATAATTCGCAACCCATCGAATACGACCCGGTGAAGAATCCCAATTACCTGGCCTTTTACGCCATCGACAGCCTGGGCGGTACCACCAAGGTGATCTACCGGAACAGCAAACCCACCGACCTGGAAAAAAGTGAGCGAATCGTCATGAAAGGCAAGATGCAGAATGACCATTTTGAGTGCAATGACATCCTGCTGAAATGTCCGAGTAAATACAAGGATGATCAGAAGCAACTTGAAAAAACGGTCAAGGAACAATAGCCTTTTACATACATCCAGAACGTTCAGCAGTCTTTAAATGAACCAACATGCAATTTGAAGGAGAACATCTTTTACCCGGCCAGATCGGCCATTTTTTTGTCCTACTCGCTTTTGTCGCCTCCCTGGTAGCCATGGTGGCCTATTTCAGGGCCAGCCGCGTCCAGCCGGTGAATCCGGACCGCTCCTGGCTCAACCTGGCCAGGGTGGCTTTTGGCATACAAACCCTTTCCATCCTCATCGTCTTCGGCTGTATCTTCTATATCTGTTCGCATCATTATTTCGAATACATGTATGCTTACAAACACGCGTCACTGGAACTGGAATCGAAATACCTGCTCGCTTGTATCTGGGAGGGCCAGGAAGGCAGTTTCCTGCTTTGGGCCATCTGGCACGGTATCCTGGGGATCATCCTGATCTTCCGCGGCAAGGAATGGGAAGCATCGGTGATGACCGTGATCAACCTGGCCCAGTTCTTCCTGCTGATGATGATCCTGGGCATTTACGTCTTTGGCGTACGGATGGGTAGCAGTCCGTTCACCCTGACCCGCAATGAGATCGCCGGACCGATATTCAGCCTGCCCAATTACCTGACCTTCATCAAGGACGGTGTGGGTCTGAATGTGCTGCTCCGCAATTACTGGA
This sequence comes from Chitinophagaceae bacterium, assembly GCA_016721725.1. Classification (GTDB taxonomy): domain Bacteria; phylum Bacteroidota; class Bacteroidia; order Chitinophagales; family Chitinophagaceae; genus Ferruginibacter. Next base: position 28,862 of record JADKHN010000006.1, on the reverse strand, counting down.
TGGTGATCCATCCTCCCGTCCTCTTCCTGGGCTTCGCCTCCGGGATCATCCCCTTCGCCTATGCCTATGCCGGTTTCCGTCAGAAGCGTTTCGGAGACTGGGTGAAACCCGCGATCCCCTGGGCCCTGCTTTGCGTATGCGTATTAGGGGTAGGCATCATGATGGGTGGCAAATGGGCGTATGAATCCCTCTCATTCGGCGGTTACTGGGCCTGGGACCCCGTAGAGAACGCTTCCCTCGTTCCCTGGCTGATCCTGGTCGCCGGCCTGCATACCATGGTCATTTACAAGGCCACCGGGCACTCCCTGCGGGCCAGTTATCTTTTCGCGATCCTGACATTCGTTTTCATCCTGTATTCCACCTTCCTCACCCGGACGGGAATATTGGGAGACACTTCCGTACACGCGTTCACAGACGCCGGCAAGGCCATCAATGCCATGATCCTTTTATTCCTGGCCAGTTTCACCCTGCCGTCCCTGGGTCTCTATTTCTATTACCTGAAGAAGATACCGGCGATGCCCAAGGAAGAGAAGACCAGTTCCCGGGAATTCTGGATGTTCATCGGTTCCCTGGTCGTTTTCCTGGCCGCCATGTTCATCATTGCGAAAACATCCGTTCCGGTCATCAATAAGCTATTCGGCACCCAGATCGCGCCTCCCGAAAAAGTGGAGATATCCTACAACAAAGTGCTGCTGCCGATCACCATCATAATCGGATTGCTCAGCGCGGTAACGCAATACTTCAAATACAAGGAATCCCCCCGGGGATATATGCTGAAGAAGATCGCCTTACCCACCCTGCTGGCCGCGGTGATCACGACCGGGGTGGTCATCTTCATTCCGCTCACTTTCCGCAAAGAAGGCCCGGGATTCTTAGGCGCCATCTACGTAGCCCTGTTCGCTGCCATCTACTCGGTAGTGGCCAATGCATCCTATATCTGGAGCGGACTGAAAGGCAACCTCAAGGCTTCGGGAGCTTCGGTATCCCACGTCGGTTTCGCACTCATGCTGGCCGGCATGCTCATCTCTTCATCGAACAAGACGATCATCAGCGACAGCAAGGCCAATGGTATTAACATACCGGTGGGCAAGGACCCGATGACGAAACAGCAGGATGATCCAACCGAAAACCTCACACTGATCCGGCAGGTTCCCACACGCATGGGCCCCTATGAGGTCACTTATGTGAAAGATTCCATGGGACATGAGAAAGGGCGGAAATATTATCAGCTGCTATTCAATAAGAAAGATCCCGTTACCAAAAAAAGCATCGAGCAATTCTCCTTATGGCCGGATGTCTACCTCATGAAAGACAACAACATGAGCAGCAACCCGGACATGAAGAACTACCCCGGTCAGGATATTTTCACCTATGTGTCCTATGCCATCAGTGAGAACAGGGCAAATGATACCACCCGGTTCACCACGCATGAAATGGAAGAAGGCGATACGGCTTATTACAACAACGGTTACCTGGTGCTGAACAAAGTGGTGCGCAACCCCAACAATGAAAGATTCCAGTTCAAACCAACCGATGCCGCGCTGATGGCGGATATTACCCTGGTCAGCAAGGACAGCATGCACTATCACGCCCAACCCCTGATCCAGATCACCGATATGAACATCAACCTGGTGGATGATACGGTCTATGCACAGAACCTCTTCCTCCGGTTCGAGGGCGTTTCCGATACTAAACACGTGAAGATCGGCGTTAAGGAATCAGACCAGATCATTGATTTTGTAACCGTGAAAGCCTATACCTTTCCCTATATCAATCTCGTTTGGCTGGGACTGATCATCATGGCGATCGGACTGGTCATGAGCCTGATCCGACGGGCCAGCCTTGGCAAGATCACCGCTGCCGCCTCGCTCCTGTTCGTTTCAGCCGTTCTGTTCTACCTTTTCATACTGGCGAACTAAGGAATACGGGATATTATGGCGTCCGGTTAAACTTTAGGGTTACTTTAAGCATCTATCCGTATATTATGACCGGTTGAAATCCTAATTTTACTTCATGCGTCTTTCCGGCAACCATATCTTAAAGGCTTGTATCCTGACCGGTATCGCCCTTTTTACACAGACCCGCCCGGTCTATGCCCAAATGGGGATCAACGATACGCTGGTACATGAGGCCGTTGTGTATAATGGAGACACGATCGAATCCAAAACGCTCCTGGCGGTATATGCCCATGGCCGAATGAACGCCCGGAATGCCAGCGCCTATGCCGCCTGGACGCGCCTGCGGAATGCCGTTTATGTTACCTATCCCTATGCCCGCCGGGCCGGTGCCGTGATCAACGACATCAATGCCAAACTCCTGAACGTAAAAGATGAATCCAAACGAAAAGCCTATATCAAGACCCGTGAGAAAGAACTCAGAAAGGAATTCACCGAGCCACTGAGCAACCTGTCGGTCTACCAGGGCAGGGTCTTGATGAAACTCATCAACCGGGAAACCGGGAACAACTGCTACGATATCATCAAGGAATACAAGAACGGGCTGACCGCACGATTTTACCAGACCGTTGCCTTTTTCTTCAGCACCAGCCTGAAACAGCCCTATGATGCCCAGGGCGAGGACAAGACCATTGAACTGATCGTTCAGGAAGTGAACCGTATGTATGGCTATAAAAGCTGATGTGGTTGAATTCCATTCTGTTCAATCCATTTCCTGCATTGTTAAACTCTCCACATATTACCTATTAGCCTCCTTTTTTATGTGGCCGGACAAGCCAAATAGCTTAAATTGCACTATTAATTTTTTCAACTTTCATGAAGTTAGATGTCCTGGCCTTTGGTGTTCACCCCGATGATGTTGAATTGAGTTGTGCCGGTGTGCTATTGGTGGAGAAAGCCAGTGGTAAAAAAACCGGGATCATTGACCTGACAGCCGGTGAACTGGGAACCCGGGGTAGCGCCGAGACACGCAGAACCGAATCGGATGCAGCAGCGAAGATATTAGGGGTTGATGTGCGGGAGAACCTGGCCATGTCGGATGGTTTCTTTCTAAACGACGAGGCCCATCAGCGCAGGATCATCCGCTCATTAAGGACCTACCGGCCCGAGATCGTTCTTTGTAATGCCCCATCCGACCGTCATCCGGACCATGGCCGATCGGCCAAATTGGTTTCAGACGCTTCCTTTTTATCGGGATTGAAAAAGATCGAAACCGAAGGACAGGAAGCCTGGCGTCCGAAATATGTATTTCATTATATTCAGGACCGGTTTCTTCAGCCTGATTTTGTAGTGGACATCACGGCTGTTTTTGAACAGAAGATCGAAGCCATCAAAGCCTACGCCACCCAGTTTCACAATGGCAACGAAGACGATGGCCCGCAAACCTATATCTCAACACCCGATTTCCTGGACAGCGTGGTGTACCGGCACAAATGGTTTGGAAAGATGATCGGGGTGAAATACGCCGAAGGATTCATAACCGAAAAGATGATCGGATTCAATAATTTTGATTCGATCATCAAAAAAGATACCTAATTAAATTCAATACGACCATGTCAACGATGTCAACCCTGACAACCCCAAAATTCCAGAATGCCAAAAAAAGCCATTTCCACCAGGACCTTAAAAACCGGGTGAATGAATATTTTGCCAAGGCCCGGAAATCGTCCACCGGAAATTTCGGACTCTATTTCAAAGCCATTTTATTCTGGACGGTTTATGTAGCACTATATGTACATGTACTCTTCTTCACACCGGGCACCTGGCTTGCCTTATCCGAATGCCTGATGATGGGCGGGCTAACGGCAGCCATCGGTTTCAATGTGATGCATGATGGCGGCCACGGCAGTTTCAGCAAGAGCAAGTTCTGGAACAAGATCGCCGCATTCTCCGTGAACGCCCTCGGCGCCAGCGGTATCATGTGGAATAACAAACACAATATCATCCACCACACGTACACCAATATCGACGGTGTGGACGACGATATCGAGATCAAGCCGCTGCTGCGCATGTGCCCCAGCCAGAAAAAATATTTCATCCACCGTTTCCAGCACATCTATGTCTGGTTCCTTTATACCCTGCTGTTGCTGGTCTGGGTCTTTGAATCCGATTACCGCAAGTACTTCAAACGCAAAGTGGGGATCGTTCCGATCAAGCGAATGAGCCTGTTCGAACACTTCGCGTTCTGGATCGCCAAACTGGGCTATTATTTCATGATGATCGCCCTGCCCATTTACCTGGTTGGCTTCCTTCCCTGGCTGGTGGGCTTCCTCATCATCGCGATGAGCGCCGGGTTCATCCTCAGCATCGTATTCCAGCTGGCGCATACCGTTGAGGACACGGCTTTCCCGGTTCCCAGTGAAGACCTGAACAAGATCGAGAACGAATGGGCGATCCACCAGATCGAGACCACGGCCAATTTCGCCACCCGGAACAAACTGATCTCCTGGCTGGTGGGCGGATTGAATTTCCAGATCGAGCATCACCTCTTTCCGAAAGTATCCCATATCCACTACCCCGCCATCAGCAAGATCATCAAGCAAGCCTGCCAGGAATACGGCATCAAATACATCGAGTTCCCGAAAATGAGGCATGCCATCATTTCCCATGCTTCACACCTGAAAAGAATGGGAAGGGTTTAAGGAGAAGCTTTTCTGTGAACGGCCTTTTTATGAACCGCCTCCGGGTGATCATAAAAAGGTCTTTCTTTTTTTGCTAGGTATCTTACCGTAAATTTGCCGCTTAAACCCATCGCGATGAGTGAAGAAAAGAGCCTGAATTTTTTAGAAGAGATCATTGAAGCCGACCTGGCCAGCGGCAAATATGCTTCCATAGTCACCCGGTTCCCGCCTGAACCAAATGGGTACCTGCATATGGGACATGCTACGTCCATCTGTCTCAATTTCGGACTGACGAAAAAATATCCCGGTTATACCAACCTGCGTTTTGATGATACGAATCCCGTGACGGAAGAAACGGAATACGTGGATAGCATCAAGGCCGATATCCAATGGCTGGGCTTTGAATGGAAGAACGAATTATACGCCTCCGACTATTTTCCTCAACTCTATGAATACGCGGTTCAACTGATCAATAAAGGCCTTGCGTACGTGGATGATTCAACGGCAGAAGAGATCGCGATCCTCAAAGGCACCCCTACGGAGCCCGGCAAGGACAGTCCTTACCGGAACCGGAGCATCGCCGAGAACCTCGACCTGTTCACCCGGATGAAGAACGGCGAATTCCCCGACGGCAGCCGTACCCTCCGGGCGAAGATCGACATGGCGCATACCAACATGCTCATGCGGGATCCCCTGATCTATCGCATCAAACACGCCCATCACCACCGTACCGGCGATACCTGGTGCATCTACCCGATGTACGATTTCGCACACGGGCAGAGCGATTCCATCGAGCAGATCACCCACTCGATCTGTACGCTCGAATTCGTTCCTCACCGGGAACTCTACGACTGGCTGATCGAAAAACTGGAGATCTACCCTTCCCATCAATATGAGTTCGCCCGCCGAAACCTGTCTTACACGGTGATGAGTAAACGCAAACTGCTGCAGCTGGTCAATGATAAACACGTCAGTGGCTGGGACGATCCCCGGATGCCGACGATCAGCGGCATGCGCCGTCGGGGATATACTGCGGCCAGCATCCGGACCTTCTGCGACAAGATCGGTATCGCCAAAAGGGAGAACCTCACCGATATCAGCCTCCTCGAATTCTGCCTGCGGGAAGACCTGAACCACTCGGCCTTGCGGGTCATGGCCGTGCTCGATCCCGTGAAACTCGTCATCACCAATTTCCCGGAAGGGACCACGGAGGAACTCACCAGTGAGAACGGCCCGGACGAAAGTATGGGAACCCGGTCCCTGTCCTTCAGCCGGGAATTGTGGATCGAAAGAGAGGATTTCATGGAAGTGCCGGCGAAGAAATGGTTCAGGCTGGCGCCCGGCAGCCTGGTCAGGTTGAAAAGCGCCTATATCGTTAAATGCGAAGGGTTCGACAAAGATGACTCGGGCCAGATCACCGAGATCCGTTGCACCTATATCCCGGAGAGCCGCAGCGGCAATGATACCAGCGGCATCAATGTCAAGGGTACGATCCATTGGGTGAGTGTGCCCCATGCGATCAGCGCGGAGATCAGGCTATATGACCGACTGTTCAAGGTGGAGGATCCTTCCTCAGAGGAAGGCGATTTTAAAGACTATATCAATCCCGATTCCCTCCAGATCATCCCCAACGCCATGGTTGAGCCTTCCCTGGCGAATGCAACGGCAGATACCCGTTACCAGTTCATCCGGAAGGGTTATTTCTGTACGGATAAGGATTCCACGGCCGATCACCTCGTATTCAACCGTACGGTAACTTTAAAAGATGCCTGGGCAAAGGAAACAAAGAAGGGCTGACCTTATTTTTTATAGGAAGCCGGAATATTCATCCTGGGAAAACAGGATGCCAGCAACATGACAACGGATGCTCCCAGCATCAGGTAGATACCGGCCAGCTTCTGCGGGCAGTAATTATTGTAACAGGAAGTGAAGAGGACATAGGTCTTGAAAGCATAGGCCACCGTGAGGGCGCAAAGGAATAGATTGCTCCTTTTGGCCCAAACCTTCGGCAGGACCATGAAAACCATGATCAGCACGGTCATCACCAATAAGAATTTCCCCGGGCGGCCATATTCATTCTTATAACTGTAAAAACCGGTGAAGGACTGGTTTAGATCCGCATAATACACCCAGGGCAGAAAGCAGGAAACGATCAGGAGCACGCAGGCTGCGAGTCCGATCCAGTATAAACTCTTTAAAAACATAATACCCGATTGAAAAATCGCCAGTTTAGGTAAACTGGCGATCAGATGGAGGTCCCGAGCGGATTCGAACCGCTGTAGCAGCTTTTGCAGAGCTGAGCCTAGCCACTCGGCCACAGGACCATTATAAAAAACCTCTTTTGCTTGAGCCCTGCCTATCCGCCTGCTGGCGGACACAGGACCATAAAAATTCAGAACAAGGAATGTTGAATGAAGAATGTTGAAGTATTCCTCATTTCATTTTTTACAAGTGCAAAAATAGGGTAATTTTATCAAAAATATTTATGCAGCGGATCGCCGAATCAGAACTCATCATCAACGGCCGGGGCGCTATTTATCACCTGGACTGCAGACCGGAAGAAATAGCTACAACAGTCATCACGGTAGGTGATCCTGACCGTGTGGCGGCGGTCAGCAAGCATTTCGACAAGATCGAATACCGGAACCAGCACCGCGAATTCATCACCCATACCGGCTATATCGGCAAAAAAAGGATCAGTTGTGTGAGTACAGGCATTGGTCCGGACAATATCGACATCGTACTCAATGAACTGGACGCACTCGCTAATATCGACCTGGGGTCGCGGATGATCAAAGAAAAGCTGACTTCGCTGAACATCATCCGGGCCGGAACTTCAGGCTCCTTGCAAAAAGAGATCCCCGTTGACCATTTTGTGGCCAGCACCCACGGACTCGGACTGGATAACCTGATGAATTTTTATCAGCACCAGAACAATGATGAAGAAAAACTCCTGTTGCAGGCTTTCAATACGCATACCCAACTGAACCCCGGGATCTCCGAACCCTATATCAGTTCGGCCGGTATGGGATTACTGAAACATTTCGTGAAAGATTTCCACCAGGGCATCACGGTCACCTGCCCGGGTTTCTACGGGCCCCAGGGCAGGGTATTGCGCATGGGACTCACCCAGCCCGCACTGATCGACCGGCTGACGAGTTTCCGTTACGGGCAGCACCGCATCAGCAATTTTGAAATGGAAACCTCCGCCATCTACGGCATGGGCAAAGTGCTGGGGCATCATTGCCTTTCGCTGAGCGCTATTGTAGCGAACCGCATCACCCGCGAATTCAGCAAGGACGGGGAAGCCGCGGTGGAGAATCTCATCAAACTAACATTGCAAATCATATCAGACCATATCGAATGACACTGACCTTTTACAAATACCAGGGAACGGGAAACGACTTCATCATCCTCGACAACCGCGAAAACCAGGCTTCAACCCTGACCCCCGGCCAGGTGAGGAAGTTTTGCGACCGGCGCTTCGGCATCGGTGCCGACGGGCTCATGTTGCTGGGAAAAAAAGAAGGCTATGATTTTGAAATGACCTATTTCAACGCCGATGGCGGAGAAAGCAGCATGTGCGGTAATGGCGGACGCTGCATGGTGAAATTCGCCATGCAGATGGGCATCCATAAATCCTCCTATAAATTCCTGGCCATCGACGGCGAACACCTGGCCGAACTGGATACCGACAATAAAGTAAGACTGAAGATGCAGGATGTGAACGAGGTGGAAGAGCATGCCACTTATGCCTTGCTGAATACCGGCTCACCCCATTTCATCAAATTCGCCACGGATGTGGCCAATATTGATGTGTTGGAGACCGGTCGTGATATCCGCTACAGTAAAGCATTCTCCGAAAAAGGGGTGAATGTGAATTTTGTGGAGACCCTCGATGAGGACAGTATTTTTGTCCGAACCTATGAACGCGGCGTAGAAGATGAGACCCTGAGTTGCGGCACAGGGGTCACCGCTTCGGCGCTCATGAGTGCGCACAATGCCAAGGGATTCAACCGGGTTGAAGTGAGGACACCCGGCGGGCACCTGAGTGTTGAATTCAATAAAGTGGACGATCATCATTTTGATGAGATCTGGCTTTGCGGCCCGGCCGAATTCGTTTTTAGCGGAACCTATACCCTGAACCCATGATACAGTATTTCACCAATATCGAACACGAAACCGTAGCCATTGACAAGCCCGAACAGGCCGTCTGGGTGAATGTATTGCCCCCACTGAAGCAAGAGGAATTCACCGAACTCAGTGAAAAACTGGAGATCCCCCTCGACTTCCTGAAGGATTCACTCGATATCGACGAGCGCAGCCGTTACGAGATCGACGACAATGTGAAGCTCATCGTCATCAAGACACCCACCGAGAACAATTCATTCAATGAAAGCGACGCCTTTTACATCACCATACCCATCTGTATCATCCTCACCCATAACCAGATCGTGACCGTCAATTCCTTTGAGAATGAAGCGATCAAGAAATTCCTGAACAGTTTTCAGAACCGGAACCCCGACCGTAAAAGCATGATGGCGCTGAAAGTGTTCGAGAAGATCACCATGAATTTCCAGGAATACCTCAAGGAGATCAACAACCGGCGAAACCTGCTGGAGAAAAAACTCTATGACAGCAACCGGAATTCGGAGTTGCTGGAACTGGTGCGTATCCAGAAAAGCCTGGTCTATTTCGTGACCGCCTTGCGGAGCAATGAATTGCTGATGATGAAGATCATCCGGACCAATATCCTCGGACTCACCGAGGAAGAAAAAGAATTCCTGGAAGACCAGATCGTGGAAACCAGCCAGGCCCTGGAGATGGCCAATACTTATACCAATATCCTCAGCAGTACCCTGGATGCCTTTGCCAGCATCATCTCCAATAACCTGAACGCGGTATTGAAAAGGCTGACCTCCATCACCATCATCCTCTCCCTGCCGGCCCTGGTGACCAGTATCTACGGGATGAATGTGCCCATTCCGGGGCAGGACCTCCCCCACTCCTTTTACGTGCCCATCATCATCTCGCTGATCGTTTCCGTGATCATCAGCGCCTATTTCTGGAAACGGAAATGGTTTTAACTTGCAGCTATGTTCAACATCCGGGTTTATGGCATACTGATCAATGAGCACAGGCAGGTACTCGTGAGTGATGAGTTGATACGCGGCGCCTATATCACCAAGTTCCCGGGCGGCGGACTGGAACCGGGAGAAGGCACCAGGGATTGCCTCAAGCGCGAGTTCATGGAAGAAATGGGACTGAACGTAGAAGTGGAAGATCATTTGTACACCACCGATTTCTACCAGCGGAGCGCCTTCCATCCGGATCACCAGATCATTTCCATCTATTATTACGCCCGGGCCCTGGAACCCATCCGGGTTCCCTTAAGAACGGTCCCCTTCGATTTTGATGAGGAACAACTGGCCGTTTACGCCGAAAAAAAGGAAACGGAGACCTTTCGCTTTGTGGATTGGGAGGATTTCTCTCCCGAATCGCTCACCCTGCCCATTGACAAGATCGTGGCCGGACTATTAAAAGAAAACCTACGTTGATCCCTTAAACCATTCCGCATGACCATTGAAGCATTCATCGCACAAGAGATCGTCCTGGAAGACGAGTTGGTCAGGATCGAACCCCTGCGGGAAGACCATTATGAAGCTTTGCTTCCGGTCGCGATGCACAGGGATCTCTGGCAGTTCACTTCAGCCAGGATCAATGAACCGGGGGATTTCAGGCGTTATTTTGATACCGCCCTCCGGGAAAAAAAAGAGAACCGCTCCTATCCTTTCGCTTATTTCAACAGGCAAAGCAACCGCTATGCCGGCAGTACCCGTTTTGGAAATATCGACCTGGCCCATAAACGACTGGAGATCGGCTGGACCTGGCTGGATCCGTCCCTGCATGGAACGGGATTCAACAAGCACTGTAAATACCTTATGCTGCAATACGGATTTGAAACCCTGGGGCTCAATCGCATCGAACTCAAGACCAGCCTGCTCAATGTAAGATCTCAAAAAGCGATGAGGAAGATCGGCGCTGTTGAGGAAGGCGTATTCAGGAGGCATATGATCAATGAAGATGGAATGATCCGGGATACGATGTATTTCAGTTTCATCGGGGAGGAATGGCCGGAAACCAGGGAAAATTTCTTCGGGGAGTTTTTGGTCAAATAGAAATCAACGGGTCTTCGCCAAGCTCAGGGTGACATACAAAAAAAATACCATCAGCCTGTAAGCCGGATCCTGTTCTCCCGGGAACCGGGAGCGATCATCATTTATCTGGCCGCAACATTACTGTTACGATCTGGCTGCCTACCCATCAACATCGGGCGAGCCACCCTCAGGCGTTGATTTACGTGGCATTACAGCACACAAGGTTTACCCGGTAATGATATCACTATCAAAACCCGTGAGCTCTTACCTCACGTTTTCACCTTTTCCCTCCAAAGCCAAGGCTATGGAGGGTAGTCATTTTCTGTGGCACTTTCTTCCCTCCTTCGCCAAGGCTATGGAGGGACCGGCTGTTAACCGGTGTGTTGCTCTTTGCTGTCCGGACTTTCCTCACCCCTTTTACGGAGAGCGATGACCCGGCTGATGGAATCGCAAAACTAATCTTAATTCTTCGGAACCCGTTACGTACATTAACTTACAGTCTTATTTTTGCGCATGATCAAACTGAAATTGCACCTGCTGACCTTATTGGGACTGGTTGCCCTGGCCCTGGGTTCACAAGCCCAGGTGAATAAGGCACAGGACGATTCCATGATCCGGGCTTCCCGGGTCAGGACCAATGAACTGATCGCCGATCACGACCTGAAGGGCCTGTCGCGCTATTGGATGAAGGATTATGTCCGAGTGGCCGGGAATGGCAGCATCACCATCGGAAAGGATTCCTCCCTGGCCTTCTGGGCCAAATTCTTCAAGGAACAGCCGACGATCTATTATGTCCGTACCACCAAAGAGGTCATCGTGAGTGATAACGGCATGCTGGCCTGGGAAAGCGGCACCTGGGAAGGATTCAATACCAAGAGCAAGGGAGGCAGCTATGCGGCGCTCTGGATCAAACAGGACAATATATGGAAAATGCAAAGCGAATTGTACGCCACCCTGTATTTTTATTAAACCTCTTCTTTCCTTTATCAACTGAAATGGTATGAACCGGATCTTCAAGCTACTCGTTTTTTTCCTCCCCATCTTTTACAGCCTGGACAGTACGGCCCAGCGCAATAAAAAAGATTCCGCTACCTATTGCATCACCCGGGCCATCAACCTGGAAGACCAGGGTAAACCGGCTGATGCCATTGCCTGGATCAGAAAAGCGCAGAAGCTGGAGCCGAAGAACATCAATCACGATTATGAACTGGCCTATGCCTATTTCCTGAACAAGAACCTGGACCAGGCGATCGCCATCCTGGAAAAGCTGCTCACCCGTCCGACCGTGAACGGCAAGATCTACCAGTTGCTGGGCAATACTTATGATGAAAGCGGGAACCCGGACAAGGCCATGGAAACCTACCGGGCCGGACTTCAACGTTTTCCCGGCAGCGGAGAATTGTATCTTGAATCGGGCATCATCTACCTGAAAAGGAAGGATTACGACAGCGCCGTCAGTACTTTTGAAAAAGGGATCGAAATGGACCCGGGGTTCTCCTCCAATTATTACCGGGCCGCCAAACTCTACCTCAGTTCCAATGAAAAAATATGGGGCATGATCTACGGAGAATTGTTCATGCTGCTGGAACCCATGAGCGAACGTTCCAAAGAGCTGAGCAGGTTGCTTTATGAAACCTATAAGAAACAGATCGCCCTGGCCGGATACGGACAGGCCAAGGCCTATTTTGCCAACCGGGTCATCCCGGATTCGATCGCGAACCAGGCATCCCTGGTCAAACAGACGAATTTCGCCCGCAAGATATACGACGGTTTGCTGGCCGATGCGTTTAAAACAGAGAGCGCGGTCAATTATACCACGCTATGCCGGGCCAGGAAAGCGTTCATCGAAGCCTATTACCGCAACAATGCCTGGAAGGAATACCCCAATGCCCTGTTTGATTACCAGTATAAGATGCTGAAGTCGGGCCAGTTCGATAATTATAACCGCTGGCTGCTTTCGGAAAGCAATACCGGAGAATTCAATAAATGGAAGGAATTGAACCGGGACGAGTACCTGAAGTTCGCGAAGTGGCTGATCAGGAACCCGGTCGGACTGGATGACAAATACAAATTCTACCGGGGGCAATACCGTTGACCCTAAGACAGGATCAGATCGATCGCAGCCAATGAATGGCAGAGCGTCGTATCGAATAAGGGCAAACGGCAATCGGCAGGTTTTAACAGCAACGGGATCTCCGTACAACCCAGGATCACGCCCTGGGCGCCCTGTTCAGCCAGTTTATCGATGATCTCCAGGTAACGGGACCTTGTCTCCGGGAGGAATTTCCCCTGACTGAATTCCTGGTAGATGCTGTTGTTGACGAAGAGCATATCGTTCTCATCCGGTATGAGGGTGGTAATTCCCTTCTGAGCCAGCTTGTCCTTGTAAAAATCCATTTGCATGGTGTACTTCGTTCCGAGCAGGGCTACGGTTGTCAGCCCTTGTCTGTTTATCGCACTGGCGGCAGCCTCTGCAATATGAACCAGGGGTATGGTAACGGCAGCTTGTACCCTGTCTGCGATATGATGCATGGTATTGGCGCCGATCATGAGGCAGTCTGCGCCGGCGGCTTCCAGTTTAAGGGCCGCATCACACATGAGTCGGGAAAGGCCTTCCCAATCCAGCTTTTCTGTCATTTCCTTTACGGGTGCAAAGTCGACCGAATAAACGATCAGTGGGGCGGAATGCATACCGCCCGCTTTCCTGTTATATTCCATATTGATCAGGCGATAGTATTCCAGGGTGGAATACCAGGTAATGCCACCGATCAGTCCAATGGATCGCATATGCAACGGGATTTTACATTGTTTAGATGGTCCAGGTTAAACGACCGGGCCTCACTGGGATTGATTCTTCCGGAATCTTTCCGTTATCGCCGTTTGATCGGAAACGCTCAGTTTGGTACATTGGCTGAGCATAGTTACAAATGCATTAACCTCCTCCGCGCTGGCGGGGCAACCGATGTTGGAACCGGTCACATTACCATCTGCGTCTTTCTTACGGATCTGTGAATCGAACAGGAGTTTACCGTTCTTATCCAGGATCACCCAATAGGGCAAGCCCTGTTGTTTCCCGTTATACTGGTTCATGAGATTCTCGGCACCCGGATTCTCCAGGTTCTCTTTTCCCTTGCTTTCCAGTACGGTCAGGTGCGTGATGACGAAATGATCATCGAAATAGGACTTACAGGATGGGTCATTGAGCGATTGGTCCATTTTCTTACACCAGCCGCACCAGGATGCATGGAAGATCAGCAACACTTTTTTATCCTCCTTCACAGCGGCCCGGTAAGCCTTTGCCATCACCTGGTCGGCCGGAAGCGGTGATTCCTGGCAAAATGCGGGCTTAGCCATACCGAATAGGATGAACAGGGCAAATAAACGGATCCATTTCATAGATAAGAGTTTACACACAAATTAACTAAAAAAGGGTTATGGAACCCGGATGTTTTCCAACAGGTTATACATCCGTTTAACAGCTTATTAACCCGCACAACACCGTTTTCCTTGGGTGGAGAAGGTATAATGGGGTATATTTGCGGCGCAATTCCAAACTGATCTGCGATGAGAGGCTTTAAAAGCCAGTTTTGCTGAATCCCCGCGCCGGACTTATTGTCTGACCTCCAGTGGATGAATAATTAGTCATTTAAAAACAGAGATATGAAAACTGAACTATTGGGTGGTACCCAAAACAGCAAAAAAGACCTGAAAGAATCGTTCAAGGAAACAAAAGAAACCCTTGCTGCAGAATTCACAACCGAAAACAACCCCCGCAGTTTCGGGCTGGTGGACCTGTGGAACGTGAGAAAAAAACAGAGAACCAGCTCTTCTCTGAGCCGGTGGTTAAATTGAACCTGATCCTTCGCGTATAATTCTTTCAACGTTTTCAAGCATGGCCCCGGCCATGCTTTTTTCATGCGCTATAAATTCTCATCCGGTACATCCTCCACCCAATTCATCAGGGCTGAATGCCCCTTGACATTCGCAGCGGTCCAGCGGATACTGAAGATCCCGCCCTGCAACACGAAGACCCGGGTAAATCCTTTCTTCACCAGGATCCCCGCCGCTTCGTATACCGATGGGTTGGTCCCAAAGGAATAAAGCACCACCGGTTTGTTTTTGAACGCTTCGATCGTATTGACCCGGTTCAGCAGTGAAACCAGCGGAATATGTACCGCGCCTTTCAGGCGCCCGATATTCATCCAGTAATTCTTATGCTTATTCCTGAATTCCTCTTCCGAACGGATATCCAGGACAAGGAGTTCCTTTTCTGACTTTTCTAATTCAACAAGTTCAGGTCCGGTGAGATGACCAAAACCAACGGGTGAAACATATTGCTCCCGGAAGCAGGGTATTAAGGATTTATCGGTCTTCAGTAAACGGGCCAGGCCTTCCGTCATCACCATGACTTTGGCATATCCGTTCATCTTCAGCAAGCGGGCCGCCCTGGGCGACTCATTTCCAAATTGATCGATCACCAGGATCTCCTTGTCCGACGGTATCTCCCCCATCCTTTGCACCAGTGAATCCAGGGGAATATGGACCGAATTCTTCAGGTATCCGCAAGCGTTGATCTCGGCATCAGCTGTAATATGGTTGAAGGCCGAATCGGAACGGATATCCAGTAGAAAAAGGGAAGTACCTCCTCTTTCCATCTTGGTACAGATATCAGAAGGTGCGATCAACTGGTAGTCGAGTTTCGTTTCGATGAGTTGCCGCATATTGTCGTCCGACCAGTAGTACTGTTGCAGGTCGGTCATGCCGCCATTGATATTATAGACCCGGGTGAAGCCGCTGTCGGCCAGCATTTTTGAAGCGCGACGGCTGCGCTGGCTATGGGAACAATACACGAAAACGGGCTTAGCCTTATAATCGGCGATGCGGGAGAGTTGATCCTGAAGTGTCCTGACATTGAGGTTGATGGCCCCTTTCAAATGACCGATATTGAGTCCGGTGGATGAGCTGTCTTCAAATTCGCCCTTGCTCCTGACATCCAGCAACAGGTAACCGGGCTGATCATTCAAAATGCCCGGCAGGTCGCGCGGATCGACTGTCTTATAAAGCACATTGTCGAATTTATACTGTGCCCCGGCGGAAAAGGCGCTAAGCGATAGAAAGCCTGCAAGGAGTATGGGTTTCATGGCTTTGAAAGATTAGCATGAGTAATCAGTGAGGCCGGAGAGGAAGGTCAACGCATGATGATGGACGTGCCCTGCTGACGATGAATTCCACCGTCCACATCGACCGCCTCGATCATCCATACCACCGTTTGAGGTTCGACGTCCTGACCTTTAAAACGGCCATCCCATCCCGGCCTGTCGCCGCGCATCTCGAAGAGTTGCTTGCCCCAGCGGTCGAAGATCCTGAAATAATTCACTTTCACGATACTGATCAGGTAAGGACGAAGGAAGTCATTCCTGCCGTCTGAATTGGGCGTGAAACTGTTGGGCACATAGATCCGGATATTCTTACCCACTTTGACATATTGGGTATCGACCGTCAGGCAACCGGAAGGGGTTCGCAGTTGCATGGTATATACCTGGTCGGCCGGACCATAGAAAACCGGCGTATAACTGTGCTGGTCACTGAGATGGGTGGCCGGCAACCACAAGACGCTGCTGCCGATATTCCGTGCCCGCAGCGTATCGCGGAACCAGGAGTAGGTATTGAAGACCGGTAAACTCATGCCCGGAGCCGGTGCATCTATCACCACCGTTCTGCTGACCGTACTGACCGTTAACGGGCATTGTGTGGTATTGACCGTTAGTGTGATGGTATAGGTTCCCGGAGTGGTATAGCTGTATACCGGTATCTTGTTTGAGGAAGTGATCCCGTTGCCAAAATCCCAAAGGTAATTATTGACCGTTCCCGCAACATCCCGGGTGCGGTTGATGATGGGAACCCGCAGGTTGGTACAAACAGGCGATACGATGAAATCACCGGCCGCTACCGGGTTTACCGTTACCGTCATCTCCGTACTATCCGCGCAACCTCCCGTGGTCTCTCCCACCCTCATTTTTACGCGGTAGGTTCCCGGTTGAACATAGGTATGGGTGACATCCGTACTGGTGGCGGTGGTTCCGTCGCCCAGGTCCCAGAGGAAGCCCAGCGTACCCGCGTCAACGGTAGTGTTATTGGTGAAAATAAAGGAATTGCCGGGCTGGCACTGGGTGCCGTTATTGACGGTAAAACCGGCTCTCGGACTTGCATTTACAGTCACATCGAAGCGACTGGTATCGGTGCAGAATCCCGCTGTTGAGGTGACGATCAACTCGACGGTATAGGTTCCGGGCAATAAATAAGTATGCGTAACATCCCGTGTATTGAACAGATTCCCGTCTCCCATATTCCATTGATATAGCATGACACCGGAAGTGATCGTACTGGTATTGGTGAAATTGAACAGGTTCCCTTTCTGACACTGTACCGGGGAACTCACATTGAAACCGGCCGTTGGACCCGGGAAGACCGTTACGGAGCTGATCGTACTGTCGGAACAACCACCGGGAGCAGTGACCACCATTTTAACCGTATAAGTTCCGGGTAAGAGGTAGGTATGGGTCACATCAGGCGTACTGGCCAGGGTCCCATCGCCCAGGTCCCAGGCATAACTGAGCGCTCCGGCGGAGATGGTGCTGGTATTGGTGAATACGAAACTGTTTCCTGAATGGCACTGGCTGGGATCATTGATCGTAAAACCAGAGACCGGGCTTTCGAAAATATCGATCTGTTGGATCCTGGTACTCTTGTTGCAGCCGGCAAAGCTGAACAAAGTGGCCTGGTAGGAACCCGTTTGCGTTACGACATAAGTGGTTGCCGTGGCGCCGGGTATGGCTACACTGTTCTGGTACCATTGTATGCTGTCGGCCGGAAATACTTTCAGCGTCACGGTTTGCCCGTTGGCCGTACATTGACTGGCCGGACCGATCAATTCGAGGGAATCACTGAGCAAGGCATAATTGACCTGGACGGTATCCTTGGTCAGACAGCCTCCGCCACTATTGGTGACCGATAGTATATAGGTCATGGGCGCCGCGACGGTAGCGACCGGGTTGGAAATATTCGGATCATTCAGGTAAGTGGGCGGACTCCAGCTATAGGTCTGGCCCAACCTGGGCGGCGCGCCCAACTGTACGGGACTGCCGGAGCAAACCAGGGTATCCCGTCCGGCATAAGCATATACGGTCAGGGTATCCCACAAATGGGCCGTAAGCGTATCCAGGCAACCGTAACCGTTAAAGGGCGTCAGTTCCACAAAAACGGAGTCGCCGGAAAGCGGCGGCGGGTTCAGGGTCAGGGTTTGATTGGTTCCCAGGATGGTATTGCTGATATCGAACCATTTGTAGGACTGGTAACCGTATGGGGCAATGATATTGACCACGGTATCATCCGGACAAAACGTGGCCCCGTTGAAGGAACTGCTACATTCTGAATTGAGGTCGATATAGGCATACCCGAAATGGCTTCCGTTGGACAGGCCGCAGCCGGTAACGGTAAAAGAAAGTTCAATGGTCTTGCCCGCCAGGTTATCGAGGTTGATGGAGGCCGCGGCCCAGTTCTTACAGCGTACCAGGCTGCCGTTCGGCGCCGGGTTGGGTGAATCGAAGAAGCCCGGCAACCCCCCGTTGACCACGATCGGCGGCAAGGCGCAGGGCAGGGGAATCCCCCCGTCCGTCATGTTCAATACGGATATGATGAACCGGGGTTGCAGCGCGGGAGTATGGCCGCTGTTATTCGCGTCATTCAATACGAGGGCGTAATGATAGATCAGGTTATACGTATTCTCACCGGCCGGGATCGTGAAGGTGTAGGATACCTTATCGGCTGTCTGGCCCGTTGCGGTGTTACCGATCCGGATCGAATGGCCGCTACCGTTGGGGCAAAGGATGGGAAACAGTCCATAATTATCCCTCATGGCGTTGGGAGCAGCATAGATCTCATGTCTGCCGACCTGGGGCGGTGTTGCCGCTACATTGATGGTACCGTTAAAGCTACCCGACCAGCAGGTCCAGTTGTTGAAGGTCCCTTCCTCAAAATCAATATTGGGGGGGCATTGGGCTAATGCGGAATCACCGAAGAAAGCCAGTAAACAGACAAAAGCCATCTTCAGGAATGAAGTGGAAATTGCCCGGTAAATGTTTCTAAGTAGTAATTTGATCAAAGGCCTTAGTTTCTGAGGCAGACAAGTTAAGGAATATCGGTAATTCCACCAAGATTTATGACGTCAAACAGCCTGTTTACTCCTCGCCCATGGCGGCCTTTTTCATCTCAGCGGCCTTTTCATGCCCGAGGTATTTCTCGATCCAGGCGTGAACGCCGTAGATCAACGGGGTAAGGAGGATGGCAACCACGAACTTATAAATATAATTCCCGGTACCGGTAACCAATACCTGGTGCAGGCTCCAGGCATCGCCCTGGCCGGACTGGATGCGTTTACCCACATAGAAGGCGATGAAAAGGACCACGAAACTATCCACCAGCTGTGAGATCAGCGTAGAACCGGTGGCCCTCAGCCAGATGCTTTTTTCGCCGGTCAGTTTCTTGATCTTATGAAAAACAAAAACGTCCAGGACCTGACCGACCAAAAAAGCCACCATGGACCCGATGATGATCCACATGCCCTGGCCGAAAATACCCCGGAAGGCATTGTCGGGTTTGTCGATCCCGTTGCCGACGGAGAAATACTCCGAAGGGGAAAGGTTGATGGCGCCGGTGAAGATGAGGAAGGCGTAGGTGATCAGTCCGATGGTGAGGTAGGAAAGGAACTTCACTCCCCGGGTTCCGTAATACTCATTGATGATATCGGTCATGATGAAAACGACCGGCCATAACAGCACGCCGGCGGTCAGGTGAAAGCTGAACGGACTGCCGAAGAGATTGATATTGGCGCGTTTGATCCCCAGGCTGTCTTCCAGGGAAAAGATCTTCACGCCGATCACTTCGGCGAGCAGGGCGCTGGTGATGAAGATGCCGCCCAGTATGATGAAAAGACGGGTACTCTTGTCTTTCAGAATGGTATGTATCATAAGTTCACTTGAAATAGAAATGAAAATACACCTGGCAACCGAATAGTACGATATTAAAGATAAGCATCCACTTCGGGAAATTCATCTTCACTTTAAAGGCGCCATAGATGAAGCAGACCAGCAGGAAGAGCAGGTTAACGATGATGGCGCCATAGCCCAGGATGACCAGGGTGCCTTCGAGCCAGGGCAGCGGGATCAACTGGTCCGCCCTGCCGCCCGGATCCCGCTTGCTCATTTCCAGGTACCAGAAGAGCACGGCAAACAGGAAGCAGATATTGCAGAGGACAGTAAGTTTGGAGAAGAAGCGCATGAGACAATTAAAAACGTAAAATTAAAAATTAAAAATGGGGGTTCGCCTATTTATTTCAAGTTGCTTTTCAAGGTCAAAGGGTTTCAAAATCATGGCTCCGGGGTCTGACCGTCCCGGTTCGTGGTCACCCTGCTTTGTGGCATACAAAGCAAGGCGAGAAAAAATTCAGTGCGGTTCTTTAAGGAATGGTACAACGAATTTAAAGCTCATCTCTGTGCATCTCTGTGAAACTCTGTGCATCTCTGTGAAACTCTGTGAAACTCTGTGAAACTCTGTGAAACTCTGTGAATCTCCGTGAAACTCTGTGAAAAGCCTTTGTGACTCTCTGTGGTAAGATCTTTTTTTACACTTCCTTTTGGCATAAAGCCATGTGATGCAGGTAAATCAATACACATAATTCACCAAAAACTTTCCGAACGACTGCCAGGCCCCGGAGTACCGGGCGTGGTAAACAATGGCGGCCAGGAGGAAGGCCGAGAATACAATGGCATAGGGCCGCCAGTTCTTATTCTTAACGATATCAATGGACAGTAAGACGCCCGCGATCGCGATCTTGACATACAAAGGGATCAGCGTAGCGAAGTTTTCAAAGACCGTGGGGCAATAGGCTTTGAGGGCCCTGCCCAATCCCGGGCCCAGCATGATAATGGCGGTGCCGATCATGAAACGCATGTGCTTTTGGGTGTCCTTTCGGTTGTAAATGGCCAGTGAATAAAACAACAAGAACATGAAAAACTGCATCCAGGTGATGGATTGCTTAGCGAACACTTCCGCAGAAGTCGCTTTCACCACCCCGCTATGGTAATTATACTTCGCGACCAGGACGATGGAAATGAGGATCAGCGGAGCGATCACATAAGACAACTTACCGATGAAGCGGTGTACCGTATACTTATGGCGATGGATCAGAAAGGGCTGCACCACCAGCATGATCGTCCAGGATGCCATCAGCGCCCCGTGTACATGATGCACCCAGTTGAATTTTTCAAAGACGGGGAAGTGCCGGATATAGGTAGCGTGAAAACCGATGTGCACGACCCCGAATACCAGGACCATGAAGAGGATGATGCCAGTGGTATTGATGGCGGTGGTTTCTTCTGACTTTTCCTGCAGCATCGTTGATTGTTAAACGTGAGGAATGACTCTTTCCGTTGAAGATACAAGTAATTCATTATCCGCCACGGATAAATACCGGCTACAATCCAGGTGGAAATTAACAACGCCCCTATTTAAAATTCATTATTTAAAATTCAACATCAACCCACCCTGCTCCTACAATTCATAAAATCCATAACAAAGTTCAATTACCCCCGTTCCTCCCGCTCAGCATCGGCACAAAGGAAAAATTGTCAAACGCTTCTTCACTGTAGCTGCCGTCCGCGTTCTTGGTCAGCCTCAGCATGCGCTGGTGTTCGCCCTCATTCACCGGGATCACCATCTTCCCTCCTGTTTTCAGTTGTTCGATCAGTTTGGGCGGAATGAAGGGCGCGGCGGCGGTGATGATCACCTTGTCGAATGGCGCATAGGTGGGCAGGCCCTCATAGCCGTCGCCGTAAAAGAATTTGATGTTATTGTACCTGGATTTGAAAACAAAATCCTTCGTTTTATCAAACAGTTTCTTCTGGCGCTCAATGGTGAAGACCTTGGCTCCCATCTCGGCCAGTACGCTGGCCTGGTAGATGCTGCCGGTGCCGATCTCCAGCACTTTTTCATTGGGCCTTACCTGCAGCAACTGGGTCTGGTAGGCCACGGTATAGGGCTGCGAGATGGTCTGCCCCTCGCTGATGGGAAAGGCGCGGTCTTCGTAAGCGATCTCATCCAATGCGCTGTCAAGGAAAAAATGGCGGGGGATATTGTTCATGGCTTCCAGCACGGCCTCATCGGTGATGCCTTTGGCGCGGAGCGTGTCCATCAGTTTCTTGCGGAGGCCTTTATGGCGGTAGGTGTCTTCGTATTTTCTCATTGCAAATGGTTAGGCGTCTTGACGGCTCTAAGCCGTCTGACGCCTGATGAACGTTTGATTTTTAGGTGTCTGACGGCTTTGAGCCGTCTTGACACCTATTTCAGCCCCATCTCCTGCTGTATCCTAACGATCCGCTCTTCCAACTCTTTATCTTTCACTTCAAAATCATCCGCATTTTCCAGTTTCGAATTCACACTGAAATAAAACTTGATCTTGGGTTCCGTGCCGCTGGGTCTTGCTGAAATGGACGTGCCGTCGGCCAGGATGAATTGTAGCACATTGCTCTTCGGCAGGTCGATCGTCCATTCTTCGCCTGTGAGGAGGTTCCGGCCTTTTTGCAATTCATAATCGAGCAGTTTTTCAACCGAGGCGCCATCAATTGTTTTGGGCGGATCGCTGCGGTAGCCTTCCATCATCGCGGCGATCTCGGTGGCCCCGTTCATGCCTTTTTTGGTGATGCTCACCAGGGACTCTTTATAACATCCGTATTGCACATAGAGGTCGATCATTTTATCATAGAGACTCCTGCCCTTATTCTTTTCGTATGCCGCCATCTCGCAGCCCAGGGCCACGGCGCTCACACTGTCCTTATCGCGGATCTGGTCGCCGATCATCAGGCCAAAACTCTCTTCCCCGCCAATGATGTAATTCTCCTTCCCTTCCTTCTCGCGAATCATCTTGCTGATCCATTTAAAACCGGTGAGTACGTTATAACAGGCCACGCCATTCGCCGCGGCGATCACATCGATCATGTTGGAGGTGACGATGGTCTTGATCACCATGTCGTTGGGCTGTGCGATCCCCTTGGCTTTCCTCGCCTCGATCATATAATTGAAGGCCAGTACGGCGGTCTGGTTACCATTCAGCAAGACCCACTCTCCTTTCCGGTCTTTTACCCCGATGGCCACACGGTCGGCGTCGGGGTCAGTACCCAGCAGGATATCGGCATCCAGTTCCCGCGCCTTCTTCAGCCCGATGCTCATGGCTTCGGTCTCTTCCGGGTTGGGATAGACGACCGTCGGGAAATTCCCGTCGGGAACACTTTGTTCTTCCACAATATGTACATTCCTGAAACCGAATTTTTCCAGTGCCTGCGGCACCAGCATGATGCCCGATCCATGGATGGGGGTGTACACGATCTTCATATCCTGTTGCACCGTGCAGATCTCCGGGTAAACGCTGAGTCCTTTCACCATATTGAGGTAATCGGCATCCATTTCTTTTCCGATGAGGGTGATATTGGCTTCGCCGCCTTGCCATTTCACATCGTCCAGCGAAGCGATCTTCTCCACTTCCTTGATCACATTCTTATCGTGTGGCGGCACCATCTGTGCTCCATCATCCCAATAAGCTTTGTAGCCGTTGTATTCCTTGGGGTTATGACTGGCCGTGCAGACCACCCCGCCCTTGCATCCCAGTTTGCGTATCGCATAACTCAGTTCCGGCGTGGGGCGCAGGGATTCGAAGAGGTAGACCCTGATGCCGTTGGCGGCGAAGATATTCGCGGTGGTCTCCGCGAAGAAGCGGCTGTTGTTGCGGCAATCGTAGGCAATGGCCACGCTGATCATTTCACCCTTCGCTAAAGCTTCGGGTGACAAGGCAAAGCATTGTTTCAGGTAATTGGCATAGCCCTGGGTGGCCATCCCCACGGTATATTTGTTCATGCGGTTGGTACCGATGCCCATGATACCGCGCAGGCCTCCCGTGCCGAATTCCAGGTTCTTGTAAAATGCGTCTTCGAGTTCGGAAGGGTTCTCAGACTGCATTCGCCTGATCTCGTCTTTGACCTCCGTCGCATAATCACCCTCCAGCCAGTTGTTGATCTTTTGAAGTGTATTGGGATCCATAATGATAAGTTAAAATAGAGTTTCAAAAATAAGTGATTCAGGCATTATTAGACAATTTATGTACATTAGTAATATGTCAGCAACCCACTCTTCCCCCGCCCGGATGAAAAAAGGAATCGCCCTGTTTGGCTTGCTCTTCGCATTGGTTTGTTTTTCCGGTGTCTTCGCGCAAGACAGCCTGTTCCGCCGTCAGGATACGACCCGTTTTCATATTGATCCCGTTCAGATCACCATCAAGGAACCAGCCAAACCTAATCCCCTTTTATCCGAAACGGTCACCCGCCCTTCCGGTGAACTGATGAGCTGGCCCAATTATCCGCTCACCGCGCAGCAGATCGAACAAAGAGACCGCATCAATAACCGCACTGTCGGACAACAGATCGTCCACGATGTGGTGGAGACCGCCGCCCAGTCCATCATCAATCGCAAAAAGAACAAACGCCCGGCGCAGGTGCCGCGGTTTTAAGGGATGGAAGGCGAATGCAGAACAAGGAAGGTGAATGAAGAACAAGGAACAAGGAATGCAGAACATGGAACAAGGAATGCAGAACAAGGAAGGAGAACGCCCCCTCGGTTGGTGTCCTCACCAACCGAAATTTTCCTGCCTTGGTTGGTGTCCTCACCAACCGGAATTAAGGCAAAATGGAAATATTCAATACCCAATAATCAATGTTCAATATTCAAGTGGGGAGCTTTTTATTGCGTTGGGTTAGTTGATTAGAGAACAAGGAACAAGGAATGCAGAACAAGGAAGGAGAACGCCCCCTCGGTTGGTGTCCTCACCAACCGAAATTTTCCTGCCTTGGTTGGTGTCCTCACCAACCGGAATTAAGGCAAAATGGAAATATTCAATACCCAATAATCAATGTTCAATATTCAAGTGGGGAGCTTTTTATTGCGTTGGGTTAGTTGATTAGAAACAAGGAACAAGGAATGCAGAACAAGGAAGGAGACCCCTCACAAACCCCTCAAGTGGGGAGTTTTTTGCGTTGGGTTAGTTGAATGGAGAACAAGGAACAAGGAATGCAGAACAAGGAAGGAACGCCCCCTCGGTTGGTTCCTCACCAACTGGAACATAGACAAAAATAAAATTTTCAATACTCAATAATCAATGTTCAATACTCAAAGGGATTGCTTCTTATGATGGAGAGTTATTTGAATATGCAATGAAGAACAAGGAAGGTGAATGCAGAACAAGGAACAAGGAAGGATGAACAAGGAAGGATCCAACTAACAAACTAAAAACTAACCTCCAACATTTATCCTAATGCCGCTGGTGATAACACCACGCGGCGGCAAAACCTCCAACCTCAAACTTCCAACTTCCAAGCCCCATCTTCTCCGTATTTTTGTTTTTATGAACCCGGCTTCAATACCTCCTTCCACTTCAGTGGCGTCGCAGCTGATAGCTATCGGCTCTTGTACTGCATCAAGGCTATGCATCATTTTTTTGATCTTGTTCCTCAGTATCCGGGTTAAAGCCCAGGATACAACCCGTCAACCCGTCAACTTATCGATCGATCAACCCCTCACCAAATTATCTGATCACCAGATCAAAACCCGCACCCGCATCATCACAGCCACCAATATTGTCGGCTATAGCGCCGCTATGGTAGGACTCTATTCCGCCTGGTATAAGAATTACCCGCAGACGCACATGCATTCCTTCAACGACATCGGAGAATGGAAGCAGATCGACAAGATCGGGCATGCCTACAGCGCCTACGCCGAAAGCAAGGCCAGCATGGAACTCTGGCGGTGGACGGGCATCGACCGCAAGAAGAGGATCTGGATCGGCGGCATGAGCGGGGCCTTTTACCAAACCGTCATCGAAGTGCTCGACGGGTTCAGCGCCGAATGGGGCTGGAGCTGGGGCGATTTCGGCGCCAATTTCCTCGGCAGCGGCTTTTTAGTGGCGCAGGAACTGGCCTGGGACGAACAACGCATCCAGTTCAAATACTCCTTTCACCGCAAATCTTATGGTGATCCCGAACTCAACAAACAAAGCAATAAGATCTTCGGCGCGAGTACGGCCGAACGTTTCTTAAAAAGACTATAATGGCCAGACCTACTGGCTCAGCGCCAACCTTCATTCCTTCTTTCCCAAAAGCAAGATCCCGGCCTGGCTCAACGTGGCGGTGGGTACCGGCGCGGAAGGTTTATTCGGTGCAAATGAAAATATCGGCAAAGATGCTAGCGGCAACATCACTTTCAACCGCCCCGACATTAAACGGTACCGGCAATGGTACCTGGCGCCGGATATCGATCTCAGCCGCATCAAGACCAAACGCAAGGGCATCAAACTGGCCCTCAATTTACTTTCCATCGTCAAATTCCCCACGCCGGCGCTGGAGTATTCGAATGGGAAATTCAGGTTTAATCTGATCAGCTTCTGATCTTTTTTTTCCACAAAGGCACAAAGGAGTAGAAGATATTACTCAGATCCATAACAACTTGGCGAATCATTATTTTTATCATTTTTACCCAAATAAACAGGAGGAAATCCATTCCCTGTTTAATACCCTTTGTGTCTTTGTGGGAAGAGTATTTTACGGGGCTCATTTTTCTTTATCTTAGCACAACAATTCCGGCTTATGCAATTTCTTCCCCAGATCCTTTTTATCGTCCTGACCGGTTTGGCCCATTTGGCTTTTCAGTAAGAATATCATGCAGGTGCGTCGCAATATCCTGCTCGGCAAGGACGAAGACCTTAGCGGGGATCCCAAACTGCGCTGGAGAAACCTCCTCCTTCTTGCCTTCGGACAAAAAAAGATGTTCCGCAACCCGCTGGTGGCGGTGATGCACTTCATCATCTATGCCGGCTTCATCATCATCAACATCGAAGTGCTGGAGATCGTGCTCGACGGCATCCTGGGTACGCACCGGCTCTTCCTTCCTTATATCGGCGGCCTCTACACCTTCCTCATTAATTTTTTTGAATTGCTGGCCGTGGGTGTTACTGCAGTCTGTATCCTCTTCCGGTCCGCAGGAATATCATCAAACTGAAACGCTTCATCAGCAAGGACCTCAACGGATGGCCCCGCAGCGACGCCAATTATATCCTCATCACCGAGATCATCCTCATGACGCTCTTCATCACCATGAACAGCGTGGACCGTAACCTGCAATTACAGGGCAGCGAGCATTATCATGCTACGGGTGATTTTATCATTTCGGGACTGATCGCGCCATTATTCAACGGTATTTCAGCGGATACCCTCATCATCATCGAACGCGGTTGCTGGTGGCTGCACATTATCGGCATCTTCGCCTTCCTCAATTACCTGCCCTACAGTAAGCACCTGCACGTATTGCTGGCCTTTCCCAATGCCTATTATGCCAGGCTGGAAGTAAAAGGGAAGATGGACAATATGAAGAGCATCCAGAACGAAGTGCTTTACGCCATGCAGCCTGAATTAGCGCCTGCGTTGCCCCGTCTTCAGACGGGGGATCCATGAAGTTTGGCGCCAAGGATGTCTTTGATCTGAGCTGGAAGAGTTTACTCGATGCCTACAGTTGTACCGAATGCGGAAGATGCAGTACCGCCTGCCCGGCTAACCAGACCGGCAAACTATTAAGTCCCCGAAAGATCATGATGGATACCCGCGACCGGCTGGAAGCGGTGGGAAAGAACATCAAAGCCAATGGCGAATTCAAGGATGACGGAAAGAACCTGTTGAGCCATATCACCGTGGAAGAACTCCGTGCCTGTACCACCTGCAACGCCTGTGTGGAAGAATGCCCGGTATCGATATCCCCCCTGGACATCATCCTGGAAATGCGCCGCGCCCTCATCATGGAAGACAGCAACGCCCCGCAGGAATGGAACGGCATGTTCAGCAATATCGAGAATAATTTCGCGCCGTGGAAATTCAGTCCGGAAGACAGGGCAGATTGGGTGAAGGGTTAAGGATTTTTTTTACCACAAAGAAACAAAGCATTAGGACAAAGAAACACAAAGCAAAGATCCGTAGCGCATTTACCCATATTTAAATTTCTAGATACTGGATTTTTTTGTGTTCTTTGAGCAACCATCTTAGTGCCCTTTGTGGTTAAAGTTTTTTTCTCCCCTCAAACCAACATCTCCTATTCCAATACCACCCTATAACTCTCAATTATTCCATCTCTAAAACATTCACAACGTAAACACCACGGGCTAATCCTTTGGTCTGTAATCCGATTAGGTTCTTTCCCGCTTTCAACCTGATGCTTTCCGTTAGCATCACCTGCCCGTTAGTCTGGATGATACGTATTTCAACTGATTTAGAAGAAGTAGCAAACAGGCTCAACGTCAACGGTTCACCCTGCCGTACCGGGTTCGGTGATACGGTTCCGGCAAGGGCCTTATTCCGGTTCAGCGTAATGACGGGGCTATAAGATAGTTCACCGGTCGTTTCTTTCACTTTCAGCCGGTAATATAGCAGGTTATGTTTTACGTTCTTATCGAGTAGCGCGTAATCGGTCCGGCCGCCACTGATTCCTTTGGCATTCAGTTCACTGACCGGGCCAAAGCTGATCCCGTCAACGCTTTTCTCCACGGTAAAGGAACGTACATTGATCTCGTTCTCCGTGATCCATTGCAACTGCACATCATCCGTATTCGCGAGCTGCCCGTTGAAAGCGACCAATCCCAGCGGCAGTGGCGTTGCATTCATGCCATAGGCACCCATGGTATAGCCCGGCGGGTAGCGCCAGGGGGCCGAACCTGCCCGGTGATGGCGGTGACCTTGTCGTATTCAATGCGGGCACGGATCTTGGTTTGGCGGCCTCTTTTCTGCACGGCGCTCTTCAGTTCCAGTCCGGCGATGCCGAGATTGGTGAAGGAAGTCTGTTTATCGTAATAAGCGGCGCTGTTGGTGATCGGAGAACCGCTGAAAGGAAGGCCCTGCGCTTTTACTTCCCAAACCAGGCGGCCTTTTGTACTGCCAATGGGTGATTTACAGAACAACCCGGTTCCGAAAATATTGGGCGCATTATAGTTA
>JADKHN010000005.1 GCA_016721725.1 Chitinophagaceae bacterium | reverse complement strand
GGCGAATTCGATATTGAATGGCTTGATCACCCATTGACGGGTCTGGGTGAGGGATCTTTTGGAACTCCAGTCGTAACCCAACGCGAAATTCACCGTTTGCAGGTTGAACAAATTGATTCGGTTGATGAATGATAGGTTTGTATTGATGAAGGATTCCGCGCCGATGAAACGGCGGTCGCGGTTCAGGTTCTTGAAGGGGAAGATGAACCGGGGGAATACGATATTATTGGAATAGGTGAGTTCGTTGGAGTTGATGATATTGCTTCGCTTTCCGCTGTCGGGTTTGAGGTTGAGTTCGATACCGGCGCGGATGGCATTGGTCATGCGGATACCCTCTTTCTGGAAATTCCGGTTGAGCAGGGAAACATTGCCCGAAAGGCCCAGCAGGTTTCCGGCATTGGCCGCGGTAACGTTATTGGCGTTGCTGGTGGCCGAATAACTGGCCTCAATCGCCGCTTCGAATCCAAACTGTTTTCCGGGGATCAGTTGGATCACAAGATCGATCCGGTCGGTACTGTCCTTGCGTTCAATGACCTGGATATTGGTGCTCTGCCAGACCCCGGCATTTGAAAAACTGGTGAGGGTCTTATAGAAATTCTCCTGGTTGTACAGGTCGCCCCTGCGCATGAACAAATGACGGCTGAGAAAGCCCGTGCGGAACATGCGGCGGTGATAGCGTACGATGAAACTCCTGGAAGCCGGGCCGCGTTCCAGCAGGCTCGGATCATTCAGCTTATCACCGGGCTGGTAATCGGGCAGGATATAGATATTGCCGATATAATATTTCCGGAGTTTACTGGTATCCGATGGCTGGTTGAGCACAAGGGCCAGTTTGATGGTGGTGAATCCCGTGCCGCCTGTGCTTCGGCCAGTAAGCGGATCTGTTCGAAGATATCATCACTGATGGTGGTCAGGGCTCCGGCCGTGGTGTCACCGCGCATCTTGAGCTCTTCGGATGTGAATTTATAGTAACCATTGTTCCGGTAAAGTTCAACCAACCGGCTGATCTCTCCCAATACCGCTGATTTGGTAACGGGAACTCCTTTTTTCAGCAGGGTCTTGTTCATGTTCTTCATGGCCAGTTCCTGGAGGTCGGGCCTTCGGAGAATATACCGTACGGTGTCGATCAGGTGGGTTTGCCCGCTTCCAGGGTGTAATGCACATGAACCCGGTGCTGTTCGCCCGACCTGACGGTATCAGCCTTATAGGTCACCACTGATTTATAATAACCGATATGCAGCATCGACGCCTGCATATTCCTGGCCGACCGGCCGGAGGAGGCGGTATCGTAGGCCGGCGGACGGTTGATGTAGTGTATGATGAAGAGGGCGTCCTTGGTGGTGACCCGGGAACTGTCGTCCAATTGGGCGTTCAGGCGCTGCTTCAGACTGGACCGTTCATCCTTGGTAAACTTTCCTCCCTTAACTTCGATATTGTTTTTTGTGATAAAGGGCTTATCTTTTGATATTTACGCGGGATGGTACAGGCAGAAGAAACAGGATGAGGAATATCAGGAAAAGAAAAACCGGCCTTGGAACTTATGATCGGAAGGGGAATAAACATAAATAACGTTGAACGACGATGATTAGCAAATCACATACCAAATATATCCAAAGTTTACAGCACAAAAATTCAGGGATGAAGGACTTGTATTTATCGCCGAAGGCCCAAAGGTAGTACCCGAATTACTGATGGGCGGTAAATTTATTTGCAGGGAGGTCTTCGCCCTTTCAGGATGGCTGGATGCGAACCGATCCCTGGTGGGGCAATTCCCGGATACGGTCTTTGAGGAAGTGAAGGATTTCGAACTCGAAAAGATCTCCGCACTCGCGACACCCCATGAGGTACTGGCTGTTTTTGAGCATCCCCGCGCCGGCGGCATTCGATACCCGCAACAGGATCACCCTGGCCCTGGATACCCTACAGGATCCCGGCAATATGGGTACGTTGATCCGGTTAGCCGACTGGTTCGGTATCCGTCATATCGTTTGTTCTACAGGTTGTGCAGACCGGTACAATCCCAAAGTGGTGCAAAGTACTATGGGCAGCCCGGACGGGTGGAATTGCTGTATACTCCGCTGGCGGAATGGCTGCAGGTCAACAATAAGGTCAAACGTTACGGAGCTGCACTGGATGGCACGGATATAAAAAAACTACCCGCTTTGAAGGAAGGATCATCGTTTATCGGCAATGAGGCCCATGGCATCAGTACTGCCGTAATGGATTGTAAGATGAAAAGATCACCATTGTGGAAATTTGGTGCCGCCGAATCCCTGAATGCGGCAGTGGCTGCAGGCATTATCCTTCACCAGGTCACCTGAACTGGATGGCGGTCACCGGTTTGATCTTGCGGATCAGCAGGGTGGGGATGATGAGGGTGATCATGGAGATCACAAAAGTCCCGAGGCAGATCAGCGCAACCTGCCAGCCCACCACCGGGCATGGGCCGCCTTCATATAATAAGCCTCTTCATTCAGTTTGATGAATCCATAGGTTTCTGGAGCCAGCAGATACCGAGTCCGGAGTGCGGCGCCGATGACGATCCCGTTATGGCGATGAGTGAAGTATTATAGAGGAAGACCTGCTGCAGCTTCCAGTTGGTTGCGCCCGGTGGCCTTTAATACACCGGTCATGCGTGTACGCTCCAGGACCGTGATGATGAGGCAGGTGATGAGGTTGACGATCGCCACGACCATCATGATGCCCAGCAGGATGTCCTTGATCCTTCCCTGCAGTTTGAGCCAGTCGAAGATATTAGGATAGATCCTTTTGATGGATACAGGGTACCAGCTTTGGGGCAGTATGTCCGGTTCATAGATCCGGTTGGTGATCGTATCGGTCTGGGTATAATCATCCAGGAAGAGCTCATAACCCCCGATCATCCGGTCGTCCCATCCGTTCAGTTGCCGGATGAGATTGATGTCGCAGATCCCGAATTGCTTATCGTATTCATCGATACCTGTCTTGTAGATCCCGGCGATACGCATTTTCCTGACCGACCTGGATCCGTCCTCCCGGAAGAAAAAGACCAGCAAGCTGTCCTGCACTTTCAGCCGGAGCTGGTTGGCGGTAAAGGTGGAAACGTTGATCTCCCGGCTGAAACCGCTGTCGGTAAAGCTGATCCATTTTCCTTCCTGCAGAAAGGGTTGGAGCCGGTTGAAATTGAAAGCCTCATCCACTCCTTTCAACAGGAGGCTTTCGATATCATCGCCTTTTTGATGATGGCCGATTTCGCGGCGAACCGTTCCACTGAGCGGATACCCGGGAATTTTGAGGTTGGATTCAACCGTATCATTGCGGTAAATGGGATAGTCCTCGGCGATACCCGCCTTGTTCTCCACATCCTGCAGCACGCGTATATGTCCCCAGAAACTGAATACCTTATTGCTGATGACCTGCTGGAACCCGTTGACAAAGCTCATAGCCACGATCATGATGGCCACACTGATAGCGGTTGCGGAGATGGCGAGCCCGATGATGAAACGAGAAAAGGTCTTTTGCCGGTTAAAGGCGATCCGCCTGGCTATGAACAGAGAAACATTCAATCGGCATATTTTTTGGTATCTTACAAAAGTATTTTATTTCTGTTTAATGACTTTAGATAATATGGTGAACGCTCATAGCGGCAAGGCGGTACAAGAAGGCGATCAGGATTTTCATCCGGGTGAACCCGGGTTCAGCCAGGCAAACCCGATGCGATTGAAGTATTTACGAAAACCCGGAGCGAAAAAATGTTTACTGGCGATCTTCAGCCTGATCCTTTCGCTTCAGTTATCCGCACAGATCCCCGATGCGGTGTATAAGTCCAACATCCGTTCCGTAAGGTTTCATCTGTACGGAAGCCAGTTATCCCTGCCCGTCTATAACCTCAACAGCATGGACCAGCTGGAACTGAATTTCGACGATATGGACGGGAATGTGAAAAGCTATTACTACACATTCGTGCTCTGCGATTATAACTGGCGGCCGGTTGATTTGAACCCGTTCACGTATATCAAGGGCTTCACCCAGCAACGCATTTCCAATTACCGGTATTCTTCTATTGCCCTTACCCGTTATACGCATTACCAGGCCATCCTGCCCGACCGCGGCACTTCGCTCACCCTTTCCGGAAATTATATGCTGAAGGTCTACCTGGACGGGGATACCTCCAAACTGGCCTTCACACAACGGTTGCTGGTATTGGACCAAAGGCTTCGATCAACGCCCAGGTGGTCCAGCCCTTTGTGCCCGACCAGGCCAGGACCAGCCAGATGATCCGGTTCACGGCCAATATAAACGGACTCGACTCTTTCAGTGCAGCGCAGCAGGTGAAAGTGGTGATCCTGCAGAATAACCGCTGGGACAACGCCATCCGGGATATCGCTCCAACCTTTGTCAGGGCAATACGCTCGATTTCAGTTCGGTGAACAATGGCATATTCCCCGGAGGCAAGGAATGGCGCTGGCTCGATCTGCGCAGTTTCCGCTTGCAAAGCGACCGGGTGGAAAGGGCCAATTACAATAAGAATTCCACGGAGATGTTCCTGTTCACCGATATCGACCGGGGCGGTCAGCGTTATGCCTATTACAGCGATCTCAATGGCATGTATTCGGCCGAGACCTATGAGACCATCAATCCCTACTGGCAGGCCGATTATGCCACGGTCCATTTCAGCCTGGCCCCGCCCGGCGGTCAGCCTTATGCCAATAAAGACATCTATCTTGCGGGACAACTCACCAATTATGAGCTGAATGAAAAAACGCAAATGGTCTTCAACAAAGAGAAAGGGCTTTATGAGATCAGCCTGTTGCTGAAACAGGGTTATTACAATTACACTTATATATCCGTGGACCGTAACAATCCCCAGATCCGCGTCGATCTTGAAGGGAATTACTGGGAGACCGAGAACAGCTATACCATCCTGATGTATTATAAGTCCTTCACCGACCGTTCAGACCAGCTCATCGGCGTCAGCCGGATCAATTCCAGGTCGGATCGGCCGGGAGTTAGCTTTTAACTGACAGCTAACCGCTTTTTCCTAACCGCTTTTCCTTATCTTTGCAACTTGGCAAGTCTTATACGACCAGCTCCTGCTGAACTCCCCCAGGACCGGAAGGTAGCAAGGGTAGGTGGTTGAGCGGTGCGATATAAGTAACTTGCCATTTTTATGCCCCCAAACCCCTGGAGGGGGCTTCCGAAGTCCCTGATAGTTTGATCATTTCTAAATCAGCTCCGGGTATAAATATTTTCTCAACAATCTTTCATTTATAATACTTTTGTCCCGCTCTCCAATTATTCATTCAACCAAAATACTGCCAACTGGCATACAGCGCTTATGAAATTTTTTATCGACACGGCCAACCTGGCCCAGATCAAAAAGCCAATGACCTCGGGATCCTCGACGGTGTGACCACCAATCCCTCCCTGATGGCCAAAGAAGGCATCAAAGGCACGGAAGCCGTCATGGCCCATTACAAGACCATCTGCGAACTGGTGGACGGAGATATCAGCGCCGAAGTGATCTCCACCGATTTTGAAGGCATCATCACCGAGGGACAAAAACTTTCGGCCATCCATCCCAACATCGTGGTCAAGGTTCCGATGATCAAAGAAGGGATCAAGGCCCTCAAATGGTTCACGGATAACGGCATCAAGACCAACTGTACGCTGGTGTTCAGCGCCGGACAAGCGATACTGGCCGCCAAGGCCGGAGCCACCTATGTCTCCCCATTCATCGGCCGCATCGACGACAGCGGATGGGACGGTATGATCCTGATCCACCAGATCCGCCAGATCTTCAATGTACAGGGTTTCAAGACGGAGATCCTGGCCGCATCCATACGTAACCCCAATCACATCATCTCCTGCGCTGAAGCGGGCGCGGATGTTTGTACCTGTCCGCTCGATTCCATCCTGGGACTCCTGAAGCACCCGTTGACGGATATCGGACTGGCGAAATTTTTGGAAGACGCGAAGAAATTTGCGTGATACAAGGTCTGACGTCCTCGTCTGAACGGGCATGAAAGTACTTTCAATGGGCAATGTTCTTGAAAAAATATTGTCTGACGTCCTCGTCTGACAATATTTTTTCGTGTCTGAAGGCATCTTGACGTCCTCGTCTGACAATATTTTTTCGTGTCTGAAGGCATCTTGGCGTCCTCGTCTGACAATATTTTTTCGTGTCTGAAGGCATCTTGGCGTCCTCGTCTGACAATATTTTTCGTGTCTGAAGGCATTTTGCGTCCTCGTCTGACAATATTTTTTCGTGTCTGAAGGCATCTTGGCGTCCTCGTCTGACAATATTTTTTCGTGTCTGAAGGCATCTTGACGTCCTCGTCTGACAATATTTTTTCAGTTATGACTTTATTTTTTTATGGTCAGACGGAGACGTCAGACCATAAAAAATGCCCGGCTCGTCTTTCCGACAAACCGGGCATCTTGTTTTGTGGTCTTCAATTTAATTCTTATTCTTCCTGGAACTTGATCGTGGTTCCTTCATCAGTTGCTCCAAAGTCTTGAGTTCGGGATCAGGTCTCTTCTTAATATACATACTGAACTCTTTTTGCAGGGCGGGGTTGCTGCGCAGGGTCACCCTGAGATCCACTTTGTCGGATTTGAAATTCGGGTCGATCCAGAGGCTGTTGCCACTGAAATGTCCGGCGGATGACCAGAAGATCAGGTATGTACTGTCCAGGGGATAAAACGGCCGTTCGACAGTTTGCCGTCGATATTGATGTAATTGAAGGTCCCTTTCTTCAGGCTGTCGGTATAGAGGTTCACATAGATGTTCTCCACTTTCTGCCCGCGGGCAAAGAGGGCTCCAACACTGAAGAAAAAGAGGAAAAGAATTCTCAATGGTACTGTTTTTACAAAGATTGAAAAATTATGCCAGTCCGTTGGATCCGTCGAACCGATTTTGTTAAATTTTGATTAACGGGGTTCAGAGCGGAAAGGTCTGCTTCAGGGTGGCGATCTGGAAACCCTTTGCCTGCAATAGCTGTAAAGCCCCGCTACCCGGTTTCAGCAGGGGATTGGTGTGATTGAAATGAATGAAACGGATCTTGTTCTTCTCGGCAGCGGGTAATCCTTCAAACCGTTTCATGCTTTCCGTGACGAAGGGATGAGGATCGTGGAGATGTCGCGGTTGTTGATCTCAGCGGCATCAAAAAAGTGGCGTCGAGGAATGCGTAATCCACCTGCCCGATCAGTGTTTCGATATTCATCTTCCATTTCTCCCATTTGTCGATATCGGGGATGAAGAGGCCGACTTGTTCGGGCCTTTGATGAGAATCCCACTGTTTCAGAGAATTCATCGCGATGGGGAACGCTAAGAGGTCTTATGCTGAGATGATTACCCAGGCTCAGTTCCGTATTCTCCGACAGTTCCTCCAGCCGGATATTCTTATTATTCACCAATTGACTCCAGGGCCGTTCGTTTCTAAATAGGAACGCATACGAGGCATGGCGTAAACGGGGACTTCGGTTGCATTCAGGGCTTCCTTGCCCGGTACATGAGACCGGTATAATGCCCGATATGTGCATGGGTGAGGAAAATGCCATCGGGGGTTAAGCCGGAGCCGGGCTCAGCTCCTCATTGAGGATGCTTAATTGCCGGGTCATATCGGGTGTCGCTTCAAAGAGATATCGCTTTTTATTCCCGGGATCGATGAGCCCGAGAGAAACCACCATCCGGTTGGGATCGGGATGGTCAAAGAGGTCTTTGCAGCAATCTTTTTTACAACCGATCTGCGGGGATCCCGCATCCTGGATGGTGCCGAGGATCACGAGGGTTGGTGTTGAACCTGCCCGCATTTGCAAAACGATCGGGGTCTTCCTGTTCTCTTCCGGCGTCAAGCCGCTCAATAAAACAGACAGGCCGATCAGTAGAAGGGCGTAATTGCATCTTATCGGAAAAAGTAGATTAAAAGGCATACCTCAGCATGATCTCATGGGCACCGAAACCAGATTCGAATGTGCTTACCGGGTTATTGTAAATATCATAGGCATAGCCGATCGATAGTTTGTGTTTGATCTTGACACCCAGGAATACCGTGTAATCCTGCCGGTAATGCGCGCTGAAACCGAAATGCAGCAGGTCTTTATGATAGAGGATGAGGCCTCCTTCATAATCCACCGGCGCTTCGGGCTGGTAACGAACTTCAACATGCGGCAGCAATACATTCGCTTCATCCGTCCTGATATAATAATTGGCGGCCAGGAAGTACTGGCGGTATAACATACCCTTGGGGTTAGCCGCTGTTTTAATGAATCCCAGTTTGGGCTGGATCAGCTGTTTGGCGGAGATGCCCACATTCAGCGTGTTGGAACGGTAATAGATCCCAGCATTGGCATCACCCTTGATGGTGGATCCGGATGAGGCCAGGAGGGGATCATTGGGCAGGAGGCCGAGATCTTGCTTTTATCCACCCGGAACTGGATCACCTGTCCGCCCAGTCCGATCATCAGGCGCTTGTCGCCGCCCAGGTGCACGCTGTAGGATAAATTCAATTCACCGCCGGTCCTGCTGGTGGGACCCGTCTTATCGCTATACAGCACAATACCCAGGCCCGTATTCATTTTCGCGAAATATTTGTCGGCGAAGAGGACCGCGGTGACGGGACCGCCTTCAATGCCCGACCACTGGCTGCGGTAGGCGCCTCCAACGGTTCCAGAACCATTGGCGCCCACGGCAGCGGGTTTTGCAGGAAACTGTGCTCCATGAACTGGCTCACCTTGTAGAGTTGTTGCCCGTTCGCCGGGGCGAAGTAAAGGGACCCTGTGACTAACACTATGATTGACCTGAGTGATTTGATGCTCATGATTCGTTCTTTTTGAGATATTATCTTAAAATGGTGACATTGCCTTTACGTTCAACCTGTGCGTTGTTGATGAGCAGGTATTTGATCACATAATAGTAAGTGCCGTCGGGCAATGCCTTTCCTTTATAGGTGCCATCCCAGTCATTGCGGTAATCCGCTGATTCAAATACCCGGCTGCCGTAACGGTTATAGACCTGGACATTGGCCCTGATCAGGCAGTTTCCATCGGTGATGAACCAGACGTCGTTATACCCGTCCTTATTGGGCGTGAAGGCATTCTTCGGGTTGGTGCAGTTAGGGATCACCGTGATGGTCACGTTCGAAGTGGCGAAACATCCTTGGCTATTTGTGATCCGTAGGGTATAGGTTGTCGTACTGGCTGGCTTGGCCACGGGGTTGAGGATATTGGTGGCGCTGAGTCCGGCCGCCGGGGTCCATGAATAGGTACCGGAACTGCCACTGCCCTGTAAAATGACACTGCTGCCTTCCAGGATGCTTGAGCCGGGGCCCGCATTGGCGGTAACGCCGGGCAATACGGAAACGGTGAAGGACTTGCTGTTAAGGCAATTGCCCAGCCGCGCCACCAGGGTATATTGAGTGGTTGCCGTTGGCGATACGACCGGGTTGGCGATCGTTGAACTGCTCAGTCCGGTGGCCGGTGTCCGGTAAATGAGGTCCCGTTGCTCACGGTGTTGGCATTGAATGAGGCCCCGCTGCAGATCGTGGTGTCGGCATGCACCGTCAGGGTGACGGCGGTTTGCACGGTCACGGTAAAGGTGCGGCTGATGGTACAGGTCCGGTGGTTCCGGTAACGGTGTACGTGGTGGTGGATGTTGGAGATAAAACGGGACTGGCGATGGCCGGGTTACTAACCCGGTGGTGGGCGACCAGCCATAGGTTGCCGCATTGCTCGTGATATTGGCGTTGAAGGAAGCTCCGTTGCAGATGCTGGTATCTGAACGGTTCGACATGCTCAGGTTATTGGTCAGGGTGATGGTCACCGGAACGACCGTGGTGCAGTTGTTGCCGTCGAGTATGGTTGCCCGGTAGTTACCTGGCGCCAGGTTGGTGGCGGTTAGACCGGTCTGCACGGGCACGGTATTCCAGGTCACCGATACGGCGTGGTCACACCCGTGGGTACCGGCAGTGGCGCTGCCGGTGGAAGAACAGCTGGCATTGGTGATGTTGGCCGTGACATTCTGCGTATTGGAAATGCCGGAAAGGGCGAAAAAGATGGAATTGGGATAAAAGGTGCGTTGTTGCCGGCCGTGGTCACGTTGGTGAAATTCAGTTTTGCACCGTTTTTTGTTTTTCAGCACAGGTTAAGGGGATATTGACATAATACATCCTCGGATTGGAAGGAACGCATCAGCTTCAGTGGCCGGAGTGGCCTGGTGACCCGTCCAATCCGGATAAGACGACATTGGTCGTATTATTGAACCAGTCGGGCAGGGAATAATTGGTGAGTACATTGGAGATGGTGCCATCGGTAAAAAGACCGGACATTGACAAGACTCGTGCCTTCGGTGGTGAGGGCCAATACCCGGAGTGAATTGAATTTAGCCGGGGTGGTGAGGGACAGGTCACCGGTTTGTGTCCTTTGCAGCAGGAGGGCATTATTGCTGTTATAAGCGGCCATTTGATAGCTGCCTGCCGCATCGGTGATGGTGCCATTGTCGGGCAATCCGCCACCGCCAAAATTATTGGTGATCCGGAAGGCGACGGTATACATCACTTTGTTCGACTGGGTTACGCCATCCATGGCAATGGTGGTATTGGTCAGTGAACTGGTACCCGATTCGGCCACCACATCGTGGTTGAATCCCGTGACGGGTACCGGTACAAAGGGCTGGCTGAAAACCGGGGCCTGGAAGCAGGTCAGGAGGAGAATGGCCAGGATGGTCTTGCTGAAAAAATGGAGGCCGCGTTTGTTTGGCATAATGAAGAATTTAAAGCGGTTGATTCAATGCGCAATGAGCCGGTTACCGGTGGACCGGATCCGGGAAATAAATTTTCAAAGGATGGGGGCGGGTAATGCCGGAAGCAAGGGATATTAGGATGATCAGTTTTGGTGCCCTAATGTACAATTTTTTAGGAAGGCAGCGGGAATTTTTCAATGAAAAACCCTGTCCCGGGCTTTAGCTCAGGACAGGGCGGATGGGGCAGGGGATGAAGGGATCAAAGCGCGTTCACCTTCGGCTGCAGTTTCTCCACATGCTTTGAGTTCAGTTGTTTGAGTTCGTCCAACATTTTCTGGGCCTTGTATTTGTCTTTCTGCTGGACGTACATCAGGCAGGCATAATAGCGGGCGTTCTCATTGTTCGGGCTCAGACTGATGGCCTGTTGAAGTGGTACTCCGCATCACTGAATCCGCCGGTCTTGTAATAAGCGAAACCCAGTTCCACAAAGGCGGCCGTATAAGTGGTTTCGGCTTCAACCGCTTTCTTCAGGTAATTGATGGCGGCGGAATATTCGCCTTTGGAATTGGAGCAATAGCCAAGTCCGAAATTTGCCTTGCGTTCATTGGTCTTTACCCCGAGGGTCTTGCGATACCATTCCATGGCCTGGTCGCAATCCTTGATATTGTCGCGGTACACTTCAGCGATGCCGTTATACGGAATATGGCTTTGGGATCGATCTCCATGGCCTTTTTGAACTGGGCGATGGCCTCCTCATTCCTTTTCAGTTTGGTATTGGCGAAGCCGAGTTCGAGATAGGTGTTCAGGAAATCTTTCTTGTATTCAAGCGAGCGGTTGAGCTTAGTGATGGCTTGCTCATATTCCTTCAACGCGTTATGGCTGAATCCCTTCCGGTACCAGTAGAGATAATCCTTGATCTCGTCCTGGCACTGGCCTCGTACTGGTTGAATTGCCCGATCGCGGAAGAGTATTTTTCTTCATCATAGTCGATATAACCCAGTTGCTTGAACGCGAGGGAATAATCCTTCTTAAGTTCCAGGCACCGGTTAAAATGGATCCGGGCCGAATCGTTATTGCCCAGTTTATAGAAAGCGAATCCCAGTTCAAAATAGACCTTGGGGATATCGGGCCAGCCTACCCTCGCCTTATTCAGGTAATCGATGGCGCTGTTGTATTTGGCCAGCTCATTCTGGCACCAGCCTGCATTGTACAGGGCATCCGTATAATTCGCTTTGATCGCAATGGCTTTTTTGAACTTGTCCAGCGCCTCGGCCGTTTGCCTGTTATCCTTCAGTTTGATGCCCTCGTTATACAGTTGCAGCGCCGCTGCGGGCACTGGGCAAGACCGGTCATTGAACCGGTGAGCAAAAGGATGGCGAAGAGGCCCGTATGATTTCTTTTCGTGGTGCAAATTTAATGAACCGTTGCCGGTATCCCATACCGTCTTCAGGGTATTCGCAAAACGGGCCATCCCTATTTTACATAGGGAGTATTCGCGTATTTCACATATTTGTTCAGCCACTGGTTCTGCTCCCAGAGCATGTGCAGGATATTCTCTTAGCCGCGTATCCGTGCGATTCGAAAGGCAGCTGCACAAAACGGACCGTTCCGCATGGCCTTTGATCGCATTGTACAGGCGCTCACTCTGGATAGGGAAGGTGCCGGGATTATTATCCGCTTCACCATGGATCATCAATAACGGCGTCTTGATCTGGTTGGCAAAACTGAAAGGACTCATGTTGAAATAGACCTCAGGCGCCATCCAGTAAGTGCGTTCCTCATTCTGGAAACCGAATGGCGTAAGGGTGCGGTTATAGGCCCCGCTGCGGGCGATACCGGCCTTGAACAGTTTGGTATGGGCCAGCAGGTTGGCCGTCATGAAGGCGCCGTAACTGTGGCCTCCAACGGCAACGCGTGTACTATCACCCACGCCCATCTCGGCGATCTTGTTGATGGCGGCTTCCGCGCTCCAGGTAAGCTGCTCCACGAAATTGTCATTGGGTTGCTTGTCGCCTTCACCCACGATCGGGAATTCGGTATTGTCCATGATCGCATAGCCCTGGGTGGCCCAGAAGATGATGGATCCGTATCCCACCCGGGTGAACGTGTATTTGCTGCCCTTAGTTGGGCCGCGTCGGCAGCGCTCTTGAATTCACGGGGATAGGCCCACATGATCACGGGGAGCGGACCGTCCTTCTTCTGATCGTATCCCTTGGGCAGGTAGAGGTCTGCGGCCAGGTCAACGCCGTCCTTGCGCTTATACATGATCTTCTGTTTGGTGATGCCGCGTAAGCCGGGCTGCGGGTCCGGGAAATCAGTGATGGC
Source organism: Chitinophagaceae bacterium (assembly GCA_016721725.1). Lineage (GTDB taxonomy): Bacteria > Bacteroidota > Bacteroidia > Chitinophagales > Chitinophagaceae > Ferruginibacter. The sequence goes on along the minus strand of JADKHN010000005.1, from coordinate 4,870 downwards.
CTTGACGGTATTGTTCTTCAGGTCTCGCAGGTAATAATTGGGCTGCTCGGTCTGGCTCTGGCGGTTGGTCACCAGGAGCATCTTGTCGTAATCGATGACGTCGGTAACGGTCTCGTAGTAAGGCTCTTCACAACGCCAGAGTATCTTGGTCTCTTTGGTGTTGATGTTGAAACTGGAGATGAAGGGCAAGTCTCCTTGGGAGATGAACCCGTACCCCGCATGAATAAGGTATTGCCGTTCGAAAGTTTGACGGCGTTGCGCCCGAATTGATTCTTTTCGGTCATCGGGGTGCCCGGGTCATTGTAGGCGTCATCGGTGCTCCGGTCGATCAGCATTTCCAGTTTGCCGTCGGGACTCAGCTTGCTCAGTTTCGCCGGTGTTTCACCTCGACATCTCGGAGACCAGGAAGAGTCCGGAACCGGCATCGGTGATGCCGCCCATGCGCATAGCCGTTTTGGTGAGTTCGGCCGGTGTTCCCGTGAAGGGCGCAGCCAAGGTATAGGCCGCGTCATGGAAATCCACTTTTTTCTTGATCAGGCCGCTGTCGAGCGGTTCGATCCAGACCAGGGGTGGCCGGTGAATTCGGCAGCCAGTTGAAACCGCGCGGGCGTTCAGCACATTGTCATATCCCGAGGGGGCCAGTTCGCTGCTGGGCAGTTTGGCTAGCCTTTTCACTTCCTTTCCGTTGAGGTCGGTGATGAGCATGGTGGAATTGAAACCTCCGGCGGTAACCAGGTAGGAGAAGGGCTTTTCGATCCTCTTCATCAAAAGATATTTATGGTCGGGCGAAATATTCGCGAAACTATAAATGGCCGGTGTTCCCACCTTGGTCTCCACGCCATTGCTATTACGCATCAGTTGCGTGGTGCCGTAGAATTCGAACAGGGATTCATCATAGGGCGTCTTGATGAGGTCCTGGTAAGTCACACTGGCAGCCACTTTGCCCAGGTTCTCTGGATGACGGGACCCTGGGGGCCAGCGGCTTTGGGCGCCATGGACACCGGTTTGCTGATGGCCGAATAGAGGATGCTTTTGTTGTCGATCCAGTCGAAGGCGGCATTCAGCACCTGGTTCAGGGGCGTCTTGTTGATCTTCACGGCCTTCCTCGTCTTGATATCGATCACGTAGGCATCGACCGTATTGTCGGTGGTATGGGTGAAGGCGGCCTTGTCGCCGGCGGGGCTCCAGGTGAGGTTGCCGCCCTTGAGGTTCGCGGGCAGACCGGTGACCGGGAATTCCTTTCCGCTGCACATTCCTCAGGAGGATGCCGGTGAAATAGGAACTCCGGCTGGGCGAGAAATTATTGGGGTTGATACGAAGTCCCGCGATCCTCAGCTCGGGCTGGGCGAGGTCCTCCACCGTGGGCATGCTGCTGCGGTCCGCGACCAGCATCCATTCGCCCTTATCGTCGAAACTCCTGGTAATTGATGGCGTCCTGGGCAAGCAGTTTTGTACTGATCACCAGCAGGAAAAAAAATAGGATCTTTTTGAGCAGCATGTTCGTTCGGTTTATGAATGTTTAATTGGAGATGCCAACACGATGTTTAAGGAATTCTTTTTATTGAGTTCATTGAGCATGAACAGGGCCAGGTCGCCGGCATTGACCTGGTATTTATTGGGCAGGGGAACATAGTCCTCCGCGGTGATGAAACTCCCGGTGGGACCAGCATCGAGGATATGGGGCGGACAAACGAAGGTCCATTCCAGCCCGCTTTCCTTCAGCATTTCCCGGCCTTGCGGTGTTCGGAGTCCGACGGCCAGGTATTCCTGCGGGTAATCTTCCTGTTCGATGAGCAGGCTCTTGTCATCGGCATTGAGCACGCCCATGCCGCCGATGCCGATGATGCGGCTGACACCGGCCTTCTTCATCTGGGCGATGATGTTCTTCATGCCGAGGGTCCGCGTCTTGTCGTTGCTGTCGGTGCCACCGCCGATCGCGGTCAGTACCGCGTCGCATCCGCGGATGGCATTCAGCACCTCCGTCGCGTCGAACAAGGCACCCTGGATGCGTTGCAGGTTCGGGTCATCGGGGAAGTCGGTGGTATATACATTGCGGCCAAAGGCCCTGACGGTATGTCCGTTGAAAAGGGCTTGTTGAACCAACTGGCGGCCAACCATGCCGGTGGCACCGAAAACGATGAGTTTCATATAGCTGATTAATGCGAAAACGATGAAAAGGCCAACCCAAAAAACGATCCGGTCAGCCATTGAATTAAAGTTACATCATCTGCGCTAAGAATTTGCCTGCGCCGGTGATTTTTGGCCGTTCCGGGATTGTTTTGTTTAATTGCGAAAAGAATGGTTGATTTGAGGTTCAGTAGAACCGGACCAGGATCCCATTCATCACACCTGCCGGTATCTGCAGTCCCGATGCGCATACTTGTACTGGATAATTACGATTCGTTCACTTATAACCTGGTTCACCTGGCCGAATACCTTGTTCAGGACAAGGTGGATGTCTTTACCAATGACCAGATCAGCCTGGAACAAGTGGCGGACTACGACAGGATCATCCTGTCACCCGGACCCGGCATCCCTTCCGAATCGGGTATCCTCCTGCCCTGATCAAGACCTATGCGTCCACGAAGTCCATCCTGGCGTAGCCTCGGTCACCAGGCCATAGCGGAAGCCTTTGGCGCCAAGCTGCTCAACCTTGGATCGTTTTTCACGGGGTGGCCACCCGATCCGGCTGGAAAAGACCGGCATCTGGTCCGGACTCCGGCTGAACTGCAGGTGGGGCGTATCACAGCTGGGTGGTAAGCCCGGAGGATTTCCGAGAAACCTGGAGATCACGGCCCGGGATGAACAGGGTTATACTTCATGGCCTTGCAGCACCGGGAATATGATGTGCAGGGAGTCCAGTTCCATCCCGAAAGCATCCTGACCCCGATGGGGAGAAGACTGTTGAAGAACTGGCTGGATAGAAGTCTGTCAGGCTGAGCTTGTCGAAGCCTTGTCGAAGTCCTGTCGAAGTCTTATCGAAGACTGCTTTAGATCCGAACTCTTCGTTTAATAGCACAATGTGGTTAAACTTTGTAGATGGAATTGGAAAAGATCTTCAAAAAGTGAAGTCTATATTTGGAACTGAATTTGAGATTACAGCATCCCCGAAAGCTTGGGACTTAATCAGGCTGACCCGGTCCCGATAGCTATCGGGAGGGTAATTCGCCTGCCGGCAGGCAGGTTTGCCGGGTGTCTTTTGCTTGCCCCGACGATCCTGATGAATATCGGGAGGAACTCGGGGGTTACTTTTTTGCCCTGCCCCGAAGAGCGGAGCGGAACTCGGGGACAAGCAAAAAGTGACAAAAATAAAACTCACTCAATAAACCGATAAACCATGAACATCAAAGTATGCGGCATCACGCAACTGAAACAACTGCAACAACTCGACGGCCTCGAGATCCAGTTTTGCGGCCCTGACTTTCACCCGCCTCCCCGCGTTACGCGGCTAATGGCCTCAAGGGCAGCGGGTGAAAATGCCGATTTCGACCTGAAGAAGACCAGTGTCTTTCGGATGCTGGATTTCGATTTCATCCTGCGGCTGGTGGAGGAGTACGGACTCGATGTGGTGCGTCGAACGGACAGGAGAGCCCGGAACTGCGAGGACCTCTCCGATGAAGTGGAAGTGAAAGTCTTTCCATCTGAGTCCTGCTAAGACCAATGTGGATGAACTGATGCTGGTTCGTCGAGGTCAGATTATTTTCTCTTCGACAGCCTGCAGGAGAACGTTGCTGCCGGCAGGACCAAACTGGACTTCGGCTTCACTCGCCAAGGCCAGGATCAAAAACCCCTTTTTCTCGGGCGGGAACAACAGCCTGACCGATATTCCCAACTGTGTGTCCTGCGCCACCCGACCTCTACGCGGTGGACCTCAATGAAATGTTCGAGAAGGAACCCGGGATCAAGGATATCGGAATGATCCTGCAATTCAGGCAGGGTTTAACAAGGCCCGCGCCCTTTAAATAATCATAAAAAAACTTGGGCCTTTCCGGTAGTTCCTTAAAACGGTAAATCAGGCCTAAATGAAATCAATGAAAGGGATCTTAGTATATTACTCTTATCGCCTCTGTTCCTGCTGGCGCAGGGGGCAGCCGGGCGTCAAAAACCAAGGCCAAACGACCGAGCCGTTGTAGCCAAACCGCAGGATTTGTCATCAACGGGGATGTCACCGGGTATCCTGATGGGACCAGTGGTAGCCCTGCTGAACGGGCAGACCGGTGAGGCCAGAGAGTTCCATACAACCCTGAAAAGCGGCAAATTCAGTTTACCGGCAAGATGGGTTCACCTATTTCAAGATCATCCTCTTCAAAACCAGCAACCTGACATCACCTCTTCCGGGATAATTCAAATGTTAAGATCAAAGGCAGTAAAGACAGCATCGTTAAAGCCCTTGTAACCGGTTCCAGGTCGCATACCGATTACGCCGCATTCAATACCGCCCTGGAACCTATGCCTGTACACTCAGGAATCCGGGAAGAGGATTCCGCGCTAAGACTCGAAGGCGATCATCGTATCCGAGAAATTCGCGGCCACGCATCCCAATGCCGAGACCCCCTTCGCTGGCCCTCATCCGGTTCAGCCAGCCAAGCGGATGACACTGGCCGGACCGAACAATTGTACAATGCCCTCAGTCCGGTGGTGAAAGCGAACCTATGGGCCGTTACCTTTTCCAAAAGATCACGGAAGAGAAAGCGACCACCTGCGCCATCTTGGGTGATTTTTCGCAGAAGCGATAGCTCTGGCAACCTCATCAGTCTGGCTTCCGCGGAAAATATGTCATGGCTATGGATTTCGGCTTCCCAGTGGCTCCTGCTGCCAGGACAATCCCCAGCTCAATCTCGGACCTTCAACAAATACAAGAACAAAACTT
>JADKHN010000004.1 GCA_016721725.1 Chitinophagaceae bacterium | reverse complement strand
AGAGTCTGTCAACGCTTCGTTAAAATTAGCAAGGCCACCACCCTGGCTTAAATTCGCAGGATGAATCATCAAGTGAAAAAAGAATACCCTAAAGCTGCTTTGTTTTGCCATCAGCCTGATGGGAACCACCTTGTGTCGGTCAGGGCCTGACGCCGCGTACCCTCTTAAGCTTCCAAGGCAGCAGTTCAAGCCCCAAACTGTTTACCCAACTCAGCATCAGGATGGATTCGGTGGTGGTTGACTGGCTGGAAGCGGCTGATCAAAATGCCCCCGCTCATCACGGACGAAAAAGAATGTCTATAAGATCTCCTTACCAGTTCATGTATAAGAAACTGGGGGTCACGGAGGATGAAGCCTCCGAAAGGTATCGCCCACAGCAGCCGGGTCATCAACTTGTTCAAGACAACTCCCTGCCCGAACTCTGGCTGAGGATCATCACCGGGGCATTTGAAATCGGGCGAGGAACTTTATTTCTACGATGGGATCGTTGGAAGACGCCAGCGGGCGCCTCATGTTCGCCTCTTCACTAAAAATCAAAGTGAAATAAGCACGATGATCACGGTCGGGCCGGCTGGAACTGAATCCATTCCCGCCATCCATGAACTGGCGCAAAAGACTCAGCCGTGGCCTATGCATCCATCCCGCCCCCCGCGCAGATTATTTATATGCTGGATCTTTTCACAGTAATGAGGCGCTTCAGCAGCAATGCAAAGCGGGCACCGGTTCATCCTACTTCTAAGAGAATGTACCCTGCGTTTTCGCCTCTTTCTCCCTGAAAATGATTAAAGATGAGGATCCCGGAACAAGCTCAAAGACCATCTTCCGCCTGCACAAACTTGGCGTCGATCCCCTGCTAACAGGGCAAGGCGGTCGGTAAACTCTATTGGATCATATCATCCAGTCCATCCTGCCTTTTTCCCAAAGTGCCACCGAACTGGAACTGAATGTGAACCGGAGCAATCCTGCCATCAGCTTTTATAAAAACAATGGATTCTCCATCACCCGCGAAGAGATATCGATATCGGCAACGGGTATTATGAACGATTATGACGAGGAGAGAGTTAAGTTGGTTAGTTTGTTAGTTTTTAGCTGTAGTTTTAGTTTCGCCGCCGCGTGTGTACTGAGTAATGATGAAGTATCACCAGCGGTATTAGAGGTTAAGGATCTCGCCGCCGCGTGGTGTACTGAGCAATGACGAAGTATCACCAGTGGCATTAGAGACACAAAGGTTGTTCACGAAGAGCACAGCAACTATTTCCGCGCCGTGTATTGGGAAGTTAAGGGCTTTGTTGTCCTTTGTCTACGTTTGTGTCCCTGCCTACCGGCAGGCAGGTCCTTGTGGTTAATTTTCTCCACTGCCGCGTGGTACTGAACAAAATCAAAGCATCATCCGCAGCTTTCCTTATTCCTTGTTCCTTGTTCCCCATTCCATATTCAACAAACTCCTACGCCATAAGAGGTTCTTCTTTGAATATTGATCATTGAACATTGGGCATTGAATATTTCCATTTTGGCTTAATTCCGGTTGGTGAGGACACCAACCAAGGCGGAAAACTACGGTGGCATAATCCGGTTCCCAATCTTTTGCCGCAGTTGGTGTTACCTATAAGGACGCTGAAATTTACAATACCTTCGCATCACGAACGCTCCCTGTCTGGCCGCCTGCCGGATAGGTTGGGCCCTGACCAACGGGCACAGAATTGTTCAAAAACCTCATGCTGGCTATTGCTCTATTATTCTTATATTGTGAAAATATTCTTACTGCGGATCGACCGGATCTATTTTCATTTTCTTCAAACTTTTCGGTTCGAGCCGCAGTTTTGGATAATCCGATCCTTCAAACTCTGCAATTAAAAATGTTTTGGGCCATTTTTCCCTCAATGGTCAAGGTTGCATTTACGGTGGGTTCCATCGGCATGGGTAATGGTTGACAATATAACTGTTTTGCCTTCCTTAAATGGAGTTTTCCAGTCGCACGAATTGAATCAAAAGTTCCATTCATCGTAATGTTGTCTCCAGTACGGTAAATAAAATCAACTTTCGAATCATATACAATACTGATTGATCGATCATCCTTAAGTTGAACTTTACCTGAAGCATTCAGCATCTCAAATGAACTGCCGAATACCATCTTTTATTACATTGGCCATAACTGAAAATATTTGTAACAACAACAAGCACTAAGAGTAAAAGAACTGTTTATTCATGTTTTATAATATTTTACCAAGTCAGTTGGGTTAATAGCAGCAGCCAAAAAATCAATACTTTTCTATGGGGTTTCGTCATTGGTCGAGACCCGCCTGTCCGGTACTTCGCTTGTGATGGCCGCACTTACGTATAGTGACCGCTGCTTCGGATGATCGGGGAATACCTGCGGTGGTGCATTTGGTTTTTCCAGACCGGAACAATGATGACAACGATAAAATATTGAAGTTACGATTGTCAGGCCCCCATTTTGCCAAACACCAGTTCATGTCAGCGGTTTGGACTTTTATCCTGCATGTCAGTTCCAGATTTCTCATTCATCTCAGAGTACAATTGGCTTTCCGTCTGTAACAACAATAGTGTGTTCATGTTGCGCCGCCAACCGCCTTTGTTTCAAACCACAGTCCAACCGTCGTTGGCGTTTCAGCAAACGTTGAAACTGTTGTAATAAATGTTTCCAACGGCAACGACAGAGTTCTTTCTAAATCGTGTCAGATTAAAACGGTCTCTGTAATTCACTATGTTACTTGGCTCTTCGTGAAGGCTTCTGCTTCATTTCCATGTCCAGTTAAGTTTTTAATTACATTGTAACCTCGTTTCTTAGCCTCAGTTTCACTCTAGATGTCCTATGTCTGAAATACGAACTCCGCCTTTATACTATAGATTGCCTTATGCAAAATCTGTTTTGAAGTTGTCGACAAGTTTTTGCTGCTGATTAATATCCTCACCAAGTACAAATGAGCTCTGCCATTGACCTTTGCAAGCTCCTCAAGTTCGGCTGAAAACATCAATATTAACCAACCGCCTTCTTTCAGTATTTTACTTTCAGAGGGAATACCATCACAAAATTCATTGTTTAAGCTAATATAAGTCCAACCCGAAAACCATAGGTTAGTGTGGTGTTGATTTTGCTCCAAAATCCGGAAAGAATTTTAGCTCCATAGAGCCGTCCAATTGTTTCGTTGTCATTCCGGGTTGAGCATAGTTTCGCATTTCTTTTAATGTGCAAGCAACAGCTTCATTTGCTTTCATTCAAATAATTCAGTTTCGTTTGTTATTGACATATTAGTTTTGTCTTTGTGTAGTTCGTTGTTCTAGTCATCATGGCCTGACCGCCACGACGTTCGAGGCTTGCCGCAGGGCTGGGAATTAATGCTGTGTCCGCTCGCCTTGCGGGCATCCCTTTTGTTATGCGTTCGTGTCATTCGTTCTTATAAATTCGTTAACAAGAAGCTTCAATTATTTTCATTGGTGATTTTGTCGGAATAATGCGATTCAATTTCAGCCCGGATGATTCAAACAATTTCTTGAATTCTCCCTGTCCTTTCACTTCCTCCCAGCATTACCTGTACGTGCAGATCGTAAAACAAGCGACATTAATGCAAATGGCCCTCAACTACCTGTTCAACAAGAATTATTTTACCACCTGAAAAAGGAGAGCATTGCGGCAGTTTGAAAGTATTTTCTGAGCGTTTTCATCATTCCAGTCAAGAATAACTGTTTTCAATATCAGCAATCGGCTGCCGGAATAGCTTCTGAAAACCCCTGAAACAAATTGAACACGCTGCACAAAATCGCTTAATACATGTTGGTCGCCAGCACTCTCCATATCAAAAAGTATCCCCATGAGGTGCCAAGTATTGGGTTTAATAATATTCCCTGTCCCTCCACCCACATCGCAAATGGTTTGAAAACACTGAAGTCATACGTGATCTCTACCTGCCAAACTGGAGCTGTCATGGTGGTCACTGCTTGGTCATATAATTATTGAATGGTTTGCCGTATTCTCATTTGTGTTGAGGAATTCAAAAAAGGTTTACCCATAACATGATCGAATGCAGGCAGCCCTGATTCTGCAATGAGTAAAAGTTATTCCAGCTATCTCTCCATGGGGAGCACTTAAGTGAAACTTGCCGATCCATATAAACTTCCGGGAACATTTTTCAGAAAGTTAACGCCCTACATCCGTCAGGGAGTATTTGCCTTCCCAATAATTTATCAAGCTGATGAAAGCGGCATATCGCAAAGTTCTTGACAAAACATTTTGATTAACATGGCATGTCCCGGTAAGTTTTCATCCGTTGACCGGGGTTCAGATGCCAGTGATTCAAAATATTGGTTTTAATCAGGGCTGAGACAACTTGTGAATTCATCATCCTGCCAAGAATCACATAATGCAATGAACAGGTGCAGAGGGTTGATTTTTAATTTTACAATAAGTCTTGTTTATTCGCTTAAAATTGACCCTGTTTTATTATTGCCAAAATTAATTTTCACAGTCTGTTGAAAATTCCGATGCTGCGAGGTAAGTGCATGACGATAACGGCAGGGCTTTGCTGCAGGTGTGGAATTGACCAACTGTGCTCCGGCCCGGAGATGAAAGCTAAATTTATAACTTTAAACCGAAGTTAAGAACTACTGACCAATAGAATTCCGTCCGCCGAAACCAAAGCCTGAGATGACCGCCGATAGTTGCTTCTAACGTCAAATATTAATGCTCTTATGGGCAGGGAATTTGGCATTCCCGGCCTGCTCATTCACACCGTCCGTTCGTTACCGGATCAGTCATTTGAAGTCACGGAGCTGTGGCGGGATTTTTACCATTTTTGAAGAATTATCGCCGCCGCGTGGTGCATTGAGCAATGACGAAGTATCACCAGCGGCATTAGAGGTTAAGGATCCGCCGCCGCGTGGTGTACTGAGCAATGACGAAGTATCACCAGCGGCATTAGGAGGCCAGCGGTTTACATATCTCCATTGTGCCCTCTGTTTTACCCTTTTGGTGCTCTCTGGCTTAATTTTACCACAAACCTGCCTGCCGGTAGGCAGGGACACATGTTTGTTCATGAAGAGCACAAAGAAACTATTTCCGCCGCCGTATGGTGTATTGCAGTCAAGGGCTTTCTTTGTGCCCTTTGTCTTATTAAGTGTTGTGCACTGTCTGCCGACAGGCCGGGTTTTGTGATTCAATTTTCTCCACCGCCGCGTGGTGTATTGAACAAAATCAAAGCATCACCCCGCAGCTTTCACATCCTTGTTCCTTGTTCATTGCATCCATATTCAACTAACTCACGTCATTAAGCTCTCCCTTTGGAGTATTGAACATTGAGTATTGGGTATTGGAGTGTTAAATGGTCTAAATTCCGGTTGGTGAGGACACCAACCAAGGCGGAACCAAATCAAAGCATCACCCGCAGCTTTCACATTCCTTGTTCCCAGGTCAATCAATGGGTTCCCATAGCTGGATCTTATTTCCTTCCGCATCGAGGATATGGATGAACTTTCCATAGTCGTAGGTCTCGATCTTGTCTACAATGGTCACCCCGTTCTTCTTCAGTTCCTCCACCAACGCAGTAAGGTCCGCCACCCGGTAATTGATCATAAAATCCTTGCCGGAGGGTTCGAAATACTTCGTTGTCTCGGAGAAGGGCGTCCACTGGGTTTGCGCTTTCTTCGTACTGTCTGCGGCTTCATACCATTCAAAGGTCGCCCCGTAAGGGTTGGTCGTCAACCCGAGATTATCCCGGTACCATTCCGTCAGTTTTTTCGGGTCTTTGGCTTTGAAAAAAACGCCGCCGATGCCGGTAACTTTTTTCATGTTTGACTGTTTATTGTTTGAGTTGTACGAGCGTCTTCACGGCATAACCGGAAAAGGACCCGACGATGAACAACAGGATGGTTACCGTCTTCTTCACATTGATTTATTTTTAACGCTTATTTCAGCCTTTCCAGCCGGCCTTTTCTTTTCACGATATTCTGGTAATCCCACTGGATCTCTTTTGACTTCTTCAACCATCGTTTAAGGTCTTTCAAGTTGACCTGCTCAACCGTTGTGTAAAACACCGAAGCGTCCTTGAATTTAACGCCCCGTATGTTCAGCGCTTCTTCTTCAAAGTCTGCCCCGCTCCAGAACATCAACCGCCAGCCCGCTTTCTGTTTGCTGTAACCCACAATGGGATTCCCGTCCAGGAACCAGACGGGGTGGGCATGCCAGATCTTACTCTCGGCTTTGGCCAGGCCTTTGTCGATGGTTTGGGCCAGCAGGTCGCAGATCGCCTGGTCGGCTGCCGCTTGTTTGCTGTTATAGGTCATGATGTCGGTATGCATGTCTGTCGTGCAGATTTTCCGTTCTTCAGAAACCAAATGTATTAAATTCCCTTTTGTCGCTGTTGTTTGCCCCAACCTCTCGATTTACACATCTTCGCATGACGAACGCCCCGGGAGGCAAGGTAGGGAGACGTTCATATGCGGCATTAAGTGATCCTGTACCTATCGCGTTCTTTATTTCCTGGGGACTTATTTTTTCAGTTTTGTTGCCTGATGCAGATCCCCGCTCGCGGTGGCCGATGAAACGTCCCTTAAATACATTCATATAGTCCTTATAGAAGTTCTTTGGCCCCACCCGTTAAATAATATTCGATCCGGTCAATGGCGGTCATTCTCCGGCCTGTTGAATTGCAATAACTGCCCTAACGATTCATCCATGATCCTAACATGAACTCGATAAAGGCCGTGGAATTTCCTGCCCGGTCGCATTGAGATAAGACCGCATAATATTCCTTCTGCTTTTTACTGATCAGGGTTTCAAAGGGCAAAACCCGAAGACCGGGAATTCATCCATCAGGATCAGGGTTTGCCATAATCGTCCCATCCTGCCATTTCCGTCGGAAAGGATGGATGAACTCAGTTCATAATGAAAGACGGAACTCTTCACCAACGCAATTTCCTGACTATTCTTCAGGTACCTGAAGAGGTCCTTCATCAGGTAATTCACGTTCGATGCGGGCGGAGCGAGGTGTTTGACCTGTCTGCCCTTGACGATACCTACCCCGGCAGTTCGATATTTGCCCGGGCCTGCGACCAGGCCATTCATCAACTGTTTGTGAGCCTCCAGGAAGGAACTCTCCTTTTTCGGATCGAACCTATGCAGAGCATCATAGACACTGATCGCGTTGAGCACTTCCTGAACATCTTTTTCCGGACCGATCACTCTTTTGTTTTCCACGAGGGCTGTGATCTGATCAACGGATAATGAATTCCCTTCAATTTGCAGGGAAGAGTGGATGGTTTTGATTCGGTTCCTCTTCCGGAGTTGGGGTGAAGGCCTGTTCAGGTAATGGGCATTGACCTCCCCGAGCTTAATGGAAATGCTACTGATGAACCTTAGTATTTGCGGGGTAAGTTGATATGGCGGTTTCCTGATAGTCATTTGATACTATCAAAAGTAGGGAATATCCGGAAACAACGGGCAAGACCCGGGCAAAGGCAACAATTGGTCAAGTCCTTTCAACCGAACTTACTCTTTCAGCGAATCGATGAACAAGCGCTACATCTTCCGCCGGATCCGGTTGATCGTCGGATTGATCTTCAGGTAGATCCCGTTCTCCACGGGTTCGTGTACCCGCACATTCTTTTTGGCCAGCGCATCCCGGAAGCGGTTAAGGTCCTTTCCTAATGTCCAGTCTCACTAAATGGGTCCCGTTTTCCAGTTCGGTGATCATGAAGCGTTCTTCTTTCCGGAGGAGCGTAAAGAGCTGCTGTGCATGGGCTCAGCCTTCTTATAGTCTGACGGGAAGCTATCGGCATAATGCAGCGCGATGGCGGCAAAGGGCGGCAGGGCAGTCCGCCGCCGAACATCCTTCTTTCGTGGTAAAGGATTCGGTGAAAGCCTTCGTGCCCGGCTAATAGCCCCGTGATGCTGCGTTGAAGCATTTATACAGGGAGTGTATGACCGTATCGAAGAGTTCGCCGTATTGTGCCGGGGAGTACTCGTATGGGCCGACTGTACGAATAGCCGGGCCCGTCGAGGTGGGTTTGATCCCGTTGGCTCTGGCATAGTCGGCGATGGTTTTCATCTTGGTCGTAGGTGAACATGCGGTCTCTGTTTCCGCCGCACGGGCGTTTCGATCGCGATGACGCCCACCCGGGTCTCACGCGGCCGGTCTGGTCTGGTTCACGATCTCGGTCACTTCACTGACCGAAAAATCGACCCCCTTGTTCCCGGCGGGGATCAGGTTGAGGCCGCTCAGGGTCTCGGCACAATCGCCGCTGTCGTTATAAAAATGGCTTTGTTCCTGCACGATGACGCGGCGGTTGTGGTCGGCCAGCTTGCGCACGGCGATATGGTTGGTATAGGTGCCCGTGGGCATGAATACCGCGGATTCCTTACCGAGGAGGGCAGCAAATTTCTGCTCCAGTTGCTCCACTACCCCACCTATGGAATAATTATCGGTGGGATCTTCCCTTCATCCGCCAGTTGCATCAGGAGGGCGGCATATTCCTTTGGGACAGTTCAACCCCGTCGAAATTGAAATCGATCAGCAGTTGGTTATCGCCCGGTCTTTTCTTGGGCGTGCTGCCAAAAAGCCATAACTGGGCGGCGGTCGCGGCCATCATCGTTACCTAATTCAATGAATCTTCTTCTTTGGCTGGTAGGTGTTTGGGTGGTGACCGCTACTGGTTAATAGGTTTGGCATTGATCGCAGGAAAGTTAATATGCATGATGCAGGTAGTCTGATATTCTCAGCCTTTACTCATACACACCTTCCATTCTTTACCGAATCGCCAATTAAAGTTACGGAACTGTGTTGGGATTTTTGCCCGGGCTTTGAAGAAGAATTGCCAATACTGCCATGGGCCAAACCCATCCAACCCGATACCCTTCACTCCCCTATTCAATAGACCCATTTCTTTTCAAAATAGAGGTGGTGGTCTTATTAGCGCTGTCAATAGACTGGGCCCTGATGAACGATCCTAAGGTCTCCATAGGTATTTCAGCCTGAATGATTGCATACCCCGGGTATCGTAATAGGAACCGAGTTTACAGCCAAAGGGGTTGTTTTCCACGTCGTTCGTGAAAACGGAGAATAAAAGGAGCCTTTCGGACTTGGTATCCGGCTTGGCATACCCGAAGATCCGGTGGTCCAGCCGTATATTGGCCGTCAGGTCGATCGTGTACTGTCTTCATAAATAGATGCCCGGGTCACCTGCTTACCGATGCAATGACGCTGGCATTATTGGTGGCTTCAATGCTGTCGAGGTTGATGGGGCTTTTAAAGATTGGTAATGTGTCGCTTTTTATGGCGAGGGTATCTGGTTTGGCATTGGGCACTTTGAGGAGTTGGAGGGGTTTTGATTGCAGGAGGTGATGAGTAGGGTGAGGATTGCAAGGGGAATATGATTTTCATTGAAGGTCTTTTGAATTGTTGCAAAAAGAATCAAAACTTTCTATGCGTTTTCGCCGTTGGTCGGAGACCAAACGGCGGCGCTCAAGTCCAACAGAATTCCGTTTGGCCCGGAACCAAAAGTACTGCGATGCAATCAGTTGAAGTTTAAACGTCCGACATGGCTTGCCCTCCTGTTAGGGATCGTTTTTTTATGGCTATACTTGTTTAAAATTCCAATCTAAAACGATTTTTTTATCATCTTTATAGTTGAGCTCAATTTTTTCATTGTCTGAAAGAGTTATGTGCAGAGGATTTTGAAAACCAAAATATTTTCTCCAAACTTGTTTGCCAGTAATTAGATCGTAAAGAATAATAACATTGTTGTCACCTAAACTACTGTTACATGTTATAAATGCAGCAAATTGCCCAGAGTCTGATAGGGCATTTGTTAGAAGATTAGCCTTAAATAATTTTCGAATAATCTGCTCTCCTGTTTCTTTAAATACGTAGGCAATGCTTTTGGTAGTATTTTCAAATAGCCAATCATTGATAATGAAATTGCCATTGTTTGCAACTTTCCATCATTCGGTCTTTCTACTTGGCCAATAACAATAATAGCATGGTCTTTTATTAGGAAATAGCATCCTTTCCCATTTTCTCTATGTCCACCTCTCCCTGAAACTGCGTCTCTGTCATCAAATGCCAAGATGTATTGCGAATTTGATGATTTTGAATATGGACAATAAAATTCTACACCATTAAGTGATAGTGTAAGAAAATCTTCATTGTCTATTTCTAAATTTGCGGTGTATGACATCTGACAACTAACGAGGGCAATTGCGCAGTTGGGGTTAGAATTACGTCCGTCTGGCTGGTGTCGCCTGTAGAATGTGCTATTTGAAGTTACGAAAATGTTGTTATAGTAACGGTCATGTCCCGAACCAAAAACCAGATGTAAACAACAGCCGAAGTACCAATATCAAGCCCCAATTGCACCAAATGCTGATGTTAGCTGGCGTTTTATAACGAAATGCCTTTATAAGTTTCGAGCAGATTAGTAAATGTTTCTAGATCTTTTGTATCTAGATCGATTGATCCTGCAATTAGATATAACCTTCTACTTACATAAACATGCCAACTACTAGCATATGCTCCAATCGTTTTATTGCAATAGAGATAAATACCTCCTCTTGTTTCATATATGTAAGAAGGGCATTCTTCTTTACAATCATCCTTAATAACGTTATTTAAGAAGTATTTTAAGGTCTTGATTATAGAAGGAATTTCATCTTCATCAAATAGTATTGTGCCGCCGCCTTTTCCGGTCCACAAATTAAATTTCTCTGATACTTCAACTGCATTATAGTATTTTTCTGTTTCAACATTTGTTACAGTTCTTTTAGTCATTATATACCCTTTAAGTTTACCAAACTTATGAGATTCATATTTTTTTAGAACCCCGTCTTCACTGCTGAATTCTTCAAATCTAGATTGCTTTGTTTTAACAGTATCCTGGGCTGTGACAAGTAATGATGTAAAAAGAACAAGCAAGAGTAATAAAGCTCGCATAACCTAATAGTTTTGTTATTTTAATCAATTTGAATAACTATCATTTAAAATGCCAGCCAACGAGAAGGCATTCGAATCAATATGTTGTGATACTGGCTATTTTGTCAATTGGAACATGTACTATGGCTTTTCCAAGATGAGCCTGTTGCAAAACGAGACAATCTTCATTTTCTATTCGCAATAGAGTATGTAAATGCAATGTTGGCGTGCCCGAAACAACAATATGACAATGACCATTCTCAAATATTGCATCAATATTAGCGCCAACTAAAAGTTTTAATTTTTCCAATAATGCTGAACTCATAAATAATACTTTATATACTCTGAATACTCTTCGCGTTTTGCTTTGTGTCGTCCTGATTCTGGTTGACTCTTTTTTGCGTTATCCACAGCTGGATAAGTTGACTTTGTTATTTGGAATTACAGAAAATGCCGAAGAGTAAATGTCAAGCCCTGAATTGAAGACCGAACTTGCATTACAGCCGAAGTACCAGCGTCAGACCCAAATAGCCTCAAATGCCGAAGTTAGCCGCAATTTTATTGTTTGTTCAAAACAACTTATTTCTTTAAGATTTAAGTTTTACATAAAGAACTGCTCTTTCGCCTTCACCTTCTTGTTTGATTATAAATTTGTCAGTAGACTCCACAAAGTGGCGCAAACTTGGTAAGCCATATTGATGCGATTTAAAGTCAGAAACCTTAATTTCAAAGTCCCAACCAATTTGAGTCAGAATTGCCCATTCTTGATTAAGGCATTTTCTTGAAACTATTTGAATTAGCGTTGAAACAATGATATCTTTTTGAATAATTGACGGCTGATTTTCGGAGGTGCCCTGAGAATTATCGCTTTTGAGTTTAATGAGGACCGGTTTATATGGTCCAAATCCAGTTCTTTTTGTTTCAAACATCCCAGAACTTTCACAGAAGTTAAGCAAGTTATATGACTTATATTTTTGAAAATCAAAGTCTGGGAAATCAGCCTTTATCCTATGGCCAACAGTTGATAAATGTGTCCATCCATCTGGTTCTGACAACTCTATTATAATACTTGACAAGTAAAGTAACATTTCACTTTTTTCATCTAATGGTTCTATTGATTGAGGTTTTGGATCTAATACTTTATTAACACTTGGCTCGCCTTTAATTCGCACATAAATCGCTTTTGCAGTTCCATCACCGATTTCCTTCATATCAAATGCGTTTAGCTTAATGAAAAGTTGCCTTAGAGTAGAGCAGCCATAGTGACGTTGATTAAACAAAGGGAATTTGTTTTTCAGCTTGCCCCCTATTGCTCCAAGAAATACCCAGCCTTCTTGTTGTGGAAGGGTTTGCATTACAGAAATTATTTCATTTGTTAATTGGGATTCACTTAAAATTACTGTTGTTTCACTCTCTGTCGAAACAATAGTTTGTGGTATGGCAGAAGAAACCTCCGGTTCGCTATCAACTTCAAGTTCTACTTCATTATCAAAATCCAAAGCCTCAACATCTACTCGATTTTTTAAGAGCCCTTCTCTGATTGTATCAATAATGAATAAAGCACCAATTCCGTTTTCTTCACCCCTGTAATCTTTGTATAGTTTGAATGTTTCTTGTAATTTATACTCCCGTATCTCATCCTTCACAGATAATATTACTCTATTAAAAAAGCCTTGTCTTCACGACAGCCTAGAACATATAATCTTTTAATGCCCAACCTGAGTTTTTGCTTTGCTCTCTTGACATAAGGTTCAACCTCGGCCAATCTCTTTTCCTCTGGTTTAGCAACTAAAATGAATCCGTATGATGTAGCATTAAGAATTTTATACCATTCATCATTCCCCATTACAATATTCAACTTATTCAGTTTCTCAAACTTAATTAGGTGATTTAGTATGTTATTGATTTCGCTCTCAATGTTTTGTCGCTCTTTTGAAAACTCTAATGAGTTTGCAAGTGTATCTACTTCTCTAAGAAAAGCAGAACTAAAAAAACCATATTCATCAATTCTCAGATAGTCGCCATAGTATCCAGCAACAGCTGGCTCGTTTTTTGAAATTGTACTGAGAAAGTGCTTTTTGAAATTTTCAGTTAGGTATGGTTGTTTATCATCTATTGTTCGCTTTACCATATAAAGCGAAGATGATTCTTTAATACTCGCAGGCAAAATTGCGCAGGATTCGGGGAATAGTGAATTTGAGAAGAAATAATAAATTGCGTTTAGATAATTATAATCGTTGTTATCAGTAGGGCGAATTCTCATAATGAGCTGTTTGTCCTTAAAGTCAGGTGGCAGAGTTTTACCTACCCATTTTATTGATGCTCGGGTTATCCATCCTTTTGGAAGTTCATTTCTTAGTTCGTTGACAGTTTGATTAAGCATAAGTTCAATACCCGAGGAAACAGCACGCTTTTTAATTGACCTTAACTTTATTGCATCAGCAGCTTTGTCTAAGGTTGAAACTTTTAGCTTTTGAAAAAAGGAATATACTTGATGAGTGAATCAATTATATAAAGTATAATGGCTAGAATTCCAATGAAAGTGAAAAAATCACCGATTGAAATATCACTCCAAAGTTTGTAGTTTAGTAATTCTCTCATCGGGTTGTGAATTTTGAAAAGCAATTATAATCATCGCATATAAAATAATATTGTTCCTTTTCACGAAAAAATGAACTAAAGCTTTCCATGGTGATTGTCTTGCCACAAGAGCAACAATTAATATGTCCTGATTTCAATCTGTTAAGTTCACCAATTGAATCAAGTAGCTTTTCAGCATCTTTCTCATCAACAAATCTGATTTTGCTCTTCTTAAAGGAGCGAATGAAATTTGTGAAATAAGTTTTTAATAGTTTCCAAATTTTTATCATTGGTTTGCAAAGCTATATTTCCTTTTTATTAAGTATGTTTTAGTTTCAAGCTAGCTCTGTTGCCAAACATTTACGGCTAACTCTTTAATAAACTAAAGTTAGGATCGTCTCAAAAGTTGCGCCTATAATTGGATTGATAACGATCAATTTATTTAAATATACGAAAATCAAAACAAAAAGTAAAATATTCTAATACGTTTTTTGGGTATCCCTTATTACTAGTTGCTTCTTAGGTTATTTTGAATGATGAATATCGAATGAAACCCGGGACCCAATTGAACCACAAGAATCGCCCCTCACTAAACCAAACCAAACCAAAAACTAACAAACTAAAACTACCAAACCAACTGGTGCGTCTGCTTAATGATCCCCATCACGAAGATGCTCTGCACATGGCCCATATTCTCGATCGGACTGAGGCGGTTGACATGGAAATCGTAGTAGGCGTTCATGTCCTCGCTCACCACTTTGAGCATGAAGTCGAATTCGCCGGAGATGTTGAGGCATTCGACCACTTCGTTCATCTCGTTAATGGCCTTGATGAATTTGTTGCCGGCGTTCTTGCTGTGCTCCTTCAGGGACACATAACAGATCACCATCAGCCCCTTCTTCACCTTGGTATGGTCGAGCAGGGTCACGTATTGTTTGATCACCCCGTTCTCTTCCATGCGCTTGATCCGCTCGTGCACGGGCGTGGTACTGAGGTGGATCTTCTCCGAGATCTCCTTCACCGTGATCCGGGCGTTCTGCTGCAAGAGGTTCAGGATCGCCGGTCCTTGGCATCCAGGGAAAGATCGGTAGCGGAATTTTCTTTTTTGACGGCTTTAGGCATGGCAAACAGGTGTTTTATGCTGCAAAATGGTTTATTTATCGGTTTTCATCCTAAAGTTATAAATTATTTTAGAATTTTATCCTAGAAGTTTAGTTTTGCGTTCTAAAACTTCATCTATGTCAACAGTTGCAAAACAAACCCTTGATTTTACCATCCCCTATAAAGTAAAGGACATGAGCCTGGCCGAGTGGGGCAGAAAAGAGATCAGACTGGCCGAGGCTGAAATGCCCGGACTGATGGCCCTGCGTGCTGAATATGGCGCCAGCAAGCCTCTCAGGCGCCCGCATCGCCGGTTGCCTGCATGACCATCCAGACGGCCGTGCTCATCGAGACCCTCGTTGAACTGGGCGCTGAAGTGAAATGGAGTTCCTGCAATATCTTCTCTACGCAAGACCAGGCCGCTGCTGCCATTGCCGCCGCCGGTATCGGTGTTTACGCCTGGAAAGGCCAAAGCATCGAAGAAGCCGACTGGTGCATCGAGCAAACCCTGTTCTTCGGTGGTCCGGACCGTCCCCTCAACATGATCCTCGACGACGGCGGTGACCTCACCAATATAGTCTTCGACAAATACCCCGAGCTGATCCAGCATATCCGTGGCCTCAGCGAAGAGACCACCACGGGCGTACACCGCCTCTATGAGCGCATGGAAAAAGGCACATTGCCGATGCCGGCCTTCAACGTGAACGATTCAGTAACGAAATCCAAATTCGATAACAAATACGGTTGTAAAGAGAGCCTGGTGGACGCGATCCGCCGCGCTACGGACGTGATGATGGCCGGTAAAGTGGCCGTTGTGGGTTCTTATGGCGATGTGGGCAAGGGTTCCGCCGCTTCGCTGAAAGGCGCGGGCTGCCGCGTGATCGTGACCGAGATCGATCCCATCTGCGCCCTGCAGGCCGCCATGGACGGTTTTGAAGTGAAGCCGATGATCGAAGCCGTGAAAGAGGGCGATATCATCGTGACCGCTTCCGGGTTGCCGCGACCTGATCACGGAAAAGCATTTCCGCCTGATGAAGGACAAGGCCATCGTTTGTAATATCGGTCACTTCGACATCGAGATCGATATGGCCTGGCTGAATACCAACTACGGACATACCAAGAACACCATCAAGCCGCAGGTTGACCTCTATACCATCGAAGGCAAGGACGTGATCGTCCTGGCTGAAGGCCGCCTGGTGAACCTGGGTTGCGCTACCGGTCACCCTTCTTTCGTGATGAGCGCTTCCTTCACCAACCAGACCCTGGCCCAGATCGAACTCTGGAACAACCACGCCAATTACGAGAACAAGGTCTATGTGCTGCCGAAAATGCTGGATGAGAAAGTGGCCCGCCTGCACCTCGCCAAGATCGGTGTGGTATTGGATGAGCTGACGCCCGACCAGAGCGCCTACCTGGGTATCCCCAAGGAAGGTCCGTTCAAGGCTGAGCATTATCGCTATTAATTGAAGTCCATTCCTGGTCCGGGGCTTTTGATTTCAGCGACACCCCGGTTCTTATTAACTCCGCTTGATTTCATGTCACATTAACCGTGATGTTGGCCAGTAATATTTTACTTTGTTCTTTTTGCTTGTCCAAAAAAGAACCAAAACCTGCCTGCCGCAGGCAGGAAAGACACCCGGCAATCATTACCCTCCCGATAGATATCGGGACCGGGCAGCCTTGATTAAGTCCCGAAAGCTTTCGGGATACTACTGTAGCTTCAACATGAGTTCCCTGATAATGGACTTCAAATAATGACTTTTCTATTTATACAAAGGCGCATCGCCTTGGTTAGTGACATACGACCCAAATCGTCTGGCGACAAATCTGTAACTTTGACGACCGAATATGACCAAACTCTCCGTCAACATCAATAAACTGGCCACCCTGCGCAACAGCCGGGGCGGCAACAATCCCGATCTCCTCAAAGCGGCGAAGGACATCGAACGCTTCGGCGCCGATGGCATCACCGTACATCCCCGTCCCGACGAACGCCATATCCGCTACGCCGATGTGTTTGACCTGAAAAAGATCGTCACCACCGAATTCAATATTGAAGGGAATTGCACCGAACCGGGTTTTGTGGACCTGGTCTTGAAAAACCTGCCGAACCAGGTGACCCTCGTACCCGACGGGCATCACCAGCTGACCTCTAACCATGGCTGGAACACGATCGAGAACAGGGAATACTTAACGGGCATGATCCGGCTATTTAAGGATGCCGGCATCCGGTCTCCATCTTCGTCGACCCTGATCCCGCAATGGTGGAAGGAGCGAAAGCTACGGGCACCGACCGTATCGAACTGTACACCGAAGCCTATGCCCATCAATATGCATTGGGAAATAAAGAAGAAGCGATCGCTCCATATATCCGCGCGGCAGAAAAAGCCAATGAACTGGGACTGGGTATCAACGCGGGCCATGACCTGGACCTGCAGAACCTGCAGTATTTCGCCCAACATATTCCGGGCTTACTGGAAGTATCGATCGGACATGCGTTCATCTGCGACGCGATCTATCTGGGATTGGAGAATACGGTGCAGTTGTATAAGAGGCAGTTGAAGAAGGAAGGGTGAATGATATAGTTTGCAGTTCTCAATTCTCAGTTCGCAGTCTGCAGTTCTCAGTTTGCAGTCTGCAGTTCTCAGTTCGCAGTCTGCAGTTTCATTCTAAATGATAAGCCACTTGTTTATTACGAAGCCAACTGCCATTTCCCTTTTTTCTTTTTTTGCTTTTGCGAGGTTTTCCCCTCTGCTTTTGCCGACTGCCCCCTTTTCCCCCGTGGCTTTTGCGGGGGGGGGGTTTCTCTGTCGCTGGCGCGGAGGGCTGTCAACTGCCCATTGCCAACTGCCAACTGCCAACTGCCAACTGCTAACTGCCCACTGCCCTCACTTCAAATACCTCGCCAGCCTCCTGTTCAAAATCGAACCATGCAGGTTCTTCCCGATGATCTTTCCTTCGGGATCGAGTAAATAGTTCTGGGGGATCTGGTTGATCTGGAACTGTTGTGCCACGGCATTGGCCCATCCCTGCAGGTCGCTCACATGCGTCCAGGTCAGGTTATCGTCCTTGATGGCCTGTATCCAGGGTTCGCGGGTCTTATCGAGTGAAACGCCCAGTACCGTGAAGTTTTTGTTCTTGTATTTATTGAAGGTCCGGACCAGGCTGGGATTGTCCTGGCGGCAGGGCCCGCACCAGGAAGCCCAGAAATCCACCAATACATATTTTCCGCGGAAGGAAGCCAGACTGATGAGGTTGCCGGAGCTATCCTTCTGCGAAAAATCACCCAAGATGGCGCCGGTGGTCGCTTTCTCTTCCGTGATCTTTTGGAAAAGGTAACGGCCCATGGAACCGGCTTTCACCACCGGACTGAGGGCATTGTACAATTGTTCGGTCCGGCCAATGTCATCCGCCAGCTGGTTGAACCGGATGATCGCCAGCGGGGTGATCTCGGCATTGGGATGCGTGGCCGCGAATTTCTCGGATACGATGATCGCCTTCTCTATATCCGCGGAATCCTCTTCCCGGATTCTTTTGAGTGTACAGGCGGGCATAAGGTTCCAGGGCGGTATTGAATGCGGCGTAATCGGTATGCGACCTGGAACCGGTTACAAGGGCTTTATCGATGCTGTCTTTACTGCCTTTGATCTTAACATTTGAATTATCCAGGAAGAGGGTGATATAAGGTTGCTGGTTATTGAAGAGGATGATCTTGAAATTGGTGAACTCCATCTTGCCGGTAAAACTGAATTTGCCGCTTTTCAGGGTTGTGGAACTCTCAGCCTCACCGGTCTGCCCGTTCAGCAGGGCTACCATGGTCCCATCGGGATACCCGGTGACATCCCCGTTGATGACAAATCCGTCGGCTGGTTTGGTAACAGCGACGGGGGTCGTTTTGGCCTTGGTCTTGGTCTTGGATTTCTGTCCGCCCTGGGCCAGCAGGAAGAGCGGCGATAAGAGCAAAATACTGAGGATACCTTTCATTGATTTCATTTAGAGCCGCAATTTACCGGATTTTAAGGAACTCCCGGAAGGCCCGATTCTTTTTAATAATGTATCTGTCTAAAAAATTTCATCCCAACCGGACCTCATCATTCTTAACGTACTCATGCAGGGATGCCTGCGGATGGAGATTTTATTGAAAATACGGTTAAACAAGTCGTCTTTTACAGGTCTTCGACAGGCTCAGACTGACAGCCTTTCAGACTGAAATATTACCATTTTTTTAAGATTTCCATTTACTCAGCCGGACCTATTTCAATCCCTGCCTGAACTGCAGGATCAAACCCATGTCCTTGACCCCGGGTTCTTTCTCGAACATTTCATTGAGGTCCACCGCGTAGAGGTCGGGGTGGCGCAGGGCCTTGAGTTGGGGAATATCGGCCAGGCTGATGCCCCCGCCCAGGAAAAAGGGTTTTTCGATCCTGGCTTTGGCGATGAAGCCGAAGTCCAGTTTGGTCCTGATTGAAGCACCGTTCTCCTGCAGGCTGTCGAAGAAGAAAATAATCGCAGACCTCGTCGTAATCGGCGATCAGTTCATCCACATTGGTCGTGGCCGGACTGATATGGAAAGACTTGATCACTTCCACTTCATCGGAGAGGTCCTCGCAGAGTTCCGGGCTTTCCTTTCCGTTCAACTGCACCACATCCAGTCCGTACTCCTCCACCAGCCTCATGATGAAATCATAATCCATATCGACGAATACGCCCGTCTTCTTCAGGTCGAAATCGGCATTCTTCACCTCGCTGCCCTTGAGGCCATTGGCCGCGTAACGCGGGGAGGCCGGGTGAAAGTCGAGGCCGGCAAAATCGATCTCGAGGCCGTCGAGTTGTTGCAGTTGTTTCAGTTGCGTGATGCCGCATACTTTGATGTTCATGGTTTATCGGTTTATTGAGTGAGTTTTATTTTGTCACTTTTTGCTTGTCCCCCGAGTTCCGCTCCGCTCTTCGGGGCAGGCAAAAAGTAACCCCCGAGTTCCTCCCGATATTCATCGGGATCGTCGGGGCAAGCAAAAAAGACACCCGGCAAACCTGCCTGCCGGCAGGCAGGAATTACCTCTCCCGATAGCTATCTGGACCGGGGTAGCCCTGATTAAGTCCCGAAAGCTTTCGGGATACTACTGTAATCTCAAATTCAGTTCCCTGAAATATAGACTTCACTTTTTGAAGATCTTTTACCAATTCCATCTACAAAGTTTAACCACATTGTGCTATTAAACGAAGAGTTCGGATCTGAAAGCAGTCTTCGACAGGACTTCGACAAGGCTTCGACAAGGCTTCGACAAGCTCAGCCTGACAGACTTCTATCCAGCCAGTTCTTCATGATCTTCTCTCCCAGGGGGGTCAGGATGCTTTCGGGATGGAACTGGACACCCCTGGACATCATATTCCCGGTGCTGCAGTCCCATGATATAGCCCTGCTCGTCCCGGGCCGTGATCTCCAGTTCCTCGGGAAGATCATCCTCACTGACCACCCAGCTGTGATAGCGCCCCACTTCCAGTTCAGCCGGGAGTCCGGCCCAGATGCCGCCGGTCTTTTCCAGCCGGATCGGGGTGGCCACCCCGTGAAAAACAGTATCCAGGTTGAGCAGTTTGGCGCCAAAGGCTTCCGCAATGGCCTGGTGCCCCAGGCAAACGCCCAGGATGGACCTGCAGGATGCGTATGTTTTGATCAATGGCAAGAGGATACCCGATTCAGAAGGAATGCCGGGTCCGGGTGACAGGATGATCCTGTCGTAGGCCGCCACTTGCTCCAGGCTGATCTGGTCATTGGTAAAGACATCCACCCTGCCCCGGGTCAGGTATTCGGCCAGGTGAACCAGGGTATAGGTGAACGAATCGTAATTATCCAGTACAAGTATGCGCATCGGGACTGCAGATACCGGCAGGTGTGATGAATGGGATCCTGGTCCGGTTCTACTGAACCTCAAATCAACCATTCTTTTCGCAATTAAACAAAACAATCCCGGAACTGCCAAAAATCATGGGCAGCGCGAATTCTTAGCGCAGATGATGTAACTTTATTCAATTCAACTGGTTGACTCGGATCTTTTTGTTTTGGTTAAGGCCTTTTCATCGTTTGCATTGCACCAGCAGAAAATCATCGTTTTCGGCGCCACCGGCATGGTTGGCCGCCAGTTGGTTCAGCAGGCCCTTTTCAACGGGCATACCGTCAGGGCTTTTGGCCGCAATGTATATACCACCGACTTCCCCGATGACCCGAACCTGCAACGCATCCAGGGTGCCTTGTTCGACGCGACGGAGGTGCTGAATGCCATCCGCGGATGCGACGCGGTACTGACCGCGATCGGCGGCGGCACCGACAGCAACGACAAGACGCGGACCCTCGGCATTAAGAACATCATCGCCCAGATGAAGAAGGCCGGCGTGAACCGCATCATCGGCATCGGCGGCATGGGCGTGCTCAATGCCGACGACAAAAGCCTGCTGATCGACCAGGATGATTACCCCGAGGAATACAAGGCCGTCGGCCTCGAACACCGGAAGGCCTGGGAAATGCTGAAGGAAAGCGGGCTGGAATGGACCTTTGTTTGTCCGCCCAATATCATCAATGAAGGTCCTACGGGGTCATTCATCACCGCGGAGGACTATGTTCCCCTGCCCAATAAATACCAGGTCAATGCCGGCGACCTGGCCCTGTTCATGCTCAATGAACTCAACAAAAATGAATTCCTTAAACATCGTGTTGGCATCTCCAATTAACCATTCATAAACCGAACGACCATGCTGCTCAAAAAATTATTTTTTGTTTTCCTGTTGGCGATCAGTACAAGCCTCCTGGCCCAGGACGCCATCAATTACCAGGTACCGCCCAAGGACATCTACGACCTCGTCATGGCCAAACCCACGCCGGGTGTCAGTTTCGACGATAAGGGCGAATGGATGCTGGTGATGGACCGCAGCAGTATGCCCACGGTGGAAGACCTGGCCCAGCCCGAACTCCGCATCGCCGGCCTGCGCATCAACCCCAATAATTTTTCTCCCAGTCGCAGCTCCTATTTCACCGGGATCCTGCTGAAGCAGGTCGCTACCGGCAAGGAATACCCGGTCACCGGACTTCCGCCAACCTCAAGGGCGGCAACCTGACCTGGAGCCCTTCCGGCGACAAGGCCGCATTCACCCATACTACCGACAACACGGTTGATGCCTATGTGATCGATATCAAGACCAGGAAGGCCATGAAGATCAACAAGACGCCTCTGAACCAGGTTCTGAATGCCGCCTTCGACTGGATCGATAACAACAGCATCCTCTATTCGGCCATCAGCAAACCGCTATCCATGGCACCGAAGAAACCGCTGGCGCCCAAGGGACCCGTCATCCGGAGAACCTGGGCAAAGTGGCTGCCAGTGTGACCTACCAGGACCTCATCAAGACACCCTATGATGAATCCCTGTTCGAATTCTACGGCACCACGCAACTGATGCGCAATACCAATGGCGTGGAGACCAAGGTAGGAACACCGGCCATTTATAGTTTCGCGAACATATCGCCCGACCACAAGTACCTTTTGATGAAAAGGATCAATAAGCCCTTCTCCTACCTCGTTACCGCAGGAGGTTTCAATTCCACCATGCTGGTCACCGACCTCAATGGCAAGTAAGTAAAGAAACTGGCGGATCTGCCCAGCAGCGAACTGGCTCCCCTCGGGATATGACAATGTGCTGAACGCCCCGCGCGGTTTCAACTGGCTGCCGAATTCACCGGCCACCCTGGTCTGGATCGAACCGCTCGACAGCGGCCTGATCAAGAAAAAAGTGGATTTCCATGACGCGGCCTATACCCTGGCTGCGCCCTTCACCGGATCGCCCGCCGAACTCACTAAAACGACTATGCGCATGGGCGGCATCACCGATGCCGGTTCCGGACTCTTCCTGGTCTCCGAGATGTCGAGGGTGAAACACCGGCAGAAACTGAGCAAGCTGAGTCCCGACGGCAAACTGGAACTGCTGATCGACCGGAGCACCGATGACGCCTACAATGACCCGGGCACCCCGATGACCGAAAAGAATCAATTCGGGCGCAACGCCGTCAAACTTTCGAACGGCAATACCTTATTCATGCGGGGTACGGGTTCATCACCCAAGGGAGACTTGCCCTTCATCTCCAGTTTCAACATCAACACCAAAGAGACGAAGATACTCTGGCGTTGTAAAGAGCCTTACTACGAGACCGTCACCGACGTCATCGATTACGACAAGATGCTCCTGGTGACCAACCGCCAGAGCCAGACCGAGCAGCCCAATTATTACCTGCGAGACCTGAAGAACAATACCGTCAAGACCATCACTGATTTCCCGGACCCGCAGCCCGGCTTGCGCGGCATCACCAAACAGAAGATCATGTATAAGCGCAAGGACGGCGTTGACCTGGCCGCAGACCTCTACCTGCCCAAGGGATACGATCAGAAGAAGGACGGTCCGCTCCCCGTGATCATGTGGGCCTATCCCCGTGAGTTCAAGAGCGCTGCCGACGCGGCCCAACTGAGGGGCAGCAAATACACGTTCACCCGGGTGGGATACGGATCCATCATCTTCTGGGCCACCCAGGGCTATGCCATCATGGACAATACCGAATTCCCGATCGTGGGTGAAGGCGACAAGCAACCCAATGACAATTTCGTGGAGCAGCTTACCTGGAGCGCCGAAGCCGCCATCAACAAGATCGCCGAGATGGGTGTGGGTGATAGTACACGCGTTGCCGTTGGAGGCCACAGTTACGGCGCCTTCATGACGGCCAACCTGCTGGCCCATACCAAACTGTTCAAGGCCGGTATCGCCCGCAGCGGGGCCTATAACCGCACCCCTTACGCCCTTCGGTTTCCAGAATGAGGAACGCACTTACTGGATGGCGCCTGAGGTCTATTTCAACATGAGTCCTTTCAGTTTTGCCAACCAGATCAAGACGCCGTTATTGATGATCCATGGTGAAGCGGATAATAATCCCGGCACCTTCCCTATCCAAAGTGAGCGCCTGTACAATGCGATCAAAGGCCATGGCGGAACGGTCCGTTTTGTGCAGCTGCCTTTCGAATCGCACGGATACGCGGCTAAGGAGAATATCCTGCACATGCTCTGGGAGCAGAACCAGTGGCTGAACAAATATGTGAAATACGCGAATACTCCCTATGTGAAATAGGGATGGCCCGTTTTTTGCGAATACCCTGAAGACGGTATGGGATACCGCCAGCGGTTCATTAAATTTGCACCATGAAAAAGAAAATCATACGGAGCCTCTTCGCCATCCTTTTGCTCACCGGTTCAATGACCGGTCTTGCCCAAGTGCCCGCAGCGGCGCTGCAACTGTATAACGAGGGCATCAAACTGAAGGATAACAGGCAAACGGCCGAGGCGCTGGACAAATTCAAAAAAGCCATAGCGATCAAGGCGAATTATACGGATGCCCTGTACAATGCAGGCTGGTGCCAGAATGAGCTGGCCAAATACAACAGCGCCATCGATTACCTGAATAAGGCGAGGGTAGGCTGGCCCGATATCCCCAAGGTCTATTTTGAACTGGGATTCGCTTTCTATAAACTGGGCAATAACGATTCGGCCTGGATCCATTTTAACCGGTGCCTGGAACTTAAGAAGGATTATTCCCTCGCGTTCAAGCAACTGGGTTATATCGACTATGATGAAGAGAAATACTCTTCCGCGATCAGGCAATTCAACCAGTACGAGGCCAATGCCAAGGACGAGATCAAGGATTATCTCTACTGGTACCGGAAGGATTCAGCCATAACGCGTTGAAGGAATATGAGCAAGCCATCACTAAGCTCAACCGCTCGCTTGAATACAAGAAAGATTTCCTGAACACCTATCTCGAACTCGGCTTTGCCAATACCAAACTGAAAAGGAATGAGGAGGCCATCGCCCAGTTCAAAAAGGCCATGGAGATCGATCCCAAAAGCCATATTCCGTATAACGGCATCGCTGAAGTGTACCGCGACAATATCAAGGATTGCGACCAGGCCATGGAATGGTACCGCAAGACCCTCGGGGTAAAGACCAATGAACGCAAGGCAAATTTCGGACTTGGCTATTGCTCCAATTCCAAAGGCGAATATTCCGCCGCCATCAATTACCTGAAGAAAGCGGTTGAAGCCGAAACCACTTATACGGCCGCCTTTGTGGAACTGGGTTTCGCTTATTACAAGACCGGCGGATTCAGTGATGCGGAGTACCACTTCAACAAGGCCATCAGTCTGAGCCCGAACAATGAGAACGCCCGCTATTATGCCTGCCTGATGTACGTCCAGCAGAAAGACAAATACAAGGCCCAGAAAATGTTGGACGAACTCAAACAACTGAACTCAAAGCATGTGGAGAAGCTGCAGCCGAAAGTGAACGCGCTTTGATCCCTTCATCCCCTGCCCCATCCGCCCTGTCCTGAGCTAAAGCCCGGGACAGGGTTTTTCATTTGAAAAATTCCCGCTGCCTTCCTAAAAAATTGTACATTAGGGCACCAAAACTGATCATCCTAATATCCCTTGCTTCCGGCATTACCCGCCCCCATCCTTTGAAAATTTATTTCCCGGACCCGGTCCACCGGTACCGGCTCATTGCGCATTGAATCAACCGCTTTAAATTCTTCATTATGCCAAACAAACGCGGCCTTCATTTTTTCAGTAAGACCATCCTGGCCATTCTCCTCCTGACCTGCTTCCAGGCCCCGGTTTTCAGCCAGCCCTTTGTACCGGTACCCGTCACGGGATTCAACCACGATGTGGTGGCCGAATCGGGTACCAGTTCACTGACCAATACCACCATTGCCATGGATGGCGTAACCCAGTCGAACAAAGTGATGTATACCGTCGCCTTCCGGATCACCAATAATTTTGGCGGTGGCGGATTGCCCGACAATGGCACCATCACCGATGCGGCAGGCAGTTATCAAATGGCCGCTTATAACAGCAATAATGCCCTCCTGCTGCAAAGGACACAAACCGGGGACCTGTCCCTCACCACCCCGGCTAAATTCAATTCGCTCCGGGTATTGGCCCTCACCACCGAAGGCACTAGTCTTGTCAATGTCCGGGTCTTTTTTACCGATGGCACCATCTCCAATGTACTCACCAATTATTCCCTGCCCGACTGGTTCAATAATACGACCAATGTCGTCTTATCCGGATTTGGACGGGTCACCCGGGCCACTCCGGCCACTGAAGCAGATGCGTTCCCTTCCAATCCGAGGATGTATTATGTCAATATCCCCTTAACCTGTGCTGAAAAACAAAAAACGGTACTGAAACTGAATTTTACCAACGTGACCACGGCCGGCAACAACGCACCTTATCCCAATTCCATCTTTTCGCCCTTTCCGGCATTTCCAATACACAGAATGTTACAGCCAATATCACCAATGCAACCTGTTCATCCACCGGCAGCGCCACCCTGGTACCCACGGGTGTGACCACGCCGTATACGGTGACCTGGAATACCGTACCCGTGCAGACCGGTCTAACCGCCACCAACCTGGCGCCGGGTAACTACCAGGCAACCATACTCGACGGCAACAACTGCAGCACGGTCGTTCCGGTGACCATCACCCTGACCAATAACCTGAGCATGTCGAACCGTTCAGATACCAGTATCTGCAACGGAGCTTCCTTCAACGCCAATATCACGAGCAATGCGGCAACCTATAGCTGGTCGCCCACCACCGGGGTTAGTAACCCGGCCATCGCCAGTCCCGTTTTATCTCCAACATCCACCACCACGTACACCGTTACCGGGACCACCGGGACCTGTACCATCAGCCGCACCTTTACCGTGACCGTGCAAACCGCCGTCACCCTGACGGTGCATGCCGACACCACGATCTGCAGCGGGGCCTCATTCAATGCCAACACCGTTAGCAACGGGACCTCATTTACCTGGACACCGGCCACCGGACTGAGCAGTTCAACGATCGCCAACCCGGTCGTATCGCCAACGGCAACCACTCAATATACCCTGGTGGCGCGGCTGGGCAATTGCCTTAACAGCAAGTCCTTCACCGTTTCCGTATTGCCCGGCGTTACCGCCAATGCGGGTCCCGGCTCAAGCATCCTGGAAGGCAGCAGTGTCATTTTACAGGGCAGTGGCAGTTCCGGTACCTATTCATGGACCCCGGCGGCCGGACTCAGCGCCACCAATATCCTCAACCCCGTGGCCAAGCCAGCCACCACCACTACCTATACCCTGCGCATCACCAATAGCCAGGGTTGTTTCGCCACTGCGAACGTGACCATCACGGTGATCCCTAACTGCACCAACCCGATGAACGCGTTCACGCCCAATCAGGACGGGTATAACGACCGATGGTTCATCACCGATGGAAACTGCCTGCTCAGGGCCAATGTCCAGGTATTCAACCGCTATGGCAGCCGGGTCTTTGAATCTTCGGATTACCACAATGACTGGGATGGTACTTATAAAGGAAAGGCATTGCCCGACGGCACTTACTATTATGTGATCAAATACGTACTCATCAACAACGCACAGGTTGAACGTAAAGGCAATGTCACCATTTTAAGATAATATTCCTAAAAGATCGAATCATGAGAATCAAATCACTCAGTTCAATTATAGCTTTAATCACGGTTTGCTGTTCTTCAGTACGGCGACCGGGCAACAACTCTACAAGGTGAGCCAGTTCATGGAGCACAGTTTCCTGCAAAACCCCGCCGCCGTTGGCGCCAATGGCTCTGGCACCGTGGGAGGCGCCTACCGCAGCCAGTGGTCGGGCATTGAAGGCGGTCCCGTCACCGCGGTCCTCTTCGCCGATAAGTATTTCGCGAAAATGAATACGGGCCTGGGTATTGTGCTCTACAGCGATAAGACCGGGCCCACCAGCAGAACGGGAGGCGAACTGAATCTATCCTACAGTGTGCACCTGGGCGGCGACAAGCGCCTGATGATCGGTCTGGGCGGACAGGTGATCCAGTTCCGGGTGGATAAGAGCAAGATCGCGGCCTCCCTGCCCAATGATCCCCTCCTGGCCTCATCCGGATCCACCATCAAGGGTGATGCCAATGCGGGGATCTATTACCGTTCCAACACGCTGAATGTGGGCATCTCCGCCAAACAGCTGATCCAGCCCAAACTGGGATTCATTAAAACAGCGGCTAACCCCAAGGGTATGTTATACCGCCAGTACTTCCTGGCCGCCAATTATTATATCCGGACCGATGAGGCGAACGTGCTGCTGCCGCATGTTGAAGTGCGTTACCAGCCCGAAGCGCCGGTGGATTATGAAGGAGGCCTCATCCTCTATCATAAAGACCTGCTGCATTTCGGTTTCAGCGCGCATTACCGGCAGGATTACACGGTCTTCCTAGGTGTCAAGATCAAACACAAACTGACGATCGGCTATGCCTATGATATTTACAATAACCCGGTAAGCACATTCGAATCGGGATTCGGTGCCCATGAGATCATGCTGAGATATGCCTTTTAATCTACTTTTTCCGATAAGATGCAATTACGCCCTTCTGCTGATCGGCCTGTCTGTATTATTGAGCGGCCTGACACCGGTGGAGAACAGGAAGACCCCGATCGTTGAGCAGCTGTCGGCCGGAGCCTCTCCAAGGCTCGTGATCCTCGGCACCATCCAGGATGCCGGTTCTCCGCAGATCGGTTGTAAAAAAGATTGCTGCAAAGACCTCTTTGACCATCCCGATCCCAACCGGATGGTGGTTTCTCTCGGGCTCATCGATCCCGGGAATAAAAAGCGATATCTCTTTGAAGCGACTCCCGATATGACCCGGCAATTAAGCATCTTCAATGAGGGAGCTGAGCCCGGCTCCGGCTTAACCCCCGATGGCATTTTCCTCACCCATGCACATATCGGGCATTATACCGGTCTCATGTACCTGGGCAAGGAAGCCCTGAATGCAACCGAAGTCCCCGTTTACGCCATGCCTCGTATGCGTTCCTATTTAGAAACGAACGGCCCCTGGAGTCAATTGGTGAATAATAAGAATATCCGGCTGGAGGAACTGTCGGAGAATACGGAACTGAGCCTGGGTAATCATCTCAGCATAAGACCTCTTAGCGTTCCCCATCGCGATGAATTCTCTGAAACAGTGGGATTCCTCATCAAAGGCCCGAACAAGTCGGCCCTCTTCATCCCTGATATCGACAAATGGGAGAAATGGAAGATGAATATCGAAACACTGATCGGGCAGGTGGATTACGCCTTCCTGGACGCTACTTTTTTTGATGCCGCTGAGATCAACAACCGCGACATCTCCACGATCCCTCATCCCTTCGTCACGGAAAGCATGAAACGGTTTGAAGGATTACCCGCTGCCGAGAAGAACAAGATCCGTTTCATTCATTTCAATCACACCAATCCCCTGCTGAAACCGGGTAGCGGGGCTTTACAGCTATTGCAGGCAAAGGGTTTCCAGATCGCCACCCTGAAGCAGACCTTTCCGCTCTGAACCCCGTTAATCAAAATTTAACAAAATCGGTTCGACGGATCCAACGGACTGGCATAATTTTTTCAATCTTTGTAAAAACAGTACCATTGAGAATTCTTTTCCTCTTTTTCTTCAGTGTTGGAGCCCTCTTTGCCCGCGGGCAGAAAGTGGAGAGCATCTATGTGAATCTCTATACCGACAGCCTGAAGAAAGGGACCTTCAATTACATCAATATCGACGGCAAACTGTCGAACGGCCGTTTTATCCCCCTGGACAGTACATACCTGATCTTCTGGTCATCCGCCGGACATTTCAGTGGCAACAGCCTCTGGATCGACAAGGATACCCGGCTCGATAAAGTGGACCTGCGCGTGACCTTACGCAGCGATCCCGCCCTGCATAAGGAATTCAGTATTTATATTAAGAAGATGCCCGATCCCGCGCTGAAAAGCCTGGAGGAATTGATGAAGGAGTCCCGATCAGGTTCAGGGAAGAAAAAGAATTGAATTGAAGACCACAAAACAAGATGCCCGGTTTGTCGGAAAGACGAGCCGGGCATTTTTTTATGGTCTGACGTCTCCGTCTGACCATAAAAAAATTTTTTTCAAGAACATTGCCCATTGAAAGTACTTTCATGCCCGTTCAGACGAGGACGTCAGACCTTGTATCACGCAAATTTCTTCGCGTCTTCCAAAAATTTCGCCAGTCCGATATCCGTCAACGGGTGCTTCAGGAGTCCGAGGATGGAATCGAGCGGACAGGTACAAACATCCGCGCCGGCTTCAGCGCAGGAGATGATGTGATTGGGGTTGCGTATGGATGCGGCCAGGATCTCGGTCTTGAAACCCTGTACATTGAAGATCTGGCGGATCTGGTGGATCAGGATCATACCGTCCCATCCGCTGTCGTCGATGCGGCCGATGAATGGGGAGACATAGGTGGCTCCGGCCTTGGCGGCCAGTATCGCTTGTCCGGCGCTGAACACCAGCGTACAGTTGGTCTTGATGCCGTTATCCGTGAACCATTTCAGGGCCTTGATCCCTTCTTTGATCATCGGAACCTTGACCACGATGTTAGGATGGATGGCCGAAAGTTTTTGTCCCTCGGCGATGATGCCTTCAAAATCGGTGGAGATCACTTCCGCGCTGATATCCCCGTCCACCATTTCGCAGATGGTCTTGTAATGGGCCATGACGGCTTCCGTGCCTTTGATGCCTTCTTTGGCCATCAGGGAGGGATTGGTGGTCACACCGTCGAGGATCCCGAGGTCATTGGCTTCCTTGATCTGGGCCAGGTTGGCCGTGTCGATAAAAAATTTCATAAGCGCTGTATGCCAGTTGGCAGTATTTTGGTTGAATGAATAATTGGAGAGCGGGACAAAAGTATTATAAATGAAAGATTGTTGAGAAAATATTTATACCCGGAGCTGATTTAGAAATGATCAAACTATCAGGGACTTCGGAAGCCCCCTCCAGGGGGTTTGGGGGCATAAAAAATGGCAAGTTACTTATATCGCACCGCTCAACCACCTACCCTTGCTACCTTCCGGTCCTGGGGGAGTTCAGCAGGAGCTGGTCGTATAAGACTTGCCAAGTTGCAAAGATAAGGAAAAGCGGTTAGGAAAAAGCGGTTAGCTGTCAGTTAAAAGCTAACTCCAGGCCGATCCGACCTGGAATTGATCCGGCTGACGCCGATGAGCTGGTCTGAACGGTCGGTGAAGGACTTATAATACATCAGGATGGTATAGCTGTTCTCGGTCTCCCAGTAATTCCCTTCAAGATCGACGCGGATCTGGGGATTGTTACGGTCCACGGATATATAAGTGTAATTGTAATAACCCTGTTTCAGCAACAGGCTGATCTCATAAAGCCCTTTCTCTTTGTTGAAGACCATTTGCGTTTTTTCATTCAGCTCATAATTGGTGAGTTGTCCCGCGAGATAGATGTCTTTATTCGCATAAGGCTGACCGCCGGGCGGGGCCAGGCTGAAATGGACCGTGGCATAATCGGCCTGCCAGTAGGGATTGATGGTCTCATAGGTCTCGGCCGAATACATGCCATTGAGATCGCTGTAATAGGCATAACGCTGACCGCCCCGGTCGATATCGGTGAACAGGAACATCTCGGTGGAATTCTTATTGTAATTGGCCCTTTCCACCCGGTCGCTTTGCAAGCGGAAACTGCGCAGATCGAGCCAACGCCATTCCTTGCCTCCGGGGAATATGCCATTGTTCACCGAACTGAAATCGAGCGTATTGCCCCTGACAAAGGTTGGAGCGATATCCCGGATGGCGTTGTCCCAGCGGTTATTCTGCAGGATCACCACTTTCACCTGCTGTGCCGCACTGAAAGAATTGAGTCCGTTTATATTGGCCGTGAACCGGATCATCTGGCTGGTCCTGGCCTGGTCGGGCACAAAGGGCTGGACCACCTGGGCGTTGATCGAAGCCTTTTGGTCGAGTACCAGCAACCGTTGTGTGAAGGCCAGTTTGGAGGTATCCCCGTCGAGGTAGACCTTCAGCATATAATTTCCGGAAAGGGTGAGCGAAGTGCCGCGGTCGGGCAGGATGGCCTGGTAATGCGTATAACGGGTAAGGGCAATGGAAGAATACCGGTAATTGGAAATGCGTTGCTGGGTGAAGCCCTTGATATACGTGAACGGGTTCAAATCAACCGGCCGCCAGTTATAATCGCAGAGCACGAATGTGTAGTAATAGCTTTTCACATTCCCGTCCATATCGTCGAAATTCAGTTCCAGCTGGTCCATGCTGTTGAGGTTATAGACGGGCAGGGATAACTGGCTTCCGTACAGATGAAACCTTACGGAACGGATGTTGGACTTATACACCGCATCGGGGATCTGTGCGGATAACTGAAGCGAAAGGATCAGGCTGAAGATCGCCAGTAAACATTTTTTCGCTCCGGGTTTTCGTAAATACTTCAATCGCATCGGGTTTGCCTGGCTGAACCCGGGTTCACCCGGATGAAAATCCTGATCGCCTTCTTGTACCGCCTTGCCGCTATGAGCGTTCACCATATTATCTAAAGTCATTAAACAGAAATAAAATACTTTTGTAAGATACCAAAAAATATGCCGATTGAATGTTTCTCTGTTCATAGCCAGGCGGATCGCCTTTAACCGGCAAAAGACCTTTTCTCGTTTCATCATCGGGCTCGCCATCTCCGCAACCGCTATCAGTGTGGCCATCATGATCGTGGCTATGAGCTTTGTCAACGGGTTCCAGCAGGTCATCAGCAATAAGGTATTCAGTTTCTGGGGACATATACGCGTGCTGCAGGATGTGGAGAACAAGGCGGGTATCGCCGAGGACTATCCCATTTACCGCAATGATACGGTTGAATCCAACCTCAAAAAATTCCCGGGTATCCGCTCAGTGGAACGGTTCGCCGCGAAATCGGCCATCATCAAAAAAGGCGATGATATCGAAAGCCTGCTGCTGAAAGGAGTGGATGAGGATTTCAATTTCAACCGGCTACAACCCTTTCTGCAGGAAGGGAAATGGATCAGCTTTACCGACAGCGGTTTCAGCCGGGAGATCGATGTCTCAACTTATACCGCCAACCAGCTCCGGCTGAAAGTGCAGGACAGCGTGCTGGTCTTTTTCTTCCGGGAGGACGGATCCAGGTCGGTCAGGAAAATGCGTATCGCCGGGATCTACAAGACAGGTATCGATGAATACGATAAGCAATTCGGGATCTGCGACATCAATCTCATCCGGCAACTGAACGGATGGGACGACCGGATGATCGGGGGTTATGAGCTCTTCCTGGATGATTATACCCAGACCGATACGATCACCAGCCGGATCTATGAACCGGACATACTGCCCCAAAGCTGGTACCCGGTATCCATCAAAAGGATCTATCCCAATATCTTCGACTGGCTCAAACTGCAGGGAAGGATCAAGGACATCCTGCTGGGCATCATGATGGTCGTGGCGATCGTCAACCTCATCACCTGCCTCATCATCCTGGTCCTGGAGCGTACACACATGACCGGTGTATTAAAGGCCCTGGGCGCAACCAACTGGAAGCTGCAGCAGGTCTTCCTCTATAATACTTCACTCATCGCCCTCACGGGGATCGTCATCGGCGCCGCACTCGGACTCGGTATCTGCTGGCTCCAGGAAACCTATGGATTCATCAAACTGAATGAAGAGGCTTATTATATGAAGGCGGCCCATGCCCAGGTGGTGGGCTGGCAGGTTGCGCTGATCTGCCTCGGTACTTTTGTGATCTCCATGATCACCCTCATCATCCCCACCCTGCTGATCCGCAAGATCAAACCGGTGGCCGCCATCCAGTTCAGGTGACCTGGTGAAGGATAATGCCTGCAGCCACTGCCGCATTCAGGGATTCGGCGATACCGAATTTCCTGATGGTGATCTTTTCATCAATACAATCCATTACGGCAGTACTGATGCCATGGGCCTCATTGCCGATGACGATGATCCCTTCCTTCAAAGCGGGTAGTTTTTTAATATCCGTGCCATCCAGTGCAGCACCGTAACGTTTGACCTTATTGTTGACCTGCAGCCATTCTGCCAGCGGAGTATACAGCAATTCCACCCGTCCGAGGCTGCCCATAGTACTTTGCACCACTTTGGGATTGTACCGGTCTGCACAACCGGTAGAACAAACGATATGGCTGATACCGAACCAATCGGCCAGGCGGATCAGTGTACCCAGGTTACCGGGATCCTGGATGGTATCAAGGGCCAGGGTGATCCTGTTGCGGGTATCGAATGCCGCCGGCGCGGGAG
Source organism: Chitinophagaceae bacterium (assembly GCA_016721725.1). Classification (GTDB taxonomy): domain Bacteria; phylum Bacteroidota; class Bacteroidia; order Chitinophagales; family Chitinophagaceae; genus Ferruginibacter. The sequence goes on along the minus strand of JADKHN010000004.1, from coordinate 79,819 downwards.
ATTGCTCAAAAACAGCCAGTACCTCATGGGGTGTCGCGAGTGCGGAGATCTTTTCGAGTTCGAAATCCTTCACTTCCTCAAAGACCGTATCCGGGAATTGGCGGACCAGGGACCGGTTCGCATCCAGCCATCCGGGAAGGGCGAAGAGCTCTTTACAAATAAATTTACCGCCCATCAGTAATTCGGGTACTACCTTTGGGCCTTCGGCGATAAATACAAGTCCTTCATCCCTGAATTTTTTGTGCTGTAAACTTTGGATATATTTGGTATGTGATTTGCTAATCATCGTCGTTCAACGTTATTTATGTTTATTCCCCCTTCCGATCATAAGTTCCAAGGCCGGTTTTTCTTTTCCCTGATATTCCTCATCCTGTTTATTCATGCCTGTACCATCCCGCGTAAATATCAAAAAGATAAGCCCTTTATCACAAAAAACAATATCGAAGTTAAGGGAGGAAAGTTTACCAAGGATGAACGGTCCAGCCTGAAGCAGCGCCTGAACGCCCAATTGGATGACAGTTCCCGGGTCACCACTAAGGATGCCCTTTTCATCATCCATTATATCAATCGTCCTCCGGCCTATGATACCGCCTCTTCGGGCCGGTCGGCCAGGAATATGGAAGCGTCGATGCTGCATATCGGTTATTATAAATCAGTGGTGACCTATAAGGCTGATACCGTCAGGTCGGGCGAACAGCACCGGGTTCATGTGCATTACACCCTGGAAGCGGGCAAACCCACCCTGATCGACACCGTACGGTATATTCTCCGAAGGCCTGACCTCCAGGAACTGGCCATGAAGAACATGAACAAGACCCTGCTGAAAAAAGGAGTTCCCGTTACCAAGTCGGCGGTATTGGGAGAGATCAGCCGTTTGGTTGAACTTTACCGCAATAACGGTTACTATAAATTCACTTCAGAAGAGCTCAAGATGCGGGGAGACACCACGGCCGGGGCCCTGACCACCATCAGTGATGATATCTTCGAACAGATCCGCTTACTGGCCGAAGCGCAGGCGGCACGGGATTCACCCACCATCAAACTGGCCCTCGTGCTCAACCAGCCATCGGATACCAGTAAACTCCGGAAATATTATATCGGCAATATCTATATCCTGCCCGATTACCAGCCCGGCGATCAGTTGAATGATCCCAGCCTGCTGGAACGCGGCCCGGCTTCCAAGAGTTTCATCGTACGCTATCACCGCCGGATGTTCCGCACGGGCTTTCTCAGCCGTCACCTGTTCCTGCGCAGGGGTGACCTGTACAACCAGGAGAATTTCTATAAGACCCTCACCAGTTTTTCAAATGCAGGGGTCTGGCAGAGCACCAATATCCAGGTCATTGAGCGAAAGGACAGTACCGACCGGATCGATCTCGCGATCCAACTGATCCCCGGAAAACAGTTTGGATTCGAAGCGGCCCTTGAAGCCAGTTATTCGGCTACCAGCAATGCCAATAACGTGACAGCCGCCAATGCCGGTAACTTACTGGGACTTTCGGGTAACGTATCCCTGCTCAACCGGAATTTCCAGAAAGAGGGTATCCGCATGACCAATGCCATCCGTGGCGGCGTCGAACTCAACCTCAAGCCCGACAGCGGAAAGCGAAGCAATATCATCAACTCCAACGAACTCAGCTATTCCAATAATATCGTATTCCCCCGGTTCAGCTTCCCGTTCAAGAACCTGAACCGCGACCGCCGTTTCATCGGCGCGGAATCTTTCATCAATACAAACCTATCATTCATCAACCGAATCAATTTGTTCAACCTGCAAACGGTGAATTTCGCGTTGGGTTACGACTGGAGTTCCAAAAGATCCCTCACCCAGACCCGTCAATGGGTGATCAAGCCATTCAATATCGAATTCGCCCGGTTGTTTAATGAGACAGACAGTTTCAAGAAGACCCTGCAGGAAAATCCATTCCTCCGGTACTCCTTCAATACGGCCCTGGTGGCGGGTTCCAGCATCGGGTTCAAATCCAACAGCATCAATCCCCGGCATCCCAACCGGCAGCACAGCTTTAAGGTGAACGTGGAAGAATCCGGACTGATCTGGGGTAACCTGGGCATCATGAAGAAATACATGCGCAAATTCGTGAAGACCGACGTGGAATACGTGTTCTCCTCCAGCCGGCCCAAAACGGCCTTTGTATTCCGGATATTCGGCGGTGTGGGGATCGCTTCCAGATCGGATACCACCCTCCCCTTCTTCAAGCAGTATTTCGGCGGGGGAAGCAACAGCATGCGGGGCTGGCCCGTAAGAGGCATCGGGCGGGGTTCACAACCACTGACCCCTTTCGGCACCAGCAAGTTCAACGACCGAACGGGCGACATACAACTCGAGGCCAACCTCGAATACCGTTACGTGATCGCCCAGATCATCCCCAATTCACTGATCCTGAAAGGCGCCATCTTCTGTGATATGGGCAATATCTGGAACCTGCGCAATTCCAAACCAGGCGGAGGGACAGACAGTACGCAATTCCAATTCAAAAATCTGTATAAAGAGTTGGGAATAGCAGCCGGAACGGGCTTCCGTCTTGATTTCAACTATTTCGTCCTGCGTTTTGACCTGGGGTTCCGCTTCAAACGCCCCGAGATCAGCAATATCAACAATGGCTGGAAAGTCCCCTCCCTGGGATTCGACGATGTGCTTCAAAAGCTCTTCACCAAAGGAACGAATGACGAGTACAAAAAATGGCGTTATGAGAATTTCAACTTCACGATCGGGATCAGTTACCCGTTTTGAGGAGATGGTCATTTAGTTATTGGGGTCAGATAACAGAGATGACCTGCTATTCCCGGAAACCGAATGCAGGTCATATAGTCATTGAGTCATTGGAGTCTGCTGATTGAGGCAATTGACCAATGACTTAATGACCTAATGACCTAATGACCAATGGGCCAGTGACTATAAACTATAACTTTTAACCATCTACTGCTTAACAAGATCCTGTTCAAATTCCTCCATCCCCACCGCATCCTTCAACCCGAACTCACCAATCCTCGTCCTGCAAAGACTACTCAAATACGCCCCGCAACCCAATGCCGCCCCGTAATCATTGGCCAGGCTCCGGATATAGGTCCCGGTGGAACAGACCACGCGGAAACCAACCACCGGCAATTGGATCTCGGTAATTTCAAAGGCACTGATCCTTACTTTTCGCGGTTCGGTCTTCACTTCGATGCCTTTACGGGCCAGTTCATATAAGGCCACGCCGTCTTTCTTGATGGCCGAATAGGCCGGTGCGATCTGCTCTATATCCCCGGTGAAGCGGGCGGTTGTTTCTTTCAACAACTCAGGTGTAACATAACTAAAGTCCTTTTGCTGTTCCGGTTCACTTTCCAAATCGTAGGTAGGTGTTACGGCGCCCAGGGTGAAACTGCCCGTGTACTCCTTTTCCTGGGCCATGTACTCATTGATCTTCTTGGTAAACTTTCCCGTACAGACGATGAGCAGCCCGGTTGCCAGGGGATCGAGTGTTCCGGCATGGCCGATCTTCTTGATCTGCAGTAAACCACGTAGTTTCCGTACCACGTCAAAGGAGGTCCAGTGCAGCGGTTTATTCAATAGGATCACCTGTCCTTCTTCATAACGCTGCCTGATCTCCGGATCGACCGGGATCCTTTCCTTTCTTTCCGGCCTTGGTGCTTCTTCCCCGCCTTCCTGTAACTTCTGGATGTGCTTCTGCCGGTATGTTTCTTTACGTGCCAAAAAAAATATTTTGAATGATGAATTGTGAATTTTGAATTGCATACAGACCTTTACAACGCCTCCAACCTCAACCATTTATCTTAATGCCGCTGGTGATAACACCACGCGGCGGCAAAGGCTTAACCTCCAACCTCAAACCTCCAACCTCCAACCTCAAACTTCTAACCCCTAACTTATATCGCCTGCCTCGCCTTCAACTCCAGGTATTTATTCACCGTATTGATGGTGAGTTTTTCCGGTGCGGTGAGTATGGACAGAATACCGTGTTTCCTGAGTTCCTTCACGATGAGCCGCTTTTCAAATTCGAATTTCTCGGCGATGGTCTTGACATAGACCTCTTCCAGGTTCTCCGCCTGCAGACCGGAAAGCTGGTGCAACTCGGTATTCTCAAAGAAGACCACCATGAGCAGGTGATGTTTGGCCATGGCCCGCAGGTAGTTCAACTGGCGGTTGAGTCCGCTCATGGATTCGAAATTGGTAAAGAGCACCAGGAGGCTCCGGTGCTTGATGCGGTTACGTACCTGCATGTACAGCATTTCGTAATCGCTTTCCATGAAATGGGTCTGCTGGTTATACAGCAACTGTAAAATGTGTTCGCGCTGGATCGGCTTACGGTCGGCCGCCAGGATCGAACCCATCCGGCTGGCGAAACTGAGCACGCCCACCCGGTCCTGTTTCTGCAAACAGACATTCGCCAGTACCAGGGTGCTGTTGATCGCGTAATCGAGGAGGCTCAGTCCGCCGAAGGGCATCTTCATCAACCGCCCCTTGTCGATCAGGCAATAGACCTGTTGCGATTTCTCATCGGTATAATTGTTCACCATCAGGGAGCCCTTACGCGCCGTCGCTTTCCAGTTGATGGTGCGGATATCATCTCCCCGCACATATTCCTTGATCTGCTCGAACTCCATGCTATGACCCAGCTTCCGCATGCGCTTATTCCCCTGTTCGGTCTGTATGGTGGTCTTGGAAAGCAATTCATACTTCCGCATCTGCATGTAGGATGGGTAGACCGGTACCATTTGTCCGGCTTCGATATTATGCCTCCGCATCAGGAGCCCGAGCAAGGTCTTTGCATACAGGATGATCCGGCCGAAATGGTATTCTCCCCTTTCGGCGGGCCGCAGGTTGTACAGGATATTCTTTTGTTCCCCTCCTTTTAGCCGATGCCGCAGCAGCCAGTCCCTTTTCTGGAATTGTACCGGCAATTCATCAATGATCTCGAGATCGACCGTGAAAGGCTGGTGATTCCGCAATTGGAGTTCCACTTTGTTCTCATCCCCGTTACTGAGCCGGTCACTTAACAGGCGTTTCGCGCCCGGCGGCCGGCCGATGGCGAAGAGAAAGAGATAATCGATCCCGACCAGCAGGATGAAGATCCACAGCAGGGTAAATGAAACGACGGCCAATGGGCGGTAAAAAAAAGACAGTACGAAAATGATGATGCACAGGCCGCCGGCCAGGTAGAACCTGATCGTAAAGAACAGGTTCCAGTAAACCATATCGGCCAGTTTCTTAAGCAAAGGATCTTCTTTTAGCGGGGTATTTCAATGGCCTTTAAAATATTATCGATCAGGTCGTCGGCGGTAATGCCTTCCATCTCCTTCTCCGGTGTGAGGATGATGCGGTGCCGCAGCACATGGGGCGCCATCTCCACGATATCTTCCGGGGTAACGAAGTCTCGGCCCTTGATGGCGGCGTTTGCCCTGGCCGCACGCAGGATGGCCAGGGAAGCCCGGGGGGAAGCGCCGAGGTAAAGCGATGGATTGTTACGGGTCTCATTGACGATGCGGGCGATGAATTCGAGCAGTTTGGGTTCAATGATGACCGACTGCACCAGGTGGCGATATCGCTGGATGTCGACGGGTGAAAGCACTTTTTTCACATCGGCCAGCATTTCAGACTGTGTCTTGCCCTGTTGTCCCTGCAGGATGGCGATCTCTTCTTCAAGCGTGGGATAATTCACTTCGATCTTAAAGAGGAAACGATCCAATTGCGCTTCGGGCAAACGGTAGGTCCCTTCCTGCTCGATGGGATTTTGTGTGGCGAGAACAATGAACGGGATCTGCATGACATGCGTGTACCCGTCAACGGTAACCTGCCGTTCTTCCATGACCTCGAACAGGGCGGCCTGTGTTTTTGCCGGGGCCCGGTTGATCTCATCAATGAGCACGATATTGCTGAAGATGGGTCCCGATTTGAAACGGAATTCCCCGTCCCTGGGGTTGAATACGGAAGTACCCACCACATCACTGGGCATGAGGTCGGGCGTGAACTGTATCCGCGAAAAATCCACGTCGATGATGCGGGCCATGAGTTTGGCGGTCAGCGTTTTGGCCACACCGGGTACCCCTTCGATGAGGATGTGCCCGTCGCAGAGCAATCCGATCAGCAAAAGATCCACCATATTCTTCTGCCCGATGATCACCCGGCCGATCTCCTGCCGGATCTCGGAGACCGCGTTGCTGAAACCGCTGAGGTCGGTACGTTGTTCAAAGATGTTCTCTTCCATTATTTGATGGTTTTAAAAAAGTGTTGAATCTGTTCGTTCAGTGATAAAAGCTGGAAATCATCCACCTGCTGGCTGTTTTGCAGGGCGCCGATCGCCCGGTACAGCGAATCGATCTTATCCCGCGGAACACCGCTCTTGCGGCTGAGCGTGGTGACAAAATCTTCATTGACCGCATGGGTATTCAGAAAATAGTTATTACGAATGTACTCATTAAAATAGGTGATCATCTTGTCGGCGATGTTTTTATTATCCTTTTTCTGCAGGTACAAACGGCCGATCGTTTCGGTAAAGGAGACCGTGGTATTCTCGTTGGGCTTGATCTCTTCAATGATACGCTGACGGCGTTTCCCGGTGTAGAGGACATAGAGGAGCAGGAGGACGATCGCCAGCCAGAACGCGGCGGCCAGCGGCGGATGCGACAGGATCTCATCCAGCGAACTGAATCCTTCCTCATCGCTGCTCTTGTTATCGGCCTCCGAACGGTTACGGAGCCTTGCATAATAATCGTTCCAGTAGATATGGTCCGGTTCGGGACTCACATAACCGAAAGCCTGTTGCAGGTAACGGAAATTATCCTCTTGCAGGAGGAAGTAGTTGCTGAAGGCCCGGGGTTCGCAATGCAGGAATATCTTACCCTTGCCTTTGAAGATCACGATGAAATTGGGATCCCCGCTTTCATTGACTCCCAGCACCCGGGTCCGGCTGCTGTCGTAACCGGAAAAATACCGGATAAAGGGATGATAGAAATAGGTGAAGGGACCCGGCCTGGTCACTTCATTCAATTTCAGGTTGGTGGTGGTGAATGGCTTTCCCAGCAAGGAGGCAAAGTTGATACCGGACCGGATCCGGCAGCCGAGTTTCTCCGCCAGGTTATCCTCGATCTCTCCGGCGGACAGAAAAACCGCATTTCCCTCGGAGGCAAATTCCAGGATACCGCTGACATCGGTATCCGTCGTAAACAAGGACCTGGCGATAGCGATATACAGGCTGGCGGTATCGTCCATGCGTTTCCAGCTTTCGGTGAAATTGTTCTTTTCGGTACGAAGGGTATTCGTATAGAACATCTCCCCGAGTTGCTTGTAGGCAACCCAGGCCCCAAAGGGTTTCTTATCCCGGGAGGAATAGGTTTCCTTCAGGTCGGGTATCTTTTTGGTACCTGCTTCCCGGTTACAGGAAACGAGGCATACCGTTAAGACTGCCAGGGTCAATATCCTATTGATGATCGGCCTCAAATTCCTTTCAGATTTTCTGGTTTAATTGCGTGAATCCCGTTTCCAGTTTACGATAGATCGGCTCATTGATCTCGAATTCCCCATACCAGGCATATTCGTATCCCAGGGTAAGGGCAGCGAATTCTTTGCGAATGTCATCCCTGGCGATCTCGGAAACATATTGATAATTGGTCTTGTCCGCTGCCAGCTGCAGGTACTGCTTTTCGGCCAGCCGGTGCAGGGTTTGCAGGTAATGGTACCGGATGGCCAGGCGCAGGTTTCCGGCTGCGACCGCCTGCCTGATCATCGTATCCAGATCACTGGAGACCGAGATCTGTTCTTCCGTTACGGCAGGACCGGCCTCTTCATTTTTGCCTGCGTTCCTCCTGAATACACCCTGTGCCAGGAACAAGCGGTACAGGATGAACAAAATGAAAACGCCGGCCATGATCCAGAGCAATACGCGGGTGACCGGTGAGGCGAGCAGACTATCAAGCCAACTGGGCCCGTTATTGACAGGCCGTTGTGCCTGTTTCTTCTTTTGTTTTTCCTTTAGCAGGCTATCGAGGTATTTGGCATAGGAAAAAGCCCTCAGTTCTTTCCATGCGCGAATGGAATCAGGCGAGAAAGGCAGTTCATGAAAGACCAGGCCGGTATCCGGCGCCTGTTCATCATCAAAGGCCTTTTTGGTTTCAACGACAGAATAAACGGTATCGGAGCTGGTCACGGTCTCCGTATTGGAGGAGCCCGCATCAGGATGACGTTCATCCTGGGCGGATACAAGAATGCCGAACATCAGGAACAGGTATGTTATCCATATCTTCTTACGCATGATCTTCTTTCAGCCTGTTGATGATACCGTCCTTTTGAATATAGTATCCTTTTTGATGAAGGCGGATGGGCAGGATGATGAAATACCAGATGACGAAGGCCAGCGAAGCGGCCAGGATCAACAAACTCACCCATACGGGCAGACCTCCGTTCTGGTCCGTATCATAGGTCTGGCTCATCAGGTGGGTCACATAGCTTTCAAAAAAAGCGGCGACAATGAAAAAAGGCACCAGGCAGATCAGCACTTTGGCCGCGTCCTTGGCCCCTCGCCGGAAAGAGACCATCCTTGAAAAAGTGCCTGGAAAGAGGATCCCGTTGGCCAGGATCAAACCCGCGGTGGCTGCGATGACGATGGAGGATATCTCGATGGTGCCATGGATCCAGATCACCAGGATGGATTTGATCCCCAGTCCCTTCGAAAAAAAGATATACTGGAAGGCGCCCAGCATGATGCCGTTGCTCCATAGGACCCGGATGGTGAAATAACCGAGGGTGAAACCGCCGATGAAGGCCAGGAAGGCCACCCGGATATTGTTGAACGCGATGGTGACGAACATCGTGAACGGGTTATCGCTTTTATATACGCCGAAGGGATCTCCTTTGGCGATATTGTCTTCCGTCATATCCACATAATTATCGCCGAGGATACCCCTGACGAATTCGGGATCATAGATGGAAGAGAAGACCCCGATCGCGATGAAAAGCAGGAAGAGTACCGTGGTGAACAACAGGATCCGGTGATATTTTTTGAACAACAGGGGCAGTTCATATTTCCAGAACTGGAAGATGCGGCTGTATTTCTCTTTGCGATTCTGGTAAATGCTCTGGTAGATGCCGGCCGCGATGCCGTTGATCCAGCGGGTCACCTTGCTCTTGGGATAAAAGGTCTTTGCGTAAGACAGGTCGTCGATCAGGTTCACGAACCGCTCGGCGGTCACATCCGGGTTATCGGTCTGCTCATGCTGGTATTCTTTCCAACGCTCCGCATTCTTTTTTATGAACATCGCTTCCCGCATAGCTTCAAATGGGTGGCTTGATTTAAGGGTACAAATTCCCTTTTTTTTAATAAATAAAAAAATTACTCTTTCGATTCCACCGTGGGTTGCATTCAGTAATTTCGTAAACATGCCCATCATACAGATATCCACTGCCTTCAACATCGACCTGGAGTTCGAGGTAGCGGAATTCCATAAGCGGCTCTTCGCCTATGTGGTGGATTTCATCCTGCTGATCATCTATCTCTACAGCATGAAATACCTGTTATATGCCGGGTTCAGGATCGACTCGGGCGATAACCGGGGCCTCGATATCCTGGTCATCTCCCTCCCCATGCTCCTGTATTCCCTGCTCGCCGAACTGTGGATGAACGGGCAGACCCTGGGCAAGAAGATCATGTCGATCCGTGTCGTCAGCCTGGAAGGCGGCGAACCCACCCTGGGACAATATATCCTGAGATGGATCACCAAATTCTTCGAGTGGCCCTTCCTCTTTGGCTATATCCTGTTCTCTGAAGGCATGGTGATGGTGTATATCATCATGACCGGCATGTTCGGGATCGCTGTCATCATCATCATCGCCGTGACACCCAGGAACCAGCGCCTGGGCGACCTGGCGGCCGGAACCGTCGTAGTGAACACCCGTTCAAAACTCACCGTGGCCGATACGGTCTTCATGGAAGTGAACAATCCCGATTATAAAGTGATGTTCCCCGATGTGATGCGCCTGAGCGACCGGGATATCAATACCATCAAGACCGTGATTACCGAAGCGGAGAAGAGAAATAATTACGACATGTGTCAGCGGGTAACGGAAAAAGTGGCTGAAGTGCTGAAGATCAGCAGCGATATGCATCCCTACCAGTTCCTGCAAAAACTACTGGAAGATTATAATTACCTCGCTACACGCGAGTAAAGACCCTGACTGTTTTCGCATTATGCCCAAGGAGGGATATCCGATCGCTCATGGTGAGAGAGCGTCTTTCTTACAGCTGCGCTGCCCTATGGTCCAGGATCATTTCATAACCGTGGAAAAAACACCGGCGATCACTCCCAATACAATAAGCGCCAGGTAAACGATCGTGACGATCCCCAGGAAACGGTAGGTCCTGGCCAGGTTATGCATAGAATCGGTAAACGAGAACTGGTCGGTATTGGCAATGGCTGATCGCATCTTGACGGCGAAGCGGTAGGTGTACAGAGAAACAAAGAACCAGAGGAGAGTGAAAACGAATAAGATCACCAGGGAGAAGACCGGGCTGATCTCCTGTGTCTTGCGGGTATCGTAATTGCTTCGCCTGCCCACGCTGAAATCGGTATCGAAAACAGTGATCAGTTCAGCCAGGACCAGGATCCCGCAAAGGACAAAACCGACGATCGCGATGAACCGGGCCCATTTGGCGGCATCAGACAGGTGTTGTTGTACTTCTGCATCCACCTGCAGATCTGTGTTCAGTAGATTTTCCGATGGTTGCATGGCAACTTATTTTTCAGGTCAATAAGCCCTCGCGAACAAGACCCTTTGCGTACTGGGTTTGCCCGTCAGGATACACTGTCCAGCCTCGGGCACATTATTGAGCGGGATGCAACGGATGGTGGCCTTGGTCTTTTCCTTGATGGCCTCTTCGGTCTCCGCAGTGCCGTCCCAATGAGCCGACACGAATCCACCCTTCTCATCCAGGACCTTGATGAAATCTTCCCAGGTATCCGCGGTATTGATGTGTTCGGTCTGGAATGCCTTGGCCCGGTTGTATATATTGAGTTGAATTTCTTCCAACAGGCCTGAAACATAGGCGGGCAACCCCTCCATACTCACGGTTTGCTTATCCTTGGTATCACGCCGCGCCAGTTCCACCACGTTATTATCAATATCCCTCAATCCCATCGCGATGCGGACGGGCACCCCCTTCAGTTCATATTCTGCGAATTTCCAACCCGGGCGGCTGTTGTCGGAATCGTCGAATTTCACCCGGATGCCGAGCGCTTTGAGTTCTTTGGCCAAAGCATTCGCTTTTTCATCGATCACCGGCTTACTGTCATCGCCCTTATATACCGGAACGATCACCACCTGGACCGGCGCGATGCGGGGCGGCATGATCAATCCCTGGTCGTCGCTGTGCGCCATGATCAGCGCACCGATCAGCCGGGTGGAAACGCCCCAGGATGTGGCCCAGACATAATCCAGCGTATTGTTCTTATCGCTGAATTTCACATCGAATGCCTTCGCGAAGTTCTGTCCCAGGAAATGGGAGGTTCCTGCCTGCAGGGCTTTACCATCCTGCATCATGGCTTCAATACAATAGGTTTCTTCGGCGCCGGCGAAACGTTCATTGGCTGTCTTGATCCCTTTGATCACCGGTACCGCCATATATTCCTCCACGAATTCGGCGTAAACATCCAGCATCTTCTCCGTCTCGATGATGGCTTCCTCCCGGGTGGCATGGGCGGTATGCCCTTCCTGCCAAAGGAATTCAGCGGTGCGCAGGAAAAGGCGGGTACGCATCTCCCAGCGGACCACATTGGCCCATTGGTTAATGAGGATGGGGAGGTCGCGGTAAGACTGGATCCATCCCTTATAGGTATTCCAGATGATGGCTTCGCTGGTTGGGCGGACGATCAGTTCCTCCTCCAGCTTGGCTTCCGGGTCCACCATCAGTTTACCCTTATGATCGGGATCGGCCTTTAACCGGTAATGCGTGACGATGGCACATTCCTTCGCGAATCCTTCCGCATTCTTCTCTTCCGCCTCAAACAGGCTCTTGGGAACAAATAGGGGAAAATAGGCATTCACATGCCCGGTATCCTTGAACATCTTGTCCAGCTGGTCCCGCATATTCTCCCATAAGGCGAAGCCATAGGGTTTGATCACCATACAGCCCCTGACGGCCGAATAATCGGCCAGGCCGCCTTTGATGACGAGGTCGTTATACCATTGTGAATAGTCTTCTGCTCTTGTCGTTAACGCTTTGCTCATGTTTGTGTTTTTATGTACCCGGCTGAAGTGCAATCATCAAATTCAGTGGCGCCTGTCCCGGATAAGGACTGAGCGTAACAATCGGGATCGCACCCTTGTACCGTAAATTGTCATTCAGCTTATTGTACCGGAAAATTGATTTAGCAGTTCTTTAACACCGGCCTCTTAAACTTAATGGTCTTCTGGCAAATGATTTGTGCTGAATTCCTTACCTCCCCGATACCGCAAAAATAGTAACTTCATTATTAACCTGTTCTAAATAAACCAACATGAATCCTAAAATTATACTCATCGCCTTAACCGCAGGACTTATCAGCAGTTGTTCCACCTCCTATAAGAACGGCCAGACTCCCGATGATGTGTATTATTCGCCTGTAAAGTACACGGATGAATCGCAGAGCAGGGACCGAACGGAACCCCGGGACGAATACCGCGATGACTATACGATCACCATGGGTATCCGCGACAGGCGCTGGAGGGATTTCAATGAGGATTATGATTACCGGAACAGTCCTTACCATTATTGCAACTGCAAATGCACCAATTACGGCTATTACTATAATCCCGTTTATCATACCTGGCCGGTCTATATGGCGTCGATCATCCCGGTGAACAGCACGCCGCGCAAAGTGAACCTGAACTCCTACCGGAGTTACCGCAACGTGGCCGCTTCAGACCCTAAATCGGGCAGCGGGATCAACTGGGTTCAGCCTTCCTCCCGTTATAACAACAGCAATAACAGTTCCACCCGTCGCGAGAACCTCGACCCCAGCCGGTCTTCCAATTCATCCTCGAACAATACGAGGACCTATTCGCCTTCTTCGGGCAGTTCAAACAACAACAGCAATTCATCCGGCAGCAACAGTTCGGGTACGGTCACCCGTCCGAAAAGAGGATGACGGATCTACTGAACCATTCAAATCAATTCCCTGAAAAGGAGTTCAAAACCCTTATGCCATGAAAAGAATCATACTCAGCGCTTGCTTACTCATTTCAGCTTCCTTATATGCCCAGGTACCTGAAGACGCCATCCGGTACTCCTTTTATCCGCAGAACGGAACGGCCCGCAACCTCGCCATCGGGGGCGCCATGGGCTCCCTGGGAGGTGATATCAATGCGACTTTTGTCAACCCAGCAGGACTTGGATTTTATAAAACGAATGAATTTGTCTTTACCCCGGGCTTCTTCATGCAGAACAACAAAGCCAGTTACCGCGACAGGAACACGGAAAACAAGAACAATAATTTCCTGTTCGGAAGCAGTGGCATGATATTGGGATTTGCACAAAGGAACAACCCCAACAAGAGCGCCGCCATCAGCCTGGCCTTTACACAAACCGCCAATTTCAACAGCCATACCCAATACCGGGGATTGAATAATTTCAGCTCCTTCAGTGAACAATTCGCTGAGGAATTCGCCAAGAGCGGATACAGCATTGATGATGTGCTGAACGGAAACTCGCCCCTGCCCTATACTTCGGCTCCCGCCTTGTACACTTACCTGATCGATACGGTGAAAGTCAACGGGGTCTACCAGGTGAAGGGAGCGCCCGAATACATCCTGGATGCCGGGCAGGCGCTGATGCAGGAGATGGACCAGAAGACAAAAGGCGCCATCAGTGAACTGGCCCTGGGCCTGGCGCATAATTCCAATGACAAATGGTATATCGGCTTAAGCATTGGCCTGCCGCTGGTCCAATTCAACAGTGTGACCCGTTTCAGCGAATATGACACTTCCTCCAATACCGGCAATCATTTCAACCGGTTTGATTATACCGATGATTTCAGCACGACGGGCATGGGATTGAATGGAAGGCTCGGCGTCATCTACCGTCCGAGGGATTATATCCGGCTGGGATTGTCGGTACAGACCCCTACCTATTTCAGTTTTACCGATAAACGCAGTACGACCTTATCCACTCAATTGGAAAATCCCGTCAATGGTTTCAGCACCTCCTCCAATACCTTCACCAACAACCAGCCCGGAAAAGTGGAATACGACCAGCGTTCGCCATTCAAAGTGCTGCTGAGCGCATCATATGTCTTCCGGGAGATCGCAGACGTTAAGAAGCAAAGGGCCTTCATTACGGCGGATGTAGAATATGTACACCACCGCGGTTCCAAATTCGTGAACACCGATGATAACGCGACGGAAAGTGATAAGGTCTATTACAAGGCCCTCAACAATACCATTAAAAGCAATTACAAGGGCAATTTCAATTTCAGGTTGGGCGGAGAGCTCAAATTCAATGTCATCATGGGCCGCCTGGGATTCGCTTATTATGGCAATCCATACAAGGACGCTGCCTTGAAAGCCAGCCGGATCTTACTCAGCGGCGGACTGGGTTACCGCAACAAAGGCTTTTTCATTGACCTTACGTATGTTCATATGGTCAGCAAGGATACCCATGTGCCCTATCGTTTGGAAGACAGGGCCAATACTTACGCAACGGTGAAACAACAGAAGGGGAATATCGTGGCAACGGTGGGGATCAAGTTTTGATCAAGAATAACTGAGACATTTTAATATCCCACAAAGGCACAAAGAAGTCAAGAGTTGGCTTACTCTTTACTTGGTGCCTTTGTGGGAAATTTTGGCCACAGGCATCCAAGCCGAAGGCTTTACTGAGCACAATTATTCCATAATAAATATTCTGGGATCCTTATTTCACCGGCGTCATTATTCACCGTATTTGGGGGATTGCTTTCCCGATAGCTATCGGGATACCTCCTCGCAATGACGGCAACCGGATTAAATTCTTTGTGCCTTTGTGGGATATTCTACCATTTAAGTGAGATCATAATTTTGCAGAACTTCCTTGATGGCATCAAGATCCGGCGCCACCCAATTTACCGCCTCATCCTTTTTGAACCAGGTCATCTGCCGCTTGGCATATTGCCGGGTATTGATCTTGATGATCTCAACGGCTTCATCCAATGACAGGTCGCCGGCCAGGTGACCGAAGAGTTCGCGGTAACCCACGGTTTGCAGGGCATTGAGCTTTTTAAAAGCCTCCAGTTTTTTCACTTCTGCCAATAACCCTTGTCTCATCATATCATCCACCCGCCTGTTGATCTGTTTATTGAGTTGTTCGCGGGGCAGTTCAAGCCCGATGGTGATGATATCGAAATCACGTTTCTTTTTGGGTTGCGTATGAAATTCGATGATCGATCTTCCGGTGGACAGTTTCACTTCCAGCGCCCGCATCAGCCGCTGTGGATTCTGTATCTCACCCCTGGAAAAGTACAGAGGGTCTAACCGCTCCACTTCCCGTTGCAGCCAGTTCAATCCCTCCCATTCATAGGTTTCGGTGATCCTTTGCCGGATGGAAGGATCCACCACGGGCACTTCATCAATGCCCTGGCAAAGGGTCTTCACATAGAGCCCGGTGCCGCCGGTCACAACGGCGATGTCCCGGGAGGAAAAAACTGTCTTGAGTTTTTCCAGCGCGTATTGCTCGTATACGGCCGTATTCACTTCATCGTGTATCGAATGCGAATTGATGAAATGATGCCTGACCTGTTTCAGTTGTTCCGGGGAAGGTTTGGCGACACCGATATGGAGCTCACGGAAACACTGGCGGCTGTCGGCGGAGATGATCTCGGTATTGAACAGTTCGGCTACCCGGATGGCCTGGGCTGTTTTTCCAACGGCGGTGGGACCAACGATGAAGAGGGCTGTTTTTTTCAAGATGATTTCGAGTTTGTGAAGAACCCTTATTAATGAAAAATGAAAAATGGATAATGGATAATGGATCAATGAATAGTGCTCATGCCGCTATACTTTTATATGAGAGGGAAATCCATTGAAGAGAGGATCAGATGATGAAACCGGGCAGGATCTAAAATATTATCCCTTATTAAAACCCGTCATTCTCTTCATTACCGGTTGCTTCTTCCTCCTCGGCCCCGGCTTCTTCTTCTTCACCTTCTTCACCAAAACCTTCGGCCATGGCATCGGGTTGCAGGTCGTATTTTTCTTCCATTTCAGCCAGGCGGCTGTCTACCAGGCCCTTGGTGCCATATTGAGAAGGAGCGATCCCCTCGGTTCGGACACAGGCCGGGTAAGTCAGTTTCTTGTTTTCCTCCTTATCCACATGGATCAGTTCCACCATGAAATGCCACATCTTGTTGAAATCGTATTCATAGATGAATTTCTGGTTGGGATTGCTGATCTCGGTGCTGATGGCGGTCTCGTGCATGAGCAAGGGGTCGGCCTTGTACACTTTGTCGTATTTTTCGAGGGAGATCTCCCGGCCGCGCAGCCAGTTGTCGTTACTGCGGTAAAAAGTGGCTTTGTGCTTGTTGTCGAACTCAAAGGCTTTCAGGATGGCCGAATGCAGATCGAGAAAGTTCTGGGAATGACGGATCGCGATGTCGCGGTAAACACTGTCATCATCTTCCCAATATATCCTGAACCGTAAAATAGCCATGTCACAAAATTAAGAATTAAGAATTAAGAATTTAAAATTCTTTACCTCATGCTCAAACCCTTAACCTCAAACCTCCAACCTTTATCCTAATGCCGCTGGTGATACTTCGTCATTGCTCAGTACACCACGCGGCGGCAAACCTTCAACCTTCAACCTTCAACCCCATTGCCTTCGCCTTCTCCATCATGAACGCATGGGCCGCATCATACTCATTGGGTATCACGCCGTCCAGTATGGCTTCCCGTATGGCATTCTTGATGTCCCCAACGGCCCGGCTGGGTTGAAGACCAAAGGTTTCCATGATCAGCTCACCGGTAATGGGTGGTTGCCAGTTGCGGAGATGGTCCTTTTCCTCCACTTCCTCACACCGGCGACGAACCATTTCGAAATTCTCCAGGAAACGTTTCACTTTTTGTTTGTTCTTGGAGGTGATATCTGCCTCACAAAGGGTCATCAGGGCATCGAAATCCTCCCCGGCATCGAACAATAATCTGCGTATGGCGCTGTCCGTTATATTTTCCCTCGTCAGACTGATCGGCCGCAGGTGCAGTTCCACCATTTTACGAACAAAGCGCATCTTCTCATTCTGCGGCAATTTGAGTTTGGTGAAGATCCTGGGTACCATCCGTCCGCCCACTACTTCATGGCCATGGAAGGTCCAGCCATGCCCTTCTTCAAATTTCTTGGTGGCCGGTTTGGCGATATCATGCAAGACGGCCGCCCACCTCAGCCAGAGATCATCCGTCTTGGCGGAGATATTGTCCACCACCTGCAACGTGTGATAGAAATTATCCTTATGCCCGTGCCCATCGATGTATTCCGCGCCGGCCAGGTCAACCATTTGGGGAAAGATGAGTTTCAGCAGACCACTTTTATACAGGAGATCAAAACCGACCGAAGGCTTTCTGCAAAGCAGGATCTTATTGAGTTCATCGGCGATGCGCTCCCCGCTGACAATGGAGATGCGTTTCGCATTTTCCCCGATCGCCTGAAAAGACCGCTCCTCGATGGTAAAGCCCAATTGCGCGGCAAAACGGATGGCCCGCATCATGCGCAAAGGATCATCACTATAGGTCTGTGCCGGATCCAGGGGTGTTTTCAGCCTTTTATCCGCCAGGTCCCGGAGTCCATGGAACGGATCGATCAGGGTGCCGTAATCAGCGGCATTAAGACTGATGGCCAGGGCATTGATGGTAAAATCGCGCCGGTTCTGGTCATCTTCCAGGCTGCCGTCCTCAACAGCGGGCTTACGGCTGTCGGACCGGTAACTTTCTTTTCGGGCGCCCACGAATTCGATCTCAAAGGATTCCGTTTTGATCTGGGCAGTCCCGAAATTCTTAAAGAAATGCACTTCAGGCGCCGGACTGAAATAGCCGGAGACCTTTTCAGCCAGTTTGATCCCGTCACCTACACATACAATATCAATATCCTTGGTCTCACGTTCCAGCAGTTTATCCCTGACAAAACCTCCGATCAGGTAACAGGGAACAGACAGCTCCGCAGCCGCGTCTGCGATCTTTCGTAAAATAGCCAGTTCCGTATCGGTACACCTGATGTCCATGAACGGCAAATTTAAGGAAAGGAAAGTAGCCGTTAGCTTTTAACCATTTGCTATTAGTTAAATGCACCATCTCAAAAGACGCTATTCTTAGCTAACAGCTAACCTCCAGCCATGCCGCTGGTGATACCTGTCCCGATGCTTTCGGGAACACCAGGCGGCGGCGGAATCAACTATGAACTATAAACTATCAACTATCAACTATCAACTAAACTGGCATCAATATTGACCTATTAACCTTCTACATAAAAAACTGGGTTTCATAGTGCCCTATTGACAAATTGACTTTATATTGAGATTATTATGGATAAGAAATTTTATTTGCAGGGACCGGATGAGGAAATGGAGTTCATGCCCATCATACCCCTGAATGAGGGAGATGACGGAAGTGACGACCTGGAGACGATTCCAGAGGAATTACCCTTGTTGCCGCTGCGGAACACCGTGCTGTTCCCGGGTGTTGTGATACCGATCACCGTCAGTCGGGATAAAGGCATTAAAGCCGTAAACGACGCTTATAAGGCTGACAAATTGATCGCCGTGGTAGCGCAAAAAGACAGTACGGTGGAAGAACCAACCGTCAGCGACCTGGAAGAGATCGGCACCGTGGCCAAGATCGCGAAACTCATCAAAATGCCCGATGGAGGCACCACCATCATCATCCAGGGACGTAAACGTTGCAAGATCGAAGAGATCAGTTCGGATGAACCTTATTTCAAAGCCCGGATCAAACTGCTCACGGAGACCCTCAGTAAAGACGATCCCGATTTCAACGCGATGGTGAGCAGTATCAAGGACCTGGCCGGCCAGATCGTCAACCTCTCTCCCAACCTGCCCAGCGAAGCGGCCATCATCCTCAAGAATATCGAGAACCCTTCCTTCCTCATCCATTTTGTGAGCAGCAACCTCAATGCGGATATCAAGGAAAAGCAGAGCCTGCTCAATATCTCCAATATCAAGGCCCGGGCTGAATTGCTGATGAACCTGATGCAGACCGAATTGCAATACGCCGAACTGAAGAATAAAGTGACCAATAAGACCCGTGCTGAACTGGACAAACAGCAAAGGGAATATTTCCTCCAGCAACAGATGAAAGCCATCAAGGATGAACTGGGTGGGGACAATGTGGCGGAAGTAAAGGAAATGCAGAAAAAGGCGGAGACAAAGAAATGGAGCGCAGCGGCGAAGGAAATGTTCACGAAAGGCGTGGAAAAGCTGGAACGCATGCATCCTTCCACTCCGGATTATTCCGTGGTGTACAATCACCTCGACCTGATGCTGGACCTGCCCTGGGAAGATTATACGGAAGATTCCTATGACCTGAAGAAAGCCCGGAAGATCCTCGATAACGATCATTACGGCATGAAGCTGATCAAGGAAAGGATCCTTGAATACCTGGCGGTCCTGAAACTCAAAGGCGATATGAAATCGCCGATACTCTGCTTCATCGGGCCTCCAGGCATTGGCAAGACCAGCCTCGGCAAAAGTATCGCCGCAGCCATCAACCGGAAATATGTACGGGTGAGCCTGGGCGGCTTGCATGATGAGAGCGAGATCCGCGGACACCGCAAGACCTATATCGGCGCCATGCCCGGCAGGATATTACAATCGATCCGTAAAGTGAAATCAAGCAATCCCGTTATGATCCTGGATGAGATCGATAAAGTGGGCAGCGATCACCGGGGTGATCCTTCATCGGCCTTGCTGGAAGTGCTGGATCCCGAACAGAACAACAGTTTCTACGACAATTACCTTGAACTGGAATATGACCTCAGCCGCATCCTTTTCATCGCCACGGCCAATAACCTGGGCAGCATACAACCCGCGTTGCGAGACCGTTTGGAGATCATCGACCTCAGCGGTTATGCCGTAGAGGAAAAGATCGAGATCGCCAAAAGGCACCTCATCCCCAAGCAAAAGGAGATGCATGGGCTCGGCCCATCGGCAAAGGAAAAGATCAGTCCGTTCAAGATCAGCGATACCGTGCTGGAAAAAGTGATCCAGGATTATACCCGGGAGAGCGGGGTTCGTGAACTGGACCGTATGCTCGCCGGCATCATGCGTTACCAGGCCAAGGAACTCGTGGTGAAAGGGAAACTGAAACCCACCATCACCGCGAAAGATATTGAGAAGATATTGGGTAAACCCCGTTACAGCAATGACCTCTATAAGATCGCCAATATGCCGGGTGTCGCGGTCGGACTGGCCTGGACCTATGTGGGAGGAGATATCCTCTTCATTGAAACACAATTGAGCGAAGGAAAGGGCGAACTGAAGATGACCGGCAACCTCGGCAATGTCATGAAGGAAAGCGCCAGCACGGCCCTCACCTACCTGGAGGCCAATTGCCGTAAAGTGAACCTGGATCCCGCCGTCTTCAATCAGAAAGACATTCACATACACGTACCCGAAGGGGCCGTTCCAAAAGATGGGCCCAGTGCAGGCATCACCATGCTCACCGCATTGGCGAGCGCGTTCACCGGGCGGAAAGTGAAACCCTTCCTGGCCATGACGGGTGAGATCACCTTACGCGGACAGGTCTTACCGGTTGGCGGCATCAAGGAAAAAGTACTGGCGGCCAAGCGGGCCGGGCTCAAGGAGATCATCATGTGCTGGCAGAATGAAAAAGACGTGCATGAGATCAACAGCGAATTCATCCGGGGCATCAAATTCCATTATGTGAAGAATATGCAGCAGGTGCTGGAGATCGCACTGGTGTAATTCGCCCGGAAGATCACTTTAAATTCATGGATCCCTCTTCGCATTGAAGGGGGATCTTTTTATTCCGCTCCTTCCTGCTGCCGGCGCCGATCGATCCAATCAGTCTCCTTTTGGGTGGTAAAGGCCTGGATGATGGCGATCAAAAAAAGAAGTCCGACATTACCGGCCATGAAGGCGATGCTGAAGCTGCGGTAATCGCTGATTTCCTGTTTTGCCAGCGTGTAGAAACGGATGATATCCGTAACCAGGATAAGGCCGCAAATACACAGGGCCCCGGCGAATAAAAACCTGGAAATCCATTTCACGGCCTGAACCGGGTGGTTGGCCGTCCGTTTATAGAAAATGATATAGGCCGTTGAGAAAACCGCTGAAGGCATCGTAATGATGAGAAGTTCAATGAGGTAATCCGTACGGCTGTAATGGACCAGTTTTGAAAATCCGTAGAACAATCCAAATATCAATCCGATCAATGCAGGCACCAGCAGGAACATCAGGAAGATGATGATGTAGAGCTTGGTGTACCGGATGAATTTGTCTTCCAACATTTGAGTCGTTTGAGGCGTTTAAGACGTTTGAGACGTTGAAGTCGTTTAAGGCGTTTAAAAGGTTGAGTGCTCGAATATGGGTGGGATATCCGCGTTATCATGTATCCCTAACGACTTAAACGCCTTAAACCATTTAAACGTTTGAAACGTTTTCCCATGCTTTAAAAATAACTCAGGTTCGTCTTCGGCGTGATCTCCAGTAAAGTATGATACATCAGTTTCACCGTTTCCTCAATATCATCTTTATGCAGCATCTCCACCGTGGTATGCATGTAACGCAGGGGGATGGAGATCAGTACCGAGGGACATCCTTCGTGTGAATAGGCAAAGGAATCCGTATCGGTGCCGGTACTCCGACTGACCGCATGCAATTGAACCGGGATCTTGTTTTTGGATGCGACTTTCTGTACCAGGTCGAGCAGTTTATTATGCACTGCAGGGCCATAGGTGAGTGAAGGGCCCTTGCCACAAACGGTATCGCCCTGGATGATCTTGCTGATCATCGGCGTGGACGTATCGTGCGTCACATCGGTGATGATAGCCACATCCGGTTTGATCCGGCGGGCGATCATTTCAGCGCCACGTAATCCGATCTCTTCCTGCACCGCGTTCACCACATATAATCCGAAGGGCAGTTTCTTCTTATTCTGTTTGAGCAGCCTCGCCACTTCCGCGATCATGAATCCGCCCACGCGGTTATCAAAAGCCCGACCGATGAAATTGCCATAGGCCAGTTCTTCAAAGCCATCCGCATAGGTGACCACGGCGCCGATATGGATACCCAGTGATTCCACTTCTTTCTTGGTCCGGGCGCCGCAGTCCAGGCAAAGGTTATCCACTTTGGGCTGGGGTTCCTTGCTATCGGCATTGTTCAACCGGGTATGTATGGCGGGCCAGCCGAATACGGCCTTGACCGGGCCTTTCTTTCCGTGCACCAGAACCCGCATGGAAGGAGCGATCTGGTGATCAACGCCCCCGTTGCGTTTCAGGTAGATGAATCCCTCCGGAGAGATATAATTGACAAACCAGCTGATCTCATCGGCATGCGCCTCGATGACCACTTTGAAGGCGGCATTGGGATTGATCACCCCAACGGCGGATCCATAGGGGTCGGTGAAAAAAGTATCGGTATAGGGTTTGATGTAATCGAGCCAGAGCTTCTGACCGCTGGTCTCAAAACCGACGGGAGAAGGATTGTTGATATAATTCTTAAGGAATTCGTAGGATTCGCTGGTGAGCAGGTGCTTTGATTTTGCGGATTTTGCCATAAGGTTCATTTGAGGACACAAAATTAGCTATTTACCGGCTATGTAAGTGACCAGTGCGGAAAATAACATCAGTCCATCCACAAAAAAATAATAAAAGAAATATCCCTGTTTCTTCGTGGAGAGAAAATAAACGAGCAGGAGTGCGACCGTGGAGACCTGCAAGGCCATGACCGGCCGGATGCCCATACCGAAATACGGAAAGGTGAAATTCGTTCCGAATAAAATGATGAAGATGATGAAAATGAGCCACCGAAGGGTTCGGGGCGTCAGTTCGGTGGCCAGGCTGCGCAGTCCGCGTATCTTGTCGATGGCGATGTCCCGGCTGTCGAAGATGATACAGAGCATCAGCATGAACCCGAAGCGGCGGGTCAGGATGAACCAGCCTGCCTCGGGCATGACCGTTTCTGAAAAACGGATCGGGATCCACACCGTCACATAGGTCCAGGTAAAGGCCAACAGGATGGTCTTCAACACCCCCAGCTTTTTGGTGAACCGATTGATCCCGGATGGAATCAGTGGCAAGGCATAGAGCAGGGTCAGAATGACAGCCGGCAGAACGATCACCGGCTCTAATGAATTGTAAATATAAAAATACAACGTGCCTGCGGCTGCACTGGCAAAGACCATGAACTGGATGAATTCGCGGCGAATGAAACCCCATAATGAGATGTTACCCGTCCGGAAAAAAAACTTGCTGAGTAACCAATAAAGATTATAACTGCAGAGTGTAGAGCAGAATATGAAACCGAAGAGAAAGGGATCATCCGGCAGTTGCAGCAACAGGTTCGTCTGCCAGCACAGGGCAACGGCGCATAAAGAAATAAAAATGGAGTGGGACAGGATGAATTGCAGCCACTTCATCAGGGCAAGGTATAATAGATGAAGGGTTTGTCGGTGAGTATGACATTGCTTTTATTCTTGGCCAGGTCTTTCACATATATTTCAAACTGCAGGTTATCCGAGTAGGGTCGCTGGTTGGTGGGCAGGTTCCGGCCTCCCATGACCGTAAACAGTCCCACTTCCAACTGGGCCTTGAAGGTGGATTTGGCAGCGGCCGCCAGGTCGGGGAAAGCGATCGAATCTTCTTTGGCGGTCAGCATATTCTTGATGTACACTTTAGCGGCTTCGGTACCAGAAACACCCAGGTCGCCTTCGGCATCGGTGATCTCCAGCACCATGACAGGCTGGTCGGCGAATGTATTGTAATTGCTTCCTTCAGCGGGGTTGAAGGATTTGAAGGATATTTGCGGGGCCGTGGTGTATTTGTCTTTTTTACAGGCCGTAAAGCCGAAAGCCAGCAGGAAAAAGAAAAAAGTGTAACGCATCTTCGTAATTTGTAGCTCAAATTTAATGATTGCCATTGAAAGCGCCTGTTAAAAATAATGACCTGGAGAAAAGGGTTTTCGCTGCTTCACCGGAGAGCTTTGATGCACTCTGCCTGGAACTGTTCCGCTTTCAATACGACCAGAATGAGGTCTACCGCAAATTCTGCGAAGGATTGAATACGGATCCCGGACAGGTCACTCAAATTGAAAAGATCCCCTTCCTGCCCATTTCCGCTTTCAGATCACATATCGTGGCCACGACCTCCTTTGAACCCGAGGCCGTCTTTGAAAGCAGCGGTACCACCCAAAGCACCGGAAGCAAGCACTTTATCCGCGACCTGGCGCTCTACCGGAAAAGTTTCCAGACCGCTTTCAGGCATTTCTACGGGCCGGTGGAAGAAAAATGTATCCTGGGCCTTCTGCCCTCTTACCTGGAAAGGGGGCATTCCTCTTTAGTGATGATGGTGGATGAACTGATCAAACAGAGCGGACATGAACTGAGTGGCTTTTACCTGCATGATCATGAAAAGCTGCACCGTACGCTGCAGCATAATGAATTGCTGAAGATCCCCACCCTCCTCATCGGCGTCACCTATGCCCTGCTCGATTTCGCCGAGGCCTATCCTATGCGTTTAAGAACCACTACCGTGATGGAGACCGGTGGTATGAAGGGCCGGCGAAAGGAAATGACGCGGATGGAAGTGCACCGGATCCTTCAGGGTCGGTTGGGACTGAGTCTCATTCATTCGGAATATGGGATGACCGAACTGCTGTCACAAGCCTATTCCAAGGGAGACGGCATCTTTCATTGTCCCGGATGGATGAGGATCTGCCTCCGTGATGAGGATGATCCCCTCCTGGTCCGATCCGCTTCCGGGGTGACCGGAAAGCCGATGACAGGCGCCATCAATTGCATTGACCTGGCCAATATCTACAGTTGCGCATTCATTGCCACGGATGATATGGGAAAATTGTATGAGAACGGAAGTTTTGAGGTTTTGGGCCGGCTCGATAACAGCGAAGCCAGGGGTTGCAGTCTGATGGCCATTTAAAAAGCCGGCTGATAAATCAACCGGCTTCTGTTTTGTGATCCGGCTGGGACTCGAACCCAGGACCCATACATTAAAAGTGTATTGCTCTACCAACTGAGCTACCGAATCATCCGTCCATTTTTAAAATGGAGTGCAAAAATAAGGCAAAATGCCATTGCATCAAATTATTTAGCGAAAGTTTTTCCCCAATTGATTGAATATAACCTGATTTTGTTTGCAAACAGCAGGATAACTGCGTTAATTTTGCCTATCTTTTTCTTATGCACAATTTCTTCCACAATAAAGTAGTGGCGATCACCGGCGGCAGTGATGGCATCGGCAAGGCCCTGATCGATTCCCTGATCCCCCTGGGCGCCAAAGTGGCCACCTGCGGCCGGAACCAGGACAAACTCTACGACCTGCAGGTTCTCCATTCGGGCAAGGCCCTGCATACGGTGGTGGCTGATGTCAGCAACCCCAACGACTGCAAGAATTTCATCGAATCCACCATCAGCATGTTCGGGGGGATCGACATCCTCATCAACAACGCGGGCATTTCCATGCGCGGGCTGCTGAAGGATACCGAAGTGGAAGTGATCAAAAAGGTCATGGAGGTCAATTTCATGGGTACGGTCTATTGCACCAAACTGGCCCTGCCTTCCGTCATCGAACGCAGGGGTACCATCGTAGGCATCTCTTCCATTGCGGGTTACCGCGGACTACCGGGCCGCAGCGGTTACTCGGCAAGTAAATTCGCCGTGAACGGCTGGCTTGAATCCCTCAGGACCGAATTATATGACAGTGGGGTGAACGTAATGTGGGTTTGCCCCGGGTTCACCATGTCCAACATACGGCTGGCGGCCCTGGACAGCAAGGGCAATAAACAGGGCGAGAGCCCTATGGATGAAGGCAAGATGATGACCGCGATGGAATGCGCCGGACATATCCTCAAGGCCATTGAAAAGCGTAAAAGGACACTGGTACTTACGTTCACCGGCAAACGCACCGTGTTCATGAATAAGTTCTTCCCCGCCTGGGCCGATAAACTCGTGAGGAAATTCTATTTCAAAAACGGAGAACTGGTTCGCTGAGGGAACACTCATGACCTCCACCCCCTCCAGATCATCAGACCCCTTTTGGCTTTCCCCGCATTGCTAATAAATCACTAATTTTAACCGTGCCGATCATAACGCTTACATCCGATATTGGACACCACGACTTCCTCGTGGGCGCCATTAAAGGCCAGTTAATGCTGGGACAGGAAGCATTCCACATCATCGACATCAGCCACCAGTTATCCCCGTTCAATTATCCTCAGGCCGCTTATGTATGCCGCAATGCCATCCGCAATTTCCCCGAAGGGAGTTTTCACCTCATCCTGGTGAATCTGTTCGACGAGAAACCGGATTACATGCTCCTGGCCAAACATAACGGGCATTATATCGGTTGCGCCGACAATGGCCTGATCACGATGGTCTTGGAAGAAGCCCCGCAGGAGATCGTCTCGCTGCCCCTGGATAAATCCGAACAGAAGAACACCCTCTATTGCGTTTCGGTCTTCACCCGCGCCTTTAATGAACTGGCCCGGGGGAAAAAACTGGCCGAGGTCGGGGATACCGGAGTGTCCATCCGGGTTAAAAATCCGTTAAGGCCCCTGCTGGGCAACGACTGGATCGAAGGACAGATCATTTTCATCGATAACTTTGAGAACGTGATCGTCAATATCAGCAAAGAGGAGTTTGAAGAGCAGCGCAAAGGACGCAGTTTCAAGATCGTATTCAAACGGGATGAGGTGATCGAAAAGATCAGCGAGACCTATGCCGATGTGAATGAAGGAGAGAAACTGGCCCTGTTCAATTCAGCCGGGTATCTCGAGATCGCCATCAACAAAGGCAATGCGGCCGGATTATTCGGATTACAGGGCTTTTCGGAAAAGCAACAGCAGCAGGGCCAGTATATGAACAACCGCCTCTTCTATCAAACGATCAAAGTGTTTTTTGAATAAACCGGGCAGACAGAACTGTATTGAATTTCATCAAGGACATATCACCCGATCCGGCATCCGACAAGGAACTGGCCGACGCGTTCAGGGAAAGCGGCGACAGCCGGTACCTGAGCCGGCTCTATTCCCGTTATATGGACCTGGTATTCGGTGTTTGCCTGAAATACTTTAAGGAGGCGGAAAGGAGCAAGGATGCCGTGATGGATATCTACAGCGAACTGAACACCAAGCTCAGGCAGCACGAAGTGGAATATTTCAAGGGTTGGCTACACGTACTCACCCGCAATCATTGCCTGATGCAGCTGAGAAGCCCCAGGAATATCAAAACCACTGAATTCCAACCCGCTTTTATGCAATCCGGGCAAAATGAGCATCTGATGAATGAAGCCCTTGAAAAAGAGGAACATTTCCGGCAAATGGAGGCTTGTATGGAAACTTTGCCCCAGGAGCAAAAGCAGACCATCGCCCTGTTTTACCTGGAAAACAAATGTTATAACGAAATTGCAGCATTAACCGGCTTCGAATGGAATAAAGTGAGGAGTTATATACAGAACGGCAAACGGAACCTGAAGATCTGCATGGAAAATGGCAGTAAAAACACTTTATCAGGGACCCATGAATAAGAACAGACCATATATCCCCTATTCCGCGGAAGATATAGCCCAATATCTTGCAGGCAAACTCTCCCCGGAAAAGATGCATGCCATGGAGAAAGCGGCCCTGGACGATCCGTTCCTGGCTGAAGCCATGGAAGGATTCCAGGAAGTCCCCTTAGAAAGCTGGAAACCCCAACTTATTTCATTACACCAGCAAATAAGGTCGTCGGGCCAAATGGCCAAAGTGGTCCCGATGCGGAATAACGGATTCAGGCGAATGAAGATGGCCGCCGCTATTTTCGTCATCGTGGCTGGCGCAGCGCTGACCTATGTGCTCACCCGGCAGGGAAATATGGCGAAATCCGAAGAATCCATCGCCCAGGTCAGGTCAGTTTCTGAGAGACCCGCCAATGAGTCCAGGCCGGATTCCGTTTCCCGTATCCAGGAACCGGCCATGGTAGCGGATGCAAAACAAGAGATCAAGTCGGATCTGGCCAACGCGCCGGTTCAAAATGGCAGAACGAATGCCTGGACCAATACCGATGAAAATGTTTCCGGTAACCTGTCAGTTTCAAAACCCGGCTCGGTGCTGCAGGGCGTTGAACAGACCAGTACCGTCAATCAATCCGCCCCGATAACGGCAGTGCCGTCCGCACCTGTACAAAACAACAACGCGGTGGCTTCGGGCAACATGCAGAATGCCGACCTGCAGAACATGGCCCGCAAGGAAACAGAGATCCAGCTGAAAGACAAGCTGGAGGAACAACAGAAGACAAGGCAAAACCTCAACCGGGTATTCGCGGCTACAGTGGTAGGACCGGATAATAATCCACTCCCCTTCTCCAATATCTCGATCAAGAGTGAGAATTTCGGGACCTATGCCGATGTGAAGGGAAATTTCAGGCTGGTCTCTGCCGACACCCTGCTGACGATCGATGTTCGTTCTGTAGGTTATCAACCGGTCACCTATACATTGCGGAGCAATCAGTCGAACCGCATCATCCTGTCTGAAGAGGAGATCGTATCCAAACAAAAAGTGGCCAAAGCCAGTAAAATGCCACCTCGGGCCATACTCAGAACACCAGCCCTGGTCAGGGATTCGGTGGTCAACGTGGAACCTGCCGACGGATGGGACAAATACAATACCTATATCGCCAATAACATCGAACTGCCGGATGAACTATTGAAAAAAGGAACGCATGGCGAGATCGGGATCACTTTCGATGTGAAGGCCGATGGCAGCATCACCAATGTCAAGGCCGACAGATCCGACTGCGGCAACTGTGATGAATTGGCGAAAAAACTCTTAGAGCAGGGCCCGCAATGGAAAGTGAAGAATGGTAAAAAAGGTTCGGCCAAAGTGAAGGTGCAGTATTGACCGGGTCCCGGTTCAACAAGAATTCCTGTTCTCCCTCTTTTCCCTAACTTAGCTGAAAATTTTTATCATGAAGCAATTTATTCCCGCCTTTTTGGCCTTCTTGTTCATTAGCCTGACCGGATCCGCCCAGGTCAAAATGCCCGCCCCTTCACCAACCCAGACCATCAAACAGGATTTCGGCCTTGGGACCATTGAACTCACCTACTCCCGTCCTGCTGCCAAGGGTCGCAGAATATTCGGCGACCTGGTACCGTATAACAAACTCTGGCGCACCGGCGCCAATGGGGCTACAAAAATCGTGCTGAGCGAAGCCCTGGAAATAGGAGGTAAAAAACTCGACAGTGGAACCTATGTGATCTATACCATCCCCGGCATGGAATCCTGGGAGGTCATCATCAACAAGGGGATAAAAAACTGGGGCATCGACGGGTACAAGGAAACTGAGGACGTGGCCCGTTTCAGGGTAGAACCCATCAAGATGAAGAACAAACTAGAGAACTTTACCATGCAATTCGCCGATATCAAACCCGAAAGCTGTGAATTACACCTCATGTGGGCAAAAACGGCTGTCGTCATCCCCATCAAGGCACAGATCCGGGAAAAGATAAAGGCCCAGATCGCATCAGCGATGGAAAAGGAAAAGAAACCTTACTGGCAGGCCGCCCAATTCTATAAGGAATATGAGGAGAACCTGCCCAAGGCCCTTGAGTATTGCACGAAGGCCTGTGAAGAAAATGAAAAAGCCTTTTGGATCTGGCTTTATAAGGCCAGGATCCAGAAAGATATGGGGGATAAAGAAGGTGCCCGTGCCAGTGCAAACAAGTCGCTTGAACTGGCCAAAGAAGCTAAGAACGATGATTATGTGAAGATGAATGAGGAGCTACTTAAAAAATTGAAATAAAGTCTATATTATATTGATGATCAAGGCGCAAATTAATTTTTGCGCCTTATTTTTTTGAGTTAAGGGATGATATTGCCGCGCTTTATGGAGTTGAAACAAAAAGATTGAATGAGCAGGTGAGCCGGAACCGGGAACGATTCCCGGCAGATTTCATGTTTCAACTTAACCGTAATGAATATGAAAACTTGAAGTCGCAAATTGCGACGTCAAGTTGGGGCGGCCGGCGAACTTTGCCCTATGTTTTGCCGCCGCCGTCGGTGATCTAATCTTCCTTTATACAACTTCATCGAATCACCAATGCCCCCGTATGGTCTCCGACCAACGGGATCAGTGACCCCCTGTTGGGTTCCGGGAAAATGGGTAAAAATTTCATACTGATCGGTTCGGGCATCTTAAAAACCGGCCGGTGAATCTTAGTCATTCTATGCGTTTTCGCCGTTGGTCGGAGACCAGACGGCGGCGAAAGTAGAAAAAGAGATAGGTATGCATGATGAACAGATCAACCTGGTATTTCAATATCTGAAGAAATTATTGGAGCCCCCTGTCACAGCTCGTCGCAGGATCGGATTCAGAAGAAAGGATGAAGAGGATTGACCAGCCTGTCCCACCGGTTATGCAAGTAAAAGTTCCCTATAATGGACTAACGAAGTCTATTCACAATTAGTTGGAAGATGCCCGCCAGTGCAATCACCAGCAAAGCCCCGATCACATTGAGCCAGAGGAAGGAGATGATATCGAGATAATAGATGACACATACGGCCACCTCGGATATCAGGGCGGCGAAGAAGACCGCGTTGCCCCGGATGCGCTTCAGCCAGAAAGCGACCCCGAATACCCCCAGGATGACCCCGTAGAACAGGGATCCGAGGATGTTAACCGCTTCAATGAGGCTGTTACCGATATTGTAGGCGAACATGGAAATGACGATACAGAAGATCCCCCAACCCAGCGTGTACCATTGTGAGACCTGGAAATCCTGCAGTTCGGTCTCCTTCTTGACAAAATACCGTTTATGAAAGTCCACTACCGAACAGGCAGCCAGTGAATTCAGCGCGGCGGCGATGCTTCCCCAGGCCGCCAGGAAGATGATGGCGAACACCAGCCCGATCAGGCCGATGGGCAGGTTGTCTTTCACAAACCGTAAGAAGATATAATTGGTATCGTTCGGCTTCTGGTCGGGCAGGGCCCTTACCATCAGTTCCCTGAATTGTTTCCTGACCAGGTTGGCTGACGCAGGGTCGCCCTGGCTCATGGCCAGTTTATACTGGTTCTCGAGCATTTCCAGGGAATCCTTTTTTACGGTCTGCTTCGCTTCGGCCAGACTTACGTCATCAAAATAGACCGGCCCTTTGTTGTATTGGTAAAAAGAGAAGATCAATACACCGATCAGGAGGATGAAGAACTGCATAGGGATCTTCACCAGGCCGTTGATCAGGAGTCCCTTCCGGCTCTCCTTCACATTTTTAGCCGTGAGGTATCGTCCCACCTGGCTGTGGTCGGTCCCGAAATAACTAAGGGCGAGAAAGAATCCGCCGATCAACCCGCTCCAGATATTGTATTTGTCTTTCCAGTCGAAGGAACCATTCTTCATCCCGGAACTGATGATGTTCAGTTTCCCCTGCTCCGCACCCGTTCTCATCGCGTCTGAAAACCCGATGCTTTCCGGCAAGAGTTTCACCGCCAGGTATCCGGTGATCATCAGCGCGATGAATACGATGATCATCTGCAGTTTCTGGGTATGAGCAACCGCCTTGGCGCCACCGCCCATGGTGTAGATGATGAGCAGTCCGCCCATCACCAGGTTGGTGTAATAGATGTTCCAGCCCATCAGTGAACTGAGTACCAATGAGGGAGCGAAGATGCTGATGCCGGTACTGAGTCCGCGGGAAAGCAGGAACAAGGCCGAGGTCAGCGTTCGGGTCTTGGCGTCGAACCGGTGTTCCAGGAATTCATAGGCGGTATACACTTTCAATTTGCTGAATACCGGAACAAAGAAGATGGATATCACGATCATGGCCAGGGGCAGACCGAAATAATACTGCACGAACCGCATGCCGTCGCTATAGGCCTGTCCGGGACCGGTGAGGAAAGTGATGGCGCTGGCCTGGGTTCCCATGATGCTCAGCAGGACCAGGTAGCCCGGCAGGCTCCGGTTACTCAGGAAATAGCCTTCCAGGTTCTTCGTGGTACGGCTCTTATAGATGCCGTACACGATGATCAAGCCGAGTGTGGAGATCAATATGATCCAGTCTATACGGCTCATTGATAATGTTTGGTGATGAGGTAGAACAGGATGATCTGCACGACAAGGAACAGCGCAACGGCGATGTACCATCGGTTCCAGTATGAACGTTCGTTATTCATGATTTTTCACGCAAAGAAATAAACCGCCATGGCGACTTTGTTTATTAAAGCCATACCAGTTCCTATTTTACATATTTACTACGATTATTCGCGATCAGGTTCGCGAATAAACGATAAGCCCCCGGCACTCCTGCCGGCAGTTCGCGAAAGAATACAAGGCCCGAATAGATAAACCTCCCCTTGCCGTAATTGGTGATGATCAGGCTTCCGTCCTGTTCCGTTTCGCCGGGGTCCTTCATACTCAGGATGCGCTGGTAATTGCTGTCGATCTTTTCGGCATGGTAGGTACTGCGTTCCTGTATCCATCCATCAAAATCCTTTTCCGTGATCTTATTGGGGGTGTTCAGGGCCGGGTGATCGGGCAGGAGAAAATTCACCTTCGCCTCTTCATCGGTGATCCGGTTCCGGCTGATGTTGAACGGATAGGGAGAGATCTTCGCCCTGACCGGACCGATCGAATTATTGGTATTGTATTGCACCAGCAAGACCCCGCCCTCCTTAACATATTGCATCAGCCCGTCGTAAGCCTTATTCAGCCAGTCGTGCATATTATATGCCCTGACGCCGGTCACGATGGCATCGAACTGCTTCAGGTAACCGGGGTTGAGATCGGATTCTTTCAGGACCACCACCCGGTATCCCATTTGTTGCAGGGCCTCGGGTATCTTATCACCCGCACCGGGAATATATCCAACCAGGTCGCCTTCGGTCTTCAGATCGAGGTAAACCGACTTTGACGTGGCCGCAACCTGGTAAACGATGGAAGGGATATGGTCATAACTGATCGTTCTGCGGTAAGTGCCCGAACTGATCCTGGGATTCATTTTATCTGCAAGAGAAGCGCTGATCGTAAAGGGTTCCTTATCCAGGTTCGGATATCCCACTTGCAGTGGCAGGTACCTTGTCTCCTCTTTTTTCAGTTCATTGAGTTCGAATTTCCTGGTCTTTCCGGGTTTCACCGATAGATCCGGAACCGTTGCGGTCACCTGGTAGGCCTTCTTTGATGTGGTGTTTGGCATCACCAGCAGCCGGGCCAGCAAAGAATCCCTTTTGGTCAGCAGGTACAGGTCCTGCTCCGGTTTGATCTCGGCCACAGGCAGGATATTCAACGGCTGGTATAATTCTCCCTTGACCGGATCGGTATATTTATAACGAACCGGCCTGGTGAAAGTGAATTCCTTATCGAGGATCATCATACTGAAATCAATACTCCAGGGGTCGCTTTCCCCTTTCCCGATCAGGCGCTGGTCGCTTACATTGAAGCTTCCTTTGTCCATGGGTTGTTCCAGCCAATAGGGTTGTGTGGGCTTCGTATCGGCAGGCACCAGCATGGTATAGGACTTCTGGGCGTTCACATTCTTTTTCAACTGGTCGAAGATCACATAGGTATTGTCCAGCTTCGCATCGGCGTTGATGATATCGCTGCTTAAACGGGGATTCACCACCATGTTGATGCTCAGGCTGTCGCCCGGAACGGCAAAGGGTTTGTTGACCGTGGCTTCGATGAAAAGTCCGCAGCTGTTCTCCATGATCTTTTTCACTTCGCCCAGTTTCTGCTCCCTCCAGTACGGATCAGGGACCGACTCGATCCGGGTATAGAGTCTCACCAATTGCTCCAATGATCTTTCCGGATGTTCAACACTGAAGTTCTTATAAATGGAATCGATCAGCCTCTGCACATTGTCCTCATTCACGGGACGGCTGACCAGTTGTCCGCCAAACAAGAGGCGGTCCCAGCCGGTATTCACCCCATCCATCAAACTGTTCTCCGGCTTATCCCCTTTGATGGTCCTGAAATATTCGGTTATGCTACCCCGTTGTGCCGGCACGCCAAAGCCCTGGCTTTTATGCTGGCTCCGGCTTGCCGCGGCGATCTCTCCATAACTTTTGCCGAGGATGGGATTGAAATCGCCGCAATCCAGTTTGAACTGATTTTCATTTTGCGTATTGGTCCCTCCGAAATTAAACGTGTTCCACAACAGGCGCTTGGCCTGCCAGGTGCTGACCCCAAGTTTCAACTGCTCGGGGAATTTGGTGGGGTCCGCTGCAGCTTCAAAGGCTTCTTCGGCCAGGATGGCGGAAGCGGTATGATGTCCGTGCCCCCCTTCACCTGTTGTCGGAAAACGGGTGATGATCACGTCCGGTTTGAATTTGCGGATCACCCAGACCACGTCGCTTAAGATCTTATCATGGCCCCAGAAGCGGAAGGCTTCTTCCGGACTTTTACTGAATCCGAAATCAAAGGCCCTGGAAAAGAACTGTTCTGCTCCGTCAATCCGCCGTGCAGACAGGAGTTCCTGCGTTCGGATGAGCCCAAGATCCACCCCCTGTTCATCCCCAATGAGGTTCTGTCCGCCATCTCCCCGGGTCAGGCTCAAATAGCCCGTACGATACAGTTTCTCATTGGCCAGCCAGCTCAATAAGCGGGTGTTCTCATCATCGGGATGCGCGGCGATGTATAATACCGAACCCAGCACATTCAGTTTCTTGATCTGCAACAATATTTCGGAAGAGGTGTAACTCCGGGGCGTCTGGGCATCTGAAACGCCATAAAAAAACAATGTCAAGAAAACGGTGAAAATTTTATTCATTATGTCCTTCATATTAATAACTCTAACTTTCCTGATTAAAATGTTGCCAACCGCAATCCGAAATCAAAAATCTAAAATCCGAAATCAATAATCCCTCCCATCATCATTGTCCTACCAGGAAAACCGCATTACACAGCATCAGTTTCCCGTTCTCCCAAAAAGCCCTGAACACCGGGTTATCCGCAAAGAATGTGACCGAACCGTTTCCCAGGTTCACCACGCCGATACCGGTACCGTCCTTGATCCTATCACGTGCCTTGCTGCCGACAAAACCGGATACGAGGTCGTCTTTTTTCAATACGCCTACATTCCAGCCGTCTTTCATGAATTCATATAAATTCTCCTGTTGCTTGAGCGTGAAATAAAAATCGGGGTATCCGAATGCCAGCGGATGGGTGTTATCCAGTTCCATTTTATAGATGGCGCCCGGAACATTATTGACGATGCCATCCCTTTCCCTGCTGGCATATTTTCTCAGGTTGACATAGGGTTTCTTTGTGGTGGTGTCCTCCTCTGTTTTTTTCAGTTTGAAGCCCCATTCCCCGGCGGCCAGTTGCGCCGCCGCATTCTCCATCGCGATGATCCTTCCCCCCTGCCTGACCCAGGTCTTGAGATCGGAAGCGCCATCTTTCTCCGTTAACATCTTATAATTTCCGTCCGGGAGGATGAGAACATCGATATTCTTCCAGTTCACGCCACCCAGTTCTTCCGCGTTGATCAGGGTGACCGGAAAATCCAGCAGTTGGTCAAATAGATGCCAGACCTCTCCGGCAGCCGTTGAAGAAACACTGTTACCCGTGAGCAGGGCCACTCTCGGCTTCCTGATCAGATGCACTTTATCCGATCCGAAATCGAAACCGGATTGGGTGAAACCTGATTCCACCGCATCTGCGCTTGCATGGTATTGCGTGAGTAACCCGGGTAACGAACCGAATATCCTTTCATTACCCGATCGCAGGATGATCAGGGTACCCCGGGAATAGTTTTTATTCTGCAGCGAGAATTCGCTTTCCGCGAACCTCACCTTAAATCCATTCTGGAGCAGCCTGGCCAGCAAAACCGCGTCGCTGAATGACTGGTATTTCAGCAGGTATCCGTAACCGGCAGTTGTAGTCGGGCTGACTGGCAAGGCCACCGTTGCCGAAGCCGGCAGGGAAGAACGCACGGCATAGGATTTTAAACCATACGCGTAAGGAAGGCTCCAGGCCGTGATATCATAGGTGGCGGAATCGCTCAGTTTGGAACGCGGCTCAAACAGGACCTGTATCAGTGCCGACCTGGGCTGAAGACTATTGATGACGATCGAATGCGTTTCCAGGCTGATGCTTTCTTCCTTACCAGTGAAGTAGTTGTATCCCTTCGCGCCGGCCTGGAAATAATTACCAAAACGGATATCGTTCGAGGTCAGCAGTGATTTCAAGGCATTGAGTTTATCCGGGTCATTTGAAGTGACCACGTAGGATCTGTATTCCCCGCTGCCCCGGGTGAGGGCATCATCAAAAAAACGTTTGAATCCCGAGATGACCTTTGCGGCGTTCGCGGACGTGATCTCGACCGTACTCATACTGGTGGTGAAATGATGGGCGATCCGGTCTTTCAGCGTCAGGGTATCCCCGTCGCTTTTCAGGTAGGTGAGTCCGCCCACATTATGACCCGCCTGCTCATAGGTCATCCCGATGGCGCCGCTATAGGTTGGATAGGTATCCCCGTAAGCGGGATAAAACAGATCGAAATATTCCCGGGTGAAATACAGCCATCCGTTGGCGTCGAAATAACGGGCATGATTCTTCCCGATGGTGGTCTGGAATTCCCGCTGCCAGGGCGTGATCACTTCATGAAAGGGTTCAGCGGCCGGGGCGAAATAATAAGGACTGTTGGGATACTGTTCGTGAAAATCGCAATGGATCTGCGGCATCCAGTTATTGTATATCCTGATCCGCTGACGGGATTCCAACTGGGTTTGCCAGGCCCAGTCGCGGTTGAGATCGAAATTATAATGGTTGGAACGGCCACCGGGCCAGGGTTCACTGTGCTCCCGGCCATCCGGGTTGGCATCGGGGCGGTTACCCACTACCTGGTTGAACCAGTTTACATACCGGTCGCGGCCATCGGGATTGATACAGGGATCGATGATCACCACCGTATTCTTCAGCCATTCCGGGGCTTGCGCATTCGATGGATCCAGTAAAGCATATAGCGTCTTCATCGACACTTCCGATGAACTGGGCTCATTGCCATGCACATTATAACTCAGCCAGACAATGGCAGGAGCCGCAGGATCCGCGGGCTTATCCGTTAGCAAACCGGTGAGACGAAGGTTGTTCTTCCGGATCTCTTCGATCCGCTGCATGTTAACCGAGGATGCCACAATAGCGATCAGGAGCTCGCGCCCTTCATAGGTCTGCCCGTATCTCTCCAGCTTCACCTGCCGGGGCATGGCGGCTGCAGCCTGTTGAAAATATTCCACGATCCGGTGGTGAACCGTGTAACGGCTACCCAGTGAATAACCTAAAAACTCGTCCGGGCTCTTCAATTGTGCAATCAATGACCCGGTACAAAACAGCAATAAAAAAACAAGACCGATCTTTCTCATGGCAATGAATATAATTTACGAAAATAGCCAAATTCGACAAAAGGTATCGTTAATCCTGCGATATAAAATTGTACTTTCATCCTTCCATTTTAACCCGTGAATTTCAGTTATGATGAATGTGCTCAGTCACTTTAACTCGAAGAGTCGCCGGTCCACACTACTGATCGTACTGGCCGGTTTCACCCTTCTCCTGCCCGTTGTCACAGCGGCACAGATCAATCCCTATTCCTATTCAGTCAATAAGAAGGCCGAATGTTACAAAGGCGCGGTGGTATCGGCCCATCCCCTGGCCAGCCAGGTGGGCTTGTCCATACTCCAAAAAGGAGGTAACGCCATTGATGCCGCCATCGCCACACAACTGGCCCTGGCCGTTGTTTATCCCGGGGCGGGCAATATCGGTGGAGGCGGATTCCTGGTGGCGCACCTGAATAGCGGAGAGAATATCACGTTGGATTATCGGGAAAAAGCCCCCGGTAACGCATCCAGGAATATGTTTCTCGATGCCGCCGGAAATGCGAAAGCCGACGAATCGCTGCAAACCCACCTGGCCGCCGGTGTACCCGGAACCGTAGCGGGCTTGTTCGCCGCACTTAAATATGCCAGATTACCCTTCAAGAAACTGATCCAGCCGGCCATCGACCTGGCCGACAAGGGTTTTGCCATCACCGCGTCCATGGCCTCCGCACTCAATGAAAACCGGGAGGAATTCATCAGCCGGAATGTACAACCCTGCGCGTTCGTAAAAGATACCCCCTGGCAGATCGGTGATATCCTGATACAGAAAGAACTGGCCGCTACTTTGAAGCGCATCCGCGACAAGGGACAGGCCGGGTTCTATGAAGGGGCTACCGCCTCTTTTATCGTTTCGGCCATGCGCAAGGGTAACGGCATGATCAGCGCAGAGGACCTGAAGAACTACCAGGCGATGGAAAGAAAGGCCCTGGTCTTTGATTACCACGGACACCGGGTGATCACGATGCCATTACCCAGCAGCGGGGGGATCCTGCTTCAACAGATGCTGGGCATGATCGAGGACCGTGATATCGGATCACTGGGATTTCATTCTCCGGCATCCGTTCAGCTGATGATCGAAGTGGAAAGAAGGGCCTTTGCCGACCGTGGCGAATACCTGGGCGATGCCGACTTTGTCAAAGTACCGGTGAGTACCCTGGTCAGCAAGGCCTATCTCCAAAGCCGGATGAAAGATTTCCTGCCCGGCCAGGCCGGGAACAGTAAGGATACCCAACCGGGCCAGATCAAGGAAAGTGAAGAGACCACCCACCTCAGCGTCATCGACGCGGAAGGCAACGCGGTCGCTGTTACCACCACCCTCAACGACTCGTATGGCAGCAAGATCGTGGTCGCCGGCGCCGGATTCATTCTGAACAATGAGATGGATGATTTCAGCATCAAGCCCGGTGTACCCAATATGTATGGTGCGATCGGCAACGACAAGAATGCCATCGCCCCTGGAAAAAGGATGCTCAGCAGCATGACCCCCACCATCGTGTTAAAAGACAATTTACCCTTCCTGGTGACGGGTACTCCAGGTGGAACAACGATCCCTACTTCGGTTTTTCAGACCCTGGTGAATGTCATCGACTTCGGACTGGGCGCCGACAGCGCCGTGAACCAACCCAAGTTCCATCACCAATGGGTACCTGATACCGTTGATGTGGAAAAGACCATGCCCCGGGCATTGATCGCCGCGCTGGAGAACATGGGATATAAACTGAAGCTGAGAGGAGGCATCGGCAGGACCGAACTGATCCTCATCCGGAATAAAAAGATCATCGCGGTGGGTGATGACCGGGGAGATGACGCCGCGGAGGGTTATTGAAATAAAGAATGGTGTAAATATTATTTCACAGAGAACCACAAAGAATTCACAGAGATCCACAGAGAGAGCCCAGGACATGGAAAGATCCGAAAAGAGGGTTATTGATGAAAAGGAAGGTATAAAGTAATTTCACTAAGAACCACAAAGAATTCACAGAGATCCACAGAGAGGTCTCATGCAATTGAAAGATCCGAAAACCGGATCCCCTCTCTGTTAATCTCAGTGATGATTCACACCATCATTTGATCTACATATTCAACCATGAGCATGGGGAGTGATTTTTTGAAAAGTTCCATCAAAAGACTTGGTTATTACCGCGAATTAGGTGATAAGACCTTTCAGCAACTGCGGGAAGAAGACTTTCATTTTCAACCCAGTCCCGATTCCAACAGCATCGCCGTGATCATCCGGCACCTGGCCGGCAACATGCTCAGCCGCTGGACCGATTTCCTGAGCACCGACGGGGAAAAGGAATGGCGTAATCGCGACCGGGAATTCGAAGAACGGGAACAAGGTTCCGAAGAACTGAAGAAATACTGGAACGAAGGATGGGATTGCCTGATGAACACACTGCAAAGCCTAAGCGAAGAAGACCTTTTCCGGATCATCCGCATCCGTACTGAAGAACTGACCGTGGTGGACGCCATCAACCGCCAGCTGGCCCATTACCCCTATCATGTGGGCCAGATCATCACGATCGCCAGGATCATCAAAGACAAGGATTGGGTAAGCCTCTCCATCCCAAGGGGAGATTCAAATGCCTATAATCAGTCCCTGAAGAAAAAAAACTCATGACCTGAGGCCCGGAGCCTCTTTTCACCGGAATTAAAATATCGGTAAAGTTTGGTACCGAATTTGCCTGTAAAGGCCGAATAACTACTTTTACAGTCAATATACTACCCTGCGCAGATTTTTTAAAATATTAAAGCGGACATTCCTCGTATTGCTCCTTCTCCTGGTGCTGGCCTGGGTGTCCCTGCATATCCCCTTTGTACAGAACTGGATCGCTCATAAAGTCGCTGCCAATCTGTCGAAAAAACTGAACACCCGGATCAGCATCGACCATGTGGATTTCAGCCTGTTCAACAAGATGGAAATAAAAGGACTGCTGGTGGAAGATCACCGGCAGGATACCCTCTTATATGCCGGAATGGCCAAAGTGAACATCACCGACTGGTTCTTTTTCAAGGACAGGATCACGCTGCATTACATCGGACTGAACAACGCCGTGATCAACATGAACCGGACCGACTCGGTATGGAACTACCAGTTCCTCGTGGATTATTTCTCTGGTCCGAAAAAAAACACCAAGGGCCAAAGTAACCTTGACCTGGATTTCAAGGTGGTGCAACTGGAGAATGTCACTTTTATGCACCGGGATGAGTGGGTGGGCCAGGACATGAATTTCCGGGTAAGGAACCTCGACCTGGACGCCGATAAGATCGACCTGGTCAATAAGAAGATCGCGATCAACCGAGTCTACATCAATGAGCCCGTGTTCTCCCTGTCAACCTATACGGGCAAAAGCCCTTTTACCGCGCCGGTAACCTCCACCCCTCTCCCCGATGATCCGGCAACAGCTTTATTGCAATGGAACACCGCCGGCTGGGCCATGAGCGCAAAAGAGATCTTCCTGAAGAACGGCGCTTTCCATAATGATAAAGAGACGAACAGGCTTCCCTATACCGACCGGTTCGACGGGCAACATATCGCTTTCAGCGCCATCAACGGCAATTTCAAGAATGTCCTGTTACAAAACGACACCATCACCACCAACCTGCAACTGACCGCACAGGAACGAAGCGGCCTTAAAGTGAACAGCATGACCGCGTTGGCCAGGGTATCCCCCGAGATCATGGCTTTCAGCGACCTGTCCATTGAAACGGACAAGAGCAGGATCGGGCATTATTTCGCGATGCGTTACCAGGATTTTGTCGGCGACATGAATGATTTCCTGCATAAGGTGGTTCTGGAAACCGACCTCAGCAGCACCACCATCAACAGCGACGACCTGGCCATTTTCGCTCCGAATCTCGGTTCCTGGAAGAGGATCTTTACCATTGAAGGATCAGGAAAGGGCACGGTGGATAACCTGACGGCCCGAAAGTTAAAGATCAGGAGTGGGAATACATTTGTGGACGGCGACATTTCACTCCGGGGGCTTCCCGATATCCGGACCACCTTCATCGATTTCAAATCGAATGACCTGCAAACAAATTACCGTGACCTGATCACCCTCTTCCCCATTCTGCGTAAAGTGACCCAACCCAATCTGGCCAAACTGGGCAATATCCGGTTCAAAGGAAGTTTCACCGGATTCATCACCGACTTTGTGGCATTTGGCAATATCAATACCAGTCTGGGCAGCCTGTACGCGGATCTGAACATGAAACTGCCTCAAGACAGACCGGCATCCTATTCGGGAAAAATATCTTCCGGCGGTTTTAACCTGGGCCAATTCGTCAACAGCGATAAACTGGGACTGATCGCGCTGAACGGAAATGTGAAGGGCTCGGGCTTCAGTCTGAGAGAACTGCAGGCCGATTTTGACGGAAAGATCCAGCAGCTGGATTTTTCGGGATACCGTTATCAGCAGATCAGCGCCAAGGGCACCTTTAACAAGGGACTTTTCACCGGTTTGTTCGGCATCAATGATCCCAACCTGGTGATCGAGAACGGCAACGGCACGTTGAGCCTGGCCGGTGAAAAAACGGCTTTTAATTTTGACGCGGTCCTGAAACACGCGCAACTCAGGGCGCTTAACCTGACCAAAGATTCCTTTACGCTCACGGGACATTTCAATTTCAATTTCGTTGGAGATAATATCGATAATTTCCTGGGATCGGCCAGGGTCTATGATGCCACGATCTATCATGACAGCACTCAACTTTCCTTCGATTCACTGAGCCTGGTCTCTAAAATGGATAACGGGAACAAGGTGCTCACGGTGATGTCGAATGAACTGGAAGGTGAATTGACCGGGCAATTCAGGATACTGGAATTACCGGATGCCTTCCGGGTGCTGCTGAACCGGTATTATCCCTCCTATGTATCCAAACCGGGTTACGAGGTCACCGACCAGGATTTCAGTTTCCTTGTTAAGACCAGGCTGGTGGATGATTATGTTCAATTGTTCGACCATGAGCTGAAAGGATTCAATTATTCCACTTTCTCGGGTAGCCTGAAGCTGGCCAAGAATGAACTGACCCTCAATGCCGATATTCCGGCCTTTGAATATGGCAACAAGACCTTCAACAACATCAAACTCGAAAGCCGGGGTAATGGCAACATGTTATTTGCGGATATCACCGCCGGAGATATCGCCATCTCCGACAGTTTACGCTTCCCCGGAACCCGGTTGCAGGTCACATCACAAAATGACATCTCAGCGATCCAGTTAAAGACGAGCGCCGGTAAAACGCTGAGCGAAGCCGAGTTGAATGCGACGGTGAAGACACTGACCGACGGGGTGATCATTCATTTCTCCCCTTCCTCCTTTATCATCAACGATAAGAAATGGCTGCTGGAAAAAGACGGAGAGCTGACGATCCGGAAGAATTACCTGGATGCCAGCGAAGTGAAATTCGTTCAGGATAACCAGGAGATCGTCATCTCCACCGAGCAGGATCCCATCTCCAAACAGACCAACCTGGTAGCCCGGCTCCGCAACGTGAACATCAATGATTTCACCACCCTCTTCATCCGAAACCCCCGCCTGGAAGGCATCGTCACGGGAACGATGAAACTAAATGATCCTTTTGGGAAACAACTGGTTACATTTGAAGGGACGGCGAAGGATTTCCGTTTCGACAATAAGGCCATCGGCGACATAACCCTCAAGGCCGACCTCAACCCATCGACCGGCATGGTGAATTTCGATGCGAAAGCCGATGGCAGGGAAAATCAATTCGCGGTTTCCGGGCATTACAATTACAAAGACGATTCGGAGAACCAGATGGACATCGATTTCCTATCTGAGCATTTCAATATCAGTCTGCTGGATGCCTACCTGGGTTCCGTATTCAGCAATATAGCCGGAGACGCCGAAAGCACGCTCAATATCAAGGGAGGCAAACACAAGACGGTGGTGGGCACGGTCACAGTGTCCGACGGCTCGTTCAAGGTGAAATACACCCAGTGCAAATATACCTTCAGCAAGGAAACGATCCTCTTCAATCCCGACGAGATCGACCTCGGTACCATACAGCTGAAAGATACGCTTAACAATGCGGGTACCGGAAGTGGAAAGATGTACCACGATTTCTTCAATGACTTCGTGTTCGATAATGTGCAT
Organism: Chitinophagaceae bacterium; assembly: GCA_016721725.1. Lineage (GTDB taxonomy): Bacteria > Bacteroidota > Bacteroidia > Chitinophagales > Chitinophagaceae > Ferruginibacter. The sequence goes on along the minus strand of JADKHN010000004.1, from coordinate 36,139 downwards.
TTTGAGACGTCCAAGATGCTGGTGCTGAATACCACCAAGACAGATAACAGCGCCTTCTACGGAAAAGTGATCGGCAACGCCAAACTCGACATCAACGGGCCACTGACCAACCTGAAGATGAATATCAGCGGAAAGCCATCCTCCTCCATGGCCGACAGCAGCCACATCTACCTGCTCACCGGAAGCAGCCGGGAAGCCGGTTCCATCGATTACATCGAGTTCATCCAGTTCGGTTCCAAGATGGAGGATGAGCTCAAGAGTAAAAAGGGCACCAATATCCTGGTTGACATGAACCTGACGGCTACGCCTGCCTGCAAGATCGACGTGATCCTGGATGAAGCGCTGGGCGATGTGATCAAGGGCCGGGGCCAGGGCACGCTGAACATCAGGGCCGGGACGCAGGAACCCCTCTCGATCCGGGGGAACTACGACATCACCGATGGCGAATACACCTTCAATTTCCAGACCTTCCTCAAGAAATTCTTCACCATCAAAGCGGGGCGCATCTCCTGGAACGGCGACCCCAATTATGCGTCCATCAATATCAACGCCGAATACCTGGCCAAGAATGTGGACCTGAGCAGTATCGCCTCATCAAAAGGTTTCCGGCAAAAAGGCGACCTGACGATCCTCGCCCACCTGACCGGGATCCTGAATAAGCCGGAAGTGAATTTCGAATTCATCCTGCCAGCCAAAAGTGAACTGTACAGCGATTTCGTGGCACGCAAGAAGCTGGAGGATTTTAAGAATGACAAGAATGAAATGCTGAAACAGGTGGCCAGCCTGCTGCTGGTGAATTCCTTTATCTCGGACAACCAGAAATTCCTGACCGGCGGAAGCACGTTATCCATCGCGGCCAACACGATCGGCGGGGTGGTCTCGGGATGGCTTACGGGCCTGTTCAATAAGGAACTGGAAAGAGCCACCAAGGGCATCGTGTCCACTTACCTCGACATCAACTCGAGCCTCGACCTTCAGAACAAGGCGGCATTACTGCAAGCCAATGTGAATGCGGGTTTGAAGATATTACTGAACAACCGGCTGGTGATCCTGATCGGCGGCAACATCGATTACAACAACCCCTATGCCACCATCGGGAACAAAAGCCTGGTCACCCCGGATATCACCATTGAATACACCCTGACCAAGGACGGACGATGGAAGGCTGTCGGCTTTAACCGCACCAGTATCGTGGCCACCGATCTCACCGGTGTGCAAAGGAACCGTTCCGGTGTAAAACTCACCTACCGGAAGGATTTTGACATCTTACCAAAAGAGGAACGTAAAAAAAGAAAGGAGTTGAAAAAGAAATGAGGCTGATTTGAAGATGAGTTGATTTGAAGATGAGCTGATTTGAAGATTGTTAGTAACCTCCCTGAATCATCTAATTGTCACATCGTCACATCATCACATCATCACATCGTCACATCATCATATCGACTGATCTTTCAATATCTCATGTCCCATTTTATCCCGTTTGGTTTTGAGATAGACCTCATTATGGGGATTCGGTTTGATCTCCAGTTTTACCGTCTCAATGACCTCTAGTCCATATCCCAGGAGCCCGGCTCTTTTTTTAGGGTTATTGCTCATCAGCCTCATTTTGCGAACACCGAGCTGACGAAGGATCTGGGCACCCACCCCATAATCCCGTTCATCCATGTCAAAACCCAGGTCCAGGTTAGCTTCCACGGTATCCCGCCCGGCTTCCTGGAGTTTATAGGCCTTCAGTTTATTGAGCAGTCCGATGCCCCGGCCTTCCTGGTTCATGTACAGTACCAGTCCCCGGCCTTCAGCTTCCACCATTTTCATCGCCTGGTGAAGCTGATCCCCGCAATCGCAGCGCAGGGAACCCAGTATATCCCCGGTCATGCAACTGCTGTGGACCCTGACCAGGATGGGTTCGCCCGGTTCCCAGTCTCCTTTCTTCAGGGCCATATGGATCTCGCCCGTATTCACCTGTTCAAAGGCAATGAGTTCAAACTCGCCGTATTGGGTGGGCATCTTCACCCTGACCTGTTCGCGGATCAGGGTCTCTTCACGGAGGCGGTATTCGATCAGGTCCTTGATGGAGATGATCTTCAGGTTGAATTTTTCCGCGATCTTGAGTAATTCGGGCAGCCGGGCCATGGTGCCGTCCTCGTTCATGATCTCCACCAGGACGCCAGCCGGGTAGAATCCCGCAAGCCTGGACAGGTCGATCGTCGCTTCCGTATGGCCTGAACGACGGAGTACGCCGCCTTTCTTGGCCCGGAGCGGGAATATATGTCCCGGACGGCCCAGGTCTTCCGGCTTGGTCTTGGGATCGATCAAAGCCTGTATGGTCTTGGCCCGGTCTTGTGCGGAGATCCCGGTCGTACAACCATTCCCCAACAGGTCGATGCTGACCGTAAAAGCGGTTTCGTGCAGGGAGGTGTTATCGGCCACCATGGGTTGTAAAAGCAATTCGTTACAGCGCTCATCCACCAGCGGGGCGCAGATCAGTCCCCGGCCGTACATGCTCATGAAATTGATGATCTCGGGACTGGCGTTCTCAGCCGCTGTGATGAAATCCCCTTCGTTCTCCCGGTCCTCATCATCCACCACGATCACCAATTGGCCCTTTTTAATGGCCTCGATCGCCGATTCTATACTATCTAACATACCATGTTCAATTAAGGTTGCAAAGGTACTGGGTTTACCGTGGCCGAAGGAAAGAATTAGAAAAAATTCACCGAGACGATCAGATTAAGAAAAGGTTAATTTTATATAATACTATTATTTAATCTATACTCAAAAATCAATTCATTATACTTGTACAGGTGTCAAAAAATGGTATATTGTATTCGCTTATGGAGGGGGTGGTTCAACGGATTGCGTAAAATAAATATTGTCTTTTACTTATGCAGCGCTGAACTTGCCATTTTTGCCTTTAACTTTGTTGATAAAAGTTAGTTGTAATTAGCTAATTATTCCCTTTCTTTGCGACCGTAAAACCAAACTAATATGCATTTAAAGAAAATTCTACCCCTGTTAATTGCACTGTTTGCAATTCCCTCATTGTTAAATGCCCAGGTAACCACCAGCAGTATTTCGGGTACCGTGAAGCAAAGTAACGGAGAAACCCTTGCAGGTGCTACCATAACGGCTATCCACCAACCCTCCGGGTCCAAGTATGTAACCGTTTCCAAGAAAGGTGGATCTTTCAGCCTGCCCGGTCTGCGTCCGGGCGGTCCGTATTTGATCAGCTGCGAGTTCGTCGGCTTCAAAAAACAGGACGTTGAAGGGGTGAATCTTACTTTAGGTGACGATTATAACGCCAACCTCACTTTGGAAGCGGCCAATACGACGCTCTCAACCGTAGTGGTGACCGGAAGAACCTCAACAGCCAATGTCAAAACAGGAGCTTCCACCAATGTGGGACAGCGCCAGATCATGACCTTGCCTACGATCTCCAGGAACCTGACCGATTTCACCCGCCTGACCCCTCAGTCCAATGGTAATGCCATTGCAGGACGTGACGGCCGTTATAATAACTTTACGGTAGATGGTGCCAACCTGAATAATAACTTCGGTCTGAGTACCGACCCCCTTCCCGGAGGTAACAACCAGCCGATCTCATTGGATGCCATTGAAGAAGTGAGTGTGAACATTGCTCCGTATGATGTAAGGCAGTCCAACTTCACGGGTGCCAATATCGCTTCCATCACCAAGAGCGGTAATAACCAATATAAGGGAACCCTTTACGGATACTATAAGAATCAGGATTTCATCGGAACCAAGGTAGGTGATCAAAAACTCTCCGCGCAACCCGATCAGAAAAGCACTGTATATGGCGCCAGCATTGGCGGCCCGATCCTGAAGAACAAATTATTCTTCTTCGTGAACGGAGAGATCGAGAAAAGGGTACAACCACCGCTGACCTCATTCAAACCCACCGGTGGTTCGGGCGGAGCCAATATCTCCAACGTAAAAGTGGATTCGCTTCAGAAATTCGCCAATTACCTGAACAGCCGTTATGGATATGATCCCGGTAGTTTTGACGGCTTACCTAATGCCAATATCAAGAACTATAAGTTCATCGCCCGTGTGGACTGGAACATCAATAGTGTACATAAACTGACCGCTAAGTACAGTGAAATGGTGGGTGATGACGACCGCCTGATGTCGAACAGTACGCCAAACGGCGCCAACAGTGGTGGTCCGAATACCTGGACGGCCAATTCCCGTTTCGGTACCAATGCCATGTCTTTCGCCAATTCACAGTATTCATTCCACGACCAGGTACGTTCTGCTGCCCTGGAGATCAACAGTAACTGGAAAGGAAAATTCTCCAACCAGCTGATCGCAACCGGCACCAAGATCCGTTCAACACGTTCTACCCCGGGTGGTGTATTCCCTTTCATCGACATCATGGGTGACCCCACCAAGAGCGGTGCAGCTGCAACTTATGCCGGTGGAGCCAAACAGAATTACATGAGTGCCGGCCAGGAGAATTTCTCCAAGGCCAATGACGTGATCAATGACATTTACAACATCACCAACAACTTCAACATCTATGCCGGCAAGCATACGGTGACCATCGGCGGTACTTATGAGTATCAATATGTAGGTAACAAGTTCATGCCCGCCAAGCAAAGCTATTACGCTTACGGTTCACTGGAGGAGTTCATGAATCCGGCGTCTCATCCGATCGGGTTCTCTTATACCTTCTCCAGGATCCCGGGCGAAGATGAAGTCTATTCTGCGGCCATGAAGATCGGCCAATTGGGATTGTATGTACAGGATGAATTCAATGTCAATTCCAGGCTGAAATTCATTTTCGGTCTGCGTGTCGATAAGCCCGTTTACCCTGAACAGCCCCTTGAAAATCCGGCTATCACCGCCCTGACCTTCCCGGATAAAGACGGCAAACCCACCAATTATACAACCGGACGGTGGCCAAAATCCACTTTCTACTATTCTCCCAGGGTAAGCTTCCGTTACGATATGAACGGCGACAAGAGCATGATCGTTCGTGGCGGTACCGGTGTTTATACCGGACGTATTCCTTTCGTTTACCTGACCAATATGCCAACCAACTCGGGCATGTACCAGGTTAGCGTGGTCGCCAATGCCACCCAACTCAACCAGATCACCTTTGATCCGAATCCGGACAGGTGGGCCAGCCTGTTCACTGCTCCGGCCCCAACACCCAATACAGCCGGATTCGTGCTGATCGACAAGAAATACAAATTCCCTCAAGTTTGGAGGACCAATCTCGGATTTGATAAGAAATTCGGCAAGAACTGGACCCTCACCATGGACGCCCTTTATACCAAAGATCTGAACGCGACCGTAATGCGCAATGCCAACGAAACCGCGCCAACCGGAACGGTTAATCTCGGTGGTTCAACAAGGCCCAGCTTCACCGCCAATACGCCGGCCGCCCGTCGTTTATACAGCGCATATGCCAACGCCATCGTTCTGGAGAACAACAAGAAAGGCGGGTCCTTTTCTTTCACCACACAGGTGTCTAAATCCTTCACGAACGGATTCTACGCCTCACTGGCCTATACTTACAGCGCAGCATTGGATGTAACGGCTAACCCCGGTTCAACCGCCTCATCAACCTGGCAGTTCAACAATACCTCCGGTACGCAGAACACCAAGGAATTGTCTTACTCTTCTTTTGCCATTCCTCATCGTATCCTGGGTACGCTCTCTTACCGGAAAGAATATTTCAAACATGCAGCGACTACCATTTCCCTGCTGTATGATGGATCACAACAACAAGGTGGCCGGTTCAGCTACATCTACGGATCTGCCAGTGGTACTGCTCCTTCCGGTTTCTCCAATACCGCTGATATCAACTATGATGGCAACAGTTCTGACCTGATGTATATTCCAAGGAATGCTTCGGAGATCACGTTCATCCCGCAGACCGTTGGTACAGGCTCAACCGCTGTAACCTATACCGCACAACAGCAAAGCGATGCGTTCTTCGCTTTCGTTGAGCAGGACAAATACCTGAGAAGGCACAAAGGACAGGTTGCTGAAAGGAACGGTGTTCTCTATCCTTTCTACCACAGGGTGGATGCCAAACTGTTACAGGATTTCTTCCTGAACATCGGCGGCAGGAGGCATACTTTGCAATTCAGCGCGGATTGCTTCAACTTCCTGAACCTGTTGAACAAGGATTGGGGTCTGCGTGACTTCTTCCCGGTAAGTAACCCGCTGAGGGCCACCAAGAACGCCACAACCGGTGAAGTAAGGTACCAATTGGCTACCTATACACCCAATGGCGCTCCAACTGGTTCAAACCCGATCCTGGTCGACAAATCCTTCATCAGGAGTTTGTCTACTTCCAGTACCTGGTCACTGCAACTGGGATTACGTTATATCTTTTAATCGAACGGAATACCGCTTAATAAAAAGTCCATCCTTACCGGATGGACTTTTTTCTTGCACTTATTTTATCTATTGGTCTTTTCTCTTCGTTCAATACAGCTGCTGTATGATCGTCAGATGGCACCAACCTCCAACTTCCAACCATCAACCTTCAACTTTTCTTCCCCACCCCCATTTCAAGAATTCCGGAAAGGCCCTTGCCCAGGTTGGCACATCATGTTTGCCGTCGGAGAGTTCCAGGTACCTGATGTCCCGAACAGGGTCATAGCCTTTTGCGGTCAATTCGTCGATCAGTCCGAGGGTATCATCAATGGAATCGATCACACCGTTATTATTCCGGTCGGCCGTTTCATCCAGGGTCCCGACTTCAAAAAAGAAATCGAGCCAGGGCGCGAATTTCCCTTCCCGAACCTGCCGGTGCATGATGCGGTCCCGGTTCTCGTCAAAATCATCCTCCTCCTGGTCCTTATCCCGCCACCACAATGACCCGCTGAAAACCCCCACTTTGCTGAATTCCGGAGCGTGGTTCCAGACCATGTCGAGAGCGCATAATCCACCCAATGAAAAGCCGGCGAATGATTTATCCCGAAAGGAAAAGACCATCAGGGTACTCCGTATATAAGGCATCAACTCTTCAAATACGAAACGGTTGTACAGAAAGGCCCTGGCCCCCCGTCCTTTATAATCCAGGATATTAGCCGTACCGTATTCATTTTTCCGGTCCTTACTGCAATGGATGCCCACACACAACAGTTCACTGATGCTGCCGTTCTCATAAAGTTCATCCAGGATATCTTCAAAGACCATCGTACGCAGGTCCTGCCCGTCATTAACGAGCAGTAAGCTGATGCCGGTGTATTGATCATATTGTTGGGGCAGATAAAAATCAACGATGACCTCCCTGTCCAGGATCTCAGAATCGAGTACATGGGTCTCTACGGTGATATTGGCAGTTCGCTCAGAAGACATATAATCAAAATTAAGGAAAATTGGTTGGAGGTTGAGGTTGGAGTCTGCCTGCCGGTAGGCAGGGTTTATAGTTTGGTAGTTTTTAGTTGGCTAGTTTATTTGGCAGATTGAAGGTTCTTGGCCGGGATGGGATATTTCCAATTCCCATGACAGTCATTCCATCCATACTGTGCAGGCTTTTTTTGGGTTTTGAACCTGTTTACGTATAAAATTTGTTAGTTTGATGAATGAAAAATATATTTGAACAGGGTTGAATATGGCCCGAAAACCAGTCTTTAAATCAAAACAACTGTTATGAAGAAAATCGGTGTATTATTTGGAAAGGAAAGAAGTTTCCCGGAAGCCTTTATCGCAAGGGTGAACAGTAAGAATATAGAAGGCATCCTGGCGGAGCCTGTTCGCATCGATAAAGTGATGCAGGGAGAAGGCAGCGGATATGCCGTCATATTTGACCGCATCTCTCAAGACGTGCCTTTTTACCGCGCTTTTTTGAAAAACGCAGCCCTTTGCGGAACCACGGTCATCAATAACCCTTTTTGGTGGAGTGCGGATGAGAAATTCTTCAATAATTGCCTGGCCACCAAGATAGACGTGCCGGTTCCCAAAACGGTGATCCTGCCATCACGGGAGCTGCCTACCGACACCAGCGCGGAATCATTCTCTAACCTGGCTTATCCCATGGACTGGAACGGTATTTTTGAATACATCGGTTTCCCGGCCTATATGAAGCCCTTTGCCGGCGGAGGATGGAAAAGCGTTTACCAGCTCAACAGCATGGAAGAATTCTTTGAGAAACACGCCGAGACGGAACAACTGGTGATGATGTTACAGGAAGAGATCAAATTCGATGAATACTACCGTTGTTATTGCATCGGTGGCAAATATGTACGGATCATGCCTTACGAGCCCCGAAACCCGCATCACCTGCGTTATGTGGCCGATTTCAAACCTTCACCCGAAAGGTATAAGCAGATGGAGGATATCGTTCTGCGCATCTGCCATTACCTGGGCTATGATTTCAACACGGTGGAACTGGCTTTGCGAGACGGTGTTCCCTATGCCATTGATTTCTGCAACCCCGCCCCCGATGCGGAAGTGACCAGTGTGGGGCAGGAAAACTTTGACTGGGTGGTGGAGACCGCGGCCAATTATGCCATTGAAAAAGCATTGGAGCACAAGGACAATGCCGACAATCTCACCTGGGGAGAATATATCAAGCGGAGTGCGGCGAAGACGAAACTTTATTGATTCAATTAACGCAGACTAAACCCTGTTCGGATGGGAATAGTGTTTGAATGGAGAATGGAGAATGAAAAATGGAGAATGTGTTAATTTCAAGGCTTTAACAGAAATTTTCAGTCACCAACATTTCGAGAGTATTTTCCATTATCCATTTTCAATTTTCCATTTTTCCTTGATTATTATTCATTCCGAATTTCTAATCCTAAAAAACATTTTCATGTCCAACCTCTCATACAAACATTTCACCCTGGGTGTTGAAGAAGAATACATGGTGATCGACCCCCTGACCCGTGAACTGAAAAGTCACGAACAGAAGATCGTCCAGAAAAGTCAGAAAGTGATCAAGGACAAGATAAAGGCGGAAATGCACCAAACCGTAGTGGAAGTGGGAACCGATATCTGCCAGGATATTGACGAGGCCTTCATGGATGTGGGCACGCTTCGGAAAACGATCAGTTCCATCGCCGGTGAACTCGGTCTGTGGGTAGGCGCTTCCGGAACCCACCCTTTCAGCCACTGGGAGAGCCAGCTCATCACCGAACATGTCCGGTACAGCGAGATCGTCAATGAACTGCAGGAAGCGGCCCGCAGCAACCTCATCTTCGGACTCCATGTGCATGTGGGCATGGAGAACCGGGAAATGGCCATCCACATCGCCAATTCGGCCCGCTATTTCCTGCCCCATATCTATGCCCTGAGCACCAACTCCCCTTTCTGGGAAGGACGGCTCACGGGATACAAGAGTTTCCGCACCAAGGTATTTGATAAATTCCCGCGTACCGGGATCCCTGATTATTTCGACAGCATCGAAGCCTACGATAATTACGTGAAACTGCTGGTGAAAACGAATTGCATCGACAACGCCAAGAAGATCTGGTGGGACCTCAGGGTACACCCCTTCTTCAATACCGTCGAATTCAGGATCTGTGATGTCCCCATGACGGTCCAGGAAACCATCACCATCGCTGCGCTTTTCCAGGCCGTATGCGCCAAACTCTATAAACTGCGCAGCCAGAACCTCAATTTCATGATGTATTCCCGGGCACTGATCACCGAGAACAAGTGGCGCGCCGGCCGGTATGGAATAGACGGCAGCCTGATCGATTTCGGAAAGGAAGCCGAAGTGAATACCCGGGTGCTGATCTACGAATTGCTCGATTTTGTGGATGATGTCTTGCCCCACCTGGGTAGCCGTCATGCGGTCAATCATGTGCATAAGATGCTGGAGGCCGGCACCGGGGCCGACCGTCAGTTAAAGACCTATGCCGATACGGGCAGCCTGGTGGATGTGGTGGACCTGATCCATGACCAGTTCTTAAGCGGATTATAAGGATCCTGTATAAAACAGAAAGCTGCCGGTTGGCAGCTTTTCTGTTATTTGGTGACCGCGTCAGGATTCAAACCTGAAACCTTCTGATCCGTAGTCAGATGCTCTATTCAGTTGAGCTACGCAGCCATTTAAAATCAGAAGATTATCCGATTTTGGGATGGCAAAGATAAGCATTATTACGATTTCCTCAAATGAGAATTTTTGCCTGTTTGGCAGGGCTTCGACGAGCTCAGCCTGACAATCGACGAGCTCAGCCTGACAATCGACGAGCTCTATTTCCTTGGTTGGTGTCCTCACCAACCGGAACTATTTCCCTTTACCGAATAAACCCCTTCCTTCCCCCGGTTGGTGTCCTCACCAACCGGAACTATTTCTCCCTACCGAATAAACCCCTTCCTTCCCCTGGTTGGTGTCCTCACCAACCGGAACCATTTCCCTTACCGTATAAACCCCGGCAAATTGTCAAAATAAGCCGCTTCCTCCGCCGACAGGCAATATTCCTTCAACGCAAATACCATCGATTTGAACGAGGTATACAATTGACGGTTGAAATTGATGAACGTGGTGATCTCCACTTCACTGACCTGATCAGCCATCCCCTGCTTATAAAGCATTTTGAGGGATTCCAGGTATCCTGCATTCACCGATTGATGAATATCCGCCAATCTTTTAAAATGCCCGTTCTTTTCCGTCATTTCCAGCAACGGAAAGATCTGTTCATAGAATTTCTCCATCCGCTCACGGGCCTGCTGGTAATATCCGTATTTACTGTCGTTGGATGAATTCTTCAACTGATCGATATCATGCCTGATATCCCGGATATTCTTGGCGGCGTACATCCCGTTCCGGATCGTGGAGATCAATTGGTCCAGCCTCTCCGTCTGTGCCTTATCTGTAGACTGGTTTTGCAACAGAAGGTAATAATTGTGCATTTCCCCGTGCAATTGTTTGATATAACTGTACTTTTCTTCTGGCGAACCCTGATCAAAATGCTTCCTGAATCTATCGTCAAAAGTTTTTTTAACCGGCAATTCAAACAGGTCCAGGTTATAATGGGTCACCAAGTTGATAAAATGGCTGGTCTCTTTTTCAAAGGCTTCCAGGGCGATCTCCGTGTCGGCTACCGGTACTTTGCTGATGAACAGGCTTTCCTCTTCATGATCTTTGTAACGTTTCAGCAGAAAACGGGACAGTTTTGGAAGCAGGGGTAAGAAAATGATCAGGGAACAGATATTGACCAGCGTTTGAAAGAAGACCAGGGCGATCAAAGGGTTCAGGATGCCGACCGATGATGTAATGAACTGGTTCAATGGCCTGATGAATGCGAACAGGAAAAAGATCGTGATCACATTAATGAGCAGGTTACCCAGGGCCAGTCTTTTTTTAATGGCCTGGCCATTGGCTGAAGCCAGGAATAATTTGAACGTGGTTCCGATCTCTGCCCCGAGCACGATCGCCATCGCCGCCGGCATATTGATCGCATGGGCGAAAAGGGCGCTCAGGGTAAGGGCCATGGTGGCGGAACTGGACTGGATGATCCCCGTGATCACCATACCGATCAGTAAAAAAACACCCAGGGGATAATGATTGAAGGATCCCAGGTCGGTCTGCCTCACAAAGCCTTCCATCCCGCTCCTGATGAATCCAAGGGCGATGAACAGGAATGCCAGGCTGAAAAAGAATTTGAGGTACGGATACAGCTTTCTTTCCGGATTGATAAAAGCCATGATGATCCCGCATACCCCCGTAACCGGCAAGGCCAGGCTGTCGATGGAATAGTTGAATCCGAAAATCGCGATCAACCAGTTACTCAGGGTACTGCCCAGGTTAGAACCCAGCACCAGGGCCAGCGCGTTCTCCATACCCAGTACGCCTGCACCCACCATGCTCAATACCAGCAGGTTCACGATGGAACTGCTTTGCAGGATGCCCGTTACAATGGTCGCCCCGGATACAGCTTTGAGTTTATTACCCGCCTGTCGTTTCAGGAAAAGTTTAAATCGCCTTCCGGCCAGTTGACGGAGCACTTCTTCCATGAAGTTCATGGCCAGTAGAAAGAACGCCACACCGGCCAGTATTTTCCAAAAATCGATCGAAGTAGTCATCGGCAGGTTAAAGGTTGGTCCAAATTAAAGAATGAACGCTGATAATTGTCAGTTTTTATGCCTATTTCCATCATTCTGAATGCCAGGTCAATTGATGAACTTACAGACCATAGAGTTCTGTCTTTTTTAATACATATTCCATGACAAAGTGGGTAAAATATCTTCAGTTCGGTCTTTTCACAGCGGTCATCCTCTACTTTGGTAAAACCTTGTTCATCCCTTTCTTCATGGGCCTCCTGATCGCCATGGTGATGTACCCGGTCTGTAAATGGCTGGAAAAAAAAGGCTGGAACCGGTCATTGGCCATCATGGTTTGCCTTCTGATCGTAGCTGTACTTCTTAGCGCCTTACTCGCCCTCCTGGTTTGGCAGTTGAAGGTATTCAGCCAGGATGCCCCCTTATTACTCTCCCGCCTGGAAGTCATACTGGCCAGGGGCCAGGAATGGATGACCGGTCATATCGGTATTGTGGCGGGATCCGAGAAGATCAACTGGAGTGAGAAACTGACGGGCCCGGCAGGCACTCTCCTGAAAGACACTTTACTGGTCACCATCAATACGGTATTCATCCTCTGCATGACCCCGATCTATACCGCTTTATTCCTGTATCACCGGCAAACCTTCGTCCGTTACCTGAGGATGATCACGCCCGATCAGTACCAGCAAAAACTGGATGCCATTCTAAACCAGACCATCCACACTTATTTCAATTATATCAAGGGCATGGTCCTGGTTTACCTGATCGTGGGCGTGCTCAACAGCGTGGGACTTTACGCGCTTGGCGTAAAACACGCTATCTTGTTTGGCATGATCTGCGCCGTGATGACCATCATACCCTATATCGGCATCGTCATCAGCGCGCTGTTGCCCATCACCATGGTCTGGATCAGCACGGGGAATGTCTGGTATCCCATCGGCGTGATCGCTGTATTCACCTTCGTGCAATACCTCGAAGCCAATGTGATCTTTCCCATGGTGGTGGGTACAGAATTGCATGTGAGCACCATGGCCATGCTGGTGGCGATCATTGCAGGCGGCATCATCTGGGGTGTGGCCGGCATGATTCTGTTCATCCCGTTCATCGCCATCCTGAAGATCGTTACGGATCATGTGGATGACTGGAAACCCCTGAACGTATTGCTCAGCAGAAAATGAACCCGGTTCAACCCCATATCCCCTCCGATTTCAATGACCAAAACCGGGTAAGGTTCATCCATGGCGGGAAACCCTATTTCGACCTGGTCCTGGAACTGATCGGTAAAGCCAGTGAAAGCATCCATCTCCAGACCTATATTTTTGATGACGATGAGACCGGTCAAATGATCGCTCAAGCGCTTATCCGGGCCGTGGAAAGACAGGTAAAAGTATACCTGCTCGCGGATGGTTATGCTTCACAAAACCTGTCTGCCAGGTTCATACACCAGCTCCGGGATGCGGGGGTTCAATTCCGTTTTTTTGAGCCTTTCTTCAAAAGCAAGAATTTTTATTTTGGCAGGAGGATGCACCACAAGATATTTGTCGCCGATGCCCGCTATGCCGTTGTAGGCGGGATCAATATTTCGAACCGGTACAATGACCTGCCCGATAGTCCCTCCTGGCTGGATTACGCCCTGTTCGCGGAAGGGTCCATCGCACGCGACCTTTGCGTATTGTGCTGGAAGACCTGGAAGAGTTTTCCGGTGAAAATGGGGATCACTCCCTGTGAAGGCAAGGTCATCCGCTTAGAACCGGAGAATGGAGAAAAATGCGAGGTCCGGATGCGCCGGAATGACTGGATACGCCGGAAGAACGAGATCTCCGCCACCTACATCGAGATGTTCCGCAATGCGAAGAGCCATATCACCATCGTCTGCAGCTATTTCCTCCCCGGGAAACTGATCCGCCGGCTGCTCAGCCATGCGATCAAAAGAGGGGTACGGATCCGGGTGATCACAGCCGGCCCTTCCGATGTCTGGGTTTCGAAAAGCGCCGAGCGATGGATGTACGACTGGCTCCTGCGCAACAAGATCGAATTGTATGAATACCAGCCCGTGGTACTCCATGCCAAGGTCGCCGTCTGTGACGGAGAATGGTTCACCATCGGCTCCTACAATATCAACAACCTCAGCACCTACGCCAGCATCGAACTCAACCTGGATGTCAGGAACAGGAGCATGGCTGGCGATCTTGAAAGGGACATGGAGAACATGATATCCCGTGATTGCATTCACATTACCAAAGTGAAACGCCATTATTCCCGTAATATCCTCAGGCAGTTCATCCGTTGGGCATCCTACCAGTTCCTACGCGTCGTATTTTACCTGCTCACTTTCTATTTCAAACAGAAAAGGAATCAATGACCCGATGATCATCCTCACCGGCGATGATCAGTTTCACCGGATCCGGTGACGATGGTCTTTGCAAACGGTCTCCGGTCCCGTTACCTTTGATCTGTAAAAACAATATTCATAAACTTAAATAAAAGGAGGCGATCATGACAACGCAAGCATTAGCAAAATTGAATGAAAGGATGCCAACGGTATTCGATGATTTCTTCAAACCCTGGAACGAATGGTTTGATGGCGGAATTTGGGGAAAAGCAAATACCATGCCCGCCGTTAACATCATTGAGAACAAGGACGAATACCTGGTTTCACTGGCCGTGCCGGGAATGAAAAAAGACGACTTCAGGATCGATGTGGATGGGAACATGCTCACCATCAGCAGCGAAAAAGAAGAAACGAAGGAAGAAAAGGATAAGAAATTCACCCGGAAGGAGTACAACTTCACTTCATTCAGCCGCAGTTTTACGCTCCCTGAAGAGATCTTCAAGGACAAGATCGAGGCCAAGTATGAAGACGGTGTTTTGAGGATCATGCTTCCCCGCAAGGAAGAATTGAAAAAACTGACTGCGAAGCACATCGCAGTTAAATAGCCAGCTACGGTATGGCTATGCTCACCCCGCCAAACAAGTTGGCGGGGTTTCTTTTGGTTCCTGTCAGCCGGAAATCAACATCCACTGAATGACGAATGTCAATATGAAGGCTGACACTCATCCTACTATACCGAAGCGGCTTTTATTACCTTCAAGCAATATTTTTCTATGGCTAATATCAATGCAGTAATATGAGGACCCCAAAAAAAGCCGAACGTACGCCGCAACCCCGGCTGAACAGACATTTAAAGCATCTTCAGTTTGAGAATGACAGCTGGAAAAGGTTACTGGGCTTTATCCTGGATGAAAATACCCACCTGAAGAACAGGCTGTCTGATGTATTGAAAGACGAACCCGGCAACGATCTGCTGGATGACCTGGATTCCTTCCATGAACAATTCCTGAAAGAAGACCAATTGCTGCAACTGCTCAGGAATAATGTTGCGGAAGCGGATCAGTTACTGGCCAGGGAGGTTTTTGAAGATGGTATGATCCTCCGTGAAGTGGAAAACAAAACCTCGAGGCTGCGGCATGAAATATCCGTGGCAGAAAAACAATTCGCAAATCTAAAATCCACATTCAATAGTTTCCTGGCAGAAAATATCTGAAACCATGACCTTCCAAAACCTGACCAGAGCCCTGTTTTGCCTATTCGGATCGTTGTGGTTCAGTGCCGGTTCTGCACAGATCACGCCAGGGCAGTTACAACAATACATCCAGGATCCGGATTCGCTGAACCGGTTAAACCTTAAAATGCCTGTGCAGGTCAGGAATTTCTATCAGTCCAACGGATACCGGTTCTTTTGGTCATTTGACAGCAACAAGAACGGCATGGCCGACTTTCTGCATGAACTGGAAAAGGGAAAATACCTGGGTTTGGATGAAAAGGAATATGGATATACTGAATGGCAAAACAGGTTGAAAGACCTCCCCGTCACCGCCGGTCCGAAAAATCCCCTGGAAACAGAGCTCCGGTTAACGGACGCTGCCCTACATTTTTACCGGGATCTGGCCTATGGCAATACCGGCAATCCGGTCAGCTACAATGGACTAAATCACCTGATGAACTGTATTGACATTCCGGTCATGCTTGCAGAATCTCTCAATACCCATACGCTGGACCAATTGATATCCCGGCTGCTGGCTCCCCTGCCCGAGACCGGGATCATCAGCAACAGGATCAGGTGGTACCAAAGCCGGCTAACCGACACAGCCTTTAAAGAAAACAGGTTACTGAATACCAAAGCAAACGACAGCAACCGGACATTCGTGAACAGGCTTTACCAATTGGGCATTATTGATTCCATCCCAAAAGACAGTCCGGACAGCCTTACCAAAAAAATGATCCGGGCTGCACAAAGAAGTTTTGATCTGCCTGAAGATGGGATCTTCCGTAAAAACCTGTTAAATGAGTTGAACGTACCGATATCCTCCAGGTTAAGGCAACTGGAATATGCGATCAATCTATACCGGTGGCTGAATTGCATTTTAAGAAGCCGGTCCGTCATTGTAGTGAATATCCCGGCTGCAAAACTGACCGTTTACCGGAACAGTTACCCGGTTCTGGGCATGAATGTCATTGTGGGCAAAAGAACCACCCCAACCCCTACCCTGGCCAGCACAGTCAGGGAAGTGGTCCTGTATCCTTACTGGCATGTACCCAGGAGTATCGCTACCAAGGAGATGTTACCCATCCTCAAACGGAATCCGGGATATATCAATTCGGGTAATTTCCAGGTGATGGATCGTTCGGGGAGGGTGGTTAACCCCTATTCTGTTGACTGGAATTCGCTGACGAAGGATAATTTTCCTTACCTGATCCGGCAGAGCACCGGTTGCGACAACTCGCTGGGATTACTGAAGCTGGATTTTGAAAATCCCTTTGGTGTTTACCTGCATGATACGCCCGGGAAAAGCCTCTTCAAAAAGAACAAGCGGTTTTTCAGTCATGGTTGCATGCGGATGCAGGATCCCATGGCCCTGGGTCACCTGGTGCTCAGGAACAACCCGGGCGCCATCGATACGCTGGAACAAAGGGGGTGCCTGAGAAACCCCTCTCCAATTGTCATCCCGGCGGATGATCCCATGCCTGTCATTGTCTGGTATAACCTGGTGGGTATAAATGACAAAGGGAGTATCATTTTTTATGAAGACGTTTATGGTAAATTAAGCGGGAAGAGGAAATGATATTAAAAATGTAATCCCACTCTTTATTCAACCTGAATTTGAGGATGTCACCCTGAGCCTGGCGAAGGGTGGCGAAGGGTGTCGAAGCGCTAATTCACCATATTCTCCAATTTCTTCAGGTTGAGTATGGTTATCTTCCCTTCTGCGATATCCACCAGTTTTTCCGTTTTAAAATCACTCAATGTACGGATCAGGGATTCTTTCGCCGTACCGGCGATCGTGGCCAGGCTTTCCCGGTTGATATCGATCACAAAACTAGTTTCACAGGCATCCTGGTATTTTTTCTGCAAAACGATCAGGGCGTTCGCGACTTTCTTCCGGAGGGAATCATAGGCCAGTCCGACCAGTTTATCCTCCAGGCTGCTGACATTATTGGCCAGCAATTGTATGAACTTCTGAGACAGTTCGGGATTCGTATGCATCAGTTCATCGAATTCCTCCCGGGGAATGATCGCCAGTTCCGTATCTTCCATGGCTGCCGCCGTATCATGATACACAGAGCCCTCCAGCAGGGCTATATGGCCCAGGAAATCGCCGGGACGATATAACTCCGTGACCAGTTCTTTCCCTTCGTCATTGGTCTTATATGCCTTCACCTTGCCTTTTAATACAAAGAACAACCGGTTTGGGTGATTCCCTTCGGTATAAACGATCTGTTTCTTCTTATACCGGTTGATATTCCGGTCTTCAGTGATCTTCTGAATACTGGACTTGCCGGAAGAGATATTCATCAGGTGGTGCACCCCTTCCATTCCCGGAGCGATATCCTGCTTCAACAGGACATTCTTTTTGATCCGGCTTTCCACTGCATTGAGTAATTCAGTTCCGCTGAAGGGTTTGGTGATATAATCATCCGCGCCCTGTTCCATGCCTTTCCTGAAATCGCTGCGCTCCGCTTTTGCCGTCAGGAATATAAAGGGGGTATTCGTGAGCTTTTCATTATTGTGGATGGCATGCAAAACCCCAAACCCGTCGAGTTCCGGCATCATGATATCACAAATGATCAGATCAGGCTGTTCCGCGATAGCCAGTTCAAGGCCCTTCATGCCGTTCTCGGCTGTCAGCACCCTATAATTCGATAATTGCAGGATCTCGGCGGTATTGTTACGAATATCTTCATTATCATCTATCAGTAAGATCGTTTTCATGATATTCCGATTTAAGGGTTAAAAGTTATTGTAAACGTTGTCCCGATATCCAGTTCACTGATACAGTCCACCCGGCCATTCATCAATTCGGCATATTTGGATACAATATTCAGACCCAGGCCGGTTCCCTGTATGTTCGCCGCATTTGAGCCCCGGAAAAACCGTTCCATCAGGTGTTGTTGATCCTCAAACGATATCCCGATCCCTTCATCCCGTATTGATAAGGCCAGCTGGTGTTTCACTACATTCGTTTGAACAAAGATCGAGCTGTCCTCTCCGGAGAATTTACTGGCGTTGGAGATCAGGTTCAGGATGATGTGCTTGAGCAAGGAAGCATCCAGGAATACGGATTTCTCCCCCTCATGCCGGTAATGGATCTCCTGGCCCTTTTTCAGGTTATCGCTGTACTCATTGATCGTATTGGATGTCAGTTCCCGGATATCGAAATGGGTAGGCCGCACCTGGATCTTGCCTTCCTCGATCCTTCCCAGGTCCAGAAAATCATTCAGTATATCTGTCAGCATGGTCACAGAAGAAACGATCCGTTGCAGGTGTCTCTCTCTTCTGGGTTGGTCTTCAGTAGAAGCGTATTTCCCGATCAGGTAAGCGGAAGACAAGACCGTACTCAGGGGTGAACGGAATTCATGGGACGCCATGGACAAAAACCTCGACTTCAGTTCATTCAATTCCTTCTCCTTTTTCAACGCTTCCCGCAGGTCGGCCTCCGCTCTTTTCCATTCGGAGATATCAACTGACACGCCCATGAAGCCGGTGATCACCCCATCAGAATTCCGGATCGCCGTAATGGACAATAATACCGGGAATAAGGAACCATCCTTCCGGATATAAGTGTATTGCTCTTCATTGTGAATATTTCGCCTGGCGAGTTCGGTCAGGGCTGCAAAATTATGTTCCGCGCTGAACTGATATTCTTCATACAATACCTTTTTCTTATTCTCGATCTCTTCCGGGATATGTATGATCTCCGGAGTGGCCTTATCGATCAGCTCTTCAGCCTCATAGCCCAGACTGGCTGCTGCTTCCGGGTTACAAAGCTTGATGACCCCCTTGGCATCCGTTACAATGATCATCGCGCCGGCATTATCCAGTACGGCTTTCTGAAATGCCGTCGCCTCACTCAGTTTCTGATTCGTTTGTTCCAGCTTGCGCAGCGCCCTGGTCAGGTCAAGGGTCCTGGCTTTAACCGTTGATTCCAACTCGGTCTGCATAGCCGAAATAGCGATCTCATTCCCTTTCCTTTCCGTGATATTGGTGATGAAGGAAAGAATGTATTCACTACCCCCGCTCACATATTTATTGAAACTGATCTCAACCGGGAATTCCGTTCCGTCTTTTCGTATGGCGAAAAGACACTTATTCTGCCCCATGTTCCGGCATTCCGGTTGCTTGGAAAAAGCGGCATGCACGTGGCGGTGTTTCGCATGAAAGCGTGAAGGGATGAGGGTCTCCACACGCTTTCCCAGGAGTTCTTTTTCAGTGTACCCGAATTCATCCAGGGCATAAGGATTGACCGCATTGATGCTTCCTTTGCCATCTGTAACCAGGATCCCGATGGTTGCATGGGAGAAAATGGCAGCGAAATGATCAGGACTGTCGATCTTATTTTTTTCGAAAACCGTCATATGATCAGAAACCGGTTAGGGTTTCACCAATGGACAAATTGCAACTTATCCCGCTAACTATTTATGATTATGGTCAGGTGTTAACCTGAATGTAGGCAGGAATGTAAAAGAGGAGATCGCGACTCTATTTTTCCCCTTTTTTGAAGAATTTACCGAGTTTTTCGCCGGCTTTACCGGCGAATTTGTCAGCGAGGAGAGATATTCCGTACAGGAGGGTGGTCTTGAGCAGACTGTCGTTTTCACGATCCCCTTCCAGTTTGTTTTTCATAGTAGTCCCGATGGCATCGGAAACCAGGTTACGCGGTTTTAATTGTTCTTTCAGGCCCTTCCAGTTCTCCTTCATCCGGTCCTCGAGCAATTCCCGGTGCCTACGCATCCTTTTCTTTTCGTCCTTCAGTTGCCTGACGCTGTTAATGGTCCTCATCTTCGTCGTTTTTAAATAATTGCCTGAGCATGGCATTCATGATGGGCAGACGGATGAGTTTACCCCTGCCTGCCCAAACCACGATACCGATCAAAAGGTATAAACCCGAAACGATCAGGAATCCGGCCCATGTCTTGCCGATCCACTCGCCCAACCCATAGGCCAAAGCCATACTGCCAAAAATGAAAAAGAACAGGAACACCACCGCTACCACGATCCCCGCCAGGATATTGGCGATGATGGCGGAGCTTTTTTCCGCTGTGCTCAGTTTAACCTCGTCGATCCGGGTATTTACATAATCCTTGAGGGAATCGGCCAGTTCTTCAGCTTTGGAAAACAACTTGTCCATGATCAATGGTTTAAGTTTAGAGATACAATATCTCCCTGTCAACAGGAGATCATCACCTCCCTATTATCCGGAGATCATCACCTCCCTATTATCCGGAAATCATCACCTCCCTATTATCCGGAGATCATCACCTCCCTATCATCCGGAGATCATCACTTCCCTATCATCCGGAGATCATCACTTCCCTGTCATCCTGAGCTTGTCGAAGGACAGGTACGTAATACTTCCTAACGAACAGGGCTTCGACAGGCTCAGCCTGACAACCCTTCGACAAGCTCAGGGTGACCGCTTCATTGATCACGCGAATTCTTCCATTTTTTCATTCACCTTGCGGGTGATGTCTTCCTTGAGCCCGTTTAGTTTCTCTTTTCCCTGGGTGAATTTTTCTTTCACACCATCGGTCAGCTTTTTCCCTTTTTCATTGATCTTTCTCCGGGTTTCACTGCCCTTATCCGGTGCGAAAAGAACGCCCAGTACGGCACCTGCCACTGCGCCGGCGGCTACAGCAGTCAGTATTTTTCCAGTGTTGTTCATAACTTTGATTTTAGATGTACCAGCAAGTTAGCAGAAACCAAGCCGATTTATAATGACTGCACTCATCGGCTCCAATGACGCTGGTCAAAATCCTGCAGACCCTGGTAACCTCATTAATTTTCAAACCGGCCGGTGCTTTCCGAGATCACGATGCGGTAAATGATGGGCCTGATATTACCCTCGGACCTGGGATGAACCCGGTTCTCTCCCAATTCGGGAGGTTTGGCCGTTTCACTGATCTTTAGATGGATCATCCGGTCCACGAAGATCTTCATGGCATAGTACCGGTCGCGTTCATCGGTGAGTTCCTGGAAAGTACCCCAGGCCACAACGCTCTTCCATTCATTCGAACCCTTGATCTCATCCACTTCAAAACAAACGGATGGGTTCTTCCGCATGATATCGATCTTCATGCCGGGCAATGAATGGGCAATGATGAAATGCCCGTCATACGCGTAATTGACCGGCACCACATAGACTTTAGTTCCGTCTGAGCAACCGATATGTCCCAGGACATTATCCCGGAGCACCTGGTCAATGCCTTCTGCTGATAGTTTCCCGATCATATTCTGTCATTTATTGCTGATGCAATGCCATCACCGGTACATGGCTGTGCAATACCAATTCCTTGGTATGGCTCTTATGCACGATCTTTTCGAGTAAACCATGCCGCTTCGGCAATACGATCAGCAGGTTGATATTATTCTTCTCCGTGAAATCCATGATGCCCTGGTCGATATTATCATGGGTGATGAAATGATAAACGGGCTTCAGGTTTTCCAGCATTTCCTGCAGGAGTCCGGATTCAAATACGATATCCGGGTTAAAGGCCTCTTTCTTTCCTGTATTGAGTACATGCAGTTCGGCGTGAAAATCGCTTACTAAAGTTTTCAGTTCATCAACGGGGGTCGTATCCACCACATGGGCGAAATCACAGGCAAATCCGATCTTTTTGATCCCGGCGTAGGTGGCGCCCTTCGGCACCGTGATCAGTGGCCAGGCGAGATGCTGCATGGCATGAACGGTATGCCCGCCCAGCAGGAATCGCTCCGCAGCGGTCTTGCCCTGGCTTCCCATCACAACGGCATAGGGTTGAACGCGGAAACAGACCGTTTGAAGTTCATGGAAGAATACCCCCATACGCACTTCGGTCTCAATATGCAGTTTGCCGTCGGTCTCATGCGCCAGGTTGTCCTTCAACGCATTGATCTCGTTCTCCGTATTGCGCAGCATATCATCAATGCTGACGGCCACGGGAAGGTCGGTATAGGTTACCGGAACCGGGATCACATGTACCAACAACAGGTCGGCCTTGATGGATATGGCCATATCCTTGGCGTAATGAGCCGCATTCAGCGCCGCAGGGGAAAAATCGGTGGCCAACAGGATCGTTTTCATGATATATGTTTTAAAAGATTTAATAATACTGTACCAATGCGATCTTCCGGTATTCATCCAAAACCCCTTCATTCACAAATTCCACATCCCCGCCTCCTTCCAAAACTTTTTCAAGTACGTCATCCACAGCGTCCCGTATGCAGGAGAAGGGAGTAATCGATTCCGTCATCGGTTCGATGATCTCGGGACTCTCGCCATGGCTTGCGGCGTACATGTAGTTTTTCTCCACCACCAGCAAACGGCCTTTTCCGGCCATGGCCTCCCGCCAGACATCGACCATGCCGGTCGCCAGTTTTTTATGGCTGGCGGCATCATCCAGTTGTTTCAGCAGGTTCTTCTGTGAGTCCTCATTCCACCTGAGGAGATAGGGAGCCAGCAGCTCTTTCAGTTCCGGCAGGATGATCCTTTCATAGTTCCCGGGTATATAGGCGATGACCGATCCACTGTGCTTGCTGAATTGCCTGAAGTGCCCGATGGTCTTATCAGCGCCCAGTACAAAGATCGGGAGCTGGTAGGTCCGGATGATCTCTTCAAGCGAATGATCAACGGACTGCAGGAATTTATCCATATTCAGTTCTTTCCGGTCCTGCACATCCGAAAAATTGGCCACGCGTTCAGGCACTTCGCTCATGTCATTGAACGCGGTCTGTGAGGCGATACGGACAAAACCCTGGTTATTGCCCAGGAAGATCCGGCTTTCCCGCTGGCTAAGCAGCAGCACGAGGTATTGATGAAACTGTTTTTTTGAATAGACCAGGTCGCGGATCTCAAAGGATTCGTCGATGATCACCTTTTCTTCCAAAGGAATATCAAGGTATAAGAGTTTTTCAAAGACCGGGGAGATGAAGACAGCCAGGCTCTTCTTTGTTGTGTTGAAATCCAGGTCCTTGAAAATATTCCGGAGTTTACGGATGATCGTTGTGGTCATCTCGGCCGGATAACCGGCGCTCAATTCCTTTTCAACATGCTCGGTTACGTATTTCAGCGACTTGGTCAGTTGATTCTTATTATTCAACCTGGTTTCGAACGGGAGAAAAATGGAAACTGCCGGGCGGTAATGTACAGCCTGCATCACTTCACGGATCTCATTGGTTATGGTCTGGTTCATAGTGCTTGTTTTATAGGTCTAAGCTAATTGCTATATCCGGCTTAAACACTGATGGTCATCATAATTAACTTTGACAGTCCTCACTCTCCGCGCATCACCGATCCCGGTCATGGGTCATCCGGAGAGATCCACCAAAAACCCGGGTCATTAATCCGGCTCCAGAACCTTCAAAGAAGATCAGCAGGCTATTGTTCATTGCTTATTGCCTATTGCCCTTTGCCCATTGAATTTTTACTACCAATAAACTCTCGCTTCCAGCTTCCCGGTCCTACTCCCCCCTGATCCTGTTCAGCAATCCCCAGATCGTTTTCCGGTCCCAGCCCGCAAATCTTCCCCGCTGAACCACCAATTTGTTTTCTCCGGGATGCTGCAGGTAATAATGAAAGGCGAACCTGCCTTCCGGGTGCTGCCATCCCAGGGACTGACCAAACCGGAGATCGTTAAACACCAGCGTATCTCCCCATTTTTCAACCGTATAGAATCCTTTTGAAAAACGGATGAGCTTTTGAAGTCCTTCATGATCCTTCAGCGGTTCGAGTAAATGCCGGTCGCGCGGAAAATAGGTCCATTTCATTGCTCCCTGGTCAGACAAGGACCTGTATCCGGTATAATATCCGCTGTCATTTCCGGCAACGACAAACCAGAGCCAGTTCTGCAAAGGCGCTGGTGTGGTGAAATACCGGGTATAAGGTATCTTTTGCTCTTTCATCAGCTGACTGACCTCCGTATCGATTCGGACCTTGTTGACCCCGCTGAAAACGAGATAACCAGCGCTTAATCCCAAAGCGGTCTTCCACCACCATGTCCGGCTTGCGCTCTTCCTGTTCAGTAAGATCAGGGCAGCAGAGGCGATACCGGTCCAGATGGAGAAGAATGGATCGGCGACATAAATGGCGTTAAAACTGACGCGGTAATGACTGAAGGGTTCGAACCAGCCCACACCGTAATTGTTGAAAGCATCGATGAAGATGTGGATGAAGATGACCCCGCCGAAGAATAGCAGCCATTGCCTGAACCGGATATCATGGGGCCGGTGCATGCGTTCCGCGATCAGGGCGAACAGGGGGGTGATGAGGAAGAAGAAAAGGAATGAATGCGTGAAACCCCGGTGAGCCAGTAAGGCAGATGGGGTATCCAACCAGAATGCGGAGAGGAAATCGATGTCGGGTGCGCTTTGTGCGATGGCGCCCCATAGCATGGCTTTCTTTCCGAGTTTTTTCCCGGCGAAAGCTTCGCCCATACAGGCGCCGAGGGCGAGATGGGTGATGGAGTCCATGGGTTGAAGGTTGGAGGTTGGAAGTTGGAAGTTGGTATTAAAAAAATCCATTCCGCTTTCAATCTCCAAACCTACTACTTAATACTTATTACTTATCACTTATTATGTGCGATGAACAAAGGTACTTTCAGTTCCCTCATCAATATATCCGCCATGCTTTCCCTGAACCAGCGGCTGACAGCCCCTCTTCGATAGGCGCCCAGCACCACCAGGGTATCCTTGCTGACCGGCTTGAGGTATTTGATGATCTCTGTTTCGGCTTTTCCCTTCATCAGTGTGTATTTCGCTCCCGGGAAATGGGATCGCATGAATTCCTGCATGAGTTTCTTATCCGGCAGGTGCAAGAGGGAATTCGCCGGGTTCACAAAGATGATCTCCGTATCCAGGGCCTTGAGCTGCGGCAACAGGTAAGAGAACATTTTAATGGCATGAACGGAGGAGGGTTCGCCATCATAAAGCAGGATCAGCTTTTTGATTGGCCTGAATTTCTTCGGCACCAGCATCACCGGGCACTGGGCGTCACCCAGGAGGTCACGGATGAAACGGGTAGGCAGTTTTTCCTCGTAATGGGTCAGCGTTTCAGAAGAATCGATGATCAGCAGATCGGCATAGATGCTTTCATGTTTCAATTCCTGGATGGCGACCTTCTGGTCGTGATGGAGGTTGAAATTGAGTTTAGCCTCTTTACAGGACTTCTCGAATCGTTCCGCCGACTCCTGCCGGGTCTCCATATCCTTTTCGCTGAGTTTCCGCAGTTTAGCTTCAGACACTCCCTTATCCGTCACCAGGTCATAGATCTTATAGCTTGAATAGGTTGGGTCGTCTAAGAATACCCCGATCAACTGAACCTGGGTCTGGCGGGAGATATCAACCGCATAGTCAACCGTACTCGTCGAATATTTAAGGCCATCCAGGGCGGCGATGATCTTTTTCATATGCTTTGTTTTTTAACGGTAATGCAGAACAAAGCTAGAGGGTGCACAAACCAAATCTGATGATGGGGATTAGGTGGGTAGGTGATTACGGTCAAAACCCCTCCAAACCTCCCCCCGTGGGGGAGGCTTCAAAGAGTAAAATGCTTTTAAAGTGTCTTCAATTTCATAGAGTCATCTTAGTCTCCTCCTTAGGGAGTCCTGATAGCTATCGGGATAGAGGGGGCAAAAAAAAGGCCTCACCTGCGTGAAGCCTGGCGAAGGGTTGTCACCCTGCCTGTCCCGCAGTATTGCGGGGAGCCTGTCGAAGGGTTGTCACCCTGCCTGTCCCGCAGTATTGCGGGGAGCCTGTCGAAGGGCGCTCTGTCGAAGGAAGGAACGTAATGCCACCTATTGGGCATGGCTTCGACAAGCTCAGCCTGACATTCGACAAGCTCAGCCTGACATTCTACAAGCTCAATATTGAAAAAAAGGCCTCACATCCGTGAAGCCTTTTCCAATACTTTCTTTTTTAAATCTCATTCAAACAAATTCATCCTCCTCCCCTCCAGCACCTGGGAGAAAATGGCCAGGTTCTGTGGTTTTCTCAGTGCGGCCAAATGCTTTTCGTGGTGCAGGTCGGTACCCACCAGGTCAGCCCAGCCCTTTCTCATAATATAGCGGGCGGCTTTCTCCACGGTCTTGCCATAATAGCCGGTCAGCGACAACAGGTTCACCTGTAAATGAAAACCCAGGTCGATCAGCCGGCGGTATTCCTGGAAATTGAAATGGAAATAATGATATCGTTCCGGGTGAGCCAGGATGGGCTTATATCCGGAAGTGATGATGGTGAATACGATCTCCTGCAGGTTGGCCGGCAACATGTTATAAGATAACTCCGTGAGGATGTATTGCCCATGGATCGTCAGCAAAGGTTCGTTCTTTACCAGGAGTGCCATGAAATGATCATCCAGCATATATTCTGCCCCGGCCGAGAGCTCCATATCGATCCCCGCATCCTTACAGGCGATGCGTGTGGCATTCAGCGCCGCGGAAATGGTTTGCGGCGTATTCCGGTACAGATCCCCGATGATATGCGGTGTAGCGATGGACCTCCGGATGCCCAGGTCATATAATCCTCTGATCAGTTTCAGCGATGCGGTCATATCCGGAGCTCCGTCGTCGATGCCGGGTAAGATATGGGAATGCATATCCGTACTGACCGGAAGGATTCCCGGGGCGGACGACAGTCCTGCATTCTTTTTAAAGAAATTAAACATGTTTTTTGAAAGAAAATATGTTTTTTACCACAGAGGTCACAAAAAGAACGCAACACAAAGGTCACTAAGCAAACCCTTTGTGCTCTCTGTGCAAAATCTCTGTGTTCTTTGTGGTAAAAAAATAGGAGATTGAAAATCCTTTCTTCTAGTTCTCAACTTAATTCCTCTTCCGGTACTGGTGCAACTTGATCAGCGGCTTCAGCCAGGAGACAAAAAAAGCGAAGGGAATGCCATTTCTTTTCATCGCCAGGTAATCGCGGCGGTTCGCCCTCAGGCGACGCAGGATATTACCATTACTCATCCCCCCCTGCCTCATTTTGACGATCAGTTTGGGAATATAGGTGGCGTTGACCCTGAACCGGTAGAGGTAGCGCACCATGAACTCGAAATCGGCGGCGCTGAAATAGTGGGTCTCGTAGTTACCGCAGGTGGCCAGGAGCTTTTTGCGGAAATAAAACGTAGGGTGAGCCGGCATCCAGCCATAACGGAAGCGGCTTCTTTTATAGGGCTGACCGTTCCAGACGCGGATGATCTTATCCATATGATCAGCCTGCACGTAGACCAGGTCGCCGTAGGTCGCTTCCGTATTCTCGTCTTCAAAGGCCCTGGCGATGGCGCTGATGACATCGTCGGATGCCAGCACATCATCACTGTTCAGTATGCCGATGATATCGCCCGTGGCCATTTCCATGCCCGTATTCAGCGCATCATACATGCCATGGTCCTTTTCGGAGATCCACCTGGAGATATGGGATTCGTATTTTTTAATGATATCCACCGTCCCGTCCTTCGACTTTCCATCAACGACGATATGCTCGATATCCTGATAATCCTGGGCGATGACTGACCGGATACAATCCTCCAGGTATTTTTCGGAATTCAGCGTGACAGTTATGATGGTGATCTTCATGTTCAAGAACGGGATGCAGGTAAATATAGAGAATTTAGGTTAATAGAAAAATGCCCCTGGTTATAAGTTTGCAGTTCGCAGTTTGCAGCATCATTCAAATGAAAAGCATTTTATTTAATATTAAGCTAACTGCCGACTGCCAATTTATCCTCTGTAGCTTTAGCGAAAGAGGACTGCCAATTTATCCTCTGTAGCTTTAGCGAAAGAGGACTAACTAACCAACCGTTCCACCACCACATTCTCCATCACCAGCATATCCATATTCGTCCGCAGGTAGCAATCCAGTGCCTCGGCCGGACTGTTCACGATCGGTTCATTCTCATTAAAGGAAGTGTTCAGTAAAATGGGGATGCCGGTCTTTTTCCTGAATGCCTCGATCAATCCGTAATACCGGGAGGATATGTCGGCATCAACGGTTTGAAGTCTGCCCGTTCCATCCACATGGGTTACGGCCGGTATCAATGCCTGTTTTTCTTTTTTGATCGGGAAGACCTTTTCCATGAAGGGCACTTCATCCACCACCTCAAAATAGTCCGCCACGTATTCCTTTAAAATGGAAGGCGCAAAAGGCCGGAAACTTTCCCGGCGCTTGATCTTCAAATTCAGGATCTCCTTCGCGTCGGCACGGCGGGGATCCGCGATGATCGAACGGCCGCCCAGGGCCCTGGGACCGAATTCCGCCCGGCCGCTGAACCAACCCACCACTCCCCCATTGATCATCCGGTCAGTGATCCGGTCGAACAGTTCGGCATCGGGCAATTCCTCAAAAGCGATCTGCCTTTCGTTCAGGATGGCCTTGATGGCTTCATTGGTGAACCGGCTCCCGGTATAGGCCGAACGGATGGCCGGCTGCCGGTCGTAATGAACGGATACATGTTGCGTATATAAGGCTGCACCCATGGAGATACCCGCATCATGGCCAGCCGAAGGGATATAGATGTTCTTAAAAGGTGTATTCCGCAATATCTTTCCGTTGGCCACGCTGTTCTGCGCCACCCCGCCGGCGATACAGATATTATCCAGCCCGGTTCTTTTATGCAGGTGTGTAAGCAGGTGAAAGATCAGTTGCTCCGTGAACCGCTGTACCGAAGCGGCCAGGTCCTTATGGTATTGAGTGAGTGGTTCTTCTTTTTTACGGGGCTGACCAAATGCAGACACCATCTTCTCACTGAATAATGGCGCTACCAACGGGGCATGATCCTCACCATAAGTGATGATCCCCTGTGTTCCTTCCCGGAAATAAGCAAGGTTGAGTTTGAATAATCCGTCAGGAGTCAGTTTAACCACATCACTAAGTTTATCCAGGTATTTCGGTTCACCATAAGGCGCCATCCCCATCACCTTGTATTCATCGCCGTAATGCGGGAAACCCAGTAACTGGGTGAAGGCGGTATAGAAGATCCCGGCCGAATGGGGAAAGTCGACCGAATCGATGATCGTTATGCTATTGCCCTTCCCTATACCCAACATTGTGGTGCTGAAATCTCCGGAACCATCAATGGAGAGACAGGCGGCTTCCTCAAACGGGGAAGCGAAGAAGGCGGAAGCGATATGGCTGCGGTGGTGCTCAACCTGTTTGATCTTTCCCACAAAGGCACTAAGGGGGAGATCCGGAGATGCGGGAGAGTTCATGTTCGATCGATGAGACTTTTCTGCTGTTGCTGAATCTTTCCTTTACTGCGGCAAAGCTTCCCACGGGATGTTTGGCCAGGTAAAGCAGTTTTTTAAAGAACTTGGCCTTCGGGTCACGGCCAATGGCGAAATGATCCACCTGATCAAAACCCACCCCGGCTTCCTTCAGACAAAATGCGATCGCCAGCTCCGGAAACCCGGCCCAATGCTTCACCCGCCGGAAGCGTTCTTCCTCAATCGCGGCTACCATTCTTCCATCAACAAAAACTGCAGCTGAAGAATCTGCGTGATATGCGTTAATTCCGAGGATGATCATGTGTCGGAGGAGGGTTTAAGACGTTTAAGTCGTTGAATACGTTTAAAGGTTTAATGGTTTAATGGATGCCTAATAGTGTGTCAGGAAGGGCTGTCCCTGAGCCTGGCGGGTTTGCGGGGCCTGGCGAAGGGTTGGCGAAGGGCTAGCGAAGGGTGTCATCCATTCACCATGGTTAGTAGTCTATTGAAAACTATTTAAGCAGCTTTGCAGAGACGAAATCGCATATCACAATTTCATTAAGCTGACTCAGGTAAGCTATCACATATTTCTTTTTATAAGTTACACAGCGATAATTAAGTAGATTCCACTTCGGATAGGTACAAGGTTTATGCTCCATCTGGTCATTTGATAAAAGTTCGAAAAAATCAAAAGCCTCATTAACGAATTTTACTGCGGTCTGCGGTAACCCTTTATTTTCGATGAACCAGGCAATTTCAGCCACAGCCCTTGCGGCTGGTTCCAGGATGCTTATTTTTCTTTTCCCCATTGCTCAATTAGCTTTAAAGCATGTTTTCTTCCTGCAGCCAATGAAAGTTTCTTAACACCGGGTGTTTTTTTTGCCGCTGCCAATTGAATCTTATCGAATTTTTTTTGTTCGATAAGAATAAACTTTGTGTTTTTTATAATGAGCGTATCCATGTTTTTTATTTTAAAGGTATAAAATAAATCAAATACAAACTTTAAGCCTCACCTCCCATCCTCCTCTCCCGTGGAAAGGAGGCGGTACAGCAAACAGTTCCCGGCATCATCACTTACACATCATCAATTGTTCCTTGCTGAACAAGGCGAACGACCACTCAGCAAGATTTGTAAAGAATCCCTAAATTATTTAACTCTTTAAAGTCTCCCCAACCGGGGGAGACCTGCCTGCCGGCTAGGCAGGTTTAGAGGGGGCCTCCTTCCCCGTCCTATCATACACCCAGATCATCACAAAAATGGCGATATAGGCCGTGATGTTGAAGAAATCGTGGTTCTCCAGTCCGAAGGGCATGCTTTGGTGTTTATTCAGACTTAAAAGGAACAAACAGATCCGGAGGATATTGATCAGCCAGATGACCAGGGAACCGCCGATCACCCAGGCCGTCTTACGCCCGAAACTGCCGGTATTGGCGATCACGAAGGCCAGCCAGAAACTCATCACCCCGTAACCGATGCAGCTATAACCGATATGTACCGCTGATCCGTTGACGATCTTCAGCGAGTAAGGATCCGGTATTTCGATGGCATATCCGAAAAGCGTGAGGATGAATTTAGAAGCATGTAACAAAGACGCCCTTAACCAGCTTACATAATCGAGGTAATGATCAATGAAAGAACTGTAATACTTCCCTTCGGGGGCGGCCAGGCCTTCGATGGCGAGGGTGCCGAAATAGAGGAAGCAGAAGATGCCGATGAATTTGATGAGGTATACGAGAACCTTGTTCTTTAAAAGGGCAGGAATTGTGATCAATCCGTTTGTTTTGAAAATAATTGTTTATAATCGTCCAGACTCATGCTTTCATAATATTCCTTAGCCAGGAGATTTGCCCCCTGGCAATATTCCCCGAAATCCAAAGGCCCCATTTCACAAATTGCTTTAAGCCGCTCGAGACATTGGCCGGGATCCCGGATATCCAGGTTCCAGCCGGCCTTTTTCTTTTCCAGGTCATTCCAGGGCGTAAAGTAACTGGTAATGACCGGCCTTCCGGCACAGGCATTCATAGAGGCATGACCAAAATTCTCCCCTTTTGTCAAAGGATGGAAGCATCATATTGTTCAAAAGTTGCCTGGACATGCTCGGGAAGCACATCCCCTTTATAAAACACCCTGTTTGCCCCCTTATCAATACGGCTTAAACAGCGTTGACCATATTCCTTATCCTTTAGCGGACCGTAAATATCCAAACTAATGAGACCACCAGACTGTTGTACCAAGTCAATCAGTTGTAACAGGTTTTTCTTCTGACTGATGAGAGACAAATAAACCAGTTTCAAGTGATTGCTTTCTTTATTCGGCAGACATATCTTTTCCAGCGGTTTTTTGGGTATGTTACCGGCTACAATGATGTTAGCCATACTTCCAAATTCGCGCCTGATATCTTCAGCTTCCTCTTCATTCGTAGCGTGCCATTTTACGTTTTTAAGCCGATTCGAGTATTTCAGGATCCGCAGGTAGATGTTTTTCTTAATGACTTTCCCAGCCAAGGCTCCGCTTTGTAACATTCCCCGGGGACAAATGACCAATTTATGATCCCCTTTTGTTAAGGCCCTAAGCGGCACGATAAAGAACCGATAGGAAAATATCCCATTCAGGTAAACGACAGCCGGACCCACTTCAGCCATTAAACTCCGGTAAAATGCTTTATTCAGATTTTTCCGCTCTGCATAATTTACATGAACTATCGTATTACCCGATGGCAGGGTCAGGTCCTGCCACGCATTGATACGGATACCAGGCAGGCTATTAGGTTCGTGAAGGTCATTGACTCCGGTGAGAATGAAAATTTCATACTCCTGTCCCAATCGTTCCGACAGGTTCAATAAAGACTGTATAGGACCACCGGCTTTGAAAGCGGGATAAAAATAATCATATATGAACAGCAACTTGGTCTTAACAGGCATTTCCACAATTAATTTTAAGGGCGCGGCCGGACAAATTTTCCACCCGTATATATCGGTCGAGGGTTTCATCAGCAAATACCTGAAAAAGAAATGCGATATAATACATCAGGATCCAACCCAGTATCTTGTTACCGGGCGTACCATTACAATTGATGTTGATCCATAAAGAAGATACCATGGTGAATCCCCACAGGTAATTGATACTTTGCAGGATGATGACCTTGTAAATGAAACCAGGTAATAAACCAACCAGGAAGATCGGGATAAACATCAGGTAGGGGCCAAAATCAATATAACTTTCGGCCATGAACCCGAGACTGAAACTTGCCCCGTATTTAGCCGTTGCCACTTTTCGGGTGGCGTATTTATTCACCATTTTGAGTCATCAATGGATTCTTTGTCGGGAAACAGTATCTGGGCTGAAAAATATGCAGGATATTCTCGGACCATAACTTTCCATTCTCATAAGATATTTTTCGGGGAACATTATCCGTGGCCTGTGAAAAAAATTCGATATAACCGATACGGTCGATCGTTTCATAGATCACATCACGCGACCCGCCCGTATTTGACTTTTCGGTCAATTCACTCAGCTTCTTCAAGGCATCTTCTTGGGACACCACTACTGCCTGTGATCGTTCCCCGGCACTCAGGAATTTTCGATAATCCCCTTTTACCGATTGCCAGACATAAATGGAATACATAAAACCAATTCCAAGTAATATGGCAATTATACTTTCCCGTGGTTTTAGCCTGACCTGGAACATGCTTATAACAACAATCCCGGTAATGATGATATCCTTGAAGGAGGAAAAATAACTGAACAGGCTAAGTACGATCTCAATGATGATGATCGACAGAACGATCAGCAAATTCTTCCTGTTTTTAAATGAATAGAACAGGATGAGAAAGAGAAACCCCAGCTTCATCTGTAAAAGGCCGGAAAAAAGCTGGGCAAGGCCGGGAATAGCGAATACAAATGATTTCCGGGTGGTATTCAGAATGGCGACAATACCATAAACGATCAGGATCCTTTTGAAATTAACAGGTTCATTGAAAAGTTCAGACATTTTTATCTGAAAGCCTCATATCCCGGATGGCCATATAGATACCGAGGCATAAAACACAATAGCCGATCAGGGAAATATAGGTGGTTTGAATGATGCTCGGGCTGAAAGAGAGACTTTCATAATTAACTCCCTTGAAATCGGCGTAAAAAATCTTAATGGTAATACTCAACCAGGATTGGATGATCCCGAAAAAAATGACCTTGGGTTCATATCGTCGCCAAAAAAGCCTGTAGGTCAGGTACAGGCTCAGCAAACTGAAGATGACCAGCATGGGCTGCTCACTATACAGAACTAGGCAAACCACCAAAGCGATTAGAATGATCAAGACCCTTTTATTCTTTTTTCCATTTCCAAAAAAATCAGTTTTTTCTTTTCTTCATATTTACGGATACCGGATCCGTTAATGGTTTCCGCAAACCTGTTGGCCAGAAATCCGGCGATCTCTTTTTTATAAGTCAGGTAAACCGCATCAACATCCGGTTGAAAGGAATCGGTGAAAACAACCGGCGCCAGGTTGATCAGGAACAAGGCTTCCTGATCTGCTTTCATCCGGTACCTTTTGCACTTAACCGGTATCCTGATCCGGTTATCATAGAAGGTGACCAGGGCATCCAATATCCGGTACCTTTTTAATTTCTGACTGGTGGTCCCTTCGCTGAATCCCGCACGCTGGGATGACATTCTGCCTCTTCCCAGAAAATCCGGACAAAGAATAACCAGTTTCCCCCCCGGCTTTAATATCCTGTGGCATTCATTTTAAAAATTCAGCCGGACAGTGACATGTTCCAGCACAAATACGGCAAAGACCAGCTCATGAACTGCTTTGAACCGGGAACACATTGGCCTGTTCAAAAGCAATGAAGCTGGCACCGGGATAAATCTCCCTGTTCATTTGCATTTGCACTGGAGAAAAATCCAACCCGGTGTATCTTGATGCGATACCGGAATTATATTTCAGGATATTCGCACTTCCGCAGCCGATCTCACAGATAGACTGGGCATCCTTGACCAACTTGACAATCCTTTGATAACCCAATTCCTCTTCATTGACCCAGTTATCGGAGGTGAAATCGATATTGGCATAATACTTCGGATTTCCCGCATAAAATCCTGCCAGTGCAGTTTCCAATGCAGCCAACTCCTCACCGCCAAGAAGGGATGAATGCCAGTTCAGCTTTCGCGTGATTGTTGACTGCATGGGTTAAGTATGAATAATAAAACCATCAGGCCTTCTCAAAAAAATTCGGAGGCCAGATCCCATCGCGGATATTCGCGGGTAATTCTCTATTGGGAACAAAATCAAATTCCCGGTTCAGGATTTCCCGGAGGTATTCCAGGTTTGTGATTTTCAGGTGAGAATGTTTTCCATTTTTGCGAGCATCGCTTCCTGATCACGCCTTATAACCGGCATGATGCAACATGCCCGCTTCCCCAGGCAGTCGATGAAATTATAGGTTTGAGCCGGTGTAAGGCATTCCGATCTTTGAGAACAGGTTATTCAATCTGGATTCATTCCAGTTCAACACCCTGCGCTGCTGAAAGAACAATCCGGCCTTTACAAATCCAAAATGATGGTGAACATATTTCTCCCTGGCCTCCCGCCTGTTCCAGTTCAGAAAATAATTATACCCGCTGACCCGCATGGCGGGGGCTTTTTCTTTTTCAAATAGTCTATGATCGAAGGGATCGTATCCACATCCTAGATCTCATCCGCATCGCATACGGGGGAAATAATCAGGTGGCTCGTGAAATTTCCTGACCAGGGGTGAATCAACTCCATGCGACTAAATATTCTGGACGCATCAAATAACAACGCGTTCATTTCATGGTTTCGTGAAGCCGTTTCATCATTGAATCGCCTCACAGCCAGATGGATCTTCCCTTCAGGATCAGGGTACCCCAGCACTTTCCACGGTCTTGTCCGGTTCGATACCTTTGCCGTAGTAATCCCTGTCATACTGGGTGATCACACTGATGCCGGAACAATGCGCATACAAGGTCGGATGGTCTCTGTGATGAAGTCCTCCTCGTTCAAGGCGATGATAATGGCATGAATTCTCATTCCGTTATTGTTGGTTAGCGGGCTGGTACTCGACCATTTCCTGATTCATTAGGAATAGCGCGAGCTGCTTCATTCCGTGTTCCGCTGAACCATGCTCCTCAATGATCTCAATCGGTGCAGCCAGGCAGTAAGGTTCGATCAGCAGGTTTACCGGGCGCCAATTCCGGTTTTGATATCCTTATTCTCTCTGATCGCGGATAAGTATTGGTCAGCAGGTAACGGCTCCCTGATTTTTAAAATTACGGATCGTTTTCAGTCCGTCCTCAAATGAAAAGTGAATGAGCATGTCCTTGACAGGATCAGGTCGGCCGGAGGCAGTACATCATTGACTAGGTCGAAATGAACAAAGGATCTGTTCATTGA
>JADKHN010000003.1 GCA_016721725.1 Chitinophagaceae bacterium | reverse complement strand
GCAAAGAATCGGCAACCACTCCATTTGAGCCCATGCTTAAAAACCTGCCATTTGGAGCGATATCGAGTGCCCAAACTCCTTCCCCGGTATAATTCCTGCCCTGGGGAAGGGTTACATCCTGTATCCAGTTCCTTCCCGTATCGACTGATCTGAACATACGGCCAAAGTTTCCATTAACGACCAGTGTCCCGTTTGTCGTCCGCCTCATCTGGTAAGGATTGGAAGCTAACAGGACCTGGGGGTTTGGAATTGGCGGACCGGCATTTGGACCGGCTGTTGGGGGGAAAGGAAAGTTTAATACATCATATATTCCCTTTTCAAAAATACCAGGAGCATTTACATTGGCTGTACTGTCATTTTTCCCGGTATGTACCCGAACGACCGTATTGTTATTGAATGACATCATTACAACGGTTGAGTCGTTGATGATGTTCATGGCCCTGTATTGCTGGGTAATGGGAGAAACCGTACCAAATGTGGTAGAGCAATTAATTGTAGCTGTATTAATGCCCGTATAGCCAAGCCTTTCTTTACTAAATGAATAATCAGTTAATACGCCGCTTTTGAATTTCCAAAGCAAACCTGCAGCCATAGACCCGGAGGTCAGGAATGTGGCAAGTGGTGTACAAACTGTTGAGCTGGTCGCCCTAGGGCTTACACTAGGGAACAAGCTAACAGCATAAGAGTTGCTACCGCATACATATCCCGTACTGTCATTGATAAATTCAATACGGTAGATGGATTTCAGTTTTGCATCCACCGGCCATAATACAGAAGGGATCAATGGATTATTAATGTAACCAACCCTGGAAACTCCGTTAACCAGCGGAGGTGTAATTGAGTCCCAGCTAGCCCCTCCATTCAGGGTTACATATAACCTGGGAATTGAATCAGTGTTATTATTTACATCCCCTCCGATATACCCTTTATTGGCATCCAGGAACCAGCAGGCGTTGATGTTTTTAGCATTAGCATAAAGTGGCGAATTTACAAAAGTCCAGGTTGCACCACCATCGGTTGTTTTAGCCATAACCCCCGGAGAGCCAACCGCATAGGCGACTGTTGAGGTTATATAATGTACATCATTAAATGTAGGCGTAGCCTTTAAACTCGCAGTCGTAAGAAAAGTAAACACCCCATAGGTCCAGTTCCTTCCGCCATCGGTTGTTTTGGCGATACCGCCATTTGAACCTACCGCGATGGCATTATTGTTATCAAAATAATCTACATCCAAAACAGTGAATCCAAATTGCTTTGGATTGCTGAATTTCCAGTTGGTCGTATTATACCCCTGTGAAAAAACAGCGCTGCTTGTGATCAGGAATAACACCAGCAGACCATGGAATTTTCTTAAGTTAAGCTTGTTCATGCGAATAAACAGTTTGATGATAGGTTGAAATTGGAGGCAATGTTACAGGGATAAACAATCTGGACTTGTAGAATTAATTCTACGAACGGCCTTGTCATTGTGTTAGAATATTGCTTTATGAAAAAGACCATTATTCTCATACTGGCTGGTTTACTCTTCACCCAGTCGATCCTGGCGCAGGACAGGTCGAACAGGGGTAAGGAATTCTGGCTGGGATATGGCTTTGATTACAGTTTTTTCAACGAGACCCCGGTCAATGCCCAGGAACTGGCCCTCTACATCAGTACGGTCCAGGCCGCTACGGTCACGGTCTCGATCAATTCCACCGGCTGGACCACCACTTTGAATATACCTGCCAATACTGTTGATGCCACTATCCTCATACCCAAATCGGGTCCGAACGACGCCCGTATCCTCACCGACGGACTCAATACCCGGGGCATTCATATCGTCAGCACCGAACCGGTTGCGGTTTATGCACACGTTTACGCCCTGATGGTCTCCGGCGCTACCATGCTGATGCCGGTTGAGACCTATGGATATTCCTATTATTCAATCAATTATTATCAAACAACTTCCCAATCCAGTCCCACTGACTGGTATTCCTGGTTTTATGCCATAGCATCAGAGGACAATACCAGGCTGGAGATCACTCCTTCAGATACCACAAAGAATGGCTGGTTACCCGGTCAGACTTATACCATAAACCTGAATAAAGGGGAGTCGTTCAGTGTATTCGGGAAGGCGGTTTTCAATTTCAATCCCGATTCTGCCAGCAAGGATATGACAGGAAGCAAGATCATTTCCGTTCCCGGTGCCGATGGAAACTGCCATCCTTTCGCCCTTTTTTCCGGATCCGGTGGCATACGGCTTTGTCGCGGTGATGGCGGAGAATACATGCAACAGCAGATTTTCCCTTCACAAGCCTGGGGAACTCAATACCTTACACATCACGTACTGAATAATACCAATACGAATATCAACTCTACATTCAGAAACTATTACCGGATCTGTGTACTGGATCCTACAACTGTGGTCAAGAGAAATGGGGTGGTCATGACCGGCCTGATCAAAAATTTCTTTTATGAATATATGGATTCTACGGGCGGTGATTATTATACCTCCGACAAACCCATGATGGTTTCGCAATACACCCCAAATAAAAATCAATGCTGGGCTTTTAACAATAACCAGTATGGAGATCCGGAAATGATCTACCTGAGCCCTATCGAACAGGGACAGAAATCCGTTCTTTTTTACACCAGTTCCAAATTCGGGATCGATTACGTGTATTCCAATATCACCATCCCTACTGCCGGTCTCAGTTCATTATTGGTTGACGGAACTCCCCTTCCCCCCGCGCAGATCAAGGTACATCCCAATAACCCCGCTTATTCAGTAGCCTTCGCCAATCTCACGAATGCGGATATGCAGCATACCATCACCAGTGATTCCGCATTCACGGCACTGGTCTATGGCATCGGTTATTTTGAAAGCTACGGATACAACGTGGGCACCCTCATCAACAACCTCAATTTTTACAGTGCGATCAAGAATGTGAATAATACCAACGGGCAGACCGATACGTTCACCTGCCGGAACACCCCGGTACGTCTTTTCGTAAAAGTGGCCTATCCCGCCACTTCCATTCACTGGAAACTGAGCCAGGTACCCGGCATCTTCCCCAATACCGATTCCATCATCGCCGCTCCGGTACCTTTCATGACCGAGGTCATCAACGGCCGTACCTATTATGTATATACCCTGCAACAGGATTTCACGTTCAACAATTACGGCACGTTCTATTTGCCTGTCGCCTATACCAATGCGGTGATCCCGAACTGCAACCAGACCGAGTTCGCATCCGTGAAGATCGTGGTGAATCCCGGTCCGGTAGCTGATTTCAGCATTTCACCGGCCAATTGCCTGAAAGACACCCTTCATTTCACCGGCACTTCCACCACCGCAGGCTTCAATATCGCCAGCTACCTCTGGAATTTTGACGATGCTACTACGCAGACCACGGTCAATGCCAGTAAACTGTTCGCCACGGCCGGCACACAAAACGTGCGTTACCGCATATACGCCGATAACGGATGTATGGGCGATACCACCAAGGTACTCACCATCCACCCCACCCCCACCGCGGTCATCGGCGCCAGTACACCCATCTGCGCCAGCGATTCAGTGCAGATCTCGGATACATCAACGGTTGCAACAGGTTCCATTTCCAGCTGGCACTATTATTTCGGCGACGGCAATAACCAGGTCCGTACTGTCAATACTCCTTTCTATCATACCTATGTCTTACCGGGCACCTATACCATCAAACTCATCACCACTTCCAATAATGGCTGTGTAAGCGATACCTGTTACCGTTCCGTCACAGTCAATGATAAACCCCTCGCCAAATTCGGCATCAGCGGCAATATCTGTGTCCGAGATTCCATTTACATCACGGATACTTCTTCCATTTCAACCGGCACCATCGTCAACTGGCGTTATGATTTCGGTGATGGCAATACCCTGGTCAGGACAACGAATACCCCTTTCTATCATGCCTACAATACGGCAGGCACTTTCAGCATCTCACTGGTTACGGTATCAAACCTGGGTTGTACCAGTGATACTTTCCGCCGGACGGTCACGGTATCTGACAAACCCTTCTCTGATTTCACCGTATCCGCCCTGAATTGCCTGAAAGACACCATAGATTTCACCCATGTATTCCCCGGTCCCTTCACGGTCACGGGCTACCTGTGGAATTTCGATGACGCCACCACCCAAACCACCATCGATGCCCGCAAACGATTCCTCACGCCCGGTGTTCAGAATATCCGTTACCGGGTGTTTGCCAACAACGGCTGTTTTGGAGATACCACCAAGTCCATCATCGTTTATAACAGTCCGACCGCCAGGATGGGTGTCACCACCGCCATCTGCGCCGATTCCGTACTCGTCACCGATACTTCTTCCATCGCCAGCGGCAGCATCGTCAACTGGCGGTATAATTTCGGCGATGGCAACACAGTAAACCGTGCAGTGAACACGCCTTTCTATTATCGTTATCTATTACCCGGCACGTATAATATCTGGCTCGTCACCACGTCCAATAATGGCTGCATCAGTGATACCTCCAGGCAGACCGTAACCGTTACGGCCAAACCGCTGGCCGATTTCAGCATATCCACCGGCAATTGCTTCAGGGATACCATCGA
Organism: Chitinophagaceae bacterium; assembly: GCA_016721725.1. Classification (GTDB taxonomy): domain Bacteria; phylum Bacteroidota; class Bacteroidia; order Chitinophagales; family Chitinophagaceae; genus Ferruginibacter. The sequence goes on along the minus strand of JADKHN010000003.1, from coordinate 18,248 downwards.
TTTCATTCATGTCACCCCTCCTGGAACCTTTAATATCACCGGTTACCTGTGGAATTTTGATGACGGGTCAACACAGACCACCATCAACGCCAGGAAAAAATTCATAACAACCGGAATTCAGAATATCCGGTATCGCATATTCACCGCAGAAGGATGTATCAGCGATACCACCAAGCAGATCATCATCAATCCAGACCCTGTTGCCAGACTCGGAGCTGCATCCCCCCTCTGTGCCATCGACTCGGTACAGATCACCGATACCTCATCTGTATCCGGAGGGGCGATCGTGAGCTGGAAATATGATTTCGGAGATCTGACCACATTGACCAGGAATACCAATACCCCGTTCTTCCACCGTTACCTGGCCCCCGGCACTTACACCATTTCTTTGGTAACCATATCTGACAAGGGTTGCATCAGTGATACCTCGAGGAAGACTGTAACGATCTCTGCCAAACCGCTCGTCAGTTTCAGCTATTCCGGCAACCTTTGTACGGGCAGTACCGTCAGTTTCACTTCGTCGTACAACAGTGCAGGCCCAATAACTGGTACTGGGATTTCGGTGACGGGCAGACCACCAATAGCGGTGCCGGCAATACCATCACGCATATTTATACCGCTGCGCAAAGCAATGTCGTGGTCAAACATGTGGTAACTAACGCTCAGGGTTGTCCGAGCGATACGGCAAGGATCACCCTGCCCGATATCTTCCTGACACCGGTCGCCTCTTTCAACATCAAAAAGGACACGGTTTGCGAAAACAGGCCCGTACTCTTTACTTCTACGGCCACCGGTATCGATGCCTGGAACTGGGATTTCGGCAATGGCACGGGCACATCCGTTCCCCCTTTCAACAGAACCTATTCCAGTGCCGGTACTTATGCGATCAGTCTGACGGTCAGTTTCAATGGCTGCCTCTCCGCAACGGTCAATGATGTGCTGCAGGTCAACCCCATCCCGGTCGTCAACGCGGGCCCCGATAAGTACAAGAATTCGGGCAACCCGGTCTTACTGACGGCTTCGGTCAGTCCGGCTTCGGTTTACAGCTACCTCTGGACACCCGCTACAGGACTGAATTCAGCGAATATCCTGCAACCGCTGGCGAGCCCGACGGTGAATACCACTTATCAGTTAAAGGCCGAAGACGTAAATTCGCATTGTTCGGCGACGGATGATGTACTGGTGAAAGTGATCCCCGAGGTCTTCATACCGAATGCATTCTCACCCAACGGGGATAACAAGAATGACAAATGGGTGATCCCCGCGCTGTCTCAGTTCCCGGATGCCGTGGTCAGGATCTACAACCGCTACGGTACCGTCATCTTTGAATCGAAAAATTATCCGGCCAATCCCTGGGACGGGAAATATAAAGGGAAGGAACAACCGACAGGCTCTTATGTTTACATGATCGACCTGAAGGACAGCAGGCAACAATTTTTCCAGGGACTGGTAACCATAATCAGATAATCAAGATGCAACCCTCCATACTGATAGCAGATGATCACAGCATGATCCGCAAGGGATTGAAGCTGAATATCCAGCTCTCGCTGGGTTACAGCGACATCGTTGAGGTATCAACCTGCAGTGAACTGATGCAGGAACTGGTGAAGAAGAAATTCTCACACCTCATCCTGGATATCATCCTGTCCGATGGCAGCACCCTGGAGGTGATCCCCAATATCCGCCGCGTTTATCCCGACCTGCAGATCCTTGTCTTTTCCATGCAACCGCCCGAGATCTATGGAGAAGCCCTGAAAGTATACGGCATCAATTATTATCTCTCCAAATCTGTAGGTGAAGAAGAGATGCTGAAGATCCTGGAGAAGTTCCTGCACAATGAAACGCCGGAGCGGAATACTTCCATACAACACCATGGCAACCCTTTCAATACCCTGGCTCCCCGTGAACTGGAGATATTGCATTATGTGCTCAAAGGGATCGGCACCAAGGATATCGCCGATACCCTCAACCTGAAAATGAATACCATCTCCACCATCAAGACCCGCATCTTTGAAAAGACCAATGCCGGGAACATCAAAGAACTGATGGAACTGGCCACACTCTATAACGTGAATTATTGACCGGTTTGCAGTAACTTGTCTGAGCAAGCCTCCCATGCAAAGATTGCTGATCATATTAGGCTCCCTGTTCATCATGCAGGTTACCCGGGCACAGCCGGATGTACTAAACCATCTCCAGCAATTCAATACCGACAACGGACTGCCTTCCAACGGGATCAAGGGATTACAATGGGATGAATCGACCGGTTTCCTGTGGATCGCCACGGAGGCGGGTATCGCCAGGTTCAACGGGGTCGACTTCAGGTCTTATACGCGGGATAATACAGCTTCAATCGGCTCGGAAAGGATGTTGTTCATCACCCGTAACATGGCCGGCAAAGTCTATATCTCCGACCTGGCGGGGAATATTTTTAATATTCAACAAAACAAACCTGTCCTGTGGAAAAAATCCTTCAGGAACAGGAACCCTTATACCGGAAATTATTATCTGCTTGCCGTATCCGATTCCTTTTTCCTCGACAAAATTGAAAGGCCTGAGGTGCCCTCCTTTTCTGCCGTTAGCGACAAGATCATCGGCCTGAACGACACCTCCTGTATCGTGTTGAATTCGAGTTCCCTGAACTACAGTTCCATCAGCATGTCCAAACCCATTGTGCTTCCCATTGACCCGAAGAATATCATCTCACTTTTCCAAATAGATCAGCAGATCGTCTTTAGCACCCGGGATAAGAAGACTTATTTACTTGACCCCCGGTCTAGAATTGCGATACCGGTTGACCTGACTGATGAATCGGGAAGATCCATATCACCGGAGATCAGCAACCTGAACCTGTTTTGGGAGAGTGGTATGAGGAGCCCGGTCTATATCAACCAGGGAATGCTTACCTGTTTGATGCCCGGGATGGCCGGTTGACCGCCAGGCTGATCTTCTCCGGGATACCGGCCGATGCCTTTATCAAATCGGTTCAGTACAGTGAAAAGAATCATATCCTGTTCATCGGAACGGATTCGAAAGGACTGATCGTGATCAATGAGAACCGGGTAGAGCCGAAAAGAAGGTCTGATATCAATCCCCGGAACAGGAATTCCTATTATGCACAGATCGAACTGGACAACGGGAATATCCTCACGAATGAAGGTGACATCATTGGTAACAGCCGCGAACCGGTCAGCCTGCCTTTCAAAGGAAAATTCACGTTCAACATCTCCATAACCCAGGACAGCCTGCTCTGGTTTTCTACCCTGGAGCCCGACCTCGGCCATTCCTGCCTGCATAAATTCAACAGGATATCCCGCCGGATCACCCGCTATCCGGAATTAAGGGCAGACGGAGTCATTGCCGTATCCGGCAAGGAAAATTTCTTTGCCAGTATCAACGGTATCTATAAGCTGGAGGCCGACAGCTTCATCACCCTGGTCAGGTCATCGGTACAATTATTCAATAACCCGGTTACCGATTTCAAAGAGATCGAACCGGGAAAACTGGCTGTTGCCACCTGCGGGGGATTATTCCGGTTCAATATCCGGGAAAACAAACTGGATACCCTATTGAAAAAAGAAGCCGGCTGCATCCGGACCATCTGGAAATACAAGGAATATGTCTTCCTGGGTTCATACGGATCAGGGTTCTTCATTTACAAAAACGGCATTTTCAAGAAGATGCCGGTGGACAAGAACAAATATCTTTTATACACCCACTGTTTTATTCCCGATGATTTCGGTTATTGCTGGATCAGTACCAACCGCGGACTTTTCAAGGCCAGTTTGAAGGAATTGCTGGAAGCCTATGAAAATGATACCCGTACAGTTTATTATCATTATTTCGGGAAAAAAGACGGGATGGACATGACCGAACTGAACGGAGGATGCACACCCTGCGCGCTGCAGATGAAAAACAAGACCATCTCATTCCCCAGTATGGATGGCCTGTTGTGGGTGAATCCTGAAAAAGCCAGGCCCGTGCTGCCGGAAGGCGGGATCTACATCGATGAATTCCTCGTGAATGGCAGGAACCTCCCGCCGGATTCCCTCGACCAGGTGTACTTGCCCGCCAATACCAACGAGATCTATATCCGGCTGGGCTATGCCGCCTGGTGCAACAAGGAGAATATCTACCTTGATTACCAGCTGAACGACACGATGAACTGGAAAACCATCAGCACCAACGACGATGCGGTCATCCGGCTGGTGGGCCTCCCTTCGGGAAAGCACCTATTACGAATCCGGAAGCTGAATGGCTTTGGCATTGATAATTATTCCTATTCCGAGATCCGGTTCACCATCCTTACGCCCTGGTACAAACAATGGTGGTTCTACCTCCTGATCCTGTTCGCCATCCTGGGCATAGCTTCCCTCTATTCTCAGATCCGGAATAAACAATTGCTCAAAAGGGAAAGGAAACTGGAGCAGCAGGTTGCGGAGAAGACCAGCGAACTCAAAGAACAGAACGAGATCCTGGAAAAGAACAACAGCATCAAGACCCGCCTCATCTCCATCATCAGTCATGATATCGTAACGCCCCTGAAATTCGTGACCGTAGCCGGAAAGAACCTGATCGAAAAACGTGCCCTCATGCCCGAGGAACTTCAACAGGAGACCATCCGGGAAATGACCAATACGGCCCAGGAACTGCAGTTGCTGTCCACCAATATCCTCAACTGGATCAAATACCAGAATGAGAACCGGCGTCTGGCTAAAGAAACCTTCAGCCTCAATGATATGATCAACCAGGTGATCGGGGTGATCTCCTCCCTGGCCAAACAGAAAAAAATCCGCCTGGTCAATACGACTGATCCCGATCTGAAGATCCACCAGTATTTCGAACCCCTGAAGATCCTCGTTTATAACCTGCTCACCAATGCCATCAATTTTTCTGAAAAAGGAGATATCGTCATTTCGGTCAAACCTGCGGAAGGCATGGTCATCCTATCGGTCAGTGATGAAGGGGTGGGCATGACGGCAGAGCAGATCAAGAATGTGATGGCCGACCAGTTCATCATTTCGTCCAACAATATCGATAATAAGAAAGGTAACGGCCTGGGCTACCTGATCATCAAGGACCTCGTCAAAATGATGGATGCCAGGCTGGTCATCAACAGCCGTAAGAATGAAGGGACCACCGTTTCGGTGTATGTGCCCGACGGATTGTCCGGATGATCAATACAGCAACCGCACCTTGATCGTGGCTTTAACTTTTTTCAGCAATTCGAGCGCGTGCTTGCTCAGTCCCTTGTCCACATCCAGCACCACGTAACCAATGGAGTCATTCGTCTTCAGGTACTGTCCCAGGATATTGATCTTGTTCCGGCTCAACTGGGTATTGATCTCGGACAGGACCCCGGGGACATTCTTATGGATATGGAGGATGCGGTGCGTGCGTTCCTGGGGCGGTAAGGCCAGGGCGGGGATGCTGTGAGATCCGGTGCTGATCCCTTTTCCAGGTAATTGAACAGTTTTCCGCTTACGTCATCGCCGATATTGTGTTGCGCTTCCTGCGTGCTGCCGCCGATATGCGGTGTGAGTAATACATTGCTGAGTCCCTGTAACGGAGAGGAAAACAAGTCGCCGTTCTTTTCAGGTTCTACCGGGAACACATCCACGGCTGCACCGGACAGGTCACCTGCCAGCAAGCATTTGCGCAGCGCATCCAGGTCCACCACTTCGCCCCGGGCATAGTTGATGAGAATGCTGCCTTTTTTGAAATATTTCAGCGACTGCTTATTCACCAGGTTCCGGGTGCCGGGCAGTTCGGGTACATGGAGGGTGACAATATCCGACTGGCTGACCACTTCCCGGAAACTTTTCTTATCCTCGGCATTGCCCAATGGCAATTTGGTCTCAATGTCGTAAAAGATCACTTTCATCCCCAGGCTTTCTGCGAGTACGCTGACCTGTTTGCCGATATTGCCGTATCCGATGATGCCGAGGGTCTTGCCCCGTAGTTCGTAACTACCACTGGCTTCCTTGAGCCAGACGCCTTCATGGGCGGCTTTGTTCTTATCGATGATCCGCCGGATGAGCATGATGGAAGCGCCGATGACCAGTTCGGCCACGCTCCGGGTATTGCTGTAGGGCGCGTTGAACACCGCTACGCCTTGTTGTGTGGCCGCTTTCAGATCAACCTGGTTGACCCCGATGCAGAAACAGCCGATCGCCTGTAGTTTAGTGGCGGCCTCCAGCACTTTTTTAGTCACCTGCGTCTTACTACGGATACCCAGCAGGTGCACATCCTTCACCGCGGAGATCAGTTCCTCCTCGCTCATCGCCCGGCTGATCTTTTTTACATGACCATAGCCCGCGGATGTGAAATGGCCCACTGCCACATCACTGATGTTCTCCAGGAAAAGGATCTTGATCTTGTCCTTCGGGTAGCTGGTTATTTTTTTTTCTCCCATGATGATTAGCCCGTATTTTGCACAAATATATCTGTTCTAAGTTATTCCAACCATGATACCGGTTACCCCCCATTTCAAATACATCACGAACCTGCTGAACCGGGTTCTGCTGATCATGGGAATGGGTATCCTGTCTGCCGGGTTCCTGTCCTGCCGTTCTTCCGGTTCAAAAATAAACGGGGGCTCTGATACAATGATACGGTATTCGATCCCGGAACCCCCTCCTCTCGACCGTGCCGAAAGCCTTCGCCTGCATGCGGCCTGTGAATCCTGGTACGACACCGTGCTGAAGGTCCGCGGTTTCAACGGCGGCATACTGGTTGCCCGGAAAGGACAGGTGGTATTTGAACGATACAGCGGAACCGGTCATCTCCCGGGACGGGATACCATCCGGGATAATACCCCGCTACAGATCGCTTCAATAACCAAGACCTTCACTGCAATGGCTGTTTTGAAACTGGTCCAGGATGGCAACGTTCAACTTGATGACGAATTGGCCAGGTACTTCCCTTCCTTCAATTACGCGGGAGTGACTATCCGCAATTTATTAAATCACCGCAGCGGCCTGCCCAATTATACTCATTTCATGGAGAACATGGGTTGGGATAAGACCCGGTTCGTCACCAATGAGGATGTGCTCGAATTCCTGATCAGCCGTAAGGCGGACATGGTGAATGTCGCTCCTCCCGATCACCATTTCTCTTATTGCAATACCAATTACGCCCTGCTGGCATTACTCATCGAAAAAGTCACCGGAAAAAAATACGCCGAATACCTGCAACAGGTTTTCTTCACCCCATTGAACATGAAGAATACCTATGTTTTCAGTTTGAAGGACACCGGCACTGCCTTACCCAGTTACGACTGGAAAGGTCGCCTGATGCCCTTTGGATTCCTCGACGGGGTCTATGGCGATAAGAATATATATACCACCGTAAGGGACCTGCTGAAATGGGACCAGTTCCTCAATTCCGGCGCCTGCTTCACACCGGAAACACTGGAACAAGCCTATGCCCCGTACAGTAATGAGAAACCGGGGATCCGCAATTACGGACTGGGCTGGCGCATGAACATTTATCCCGAAGGCAAAAAGATCATCTACCACAACGGATGGTGGCATGGCAGCAATGCCAGTTTCATCCGCTTATTGAAAGACAGTGCGACCATCATCGTGATCGGGAATCGTTTCACCCGGGCTGTTTACCATGCCAGGTCACTGGCCAACCTGTTTGGGGATTATTATGGTCCGGAAGAAGAGGAAGACCTGGAACCCAACCGGTCTGCAGATTCATTGAATCTGCTCCTTCCGGCAAAAGACAGCGTAAGGGTCAATACTAAAAGTCTAAAACAGCGCCGGTAAGCAGAAAAAGATGTGCCGGCCACGAAAAGAAAAGTTCGCAAAAACTGATCTCCCGTTCTCTATTGAGATTTCATCAGATTGCAGTTATCCCCTATTTTTTTTAACGATTGTGCAATATTTGGGCATAAACTATGCGGTTTTTTGCGTTTTTTATTTTTAAATTGAGCGCGCTAACACTAACGAATGCTTAAGAGAGAACGCCAGGCCTACATCGTTCACCAGGTAAACCTGCACAACAAAGTGCTGTCTGCCTCACTGAGCAATGAGATCAATGTCTCGGAAGACACCATCCGGAGAGACCTGCAGGAGTTATCCGAGAATGGCAAACTCATCAAGGTACATGGCGGGGCCCTCTCCCGCTCCTTCAACGACATCAGTTTTCCGGCCAGCAAGGTCTATTCCCGCGAGAAGAAACTCATCATCGCCCAAAAAGCGATTCAGCTGATCCGGAATGGCATGTTCGTGATCACGGGCGGCGGAACCACCCTCATCGAGATGGCCAGGCTCTTGCCTGTCGACCTTTCGGCCACCTTCATCTCCGGCAGTATCCCCCTGATCGTGGAATACATGTACCATCCGAATATCGAAGTGATCGTCATCGGGGACAAATTATCCAAGAATTCAAAAATAACCGTGGGCGCCGATGCCCTGGCCAGGATCAGTTCGCTGAAACCCGATCTCTGTTTCCTGGGTATCAATGCGATCGATATCCGGCTCGGCATCACGGATAACGACTGGGATGTGGCCCAACTGAAAAAATCCATGATCGACGCTTCACAGAATGTCGTCTGCCTTACCATTTCAGAAAAGCTCAATACCACCCAGGCGATCCAGGTTTGCGACCTGTCGAAAATAGATATCCTGATCACCGAATTACCCGGAGATCACCCCCTGCTAAAACCATTTGTTGATGCAGGAATAAGCGTATTATAATAAAGAAAAAAAATTAACTTTATAAACAACCAAAAACAGACAGTATGAGAAAATTTGCAATCCGTTTTACTGCGTTGCTGTTTTTCCTGTTCCCGTTCATTGCCAGTGCACAGATCACGGGTGTGGTCATCGGCGACGATGACAATGCGCCGTTGAGAGATGTGACCGTTGCGATCAAGGGAACGAAGACGGCCACGAAAACCAACCAAGCGGGATTCTACTCGATCCAGGCCAAGAAAGGCGATGTGCTGGTATTCACGTTTGTGGATTATACCCGGCAGGAGATCACCGTGGCCAATGACATGAAGATCAATGTGAGACTGGTCCAGGCCCAGAAACAACTGGGAGAAGTGGTGGTCACCGCCTACGGGGTCAAGAAAAGCAAAAGAGAGTTGGGTTATACGGCCCAGGATGTGAAAGGTGAAGAGATCTCCGGGGCTCAGCGAGAGAACTGGATCAATGCCCTCTCGGGCCGTGTCGCGGGTGCCAATATCACCCCCACTTCCGGAACACCGGGCGCTTCCACTTCTATTGTCTTGCGCGGCGCCGTTTCCATCGGTAACAGCAACAGTCCTCTCTTCGTGGTAGACGGAGTGCCTTATGATAACCAGACCATGAACCAGAGAACCTGGCATCGGCATCCAATGCCTCTTCGGTCACCTTCGCCAACCGGAACTCGGATTATGGAAACCGGGCCATGGACCTCAACTCGGACGATATTGAAAGTGTCACCATCCTGAAAGGTCCCGAGGCCACTGCCCTTTATGGCTCAGATGGCGCCTCCGGTGCTATCGTGATCACGACCAAGAAAGGTAAGGCCGGAAAAGCCACGGTACGCTATGGCAATTCATTCCGCTGGGAGAAGGTCTATCGCTTCCCGGAGATCCAGACCACTTATGGACGCGGATCCGCGGGTATCTCTGATCCCAATGCCGTGGTGAACCCCTTCGCCAGTGGAAACGTCTATGCCTATTTCGGTCCGCAGTATAAGGCCGGAACCCAACTGTATGACAATATTCACAATTTCTTCCGTACCGGATTTTCGCAGAAACATACGATCGATGTGGACGGAGGTAATGAAGTGACCACCTATCGTTTATCCGGAAGCTATTTCGACCAGAAAGGGATCATACCCAATACCGGTTTCGAAAGGATCACCCTGGGTATCAACGGAAGTGCGAAGATCTCCAAAAAGATCAGCCTCACGTCCGGGATCACCTATTCCAGTTCCACCACCGACAAGGCTTCCAAAGGAGCCGGCGGTTACCTGCTGAACCTGCTCAATTACCCGAGCGACCTGGATGTACGCGACTACCAGAATGCGGATGGTACCCGTAAACTTTATCGTTCCAATTCCACCGCCCTCAACGCCGAATTCGACAACCCCTTCTGGGATGTTTATAAGAATACCTCGCAGGATAAGACCAACCGTCTTTCCGTCACGCTCACCCTCAGCGCCGATCCATTCAAATGGCTGAACCTGAGCAATACGACGGGATTGGATGTCTACAGCCAGACCGGTGATTTTCTCATGCACCCGCAAAGCCGTTTCGGTTTCGCCGTGAACGGATTCTATACTTTGTATGAGCAGAACACCAAGAACCTGAGCAATGTGTTCAAAGTGACGGGTAAGAAGAAGATCGGCAAGTTCTCCAATACCCTGACCGTTGGTTTCGCCAATGATGATAACAAGACCCGGATCGAGGCGCAAAGGGGCGAACGCTTCTTTGAACCCAATTTCAAATCCATCAATAACACCGACCCCTTAAGCCTTTTCGCAAAGACCACGGTGCTGAATACCCGTAAAGTGAGGTTCTTCGGAAACTACTCGCTCGGCTTCGACAACCTGGTCTATGCTTCCGTGGCCGGAAGCCGGGAAGGGACCAGTACCTTCATGAGCCGTGAAGTGAACAAGGATCCTTTCTATAATTTCGGTTCTGCTTCACTGAGCTTCATTTTCGGAGACCTTAAATTCTTCGACAAATACGATTGGTTCAGCTATGGCAAACTCAGGATCAGCTATGGTACCACCGGTAAAGGTTTGTACCAGCCTTACCTGATCGACCGCCTCTTCGCACAGGCCACTTCCACCGGCGGCGGATATGCCAACGGCGTCTTTGGTAACAATTTCGACCTGGGCCCTGAGCGTACCGAGAATTTTGAATTCGGAGGCGAATTGAAGTTCCTTAAGAACCGTTTCAGCCTGGATATCACAAGATATTCCCTGAAAAGCAAGGGCCAGATCATTGCCAACCGGGTTAGCTATGGTACGGGCTATGTGCTCAAGTACCTGAACGGCGGTCTGGTTGAAAACAAAGGGATCGAAGCAGTCATCACCGCGAATGTGCTGAAAACAAAAAAACTCAACTGGGATGTGACGGTCAACTTCGACCGCAACCGCGGAAAGGTCATCGCCCTGCCTGCCGGTCTACCCACCTATTATGACAGTGATACCTGGGTATTCGGAAACCTCCGCAGCCAGGTCTACCCGGGCGCTTCCATCAGCAACCTGGCCTCTACCCCCGTTTTAAGGAATACAGCCGGACAGATCCTGATCAGTCCAACCAGTGGCCTGCCTTCTGTTAATGCAGCCGGCGATTTCGTAGCCGTAGGCGATCGTCAACCCGATTTCAAGATCGGCCTCATCAATAGCTTCAGCTACCGTGATTTCACCCTGAGCTTCAACCTGGATTTCAGGAAAGGCGGTGATGTCTGGAACGGGAACGAGTACTTCCTCTACCTGACCGGCTTGAGCAAACGCACCCTGAACCGGGAAACCCCGGTGGTGATCAATGGGGTATTGAATGACGGATTGCAAAACACCACCAACCCCACCCGCAATACCATCACCGTTTATCCCTATTACCGGAGTGATTACTTTACCACCGGTACAGTCTCTGAATCCGATTTCATCGAAACCGTCAACTGGATGAGGTTAAGGGATGCCACTTTATCCTATAATTTTCCGAAGACCCTGCTGAAAAGACAAAAGATCATCAGCAATGCCTCTGTTTTCGTTACGGGCACCGACCTGTTCATGATCACCAATTACAGTGGAGCTGACCCAAGCGTCAATACCAATACCGCCTTTCCAGGGGATTCGGCGGATCGGGCATTGACTATGGATCCATCTCTACGCCAAGGGGTATTAATGTAGGTTGTAAAGTACAGTTCTAACAAAAACATAACATCACTGATATGAAAAAAGTCTTTATTAATCGGAATGGCAGCCACCCTGGTACTGATGATCGCCACGGGCTGTAAAAATATCTGGATATCAACAGCGATCCGGATACGCCGCAAAACCCGGACGCATCCTCCGTTTTCCTGGCCATGATCGGGGCCATACCCCGAGGATTACAATATGATTCTCGCTACTGCGCCAAATACGTTCAGAACTTTGGCGCCAACACCGCGGCCAATGTGAACAATATGGACCGCCAGGGCTATAATGCCGGAAGCGATGTCAACGGCGATATCTGGCGCCAGTGTTATTTTGGTCTGGGTGCTAACCTGGATTACATCATCAAAAGCGGTACCGAAAAAGCCCAATGGGATTATGTAGGTGCAGCACAGGTGTTGAAAGCGATGATGTTCCAGTATACTACCGACTACCATGGTGAGATCATCTTTACCGAAGCATTCAAGGAGAACCAGGCCTTCTTCAAGTACGACGACCAGGAAGTGATCTACGCCGGTATCGATTCGATCCTGCGACTCGCCATCAATAACCTGAGCCGCAATGATGCCAGTCCAACCAGCACCCGTCTCGCAAAGGAGATTATATCTATAGTGGCAATACGACACGCTGGATCAAATTCGCCTGGGGACTTTTAGCCCGGAATTACCATCGGTTCACCAATAAAGCCATTTATAATGCGGATTCCGTGATCGCTTTCTGTAACCGTTCCCTGGTGGACATCAACGATGATTTCCTGATCCCCTTCGATGCCGCCAAGAACGATGATGCGAATTTCTTCGGTACCTACCGGGATAACTACACGCTCTTCAGGCAAAGTGATTTCATCGTCCGGTTGCTGGATGGTACGATATTTACCGGTGTGGCGCCAACCTCTGCCAATGCCTATAACCGCGATCCCCGGATGAAACACCTGCTCACCTGCTCCCAGGACACAACGAACGGCAATGGCGGATTCAGGGGCGTGGCTCCTGCAACAGGAGACCCCAATTCCGGATCCACCACGGGCCCCAATGCCCTGAAACGTATCCCCGGTCTTATGGCTGGATAGTTTTATGTGGGCAAACCCTTCCGCATCGGTATTCAATCCGCTCTACAAGCATTATATTTTCGCCGACAGGGCTGTTTACCCGATCATGACCTCCAGCGAGATCCAGTTCATGAAAGCCGAAGCCGCTTTCCCGCAAAGGCGATTTACCTACAGCCCATGCCGCCTATCTCAGCGGTATCGGACAGCATTTCGATTTCATCAACAGGGGAGCTTTCCCCCGTGGCAATGTCACACTGTATAATGGCAATCCCATCTCTACGGCTCAAAGGACCGCCTACCTGGCCAGTGCCAATATAAAACAAACACCGGCATCTCTAACCCTTACCGATATCATGTTACAGAAATACATCGCGCTTTGGGGCTGGGGTTGCTTGGAGACCTTCGTGGACATCAGGCGCACCACTGGACCGACCTGGATCCCTTACCGGGCAACAGGTGTACAAGACCATGGTATTCCCTTCTCCGTTCTTCGCGGATAACCTGAACAAACCGGTTTACCGGGTAAGGCCCAGGTTCAACAGCGAATACGTTTGGAACCGGCTGAATTATTGCGCATCGGCGGTTTGAATCTTGATTACCATACCTTACGAATGCTGGTTCAGTAAACCCTGATCACTAAAACTTAATCTTCTTAAATTATGAAACATAAAATAATCTTATTTCAACTATTCTTACAGCCCTGATCTGGGTACTGGGCTGCAAGAAGAATTCTTCAAAGTGACGGAAAGAACCAACAGCGAGGGCCTCGGCCCAGGTCAAGCTGGGTTATTTCTCCGCCTATTCGGTCTTGCCGAATACCATCCTGTACATCAACGACAAGCCGGTCAGCAATACACTGGTGGCTCCCATCGGTTTTCCCGGCGGCGGTTTCAATACTGGTGGTAGCAGCAATGGCGACTATCTCTGGGTAACCCCGGGAGCAATAAGATACAGGCTTCACGCCCATCCCCGGAACCGGTAACCTGATGACCAAACTGTTTGAATTCACGCAGACCTTTGACGCGAAGGGTTCATACACTTTTACATCACGGATACGGCGGACAACACCAAGGGGTTCAGTGTCCCGGATAGCAAGACGGCCCCCGACAGTGGTTTTTGCCGGATCAAATTCGTCAACTGTATGCCCAACCTCGCGGCGCTCGACCTGTATAAAGGAGCCAACAATACCGTGGCCACCCTTTTGCCGGGAATGTGGCCTACCAGAGCTTTACCACCAATTTTGATGTAGCCTTGCCCACCGATCGTTCTTTATCCGTCCGGCCGGCGCATTGATCACTACCGCCCCGATCGCCCGCAGGGCATTCGCGGCCAACCTGACCAATAAAAGGATCTATACCTTGCTGGCCAGGGGTTATAACGGTTCAACGGCAACCAACCTGGCACCCAATTTATCAGTATTAGTAAACCAATAAAACATTCCGAATCATGACCAAGACAATAAATGCATGGCTGAAAATCCCCCTGCTCTTCCTGTTTGCCGGGATCTTGTTGGTGCAATGCGATAAAAGCGACCCGCCGGTCCAACGGACAGCATTGACGCTACATTGGCGAAGAGCAGCGACCTGACCATTTTCACGGCGGCTGTCAAACAGGCCAAGCTGAGACCTTACGAAAGGGCCCGGCCCCCTTCACCATCCTGGCACCGACTGATGCGGCATTGACAGCTGCCGGGATCACCGCCAGCGCACTGCCGCTGATCGATTCCATTACGCTGACCGCCCTGGTTTTGAATCATTTTCAATCCAGCGCTGCGGAACTTTACCGCCAGGACCAGCTTTGAGATCCGGAAGGCCCCAATGGCCCGATGGCTCCATCGCCGGATACACCACTTACAGTTACAAGGATAAAGTAGCCAATGCCATTTACATTAACGGCGCCGCGGTGTCTGAAAGAGATATTTATTGCAGCAACGGGATCATTCACAAGATCGACAAGGCGCTGAACGTTCCTAACCTGACCATGCTGGCCACATTAACAGCCAGCAGCGATTATTCCCCTGATGGTGGCGGCGATCACCAAGACCGGGCTGACGAGTACTTTTTCTCCTTCCACATCAGCCCGTCAACCGTATTTGCCATTCCTAATTCAGTGATGTTCGCCAATGGCTACGATGCCTCTACCATCGCCGGACTCAGCGGTGCGGCCCTCACAACCCTGAGTAATATCCTGAAATACCATGTCGTGGCTTCGCGGAACTTTTCAAACGCCCTGAAAGCGGGGAACCTGAAAACCGTCTATGGCACCAATGTAGTGGCTCAGCCGGAGTGGTGGTGTATATCAAAGGAACCTCAACCCTTCTCCTTTCCAGATCACCCCGACGGATTATGCAGCCAGTAACGGCGATACATGTCATCACCGGGATGCTGAAACCTGATGAGACTCAGGCATGATCCTGATATTATAGGAAAAGAAGGCGCTTGTTTCAGGTGCCTTCTTTCCTTAATACAAACCCTGATCACCGTTCTATATGCGAAGATTCTATTTACCCTAACCTTTCCTTTTGCCAGGGCTTTTGCAAATGCTCAACAGGAACTGGCTGAAAAATGGTGGCGGCCCTGGATCATTTTCTACCTGAGGCCTCAGGAAAGGGCGTATATCCAAACCGACCGGGAATCCGTATATGGCCGGGGAGACGATCTGGTCAAGGCCTATGCCCTGCTCAACGGAAAGTCCACCATACTCAGCAAGATCATCTAACCGACCTGGTGGATGAATCGGGACGGGGTGATCGAAAAGAATATGCTGGAATTGAAAGAGGAACGGAGAGACGGCATCTCCTGAAAAGGAAGTGCGTGATGGGAACTATGTACTGCGTTGTTACGTTGTGGATGCTCAATTTCCCGGACTTCATTCCGGAAAAAGATCAGGATCTGGAATACCGTTACGGGCCCGAAAAGAACGCCTCCCCTGCCGCCATACCTTCTTACCAGCTTCAATTCCCCTGCCGGAAGGCGGAAACCTGGTAGCCGGACTGAGCAGCCATGTCGCTTTCAAAGGATCGCCCTGAACGGCAGTCCGCTGATTTCACCGAGATCCTGGACGAACAGAACAAACCATTCGGTTCATTGGGCAAACCTCATTATGGCATGGGCAACTTAGTCTACTCCCGCACCCGGGAAAAATACCGTGCCGCGATCATGCTTCCTTCCGGAGTTAAGAACCTGCTTGACCTGCCTGTTTCCTTACCCGAAGGGATCGTGCTGACTGTAGACAACAGTAACCGGTGAAAACCTTCATCAAAGTGGAACGAAGTGAAAGAACAAAGAAGCATATAACGAATTACTGATCGTCGCCCAGAAGGACTGCTGGGTGGTTTACATGGGCAAACTCAATATCGATGAAGGCCTTGACGCTGCGGCCATCAGCAAGAAGAACCTACCCCCGGGATCACGGGTGATCACGGTCCTGGCTAAGAACGGTCGTCCGCTCGCCGAACGCCTGGTATTCGTAGCCAATCACCAGACCGGGAACCAACTGCTTTGAGGGGAAATTGGTTGATATCGGTAAAAGAAAAAGAACAGTATTCAACTGGACGGCCGGCTATAACGGCCCTGCAGGCGTCCGTTTCCGTGATCCGAGCAGTCCAGGAAGAAATCGTCGACCGAAAAGGGATCCTGTCCTTCCCTGCTCCTCAGTTCCGACCTGGAGAGGGGAAGTCTTTGATCCGGGATATTATTTCCGGGATAAGGACCCGGCCCTGTTTAAGGAACTGGACCTGGGTGATGCTGACCCGGGATGGAGACGCTATCGCACGGAAGATATCCTGGCGAACCGGTTTGATCCCTTGCATTATCCCTTTGAGACCAGCCTAGCATTTCCGGAAAGGTCTTGAACAGCAATGGCAAGATTCCCTTTGCAATCGGGCAAGATCGACCTGATCCTCGGGGGCGAGGATTCCACCCACATCATGTCTGAAGCCCGGACGGACCCGCAAGGCCGTTTTGTTGTGGACAAGATCGGATTCAAAAAACTGGCCACCGTGTATTACCAGGGCACCAATATCAACCGGTCGGAGCCATCGTATCCGTTTCATTGATTAGGTACATTTGACACTTTGCAAAGGGCGGATTAGTGACTGTTGTCCAACCGAAAGCAGGCATGCCGGACCCGTTCATTCAACAACAACTGGAAAAGAAGAACCGGGCCGATAGCGGAAAAGAAACTGTTATCCGAAGTGATGGTGGTCGGGGAAGAAACAATCGGAAGCTGATTCCACTGAATACGGTGTATGCCACCGATATTTTTTTTCAACAGCGACCAGACCCTGGTCCTGAACCACAATTTCAATTATAACGACATCTGGCAATACCTGCGCATGGCCGTGCCGGGCATTGCCATTAATCAAACCGACACAGGCATGCAGGTCACTTTTCAGCCGGTATGAAGGCCTTGACCTTTTTCTGAGAATACCACGAATAGCTCGCGTAAAATTCCTTCCTCAATGAAGTGGCGGTAAATATCAGTATCATCGATCTGCTCGATCCTTCGGATGTGGCCCTGGTGAGATCTTCAAAGGAGCTACCGGTATCGCGCTGGGAGCTGACCGGGGAGCTATCGCCGTTTATACCCAAAAGGGGAAAACGGGCCGTGACTGGCGTCAAAAAGTGATCGACTTCTTTCGCAGGGCGGGATATACAGACAATCGCGAATTCTACAAATTGGATTATTCGAATCAAACCGAGAACTGAATTGCCCGATATTCGTAAGACCTTATGCACGGACCTTATTAATGGGTAAAGCAGGAAAGCCAACGTAGATTCTATAACGATGATGGCGGTGCCGGCTACAAAGTAGTCGTTGAAGGCATTGATAAGGACGGCAAACTGTTGCAGGCAGAAAGACCTGGTAAAAACAGGACAGTTTAACCGAAAAGAGATAACATAATCCGATCCCGAAGCCAATATGCCCTGGGTCGGCCAACAGCATAAGCGCCCACGGTATAGCGGGTATTCCGGACCGATACCGCGCCGGAAATAAACCGCGATGACGTAAAGGTGGTGTCGGAGGAACCCTGCAGGATGCAGGACAGCCGTCCGGCGAAATGAATCGGCTCGAAATTCTTCATCGTGTCCACCATGGTAGCACCAACCTCCGCCACTGAAGGGTTTCACCAGCGCGGTAGAATTACCGTCAGCGGAAACGGGTGTCGGCCCCATGGCGCTGAACAGATTGCTCATCCCGTCGAGGATGATATCGAAGAACCGCTGTTACTCGGCATGCTGATGGCCACGGCGCATCCCCACCGGAAGTGAGAGGAATGATGCGGACGGCCGTCTCGAAACCACCTTTT
>JADKHN010000002.1 GCA_016721725.1 Chitinophagaceae bacterium | reverse complement strand
AAATGCCATGGAAACTGGTTCATGTGGAGGAGTTCGTAACGAAACGTGAAGCATTGATCCGCGAAAGGGTATTGAAGAAATATGGGAATGAGCGCATTAGCAGGTTGGTCGCCAGTCCTAAGAATAATATACGGTAAGGTTAGTTCAGGAGGTTAGAATGCCGCCCTGTCATCCCTCCGATATGGAGGGACGGGTTCGAGTCCCGTCCGGTCCGCAAATGGTTACTGTAAAAAGTAACCATTTTGCATTTATGGCATTTTGTGTTTATATCATACAAAGTGAACGGGATGGGTCCTATTACAAAGGGTTCAGTCAAAACCCCTATGAACGTCTGGAACAGCACAACCGGGGCGAATCACATTATACTTCTTCTAAAATGCCATGGAAACTGGTTCATGTGGAGGAGTTCGTAACGAAACGTGAAGCATTGATCCGCGAAAGGGTATTGAAGAAATATGGGAATGAGCGCATTAGCAGGTTGGTCGCCAGTCCTAAGAATAATATACGGTAAGGTTAGTTCAGGAGGTTAGAATGCCGCCCTGTCATCCCTCCGATATGGAGGGACGGGTTCGAGTCCCGTCCGGTCCGCAAAAAGCCCCCAGTAAACATGGGGGCTTCTTTTTTTAGTGTTATCATGGCCAGCACACAGGGTATAAAGTGATTTTTTCCAATCTCTTGCATGACTTAGATTGACGGTTTAATGATAAATCTTTTAAGAATTAAACATCCGGCAATTCTTATTTTGTCCACTCCGTATATATTTTTATTCATTTCCCATCCCACGGGAATAGGTTTGATGCGAAGATGTAAGGTTGATTTGAATAAAGTTTCAGGCTCAATTCCGAAATAGATCATTTGCGTTTGAATAGGTAATCAGAAGTAAAATGAAGATCTTGAACATTTTTAGTATAGAACTGCTCTATTTAATGTCAGAACCGTCATTTCTACGAATGACTGCGGTCATAGCTTGTTAAGATTGCTTTGATTAGCTTGTGCGTTCGTCACAATTAAAAGGGTCATATGAAAAACAAATCAGTCATCGTCACCGGCGCCGCATCAGGCATCGGGCTGGCCACAGCAGCTTTGTTCGCTAAAGAAGGCGCCAATGTTGTTTTATCCGATATCCGGGAAGTTGAGGGGGAGGCGGCGGCCAAAAGCATCAGGGAGACGGGAGCCCAGGCATTTTTTTACAAGACCGATGTTTCGCAACCCGCCGAAATGAGCGCCCTGGTTGATTTCGCGGTAAAGACCTTTGGTAAGCTGGATATCGCGGTCAATAACGCCGGCATAGGAGGGGAGATCAACCCCGTTGCTGATATGAGTATTGAAGGATGGCAAAAAGTGATCGCCGTTAACCTGAACAGCCTTTTTTACGGGATGAAATACCAGATCGCAGCCATGCTGAAGAACGGTGGCGGCAGTATTGTGAACGTCTCTTCCGTATTAGGATCGGTCGGATTTGCCGGATCGGCCGGATACAGCGCGGCAAAACATGGTATCATCGGCTTGTCCCAGACCGCGGCCCTGGAATATTCCGCACAACATATCCGCATCAACGCCGTAGGGCCGGGTTTCATTGATACACCCCTGCTGAAAGCGCTGGATGACGAAATGAAAAAACAGATCGTCTCCCTGCATCCGATCGGCCGGCTGGGGAAAAGTGAAGAAGTGGCGGAACTGATCTTCTGGCTGGGCAGCGACCGGTCTTCCTTTGTAACCGGCAGCTACTACCCGGTAGATGGCGGTTACCTGGCCAGGTGACCGTATTGATTTCGGAGCTACATTTACTGTTCAGAAAACAATTCAACTATGGACTATACTTTTAATAAGACCTTGAAAATAGGTTTCAATGATGCGATCGGGCAGGTTAAAGAGGCGCTCAAAACGGAGGGTTTCGGCATCCTGACCGAGATTGACATGAAAGAAACCCTGAAGAATAAACTGGGTGTGGATTTTTACAATTACACGATCCTGGGCGCCTGTAATCCTCCATTTGCCTACCAGGCCTTACTGGCTGAAGATAAGATCGGGGTCATGTTGCCCTGCAATGTGATCATACAGGAGAAAGAACCCGGCCAGGTAGAGGTCTCGGCCGTTGATCCGGCAGCGTCCATGAAGGCCATTGAAAATGATGAATTACATGATGTCGCGTTCCAGGTCAGGGAAAAATTGCAGAAAGTGATCTTGAATCTCTGATCGGGTTTGGATCGATAAAGAAAAACTCATTTCACTATTGATAAAGGGCTGTAATTTAACGCTACAGCCCTTTATTGTTAGGTTGAGATCCTAAACCAACTCAAGTTCTTCTTTTTTCAGCGGCTTCATGCAGAAGAACCAGTCCTTGCAATACAGGCCTTCTTCTTTGCCCGCCATCCGGTCTGCCGCAACGCCACAGGAGTTGGCCGGCGGAACGATGACGTCCTCTCCGGGTTCCCAGTCGGCCGGCATGGCTACGGAGAATTTATCGGCAGTCTGCAATCCCCTGATGACCCTTTTCAACTCTTCGAAATTCCTGCCCAGGGACAGGGGGTAATAGATCATGGCGCGGATGATGCCTTTCGGGTCGATGAAGAAAACCGCCCTCACCGCCTTGGTGCTGCTTTCATTGGGCTGGATCATGCCATACATTTTGGCCACGTTCATGGTGATGTCCTCGATCAGCGGGAATTTCACCTCCACATTCTTCCAGCCGCGGAATTCGATCTTGTCCTTGATGGTCCGCAACCAGGCGATATGGCTGTATAAGCCGTCAACCGAAAGGCCCACCAGCGCCGTATTCATCTTCCTGAAATCTTCCTCCATATGCGCAAAGGTCATGAACTCCGATGTGCATACAGGGGTGAAATCGGCCGGGTGACTGAACAGGATGACCCATTTGCCTTTGTAATCTTCGGGGAATTTGATATTGCCCTGGGTGGTAACGGCTTCAAAGGAAGGTGCTTTATCACCGATGCGCGGTAAACTGATCTGAAGCATTTCATTCGATGTTGTCATGGTATAAAATATTTAGTTTGAAGAATAAAATTCATTACGGCAAGTTATATTCAACCAGGATCAGAACAAATGATGGAGGTTATTGATAACCCTGTTTATGAGCACCGGTTGAGTCGGGTAACGCTGCATTTGGGCTCTGTGAAATAAATTTCAACCTGGCCCGTTATACATAATGAAAATGAGTAAAGAATATGTATTAGAATAACAGGGACTAGTGTGATGGATCCTGTTTTTGTCTGGAACCCTTTGTGCCATTGAAATACAGACCGGTTCCTTTTAACAAAACGGAAACAAATGATGACCGATCTTTGTGTTGTTCAAGCATCTTTAAAATCAAATATCTGTCAGCCATGAGAAACAAGACCCTCAGGAAGATCCACTTCTATTTTTCATCCCTGCTACTGTTCCTGTTGCACCTGCCCTTTGTTTTCGCGAAGTCCAGGCCAACCCATGAACCCAAGCCTTTGCCTTTGAAGATCCACAACAATTCACCGATGGATCCCATGGCGAAGTCCACCCTCGTGAAGAACGATAACTTGTTCGCTTCGCTGTATGACAGCCTCAGGTTGAACATACTCGGACTTTCCCGCCAGGCCTTCGATTACGCGATGCAGGGATTGGATTATCTCACGCAGACCGGACGCCTGTCCAATGAGAAGATCATTTCCATCGCCGATTTCAGCCTGCCCTCTTCCAAAAAAAGGCTCTTTGTGATCGACCTGGAAAAGGGTACCCTGGTGTATAATACCTATGTAGCCCATGGTTCCAATTCCGGACTGGAGAATGCCCGGCAATTTTCCAATACCCCGTCCAGCTACCAAAGCAGTCTGGGTTTCTATGAGACCCGCGATACCTATATGGGAGGCAATGGTTACTCATTAAGACTGGAAGGACTGGAACCCGGTTTCAACGACAATGCGGAACGCCGGGCCATCGTGGTGCATGGCGCGCCCTATGTCAATGAATCACTGGCCCGTACCCGGGGGTATATCGGCCGCAGCTGGGGATGCCCGGCCCTGCCCCAAGAACTCAGCAGACCGGTGATCGACAAGATCAAACACGGCACCTGCCTGTTCATCTACAGCCCCAACCAATATTACCTTGATCATTCCAAAGTTTTGCATCCGGCCGGTAACCTGGCCTCCCGTTGATAAAAGCTTTTATCTTGTTCAAACTCCCCGTGCGGGAGTTTTTTTTTGCCTTAATTTCGTGATGAGTGAATACCTTCATAAAAAACAGAACAGGCATATGCGTACGAAATTAAAAGGAACGGGAGTGGCCCTTGTCACCCCATTCAAGGCAAATACGGAAGTGGATTTCGAGGCCCTGGGAAAGCTGATCGATTTTGTCATTGACAATGGAGTTGAATACCTGGTGAGCCTGGGTACCACCGGCGAGACTCCTACCATCGAGGCGGAGGAAAAAGCGGATATCATCCGGTACACCTATGAAAAAGTGCAGAATCGGGTACCCGTGGTTGTGGGTATCGGCGGCAACAATACCCGTGAAGTGATGGAGAACATGCAAAGCTATCCGCTGGAAAAAGCGACCGCGGTACTGAGCGCCAGTCCCTATTATAACAAACCCTCACAGGAAGGCATATTCCAGCATTACAAGAATATCGCCAGCGCCAGTCCGCACCCGGTCATACTCTACAATGTGCCCGGACGCACCGGGAGCAACATCAGCGCGGAGACCACCTTGCGACTGGCCAATGAAGTGGAGAACATCGCCGGCATCAAGGAGGCATCGGGCAATATGATCCAGTGCATGCATATCCTGCGCGACAGGCCCGAACATTTTTTAGTGGTGAGCGGGGATGACCATCTCACCCTGCCGCTGATCGCATCCGGCATGGATGGGGTGATCAGTGTAGCGGCCAATTGTTTCCCTAAACTGTTTTCGGACATGGTGCGGCATTCCCTGGCGGATAATTTTGAACTGGCCAGGTTGCTCCACTATCAGTGCCTGGAAGGGAACGACCTGTTGTTCGCTGAGAATAATCCGGCAGGTGCAAAAGCCTTTCTGTCTGAAATGGGTATCCTGGAGAATGTGTTGCGGTTGCCCCTGGTTCCTTTGAGTCATGCGATCCATCAGAAAGTAAAGGACTGTCTTGCAAAATTGTAAGCTTCATGAAAACTCTTCCGGGATTCATATTCCTGTTCTTCACATTCCTCCAAAGTGAAGCGCAACGGAAGATCGTCTTTGAGGTCACGGTACCCTCCGGTCATGAAACCGACAGCATCTATCTCGCCGGGAGTTTCAACCAATGGGATCCCAAAGACACCAGCTATCTTTTATCTCCTTCCGGATTAGCCCGTTATGCACGATCTGTTCAGCTGGATTCAGGCAGTTATGAATATAAATTCACCCGGGGATCCTGGCTTGCCGTAGAATGTTCACCAGCCGGGCAGGATATTCCGAATCGTTCGTTACTGGTCAGCAGCGATACCACCTTCAGTGTCACTATAGCGGCCTGGAAGGATGATCTCCCGGGGACCGGTAAAGGATCAACGGCTAGTCCGAACGTGCACCTGCTGGATTCGGCCTTCTTCATGCCCCAGCTGAACCGGTCAGGCCCGATCTGGATCTACCTGCCTGAAGAATATGCAAATGGCCGGAAACATTATCCGGTCATTTACATGCAGGATGGTCAGAACCTCTTTGATGAACGGGGATCCGCTTTTGGAGAATGGGGTGTGGATGAATGCCTGGACAGCCTGATCAAAAGAAACAGGCCACCCTGTATCATTGTTGGGATCGGGAACGGCCCCCGCCGGGTCAATGAATACAATCCTTTCCCCACTGAACAATTCGGACCCGGGGAGGGAGATGCTTATCTGGATTTCCTGGTGCATACCTTAAAGCCCTTTGTTGATCAACACTACAGGACGCTGACCAACCGGGAGAATACCGGGGTCGCCGGCAGTTCATTGGGAGGCCTGATCGCGTATTACGCCCTGTTGCGTTATCCCGGAGTTTTTGGAAAAGGGGGGATCTTTTCTCCATCGATCTGGATCGCACCACAGATCAGGGCGCTGACGGATTCCCTTGCTTCAGGAATGAACAGTAAGGTCTTCTTTTACATCGGAGAGAAGGAAGGTGAGGCCAATCAGCAAAAAGGGAAGGAGTTGATCGAAGCATTGGGCGACCGGTCAGGCATGATGATCTATTGGGTGACCGATCCGTTGAGTAAGCACAATGAAAAAGCCTGGCGAAAATGGTTCCCTGAATTTTACCAATGGATCATGGCAGACGGTTTTAATTACCCCGTAAACCTGTCTTTCTGAATCATATCCGGTAACAGACGCCTTCCAGCGCCAGTTCGGTTTGTTCAAAGACCGTTCTAGTCTCATTCAGGAATTCATCCAGTTCCTCGTATTTAGAGGAAAAATGCCCGATCAGTAATTTGCCCGCCTGTGCCTTTTGCGCAATGGCCCCGGCCTGAACGGTGGTGCTGTGATAACGTGCCGCCGCTCTTTCGTGCAGGTCCTTCAGGTAGGTCGTTTCATGATATAATAAGCTCACACCCCGGACATGCTCAGCCAGGCCTTCATCAAACAGGGTGTCGGCGCAGTAGGCATAGGATCTGGGTTCGGATGCCGGGGTGGTCACTTCTTCATTGGGAACGATCGTTCCCTTTTTATTTACATAATCTTTTCCCTGTTGCAATTGATCATAAAAGGCCGCGGGTATCTCATAGATGCGGGCCCGCTCCGGATCGATCTTCCGGGGATTCTTCTTCTCCCGGAACAGGAAACCCCAGCATTCGATCCGGTGTTTCACCGGGAAGCAATGGATGCGGAGTTTCTTATCATCCGCGATCAGGCCGGCCTCAGCCAGCGGATGAAAATGCAGCGGAAAATTGAGATGGGCATCCGCCACGGTCAATTGCAAGCGAATGATCTCTTCCAGCGGGGCAGGGGCATGGATGTGTAATTCCTGGGTTCTATTTAATAAGCTCATGCTGGTGAGCAGCCCGATCAGTCCGAAATAATGGTCGCCATGCAGGTGGGAGATGAGTATCCGGCTGATCTTGCTTCTCCTGATCTTGTACTTCGACATCTGCAGTTGTGTGCCTTCCCCGCAATCGATCAGGTAGGATTCATCGAGGGTCTGTAAAAGCTGGGCGGTCGGATTACGGCCAAAAGCAGGTATGGCTGAATTATTTCCTAGTATGGTTAAAGCGAGCAATTTGGTAGGTCGTTTGTGGTTTGGTGTTTGTTGTTGGTGGTTCAGCGCCTTTGGATGGCAAGGCGTTTTAGTTGTTAAAGACCTGTTATATGGTTAAAATGCTGCATAACCACAAACTATAAACCACATACCATAAACTAATCCCATTTTCCACTCAACAGGTCCCGTTCGATCTCTTCCATCTGCACGATATCCCAGGCTTCGCTTTCACTGGGCGTGATGTTCATGGTCTCCAGCAGGTCCAGTTCGAGCAAGCGTTTTTCCACTGTGGGACTCAGGTGACAGATCACGAAGGAACGGTTTTCGGCGTAGAACGCATGCTGCAGGTCAGACAATCGATGGCAAACGGGATCATCGGCATTTTCGACCTGTTGCATGTTAAAAACGATATGGGGGATGTCTTTTTTAAGGAAAGCAAGCAACAGTTCATCCAATTCCCCTGTCATATTAGCAGATAAAAAGCTTTCTTCCGGCGTAATTACAGTAAATTTTTCTTTGGTATCTAATTTGACATTCATTGTTATTGGTTTAGTTGACCCATTCGCTCATCATGTAAAATAAAGAAAAATCGGATATTGAAAACGCTGAAACCGGGGAAAAGTAAATATTCCTTTTTAAAGCCCTTGTCCTACTTTTTCACATATTAACATTTCAACTTTTGGGCAAACTGAATCATCAAAATAAACGTTATTATTGTACAAGCTAAATACAACCCTAAATGGATAATAATTTTTCAGCTCAGGTCAAAGAGATCATTTCCTACAGTCGCGAAGAAGCCCTTCGGCTGGGCAATGATTTCATCGGAACAGAACACCTGGTCCTGGGATTGATCCGGGATGGGGAGAATACGGCGATCAAGATACTGAAATCGCTGAATATCGACCTTTTTGAGCTCCGGAAGGAGATCGAAATGGCCGTTAAGGACAAGACCGGCAAGAACATCGCCAATATCAATTCACTGCCTCTCACCAAACAAGCCGAAAAGGTCATCCGGATCACCGTCCTGGAAGCCAAGGCGCAGAAATCCGCCATGGTGGAAAGCGAACACCTGATGCTATCCATCCTGAAGAATAAAGAGAATATCGCCACCCAGATCCTGAACCAGTTCGATGTGGACTATGACGTGTTCAAGAACGAACTGGGATTTGTGACCAGCAATCCGCCATCCGCCGAGTTCAGTGATGAGAATGAGGATGATTTTGATGAGGAAAGGAAACAATACGGTCAGCAACCCAAATCCCAGCGGGGAGGGGCGGCGAATCTGCCTAAGACAAAAACCCCCGTTTTGGATAATTTTGGCCGCGATATCACCCGCCTGGCGGAGAACGGCTCATTGGACCCCATCGTGGGCCGGGAAACAGAGATCGAAAGGGTATCCCAGATATTATCCCGCCGGAAAAAGAATAACCCCATCTTGATCGGCGAACCCGGTGTGGGTAAAACGGCCATTGTGGAAGGCCTGGCGCTTCGCATTGTGCAGCGTAAGGTGTCCAGGGTCTTGTTCGATAAACGGGTGGTGAGTCTTGACCTCGCCGCCCTGGTGGCCGGGACCAAGTACCGCGGCCAGTTCGAAGAAAGGATGAAGGCCATCATGAACGAATTGGAAAAGAACCGTGACGTGATCCTGTTCATTGATGAGATCCATACCATTGTCGGAGCCGGGGGTGCCAGCGGTTCACTCGATGCTTCCAACATCTTCAAGCCTGCCCTGGCGCGTGGGGAACTTCAATGCATCGGCGCTTCCACACTGGATGAATACCGCATGCACATCGAGAAGGACGGAGCATTAGACCGTCGTTTCCAGAAAGTGCTGGTGGAACAGCCTTCTGTTGAAGAGACCATCGAGATCCTGAATAACATCAAGAATAAGTACGAGGATTACCATAATGTCACCTACAGCCTGGAAGCCATTGAAGCCTGTGTAAAACTGAGCGACCGCTATATGACCGACCGCTTGTTACCGGATAAGGCCATCGATGTACTGGATGAAGTGGGCGCACGCAAACACATCAAGAACATCAACGTGCCCGAGGGCATCCTTGAACTGGAAAAGAAGATCGAGGACATCAAACTCGAAAAGAATAAAGTGGTGAAAAGCCAGCGTTTCGAAGAAGCCGCATCCCTTCGGGATACCGAAAAACGTTTGCAGGAAGACCTGGAAAAAGCCAAACACGACTGGGAAGAAGAAAGCAAGCACAAGCGTTTCCCGATCGAAGAGGAGGATATCGCCGAAGTGGTATGCATGATGACCGGTATCCCGGTAAAAAGAATGGTTCAGGCCGAGACGGAAAAACTCCGCCGCATGGCCGACGACCTCAAAGGCGCTGTGGTTGGCCAGGAGGATGCTATTTCTAAAGTGGTCAAGGCGATCCAGCGTAACCGGGTAGGATTGAAGGACCCCAAGAAGCCCATCGGAACCTTTATTTTCCTGGGCCCCACCGGGGTGGGTAAAACAGAACTGGCCCGTTCACTGGCCCGGCATATGTTCGACAGTGATGATTCCCTGATCCGCATCGATATGAGTGAATACATGGAAAAATTCACCGTGAGTCGCCTGATCGGTGCGCCTCCCGGCTATGTTGGATATGAAGAGGGTGGACAACTTACTGAGAGGGTTAGACGTAAACCCTACAGCGTTATCCTGCTCGACGAGATCGAGAAGGCGCACCCGGATATCTACAATATCCTGTTACAGGTGCTGGATGACGGCATGCTCACTGACGGACTGGGCAGGAAAGTGGATTTCAAGAATACCCTGATCATCATGACCTCCAATATCGGGGCCCGGCAGCTCAAGGATTTCGGCGACGGCGTTGGCTTTGCCACGGCGAACCGCATGGAGAATGCCGATGAGAACAATAAGGCGGTGATCGAGAAAGCACTCAAGCGTACCTTCAGCCCCGAGTTCCTGAACCGTATCGATGATGTGGTGGTTTTCAATTCGCTCACCAAAGAGAATATCTTCGAGATCATCGATATCCTGATGAAGGGGGTGTTGAAACGCCTGTCCAACCTCGGGTTTTCAATGGAACTCACCCCGGCCGCCAAGGAATTCATCGCAGACAAGGGTTATGACTCCCAGTTCGGGGCAAGGCCCTTGCACCGGGCCATTCAGAAATACCTGGAAGACCCGCTGGCGGAAGAGATCCTGAATATGAATATCAAGCAGGGGGATCTGCTGGAGGCTGACCTGGATAAGGAGACCGAAAAGATTAAATTCACCCTCAAGGAAGAAGAGAAGAAGAAAGAGAAAAAATCTGAGGTGTAACCTAAACCGCAGATAAAATGAATGTAATGCCACTGGTTCAGCCGGGTGGCATTTTTTTATGCACGGTATTTTGAATTCGCGTTTTTTTGCTTCATTTTTGCTTCTTTATGGCGAATAAGATCATCATCACCATCGACGGCTGGTCTTCCTGCGGGAAAAGCACACTGGCCAGGCAACTGGCTGGAAAGCTGGGCTATACCTATATCGACAGTGGCGCCATGTACCGGGCCATCACCTTGTATTTTCTGCGAAACCACGTGGATTGGACCGATAACAGCGAAGTGGATGCGGCCTTAAAGAATATCGGGATCGAGTTCCGGTTTAATGAGAAAGTTCAGCAATCCGAGATCTACCTCAACGGCGAGAATGTGGAATATGTGATCAGGGACCTGGTGATCGCTGAGAAAGTCAGTGATGTTGCAGCGATCGCCGCGGTAAGGAGTTTTGCCGTTGCCCAACAACAGAAACTGGGTGAGCAGAAAGGCATTGTCATGGATGGGAGGGATATCGGAACGACGGTATTCCCTCACGCTGAGTTGAAGATATTCATGACCGCCGATATAGCCGTAAGGGTGGAAAGGCGATTCAAAGAGTTTGTTGAAAAAAATCCGAACGTCACCCTGGAAGAAGTGAAGAACAACCTGGAGATGAGGGATTATATAGATTCCCATCGCGAAGTAAGTCCGCTCCGAAAAGCAAGTGACGCCATTGTGTTGGACAATACGAACCTAAATATGGAGGAACAGCTTGAAATTGCGTTAAACCTTGTGAATGAGCTGCTTTAAGGTTATGATGAATTGCGATATTTTTTCGTCCGAAGGAAGACTACCAGGTAAAAAATTTTAAAAAAAACTTATTTTTAATTTGGATGTTTCGAATTTTGTACTAAGTTTGTACTCACCTTTTGACCACATATCCCATCTATAGGGTATTATCCCTATCATAAAAGCCAACTGTTTTTCTGATTTCCTGAAATTCCACGCACCCCCCAACGGAACATGTTATTCATTTATCCCAACGGCATTTTGCTGCTGGTTTGTGATTGATTATTAAACATGTTATTACTTATGAAACAAACATCTACCAAAGAGTGGGTGCCTTTTAAAAAGTGCTTGGTACTCTTCTTAACAATTTGTTCTCTTTCCCTAAGTCAATCCCTGTATGCTCACCGGGTTGAACTGTACACCACCACCGGTTGTGCAGCGGGCCAGAATCTCACCATCGACGCGGTCATTACCAACGCGCCCAGCATCACCTGGTACAGTTGGCAATACAAAGATGCCTCCGGTGTATGGAAATGCTTCATCAACGGGGCCAATACCATCAACGGGGTCAGTTTCACCGTTTCAGGTGCGAAAGGAACGGGTGCCAACAATTCACCTTTGCTGACGATTTCCAACGCTACCTCAGCCCTGGAAAATGTTCAGATCCGTGTTTTGATGCGGGAAGGTGCTGAACCTTGCGGTGCACCTGCAGGAA
Source organism: Chitinophagaceae bacterium (assembly GCA_016721725.1). GTDB lineage: Bacteria > Bacteroidota > Bacteroidia > Chitinophagales > Chitinophagaceae > Ferruginibacter. Next base: position 233,696 of record JADKHN010000002.1, on the reverse strand, counting down.
CCACCTGGGGCGGCGATGACCTGGGATTGAATGAAGTAAAAGTACTTCGTTTACACATCTATTCACCTTCATCAGATTGCGGCGGCAATACACCCGGTTGTATTGGTAACGTATTGTACAATGCAAGCGGATATTATGGCGGGTTTGAAAACAAAGTGTACAACAGCGCTACCGCTACTTTTACCGATAATAATTTCATTGCCGGAACCGGTTCCACCCAATATACGATCTCTCAACCTACCGCTGTTATCCCAACCACCAGTGGTACAGGGACCGCGCAAATATGGAACAACCCGTATACCATGAATACGGCAAACGGTAAGTTTGCGCCCCATACCGGTAATTTCCAGATGCTTATTCAGGGAAGTACCAACGTTCAGCGAAAAGCCTGGTATAAAACAGTCACGGTAACACCGGGCTTTACTTATGCCTTTTCTGTTTGGGTCGCACGTACCCAGGGAGCCAATGCCTTCAGCCTTAAACTGATGGCCAACGGGGCCACACTGATCACCGGCTCTGTCTCCACCACCATTGGTCAGTGGAACCAGGTCAACGCATCTTATACGGTTCCTGCCGGAGTTACCTCGATGGAAATATCCATCTCGGATGTGTCAACAGCAGCCGAAAGGTATTTTTCTTTAGATGATATCTGCTTCCGCCAGACCACCGTAACAGGTTCTATCGGTGATCGCGTATGGCTCGATGCCGATGGCGACGGAATACAGGATGCTACCGAAACAGGAGGGATCACCGGTGTCACCGTTCAACTTAAGAACGCATCCGGTACCGTGATCGCAACGACCAATACGAATGCAAGCGGTAATTATCTTTTCAGCGGATTGACGGCCGGAAATTATTCGGTGGTTTTCCCGGTTTCAATCAGTGGTGCCATTGTAACCACACAGGATGCAGGTACCAATGATGATATCGACAGTGATCCCAGTCAGTCTACCGGTTCAACAGGAACCATCGTTTTGGGCGCCGGTCAAAATATCATCAATGTGGATGCCGGATATTGCCCAACCACGTTGGCGTTGGGTAACAAGGTATGGTATGATACCAATAATGACGGCCTGGAAAATAACGGAGAAGCCGGTATCGCTAATGTTACGGTTAAACTATATAAAGACGATAATAACGATAATATTCCTGATGGTGCTGCCCTCGCTACTGCCCTAACCAGTAGTACCGGCACTTACCTGTTCAGCAACCTCGGACCTGGTAACTATATCGTAGGCGCAGTCATTCCAAACGGTTATATGAGTTCTTCAGTGAATGGCGGAGATCCGGATAACAATACCGACCTGGATGACAATGGCCAGGTCTTGACCGGAAACGAGATCAGGGGACTTGCCATAACCCTGACCGGTGGAGCAGAGCCGGGTGGAAATACAAATAATACTTATGATTTTGGCATGTTGCCCGATTGTACCTGTACAAACAGCGCAGGAAACCTCCTGGTGAATGGCAGTTTTGAGAACGGAACGACGGGATGGAGCTGGAGCGGCGGAACTTTGACGACTGGTACCGGATATATCGCCTGCGGATTAAAGAATGGCTTTAATAACTGGAGCAGCGGAACCGGTAAAGTGTGGCAGGATGTAAACCTGACGGCAGGCTCAAGTGTAACCTTTAAAGGTTTCGCGGGTACGCATACGCCGGGCATCACCTGCAGCCCTAAACTCAGCCTGATTTTCCTCAACGCGGCAGGTACGGTGATCAATCAAACTGATGTTACCGTGACCCGTGATGTGGATGTGAACAACAGCCAGCTGGAAGAATATACCATTACGGCTGTTGCCCCGGTTGGAACTACCAAAGTAAGGGTTCAAAGTTCTATCACCTGCAATACCATGAAGATCGATGCTTTCTGCCTCACCTCGTCTGCACCCGCTTCTTTGGGAGACAGGGTTTGGAAAGATGATAACGCCAACGGTATCCAGGATGCCGGTGAAGTAGGTGTGGCAGGTGTTACATTAACCTTATACAATTCGACCGGACAGGTGGTGGGTACCACTACTACCGATGCATTCGGAATCTATAAATTCAGCAACCTGACAGCGGGAAGCTATACCGTTAGGGTTACTCCGCCGGCCAATTATGTGATCTCTCCAAAAACACAGGGAGCTGACCTGAATCTGGACAGCGATTTCGACCCCGTTACTTCTTTGACCGGTTCTGTAACCTTAACTTCCGGTCAAAACCGGACCGATATCGACGCCGGACTGAATTTCAGGCAGAACATCACCGCCAGCGTGGGCGACCGCGTTTGGCTTGATCTGAATGCCGATGGTATCCAGGATGCGGGCGAACCCGGTGTTTCAAACAACCTGGTTACCTTATTCGACAATACGGGTGCCGCAGTACGCAGCACGTATACCGATATCAATGGCTTTTACCTCTTCACAGATGTTGCCCCCGGAACTTACACCGTTGGTGTTAGTCTTCCTCCTGCTTTTGTCTTCACGACAAACAGCGGCGTTGTCAGCGGAGCTACCAATAGCGATATCATTCCCGCAACGGGCAGGACGGCATCCTTTGCGGTGAATGCCGGGGATCAGATCACTTATGTGGATGCGGGTATCAAAAATCAACAAAGCGCCAATGGCAGCATCGGCGACTATGTCTGGAATGACATCAATAAAAACGGCATACAGGAAACCGGAGAGCAGGGCATTCCTAATGTAACCGTCAGGCTGATCAATGCAACAACCAATGCGGTTGTGGCCACAACCGCCACAGATGCAACCGGAAAATATATTTTCAATGATCTGGCCGCCGGGAATTATATCGTAGAGTTTGTTACCCCGGCAGGTTATACCACAACAACCAGGCTCAACCCTGCCAATCCGCTGCTCTCTAATACAGATAGTGATGTGGATCCCGCAACAGGAAGGACGGCTGCTTTTACACTCGGTGCAGCACAACGCATCACTTTTGTAGATGCAGGTTATTGGTTAACCAACTCACCGGGTACAGCAAAGCTGGGTGATTATATCTGGTTAGACGCGAATCAGAATGGTGTACAGGATGCCGGAGAACCTGGTGTAAAAGGGATGACGGTGACCTTGTACAATGCCGGAGGAACTGCGATCAATCTTACCTTAACAGACGCCAATGGTAATTATCTCTTTACTGACCTGGCGGCCGGAAATTATAGTGTTGGCTTCAGCAACCTGCCTGCCGGCTTTACTTTCACCGTTCAAGGTGCGGGTACAACCGCAACGGGCAGCGATGCTAATCCAGCTACAGGCAGGACCGGTACGGTTACCCTGGCAGCCGGACAAGTAAACCTGGACCTGGATGCGGGTATCCGTTCATCCATGGCCGGAATGGGTTCTATTGGTAACCGTGTTTGGGTTGACCTGAATAATAACGGACTCCAGGATGCCGGAGAAACCGGTGTTCCCGGTGCAACGGTAGAATTACTGGATGCTAATGGCAACCCGGTTGATAAAGATCCGGTTACAGCAGGTGTGCAACCAACGGTCATGGTGACCAATGCCCTGGGAGAATATCTCTTTACAGGACTGGCGGCCGGAGATTATAAAGTACGTTTCAGCACTTTACCTGGAGGATATAACGTGGTAACTAAAAATGCAGGAACAAACCGCGAACTCGACAGCGATGGTAATCCATTGGCTGCCGGAACTTCAACAACCGACCTGATCGGATTGGCCGCAAACGAGGAAAGGCTGGACATCGATCTTGGCCTTTTCAATCCAACCGCACCACTGGGTCAGCTCGGCGACCGTGTTTGGTTCGATTCAAATAATAATGGAGTTCAGGATGCCACAGAACAAGGTGTACCTGGTGTTACCGTATCCCTGCTGAATGCTGCCGGTACGGTGATCAATACAACGGTAACGGATGGCAATGGTTTGTACAAATTCGTCAACCTGGCCGATGCTACCTATTCAGTTAAGTTCAGCAACCTGCCGGCTGGATTCTCTTTCTCACCCAAAGACCTGGGTGGTAATGATGCAACCGATAGTGATGCAGATCCTGCAACCGGAATCACGGGTACTTATGTGATCGCCGGAGGCAATTCCAATATGACCGTTGATGCAGGGATCTATTCAACCCGTGCAGCCCTGGGTGATTATGTTTGGTTTGATGCCAATAAAGACGGTATCCAGGATGCCGGTGAAAAAGGTATCCCGGGTGTGACCGTGATATTATATGATGCAAATAATGTTGCGGTAACGTCTATGGTTACCGATGAAAAAGGCCGGTATTTCTTCAGCAACCTCAATGCCGGAACTTATACGGTAGGATTCGCTACCATTCCGGGTAAACTCATGTTCACCCTGAAGGATGTGGTTGCCGCCGGCGATGCCGCTGATAGTGATGTGGATCCGGCTACGGGTAAAACCGCAGCTGTAACACTTGCAGCCGGACAAGTCAACCTGACTGTTGATGCCGGATTGAAACCTTATGTCCCTGCTTCTATCGGTGATTTTGTTTGGTACGATCTCGACAGGGATGGTCTTCAGGAAGCCGGTGAACCGGGTGTTCCGGGCGTGTTGGTTACGCTGTATAATGCCGCCAACCAGCCTGTAGGCGCCGCCATCACGGATGGAAATGGCTATTACCAGATCAGCAATGTAACTCCCGGATCGGGCTATTACCTGATCTTCAGCAATAAGCCTGAAGCCATTGCACAATGGACCACACAGTACGTGGGTGGAGTAAATGCGAATGATAACAGTAAAGTGAATGCAACCGGTCAGACAGATGCCTTTAGCGTTGCCGAAGGACAGCAGATCACCAACCTCGATGCGGGACTGCATAAGATCTTCAACCTGAGTGGTAATGTATGGCATGATGTCAATGGCATGAACGATAACCTGGTGAACAATACCGGACCGTTGATGGTACCACCTGCGGCACCCATACCCACTGGTCTTCGTATCTCAAGGGTTGATGCCAATACCGGTGTAGTGATTGCCGTTGCGCTGGTTCAGGGTAACGGTGCATTCAACTTCCCCAATGTGGCGCCGGGCAATTATATACTGATATTGAGTCCGTTGCCTGGTTCGGTTGGTCAATTGGCACCTTTTGCCAGCCTGCCTTCTGGTTGGATCAATACGGGTGAGAAACTCGGACTCACTCAGGGAAGGGATCCGGTGATCAATGGTAAGTTAAGCGTTAGTCTGACCAATGCCAATGTAACCAATGCCAATTTCGGAATCCAATTGAATAACGACGATATCGGTATCAATTAATAACCAAAAACTCTGTTTCGAACACTTAAATTAAATATCATGTTAAGATTATCAAAACTTGCTCTTGCTGTTATGTGCTTGACGGCTTTTGCAAACATTTCTAAAGCCCAGCAGGGCACCTTGGAAATGACGAGTACGGGGAGTTCCAATACGAACCTGGGACCCTCCACGGCTCCGGTAACCGTTGCGATGAGAGAGGATATCCAAAACCTGACTTTTGGGACCAATTTCAAATCGCCGGCCCAGCCCTTGAACGTGACCATGGCGTTGACCAATCAACAGTATAATACTGTTTATGGCAATCTGACGAATGGCATTGCGTTTGGTGGCGGTAACACGGCTTCCACCGGCGGTGCGGTCCAGCAATCGGCTACTAACCCGATCTATAATGCCATGGGCGCATCCCTGGTGCAACCTCCCCAGAACGGGATGTTTGTTTCCAGTCCAACCGGTACGATCGTCGCCAACTACCAGTTAGGCGGCAGGGGAGTAGGATTGGATCCGGAAGGAACTCAAAACGGCTTCGATATTGAGACTGCGGATTTCGATTACAGTTTCGCTACAGCGGTTTTCACCACGGTTGAACCATTGTGGGATGCCAACCTGCCAAAAGACGGCCGGTATTACTATGGCGACCTGGTGCTGACCTTCAGCCGCCCGGTACTTAATCCGGTCATTCACATTGGCGGATTGGGTGGAAGCTATAACTACCAGCCGATCTCCGGAGGCCCGCGCCTGATCTCCTATTTCAGTACGGAAATGGAATTGCAGAACCTCGGTGTGAGTTCCACCTTCATGGCGGGCAATGAGAATTTTAACGTGGTCGGAAATAATATTTACAATGCCGCCGCCAGGCCAAATGGCGGATCCTACGATGATGGCGGAACACAGGGCGGATTCCTGACCTATGGCGCTGCTACCGGCAGTGTTCGTATCAACGGAACGGTGACCACCCTCGTTTATAAGATATACGTCAGGGGAAGCGCCAATTCAGATTTCAATTTCTCCCAGAACATGAGCGCTATTTCCGGCGCTACCAGGGATCCTCTGAATGGCGACCTGTTCTATGTCGCTGTCAGTTTAAATAAACCCAACCAGCAGATCTCCGGTTTTGTCTATAACGACCGGGATGGTCTGACCGACAACAATATCAACCAATCATTCGGAGCGGCTAATCCCCGTACCAATATCGGCGGAGCCCTGTTCGCGAACCTGAAGAACAATGCCGGACTGGTTGTTGCCAGTTTGCCGGTTTCCGCTGATGGTTCATATCTTTTCGATAATGTTCCCGTTGGAACGTATTCAGTTCAGTTATCCACCAACTCCAGTGCCGGAACCTATGCGGTACCTGCAGCAGCCCCTGCAACCGCTTTGCCCGCCAACTGGATCAATACCGGTGAATTCATCGGAGCCGGAGTTGGCAGCGATGGAACGATCAACGGAAACTCCGCCAATGTGGTGGTAGGAGCCGGAGATATCAAGACACAGGTCAATTTCGGTATCGAGCAATTGCCCAATTCAAATGATTATACCCACATTATCACCAAGCCGCATATCGGAGATATCCTGACCTTATATGATACCTTGTCTGTTCTGAAAGGAAGCGATCCGGAAGAACAGCCGGCCAATAATTCCTGGACCGGAAGGACCCTGCGTATCACATCCCTGCCGAATGCCGAACTGAGTTACAATGGCGTGCCATTGGTAGTAGGTTCTGTGATCACCAATTATGATGTGACCAAACTGAAGATCAAATTCGACCGTCCAACGATATTCGGCTTTGTACAGTTCAACTACGCCACGATCGATGCGGCCGGTGCCCAGGACCCAACTCCGGGTCTTTATAAACTGGTCTTCTTCCCGGGCGGTTCATTGCCGATCACCTTATCCGACTTCAGTGCGGCAAAGACCAATTGCATGGCCAACCTGAGCTGGAAAACGGAAACGGAGATCAATTCCCTGAAATTCGAGATCGAACAGAGTGTCGATGGAATCAATTATGTCAAAATAGGTTCAGTGAATGCCACCGGGTATGCCGGTCAGGTTTACCAGTACAACTATCCACTGAAGCCCGGTGTTGATAACTATTTCAGGCTGAAGATGTTCACCAGGGATGGAGATTTCAAGTACAGCGAGATCCGGAGCCTGAATTGCGGTAAAGGAACAGGTGTGATCCTGATCACTCCCAACCCGGTCAAAGATCGTTTCCTGATCTCCGGAATGGAGTTGGGTAAGAACATGATCTCTGTCTTTGCCGCCAACGGACAAATGGTCTACTCTACCTATATGGCACAGACCGTCGGGTCTGTCAATATCGGCCATTTAGCATCCGGTATGTACAGTGTGAAGATCGTCAGTGAAAAAGGAACGACAACCGTACAAAAACTGATCAAGGAATAAAGAAGTTCGATAACCAAGCACAAATGAAAGATGTCCCCCGCCTTAACCGGGGGCTCTTTTTTTTAAAAAAAATTGAGTTCTAAGTAATTGATAATGAGTATTTAATTGAGATCAGTTTAATTTCCTGATAAAAATCTCTCAAATTAATTTGGAATTCTCAAAAGCGTTTCTATATATTTGTATCCCCTAACATAGTATTTTTACTGTCTTTCACGTGTTTTCTCCCCTTAATTGACAAGGTTGGATTTTTAGTTGCGTAAGCAATTTTTTAATCACTCAGTACAGGTCCTTCTGATCGGGATCATTCCATTTGGCTTATTCAAACGGAATGCTTCAGTTCTTGGGCTGACTGTTAAACCCGACGTTTAGTTATCCAATATTCATTTTTATTTGAAAAGCCAGACGCTTAATTAATCCTGGAAACAGGGATTAGTAACTCTGAAAGAAAATAAAATGAATACAATCTTACCCTCTGTAAAAACGAGGAAACCCTTTTTCGGTATCTCTGTACACCAATTGATCAGTGTATGGGTGATGCTGATTTTCTCATGGTATTACTTCCCGACCTTATCCACGATATTATTTATCGGCTCCATCGCAATTACCACCATCGTTGCTTTTAATACTGTTTCGTTCCGCCGAAATTCCGGCTTATCGTATACAGCCAATCCCATTCCGGTGAGATCAGGATATTCATCACCTGTCAATATGCCCGCACTGCAATCGTGAGAACCGGGATGACCATATGGCCACTTGCTTTTCAACATGCTTTTTCCGGGCGGATCATTTCCGTTTTGGCAGGACTTGTTCTCTTACTGACCGGAGTTCAAACCATTGCACAGGTCAACCCCGTTACCGATTCGAACGCAGACAGATCCGGGATCGCTGCGGTAGGTGATTATGTGTGGCTGGACCAGAACAAGAACGGCATCCAGGATGCGGATGAAAGCGGTGTGCCGAATGTGATGGTGATCCTGTATGATTCTGCCTTGCGCAATATCGCCGCACAATACACGGATAGTAAGGGCCGGTATCGTTTTGAGAACATCGCCATTCCGGCTTCGGGTTCCAAATATTTCAGGGTGGGCTTTTACAATATCCCCCCCAATCACGCTTATGCCATGGATCTGAAGAATGACGGATCGAAGGAGATCAGCAGTAAAGCGGATCCCATCACCGGCAGGACGAAATTGTTCCAGCTGCAAGCCGGTTCTGAGCGTACCGATCTGGATGCGGGCATCATCCCTTCACCCGGTATCGTTTTGCCGCTTACGATCGATCAGTTCAACGGCTTTTACGATAACGGGGTGATCCAGCTCAAGTGGACCACGTTCACCGAGATCAACATCGATCATTTTGATATTGAAAGGAGTACCGATGGTACCAATTTCAGGCAGATCGGCAGGGTCTATGCTTCCGGTAATGCAGACGCAACTACTGCTTATTCTTATATTGACGTTTCCGCGGAAAGGGGCACCAATTTTTACCGCCTGGCCATGATCGATAACGACGGAAATTATACCTACAGCAAGGCGGTCACGCTCACCGTTGACCTCAAGGGCATTACGGTATCGGTAGTTTATCCCAACCCATTCAGTAAAAAGGTACAGGTCAAACTGGACTGCCTCAAACCTGAACAGATCACCATACGGGTCATCAACAGTTCAGGAGTTGTGGTCAGGACTCAAATGGCCGACCTCCAGAAAGGGGAGAACAATATCGTGGTCCAGCAGGTTGCTGAATTACCGGGCGGCATGTATTTCCTGGAAGTGATCGGTGATCACCGCAGTATGAAGACCAAACTCATGAAGGAATAATCAATAAATTCATTGGCTTCTTTACCATAACGGTCTTGCCTGAGGGCAAGGCTTTTTTATTGAAAATGCGCCAGGATCCTTTCCGGGCTTGTGGTCACGGGGAAAAAGGAGACCAGTTTATTGATCACTCCTTCCACCAGGGCATCCGGGCAACTGGCGCCACTGGTCATCAGGATCCTCAATGGCCTGTTTTCGGGTAAGAAACCTTCCGTTACGATCTCTGAGCGGTTATGGAAATTATAATGCCTGATCTCCCGGTCGGAGATGATCTTTTCTTCCGAACTGATGAAAAAGGTGGATATCCTTTGTTCACATAATTCAACGAGATGCGAGGTATTGCTGCTGTTATAGCCTCCTACGACGATGGCCAGGTCGGCAGGTATTTCCAGCAAACCATAAACGGCCGACTGGTTATCATTGGTGGCATAACATAAGGTATCCCTGGTTTCCGCAAAATGATCCGCGATGGTTTCATCTGTTAGCCCGTAATGGTCGATCATCACTTCTTTCAAATAATCGGCGATGGCCTGGGTATGGCTGGCCAGCATGGTGGTCTGGTTCACCACCCCGATCTTCTTCAGGTCTTTTTTTGCATCAAATCCCGGAGACAACCTGCTGTTAAAGGCCTCGTAAAAAGAGTCCATATCCTTCTTGCCGGTAATGTATTCGCCCAGTAAAACGGCCTCATCCATATCCTTGACAATGATCGTGGGTGCGCTGGCCGCGGCATGGGAGAAGGTAGCCCGGGTCTCCTCATGGGAAGGTTTGCCATGAACCACAACGGTATAATTATTTCGGGCGATCTGTTCGCTTCGGTTCCAAACTTTTTCAACGAATGGACAGGTCGTATTGTATTTTTTGGTGGGAATACCGATGGATTCCAGTTTTTCTTCAATGGTCAGCGTTGTGCCAAAGGCCGGGATGATGACCACATCCTCCCGGGTCAGTGATTCAAAAGGGATCACCTGGTTCCCGTGGGTATCTTGTAAGAACTGAACACCACGATCCATGAGATCGGCGTTCACCTGTGGATTATGGATCATCTCGCTCAATAAGAAGATCCGTTTACCCGGGTTTTCCTCGATGGTCTGGAAGGCGATCTCGATCGCGTTCTCCACCCCGTAACAAAACCCGAAGTGACGGGCGAGGTAGATCTGTAAAGGGCCGAAATCCAACAGGGTGGGGCTGAAATCCTTCTTCATCTTATCCTGTTCCTTCCGCTTGTTCTTGATCGCGGCGATCAGCGGGCTACGGTATATGATGGGAACATTAAATTGCTTCATGTATTTCCAATAATAGGCAAAGGTACAATTTGGCAAGGTTTTCCGGTCCTGAACTTATTCGATATTCCTGTATTACATTTGAAGTCTGTTCCATTCCAACCAACCGAACATATGATCAGCAATACATTCCTGAAAATAGAAGGACTTGCTCAAAGCAATATCTATGAGGTCAATCTCAGGCAGTATACTTCCGAAGGCAGTTTCCGTGCCTTTAGCGAACATCTGCCCCGCCTCAGGGAAATGGGCATTGAGATACTCTGGTTCATGCCATTGACACCCATTTCACAAAAAAACCGGAAAGGCGGCCTGGGCAGTTATTATGCCTGCAGTGATTACTGTTCCGTCAATCCCGAATTCGGTACGATCGGGGAATGCCAGGATCTGTTCAAGATGGCCAGGGACATGGGTTTCAAAGTGATCATCGATTGGGTGGCCAATCACACCGGATGGGATCATACCTGGACCCGGACCAACCCGGACTATTATCTCATCGATGAGGCTACACATGATTTCAAAGCGGCCAGCGGCATGGACGATATCATCGAACTCAATTACGATAACCCGTCGTTGCGCAGGGCGATGATCGATGCCATGTCCTTTTGGGTGAGGGAATTCGGGATCGACGGTTTTCGCTGCGACCTGGCTTTCTGGGTCCGGCTGGATTTCTGGATGGAAGCGCGCCAGGAACTGGAAAAAGAGAAAACCCTGTTCTGGTTCGGGGAGTTCGATCCCATCGACCACCCGGATTATTACCAGGCCTTTGATGCCGCCTATACCTGGACCTGGATGCACAGGACCGAAGCGTTTTGTAAAGGGAATTCAGCTATGGGGAACCTGCGGGAGGTATTGTATCAATATGAAGAATGCAGATCACCCGGCACATTCAACGCCTGGTTCACCAGTAACCATGACGAGAATAGCTGGAATGGCACCGAATACGAAAAATACGGGGAGGCCGCAAAGGCGTTGGCGGTTTTCAGTGTCATGTGGCCGGGGATCCCCCTCATCTACAGCGGACAAGAGATACCCAACCGGAAGCGTCTCGAATTCTTTGAGAAAGAGGTTTTACCCTGGGAGCAGGGAACCGGGTTATCCGTTTTTTATGGGACAATCCTGTCTTTCCGTAAAAACAATTCCGCACTGGATCAAACGATCCCGGGATCTGAAACCAGGCTGGTGAACACCAACCAGGAGGATGAGGTACTGGTATATTTGAGAAAGAATTCGAAGGATGAAGTATGGGTCTTGCTCAATCTAAGCGGGCAGGAGTTGCGGGTAGATCCGACGGAATACTTTACTGAAGGGAATTACCGGGAATTGTTCAGCCAGGTGGAACAGCAACTGTCCGGCGCCTGCAGCTTCGACTTAAAACCCTGGGATCACCAGGTATGGGAAAAGACCGGGCCATAAAAAAGGGCAACCCTTCGGCCGCCCTTTGATAAATAGCGTTAAGTTTTATTCATCACCCAGGGAGAGAGGATATTCATAGATGCCATCATAACCGGGGTAGAACCCACTGATCGTCACTTCGCGGGATGATCCGATGGCGGCTTTTAATTCTTCCACTGATTTGACCGCTTTATCGTTCACTTTCATGATCACGAAACCATCCTTCATGCGGGTCTGGTCGTTCAAAGCGCCTTCATTGATCTTTTTTACCACGACGCCGCCGGTGATACCATATTCACGGGCCTTTTTCCCATCCAGGGTAACCAGGTCGGCGCCCAATGCGTCAGCGGCCAGGTCGGCCTTGACCACTTCATAGTTGCCGGCCTTGTTTTTGAGTATGACATTCACCGTGTTCTCAGAACCGTTGCGGGTATAGGTGACCGGTACTTTATCCCCGGGCTTGTGCCTGCTGATCAGTTCCTGCATCTCCGCCCCGTTGCCGATCTCGGTCCCGTCGATCTTTTTGATCACGTCTCCCTTGCGGAGACCGGCGGCATACGCTCCGCCATCCATTGGCACTTCCTGGATATAGATGCCTTCCGCATTAACGGGGATGCCGAGTCTTTTCTTCTCATCTTCGGTATAGTCGCTGGCATTGACGAATTTGAGCCCGAGGAAACCCCTTTGCACGCTGCCGTATTTGATCAGATCGTCCACCACTTTTTTCACGATATTGACCGGTATGGCATAGGAGTAGCCTGAATAATATCCGGTGGGAGAGGCGATGGCCGAGTTGATGCCGATCAGTTTCCCGTCGGTTGTGATCAGGGCTCCGCCGCTGTTGCCCATGTTCACGGCGGCATCGGTCTGTATGAAGGATTCAACGCCCGAACGGGTATCGCCATTCTTGTCTTTATTGAGTCCGAGGCTCCGCGATTTGGCGCTGATGATGCCTGCGGTGACCGTGGTCTCCAGGTTGAGCGGGTAACCGATGGCCAGGACCCATTGCCCGATCTTGATGTCATCTGAATTGCCATATAAGAGGAAGGGCAAGCCTGCCGCTTCCACCTTGATCACGGCCAGGTCATAAGATGGATCGGTGCCGATCACTTTGGCCTTATAGGATTTCTTGTTGCTGAGGGTGACATCGATCACATCCGCATTCTCCACAACGTGGTTGTTGGTCACGATATACCCATCGTCGCTGATGATCACACCAGAACCGGATGCCCTTTGTTCGGGAATGATATTATTACGCTGGCCAAAGAACTGGTTGAAGAATTCGTCATTGCCGAAAAGATCGGTAAACGGATTCTGCCGTTGGTTGTTCCTGGGCAGGTTATTGCTTACCTGCTTGGCATTGGTCTTTGTCTTGATGTGGACCACCGCCGGTGTAGCGGCAGCAGAAGGGCCGGTAAAATCGAGGTTGCCGGGAGGCGGAGTATTTCCGTCGAGCAGTCCCGCGTATTTGTAATTGGCGGGCATGACACCGGGTTCCTGTCCGGCATAAGCATTATTCTTCTTGAAAAAAGTGCCGTAACCCCAGATCATGGCCAGGGTGGTAACCGCACTGATGGCAACAGTGAATAAGACTTGTTTCAGTTTCATCTTTTTTTTATTTTTTTTATTCGTTAACATAATCAGGGAGGAGAACCCTATCCGGAAGGATATCAACTCCCGTGCCTGACGCTACAAAATAACGAAGAACTGACAATTTGAGATTTATCTCCTGTCATCTTTAACAGTTAATTAGGAAGAATTTCGTAGATCGATCAGATGGTCAGGAGGAACTGCATCGTATCCACCCCGTCGGCATAATCCATGAGACCGGGCGCCTGTGCGCTCCCGAAAGGGAGTCCCCCCTTACCCAGGATGCATTGAACCGAATCATCCGCCCTTAAACTGTTGAGAAGCCCGGTTGTATCCGTATAAAAGCCGTAATGTAACTGGCTGATGGCCGAAAATAGCCCTTCATTTTCGATCAGCAAGGTGCTTCCATTGGTCATGTATTTGATATTGTTCAGCAGGGCGATGGACAATTGATAATCGTAATTATTCTTGTATTTATAGTGGTCCGCGAAATAAGCGTACCGGTTGAAACTGTTGAGCAGGGGAATGAAATCGTATTCACGGGGAACGAATATTTTGGTGACATTCCGGCAACCCAGTCCAAAATACAGGTGGATGTCATCCGACAGGTTATTCAGTTCGTCAGCCGTTTCGCTTCCGTCCAGGATCGCCACGGAAGTCCGGTTGCGACGGATGATATTCGGGTACCTGGAAAAATAATGTTCAAAATACCGGGCTGAATTATTGCTGCCGGTTGCGATATAGGCGTCACAGCCTTTCAGCATTTCCGAGAAAGAGATGTGTCTGGTGGTGGAGGCCTCCCATTCGGTCATCTTGTCAACCAGGTGGCGCAACAGGATATCGTCTTTGGAAGAGGGCTTGATGGTTTGCCGGTGTCCGCTGATGAATACGCACAGAAAATCATGAAAGCCCACCAGGGGGATGTTCCCGGCCATGACCAACCCGGTGTTCCGGGGTACGATATTGTCATCCAGGTGATAATGACGAGCCCAGTTTTCGAGCTTTTCCTTCTGAAGGTAAGCACTCACGATCCTGTTGGTGGCTTCGTCGATGAAAACTTCCGTGAACCAGCCGTTGGCGGCGCTTGCCCGGGATTTTACTGCCTGCCATTCTGCAATATTTTCGGCCAGATAGTTGCCCAATTGAACTAATATGTCAATTCGTTTTTGTAAATTCATGAGGTTATTATTAAATTGCACTTGCCTGATTTTGGGCTAGGATAAAATCAAAATTACGAAGGATGGCTATAAAGATCACTGAAGAATGTATCAATTGCGGTGCCTGTGAGCCCGAATGTCCCAATAACGCGATCTATGAGGGTGGCGTTGAATGGGCGGTTTCTGACGGAACAACGGTAAAAGGGATGTTTGCCCTGATGGACGGAACGCAGGTTGACGCCGACCAGCGCAATGCGCCATTGAGCATGGATGTGTATTATATCGTTCCCAATAAGTGTACGGAGTGCCAGGGATTCCATGAGGAACCCCAGTGCGCCGCGGTTTGCCCGGTGGACTGCTGTGTACCTGACGAGATGTACCAGGAGACGGTCGATGACCTGATGGCCAAGAAAGGCCGGATGCATATCTAAGGCCGGTAAAAGATTTTTTTAAGGCGTAATGCCTTTCAAGGCAGGTGATATTTCCTGCTCTAATGGCGAGGGTATTTCAAAAATACTTTCGCCTTTTTGTATCCGAACTGATTATTTAATTTGTCGCATGAACCGATTGATCCTTTTATTTTTAGCCAGTTCCCTGGTCTTCTCCTGCCGTTTCTTTGATAAGAAGGAAAAGACCAACCCGGAAGAGACCCAGAACGACAGCAACTATGTCTTGAAGTGGGAACCCAAGGGCGGACAAGTTGCCCTTTCCGGCGAATTGGGTTTTACCTACGGGGTATATGCTTTGCGTCCGGCGGACAAGGACACCCTGATGTATGGAAACTATGTCAGCATCTGGAAAAAACAATCCGATGGCAGCTGGAAATATATCCTGGATTCAGGGAATGAAGGGATCGGGAATGAGTGATGAGTTGGAAGTTGAAGGTTGAAGGTCCTCTTTCGCTAAAGCTACAGAGGATAAATTTGCAGTTGGAGGTTGGAAGTTGGAGGTTCTTTCACTGATCTGCGGGATCGGCATTTTGATGTTGATGAAATGTTAAACATAACGGTATTCCGAACGAGCCATTCTTAATCATGAAACAGCTCATTAATTTTCGTTTCTTTGTCTAAACAATCCTGCTCAACAGCATGAAGAAAAAAATAGCCCTGGTTACGGGCGGTTATTCGGGCGAGGCGGTGATCTCTTATAAAAGCGCCATTTCCATTGAACGGCATATTGACACGGAACTATGGGATCATTATAAGATCGACATCAACCCGAACGGTTGGTACTACATGGGCAACGATATCGACCAGGTACCGGTAGATAAGAATGATTTTTCCATTACCCTGAACGGTGAAAAAATACGATTCGATGCCGTACTGGTCGGCTTGCACGGTACCCCGGGTGAGGATGGCAAACTGCAGGGCTATTTTGATTGCCTGCACATACCCTATACTTCCTGTGATGCCGCTACTTCAGCCCTCACGTTCAATAAAAGATACACCGTAGCGGTAGCCGCTTTTGCAGGTATGAAGGTGGCCCGGTCGATGCACCTGTTCAGGGACCAGCCGGTTGACGCGGATATGATCCTGGCGGAACTGGCCCTGCCGGTCTTTGTAAAACCCAATAACGGGGGCAGCAGCATCGGCATGAGCAAAGTGAAGACGGCCGCTGAACTGCCGGCTGCCCTGCAAAAAGCCTTCGCGGAAGATGACCAGGTGCTGGTAGAGGAATTCATTGCCGGACGGGAATTCACCATTGGTGTATTCCGGTCGAAGGGCGAAGTGATCACCCTGCCCATTACCGAGATCATCCCTAAAAAGGAATTCTTCGATTACGAAGCCAAATACGAGGGCGCCAGTGATGAGATCACCCCGGCGAAGGTGGAGGAAGCGGTAGCGGAAAAGATCAGGGAGGAAGCCCGGAAGGCCTATGCATTATTCAACTGCAACGGCATTGTCAGGATGGATTTCATCCGGGATGAGAAGTCAGGCGATCCCTTCCTGCTGGAGATCAACACGGTGCCGGGCCAAAGTGAAGCCAGCATTGTTCCCCAGCAGGTGAGGGCCATGGGCTGGACTTTAAAAGAGTTTTACAGCGCACTGATCAGTGAATGTTTTAAGGAACCGAAATAATAAAAGGAGGACCGGAATTTTCCATCCGGGCTTGCTCATCTGAATATAAAATCATTATAACCCAACGCCATGTTCAAATTCATCACCAGCCGGCCACTCTGGGTCAATATCGCGGCCGCGGCTGCGCTTACTTTTTTACTGGTGTTCATTTTTCTCCGTATGCTGGGCTGGATCACCCGGCACGGGGATCATCTTACCGTACCGGACGTCATGGGCAAAAAGACCGACAAGGCCATTGCCTTGCTGGAAATGCAGGGATTCGATGTGCAGATCCAGGATTCGATCTATACCGATACGGCTGCAGCCGGTGTCGTACTGAAGCAATTGCCCGATCCCAATGCAACGGTCAAGGTTAACCGCACCGTTTTTCTTACCGTGAACCGCCTGGTGCCACCCATGATCGATATGCCGAAACTCGAAGGCCAGACCCTGCGTTTTGCCCTGGATATGCTCACCCGCAGTCACCTGCAACTGGCGGATACCATTTACCGGCCCAATTTCATGATGGGATCCATCCTGGAACAGCAGCTCAACGGGGTGCGCATCCCGGAAAAGACCAAGGTTCAATGGGGAAGCCGGATCACGCTGATCGTCGGGGGCGGATTGGGTAACCAGCAGATGCTGGTACCCGAACTGGTGGGCCTGACCTATGCCGAGGCCAAAGCCGTGCTGGAAGGAAATGGTATCGATATCGGGGCCGTCATCGCCACCGGTGTTGTCCGGGATACGGCATCGGCCTACGTGTACCGCCAAAATCCCGAGCGATTCGATGAGGAGAGCAAGCCCATCTATATCCAGGCGGGGCAGGTGATGGATCTGTATATTTCCGCCGTGATGATCGACCCTGCCGATACCCTGAGTACCAAAAAGAAAAATCAACAGCCATGATACCCATCAACGCAGAAGAAGTTAAAATGAGGATGGACGCCGGGGAAAAACTCAACCTCCTCGATGTACGTGAACCCCACGAACATGATGAATTCAATATCGGGGGTACATTGATCCCGCTGGGAAAGATCCTGTCGATGCAGACTGAGGAGATCGAAGACCTCAAGAACCAGGAGGTCATCTGCTATTGCCGGAGCGGCCAGCGAAGCATGCAGGCCTGCCTCATGCTGGAGACCTTCGGATTCACCGATACCAAGAACCTGACTGGCGGCATGCTGGGCTGGAAAGAGAAATTCGGCAGTTGATCATAAGCCCTAATTCAGCACAACCATCAGCCAAAATAAGTATCTAAGGCTGAGCTTGTCGATTTTGTCAGGCTGAGCTTGTCGATTTTGTCAGGCTGAGCTTGTCGAAGCCATGCCTAAGTGGAATAATCATCATCATTCCCTTCGACAAGCTCAGGGTGACAATCGCTTCAAAAAGCTTCCGTACAACTGGTTGATCAAAATCCCACATTGAGCCCCACCATGACATTGAACCCCGCCATCGGGTAATAAAAATTCTCTGTGGTTGTGCTGCCCCCGTAGATATAACTGAAACTATACCCATTGGGCTCGTACTTCCGGTTGAAGATATTGTTCAGTTGCCCGATCAGTTCCGCTTTTTTGATCCTTTTCCCCGAGATCCCGTAACTCAGGCGCAGGTCCTGGACATAAAAAGGGTCCAGACTTCTTGCTTTGTTCCCCGTATTGTCCAGGAACTGACAGCCCACATATTTTCCGATCAGACTGATCAGCGCATTCTTTACCGGTATGAAATTCAGGCTTGCTCCGCCAATCAAGGAAGGGGAGAAGGAGATCGTCGTTTTCTGGTAAAAAACCGATTGTTGCCCTCCATTATCGTAATCATCCAGGTACTCGGTGAAATTCCTGATCTTGTTTTCACTGAAGGTCATGTTCCCCGAAAAATTGAACCAGCTGGTGATATTAAGTTGTCCCTGGAGTTCAATGCCCGCCCGGTAACTGTTGGGGATATTGGTCCGGGTATAGGCGCCCACATCATTGATCTTGCCGGTCAGGATCAGCTGGTCCCGGTAACGCATATAATAAAAATTGATACCCGCGCTGAAGGTCTTTCCATTTCTCTCCAGTCCCCATTCCAGATCATGTAATGTCTCGGCCCCGGGTTGCTGGCCGGTACCGGCCTCGAAATCATCCCGGTTCGGTTCCTTATTGGCCATCGCCCAGGACAGGTAAGCTTGCCAGCCATTATGCGTAACTGTTACACCCAGTTTGGGATTGAAGAAAGCATAATGATTATTCAGCCGCAGCGTGGGGTTGTTACGGAATCCGTTAATGCGGTATCGGACGTTCCTGAATTGCAGGTCGGCAAAGGCCTGGATCGCCGGGGTTATTTGCTGGGTCCATTTTCCGTAAACGGAGAGATCGTTCTTATAAGCGGTCAGGTCGTACCAGTGGTAATGGGCGGGTACGGCCGGGGCCACGGCGGCCCAGGTGACCTCACCGTAATGAATGGCATCATAGCCATTGTATCCTCCGCCGAATACCAATTGTGTTTTGGGATGCTGGTAATGAAGGGAGAAGATGCTGCCGTAAAAATCATTGTCGAGCCAGAGCCTGCGTACCAGGTCGGTTTCTGTGATCGTTTGGTTTCCATCAACATAATCGGGTAACCCGTAATCCGCCAGTTTCTGGCCGGCCTTGAATTGTTCGTAATAGCCTCGTCCTTTCGTGAAGAACAGCGCCAAGTTGCCTTTCCAGCTGGCATTGAATTTTTGGTTGTAGAACAACTGGTAATGGGTCTGTTGGTAGTTGTCGGTCTCGTTATTATAAGGGTCGCCGGCTTTCTCCGTACCGCTGGAATTATACGTACGGTCGCTTTTGAGCAGGTATTCCGGAACCCCGTTCCAGGCCTGGTAGGTCTTCTCTTTGCCGGTAAAGATGTTCAGTCTCACCGAATGTTTATCATCCACATAGGCCGCGCTGCCGAATGCCGACCATAAGTTCGAACTGGCCCTGTCGATATACCCCTTGCTCCGGATACTGCTCAACCGCCCCTCCAGGATGAAATGCCGGGCAAAGATGCCGCTGCCAAAAAGAAAATTGTTTTTCCAGGTATCAAAGGATCCGTAACTGTTATTGATGGAAGCATAATGCTTCCGGTTGATCTCATTCGTGGAGAGGTTGATGGTGGCCCCGAATGCACCCGCCCCGTTGCTGGATGTGCCCACTCCGCGCTGGACCTGGATGCTGTTGACCGAAGAGGCCATGTCCGGCAGGTCCACAAAGAATGTACCCTGGCTTTCGGCATCATTATAGGGTATGCCATTCAGGGTGACGTTGATGCGGGTGGCATCGGTACCCCGGATTCGGATCCCGGTATAGCCCACGCCGTTTCCCGCGTCGGCATTGACCACAACCGAGGGAAGCTGGTTCAGTAAAAAGGGGAGATCCTGGCCCAGGTTATTCTTCGCGATCTCTTTTTTGCCCAGGTTGGATTTGGCGAATGGCGCTTTGTCGGAGGCCCTCACCGCCTGCACTTCAACCGGTTGAAGGAACATCGTGTCGTTGAAAGGCTTGCCCTGGGCCAGAACGACGAACGTAGACAGGCACAGGATGGCCATGCCAAAGATTTTTTTCATAAAAAAGGTATTCGCTGAAGACCGGTGTGCCTGGACTGGCCACTTAATGATTATACTCCCTTCGCAGGCATTATCCTGATCAGGTTACGGGTTTGATCTCAGCCTGCGCCAGTTGACGCAAGCACCCCGGAAATTCAGTAGTTGATAAAGAACTTTCTGATGCAAAACTATCTCATTTCCTGTGAAGTGGATGGTTTTTTTACCGTAACCCGGTTTTTTTGCCTGTTTTGTAACTTTTCCGGCACCGGATCGTATCATTTGAAAAGTATAGCCATGAAAAAATTATTATTAACCGGGATCGGATTCCTTACACTGTCGGCCTGGGCGCAGGAATCCAATCTGATCCAGGATGCTAATGCCCAAAAAAGGGAGCTTAACGGCTCTTTCAACGCCATCTATGTGTCAGATGGCATTCAATTGAACCTCAGCCAGGGGAATGAAGAATCCCTGGCGGTAAGCGCCTCGGATGAAAAGCAACTGGCCCGTTTCAAGACAGAAGTGAAAAGCGGCACCTTGTACATCACTTATGATAACAAAGGGGTTTCCTGGGTTTCGGGTGAAAAAAGGAAACTGAAAGCTTACGTATCTTTCAAAACGATGGAAAAGCTGACCGCCTCAGCCGGCGCCGAGGTCAATGTAAAGGGGGCTATGGAACTGGGTGACCTGTCGATGAAATTCACCAGCGGTTCCGTTTTCAACGGCAAGGCCAATGCCCGCCAGCTACATATCGAGCAGAACAGCGGTTCGGAGATCAATATTTCCGGCAAGGCGGAGAAGATGAACGTGGAAGCGAGCAGTGGTGCGATCCTGAAGGGATTCGAGTTTTCAGTCGATTATTGTGATGCGAGGGCCAGCAGTGGCGCTTTGGTGCGTATCACCATTCAAAAAGAACTGAATGCCAGGGCCAGCAGTGGCGGTGGTATCAAGTATAAAGGGGAGGCCCTGATCCGCGACATCAGCATCAACAGCGGCGGAATGGTCAAAAGAGCCTGATCCTGTTAAACCAGAAAAATCAAACACACAACCATGAAAAAATTATTCTTATTCCTGGCGGTCTTCGCTTCAGCCCTGTTTGCAAAGGCACAGAACGATATCGTTGTGGATCCAAATGCTGAGGTCAGGCCGTTCACGGGCTCATTCCACGCCATCCGGGTCTCCGGCAGCATCGACCTTTTTCTTTCCCAGTCTGAGCAAGTATCCATGGCGATCAGTGCCTCGGAAGACCGTTTCAAGGAAGGGATCAAAACCGTGGCGGAGAATGGTGTCCTTCGGATCTATTATGAAGGGGAGAAAAGCTGGTCCTCCAAGAACCGCAAACTGAAAGTTTATATCTCCTTCCGGGAACTGGACAAGATCGAAGCATCCGGCGCTTCGGATGTACGGGTGATCGGAAAGATCTCGGTTCCCGTTTTGTCGCTCGTTCTTTCGGGTGCCAGTGATTTCCGCGGGGCCGTTAAGACAGACAGTTTACTGATGAACCTCAGCGGAGCTTCCGATGTCAGCATCGAAGGAACGTCCAATACGGTCAGGATCGAAAGCAGCGGCGCCAGTGATGTCAAGGGTTATGGCCTGGTCACCGATTATTGCACGGCCAGCGCCTCCGGAGCTTCCGATATCACCATCACGGTTAATAAGGAACTCAATGCCCATGCCAGCGGCGCCAGCGATATCTATTTCAAAGGAACGGGACTGATCCGGGAGATACACAATAGCGGAGCGAGTAATGTGGCGAGGAAGGGATAGCTGGTGAGGATCGTTTAAGACGTTTAAGTCGTTTAAGTCGTTTAAGACGTTTAAGACGTTTAAGTCGTTTAAGTCGTTTAAAGGTTTCTGCAATTTACATGAAACCTCAGACCTTTTAAACGACTTAAACCTTTTAAACCCTTTAAACGCCTTAAACGTTTTTAAACAATGCTGCATTATTTACCAAACGCCCAAACCAAAAAAGCCGGAAGCTGGTTGCTCCAGTCAGCATAATCATGCCGGCCGTTGGGATCTTCAATCAAACGGATATCATCCGGGGAACAGACATTCTTGTTTTTGATGAGGGTGACCAGGTCACGCGTATCATCAACGACATCGGTGATGCCATCCTTGTCGCGGTCGCCATTCTCTTCTTTTCCCCCGGCATAGAACCAGTACTGCAGATGGGGTTTCTTTTTGGAGGACCTGATCTTGCTGATCATGATGCGGTTGACATCGTCGCTATAACCGGCGGCATTCGCATCTTTGTCGCGCCACCAGAAAGAGCCCGAAAAAACCCCCACTTTATCGATCTTGTCGGCATGGTCCCAGGCGATATCGAATGCCGACAAACCGCCCAGTGAACAACCAGCCATCACCACGGACCTGAATTTTCGCACCGTGGCTTTCTTCTTGGCGAAAGGGTATAATTCGTCATCGATGAAACCCGAATAGTGGTCGGCCTTATCGCCATTGTTCTTGTAGTCTGGCAGACCGGCCACCCCGTATTCCCTCATCCGGTCGCCGGCATGGATACCGATCACCAGCAGGGGCTGGATGGCTTTTTTCCGGTAAAGGCTGTCCAGTATCTCCTTTACCCTGAATTTACCCAGGTCCTGCCCGTCGTTGAGCAGGAGCAGGTTCATCTCGCTCTTGTCATCCGGCATGGGTGTGGAGATGATACTCAGCTTGACGTGTTTTTGCAGGTGCCGGCTGTATATTTCATCGTTTCTTTCCTTGACCGGGCTTTTGCATGCGGTGTTGAGGATCAGTCCCAGTAAGCCTGCGGACAGATACAGCAGATGTTTATTCATACTCAAATTTACACTTCCTCCTTTATTATTTGGCAACAAAGCCTCAAAGCCTTAACTTTGCACCGCGAAGTAGAGCAGCGGTAGCTCGTCGGGCTCATAACCCGAAGGTCACTGGTTCGATCCCAGTCTTCGCAACTCAGTTTAAAAGGCTCGGTTGAGCCTTTTATCAATTTATAAAGTTTCTTTGAAGGAATTATTAAAAGACTCTAATTCAAATTCACTGAGAATTTAATCAAGGGTATTATTTCGATTTTCTGCGATTTTTGAAGGTCTTTTATTATTTTCCATTTCAAAAATTCATTATCCGCCCTTCTAAACTATTGTATATACTATGTGTACATTATTTGGTTGACAAAATTTATATTGGATTTTCGTCGAATCTTGAAGAAAGATTGAGATCGCATAATGAATTGGGTAAAAAAGGATGGACAATTAAATTCAGGCCTTGGGAATTAGTATATCAAGAGCTACATCTGGCTTGGGAAAGAACGCCCTTTATAATATCCTTGAAAGAAAGGGGGGGGGTTCGGCCCCCCCCCCGGGCGGGCGGGGGCCCCCCCCCCCCCCCCCCCCCCCCCCCCCCCCCCCCCCCGGCCGGGGGGGGGGTTTTTTTTTCCGGCGGCGCGCCCCCCTCTTCTTTCTTGCTAACAGCTTGCAGCTAACAGCTAATAGCTATCACCATGAAATCCGGTTTCGTCAACATCTTCGGTAAACCCAACGCGGGTAAAAGCACGCTCCTCAATGCGCTGATGGGAGAGAAACTGGCCATCGTGTCGCACAAAGTGCAGACCACCCGCCACCGCATCAAGGGGATCCTCACCGATAAGAACTACCAGGTCATCTTTTCCGATACGCCGGGCATCATCGAACCCAAATACAAGCTGCACGAGAAAATGATGCAGGCCGTGAAAAGTAGCCTGGAAGACGCCGACCTGGCCCTGCTGATCACCGATGCCCGCGAGAATACAGAAGAGAGCCATGCCATCTTCTCCGCATTGCACCTGAAGGCCCCGGCCCTTGTCATCATCAATAAGGCGGATACGGTCAATAACGAACAGGCCAAATCGCTGATCGCCTTTTTTTCCAAGCAACCCTATTGCCGGGAGGCCGTTGTGGTCTCGGCCCTGCAGAATAAAGGACTGGATGTACTGATGGAGCGGATCCTGCACTACCTCCCCGAAGGTGAACCCTTCTACGATGGCGATGACCTCAGCGACCTGCCTACGAAATTCTTTGTCAGCGAACTGATCCGGGAAAAGATCTTCAAATTATACGGGGATGAGATCCCTTATCATACTACGGTGCTGATCCGCGAATTCGCGGAAAAGAACACCCTCACCAAGATCGGCGCCGACATCATCGTGCAACGGGAGACCCAGAAGGGCATCATCCTCGGCGAAGGCGGCAGCATGATCAAGAAACTGGGTTCGGAAGCCAGGAAGGATATCGAAGCCTTTATCGGCCGGAAAGTGTTCCTCGAACTCTTTGTGAAAGTGAAGCCGAAGTGGCGGGATAATGAGATGCAGCTGAAGGAATATGGAAGAGGGAAGGAAGAGGGAAAAAGAAGGGGGGGGGGGGAGGGGGGAGGGGGGAGGGGGGGGGGGGGGGGGGGGGGGGGGGGGGGGGGGGGGGGGGGGGGGGGGGGGGGGGGGGGGGCGGGGGGGGCGGGGGGCGGGGGGGGGGGGGGGGGGGCGGGGAAAAAATAATTTTTGGAAAAAAAAAATTTAAACAGAAAAAAACAAGAAAATTGGGGGGGAAAAAACGGGGGGAAGAAAAAAGGGAAAACCCGCAAAGGCACCCCCCCCCCGGGGGAGGAAAAAAACCGCGGGGGGTAAACACTTTCCTGGAAAAAAGTAACAGGGGGGGGGTTTTAAAAAATTGGTAAAAACGGTGATGAAAGGAATTGTTTTTTTAGATTTTCGAATTATAATGGTCTGCTACATAATAGTTCAGGCTTTAACTTAACAGCAGGGTACAAACTGCCAACTGGCAACTGTAAACTGCCAACTTTAAAAATATGAGTTTCACCGTAGCCATCACCGGCCGCCCCAATGTAGGCAAGAGCACTTTTTTCAACCGCCTTCTCGAGCAACGCAAAGCCATTGTGGATGATGTGAGCGGGGTCACCCGCGACCGGCAGTATGGCGTGGCCGACTGGGCGGGAAAGAGTTTCAACCTGATCGATACAGGCGGTTTCGTGGCCGGCGGCACGGACGTGTTCGAGAAAGAGATCCGCGACCAGGTCATGATCGCCATCGAGGAAGCCAACGCCATCATCTTCATGGTGGATGCGGCCACCGGGATCACGGAACTGGACAATGCCTTTGCAGACGTTCTGCGCCGCAGCACCAAGCCCGTCTTCCTCGTGGTCAATAAAGTGGACAACCACGACCGACTGCTGGAAGCCAGCGAGTTCTACAGTATGGGTTTCGAGAACATCTTTTTCATCTCCTCCATCAGCGGCAGCGGCACCGGGGAGATCCTGGACGCCATCACCGCGCTGATCAGTGTAAAAGATTCGGATGAAGCGGCTGAAACGAGTGAACTTCCCAAATTCGCGATCATCGGGCAACCCAATGTGGGCAAGTCCTCCCTGCTCAACGCTCTCATCGGCAGCGAGCGCACCATCGTCAGCGATATCGCCGGTACCACCCGGGATACCATCCATACGCACTATAACCTCTTCAACAAGGAATTCATCCTCATCGATACGGCGGGTATCCGACGCAAGACCAAGGTGCATGAAGACCTGGAATTCTATTCGGTGATACGGGCCATCAAGGCGCTCGATGAGGCCGATGTCTGCCTGCTCATGCTCGATGCCGGCAAGGGCGTCACGGCGCAGGACCTGTCTATCTTCTCCCTGGCGATCAAGAAAGGGAAGGGGATCGTGGTGCTGGTGAACAAGTGGGACCTGGTGGAGGAGAAGAAGACCAATACGGCCAAGGATTATGAAAAGGAACTCAAGCAAAGGCTGGCGCCCTTTTCGGATGTGCCGGTGCTCTTCATTTCCGTGACCGAAAAACAACGCATTTTCAAAAGCATCGAGGCGGCCATTGAAGTGTTTGAGAACCGCAAGCGCAAGATCCCCACTTCCCAGCTGAATGAAGTGATGCAGAAGGCCTTTGAATCCTATCACCCGCCCATGGTGAGGGGTAACCTGATCAAGATCAAATATGTCACCCAGTTACCGGCGCTCACGCCAACCTTCGCGTTCTTCTGCAATTATCCCGATGACGTGAAGACGCCCTATAAGAATTACCTCGAGAACCAGTTGAGGGAGAAATTCAATTTCAAGGGAGTTCCGGTACGGTTGTTCTTCAGGAAGAAGTAAATTGAACGTTAAGACGTTTAAGACGTTTAAAACGTTGAAGACGTTGAAGACGTTGAAATCGTTGAAGGGTAGACTTTTCATGTTGAAAATCAGCCCAGTATGCAAACTGTCCGATCATTAGGTTGCCCACCTTTTAAACGTCTTAAACGTCTTAAACCTCCCTAAACCTTCAAAAATTTGGCTCTTTCAAAAGATTCCCTATATTTGCGCCCAATTAAAAACTCAAAAAAAAATTACAATGAAAAAATTATTTGCAATCCTGGCTATCGCAGGCGCTATGACCGCTTGTAACAGCGGCGAAGGCGACAAACCCGCTGCTACTGATTCTCCGAAAGTTGAAACTCCGGTAATGGACGCTACCAAAGTGGCTGATTCAGCCAACAAAATGATCAACAACGCTGCTGATTCCGCTTCCAAGATGATGGATAAAGCTGTTGATACTGCTAAGAAAATGGTTGAGAAAGCCGCTAAATAAGCGACTGGTCATTGACCATTATCATTGTAAGTTTCTATAAACTTCTTGCAAGAAATAGCCCTCCCGGATAACGGGAGGGTTTTTTTGTGCCTGGATCCTCTTTAAGGATTTTTTGAACCAGGCGGATACCTGGCGGGGATCACCGGTGAGGACCGATCCAGGGTGATCCGGTTTGTAAAACAGTAAATGTCAATAAGTTGTAATCGCAAGTCCCGCCTTGGCGGGACTTTTTTTATCCAATTCCTGTTCGCAATGACCGACTGATCATCCGGCCTCCATCCTGAACCAGCGCCCGCCGACCTGAAATTGTGGAAATCTTAATTCTTTTTTCACATCTGTACCGGCAGCGTTTTTCATTAATGAGGTACCTTGCAGACGGAAATCCTGTTTTGTAAAAAAGGGAGTAAAATACCCTGTCCGGGCGATGGAAACACGGGTCTGATCTTTGCGTACAGAATGGAAAGAATTTCTACTTTAAAGCATGAAAAAAATTTACTTATTGGTCCTATTGGCCATTTGTTCTACGGCGGCATTCAGTCAATATAATATCAATGCGGCCGCCACCAATTACATCGAAGATTTCAATACGCTTACGAACGGCACCTGGACGGATAATACCACATTGACCGGGTGGTATGCACGGACTGATGCAATAGCTACGATAGCTGCTTACGGAGCCAATACGGGAAGTACAGTAGCTGCCGGACTTTATGCTTTTGGAGTTGCCGGTACTAATCCGCTTACAGATCGTGGTCTTGGGTATGTTGCAAGCAATGCTTTTCACCGGAGCTCATGGAACCGGTAAAGGTACACCGGCTGGAGTTTAAAAATAATACTGGAGCTTCCATAAGTTCTATTTCTACCTTGGACCGGGAGCAATGTAGAATGGAAAATGTGCCGGTCATACTCTCAACTTGTTTTATCAGACAAGCGCAGTTACCAGTTTAACGGAACCTGGGTTTGGCTCCTTCCACTTTTACAAGTCCGATAACAGGGCGAACTTCAGCAGTTTTGGATGGAAATCCCCCGCAAACAGATCGAGTAAATATTACTGTAAACATCACGGTGAATATTGCCGCTGGAGATGAGATCATGCTACGCTGGGAAGATCTAAATGATGCTAGCAATGATCATTATATGGCCATCGATGATGTCACTGTTAATGCAACAGCCGGTGCAGGCAGTACGCCTGATATCGTTTTATTCTCCCCAAATCCCGCAGTAAGCGCAGGCAATGTTGCGCAGGGAAGTACCAACCATGTCATTTATCGATTTGACCTTGCTGTAACAACTGCAGATGCCATTTTAAGCGGAGTAACCATCAATACGGCGGGCACCTACGCAGCAGCCGACATCACCAAT
Source organism: Chitinophagaceae bacterium (assembly GCA_016721725.1). Lineage (GTDB taxonomy): Bacteria > Bacteroidota > Bacteroidia > Chitinophagales > Chitinophagaceae > Ferruginibacter. The sequence continues at coordinate 205,256 of JADKHN010000002.1, read as the reverse complement.
TTCAAGTGCTGGTATTCGGCCGATAATATATTCAATTCAGGATCTGATGTTTTGCTGTCGACCAAGACAACCGCATTGGGAGCGGGCTCCCATATTTTTCCAACATTTGCCACCCAGACCATTACCAATGGCAATACAGGCTATATTTTCATCACGGCCAATATTACTTGTGCTGCAACCGTAGCCAATGACATCCAGGTAAATGCGATTACAACGGCAGACATCACGTTTGTCAGCGGAAATAAATCCGGAACCGCTTTTGCCGGTGATCTGCAAACCATCATCGCCGCTACAGTAAACGATGTGACAGGAGCCTCAGCATCCATTGGGAATACTAATTCCTCGGTTAGCTGGACAGCTCCTGCAGGCTGTTACGATGAAGTATTGATTGTTGCTGCAATCGCCTCTAATACCGGAAATCCAACCGGGGATGGTACTTTATATACCGGCAGTCTTACATTTGGTGCCGGAACACCACTAGGGAATGGTTTCGTTGCATATAAAGGTGTGGCATCGCCTCAATTAGTAATTGGCCTGACGAATGGGGTACCTTATTTTTATAAAATATTCACCCGGCTTGGCACGACCTGGAGCACCGGAGTAGAGGTTACTGCAACACCGGCCCTGGTCTCTTCACCAACAGATTATTTCCGTTCCGTGGCATCAGGCAGTTGGGCCAACCTGGCCACCTGGCAAAGTTCAAATGACAGTACGACCTGGTATGCGGCAACGCTGATACCCGGAATTCTCGCTTCTCATGTCGTGATACAGAGTCCGGATTCAGTTTTCCTGGATGCCAATCGAACCACGATCAACCTGACCATTATGTCGGGTGCGATCATGAACGCATTGTCATTTACCATGTCTCCAACCATAAGATTCAATTTGCTGGGTACCGCCACTTTTTACCAGGGAGGAACCGTTGCGGCAGTACCGGGTGTGCAACAAGTTTTGTCAACCACCAGCAATTACCATTACAACGGCGCACAAAATGGAATTGCCGCGGCATTTCCTGAATTCGGGAACCTGTTTTACGAACCCACACCCACCGGGAGTAATACACTCCAAAATACCAACGCTTTGCCACCTTTTAATAACGGAATGGTGGTCCGGGGTAATATGACCATCAACCTGGGTGCCGCTTTTGAAGTCAGATTCGCTACTGGCGCAACGACTTCCCGTACCCATACCATTGATGGCAACCTTAATATTATCAGCGCCAATACCAAAGTAGTTGTTCAAAATGGCAATACCCCGGTTGTAGGGACACTGAATATCGGTGGTAATCTCAATATTACTGCCGGCGTGTTCCAGGGTACCAGTACGGGAGCAGGAACAGGAGATGCCGTCGTCAATCTTGGCGGTGCTATCAATAATACCGGGGGCACTATTCAGAAAGGTAACGGATCGGGTGTTTACACTTTCAATTTCACCGGAACCGGTAATGCGGACCTGACCTTAGGCGCGGTGGACAGTTTTCATCATGTGACGGTGGCAGCCAGCAAAACGGTTACCCTGCTCACCAATAAGTTTACCATGGCCACGGGTAAGAATTTAACCCTGGGCGGTCATTTCATCCTCGGCAATTTCGACCTGGATATGGACGGTACCATCACCGGCGGGGCTTTGGCCTCGCATGTGGTGACCAACGGAACGGGCTTGCTGAACAAACGTAATATCGCCAATGCCGCCAATTTCTATTATCCGGTCGGCGCTGCAGCAGGCACGTTCAACCCGGTGACCATCACCAATAATGACGCGGCCACGATGGATTACGGAGCAAGGGTGACCAATGCGATCACTCCGGCCATTCGGGTTCCGCTGAATGCGGTGAACCGGACCTGGAACGTCAGGCCATCCGCCACGCCATCCAGTACCGATATCCTGTTCGAGTACGCTCCCGGCGAAGGCAATGCCGGTTTCAATTATGCCAATCCGCTGGAATTGGGCCAGTATACCCCGTTTGTATGGAACGTGATCCAAACCGGTATCATACCGTCAGGAACCTATACCGCCAATGCCATCAACATCAATACATTGGGCGCCGCCATTTCTTCACCGTTGGTCTTGGGTAACTTAAATGCGATCCTGGCTTTCGGCAGTGTGAACGTGGATTATTTCACCGGTACCAAAATGAACACCGCGCACCAGCTCAACTGGAAACTCACCTGCTCCAGTACGCCCAGGGTGACGATCAGTCTGGAGCGCAGTGTCGACAGCCGGAACTTCATTTCGATCCAGGATCAGACGGCCACGGCCGCCCGTTGTGCCACGCCATTCAGTTATACCGATGCGCAGCCGGTCAGCGGTATGAATTATTATCGCCTCAAACTCACCGATGCCGACGGAAAGATCAGTTACAGCAAGGTCATCGCCCTGCTGAATGCCGTGAAAGGATTCGATATCCTGGCCATCGCACCCAACCCGGTCACCGGATCTTCTTTGAACCTGAATGTAGCGGCTGCCAAAGCCGGTTCCTTGGATATCCTCGTCACGGATATGCAGGGCAGGGTATTGAGCCGCCAGCAGCGGACCCTGATCGCCGGGTTCAACAGCCTGCCGGTTGATGTGTCCAAATTGGCCAAGGGCACTTATTATATCCGGGGATTGAACGGGGATGGCGAATTGAAGATGACGAGGTTTGTGAAACAGTAGCTAAGAGATAAAAAGAGAATAAGAGCCTAAGAGTTTACACCTTTTTAAAAGGTGTAAACTCTTAGGCTCTCTTTATGAAGTGAATTTTTTGATCAGGATATAGCTGATGACGATCAGCAGCAATAAGAGAACAATGGTGAAATAGACCCAGGGCTGTTCTTTGATGCGTCTTTTTTCCCGGCGTTTCTTCTTCTTATCGAGTTGTTTCTGCAGGTCACGGTTCAGCTGATCCACATAGGCGGAGAGGTCTTTCTTGTTCTTCACTTCACCCAGTCCTTCCACGGCATCATTCATGAACTCATCATCCGCCATCTGCTTTTCCAGTTCATGGGCTTCGCCGGCAGACAGCTTCTTATTGAGATAGTCCAGCAGTTTGTCCTGCTCGATCTCCTTGTTGAGGTTGGATAATATGTCTTTTAGTTCTTTGGACAATTGAAGTGGTAAGTTATAAGTTGTAAGTCAATTAGTCATTTAGTCATTAAGTCATTAAGTCATTGGGTCAATAGGTCATTGAGTTATTCGCTGATCTTGTTTGATTAAGCTAATTCCATTCATAATTCATAATTCATAATTCATCATTCAACATGTTCAGCCTTTCATTTCTTCCATCAGCAGCTTCAGGTTCCTTTTCCCGTTCTGTATATGGCTCTTCACCTGCATCAGGGTGTATTCCGTGATCTCGGTGATCTCCTGGTAGCTCTTTTTTTCCAGGTAGAACAAAGTTATGCATTGTTGCTGCTCCTTGTTCAGTTGTTGCAGGGCCCGGGCCATATTCTCGAGGGCGCTTTCTTTTTCCAGCTTGTCCGCCTTGTCGCCGGGTTCATCGGCTGTGGCCATGACCCGTTCATTGATCTCGCCGGTGTACTTGCCTTTATCGCGTAATTTCATCAGGCAATGGTTCTTGGCGATCATGTACACCCAGCTCTTGAAATAATCCACCTTGTACTTCTGCAACTCACCGATCACTTTCAGGAAGACCTGCTGTACGGCATCCTTCGCTTCTTCCTCATTCTTCAGGTATTTCATGCATACGCCGAAAAGCAGCATGGTGTAACGGGGCAGCAGCACACCCAGCCATTCATTGTTCCGGTCGGCATAGAAACGCGTGAGGAGGTCCTGGTCGCTGATATGGTTATACTGGCTGGCGGTCACTGGTTATCGGTATGGGTCTGGCCACTGATTAGATCATTCATTTGAAAAGTATAAAACTAAGTTAGATTCTTTGATTTAAGAAGTTGGTTGTAGTGGCCTGACCCATACCGGACCCATACCGACCTACCCTCCCGGGGGGCCGTATTCGGTTGATGGAGCCGGTTTGGCCAGACTGGAAGCCACTTTATTTTGGCTCTCATCCTGTTTTTTGGGCTTATCGAAAAAGAACATCTTGATGGCGATGATCATCATCAAAACGGCAAAGACCTTCTTGACGGATTCCTGGGACATGCTCAGGGATATCCTGCTCCCAAAGTAACTGCCGGCCAGGAAACCGATCGCCAGTATACCCACGACCCTGAAATCGACATGGCCCTGTTTATAATATTGCAGTACGCCCAGGATGCCCACGGGCAGCATGATCAAACCGAGCGAAGTGCCCTGGGCGGTCTTCTGGCTGAAGCTCAGGAAATAGACCAGGGCCGGGACGATGACGATCCCGCCGCCAACTCCGACCAGTCCGCTGAGCAATCCGGCCGCTATTCCCACCAGGATGATGATGAGCAAGGTTTGTATGTCCATATGAGTAGATTTATCGGTCATTGGGGAAATTTCGATTTATACAGGGAGATCGCTTCTTCGATCACTTTCCAGGCGGTTTCCTTGTCCTGGAAATCCTCGATCTCCACGATCTTGTTTTCGAGGACCTTGTATTGTTCAAAATAATTGCGGAGCACGTCGATGAAATGCACGGGCAGGTCGTTGATGTTCCGGATATAATTGACCCCGGGATCCTTGGCGGCCACGGCGATGATCTTGTCGTCGGCTACGCCGGTATCGATCATCTGCATGTTGCCGATGACATTGGCTTCCACCAGGCAAAGGGGTTCGATGGCTTCACTGCACATGACGAGGATATCGAGGGGGTCACCGTCAAGTCCCAGTGTTTGCGGGATGAACCCGTAATTGATGGGATAATGGAAGGATGAGAAAATGACCCGGTCGAGTTTCAGCAGCCCGGTATCCTTATCGATCTCATATTTGGCGCGGGAGCCTTGCGGTATCTCAATGAGTCCGTTCACCACTTGGGGGGCTTTTGAACCGTAGTGTGCGCCGTGCCAGGGATGTTTTACGAACATGGGGTTGAAGGTTGATGGTTGAAGGTTGATAGTTGAAAGTTAATGGTCAGGGGTTGATGAGTTTGAATCCGAGCCAGGTGGCGGCGATGCCGGTGATCAAGCTGACCAGGATATAAATAAAGGCCAGGGTATGTTTACCGGTTTGCAACAAGAGCAGGTTCTCCGCGGAGAACGCGCTGAAGGTGGTGAAGCCCCGCAAACCCCTGTGGTCAGGAAAATTTTCCAGTGATCCGAAAAACCGGTTTCGCGTAAGCTGTAGGCGAGTACCAGTCCGATGACGAAACTGCCGATACTATTGACGGTCAGCGTGGCGTAGGGGAATTGCCGGGCCGGGATCAACAACCAGCAGGCATACCTCAGCATCGATCCTAAACCGCCGCCAAGTCCAACGAGTAAGATGTTCTTGATCATAACCGTTCTATAGATTGCCCGAAAAAGTATATTTCAGATCGATGAGCCATTTGCCGTTGATGCGCACCACTTTCACTTTGTTCTTCAATTCCCGGTCGTAGCTGTTACTGTAATTGACGATGCAAACGGTATCGGTCACGTTGCCGATCTCGTTGATGATGATGTCGGCTGATTTGAATTTCTCCAGTTCCTCTTTTCCTTTTTTGGCGTACTGCTGCCGGATGATGTCGAAGTATTGCCTGTTGGCCTCGTCATCGAGTATCATTTTTTCGGCCTCATCCAATTGATTGTCGAGGATATGCCGGATGAAAGCGGTGGCCGCTCCCGTTTCGGTCTGCGGGTATTCTTTAGGGCCGCTGTTGCAAGAGGCGAGGAGTATCGTCGCGAACAGGCCGGTCAGGAGAATTCTGGTCATGACTAAAGTTAATCATCTTTTAGGGTACAAAAAAAACGCCCCGGACGAATGGGGCGCTTTTTCTATAAAAAGTCGGTCAGTTTATTTTTGCTCCAGTTTCTTGGTGGCTTCTTCCAGTTTCTCCATGCTTTCATTCACTTTGTCTTTCAGGGAGTCCATATTCATGTTCTTCAGTTCTTCCATGCCTTTGTTAACAGCGCTGTCGGCGTTAACTCCTTTTTCATTCATCTTGTCCATACCCATGTTCATCATGGAAGACTTGTCGAATGCCACTTTCCAGGCGCCATCTTCTTTTTTCAGGGTGAAATTGGTGGTCTCTCCGCTGGTCTTTTCCTTAACGGCAACGGTTGCTTTATCTCCTTCAACCTTGGCATCACCGAATTCCATCTTGGTCTTGTCATATTTACCATCGTCTTCTTTCTTGCCATCACTCATTTTCATGCCCATTTCCATCATGTCCAGCATGCTCTTGCTTTCAGCGGTCGCCAGTTTACGGGCGGCTGCGATGTCTTTCTTAGCCAGCGCGTCAAAGAAACTGATCAAAACGGCTTTTGGGTCACTTTTATCAGTGCTGTTGCAACTGATCATGAAGAGGGAAGACAAGGCTATAACTCCCATTAATAATTTTTTCATATACTTTTTTTTGGTTTAGGGCTCAAAAGTAATTTTATTTTTCTATCCTTTTGCATTTTTTCATAAATAAATTCCGGTGCGGAGAATGGGCTCGTCACGCCATAATAAGGAGTATAAAACCCTGGTAACCGGTCACTTGTAAACCACCCGATGGAGTTCCCGGCAAAGGGGTTGCAGGAAAAGGTCATCCACGCCGATAAAGGCGAACCGTCCGATATGGCTGGTATTGAACTGCAGTTTGCCCCGGGTGCCCTTTTGGTAGGATTTGCACACGAATTCTGCGCAATACATATGGTCGTCGGTGGCCAGATCGAATTTCATGTCGAACATGACGCCTTGCCTGTGCAAGGCCTTTACGGTTTGCATGAGGCTATCGATATCCGCCGGTTCCAGGGCGTATCTGAACACCCCGATACCGCGGTTGCTGTAAGGTTCCGCGAAAACTTCGATGGGGTCACGCCGGATCTTCTGGTCGGGGTTCCATTCCCCGCCCAGGGCGTGGTAAACAAAGAGGCTGTCGTTCTCCATGCTGGCGATACCGCAATGGGAGAAGTCCTGGCTTCTGCGGTTCAGGCTTCTGAGGCTTTCACTGGTGAAATCATTGCCGGTCCTCACGATCAGGTCGCCGGTGGAGACCAGTTTTTTCGTTTCTGCGATCTCGAGGAAGGCCCTTTCCATTTTCCGGGCTTCGGCGATGGAGTCCTGTGGTGTGATGACCAGGTCGTTATGATCCGGTCTTGAAGCGTTGTAACAGGACAAAAAAATGAGGCAGCTGATCAGCCACCTCATCCTGTATAATGGGCCAGGAAATCGGGTTGAAGACATCGGGCAAAGCTACAAAGTCTTTTTCTTTTCGGTCTCCTTTACATCATCCTTGTTGTAGGCTTTTATGATGGATTTAACCAACCGGTGTCTGACCACGTCTTCCTCATCGAGTTCGATATGGGAAATGCCTTCGATGTGTTTGAGGATCCGGGTGGCTTTGAACAATCCGCTCTGTTGATTCTTGGGCAGATCGATCTGGGTAGGGTCGCCGGTGATGATGGCTTTCGCATTGGGACCGATACGCGTCAGGAACATTTTGATCTGCAGGTCGTTGGTATTCTGCGCTTCATCGAGGATGATGAAGGCGTTATCGAGCGTTCGTCCGCGCATATAAGCCAGGGGGGCGATCTCGATCGTGCGGGTCTGCATATAATAACCCAGTTTATCGGCTGGGATCATATCGTCCAGGGCATCGTATAAGGGACGCAGGTAGGGGTCGATCTTCTCCTTGAGGTCGCCGGGAAGGAAGCCGAGGCTTTCACCGGCTTCTACGGCGGGCCGGGTCAGGATGATCTTCTTCACCAGTTTGTTCTTCAGCGCCCTCACGGCCAGGGCTACCGCGGTATAGGTCTTACCCGTACCGGCCGGACCGATGGCGAAGAGGATATCGTTCTTATCACAGGCTTCCACCATCTTCTTCTGATTGGCGGTGCGTGCCCTGACGGTCTTGCCGTTGGGACCAAAGACCAGCACATCGTTCGGGTTGCGGTCCATGAAATTGTCGATCACCCGTTCATCGTCTCCGCCGAGGATCTGTTCAAAGTAGTTGGCGCTCATGTGGCCGTTCCTTTCCAGGTACTGCAGGATGAGATCGATCTTTTCCCGGGCGCCCTCGATCTGTTCGGGAGCTCCGCTGAGTTTGATCTGGGTGCCGCGGCTGAGGATCTTTAAGAGGGGGAATTTCTTTTTTAGGATGTCCAGCTTTCCGTTGTTTACGCCAAAAAATTCGATGGGGTTAACGGTTTCGAGGTTAATGATCGCTTCTGTCAAAGGGTTCCTTTTTTTTACACTGTTTCTGTCGATGGTGATGAAATCAAACCATACATAGCAGTGATCAGTTAACAATAAGTTTCCTTGTTGTACTTTTCCATCATCCGTTTCAAATTTAACGAATTGACATTGATAGTTCCCAAATTTACTTATACACAGAATGTTAATTAAAGAAGGAGAAAGGTGGAGGAGGTTATAGAGGTTTAAAACGTTTAAGTCGTTTAATGGTTTTTCAGGTCGAAGAGAATTCTATAAGGTAAAGCAGTTTGTATTTTTTGAACTAACCCTTAAACGCCTTCAACGATTTAAACGTCTTAAACGTCTTAAACGTTTTAAACGTCCTCAACGACTTAAAACCTTCCCACGATCTTGAAGTTGATCAGGCGCGGGGTGAGCCGGTTCGGAATACTGTAGGTGTTGTTCGCGAAGTCCTTGATGAGCTGGTAGGAAATGGTATTGGGCCGGTCGATCAGGTTGAACACTTCGAAGCTGGCCCAGATGTTCTCAAAATCACGGAAGGGGCTATGACTCCGGCGTTTCGATCTGTCGCCCAGCAGGAGTGCGCTGAAACCGAGGTCCACCCGGATATAGGGTTCAATGGTGAGTGCATTGCGGTATTTCGGATTGTTGGGCAGGTTATAGCTCATGTTGCTGCCATAGAGCATATTCAGGTGAACCTTGAAATTCTTGTTGGTGGTCAGGTAATCTTCGAGGAATATGCCCAGCGTGATGAGCCGGTCCGTCGGCCTGCGCACCCAACCCACTTCGTTGCGGATGCTGTCGGCAGGTACGGGGTCGGTACTTTGCGATGTGATGATCTCCCCGGCCGCATTCTTGTACTGGTAGTAATGATCCCCTTCCAGGTCTTCGCGTGTACGCATGAACCCGATGCTGATCCAGCTTTCTGCATCCTTCACCAGTTCGCCGAACAGACGCAGTTCGATCCCGGTGGCGTAGGCTTTGGCGTTATTGTTCCCGGCATAGCGGATCTTCACATTGTCCACATCATAGACATCCACATCCCGAAGGCTTTTGTAATAAGCTTCGGCCGTAAGCCGGAAAGGACGCTTGCCGAAACCGGAAAAATTATAATCGAAGCCGCCCACCACCTGGTAACTTTTCTGTGCCTTCACCTTGGTATTCAATGTTCCGTCATACCGGCGCAATTCGCGGTAGAAGGGGGGCTGGTTGTATACACCGCCGGAGAGTTTGAGCACCACATCCCTTTTCCATTTGGGCTTGAAGCTGATCTGCGCACGCGGACTGATGAGCATTTCCCGGTTCAGGGTATTGTAATTGTAACGGACACCGGCCTGGATGGTCAGTTCGCGGGTACTGTCTCCGAAACGCAGGTTATCCTGGATATACCCGCTGAAGCGGTTGACCGAAAGATCGGCGGTGGAGTGCAGCGACTTGAACAGGTTGAGTTGCGCCGGGTTATAAGGCAGCGAGTAACCGGCACTGTCCTGGTATTCCCATTCTTTTAACTGGTCTGTGATCAAGGTGTGTTCGATGCTGTTCCCGAACTGGATGAAGTGCTTCCCGTAATCCAGGCTGCCTTTTAGTGCGGCCTGGTACATCTGTATATTGAGTTCATTGCGGCCGTAGTTCTGGTAGTACCCGGCTCCGAGGGGGTTCACGATCTGCCCGAATGTGCTGCTCGACCGGTCGAAGTCGCGGTCGCCGAACAGGTAATTCCCGGCGATGTCGAATCTTTCCTTCTCGATATTCTGAAAGCGGCTAAGCATCCACTTTAGTTTGAGCCTTTTATTGATGTTGTGTATTAAGGTGAGACCAAGGAGATTGGTCTTGTAACTGTCCTTCTCCTGCCCGGTGAAATTGATATCGAGCCCGAGGTTGGCGGAGAAGAGGGGAGAGAAGACCGAGGTCGTTTTTTGCGCCGATTCGGGATACAGGGAGAATTTGGATACGGACAGGTTGCCCAGCAATTCGAGCTGGATCTTTTCACTGAGCTGCCAGGTGATATAGCCCTGCACATCGGAAGCGGAAGGGATATAGGCGCCCTTTGTTTCCTGGCTGCTCAGGAGGTTGCGGTTGCTGCGGTTACGGACGCCGAACAGGTAAGTGATCCTGTTCTTCCTGGCCGAACCCTCCAGGTGGAATCCCTGTTCAAGCAAACTGATGTAAACGGAACCGCCGAATTTTTTAGGACGTCCGAAGGCATCGGTCTGCCTGGGTCTCTTGTATTGCACATCGAGCACGCTGCTCATCTTATCTCCATAACGGGCCTGGAAACCGCCATTGTAAAAATTCACGTTACGGGCCAGTTCGGGATTGATGAAACTGAGACCTTCCTGCTGGCCGCTTCTGACCAGGTAGGGCCTGAAGATCTCGAAATCATTGATGTAAATGAGGTTCTCGTCGTAATTGCCGCCCCGCACACTGTATTGTGAAGTGAGTTCATTGTTGCTGCCTACGAGGATCTTGATCAGGGCCTCCACACCGCCGGTGGTGCTGGGGATGACCAGGGCGCTTTTGGGATTGATACGGGTCAGGCTGACCTCCTTCCTTTCGCGTTCATCTCCCACGACCACCGTCTGCAGCGTTTGCAGGTTCTTTTCCAGTCGTACGATGGTCTTTTCCTCTTCGGCATCGCTCAGGAAATAATTCTTTTGTACATCCCGGTACCCGCTATGAGAGAATACGAGGGCGAAGGCCTTGTCGGCCGGGACCTTGATGCGGTATTCGCCGCTGTCGTTCGTGATGATGCCGGTGTTCCGGCCGAGGATGATGACGGAGACCTGGCGCAGGGGGTTTTCATTTTCATCGAGGACCCTTCCGCTCACCCAGGCCGATTTTTTCTGGCCCATGGCCTGAACGCAAAACAGCATGAAGAGAAATGCGATAAAAACTCTCATGGCATGAAGATAATTATTTTATACATCCAGCGCGGAGCTTAGTTACTCACGGAAGGATGGGGAAAATGACCAGTTGTCAGAAAGAAACGGGAAGATGCAGCCGGTCAAAACTGTTTCAGTAAGCGGATCGTTTCAGTGGGATCGGCACTCTTGAAAACCGTGTTACCTGCCACGAGCACATCGGCTCCGGCCGACACGATGGAAGCCGCGTTCTCCAGGGTCACACCCCCATCGATCTCGATCTTCACCTTTAAGGATTGTTCGTCGATCATTTCGCGAAGCCGCTTGATCTTATTGAGGGTATGGGGGATGAACGATTGTCCACCAAAGCCCGGGTTGACGCTCATCAGGCATACCAGGTCGATATCGGCCAGGATGTCTTTCAGCGCTTCTACCGGCGTATGAGGGTTAACGGCTACGCCTGCCTGCATGTCCAGTTTCTTGATCTGCTGGATGTTGCGGTGCAGGTGCGGACAGGCTTCGATATGCACCGTGAGGATGTCGGCGCCCGCCTTTTTAAAGGCTTCGGCATAAAGGCCCGGGTTCTCGATCATCAGGTGAACATCGCAGGTCTTGGTTGTGGCCTTTCGGAAGAACTCAACGATCATCGGTCCGAAGCTGATATTGGGAACAAAACTGCCATCCATCACGTCCAGGTGGAACCAATCCGCTTCACTGTCATTGAGCATACGGCAATCGGCTTCCAGGTTCAAAAAATTGGCGGAGAGGAGGGAGGGGGCGATGAGGTGCATGTTTTTGGGTGTTGGGTGTTAAATGTTAGTTTGCAGTTTGCAGTTTGCAGTTTGCAGTTTGCAGTTTGCAGTTTGCAGTTTGCAGTTTGCAGTTTGCAGTTTGCAGTTTGCAGTTTGCAGTTTGCAGTTTGCAGTTTGCAGTTTGCAAATTGGAATGCAAAACTACAGTTTAAAAAGGATTCATCCATTTTCCACTTTCCACTTTCCATTCTCCATTTCCTATTCTCCATTCATTTCTCCTTCCTCATTTCACGCCCAACCTGGCCAGCGCCTCCTGGGCATCGATAAAGGTCGGATCGAGTTGGAGGGCGGTCCGGTAATTGTCGATGGCTTCGGCCTTGCGGTCCAGTTTCTCCAGGCATCTGCCCATCCAGTAATAGCCTTCGTCATAACTGCTCTGCAGGGTGGTGGCTTTTTCCAGTACGCCCAGGGCGTCTTCATATTTGCCCATATCGTACAGGGCGATGCTCTTTTCGCGATAAGCCAGCATATAATTATAATCCATATTGAGGCACTGATCGAAATAACCGATGGCTTTTTGTTTCTCCCCGTTATAATTATAATAAAGCCCCTTGATAAAAACAGCTTCTTTGTCTGCCCGGGCATTCTTGTTCGCCAGCAACAGATCGGCGATTCGCAAAGCTTTGGGATCGCGGGTTTGGGCATAGAGCGAACCCAGGGACATCATATACTGGGGTTCCGGGTAACTGGCGACGGCTTTCTCATAGGCGCCGATAGCCTGTGCCGTATCCCCGTTCTCAAAATGCAGGATGGCCTTGATATCCCAGAGCCTCGCATTGTTAGAGTCTTTCCGTAATGCTTCTGTGATGATACCGATGGACTTGTCGTAGGAACCATTGTCGCGGTAGTACTGGGCCAGGTTCTCTTTCAGTAAAAGGGAATCCGGGTAATTCCTGATCTCATCCTGCAGGATCTTTTCCCGGGTATCGATATTCTTATCAGCCGGGGGTTCATTATTAGCGGCATTACAGGCGAAGAGGAAGATCGCCAGGAAGCTGAGTCCGGGAACATGTTTCATAAACGGTTATTGGCGCAAATTTAATCCGATTGTTGTTAAGCTCATGACAATTTTCTGACAATTCAAACTTTCATCGCCTGTAACTTTGCCCAGCTAAAACCGATCATATGAAAAGGATGTTGTTTGCCGCTGCAGGACTCTTGTTGCTTTGCTTTGTAACAAGCGCTTTTATCTACAGCGATTCTGCCGTTTCTGTTACTATAAAGAATGTTTTTTCTGATACGGTTCAATTCGAAGGGGAGAAGCATTTTGCCAATGTCAGGCAGCTCACATTCGGCGGGGATAACGCGGAAGCCTATTTCAGTTTCGATGGCAAGTATATCATCTTTCAAAAGACCAACCCCAAGGAAGGCATCGCCTGCGACCAGATCTGGATGGGCAAACTGCCGGTAACTCCCAATGATAAATTCGAACCCAAACTGGTGAGTACCGGTACCGGCAGGACCACTTGCGCTTATTTCTATCCCGACGGCAAACATATCCTTTATGGTTCCACCCATTTAGGGAGCACGGAATGTCCACCGGTGCCCGACCGTAAGAAATATGGCAACAAATACATCTGGGCGATCTACAAGGATTTCGACATCTTCAAGGCGGATACCAGCGGACGCATCGTGAAGCGCCTGACAAAAACAGATGGGTATGACGCGGAAGCCACCATTTCACCCAAGGGAGATAAGATCCTGTTCACTTCCATGCGCAACGGCGACCTGGACCTCTACACGATGGACCTGAACGGCAAGCATGTGAAGCAGATCACGAATATGCTGGGTTACGACGGAGGAGCCTGGTTCAGTCCGGATGGCAGCAAGATCATCTGGAGGGCTTCCAGGCCACAGACACCGGAGCAGATCAAAGAGTATAAAGACCTCCTGGCTGAGAACCTGGTGGCACCTACGCATATGGAAGTCTGGATCGCCAATGCAGACGGCAGCAATCCCCACCAGATCACTTTTTTAGAGCAGGCCAACTGGGCGCCCAATTTCACTCCCGACGGCAAGCACATGATCTTCTGCAGTAACCATGAATATAAGCGTGGGTTCCCTTTCAACATGTATCTCACCGACCTGGAAGGAAAGAATATGGAAAAGATCAGCCGGGATAAGGGTTTCGATGCCTTCCCTATGTTCAGTCCGGATGGCAGGAAATTCGTCTTCTGCAGCAACCGTAACAATAAGGGTACCCGGGATACCAATGTGTTCATTGCGGATTGGGTGGAGTAAGTAGTAAGTTTTAAGTAATAAGTGGTGTGTGCGGGATGAATTCGATTTGCATGATCAATTTGCAGCCATTGACTTACAACTTATAACTTACAACTTATAACTTTCTTAAATTTCAATAACCTCGCACTCCTTCATCTCCTTTCCATCGATCACAAAGCGGATCAGGGTACGTTTTTTCTGCCACCCCTGTTTGCCGGCGGCGCCGGGGTTCATGTGCAGGCATTGCAATGTTTCATCGTACATGATCTTTAAGATATGGGAATGGCCGCTGATAAAGAGTTGGGGCCGGTGAACGAGAAGTTCCTTTTTTGTTGCCGGGTTGTATTTGGGCGGATAACCCCCGATATGCCGCATCAGTACCTTTATTCCCTCGCATTGAAAGACCAGTTGTTCCGGGAATTCCCTCCGGATTTCGGCCCCGTCGATATTGCCGTAAACCCCCCGGAGCGGCTTGATGGCCCTTAATTCTTCTGCCAGTTCCCCGTTCCCGAAATCCCCCGCATGCCAGATCTCATCGCAATGGGCGAAGTGCCCTGCAACGGAGCTGTCGAGATAACTATGAGTGTCTGATATTAGCCCGATGCGGGTCATTTGTTCAATTAAAAAATGTAAATTTGGATTGAAGATAAAAAGAGATACCTGATTTTAACATTATGCTTTTTCACCGCAACTTCACCTATTATATCGACAAGCGAAAATGGAAATACATCTTCCTGCTCGCCTCATTGGAGTTATGCATACGTTGAGCATTCCCCTTCTTTGACATATTTCATTCTTCATTTTACATTTTTCATTCATTATGTCACATTATTATACCCTGGGAAATATTCCCCACAAACGCCATGTGCAGTTTCGCAAGCCTGATGGGAGCCTGTATGCCGAACAGCTGTTCAGCACGGAAGGTTTCTCCGACGATTATGCCCTGCTCTATCATTGTTATCCTCCGACCATGATCACCAGGACGGATGAGCCCATCGATGTCTCACCAAAAGTGGCGGAAGAGAAGATGCTGAAGCATCGTAGTTTCGAAGGCTTTAATGTAAAGCCCGAAAAGGATTACCTGCAGAGCCGGAAGGCGGTATTGGTGAACAACGACTGCCATATCGTACTGGCCGCCCCGCAGGAAAGCATGAACGGTTATTTTTATAAGAACGCCGATGCCGACGAGATGATCTTTGTTCACGAAGGCAGCGGAACGGTGAAAACACAATATGGTGAATTGCCATTCAGTTACGGCGATTACATCATGTTGCCGAGGGGCACGATCTACCAGATCCATTTCAACGATGAGAAGAACCGCCTCTTCATCGTGGAATCCTTCACCCCGATCCGTTTCCCCAAAAGGTATATGAGCCATTACGGTCAGCTGATGGAGCATTCGCCTTTCTGCGAGCGGGATATCCGTAAGCCGGAGAACCTGCAGACCTTTGATGAGAAAGGGGATTTCCTGATCAAGACCAAGAAGAAGGGCATTTTGTACGGACTGCATTACGGTACCCATCCATTCGATGTGGTGGGCTGGGACGGATGCTGCTATCCTTATATCTTCAGCATCCATGATTTTGAGCCGATCACCGGCCGGGTACACCAGCCGCCACCGGTGCATCAGACCTTTGAGACCAGTACGTTCGTCGTCTGCTCCTTCGTGCCCCGGCTTTATGATTATCATCCCGACGCCATCCCCGCTCCCTATAACCACAGCAATATCGACAGCGATGAGGTATTGTATTATGTGGACGGTGAATTCATGAGCCGCAAGCACGTGACCCGGGGAATGATCACCCTGCACCCGGCGGGAATACCACACGGGCCTCATCCCGGCGCGGTGGAAAAAAGTATCGGCGCCAAGGCCACGCCTGAATTGGCCGTGATGGTGGATACCTTCAGGCCCTTGCAACTCACTGTGGAGGCCCTGGCCATCGAGAACGAAGGATATGTCATGAGCTGGGCGGAATAACGGTTTCATTTTTTAAATAGCCGGTAAGCGGGTCAGGCGTATTGCTCTTTACGTCTTCCCCGTTTACCGGCCTTTTTATGTACGGTCTCCGGAAAACTTCCTCTTTTTTTTGGAGGACAAGGATTTTATTCTAGTTTTGTTAACCATTTGGTTAAACTATATGGATAAGAAAAAGAAACAGCAGTCCACCGAAGAGAAGATATTAGCGGCCGCCCGGAAGGTGTTCACCACGAAGGGCATGGACGGTGCCCGGATGCAGGATATCGCCGATGAGGCCGGCATCAACAAGGCCCTGCTGCATTATTATTTCAGGGACAAGGGAAAGCTGTTCGAGACGGTCTTCCTGGAAGAGGCCCAGAAATTCTTCCCGAAGATCAATTCGATCTTCAGCTCCGAACTGCCCCTGTTTGAGAAGATCGAGAAATTCGTCCATGAATACATCGATGAGATGCTGGAAAACCCTTACCTGCCCTGGTTTGTCATGAATGAGATCAACCGGGATCCCGAACAGTTCATGTACCGGATATGGGGTAAGGAGAACCTGCCCCAGCCGTCTAAATTCCTGGAACAGATGGACAAGGAGGTACGGAAAGGAACGATCAAAAAGATCAGCCCGGTTCATCTCTTCCTGCACATTGTTTCCATGACGATATTCCCCTTCGTGGCGAAGCCCATGATCACCCGGAACCTGCAGCTGGATGAACTTCAGTTCAGGCAGATCCTGGAACAGCGCCGGAAGGAGATACCCCGTTTCATCTTTGATGCCATTAAAAAATGATTTTTTTACCTAAATATTAACCAGTTGGTTAATACTGTTTATGAAAAGAACCCTCGCCCTGCTGATCCTGCTTTTGCCCCTGCTGGCCAAAACCCAGCCGATGGAAAAACTGACCCTTGCCCAGGCTTATGAACTGGCGAAACAACATTACCCGGCCATCCGCCAGCGCGACCTCATCGGCCAAAGCTCGGGTCTCACTATCCGGAACCTGCAAAGCGGTTACTTACCCCAGGTGAGTTTGAACGGACAAGCCAGTTACCAGTCGGACGTCACGACCGTCAATGTGCCCATTCCTGGGGTAACCATAACCCCTCCTTCCAAAGACCAGTACAGGATACTGATGGACATCAACCAACTCATCTACGACGGGGGCAGCATCCGTTCCCAGCAAAACCTGCAAAAGCTGAATGAGGAATCGGAGCAGCAGAAACTGGAAGTGGAACTTTACAAACTGAAAGAGCGGATCAGCCAGTTATTCCTCGGTGTACTTTATCTCGATGAACAAATGATATTGGTAGACCTCGTGAAGGCCGATCTCGGGAACGGGATGCGCAAGACCGAAGCGCAGGTGAACAACGGGGTAGCTCTCCGTTCCAGTCTGAACCTGCTGAAAGCGGAACTGCTGAAGGCAGATCAGCGGGCCATCGAGATCAGTGCCAGCCGGAAGGGCCTGGTCGATGTACTTGGTCTTTTCACCGACAAGGCATTACCTGCCGATATCAAACTGGAGCAGCCCGCAAACCTATCCATCGCCCCGAAGGAAGATATACAACGGCCCGAACTGAATTGGTACCGTGCCCAGGATAAATTGCTCGAGGGACAAAACCGCCTGATCAAAGCGAAGAACAGTCCACGCGCCGGACTCTTTGTTCAAAGTGGCTATGGAAGACCCGGCCTGAACATGTTCAAAAATGATTTCTCCTTTTATTATACCGCCGGGTTACGGCTGAGCTGGAACTTCGGCGGATTGTATACGAAGAACAGGGATAAGGCCCTGGTCGAGATCGGCCGACGGTCCGTTTCGATACAAAAAGAGACCTTCCTGCTCAATACCCGAACGGTTCTGCGCCAGCAATTGGCTGAACTGGATAAACTGGAGCAACTGATGGTCAAGGACCGCGAGATCATCGATCTGCGGATCAAAGTAAAGGAAGCGGCAAAGGCCCAGCTCGAGAACGGCGTCATCAATGCAAATGATTACCTGCGGGAAGTGAACGCGGAGGACCAGGCCAGGCAGTCGCTCGTGACCCACCAGATCTTATACCTGCAGGCGCAGGTCAATTACCAAACAACAACCGGAAAACAATAACTGTATATGAAGACAAGAACATTAATCATTCCCTTTCTGTCCGCCATCGCAATGTTCGGCTGTAATGGCCAGAACGGGCAATCTGACGCTACCGGAACATTCGAAGCGGAGGAGGTCATCGTATCCTCCGAGATCCCGGGTAAGCTGGTGAGCTTTACGGTGCAGGAAGGGGCGGTCCTTTCAAAGGACAGTGTCGTGGGTACCGTGGATGCCACGAATATCTCCCTGCAGCAGCAGCAGGTGGAAGCCAGCATCCGGTCATTGAATGAAAAGACCGCCGATGCGGCGCCGCAGGTCTCCCTGTTACAAAACCAACTGGCTGTCCAGCAATCGCAACTGGAGAACCAGTTGCACGAAAAGTCACGCATTGAGAACCTGTTGAAGGCCGATGCGGCCACGGGTAAACAGCTCGATGATATCAACGCACAGATCGAGGTGACCCGCAGGCAAATGGCCGTCACCCGCCAGCAGATCAATGTGCAGCGCAGCAATGTCGCCACGCAGAACAGGAGCATTTTGAGCGAGGCGGATCCGCTCAGCAAACGGGTGGAACAGCTGAAGGACCAGGAGAAGAGGGCGCACATCGTCAATCCCGTCAACGGAACCGTCATCGCCAAATATGCCGAGGCCGGAGAGGTCACTTCAGCCGGCAAGGCACTTTATAAGATCGCCGATCTCAGCTCACTGGACCTGCGGGTATACATTACCGGTATCCAGTTGCCCAAAGTGAAGATCGGGCAAACCCTGACCGTTCTCATTGACGAAGGATCCAAAAAATACAAGTCCTATCCCGGTATGGTCACCTGGATCGCAGATAAGGCCGAATTCACACCAAAGACCATCCAGACCAAAGAGGAAAGGGCCAACCTGGTCTATGCCATGAAGGTCAGGGTAAAGAATGATGGTTATCTCAAGATCGGCATGTACGGAGAAGTGAAATTCTGAAGACCATGAAAGCGGTTACTGTCGACCATATCGTTAAGACCTACGGGAAAAAGAAGGCCGTCGTTGCCTTGAATGATGTTTCATTCAGTGTGGAACCCGGCGAACTGTTCGGGATCATCGGACCGGACGGGGCCGGCAAGACTTCCCTGTTCCGTCTGCTCACCACATTGTTGCTGGCCGATAGCGGGTCCGCGACGGTGGACGGGTTTGATGTGGTGAAAGATTATAAGGCCATCCGGAACAGGGTGGGCTATATGCCCGGCCGGTTCTCCCTGTATCCCGATCTGTCGGTGGAAGAGAACCTGAATTTCTTCGCCACCATATTCAATACCTCCATTGAAAAGAATTATGAACTGATCCGGGAGATCTATGTCCAGATAGAACCGTTCCGGAAAAGAAAGGCGGGTAAGTTATCCGGGGGTATGAAACAGAAACTCGCGCTTTGTTGCGCCTTGATCCACCGTCCGTCGGTATTGTTCCTTGATGAGCCCACCACCGGCGTGGACGCGGTCTCCCGGAAAGAATTCTGGGAGATGCTGAAGGGCTTGAAAGAACAGGGGATCACGATTCTGGTCTCCACACCCTATATGGATGAAGCCGGACTTTGCGACCGGGTGGCATTGATCCAGAATGGCAGACTGCTTTCGGTGGATACACCATCGGCGATCACCGCCGGTTTCGCCAATCCCATACTGGCCGTAAAAGCAAACCGTATGCTTTATTTGCTCAACCGGCTGAAGGAAGCCGATTTTACCCAGGATGTTTATCCTTTTGGTGAATACCATCACCTGGTGTTGAAAAAAGGAAAGCGGCCTGAAGATGTTCAGCACTGGCAAAACGACCAAGAGCACTTGATGATAGAACCCATAAAACCCGATATCGAAGATTGTTTCATCGCCTTAATGAAAGAAAGCCATGCCTGAAAAAGTGATCACCGCGGATAAACTGACGAAACGCTTCGGGGATTTCACCGCGGTGGACCAGATCAGTTTTGAAGTGGAAAAGGGCGAGATATTCGGCTTCCTGGGGGCCAATGGCGCGGGTAAGACCACGGCCATGCGGATGTTGTGCGGATTATCGATGCCTACTTCGGGAGCCGCTACGGTGGCGGGTTTTGACGTGTACCGGGATAATGAGAAGATCAAGCGAAACATCGGTTACATGAGTCAGAAATTCTCCCTGTACGATGACCTGACCGTGAAAGAGAACATGCAGTTCTACGGGGGCATTTACGGAAAGAGCGACGCCTTCATCAAAAATAAGACGGCGTATATCCTCGACGAGTTGCACCTCGAAAAAGAAGCCCATGTATTGGTACGTTCATTGCCCCTGGGTTGGAAACAAAAACTGGCTTTCTCTGTAGCGGTCTTTCACGAACCCGGGATCGTTTTCCTGGATGAACCGACGGGCGGTGTGGATCCGGTGACGCGCCGCGAATTCTGGAACATGATCTACCAGGCTTCTGATTCGGGCATCACGGTTTTCGTGACCACGCATTATATGGACGAAGCTGAATACTGCAACCGGGTGAGCATCATGGTGGATGGCCGTATCGAAGCGCTAGACACGCCGGGGGCGTTGAAACAACAACACGAAGCCCGTTCGATGGACGAGGTATTTCTGAAGCTGGCGAGGAAGGCGAAGAGGGGGGAGGGTTAGAGTTTGGCAGTTGGCAGTTCGCAGTTCGCAGTTTGCAGTTTGCAATTCAATCAAGTGTGAATCAGTAAATTAATACAGATCAATCATTGAAACAATTCCTTTCCTTCGTCAAAAAAGAATTCTTCCACATCTGGCGGGATAAGAGCACTTTGCTCATCCTGTTGGGGATGCCGGTGGTTCAGATCGTGATCTTCGGGTTCGCCCTGACGAATGAAGTGAAGAATTCCCGGATCGCGGTGCTGGATCCTTCGAAAGATGCATCCTCCCTGGCGATCACCGCGGAACTGGATGCGAGCCGCTATTTCGACCTGGAGAAGAACCTGGTGAATTTTGCCCAGGTGGAAGAGGAGTTCAGGCGGGGGAAGATCAAACTGGCGGTCATCTTTCCCGCTCATTTTGCAGATGACCTGCAGCATTTTAATAAGGCCACGGTCCAACTGATCGCCGATGCATCCGATCCCAATGTAGCCAATACGCTGACGAATTACGCAACAGCCATCATCACCGATTACCAGGCCAGGATCACGGGTAACAAGCAGTTGCCCTATACCATCCAGACCGAGATGAGGATGCTGTATAATCCGCAGATGAAAGGCGCTTTCAATTTTGTACCCGGACTGATGGCCATGGTCCTGCTCCTCGTCTGTACCATGATGACGGCCATCACGATCGTTAAGGAAAAGGAGATGGGGACCATGGAGGTCATGCTCGTTTCGCCGATGCGCCCGCAGATGGTGGTACTGGCCAAGGCCGTACCCTACCTCTTCATTTCCTCGATCAACATCGCCACCATCTTATTGCTGAGTGTATATGCACTGGAAGTGCCCATCAACGGAAGCCTGTTCCTGGTCGTTGCAGAAAGTATATTATTCACCCTGGTGTCCCTTTCACTGGGACTGCTGATCTCTTCCTCCGCGGGCACACAGCAAACGGCCATGTTCATCTCACTGATCGGACTGTTCATGCCAACGCTCATGCTCAGTGGCTTCATGTTCCCGATAGAGAATATGCCGCTGCCTCTTCGGGTCATTTCAAATATTGTTCCCGCCAAATGGTATTACCTGGTGGTGCGTTCGGTCATGATCAAGGGCGTGGGATTGCAGGAGATCTGGAAAGAAACGCTGGTCCTCTTCGGCATGCTGGTCTTCTTCCTGACCCTTGCGATCCGGAAATTCAAAATCAGGCTGGCATGAGAACATTGAAATTTTTATTGCAGAAAGAATTCAGGCAGATATTCCGCGACCCCGCCATCCTGCGGATGATCCTCATCATGCCGGTCATACAATTGATGGTACTGCCCTGGGCCGCTGATTACGAAGTGAAGAACATCAAACTGTCGGTGGTGGATAATGATCGTTCCGAGTATTCCCGTAAACTGATCCATAAGATCACCTCTTCGGGATATTTTTCCCTGGCCGGATATTCCAATTCATATTCAAGCGCCCTGGCTGATGTGGACCAGGACCGGACCGACCTGATCCTGCAGATCCCGCCTCATTTTGAGAAGGACCTGGTCAGGGAGAACAAAGCGGTGCTTTACCTGGCACTCAATGCGATCAACGGGGTGAAAGCCAACCTGGGTGGGGCTTACCTCAACAGCATCATCCGGGATTATAACCGGGAGGTGAGAGCAGAATGGATCCAATTTCCCCGGTTCAGTGCGGAAACCCAGATCAACATCACCTCCTCCAACTGGTACAATCCGGGGATGAATTATAAATACTTCATGGTACCGGGCATCCTGGTGATCCTCCTGACCATGGTGGGCGCCAACCTGGCAGCGCTGAACATCATCAAGGAAAAGGAGATCGGCACCATCGAACAGATCAATGTCACGCCGGTGAAGAAATACCATTTCATCCTGGGCAAACTGATCCCTTTCTGGATACTCGGACTGGTGGTACTCACCCTGGGGCTTACCATATCCAGGCTGGTCTATGGCATTATTCCGGCCGGAAGTTTCACTACGATCTATGTTTTCGCCGCGCTCTATCTCCTCGCCGTACTGGGGCTGGGGCTTCTCTTATCCACGTTCGCCTCCAGCCAGCAACAGGCCATGCTGATCTCCTTTTTCATCATGATGATCTTCATTCTGCTTGGGGGGCTTTACACTTCCATTGACAGCATGCCCGCCTGGGCCCAGGTGATCACGAAGTTCAACCCGGTCAGTTATTTCATTGATGTGATGCGCATGGTGGTACTGAAAGGCAGTTCGCTGGCGGATATCCGTGGTCACCTGCTGGCCATGGCTGGATTCGCCGTTTTTTTCAACGGTTGGGCGGTGATCAGTTACCGTAAACGCAGTTGACAGGAGGAGTGAAAATTGCCCTTTGGTTTTCTGATAAATTCCTTAAATTGGCAAAACAAAATTGCATGCTATGATAAAATTCAATGAAATCAAAGTAGGGGATTATCTGATCGCCGATAATGACGGCGATAAAAAACAGGGGGAAGTGACCGACCTCAATCACAATGAAAAACAGGTTTGTGTGGATACGGGCGCGCAGGAATTCTGGTACGAGACCGAACAACTCAGCGCCATTCCATTGGATGATGACCAGTTGACGAAACTGAAATTCCACAAACAGGTCAACGATGACGGAACGGTCAAATACGGGAAAGGGGCTTTCCGGATGCTGATCCCCGCTGCGGGGATTTTTCAAAATTTGAGATCTGGTACCGGGATGAGCGCCGGCATGTGATGCAGCCCATCCATCTGCACCAGTTACAGAATCATTTTTATGAGATGACCAAAGTGCATCTGAACGACGAATCATTCGATTAGAACCGACTTTTTCCCATACATCTTCCCGGTCCGGCGACCGGGATTTTTTTTGCCGGGAACCCGGCCGTTCCGTTCCGCCTTTTTTACAGCTTACCCGGTCATTTTGCCCCGATTTTTCCCTCTAGTCGGCGAAAAAAGGGGAGAAATGACGATTATTTGTGGAAAAACTCCCGTTTTGTTGGTAAATAGGCTTGATTTTTTAGTATTATTCAATTAATCATCCTATCTTTGCGCTCCCAAAATTATGGCTAAACAGGCACTTATCAAGCAGGACGGAACGATCATTGAGGCGCTGAGCAATGCCATGTTCAAGGTAAAATTGGAGAACGGACATGAGATCCTGGCCACGATCTCCGGGAAGATGAGGATGCATTATATACGTATCCTGCCGGGTGATAAAGTGGGAGTGGAAATGAGTCCGTATGACCTTACCCGGGGTCGGATCATATTCAGGTATAAATAGAAATCAGGCTATTAGCTGTTGGCTATTAGCTCATAGCTAAGCAAATAAAAACAAACAAGATGAAAGTAAGGGCATCC
This sequence comes from Chitinophagaceae bacterium, assembly GCA_016721725.1. Lineage (GTDB taxonomy): Bacteria > Bacteroidota > Bacteroidia > Chitinophagales > Chitinophagaceae > Ferruginibacter. Next base: position 181,170 of record JADKHN010000002.1, on the reverse strand, counting down.
ATTAAAAAGCGCAGCGCCGATTGCAAGATCGTACGTCGTAAAGGCCGTCTGTATGTGATCAACAAAAAGAATCCACGCTTCAAACAAAAGCAGGGATAATTCAACATTCAACATTTAAAATTTAAAATTTCATATGGCTCGTATTGCCGGTATAGACATACCAAAAAATAAAAGGGGCGAAATCGGCCTCACTTACATTTACGGGATTGGCCGTTCTACCGCCAAGTATATCCTTGACAAGGCCGGTATCGATCACAGCAAGAAAGTGAACCAGTGGAACGATGATGAGCAGACCGCCATCCGTAATGTGATCAACAGCGAATTCAAGACCGAAGGCGCCCTGCGCAGTGAGACCCAGATGAACGTGAAGCGTTTGCTGGATATCGCCTGTTACCGTGGTCTCCGTCACCGTAAAGGATTGCCGGTTCGCGGACAACGCACCCGTACCAACAGCCGTACCCGGAAAGGAAAGCGTAAGACGGTTGCCGGTAAGAAGAAAGTAGCTAAGAAGTAATTAGCCAATATGCCAATGTGCAAATTGACCAATGTACAGACGCTCAAAATGATACAGGCTTCCATTTTTTGAATCAGCGCCAGATCGCCAATGAAGCCGGCGGGAGGGTTGATTCAGTCCTGATGATCTCGGGATAACATTTTTTTAAAGATTACCTATTTTAAAACAGTTATGGCAAAAGCACAAGGCGCAAAAGCAGCCGCGAAAAAAAGGATCGTAAAGGTTGACAGTTACGGAGACGCTCACGTTACAGCAAGTTTCAACAACATCATCATCAGTTTAACCAACAAGCAGGGACAGGTCATTGCCTGGTCTTCAGCCGGTAAGATGGGCTTCAAGGGTTCCAAGAAGAATACCCCTTACGCCGCCCAGATGGCCGCGGCAGACTGCGCCAAAGTGGCGTTGGATGCGGGTTTGAAAAGGGTGGATGTCTATGTTAAGGGTCCGGGTTCAGGCCGTGAAGGCGCCATCCGTTCCTTATCGCAAAACGGGATCGAGATCGCGATGATCAAGGACGTGACCCCGCTGCCGCACAATGGTTGCAGGCCTCCGAAGAAAAGAAGAGTATAATTCAGTTTGCAGTTTACAGTTGGCAGTAGGCAGACTGCACACTTCCAACTTGATTTTTAATAAAGGGTGCATCATCGATTTTAAAAGGTCTTTATGATCATGCACCGTCACTAAAAGACCTCCACTACAATTATGGCACGTTACACAGGCCCCAAAACAAAAATCTCCAGGATCTTCGGAGAGCCCATTACCGGAAATGGCAAATGGTTGACCAAGAACAGCAATCCTCCCGGCATGCACGGCGCGAACCGCAAGCGTAAGACGCTCGGTGAATATGCTTTGCAGCTGAGGGAAAAACAAAAGGCGAAATACACTTATGGTCTGCTGGAAAAGCAATTCCGCAAGACCTTTGACGAAGCCTCCCGCCGTAAAGGAGTTACCGGTGAGAACCTGATCAAATTACTGGAAGCCCGCCTGGACAATACCGTATTCCGCATGGGTATCGCCCCAAGCCGCCAGGCTGCCCGTCAGCTGGTGTCTCATAAGCATATCACCGTGAATGGCGAAGTGTTGAACATCCCTTCGTACAGCTGTGTTCCGGGAGACGTGATCAGCCTGAAGAACAAGAGCGCCGCGAATGCATCTATTACCGGCAGCCTGCGTGGTAAGAATGCCAAATTCAGCTGGATCGACTGGAGTGAATCGGAGAACAAAGGTACATTCATCGCCTACCCTGAAAGGGAAAGCGTTCCTGAGAATATCAAGGAGCAGCTGATCGTGGAATTGTATAGTAAGTAAGAAGTGAAAAGGCAAAACCCAAAAGGGACCTTACTTTTTGGTTTTCACTTTTGACTTGGGGCTTTCATTTAAAAACAAACATCTAAAAATTTAATATGGCCATTTTAAATTTTGTTAAACCCGATAAGATCGTTCTTCAGAAAGCAACCGAATTCGAAGCCCAGTTCGAGTTTCGTCCGCTGGAACCCGGATACGGAGTGACCATCGGCAACTCGCTTCGCCGCGTATTGTTGAACTCCCTGGAAGGTTATGCCATCATCGGCATCAACATCGCCGGCGCCGACCATGAGTTCGCCACCCTGAAGGGCATCACGGAAGACGTTACCGAGATCATCCTGAACCTCAAGCAGGTCCGGTTGAAGAAGAAAGTGGACCACGATGCCAACGTGGAGAAGATCAGTCTTTCCATCAAGAACAAAACCGAATTCACCGCCGGCATGATCGGGGACGCATCACCTTCCTTTGAAGTAATGAATCCCGAACTGCTCATCTGTACCATGGACACCAGCGCGAAACTGGATATCGAGATCACCATCGGTAAGGGCCGTGGATATGTGCCTGCAGAAGAGAACCGGGAGAAGAGCAGCCACTTCGGTTATATCCCCGTGGATGCCATCTATACCCCGATCAAGAATGTGAAATACGCCGTGGAGAACACGCGTGTGGAGCAACGTACCGATTTCGAAAAACTGATCATGGAAGTGGTCACCGACGGAACCATCCATCCGGAAGAAGCCGTTAAACAGGCAAGCCGGATCCTGATCCAGCACCTGATGATCATCACCGACGAGAACATCACTTTTGACAATAAGGAAGAGAAGAAGGAAGACCTGGTGGACGAGCAGACCCTGCAACTCCGCAAGATCCTGAAAACGCCGCTGGAAGACCTGGATCTTTCCGTTCGCGCCTTCAACTGCCTGAAAGCCGCCAAGATCAACTCCCTGAGCGAACTGGTACAGTACGAGCAGGAAGACCTGATGAAATTCAGGAATTTCGGTCAGAAATCACTCAGCGAGATCGAGCAGGTACTCCACGAAAGGGGCCTCAGCTTCGGTATGGACCTGAGCAAACTGAAACTGGACGACGAGTAATCAATGAGCCAATTTGATGATGCGGCGCATTAAAATTGCCAGGCATCTTCAAATTTTCAAATCAAATAATTTTCAAATCAACTCTATAATTCCTGACACGGTATAGAGTTTTAAAACAACAACGTCATGCGTCACGGAGACAAAAACAACAACCTGAGCAGGACCGCTTCCCACCGGAAAGCCCTGCTGATGAATTTAGGATGCCAGCTGATCACGCACAAGCGGATCACCACTACACTGGCCAAGGCCAAGGCCCTGCGTACCTATATCGAGCCCCTGATCACGAAGACCAAGAATACCTCGAGCAAGGAAGCGATCATGCATAACCACCGTATCGTGTTCAGCTATCTGAACGATAAGGATGCCGTAAAAGAATTGTTCACCGTGGTCGCACCCAAGGTGGCCGGCCGTCCAGGAGGATATACCCGTATCATCAAACTGGGAGCCCGAATCGGTGATAACGCCGAAGTGGCAATGATCGAACTGGTCGATTTCAACGAGATCTATGGCAAGGGAACGGCCAAAGCCGCTGAGCCTGCCAAGAAGACCCGTCGTGCTGGTGGCGCCAAGAAGAAAGCTGCGGAAGCAACGGCTGAGACCAAGACCGAAGAGGCGGGTCCTGCCGCTGAAGAAGCAACAGAAGCTTAATTTCAATAAAACTCATAGTTACAGGCTCCGGAAATTTTCCGGAGCTTTTTTTATGTGGCGTTTGAAGGTTTGGAACCGTCTTGAAGCCTAGGTATTCCGGTCGGTGAGGACACCGACCAGGGGAGCAAAGGCGTCTGACGGTTTAGAACCGTCTTGACGCCTGGAGGAATGTGAAGAATTTTATTTGCCGAATACGGGATTGAATTCTTTTCTTTGCAAAACCTTTCTATCGAATGTCCCTTTCAAAAGCATCCCCAGCCATTTTGATCCTGACAGACGGATCTGTTTTCACCGGTACCGCTTTCGGTAAAACCGGAACCGCCACCGGTGAGATCTGTTTCAATACCGGGATGACCGGTTACCAGGAAGTATTCACCGATCCCAGCTATTACGGACAGGTACTGGTCATGAACAATGTCCACATCGGTAATTATGGTGTAAAGCCCACCGACGTGGAAAGTGACGGGGTGAAAGTAAAGGCTGTCATCGGCCGGAACCTGGAAGAGAAATACAGCCGGTTCATGTCGGATGTCTCGCTGCAGCAGTATTTTGAAGAGCAGGGTGTGGTGGCCATCGATGGCATCGACACCCGTTCCCTGGTCGCCCATATCCGCACTCAAGGGGCCATGAACTGCATCATCTCATCGGAGCAGACGGATGTGGAGCAACTGAAAGCCGAACTGGATCGGGTTCCTTCCATGTCGGGACTGGAACTGGCTTCAACCGTCAGCACCAAAGAAAATTATTGCCTGGGAGATGAGGACAGCCCCCTGCGCATTTCCGTCCTCGACTTTGGCATCAAGAAACATATCCTGCAATGCCTGGTAGACCGGGGCGCCTATGTGAAAGTGCACAATGCAAAGACCGGGTTTGAAGAACTGGAGCAATTCAAACCCAACGGATATTTCATCAGCAACGGTCCCGGCGACCCCGCCCCGATGGACTATGCCATCAAAACGGTCAAGCAGATCCTCACCTCCGGTAAGCCATTGTTCGGCATTTGCCTCGGGCACCAATTGCTGGCGCTGGCAAACGATATCCCCACATTTAAAATGCACCACGGGCACCGCGGGTTAAACCACCCGGTAAAGAATATCATCAGCGGGAAATGCGAGATCACCACGCAGAATCACGGATTCGGCGTGGATCCGGAAGCGGTGAGGGCGAACCCGAATATCGAGATCACCCATATCAACCTCAATGACGACAGCATTGAAGGTATCCGGATGAAGGACAGGCCGGCATTCTCGGTGCAGTATCATCCCGAGGCCACACCGGGCCCTCACGACAGCCGTTACCTGTTCGATGAATTCATTTCACTGATCAACGCCAATTAAGATCGCCCGGATTCCTTTAATCCTGAAATTTGAATCATGAAGATCGCCATCATCAACGGACCCAACCTCAACCTGATCGGAAAGCGGGAAGTGGATGTATATGGGGCCGCCTCATTTGACGCTTTCCTGGACCAGCTCAGGAAGGATTATGCCAACCAGGAGATCAGTTATTTTCAAAGCAATATCGAAGGGGAACTTATTGATGAGATACAGCGCGTGGGTTTTGATCACGATGGCATCATCATCAACCCCGGAGGATACACCCATACTTCTGTGGCCATCGGCGATGCCGTAGCTGCCATTACCAGCCCGGTGGTGGAAGTACACATATCCAATATATTTTCCCGGGAAGAATTCAGAAAAATATCCCATGTTTCCGCTAAGGCCAAAGGCGTGATCAGCGGTTTAGGGCTCCAGGGGTATCGCCTGGCCCTGGATTATTTTATTGGAAACCGCCCTTGAACAGGAAGTAGATCGCCAAGCCGATGCCGGCACAGATCAAACTATAGATGATGATGGGAACCGTATTGGATTTCCTGGTCTTACGGTTAAACCTGAATTGACAATCCCCGCACCGGGTATGGTGGAACATCTTGGGGCCCAGCCAACCTCCCCACCAGGTATATTTCACGGCTTCTACATTCAAGCTTCCGCATTTGGGACAACCGTTCTCTTTGTTGATCTCATTCAGATAGTCTGTCATGATTTTTTATTTAAAGGATCACCCGTAACAACAGGGCATAACCCGTATCCTTTTTGGGATCATCGGGGATATTGACGATGTGCAGGCCGGCCTCGGTCCAAACCTTGAAGAGGTCGCCTTTCTTATGGGCCGCTATGGCCTCGTCCAGTTGGGGCAACATGGCACCCCGGACGAACCAGCCCAGGTCCCCGCCTTTCGAAGCGGTAATATTATCCTCACTGTAATTGCCCGCCTGTTCGGCGAAACTCGCCGCGCCGGTCCTGATCCGGTCGATGATGCTGTCGGCCAGTTTTTCGGCGAAAGCCCTGCTGTACAGGGAGGTGTCGATAAGAATATGTTTAACGTGGTAAAAGGTATTGGGCGCTTTCATCAGGATCTTGATCAGGATATTCTCTTTCTTGAATGGGCCGTAGACCTTGCCCACTTTGCCGTGATAGGCCAGGCTGTCCAACCGGCCCAGGAACGAACTGGTGCAGACGACGGCCACTGTATCGATGAAATATTTCTTCTTCAGCACATACTTCACAAAACCGACGGGATTGTTGGTGGTGTCCAGGATGTACTTGACCTGGGCGAGGGATTGGCTGTGTGTTGTGGTGGAAAAAATGATCAGGAAAAATACCAATGGTAATTTTTTCATTCAACTAAATTAATCGAAAAATGCCAAATGGGTGCAAGATGTCAGGCCACTTTATAATGATTACAATTTATAAGACTTCATTAATTGAGTAAAGAAAACTGAATATAAAATAATGTCAAGTGGCCTGACATCTTGCCCTCTTGCTAAAAAAGATACCGAAGATTGTCCTCATCAACATCTCTGCATTTAATATTTTTGAAATATTCCTGATCTATCAATAAAGTTTTTATGGCTAAAGTTCTATTGCAAAGCAGATCAGTTTTTGAATGATAATATTCCTGGAATGAAGAAAAAGGCCATTCTGACAATTCTTTTGAAAGTTTTGCCTTCAAGGGATTGCAATGAATATATTCAAAGCAATTCATGATATACTCAGAGGTCATAAGGGTTTTCGCCTTTGTTTTCTTTTGAAATAAATTGCCCGTTGAGTGATTTTGTTTATTGATCGCTATGGTATACGAACTGAGTGATTTCCCAATGGTTTTTGATAGTTTTTGAAGATCAGAGATTTTCCCGTTCAGGGTCAATAGCTCACATCCTGAAGCATTGGGTATGACCATGAAATGGAAATGGTTTGGCATGAGACAATAACAGAGGATATCGCAAAGCGGGATCCATTCCTTTCTGATCTTCGAAAGGAAATAACGATAATTCCCTTCATTGAAGAAAATCGGCTTTTTTTCATTGCCCCTGTTATATACGTGATAAACATCACCTGGAATGAAGTGCATATAAGATTGAAAATACTTTCAATCTGACTGCCGTCCGCAGGAAAAAAACGTAAAAAACAGGGTTTTTCCCGGGTGAAAGGTGTCAGGCCACTAAAACGAATATATGAATAGGGCGCTACTGCAGAAAAGATAGGGATCTTGAAAATTGAAATGAATTCATAGTGGCCAGACAACAGGCAAGCGGAAGCTCCCGGGTGAAAGGGTCAGGCCACTAAAAGAATTTGAATATGGGCCGCGTGTAGACAGGATCTGAATTTGAAATGAATTCATAGTGGCCAGACAACAGGCAAGCGGAAGCTCCCGGGTGAAAGGTGTCAGGCCACTAAAACGAATATTTGAATGAGGAGCCGCTGCTGATAGACAGGAATCTTGAAAAGTGAAGTGAATTCATAGTGGCCAGATAACAGGCAAGCGGAAGCTCCCGGGTGAAAGGTGTCAGGCCACTAAAACGAATATATGAATAGGGCGCTACTGCAGAAAAGATAGGGATCTTGAAAATTGAAGTGGTTTCATAGTGGCCAGACACCTGGCGATCATTTAAATTTCCTCATGATCGATTTAACCAGTTTTTTTAACTCATCCAGTTCCTTCAGCTGGTCCTGGATGAAACTATTGTCCTCCAGGCGGCCGATCACTTTGTTCATTTCTTCGTTGGTATCATAGACCATTTTCCGGAAGGGGTTGCCGTAATCCTTGGCCCGGGAATCAAAGATGCCCTTGCAGATCCATTCCTTGGTGTCGACCGCCTGTTTCAGGAGTTGTTTGAACAGGGCGGGAGTGAACTGCCTGGGGGTGATATTCAGGATCTCAAGCAGGGAAGTATAGGCATGGTTCAATTTGTCGGTAGCGTAAGTCTGCCCCTCCTGGCGATAGAAATTGTGCAGGTCCTCCCAGCTTTTGACCTTGCCTGATTTTATATTGCGCTTCAGTTTCTCCACTTCGGTACGCTGGATCAGTTGGCCGCCGATATTGAGCCAGTCGCTTCTCTGGATCTTCGCCGACAAGGTCTTCTTCAATTCTTCAAAATGGAGGAACCGGTTTGCCTGGAAATGATTCAGCAATTCCATCGTACCGTAATACCGGATCATTTCTTTGAAAACGAGGATGGCCTGTGGTACTTTCAGGAGTTCAGTCTTGCGTTTGGTGTTTTCCCAGCCGGTCACCGACGCCCTGCCTTCTTTGTCCAATTCCAGTTTCTCCAGTATGTTCAGCGCCGAGAAGATCTCATTGATCGTATCCGGGGCCAGGAAATGGTATTCGATGTGTTGTATCTTCTCCGTACGCCGGTCGCGGTCCAGGTATTTCCGGGCATTGCGGGTCAAAGCGTAGAGGTTGTAGAGGAACCAATAGCCGGGGATCACCACCAGTTTATTTCCTGCCACATCATTACTTACGAGGCTGAAAGGAACGGGGATGTTCAGTTCAGCGGGGAAATCACCTTTGGCGATGATGCAAAAGGAGGCGAATTTGGAATTGTGCTTCAGGCTTACGCATAATCCCGGCCAGAATCCCCTCCCGGCCACGATCTCGCCATCCGCTGCCCGGCTGTTGTGGTTACTGCCGATCGTTGCGCCCGCCGCCATATTGCTTTGACCCATCACCGTGGAAGCGCAGAGGAATGAATTGTTATGGTGCTGCTCATGAGATGGGAAGATCAGTGAATTCAGCACTTCGCAACAGGAGATGGTGGAATTGTTACCCAGGAAGGAATTGATCAGGCGTGCGCCGTATTTAAGCTGCGAATGTGAGGACATCACAAAGCGGACCGCTTTCACGCCGTAAAAGATCCGGCAACCATATCCAACGATCCCGTTCACCAGTTCACAGCCTTCCCCGATCTGTGAAGTGCGTTTCTCGTCGCTGTTGACCGTCAGGTTCTTCAGTTTGTTGGCGCCTTTGAAGTAGGCATCCGTGCCCACCAATACGTCCTTGATGATCTTGCAGTTCTTGATCACCGTGCGGTCGCCGATCTTGCCGTAATATCCCCGTTGTTTATCAAAGCGGTTCTCGGTGAACGATTTGAATTTCTCCAGCAATTCCTGGTCATCCCGGTATTTGCTCCAGAGCCAGGCGTCGCCGGCCAGCATGCCGTTGAAGGGAATGACACTGCGGCCGCCGTTCTCATTGCAGAGTTCCATCCATACCCGGGCCTTTTCTTCTTCGCCCAGCTTGATGATCCCATTGCCGAATTTGGCATGGTCAGTGGTGGCCAGTTCGTTCACGTTAGCGATCATCACCTCGTTGCCGATGATATAATGACTCAGGTAATTCACATTGTCGATACAGACATTATTGCCGATATCGCTGCTGATGATGGTGCTGTTATAGAGACCGACCGGCATGCGCAGGTTATGAAACTCCAGGTAGAAGGGTTCCAGTTTGCCAATGCGGATGAGTCCGAAGAACTTGCAGTTCTTTACCAGTTCCGGGTTGAAGGATTTTGACACAAAGATCCTGTTCCAGTCATCGGAAGTGTTCCGGTTACGAACCAGGGCTTCGATCTCCTGCGCGTTCAGCTTGCGGTATTCGATGCCCGCCTGGTTCTGTTGATTGCGCAGGTAATATTCATCCTTCCCTTTGGGGATGTATTTCTTATCAACAAAATTATAGCCGAGGTTATTGACCGGGTGTTTTTGAATGATGTTCATGCCAGCGTTAAAAGGTTAACAGATCTTGAAAAAGACCAGGTTGGATGCCCTGCAATACCTGCTCTTTACCGGAATTGATATTGAAATGATTTCTCACCCTAAGTTAAGCATATCGGTTCAAAGTAAAAAGGTCGGGGAGCCGGATAAGGCAGATCAAATGAAGGATGGATACAGGCAGGCTATTCCTTAACGATCCGGATCAGGCTCGGTTTTTTACCCAGTTCGTCCGTTAGTCTCACCAGGTAAACTCCGGAAGGCATATCGATAAACGGGAGCTGAAGGTTATTCAGTCCGGATGACAGATCATAGGATGAAGTTTTCCATTGTCTGCCGGCCATATCATAGATGGCCAAACCGATCCTGCGGCCTTTACCGGATTGTATTTGAAGATTCAGCCGGTCATGCACCGGAACGGGGTAGGTTCGGGTGATCAACCATTCTTTTTCAGGAGTGGATAGTTTAAGGATAGGCGAGTAAGTGAAACGTCCATCCCGGTCATTGAATCTTAACCGGTAAAAACTGGTTCCGGAGAAGGGGCGCGGATCGATGGACTGGTATCCTGCGCCTGAACCATTGTATCCCGCAGGTGCCAGGACAGATAAGGATTCGAAATTGACCGCATCCAGGCTTCTTTCCACCACGATCTCTTTCAGGTTATTCTCTGTGGAAGTGATCCATTGAAGATCTATCCTTTCGTCTTTATATGTTCCTTTGAAATCGGCCAGAACGATCGGTAAGGGTCCGCAGGAGACCGGGGCACCCATCCTGCCCAGCATGAACAGCCGGGCCTTACTGATGATGGAGGCATAGTACGGTGTGGGTCCGCCTGCTATGAAAGTACCGTTGCTGGTACCCCAGTATTCATGCCCAAGGCCGGTCTCGGGATAGAACTCATGATAAACGGATGTCCTGTTCAGCTGTTCATTCAATTGTTGCGATCCCCGTACATAGGTGATGGTGGGTAAACCGAAGGGATAGCCTTCTGTAAAGGGTACGGTGCCATCACCGGAACCATGGAATAACAGGGACGGGATATTGTTGTTGTTCTGTATCCAGGCGGTATCCTTGGTGGCACCCCAACAGGATATGATCCCCTTCACCGTTGAAGAATGGGCATAGGCATTACCCGTGCAATCCTTGCATCCGAGATCGGGTTGAAGAAAGGCCGAATAAGTGCTGGCCGGTCTTTCGGCATTATCCATGTAGGCCAGTCCAACCGACATGAAGGCGCCGGCGCTGCTGCCCCAGAAGAATATTTTATTGGTATCCAGCCGGTACAAGGAGGCGTTCTGTTTGAAGAACCGAACGGCGGCACTTGCATCCTGTATACCCCGCCAGACGGCCCTTTCAGAGCTGCTGCTGCTGAGCAGGTTGAAGTTGAGCCGGTAATCCAGGGAAGCGGTCACATAACCCCGGTGGGCGAAAGAATCGCAAAGCGCCTGCATGTCTTCATTGTCCTTGGTGCCATTGATGAAACCGCCCGAATGGGCGAAGATGATCACCGCCCTGCGGGTTGCCGTATCGCCGGTGGGCTGAAACAGGTCCAGTAAAAGGGTCTGGTTGAATGTGGTAGCTTCCGAAATATAAAAGGACGTGATCGCCGGCGCATTGCCGTAACTGATATTGGACGTCTTGTCAACGGAAGGGAATATCCTTTCGTTATACCGGCAGTTCTGGGCTTTGACAAAAAGCGGAAGTACGAATATGATAAGCAGCGATCTCAATTCATGAATGATTTATTCCACCGTAACGCTTTTTGCCAGGTTCCTCGGTTTGTCCACATCCACACCTTTGGCAACGCCCATATAATAAGAGAGCAGTTGCAAAGGAATGCAACTCAGCATGGGGGCAATGATCTCATCGGCAGGCGGAACGAAGAAAACATCATCGGCCAGACCCGGGATGGTTTCATCCCCTTCGGTGGCGATGGCGATCACCATACCTTTCCTGGCCTTGATCTCCTGGATATTAGACACGATCTTTTCGTGATAAGAATCTTTCGTTGCCACAAAGACCACCGGCAGGTTCTCATCCACCAGGGCGATCGGACCGTGTTTCATTTCAGCGGCCGGGTAGCCTTCGGCATGTATGTAGGAGATCTCCTTCAGTTTCAAAGCGCCTTCCAGCGCGATGGGGAAATTATAACCCCTTCCCAGGAAAAGGGCGTCTTTCGCGTCTTTGTATTTTTCGGCGATCAGCCTGATCTCATCAGCATTCTTCAATAAAGCCTCCACTTTTTCAGGAACGTCCTGCAATTCCAGCAACAGGTTCCGGTAGCGTTCCTCGCTGATCGTACCTTTTTCACGGGCAATTTTCAGGGCGACCATGGTCAGCACCGCCAGCTGTCCGGTAAAGGCTTTTGTACTGGCCACACCGATCTCCATGCCGGCATGGGTATAGGCTCCGCCATTGCTTAAACGGGCGATCGATGATCCCACTACATTCACGATGCCGAAAATGATGGCTCCCTGTTCCTTCGCTTTTTCAATAGCCACCAGGGTATCCGCCGTTTCACCGCTTTGGGAAATGGCGATGATGATATCGCCTTTATTGATCACCGGGTTACGGTACCGGAATTCCGAAGCGTATTCCACTTCAACCGGTATACGGCATAATTCTTCAATGATGTATTCGGCTACGAGACCGGCATGCCAGCTGGTCCCGCAGGCGATGATAATGATGCGGGGCGCTTTCTTGAAATGTTCGATATTGTTCTCCACACCGCTCATGGTGATGGTGCCGGCCAGGGCATCCAGCCTTCCGCGCAGGCAATCATGGATGGTACTGGGTTGCTCAAAGATCTCTTTCAGCATGAAATGGTCGTAACCGCCTTTTTCTATGGCGGCCAGTTCCATATCCAGTTTGGTCACAAAGGGGGTGATCTTCTCATTACCCAGGTTCTTCAATATCAGTTCATCGGGCCTGACGATGGCCAGTTCATAATCGTTCACATACACCACTTCCTTGGTGTATTCCAGCATGGGAGAGGCGTCGGAGCCGAGGAAATGTTCACCCTTGCCCACGCCGATCACCAGGGGGCTTCCTTTGCGGGCCGCGATGATGGTATCCGGATTGTCTTCATCCACCAGCAGGATCACATAGGCTCCGCTGACCCTCTTGAGCGCAACCCGTACGGCCTCTTCCAGGTCGCATTGGTTGTTCTTCCTGATCTCTTCAATGAAATTGAGCAGCACTTCCGTATCGGTCTCGCTTTTAAAGGTGTACCCTTTATTGGTGAGTTCTTTTTTCAGCTGGGCGTAATTCTCGATGATGCCATTGTGGATCATCGCCAGTTTGCCGCTGGTGGAAACATGGGGGTGTGCATTGGTGTCACTGGGTTCGCCATGAGTAGCCCAGCGTGTATGGCCGATGCCGGTATGGGCGTGGAGGTCTTTACCCAGGATGCTTTCCTCCAGGTCAGCGACACGCCCTTTCTTTTTATAAACTTTCAGCCCGTTATTGAGCAAGGCCACACCGGTACTGTCGTAACCCCGGTATTCAAGTCTTTTAAGGCCTGTGATGACAATGGGATAAGCTTCTTTTGGACCGGTATATCCAACTATTCCGCACATAAGATCTTGTTTATGGTTTGTTTTATGGTCCTCCATGCTGATGCTGAGGAGGATAAATTTATTGTCCGGGCGGGCCCTTGTACTGCGAACCCCTGTTCAGCAATTGGGCATTGTGCACTAAAAAAAGCCGCCGTTTGAATGAGGGGCAATTTAGTAAAAATGTACGCATTAACCGGCCTTTGGGTCAAACTTAACAGAATTGGGGGCATTGGCTTATTTTGCAGTATGAAACCGGTTATGAAAAAGACGATCATCTTAGCGGTCATGGGCTTACTGGCCTGGACGGCAGAGGGCCAATCCAGATTGGACTTTGGTTCTAAGGCGAGGATCTATATCGTTAGGCATGCGGAAAAATATACGGGAAAGGACGCCGGCAGGGATCCAATACTGATCGCGGCCGGTTTTCAGCGGGCCGGAGACCTGATGCGTTACCTGAAAGAGAAGAAGATCGGCAGGATCTATTGTACGCCTTACAAACGGTCGGGTATGACTGCCGACAGCCTGCGCATCCAGCTGGGTATCGATACCGTGCAATACAAGGCCGATACCTTGTTCGATGACCTGGTGCGAAAGATCGTTCTGAATGATGATCTCAATAAGCGGATCCTGATCATTGGCCACAGCAATACCCTGGCCAGGCTCATCCGGAAAATGGGCGTTGCGCATTATCCGCAAAAGGATATTCCCGATCACCAGTATGATGACCTTTTTTTAGTCAGGAAAAAAGGGAAAAGGATGGTGGTAAGGAATTATAAATACGGTCAGAAGTCTGTTCCCACAGAGGTTCCAACTATGCGATGATCAGAGCAAAGTGCCTCTCAGGAAGAGATAGGCAACGGAAAAATAGATGATGATGCCGGTGACATCCACCAGCGTGGCCACAAAGGGGGCGGAGGAAGTGGCGGGGTCCAGTTTCAGTCGTTTCAGGAAAATGGGTAACATGGAACCGGCAATCGTGCCCCACAGTACAACACCCATGACGGAAATTCCGGTGACCATTGCCAATAACAAGGTATGTCCGCCATATAAATGCGGTTCGATATAACTCCAGAGGAAGGTACGCATCATGCCTACGAGGCCCAGTATGCCGCCTAGTACCAGGCCGCTTTTCAGTTCCCTCCGTAAAATGACGAGCCAATCCGCAATGGTGATCTCGGCCTTGGCCATGGCCTGGATGATCAGGGTGGAAGCCTGGCTGCCGGTATTGCCTCCGCTTGATATGATCAGCGGAACGAGCATGTTCAGGACCAGTACTTTCTTGATCTCATCCTCAAAAAAACTCATGGCGCTGGCGGTCAGTAATTCACCCAGGAAAAGGATCACCAGCCAGGGAGCCCTTTTGCCGATCAGTTTCCAGAAAGGCATGTCCAGGTAGGGTTCATCGAGCGCTTCGGTACCCCCGATCTTCTGGATATCTTCACTGAATTCCTCTTCAGCCACCCAAAGCACGTCATCAATGGTAACGATGCCCAGTAGTATGTTATTACTGTCCGTTACCGGAAGCGCCACGCGGTTATTCATTTTGAAAGCCTCGCTGGCGATCTCCTGGTCGTCATTCACGTTCAAGGCGATGAAGCGGCCGTCCATGATCTCATTCACCAGGATCGTTGGTTCCGATAAGATGAATTCCCGGATCCGGATATCATCCAGCAGTTCGCCTTTTTCATTGATCACGTAGATCACGTCGATCGTTTCGCTGCTCTTGGCGTATTTACGGATGGTCTCGATCACTTCCTTGACCGTATTATGTTCGTATACATAAACATAGTCGGGCGTCATCAAACGGCCTACGCTGTTCTCCGGATATCCCAGCAGTTCCAGGGTCACTTTGCGTTCTTCCGGCTCCAGGGTCTTGATCAGGTCACGCACGATGCTGGTGGGGAGTTCTTCCAGGAAGGCCACCCGGTCATCCGCCGGCAATTCGTTCAACAACTCGGTGGTCTTCAGGGGCGGCAGGTTCCGTATGATCCTTTTCTGTGTAGGGGATTCCAGGATCTTGAATACGCTGGACGCCCTGTGAATGGACAGGAGGGAAATGATCTGGCATTCGTAATCCTCATTGGAATAGATGAGATCGGCCACGTCGCTGATATTCTGCGTATTCAGGAATTCCTGGATCTGCAGTTTATCGGTGCCGGCGACCAGCTCCTCAAAATGCTGTTGCATTGATATTTCATCCAATGATAAAGACATCCTTACTTTGTGGTTGATTCCCCGGTTTTGGGGAGCTGCAATTTAGCCTATTTAATCTGAACCGGATCGTATGGTGAAACCTTATTTATATGTTGAACAGGCCGCTGGCAGGGGCCGGGGCGTGTTCACCCGCGAACGCATTCCTGCGGGAACTGTGATTGAAGTAGCCCCGGTCATCGTGATGCAGAAAAGCGACCGGGAACATCTCGATAAGACCCTCTTGCACGACTATATCTTTGAATGGGGTAAGGAGAAGGACCAGTGTTGCATGGCGCTCGGACTCATCCCCATCTACAACCACAGCTATAAAAGCAATTGTGAATATTTCATGGATTTTGAGGAGCAGACCATTTTCGTCAAGACGGTCCGGGTGATCGAACATGGCGAAGAGCTGACGATCAATTATAACGGCGACTGGAACGAGAACAAACCGGTCTGGTTCGATGCGAAATAAGGATCCCTTTTACAATAATTCCTTTACCTGTTTATCGATATTGCCACAGATCTTGTCCATGGGCAGGTCATTGCTGTCCACGCCGAAAGGATCCTCGATCTCTTCGGCCACCAGTTCCAGGCTGGCGAGTACATAAAAGATGAACCCCACCACCGGGATCACATAATAGCCCAGGTTGTAAACATAGCCCCAGGGCAGGGTCATCACGTAAAAGAAGATGAATTTCTTCAGGAAGGCGCTGTAGGAATAGGGGATGGGGGTGTTCTTGATCCTTTCACAGGCGCCGCTGATATCGGTGAAGGATTGTAACTCCGCATTCAGTATGATGAATTGTTCGCCGGTGATCTTGCCGCTGGCATACAAGGAATTCACTTTGTTGAATATCAATGAGGCGACCTGGTTCGGTACGTGCTTATCATGATCGATCAGGCTGAGTTCCTCATGAAGGCTTTCATCCAGCTCAAGACGGGTTGATTCGGCCCGTAAATGATTCTTCAGCGCCAGGGCGAATTGCGGGATGACCGTTTTAAAGAACAACCTGTTCTGGGAATCGCTTTTGGACAGCATGGCATTCAGTTTAAGCGACAGGTTCCGGCTGTTGTTAATCAAAGATCCCCATAATTTTCGTCCTTCCCACCAACGGTCGTAGGCGGTATTCGTCCTGAATACCAGGAGCAGGGAAATGACGAAGCCCAGCAGGCTGTACATGACTGAAATGTTGCGGATATTGTTCTTCTCATCCCATTTCCAGTAATTGATCTCCAGGTAGGCAATGCCGGCCGCATAGATCAGCATCAGCAGGATCATGGGCCAGAGTTTGCGGAAGGTATCCGATTTGTGGATCCTGAAAATGAAACCCAGCCAGTCTTTTGGATTATATTGAACCATAGTATTAAATGCTTAAATGGGTTTTAATTCGTCATACAGAAATTCGCTTCAGGGCTTCCCTGGAGCTAAGTGGCGCTAATTTATTTTGCCGGACAAATGTCCTGACCCAGTCCGGATTGGTCCTGCCATATTCACGAAGTGCCCAACCGATCGCTTTTTGTATGAAAAATTCCTTTGACGAGGTTTGTGATAAAATATACTTGCCCAACAGTTCCGTATCGGTCTTTTGCTTGTACATCTTTTGAAACATGATGCTGCTGCGAACCAGCCAGAAATTATCCGAACGGTTCCATTTCGGGGTGATCTTGCTGATCTGTTGTGGAAATTTGATAAAATAGGGACCGAGCAGGTAACTGGCCGCATGATCAACCGTGTCCCACCAGCTGTGGTTGACAAGGAGAAATTCAAAGAGGCCGATGACGGGGAGTTCCCATTGTTTTTTCATGGCGCCGGCCAGTTCGATGGCGAAATAATGGAACTCGCGTTGCGGTTGGGCGTATAGTTCTTTTACGATGATCTCCAATTCGTCATAGGGAGGCAATTGGTTTTTGATATGGGCCGACGTGATGCTGCGCCTTAGCGGTGTTGGCAAACCGAAGAATGCGAACTGGTTGCGCATATAGGCTTTGGCCCCGGCCGCTCTTTCTTTATCGGCGTGGAGCCGGAACTGTTTGGCCACCGGTGCGATATAAGGATGCATCCGCGAATGTAAAATAAAAAAAGGCGAAACCGAAAAGTTCCGCCTGTTCTGTTTCAAAACCGATATTAAGCCTGTTCAATCAGCTGGATCTCACAATTGAATCGCACTTCATCGCTCACCACAATGCCACCTGCTTCCGTTACCGCGTCCCAGCTCAATCCGAATTCTTTTCTTTTGATCTTCCCGTTGAGGGTGAAGCCCGCCTTGGTATTGCCCCAGGGGTCTTTCACCACGCCGCCGAATTCGACGTCGAGCTTGATTGGCTTGGTGGTTTCCCGGATGGTCAGGTCGCCATAGAGTTCATACGAACCGTCGTTGTCAACGGCTTCGAACCGGGTCGCGGTGAATTTGATCTGAGGGTGATTGGCCGCATCGAAGAAGTCCGCGCTTTTCAGGTGGGTGTCGCGTTGCTCGTTTCCGGTGGAGATGGAATCCACGTCGGCGGTGAAGCTGACCTTCGCTTTGGAAAAGTCTTCGTCTTCGGTTTCAACGCTGACCGAGAAAATGCCGAAGCTGCCGGTCACATTGGTGATCATCAGGTGTTTCACCTTGAATTGTATCTCACTGTGGGTGGGGTCTAAAGCCCAGTTTTTGGTTGCCATGTCTTATGATTTTCGTGCAAGATAGGTAATTAATGTTTAAACATTGAATAATTCCGGTGAATTTTTTGTTAATGAAAGATCCCGCCCAGTGGGGGCGGGATCGAAATGGAGTAAAAAGCTTGCCAGAAAAGGATCTTAACGATTTTTTTCAAATTCCATCCGGATGATGTTCAGCGCACCTCCCGCCTTGAACCACTCGATCTGCTGCTGGTTATAGGTGTGGTTGACCTGGATGGTCTCATTGCTGCCATCGGCATGATTCAATACGACCTGCAGGGCTTTGTTCGGCGCAAAGGCCAGCAGCCCTTCAATATCAATGGTATCGTCTTCCAGGATCTTATCGTAGTCTTCCTTATTGGCGAAGGTCAGGGCCAGCATACCTTGTTTTTTGAGGTTGGTCTCGTGGATACGGGCGAAGCTCTTCACCAGCACGGCGCGTACACCCAGGTGACGCGGCTCCATGGCGGCGTGTTCGCGGGAGGATCCCTCGCCGTAGTTCTCGTCGCCTACCACGACCGTTCCCACACCGGCAGCCTTGTAGGCGCGTTGGGTATTGGGCACGGTTCCGTATTCGCCGGTCAGCTGGTTCTTGACGGAGTCGGTCTTCTCATTGAAGAAATTGACGGCGCCGATGAGCATGTTGTTACTGATATTGTCCAGGTGTCCCCTGAACTTCAGCCAGGGACCGGCCATGCTGATATGATCCGTGGTGCACTTGCCCTTGGCCTTGATCAGCAGTTTAAGTCCGGTGAGGTCCTTTCCTTCCCAGGCGGCGAAGGGGTCGAGTAATTGCAGTCGTTTGCTATCCGGCGAAACCACTACCTGGACTCCGCTGCCGTCTTCGGCCGGTTGCTGGTAACCGGCATCTTCCACGGCAAATCCCATAGGAGGGAGTTCAAATCCCGTAGGAGGATCCAGTTTCACCATTTCACCTTTGTCATTCATCAGTGAATCGGTGAGGGGATTGAAATTGAGGTCTCCGGCGATGGCCATGGCGGTCACGATCTCCGGACTTCCCACGAAGGCATAGGTATTCGGGTTGCCATCGGCTCGCTTGGCGAAATTCCGGTTGAAGCTGTGTACGATGGTATTCTTCTCTTTCTTTTCGGCTCCCACACGGGCCCACATCCCGATACAGGGACCGCAGGCATTGGCGAAAACCGTGGCGCCGATCTGATCGAACAGGCTTAAGAATCCGTCTCTTTCAATGGTATAACGCACTTGTTCTGAGCCGGGTGTGATGGTGAATTCGGATTTAAGTTTCAGTCCTTTATCCGCCACTTGTTTGGCCAGGCTCACCGCCCTGCTGATGTCTTCATAGGAAGAATTGGTACAACTGCCGATCAATCCCACTTCAATTTTCGTGGGCCAGCCGTTCTTCGCCGCTTCTTCCTTCATCTTTGAGATCGGTGTGGCCAGGTCGGGTGTAAAGGGGCCATTCAGGTGGGGCTCCAGGGTATCCAGGTCGATCTCGATCACCTGGTCGAAATATTGTTCGGGGTTGGCATATACTTCAGAGTCACCGGTCAGGTGATCCTTGATGCCGTCGGCCAGGACTGCGATCTCTTCGCGTCCGGTTGCTTTCAGGTAACGGCTCATGCTCTCATCATAACCGAAGGTAGAGGTCGTGGCCCCGATCTCGGCTCCCATATTGCAAATGGTGCCTTTACCGGTACAACTCATGCTGGTAGCACCCTCTCCAAAATATTCAACTACGGCTCCGGTACCTCCTTTAACGGTGAGGATACCTGCTACTTTCAATATCACATCTTTGGGAGCTGTCCATCCATTCAGTTTGCCGGTGAGTTTAACGCCGATCAGTTTCGGCATTTTCAGTTCCCAAGGGAGTCCGGCCATCACATCACAGGCATCTGCTCCACCCACCCCGATCGCGATCATGCCCAAACCTCCGGCGTTCACCGTATGGCTGTCGGTTCCGATCATCATGCCTCCGGGGAAAGCATAGTTCTCCAGCACCACCTGGTGGATGATACCGGCACCCGGTTTCCAGAAACCGATCCCGTATTTATTGGAAACGGAAGCGAGGAAATCATAGACCTCACTGCTTTCGTGAACGGCCCGGTCCAGGTCGGTCTTGCTGTTCACCTTGGCTTCGATCAGGTGGTCGCAGTGCACCGTAGAGGGTACGGCCACCTTGGTCCTGCCGCTCTGCATGAACTGCAATAAGGCCATCTGGGCAGTGGCATCCTGCATCGCTACCCTGTCCGGCGCGAAATCCACATAACTCTTTCCCCTTTCGTAAGCGTTGGTCGCGTCGCCTTGCCAGAGGTGGGCATACAAAATCTTTTCCGTGAGCGTCAGGGGTTTACCCACCGTTTTGCGGGCAGCGTCGATGCGGCCGCCAAAACCGGCGTAAACCTTTTTGATCATGTCAATGTCGAAAGCCATAGTGATGATTTGGTGATTTAGACGATTTGAAAATGAGCCGATTTGAAGATTTGCCGATGAAAATCATACGAATGTTCAGATCCGGGGTGTCCTCAAACCGAAGTGTTGCAAAATTACTGAAACTTGGCCATTTTTATTTGGCTTGTTTATAGTAAAAAATGTCTTTAATTTAGCAACATGAACCGCTTCCGCAGTTTTATTGAATGGCATGTATTCGGGGTTTGCTCCGCCATTGGCGAGAGGATGGGTGTGGCCACCTCCACCATCCGGAAGTATTTCATCTACATCTCCTTCCTGACCATGGGTTCCCCGGTCATCGTCTATCTTTTTGTGGCTTTTTGGATGAATGTAAAGAGGTATATCCTAAATGCGAGGAGGAATCCTTTGAGGTATCTTTAAGGATTCATGATTTTAGGGGGATGAAGTCTGAAGATATAAAGTCATTAAGTTATTGGGTCAATGATCAGCGATGGTTCAGACCTTACCAATTACAGTTCAAACTCCGCGTTAGACCGCCTTTCTCAGTTTCAGTAATTTTTCCAGCAAGGGTTCCAGCAAGTCCAGCTGAAGCATGTTCGCTCCGTCGCTTTTTGCCTTGGCCGGTTCGGGATGTGTCTCTATGAAAAGTCCGTCTGCGCCAGTGGCAATGGCGGCTTTGGCGATGGTCTCGATCAGTTCGGGATTCCCGCCGGTTACACCCGCGGTCTGATTGGGTTGCTGCAGTGAATGGGTACAATCCATGATGACCGGTACGCCGATGGCCTTCATCCAGGTGATATTTCGGTAATCCACCACCAGGTCCTGGTAGCCGAAGGTATTGCCGCGTTCAATGAGTCCGACCCGGTGATTACCGGCCGCATTGATCTTTTCGACCGCGAATTTCATGGAAGGCCCGTTCACGAACTGGCCTTTTTTCACGTTCACGATCTTGCCTGTTTTCGCCGCGGCGGTCAGCAGGTCGGTCTGCCTGCACAGGAATGCCGGGATCTGCAGTACATCAACGTAACCGGCTGCCATGGCGGCTTCTTCAGCGGTATGGATATCGGTGGTCGTAGGCAGGGATAAATCGTTCCCGATCCTGCGGATCACTTCCAGCGCCTTCTCATCACCGATACCTGTAAATGAATTCCCGGAAGTGCGGTTGGCTTTGCGGTAAGAGGCTTTGAAGATATAGGGTATGCCGAGTCGTTTACAGATGCCCGATACTTTTTCCGCGATCATAAACGGGGTCAATTCGTTCTCCACCACACAGGGCCCGGCGATCAGGAAGAAATTACCGGGTTCGTAAGATTGTCCTTCAAACAGGTCGGTCAAATATTTTTCCATGGCGCAAAGTTACATTATTCGATATTGAATTTTACATTTACAGCTTCTAACGAACTTGCTATGATAAAAGAAAAAATACTGGTCATCGGGGCATCCGGACAGATCGGGGTTGAATTGACGCTGGCCTTGCGCAAGATCTATGGCAACGCGAACGTGGTGGCTTCCGACCTGCGTGAGGAGAATGACCTGTTGAAAGGTACGGGACCCTACGTTAGCCTGGATGTGATGAACAAGGAAATGCTCCATGTACAGGTGATCCGGCAGGGCATCACCCAGATCTACCTGCTGGCGGCCATACTCTCGGCCACCGGTGAAAAGAATCCCAACCTGGCCTGGAACCTGAACATGCAGAGCTTGTTGAATGTCCTGGACATCGCCCGGGAGGAAAAACTGACCAAGGTCTACTGGCCCAGTTCCATCGCCGTTTTCGGTCCTACCTCACCGCGGTCCAATTGCCCGCAACAGACGGTCATCGAACCCATCACCGTGTACGGCATCAGTAAATACGCCGGAGAGTTCTGGTGTAATTATTATCACCGTCGTTACGGGGTTGATGTGAGGAGCCTTCGTTATCCCGGCCTCATCAGTTATAAGAGCGCTCCCGGCGGAGGCACCACCGATTATGCCGTGGAGATCTTCCACGAAGCGATTGAGAACGGCAGGTACCATTGTTTTTTAAAGGAAGATACCTATCTGCCGATGATGTATATGCCCGATGCCATCCGGGCCACCATCGAACTAATGGAATCCGATGCGTCGAAGATCAGTACCCGGACCTCCTACAATATCTCCTCCATGAGTTTCTCGCCCAAAGAGATCGCTATGGCAATCCAAAAGCACATTCCCGGATTCAGCATCAGTTACCAGCCCGATTACCGGCAGGCCATTGCGGACAGCTGGCCTCAAAGCATTGATGATTCCGTTGCGCGGAATGACTGGGGCTGGAAGGAAGAATTTGACCTGGAGAGGATGACGGGGGATATGCTGGAGAATTTGAAAGGATAGCAGTTGGCAGTTGGCAGTTGGCAGTTGGAATAATAGCCGGTAAAATAACGCCATTAGATCAGCTTATGCTCATAGGCGTATTTCACCAAACCGATGACACTGGAGGTTTGGGTTTTCCGGAAGATATTTTTACGGTGGGTTTCAACGGTCCTTTCGCTCAGGAATAATTGTTCGGCGATCTGTTTATTACTCAGCTCTTTCTCGATCAGCCCGATGATCTCGATCTCCCGGTTGGTGAGGTTGGCTTCTTCATTGTTCTTTTTCCGTTCCGAATCCTTGGTCATTTCCCGCAGAACCTCTTCACTGAAATAGATCCCTCCGCCGGCGATCTTTTCCAGGGCCCGCAGCAATTCCTGTTTGCCGATATTCTTCAGCACATAGCCCGAGATATCGGCATCCTCGATCATTTGGTTCACCAGGTCGCCCTGGCCGCTCATCGACAAGGCCAGTATCTTGATATCGGGGAATCTTTGCCGTACGGCCCGGGATAGTTCCGCCCCGTTCATGACCGGCATCATCACATCCGTGAGCAGGATATCGACCTTCTTTTTCTCCAGCAGATCGGGCATCAGTTCCGGCTGGGTGCATTCGATCACCACCCTGAACTGCTCATGGCCCTGCAAGAGCGATTTCAGCCCATCGATCACGATCTGGTGGTCATCGACAATACCCAGCGTTATTTTCCCGGTCTTCATGTTTTCTTCTGCGGTTCTGTAAGTTTACAAAGTTAAGCCATCTGAAACGAACCCTTCTCATAAGGGAACATGGATCGCCACCAATGTACCTTTTCCCGGGGCGCTGTCAAAATCCACCGTTCCTTTCAGGTAACCGATCCGGGAAATGATGTTCTTCAATCCGATCCCTTCGAATTGTTGCTTGTCTGAAGTGTCAAAGCCCCTGCCATTGTCTTCCACTGTCGCGGAAATGCCATCGTTATCGCGGATCAGCGAAATATCCAGACTTCCCGCACGGGAGTGTTTGATCACATTATTCACGCATTCCTGGATCACCCGGTAAAGAACAGTCTCCACATTACTGTCGAGCTTTTCATCCAGGCCCTCCGTGTAGAGATTGATCCTGATCACGCGATGATCGATCTTGTCGATGAATTCCCTTACAGCGCTGGCCAGCCCGCTTTTCAACAGGGCGTTCGGCATCATCTGGTGGCTCACACTCCGGATCTCCCGGCAACTTTCATCCACCAGGCTGATCACTCTTTCAAAAGCGGCTTTATGATCTGCATCTTTGAAAGGGAGGTCGTTCTCAAAAGCGGAAAGGTTCATCTTGGCCGCGCTCATCATCTGCCCGATGCCATCATGCAGATCGGCCGCGATCCGTTTCCGTTCGTTCTCTTCGGCGCTGATGATTGCTTTTGTGGCAAGGTCCTGTTGTTTCATCAGTTCCGTCTGCATCTTCAGTTCCATCTGTATCCTTCTTTTCCGGTAAAAGGTGAAACCGGCCAGCACCAGCATGGCGATACCCAGTATGAGCCCCCATAAGAGGTAATTCTTCTTGGTCAGTTCGGCTTTCTGCAGCTTGAGTTGCTGTTCTTTTTTCTCGGCCTGGTATTTGGCGTTCAGCTGTTCGATCTGTTTCAGTTTTTCTCCCGAGAACACTGAATCCTTGATCGCATTGTATTTCTTGAACAGTTCGAGGGAGAGTTTGGGATCGCCTTTTTTCTCGGCGATGGAGGAAAGTTCGCGGTAATTGCCGAGCAGCAGGTCGGGGTAATGTAATTTCATCGCGATGGCGTTGCTGATCCCGTATTGTTCAATGGCCTTGTCGTACATGCCGCTTTCGGTGTACATGAAACCCAGGTCGGCATGGTTCAGGGCGATGGCGAAACTGTCTTTCAATTGTCTCCGGATGTCGAGCGACCGTATCAGGTACTTTTCAGCCTGTACAAAATCCTTTTTTAGTGTAAATACGCCGCCAATGAAATTCAGGCTGTATCCCTGCCCGACCTTGTCGTTCATCTTCTCGCGTAAGGCCAGCGAACGCTGGTACCGGTCCAGGGCTTCAGCGTAATCTTCCTTATATTCGAACACCACGCCGGATTCATTCAGTATGGTGGCCATGCCGTTATCATCCTGTCTTTTCTTATAAATGGCAAATGCCTCGTCGTAGTTCTGCAGGGCCCTGTCGAGGTCACGTGTCTTGCGATAGAGCTTTCCCAATTCGTTGAGCACGCCGGCTTTTTGCAACTCTTCTTCCGGGTCTTTCAATACATCGAGGGCCTTGTAATAATAGTTGGCCGCGCTGTCGAATACGCCTTTGAAATACCAGGCCATGCCGATGGTCTTCTTGAGCTCTCCCAGGGAGGAATGGTCTTTTTCCGCTTCGGCCAGTTCGGCTCCGGCCTTGGCCGCAGACAGGCAGGCATCGAAATCCCGGATCAGGTAGGCGGTTGACAGCAATTTGCAGGCGCTGATCCTTTCCTTATAAGTAGGGCTGTTCTGGAAAACCTGTTCCAGGCTATCCGTATTCGTAGTTTGCGAGTAGCCGGTACCCGAGAGGACCAGAAACAGCATGATAAGTTTACAGCTACGCATATAGGCAAGAAATTAAGAGATACCCAGGACCTCTTTCATGGTGAATATCCCTTTTTTTCCACAAAGGTACTCGGCTGCCAGTACAGCGCCGATGGCGAATCCCTGCCGGGTATGTGCGGTATGCGTGATGGTGATGTCGTCGATGTCGGAATGATAATTGACCGTATGGGTACCGGGAGCCGGATCGATGCGTAAACTGGTGATGGGAATTTCGCCTTCTTTCGCAGGAAGATCATTGACCCATTTCCGGTACGCTGGTATTTCCTGCATCACCTGCTCGGCCAGGGTGATGGCGGT
The DNA here is from genome assembly GCA_016721725.1 of Chitinophagaceae bacterium. GTDB lineage: Bacteria > Bacteroidota > Bacteroidia > Chitinophagales > Chitinophagaceae > Ferruginibacter. Next base: position 155,552 of record JADKHN010000002.1, on the reverse strand, counting down.
GCCGCTGGGGCATCCTTTTTCTGGGTATGGTGGATCTCTTCGATCGAAACCGTGTACGAAGGTTGCGACCTCATCAGGTAAGCCAGTTTCTGATTGACCTCGAAGAAGATATTGACGCCAACGCTGAAATTGCTGGCATAGAGGAAACTGCCGTTCTTTTCGAGACAGCGGGCGTCCACTTTTGCGCGTTCTTCCAGCCAGCCCGTACTGCCGCTGACCACGGGAATGCCGAATTCGAAGCATTGCAGGAGGTTGTTCACGGCGCTGTGCGGGCCGGTGAATTCAATGGCCACATCACAGGAAGCCATATTCGGTTGGGTGAACTGGTCGAGGGTATCGGCATCGATCCTGAAACCGATCATATGCCCGCGTTCGATGGCGATCGCTTCGATCGCTTTTCCCATCTTGCCATAACCAATCAGCGCGATCTTCATTGGTAGAAAATTTAAGGAGAAAAGGAAGTTGAAGTTAATTATTTTGAATGATCTTTCCCGATCCGCATCACCAGGCTGATGCCATTGGTATTGGCCAAGGGACTGTATCCGGGCCTGATCTGCAGGCTGAGGTCGTCACTCACATCGAAGGTCTTCAGGTTGGCGTCAACTGCGGCATCCACGACGTTCAGTCCCCAGAACAAGATGAAGAACAAGGCGGAATAATCCACGTTCTGCCGCACCTGGTTACGGAAACTCTTGATCCTTTCGGGCTGGTCCTTCACGCTGAAATAGGGCTGCGGTATCTGGTAATCGTTACTTGGGTCTCCGTCGATCGAGTTGGCATAGGCCCGTTTGGCCTCGTTGAACTGGTTCACATTCCGGATGAAGATATAGGTGGTGATGCCCAGTGCGGCATATACGATCGGTACTTTCCAGGCCTTTTTGTTGGTCACCTGTCCCCAGCCGGGCAGGATGGCGGACCGGTAAGTGGCGATACGGGGATTGTAGAGTTTGTTCGGATCCGGTTTGGAAAACAGGCTGGTATTCTTCTTCTGTTTTTTGGGATCGTTGATCTTTTGCGCAGACAATGAGTTGCCGAAAAGGACTCCGGCCAGGATCAGGAAAATGAAGACTATTCTGTGCATCAGCTTACTTTGATATTCAGTTTTTCCAGTAAAGCGTTCAGTTCTTCCAGCGAATAATATTCGAACAGGATGGATCCTTTTCCTTTCTTGCTGTGACTGACCTTTACCCTGGTGTTATAGGCAGATGCTAAATTATCTTCAATCTTCTTAATGGCCGGTGGGAGCGTGGCTTTTACCGGAACTTTAACAGCCGGCGCATATTGTTTCCTCACCAGTTCCTCGGTCTGTCGTACCGAAAGACCTTTGCTTTTGATCTCGTGGAAAATGAAAAGCTGTTTGTCCACCACATCCACATTGATCAATGCCCGGGCATGGCCCATACTGATGAGGCCATTGCGGACGGCCACCTGGATATCCGGGGGCAGTTTGAGCAAACGGATATAGTTGGCCACGGTACTTCTTTCCTTGCCCATACGCTCCGCCACCTGGTCCTGTGTATAATCTAGTTCATCCATCAGTCTTTTATAACTGAGTGCGATCTCGATGGCATTGAGGTTCTCGCGTTGCAGGTTTTCGAGCAGGGACAATTCGAGCAACTGCACATCATTGGCCTGGCGGATATAGACCGGAACATCCTTGATACCGGCGATCTTCGCGGCACGGTAACGTCTTTCCCCGGCGATGAGCCGGTATTTCCCGTTCGGCAGTTTCGAAACGGTGAGGGGCTGAATGATGTCGTGCATCTTGATGGATGCCGCCAGTTCACTCAGGGCCATTTCGTCGAAATCATGACGGGGTTGTTTGGGGTTGACCTCGATCTGGTCGAGACCAATGCGGAGGATGGCCGTATTTTGCTCGATGACCTCGGGTCTCAGGTTGCCGGCCGTACTCTTCAGGTCAGAATCGATGTTCTGTAATAAGCTGCGTATGCCTTTGCCGAGTGCGTCTTTTTTATTGGGAATGCTCATGTTTTTTTAGCTGCAAGCTATTAGCTGTTAGCTGTTAGTTTTAAAGTCTGCTAATGGCTCATGGCTAATAGCTAACCGCTATCAGCTATCAGCTTTCTTCTACTCGAGGATCTTATCTTCCTGCCGGATCTTGGTCATATTGTTTTTCTGCAGGATCTCCTTGGCCAGGTTGAGATAGTTAACGGCTCCCTTGCTGTCGGCATCATAGAGGATGACCGGTTTGCCGAAACTGGGCGCTTCGCTAAGCCGGGTATTCCGGTGAATGATGCTGCTGAAGACGATCTCTTCGAAATGCCGGCGTACCTCGCTCACCACCTGGTTGCATAAACGCAGGCGACCATCGTACATCGTCATCAGGATGCCTTCTATCTGCAGTTCAGTATTGAGCCGGTTCTGTACGATCTTGATGGTATTGAGGAGTTTGCCCAGTCCTTCCAGGGCGAAGAATTCGGTCTGGACCGGAACCACCACGCTATCCGCCGCTACCAATGCGTTCACGGTGATCAGGCCCAGGGAAGGGGAGCAGTCGATGATGATGAAATCATAATCATTCCTCACCGGTTCCAGGATCTTCTTCAACACGCTTTCGCGGTTGGGATAATTGATCATTTCAATTTCGGCGCCCACCAGGTCGATATGGGAGGGGAGCAATTCCAGGAAGGGCATATCGGTCTTGAGGATCACGTCCCGGGCATTCGCTTCATTCACCATGCAATCATAGAGGCTCTGCGTGATGTTATGCAGGTCGAATCCGGTTCCTGTGGTGCTGTTGGCCTGCGGGTCCGCGTCAACCAGCAGGGTGCGGTATTCCAATACCGCCAGGCTGGCTGCCAGGTTGATGGCTGTCGTTGTTTTTCCTACGCCGCCTTTTTGATTGGCTACGCCGATGATCTTTCCCATACGTTTGATTACTGTCTGTTCTTTTCCGTTTTCTGTGTTGGGTACTCCATAAAGCCAGAGGAACTTCGATAGTTGATCTTCCGGTAGTGAAGGGCAAACTACCAACCTTAAATGAAGGTTATTTCTGCCTTTCTGGCAAATTTAGTCATTCGGCATATAATTGGGGAACAAAGAATGAGCTTAATTGTTATATTTAAAATTTTCGATCAATTAACACCCGAAAAAGAATGCTCACGATCATTTCCGGAACCAACCGGGCAGGAAGTAATACCTACAGGGTGGCCCTGGAATACCAACGATTATTGAAGGAAAAAGGGTTTGAAGCCGGGATATTAAGCCTGGAGGGACTCCCCCTGGCGCAGTATAGCCCCGAATTCACCCGGATCGAAGAGGAAGTGATCATCCCCACCAGCCATTTCATCATCCTGTCTCCGGAGTACAACGGCAGTTTCCCCGGGGTATTGAAGATGATGTTCGACCTCAGCCGTTCTCACGAGATCTGGTTCCATAAAAAGGCCCTGCTGACAGGCATTTCATCCGGAAGGGCCGGAAACCTCCGGGGCATGGACCACCTGTCGGATATCCTTAATTTTGTCAAGGTAACCGTACATCCCAACAAATTACCCCTGTCTGCGGTGAACAGGTTACTGGATGCCGAGGGAAAGCTTGCAGACCCGGCAACATTAAAGGCCATTAATCAGCAACTGGATGAATTTTTAAACTGGATAAAACATACCTGATCCCGGATCGTCTTTACGAATAAAACCGACTTTTTATGCGAACAACCCCCGGCGCCTATATCTTCATCGCGATCATGCTCCTGCTGGATACGTATATATTCCAGGCGGTGAGGGCCGTCAGCCAGGGCGCTTCTCCCAAAATAAGACTCATCATCTACATCGCTTACTGGTTTCTGACCGCGCTGACCATCGCCTGTTTCCTGTTATTCGTTTTCGGCAACCCGGATGTATTGGGAAAAAAGATCCGGACCTATCTGTTTGCCACCCTGATCGGCCTATTCCTCGCCAAGGTATTGGCCTCGGTCTTCTTCCTCATCGATGATATCCGGCGACTTGTTCAATGGATCATCGGGAAATTCTCCTCCGCGCCGGCGCCTTTGGATGGATCGTCGGGTGAAGGCATATCGCGTTCGGCCTTCCTGAGCTGGTTAGGCTTTGCGGCCGGCGGGACCCTCTTCGGCAGCATGCTGTACGGTTTCCGGAACAAATACAATTATTCCCTTAAAAAGATCCCCCTGGCCTTTGATAACCTGCCCGCCGCTTTCAAAGGACTGAAGATCGTCCACATCAGCGATATCCACAGCGGCAGTTTCACCGATCAAAAGGCCGTATTGAAAGGAGTGCAAAAGATCATGGATCAAAAACCCGATCTGATCCTTTTTACCGGGGATATCGTGAATGACCGGTCCACCGAGATGAAAGAGTATATGGAGGTGTTCAGCCAGCTTAAAGCGCCCATGGGGGTGTACAGCATATTGGGCAATCACGATTACGGCGATTATGTGAGCTGGCCCTTCGACGGGATCACCAAACAGCAAAACCTCGAGAACCTGAAGCAAGTGCATGCCGGTTTAGGCTGGCGTTTGCTGATGAACGAACACATCATTCTGGAAAAAGAGGGCGCCGAGATCGCCCTGCTGGGGATCGAGAACTGGAGCAGCAAGGCCCGTTTTCCCAAACATGGCCGGATGGACCTGGCGCATCCCGGCACGGAGAAACATCCGTTCAAGATATTGATGAGTCACGACCCCAGTCACTGGGAAGCTGAAGTGCAGACGAAATACCCCGATGTCGACCTGATGCTGAGCGGGCATACCCACGGCATGCAATTCGGCGTGGAGATCCCCGGTTTCAAATGGAGCCCGGTACAATATATGTACAAGCAATGGGCAGGTCTCTACGAATCAGGCAAGCAGAAATTATATGTCAACCGCGGATTCGGATTCATCGGCTACCCGGGCAGGGTAGGGATCATGCCGGAGATCACGGTGATCGAACTCGGCTGACGGAACAGGGCTTAACCGTAAAACGCTTTAAAACTCCCGGAATTTGAAAAAAATCAACCTGGTCAATTCCCGGACAGTTTTTTTCTCGACGCTGATCGTTTCCTCGACGATCATTCTCATCGTGTACCTGACGGGGTTAGCCGATCACCGCAGTTTATACCAGAATTCACTCATCACCACAACGGTTCTATCCGCTGTTTTCTTTTGTTTCATTACAACCGGACTATACAGGGGATGGAAGTTAAAGGATACATTGGGAGACCTTACCCGGTATTTCTCAAAATTGAAAAAGCCTGAGAAATCAAATGCCGACGCTTTCAATTTAGAGGGCATTGGAGGATTTGATGCAGATCTGACTCCTGAAGGTTGCCTCTTCGCCATTATTCTGTGGATTCTCGTCGGCCTCTTCGGAACCATTATTTTCTGGGCTATTGGCGCTTTTTTCTGGGGGATCATTTTGGTCCTGGGCGGGCTGCTGTACTGGATCATTTTCAGGGCATTCCGGCTGATCCTGAAAAATTCCACCCTTTGCAAGGGCGATATCCTGAGATCCGTTCAAATCGCACTGATCTACTCCTTGCTCTACTCTTCCTGGATCTATGCCATCCTGTTTTTCAGTCACTATTTTTCTCTCTAGCCCTGGTGCTGCATGATTCCTGGCCTTAGCCTTTAATGCCGGATGATCAGCTTGCCCGCTTTTAGTTTTTTTCCAAATCCCACCCGGATCGAATAGAAATAGATGCCGGCCGACAGGTTACTTACGTCGATGGTTGTCCGGTATTTGAGTTCCTGGCTGAGCACCTGGGCGCCCCTGGAATCAAGCAGGTTGAAATACTTCGGCTCACTGTCATTCACATCCAGTTGCACCACAATATGGTCATTTGCCGGGTTGGGGTAAACGCTCACTATCCCATGGAGGCAAGAGTCAACGTTCACGGTTACCCGCGCGGTCGCCTGGCAACTGGTGGCGATATGCGTCTGTGTCAAAGTATAAACCGTATTCACGGTCGGGGATACCAGCGGGTTCGCGTTGATGGAATAATATCCCGAAGGGATGGAGGTCCACACATAGGTATAACCCAATTGAGGGATCACCCCGATACGAACACTGCTTCCGATACAAATATCAAACAGCGTATCCTCGATATTGATCACAAATCCCGGTGTTAAGATAACGGCGACCTGGTCTGTCGCCACACAACCCGCCCCATTGGTGACCGTGACCGTGTAAACCGTATTGTTGAGCGGATTAGCGAAGGGCTGGGCAATATTGGTTTGGTTCAGTCCGGCTGCGGGTGACCATAAATAGGTATTTCCCGACATCGAAGGCGTTCCGATCTGGATGCCCGTAGCGCTGCCGTTGCAAATGCTTTTATCCGGACCGGCATTGGCGATGGGAGGGGGCAGTACCGTTACAATGACGGTGTCTTTCCCGCTGCAGGTTGAGCTGGTGACGGTCAGGATATAACTGGTGGTGACCATGGGATTCACGACCGGGTTGGAACTATTGGAACTGAAGCCGGAAGGGATGGAGATCCAGCTATAGGTATAAGCAGCATTGGGCAGATCCCCGAGTGTAGTGGAAGCAGCCGGACAAACGGAACGGTCGGCGCCCGCGTTCACCGTGAGATTGCCGATGGTGACCAGGACGGTATCTTTTGAAGAACAAGTGCCATTGCTGACGGTCAGGTAATATTGGGTGGCCACGGCCGGATTCACAGAAGGATTGGCCAGGGTTGAGGTGAAACCCACCGGGTTGGAAGTCCAGCTATATGTAAGTCCTGCAATCGCCGGCGTACCGATCGTGATACTGCCGCTGCAAAGGCCCTGGTCCGGACCAGCATTCGCCAATGGCGAAGCCGTCACTTGCATGGTGATGGTATTACTGGTCACCGTATTGGTCACCGCACAGGCTACCGTACTCATCTTAACGGTAACCAAGTCACCGTTCTGTAAAGTGGTTGTTGTGAATATATTGCTGTTGATGCCTGCATTAACACCATTGACCTGCCATTGATAACTGGGATTGAGTCCCCCGTTAGTAGGCGTGGCCGTGAATTGTACGTTGGTACCCGAACAGATATTCTGGGTTGATGCCGCAATGGTTACTGATGGTTGTAAAGCCGTGCCCAGTACAACGATGGTCCGGCTGGCTACCCGGCCACAGGCTGCCCTGCCCAGGATCCGGTAATTGCCATTGGTGGTCACGGTATAGGTTAGCGCATTGGCCCCGGCGATATCCACCAGGTTCTTCTGCCATTGTACTTGCTGAAAACTGCCCCCGGTAACCGCGGCGGTGAAAAGAAGGGAGCCGCTGGCACAAAGTTGAATGGTATCGGAAGCCGGACTTTGAATATCGATCGTGGGAACTACCAGGCAGGGCGTGGCCACATAGCAACCGATGTCTACCGGCGAGTAGGCGTTCCTGTTCAGTCCGTCCCGGTCGGTGGTGAAACCCAGTACCGGAGGCGTGCCGGTTGAATCGGCCATACTACCGGTGGTAAAGTGCAGGTTATAATTGGCGCTGTCGCCGGTTGGGTTGATGAAGACCGGGTTCCCGGTGAAACTGGATACATCGCAGTTGCAGGCTGCCTTGAAGGCGGTCAGTAAAGCGGGTACTGTCGCATCATTGGCTGAATACCAGAGGTTATTCGCACTGATGCTTCCGGCGCCGTGTGACTTCTGGAAGACATGGGGTGAGGGCGGATTGATGTTCACCCGGTCGATCTGGATGATATTGTTGGTGACATAGCCAGAGTCATACGGATCGATACCGGTACTGCTGAAACCCCGTCCGCCGATATAGATGCTGTTGTTCTCGATGATCCTGGCGTTGGAGATGGCCTGGATCCCGGTGCTGTTGGTATCGATGGGTTGTCCCAGCGTATTGATGCCGAAGCGGATGCTGTTGTTCCAGACCTTGCTCTTCGGATAAACAAAGTTATTACCAATGACCGCGGACGTGTTTATGCCGGTTATATTATAGATGGCGTTATTGCCCATATTGATGGGAGCGAATGAATGGATCCGGTTTCCAAAGATCTGGATCTCACCGTACAGTGGGGTGATGGTGGAAGGGTAATTGTAGATCGAATATTGAATGGCGTTCAGGCTTCCTTCGGGAGTGGAAAAACCCTGGACCTCCCCGGTCGTGGTGAACGCGTAGAAATCGTTGTATGAGATCGTGTTGAGCCCGGTTGAGTTGGCCAGTACATTGGTCGCATACACGGCTCCGGCGGCCTTCAGGTGGTGAAAACTGTTCGAATCAATGTACATTCTTTCCGGCGTGCTGGTGAGTCCGGAGGTTCGGATGGCCTGCAATGCCCGGTTCCTGCTGTAAAAGCCGCGTAGCTGGTTATTCCGCACCACGATGAATGAACCCTGGTTGTGCAGGAGGTTAACCAGTCCCTTGGCGGTATTGGCATTGGGGTTATTGCTGCCCCCGATATCATTACCATTCAGATAACTGGAATCGGAATCGGAAATGGTGATCAGGTCATTGTCATAAAACCCGTTTGTGGCGGGGTTGTTGTATTGCCCCTGGATGCCGCTGAAAAAATTATTGGTCAGTCCGTAACGGCCCAGGTTGAGGTTGAGGCCCCAGAAATTACCGTAATAAGTAACGGAATTCGTTGAATCGGTTGTGCCGAAACGGTTGTTGTCTATCAGCAGGTCGCCCCGGTTGGCATATATGAAATGCGGATATCCGTTATCGTCCGATTTGATGTTCCCGAAACGGTTGTTCCGGATGATGCAGGGTTTATTGTAGGCATTCCGGTAGTCGATGAAATTGTATTTGGAGACGAACAGCTCCGTGACGTGCAATTGGTAAACACCCTGGCCCCAGGTTGGGGTTGAGCCGCCGAAATCATTTCCATCGATCGTGATCTTTTCGGTATTGATCAGTTTGATGCAGGAGGCCGAATTGATGGGCAGGAAGGCGGAGGGTGTTACGGGTTGTGTCTGGTAAAAGCGGTTGCCATTGATCAAACTGTTATTGGCGCCGTTCTCAATATATATCCCGTCGCCAACGAAATCATTGAACCGGTTGTTCAGGATATTCATGTCACGGCATCCGAGGCTGTCCTTCGCTTTTATATAAACGTAGTTCGTCATCTGCGCACCGTTGTTGGTGAGCACGCAATTGGACAGCGTGAAGGCATTGACATCCTTGCGTAAGAGGAACAGCGAGTCATAAGCGGTCAGGGAGACGACAGCCGCTAAATTGAGATTGCCCCCGGGGTGTGTTTTGGTGAGGCGGCAGAAACTCACTTCTCCCGAATCCGCCGCATTGGTATACTGGATGACCGGCGAGGAGGTCCTTTGCTGGTTGATGTTGAAACCGATGGTTGTTCCCGTACCGCCGGGCCTGCCGTCGATCCGGACGTGCTTCACACTGTCCACATAGAATACCGACACATTGGACAACACATCCATGTTGATGGTGGCATTGGCCGCTGGACGGATGGTGATCGAATGGATCAGCCGGTTCTGTAATTTCTTGTTGAAGGCGATGGGAAAACTTTCGGCTGCCTGTGAATAGTTGTTCTGCAGTTCGATCACCAGGTCGGGCCCCAGGTGTTTGCAGGAGGCGTCCTGCAAGAGGGCGGTGATCGATGGATAATCACCGGGCACCGTTTTCACGCCGTTGATCTGGGGCATCATCGTTTGAACATTCGCCACGATCGTATCGGAATTGACGAATCCTGTTGAGGCGAATACCCGGTAATGATAGGTCCAAAAGGGTTGTAAGCTGGTTTGATTATGGGTCTGAACCGTACTGCCGTTGGGCGATGCGAAATAAAAATATTTTTCCGGCTTGAAGTTGGTCACGCTGTCCGCCTTTTCCAGCAAGAACACGGATTCATTGGTGGAATTGTCGTTGAAGTTTACCGTAAGGCAACCAGCTTGCACATTGGTAAAACCCAGTGCGGATGGATTCGCGGGTTTGATCGTATCAGGCTGAAAGGTAAAACGGGTATTGGGATAGATGCTGTCGTAGCTCGTGGGCACCGAAGTATAGGAGACGGTCGGCAACCCGTTGTTGGGTTTAATGTTGAGCGCCGCCATTTCGATCTTGTTCAGCAGGTAATTCCGGCAGAAGATGCGGTAAGGATAGGGAGGAAAATATCCATAGAAACCGCGGATGCTTTGATAGACCAGTTGTATACGCCCGGTGCGTTCGGATAACCAGATCTGGTATTTGGTGGGTTCGCCACTGGGCTGCATGGTGCCCTCGTATTCGATCACCATCTTACGGTCTGGCGCCGTGCCGGTGGTTTTATAAGAGGCGTTCCAGAATGTCCCGTTATACAGGGCTGCGATCACCATGGTATCTTGTTCCGGGTTGTTTGACACCAGGCTGTTCCCCAGCTTGATGAACCCATAGGGGGAGATGTAGAAATTGGAATATTTTTTCAGTCCGTATTGAAAATCAAAACCCGGGATGGGGATCGAAGGAGAAGTATAAACTACGGTGCCGGTAAAGGTTACCGGTGTGGAGCCGGTCATATCCGCCAATGCCGCATTGTCCTTTGTAAAGGCGAAGGTACCGGAGTTCCAGGTGGTCGTCTGCGCCCTGGCATCGACCAGAATAGAAACGATAAAAAACAAAAGCAGCAAACTGTTCAGTTTGCTGCTTATTATAAAAAGCTTCATTTTTTTAATGATCATGGGTGCTTGATTAAAAACCTCATTAGTCAGGGTACCTGCAAATGTAGTAAACAAATGTAAATTAATAATAAGGTTTACCTTTCAGCAGACACCGGGACCAGCATTTCCGCTGCCCGTCTCTTACCGAAAACTCCTCTTTTCTTTTGAGGCGTAGATCCTTTTCCTGCCTTCATCTGCGGGCCTTTTGAAACCGCCGTCGGCCTCGTTCATCCGGATGATACGGTTGTTATAGCGCTTGCCGTCAATGGCATTGATCATCCGGGTGGCCTCGGCCTTGTCGATCTCCACCCAGCTGTTCATTTCCCGCATGTCGATCTTGCCCAGCACTTCCTTCTTCAGGTCGCTTTCATCGAGGATGAATTGCAGGAAACTGGCTTTATAAAAACCATCCTTGGTTCCGAGGTTGACGAAGAGGCGGGTATAGCCACTGTCGCGACGGGTATAGGAGGAACGTTCCCGGTCAGGACCAGCCCTCATGTCATTGCGCTCCGGAATCCTTCGGTCACCGCGAACGTCATTGCGGTTCAGGTCTTCTGCGTTCTCGTAGTATTTCAGGAAATGATTGAACTCCAGGGCGGCTACGCGTTGCAGTACTTCCTCCTTGCTGATATCGGAGAATTTTGAAACCAGGTCGGGCAGGTAGGTCTCGTAATCACCGTGGCTGAGGTCGGCCTGCATCAGCTTATCCATGAAATGGAAGAACTGTTTGCGGCAAACTTCTTTTCCCGAAGGGACATCCACTTTATGGAATTTCGAGTTGATCATTTTTTCCAGGGTCCTGATCTTATAGCTTTCGCGGCTGTGGCAGATGGACAGGCAGATACCCGTCTTTCCGGCGCGACCGGTACGTCCGCTGCGGTGGGTATACACTTCCATGTCATCGGGCAGTTCGAAATTGATCACATGCGTGATGCCGTCCACGTCGATACCCCTTGCGGCCACGTCGGTGGCGATGAGCAATTGCAGGCTCTTGCTGCGGAAACGGCCCATCACTTTATCACGCTGCTGCTGGGTCAGGTCGCCGTGCAACGCTTCGATGTCATAACCGGCCTTGGCCAGCCGCTCGGAAATTTCCTGTGCGTCGGCCTTGGTGCGGGTGAAGATGATGCCGTACATGCCCGGGTTGAAATCGATCAGGCGTTTCAGGGCCTCATAGCGAAATTGTGCCGGGACGATGAAATACTGGTGATCGATATTGACGTTCCCGCTGTTCTTCTTGCCCACGGTCACCTCTTTGGGATTATCCATGTAATTCTTGGAGATGGCCCTTACTTCGGGTGGCATGGTGGCGCTGAACAACCAGGTGCTTTCGCGGTTGATCGTGTTTTTCAACACAAAATCGATATCGTCGCGGAATCCCATGTTCAGCATCTCATCGGCCTCATCCAAGACCACGTATTTCACTTTCTGCAGGTCGATGGCTTTTCTTTCGATGAGGTCGATCAAACGGCCGGGTGTGGCCACCACGATCTGTACGCCTTTTTTCAGGTTGCGGATCTGCATCATGATGGATGCACCGCCGTAAACCGCTTCGGTGAAAATGCCGCGGCAATGTTTTTTATAGGTTTCGATATCGTTGGTGATCTGCAGGCAGAGTTCACGGGTGGGACAAACGATCAGCGCCTGGGCGTGACGCTCCGTGGGTTCGATCAGCTGCAGTAAGGGCAGGCCAAATGCGGCGGTCTTACCCGTTCCGGTTTGTGCCAGTCCGATGAAATCGGTTGTGCCCGAAAGCAAAACCGGGATGGCTTTTTCCTGTACCGGGGTAGGGGTCTCAAATCCGAGGTCGGCGATGGCCTGTACCAATTGTTCGTTTAAGCCTAAGGCTTCAAATGCATTCATGAATTTTTTTTTGCGATAGCCACATGTAATTGCCGGTAATCAAATACCGTTTTCATGCTTTGGCCGTTGTAAAACCTTGTCGGCAGTAAAGATCCCGACAGCGGTTTGAAAATAGAGCAGAGAGAACGTATTGCAGTAAACCTCTTCAACAGCAACTGAGCATGTCATGTAATTCTCAGTTTTAAAATCCCGATAATTATCGGGAGGCGCAAAGGTAGTCCTTTTTATGGTCAATCAGGACAGTAATTCCCCTTTTTGTGTTAAAATTGTAATTGCATAGTAATAATTTTGCCCGGATTAAACCCATCGCGCATTGCATCATCTAAACCAGACCCGCTCAAACCGTATGCTTAAACAGCTTATATATCTGCTGGTCACCTGCCTGGTGATGCACTCAGCCTATGGGCAGGATAAGGGATTGAGCAAAGAAGACAAGCGATTGCTGGATTCCATGCTGAATAATGATGAATTCCTGAAGCTTCTGAAAGATCGTGACCGGAGTTATTTTGATGTGAATATCGGGGTCGGTAACGGTGTCTTCAGCCAGCGTAATAATTCCCTCAATGCCAATCAGACCGAAACGAACCTGGTCTTTTTCACCCCTTCCGTAGGATATATGCACAAGAGCGGCGCTGCCATTAGTTTCAGCGGATACCTCGTCAGCGACCAGGGTAAGATGAAGATGTACCAGTATGCGCTGAATCCCTCTTATACTTATGATGGAAAGTCGGTCACGGCCGGTATTTCCTATACCTGGTTCATCAAGGGAAAGGGAACGAGTTTTGATCCCAGTCCCTTTCAGCACGACCTCTTCGCCAGCGTACTGTATAAAAAGACCTGGATCCAACCGGGCATTTCAGTTGGTTACGCCGCCGGTAAAAACACGGAAAATTTCGATACCAGTTTCTGGTTCACGCCGCCTCCGCCTTTGCAACCCCGGATCATTCATATCACCGATACCATTGTGACCAAGCTGCGCGGATTTTCCTTATCGGCTTCCGCGTCTCATCAATGGGACTTTGAACACCTTCTTTCTAAAAAAGACGCGTTGACGATACAGCCTACCCTTTACCTGAATGCGGGCACGCAAAAATGGAGTGTCACCCATTCAAGTACCCTGAGCCGGAGAAGACCCATCGTGCAAAATGCACTTAAAAGCCGTTACGGCGACGGTACAGGTACGGAATCCTTCAACCTGCAATCTCTGGCCTTGCTGACCGAACTGACGTATTACTTTGGAAAATTCTATTTACAACCCCAGTTGTACCTGGATTATTACCTGCCTTCCACCGATGCAAAGCGATTCTCCGCTTTGTATTCTGTGGTTGTGGGCATCAATTTTTAACAGCTTTCTTAACAGAGCCTTCCTGCTTTGGCATATTATTCGCAGGTTGTCCATAAACTTCATCATATGAAATCAAAACCCATTTTATTTGTCCTGTTATGCCTCATTGGTACATCGGCATTTTCCCAGAAGGTCCAGATCGGATTAAAAGGAGGCGCTTCCATCAACAAACTCAGCGGTAAATCGTTCAAAGAAGAATTCTCTTTCGGCTATCATGTCGGGGGATTCCTGACGATCGGACTGGGGAAGAAATTCGCCATACAACCCGAGATCCTGTTCAACCAGTCGAATGTGGATACCTCCGGCAGCTTCAGTACCATTTACCAGTTCCAGAAACTCGACAAAGTAAAATTGAATTACCTCAGCTTCCCGATCCTGCTCAATTTCAAACCGGTCAAGATGCTGACCCTCCAGGTCGGACCCCAGTTCGGGATCCTGATGAACCAGAGCAGCACCCTCTTGCAGAACGGTCAGAAAGCCTTTAAGAGCGGTGATTTCAGCATGCTCGGCGGCGTACAGGTCAATATCTCTCATTTTGGATTCTACGGCCGCTATAATATCGGTCTGAGCAATATCAACGATATCGACAGCCAGGAAAAATGGAAGAACCAGAGTGTGCAGCTGGGTGTGGCTTTCCGGTTTTAATGAACTTTGGCAAAGTTCGAAACTTTGCGATCGAAACTTTGGCAAAGTTCAAAACTTTGCGATCGAAACTTTGGCAAAGTTCAAATGGTTTGTCAAACTTTGCCAAAGTTTAAAACTTTGCCAAAGTTGTAACTGTTTATCAAACTTTGCCAAAGTCTGAAACTTTGGCAAAGTGATTCACGAACGCAGGATGGTGAGAGAGCCATCATCGTTCCATTTGATGATCGAAGATGGCCGGGCCGGCGTCAGATCATCCCGCCGGTATTCAACCACATAATCCACTCCGTTAATGATGGCCACATCGATATCGGAAAAGACAGCGGGGGCGGGGTAGCCCGAGATATTGGCGGAAGTGGATACGATGGGTTTTCCGAATTGTTTGATCAGCATCTTGCAGAAAGGTTCTTTCACCACCCTGATCGCGATGGTGCCGTCAGCGGGTAACAGGTTGTCGGCAAAACCGACGGCTCCTTCATAGATCACCGTCGTCGGATTTTCCAGTCCTTTCACATAATCCGAGATCATCGGGTTGGGTTGAGTGATATAGGTCAGGATATCCCGTTCTTCCGCCAGCAGTACGATCATGCTTTTTTCATCCGGTCTTTTTTTCAACCGGTATACCTTTTCCACGGCCTCCGGGTTGGTGGCATCGCATCCGATCCCCCATACCGTATCGGTGGGATACAGGATCAATCCTCCGTTTTCCAGGACAGACAGGCATTGTTCGATATCGTTCTTAAAAGCTACCATAGTTCCTGGTATACCCGCATGACATTCTCGGCGCAAAGCCGGCCGGTGAACAGGCGGGCATGAGTCAACCCTTTTTCCGCGAGGCTTAGAGCCAGCGGGGTGTCGGTATATATTCTCTCTATCGCATCAGCGATCTCATCAACCGAACCGGGTTCCACCAGCAAGGCGGCTTCACCGGTGATCTCAGACATACTTGACCGGCATGAAGTGATCACCGGCAACCGGCTGTTCAGGGCTTCCAGTACCGGCAATCCGAACCCTTCAAAAAGAGAAGGATAGATCAGCGCGACAGCCGACTGGTAGATCACCGCCAGGTCATTGGGACAAAGGAACCCGGGGAATTTTTCACCCGCCCGGCGGGATGATAAAAAGATGACCCGGTCCTCCATTCCATTCCGCAAGATAAAGTCTTTCACCTTTTCCTGGTATTCTCCCCCGCTTCCAACCACAACAAGCGGCAGGTCCACTTTGTCTTTCAATTGTAAGAAGGCCTTACAGGTATTCAGCAGGTTCTTTCTTTCGATCACGGATCCCACCGATAAAAAAAACCGGTCGGGTAAACAGTAAAGATCACTGACCCTGTTTTTTTCCTCTTCGCTGACCGGTATGCCGAAAACGGGATCGCAACTTTCATAACAGACCGAGGTCCTGCTTTCATCCACTCCGTAAAACTCCATCACGTCTTCCTGCGTTTGCCGGCTGACACAAATGATCTTATCGGCCTGTTCGCAGGCATAGCGGGTCTTTTTCTTGTAGGTATAGGCGTCGAGGGCATGGTATTGTTCGGGGAACCGTTCGGGCATGAGGTCATGGATGGTGACTACGGACCTGATGCCTGCGGAACGGATCCCCGCCGGTATCTCATGACTGAGCCCGTGATAAAGATCGATCCCCAGCCTTTTCAGTTCCGGCGTGATGCCGAAGGTCCTCCAAAGTGGAGTGATCCATTTGTGCAGGAATTTCCGGGGCCTTATTTCTACCAGGTGATCCGACTTGAAACTGAATTGATCCGAGGCTTTTGGATTGAACAGGAAGTATTGGTGTTCGGGATAGAATTCAGACATCGATTGTATGATCGTCCTGCTGTAATAACCCAGTCCGGTAGCATTATGATAGGCCCTTTTTGCGTCGAATCCGATCTTCATACTATGCAAGTTGTAGAGAACCGAACAAAAACCAGTTGACCGGTACGAGTCCGGCAGATGATGTTGATCATGATTTTGCGATAAGGGCAGCAACGGCAGCTACGACTATATGTACATCCAGTTCAACGAGGCAGCGTGGTGTTCCATAGGGTTTGCAGGTATTGCTCACACAGGGTTCGCAGGGTAATTTACCGAGGCGGATGACCTGGTTGTTCTGTTGATTGAAAGGAGCGGTATTCGCTTCATTCCCGGCGCCGAACAGAACGAGGGTATGAGTACCCAATGCATTGGCCAGGTGGGCCGGTCCGCTATCGGTCGTCAGCAGAACCTTGCCCGAACTCAATAACCCGATCAGTTGGCTGAGGTCGGTCTGCCCCGCCATATTGACGACCTGCCCGCTGCCGGGCAGGGCGGCGCAGACCTCGTCGACAATCGGTTTTTCCGACGGAGCTCCGATCAAAATGATCGGGTTGCTGAACTTTTGTTGCAAAGCCCGGATAAGGCTTAGCGCCTTTTCCTTGGGCAGTCTCCTGGAATCGGCTTCCGAATTGATATTGACAATTATGCTTTGATCTATCTCTACGTTTGGCCGGACCAGTTTTACCGGAACGGGCTCCAGCTTTTTTTCCAGGAATAGTTCCAGCAGACCGGTGTATTCTGCTACCCGGTGGATATTCTTTTTCTTCCGGTAGGGATGGGTGAGGAGGGAGGACCGGAGTTCCTTGGTGTACCCGATCCTTTGCCGGGCGTTCACGGCGAAACCGATCAGGGCGGAGGAGAAGGAATCGGGGAGGCAGAAGAACAGGTCGTATCTTTTTTTTGCTTTGATCGACCGGCCGAATGCCCAGGCCCCTTTTAAGCCGGGATACTGTGATTTTGAGAAAACGAACCGGTCGTGATGTGCCGGGAAGAAATCGAGCAGGGTATCGATCCCTTTTTTGGCCACCAGGTCGATGACGGCACCGGGGTATTCATCCTTTACGGCCTGTACAAACGCGGCGCTCATGACCATATCTCCCAGCCAGTTGGGTAAACGGATCAATATGTGTAATGGTTCCTGCACGGTTCCAAAAATAGCAAAGCTTTCTAACATTGTTCCTGGTATTGATGATCGGCCGCACCTGCCGAAAACAAGGCCTGAATTTGGTATGTTTGCAAAAAAACAGACTCATGGAATTGAAAGCAATGATCTTGGAAGCCTGGGGCAACCGCGAACTCCTGAAAGAGGAACGATACAGTGATGCTGTACGGCAGGTCATCGAGGAAGTGGATAAGGGCCGGTTACGCACGGCCTCGCCGGTCGCCATTTCGACTGGCGCCCCTTCGACTGGTGCTCAGGAGGGTGGATGGGAAGTGAATGAATGGGTGAAGCAGGCCATCCTCCTGTATTTCGCCATACAGCCCATGCAGACCTGGGACCTGGCCCCTTTTGAGTTTTATGATAAGATGTTGTTGAAAAAGGATTATAAATCCCTGGGTGTCCGCGCCGTACCTCATGCTGTGGCCCGTTACGGAGCCTACCTCGCCAAAAATGTGGTGCTGATGCCGAGTTATGTGAATATCGGCGCCTATGTGGACGAGGGAACGATGGTGGATACCTGGGCTACGGTGGGCAGTTGCGCCCAGATCGGCAAGGGGGTACACCTGAGCGGCGGCGTGGGTATCGGAGGCGTGCTGGAGCCCCTGCAGGCCAGTCCGGTGATCATCGAAGACGGTTGTTTCATCGGCAGCCGCTGCATCGTGGTGGAAGGGGTGCGGGTGGAGAAGGAGGCCGTATTGGGCGCCAATGTGGTGCTGACCCAATCCACCAAGATCATTGATGTGAGCGGCGAAGAGCCTGTTGAATACCGGGGTATCGTACCTTCCCGAAGCGTGGTGATCCCTGGCAGCTATACCAAGAGATTCCCGGCGGGGGAATATGGTGTGGGCTGCGCCCTGATCATCGGGAAGCGGAAGCCGAGCACCGATCTCAAGACGAGTTTAAATGATGCGCTGAGAGATTTTAATGTTTCGGTTTAGTCCCTTATATTTGCAACCCGTTAATCGTTGAAGCTTCATCCTGAGAAGCAAAACGTTCAACTTTTAACTATTAACCATCTGCCCAGGTGGCGAAATTGGTAGACGCACTGTGTTCAGGTCGCAGCGTTCGCAAGGATGTGCTGGTTCGAATCCAGTCCTGGGCACAAGGCCCCGACACGATAGTGTCGGGGCTTTTTGTTTGGCAGCAAGTCAAGCTTGCTTGACATTGCAGACAAACAAAAAGCCCGCCCTTGTAAAGGGCTGGGGCCTTGGGTACGCCCCTCGCAGGAGTATCTGGATCATGAAATAATCCAGTCCTGGGCACGGGTCCCGACATGAAAGTGTCGGGGCTTTTTGTATTCGCAAAGGCTCGTGACCCACGAACCTTTATTTTCTTTCCTTGCCGTACATGAACCCGTACCGCTTAACTTTGGATGGGTAAAACCTTATGGATGGCCCGCTCAGCGGGTGGTAAACCGCATTTAACTTTAACCCCCAGCGTTATGAAACAGTTCCTTTTATCTTTCGCGGTAATATGCTGCAGCCAGTTGATATCCGCGCAGAACACCGGTCCCCGGGAGATCACACCCCAGGTTTTACAGAGCCTGAAGGCCGAAGTGGAGAAGCAGGTACCGGCATTCCGGCAGAAACTGGTGCAGCAGGAAATGACCGCGAGTGAGATCGAGTTCTCCCTGGATACCTTCCGCATTGAACAGCTGGCCGGCAAACGCATGGATATTGACTATTCAACGGTCGGCATGAATACGACCATCGATGAACTGACCGCCGGATACGACCAGCTCCTGAACAAGTACTACAATAAGCTGCTGAAGGCCCTGAATCCGGAAGACAAGAAAGTGCTCATTGCGGCACAAAAAGCCTGGCTGGCCTACCGCGACGGGGAGGCCAAACTGATCGGGACGATGACCAAAGATGTATATTCCGGAGGAGGAACGATCCAGTCCAATATCGCTACCGGTTCCTATTCCGACCTGGTGGTCAAACGAACCCTGCAGATCTTCCATTATTATAACGAGATGATCCTGAACCGGTGATCCGGCCTCATCCAGCGGATTGTATTTATTCTTCTTTTGATTTTAACGCTTACCAACAAGACCCGTTTCATTGAACAGGCTCATGGGAATCAATTTCCATTAGAGTTCCTGGCCCGGCACCTGTAGTTGCCTAAGTAAAACGGCAGTTAAAAACTATCCTTGAAATGGAAGGTTGGAAATAGTTAACTTTTTAAGAGGTTTCGTATATTTAAATAAAATGATCTTTATCAGTTGTTTATACTAATCTGAGCAGTTTGGAGGTCAGGTTGAACTGCGGCTATTATATGGTTGATTGCAATTTTTCACGAACACTCTACAAATTTGAAGGGATATGATGGCAGATACCATTTTATTGGCATTTCTGATATTGGTATTTATTATTTTCCTGTTCTATGCTCTATTGAAGCGAAATAAACTTTCTCGAAGGAAAGTACTGATCTCTTTAAGTATTCTTCTTGTAACTATTATTGCCCTTTTCTTTTATACGGGTTTTAAGAAAATCAATTCTGACATTTCCAGAATCATTCATAATTCCCAATCCAAACCTCCGTCTGAGATATATACTCTTCTCTTCAAAAAGCCATTAGACAGTTGTATGACAATCGTTAATCTAAAAGACCAGGTTGTACCGCAAATAGACTGTTGCATTTGGATGGAAGTAAAAGTATGTCCAATTGAATTATTGAGAATTATTAGGTTAAAGAAATATGAAAAGTCTGTGTATAGTAAGTTGGACTCCTTAAGCTTTCTTAAGACTTTTCCTGATAGACCTAAATGGTGGTTGCCGCAAGATCTCGGAGATAGCCTAACTATGTTAAATATTCAATTTGATCAAGAAAATCAGCAGAGTATTTTCTTTGCATCTGACAGTTCCCGCTTATTTATTTGTGACCAAGCATTATAAAACTGCAACCAACATCAGTATTGCTGCAAGTGAGGCTGGACATTATAAAATACCAGCACAGCAGCAAGCCCTCGCCGTTGGGTGCCAGCAATTGAAGCTCTCAATAACCGGAAAATTTTGTAATTTAACACTCTAAAATTCAATGATGAAAAGAGATAAAGCAATTGACACAGTTAAAGAACTTCCAAAGGAATTTGAACTGGATGCCCTTTTAGAAAGACTCATTTTTGTTGAGAAAGTGGAACAGGGATTAGCACAATTAAAAAAGGGCAAGACTACCTCTCATGAAAAGGTAAAAGAAATGGCTAAAAAATGGTAAAAGTAATATGGACAGATTTTGCCATTGAAGACCTGCGGTCAATTCATGAGTTTATTTCTAAGGATTCAAACCGTTACGCAGACAGATATGTCGAAAAACTCATTTCAAGAGTAGATCAGCTTGAAAATTTCCCCAAATCTGGCCGTGGTGCCAGAATTCAACTCTCCTTCAATCCGAGAATTAATTGAGGGCAATTACAGGATTGTTTATAAAGTTAGCACAACTAAAGTTGCTATACTTCGTGTGCATCATGCAGCAAGACAAATAAAATAACTCTGCTTGTAACCAAAATTTGGCATAACAAAGTTGGAGCCGGACTTTGTAAATATGGGTTGTCGTTGGTCGGGAGACCAGGCGACATCGGAAGGGATTGAGTAAACGCTATAAGGTTTCCCAGGCACAGTCCCTGCTGCAAACCTTATAGGTTTTAAGCCACGGCCTTGTTCACCAGCGCAGCAGCCTCACTGAGCAGGATGGCGCTCTGCACTTTCAACCCGCTTTCATCGATGAGTTTCTTGGCCACATCGGCATTGGTGCCCTGCAGTCGAACGATGATGGGGATATTGATATTGCCGATGGATTGGTAGGCGTCGATGACACCCTGGGCCACCCGGTCGCAACGAACGATACCGCCGAAGATATTGATGAGGATCGCTTTTACTTTAGGGTCTTTCAGGATGATGCGGAAACCGGCTTCCACCGTTTGCGCATTGGCCGTGCCGCCTACGTCCAGGAAATTGGCGGGCTCACCGCCGCTGAGTTTGATCATGTCCATCGTGGCCATGGCCAGTCCGGCCCCGTTGACCATACAGCCTACATTACCATCCAGTTTCACGAAGTTCAGATTGAACTGACCGGCTTCCACCTCGGTAGGGTCTTCTTCGGTGATGTCCCTTAAGGAACCGATATCCGGGTGACGCATGATGGCGTTATCATCCACGTTCATCTTACAATCCACGGCAATGATCTTGTCGTCGCTTGTCTTGAAGAGCGGATTGATCTCGAGCATATTGCAATCAAGACCTACATAAGCGTTATACAAATTGGTGACGAATTTCACGCAGTTCTTGAAGGCCGCGCCGCTCAGTCCCAGGTTGAAGGCGATCTTACGGGCCTGGAAGGCTTCCAGCATGCCGCCGGGATAGACCCATTCCCGGAAGATCTTCTCCGGGGTGTTGTGAGCCACTTCCTCGATATTCATGCCGCCTTCGGTACTGTACATGATCACGTTCTTTCCCTTGCTGCGGTCGAGCAGGATGGAAAGATAAAATTCCTTGACCGGGCTGGGGCCCTCATAATACACATCCTGGGCCACCAATACCTTGTTCACGACTTTACCGGCCGGACCGGTCTGCAGGGTCACCAGTGTTCCCCCGATGATATTCTGAGCGATCTGTTTCACGTCTTCGGCATTCTTGCCCACGGCCACACCGCGCTGTTCGGTACCGGCGATCTTGCCTTTACCACGACCACCCGCATGGATCTGGGCCTTCACCACGGCGAACTGGCTGCCGTATTGGGTATGGATCTGCTTATAGGCTTCTTCCGCTGCGCCCGGGGTGATGCAGGCGATGCCTTCCTGTACCGGTACATTGTATTTTTTCAGTAATTCTTTAGCCTGGTATTCGTGGAGATTCATGCGTTGAAAATTTTGGCGAAGATAGTGAAAATGCCAATGTTAAAAAGTTGAAAGTTGAAGGTTGAAGGTTGGCCCTACACTGCATTGAAACAAAGGGAATCTTTGCCCATTTTACTCCAAACATTCAACCTTGAACTTTTAACCTTCAACCGGTTTATTATCTCTTTTCTAACAATATCTTATCTTACATTTGCCCCCTGAATCAAATCAACGGGATATGACAGAGCAAATCAAAGCGGCGGTGGACCACATTAAAAGCAGGTATGACGGGGTTCCGGAGATCGGTATCGTGCTGGGGAGCGGACTGGGTAATTTCGTCAACGAAATAGCGATTGAAAAAGAGATCCCCTATGCCGATATTCCTCATTTTCCCGTCAGTACCGTACACGGGCATAGCGGCAAACTGGTCTTTGGAACGGTGAGGGGCAAGAAAGTGGTGGCCATGGCCGGGCGTTTCCATTATTACGAGGGCTATACAGCTCAGCAAACCGTTTTCCCCATCCGGGTGATGAAATACCTGGGCATACAGACCCTGATCCTGAGCAATGCGGCCGGTGGTGTCAATCCCGCTTTCAAAGTTGGCGACCTGATGATCATCACCGATCATATCAGTCAGCTTACGCCCAACCCGCTGATCGGCAAGAACGACCCCGAACTGGGTCCCCGTTTCCCGGATATGAGCGAACCTTATAAGAAGGTCCTGATCGATAAAATGAAGGCCATCGCGGCCGCACAAAATATTCCCGTTCACCAGGGCGTATATGTCGCCGTTACCGGTCCAACTTTTGAGACCCCCGCCGAATACCGGATGATCGCGGCGATGGGAGGGGACGCGGTCGGCATGAGCACCGTTCCGGAAGTGATCGCTGCCGTTCATATGGGATTGCCGGTCTTTGCCATGAGTGTTATCACGGATATCGCCCTGCATGAGGGAGGGATTCCCGTATCCCATGAAGAAGTGCTCAATGCGGCGAAGGCGGCCGAACCCAAATTCGCCGCCCTGATCGATGAACTGATCGCCCAACTTTAAGTCATCCATGAAGCGTTTCATAGCCATAGTTTTTTCCCTGGTCACGACCGGTAGCGGTTTTGCCCAGGTTTCCGATGAGCCCGTCCAGGGCTCCGGCAAACCCACGGCAACCACCACCCGCATCATCAGCAACCGGAAAGACACCCTGGGCTTCCAGCGCCGCGACGACCGCAAGGATTCCATTTCCATCAGTTACCGTTTCCTGGATTCGGTGCGTAACCGCCCGATGGATTCCTCGATCAATGATTTCGACGCTTATTTTCCCGTTCCTTCCTCCTGGCAATACCTGGGTAATAACGGCGCGGCCGCTTACCCGCTGATCTATGCACCTAACCTGCGACCGGGATGGGATGCCGGCTTTCATGCGCTGGATGTTTATAAATTCACGCTGGAGGGCACCCGTTTATTCAAGACCACCCGGCCTTATTCGCAACTCAGCTACCAATTGGCTTCCGGAAAGGAACAGATGATCAAGGCCTTTCATACCCAGAACCCCCGGCCCAACTGGAACTTCGGTTTCGAATACCGGCTCATCAGCGCACCGGGCTTTTTCGTGACCCAGAATACCAACCATAAGAGCTTCCGGCTCTTCAGCACCTACCAGGGCAAACGCAAAAGATACGCCGCCACCCTGATCGCCCTGGGGAATACCCTGAAGAATTCGGAGAACGGAGGCATCGTGAGTGATTCGCTGCTCAGCGATCCCAACCGGAAAAAACGTTTCACCATTCCCGTTAATCTCGGCGGCGCCAATCTTTTCGAGCCCAATCCTTTCAAAGCCAGTATCAATACCGGCAATACCTACCGGGATTTCACTTTCTTCTTCCGGCAGTCATACGATATCGGTAAGCGGGATTCCGTGGCCATCAATGATTCCACCACCGAATACCTGTTCTATCCCAAACTGAGGGTGCAGCATAGTTTCACTTATAGCACGGGTCGTTTCCAGTTTACGGATGAAAAAGCCGATTCGGTCATTTATAAGAAATGGTACGATACCTCCCTGTCGGCCTCTGTGGCTTATTTTTCGGTCAGGGATAAATGGTCGGTGATCCGGAACGACCTTTCCTTATTGTCTTTCCCGGATACAAAGAACTCGGCACAGTTCCTGCTGGTGGGGGCCACCATTGAGAACATCAAGGGCGAATTCACGGGAGGTACCCGTAATTTTTACAATACCATCCTCCACGGCGAATACCGGAATAAGACCCGCAATAAGTTATGGGATGTGCTGATCAAGGGCGAGTTCTACCTGAGCGGACTCAACAGCGGCGACTACCAGGCCTATGCCACGCTGGCAAGGTATCTCAATCCGAAATTCGGCTCGGTGCGTTTGTTCTTTAAAAATGTGAACCGGACCCCCTCCTTTAATTTCAATAACGCGTCCTCCTTCAATTTCGGCAATGCGGGCATCACCAAAAAAGAGAACAGCATCAGTTTCGGGGCCGAGGCCAGCAACCGATACCTCAACCTGGGTTTCCGCAATCACATCATCACCAACCTGGCCTACTATACCGATTACTTCCATACAGCGCAAAGCGCCAAAGTGATCAATGTTCTGCAGGTTTACGCGTCTAAAAAGATCCGGCTGACGAAATACTGGAACCTATACACCGACCTGACCTTTCAGCAAACGGATGGGAGCGCTCCGGTGAAAGTTCCTCTTTTATTCACACGCAACCGGCTGGCTTACGAAGGGGTCTTTTATAAGAACCTGAACCTGAGTATGGGACTGGAAGCCAGGTATTATACGCCTTACGAGGGGTATAATTATTCTCCCGTGATGGGCCAGTTCGTTCCACAGGATACCGTAAGGCTGAAGAACCTGCCTGATATCAGCGCATTCTTCCATTTCCGCATTAAATCATTCACCAGCTTCATCCGGGCCGAAAATCTCAATACGGTCCGTTTCTCCAATGGCTTCGGCTTCACGAATAATAATTTCGCGGCTCCGCATTACCCAACCCAGGGGTTGATGATCAGGGTGGGGATTCAGTGGGGGTTTGTCAATTAGGGAATGTAGAATGTAGAATGGAGAATGGAGAATGGAGAATGGAGAATGGAGAATGGAGAATGGAGAATGGAGAATGGAAAATAGCCTTTTAAGATAGTTTATTTTACTAATAGCTAATGGTTTATAGCTTGCACTTCCCATTCCGTAATGTTAAAGATCCCCGTCCGGCAAAAAAGGAGGCATAGTTGTCAAAAACTGGCTTAAATTTGTATCGTGCTTAAAAAGATATCCATAGGACTCCTGACCATGGTCTACATGATCGTTGTGTCGGGCATCGCCATGGAGATCCATTATTGCATGGGGCAACAGGCGGGGGTTGAATTTTACGGATCCTCGGATGATCAATGCGGCAAATGCGGGATGACCGAAAAGAAGACGGGCTGCTGCCATGATGAGCATAAGTTTTTCAAGCTGGAAGACTCTCACAAGAACGTTTCGAACAACCTCAGTTTTGAAGCGGGTGAAAAATACATCGTCAATCATTACGCGGGTTACCAATGGGTCATGGCCACTACGGCTTCTGTTCCCACGGTGAACAACCATTCGCCACCCGGTCATACCGATCCTCCCGCCCGTATCCTTCACGGCGTTTTCAGACTTTAGACAAAACTTCCCTTTTTTTCACGGCGCCCTGCGGTTGTCGTGTATCGCGCATTGCGCACTGCATTATTCTTTTACCATAAAACAAATCAACATGAAAACGCTTAATATTGGAGCAACGCTGCTGTTCAGCCTGTTCGCCATTTCCTTTTCCTTCGCCCAGAACACCGTAAAAAAAGAAACCCTGAAAGTCTGGGGTAATTGCGGCATGTGCAAAAAGGTCATAGAAAAATCCGCCAAGACCGCCGGTGCCACCGCCGCAATATGGGACGAGGACAGCAAGGAACTCAAAGTGACCTATGCCTCAAATAAGACCAATTCAACAAAGATCCAGCAGGCCATCGCCAAATCGGGTTATGATACCCAGGATTTTTTCGGTGATGATGCCGCCTATGAAAAATTACCGGGTTGCTGCCATTACGACCGTAAATCCAAATCAGCGGATGCCTCACCGGTAGCCAAAAAATGCTGCGATCATGAAGGTTGCGGTACCGTCAAGGACGCGTGCAAGGGAATGAGTTGCTGTAAGGACAAGGATTGCTGCAGCAAAAAAGACGGCATGGCCAAAATGAATTGCGATAAGGAAAAGGGCGCCTGCAAGAAATCCTGCTGCAAATCTTAAACCGGACAAACAAGATGATCAAATCATTATTCGCCGTCCTGTGTCTTCTCTTTTCATTCATAGCCGGGGCCCAGGTGGTAAAAGTGGACCTCCAGGCCAGCGGTCTCACCTGTAGTATGTGCAGCAACGCCATCAATAAGGCCTTGCTCAAACTCGATTTTGTGGACAAGGTGGAACCCAATATCAAAAATTCCAGTTTCGACATCCGGTTCAAAGCTGATGCCGAAGTTGATTTTGACAAGATCAGGCAGAAAGTGGAAGGCGCTGGCTTTTCTGTCGCCCGGTTCCTGGTCACCATGAAATTCAACGGTACCAGGATGCTGGACGACCGGTGTATCTTCATCGGCAGCACCGGGCTTCGATTCACCAATACCCGGGAGGAGATGCTCCTGGGTGAGAGAACATTCCGGGTGATGGACAAAGGATATGTACTGCCCAGGGAATGGAAAAAGAATCCCGCGGCCTCTGCCGGGGATTGCTATCAGCGTATCGAACAAAAAGAAACAAGGGTCTATCATGTGATCCTCACCTGATTCATTTGGAACTGCGGTTTGAACACCGCAGTTCCTTTTTGTAATATTGCCTATGAAGCGTTTCACGCTGTCCTGCGTCCTTGTATTTATAGTCCTGGTTTCAGAAGCCCAGGAACTGTTCGTGTATTCCGAACCGGCCAGTAATATGGCCGCGAAGAGCTTGGGCATCCGGGTGAATCAAATTATGGTCAGGGACCTTCACAAGGGCAGGAAGGCATGGTCCTATCACCTGATGCCGGGTGTCATGTGGGGAATTTCAAAAAAACTGATGGTCCACCTGAGTGCCTATGCCGGCAATATGGACGGGCCCTTCCTGGCCAACGGAGGCAGCCTGTACCTGAAATACCGTTTTTTAAGTCATGACCAGGTACATAGCCATTTCAGGATGGCCGCATTCGGACAATTCAGTCTCTTCAACAGTTATATCCATGAATATTCGATCAATCTCGATGGACACAACAGTGGTTATGAAGGCGGCCTGATCGCCACGCAACTGCTGCATAAACTGGCCATCTCGGCTTCAGCATCATATCTGCATGCAACGGACAACGGAAAGGAGAAATTCCTGTACGGGGATAAATTGCGCAATGCCGTTGCTTATTCATTATCCGCCGGAAGGCTGATGTTACCGAAGGAATATACCAGTTACCGGCAGACCAACCTGAACCTGATGGTCGAATTCCTGGGGCAATGCAACACCCATAACGGATTCGCCTGGCTTGATATCGCTCCGGCGGTGCAGTTCATCTTTAACAGCCGGGCCCGGCTGGATATCGGTTACCGGTACCCGCTGGTAAAGAAACTGCAGCGTTATTCAAGTGAGGGGGCTTTGCTAAGACTGGAATATAATTTCTATAATCTATATTAGGTGAAGAATATATTTCGATTCATCGTATCATTGTTTCAAAAAAAATCCTGTTGCCGATGAGCAGATCATTGTTTATTGCACTGACCATTTTGTTATTTTCCTGTACAGGGAAAGCCCAGTTGAATATCGGTACCCGGGCGCCCGAGATCAGTCTGCCCAATACGGCCGACAGCCTGTTGACCCTGTCCTCCCTGAAGGGCAAGGTGGTATTGGTCGATTTCTGGGCCAGCTGGTGCGGTCCCTGCCGGATGGCCAATCCGGGCGTACAGCGGATCTATAAGAAATATAAGGACAAGGGCTTCGAGGTCTTCGCGGTCTCACTGGATGTGAAAAAAGCGGCCTGGCTTAAGGCGGTCCGCCAGGACAGGCTGACCTATATGCAGGTAAACGATGCTACAGGATGGAATTCAGTGGTGACGGAGCAATACCAGGTATCGGAGATCCCGACGAGTTTCCTGCTGGACAGGGAAGGGAAGATCGTGGCCGTTGATGCCGAAGGTCCTGAACTGGAAAAATTACTCAGATCATTGTTGAAATGATCATTTCCCCGTCTTGAAACGAATCGAAGCCCCGAGGGCTACATACCAATCAGGCGCCGATTCGGAGATCCCGAATCCTCCTGAGAGGTCGATCTTGAAGTTGGGATTCGGATAATAAGCGAAACCTCCGTCGAAACTATGCTGGGCGTTCTCCTGCCTGGCGATGAATCCAAACAGTTCCGCATAAGCGTACCATTTCTCACCCAGGTTAAAGCCGGGCGCCAGGGTATAGATCCAGGTGGGTTTATTTGTAAATCCGTCCCATTCCGCTCCCAGGTTATATCCCAGGCCTACCGTTTGGGTCAGTGAATGTTGCATGCTGAACCTGAAATTGGGGGCCAGGTGATGGGCGCGGTAAGCTTTGGATGCCAGGGTGGGGATGGCCACATGGAACAGCAGGGAGGTCTTGGGAAGGAGTTTATGTTCTTCCAGCAAAGCGATCTTACCGCCGATCTCCACTGGTTCCAGTCCGGTCAGGTATTTGCTGCCGCCCGTGGATCCTGCAACCGGCGTACTGATCAGGGTAGTGATGAGCCGGAGTTCGAATTTTTTAGTGAGTCCGTATTTACTGAGCAGGGTGGGAAGATAATATTCATTGGACTGGCGGTCGTTCTGTTGTTTGTTAAAACCCATTTCAAGCTGTACCCATTTTTTAGGGATCGTGAAGGGGCTTTCCGTTTGATCCGGGCGGTCCGTATCGATCTTTTCCACTTGTGCATAAGCGACCGAGTACATGCATACCAGTAATAATAAGACTGTTTTCAGTAGAAAATGCATTGAAAGGAATTAAGCAGTTGAATAAAGGAGATGATTCCCGGGATCAGCTCTTTACATTTCCGATCCCCGTCACCAGGTGTTCCAGGTTATTCTCTTTGAAATAGGTTTTACAGATCAGTTCGGCTTTATCAAGTAACTGCGAAAGCGGGAGTTGATCCTTACCACAGATGACGAGCGCTTTTTTGTAGGCGGCAGGTTCTTTCAGTCCGGCAGTTTGCATCAGCGCTTCTTTGATGGCCACCAATCTGAGTCCGTTGTCTTTGAGTTTTCCCAGTTCAGCGATCATCCAGCTGAGCGCATAGTAATATCGTTTATCCAGCATTAAGAAGACCCGGTTGCCGCCCGCATCCGGCATGATATTGAATGGTGAACCGATGATGGCCGGTGTCTGGTATTTTTTCAGGTGCCTGGGATTGGCCGGGCCATTGGCGAGTTGGATACAACCGCGCAGGGCCTGTGGGTAGATGCTCAGCCAGCGCAGTTTCCGGCGCAGTTCATGCACATCCGCTTCCACATTGCTGAATTGAAATTTGCGGGTTTGGATGAATTCGACGATCTCATAGATCTCACGGCCGTAGTATTCATTGATCGCTTTGATCTCATCCGTGTCGTTCTTCCAGTCGGCCTCATTCAGTTTTTTACAGATCCTGATGATACGCCTGTTGCCATCCCCCAGCCAGCCTTTTTCCGTGAGTACTTCGTTAAGGCTTTGGATCTTTTCACGGGCTTGTGCCTGCAGGTAAGTGGTGATTGCCGCCGGGATCTTTTTATTGTCCGCGAACTCCCGGGCAAAGGAATCATAGTAGTCGACCGAGCCCAGGATGTCTTCCAGCAATTTGAACTGTTCTTTCAGCTTGCTGAATTTTTTCCGGTTGTGCAATCCCGAATATAATTTGGCCAGGCCTTCCAGCATGAAGAGCGGTGTCCGTACATTTTGCTGGTAAAGCCAGAGCGCCGGGTTCTTTTGTTTGGCCGCTTTGTCGAGCAGGGCCTGTAATTGATTGAGGTGATGGTCGAAGCGGGAAATGCCGTTTTTCATTGTTTAGTTTTTAATCGATCTCAAAAAAAGCCACATTGCCGCCCACCCATTCTTTGTTCTTGTTATACCGTGTGCCGATCATCTTGCCCTTGCTCAGTCGGGCCAGGTTATGCACGGCAACAGGCCTGGGTGTCCCGTTCTTCCAGAAAAAGAACAGCCTGATCTCCGCCTTGGCCGGCTCATCAGGCGTTTCGATCACGTCAGCGTATTTCACTTTACGTTGCAATATCCAGTTCTCGGGGTCTTTGACCGCATCGATATCAGCAGGGGTAACATCAATGATGACTCCCATGCCTGCGAAGGAGAACAGGGGTTTCAGCACATAATGCTCCAGGTCGGCCGGCATCTGTTTCAATTCATTCAGGAAATAGGTCGGGGGTACATAGGGATTGTTGATGAAGGGCAGCGTGAACTTGCTGATCCGGTAGAACCAGTTGGGGTGGGGAACCCATTCCACATCATATTCGCGGGTGAGGTCGACCACTTCTCCCAATCCTTCCTGTTTCTGCAGATCGTCGAAAATCAGGCGGTTGTAAATACGCCTGACGGGAGTCTTGACACCCTGATTGTCATAGAACAATTTGTTTCCATCCGCGATGAGTTGGGTGAGGCAAACGGTCTTGATGCCCAGTAATTTTTCGGTACAATAAAAATCGATCCGGGTCTTTTGTTTTTCCGGGAAGATCTCCAGCAGGATGACATTCGCGGGGTCGAGATCCCCTACGATGATCTCTCTGAGTTCCTGTATGTATTTTTCCTTGTCGTATCCGTTGAGATAAGCTGAAAAATTTGGCGGGACGTCTGCATATTTCGCGGTCAGTTCCGTATGATAGGCCTGGAATGCAAAGAGGGTGGGGAAGCCCTGCATCTCGATCAGTTGCGGCTCCAGTTCACCATTCGCGTTCTCGCAGATACCGAAATCGAACACGATGAACTGGGCGTGATCATTCTCGCCCGGGACGTTCACATTGTCCGGTATGCCCCGTTCGGTGATGGCCATGAATTTGGGGTCGGTGATCACATCGATGATGTCTTCGCAGGCGCCCAGCATCTTGTTTTTGAAATCTTTTGGAATGAAGACAGGGGTTTCGGCATTCCTGAAGTCGAGCGCGCCGGGATGCAGATCTTCCAACCCGGCCATGTAGGCCTCGTATTTTTCCTTCGTGAAATTTTCGTTGAATGTTTTCCGAATCGATTTGATCATCTTACTGGTTATTTTGAACGGATTAAAAATAAAGATAAAAGGGCAATTATCCGCTTTAAATAGGGTTGATTCGGTTTAATTAATTGTCACCCTGAGCTTGGCGAAGGGTGTCGAAGGGTCGAAGCCTATACCTCAACCATTTGCATGGATTCCAGCGCGTGCAGTAAGAAATTGGGAAGGATATGGGCGTAGGTCCACATGATCTTTTCGGGGTCGTTCAGGTGTTCGATCATGGACTGCCATTTTTCGAAACCATAATTATCGATCACGGTCTTTTTCTTCTCTTCGGTCTGCAGGTAAAGGCTCATACCGATGGCATCGGCCTCGGGGTGGAACTGGGTACCGATCATATTCTCATTGAACCGGATGGCCATCACGGCCCTTTCCAGCGGGATATGGGGCCTTTCTTTTTCAATGGCCAGGATACTGGCCCCCATCTGACTGAGGCGGTTGTGATTGGGTTCGATGACCTGGTAGTCGCGGCTGTCGACCGAGTAAAAAGGATCCTTAAGGCCGTTGAAGATGATCTCATCCTTACCGTCCTGCATGAGGTGCATGGGAAAAACGCCAAAAGCGGTGCTTTTTCTCCTGGTGACATTGGCCACCTGGTAATAACGGCAGATGAGTTGGAAGGAATGACAGATGAAGAAGACCTTTTTCTTTTGGAGATGGGCGGGATTCCGGTTCCATTTTTCCACCTGGTCCAGCCAGCGGAAATAAGCCTTCTCCCATTCGCTGCCCTCCGATTCGAGCGGGCTACCCGGACCGCCGGAAGAGATATAGATATCGTAATCCAGCCCCGGCAGGTTCTTTTCCTGCCTCACTTCAAATTCATCCCAGTCCAGGTCAATATGATTGCCATCTCCGAACTGGTTGAGGATCTCCCGGATACAACGCATCCCCTGGTTGGGGACCCCTTCATACAGGTCCAGTATTGCCACCCGAACAGCCTTCTTTTCGGTCCAGTTCATTGAACAAACTTAACCATTTTTTAATTCAGATGAATTGGGGGGTTGGCGGCTATTTATTAACGGTTGTGGAAAGATAAAAGGGGGAGAGGGTGAAAGTTGTTTGGCCATTCTTTTTATCCTGCTGCTAAAATTTACAAAAGGGGATATTCAATAAGTTAGGGGATGATATTTTGCGATAAATGGCCTGACTACTTTCACCGAGAAAGCTGGGCAAGTTGTCTGACCAACAGTTTTTTCTACAGCAAAAAATTACAATAAGTATTATTTAACAAATTAAGGTATAGAACTGTACTAAAATTGGCCTAAGCTGTCTGGCCAATATGAATTAAAAACCAGCAATTCTTTAAAATTTTATTCATCGTTTTAAATGGGGCACCTTAATAATGAGATTGGCCTGACAGCTTAGGCTCACCTCAGCAAGATCACCGTCCCCTTCACTTCCACTTCGCTGCCATTGACATCCTGTCCGCGGATGATCCATACATAGGTGCCCTGGTCGGCGTCCTTGCCCTTGAATTTCCCATCCCAGCCTTTAAGCCATTCACTGGTTTGAAAAACCAGTTGCCCGTTGCGGTTGAAGACCCTGAAATAGGCGGTGCTCCGGATACCGGAGGGGATAGGCCTGAACACATCATTCAGTCCGTCGCCATTAGGGGTGAAGGCATTGGGTACATGGTACTGTGGACCAACATATACTTTTACAAAGACCCCGTCTTCAGCGGTACATCCGATCTCATCGGTCACCAGTACGGTGAAGTAGGTATCGTTGTTCAATACGGCTTT
Organism: Chitinophagaceae bacterium; assembly: GCA_016721725.1. Lineage (GTDB taxonomy): Bacteria > Bacteroidota > Bacteroidia > Chitinophagales > Chitinophagaceae > Ferruginibacter. The sequence continues at coordinate 122,321 of JADKHN010000002.1, read as the reverse complement.
TGGAAACTGGATGAAGGGATTGTCCAGCGGTCCGGCCGGACTCCAGCGGTAACTGACACCCCCGCTACCCAGCAGGGTATGCGGTTTGTTGAGCATGGCGATGGTATCGTTGCCGGCAAAGGCGGGAACCACGGGTTTCATGATCACCCACAGGCTGTCGCTTACCGAGAAGCTGCATCCGTAGTTATCCGTGACCGTTAGGGTGAACTGCCTGGTGGTATCCATCCTGGCGACGGTGTTGGGCAGGTTGGGCGTATTCAGGGAATCCGGAGGTGTCCAGGCGTAATTGACCGTGCCCGACAGGTTGGTGGCGATGCCATGGAGGAAGGCGTTGGTCTTATTGCAGATGGTTGTGTCATTACCAGCGAATACCACCGGTTTATGCAAAACGTTGATGGTGATGGAGTCGATCCGTGAGCAGATACCCCATTTGGCCGTGAGGTAATATTTGATCGTATCCTGTGGAGTGGCCACCGGGTTCCTGGCGGTATCATAATCCAGTCCTGTGCGTGGGGTCCATTTAAAGGTATCGGTCTGAGAGTTGGTCTGCGGCAGTAAAACGATGCTCTTGCCGAAACAGATGGTGCTGTCGGGCCCGAGTTCCAGTCGCATCGTATCATTCAATGAAATGACCGTATTCAGATTCAGCAGGCATCCGTAAAGATCCTTCACGATGATATTATTGTAAATGCCTGCCGGCAGGCCGCTGAAACTGTTCCCGGTTTGATAGGCCGTCCCGCCATTAATGGAATACTGGTAAGTGGGGGTGCCCCCGGCAGCAAGTATATCGATGATGCCGGTATTGTTGGCGCAAGTGGCCGGTGTGACATTGATGACCGCCGTGATGGCACTGGGTTCATATATGTTCACATTGGTTGAGCCGCTGCAGAAGGAAGCCACGATCCTGACCCTGACCGTATAGTTACCTGCCGGTACATTGAATACCGGGGAGGACTGCCAGTTCACTCCATCAATGGAATATTCGAGGTTGGGTCCCAGCGGGTCGGTCACGGTGATCTTCCCTAAGCCACCGTTGCAACGGGCGCTGTCCACCCGGGTCAGGATCGGGTTGATGATCTTGTAAACGATCATGGTATCCGACCCTTCCGTTTCTATATTGATGTCATCGCATTTCTGGTAAAAGGCTCTGACGGCATAACTCATACTGTCTTCCGGTTGGCAAATATTCGGGAAGAGCACATCCAGTTCGCCGTTACCCAGGGGTGTGGTGGTGCCGGTAGAAACCAGTACGCCATTCTTATACAGTTCCACCCTGTTGAGCAGTGAAGTGGCGCCGTTGGGTACGAATCGCCAGCCTTCATTACCGGAGGCCCATACCGCGTTGTTCCTGCCCGGTACGGCCCTGCCCAGGTTCTGGTTCCAGTTCTGAATGCCCATGATGGCCCTACCGTTATTGGTGTTGGCCGCACAGGCGATGGGTTTGTTCTCGATGAAGAGATCAATGATGCCGGTGCCTTCATACAGGACCATTTGCTGGGTAACAAAATCAGCCAGGTTGGTACTGCCGCAACTCCAGTAGGGGATGCGGTAAAAATTGACGATGAATTTCCGGCAGGGGGCAGTCCCAACCACCAGGTATTCCATCTTACGGCCCGGCCATTGCGGGGAGGTGGTGTTGGGATCGGGATCGATATCATGAAAAGGGCCCATGATCACGGCCCGGGGATAGGTGGCGCTGGGTATCAGGTCGCCCGCCGGGATCACCCAGTCATTGTATCCGCCCGAATTAGTGAGATCGAAAGTCAGTACCCCGTTGGTGCCAATCGTGCAGGCATTGTAGTTCTGTCCGTAATAACAAAAGGTAAAGGGCAAATTGATGGTAGGGGAGAACTGGTCATCTATATAACTTGGATCTACGGGGATCCCGCCCGGATTGGTGAATGGGAAAGGGTTATAGGGAATCGAGACCACCTGGTAATCATCCGTTGTGCGAACATCCGGTACCCGGGCATGCAGGTCGAGACAGGCTTGCAGACAGGAGATCGTGGTGTCGTTACCAGCGGCAACGTTGAAACAGGATTGAGCGTAAAGGTCCTCAGGAGAAATAAGAAGGCAAAATATCAGGCAGATAAACGCGATCTTTCTCATCAGGGTTAGGGCAGTTTATTACCCTATGAAGATAAACATTTTGCCGGAAACGCAGCCTGGAGAGAGGTGGGCAGTGGGCAGTATGCAGTTGGCAGTCTCCTTCCAGAATCAGAGTCCAGACTGCCCACTTTAAACATATTCTATCTTATCTGAGCAAGATCACCGTTCCCTGTACCTCGATCACCTTGCCATTCACATCCCTGCCCTTGATCATCCAGACATAAGTTCCCATGGCGGCATCCTTGCCCTTGAATTTGCCATTCCAGCCTTCGAGCCATTTGTTGGTTTGGAATACCATTTGTCCGAAGCGGTTGAATACCCGGAAATAATCGGTGCTCCTCATGCCGGAGGGTATGGGCCTGAAAATATCATTGAGGCCATCACCGTTGGGCGTAAAGGCGTTGGGGACATGGTATTCCGGTCCTTCATACACTTTAACGAAGACCCCGTCCTCGGCCTGGCAACCGATGGCGTCGGTGACCACGACGGTGAAATAGGTATCGTTACTGAGAACGGCGATGGGGTTGGCAATGAATGGATTGTTCAACACCCCGGCGGGGCTCCACATATAGTTGGTTCCGCCGCTGCCCATGAGCTGGTGAGGTTTGTTGAGCATGGCGATGGTATCATTGCCGGCGAAGGCGGGCACCACCGGTTGCATGATCACCCACATGCTGTCGCTGGAAGTGAAACTACATCCGTAATTATCCGTCACGGTCAGGGTGAACATCCTTGTAGTATCCATCCTGGCAATGGTTATGGGAGCGCTTGGGGTATTCAGTGAATCGGGCGGTGTCCAGGCGTAAGTCACAGGGCCGGATGTATTGAGTGCCAGTCCATGTAACAGGGCATTCGTCTTGTAACAGATGGTGGTGTCATTACCCGCAAAGGCCACCGGTTTGCGCAGCACATTGATGGTGATGGAATCAATGCGGGAACAAAGGCCCCATTTGGCGGTGAGGTAATATTTGATCGTATCCACCGGTGTACATACCGGGTTTTTTGCGGTATCGTAATTCAGCCAGGTCGCCGGCCTCCATTTAAAGGTATCGGTCTGAGGATTGGTTTGAGGCAACAGAACAATTGAACTTCCAGCACAGATCGTACTGTCGGGGCCCAGTTCCAATCTCATCGTATCATTCAGCGAAATGACCGCTGAGGTACTCGTGGTACATCCATTGAGGTCTTTCACCAGGATGTTGTTATAACTGCCCACCGGGATGCCGGTGAAGATATTGGAAGCCTGGTAGTTCAACCCGTTGTTGATCGAATACTGATAGGCCGGAGTGCCGCCACCGGCGGTAATGGTCAGACTGCCGTCGTTATTCGAACAGGATGCCGTTGAGTTCACCGTGGCGAATGCGGTGAGTACCGGCGGCTCATTCAGTGTAAAGCTGAATGCATAGATGCAACCCAGCGCATCTTTGACCAGGAAATTATAAGTGCCGGCCGGCAGGTTGCTGAAAGTCGCCCCGGGTTGATAGGTCGCACCAGCGTCGATGGAATACTGGTATGGCGCAACGCCTCCTGCGGCATTGAGGGTGATGCTTCCATTGGCATTGCCGTTGCAAAGCGGCATGTTCATGGTTGATGTGGCGGTGATGGGCGGATTGGTGGTCAGTGTTACTCCGTTGGTTCCGGTACATCCGTTATTATCAGTGAACGTAATCGAGTATACACCCGGCGCCAATCCGGTGAAAAAGCCACTGGGTTGATTGGGACCTCCGTTCAGGGAGAATTGATAAGGCGCCGAGCCACTGGTTGGCGTGATGAGGATGGTGCCATTGTTGATATTGGAGCAGGGCGGGTTGGTTCCGTTGATCGTAGAAGTGAGTGAAGCGCCCTGGGCCACAACAACGGGTATCGTTCCGGTGCATCCGAATACGTCCCTGATGGTCACCGTATGTGCGCCGGCGGTCACATTGAGGAAGGTATTGCTTAGCTGGAAAGCGCCTCCGTCCAGGCTATATTGGTAGGGCGCCGTTCCGCTGGTGGGTGTAACAACGATGGTTCCGTCGTTCACCGTGGGACAACTGGTGGGCGTGGTGACCACATTGGCCGATAAGGGTGTGTTGTTGGTGCCTACATTCACGGGGAAGGTTCCGGTACAGCCGAAAACATCGGTGACCGTAACGCTATGGGCTCCTGCCGTCACATTATTGAATACGTTTCCGGGTTGGGCAGGTCCGCCGTCCAAAGAATATTGATAAGGCGCGGTTCCGCTGGTAGGGGTTACCGTTATGGTACCGTTTGTGGCGGGTGGGCAAGCTGTTGGCGTGGTGCTCACATTGGCGGTCAGCGGTGTGCTGCCAGCCGTGATGGTCACCGTTACCGAGCCGGTACATCCAAAAGCGTCGGTAAAGACCACCGTATGGGATCCCGGTGCGACATTGGTGAATACATTACTCAATTGACCGGGTCCTCCGTCCAGTGAATAGCTGTAAGGCGCGGTTCCGGAAGTAGGGGTCACCGTTATGGTCCCGTCGTTCGATAGCGGGCAGGATGTATTGGTTGTTGTGGCCGTTCCGGTGATGGAAGTGGTGGTGTTCACCGTAACGGTGAAGGTATTGGTACAACCGGTCACATCGGTAGCTACAATGGTATAAGTTCCGGCTGCCAGGTTGGTAAAGGTATGCGGTCCGGGAACAGTGACCGGCGCTCCTGCATTGATCGTATAAGTATAAGGACCGGTTCCGGAGGTCGGCGTCACCGTAATGGTGCCCGTACTGACACCGCAGGTGGTTGGCGTGGTGGTGACGGTGGCGGCGAGTGTGGTGACCCGGTCTACCGTGATGGTATCCGAACTGATCAGCGGGGTGCCGGTACAGGAACTGAACGTGGTCTTGATCACATACTGGATCGTGGGGCCGGGGGGCGGACAAACATTGGGAAAAGTAATGTCCAGCAGACCAGGTACTGTTGTGGCCGTATCAGCGGTGGCAACCAAGGTACCGCCCATGGTGAACATCTGGGCATTGATGAATTTAGATGTGCCTCCGTTCGGGGTAAAGCGATAGCCGGTATTGGATTCGCTCCATTGGGTACAGTTCTTACCGGGCGCGGCAACGGCCTTGGTCCGGGTCTCATCCTGGATACCCAGGATCGCAAGGCCTGCGGCGGCACCGCTGGGCCAGGTGGTACAGGTAGGCTTATTGGCCAGGTAGATATCGATCAGTCCGGTACTTTCATGGAGTACGATCTGTGAAGTATGTATCAAGCTGTTACATTGAAACATCACCACATCCTTATAGCTGATCACCAGTTTCCGGCAAGGAGCCGTTCCGTATACATTATATTCGATGCGCATCGGCGGGATGGGTGATACGCTGGGATCCACATCCTGGTATGCCGCCATGATCGCCGTCCGGGGATAATAGGTCGTGCCAATACCGGTCGGGCCTGCGCCTCCGTTATAAGGTATTGTTTGAGGGACGCCACCCACGGTAAGCGTATAGGCATTGCTTGCCGAGGCGCACAAAGCTTCAAAGGTCACGATCGAATTGGAACCCACCACCATGTTGTTATAGGTCTGGCCATAAAAACAAAAGGGAAAGGCCATCGGGATCAGGGGGGAATATTTATCATCGATATAGATCGAGTTAATGGTCGTGCCTGCATTGTTCGGATAGGCATTGAAAGGGATCGTAGTCAGCAGGTAATCATTGGTCGACTTCAGGTGCGGAACCTGGTAGGTGAAAGAAGTACAGGGTTGTCCGCAATTTAAAGTAAGCACTGTTCCATTTATGGTCGTGGGTACGCAACTTTGGGCGGATGAAAAGAGGTATCCTGTCATGCATACCAGCACGAGGGGTAAAATTTTTCTCATTGAAATGTATATGTGGGTCGAAAAAGTAGCTTTCAAGATAAAGAAAATTGAGCAAAACCACTCCAGTGCAGGAAACTTACCTCGTTCTATCGTTTTAGGTTTTGATTTTGAAGGAGTTATAGTTTTGATAAAGCGGTTACATTACAGGGATAGTAAAAAAGAATCCCGCAAAGCCACGAAGAATACAGTTGAATCTTCACTTTGTGTCTTTGCGGGAATAACCTGGTTATTCTGGTCAGACCGGCCAACGTACAAAGGCTTCCATCGCCGCGTATTGGGTAAGCCCCAATTTGGCGTATAACTGTGCGGTATTGGCATTGCGTTCTTCCGCCCGCTGCCAGAACTCCCGGTCATCACTGCCCTGGAAAGGAATGCTGTCTTTTTGCGATTGATGGATGAAGATGCCGTGGCGTTTCTTCACCACCTGGTCGGGACTCATCGGTATGGCCATCTCGATCTCCGCGATATCCCATTCCTGCCAGGCCCCTTTATAAAGCCAGAGCCAGCAATCATTGATCCAGGCCGCTCCTGAGGCTTTGATCTCTTTGAGTGCCATGATCACCGCGTCAAAACAGACCTTATGGGTCCCATGCGGGTCGGCGAAATCGCCCGCGCAATAGACCTGGTGGGGTTGTACGCGGTTGAGTAATTCAATGGTGAGTTCAACATCCCGGCGGCCGATGGGTCTTTTTTCGATGGTGCCCGTTTCATAAAAGGGCAGGTTCATGAAATGGATCCGGTCTTCATCCAATCCGACGTATTTACAGGTTGCCCTGGCTTCACAGCGGCGGATCAGTCCTTTGATGGACCGGATCTCTTCAGTATCCTTTTCTGTCGATTTTTTCACTTTCAGGAATGCCGTGGCGTCGGCGAGGATCTTCCTGCTTTTTGTCTCATCGATATCGAAGAGGTTCTCGAATCCCACGGCGAAATCAATGAAGCGGGTCACGAACTCATCGGTCACCGCGATATTGCCGCTGGTCTGGTAGGCCACATGCACTTCGTGCCCCTGGTCCTGCAACCGCATGAACGTACCTCCCATGCTGATGATGTCATCATCGGGGTGGGGGGAGAAGATCAGTACTTTTTTCGGGAAGGGCAAGTGTCTTTCGGGATGCGAATGCCGTTGTTCACTGGGTTTACCGCCTGGCCAGCCGGTTATGCTGTCGCGCAGCAGGTAATAGACCTGCAGGTTGCTTTCATAGGCGTCGCCTTTTTCCACGAGCAGTTCACTAAGACCGTTATCATTGTAGTCGTTATTCGTCAGGCTCAGGATCGGTTTATTGAGTTTAAGCGACAGGTTCACTACGGCCCGCTTCATGATCTTGTCGGTCCAGATGCATTCACCGGTCAGCCAGGGACTCTTGAAACGGGTGAGTTCACTGGCAGCTGTTTCATCCACCACAAAAACACAATCGTGGTGGTTCTGTAAGAGGGAGGCGGGGATCTCTTCGGAGTCATCTCCTTCTACTGCTTTCTGGATCACGGGGGCTTTTGTCTGCCCCCAGGCCATGAGGATGACCTTCCTGGATTGCAGGATGGTACTGATGCCCATGGTGATGGCCATCCTGGGCACCTGGCTCATGTGCCCGAATTCATAGGCGTTGGCGATCCGGGTGCTGTTATCGAGGTTGATGAGCCGGGTCTTTGTATAGATGCCGCTACCGGGTTCGTTGAATCCGATATGTCCATTCACCCCGATGCCGAGGATCTGGATATCCAGGCCGCCGGCTTCTTCGATCTTCTTTTCATAATCCAGGCAATGTGCTTTCACCTGGTCCTTGGGGATCATGCCGTCGGGGAGGTGGTAGTTGGCGGGATTGATATCGGTCTGTTCGAACAGGTTCTTGCGCATGAAATAGTGATAGCTTTGCAGCGCATCCTTGTCCATCGGGTAATACTGGTCCAGGTTGAAGGTGATGACGTTTTTAAAACTCAGGCCTTCTTCCTTGTGCATGCGCACCAGTTCGGCATAAAGCGTCTTGGGAGTGGAGCCCGTTGCCAGACCGATAACGGCTTTGTCCCCTGCCGCTTCCTTTTCACGGATCAGGGCGGCGATCTGTTTAGCTACGAATACGGAACCTTCCAGCGAATCGGGAAATATTTTTATGGGTATCTTTTCTAAGGAATCGGTGAGATCGATCTTGGTCATGTTAGCGTAATGTGGGTGGAGATAAAATTACGTTTTTATATCAGTCAATCAAAATGATCAGGGTATGGGGAAGAATGAATAGGGTATGCTGGTTTCATAGGCTTATGGGTGCAGGATAGATTAGATCCCTCGTGCCTCGGGATGATAAAAAAAGAGGGATGACAAAAAAGAAGAAACCCCTAACCTTAAACCTCTAACCTTAAACCTCTAACCTTAAACCTCTAACCTTAAACTTTAAACCTCCAACCTCCTGCCTTCCACCTCCAACTTCCAACCTCCAACCTTCAACCTCATTCCACCACGATCTCATCCACGAACAGCCAGGCCGGGTTACCCGCGCCGGGTTTGCCCGAGGGGATCATGCCGAAGTTCTTCGCCAGGATCCGGATATAACGGCCTTTTTTGGGTTCGGGCAGACGGATGGTCTGGATATTCTGTTCGTTCTTTACCAACTGGGTGATCGTTTCTATCGGGGCATGTTTGGTGATGAGGGTGGTGTCGATATCAGGCGAGATGGTCAGCTCAAGTTGCGCGGGCAGGTAGATCCAGCTGCCGTTCTGGTTCAACGTTCTCACGGTCACAGCGCTGATCTCCATGTCTTTTCCCAGGTCGATCGTGGCGTCCAGGTCCTTACCGAGGAATCCGAGAAATTCATTCGACTTGGACAAACCCTTTTCATTCTGGATCCCGTTCACCAGGGTGAAAGCCCCGTCGCCGGGATAGGATTTGGAGGGGGCATTGACGATCGTGATCTTTTTACCGGTAGCTTTATTGAATGTGAATTTCAGGGTGTTGATATTGACCGGGCTGCCGTTTTTGAACGTGGAGAAACCGATCTCCACCGATTTGCCCACCATGACCGGCGAAGTGTAGGGATTGAATTCCGAGGTATTATACCGGTATCGGATATCCGCGTTTTTCAATTTGCTTTCCAGGTTCACCTGTACGCCTCCGGATCCCGGCGCAGGGGCCACGGTGGCCTGCAGGTCGAAATAGGCCTTGCTGTAGTTGGTACCCCGGGCGTCAAGCCGGCTGAACAGAACGGGTAATCTCCTTTCAAAATCGGCCCAGTCCCTTTTCGATCTGGGCGACCAGAGTACTTCGCTCAGCGCCATGATCCTCGGGAACAACATGTATTCCACTTTGGCAGGATTTTTCTGGTATTCGGTCCACATATTCCCCTGGGCGCCCAGGATATGTTTGGCCTGTGTGGCATTGAGAACCGCCGGTACCGGTTCATAGGCATATACTTTTTCCAGGGGCAGGTATCCGCCGATGGTCACGCTGTCTTCGTTTCTGCTCTGGCTGTGATCGAAATAGCAATGGCTGCCAGGGGTCATGATCACATCGTGGTTCTGCTTGGCCGCTTCAATGCCGCCTTCTTCCCCTCGCCAGCTCATCACGGTGGCGTTGGGCGCCAGTCCGCCTTCCAGGATCTCATCCCAGCCGATGATCCGGCGTCCCTTGCTGTTGAGGTATTTTTCGATCCGGTTGATGAAATAGCTCTGCAGTTCATGTTCATCCTTCAGGTTCTCCTTCTTTATCCTGGCCTGGCAGAGCGGGCATTTCTTCCATCTTTCCTTGGGGCATTCGTCTCCGCCGATGTGGATATAGGTTGACGGGAACAATTGGATCACTTCATCCAGTACGTCCTGTAAAAAAGTGAATGTGCTGTCGTTGCCGGCGCAGAACACATCATCCAGCACACCCCAGGTGTCCATCACTTTATAAGGGCCTTTTGTGCAACCCAGGTAGGGATAGCTGAACAGGGCTGCGGTGGCGTGGCCGGGCATCTCAATTTCCGGGATGACCGTAATGTAACGGTCTGCTGCGTATTGTACCACTTCTTTGATCTCCTCCTGGGTATAATAACCGCAGTACCGGGTGCCGTCATATTTGTTGCTGCCGTATCGGCCCACCAGGGTCTGCTCCCGGCAGCTGCCCTTTTCCGTTAGTAAGGGATATTTCTTGATCTCGATCCGCCAGCCCTGGTCATCGGTGAGGTGCCAGTGAAAAGTATTGTACTTATAAGTGGCCAGGTAATCGATGTATTTTTTATAAGCCCCGGGAGCGGTTTGTCAAGCCTTTCATAATTCAGCCTGATCGCTCCGGATCCCTGTGGTTTGGCGCTTATCTTCAGTGCATAACCGAGCAGCAGGGTCAGTTGGTCGTTCAGATAGGCCGCATTCTTTTCCAGTCCGCTGCCTTCTAAGATGATCACCGTGTTCCTGTCAATCGTTGTGGTGCCATTGCCCATTTTCAATGCAGCAGGCCGGGGTACGATGTTCAGTTCATTCTGTGCAAGCCCGTTCAGGCTGGCGATCAAAAGGAGGGCGGGGAGGATTTTTTTCATATTGATCAGTTCTTTAAGACAGGTAAAATGATCTTACTTGGCATTGGTCGCATCGTGATGAAGCCGGATGGTCGCTTTTTTAAAATCGGTAGCCTTCGCATCCGGGATGCGCATGAATTGCTGCGGGTTGCGGTCAACCAACGGGAACCAGCTGCTTTGTACCTGGACCATGATGCGGTGTCCTTTTTTAAAAACATGTGAAACATCATTCAGGTTGAATCTCACTTCCGCGACCTTGCCGGGAATGAAGGGTTCCGGCTTCTCAAAACTGTTCCTGAATTTTCCCCTCATCACTTCGGCCCTGACCAGGCGTTGCATGCCGGCCATCTGGAATCCCCTCGGGGCGTTCTTGACATTGGGTTCGCCGTCGGGCAAAACATCAATGAGTTTTACGATGAAATCGGCATCTGTACCTGTCATGCTCACGAACAGATCGGCGCTGATCGGACCGGCCAGGGTGAGATCTTCCTGCAGTACTTCGGTTTCAAAGGTAAGCACATCGGGCCTGGAAGAAGTGAAACGCTGGTCTTCGGCCATATATTCATTGTTCCTCCGGGCATAGGTTCCGTTGGTATAGGGAACCGGTTTCGCGGGGTCGCTTAGATATTCGCTGAAACTGTTCTTAGCGGTATTCCTGCCCAGGCTTAATTGATTGTTCTCACCAAAGTAGTATTCAGTGGGTTTTGAAGCAGCGGGGGGCCAAACCGCATGATTGACCCATCGGTTGCTGCCTGTCTCGAATAGAGTGGCTTCCGCAGCATTGAAATACCCTTTGTCTTTGAGGTAAAAATTGAAGAAAGGGGTCTCCAGCGAATCCTGGAAGTATTTACTGGTATTAGTTCCGAATTCATGTGTTGCGAATTTGTTCCAGTCGTTCGATCCCCAGGCGCCATGGGTCCAGGGCCCCATCACCAGTCGGTTCTGGTTATTTGGGGATTGTGTTTCGATGGCCCGGTAGGTTTGCAGTGCGCCGAACAGATCCTCCGCATCGAACCAGCCGCCCACCACCAGCGTCGGGATATTGATGTTCTTCAGGTGCTGCCGGATATTCCTGGATCTCCAGTAGGCATCATAGGTATCGTGCTGGAGGTATTCATTCCAGATCACGCTTTTGTTGTTGTAGTATTTCGGCCCGTTGGTTTCGCTGATCGTTCCCATTTTCAGGAAGAAGGCATAGGCATCTTTGGCATTGTGCTGAAAAACGGGTTTGCCGTAATCCTTGACCGGGCCCTTCCTCTCCATATCGAAGAAGTTCATGAAACCGAAATTGTCGAGCAGGAAGAAGGCCCCGTTGTGGTTGGCATCGTCTCCGATGAACTCATCGGTCACAGGCGCCTGCGGGCTCACGGCCCTTATGGCGGGATGGGCGCCTGGCAGGCAGGCCGTCGCGTAAAAGCCGGGGTAGGAAATGCCATAAAGCCCTACACGGCCATTGTTGTTCTTGATGTTCTTCAATAACCAATCCACCGTATCATAGGTATCGCTGCTTTCATCCACATCCTTCGATGATTTTTTATTGGAGATATACGGCGTCACTTCCAGGAAGACGCTTTCACTCATGAATCGCCCCCTGACATCCTGGTTGACGAAGATGTACTGTTCCTTCATAAGTCCGGTGTTGGGGCCGATCTCCTGCGGGTAACGGTCGCCGTAAGGTCCGGCGGAATAGGGTGTGCGTTCCATCAGGATGGGGTAGGATTGCGTCACGTCTTTGGGCAAATAGATGACCGTGTACAATTTAACGCCGTCACGCATGGTGATGGTGGTATCCAGCTTGGTGTAATGTTCCTTGACATAATTGCCCTGTGCATGGGTGACCAGCCCGAAGAACAGGAATGACAAGAGGGAGGTTAGGGTTCTGATCATTGTATGACGGGAAGGGTGAATGAGGTTTGATTGTTCTTTCCAAAATGGATCCTGATCGTCGACTTCTGGAAATCGCTGTCATCGCATTGGTAAATATTGGTGAATTTTTGCGGATTACGGTCCGCCAGCGGGAACCAGCTGCTCTGGACCTGGATCATGATGCGGTGTCCTTTTTTGAAGGTATGCGCCACATCGGGTAAAGTGTATTTCACTTCACTGACCTTGCCGGGAACAAAGGGGATCGGTTTTTCAAAGCTGTTCCGGTATTTGCCCCGCATGATCTCGCCGCGTACCAGCATCTGGTAACCGCCCATCGGATAATCCTTCCCGTTGCCTTTTCCGGAAACGGTCTCATCATATTGGAATTCGTCCGGGAACACATCGATCAGTTTCACTACGAAATCAGCGTCGGTGGTGGACAGGCTGGCCATGAGATCGGCCACCAGCGGTCCCCCCAGGCTGATGTCCTGGTCCAGGATATCGGTAGTAAAACTCAGTACATCGGTTCTTCGGCTGGCGAAACGCTGGTCATCGGTCATGTATTCGGTCGTCCGGCCCAGGTGAACATCCTCGGTGTAGGGTACCGGGTGTGCCGGGTCGCTGATGTATTCATAATAGGCGTTAGGGCCCTGTTCATTTTCGAATGACAGTTTTCCATTTGCATGCAGTATCAGTTTCTTGTATGTCACATTTTTCGGAGGCCATTGATCCAGCTTTCTCCATTTGTTTTCCCCGCTGAAATAGATATTGGCTTCGGCGATATCCTGAACGCCGCCGTTCGACCTTAAATGATATTCAAAAAAGGGGATCTCGATGTTCTGCTGATAATATTCACTGGTCTTATCACCGAACCGGACGTTGCCGAGGAAACTGCCGTCTCCGCGGCCGCCCCATCCGCCATGAACCCATGGGCCCATGACCAGCCGGTTATCGGTCTTACCGCTTTTGGTTTCAATGGCTTTGTAAAGACTCCAGGCCCCGAAGCAATCCTCGGCGTCAAATAAACCGCCTACAACCAAAACGGCCGGTTTCACATTCGTCACAAAATTCCGGGGATTCCTGGCTTTCCACCAATCGTCGTAATCGGGATGGGCATAGAGGTCTTTCCAGAATGCAATACTGTCGCCCATGATCTTCGAGAAATTCTTCAACGCGCCGGTCTTCAGATAAAAATCATAATTATCCTGCGAAGGTATCCGGTAACCCTGGCTCCACTCTTTGGTTGGTTTAGGCCTTGGCTTACCGAACCCGCTGTAAAAACCGAATCCGTCCATGATGAAGAAAGCGCCATTATGGTGAAAGTCGTCGCCCTGGAACCAGTCGGTGACGGGAGCCTGGGGACTGACCGCCTTCAAGGCCGGATGCCCGCTGAGCGCGGCCATGGTGGAATAGAATCCGGGATAGGAGATGCCCATGACGCCAACGCGGTTGTTGTTTCCCGGGATATGGTTCACCATCCAGTCGATCGCGTCATAGGTATCGCTGGCTTCGTCGATCTCCTTTCCTTTTTTATCGGGGTTGAACGGCCTGACGTCAACGAAATCGCCTTCACTCATCCACTTGCCCCGTACATCCTGTATGGCAATGATATAGCCTTTCTTAAGGTAGTTGAGCCAATAGGTCATATATAAACGGGGATTGAATTGATCCTCACCATAAGGGTAACAGGTATAGGGAGTGCGGTTGAACAGGATCGGGTGTCTTTCGCTGCTGTCCTTCGGGATGTAGAATGCGGTGAACAGTTTGGCCCCGTCCCGCATGGGGATCATCCTTTCGATCTTATAGTAATGTTCCCGGGTCCACAGGGAGTCGGCATTTTGTGACCGAACCGCTGAAAAGCTGAGCACAAGCAAGAGGGCGATGAAAGTTTTTTTCATTGAATCATGATTTGAGTGCTAAATTTAATCAAACTAAATTCAATTATGACAAATAATGAGGAGCTGATCCACCGGTTCTACCAGTCCTTTCAAAAACTGGATGCTGAAAGCATGATTAGTTGTTACCATGACGATATCGTTTTTTTTGACCCGGTATTCGGTTTGCTGGAGGGGAAGGCAGCCAGGTCTATGTGGACAATGTTGTGCGGCCAGGCAAAGGATTTTTCGCTCACCTATGGCAATATCATCCACCTGGACGAGGAATACAGTACCTGCAACTGGGTGGCTACCTATACTTTTTCCAAGACCGGCCGTAAAGTGGTGAACCGCATCCGGGCTAACATGCGTTTTGCCGACGGGAAGATCATTGAGCATAGTGATGCTTTCAGTCTGCATAAATGGAGCTCCCAGGCCCTGGGTTTCAGCGGGTGGCTGCTGGGCTGGAACAGTTTTTTTCAACGAAAGATCAGGAACCAGGCGAAGCGGAATTTGATCAGGTTTATGGAAGGGGCAAGTTAGAGGTTTGAAGTTGGAAGTTTGTGGTTTGTGGTTTGTGGTTTGTGGTTTGTGGTTTGTGGTTTGTGGTTTGTGGTTGAATGAATTCGGATTGTAAAATTACACTGATACTAGAGAACCGTAGCATCATCCATTTTTCATTCTCCATTCTCCATTCTCCGTCATCCCTTGCAATACTTCAAAAATCTTTGTACATTTCCCTGTACAATCAAAATCAACTCATATGACAGCACTATTTGACTATCTCAACTGGATCGCCATTGGCGTGGCTACACTGGCTTATTTCGCATTAGGCGCTTTATGGTATTCCAAGATATTGTTCGCTCCCAAATGGATCGCTTACCTGAAGATCGACGTGAATGATCCCAATGCGAAAAAAGGCATGGGAATCATGTTTGGCGGATCCTTACTGATGATGTTCATTCAAAGCCTGGCCATTGCCATACTGGCGGAAAAGCTGGGAGTGGTCGGCGGCTGGTTGAGCGGGATCAAGATCGGCGCTTTTGTCGGATGTTGTTTCTGCTCCTCAACGATCGCGGTCAATTATTTCTATGAGAAAAAGCCGCTGGGCCTGTTCCTGATCAATGCCGGTTACGCGATTGCGGGGAATGTGATCGCGGGGATCATCATTTGCAGTTGGAGATAGGTAGTAAGTTTAAAAAAGGTTTAAGTCGTTTAAGACGTTTAATTCGTTTAAGGCTTTTTCGAGACTTGAGGTATGCTCTAATTGGATGGCTATGAAATTAAATATGATCCTTTAAACGTCTTAAACGTTCCAATCTTATTCCACTTTCGTCACCTTCACCATATTCGTCGGCAAGTGCAGGTCAACCGGTGTGCTGCCGGTATTGACCACCACATCACCGGATACGAGGAATCCTCTTTCTTTGAGTATGCCGATCTGGTCGAAGATGATGTCATCCAGGCTTTCTTCCTCGGCATAATAAAATGCCCTGACGCCCCAGCTCAGGCTCAACTGGCTGATGAGGGTCTTTTCCTTACTGAAAATATAAAGGGGGGCTTTAGGACGGTAACTGCTCAGCATAAAGGCCGTGTACCCGCTCTGCGTCATGCCGATCAGGGCATGCGCGTCGGTATCATGGGCCAGTTGGCAGGCGCTGTAGCAGATCGCGTCGCTCAGGAAAGAAGGGGAGTGGGGTTGCGGCGCGAGGATATCGTCCCGGTTATAATCATATAAGGTGCTTTCTACTTCCAGGATGATCTTGCTCATGGTCTGTACTACCAGTACCGGGTAATCGCCCATGGCGGTCTCGCCGCTGAGCATTACGGCGTCGGCGCCTTCCAGTACGGCGTTGGCCACATCGGTCACCTCGCTGCGGTTGGGCTTGGTGCGGTCCATCATGCTTTCCATCATCTGGGTGGCCACGATGACGGGTTTGGCCCGGTGCATACATTTTTTAATGATCTCTTTCTGCAGGATGGGAACCTGCTCGACCGGGAGTTCGACCCCCAGGTCGCCGCGGGCCACCATGATGCCATCGCTTTCCACAATGATATCCCGGATATTCTTCAGCGCTTCGGGCATCTCGATCTTGGCGATGACCTTGAGTTTGCTGTCCCGGTCTTTGATCCTTTTCTTGAGGTCGGTGATATCAACCGCTTTCCGCACAAATGACAGGGCCACCCAATCCAGTTGATGGTCGATGATGAATTCGAGGTCGGCGATATCTTTTTCCGTGAGCGAAGGCATGGTGAGCGCCGAATCGGGCAGGTTGACCCCTTTCTTGGGTAAGAGGGTGCCGCCGACCGTGACACCGACCAGCACTTCCTTTTCATTGATGATCTTTTTTACGGCCACTTCCATTTTGCCGTCATCGAGGAATATCCGCTCGCCGATCTGGAGGTCCTTGGCCAGGTGGGGATAAGAAACATAGACCTTTGATTTGGTGCCGACCACTTTTTCCGTAGTGAAGATGATCTCATCACCTTCCTCGAGTTCGATCTGGCCATCGGCCAGTTCTCCCACCCTCAGTTTGGGTCCCTGTAGATCGGCCAGGATGGCGATGTTCACCGGTTCATTCTTATTGATCTGGCGGATGAAGTCGATCACTTTCTTCTTATCCTCGTAGGCGCCATGCGAAAAATTCAGTCTGAAAACATTGACCCCGGCCCTGACCAGTTCGAGCAGTTTGTCGTAATTATCGCAGGCCGGTCCAACCGTGGCCACGATCTTGGTCTTCTTCTGTGAGTGGGCGATTCCGGCCTCTTTATCCATTTGTTTGTGTAAGTACTTGGTGATGTGTTTGCTCATGCAGCCAGCTTGGTTTTAGTTTTCATCGTCTTCCATTATCCCCGTCCGAACGGCGTTCAGCCGGGCGGGCATTATCCATTATCCATTTTCCACTTCTCTACGAAGCCAGTATCTTCACGATCTTCATCCATTCCTCACTGATCCGTTGTTTTTTCTTGACCGCTTCGTTCAGAGGCGTATAGTTCATGCGGTTATTGACGATCCCGACGAATACGTTATGTCTTCCTTCCAAGAGGCATTCCACGGCATGATAGCCCATGCGGCTGGCGATCAGCCGGTCCATGCAACTGGGAGCCCCGCCTCTTTGTATATGACCGAGGATACAGACCCTCACTTCCAATAAGGGAAGTCGTTCCTTAATGACCTTGGCCACTTCGTTGCCGCCTCCGAAATCGTCGCCTTCGGCCACCACGATGATGTTGACCAGTTTCCGCCGGCGTTCTTTTTCTTCCAGCTGGGAAATGATGTCTTCGATGATCGTCTTTCTTTCGGGGATGAGGATGTTCTCCGCACCGGTGGCGATGCCACTGTGCAGGGCGATATAGCCGGCATCACGTCCCATCACTTCAATGATGAAAAGGCGGTTGTGCGCCTCCGCGGTATCCCTGATCTTATCGATCGCTTCCACGGCCGTATTCACCGCCGTATCAAAACCGATCGTGAAATCGGTACCGGCGATATCCTTATCGATGGTACCCGGTAAACCGATACAGGGGATATCATATTCATTGCTGAAGATCTGGGCGCCACGGAAACTGCCGTCCCCGCCCAGGATCACCAGCCCGTTGATGCCGTGTTTTTTCAGGTTCTCATACGCCATCTTACGGCCTTCCGGTTCGAAGAATTCCTTGCAACGGGAGGTTTTTAATATAGTACCGCCCCGCTGGATGATATTGGCCACACTGCGACTATCCATGGGAATGATATCATCCTCCACCATGCCGCTGTAACCCCTCATGATGCCGCAGACTTCAAGCCCGTTGTAAATCGCGGTACGCACTACCGCCCGGATGCAGGCGTTCATGCCCGGACTGTCGCCCCCGGAACTTAAAACGCCGATCTTGGTCACCTTCTTTTTCATGTTCTGTTTTGATTATTTGCGTCGATTAATTGTGTCAAAAATACACATTAAAACTTAATATTCCGAAACTTTACAAAATGGTAATATTCAGTATATTATATTTCAATTCAAGAACAATTGCCCCGCATTTTTGTTCAAATCCTGGTTGAATTTCGCAGGTGTGAAGCAACCTGATCTCATTCGGGCTTGCCGATGATCCCCGGCACAAGAGATCACATCCTGTCGGGCACCCCGATGCCCAATAGTTGCATACCGCTTTTCAGCACATGGGCGGTCATTTGTGAAAGTTTGGTACGTAGTATCTTTTTTTCCGGGTTCTCAGCATTGGCCACAGAATGTTCAGAGTAGAATGAATTGAATTGTTTGGCCAGTCCGAAAATATAATTGGCCAAAACGGATGGGTCATGTTCCTGGCAAGACTGTTCCAGAACGGTCGGGTATTGTTCCAGGATCACCAGCAACTCTTTTTCGGCCTTGAACAGCGAAACCTCGGGGGCCGAACGCTCTGTGGTTGGTGATGGTTCAGTCTCCATCTTCCGTAAGATACTTTTGATCCGGGCATGGGTATATTGAATGAAGGGGCCTGTGAATCCATGAAAATCGATGCTCTCCTCCGGGTTAAACACCATGGTCTTTTTGGGATCCACGCGGAGCAGGTAGAATTTCATGGCGCCGAGTCCGATCGTTTCATACAAGACCGTCAATTCATCCGGGGTAAAGTCTTTCACCTTACCCAGTTCTTCGGTATGTTTCCTCGAAGTGGCGATCATTTCCTCCACCAGGTCATCCGCGTCCACCACGGTTCCTTCCCGGCTTTTCATCTTCCCGGTGGTGAGTTCCACCATGCCATAGCTGAGGTGGAAGATATTGCCGGCATTGGGCATCCCGAGTTTCTGGCAGATGAGTTGAAGCACCTTCATGTGGTAGTTCTGTTCATTGCCGATCACATAGATGCTCTGGTCGATGCCGTATTGTTCATATTTCTGCAGGGCCAGGCCGATATCCTGTGTGATGTAAACGGACGTGCCGTCCTTACGCTGAACGATCTTCTCATCCAGTCCGTCGGCGGTGAGGTCGATCCAGATACTACCATCCTCTTTTTGATAGAACACTTTTTTATCCAGTCCCTGCTGAACGATATCTTTTCCCAGCAGGTAGGTGTCACTTTCGTAATAGGTCTTGTCAAAGTCGCTGCCGATGCGTTTGTAGGTCACATCAAATCCAGCGTATACCCATCCGTTCATGGTTTTCCAGAGTTCCATGACCTCGGGTTTTCCAGCTTCCCAGTCGAGCAGCATCTGCTGCGTGGCCTTCATGATCGGGGCTTCCTTTTCCGCCTCTTCCTTCGTCATTCCGCCTTCGACCAGCACTTCAACCTGTTGCTTATAGGCGTCATTGAAACGGACATAATAGTCTCCTACAAAATGGTCGCCTTTGATGCCTGTGCTCTGCGGTGTTGCGCCGTCGGCGAACAATTGCCAGGCGATCATGCTCTTACAGATGTGAATGCCCCGGTCGTTCACGATACAGGATTTGATGACCTCGTACCCGTTCGCCTTCAGGATCTCCGCGACACTCCATCCCAGGAAATTATTGCGCAAATGGCCCAGGTGCAGGGGTTTGTTGGTATTGGGGGAGGAATATTCCACCATCACTTTCCTTCCGTTCCTTGCCCGTTTTCCATAACCAGTATCGTTGTAATGCTTTTCCAGCAGGCCGGTCCAGAAATCGTCCTTCACCGTGATATTCAAAAATCCCTTGATGAGATTAAAAGCGGAAAAATAGCCGGGATAGGAGGCCAGCAGTTCAGCCCCTAATTGCTGTCCGATGGCATCGGGAGATAATTTCAGTGACTTCACCAGGGAGAACAGTACGACGGTATAGTCGCCTTCAAATTCCGGTTTGGTCTGGTTGACCTGGAAGTCTTTTGACGTGAAAGGCTTCTGGTATAATTTGGACAGGCTCGCGACGGTGCATTCCTGTAATAAGCTGATGACTGACATCCGGCAAAGATAAAAAACTGTACGTTGTTTGTGGTTTCTTGTTTATCGTCCCCCGCGAATAGCAACTAACAAACTATAAACTAACAAACTAATAACTATTGAACCTCCAACCTCCAACCTCCAACCTCCAACCTCCAACCTCCAACCTCCAACCTCCAAACCAATAAACCCTTATCTTTGCGCACTTTTTAGCAAATTATGATCAGTGTAAATAATGTGACCCTGGCCTATGGCAAGCGGGTATTGTTCGATGAGGTGAACATCAACTTCACCAAGGGGAACTGTTATGGCATCATCGGTGCCAACGGAGCCGGAAAATCCACTTTCATGAAGATCGTGAGCGGGGAGATCGAACCCAATAAAGGAACGGTTGACATCACTCCCGGCGAGCGGATGGCCGTTTTGAACCAGAACCAGTTCGCCTTTGATGAAGTGACCGTGCTGAACACGGTGCTGATGGGCCATAAGAAGATGTGGGATATCATGCACGAAAAGGATGCATTATATATGAAGCCCGACTTCACTGAAGCCGACGGAATAAAGGCAGGGGAGCTGGAACACGATTTCGGGGAAATGGGCGGTTATACGGCTGAAAGCGATGCCGCGACGCTGCTCAGTGAACTGGGGGTAAAGGACGATCTGCACCAGCAATTGATGAAGGATATCGCCGCCAACCTGAAAGTAAGGGTATTGCTGGCACAGGCGCTGTTCGGCAACCCGGATATCCTGTTGCTCGATGAGCCTACCAATAACCTGGATGTAGAGACCATCAGCTGGCTGGAGAATTTCCTGGCCGATTATGAGAATATCGTACTGGTGGTGAGTCATGACCGTCACTTCCTGGACGCCGTTTGTACCCATGTGGCCGATGTGGACCGCAGCAAGATCAAAGTATTCACCGGTAACTACAGTTTCTGGTACGAAAGTTCACAACTGGCGGCCCGCCAGATGAGCGATAAGAACAAGAAGATGGAGGACAAGCGTAAGGACCTGCTTGAATTCATCGCCCGGTTCAGCGCCAACGCTTCAAAAAGCAAGCAGGCCACTTCCCGGAAAAAAGCCCTGGAGAAACTGGTCATCGAGGAGATCCAGCCCAGTAACCGGAAATACCCCGGTATCATCTTCAAGCAGGAGCGTGAAGTGGGCAACGAGATCCTTAAAGTGGAGAACCTGGAAAAGACCATTGAGGGTAAGACCATTTTCAGCCGGATCAAGTTCGACGTGCAGAAGGGGGATAAGATCGCTTTCATCAGCCGCGACCCGATGGCCCTGACCAGTTTCTTCGAGATCATCAATAAGAAACAAACGGCCGACAGCGGAACCTTTGAATGGGGCACTACCGTCACTACCGCCTACCTGCCCAACGACAATACCGAATATTTCGAGGGAAGCAAGTATAACCTGATGGACTGGCTAAGGCAATATGTGCCGCCGGGTACCAAGGATGTGGATGAGGATTTCCTGCGCGGATTCCTGGGCAAGATGCTGTTCAGCGGTGACGAGATCCTGAAGAAGACCAATGTGCTGAGTGGTGGAGAGAAAGTCCGCTGCATGATCAGCAAGATGATGCTGCAGAATCCGAATGTGCTGATCCTGGACGAACCCACCAACCACCTCGACCTGGAGAGCATCATTTCCTTCAACGATAATATGGTGGCCTATTCGGGCATCATCCTGTTTACCACCCATGATCACCAGTTCATGCAGACCGTGGCCAACCGGATCATCGAACTGACCCCGAAGGGCATGATCGACCGGTTGATGACCTATGACGAATACCTGGCGGATGACCGGGTGAAAGCGGCGAGGGAAGAGCTTTATGGGGGATAGTATTTGAATTGAAAATGAAGAATGGATAATGGATAATGTTTCAGGATCTTGTATCCTGCATTTTGAAGAGTCAGCCGGCAAATTGATTTGTCCAACGGATCTGAGAAATTTTCCACTTTCCACTTTCCACTTTCCATTTTCCATTTCCAATATCCTTACTCTATTTTCTTTAAATAATTTTTTCATTGCCCAAAGACAAGATCATAGCCTTCATTGATTTCTTCTATCCCCCGTTCCGGCGGTTCATGCCGGAGCAGACCTTCCGTTACGCGGTTTGCGGCGGGACCAATACCGTTCTCGGATTAGCCATCTATTTCATCAGTTACCAGTACGTGTTGCATAAGGCCAACCTCGACCTGGGCTTCTTCGCTTTCAAACCCCATATCGCCGCCCTCTTCATTTCCTTTTGCATCAATTTCGTGGTGGGCTTCCTGTTGATGAAGTTCGTGGTCTTTGTCGACTCCAACCTGCGGGGAAGGATCCAGCTGTTCCGGTATTTCCTCTCATTCTCCTTTAATCTCGTCCTGAATTACGTTCTGCTGAAACTCTTTGTGGAAGTGCTGTTCATGCCGGTACTGATCAGCCAGTTCATCACCACCTGTATCGTCGTGACCGTCAGTTACCTTAGCCAGAAACATTTTTCCTTCAAAGTGAAACCTGACGGGGATTGAGTTTTTTCCGATCCGACGCCTTCCACCTTTGTTATTTATTGTAGATTTGAAACCAAATATGCGCTTCATCCTTCTTTATCTCGATCCCGGCAGCGGCAGTTACCTTATCCAGGTGATCATTGCCGCCGTTTTGGGTGTCGGTTTCTTTTTCAGGAATTTCTGGTACAGGATCAAATCCTTCTTCACCCGGCGTGACCCTGAAAAGGAAAAAGAGAACGATGCGGCAGAGTGATCCAAAACGGCAGCGGTTCAGTTTGAAAATTTTGTCAGACTGAGCTTGTCGAAGTCGCCTTATTTAAAGAAATTTTCCTGAAAGGTTTCCTTCGACAAGCTCAGGATGACAACTGTTTGATAAAGCATTTTCAAACTGGTCCTCTGCCTCCAAACCAAATCAAACGAGGCCGTTCCATATGCAACCCCTTCCGGCATCTTTCCGCGATAATGACGGCTTTGTATTCAGCAAGGAAGGGAAGATCTTTCGCTATGTCCATCCCCGTTATGAAGCCCATTATCAGCATCTGCAGCGGTCCGGCCTGCTGCAGGAATTATGGGACAACCACCTGCTGATCCCCCATACGGAACAGGAAGCCATCAGCGAATTTGGATTCCGGGAAGGTCGGATCTGGCAACCGGAAAAGATCCCCTTTATCAGCTATCCTTACGAATGGAGTTTCGGCATGTGGAAGGATGCGGCCCTGCTTACCCTCAACATCGCACAACGCGCTTTAAAAAAAGGGATGGTCCTGAAAGACGCGTCGCCATTCAATGTTCAGTTCCGGAATGGACAAGCTGTTTTCATCGATACGCTTTCCTTCGAGAACTATGCCGAAGGAAATCCATGGATCGCCTACCGGCAGTTTTGCGAATGTTTCCTGGCCCCTTTGCTGCTGATGAGATACGGGCATCCGGATGCCGGCCGGATCTTCACCATTTACCCCAATGGCATCCCGCTGGGCATCCTGAAAAACATCCTGCCTCCCCGGGCCAGATGGAATCTCAATAATTATTTGCACATTTATCTGCAGGCAAGTTTATCTTCTTCATCCATCAAAACAGCCGGAAAGCAGGCCAGGCTTTCCAGGGGCAAACTGGTGGTTTTACTGGACGGACTGGTTGGTTATGTGAAAGGCATGTCTGTAAAACAAGAGAAGACCACCTGGGATGATTACTACAGGTCCACCATTTTGGGCGAGACTTACCTGCAAGCCAAGACGCAACTCGTTCGTTCATTTACAGAAGGCCTGTCCTTTGATTCGGTGATCGACCTGGGTGCCAACAACGGCCATTTCAGCCTGCTGTTCCCCGGTAAAAGGGTAGTGGCGCTGGATGCCGATCCCAATTGCATCGAGGCATTATATCAACAGATCAAACAAAGCAAAAGCGATATACTTCCCCTGGTTATTGACCTGGCGGCTCCTTCTCCTGCCATTGGCTGGAATAACCGGGAACGGGATTCGATCAGTGACCGGCTGCGTGCCGACCTGGTCATGGCCCTCGCGCTGATACACCACCTGGCCATCGGACTTAATCTTCCGTTATCCATGATCGCCGAATGGTTATTGCCCATGGGGCCTTACCTGCTCATTGAATTCGTCCCAAAGGAAGATGAGAAAGTGCAAGGGCTCCTGAGGAACCGGGAAGATATTTTCGATGGATACGATCTGGCGGATTTCCGGAAGGTTTTTGCTGAACGGTATTCCCTTTTGCGGGAAGAACCGATCGGGAATACGGGGCGTATATTGTTTTTATTCAAAAGAAATTAAATGCGGGCACTGAGAAACATCCCTTTTTTCCTCTTTTTGCTGGTACTCTTTTTTTGTACCCATGGCACCGTGGAGAATTATGGGTATATCGATGCGGGGGAAGTGGTATTCGTTGGCGCCGTACTCTTATTCAGCATAGCCGTGCTGTTCGGGATCATCTACTGGTTCGCCCGTCCCAATTACCGGCTGCCCTCGCTGATCAGTTTCTTTATCGGCTTGTGGTATCTCTTCTATGGCGCGATCTATGACTTCATCAAAAATGTGCATGCGCCCGCGATGCTGCAACGCTATTCGGTTCAGATCCTGATCCTGCTCTTGCTGACCATTGCCTGGATCATCTTGCTCAAAAAAAGGAAGGGTCTGCAAACGAGGTTGTTCCTGTACCTGAACCTGTTATTGCTGATCTATTGCGCGATCGATGGTGTAGCACTGACCGGGAAGGCGCTCAGGCCGAGGGAGAAGAATACCACAGCCCTGGTGATCGATCAATCTAAGGTCCGGCAAAAGCCCAATGTGTATTACCTCTTGTTCGACGAATACCCGGGATACAAGAGCCTGAAAGACAGTTTCGGCTTCGCCAACGACGCCTTGTATGATTTCCTGCACCGGCAACAGTTCAGGGTCTTGCCGGTCTATTCCAATTATCATTTCACCCTTTTCAGCATGTCTTCGATCCTCAACATGCGATATGTCGATCCGGGGTACGACCCGTTGAAAGTCACCCAGCGGGATTTCCAGCTCAGGATGAACGAGATCAGGAATTCATCGGTGGTGGCCCTTTTCAAACAGATGGGATACCGGTTCAGGAACTATTCCATCTTCGACATGTATGATCAGCACGCGGTATCGGACCAGAATTCCTTTTTACCGGTCCATTCGGTCTTGCTGACCGACAAGATCCTGCATAACCGCCTCATCCGGAGTACCGGTTGGTTGATGAAAAGATTCCCGCTCTGGAAACGTAAATATATGTTCCAGCATGAAGTGAATAACCGGTATTCAGAGAAAATGGTCTTGCAGGCCGCCTCGGAAAAAAAGTCTGAACCGGTCTTTTGTTATGCCCATTTCGTATTGCCGCATGGTCCTTTTTACCGCGACAGTACCGGCCAATACAATCCGGATGAACAGATCGACGATGAGCTGACCTGGACCCGGGATGCTTACCTCGGATATGTGAAATACGCCAATTCGGTGATCAGGGACCTGGTGAAGGGGCTGGTGGCGAATGACCCCGGGGCGATCATCGTGGTGATGAGTGACCATGGGTACCGGACCTTCAGGAATAAGGATCCATACGAACCCTTTAATTATAACAATATCTGCGCGGTGCGTTTTCCGGATAACCAATTTCCCGATTTCCGGGAGAAGTGGAGCGCGGTCAATTTCTTTCCCTACCTCTTTAATGCCCAGTTCGGACAGAGCATCCCTTACCAGGCCGATAGTTCCATCGTACTCAGCTACTAAGTTTTTCAAACATCCTAGTAAAAATACTATTTTAAAGAGTAAAAATACTTTGATTTATCAAATTTATCTATATATTTGAGTTCATTGAATTGTATCTAAATGAACCATTTTACGGTCCGGTTTGAACTGAATAATGCCATTGATGAGGATTATTATAATCTGGATGAAAGGCTGACCCGGTTTGATTTTTCTGAGACCATTAAAAGCGAGGATGGGCAATCCTATATCCTGCCCAGGGGGGAGTACCGGATCAGCGGTGAATTCACCCGGCAAAAGGTCCTGGACCTGGCCATACTGGCTGCAGGCGACTTCAAGCATGATTGCAAGATACTGGTCACAGAATCCAATGGTACGGCCTGGACAGGCCTGACCCGGGTTTAAACTGACCTTCAGACCTAGTTTTCAATCCTTTACTGCCATTTTTAAGAGGGAAATCCTCGCTATCCAGGTCATTTACAGTCGGATTATGACAAAATTGCACTTTTAAGCCACTGGCACAATCATTGACATTCCTATTTCAACTAAAAGACATTTTAACATGGGAAAGATAATAGGAATTGACCTGGGTACCACTAACAGTTGTGTTTCCGTCATGGAAGGCAACGAACCCGTAGTGATCGCGAATGAAGAAGGTCGTCGTACGACCCCTTCGGTTGTCGCGTTTTTGAAGAACGGGGAACGCAAGGTGGGCGATCCTGCCAAACGCCAGGCCATCACCAATCCGCAAAACACGATCATGAGCGTGAAGCGTTTCATGGGCCGTCGTCATGAAGAGATCACTGAAGAAAGCAGCCATTGGAGTTATAAAGTGGTGAAAGGGGACAACGATACCGTTCGCATCGACATTGATGGCAGGCAATATACCCCGCAGGAGATCAGCGCCATGGTATTGCAAAAAATGACAAAGACCGCCGAGGATTACCTGGGCCAGGAAGTCACCGAAGCCGTCATCACGGTTCCGGCCTATTTCAATGATGCCCAGCGCCAGGCCACCAAGGAAGCCGGTGAGATCGCCGGACTGACCGTCAGGCGTATCGTCAATGAGCCTACGGCGGCTGCCCTGGCCTATGGACTGGATAAAGGCGGCAAGGACCATAACATCGCGGTCTTTGACCTTGGTGGCGGAACCTTTGATATCTCCATCCTCGAACTGGGTGAAGGGGTTTTCGAAGTGAAGTCCACCAATGGAGACACCCACCTGGGTGGCGATGATTTTGATAAAGTGATCATGGACTGGCTGGCTGATGAATTCAAACAGGATGAAGCCATTGACCTGCGTAAAGACCCCATGGCCCTCCAGCGGCTGAAAGAAGCCTCTGAAAAAGCCAAAGTGGAATTATCCTCTTCCAGCGAAACAGAGATCAACCTGCCTTATGTTACGGCGGTTGATGGTGTGCCCAAGCACCTGGTGAAGAAACTGACCCGGGCCAAATTCGAGGCCCTGGCCGATAAACTGTTTGAGCGTTGCCTGAAACCCTGCGAAGCGGCTTTGAAAGATGCCGGCATGAGCACATCCCAGATCGACGAAGTGATCCTGGTGGGCGGTTCAACAAGGATCCCTAAAGTACAGGAGATCGTAGAGAAATTCTTCAACCGGAAACCCAATAAAAGTGTGAACCCGGATGAAGTGGTGGCCATCGGCGCCGCCATTCAGGGCGGTGTGATGACCGGCGAGATCAAGGATGTACTCCTGCTCGACGTAACACCGCTGAGTCTCGGTATCGAAACGATGGGCGGTGTGATGACCCGGCTGATCGACAGCAATACGACCATCCCGACAAAAAAATCAGAAGTTTTCTCCACCGCATCGGATAACCAGCCCGGCGTACAGATCCATGTGCTGCAGGGGGAAAGGCCGATGGCCAACCAGAACAAGAGCCTGGGTACCTTCAACCTCGACGGCATACCGCCGGCTCCCCGCGGACTTCCGCAAATTGAAGTGGTATTCGATATCGACGCCAACGGGATCCTGCACGTAACGGCCAAGGATAAAGGCACCGGCAAGGAACAGAAGATCACCATCCAGGGCGGAAGCGGACTGAGCAAGGAGGAAGTGGAAAAGATGAAGGCGGAGGCCAAGGCCAATGAGGCCAGCGACCGGGCTGAAAAGGAAAAAGTGGAGAAGATCAACCAGGCCGACAGCCTGATCTTCCAGAGTGAGAAACAACTGAAAGAATACGGTGAGAAGATCAGCGCGGATAAGAAAGCCGTGATCGAATCCTCCCTGGAAAAACTGAAAGAGGCCCATAAGATTCAGGACCTGGCCATGATCGATACCTCAGTTGCCGAACTGAACAATGCCTGGACGGCAGCCAGTGAAGAAATGTATAAGGCCACCCAATCGCAACCCGGCGCGCAACAACCCGGTGAGAACGGGCATGCTGAACAGCATAACAACGCCGAAAGCAAAGTGGAAGATGTGCCATTTGAAGAAGTGAAATAAACGGTAAGCATAATCAGGTTGACCGTCCCGCATCGCGGGACGGTTTTTTTTACACAATAACGAATGCAGCGATTCGCAAAATGGCATTGTCTTTATTTGTAATAAGTTATTCTCATCGCCAAAAACTCACCCCATGAAAAAAGCGATTCTCGTCTTCTGTTCGGGATTGATCCTGGTGTCCTGTAAAAAAGAGAAGTCCCCTGTATGTTGCCTGCCACCTGCAAGTCAGGAGAAGATCTATTACGAGGGCAGCAATATCGCTTATGGTGCACCCGGCTGGGAAGAGATTTTCTCGATGAACCCGGACGGGACCGGCCAAAAGCAGCTGACCAATTTTTCCGGCGATGGCGCCAACGCGAAGGCGACGAGCACTCCGGCCCTCTCACCGGACGGCAGGAAAGTTTATTTTGTTTCCGACAGGGATACCCCCAGCGGTGAATTTTTTTCGATGAATCCGGATGGAACGGATATCATCAAGCTGATTTCCAATGGCATCGCCGGCAGCAAAATGCGCGACCCGTTCATCTTCCAAAACGGGCAAAAGGTCGTCTATTGCATGGAACTTGGTTCAGGGGCCAGCCGGCACGGAGAGATCTTTACCGCAAATATCAACGGGTCCAATATCCAGAGCCTGATCAGTTACCCGGCCGAGGGAAATTGCTACCATCCCTGCGTAAATCCCGCCAATACCACCATCGTATATGCCAATCTGATAGGCGGGCGTATCGAGTTGTATGCCATGAATACCGACGGGACCAACAAACGGGCGCTGACTTCTTCGGGGCCTGCGGTGAAATGGCACGCGCAGTTTTCTCCGGATGGAACCAGGATCGTTTTTGACGCTTCCGTCGGAAGCGGTGCTGAAATATTCATCATGAATGCGGACGGTACCGGGATGACACAACTCACGGATTACACCAGGGCCGGAACGATCAATAACTTTACCTGGGGTCCCACCTTTTCCAAAGATGGCCAGGTGATCTATTTTGCCTCGGATGAATATAACGGGATCACATCTCAGCTGTATAAAATGAATGCGGATGGCAGTTCGAAGGTCAGGCTGACCAGTTCCGCGGAAGATAAATATAACCCTTGTATTAAATAGGGGATCCGTGATTTCATACTGCGATCTGATCCTAAAAATCCACCTTGCCCTTGACAAAGATGAAACTGGCCAGCGCGAGGGTGACGCCGAATGATTTGAATGCGGCCTCATATTCACCACCTTCCAGCGCCGCCAGCGGGAAGAAGAAGAGCAGTCCTGTAATGACCATCAGAATGATAATGCTCCATCGGGCGAACTCATTCTTCACCGTCGCCCTTTCAATGGCTTTCACATAACAGAAAACCGCCGCGAATATTCCTGCCACGCCAAATACCGTAATAAAGGCGGCTGTTGAATAAAAACGGGGATTCATGACCGCGATCACGATATCAAAAAGACTGGCGATCACAAAGGTCAGCAGGATGATGCCCAGGCCCAGGGGGAGATAGATCCATTTTTTAATGAAGTTCATGGAGACAAAATAAGCAGAATCTTTTGTAAGTAAGCGTTTTTTGCCCGAAGACGGTCGTCCCCATGTCGTCTCTATTCGATACCTTTAACTCCGGTTCCTGGCTTTAAAACACCATATCCGGATGTATAAACTGGGTTTCTATATCAGTATCATTCTCTGTTCCGTTCTTCTTTCTCCAAAACCGGGAAAGGCCCAGGTGAGATCCCAAAATCAGGACACTTTCTTTCTGGCGAAGAAAAAGGGTTTACTGGGCCGGTTCGGTAAAAGCATTTCCAGGAATACGCCTCCCGATGAACGGCCCGAAAAACTGGTCAATCCCTTCCTGAAATACCGGGGGAAGATCATCAACACCATCATCCTGGCTCAACTTGATTTTGGTTATAACATTTACGATACCAGTGAAGTGCAGGTGGACCTGGGTACCCGGATGGCCAACAGGTTTCACCGGAAGTCAACTGACGGTGTGATCGGGCGAAACCTTTTTTTCAAGACCGGCGATAGATTATTTCCATACCTGCTCGCTGATAATGAGCGATACCTGCGGGAACTCGCCTTTATCCAGGATGCCCGTATCCTGGTGGATTATTCTGAAGGAACAACGGATTCGGTGGATGTGGTGGTACTCTCCCGGGATGTGTTCTCTTTGGGCGGAAGGCTGGCAATTACCGATATCCATAAAGGAAGGGCTGAACTCAAAGAGGAAAATCTTTTTGGGAGCGGTAACCGGGTCATGATCAGCGGATATTATGAATCGATCAGACAACCGTCCAATGGTTTCGGAGCTGAATGGCTCAGCAGGAATATCGGTGGCAGCTATATTGATTTATCCGCGGGATATCAAAATTACCGGCCGGCGTTCAATAGTGGCCGTAATGAAGAGACCCGGGTCTATGCCAAACTGGAAAAGCCACTGGTGACACCTTACAAACCGAGTACGGGCGCCCTGGAATGGTCTTATCATAAGACCTCGAACAATTACCTGTCGGATTCATTGTATGCCAATCAGTACAAATACGCTTATTACAATGTGGACGGATGGCTGGGCTATAGCCTGGACAGCAGAAGGTCCCTGTATGCCAACCGGGAGATCAAAACGCACCGCTTTGTCGCGCTCAGGGGTTTCACACAGCGATTCCTGACGGAACCGTATAGTTACCAGGATTCAGCGACCTATCTCTATGCCGATTATACCGGTGTCCTGGCATCCTTCAATCTATTCAGGCAATCCTTCTACCGCACCAGTTTTATCTATGGATTCGGCCGGACAGAAGATATCCCGGTGGGTTTCAGTGTTGCCCTGACCGGGGGCTATATCAATAAGGAAAGCGCGAAGCGCCCCTATGCCGGGTTTGATGTGCAGTTCACCCATATCGGTAAAAGGGCATCCTATTATAATTATACGTTCAGGGCGGGAGGCTTTTTCAGGCAGGGCCGCTTCGAGGATGTGGACCTGTTGTTCGGTCTTGAGCAATTCAGCCGGTTGAGGAAACTGCGCCCCAACTGGTATCACCGGTTCTTCCTGAATACCAGTTTGACCGCGCAGGCCAACCCGTATCTGAATACGCCTTTGTTCCTGAACAGCGAGTACGGGATGACCTATATGAATAACGAATCGATCACCGCCGATCTCCGGGCCAGCTGGAAAGCGGAGACCGTTTTTTATAACATGAAAAAGATACTGGGATTCAGGCTGGCTCCTTTTGCCTTCGCCGACCTGAGCCTGGTCAAACCCATGAAATTGGGATTGGAGAAAAGTGATTTCTTCAGTGCGCTGGGTGGAGGTATCCGTACACGTAATGAAAACCTGGTTTTCGGAACGATCGAACTGAAAGGGTATTATTTCCCCCGGACCAACGGGGACATGCGGAACTGGAAAGTGGAACTGAACAGCAATATCCGGTTCAGATATAAAAGCGGTTTCATCCGCAGGCCTGATCTGATCATTGCCAATTGAAACATTGACCTTAACAAGTTGAAGGTAAAATCAAAACTAATTTGTTCCTGATCACATCAGGTCCAGCGCCTTGGCGAGGAAAGTAGTATTGAACGGCAGTACCATCGAACAGTAAGCACCGATCGGGGAGAAGAGCACTCCAAAAAAACCGGCAACGGAGAGTAAAAACAAAACCCAATACAGGCCGGTCCTCTTTTTAGTAGTTTCCATCTTGAAATTTTGTGCAAATATAAGGCAGAAGATAGTATACCGTACTTTTTTATTCGACGAATAGCAGATTTTTTATGTAAAGTGTTATATTGCCGCTTATTTATAAACGCGGATGATTTTACATTTTTATATACGGTTTTCCACGAGTTTCGGACAGTCGATCTTGGTTAGTGGAAACGCCGCCGAGTTGGGCAATGATGATCTTTCCGGGGCTTTTCCCCTTCAATATCTGAACGATCAGTTATGGCATGGGCAGGTTGAGATAGACCCTGCGGGTATCCTGTACTGTTTAAATTACCGCTATATCCTGAAAGGGTCCGGCGGGGAAATATTGCCTGAATTTGGTGATGACCGTTTGGTAGAAACCGGCAAGACCGGGTCGGGGAGCATCATCCTCATGGATACCTGGAACGATACCGGGGATCCTGCTAACGCGTATTACAGTTCGCCCTTCCAGGATGTATTGCTGAAAGGCAGTTCGTCAAAAACTACGGGATCTAAAACTGGAACCCGGTCCGCCACCCACGAATTCAGGGTGAAGGCCCCCTTGCTGGGCGTTAACGAGGCCATTTGCATCAGTGGTTCGGGCGAAGCATTGCATGACTGGGACAAGGACGCTGTTCAGGTACTGTCCAGGTCAGGTAACTGGTGGCAGATCAGTCTGGATCTTTCCAAAGCCCATTTTCCCATTCAATATAAATACGGCATTTATCATACGGTCGAAAAGAGATTCGTGCAATACGAGACCGGCAATAACCGTATGCTGATCGCGGAATACCAGAAAAGATCCAGGACGATCATCCATGATGGCTTTGCCCGATTGTCCATTGCAGGCTGGAAGGGCGCCGGGGTGGCCATCCCGGTCTTTAGTCTGAGGAGCAGGAATGCTTTTGGCACCGGCGAATTCACCGATCTGAAACTACTGGTCGACTGGGTGAAAAGAACCGGATTGAAAATGATCCAGCTCCTTCCGGTCAACGATACCACGGCCACCAACAGCTGGACAGATTCTTATCCTTATTCGGCGATCTCGGCTTTCGCCCTGCATCCTTTGCTGCTGAACCTGGAAGAAGTGGCCGGGAAACAATACCAGTCTGTGGTGAAACCTTTGTCCATCAAAAAGAAACAACTCAATAAACTTTCCGCGGTTGATTACGAACAAGTGATGAAATTCAAACTATCCGCCATCCGGGAATTGTTTGAATTGAAGAAAGAGGCTTTCCGTGATGATTTCGGTTATTTCACCTTCTTCGAACTGAACAGGCACTGGCTCGAACCCTACGCCGCTTTTTCTTACTTGCGGGATAAATACGGCACGGCTGAATTCGCGAAATGGAAAAGCCATTCCGTTTACCAGGAGAATGCTATACAGCGCCTGGTCAGTCCCTCGCAGAAACATTACGACGAGA
Source organism: Chitinophagaceae bacterium (assembly GCA_016721725.1). GTDB lineage: Bacteria > Bacteroidota > Bacteroidia > Chitinophagales > Chitinophagaceae > Ferruginibacter. Next base: position 89,005 of record JADKHN010000002.1, on the reverse strand, counting down.
TCGCGTTTTATTATTTCGTCCAGTACCACCTGCACCTGCAACTCAAAGCGGCAACGGAGTATGCCCATAAGAACGGGATCATCATCAAGGGGGATATTCCCATCGGCATCTGCCGCAACAGCGTGGATGCCTGGATGGACCCCGGCCTCTATCACATGAACGAACAGGCCGGCGCGCCACCCGATGCCTTCACCGCCAAAGGACAGAACTGGGGATTTCCCACCTACAACTGGGACGCCATGCAACAGGATCATTTCACCTGGTGGCGTAAGCGCTTTGAGCAGATGAACAATTATTTCGACGCGTTCCGTATCGATCATATCCTCGGTTTTTTCAGGATCTGGAGCATTCCCGCCCATTCGGTGGAAGGGATCATGGGCCGGTTCGTACCGGCCATTCCGGTATCGATCAACGAATTGTTCGAAAAGAACATACCGTATGAGCGGTTCCGCTATACCCGGCCCTATGTAACGGAGGACATCCTCGTATCCCTGTTCGGGGATAAGACAGAAGAAGTGAAGAAGACCTTTTTCAACGGGCTGGAGCTTCGCGGGGAGTTTGATACCCAGCGTAAAGTGGAAGCCTGGTTCGCGGGGCAGGAAGATCCTGATGACAACATACGGAGCGGCTTATACGAACTGATCAGCAATGTGATATTTTTTGAAGAAGAGGGGACCAGCGGTCAGCAATTGCATTTCCGTATCTCAATGGAGAGCACAACCTCTTACCGCGAACTGGACCCACATTCCAAAGCGGAATTGCAAAAGCTCTATGTCAACTATTTCTACCACCGCCAGGATGAACTGTGGCGTAAGGAGGCGATGAAGAAATTGCCCGGACTCAAGCGCAATACCCATATGCTGGTTTGCGGAGAGGACCTGGGCATGGTACCACATTGCGTACCGGAAGTGATGGACCAGCTCGGCATCCTGAGCCTGGAGATCCAACGCATGCCTAAAAAGACCGGTGCGGAATTCTTCCATCCCCAGGACGCACCCTATCTCAGCGTGGTCTCCCCTTCAACACATGATATGAGTACCGTCAGGGCCTGGTGGGAAGAGGACGGCGCCAAGACCCGCCGTTTCTTTAATGCCATCATGGGGCATGCCGGCGAGCCCCCGGTTTACTGCGAACCCTGGATCAATACCGAGATCATCCTGGAACACCTTTACTCTCCGGCCATGTGGAGCGTTTTCCAGATGCAGGACCTGCTGGGCATGAACGGCGCCATCCGCCGGGAGGATCCCCATGAAGAAAGGATCAACAATCCTTCCAATCCCAATCATTACTGGAATTACCGGATGCATATGCCGTTGGAAGACCTGCTTAAAGAATCCGCTTTCAATGAATCTCTCCAGGGTTATGTAACAGCCAGTGGCCGTGGATGATCATAAAACACCAGGGTGTGAACCATGAACCTTTCTTTCAGATCATACCAGTTGCCTTTCATCCATCCTTTCACCATTTCCAAAGGAACCAAGACGCATCAGCCTACTTTTGTCGTTGAACTGGGTTTCATGGGGCATAAAGGTTATGGCGAAGCGCCGGCCATCAGTTATTATCATATTCCGGTAGAAAAAATGCAGGAGGACCTGGAGCGAAAAAGAATATTCGTTGAAAAATTCGCGTTCAGCGATCCCGAGCGATTCTGGCATTACCTGCATCATCTTTTTCCCAATAACCCCTTCCTGGTCTGCGCACTCGATATGGCGGGCTGGGATCTTTACGGAAAACTGAAAAGAAAACAATTGCATGAATTATGGGGACTGGATATCACCCAAACTCCGCTTACCGATTATACCATCGGCATCGATGCGGTTGACAAGATGGTGGCGAAAATGAAAGAAAGGCCCTGGCCCATTTATAAGATCAAGGTAGGGGTGGAAGGTGATGTGGAACTGGTGGCGGAATTACGTAAACACACCAATGCCATGTTCAGGGTGGATGCCAATGCGGGATGGACCCTGGAACAGGCTCTTGAAAAAATACCGTTATTGAAAGAACTGGGCGTAGAACTGGTTGAACAACCCCTGGCCAAAGACGATTGGGAAGGAATGAAAACACTTTACGCTGCATCCTCTCTTCCCCTGATCGCCGATGAGAGTTGTGTTTTTGAAAATGACGTGGATAAATGCCCTGATCATTTTCACGGCATCAACATCAAACTCACCAAATGCAGCGGCATCACGCCCGCGAGGCGAATGATCAGCCGGGCCAGGGAAATCGGACTGAAAGTGATGATCGGATGTATGAATGAAAGTTCCATAGGAACGGCAGCCATTGCACAGTTGGCGCCTTTGCTGGATTACGTGGATATGGACGGTCCCTTGTTACTGGAAGAGGATATCGCCAGGGGGGTGCAATTCGACCAGGGCAGGATCATTTATACGGAGGGAAATGGGTTAGGAATAACGATCGATCCTTTATAATATCGCTCCATTCAATTTACCTTTTACAATACCCGTTCAGCCGCAATGATCATTTTCCCATCAGTTTGTTCTTTTGGATCACATACTCATCCTGGGTGATGGCGCCTTTCTGAAGCAGGTCGAATAATTTCTGTAATTCGTCGGCTACCAGTTGTTGCGACTGTGCCTGCAGGGGAGTGGACCTTGCGATGGCCTCTGCCAGTTGGGAAGCCTGGCTGGCGATCGCCGTCTTCTTATATTCCTCCTGGGCATGGGTGATCGTATCCTTGAGTAATTTGGGGTGATGAATGAGATTGTACGTTGTTTCTCCCATTTCAGCGGCGGTTTGAATGTCCACATTGCCAAAGCCGAATATCCTGCCCCAAAGCGATTGCGTGTATTCCACGTTATTGATCTTGTCGAGCGGGCTCTCCTTGGAGAACCGGGTAAAGAAACCGCTTTCATCAACCACCCTCAGGTTGGTGACCGACCAAAGGTTGTACTTCCAGTTGATGTATTCATACCCGGGGTATAGCGCCGTGATCAGGATGATGATGAAGGCCGTACCGGGCTTAAGGAACATCAGCAAGAGTATGGCCAGCATGAGCCAGGCCAGTATCGGAAGGGCCAGTTTGATCCAATGTTGCCGGATGATGATGAGTATCTTTTCGTCTTTCTTTAAGGCTGTTCTCATATAAATGGTTTTTGTGAAGGTCTGCCGCATTAAATGTAAAAAAAAATGGCGAACCTTTCCAGGATTCGCCATCTTCATTTACCAGATCTTCACCCGAAGGCTGTCGGCCCGGTACATTTTATCCCCGGGCTTGATGTTAAAAGTGGTATAAAATTCATCCACGCTGACAAAGGGGCCGTTGACCCTGTATTTGGCGGGTGAATGTACGTCAGACAATAAGCGGTTCCTTTCCTGTTCTTCACGGGTATGGGTCAGCCAGCCCAGGGCGTATCCCAGGAAATAGCGTTGCATGGGCGTGAGATTGGCGAGGGGTTTGTTCTCTTTGTATTGCGCGGTCTTCTTAAAGGCCTCCATGCCGAGAAGGATGCCTCCCAGGTCGGCGATATTCTCACCCAGCGTAGCCTTTCCGTTGATGTGGTATCCTTTCACGGGCTCAAATTCATTGAACTGGGTCACCATCACTTCCGCTCTTTTCTTAAAAGATTCTTCATCCGATTTTGTCCACCAACTCACCAGGTTACCCGCTGCGTCGAATTGCCTTCCCTCATCATCAAACCCGTGCGTGATCTCATGCCCGATGGTGCTGGCTCCCGCATATCCATACACCGTCGCATCATCAAGTTCCTCATCGCGAAAACCGGGCACCGTGAATATGCCTGCAGGTAACACGATCTCGTTATTGCTGGGATTATAATAAGCATTATAGGTTTGAGGGGTCATATCCCATTCATCCCGGTTGACCGGCTTGCCCAGTTTATTGTATTGATATTCATGCCACCATCTTCTTGAATTCATATAATTCTGGGCCAGGCTTTCCCGACCGATCTCCATAGCCGAAAAGTCCTTCCATTTTTCGGGATATCCCACTTTGCTTTTCATCGCGGCCAGTTTGGCAAAGGCCTTTTGTTTGGTGCTGTCGCCCATCCAGGTGAGTTTGGTGATGCGGTCTTTCAGGGCCTCGCGGATGGCTTCCACCATATCGGAATAGCGTTTTTTTGCTTTTTCATTGAAAAACTCCTTCACATATAATTGTCCGAGTATTTCACCCATGGCATTTTCTTCCATCATGATCGCCCGTTTCCACCTTGGTTTCCTTTCTTTGGCTCCGCTCAGGAGTTTGTTGAAATTAAAAGACTCCACACCATAGGCATCCGGCAGAACACCAGCGAGGTCGCTGAGCAGGTTGAATTTCACATACATTTTCCAATCGTCTATGGGAGTTTGGGTCAAGGCGGTATTCAGCGCTTTGAAGAATTCGGGCTGGCCGACGATCACCGAATCAATACCCTTGACCCCGATCAGGTTCATATAGTCGGACCAGTTGATATTTCCGGCCATCTTGCCCAGGTCGGCCGGCGACATCTTATTATAATTCTTATAGGGATCCCTCAGGTCCTCGAGTTTCCTGGAGGCCTTGGCCAGGTTGGTTTCCAGTGCGAGGATCTTACCGGCGGCGGTTTCCGCGGCGGCAGGCGTTTCGCCTGACAGGGAGAGTATCTTCGCGATGTATTTTACATATTGGTTCCGGATGTTGATCGTTGCGGAGTCGGTCTTGAAATAATATTCCCTTTCCGGCAGTCCGATGCCTCCTTGCCAAAGCATATAAGCCATCTCATCGCTTTTCTTGGCATCCTGGGAAACAAAATCACTGAACAGCGTGCCTGAACCGATCTTTTTGAATTCTGCCACCGTTGCAAGCAGGGATCTGATATCGGAGATGGCATTTACTTTTTCCAATAGCGGTTGAATGGGTTTCAAACCATCTGCTTCGATCTTCGCGCTATCCATGGCCAGGGTCCAGAAATCCCCGATCTTTTGGTCATTACTGCCTTTCGCGGCATTTGAAGAAGCGGCTTTTTCGGATAGTTCCCTTAGCCTTTTGAGGTTCTCTTCGATCACCAGGTAGCCGATGCCCCAACTGGATTGTTCACCGGGGATGGGGTTGCTCTTGATCCATCCGCCATTGGCGTAATCGAAAAAATCTTCGCCGGGCCTGACCGTGGTATCGAGGTTGACGGCCAGTACATCGTTCTTGGGTTTTTCGTTGCTCTTTTCATTGTTGCAGGCGATGATCGCCGAGCTGGCGAGGAAAACAAGGAGTATCCTTTTCATGATGTTTGATTTTATCTTTAAAAGTAAAGAATGATCGGGGAGTGTAGGTTTTTTTTTATGGGCGGGGTCGATTAATTCCGCAGGAGTTACAGTTGGAGCAGTCCAACCTTGTACAGGGAGTTCACGGGTTTATTGTCCCAGAACAATTCAAAATCAGTAAAACCGGCCGATTCATATAATTCTATTACTTCCCTCCGGGTATATTTAACGTCCTGGTGAACAGACAGTCTCTCCAGCATGCCAGCCAGCCAAAGAGCCTCCTCCTTTCCGGTCCTGATCGACAAAGAAATGGTTTTGCCTTCAAAATGCAGGGATGCCATTTCCCACTGATTCCCTTTCTTTGATTTGGTGAAAGTTTCTATCCTGGGCGGTTTTCCCAGCCAGACGAGCCTGGCCGAATCATTGGCCGGAGTATATTCGGCTTCTTCAATGACTTTGAGGATATGATCGGGCGGCACCGTTGTTTTCGGCACTTTATGGTCGAACCATTTTTGCAGCGGGTAATCAAAGCAGGCGCCATGCATATAATTCAACAGGGATTTCTTCAAGCCGAAACTGAAACTTTCATGATCGGCGCCGCCGGGGTCGGCGTGCCGGATATCATTGTTCGCGAAGCGGCCAATCTCCTCCATTAGTTTTGTTACGCCGAATTTTGCGGGATCCAGCCCAACCGGGCTGTGCGCCGTCATGGTGAACAGGTGCCAGAAGGCCGATTGCATTATGCCGGTCTCGAACATTTGCCGTACCATTTCCAGCGAATCGATGGTCTCCTGTGCGGTTTGTGTGGGAAACCCATACATCAGGTAGGCGTGCACCATGATGCCGGCCTCGGTAAAATGTTTGTTCACTTTGGCCACCTGGGCCACCGTGATGCCTTTGTCGATCAGTTTCAGCAGCCGGTCGGAGGCCACTTCCAGTCCGCCCGAAACCGCGATGCAACCCGATGCTTTCAGCAAGAGGCAGAGGTCGCGGGTAAAGCTCTTTTCGAAGCGTATATTGGCCCACCAGCTGACCACCAGTTTGCGTCGGATGATCTCCAGGGCCAGTGCCCGCATCAGGGCGGGCGGTGCGGCTTCATCCACAAAGTGGAATCCCCGTTCGCCGGTCTGGGCGATCATTTCCTCCATGCGATCGCAGAGCAATGCCGCAGTGAGGGGTTCGTAGGAACGGATATAATCGAGTGAGATGTCGCAGAAAGTGCACTTGCCCCAATAGCAACCATGGGCCATGGTGAGTTTGTTCCAGCGCCCGTCGCTCCACAGGCTGTGCATCGGGTTGATGACCTCGATGGCAGAGATGTATGTATCGAGTAAAAGGTCGCTGTAATCGGGGGTGCCCAGTTCGCCCTGTTTGTATTCTGGGCCCTTTGGGTTGTTGATATAGACCACCCGGCCCTCTTTCAGGGTAAAGGTCCTTTTCAGTTCATCAACCGTTTTCTTTCCTTCCAGGTGTTGAATCAAGGTTTCCAGCGGGGCTTCTCCGTCGTCCAGGGTAATGAAATCGACGAATTCAAAGACCCGTTCATCGGATAATGAACGCAGTTCCGTATTGGCGAATCCTCCACCCATGACCACTTTGACCGTGGGATAATGCCGGCGGATCCACTGGCCGCAACGAAGTGCGGTGTATAAATTTCCCGGGAAGGGAACGGAAATGGCCACCAGTCTGGGCTGCAGGGTTTCAATTTTGGCCTGTAAGATATTGATCAGAATATGATCGGTATAAGTGAACTCTTTCTGCAAGGCGGCATATAGTTCGTCGAAGCTGTTGGCCGAACGTCCAAGTCTTTCGGCATAACGGCTGAAACCGAAATGCTCGTCCACGCATTCCTTGATCAGGTCACTGAGGTCTTCGAGGTATAGGGTGGCCAGGTGCTTGGCCTTATCCTGGGTACCCATGCTGCCGAAAGCCCATTTCAGATCGTCCAGTTGGGCGAATCTTTCCGCCTCGGGCAGATAACCCCTTTTGCTGATGAGGTGGGCGAGGGTGTGGTCATGTCCCTGGAGGAAACGGATCACTTCATCGATCGTGTGGATATAATCATCCCGGAGAGCGATGATCCTGGCCGCATTCGCCGAAGGATCGGTTTCAAGGTCATTCACCCGGGCAAAGACTTCCTCCAGGCCCTTTTTAGAGAAGATGGCGCAGATCACTTCTATGCCCAGGTCGGATTGGTAAGAAGGAATGCCTTTTGTGTTGAAAAATCCTTTCAGGTAGGCGGTGGCCGGGTAGGGGGTATTCAGCTGGGTGAACGGGGGAGTGAGTAAAAGAACGAATGGATTCAAAAAAAAGGCTTTAAATAATATGACGTACAAATATAAAAGGACAAATGGACTATGAACCCCATTTGTCATTTTCAGCCGGGATGATCCCGATACCAAATGGGACGACCCCCTCGTCTCGAACCATTTATCCCGTTGTTCGGGGCCAGATCCTTTTAGTAAGAACTAATTTATTTTGTCGGGATGATCGGATTCGAACCAGCGGCCTTGTACTAATATAGACATTTTATTCACGTAATTAATAGCTAATGCATTGTAAAATTTAAAAAGAACCTCAACAACTCCCGATCTCCTTATGAGGACATCCCTGGATACCGAATTGGGGTTGCTGGAAATTTTGCATAGTAAAGGTGCTGAATTCGTTTGGAAGTACTACAAGTACTGCCAGATCGACCCTTCTGCATTAAGGATGTCGAATGGTTCTTGGGTTATAATGACTATTTTTAAAGAAAAATAATCATGAAATTATTTTACCTGTTGATCATTTGTTTGTCTTTTCTCGCATCTGCCCGGTGTCAGTCAGCACCACCGGATGAGAATAGGGCAAAGCTCGAAAAAATTTTTGCAAACAAGCGTGATGTGGATTTTGAATTCTATATGGGTGGAGGCCGCAATAGTTCCTTAAAATATTTTCTCCGCAATGATAGCCTTTGGTTTGCCGGAACGAATCTTTATACCACTGTGATTCCATTGAGTAATATAGATTTTGAAAGAAAAACATATTTTCTTGAAAGTAGTTTATGGAAAACCAAAGCCAATGAAAAATGCATCGAAGTTCCATTATATGCTGTCAAAGGCAAGTTATTTGAAAAAGAATATGAGATAGAGGTATTTAAACAAACGGACGAGGGAACAATTGATATGACAAATCTTATTCTGCCCGATAAGGCTTTCGCTGAAGCATTTATCAAATATCTGAAGGAGCACCGTCCCTGATCTTTTTGTCTTTGATGGTTTATGCCACCCACAAAAATTCTTACAACATAGGTACTCAAAAAAGGCGCAAAGTTCACAGAGAATCTTTATGAACTTGGTGTCTTCTTTGTGCGGCTTTGTGGTAAAAAGTCGGGATGATCCCGATCCGAAACGGGACGGCCTATTTGGTCAGAACAACATAAAGAATATGGTCGGGATGACTGGATTCGAACCAGCGGCCTCTTCGTCCCGAACGAAGCGCGCTACCGGGCTGCGCTACATCCCGAATGGAACAATGCACAAATTTATCAAATAAAATAAATCAAAGGGTCTTCCTTATTCCTTATTTTTATCGCCTTATTTTCCAACAGCACTGCTATGACCCCCGAAAGGCATGACCGACTGACCCAGGTACTTTGCAAACGCCAGCCCGACCTTACGGTTGTGCTGGAAAATGTCTTCGATCCGCATAATATCTCCGCGGTGATGCGCACCTGTGATGCCGTGGGGATCCAGGATATCTATATACTCAATACGAAGATCCCCCCGCATAAGAAATGGGGGGCTAAAAGTTCTTCCAGCGCCGCCAAATGGCTGAGCATCCATCAGTTCACCGATGCGGGGGAATGTTTTGCCGAGCTGCGGAAGCGCTTCAAAAAGATCTATACCACCCATTTGAGTACCGATGCGGTTGGCCTGCACGAACTGAACCTCACCGAACCGGTGGCCCTTGTCTTTGGCAATGAACACAGCGGGGTGAGTGACGAGATCATCGGACTGGCCGACGGGAATTTCATCATCCCCCAGGTGGGGATCATCCGTTCACTGAATATTTCGGTGGCCTGTGCCGTCACTTTATATGAAGCTTTCCGACAAAAAAATTTGGCCGGTCATTATAATTCGGTGAAATTGGAGGGGGAGAAATTGAACCAGCTGCGGCAGGACTGGGGTTTTTTAGATGAAGACTGACCAAGCCAGTTTCGATTTTTCAAAACGCATTTTCAAACAAATCATTAAATCAATTATTCGCTTATGAAGAAGGCCATTTTGTTTCCCTTATTGCTGGTCTGCACAATCCTTTCCGCTCAGGTGAAAAAACCGCTCGATCATTCCGTTTATGACGGATGGAAAAGTCTGGGGGAAAGACTGATCAGCAACGACGGTAAATACATCGTTTATGCCATCAATCCCCAGGAAGGGGACGGCAGCCTGGTGATCCAGAATACAGCGGGGTATAAAAAAGTGATCGACCGCGGATACAATGCGGTCATCACCGAAGACAGTCGTTTCGTCGTCTGCCGCATCAAACCCTTCTACCAGGATACCCGCCAGGCGAAGATCAAAAAGAAAAAAGCGGATGACATGCCCAAGGATTCCCTGGCCATTTTGGAACTGGGGAAAGAGGATGTGGTGAAGATCGCCCGGGTGAAGGCTTTCAAGGCTCCGGAAAAAGGAGCCGGGTGGATCGCCTATCAGATGGAAAAACCGCTCCCGGATACGTCGAAGAAAGGGAAGACCGCCGTGTATGATTCCATTAAAGTGAAGAAGGATATGTTGGTGAAACTGGCCGATTCCATCATCAGGCGCTCCATTGATTCGGTGAAAGGAAAGATCAGCAAGGAAGAAATGATCATCGTGGCCCAAAAAGCGGCAAATGAGATATTGAGTAAGAAAGATGATGATTATACCTGGCTTTCAGCGTTGGCTGCCGACGCTGAAGGCGACGACCCGGCCGCGGGCGGCGCCAGTGACGGAACGGACCTGGTGGTGAGAAACCTGCTCGATAACAAGGAAAAGACCTTCAAACTGGTGAGCGAATATTATTTTGACAAAAAAGGCACCCGGCTGGTCATAGAAACAAGCAAGAACAGCAAAGACAGCAACAGCAAGGGCAGTGTACTGGCCTATGACCTGCAGGCCGGCAAAGTGGATACGGTGCTGAAAACGATCAACGACGGAAAGAATTTCGCCTTCGATGAAGAGGGCCGGCAACTCATTTTCGTAGCTGAGAGGGACAGCAGTTCCAAAGCCCTGCAGAAATTTTATAAGCTCTGGTACTATACCCCCCAGCAGGACAGCGCCCTGCTGATGGCGGACCGGTACACTTCCGGCATGAGACTGAATTACACAGTCAGCGAAAATGCGGCTTTGCGTTTCAGTAAGGACGGGCAGAAGATATTCCTGGGTGTCGCCCCCATCCGGCCACCCAAGGATACCACCTTGGTGGATTTTGAACTGGCCCGTCTCGATGTCTGGCATTACCAGGACGATTACCTGCAACCCCAGCAATTGAAACAGATCGATAACGAGATCAAGCGCAGTTATTTAGCCGTGATGAAACCCGGAGGTCAATCCCTGGTTCAACTGGGCGCCGATGATGCCGAACGGGTGACCCTGGTGGATGAAGGAAATGCCGACTGGGTCCTGGCTGTATCCAATAAGGGCAACAGGGTAGAGGCCCAGTGGTCTGGACGCACAAAAACAACCGCTTATTCGATCAGTACACTGGACGGGAAGCGCAAGACTGTATTGGCCAATGTACTGGCTAATTTTGATGCATCTCCTAAAGGCAAATTCGTGTATTGGTACGATCCCATACAAAAACAGTATTTCACCTATGAAATGGCTACGTCCATCACCCGGAATGTGTCTGAAAGAATAAAGCAAGCCTTGTACGATACAGAGAACGATGTACCCGACTATCCATCTCCGGAAGGGATCACGGGGTGGACAACTGATGATCGTTATTTTCTGCTGAATGATGAGTTTGATATCTGGCAGGTGAGTCCATTGTCCAATGAAGAACCCAAAAACATCACCAATGGTTCGGGCAGAAAAAATAAAATAAAATATAATTATGTTCGCCTCGATCCTGAAAAACGTTTTATAGATCCCAATGAAACCGTTTTGTTGCGGACTTTCAATAAATCCACCAAATTCGGAGGTTTCTGTTTGAAGAAGATCAATGAAGTTTCGGATCCCGTTCTTCTGGCCAATGGTCCTTATACTTTTAGTAATCCGGTCAAAGCAAAGCAGGCCGAGCAATACCTTGTGCAAAGAGGCAATATCAGCCAAAGTGAATTGTTCACTACGGCTGATCTGAAGAATCTCAGCCAACTTACCGATATCTCCAGCCAGCAAAAGGATTACAACTGGCTGAGTGCGGAACTGGTGAAATGGAAAATGTTCGACGGCAAGATGAGTGAAGGGCTTTTATTCAAGCCCGAGAACTTCGATCCGGCGAAAAAATACCCGGTCATCTTTTATTTCTATGAGCGGGATGCGGACGGATTGTACAGCTACCGTACTCCGGCGCCAAGCGCTTCCACGGTGAATATTCCCTATTTTGTCAGTAACGGCTACCTGGTCTTCGATCCCAATATTTATTATACCAAGGGGGAGCCCGGCCAGAGCGCATACAACAGTGTGGTCAGCGCGGCCAAATACCTGGCTACGATGCCCTGGGTAGACGGTTCACGTATGGCCATTCAGGGCCAGAGCTGGGGAGGTTACCAGGTAGCTTACCTCATCACCCGGACCAATATGTTCAGGGCCGCCGGTGCCGGTGCGCCGGTTGCGAATATGACCAGCGCTTATGGTGGAATCCGCTGGGGAACCGGCCTCAACCGCCAGTTCCAGTATGAACATACGCAAAGCCGGATCGGCGCCACGTTATGGCAGCGGCAGGACCTCTACCTGAAGAACTCACCCTTATTCTCAGCCGATAAAGTGAATACGCCCTTGCTCATGATGCACAATGATGCCGATGGCGCTGTTCCCTGGTACCAGGGCATTGAATACTTCACCGCGTTGCGTCGTTTGGGCAAGAAGGTCTGGCTTTTGCAATACAATGGCGAAGACCATAACCTGGTGGAGCGGAAGAACCGGAAAGACCTTTCGGTCAGACTGGGGCAGTTCTTCGATTATTACCTGAAAGATGCCAAACCGGCCAAATGGATCAAGGACGGGTTGCCGGCTACGCAAAAGGGAATTGATTGGGGGCTGAAGGTGGGGGAATGAAAAATGGATAATTATAAATGAAAAATTGAAAATGGATAATTTAGTTACTGCATTGATAAAGCGATTTGTTGAAAGTGCCATTAATATACAGGCTTCAACGAGTCGAAAACATTATTCATTTTCCATTTTCAATTTTTCATTATTCATATACTCCGGTTCACATCAAAATTTTCCAGTTCTTTCGAAACGGCATTCAGGAAAGTGGATCCAAGGCCTCCGTCGATGATGCGGTGGTCGTAACTGAGAGAGATATACATCATATGCCGGATGGCGATGCTGTCTCCCTGGGGTGTTTCGATCACCATGGGCCTTTTCTTGATCGCACCGACGGCCATGATGGCCACCTGCGGCTGGTTGATGATGGGTGTGCCCATGATACTGCCGAATGTCCCCACATTCGTTAGCGTGAACGTACCTCCGGCAGTGTCGTCGGGTTTGAGTTTCCCGGTACGGGCGGCATTGGCCAGGTTGTTCACTTGTTTGGTGAGCCCAACCAGGTTGAGCTGATCCGCATTCTTGATGACGGGAACAATGAGGTTGCCATTCGGCAATGCCGTGGCCATACCGATGTTCAGGTCTTTCTTCACGATGATCTTGTCGCCTTCTACCGAACTGCTGAGCCAGGGGTAGCGTTTGATGCATTTTACGATGGCTTCGATGAAGAGCGGGGTATAAGTGATCTTTTCGTTCTCCCTTTTTTCAAATTCTTTTTTCATTTTCTCCCTCCAGATCACCAGGTTGGTCACATCGCATTCCGCGAAACTGGTGACATGCGCGCTGGTACGACGGCTATCCACCATATGCTTGGCGATCATCTTACGCATGCGGTCCATTTCAATGATCTCCACATTACCGGGGTAGCTGGTAGCCATGAGCTGCTGGCCATTAGCTACGGCAACCTGGTTGTCAGGGATTTCGCTTTCAGTAACCGGTTGAACCGGTTGATTGATCACTGCAGGCTGCGGACTGACCGCTTTATTCGCGACATAAGCCAGGATATCCTTCTTGCTTACCCTGCCGTCCTGGCCCGTGCCGGGGATATTCTCCAGCTCAGTCATGCTGATGCCTTCCTGTTGGGCGATATTCAGGACCAGGGGGGAATAAAACCGCATTTTAGCCATTGCTGTTTGCTGGCTGCCAGCTGCCGGCTGCGAACCGGATGCTGGCTGAAATGGGATCTCCTCCACCAGTTTCGCTTCTTCATATTGCGGAGCAGCGACCGGAGCGGCGGGTTGTGTATTGGATACGGCTGCGTTGGAGCCGACCCTGATCCGGGCGATAACAGCACCGATGGGTACTACGTCATTCTCTTTATATAAAACGGATTCCAAAACACCTTCGGTCGTTGAAGGCACTTCACTGTCCACTTTATCCGTGGCGATGTCCAGCACGGTCTCATCCTGCCTGATCGCATCACCGGGTTTCTTATGCCATTTTAAAATGGTGGCTTCCATGATGCTTTCTCCGAGTTTTGGCATTACCAGGTCAACTAAACTCATGATGCGGGAATATTTTGATTTGGTTTAAACGATTTGTTTCGGACTTCGGTATTTCATGTCATCATCGTTGTGTCACTCCCTTGTACTGTGGTACATATGGCGGCAGAATAGCAATCGATGTTCGAGGTCCAAAGGTAATTATTTCCGTTTAATAGCTGAAAACTCTACTGGCCTTCCGAACGGATGAAAACCCGCAATGTATTCAGCGCATTGACGGCCGTCAGTTGTATGTTCCGCATCCGGTCGAACCGGAAGGAGAATTTCTTCGTGACCAGGCTGTTCTCATCACCCACCGCCACCCAAACCGTGCCTACGGGCTTGTCGGGCATGCCTCCTTCAGGTCCCATGATGCCCGAGATCGCGATCACATAATCAGAACCGATGTTCTTCAATGCGCCCTTCGCCATCTGGATCACCACTTCCTCACTGACGGCTCCTTTTGATTCCAGGACGGAATGTTCCACCTGGAGCAGGTCCTCTTTGGCCTGGTAAGAATAGCTGACCACGCTTCCGTCGTAAAAAGCGGATGAGCCCGGAATACTGGTCAGCAGGTGGGCGATGTATCCGCCTGTGCAGCTCTCCGCGGTGCACATCGTCTTGCCCTTGCCGAGCAACAATTTCCCGACCACTTTTTCCAGCGGTTCATCTTCATTGGTCACCAGGTATTCCCTGACCAGGCCTTGCAGGGTTTCGAATAGATCAGCGACCTTTTTTTCGATCGTTTCTTTTTCCCGGCCGGATGCGGATAAACGCAAACGGACCATGCCATAATTGGGCAGGTAGGCGAGTTTTACTTCAGGGGGCAATGCGGATTCAAAATCCCTGATCCTTTCGGCCAGGAAACTCTCACCCACGCCGGCGGTCAGCAAGGTCCGGTGAACGATGAACGGGAAATGGAATTTCTGTTGAAGTGCGGGTATCACATGCGATTCCATCATCCCTTTCATTTCATGGGGTACGCCGGGCATACTCACGAATACCTTACCCTCTTTTTCAAACCACATACCCGGAGCCGTACCCCGGGTATTCTGGATCACGGTGCAATTGTCGGGCACTTCGGCCTGCAAGAGGTTCCTTTCGATGAGGGGCCGGTTCAGGCGGGTGAAGATATCCAGCACATTCTTCCGGGCTTCTTCATCCACCACCAGTTTCCCGTTAAAGTATTTACATAATAAGGGTTTGGTAATGTCATCCGATGTGGGTCCCAGGCCTCCGGTGATCAAAAGGATATCGGCGTGTTTCTGTTCTTCATCCAGCGCCTGCCAGATCTCCTCCCAAACATCACCCACCGCAACCCGCCGCGTCACCCGGATGCCCGCTTTATTGAGTTCCTGCGCCATCCAGGCGCTGTTGGTGTCCACCACTTGTCCGATCAGTAATTCATCCCCGATGGTTATTATGCTGGCCTGTGTCATGTTGAAGTTTAAAACCCTAATTTTAATGCAAGATAAGTCAACACATGAAACACCGGAAAATAGTTAGTTTGATCCTTGTATCCCTGGTTGGATTTGCCGCTGCTTCCCAGAGCCTGGAAGCCCGGCTCAATACGGCGGTCAATGCATTGGAAAAGGACGCCCAGTTCAAACACGCGACGATCGGGTTCTCTGTGGTGGAATCGAAAACAGGCAAGCCGGTATTTGAAAAGAACCCCCAAACAGGCCTGGCCCCGGCCAGTTGCCAAAAGGTGATCACCAGTGTGAGCGCTTTTGAACTACTGGGAAAGGATTACCGGTACAGGACCACGCTGGCTTATGATGGCAAGATCGAGAATAAGAACCTGTATGGCAATCTCTATATCATCGCATCGGGCGACCCCACGCTGGGCAGCTGGCGATGGACCCATACGGGTATCGGACCGTTTGAAGAGTTTTTCATCGGTACTTTGCGAAAGGCCGGGATCGATACGATCAACGGCAATATCATCATTGATGATTCCAAATGGGAGAGCCAGTCAACACCCAAAGGCTGGACCTGGGATGATATCGGAAACTATTACGGAGCCGGGGCCCGTGGACTGAACTGGCACGAGAACCAGTATGACATGATCCTGCGTCCCGGTAAAAAACCGGGGGATTCGGTGGAGATCACGACAACGGACCCGAAATTGCTCATCTTCAGCCTCGTCAATGAATTGAGGACGGGAGCGGTGGGCAGCGGCGATCAATCGATCATCTATCTGCCCGAGGATGGGTTCATCGCTTATGTCCGGGGCACCGTGCCGGCGGGAAAAGAAACATTCACCATTTCGGGTTCCATGCCCAATGCGGCCAACGTCTTCGCGACTGAATTGGGCAATATCATCGATAGCAGCCGCATCGCCGTATATGGCCGGGTGAAGACCAGCGCCTATATGGTGATGAATAAGGAGAAACTGAGCTATCAGCCCATTAAACTGACCGAAATAACATCACCGCAACTGGACAGTATCAATTATTGGTTTCTGAAAAAAAGCGTCAATCTGTATGGGGAAGCCCTGGTAAAGACGATCGCTTATGAAAAGAAGAAATTCGGCGCAACGGATTCCGGTCTTTCCCTGATCCGGGATTTTTGGGCTGCCCGTGGAATAGAACCTTCTGCTTTGAAGATGCTCGATGGAAGCGGACTGTCGCCTGCCAACCGGGTAACCACAGAGGCGCTGGTCTCTGTCTTGCAATATGCCCGTCAGCAGAGCTGGTTTCCCTCTTTTTATCATGCACTTCCGGAAACGAACGGTATGAAAATGAAGGACGGATATATCGGTGGGGTGAGAAGCTATACCGGGTATGTCAAAAGCAGGTCGGGAACCGAATACAGTTTTTCATTCATCGTCAATAATTTTGACGGGAGTCCGGCCACGGCAAGGGAAAAAATATGGAAACTGCTGGATATTTTAAAGTAATTTCAACCCCTAACTTAAAAAACAATCTTATGGCAGAACAAAATGCAAAGAATCATTCCAGGTATGTTCCCGGGTATCATTTCCTCGCATCAACGGCCATCCTGGCCTTGTTGATCGGGTCAGGGATCAATTTGTCTGAAGCCTGTTGCAAGAAAGAAGGCCTGTACAGCGCTTCGCTGATCTGCCTGGTCAGTTTTGTACTTCTTCTCGTTTGGTGGTACAGCCGTGCTTTTGCCTTGAGGGCGCAAGACAGGGCGATCCGTGCGGAAGAGAACCTCCGGCATTTCGCCATGACGGGCAAGTTATTGGATAACCGTTTAAGGATGGGACAGATCATCGCCCTTCGATTCGCATCCGATGATGAATTTGTGGCATTGGCTGCAAAGGCAGCTGATCAAAGTATGTCTGCCAAGGATATCAAGGCCGCGATCCAAAACTGGAGACCAGATCACAACCGGGCCTGATGAGAACGGTTAATGGATAATGGAAATTTTTTTATGTGGTGTTCAAATCGGTTTATTACTGTCTGAAAGCAGCAGGGATAAACTTCTTTAATACATTATCCATTTTCCATTTTTCATTTTCCACTTAAAAATAGCCCGCTAATTTTTCCTTCAGCGCATCCGGCATGTCGCAGCGCTTCATGCTTTTCGCATCCATGAAGTAAAGCGTGATATCACCGGTGTTCAGCAATTCGTCCTGTTCGTTATAGATCTCGTGATGAAATACGATCTTGTGGTGTGTGGGCAATTCCTTTAAAATGGTCTTCACGGTGATCAGGTCGTCGTACTTCGCCGGTCGCAGGAAACGGCTGTGTATGTCGATCACCGGCATGATGATGCCCATTGCTTCGATATCCTTGTAGGTATAACCGATCTGGCGGATCGCTTCAGACCGGGCGATCTCATAGAATTGGGCGTAATGGCCATGATAGACCACTCCCATCTGGTCGGTGAGCGCATAATGGATCCTGATCTGTGTTTCGGTGATGAACATACGTCGTTTGGGGAAAAGATAATTTGATTATAAGAAAGTGATCTCTTTCAATGACATTAATCGTCAGGCATAATACTGTTATAAATAATCATACTCTTCATCTGCAAACTGCCTACTGCCAACTGCCAATTCATCACTTCCCGATCATACTGTCCACACTCACCCTTCCGGGTCCAACCAGTAAAAGGGCAAGATAAGCCGACAGGTAGATGACCGCGGTTTCAGCGTCGCCGAAAAACTGCCCGTGATTCACCTTGAAAATGATCACGCAACAAACGACGATCAGCGGGATCGCCGCCAGCCGGGTGAAAAGACCCAGGATGAGGAACAGGGAACAAAAGAACTCCGCGAATACCACGAGGGCCAGGGAAAAGGTACTTCCTAATCCTAAAAAATTCATAAACTTTTGCTGGTACTCTCCAAAATGCACGAGCTTCTGGTAGCCATGTTCCATCATCATGATACCAACCCCAAGACGCAACAGCAGCATAGCTGCATTGAAGGCTCCTGCCGAATACTTTGCGGAAAAGATCTTTTTCATTCGTAGGTGTTTACAATTTCTTTATCATTTTATTAACAGCATTGTAAAAATACATTCGTTTTGTTTACAGCGGATATCCACTTATGCACAATCGGTTTGGAACGGTGTTTGCATAGAAAGGCATAACGCAAGTACAGACCCCTAAACATGAAAGCCAAATTCAAGATGAACAGCAAAAGAATCACCACAGTCCTCCTGGTTTTATTTTTCTGCGGGCCTGTTTTCTCTCAGCCCACACAACCTGTCACGGATAACGAACGCAAATTCAAAGAGGCCAAAGACCTGTTCGTTCAGGAACAATACGCACTGGCTTATCCCTTACTGAGTTCTCTACGGGAAACCTATCCCGCGTCAACTGCCAGCGACCATGCCTATCTCAATGAGGACATCGACTATTTTTTCATCGCTTGCCAGTTGAAATTGAAATTGCCGGTCGCTGAAACAGATGCCCGCCATTATATCCATGTAGTGGCCAATGAGCCCCGGCGCCAATTACTGAGTTATCACCTGGCCCGGTATTATTTCAGCAAAGAGGATTTCAGCAGCGCCATCGATTATTACGAGCGGGCCGGTATTGAGAATCTCAGTAACGAGCAGGTGGCGGATGCGAAATTTGAAAAAGCCTATTCCTACTTCAGCCTGAAACAATATCAACTGGCCAAACCGCTATTCAGTGAGATCGCCCAGCTCGACGACAGCAAATACTTCTATCCCGCCAACTATTATTACGGGTATCTCTGTTTTTCCGACCGGGAGTATGCCGAAGCTTTAAGGGCGCTCAAACTGGCGGCTACCCAGGAGGAATACAAGGAAGTGGTGCCTTATTATATCGCCGAGATCTATTATTTCCAGGGTAAGAAGGACGAGGCACTGCGTTACGGGGAAACCGTTTTGGCGAGGGGGGAGGACCTGCTGAACCGGAAACAGCTTAACCTCCTGGTGGGTCAATTGCATTTTGAGAAGAAGAACTACGCGAAAGCGTTGCCCCGGCTCGAAGAATACGTGAACGGCTCCGAAAAAGTGAGCAAGGAGGTCTTATATGAACTGAGCTATTGTTATTATGAAGCGGAACAGCTGAACAAGGCCATTGAAGGTTTCAAACAATTGAGCAATGAGACCGATTCCATGGGGCAGAACAGCATGTACCTGCTGGGCGACTGCTACCTGCGGACCAACCAGAAGGCCAATGCCCGGAACGCTTTTCAGTTTTGCGCTTATAACAATTCCAATAAGAAGCAGCAACAGGTTTCCCGCTTTACCTACGCCAAATTATCCTATGAACTGGGTTTCCAGGATATCGCACTCAGTGAGATGAAAAAATACTTGTCGGATTATCCCGGCAGCGAATACGATACGGAGGCTAAAGAGATCCTCGTCAGCCTGCTCGCCAATACCAGCAACTTCGCTGATGCGCTGCAATTATACGAGTCATTCAGCAAACCCACACCGGCCATGCAGGCCATCTATCCCCGCATACTTTACGGAAGGGCGGTGGAACTGATCAATGACCAGCAACTCAGTCGGGCGGATGAATTGCTGAACAAATTGCTCTTGCTGCCGGCTTCACCGGTTACGCCCTACGGTACATTCTGGAAAGGGGAGATCGCTTACCGCCAGAAAGAATATGACGCCGCCATACGGTACCTGACCGCCTTCCTTCAGGCCAATATGCCTGCATTGGGTGAGGCCACCCCCATGGCCGCTAAATACAATCTCGGTTACAGCTGGCTGCAAAAAGAACATTATGCAAAGGCGCTGGGATTCTTTGAGCAGATCACGCGATCCGTTACCCCTACTTCGTCTGCAATGGACCAGGACGCCTATGTCAGGAGCGCCGACTGTTATTTCATGAACCGCGATTTCGCCAGGGCCGGCAACATGTACGACAATGTCCTTAACAATGCCCTGCCTCAAAGTGATTACGCCTTGTTTCAAAAAGCCATGATCGCCGGCATCAAGAGCGCGGACGAGAAGATCAGGATACTCAACAGCCTGGTCAGGCAATATCCGAAAAGCAGCATGGTGCCTGATGTGACCATGGAGATCGCCAATACCTATATGGCCGAAGAGAAATTCAATGAGGCGATTCCTTTCCTCAACAATATCCTCGGCCTGTCCGATGGAGGCGGTTTAAAAGCTTCGGCTTATCTTAAACTGGGACTTTGTTATTATAATACCAACCGCAATGCGGAAGCGCTGAAATATTACCAGTCACTGATCAAACTCTTTCCGCAGTCGGCTGAAGCGGATGAGGCCCTGGAGAATATGAAGAATATCTACGTGGAAGAGGGCAGGCCCAATGATTATGTTGAACTCATGCGTCAGAACGGGAAGAACATCTCCGTCTCAGAAGCTGATTCCCTCACCTATATCTCCGCTGAATTAAAATACGCGGCCAATGACTGCACCGCGGCGATCGCCGGCTTCGGCAATTACATCAACCGGTTCCCGGACGGAGCCCGTTTACTGGAAGCCCACTTCTTTATGGCCGAATGCTATAACAAGGCGAAGGATTATCCCAATGCCTTGTCTGGATATGATTATGTGAATGCCAGGGGCCTGAACCGGTATTTTGAAAGGGCGACCATGGAAGCCGCCAGGATCTGTTATTTTGAACAGAAGGATTATGCCAATGCGAAAAAATATTTTCAGTCGCTGCTCAGCGGGTCTGTCAGCCAGGACAACCAGTTGGAAGCCCTTCGCGGACTGGTGCGCTGTTTCTATCAGCTGAAAGATTATGCCCAGGCCAACGAAGCGGCCAGGACCCTGCTCACCAAGAAGGGGATCAGCACCGACGACCGGTCGATTGCTTTCCTGGTATTGGGCAAATCGCAGCAGGTGAATAACAATTGTACGGAAGCGATCGCCGCTTTCAGGTCCTGCGCCGCCATCAATAAAACGGCCTGGGGAGCAGAGGCCCGTTATGAAATGGCCCGGTGTCAGTTTGAACTGAACAACCTTTCCGCCGCTGAAAAAACCGCGCTCTCCGTGATCAAGGAAACCGGGTCTTACGATAATTGGGTGACCAAAAGCTATATCCTGTTGGGCGACATCTTCATGCAGCAGAAGGATTATTTCAATGCCAAGGCCACGTATGAAAGTGTGGCCCGCAACGCGGTGATCCCTGAACTGAAGACTGAAGCCCAGCAAAAACTGGATCGGGCGATCGAAGAAGAGAAAGCGACCTCGAAGGTCAATTGAGAATTTTCAAATTAAAAATTCAGCATGAAGTACAAGAGAAAATACGAATTCCCGATGAACAGGAAATACAGGGTTATTGCAGGTGTTTGCCTGTTGTCGTTTGCTTATTGCATCCTGCCCCAAAGCGGATTTGCGCAAAAAGACACCCTTAAGAAGACAACGACGATTGATATCACTTCTTCCTATAAGCCGGTATTGCGCAATGCGGTCAAGATCAATTTTTCGGCTTCGCCGGCTAACCCGGATACCACGCAGCCCGACCTGATGTATAAAGTGCCAGCTCAGAATCTTTTTTACGCTTATCAGCCTGTTGCATCACAGGCGATCGACCTGGAGCAGGATACCAATCTTTACCTGGGCTCGCGGATTTTCGTCAAAGCCGGTTTCGGTAATCTGACGACGCCTTATCTTGGTTTCGGTCTGAGTATCGGCGATGGTAAGAAAAGTCTGCTCAATGCCTATGGTTCTTATATCTCATCAAAAGGCAAGATCAAATACCAGGATTATACCCAGGTCAACCTCAGGGCGGCGGGCAGTTATTTCGGCGCGAAGAATGAATTCTACGGAGGCATTGAAGCCAGGCTGCATAACTACAATCTCTATGGCTATGACCATACCCTGCACAATTACACCAAGGACAGCGTTCGTCAGCAATACACCGATCTCTCCGTCAGCGCCGGATTGCGCAACACGGTGATCGGTGAATACGGCATCCGTTATGATCCGCATATACAGATCAGCCAGTTCAACCTGCGAAATAAACTGTCGGAGACCTCGGTAGTCGTAACCGCCCCGGTTTCGAAAAGTTTCGGCGAGGCCTTCGCTTTTAATGCGGAAGCAAGGGCCGATTTCACATCCTATGCCACGAAGAATTTGAGCCCTGGTAATGTCAACTTCAGCAATACCGTGATCCAGGTCGCGCCTTCACTGGTCTTTTCCACTCCGACACTGAGTGTCAATGGCGGGATCATCCCCACCTGGGACAACGGCAAGTTCATCTGGTTGCCGAATGTATATGCGGAGGCCCGCATCAAGGAAAATGTTTTCATGTTCCAGGCGGGATGGGTTGGCCGGGTGACCAAGAATACGTTCCGCAATTTGTCGGCGATCAATCCTTACCTGGCCCCGGTGACCAGTCAGCTCAATACTTCAGAGACGGAGTATTATGGTGGCATTAAAGCCACCCTGGCCAAGCATTTCAACCTGAATGCCAAAGTGGGACTGGTCAATTACAAGAACCTGCCCTTCCTCATCAACGATACGGCCACTGATAACAAGGCCTTTGTCATCAGCAATGAAAGCCGGGTGAACAACCTGAGGGTCCATGGCGATATCAGCTATATCAGCCAGGAAAAATTCACGGCCACCGCGGGGATCACCCTGAATGGATATACGCTGATGAAGAACAACGCCCGGGCCTGGAATACCATCCCGCTTGAATTCAATGCCTCACTCCGCTGGTGGGCCATGAAACAAATTTTACTGAAGGCTGATTTCTATGCCTTTGGAGGCGGGTATTACCTGGAGAAGGGGAATAAGGCCTCCTTGTTCAAACCGGGGGCAGACCTCAGCGCAGGCGCCGAATTCAAGATCAATAAAACCTTCAGCGCCTGGATCGATGTGAACAATATCCTCAACAACAAATACGAACGTTGGCACAATTACCCGGTATACGGACTGAACCTGCTGGGTGGCGTTAAAGTTAATTTTTAAAATATTTCCTGCTCTCTGGCAATGGACAGGATCAACGATCTCTAGGTACAACAAGCACAAACATGCCGACTGGAGCGATCCGGTCGGTATTTTTTTGTCCCGGCGGTAAAATTTCTATTGGGCATCGTTGCGTCGCACCCTTCAACGGACTATCTTTGCTCACCCGGCCAAAGCTGCTGAATCAACCTGATCGATGGAACAACTCATTGCCTCTTATCTTTTTCTGAAAAAAAAATGTCCATTGACCGGACTGGGTACGCTTAGCATCAATCCATCGGCCTCCATCACCGATTTCAGCAATAAACTGATCTATCCGCCGACACCGGTCATTCAGTTCTCCGGCAACGAAACGGATACTTCCGAACTGGTTGAATACCTCGCCCGCAGATCAGGCTCATCCGTTGATTCAGCCGGGGAAAGATACCAGGCATTCTGCCAGAGGATCAAAACCATGGCCTCCGATAACGGATTGGCTCCCTGGAAAGGAGTGGGGGTCTTTCAAACAGATGAGTCCGGTAATACCCGATTTCAACCGGAAGCATTGCCTGCCGAATATGATCAACCCGTTACGGCCAACCGGGTGATCCATCCCGAGGCCACGCACCAGATCCTGGTTGGCGATAAGGAAACCACCAATGTGGTCATGGCCGAATACTTCAGTGAAAAACCGGTAGCCAGAGAACGCTGGTGGATATGGGCCCTTGTTCTGGCCCTGGCGGGGATGGCTGTTATCGCCTATTATTATTATGGTATACCTTTCCCGCATGTGGGGAATGCCATGAGTATTTAACGCAACCGAATTCTACCATGGTCCATTATACCGCTTGTCCCATTTGTCATAGTACCAGCATCCGGCCCCAGCTTACCGCGAAGGACCATACCGTATCGCAATCGGATTTCGTTATATGGCATTGCGATAAATGTTCCGCAAGATTCACCCAGGATGTTCCCGGTCAGGAAGAGATCGGCGCGTACTACGCTTCTGAAGATTATATCTCTCACAGTGATACGAGCAAAGGGTTCATCAATAACCTCTACCACCGGGTAAGAAAACGGACTTTGGCTTCAAAGAGGAACCTGGTGAACCGGGAAACAAAAATGCAAAAGGGCGCCTTGCTCGATGTAGGTTGTGGTACCGGGGCTTTTTTGAATACCATGCAAGAGGCCGGTTGGAAAGTGACCGGTTTGGAACCTGATCTGAAGGCCAGGAAGAAAGCCGCTGATCTGTATGGATTGCAACCATTGCCTCCGGAAACCCTATTCAACCTCGCGCCTGCTTCGTTCCAGGCCATCACAATGTGGCATGTGCTGGAGCATGTTCATGAACTTCATGCCTACCTGGATCAATTGTCAAAGCTCCTGGCTCCGGACGGCCGATTATTCATCGCCGTTCCCAATTTTACTTCCTACGATGCGTCGGTATACAAGGAATTCTGGGCCGCTTATGATGTGCCCCGGCACCTGTATCATTTTTCTCCCATAAGCATGGAGAAACTGCTCTCTCTCCATCAAATGAAACTGGTTGCCTGCAAGCCGATGTGGTTCGACAGCTTTTATGTAGCCCTCCTGAGTGAGAAATATAAGAACGGGAAAGGGAATATTTTTGGTGCGGGTTGGAGGGGGCTGATCTCTAATCTAAAGGCAATGGTGGATGTAAGAAAATGCAGTTCGGTGATCTATGTCATTCAAAAGGTGTCTGAAGGTTCGGAACCGTCTTAACGCCTGGATATTCCGGTCGGTGAGGACACCGACCAGGGGGCATATGGGAAAGGTGTCTGACGGTTTGGAACCGTCTTGACACCTGGATATTCCGGTCGGTGAGGACACCGACCAGGGGTATATTGGTAAGGTGTCTGACGGTTTAGAACCGTCTTGACACCTGGGTCAATTCAACTTCAGCTCAAACAATTTCGGCCAGCGTTTGCCGGTAATGAATAGTCTTTTACTGACGCTGTCGTATGCGATGCCGTTCAAAACATCCGTCCGCCCGGGAACGATCTGGTTCTTGAAGAACTGCTGGTCAAGACCGGGAAGATCGATCTTGCCTACGATCATACCGCTGGACGGATCGATCTTGACGATGAAATCCGATTGGTAAACATTGGCGTATACATAACCGTCGATATACTCCAGTTCATTCAGGTAGGCGACCCGTCCGGCATCTTCCTTCACCTGCAGTATGCTTTTCACTTTGAAGTCATCGGGATTCACAAAGTAGAGGTTGGCCGTGCCGTCACTGATGATCAGGTCGGTGCCGTTATTGGTGATGCCCCAGCCTTCATAAGGCCAGTTAAAGGTCTTTACCGGCTTGTCTATATTGTCGGCATCGTAAACATAAACGATATGACTCTGCCAGGTCAGCTGGTAGATCTTACCTTTGAACACATTGATCCCCTCCCCGAAAATGTTTTCCGATCCCATCATGTGTTTCTTCTCAACCTGTCCTGTCTTGAAATCTGTGATCCTTATGGAAGAGGAGGCGAAATCCCCGGTGCCTTCATACATCTTGCCGTTCACATACTGCAATCCCTGGGTATAAGCGCTGGTATCGTGCGGATGTTCGGCCACGATGGTGTAACTGATGAGCGGTGTCGCTTTGGGAACAACACCGGGATCATTATCCGGTTCCTTGCCATTGCAAGCGCTGAGCAATCCCAGTACCAGAACCGGTATATAAGTCTTCAGTTTTTTAGTTGTGATCATAGACGCAAAAATAAGCAAGTGTTGCCGCTGTCCATGGATTTTGGGTTGAAAGATTGCAATTCTTTAGTTAAAAAGTCCCGTCGCTAACCGGCCGGGTTTACAGCCCGGGTGGTTATTTTGTACAGGACATTTCTTTCGGCGAGGTAATTCAGGATAAAACGGAAACAGGTCTCATCACAGCCTACCAGTTCAGGCGGGAATACGCCTTTCTTCGTGAACAGGTTGCCGATGAGCAGGTTCAGTGCCGCGGTGCAGGTATAGCCGGTGGTCCTGCTCATCGAAGAAGTGGAACTGGATGCTTCATTCTCATCAAAGAGTTCGTACCGGATCATTTGATTGCCGTCACTGAGCGAGATGCGCATGAGGGTGAACTCCTCCTCGTCTTCCCCCAGTTTCCATTGATCAAACAGGATCTTTGAAGAAAACTCCAGGGGAATCACCGGCCTTCCCTGGTAATTCACCGGTTCCTTGCTGAAGAAGCCGGCATCGATCATCGATTTCATCAGGCTAATATGTCCCGGATAGCGGAGCGTCTTCTCTTTCATGTTGGGAATATGGCTCATGGTGAACAGGATGGAACGAAGACCATCGGTATTGAATGACTCGAGTGTGCCAACGGGTTCGAAATCGATCAGTTCTGCGTCACTCATCGCCGGTTTGGTGACGATCGAACCATTCTCGATATAACGGGCCGGCCGGGTGTATTCTTCCAGTACGTCCATGGGGGAGAAAGGCGCCTTATATTCGAAAGGCTTCACCCTTTTTTTGGGAAGCCCGCCCACCAGGCATTCGAAATCGGTGATGGTCATCCGTTCATTGTGGTAACCCAGGATGAGGTTGCTCATGCCCGGTGCAACCCCGCAATCGACAATGGCCGTGACGCCATGCTGTTTGGCCAGTTCATCCAGTTCCAGCGCGTTCTCCGGGAAGAAGGAAATGTCGACGACATTCTTTTTCGACCGGATGATCGCTTCCAGGGAACGGTATCCCATGAATCCCGGAACGGCGCAGACAACAAAATCAAATTCAGACAGGAGGGCAGGATATTGACCGAAGTCACTGAGGTCAGCTTTGACGGTCTTTACCGAGCTGTTCTTATTGGACAGTATTTTCAGTGACGCTTCACTGATATCGAATGAAGTGACCGGATAGGTTTTGACTAGGTCCAGGGCCATGGTACGTCCTACCATGCCTGCACCCAGTATGGCAATTTGCATGTTTCAATGATTTAGTTCGTGAATATTCGGTGTCGCGTTAAGGGCATGCCGGCTTGAGCGGCTCACAAAATATCCGAAGTCCCATTCATGGTAATGGAATAGTAGGCCGAGAGCCTGTAGAAGTGGAAATACGTATTAGTAACGATCATGGGTCAAACAGTTTGATTGATGCCCTGGGTATTGCCCATTGCCTATTGCCTATTGCTTATTGTCTATTGTTTATTGTTTGTTGCCCATTACTTGGCGATCTTCATCTCATCGATCAGGTTCCTGGCGCCAGCGAACTTGTCGATGATGAACAGTACATACCGGATGTCTACCATGATGTTGCGGCAGATGGACACGTCGTAATTGATATCGCTCATCGTGCCTTCCCATACGCGGTCGAAATTGAGTCCGACCAGGTTGCCGTAAGCATCCAGGGCCGGGCTTCCGGAATTGCCCCCCGTAGTGTGATTGGCGGCGATGAAACAAACCGGTTGCCTGCCATTCAGGCCATACGGACCGAAATCCTTTTTTGCATAGAGCTCAATGATCTTTTTGGGCACATCGAATTCATAATCGCCCGGTTTGTATTTTTCCATCACGCCGTCGAGGTAGGTATAATAATCATACTGCACCGCATCCCGGGCCTTGTAACCCTTCACATTGCCGTAGGTGATGCGCAATGTACTGTTGGCATCGGGATAGTACACCTTGTCGGAGAACACATCCATCTGCGCCTGCATGTAGGTGCGTTGCAACTGGTTGATATTTGATTGTATTTCGTTCAGTTTTGGCGAAACGCTGCTGGTATAGGTCTTCAGCAGATCCGCATATAACCGGACCGCTGCATCATTCCGGATCTCGCCAACGGCGTTGGCCGCCGACCCGTTGAGCAATGACCTGATCTTGTCCAGTGAAACGAAAGAACTGCCTGCATACAGGTTTTGAGCAAGTTGTGAAAAGGAATTGCCGTTTTCTTTCAACAGGCTAAGTAAAAGCGGGGACACATTCTCCGGTTTCTGATCATTGACATACAGGGCCATCAGCGACTCGAACATTTTTTCATCCACAACGGGACTATACTCCTTGAAGGTCTCTTCCAGTTTTTCCAGCACTTCGGTCTTGCGTTTATTATAACTGGCCTCATCCTTTGAATAGGCGGTCAGCAATGAATTCATATCGGCCGCGATGCCGAACAATTCGATCTTGGGGATGATCTCATTGTAATAATCCCGGGCATAACCATAGGGTTCGATGTCGCTATAGGCTTGTCCCAGTTTCTTGAGCAGGTCCATATAGG
Organism: Chitinophagaceae bacterium; assembly: GCA_016721725.1. Taxonomy (GTDB): domain Bacteria; phylum Bacteroidota; class Bacteroidia; order Chitinophagales; family Chitinophagaceae; genus Ferruginibacter. Next base: position 60,541 of record JADKHN010000002.1, on the reverse strand, counting down.
CCATGTTCATCTCGGGTTTGGCCATCACGATCTTTTCGAAAAGGGCCTCTTTTTCTTTTTTCTTCCCTACCGCATTGGTCGATTTGAGTCCTGCGACCTCACCCTTCCATTTCTTATAGGAGTTCTCAATGCCGGCGTATTTGGCGGCGTATTGGATCTTGATCTGCTCATCCTTGCGCATGAAACCGTCCAGGATGCCCAGGGCCCTGGCCCTGATACCGATCTTGGCGGGGTCATTCACCCGGATGATCTGTTCCACTGCGGCGGAATGGAGGTATTCAGTTGTGCGGCCCGGGAAACCGAATACCATGGTGAAGTCTCCTTCCTTCATGCCCTTCAGGGAAATGGTCAGCGCCTTTTTGGGTTTATAGGGCACATTGTCGGGAGAATAGGGGGCCGGTTTATTGTCTTTGCCGGCGTAGATGCGGAACATGGAGAAGTCGCCCGTATGGCGTGGCCACATCCAGTTGTCGGTGTCTTTGCCGAAATTTCCGATGGAGGCGGGCGGGGCGCCTACGAGCCTGATGTCACGATAGGTTTCGGTGACAAAACAAAAATATTTATTGGCATCAAAGAAAGGCCTGATCAGGATATCCTGGTAAGTTTCTTTCTTTAACGTGGTTTTCAGGGAAGCGATGTTCTTGTCCACCTGGCTTTGCCTTTCCTTTTCGGTCATGCCCGGGGTAACTCCCTTCAGTACGTCCTGGGTCACTTCCTCGATCCGGATGATGAAGGTGGCGAATAGTCCCGGATTTTGAAGCTCCTGTTCTTTATTATAGGCCCAGAATCCATCCCGGATATAATTGTTCTGCACCGAAGAATGGTTTTGGATGGCATCGAACCCGCAGTGGTGGTTGGTGAGAAGCAGGCCGCTTTCGGAGATCACTTCGGCCGTGCAAAAACCTCCCAGGCTTACGATGGCATCCTTTAAGCTGCCCTTACTGATGCTGTAGATATCAGCCGCGCTGATCTTCATGCCCATTTTCTTCATCTGTTTCTCATTCATGGCCTGCAGCAGATGGGGGAGCCACATGCCTTCATCGGCGAAACAACGGGTCAGGAAAGCGAAGCTGGTGATCAGCAGTAAGAACATTCTTTTCATATGCGTCATTTAAGTCAACAAATGTAATGAATTATGGACGGGCGGGGAAACCGCCTGTGTAGAAGAAGCATTAATTTGTTCCATCTGGGTATGGCTGTCGGGCCATCTATCTTTTAACCCTTTCTTAGCAATGATGGCCCTATTTTTGCCCCGTTCAAGAAAAGATCACATGAAGCAACGTTTACTCTTCCTTTCCCTTGCCATTTTTAGTTTCTCTGCCCTTTCCGCCCAGGGTATCAAGGACCTTTTTGATAAAGCCTCCAAGAAGGATTCCACCGGCATCCTGAACACGGTATCCCGTGGCATCAATGGGAGTTCGGGCAGTCTGAGCAATGAAGAGATCATTAGCGGCCTCCGGGAAGCCCTCAAAGTGGGAACGGACAACAGCAGTAAAAGGCTCGGTAAGCTGGACGGTTTTTTCAAAGACGCCGCCATCAAGATCCTGATGCCCGAGGAAGCGAAGAAAGCCGAACGAACCTTACGGAGCATGGGCCTGGGCAGCCTGGTGGATAAGGCCATCCTATCCATGAACCGGGCGGCTGAAGACGCGGCCACCGGCGTGGGCAATATTTTCTGGAATGCCATTCGCCAGATGAGCATCAAAGACGGTTTACAGATCCTGAAAGGAGGGGACTTCGCCGCCACGGAATATCTTAAAAAGATGACCACGGCCGAAATAACCGCTAAGTTCAGGCCGGTCATCGATTCTTCACTGGCCAAGACCGAAGCCACCCGCTACTGGAAAGACGTATTCACGGCTTATAACCGTTTCTCCCGTTCGCCCATCAACACCGATCTCACCGCCTATGTAACCGAAAGGGCCCTGAATGGCATTTTCTATAACATCGGGCTGGAAGAACAAAAGATCAGGAAGGATCCTGCCGCGCAGGTGACCAGTCTGCTGAAGAAGGTCTTTGGTTCAAAATAGCCGTTTCAATTCGCTTTCATATGCCTGTATTCCCGGAATGGGATCGGATCCTGCAGGATGAAGCCAACGTACAGGGATCAAGGCAGGGATTTGATGCAGTCTCTTATAAGGGAAACGCGGCGATCCAATTATTTTATTTTGATTTTTTTCCGGACGATCCTTTTTTTCTTCAGGATGAATTCCTTTTTGCCTTCGGCCGTTACGACCTTTCTGGCGAAGAACAATCCTTTGCCGCTTCCATGGTCATCCGTATTCCCATAAATGTATTTATTGTCAGCGGAAATTTTCAACGTGTAGATATCGGTACCGATCACCTCATGTGGATCCACTTTTCGGTTGCCCTGGAAGGTCATGCTGCGGGTTGCCCGGTCGAAAGTCCCGGAGACATATTCGATCCCGGCCATTCCTTTCTTTCCCTTATACAGATCCATCATGTCGGAGTCCGTACTGTCCGATGCCAGGTAGGTCCACACCAGTTGCCCTTTGACCGTATGGTCTTTGTTGAATTGCAGCCTGAATATGCCAGAGAATAACATGGAGGTATTGGTGGTCGTCCATTCTCCTTTATAATAAAAGACCTGTGCCGTCAGCGTCTGCATGCAAACGGCCAGTGCAAGGGTTAATATGATCCTCTTCATTTTATTTTTTTATAGCCGGGGTATGTTTGATCATCTTGGACTGAACGCTGTCTGTTGTTTTTGGGAAAGCGGTCTTGTGCAATTTCTGTGCCTGTGACGGTTTTGTCGTTTTAACAGTCTTATGGTTTTTTACCTGGGGGATGGTTGCTTTTTTTACTTTTGGCGTATCCTGCGCTTTCAATCCGGTAAAAAGCAGTAAGGCTCCGATCAGGGCTGATAACTTTTTCATATTGATAGGAGTTTTGTGTGCCTAAATTTAAGTTTTTTAAACGGGATTAACCAGCGAAATTTGTGCTGTTATGTTGCTTTTTAAGCATTTATTCCGCCGGGATCGCATTGAAAAAGCCGCTGGTCTCTATGCGGGAGAGAGCCTTATTCACGGCCGGGGTGTTTTTACCACGAGATCTTTCAAGCCCGGTGAGGTCATTGAACGGGCGCCCCTGGTCCTGTTGAACACCAACGACAGCGAATTCCTGGCTGATTCCTCCTTATATCATTATTATTTCATGGTAGAGAACCCGAAGACTCCCGTGGCATTCGGTTTTGGATTTAGCTCATTGTATAATCATGCATTTCCCTCCAATGCGAGGTACCGTATCGATCTTGACCGGGAGCTCATCATCATCACGGCGCATCGGCCCATTAGGGCAGGGGAAGAAGTGACGATCAATTATCACGGAGACCCTGAAGACGGTTCCCCGGTTTCATTCACGAATCCCGGTAATTCGATATGAATGCCCAACTCTACATAAAAGGCGTGAAGGGAAAAGGCAGGGGCGTATTCAGTACAGTACCCATTGCGAAGAATGCCCTGATCGAAACTTGTCCCCTGATCGTCCTTCCCGGTGATGAGTATGCCCTGGTCTCCTCCACACGAATGGTTGACTATACGTTTTTTTTCGACCGGGAAAAGGAGGAACTGGCCATTGTTCTCGGCTTTGGCTCACTCTACAATCATTCTTTATCGCCCAATGCCAGTCACGAAGTGGACCTGGAAAAAAAGGTCATGCACTTTCGTGCGACCAGGGATATTAAAGCGGGAGAGGAGATCTGTATCAGCTATGCCGGAGATGCGGGAGACGATACGCTGAAGTGGTTTACCGACCGGGATCTGAAATACCAGGCTTAAGGAGATCACTGGGTGATGCTGATCTGTTCCTCCCGGGTCAGGATGATCTCCGGCTTCCCTTTATACATAACGATCCGCCCGGTGACACAGATATTCTTATCCAGGTAATATTCCTCGGGTTTGTTCTTGAAAGCCGACCTGTTATCGCCGAAAATGACCAGGGTCAGCGGGTTCTCGGGATATTTCGCACCGGCATTCAGCAGGGTGGGTGCGTTCATGGAGGATTCGAAGTATTTGGCACCGAAGATCCGGGTACAGATCTTTACCGAATCGCCTTCGTGTTTGGCGGCATCCTCGATCCTGATCTCCTGTTGGCCAAAAGCCAGGGAAGAAATAAAAAAACCAAGGATCAGTCCGGTGATCTTTCTCATGGTGAATGATAAAGGCTTCAAGCCTTCAAAGTTTATCCGTACAGTAAAAAAAGGTTCCGTTAGACATCGATCGCTTCACCATAGGCTACCGCGGTAGCTTCTTTCAATCCTTCACTCATGGTCGGGTGGGGATGGACCGCGTTCAGGATCTCATGCGCTGTGGTTTCCAGTTTACGGGCCACCACGGCTTCTGCGATCATTTCGGTCACGTTCATGCCGATCATATGGCATCCGAGGAACTCTCCGTATTTGGCGTCATAGATCACTTTAACGAAGCCTTCCGTGGCTCCGGCCGCACTGGCCTTTCCGCTGGCCATGAAGGGGAATTTGCCCACTTTCACTTCATAACCTGCGTCTTTGGCCGCTTTTTCGGTATAGCCCACGCTGGCGATCTCAGGAGTACAATAGGTACAGCCGGGGATATTGTTGTAGTCGATCGGTTCGGGATGATGACCGCTCAGGTGTTCGGCGGCATTGATGCCTTCCTTGGCGGCCACATGGGCTAATGCCTGGCCAGGCGTGCAATCTCCGATGGCGTAGATGCCCTTTACGCTGGTCTGCTGGTTGGCGTCGGTGATGATCTTTCCTTTTTCGGTCTTGATGCCCAGGGCTTCCAGGCCGATATTCTCGATATTGGCCACAACACCCACCGCGCTCAAGAGGATATCCGCTTCCAGCATCACTTCACCGGCGGCCGTTTTCACTTTGGCTTTCACGCCTTCACCGGAAGTATCGACACTTAATACCTCGCTGCTGGTCATGATGGTGATGCCCTGTTTCTTATATTGCTTTTCGAGTTCTTTGCTGATGTCTTCATCCTCCACCGGAACGATGCGTGGCATGAATTCGACGATGGTCACCTTCGTGCCCATGCTGTTGTAGAAGTAGGCGAACTCCGAGCCGATCGCACCGCTGCCGCAGATGATCATGGATTTGGGCTGTGACGGAAGGACCATCGCCTCGCGATAACCGATGATCTTCTTGCCATCGATGGGCATGCTGGGTAATTCACGGGCCCGGCCGCCGGTGGCGATGACGATGTTCTTTGCTTCCACGATCTGTTTTGTGCCATCCGCCGCGGTCACTTCCAGTTTGCCCGCAGCGATCAGCTTGCCGTATCCCATGATCACATCGATCTTGTTCTTCTTCATCAGGAACTGAACCCCCTTGCTCATCTTATCGGCTACGCCGCGGCTGCGTTTGATCACCCCGCCGAAGTCAGCGGTCGGGTTACTGATGTTGATGCCGTAGCCGGCCGCATGTTTGGCATATTCATAGACCTGCGCGCTTTTCAACAGGGCCTTGGTGGGGATACAGCCCCAGTTGAGACAGATGCCTCCGAGGCTCTCTTTTTCAATGATCGCCACTTTCTTTCCAAGCTGGCTGGCCCTGATCGCAGCGGGATAGCCTCCGGGTCCGCTGCCTAACACTACTACATCGTATGCCATAGATTTATTTTGAATGTTGAATTAGTAAAGTTGAATTTTTTGCTGACGGCCTAAAATCAGGGGCAAAATTAGCTGGAAACGGGCGATTGTCCAAAAGCTAAATTTGACCCTTCATGCGCACATTTTTAACTACATTTAAACCATGAAAAGAGGGTTGATCATCTTATTGCTGGCGGGCTCTTTTTCCCTGTCTTATGGCCAGAAGATCGCTAAATGGAAGATCACGGATGTGGAAAAACTGATGTCAGCAGGAGATTCCTTACTGGTGATCAATTTTTGGGCGACATTCTGCAAGCCTTGTATCCATGAGATCCCGGATTTCATCCGTATCTCAAAACAATACGCCGCCCGAAAAGTGAAATTGATCCTGGTGAGCCTCGACCTGCCCGATTATTATCCCGGAAAAATAGCGGCATTTGTCAAAAAGAACGGATACGACACCCAGTTAGCCTGGCTGAACGAGACCAATGCCGATTATTTTTGCCCGAAGATATCGGAGAAATGGAGTGGCGCCATTCCGGCCACGATCCTGGTCAATCCCCGGACGGGATTCAGATTATTCTATGAAGATGAGTTGACCGCCGAACAGTTTGAGGATGCCGTTAAAAAACTGGTCGATTCGGATAAAAGAAAACCGTAGTCTTGGAGAATAAAGACAACCGTAGTCTCCAAGACTACGGTTGTCTGAACCAAAACTTATTTGATCCTTTTGATGGTGCATCCCACACTTCTGCTTTCTTTCACCGAAATATTCTTACCCGCGGTCATTTCATCGATCGCTTGTACCAGGTGCTTGCGGGATACCGCGGATGCATCCGATGGATTATCGTCGATCGCGCCGTGATAGACCAGCTTAAGGTCTTTGTCGAACAGGAAACATTCCGGCGTGCGGTTGGCTCCAAAAGCATCGGCCACTTTATGGTCTTTGTCCACCACATAATTCCATTGATATTGCTGTTCCTGTGCATAGGCTTTCATGGCATCATAGCTGTCTTCATCTCCGCGCAGGGCCTCATTGCTGTTCAGGAGGATGACGCCGATATTCATTTTCTGCGCATACCGGGCCACTTCAAGGGTACGTTCCTGGTTCTTGATCACATAAGGACAGGTATTGCAACTGAACATGACGAGGATGCCATTGTCTTTTTTTGCCTCCTTCATGGAGACTTCCTTGCCGGAAATGTCTTTGAGCTTGGCATCTGCCATGGGCATCGGGCTGCCGATCGGCAAGGCCCCTTCGAAATTAAAGGCCATGAATGCGAGGGCTGAGCAAATGAAAACCGGTAGGAGGATCTTTTTCATATAAGTTTTTTTTAAAGATAGTATAATGTCCGGTAAACCATTGACCGCTTATGTAATTGGGTCGGTCAGTTTTGCTTCTGCTTTTTCTTTGGCTTCCCTTTGCAAGGCAATGGACCTCAGTGATTTGATGCTAACATTCAGTTCAAATCCGATCAGGAGTACCAGCGAATTGATATAGATCAGGGCCATTAATACGATGATGGTGCTGATCGAGCCGTAGAGGTTATTGTAATTTCCGAAATTGTTCACGAAGAGTGAAAAGCCCAGGGTGGCCAGCAGGCACATGAAAGTGGCCAATATGCTGCCCGGATTTACCAGTCTCCATTTCTTATGTACGGCAGGAGCGTATTTATAAATGAACGAGATGGAAAAGAAGACCAGCGCGACGATGAATATCCAACGTACATAAAAGATGACATCCCTCCACCAATGGCTCTTGATGCCGATCCATTTCAATACGGCTCCCTGCGTGAACAAGAGGATCAGGCAGCCCAGTACCAGGCCGAAGATCAGGACGGTCAGCCGGATCGCGACCCAACGGTCGTGCAGGCCCCTCCGTTTCTTGAAACCGATGTAGTTCTTGTTGAAGGAACGCATCAGTCCCATCATCGCGTTGGAGGCGAAGAATAAGGCAAGCAGCAGACCAAAGGATAAGAGGCTGAAGACCGGGGTCTTGAAAAAAGTATTGTTGATGAAGGTGATGATGGTCTTGTTATATGCCTCCGCCGGAATGATGTCCTTGATCAGTTGGGTGAGTTGTTTCAGGATCTCTCCTTTTTTGAAGAAAGGCAGCTGCGGGATCAGCGTGAACAGGAAGAGGAAGGACGGCGGTATGGCCATGATGAAGTTATAGGCGATCGCGGAAGCCCTTTCCGTGAGCCCAACCTGCTTCACCTGCCGGTAAAAGAAGACCGTCACATCATAGAGGGGAACCCCTTCAAAACCCGGTAAATGCCAGTGCTTGCTCTTTCGAAGAAAGAAAGCGATGGGCGTTTTGGTGATGAGTATGCGTTCGAGACGGGTCAAGGGTATTGTAAATTATGAATGTTGAATGTTGAATGTTGAATGTTGAATGTTGAATGTTGAATGTTGAATGTTGAATGTTGAATGTTGAATGTTGAATTCAGGATAATTCGGGCAGTAAGTTACAAAATAAAAGTTCCATCGGCCATTCAGCGGATGTTGATGCTGTCGAGAAAATGCTGGTAATTCTTCGCGTTGATCTGGTGCTCTGCATAAGAGGAGGTGAAATTGGACAAGCCGGACCAATCGGGCCTGGCAACAAAAAAGATATAATCGGTAGACGGTGCATTCAACACGGCATCGATGGTGTTGGAAGAGGGCGTACATATGGGGCCCGGCGGCAATCCCTTTACATAATAGGTATTGTACGGGGAAGCGGCCGCTGCTTCCTTATGGCTATTGCGGATCCTTTTCAAACCGAAATTACGCAGGGCGAATTTGATCGTAGGGTCGGCTTCCAGTTTTTGTCCGGATGCGATCCGGTTGATATACACACTGGCGATCTTTCCCTTGTCTTCCTCTTTCAGGGTCTCTTCTTCCACAATGCTGGCCATGGCATAGACCTGTTCCGGTGTCATGTTGAGTGCGGCAGCTTTACGTTTTCTTTCCTCCGTCCAGAATTTCTCCTTTTCATTGTACAGCCTTTTGAAGATCCTCGATACCGGGGTGTTCCAGAGAATGGCGTAGGTGTTTGGGATCACCGCGGTCATGAGATTATGGGTATCCAGCTGATAAGGTCGAAGCGAATCCGCATTGTTCAGGAAGTTGATCACGGAAAGGGAGTCCGTTTCAAAATTGGCGGCCAGTTTCTGGGCCAGGTCTTCCTTCGTTCTTAATTTGGTGATGGTCAGGTTCACCGGCGACTGGCTTCCGGAGCGTAACATGCGGATCAGTTTATACAGGCTCATTCCTTCACGGACGGGGTAACGGCCGGGTTTGACGTTCTTCGTGTATTTGAACTGTTTGGCCAGTAGATCAAAAAAGAAAGGGCCCCTGATGATCTTCTTCTCGATCAATTGCTCCCTGACCGAAGCATAGCTGCTGCCGGTAGGGATGAAGAAATATTTTCCCCCGGGTGCAGAAACGGTGGGTCCGAAGATCTGCCAGCCGAGAAATCCTCCCGATAAAAGGATCACCACCAATAAAGAATATATGACCTTCTTTTTCATATTCAGGCAAAGTAAATAAAAAACCCCGTCGTGGACCGGCGGGGTTTCAAATATTTTGTGAAAACCTATTTCTTATTCGGATCCACAGCGCCAGGCATGGGGGCCGTAGTGGCTGGAGGAGGGGTATTCTGTTGTTTGGGAGCGCTTACGCCCTGGATCAGGTCATCGTTCACCGATGAACTGCCGCCTGCTTTGGGAATGAAGGCCGGAGACAGGATGCACAGTAAACCCACAATGGCAGCAAATAACCAGGTCCCTTTCTCCAGAACATCCGTAGTTTGCTTAACGCCCATCAATTGATTGCCAAATCCGCCAAAACTGGAGGAAAGTCCGCCACCCTTGGGGTTCTGGATCAGAACGATCAACCCCAGGATCACAGAAGCCAGGATCACTAAAATGCCAAATAGAACTAACATATTATATACCTTTTAAAATTGCGATTTTGGCTGCAAAGTAAGCGCTTTTGGAAGGATTCAGCAAACTTAATTTTTCATATACCTCCAGGGCCCTGGCCTGCTTGCCCTGCTTGACCAGGACCTCCGCCATGGCTTCAGTGAGGACCTCGTTGCCTGTGTTGCTCTTATCGGCCAGTTGCTGTACGTTCTTGTCGGTTTCCTCACCCGGCTGGCCGGTCATCGTGGCCGGACCGGTATGGATCTTTTTCATGGTCTTGAGCCATTCGGTGAAACTTTTGAGCTGTTTACCCAGTTTATCGGAATTCAGGGCCTCCTCGCTCAGTTTGATCCCCTGGGATGCGAAATAATCCACCATGTGCATGGGTTCGAACAGCATGGCATCGGTGGTGATGCCTTTGGATGGTTCGGTGGGAGTTAAGACTGGTCCTGTCTCCAATGTCGCATCGTCATCGTTATTATCCGTATTTTCTGTCTGCATATTCTCCTGTTCCGGGATAGTATCCTCTTGCTGCACCGGTTCGGGTTCCCGCCCGGTTTGTTCCAGCTGGAACTTCAGCCAATGCGGGTTATTGAAGAACAGGGCAGTCCTGGAAACCTGTTGAGCATGATCGGTTGCCTGCTCCCCGGACTGTTGTAATAAGAAGAACCGGGCCGGCGCAAAATAGGGATGTTCCGCCACCACTTTTTCCAGCAGGGCGATATTACCGTTGTCGTTCAGATCCCGGTTGAATAATTTTTCAAAAACAAGCTTGTTATCCATATTCATTTTCCTAAACCATCTAAACCTCCTAAACCATCTAAACCTCCAACCTCCAACCCCAAAGATATCCTACCAGTTTGAAAATATCTTATTGAAAATATTATCTACAATGTTACGGACCATCTCGTTGTTGAGAGAGGCTTCCGCCTGTGAAAGGCTCTGGCTGGCCGGGAAATCAAAATTGCCGGAGACATCCGATTCGAAATTCTTGGTTTCATCAAGCGAATTGCGGAACACCAGGTGAAAGCCAACGGTCAGCCGGTTGGTGCTGGCGTTATTGTTACTGATACCGGTGGTACTGGTATAGTATTGGGATACATATCCGCTGATGTCGTAATGGGCGTCGGAACTGTTCGTCTGCCGGAGCCGGGTGGTATTGATGATCTTTTGTTTCAGCTTTTCCGTAAGCTGGGGGCTGAGTTGCGGGTTCACATACTGGGCCTTGTTCTCCAGGTAATTCACCCGGAAGGTCTTCACTTCCGCCGGAATGGGTGAAGTGTCCTTGAATCCGTATTTGCAGGTGGCGAAAGAAAACAACTCCATCAAGGCAAAGCCGAAAAGAATGAGCCTGATGTGCTTAAACAAATGGTTTTGTTGATGGTTTGCTGTTCCGAAAACCTTCGGGATCTTGCTTCGCTCAATTTGTTGTTTGCTGTTCATGATCGATTTTTCATTCTTCATTGTCCATTTTTCACTTTTCATTTACTTACCCTATTCCTCGATATCATATTCTTTCAGTTTTCGGTAAAGCGTTCTTTCGCTGATGCCCAGGTCGATCGAGGCGTCCTTTCTTTTACCCTTATGCTTTTTCAGGGCTTTGATGATGAGCTCCTTTTCCTTATCCATGATGCTGAGGGATTCATCCACATCTTCATGTTGCTGGATATGGTTATCGTGCTTATGCAGGATCACCGGCTGGGATCCCGGCAATGAACCGGAATGAGCAGTGAAGTCGGGGAAACTATGCTCCGGCGCAAAAACGGGCGCTTGCTGGGCCAGGGCAGGGTTCTGCAACAGGTCAAAGAACATTTTCTTCAGTTCGTTCACGTCTTTCTTCATGTCGAAGAACAACTTGTACAGGATCTCCCTTTCATTGGCGAACTCGGTCTGGCTCACCGCTCCATGCCCGCTGGCCAAAACCGGTAACCGGGAATAGTTGTGTTCGGGCAGGAAACTTTTCAGCTTGACCGCCGAAATGGTCTTCTCCGTACTGAGCACGGAGATCTGTTCGGCGATATTCTTCAGTTCACGCACATTACCCGGCCAGGGATAATTGACGAGTACTTCTTTTGCGCCTTCATCCAGTTGAACGGGCGTGGTCTTGTAACGGTCGGCAAAGTCGCTGACGAATTTCCGGAACAGCAGGGGGATATCCTCTTTACGGTCGCGCAGGGAAGGTACTTTGATGGGAACCGTATTGAGTCGGTAATACAGGTCTTCCCTGAATTTGGAGGATTGCACCGATTCGAGCAATTCCCGGTTGGTGGCTGCGATCACGCGTACATCCGTCTTCTGGACCTTGCTGCTTCCCACCCGGATGTATTCACCCGCCTCAAGTACACGCAAGAGCCGGGCCTGGGTACCCAGGGGCATTTCACCGATCTCATCCAGGAAGATGGTGCCGCCGTTCACCGTCTCGAAATAACCTTTACGGCTGTCCACGGCGCCGGTAAAAGAACCTTTCTCGTGGCCAAACAATTCAGAATCGATCGTGCCTTCCGGAATAGCCCCGCAGTTCACCGCGATGAATGAATTATGCTTGCGGGCGGAGAGGGCATGGATGATCTGGGAAAACACCTCTTTACCCACACCGCTTTCCCCGTTAATGAGAACGCTCAGGTCTGTGCCGGCCACCTGTGTCGCCACATGCAGGGCATGGTTCAGCGCAGGAGAATTGCCGATGATCCCAAACCGGTTCTTTATGCTTTGTAGTTCCATCTTGTTGTATTCTTTTTATAACCGGCCTTCAGGCCGGACTGGTCATGTTATTGGTTCAACCGATTCTCCGAGGAGGGTGCCGGCGGTGCAGGAATTGACTTTTACCTGAACATAGTCGCCGATCCGGTGTTCCCTTTTTGGAAAGACCACGACCTTGTTCTGGTCATTCCGGCCGAATAATTCCTGTGAATTCTTTTTCGATGTTCCTTCGATCAGTACTTTAAAGGTCTTGCCCACTTCCTTTTGCATGCTCTTCAGCGAATGTTGCCGGTGAAGGTCGATCAGTTCCTGTAACCTCCTTTTTTTGACTTCTTCCGGTACATCATCCTGGAAGCGCCTGGCGGCCAGGGTCCCCGGACGTTCACTGTAAAAATAGAGATAGGCCAGGTCGTACCGGCAATACTCCATCAGGCTTAAGGATTCCCGGTGGTCCTCTTCGGTTTCGGTGCAGAAACCGGCGATCATGTCGGTAGACAATCCGCAATCGGGGATCAGCTCCCGGATACGGTCCACTTTGGCGATATACCATTCTCGGCTATAGGTCCGGTTCATCATCTGCAGCACCCGGGTACTTCCGCTTTGTACCGGGAGATGAATATAGTTGCAGATGTTCTCGTATTTGAGCATGGTGAACAATACCTCATCGGTGATGTCTTTCGGATGGGAAGTGGAAAAACGTACCCGGAGTTCAGGAGAGATCTGCGCCACCTGTTCCATCAGCATGGCAAAGGTCACGGCGCTGCCATCCTTTTCATGGATCCAATGATAACTGTCCACATTCTGACCCAGCAAGGTCACTTCACGGTACCCCTGTTCAAACAAGGTCTGGCATTCGCTGATGACCGAACGGGCATCCCGGCTTCTTTCCCTGCCCCGGGTAAAAGGCACCACGCAGAAGGAACACATGTTGTTACAGCCCCGCATGATGCTGACAAAGGCGGTCACCCCATTGGAATTGAGCCTGACGGGGGCAATGTCGGCATAGGTTTCATCCCGGCTCAATAATACGTTGACCCCCTTTTGGCCGGTCGTGGCTTCTTCGATCAGCAGGGGCAGGGTCCGGTAGGCATCAGGCCCTACCACCATGTCCACCAGTTGTTCTTCTTCCAGGAATTTCGACTTGAGCCTTTCCGCCATGCAGCCCAGTACGCCCACCAATAAGCCGGGTTGGGCTTTCTTGAGGCGCCTGAATTCCGTCAGCCTTTTCCTGACCGTCAATTCGGCTTTCTCCCGTATCGAACAGGTATTGACCAGGATGAGATCGGCCTCTTCGCATTGATCGGTGGCTCCGAATCCGTTTTCCATCAGGATGGATGCCACAACTTCACTGTCGGCGAAATTCATCGCACAACCATAGCTTTCAATGTAAAACTTCTTTGTATAGGCGTTGGGGTCCACGGAAAAGGGTGCAAATGCCTCTCCCTGGCGGGCTTCATCGTGTTCTTTATGTAAGAGGGTCTCCACCGGCATATCCTGTTGATCTGGGGCTGCAAAGATAGATAAAAGCGAGGAAATTATGACAGGATGGCAGTTTTGCCTCTTAAAATTAAGTTATCATTGGATAAAGTAAAACCTCTGCGAAGCGGATCCTTCACAGGAATGACATATTCAAACAGCGGGCATGACCGGAAACCCGGTAAAACGTCCAAAATAACAGGTAACGGCTTGGCGTACTATTTTTTCCCCATTTTGCCGATGAAATAACCGGCAACAAAGGCAAGGGCAATAAACAGGAACCACATTTCATTTCCGGGTACAGATAACAAAAGATTCATACGAACTGATTAAGGTTGAATAATTGATGTTTCTATTTTATAAAATATTTACTGTATTCACTATATCGAAACTCATTTGATCTCCCGCTGCATTTTTTCATTGGGCATCAGGCGAAGGTCTCCTTCTACCAGGGTCTGCGGTAAGCCGTTCGACCTTTTTGATATCCGGTAATGATAGACCATCGGGTTGAGTTCGAGCAGGCATTCCTGGGTGACACCCGACAGGTTCAAGGAAAACGGTAAGGATCGATAAACCGTATCATTCAGTTTTTTGAATACTTCAACGGAAAGTGTATCGCGGGTCGTGTTGGAAAAACAGAGATCGGATTTTCCATTCAACTGGTCGCTGCCGGTTTTAGCCGGACCTTCTTTTTTGAAGACCTTTACCAGTTCTACCAGTAATTTGCCGCCTTCGATCAGGCTGCTTTGGTTTGATTGGGCGTTCAGTTGCCCGGTCAGGGATGCAGAAAGCATAAAGAACAGTATTCGTTTCATAAGATGAGGTTTAAATCAAAAATCGGGTTAGTCTAATTAATACAGGCTCCTGTTTCTTGCGGGAAAAAGGATGTTATGTCATGAATGAAGGGAAATTTAACCAGCATCGCCTTTGAATGGCAAGGCGATGCTGGTTGATGAGGCAGACTGCATCAGGCGAAAAGATATGTTTTTCAACCGTTCAGCCCGTCTGCCCAGTTATCGATCCGGACTGACATATTTCCGGATCTTCACTTCCTTCATCATCCCTTGCTTTTGATATAGCCTGCCAGGATATTCTTCTGATCGGCGGTAAGTCCGTCGATGAATTGCTGGTATTGCTGTACAAAATTGTTGTAATCGCTGACCGTTACCAGGGTCATGCTGGTCGACAAAGTGTAATGGGACTGAAAGGAGGATAAAGCCGTTTCCAGCGAAGCCGTGGCGATCTTTTGGGATCGTAAATAGCTGATGGCTTCACTGAAACGATCGAAGGCGAATTTAACCGTGGCATCGTTACCGGTTGCGCCATTCGAATTAAAAGCCTGGCCCATGGGTCCGGATGCGCAGCGTGCTACGCCGAAGAAACAGGAACAAGCGGCTTCTGAGGTCCTTGGGTTGAATACGATGCAGCAATCGGAAAACCAGCAGGTAGCGGTACATGAGCTCCATCCCGGCGGAACCGTGCAGTTTACACTGTTGACCAGGTTGCCGGATTGGGAGAAGACGGAAAAAGAGGTAAATGCCAGGACACTGGCGATGATCAGATGTTTCATGTGTTTGTTGATTTATAGGGTATGAAAAAGATGAAAATTCCACAGGATCTGTGCAGTTCCGGAGGAGGATTGCTTCGGGTGATCAAAATAAAGGTTGTCATAAATGATTTTTAAACCGGCTGAATTGCCGATCCAAAAATGATCCAGATTATTGTTGGGAACAAGAGAAAAACAACCGGTAGCGGAGAGATTTTATCTGGGAAGCGGGTATAGGTTTATCAACAGTATTTCACATCATCTTCTTCGGGAGAGCAGGCGAACGCCGGCCAGGATCAAACCGCTGATGGCCAGGGTAAGCAATGTGATCAATAATAATCCGGACCGGTTTCCCTGTCTTATGATACGCAGCAGGTAGGTTTCTTTAAGAGGGGCGGACCATTTTTTATAGTAGGTATTGTATATGGGGTCTCCAGTCATTCCAAACAGTTCCTGCATCAAGCCGGCCAATAATTCGTGATAATGCTGGTCGGCGATCTTCTGCTGATTGTCATAATAGACCTTTCCGTGTCCGGCATCATAGTCTGGCAAATGGGCCTTGAGCGCTTCAAGCCCTTTCGTGAGTACAAACCGGGCTGAATCGTCTTTGGTCTGTTCCCAGTAATTCCTCACGCCCAGCAAGGCGTAAATATGGCCGTCGAGGATCCTCGGCGTTTTTCCCATGCTGTCGGCCAGTTCTTCAAACCACCATCCGTCTTTTTCGGGGTAGGTGAAGCCGCCATGCTGAACCGGAATATAAAAGCCCCTGAGTAAGCGGGCCGACCTGTCGAGCCAAATGCTGTCGCCCGAGATCCGGAAGGCGCGTACAAAGGCCTCCATGGCCCTTCCGGATGTCATACCGCTCGTAAAAGGTATGCCCACATCGGGGTACCAGGGCTGTTGCCAGTAAAAAAAATATTGTCCAATACCGGAATGGTCATGCATGCTGTCGGACAAACGGTTGGTACAATGCCAGAATTTTTCCCGGTCGCCCGGGTCGTGTTTTTCGAGGAACGCGTCATCATAATCAAGCGCGTAATTGGCAACAAGGGTTGAGTTGAGCTGGTTGCCGGGGGCAATACCTTGCTGGGGTGCATAATACACATAGGGTATTCCGTTAGTATCCGTGTAAACGGTTGCAAAGCCCGGGATGGAATCGCCGCTTACCCGGTAAAGCAGGGCGCGAAGACCGTTCTCCCAGCCATCTCCCTTAAAATGGGCGAGGATGGCGGAGATGACAAACCCGGAAATAAATATGAAAATATTCCTGATCCTCATTCCATGAAGCCTGGCTTTTAAATTAACCGGAACTAAAATTAAACATTCTGCCCGGTGCAACCCGGTAATCCAATTTGAAATAACCGGCAGGTCAAGATAGTTGCCTGATCCTTGCTGATTAAGCGTATCTTTACGACTTGTCCTTTCTGCTTTTAACGCTTATCTATTCACATCCCGATGTTTAAATCATAAACACAACCGTAAATGAAAGCAAACTTATATATCGTACGTCATGGCAAAGTGAACCGGGATGAGAAGAACAGGGCAGAATACCTTCACCTGAACGAGGAAGGCATCGCCTTCCGGGACATGCTGAACGACCGGTTCAAAGAGACCTATTTCGACCATATCTTTTACCAGACGATCGACGTGAAGAACAGCGATCCGTATAATATCTGCCAGAATACGGTCCGTGGCCTCAAAGGGATAAAATCCGAATTCGATAAGACCCAGGTAAGCCGCGTCTTTGAAGGGCTCAACACCGAGAATTCAGAAGTGCTGAATGTACTCATCTGTTTCCGGTCTGAGGCTTATAATGTGATCAGCAACATCATCAGTCCGGTTTCGGAAGATGAATTCAATAAGGAATACCACCGGGTGTTCCATTACCGGTTCCGGGAGAACCGCTATCAGTTCATGGGGAAACTGACCCTGAATACAGCCGTTTGACCCATATCCAGACTGCCGTAGTTTTCTAAACTACGGTAGTCTGGATACCCCTCTTACCATACCCGGATCCGCTTTTCCGCGGGTTTATACATTTTATCCCCTTCTTTTACATTAAAGGCCTTGTAGAAGGCGTCCATATTGTTGACCGGTCCGTTTGAACGGAACATTCCCGGAGAGTGATTATCGGTCAATATTCTTTGTGCCGCGGTCTCGGGCAGGATATTGTTGCGCCAGATCTGCGACCAGTTCATGAAGAAACGCTGATCGGGAGTGAACCCATCAATGGGTTGTCCGTTGCGGCCCTGTTCCGTCTTCTTGAAAGCCTCATAAGCGATGCTCAATCCGCCCAGGTCGGCGAGATTTTCACCCAGGGTCAATCTGCCATTGACATGCAGGGTATCCAGGATCACATAATCGCTGTATTGCTTCACCACCAGGTCTGCTCGCTTTTTGAATTCATCGGCGTCGGCCGGGGTCCACCAGTCGTTCAGGTTTCCATTGGCGTCAAACTGTCGGCCCTGGTCGTCGAAACCATGGGTCATCTCATGCCCGATCACCGCGGCGATGCCTCCGTAATTAATGGCATCATCGGCGTCAAAATCAAAGAAGGGGAATCGGAGTATGCCCGCGGGGAAAACGATCTCGTTCTTCTGCGCACTGTAATACGCGTTCACGGTGGGCGGCGTCATGTTCCATTCGGTCTTGTCAATGGGTTTGCCCAGGCGGCTGATATTATCGTTATACCGCCATTCGTTACAACGGCGAAGGTTCCCCAGGTAATCATCTTTTTTGATGGACAGGCCATCATAATCCTTCCATTTATCCGGGTAGCCGATCTTACGGGTGAAGGCATGCAGTTTGGCCAGGGCCCGTTGTTTGGTCTCGGCGCTCATCCAATCGAGGTTCTTGATCCTTCCGTCGAAAGTGGTCACCATGTTCTCGATCAGGGCCATCATCCTTTGCTTGGCGGCCGGTTTGAAATATTTGTCCACGTAAAGCTGCCCCAGCAGGTCGCCTAGTTGGGCATCGACCATGTTACTCACCCTTTGCCAGCGTGGGGTTTGTTCTTTTTGTCCGCTCAACGCTTTGTTATAGGCGAAGTTGGCGTCAACGAATGCGCTGCTGAGATAGGGCGCCGCGTCACGCATCACGTTCCATTGCAATAAGGTTTTCAGGTCATCCACGGGTACAGATGACAGCAGAGAGTCAATAAAGATCAGGAACTTCGGTGCGCTCACCACAACACTGTCCGGTTTGACGGCATACCCCAGTTGTGAGAAAATAGACGCCCATTTCAGATTCTGCGGTGTTCTGGCTGAAAGGCCGTCAACAGAGAATTTATTATAGAGTTTTACGGGGTCACGCATTTCCACACGGCTCATTTGCGTGCCGGCAAGACTGGTTTCAAGGCGAAGAACCGTTGCCGCGTTATTGGCTGCGGTTTGTTCATCCGCACCGCATAAACTGAATATTTTGGTGATGTAGGCCACATATTCCTTTCGGATGGCCTGGCTCCGGGCGTCATTCTTCAGGTAATAATCCCGGTCGGGTAAAGTGGTTCCGCCCTGGCCGATATTGATGATGTATTGGGTCACATTCCTGGAGTCTTGTCCAACCCGGATGCTATATAGCGGAGAAGTGATCGAATGGGAACGCAGGTAGCTGATATGATCGACAACTTCGGTTTTGGTCTTTAATTTTACGATGGCGTCCAGGTATTTTTTAATCGGCTTGTATCCCTGTTTTTCCATGGCGGCGCTGTCCATGCCGCTGGCGTAAAAATCCCCGACACGCTTCATCAGGCTATTGGCTCCCGGATTACGGGCTGCTTCCTCCAGCAGTTCCCTTAAGGCTTTGGAACTTTCCTCGGCCAATTGGTCAAAACTGCCCCAACGGGTCTTCGATGCCGGAATAGGCGTATTCCTGATCCAGTTCCCATTCACATAGAGATAGAAATTATCACCGGGCTTTACCGAAACGTCCATGTTGGCCGGGTCGATGAATTTCCTTTTGTTCTTTGCCGCTTCTTCTTGTTGTTTTGCCACCATGGCCCTGTTCTTGGCGCTGGTCACCGGATCAGGATCGATACCGGTCTGGGCTCCACTACAAAATGGAATTGCCAAGGCCGTGGCGATCAACCATTTTACTCCTGAGATTCTCATGTTGATGATTTTAGTGGATAAAATTAAATAAGTTGATTCATTCAGCCATGGATATTATAGCGGCGGCAAAAAATGGGATCGATCTTTGGCCGATCCGCGATCATATAAAAAAAGAGATTTTACCTTTGCTCATTCATTACATTTGCTCCTGATAAAATCATTCATTGCACCGGATCCTCCTCATTCTGCTGATTTTCATATCCGTCCAGGCCAGGGCCCAGAAAGATCCGTCTGCTCCCGGCATCATCATTGGCTTTGTACTGGATGGCGGCAATAATCATGCGCTCAGCGGAGCCACAGTGAAACTGGCCCTGGTGAGCGATTCAAACCGGTCAATACAGGCAGTCACGGTCAAGGATGGTTCTTTCCTTTTCGAAAACCTCGCCTTCGGCTATTATCGCCTTCGAATCACCATGCAGGGATATGCTACCATGGTCATGGACAGCATTCATATCCGTACCGAACGGTTTGATTTTGATCTGAACGAGATCAAAATGAACCGCCGCGACCTGGTCATGGAAGAAGTGGTGGTCTATGCCGAAAAACCCCTGATCGAGAACAAGGACGGGAAGATCATCTTCAATACCGGTGAATCGGCCCTGAGTTCCGGCGCCACAACCACCGAATTGCTGAAGCAAACCCCGCTGGTGAGCGTGGACAATGATGGGAAAGTGATGCTCCGAGGCAAGGAACCCAAGGTACTCATCGATGACAAACCCGTAGAACTCAATGCCCGGCAACTGCAGGACCTGCTCGAAAGCATGCCCGGCAGCATGATCGAAAAGATCGAGGTCATGACCACCCCGCCGCCTCAATACGCCAGTGAGCGGGGCGGGGTCATCAACATCATTACTAAGAAGGGCAAGGTGGGATTCACGGCGAGGATCAACCTCAATTACGGGACCCGGGGAGAAGCAGGACTGAGCGGCAATATCTCTTACCGGAAGAATAAATTCGCCGTTAATTTCAGCGCCGGTTACGGGTACAGCGAATACGCGGGCAGCAGTTACAGCAACCGGCAGAATATCTATACCGATTCGGTCAGTTATTTCAACATCACCGGCAACAGCCATTCACAAAACCGGAGACCCAATCTCAGGCTGAGTATCGATTACGACCTGAATAAACGGAACAGTTTCAACTTCACCACATTCTATAACAACAACAACGCCGCCAGTGAAGCGGGTAACACCTACAGCAATATCAGTAACGCGCTGATCCTGTACCGGCTCAGCGACCGGGCTACCGGCAACGAAACGGAAAGCCATAACCCTAATTTCAGTCTCACCTACACGCATAAAGGCAAAACACCCGGGGAAGTGGTGAAACTCATCACCGGCATCAACCTCAACAGCAATGATGTGCTCAGGAACTACTTCCAGCAATACCTGAATCCCGATCTGACCCAGACCGGGCTCGATTCCACCCAGTTGCAGAACACAACCGTCCGCAACCATACGATCAGCATCCGGTTCAATTACGACAAGCCCATGAAGGGGAATAAGCTCAAGCTTAATACGGGCGCTAATTTCAGCCGGTATAACAGCCATAATATCCTCCATACCGAATACCTGAAAAAACCGGAGCAGGTCTTTCTGCCCAACGGACTGCTCAGTAATGATTTCCGTTTTCACCAGACCATTTTTGGAATGCGTTTCGCCCTCCGGTATGATATTGTTCCCGATTTCTATATCAATGCCGGCATACAGGTAGAACATACCGAGACCCGTTTCGATCTTTCGCAGGCAACCACGAACAACTATAACGGTTACTGGACCGCCCTGCCATTCGGGACCATCATGAAAAAATGGAAGAATGAAGTGAGTGTCACGTTCAGCTATAAGCGTACCATCCAGCGGCCGGGACTGAATGAACTGAATCCCAGCGTGGATTATTCCGATCCCTACAACACCCGGTTCGGCAACCCTTTACTGCAGCCCTGGAGCGCCGATAATTTCGACCTGATCGCGGGTAAGTGGAACAAGAAATATTATATCAATGCCTCGGTGGGCTATAATAAAGTGTCCAATATCTATAGTTCGATCCGCACCTTACAGGCGGATGGCAAGACCACGATCACCTGGGAGAACAGCAGCGGGCGCAACGAATACGAAGCCAGCGCCTGGGGAGGGTACACGGTGAGTAAGAAGATGAAGCTGAACCTGAGCCTGGGATATACCTACAATATGTACAGTCTTTACGACCGGACCGTCCGCTATTTCCGCAATGGCGGTTCACTGGTATCCACCCTGAACGGCAGTTACCAGTTCAGCGATGTGATGAATGCGAACGCCAATTTCACGTTCAACCGTTTTGCCAATCCGCAGGGATCCGTGGGCAATACGCTCAGTATGAATATCGGGGCCCAGCGTAAATTCCTGAAGAAGAAACTGACCCTTTCAATCAACGTCATCGACCCCTTCCGGCAACAAAGGAACAGTACCCATACCTACTCGGGTAATTTCAGTCTGGATAGTTACAGCACCACCCGTACCCGTAACTTCCGGATCGCATTGAGTTATGTGTTCAGTAAGAACCCTAAAAAAGGCAACCGCCAGCTATTGCTGAAGAAAGCGGGGATCACGGAAAAAAAGTGAATGGAGATTTAGCTCTTCGGAGCGGGTAGGGGGATCCGCCTGGCCAGCCAGCTTTCACCTGCCGGGATCAGCCATTGTTCCTCCAGTTCCTTTTTGGTGAGTACGGTATTGTTGAAATAGAGGGTTCCGGAATTGATGAAACCGTTCTCCACGGCATATTCCAATTGATTCATCGGGAGCAGCTGGATCTTGTCCTTTACGATAAAGGCCAGGTTCTGGCGGTCGAGCAGTTTCACCTTGAATCTTTCTTCGATGGATTGGATGAGGTGTACAGAACTGTCCGTACTGCATCCGCCAACGGTCGTCGCGCTCTCATCAGCCATGATGATGATGAACTGCCCGAAGAAGAGATTGGCATAACCTTTGACCGGCGCTCCATGGCTTTTCCAGCCGGCGATAAACTCATTCAGCATGTCTTCCATCTCCAGGGCTTCGCTGATAAAGAAAAGACGGCTGCTCTGGTAGATCCAAACCCGGGAGAGGGGGTGGAAATCTGCGGGAAGGTGTTCTTTATAATTCAGGTTCATCTTGTTTGGGGTTTGTGGTTTATGGTTTGTCGTCATTCAGGTCAAACCATTTCTTCTGCTCCTAACATAGTTCAGCGAGGCGGGCATTCTCCAGTCTCCATTTTCCATTCTCCATTATTCATTCTCCATCGACGCAGCCACCAGTTCAGCTATATCCAAAACCTGCACTTCTTCTTCCTTATTGCTGTTCTTCACCCCGTCGGTCATCATGGTATTGCAGAATGGACAGGCGGAAGCGATCACGGAGGCTCCGGTGTCCAGCGCTTCCAGGGTACGGTCGATATTGATGCGGGTCGTTCCTTTTTCTTCTTCCTTGAACATTTGTGCGCCACCGGCGCCGCAGCAGAGCCCGTTACTCTTGCAACGTTTCATTTCAACCAGGGCGGCGTCAAGGGCTTCGAGCACTTTGCGGGGCGCTTCGTAAATATCATTGGCCCGTCCGAGGTAGCAACTGTCGTGATAGGTGATCTTCCTGCCTGAGAAATCACCGCCTTCTTTCATCTTTATCCTCCCTTCATCGATCAGCTGCTGCAGGTAGCTGGCGTGGTGGATCACTTCATAAGTTCCGCCCAGTTCGGGATATTCATTCTTCAGGGTATTGAAACAATGCGGACAGGCGGTGACGATCTTTTTGATGCCGTAGCCGTTCAGCACCTGGATGTTCTGGTAGGCCATCATCTGGAACATGAACTCATTACCGGCACGGCGGGCCGGATCGCCGGTACACATTTCTTCCTTGCCCAGGATGGCATAATCGATCTCCAGTTTGTTCAGGATGCTGGCAAAGGCCCGGGTGATCTTTTGTGCACGCTGGTCGAAACTTCCGGCACAGCCCACCCAGAACAGGAGTTCGGGTGTTTTGCCGGAGGCGATTTGTTCACTGAAGATCGGTACGTTCATACTGGAAATTGTATCCGCAAATGTAATTAAATGTTTGCCGATTGCGGTTTGCCGTTTAGGGATTATTTTTGAACCCTTAACGCCCGAATTGAAAAAACTGATCCATCGTATAACGAACTGGGAGGCCTGGCCTTTCAAGATCCTTTATGCCCCCATCGCACCGGTATGGGTCTGGTACATGATCCGCTCGGGAGCGGTCTGGTTCTTCACTCCCAGTAATCCCAAGATCACCTTCGGCGGTCTGGACGGCGAACCGAAAAAGGAAATGTATGACCTTCTCCCAAAGGAGTTGTATCCCGCCACATTCAATGTAATGCCCGGACTGGAATTCAACCAGCTCCAGGCGAACCTTCATCAAAGCGGCATTAGATACCCGTTCATTGTCAAGCCCGAGATCGGCTGCCAGGGTATCTTGTTGAGGAAGATCGATCACGAGTCCGCATTAAAACAATATCACGCTGAAGTGCCCTGCGAATATATGATCCAGAGCCTGGTCGAGTATCCCATGGAGATCAGCGTCTTCTATATCCGGCACCCGCGGGAGGAAAAAGGAATGATCACCGGGCTCCTGCATAAGATCCCGTTACAGGTGACCGGCGATGGCATATTGACATTGGAACAGTTGGTGCTGCAACACCCCAAAGGGCATAAACGAATGGAAGAGATGAAGGCCAAGCACCGGAACAACTGGAACCAGGTGATCCCGGCCGGTGAGAAATACATGCTCAGTTATGCGGCCAACCATAACCGGGGGGCGCATTTTGTTGACCTGAAGGACCAGATCGATGATCAACTGGTTTCAGTATTCGATCAGATCAGTCACCAGGTAAATGATTTCTTTTACGGCCGCTACGATATCATGTGCAACAGCGTGGAGGATGTGAAGAACGGCCGCTATTTCACCATTCTTGAATACAACGGATGCGGGGCCGAACCCAATCATTTTTACGATACCGGCTATACCTTGTTCGGAGCCTATCGGGAAATACTGAAACATTGGAAGGCCCTCTACTCCATCAGCAAATACAACAGCAGCCAGGGCATCAAGCCATGGCCCTATCTGAAAGGGAGGAAATTCTTACAAGAGACCAATCGGCTGTTCAAAGTATTGAGGGAAGCGGATGCCCGGATAGCATGATCAGTATGCCTCCCAAATTATTTTATGATCGCTTCGCTACTTCTTTCCTGAACAGGGAGGCATGGATCTTTCCCACCAACCAGTTACCGGCCGGGAAATATAAGGCAAAGAAAAGGGCCATGCCGAGACTGAAATTCTGCGGACTGAAGAACCGGTCCAGTATATTATCCGGGTAGGCATAAGAGCTCCGGATCGCGTATCCCCCAAATTCCAGGAAACCCATGGCCACCAGTCCGTAAGCGTATTGCGCATGAAAAGGCAGGTTACGCAGCAAGAGGGAAATGGGTACCATGTACAACAGGTAACAGGTGATGACCTGCCACCAGTAGGTGAACCTGGCGATCTGCATATAGGTCCCGAACTCATTCATGCCCAGGCCCCAGGCAAAGTACAGGATCAGGTAGATCAGGATGAGTTTCCGGTCTGCATTTAATTTTTCAATCACTTGTGTAAGGATCGTTTTCATCAGTTGACATTAATGGATGGTGAATGCCGCATAACGGCCATGATGCGTTATGGATACCGGAATGCTTTTCCGCTCAAAGTAGCAATACAAAAAAGGGATCCCGGCTATATCTTTTCTTAACGACAGGTTGGAAAGATGGGTACCGCTGGCTCGGCTGTAATGGCTGGTCAGCTTTTCCTTGATGAATGAATTTTGCGTGCCGGTATTTACCAGGGGCAGTTCGAAACAACAGGAACTGAACGAAGGGGACCGGTCCGCCCTATTGAATGCGACGGTATGGATGTAATGTTGATTCTGGCTGGTTTGGGTGAGATATCTGTTGTCCCGGAATTGAACCTCACCTTGTTGTTCATCTGTGAGGGTACAGGTAATTTTTTGAGGAGCGAAGGATCTTCCCCCGAACATCCGGATATGAAGCTTATAAGCGCTTTCTTTCATCGTCCAGATCCTCCACAAGGTTTTATCAGGATCCTTGTTGGACAAGATGAGATCGATCTCTTCCGGGCTGAATAGTTTTTCAAGATAACCCGGTCTTCTCCAGTTGCTTTCAACGGCTGCCGCAGAGAGGTCAACGATGTCGTTCCCGGTCACTGTTCGCTGAGTTTGGTGTTGATGATGTCCATGGCGGATCTTACCGTCAGCATTTTTTCCATGGATTCGTTATCGATGATGATGTTGAATTCGTTCTCAATGTCCAGGATGACATCCACCAGGTTGGCGGAATTGATCCTGAGGTCCTTTAACAAATCGGATTCCTCCGTCATCCGGGCGAATCCTTCTTCGTTTTTCACATAGGGTTTAACAATGGTTCTCAGTTTATCCATCATCTCTTCGTTGGTCATCCGGCGAATCGTTTAAAAATGATACAGGCGTTCACATCTCCGAAGCCGAAACTGGCTTTGGCGATCACCTGCAATTTATTGTTTTCTATCAGATGGTGAGGCACTTTTCCTTCGTCGATCAGTGATGCGATATCGGGATGCAGGTCTTCACAATTGACCGAGGGGAATAGGAAATCATGTTTCAGTCCGAGTAAGGCGGCAACGGATTCTATGGCGCCGGCAGCGGCCAGGCAATGCCCGGTCATGCCTTTGAGTGAATGGACATAGGGGAAATCGCTTCCCTTCCGGTTCAATGCTTCACACCAGTTCCTGATCTCGTTCGTATCCTTGGATGTGGCGGTCAGGTGCCCGTTGATCAGGTCGATCTCCTCCGCACGGATGCCGGCATCTTTCACCGCCGATCGGATGCAACGTTGTACCGCTTCTGAATTGGGCGCCGTCATGCTGCCATCGCCACGCTGGCCCCCGGCATTGAGGGCTCCGCCGAGTATTTCGCCATAGATCCTGGCGCCTCTTTCCGTGGCGCTTTCCAGCGATTCCAGGAGCAGGGCGCCGGCTCCGCTTCCGGGTACGAATCCGCTGGCGGTGGCGCTCATGGGCCTGGAACCCAGTTCCGGGGTATCGTTGTGCTTATAGGTGATCACCCGCATCGCATCGAATCCGCCCCAGACATAAGGTCCATGATCGCTGCAACCGCCTACCAGCATGCGCTTCGCTTTTCCATACTTAATGCGTTCATAGCCCATCAGGATGGCTTCCGTTCCGGTACAACAGGCCGATGAATTACTGGTCACCTGGTTGCCGAGGCCGAGCAGGCCACCCAGATAGGCGGACACTCCGCTCGCCATGGTTTGAATGAGCGCCGTACTGCCCAATGACCTGACCTGTCCCGCGTCCAGTTTGTAAATGGATTCCCTCAGTTTGTCGACAGATGAATTGCCGGCGCCGAAAATGGTTCCGCTGTCCCAGTCGGGTTCACCCGTTTCATCGATCATCAGTCCGGCATCCTTCCAGGCATCGATGCCGGCCATGCAGCCGTACAGGATACCCGGACTATTGAACTGCTTTAACTGAAGAGGGGATAAGTAGGCAGACTTAAGCGTTTCATCAACTTCTGGCATCCCGCCGATGCAACAGGAAAAATTAAGGTCTTTGAGTTCGGGGAAAAAACGGATGCCGGACATACCCGTGCGGATGGCTTCCGTAAAGGCCGAAAGCCCCACGCCGTTTGGCGACACTACGCCAAGACCTGTTATCACGACCTGTTTATTCACGGGTTAGTTTTTATTATTCCGGAAAGGGAGCCGCTGCAAACCAGTTCATCGCGGCTGTTCCTCATCTCCACTTCGCATTTCAGTTTATGGAACCGAAAATATTTCTTCCTGGAGATGACCGTGACTTTTTCACCGGGGAAAACAGGGAGGAGGAACTCCACATCCGAAGAGCACATGGCCAGGAAAGCCGGTTCTTTCAGGAGGTCATGATCCTTCATGAGATAGATGCCCAGGCAGACCAGGCCGATCTGCGCCATGGTCTCGGTGAGTATCACGCCGGGGGTTACCGGGTGGTTCTTGAAATGACCGGCATAGAAGAATTCATCCTCCCGGTAGGTATAGGTCCCCTTGACCTCTTCCTCTGTGATTGCCAGGATCTCATCCACGAACAGGAAGGGCGGGGCATAGGGGAGCAGGTCCAGTATCTCTTGGTGACTCATCTTTAATGGATATGTTCTCCGCCATCGGCAATGATGATGGTTCCGTTGATCCAGGCCGCTTCATCCCTGCATAAGAGGTAGGCCACACCGGCCACATCTTCCGGGGTGGTGATCCGGTTGAACGGATTACGTTCCTGGCTGAGCGCCTGGATCGTTTCATACCCCGGGATCATCCGGAAAGAAGCGGTATCCGTCACGCCGGCCTGTATGCAATTGGCCCGGATGCCGTATGACGCGAATTCCCCGGCGATGTTCCGGGTGATGGCTTCCAGTGCGGCCTTCGCTGCCGACACGGCGGCATAGTTCTTCAGGGCCTTTTGGTTGCCTTCACTGGTGAAACTGATGATCCGGGCGTCATCGGCAAAAAGCCCCTCTTCAAAAACGGACCGGGTCCAGTCGTACAAACTGATCGCCATGTATTCTATCGTCACCCTGAAATCGTCGTTGCTTAACGTGGCGCCCTCATCACCGGTCATCGGTTTCAGATTTCCCCTGGCGATGCTATGTACCAGCACCCTGATCTTTCCCGTGTCACTGATCTTTTCTTTGATATCCCTGATGATCGATTTCCTTTTTTCGGCCAGGATTGCGTCTTCATTATAGGAGAGCAGGGAAACACCGAGCGACCTGATCTGTTCGAATTCCTGTTCGATCTGATCCTGGTCCGCTTTCCTGTCTCGATGCACGATGATGATATGACAGCCGTGAGCGGCCAGTTTTTTGGCCGTGGCCAGCCCCAGTCCGCCCGAACCGCCCAGGATCAGCGCCCACAGATCTTTATGTTCAAACTCTTTTACCATTGCAATAAGATGCTTTGCGCCGAAAACCCGGGTCCGAAACTGAGCATCAGTCCCTTTTCACCAGCGGGTACCGGCCTTTCCAAAAATCGTTCCAGTACATAAAGTACGGTAACACTCGACATATTTCCATATTGTTTCAATACTTCCCGGGTATCATCGATGTTCTTACCCAGGGATCCGAAAAGATCTTCCACGGTCTGCAAAATCTTTCTTCCGCCGGGGTGAAAGATCAGGTGACTGATCTCGCCGATATGCGTCCCGTTTCTTTCCAGGAACGGATGAACGATCCGGGGAAAATGTTCAGCGATGGTCTCCGGAACGGACTCGTCCAGGATCATGCGTAAGCCGGTATTGGTGAGTTTGAAGCCCATCATGTGTTCGGCGTCGAAAAAATGATACATGGCTTCCGCGATGATCTCCGGGCCTTCATCTTCTTCGCAGGATGACAGCAGTACGGCGGCGGCGCCGTCGCCGAATATCGCGGCACTGACGATATTGGCCATGGAGAAATCATTCAGTTGAAAGGTGGCGGTGGGAGATTCAACGGCGACCACGGCCGCTTTTTTACCGGGGTTGGCTTTCAGGAAATTATTGGCGTAGATCATGCCCGATACCCCCGCGGCACATCCCATTTCGGTTACCGGCAGACGAACGATATCCGGCTTCATCTTTAGCCGGTTCACCAGGCAGGCGTCCACGGAGGGGATCATGATGCCGGTGCAACTGACGCTGATGATGAAGTCGAGCTCATCCGCTCCCCATCCCGCTTTCTCCAGGGCTTTGACCAGCGAGGATTCAGCCAGTTTGGTGCATTCCCGGACATAGATATCGTTCCTCTCCTCAAAAGAGGACTTGGCGAAGACCTCCTCGGGCGACATGATAGAATACCTTTTATCCACACCGGCATTCCCGAATATTTTGACGGCCTTCCGGATCAGCCTCTCGTCCTGGCCAGACAGCCATTGTTCGATGAAAGGGATGATATCCGCTGTGGCCCTCGAATAAGGGGGTAATTGTTTGCCTACGGCCTTGATTCTTACACTCATTGTTTTTTCATTATCCATAAATACCGGAAAGCCCATTTCCAGCGTATGGAACTGACCGCGTCTTTAATCTTTTTACTAAGATCCAGCAACTCCCTCTTTTTGAATCCCCTTAAAACGGAGATGGCGCCGTCTTTTCTCACCATGGGATTCGAAATGAACAGGCTGATCAATCGGAAACCATAATAGGCCATCCGGCTGCGGTGCAGGTCATTGATGACGATGCCCCGGGTCGCAGTATGAACCATCTGTTCCACCAGGCCTTCGATCTCCGCATGGGTAAAATGATGCAGAAACAAAGTGGCGATGGCGATATCATATTTCACCGTTTGAAATTCAGCAGACAATACATCCAGTTGGCGATAACTGATCTCCGGGTAATCAACCGATAATTCCCGAGCATAATTTACGGTAAATTCATTGGCATCGATACCGAGAAGCAGAAAATGATGCCCGTTCCTTCTGCCGTGATCAGCAATGGCCCGCAGCATGTCGCCGTTTCCGCAACCCAGGTCAGCGATGCATAGCGGCTGGTTCTCCGGGCCCGATCCCAATAACGTGATCAATCCGTCCAGGGTTGCTTTGTTTCCCCCCAGGCGTTTATTGATGAGGGCGATCTGGTTCAGCGTTTTACGCAGGGTTTCCCCTTCCAGGGACAGGTCGTCCATGATCTCTTTTTCCGCGCTGCGATAGGTGAAACGGTTCTGCATGTCTGATCAGTTCGTTGGATAGCATATCAGTCCAATCCTGAAAAAAGGTATTCGTTCTAAATGATAATGGGTCCTGTTAGCCTTTTTCAAGATGTTTTTCCACTCTTCCAAAGTAAAGGATCTTTTGATGGCCAGTTCTCCGTCCTGCCTTGCCATCCTGCTGATGGGCATGAATGCTCCGAACAGCCGGAACAGCAGGATCGAAAACCGGTTCCTGTCGAGTTCACTGCAGACCAGGGCTTTTTTAATATCGGTTGACTGCCGGATGAGAAAACGGACCAGGCCTTGCTCATCGAAATGATAGAGGAAATGGCTGGTGAACAGGATATCACAGGGACCGGTTCGGAAACCGGGATCCAGTATATCGGCCTGCCTGAACCCGATCTCGGGAAATGCGGCGCATTTTCTCTTCGCGTAAACCAGCGTGTGTTCATTACCGTCAATGCCGGTCAGGGTGAAAGGGATCTTTTCTTTTCTCAGCAGGGTCGCCACCGCCAGCATCAGGTCGCCGCCGCCGCAACCCAGGTCGGTCAGGGTAAGGGTTGTCTTAGTGCCATAACAAAGTTTCCGGATCGCTTTCAGGATATACCGGCGATTGCCGAACCAGCGGTTCACCCAGGCCAGGCTGCCCAGGGCACCTTCCAGGGTTTCGCCCTGTAAAGTAAGGTCATCCAGTTGCTCCGGTCTGTTCTCCCGTTTGTTCATACGGGCGCGACATTTAATGGTTTTCCGTGTGTTTGCCTGATGATGGCCGGCAACACACCGGGGATATGGGTCAGCCCGTACATGACCATCCTGGCCAGGTTGTCTTTCCCGAAGAAAGGTTGTAATAATCGGCCGGTGGTAATGCGGCGCCGGAAGTTTTGATCCCATTTCCTGGCATATTCCATTTCCAGTTCCTGTCTTGAGTTTATCCGTTTTTCGAAGTATCCGATGATCCCTTCCGAGGCGATCTTGGCGCTGTGTATCGCCATGGCCATGCCGTTTCCGCATAGAGGATGGATCATGCCCGCCGCATCGCCGCACATCAGTACATGGTCTTCAACGGTCGATTTGTTGGAAAAGGAGACCTGGCTGATGGACAGGGGTTGTTCAAATACCGGAACGGAATGTTCAAAGACGTTTTCGAGATGAGGATTCTGGTAAAGAACCTCTTTGATGAAACTATCTATATTCCGGTATCGCTGAAAACTATCGTAATCAGCCATGAAACATACATTGAGATGGCCGTTCTCCACTTGTGAGACCCCGCAATACCCGCCTTTGAAATTATGCAGGGCCACCAGGTCATCCGGGAATACTCCCTGGAGATGGGTTTTGACCGCGACAAAGGGAGAGCGTTTCTTTATGAAGGGCCGGTCCATCCTGATATCGAGGTTGCTTCTTTTGCCGAAGGCGCCGATCGCCATCGTTGAATGGAGTTCCAGTCCTTCCCGGGTGATAACCCGAAACCGGTCCTGTTCAAATCGGATATCCGATACCGTGTCCTGAATAACGGTACAATGATGCTGCATCGCTTTTTGCAACAGGAACTGATCCAGGGTATAGCGGCTGACACCGAAGCCGCCAAGTGGCAGTTTGGATTCGATCGTTTTACCCCGGGTAGTACTCAACAGGAAACGGCTGATCTTTTTCGCCCCGGTCTCCAGGGGATCCGCCCCCAGGTGTTGAAGGTAGGGGAGTACTTCATTGGAGATGTATTCACCACAGACCTTGTGTTTGGGGTATTCGTTCTTCTCGATCAGCGTAACGGATAAACCGGCGCGGGACAAGTGTATGGCACTGACCAAACCGGCCAGCCCGCCGCCGATGATGATGATATCTTTTAATTCAGGGTTCAAGAATGATACAGCAGGGTATTGTCAAAATGGCCGGGTTGAACCGGATCTCCACCCGGCTTCAAATATAATGATTGTTCAGCCTACCCGGTTTTAAAGAACGCCGATCCGGCCAGTCGGCATTCGATCGTATGGGCAGGGATGTTAAGGAAATGATAATTCAACCCGCATTTCATCTGCTGGTATGTTTTTAGGAGCTTGAAGGTGGAACGCTGTTCCTGAAATTCGGCGGGCAAGTCGTATTTTTAACGTTCAATACAAGAATATGAAAAACACCATTTTGATCCTGGCCATGATGATGATCCTGCAGGTATCCCGCGCACAAAACATCCTGACTCCTGTTGAAGCCGGCAGCAAGGTCCATTTCGTGATCAAGAATTTCGGGTTCAAGACCGGCGGGGATTTTAAAGGGATCAAAGGCCGTATCCAATTCGATCCTGCCCAATTCGCGAGTTCGGATTTTGAGGTCAGCATTGATGCCGCGACGATCGATACCGATAACAGTACCCGTGATGAACACCTGCGGGGAAGCGAATATTTCGATGTGGAAAAATACAAGACCATCACGTTCAAAAGCACCAAGGTGGTCAGGTCCACCAAGGCCGGCCGCTTCTATATGTACGGTAACCTCACGATCAAAGGGGTAACCAAGCCGGTTGAATTTGGCTTTGGCGCCACACCACAGGATGGCGGATATGTATTCGACGGAGAGTTCAGGATCAACCGCCTCGATTTCGGCGTGGGAGGCAGCAGCGTTTCTATGTCTGATCTGCTGACCGTATCGCTGAATGTGTTTGCCAAATGATTTCTTTCCAAACAATTCCCGGTTATTTCTACCTGTTATCAGGGAATGTCCATTTTTCGGGTAGTTAATCCTCCATTCTGCAAAGCGCTTATCTTTGTCACATGCCTAAATTCCTGCGCATATTCCTGTGGGGCCTGCTCATCAGTTTCCTGGGCTCTCTGCCGCTGGGCACCCTGAATGTAGCGGCCATGCAGATCGGCATACAGGAAAGCATCACCAACGCCTTGTATTTTTCATTCGGGTCATTACTCGTGGAAATGGCTTATGTGCGTTTGTCGCTGGTGGGGATCGATTGGGTCCGCAAGCAGGAAAAACTGATGAAAGCGATGGAGTGGATCACGCTGGCTATCATCGTGGCGCTGGCAGTGGGCAGTTTCATCGCCGCTTCTCATTCAAACGGCGAAGAAAAGAACATCATCCTCAAGAACAATATGCACCGCTTCCTGCTCGGGATGTTCATGTGCGCCATCAACCCGGTACAGATCCCGTTCTGGTTCGGCTGGAGCGCGGTATTGTTCACCAAAAAGATCCTGCTGCCGAAGAACAGCCATTATAATATCTATATTGTGGGGATCGGAATAGGAACCCTGATGGGGAACGCCGTGTTCATTTTCGGCGGCAAATGGCTGGTGCAGCGAATTGCCAACAGCGGCCAGTACATCAATTGGGTGATCGGCGGGATCTTTACCCTCACCGCCATCGTGCAACTGATCAAGATGATGCGGCATAAGGACGCGGTGCATAAATTCACCCATGCAGACGATTAGTATTCAAAAAAATGATTCCTAAACCTTAAACTGCCATACTATGTCTTTAAAAAATGCATTCATCAATGAACTGAAAATGGAAGCGGCCAGCACCAGGAAAATGCTCGAAAGGGTTCCCATGGACAAGGCCGATTGGAAGCCTCATGAAAAATCGAGTTCGTTGGGCCAACTGGCCAAACATGTCGCCAACACTTTCGGTTGGATATCCAATGTCATCAACATCGATGAGTATGATTTCGCCGTACATTCAAGGACCACCGAAGCCGCGAATTCAGAAGAGCTGCTTAAACTGTTTGATGATACTGTCGCGAATGCCCTGGCCGACCTGGAAAAGATCGGGGAAGAGGAACTGGACAAGAACTGGGTGGTCAAACAGGGAGAAGTGGTTTATTTCACCTTGCCAAAGAAAGCCGGTATCCGCGGCTGGGCCTTCAGCCACCTGATCCATCACCGCGGCCAATTGTCGGTCTATCTCCGGATGCTGGATGTCCCGGTTCCCGGCATGTATGGTCCGACAGCCGATGAAGCGTTCGGATAAACAGTCAACCTGCACATAAGACCGCGCTGGATCCAGTGCGGTTTTTTTTGTGCAA
Source organism: Chitinophagaceae bacterium (assembly GCA_016721725.1). Lineage (GTDB taxonomy): Bacteria > Bacteroidota > Bacteroidia > Chitinophagales > Chitinophagaceae > Ferruginibacter. The sequence continues at coordinate 26,467 of JADKHN010000002.1, read as the reverse complement.
TAAACTAAATAAATTAGTAAATTGCCTTCGTCTTGAACCCCTAACTCTTAACTCTTAACTATTAACCCCTAACTCCTAACCCAAAACTTTGTACGCCATCGTAGACATAGAGACCACGGGAGGCTATGCCTCTGCGAACGGCATCACCGAGATCGCCGTATTTGTTCACGATGGGGAAAAACTGATCCGTCATTTTGAGACATTGATCAATCCGCAACAGCCGATCCCCCGGTATATCACCGCCCTGACCGGTATCGACAACCGGATGGTACAGGATGCGCCTTTATTTGAGGAAGTGGCGGAGGTTTTGCATGGAATGCTGAAGGATAATGTCTTCATCGCCCACAGTGTGAATTTCGATTTTTCTTTTGTACGGCACCAGCTCAAAGCGGCAGGATACGAAATCCCCGCCAGGAAATTGTGTACGGTCAGGCTCAGTAAAAAGGTTTTTCCCGGTTTACCATCCTACAGCCTCGGAAATCTTTGTCGTTCATTGAATATAGAACTGGAGAACCGTCACCGGGCAGGGGGAGATGCCCGGGCCACGGTCAGATTGTTTGAACACATGCTGGCCAATGGCGCTCAACCGCATATCGATGCCATGCTCAAAAAGACATCCGGCGACCAGTGGCTGCCGCTTAATCTGTCCAGGTCCGATATCACCAAACTGCCCGCTAAGCCGGGGGTATATTATTTCCTGGATGCATCCGGAAAGATCATCTATGTAGGCAAAGCGGTGAATATCCGGAAAAGGGTAAGCAGTCATTTTACCCATAACGAACCCGACCGTAAGCGGCAACATTTTTTACGGGAGATACACCAGGTGAAATGTACCCAGTGCGCAACTGAGCTGGAGGCCATTGTATTGGAAAGCGCCGAGATCAGGCGGCTCTGGCCCAGGTACAATCATAGCCAGAAAAGGCCTGCTCAACGTTTCGGGTTGTATTGTTTCGAAGATAACCGGGGATACCTGAGACTGGCCATTGACAAGCGGAAGAAGAATTTCCCCGCCCTTTATCATTTCAACGGGATCAACGAAGGACTGGTATTATTGAAGAAGATGATCGCCGAATTCGGGTTGGATGAAAAACTTTGTTATGTCAACAAGACCAGTCTGACCGAATCGGATCTGCATTCCATAGAGGTTCCGGTATTATACAATTCCAGGGTGAGGCAGGCCATGGAAGCATTGGAAGATCAGTTGCCCACGTTTGCCGTGATCGACCAGGGCAAGAATGAGCAGGAGACCTTATGCCTGCTGGTGGAAAGGGGCAGCTTCTGGGGCATGGGTTATCTTCCGGCCGGGAAACAGTTCTCCAATACGCTTGACATGAAACAATACCTGAATCCCTATGCCGATAATGATACCATCCGCAACAGCATTTACCAGTTCGCCGAGTTGTATCCCGAAAAGAAACTGGATCTGAAAAAGACAGTGGGTTAATGAAAGTTGTAGTTATTCTGAATGTTGAATGTTAAATTTTGAATTAAATAAAAGTCATGAAAAATAGGCAATTCAAAATTCAAAATTCCTGATCCATTCGGGTTAAACTGCCTTTGCCCTCCCTTTCGTACCTTTACACACCTGAACGGCATTCAGCCGGGCGGGTTGTCAACCGAACCAATTTGCAGGCCGCACGTCATAATCTCCGTGTACAAAAAGGGGTCACTTTGATCGCGATCGTATTGTTCGCCGTCAAGATCCTGGCCTGGTACCTGACCTCCTCTGTGGCGATCCTCACCGACGCCCTGGAAAGCATCGTCAATGTGGTGGCCGGACTGATCGGAGTATACAGCCTTTATGTATCTGCGAAGCCTCGCGACCAGGATCATCCATATGGTCATGGTAAAGTGGAATTCATTTCGGCGGCCATTGAGGGAACGCTCATAACGGTTGCCGGTTTCATCATCATTTACGAATGCATCGATAACCTCGTCCATCCCCATCAGATCGATAAGCTGGATTATGGTGTCCTCCTCGTGGCATTCACGGCGGTGATCAATTATATCAGCGGTGCTTTGTGCATCCGTACCGGGAAAAAGAACAATTCCCTGGCCCTGATCGCCAGCGGGAAGCATTTGCAATCCGATACCTGGTCAACATTGGGCATCGTGGCCGGACTCATCCTGATCATGGTCACGGGGATCGGATGGATCGACAGCGTGGTGGCCATGATCTTCGCCTTCATCATCATCTTCACCGGCTACCGGATCGTCAGGCGTTCCATTGCCGGTATCATGGATGAGGCCGACCTGGAACTGCTGAAAAAGATGGTGGTGATGCTTAACCAGCACCGTAAGCCCAACTGGATCGATCTGCATAACCTTCGGATCATTAAATATGGCGGAACGATCCATGTCGATTGTCACTTAACCGTTCCCTGGTACCTGAACGTGCATGAAGCACACCGGGAGATCGATGAACTGTCAAGACTGGTTAAAGAAGATTATGGCGAAGCGGTGGAACTTTTCGTGCATTCAGACGGTTGCCTGGATTTTTCCTGCCGCATCTGCGCAAAGGAAGATTGCTCCGTTAGATTACATGCTTTCGAGAAAACAGTGGAATGGACGATGGAGAATATCTCGAGTAATACGAAGCATCAGTTGGGGGGTGAGGTTGTTGAAGACGTTGAAGAGGTTTAAGACGTTGAAGAGGTTTAAGCCGTTGAAGAAATAAAAAAAGTGAATAAAATACCTGCATTGTTTTTAATAAAACAGGCTTTGTCATATTGAGTACAACCTTTAAACGACTTAAACGATTTAAACGTCTTCAACTTTTTCTTCCTCATTGCTCGATCAGCTTGGCCACTCCAAATGCCGCTGCCGCTGCCAGTGCCCCGATCAGGGTGACTTTTAATGCACCCCACCAGGGGTTTACACCGGTGGTCCGGCTTTTAAAATAACCGAAGACGAAGAGACAGATCAGCGTGGCGATCACGGATATCTTCAGGGCATCGGTGGAACTGGCCATGAAAAAATAAGGGCTGAGCGGAATGACGCCGCCGGCGATATAGGAAAGCCCGATATTCAGGGCGCTCTTGGTGGCCCGTTTCGGGTCAGGCTTATCGAGTCCCAATTCATATTTCATCATGAAATCCACCCAGCGGTCCTTGTCTTTCGAGATCTCTTCCGTGGCCTGGTTCTGCAAATCTTCACTCAACCCGATATTGGCAAAGAATTCCTTCGTCTCTTCGATCTCGCGGTGCCGGAGATGTTCCACCTCGTCATATTCCCTTTTCACTTCACTGTCATAATGGTCCTGTTCCGTTTTTCCGGCCAGGTATCCGCCTAGTCCCATGGCGATACTGCCCGCGGCGATCTCGGCGATCCCGGCCACAACGATGATGCTGCTTTGGTCCACTGCCCCGCTAAGACCGGCAGCCAATGCAAAAGGGACCGTCAGTCCATCACTCATGCCAATGACGATATCCCTGAGCAGGTCGGAACTTTTCAGATGTGATTCTATATGATCGTGGTGAAGATGGGTGTCCATAGTGATCTTTTTTCTAGATTCTGAAAGATACAAAAAACCGTGGCCCCGGATAAAAGCCTTTCATTAAATAGCCTTTGGGTCAGGTAAGGATGGTCAGGCTTTTTTCAATGATGCCTAAGCATTCTCCGATCTGTTCCTTGGTGATCACCAGGGGAGGTGCAAACCTGATCTTGTCGCCATGGGTCGGTTTGGCGAGCAGCCCGTTCTCTTTCAGCGACAGGCAAAGATCCCATGCCGCATCGGTATTGGAGTGGTTGATGACAATGGCATTGAGAAGCCCCCTTCCACGGATGATACTGATATAGGGTGAATGGAGTTTTTCCAGGCCATCCCTGAACAGGAGTCCCATCTCCAGCGCATGTTCAGCCAGCCTCTCATCCCGGATCACTTCAAGCGAAGCGGTAGCCACCGCGCAGGCGAGCGGGTTGCCGCCATAGGTACTGCCGTGTTCACCGGGCCTGATGGTCATCATCACTTCATCATCTGCCAATACAGCGCTCACAGGCAGGGTGCCTCCGCTGAGGGCCTTGCCCAGGATGAGGATATCGGGCCGGATACCTTCATGATCACAGGCCAGTAATTTACCCGTTCGGGCGAGCCCGGTCTGGATCTCATCGGCCATCATGAGTACCTTGTATTCGTCGCAAAGGGTTCTGATCCCCTTGTAATAGCCTTCATCCGGAACGACCACTCCGGCCTCTCCCTGTATGGGTTCGAAAAGAAAACCGCATACATGCTTATCCTGCAGGGCCTTTTCCAGCGATACGAGGTCATTGAAGGGGATCATTTCATAACCCGGGATGAAAGGGCCGAAATCCCTGGTAGCCGTAGGGTCCGAACTGAATGAAATGACACCGGTCGTACGTCCGTGGAAATTCTGGCTGCAGACGATGATCTTCGCTTTTTGATCCTGAATGCCCTTGACGCGGTAGCCCCAGTGCCGGGCCAGTTTGAGCGCGGTTTCCACCGCTTCAACACCGGTATTCATGGGCAGCACTTTGTCGTACCCAAAATATTCCGTGATGTATTTTTCATATTCGCCCAGCAGGTCGCTATGAAAGGCACGGGAGGTCAGGGTCAGTTTCCCGGCCTGTTCGGTCAAGGCCGCGATGATCCTGGGGTGGCAATGGCCCTGGTTGACGGCCGAATATCCGCTGAGGAAATCGTAATACCTTTTGCCGTCGACATCCCAGACAAAAACGCCTTCGCCTTTTTGGAGTACGACCGGGAGCGGATGATAATTATGGGCGCCGTATTTTTCTTCCAGGTCGATATGGGAACGGGTGGCAGGTGAAATATTGATCGTAGGCTGCATAACAATGAACGGATTGAATAAAAAGAAAAAAGTGCATGAGAACCAGGGTCGGAAAGACCTTCCCTACGCTGGTCAGCTAGGGAGACAGAAAGATCAGCCTCGATGATTGAGCAGGTCGAGGTTGCTGCTGAGGAATGCTATGTTGTACAGCGATCGGATAAGCGTAAATTTAGTGCAAGATAATATTTTTTTTATGAGTTATACAATTCCTGCTCAAACACGCATCGGGCACGTACATCTTAAAGTATCCGACATCGAACGATCATTACGTTTTTACCGCGATCTCCTGGGGTTCACCGTAACCCAGCATTATGGCAGCAATGCCGTTTTCCTGTCGGCAGGCGGCTATCACCATCATATCGGGTTGAATACCTGGTACAGTAAAAATGCGGGTCCGGCGCCGGTTCATTCGGCTGGTTTGTTTCATACCGCCATATTAGTTCCAACCAAAAAAGACCTTGCGATCGCGATGAAGAGATTATCGGATTCCGGTTACCCCCTGACCGGATCGGCCGAACATGGTGTGTCCCTGGCGCTTTACCTGGATGACCCGGATGGGAATGGCGTGGAATTATACTGGGACCGTCCGGAAAAGGAATGGCCTAAGGATGAAGAGGGTCATCTGATGATGTACAGTGAACCACTGGATATGCAGGAATTGCTCAATGAACTGAAGGGTTGATCTTTTTAACGAAGTAACCCGGATCGGTGAATGGGGTAACGGGAATTTCCTGATCAAAAATTCCATATACCGTGCTGCCGCTTCCGCTCATGGCCGCGTAGAGGGCTCCCATCTTATAGAGCGAAGATTTGATCCGGCCAATAGCAGGATATTGATGTACAACCGGTCCTTCAAAATCATTCACCAGCTCTTGTTTCCAGGTTTCCATCGGCTGCCGGATGATGGTGGATATTTTTTTAGTGGGAAGGGCAGGGCTCAGTTGAGAGAAAGCCCAGCCGGTATTGACATGTATGCCGGGGTTGACCATCAGGATATGATAGGCCGATAGGTCTGCTTCAACCGGTTCCAGGATCTCACCCCGGCCAGTCGCAAAACAAGGTTTGTCCTGGATGAAGAAAGGGCCGTCGCTGCCGAGAGAGGCCGCATAGTTGATCAGGACAGGATCGGGAATATTCAATTCGAATTTCTCATTGAGCAATTTCAGGGTGAACGCGCCATCGCTGGAACCTCCGCCCAGTCCGGCGCCCATGGGGATATCCTTATGCAGGTGCAGTTTGATGGCCGGTAATTGCGGGAAGTCCTTTTTCAGCAAATGCCAGGCCCTGACGCACAGGTTGTCTTCTTCTTTTCCATCGATGACGAATCCGGAAGCACTGAAAGTGACGGTCCCGCTGTCGTTTGGATCCCGGATGATCTCCAGGGCATCCGTCCAGGGCAGGGGATAAAAAACAGTTTCCAGGTCATGAAAGCCATCTTCCCTTTTCCGGAGGATATTCAATCCCAGGTTTATTTTACAGTGGGGAAAAACGATCATTTTAATGGAAAATATTAGAATAGATAATGGAAAATGGATAATGTGTCTGATTCGAACAGTATGACAAACTCAATAACTCAAATGGGACAACGGATTCAAAATATTTTCCATTTTCCATTCTCTCCATTACTTCTTCCTGCTTTTGATCTCATCCCGGATCGCGATGGCGCGGATATAGTCCTCCTGGTCCAGTACTTCGGTGAGCAGGGATTCCAGTTCTTCCATGGTCATGGTCTTTAACTCATCGCTGCCGCCGGTCTCGGTGGTGACAGGCGTGACCTTTTTCTTTTTGTCATCATCTTCCATCAGGATGCCGGCCTGGTCAAGGATAGTATCGTAGGTATAGATAGAGCAACCGAATCGCACGGCCAGCGCCAGGGCATCCGAGGTCCTGGAATCGATCTCAACTGTATCATTGGCTGAACTGCAAACGAGCTTGCTGAAGAATATCCCTTCCTGGAGGTCGTTGATGATCACTTCGTGTAGTTCCACATTGAAGGCCATCATGAAATTCTTCATCAGGTCGTGGGTAAGGGGCCGGCTGGGACTCATGCGCTCCAGGGCAACGGCGATGGCCTGCGCCTCAAAACCGCCGATGACGATGGGCAGTCGGCGAAGACCATTCACCTCTCCCAGCACGACGGCGTAGGAATGGGTTTGCGTGATGCTGTGCGACAAGGCGACGATTTCCAGTTCTATTTTCTTCATACGAGATGATCAGGTTATCAGGTGCTGAACCGTAGCAGAACACAAATATAATTAAACAGGGTCTCCGCTCTATGCTTAACGGTCAGGGTTAAAAACCAACCCTGCAAAGGTAAACCCTTGAAATCAGTATTGTCATCATTTGCCAAAAAATCAGTTAATATTTTTTTAACCTTTCAGACATATCTTTTTAACACTGGACTTTGAAAATTGCATGAAAAACCAAATATGAAACTAACGACCTGGGTATTTTGCTGCGGATTATTATTTGCAGCCTGTAAAAAAACGGATTCGACCCCTGAATTTTTTGTCAATGAGGATCCTTCCACATTTAAAGAGATCGGCAGTATAGGGATCGGAGGGGTTGGAGCGGCCGAAATATCCGCCTATGACCCCCTGACGCAGCGTTTGTTTGTGGTCAACAACAGCGTCACCAATAAGATCGATGTGCTGGATATCAAAAATCCGTCCGCCCCGGTTCTCATTTACAGTATTTCACTGGCGCCTTATGCCGGTGCCGTGAACAGCCTGGATGTCTCTAATGGCAAACTGGCGGCGGCCATTGAAGCCCTCATTAAACAGGATAATGGTAAAGTGGTCGTATTCAATACTTCGGATTATACAGAGGTAAAGGTCATTTCTGTCGGGGCCCTTCCCGATATGATAACCTATACCAAAGACGGTAATTATATCTTAACAGCCAATGAGGGAGAACCCAGTAATGATTATACCAATGATCCTTCCGGAACCGTGTCGATCATCGAGGTCAATAATGGCTATGCGGTGACCACACTCGATTTCTCTCCTTTCGCTTCACAGGAAGCGACACTCAAGGCAGGTGGTTTAAGGGTATTCGGCCTGGGCAATAATTTTGTGAAGGATATGGAACCGGAATATATCACCACGTCAGCCGATTCTAAAACGGCCTGGATCACCTTGCAGGAAAACAATGCGATCGCCAAGATCAACATTCAATCCAAAACGGTGACACAGATCTTCCCGTTGGGCTTCAAGAATTACAATTTGGATGAGAATGCCATCGACGTCAGTGACCTCGACGGCGCAGTGGGAAGTTTTGCCAAATGGCCCGTAAAAGGGGTCTATATGCCCGATGCGATCTCTGTTCTCGAATATAACGGGATACCTTACTTATTTACCGCCAATGAAGGGGATGCCCGGGAATATACGGCGCTTACTGAGGCAAAAAGGGTGAAATCCATGGTGCTGGATCCAACCGCGTTTCCAGGGGCAGCCACTTTAAAACTGGATGCCCAGATGGGTCGCCTGAATGTGACCACCAAACTGGGGGATACGGATAATGACGGCGATTATGACGAACTGTATTCATTTGGTGCCAGGTCGTTCAGCATCTGGAACGGGAATACAGGGGCACAGGTATTCGACAGTAAGAATGACCTGGATAAAAGGGCGTTGAACGGGGCGGTTTATGACGATACCCGCAGTGATGATAAATCCGTTGAACCGGAAGGCATCACCATTGGCAAGGTCGGGTATAAGACGGTTGCTTTTGTGGGTATGGAAAGAGTGGATGCCGTTGCCATGTATGATATCACCAATCCTTTGGCTCCCGTTTTTCTTCAGATGATCAAATGCGGGGATGCTCCCGAGGGCGTTTTATTCATCCCGGCAAAAGACAGTCCGACCAAGAAAAGTTTACTGGTGGTCAGCAGCGAGAACGACGGCTTTGTGAAGATCTTTACCCCGGATTCATTATGATTCCGCGGTCATCCAATCCATAATAAAAAACCTCCGTTAAATGCGGAGGTTTTTATTTATGGGGTAATTAGTTTACGCCGTTTCTTTCAGTTTCCTGACCGCTTCAATGATCTTGGGCATCACTTCAAAGGCGTCTCCGACGATCCCGTAATCCGCGGCTTTGAAGAAAGGTGCTTCGGGGTCCTTGTTGATCACCACGATCACCTTGCTGCGGTTCACACCGGCCAGGTGCTGGATCGCGCCGGAGATCCCAACAGCGATATACAGGTTAGGAGCGATGGCCAGACCAGTCTGTCCAACATGTTCATGATGGGGGCGCCAGTGGATATCGGCAACGGGACGGCTGCAGGCAGTGGCTGCGCCCAGTAATTTGGCCAGATCGGTGATCATGCCCCAGTTCTCCGGGCCTTTCAGTCCGCGACCGCCACTGACCACGATATCGGCCTCACTCAGTGGTACTTCGCCGGTAACTTTTTCAACGGAAACGAGCGTGACCCTCGCCGGTTTTACCGAAGCGGCAAAAGCGGTCACTTCCGCTGTCCCATTGGATAATTCAAGGGAAAAGGAATTGGGGTTGAGGGAGATGATCTTTTTGGGACTGTCAATACGGATATGGGCGAAGGCCTTGCCACTGAAAACCGTTTTCTTAACGACGAAGCCGTTGCTGGTATCGGGCAGTGCGATGGCGCCGGAAACCAATCCCGCTTTCAACCGCACGCTTAAACGCGGGGCGATCGCTTTGGCGGAAGTATTGTTGCTGAAAATGATCGTATCCGCTCCGAGGGCTTCCGCGGCTTGTGCGATGATATCGGCGTATTGCTGTGCCTCCATATTGTTGAGCGCGGCATCGGAAACGGTATGTACTTTTTTAATGCCGTACTTTCCTAAGGCGGACAGGTCTTCTTTGGTCTCACCCAACAGGATCGCTTCAGCGCTTGTTCCCATCATTGCAGCGACCCGGGCGCCATAGTGGGCGGCTTCAAAAGATGATTTCTTGATGTGGCCATCGGCCTGGTCTATAAATACAAAAACTGACATATGAATAGGTTGAAGTGTTTAAATGGCTTTTGCTTCTTCATGTAATAACCGAACCAGTTCTTCCGGTGTTTCGGGAGAAACCAGTTTGACACCGGCCTTGGCGGGGGGAAGTTCAAAACTGGCTACCGAGGTCAGTGTATCTGCGGCGACGGGCTCCGCAACTTTGAGGGGTTTGCTGCGGGCTCCCATGATCCCTTTCATATTGGGGATCCGCTGTTCCGCCATGCCTTTCATGCAACTTACCACCAGGGGTAAAGCAGCTTGATCCGTTTCCTCGCCGCCTTCGATCTCCCGCACCAGGGTGGCCGTTGTGCCTTCCAGGGTCAATTTCAGCGCATGGGATACATAGGGAAGGTCAAGCAGTTCGGCAACCATGCCGCCGATGGAGGAACCATTGTAATCGATGGTCTCTTTTCCGGCCATGACCAGGTCATATCCGCCTTCTTTGGCTACGGCCGCGATCTGCGAAGCGATATAATAACTGTCGGGGCTGTCGGCATTCACCCGGATGGCTTCATCTCCGCCCAGGGCAAGGGCCTTCCGGATGATGGGTTCACAGTCCGCTCCGCCAACGGTCACGAGGTGGATGGTGGTCGAAGGATCGGCTTCCTTGAGTTCGATCGCCCGGACCAGGGCGTACCATTCGTCGTAAGGATTGATGATCCATTGTACACCTTCAGCGGCGAATTTCGTATTGTTATCGGTGAAGGCTATTTTTGCCGTGGTATCCGGCGTTTTGCTGATGCAGACCAGTATCTTCATGAAACTCGGTTTATATAGTTTAAAAAGTCAACTTTGTCATTCTGGCTTACTCTGTCACCCTGAGCTTGGCGAAGGGCTGGCGATTGTCACCCTGAGCCTGTCGAAGGGCTGTCGATGGGCTGTCGATGGGCTGTCGATTGTCACCCTGAGCCTGTCGAAGGGATAAAGTTGTTTATGCAACTAATGCAAAGATAATGGTTGCAAAGATAGGGCACAAAAAAAAGGAAAAAATTTTTTACCATGGGCAGGATCGAGAAATTACTGGAGTACATGCGGGAATCGGATAAGGACAGCTTTCTCCAGCACGCGCTGGCGCTTGAATACATCAAGATCGGAAAGGACGAGGATGCCCGGAACCTGTTCAATGAGATCCTGAAAAGGGAACCCACTTATATCGGTTCCTATTACCACCTGGGCAAATTGCTGGAAAGAGTGGGGGACCGGCCCAAGGCCATCCGGGTCTATGAACGTGGTATGGAAGAAGCGAAACGGGCGGGCGATAACCATGCGTATAATGAACTGATGGGAGCGAAGGAGGATGCGGAGGAGGAGGATTAGATTCGAGGTTGAAGGTTGGAGGTTGGAAGTTAGTTAGTTTGTTAGTTTCCGCCGTCGCTTGGTGTACTGAGGGATTTCGAAGTATCACCAGCGTCATTGGCAGGAGGTTAGCTGTTAGCAGAAATTTAAGTGGACAAAATACAAAAATCAAACCATTGGATCTGATTCAACAATTCAGGGATTACATCAAACATGAGTCGCTGTTTCAAAAAGCCGATCGCTTATTGCTGGCGGTTAGCGGCGGTGTGGATTCCGTGGTGTTGACCGAGCTCTGTCACCGGGCCGGGTATCAATTTGAGATCGCCCATTGCAATTTTCAGTTACGGGGAGCGGACAGTGACCGGGATGAGGCATTTGTAATTGCACTGGCCGGAAAATATGGGGTTCCTGTTCATGTGAAAAGGTTTGAAACAGCTGCTGTTTCAAAAGCGACCAAGAAGTCCTTCGAAGAGACCGCCCGCGACCTTCGCTACGCCTGGTTCCACGAACTCTTAACCTCCAACTCCCAATTGAGCGAAACGAAATCCCGAAGCATTTCGGGACCTCCAACCTCCAACCCCCAACCTCCAACCTTTATTGTCACCGCCCACCATGCCGATGACAATATCGAAACGGTACTGATGAATTTCTTCCGGGGAACCGGTATCAAAGGATTGCATGGGATATTGCCACGTCAATCGAAGATCATACGCCCGCTGTTATTCGCCTGGAAAACTGACCTGGAGGAATACGCCCGGTTGGCCGCCCTGGAATTCGTGACCGATCATACCAATGCTGAAGTAATCTATACGCGTAATTTTTTCCGCAACCGGCTCATTCCGATGATCGAAGAGGTCTACCCCGGGGTGCGACAAAACCTGATGAAGAATATCGGGCGTTTAGGCGAGGCGGAGATCCTGTATGAAGAAGCCATCGCTTTGCATAAGAAGAAGCTGTTGGAACAAAAGGGGAATGAATGGCATATCCCCGTGTTGAAGTTGGAAAAGACAGTCCCGCTGCGCACCGTGACCTGGGAGATCATCCGGGAATATGGATTTACCGCGAACCAGGTGGAGGAAGTATTGGCGCTGTTGAACAGCGAGAGCGGCAAGTACATCAAGTCGTCATCGCACCGCATCATCCGGAACCGAAAATGGCTGATCATTTCGCCGAATGAATCCATTGCAACAGGGCATATCCTGATCGAAGGAGAGGAGGACAGCGTAAAGTTTGCGCTGGGCAGTTTGCAGTTCAAAAAACTGTCTAATGACCTACAACTTCCAACCCTGCCTGCCGGCAGGCAGGCTCCAACCCCCAACCTCCAACTTCCAACCTCCAACCAACTCGCCATGCTGGATGCCTCCCAGATAAAATATCCCCTCTTGCTCCGCAAATGGAAAACGGGTGATTATTTCTATCCGCTGGGAATGCGCAAAAAGAAGAAGCTGAGCCGTTTCTTCATCGATACTAAACTCTCCTTAACGGAAAAAGAGAAGGTCTGGGTGCTGGAATCAGGAAAGAAGATCATCTGGGTGATCGGCATGCGCATCGATGATCGTTTCAAGATCAACGGTTCTACCAGGACGGTCTTGAAAATAGAGCTGAAAAATCCCTAACCCTGCCTACCGGCAGGCAGGCTCCAACCTTCTTTATCTTACTCTGTTCCAAACAAACTCGGGTGTTTCAATTGTTCCAGGATGATGGAGAACAGGTCGGGTTGTACAATGGCGATCAGGATGAGGGTAAAGGCGACGCCGAACAAAGAGCCCCAGAGATGGGCGTCGTGGTTGATGTTGTCGTGATTCTGCTTTCCCATGTAAACGCAATAGAAGATATACAAGATCGCATAGACCATGGCGGAGATCCTGAATGCGCCGTATAGATAGATCGGGCTCCAGGGACTGAAAACGATGCAGGCGAATACCACCGCTGAAACGGCCCCTGAGGCGCCCAGTGAACGGTATTCGTAATTATCCTTGTGCTTCAGGTAACTCGGGATATCAGATACGATGAGCCCGAGAAAATACAAGGCCAGGTAGGCGATGCTCCCGCCCAGTCCGCCGATGGAAAAGATGATCTCAATATTGCTGCCGAAAAAATACAGGGTGAACATGTTGAAGAACAGGTGCATGAAATCGGCGTGCAGGAAACCCGAAGTGATGAAGCGCAGGTATTGCTTTTCCCTTGAAACACGATAAGGCCACATAATGGTCTTATCCACCATAGCGGGATTGGAGAAGCCGATCAGGGAGAAAATGACATTAGCCGCGATAAGGCCGATGGTGATGGGAGTATCCGATAGATTCATTTGTAGTTGAGATTTTAAATTCTAAATTATGAATTATGAATTTTGAATTAACAGTAGCCCGGGTTTCTGCAAATTCATAATTTAAAATTCAAAATAATTAACTATGGTGATACTTTTCATTCCGGATGATCGAACATGCCCGGTATATTTGTTCGGCCAGGATCAGTCGAACCAGTTGATGCGGAAAGACCAGTTTTGACAGACTCCATTGGTAATGGGCCCTTTTTTTAACTTCATCACTTACACCATAAGCGCCGCCGATCAGGAAAACGACCCTACGGATGCTCTCATTAGCCCGTTGCTGTAAAAATTTTGCCAACTCTTCACTGCTGAGTTGCTTGCCCCTTTCATCAAGCAAGACCAGGTAGTCTTCAGCCTGTAAAAAACCCAGGATCATTTCCCCTTCTTTTTTTTTCAGGTCCATTTCAGAGAGCATGCCCGCGTTCTTTGGCATGGGTATGATCTGCCAGTCGGCCGGAAAATAATGGGTGATCCGTTTGGTGAATAGTTCAACGCCTTCACGGACAAACGACTCATGATTTTTACCTACCGTCCAGAACTGAATTTTCATGTTTAGTGTAAAATAAGATGAGGTAAAAATAGGGTAATCAGGGTGGAAATTAAGTCCCGTTTCAGGGCTTTTTGTTTAACTTAATTTCCAAAATGGGCCCCCGATCTCCCGGAACGATACGTAGATTTACGCGAAAATTGAGTTGAAATGAGGAATGGATTAGGGATGTAAAATATTGAATGATAGTAAATTAAATTTTGTGTTGCTTATTTATTTGAGGGAATAAACAAATAGTTTTTAGTAGAAATACTAAAATAATATGATTTTCGTTTAGTTAGGGTTAATACTATGCGTTTGTCTGAATCGTATTCGCATAATTTATATAACAATTTGATTACCAGTCTTTAGTGAATTTTTCACCTCACTGAATCTTATTGTTGTAAAAGTCCAAAACCAATAAAACCAACTAAAAATGAAACAAGATTTTACCAAACGGCTTTTGGTGAAAGGAATGACAATAACCCTCTTTGCAGGGTTATTCCTGCTTTTCTTCTCCACAACGGTAAATGCCCAACTCGGTATTTACTCCTTTACTGGCACGGGCTCATGCCCGAATCAGAACCCGGCGGTAACCAGCCAGCCGGCCAATGCCACTTTCAGCAATTATACCAATGTGAACGCGGGTTGCAATGCGGTCAATGATGTATTTCAATTCCAGGGATGGAACCAGTCCAATACCCTTGATCTTACTCAATATAACCAGTTGACCATCACGCCTTCGGCGGGTTTTGTTTTAAATCTCAGTTCGATCAGCTTCACCCAATATACCGACGAAGATCCAAACTCTGGCACAACCTCCTGGGTACTGCGTTCCAGCATGGATAATTATGCAACTGATGTGGCTACCGGAACGGCCAGTACCACCATACAAAATCCAACCATCACATTATCGGGTTTTACCAATACCGGTGCGGTCACGTTCAGGTTCTACATCCTCAATGCCAAATCGGGCGGCACCAAATGGACCAATGATGAGGTAACGGTTAACGGAACGGTGGTTTCATTGCCGGCTGTACCGGCCAATCCGGGCTCCAATTCACCGCAATGCGCCAGTCCGGGTGTGACCATGAGTTTTACCGGCTCCGCACCGGCAGGAGAGACCTGGTACTGGCAGACTTCACCCACAGGTACCAATACGGCTAATTCAACTTCAACCTATACCGTTTCAACTGCGGGTACTTATTATGTGAGGGCTCAGGACAACACAACCTTGCTATGGAGCGACGGAGCGGGGTCTGTAACCATTACGATCAACCCGATCGTAGGCATTCCTGTTTTTGCAGCAGGCACTACTTCAACCCGTTGCCAGGGCGCCGGTACGGTAACCTACAGCGCCACCGCGGCCAACAATACCAGTTTGGTTTACAGCCTTGATGCGGCCAGCATCACCGGAGGTAATACGATCAATGCGGCTACCGGCGCGGTGACTTTTGATGCCGCCTGGATCGGAAGCTCAACCATAACGTGTACGGCTACTGGCTGTAACGGGCCTACTACATCCATCCATACCGTGACCATAACGCCAACGGTGGGTACCCCGGTCTTTACCCTGGGCTCCACATCAACGCGTTGCCAGGGAGCCGGAACTGTGACCTACGACGCAACCGCGTCCAATACCACCGGGATCACGTATACCCTCAATGCCGCCAGTATCACGGGTGGTAACAGCATCAATGCAGCTACCGGGGCTGTGACCTATGTTGCCGGCTGGAGCGGAACATCCATCATCACCGCGACTGCCGCGGGTTGTAACGGTCCACAAACGGCAACTCATACCGTGACCATAAACCCAACCGTGGGCACCCCGGTTTTTACACTGGGAGCATCCTCAACACGTTGCCAGGGAGCGGGTACGGTCACTTATACGGCAACCGCCACCAATAATACCGGGATCACCTATAGCCTGGATGCGGCCAGCATCACCGGAGGAAATACCATCAATTCCGCTACCGGTGAGGTCACTTATGTGGCCGGCTGGAGCGGTACTTCTGTGGTCACCGTGAGCGCCACGGGTTGTAACGGCCCTAAAACGGCCATCCACACCATTACCATTACCAATACCATTGGTGTCCCGGTCTTTACACTGGGCGCCAACAGCACCCGTTGCCAGGCAGCGGGTACGGTAACCTATACCGCCACCTCAGCAGGCGCAACCGGCATCAGTTATGCGCTGGATGCGGCCAGTCTGACCGGCGGAAACACGATCAATGCCACTACCGGTGCGGTGACCTATGTTGCCGGCTGGACGGGTACATCGGTTATCACGGCAACGGCTACGGGCTGTAACGGGCCAACGGTTTCAAGTCATACCGTAACCATAACGCCCTTCGTTGGCACCCCTGTATTTACCCTGGGTGCAACATCAACGAGGTGCCAGGGTGCAGGTACAGTGACTTATGACGCTACCACTTCAAATACAACAGGCATCACTTATACTTTGAACGCAGCCAGTCTTACCGGCGGAAACAGCATCAATGCGGCTACCGGGCTGGTAACCTATGTCGCCGGATGGAGCGGAACATCCATCATCACAGCCAGCGCGGCCGGATGCAGTGGTCCAAAGACGGCCACCCATACGGTGACCATCACCCCAACGGTTGGTACCCCGGTCTTTACCCTGGGCGCCAGTTCAACCCGTTGCCAGGGAGCCGGGACAGTAACTTATACGGCAACAGCCACCAATAATACCGGTATCTCATATGACCTGGATGCTGCCAGTATAACAGGCGGTAACAGCATCAATCCGGCTACCGGCGCGGTAACTTATCTTGCCGGATGGGCCGGCACATCTGTCATAACGGCTACGGCTACAGGTTGTAACGGACCATCAACGGCCATTCATACTGTAACCGTGGGCCCCGCCATCGGTACCCCGGCATTCACCCTGGGTGCCACAAGTACACGTTGCCAGGGCGCCGGAACAGTGACTTACGGAGCAACGGCAGCCAACACCACCAATATAACGTATAGCCTCAATGCCGCCAGTATCACAGGCGGTAACAATATAAACGCCTCAACCGGTGCCGTAACTTATGTGGCCGGATGGAGTGGAACTTCCATCATCACCGCCAGCGCGGCGGGATGCGGAGGTCCGTTAACGGCAACCCATACGGTCACCATCACCCCGACCGTGGGTACACCTGTGTTCACCCTGGGATCCACTTCAAGCCGTTGTATTGGCGCGGCTACGGTAACTTATTCAGCTACTGCTACCAATAATACAGGCATTACCTATAGTCTTGATGCGGCAAGCCTCACCGGCGGCAATACGATCAACGCGGCCACCGGGGAAGTAAGCTATGCCGCCGGATGGATAGGAACTTCCATCATTACGGCTACGGCTACAGGCTGTAACGGGCCTAGAACGGCAACGCATACCGTAACCATCAACGGAGCGGTAGGAGTACCGGTGTTTTCTGTTGGAAATCCACTGGTACGTTGCCAGGCCAATGGAAATGTGAACTGCAATGCCACAGCAGCATATAGCAGCAGTATCACGTTTAGTTTAGATGCCGCCAGTCTTACCGCGGGCAATACCATCAACGCTTCCAATGGTTTGGTGAATTTTGTCAACGGATGGTCGGGTACTTCAATTGTCACGGCCACGGCCAATGGTTGTAACGGTCCCACAAGCTCAACATTAACAATTATTACAAACGCCATTGTCGCCACACCCGTGTTCACCCTGGGCGCCACATCCACCCGGTGCCAGGGAGCCGGTACGGTCACTTATGACGCAACAGCGGCAAATTCATCGGCCATTACTTATAGTCTCAACGCGGCCAGCATTACCGGCGGAAACAGCATCAACACGGCTACCGGTGAAGTGACCTTTGTGGCCGGCTGGAGCGGTACTTCCATCATCACCGCCAGCGCGGCGGGTTGCAGTGGTCCAAAAACTGCAACACATACCGTGACCATCACCCCAACGGTAGGAACACCATCCTTTACGCTCGGTGCCACTTCAACCCGTTGCCAGGGAGCCGGAACAGTAACGTATACGGCCACGGCCACCAATAATACAGGGATCACCTATAGCCTGGACGCAGCCAGCCTCACAGGCGGTAACAGCATCAACGCTGCTACCGGCGCGGTGACCTATGTGGCCGGATGGACGGGCAGTTCAATCATAACGGCTACGGCTACAGGCTGTAACGGCCCTTCAACGGCCAGTCATACCGCCACCATCACCCCAACTGTAGGGACCCCGGTTTTCACCCTGGGCGCTGCCTCAACGCGTTGCCAGGGTATGGGATCGGTCAATTACGGAGCCACCGCCACTAATACCACGGGCATTACCTATAGTATAGACCTGGTTAGTTTCCTGTTTGGCAATACCATCAATTCATCCACCGGTACGGTGAGCTATTTGAGTACCTGGAGCGGCAGCACCACCATCACGGCCAGCGCGGCCGGGTGTAACGGTCCTAAAACGGCCACCCATACCGTGACCATAACCCCGACGGTGGGTAACGTGTCCTTCACGCTGGGAGCCACTTCAACCCGTTGCCAGGGCGCCAATTCGGTGACCTATACCGCCAATTCAACCAATAATAGCGGGATCACTTATGTACTGGATGCAGCCAGCATTACCGGGGGAAATACCATCAATGCCGCCACCGGCGCCGTGACCTATGTCGCGGGCTGGACGGGTACATCCGTCATAACGGCTACGGCTACAGGCTGTAACGGTCCCAAGACCGCCAACCATACCGTCACCACCAATATTACCGTTGGCACTCCTGTGTTCACATTAGGAGCCACCACCACCCGTTGCCAGGGATCCGGAACAGTGACTTATACGGCGACCGCCAGCAATACCACGGGCATAACCTATAGTCTTGATGCCGCCAGCCTCACCGGTGGTAATACCATCAATGCCGGTACCGGGGCGGTAACCTATGCAGCAGGATGGAGCGGCACGTCAATCATTACCGCTTCAGCCGCGGGTTGCAGCGGACCCAAGACGGCTACCCATACCGTGACCATCACGCCAACCGTAGGTACCCCGGTCTTTGCAATGGGAGGAACCAGTACCCGTTGCCAGGGTGCGGGAACGGTAACCTATACGGCAACATCAACAAACAGTACAGGCTTGTCATACAGCATTGATGGCGTAAGTTCCGGCGCGGGAAATACCATCAATGCGGCCACCGGCCTGGTTACTTATGTAGCCGGATGGAGCGGAACGACTACGGTCATCGCGATTTCCACGGGCTGTAACGGCCCGGTCACGTCAACGCATGTGGTAACGGTCACGCCTACCGTAGGTACACCGGTCTTCGCACTCGGGCTCGAATCCGTGCGCACACAGGGAGCCGGTACAACAACCTATACCGCAACTGCTACAAACAGTACCAGCATCGTTTATTCCCTGGATGCCGCCAGTATCTCGGGAGGTAATACCATCAATGCCGCTACCGGCGCCATCACATGGACGGCCGGCTGGAACGGTACCTCCATGGTAACCGCTACGGCCAATGGTTGTAATGGTCCTTCAACGGCCTCACATATCATCACCATCAACGCCAGTATCGTTCAAACACCGCTTTACCTGTCCACACCCGGACAGATCCTGGACCGGATCGATCCGGTGGCTACCAATATCGCGGCTACGGTTCAATCCGGCGACCTGTCATCCACCGGAACAACGAGCATCAGCTTCACCCAAAGTCCGTTACTGTGCAGCGACATGGTCATCAAGGCACAGACCATCTCGGTCATGGCCTATGTTAGCATCACCAGCGGAACCATGCCGGCGAATCCAAACATCACCGCCACACTCAGTTATGGCGGGAACAATATCATTACGCTCACCAATCCTGTTTATAACGGTACCACAAAATTACTTACCTGGACCGGTGTCCTTGGAACAGAAACGACCGTTCCTTCGGGACTGGGAATCACGTTGCAGATCACCACGGCCCAGGCCGGCGTGGTCTTCAAACTCGAATACCATAGTGTGACGAAACCATCCAGGATCAGCCTGCTGCCGGTATCCACTTTTATCGACATCTTATCATTTAATGTATACAGTGCACCTTACCCGGGTGGTACCATCCGCAACTCGGGCAACCCTGGCGTGACGCATTATGCCCGCGCGGTGGTGACCACTCCTTTCGGATACCAGGACCTGACCGGTATGACCGTCAAGATCACCCCCACGGGAGCGAGCTATTCGGCCACCTGTGTGGATTCCAGCACCTGCACCCGGACTTACGAATACGCCTGGACGACACCGGCAGGAGCGGGCAATTATTCCCTGATGGCCACGGCCCGGGAAGGGTATGAGAACATCATCAAGAACTCGGAGATCGTGAATTTCAGCATCTGTACCATCTGTGCACCGGTTGCGATGACCGATTCGGCCTCAGGCGCCGGCGGAGCACCCATCATCGTGGACGTGCTGCTGAACGATTACGATCCCAACAACAACATCAATACGGCTTCACTCGCCATTGTGGCGCAACCCAATAACGGTACGGCCTACCTGTCTAATGGCAAGATCGTTTACCTGCCGAACGGATCCTATTCCGGTCGGGATACCCTGAGTTACCGGATCTGCGATAATACCGCGCTTTGTGCCATTGGCCAGGTTTACCTGACCATCAACCCCTTCCTGGTCGATCCCTGTTCGGAAGCCACGAAGACCCATGTTTACTATATGCCGTTTTCGGAGAATGAAGCCCGCATCGCATTGGACAGTTCTACCAACCAGGCATTTCCCAGCAATAATATCCGTACGGTGATCAGTATGAAGATGCCTTATCCCGGTATGACCATCGTGTGGGACCACTGGGAGGACGGCTATGAGGTGAATGCCCTGAATCCCTTGCAATCCACTACCCAGGTCTGGGGAGACGGTAACCCGTATAACGGTATCGTTCCGGGTTATGCCAACGATATCATCCCGGCCGGCGGAAGCATCGTACTGGACAATACTATACCCACCAATCCGAGGGTCCAGGCCAATATATTCTACGACGGCCGTGATAAGATATCGGCCAGCGGACAGATCACCGTGACCCAGGTGTCGGGTGAGCCTTCGATCATGCCGGTGCAGTGTATGAAAACAAACGTTTCGCCCACGCTCGACTATGGTACCTCATTTACCATACCGGTAGGGCAGGATTATAACAGCCAGGATTTCCGGTATACCTCGCTCTTCATCCGTTCGGCCCAGAACAATACGACGGTCAATATTGATAAGGACAATAACGGAACATTCGAGACCAATGTCACTCTCAGTGAAGGACAGGTCTATCATGTGAATGGTGGTGTACTGAGCGGCGCTACCGTAGCGGCTTCGGCACTGATCGGGATCGACCTTCATTTCGGCGGGAATGACATGTACTCATCTCGCGACGTACCCATTTTCCCGGCCACCTGGTATTACCATACTTATTATTCACCGGTACCCACGACGGGGCGTGCGCAGAACCCTGCGGATACAGCCGCCGTGTTGCTTTGTAACAGTCTGAACAGGCCGCTGACCATCAACTACAGTTCCGGTATACCTTCCAGCGGAAGCATCACTTTGCCGGCTAAATCAACGGTTCGGTTCCCGTTGGGCATGTCAGCGACTGCGGCCTACCGCTTTACCAATCCAACGGGCGAATCCTTTACGGCCATCCAGATGTGTGATTCCTATACACCCGGAGGCGGAGGAAATATCGGATCGGAATTCGACTGGTCCTTCAACCTCATCGCACAGAACCGGCTGACCGATTTCGCGACCGTGGCCTGGGCGCCGGGTTCAATTGATGGAACACGAAATGATAACCCGATCTGGGTGACCCCGACGGCTAATACCACGATCTATGTGAAATACAACGGTAATATCAGCGGTACCAGCGGACTGGTCAGTCCATGCGGTATGCGCTATGACGTTTCCTATAGCCTGAACGCGCTGAATCATATCCGCCTCAGGGATCCGAATGATAATGATCAGAGCGGTCTGGCTGTTTTCACTTGCGACGGTACCAAGTTAGCCGCTGTATATGGCGAGGATCCGTCCACCGCCGTTATTGCCAATCCCAGCTGGGATGTGGGATCCACGATCCAGCCTTTCTGTAAGCAGAAACTCATTTTCGCGAACGATGATTACAGCCGTACCATGATCAACCAGCCGGTGACCATCCCGATCCTGCTGAATGATTTCGGTTTCCTGGCCGTCATCGATCCCACTTCCGTGACCCGGACAGGACTGCTGCAACCGAAGAACGGTACGGTCTTCATTAATGCCAATGGTACGGTGATCTATACGCCTAACCCCGGTTATGTGGGCAAGGATACCTTTGAATACAATGTCTGTTCAACACCATCACCGGTTGTTTGTGATGTGGCCACGGTGTATGTGGACATCGCCGTTTGTCCGGCTCCCTACAACCAGAACATCATCGCCGGACAGGTTTACCTGGACAAGAACAAGGACGGTATCAACAATGACGGCGGTACCGGTATCGCCGGCGCCAAGGTTTGGTTATACGTGGACGGAAACTGTAACGCACTCATCGACGCGAATGAACTGAAGGATTCCGTGATCACCGATCAGTCGGGCACTTACCAGTTCGTCACCTACCCGGAGAAATTCGTTGAAGACGATTTCGACGGGGCGGCCGGGGCCAGCAGTTGTGCCAGTGGTTCAGACGGTACTGCCGCCTGGCTCACCAACTGGGTGGATGCCGGGGACCCTTCAACAGGATTCTGCAACAACTCACAAACTGCCGCCAATACCGATGCCGAAATCTTTGCTGACGGCGCCTTCGGCAATGCCATAAGATTGAAAGACAATAACGTTTCGGTTACCCGTACGGTCAACCTCACCGGCGCTTCCTATGCTTTCCTAACGTTCTCGTACAGACGCAAGAGCGCGACACTCGCGGCGGGAGAGGATGTGATCGTGCAGGCCTCGTCCAACGGTTCCACCTTTGCCACCGTATTTACCATCGTCGGCGATGGTACCACCGACGCCAATTATGTGACCATCTATAACCAGGACATCACGGCCTGGGCTGCCGGCACCACCTATATCCGTTTCCTCACCAACAACAATGTGGACGACGCGGATACGGTGTATATCGGTGATGTGAAAGTGCAGTTCATCCGTTACCCGCAGTGCTATATCACGCAATTGTCGGCCCTGACGGTGCCCGCCTATCACCATACCACCACGGGTACCCTGCATACCATGACGGCCAATAACGCCACCACCTGCCTGGCGCCTTATGATTACGGTATCGCCAAGAATACGATCACGGTGAGCGGAAACCTGTACAATGATGCAAACGGGCTCACCGATAACCTCATCAACGGTACCGGAATAGGAACCGTCAGCAGTTCACCGGTTTATGCCTACCTGGTGGATACTTCGGGTAAAGTGGCGTACAAGGTCGCCCTGAATGCGGCTACCGGCGCTTATACGTTCCCGGCAGTGGATGTGTTGTCGGATTATACCCTGCAACTCTCCACCATGAGTGTGAATGTGGGCAGTAACCCGCCGCCTGACGCCTCATTGCCCGCCAACTGGACGAATACCGGGGATTCTTATGGAGTCAATAACGCCGCCGGCAGCGGCATCAAACCGGGCGCGGCCAATGGAAACGTAGTGGTGAAGACCGTGGCCACCAACATCACCAATGTCAATTTCGGTATCGAGCGACTGCCCGATTCGGATAATAAGTCCATCAATCACGGTTTGAACAAACCCGGACTACAATACGATATCCCGGCCCTGAGCGGTTCGGATCCGGAGGATGGTTTACTGGGTAACGGCAAGACCTACAAGATCACCAGTCTGCCCGCGAACGCTCAATTGTATTATAATAATATTCTTGTGACACTGAACCAGGTGATCCCATCGTTCAACCCGCTCTTGCTGAAGATCGATCCGGAAGATCCGATCTTCACCACCAGCTTCACCTATGCGTCCATGGATGCGGCCGGACTCTTTGATCCTTCACCGGCAACGGTAGTGGTCAACTGGGGTTCCATACTTCCCCTGACCCTGCTCGATTTCAGCGGCAAGCTGAACGGCAGCAAAGTGGACCTGAACTGGAAGACGGTCAATGAGCAAAAAACCAGTCACTTTATCGTGGAACGCAGCAATGATGGGGTGAACTTCCAGCCTTTGGCCAATGTGAAAGCGAAGGGTACTTTCAGCGCGGTGACCAATTACGACCTGGTGGACCCGATACCTCAACCGGGACTCAATTATTACCGGCTGAAAATGTTTGATCTTGATGGCACCTATACCTATAGCCGAACCATCATCATCCGCATCAGCAATAATGTTGAGCTTACCACGCAGGTAAGGCCCAATCCGTTCACCAGCAAGATCGATGTTTACCTGACACTGACGCACAATACGGTGGTTGATTTCCGCTTCATCGACATCAGTGGCAGGGTAGTGTACCGTAAATCGGTGAAAGGACTCAAAGGTTTCAACTGGTTCACCATCAGCGACCTGGAAAAACTGTCATCGGCGCCGTATATGCTCAATATCGTGACTGATACGGATACGATCGTCGAGAAGTTGATGAAGCAATAATGCAAGCCCCCTCCATCCCGATAGCTATCGGGACCCCCGAAGGGGGAGGGCTGGGACTCTGCGAATTCGGAATGTATGCAGACAACCGTAGTCTTTAAGACTACGGTTGTCTTTGCATAGGGCCTCCCGGAAACGGGGGGCTTTTTGCCCCTAAATCCCCTGAAGGGGACTTTGAAGACCCTGAGAAACGGATCCTCTGTTCAATGATCATACTCTTGCTTTTACGGGTATGCAGGGAATGCAATAGTGATAACCTGCTAACAACATTTTGGGACTCTCTGTGAATCTCCGTGTAAAAACACTGTGCATCTCCGTGTAAAACTTTATCTGGCTCTCCGCCCCGGTTCGTGTCTCACGAACCAAGGCGGCACTTTTTTACCTCTAAATCCCCTGAAGGGGACTTTGAAGACCCTGAGAAACGGATCCTCTGTTCAATGATCATACTCTTGCTTTTACAGGTATGCCGGGAATGCAATGGTGATAGCCTGCTAACAACATTTTGGGACTCTCTGTGCATCTCCGTGTAAAACCTGGTTCGTGAGGCACGAACCAAGGCAAGGGGGACTTTGAAGACCCTGAGAACCGGATCCTCTGTTCAATGATCATACACTTACTTTTACAGGTATACCGGGAATGCAATGGTGATTGCCTGCTAACAACATTTTAGGTCTCTCTGTGCATCTCTGTGTAAAACCTTTGTGCATCTCTGTGTAAAACTATATCTGGCGCAAGTGTTCCCACGTAAAAAGTATCTCAATTACAGCAAAATTCCGGGATCACTTGTGTCTTTTCTGATCCCCCGGACTGTGTCCGGGTTCTATCTATGGTCAATTTTCTTAAGTTGTCCGGATACAATCCGGACGAGATTACAAGGGCACAAGTGATCCCACAGGCTTTCTCTTAAACGAGAAATATCGTGGTAGGGAACACTTGCGCCAGTGAGGGGATCTTCGTTTGTCACGAATTAAGGCGTGATAATTTTCTGAAGGCTTTAAAAAACAAAAAAAAATTATTGAAATGGGATGCTTTCAAGATACAAAGTATCGGGATCAAAATCGATCACATCATCCCAGGCGACTGTGCCCATTGATACCTTTACTTTTTTGCAAAATGCAGTATCTTTTAATGTCTTATAAATGGGATAATCCAGGTAGTTTGTAAGGTTGAATAATTTTATTTCGTCATTACTGAAAGTGATGACCAATTGATAGGGGTCCTGGTATTTTACTTTTTTTACCCTCGGGTTCATTTTTTGTTATTTTAAAGGATCTATTTTAAAGACCATATTTCCCGAAACCGCCAATGCCCAATCAGCCATCAGGTCTTCTTTGTGTATTTCAATCCATGCTTTAATTAGTTTTTCTTTATTGACGGGTAGCGAACCTTCCAGCAAATCTCCATCTGGTATTTGATATACCGCTTCAATTTCGCCGTATTTAACGTGAATATGGGGTAAATGATGTTGCTTAGTATCCAGATAATACATGGCAATGATCAAACCGTAAAACATAGAGATAACCGGCATAGTATAAAGGTACAAAAAATAAATTCGGGGACGAAAGAGGAGAGGTTTCCATTCCAGTAAAAGTATCTACCCCTTGCCCAGGTAATGTCACACGAAACGGGATACTGCAAAATGAATAATACTTCGTGGGGAACTAGCCGTAGCGAATGGCAATTGGTGTGAAAATTTCAAATTATTCTTGTGGTCGCATTTTGCGACCACCTCTTCCTTTTCATGGGGCGTCAATTGAAACTTGAAGTCTTCAGGGAACCGGCCTTTATTGCGTTTGACCTGTTCATTTAATCGTTTTATCGTTACTCCGTAAAGCAGCGCAATATCTTTGTCCTCCGCCCCGGTTCGTGTCTCACGAACCAAGGCGGCACTTTTTTACCTCTAAATCCCCTGAAGGGGACTTTGAAGACCCTGAGAAACGGATCCTCTGTTCAATGATC
>JADKHN010000001.1 GCA_016721725.1 Chitinophagaceae bacterium | reverse complement strand
CTTTTGGGTCTCGACGCTTAACTCATTTTCAACTCTTGGAGCTAATAACCAATGAGTAAGCCATAATGTTGTTAATCGTTGCTGACCATCCAACGGTATAAATACCTCTTCTTCTTTACTCTCTTTTTCAGTATACCCATAAATAAAATCAAGGTTCAATTTGGGTTCATTATCCTGGATGGTTTGTTTTATTTTGGTTATAAAACCTTTTCGCAATTCCAGCTCGCTTTCACGCCCTTGAGCATAATCTCGCTGTATTTGCGGAACCATTACTTTATAAGTTTCAATAAGCGCTTGAGTGTATACTGCATTGCCTAATCTTAAATAATTGAGTTAATAAAATAGTCATAAACCTTTTTATATTTTCCAAATATCCTTTTCGGTCTTCGGTTGTCCAGTATGCATTATCCACTGGAAAAGTCGTATATGCTTTTAAAAAACGTTCCAGGTGCAAACGGGTATGTAATGCCTTCCAACTCAATGTTTTTATAAGTTCACGCTTACATCAAACACTGAATTATTCAACTTGCTGTTCGTGTTGACATCCACCAAACAAAGGTTACTTATTGCGTGTTTGGTTTTTCTTCGAACCAGAACGCTTATTAATAGCGGTATAAACATCTGTTACAATTACTTCGAACTCTTCTTTACTAATTTCAGAGGCATTTTTCAAATTTATCATTCGTTTCAATAAATTGTCAAACTCAGCATTTTCCATTCTTTGTAGTGATTGAATATGATCGTTCAGCCAACTTTGCTGATTTTCTTTTTTCTTAATGTATTCAGACTTCTGAGCGTGGATGTGCTCCAAACTCCATTTCTCATTACGCTTTGTCTGCTTATATAAATTGAATGGAAACCGGGCTTTTTCTTTATCGCTAATTAGTGAGGCGTATACATTATGAAGAAGAAGAATTTGTCGTATTTCTTTCCTGTCATTAGTTTTCTGGTCTTCATTCTCGTAGTTCAGTTGTTCTAATTCGACATTGTATTCATTACCGTTAGAATCTTTGCGGATCTTTTCTACTAAAATGGTTTTGCCTATTTCACTTTCAAGGTGATTAACCAATTTTTTTTTGCTAAGACTGCATGATAGCGCAATAGTATTATCTATTAACTGATTTTCCTTGTTTGCAATCAAATAGCCAATGTAATGATATAATGTTCTGTTTCGATACCACTCATTAAAATATTCAAAATAGGTAGTTACCTGTTGCCGATTCCTCAACAGCCTTAATTCTTGTGATCTTTAGTCCATCTTTTCCATTATCCAGCAAGTCCTGTAAATACTCAGATAAGATCAGGAAAGTGGCATGCTTTATTGGTTTTATTGCAAAATATTTTTTTTCTTTCTGAACTTTATCAGCAATCAGGTCAAATATAAATTCAATATGAGTGGGTTTTTCGTTACTATGATTACTCAGAAAAAACCAAAATTCTTCGTTTTGAAGCGTGTACTCTATGGAATCCCATTCAGAAGCAATTTCAAATAATCGCATTTCAATGAACTTGCGTTCATCACCTTTGTATTGTCACTTTGCAACAAAGAGCTTTTATAAGTTCGGCATCCGTTAACGGGATCTTCCCCACATTCAGACGGATGAATACATCAATGGGATTGGTTTCTTTTGGTACTTCATACCGGATAAAACGGACATTGCGGTTACCTTGAGTGTTGTCATCCATTAAAATGGGAACCAGTTTGGCTTTTGCACCACGATGTTTCTCATCCTTAAACCAATTGTCAATGGCCTGATAAGCTTTACAGATATGATAAAAATCAATATTGCTATCGTCAATACCTTCGGCAAACTTCCTTTCTGTTAAAAATTGTTCGCATTTTTCCCTTGTTTCGTAGTTGAGGGTAAACAGGGTCTGATTATAATTGTCTTCTTTTCGATTGTCTTCAAGATAAATCAATAAGAGATATAAAGTAGTTAAACGCTGCTGACCATCCAGCACATCAAAGCTATTATTGTCATTCTTTTTTAATACAATAGGTTGCAGGCAATAAAATTCCCCGCTTTCACGGTCTTTACAAAAAGCCCACAGATCGTCCAGCAATTCATTAACCTCTTGTGCCTCCCACCTATAGCCGCGCTGATAGTGCGGAGTGCAATAAGTTTCTTTAAAAAATCTATTAATGGTGTTGTTTTACTCATCTTTTATTTCCGTTTGTCTGCTTATTAGTTTTGAAATACAGTATTCCTTTATTTTCGGAGTGCATTCACAATCCTTTTACCCCTTTAACCTATTCCTTACCACCCTCAAATCCTCCTCCCTGTTTCTCAACAACTTCTTGCCACTCGTATGCGCAAAATCGAATAATCAAACTCAATCAATTTGATCCCCTGCTTTGGCAACATATGTCTTCTCCGCTGATCATACAACTTCCGCTGATCGCCCCGGCCCATTCCGCTGACCGTTTGCCTTCTGTCAAAGAATTTGACCGCTTCTGTATGCTGCTTTTCCCGGAACTCAATGACCAGTTTCAATACCGGATACGGGCATCAACCGGTGAGGGCACCTGAATCGCCCCTTAAAAATCAAAACGGTGCTGGCGGATCGCTTTTTTGCTTCAATGCGGTGTCACAAAGGTCTATCACATAACTCTCGTCGCTACCTGACCTTGCCAATGGCATCGGAGATTTTGCCGTTACTTTATTTCCAGGCTTCGGTTTTATCAGCAATTTGGCAGAAGGCGCTGCTTTAACTACTATTCTGCCTACACTCAAGAATTGCGCTACTGTATATCCATCCCTGAAACCATAATCACTCGCATAGAATCCGATCTTACGGATCTATCTCTGATGCCTTTTGCTTTGAAGGTGACGATTTCAGCTTTTCCTTTATCAGCTTTATAATTTCGTCCGCTTCGGCTTGTGGAATGAATATTTACTTTTCATAGCTGGGCATTTGTTTAACTACACTTCAATCTCCCTGACCCTCAACCTCGTAATAAAATATCCTGTCAGCTTTCAACTGCTTTAATACAGTAAATACCCCTGAATTTTCAACAGTTCAATCTGGAATATAAACGAAAGTCACTTTCTAGCTTCAACGGCATCACTTAAATCTACAATCTCTTTGATATCATTTGAAGATAATACTTTTCGCTTCCCCAATTCCTCTAATAGATCTTTGTCTCTAAAATCGTCCCAAGTAAGGTCATAATAATTGACTTTTAAAGAAAAATGTTGGGCAATTTATTTAAAAGTGGAAACTTAATTGATGCTAAGATCTTATCAATATCTGAGTTTATTTGATAGCTTCTAACATCAGGGTCAGTGAAGGCTTTTTGTTTATCAGTTGGATAAGATGCAAAAAAACTCTGCAAATTAGATTTTACCAATTGTTTTGTTTCGGCCATCGCTTTAATAACAATACCGGGTAACGATTGATTTACTTCCTGAATCTTAGCATCAATTTCTATTACCTCCTTTTGAAAGCCTGTTTTTTGTTCCTTTTTAAGAATAGATTTCCCCTCTCTACAAGTTAATGGGATGAGAAAATCTTTACGCAACTTTTCAACCCTTGCCTGCAAGGTTTTAATAGATTCATTTTCTTTTAAAAAATCATCATTATTAATTAACTTAATCCTTGATTGGAGTAATTCTTTTAGTTGCTTGTCCTGAATAGGTAAGCCCTTTTTAGGAAATTCAACCAACATATTCTGTATGCGCCCGCCGCCAAAACGTAACTCAGCTAACTGAACCCTGGCATTATAGGTCTTAATTTTACGTTGAAGATCGGGTTCAATAGGAGGATCATTCTTTAACGCCATCTGAATATTTTTAAACCTTTCTGTATCAAAATCTTCAGTTACATGTGGAGAACCATTAGACAATTCTTCAGACAAATTACCTAACCATTTTTTATGTAAATCAACACTCTTATCAAAATATTCAGAAAATCTTTCTTCTTCCGCACTACTTGCTGGTGGAAAGTAATAAGATATTAAACGAAGCATATTATATGCGTCTATTTCATAGGCATTTGGGCCAATGGGATCGGCTGTAAATATTCTGCTTTCTGGAAATATGAAGTATCCTGAGTCGTCAACAATAATAAAGGAAATACGATTTCCCTTGGCTTCCTTTACTACAATATGATTTTGAACAAGTTTTTCAATACCGGCTGCATCTCCATATCCATTGCGGATCGCATCCTCACTATTATCTATACAAACATTTATTAAAACAGCCTTTTCTTTCTGTATGCAAATTAACAGTTCAGCAAGTTCTTCTTCAATACCTGGCAACACAACATAAATACTGCTTTCTGCAGCATTGATTTTGTTGAAAAGGAGTGCCAATTAATATTGTCGATAAACATCTTTTAATTAATTTTAGTTAGTACTCTATTTTAAAAAGCTCTATAAGAATCTTTCCTTTAACTTATTGAAAATTAAATCTTCTACTTCATTCTTTTTAAAACCATATTTTTTCATCAGCAAAACAATTTTACTAATATCAGCTTTTACCTTACGCATTGTATTAGTAGCTTCATTATCAAGATTGTTAAATATTATTTCTTCATCTGTATATTTACCTGACAATAACAATTTTGCTAAATCCATATCTGTATAATTTAGCGGCAGGTTAATACTTCTTAAAATACTGTCATTTTCAAAAAATGTGGTCATTACCGGAAACGAAAGTGTTCTTAAACCAAGACGGTTTTCAGTGAGTTCAAAATGAAGCGTATTATCCTGCTCGGCTTTAATAATATCAGCAAAATACCATAACCTAACGGTGAACTTAGCACTGCCTTTTGTTGCAGCATTGATATTTAATTGAATGCCCGGGATAGCCATTTGCAAATAGCCATCAATTAAAGTTACTTCTAAAGTGCTCAATTTCTTCTTAGCAGACTTCTCTACTCTTTGCATCTGCTTCAATACAGTGAGCAGTTCATTTTTAATACTCTGAAACTTGCTTTTGATGCCATTTTTCTTATAAGAGTTGATAATCTTTTGTCTTTACAGATGATTACCAGAAGTTTTGGTAAAACCTGCTAAAGGTTTCACTCTTTTTATTTTCTGAAATCCACTAACCCTTTTATTATTTGCTCTGCATGTATTGTCCCTTCATACTTCACACCACTTTTATGTTGTTTAAAGAAACTCATTAACTTTCCCTTCGGGTCTTTTAATCTGTCTGGTTTAGTTTCATTACCGATTTTTACTTTCCTATGTGGTTTAGAAAAATATTCCGTCAATGCTCTGCCATCTGCCAACAACCAAGCCTCTAACTCTTCTTCCAAACAAAGGAAAATAATATCATCTTCAGACAACCCCTCACCGGTTAATGAAGCTTTTATAGCTTCTTTATCTTCGTGCCTGCACGGCTTACCTTTATCTTCCCGCCATGCCGGGTATAAATCCCAAACAATAAATACTTTTTCACAACCGTCTTGTAATAATCGTTTGGCGGCCTTACCACTTTCTTTCAAAAGTGTTGTTTTTACTGATAATGCTTCATAATCAAAAGTAGAATCAGGTGCTATCAATGATGTTAAGTGTTTTAATACTTTCATATCTCCTCCATCAGGGCCGCATTCAAATACAAATCCAATATTCATATTACTTAATAATTTGCTGGATTAAGTCTTTACGATACATTTCTCCCGGTGTATAGTCTTTGCTCCAAGTACGAAGTTGTTCAAAATCGTATGGACGATTAAACACTACGTTACCATTCTTTCGTTCTACAAAAACGACTTGTGAAAGGTGCAATAAATCCAGTAAATAAGGGGAATGAGTGGTGATGATAACCTGAGATTTTTTATCTTTTACAAACTCTCTTATTTCGTTGATGATAAGATTAATTGTTCTTGGATCTAATCCGTTTTCAATTTCTTCAATAGCAATGAGAGGAGCAGGATCAGGATTACGAAATACGGATAACAATGCTAACACTTTTAATGTTCCTGTTGAAAGTAACCACCCCGGCAATTTGAAATTTTGTTCAGTTAATTGCATATACACCTGTTTTCCAGCTCTTGTGTAATTGCCGGCTGTATATCGGATGCGTAGGCAATATGTATTGAATAGTTTCAATTATACCTTGAAATACTTCTGGGCTTTATCTCTCTGAAAGCACATATTCAGCTAAATTGCTACCGTCTTTATTAAGTATAATCTTACCTCCTGTTTTTTTTCTGTGGATATGGATTACCCATTAAAAAAGTATTCATAGAAAGGAAATTGCCAGCTTTCTACATACTTTCTAATTTCAGGTTCTGCTGTAAGAATTGACTGGTCTGGATAATCCCATCTCGCATTCCTACCTTGTGTTATATAATGATTGTCAGCATCCGCTTCTTTCAAGCTGTTTATATTTACTTTTCTTCTATGAAATAAATTCGGCCATTGTTTGCTTTGTCCTCTGCAATAGAAGTTGAAAATTTTAGAGGTTTTAATTTGCTTTTGGTATCATCTAATTTAACATCAAAGAAAATTCTATTGGAGCATATTTAAAAGCGATTTTATTTTTGTAAAGATTCTATTTCTTTTTCCCTTTGTAATGCATATGCTCAAATAAACGCCAGGGTTCAATGATTTATCCAAACCTTTGACAAAATTGCCTGAAAAGTTTCTAATGCTTCAGCATACTACTTTTACCTGTACCATTATAGCCTATAAAAGCTGTGAGTGGTGTTAGTTTAACCTTCCCCTTTCAATAGCTTTAAAATTTTTTTTTCTAAACTTTTATCATTATTGTTGTTTTTTGTACTTATTTTAATGTACCATTTACCACATCTCTATAAGCATTGTGTGCGGCCACTTTTTGAGGTTGTGCCACTATTGGAAATGTACTGAGTATGTAAGTAAATTCTTCTTCTGTTAATTCATAAATGTGTGCTATAATTCCATCTAATTCTGCCCGTAATTTGTTCCTTTCAAACTCGGTGGTAGCAGCAACTTTTTCACTCCATTTTGTTTTAATTACTTCTTCCCACAACTCAGCAAATTCATCAGTTGTACAAATTAATTTAGCTGCTCTGTTTATAATGGATTTATACCACTTGTCTTTAGTTGATAATCGTGGTATTGGTAATTGATATAGGTAAAAAAGATTTAAATTAGTAGTGACCCTTGAACGAAGAATAAAATCTACCACTAACTGTTAAGAATTGAAGAAAGTACAAATAACTCATCATTTGCAAAACTTAGTTCATTATACTTTTTATGATGATGCTGAAAAGGAAAATTTACTGTTAATGAATTACCGGCAATTGCATACTTGGGAATTATGGTAGTTATTAAAGTTCTTTCATTTGTATTGGATGCGATTTTCCTTATAGCAAGGCGATAAGTTTCGTAATCATTTTTTAAGTCCTTTGGCTGGCTGTATAAACCTTCTATTCTTTTAACTTTTTTGCTCAAAAAGTCCTTCTTAATATCTTTTTCATTTATCCAGTAACGAGCTTCAGAAAAGGTATTGGTAAAATGCCAAATCATACCACCTTCATATAATGTAAACTTTGCAGGGCGAGTTAAAAAGCTGTCAGCCGATCGAGTCATGTTCATTTCTTCCCCATAGAGTTCTAAATTCCATCCTTCATTATCACCACATAACAGAGGGTGCTTAGCAACCTTCTCTGCAATAGTAACTTCTTGTTCATTCTTAAATTCAATTATTGAATAACTATCAGGGCTAAATTTCTTAATTAAATCAACAGATATATTTAATGACCCATATTCAGGAAAACTTTGTAGTTCTTCAACGTCGTGACGCATAAAGCTGTTGGAAATTTTCAGTATTCCCAACTTTTCAAAACTCAATACAACAAATTTAAACCGGCTATCAACATTCTCAAATATAGTTTTCCTGTTTTCAAAACAAAATAAGCCAGTGATCTTATTTTCATCAAAAAGCATCTCCCGAAGCTGCTTAGTACCTAAATCAGTATAGATGCCGCTTGGTATTACAATGCCACAATAGCCTTTTTGTTTTAATAAATTTTTGCATTGCTCAGTGAAAAGACAATATAAATTAGGTTTATTGCCTACCGCTTTACCATTGACTACGGAGATTTGATTTTTATATTGAGATGAGTTTTTAAATAAGCCCATTGATGGGGATACTGACTTGAATAAGAAAGCCAGGCACTTCTAATTTCATCATCTTTCATCAATTCTTCTTTATTCTTCACCCAATCTTCAATGCGCAGTTTTTTCTTTGTTATCTCTTTGTCATATTCCTGAAAAATTCTTTTCATTAGTTTGAAACACCTCCCACGGTGGATTTGTTATAATTGCATCAAAGCCATCTTTCTTTCTGAATATTTCTGAAAACTCATAACCCCAATGAAATGGTTCAAGAGTCTTCATGTCTTCCATTGTTAAGTTTCTCTTAATTGGTTTCCCTTCTTTATTTTTAGTATCATCCCAAGTAACCTGCTCGTATTTAATTCCAAGTGTTGAAAATTCCTCCAATAGTAGTTCGTTCAGTATTTTATTGGCTTCTGTCTCCTGCTTTTGTATGCTGTCTCTTAGTTCCTGCAAATCGGTAATCCCTAATTCATGGGCATTTTTATAACTGGCGACAGCAGCTTCCTTTTCATTTATTAATTGCTGATAGTTTTTGGCATGTTCGCCGCCAAATAAATTGGCCTGGGCAGTAGCAGCGTTAAATAATGAGGCTTTTTGTACGATCTTGCCTTTAGACGATTTGGCAGAAGTTGTTTGAAAATGTTTATTAAACTGGTTAGGATCTACCCGCAATAAACCAATTAATGAATTGCCATACATAATATTGAAATCAATATTGGGAAGTGGCTCTAATTGGTCAACTGTTTGAGCACTGGCTACTAAGGCTAAGAATAAGCGGAGTTTAGCTATTTCAGTTGCTTCTTCCATTATATCTACACCGTACAGATTATTTGTAATAATCTGCTTTTTAATATAGTAATTAATGCTTGGGTGTTCTTCTTTTATTTTTCTTTTCCAGTCCAGTAATTTTTTATCCGCCAAAAAATCAATCTTACCTAAAATCGCCGAATAAACATTTATCAATGTTTTCATAGCTGCAACCAGAAATGCACCCGAACCGCAAGCAGGGTCGAGCAAAGAAAGATTAGGTAAAATACCGTGTTTTTCATCAATCAATTTTCTGCAAGTGGGTGCATCCAATGAAATTAATAGTTCTGCAATGTTGGAATAATTTGGTTTTTGTGGCAGTTTATCAAGTTTTGCCAGTTTTAATAATTCAGGGTCAACTTCTTCGTCATTAACAGCATCTAAAATGAGTTTGTAAACTGTTTGCTCACACAAGTATTCTGTAATCTCTGTACGGGTGTAGTAAGCACCAAATGCTTTCTGGTTAATGTATTTTTCAAAAATGTATCCCAATACATCTGGGTTAATTTCGTTGTCTTTGCCACCCGGTGTATCATCCAAGCTCCAACTGAATTTCTCAAACAATCCTTTTGGCTCTTCTGACTGTAACAAGTTTTCAAAAGCAGCATCAGGAATATTGATGTTGGGATATTTTACTTCTATTTTGTGTTTTAGAAACAGACCGCCATTAAGGTATTTTATTTTGCCTAATATTTTGTTTGTTGCAGCATCTCGGTGTTTTTCGGCTTTGCAAAGCCTTCAAAAAATAAGGTTTTAAGAAAGCTATTGTAGTATTGATTTTTACCTGAAGCTTTTTGGTTTCTTTCAATTTTGAATACAAATAATCCTGATTGTTGTTATCGATAAAACCCTTCTTTTGTAAAAAGTAAATAAACATTAGCCTATTCAAAATAACAGAAGCATACCAACGCCTATCAGCTTCATTGTCTATTCCTTCAATCAGTTTAAGGAACTCAATAAACTGGTCTTGATAATTGCGATAAAATTGTTTGGTTACTCTTTCAACATCTAATGCACTTTGTATTTTTCTTGCAACATCTGTAATGGTTATATCATTTTCAATTTCGCTTATATCAACTATTAACCCTGCCAGCTTTGCAATAAATAAATCACCTGTTTGCCCTGCTGAGAAATAATGCTCTCGGGGAAGATTTTTCTTGTCGTGCTTTTTTAACCAACGCCAGATTGTTTGTGTTCTATTTTTGTCAATGAATATGAGAATGTGTTCAAAGTTTATTTTCTGAATTTCTTTTGAAATAATATCTCTTGCTTTTGCATTGGGTATTGATCCTTCTTCATTTGTTATTTCAAATACCGTTGCACCTGATAATTCCGCTATCGCCTTCCTGAAAAATTCTCCTTCTTTGGTTTGGAAAGGAAATGCAGATTTATTCTTAGGATTGTTCCAGCCCAATTCCTCAATAAACAAGGTTTTAAAGTCAAAGCCCTGCAGAAGTCTACGTGTGTTTTCAATGTTTAATGGCATATGTCCTATTGAGTATTAGTTAGCCCAAGTGAGCAAATGATTTGTGGCTGTGTATTGGGCTGTTCATCTTCATTAACAATGCAAAGTTTATCTTCTTCTCTTAGTGAGATAACCAATGATGCTAACTGGTCATCATCAATACCTGATTTCAATTGCCTGCTCAAGGTTTCCCTTGCAAATTCTTTCAATGTATATTTATAAATATCATCAACAGCTTTTTTCAATTGGTCGTTTACAAACAGGGTATTATCAAATTCTTTTACATAACGGTCGAGTTTCATATATACCCGGTACTTTGTGCCAGTTTTTTTACCTAATGAACCGCCTGTATTTACTTCTTCATCCTTTATATAATCTATTGCCTTCTTAACTAATTCGTGATGGTTTTCGATTTTATACAATGCCGGTTCATCAGGGCCACATTGTGCAGCTCTTAAAATTGCTAATTGCGATT
Source organism: Chitinophagaceae bacterium (assembly GCA_016721725.1). Lineage (GTDB taxonomy): Bacteria > Bacteroidota > Bacteroidia > Chitinophagales > Chitinophagaceae > Ferruginibacter. The sequence continues at coordinate 2,053,674 of JADKHN010000001.1, read as the reverse complement.
GGGTAATTACTTTCCCTGCTTTATCTATCCATGCCAAAACATCATTATCATCTGCGGTTTTGGTATAAACAATTACACCATCTTTATCAGGTATATCATTATTGTGCTTAGTTGCATAAATGACATTAGGTAAATCAGGAATAATCTTATTCAACTGTGGGTTAGCATCAATAGCATTTTTCCAAATTTGATAAGCATAAGAAGCAAGGTCAACTTCTGTATCATCATCTTCCCCATCTAATATACCTGACTTCTCATTGTACAGGTCGGTTATGTTTACAGGGTCGCCTTCAAAAAAGGTTTCATCAGAACCAACTACTTCGGCATTTTCTTCAATACGCTGTGTAAGTCTTCGTCTTAAATTTATTATTTGCTCTATACCATCTTCCGGTAAAAATGAATAGCAAATTATTTGTGTTGCTTTTTGTCCAATACGGTCAACACGGCCAGCCCTTTGAATTAAACGAATGATTGCCCAGGGTAGATCATAGTTGAGAATGATATGCGCATCCTGTAAGTTTTGCCCTTCACTTAAAACATCTGTTGAAATTAAAACTCTTAATTCCTGATTTGCATTTATTATTTCTGGTTTTTTATTGCTGTGAGGACTGAACCTTTGTGCAAAACCTGTTGGATTTTCATTATCACCAGTAACGCTTTCTAATTTTTGTACACCTCGTTTTTTCAATTGCTCTGTGAGATAAAAAGCTGTATCTGCAAACTGGGTAAAAACCAACACTTTTTCTTTACTGTGATTATTGTAAGCAAATCATATAAAGCATTTAATTGCCTGTCATTATCAGGATTCCAATCTTTACCTATTGTCAGGATTTTGATTATTTCCCTGCTGTCATTAATAAGGCTTGCTTGTAGGGTGTTACTAAAAAAATCACTTCGTATCCAATCAAACCTATTTTTAAACTTGGTTTCAAATTGTTTGTATAATTCACCTGCATTTTGCAAGTAGGTTTCCTCATTTAGAATCAAGTTTAAATAATTATCGTCTGCGTCAGCATCTGTATCATCATCTTCTAAAAATCATCTAAGTTTTGGGAAATATTTTTACCAATAGGAACAGGCAAATGATTTTCTAAAGCATAAATGAAAATATAATTGCGTAAAATATGCCTGCTTAATGAAAGCAGGAAGGAATATCCACTACTTTCCAGCCTTTTAAATAGGTTAGTTCTACAAAAACCCATCAATCTTTTGCCAGCATGTGAAAGATTGCCCATTAATACCTCTTCTTCTTTTGTTGGTCGAATTAATGGTTTATCATTCAGGAATTTTTGCAATCCATATCTTGGGAGATTGAGACTGTTAAGTGTGTCTACAATTTTCTTTGAATACAGTTTTGCATATTGGTCTTTTGGGTCTTTCGGATTGAAAGTATATTCAACTCTTTTGGGTATCCTGTCCGGGAAATAGGAACGAGAACCATCAGAGAAAGTTAAGTACTTTCTATCGTTAGTCGGGTCGGTTGCAGCATAATTGGTTTTAATAAAACTTCTTGTTCTTCTTACCAAGTATAAACGCATCAATTCTCGCCAATCATCTGAAAAATGGCTGCGTTCAAATGCTCTTATGCTTCTGATAAAAGTTTCTGTATGTTTTTTGCTAAACTCAACCTGTCCTCCAATACTTTCAATATATCGTTCAGGGCTTATGCCTAAATCTTTATCGTCTGGAATAAACAAGCGAAGTTGGTTAGATAGATCAAAATAAGTTTTATTATATGGTGTTGCTGAAAGCAGAATTACTTTACTATCATTTTCAATTAGGTATTCTTTTATGGCTCTGTAACGGCTTCCTCTATCATTACGCAAGTTGTGGCTTTCATCAACAATTACTAATCGGTACCGTCTTAGATTTGGCAGGATGGTTTGTACTCTGCTCTGAGAAATAACTTTTGCTCTTAGTTGGTACTTATGGGCATAATCTTCCCACATTTCAACTAAGTTTTTCGGACAAATAATTAATGTTTCTAAAAAGAAATCATCTTCAAACATTTTTGCCAATGCAGTGGCAGTAATTGTTTTTCCCAAACCTACCACATCACCGATTAACACTCCATCTCTTTTATGCAAATGATGTGCAGCTACAAGTACTGCTTTTTGTTGAAACTCTAATAACTCCTCCTGAAATACCTTTGGTAATTTAAACTCATTGATACCTGCTCTTGCTTCTCTTGATAGACAATAGGCAATTTTAAGGTATATGTGATACGGAGGAACTAAGCGGTCGGCCGCCCAGCTTGTTTCAATAATTTCAATTAATTCTTCGGTTATATCAATACACCAGCGGTCTTTCCATCGATCATCGAACCATTTAGCCAATTTATTAGCTGCATCCTGGTCTAATACATCAATGTTTAATTCACCTTGTTTGGCAAGCCCAGCCAATGTTAGATTACTGCTTCCTAAAAACCCTACTACTGGTACTCTTTTATCTTCACTGTAAGCCAAATACAATTTGGCATGAAGGGTGTAACGTAAGTGTAATCTTACCGCCACCTTTTTATCTTTCATTTGCTGGCTCAATTTCCGCAATGCTCTTTCGTCAGCTTCTGTTGGCGTACCAATTGTTAGCTTGTCTTTAAATTCCTGGGCTAATTTCTTTTCAGTTTAACTGCCTCTGCCTGATCAATGATATGGTCTTCATCATTTGTAAGATGTTCCCTTCAAAATATCAATAGGCAATTTTTGCATACCTACTAATAATCTGCAAGTGCGGTGTATATCTTCTTTGCCTTCATTAACTGATGCACCTGATAGCAAATCAATTTTTACAGCAACTTCTTTCCAACCTCTTAAATTAAAATATCCTACACAGAAATCTGTACGATTTGAAACTTCCAGTGTTTCATTTAAGCCTTTAGTTAATTGGTTTTCTATATTGTCGTAAATCTTGGGCATTAATACTCGTAAATTTAGAAATGGAAAATAAGCTAAAGTCTGTAAAATATTACAGATTTGTATTATAAATAGTAATAACATTTAAGTATTAATAGCTTATTGATATCAGTTATTGACGGCAAAATGGAATTTAGAGCCAGTAATTATGAGCTATACAACAACAGATGGTTATTCAAACTGGCTAAATATTAAAATTCATTTTTGATTGCTTGCTAACTACATTTTCTAAATAATCATTAGCAATCCAGAGGAGCCCCAAGTGTTGCATTTGATTTTTGTCCCTTATGGCATTGCTAAGGAAATCCGCGGCCAGGCTATGGAATGTTAGAAATGTTTCGCAAGGTATTTTATCATTAATACTATGAATAATCAGATATAGGGTTTCTGCCATTTTCCCCATTTCGGTTATTGTTACTTCAAATAAGAAAGGGCATTTGCTATGTTAACACAAGGAACATAATAGGCGAAACTTTCGGATATTTCTGAAAGGCACTGACCGGCATACGCTGCTGAAAGGTATTCCTCAAAAACATCATAGTTTTCGCCGGTGCCTGCTACTGCTTTCCTGGGAATTCTTATTTGAAATACAGTTTCTCTTTGCAGAAACAGAAATTCATAAATGGTTGTGCTATTGTAACGATTGAATTCGTTGATGTTTATTTTTAGCATGGTGGGTAGGTATAAGGGTTGAACGGTTTAGAAAGTTTAGAAGGTTTAGTTTAATTAGCCCGGTAACAGTTTTAATTTTCCATTTGTTACTTTATCGAATAATGTTTCTGAGGTTTGCATGTAGTACATGAAGGGTAGAAACATCTGCAGGGGCTTGGCCTGGCCAAGCAGGATCATGCTGCATTGGATCTCTGTCCAATCCGAAAGGATCTTCCAGGCAGTTTTGTTGGCTTGGTTGTGAACGGTATCCGGAGTATCAGCCCGGGGCCGCTTGACGTTTTTCCAGAGAATGAGAAAACATTCTTCGACCTGCGCTTTAAGATGGAATGGCAAAGTCTGCTGCAGCTGCTGATCGAATAGCAGGAAGGTGATGCCGGTGCATACTTTATCTGCATATTGCTTGTTGATGTTGGTGGCGCCTATTTCAACCAATAGTGCTTCGATATTTGCCATTGATCTTGATGCGTCAATTGTGGATGTGTAATTTTTGATGTTCATTGCAGTTTAGTTTTAATTGTGATGAATATGTATTTAGTCTTGTATGTTTTTTTCCATGATATACAATAGCCCCTGGCAAGCCGGTTCAATCTTGTCGTTGCAGTATTGGTCCCAAAAACTGTCTTTATCGTCCCAATATTTTTCTACGAGATCAGTGTTTTCAGAATCGAATATGATTCCCCTTATCAGATAGAAAAGTGTTTCTGCCAATTTCTCCATGTCGGTAGTGCTGAGTTCATAAACAAAGGGTGATGCACTATATTCGGATGGTACATTATAACAGAAATCATGAGAGAACTCAGACAACTTCTGGCCGAAATAAATGGCATCATAATACTCTGTAGCGATCATATATTTATCTTCTTGGGGTGCAATGAAATGCTTAGGCATTGTGATGCGGAATGAAGTTTCATTTTGCAACATGAGGTATGCATAGATGTCTTTGTACTCGTAGTCTGAAAATTCGAAAAGGTTGATCGTGTGCATTGTGTTTAGAGTTTGGGTCCTTCTCCCGCTGGGGCGGAGAAGGATATTTATTTACGTTTATCTGGCGTGTTTGCCGGCCAGGCTATTAGATTAAAGAGTTCACGCATCCTGCTCCGGACTCGTTTACCATATTTTTCTTCCATTTCGCTGCTGTTTAAATTTGTTGTGATGTGGGTGATCATCCCGAAGGAATGGAAGAGGTCGTACCGGGAAAGCAGGATCTCGGCCATAACGGAACACTGGTTGCCGTAAAAGTTCATCGTACTTTCCAGGCCCAGGTCATCGAAGCAATATGTTTTGGATTCAAACTTTTCCTGATAAAAGGAGCCCCGGGTGTACTTGTGGAAAATGTCGTGGCCGTCTTTCATGAATTCAAAGGCAATATCCCGGCAGGATTTCATGGAATGGCGGAGTTCTGCAGCAACCAGGAACCGGCAAATGCTCATAAGGCTCGTTTTACCGCACCCAACCGGACCGACGAGTAAAATACCCTTCCCGGGGTCGATATCGAGTTTTAGGGCCATTTCCTCATCTTTAATGAACCAGGTTATGAGTTTGAGGATTATTTCGGCGTCTTCGGTAAGCAACTGGAACTTTTTGCCGTATAATTCAAGGCCTTTATCCTGTAGGAAGGTCCAGATTGAGGGGTAGTTGAAGGGGCTGTCAATCTGTTTGATTGCTTCGGGGATAAGCACCCTCCTAAATCCTCCCCCCAAAGGGGAGGACTTGGCTTTGTCGGAATGATATCGTTTAGAGTGGTTCTCCATAGTTTTTACCGGGATCTAGGTGGCCCCCTCCTAAATCCTCCCCCTTTAGGGGAGGACTTGTCTTCGTAGAGGTCATTTGTTTGGTTATGAAATTGGCTACGTTTAGCATCCACTTGTGTGCAGATGAATGCCAATCTTTCATTGGTGTTTTGCCGCCAACCAACCAGCCGTTTGATTGGTAATGATTGAAGAATTTTTGGGCTTCGGTGGCGGGGTAGTTTGCGGTTTTAAAAAAGGATTCGACTTCGCTCAGGTTGCAGCAAGGGCCTTCGACTCCACTCAGTGTGTACCGAATTTGGGACACCGGCCATTTTGTTTATGCCTTCCTGGAGTAAATTATTTTTAGAGAAAATTTTTGAGTGAGCGAGTTTTCCTCTCTCTCGTTTATTATGTTTATTTGTTTATGTTTTATATTGTGTCCCATTTTTGGGACTGGTACAGTATCAAAATCGGTACCGGCATCGGTCAAATTTGGGACATTATCGGTATCATTATCGGGACACGGTGATGTACCGATATTGCGGTTTATCCCGCCTCCCTAAATCCCCTCGAAAGGGGACTTTTGTCCTGGGAAGCTTGGGTTTGAATTCAGAGATACTTGTTCTGTTGGGCCGAAAAAATCGAGTTGTTTGTATGGTGAAGAGTCTTCCTTTTTATCCAACCTTATGATACTGATCTTAACCGGTTGAAATTTTGATGCGGGCTGGTGATAGTAAATGTATTTTGCCAGGTGCAGATCTTTGATGCATTTGTGATAAGTATTTTTGAGCCAATTTTGCTCAGCTGCATCAGGTTATCGCGGTATATAGGAAAAGGATTTTGAAAACGGTTATAATTCCAATACTGGAATAAAGCCATGTAAAGGCTCAGGTGTGATGATGTAAGTTGATCATCTTTTTTTACGAAGTTGTAAAATGAGTTTAGATGGCGGATGTAGTTCATGATTGCCGGGCCACCTCCTTAAAACCATTTTTTCCAATATGACGGTTAGGAATGAAAGATACCGGTATGCTTACCTGCAGGTAATGCTGATGTATTCGGTATATAAAATTTGGAAAGAGCTTTAATAGCTCTTTTTTTCGTTCGCTTTTTCGTTCTTCAAAAGAAAGTTTGGGTTTGAGATTGTTCTGCTTTTTGGTGTGGCTTCGACCACGGTATGGTGAATGCATGGTAAATATTTTGTGTTGGGGTATGTTTTACGAATTGGCTAAGCGAAGATTTTCCTGCATCGTTTTCTGGATATGCTCAAAATCGTAATAAATAATGCCACCCAGCTTGGTGTATTGAAGTGTGCCATTGATCCTAAGTGTTTGCAGGGTACCCGGAGAAACTTTAAGTATCTTTTTTACCTCATCGGATTTGAGCCATTTTTTTGTTGGAGCCCCTTCAGTTTTAAGGATTGACTTGAGTTCGGAAAAAAGTTCTGCTTTGAAATTCTGGAGATCATCGATTGTAAGGATGTTAACTGACATAGTGGTGAGTTTTTATGAAAGCAAAAGAAGTGAAGGGAGGAATATGAAAACAGTTGCAGGGGTTGCACAACCCTCGAAGAATGCAGGCTGGGAAAGGGAATTTTGTAAAAAAATAGTTTGAAGAGGGTGTTTTTTGGATAATTAAGGCAGCGGGGAGAAAAATCTCCTTTTTTTTGGTGGTAATTCCCTTTGTTTATTCAAATGTTTTTAAAATATTGTAACTCTTTTCAAAATTCCTTCAACAAAAACCATTAAAATTCAGGTGTCCATTTTACTATTTTAAACTTATTCGTAACCCTTAAGACCTTGTAACGGCCTTGGAATATGAACTAAAGGTTCTGGAGCATATTATTACGGTAGTTCTGAACCCATCAAGAATAACGCGGGAAACCCTGAATGATGAATTCCGAAGTGAATGCAAGTTGCTTGCTGAAACTGAAAGGAAAGAATCCGGAATCAATTCAGAGTAATCGCTTTTGGCGAGCGCCAGCAAAGCGACCTGGAATCTTATTACCGAAAACACCAGGCCATACTGGTGCAGCTTGCCGATATTGCTTTTAACTACTTGCAGCCAGGGGACCGAAAGTATTTACCATTTAACAAGCGACATCTCCATTTAAACTTTTACAAAGAGATAACACGGATCCCGGAGGATCTGCTGGATTTCATTGAAAGTAAGAGTTTCCCGGAATATTTTGACCATAGCATAAAAGTACCGGAAGCGAAACGGTGGCTGATGGCGCCGGAGATGAAAAGAAGTCTGAAAGTAATACAAAAAAAAGCGGAGAAATTAGAAGTGGATGGCGAGCTCATTAAAATAGCCTGCCAACCTCTTGAGGATTACCTTTTGCCTGGTAAGGTGATCAGCTACCATGAGTTTAGCTATTTGCAAGAATTGCAACGGGAGTTGATTTCATTTACTAAAAAGAAAGATAAAACCAATGTAAATGAGGAATTTTGTCTATTACTTTTGCACCTGAATTATAATAGAATCAGTTTTTTCAGTTATTATATACAGCAACTGCAAGAAAAGGCGAATGGCTGTAACACTTTACCGGATTTGATTGAGTATCATTCTTTGAAATTGAAAATAATCAACCAACTGCCGGTGAAGGCCGGATTGGTTTATAAAACCGGGCTGCCGGCGATAAGAGAGCAGGTAGGTTCCTGGATATGCGAAGAATTATACTATTTGGAAAAGCAAGGGCGGTATTTATATCTTGAACCTGGTCAAAAAAATTTACAGCAGCCCACCGAGATGAAAGTACATACAAGTCTATCAGTATCGCATCTGGCGATGGCTGTTAAGTTATTAGTTGAAGCGAAGCTGATCACCAATACGAATTCCAGTGATTTAATTCGAATGGTGGCCAGGAATTTCCGGACGGACCGGCAGGAAGTAATTTCGGAGGAAGCTTGAGAAATAAATTATACAGCTTTGAAACGGCCACGGTTACCAGGCTAAAAGATGAGATTGTTGGTTTGATGAATTTGGTGAGGAAATATTGAGTTTTATTGTTTGAGCAAGTAACCGATGTGATTTTCTTTCAGGAACTTGATAAGTTCCTGCAATGCGTGGTAAGTAAAGCCATCCGATTTTATCAATTCTGCAACCGGGATATCTACCATCTCCCCTATTGTATTAACACCCAATTTTTGTGAAAAGGATTTGAAGTCTTCTGTGAAAGGAAGATCGCTGATCTTTTGATTTAATATTTTGTTTTCAATAGCGGGCATAAAAAAGACGTGGCACATACTACCGTTCCTGGGGCACCCACTAAGGGCCTAGTCCACGGATAGCTGTTACCACGCCGTAGCGTGGCGACAGACTATCATTGAGTGGACTTGAAAAATTAGCGGGTTTTCAGAAACTCTAATAATAGCTAATCGCTAGCAATATTTTTATGTGATCAACTTAAAGTTGAGTAATAAAGGTAGTTTAAAAATGAAAAAATAATGTTTACTTATTTGCTACTTTTTTAAGCTTAGCATTTTTCTTGAATTTTTAAAAAAGATTGCCCATATCCTGGCTGACCTTTGTATCTAATATTTTGGCATAGTGTTGCGTTGTCTGCAGTTTTTTATGGCCGAGCATTTTGCTGACCGTTTCAATAGGAACTCCATTGGTTAAAGTAACCGTTGTGGCAAAAGTATGACGGGCCATATGGAAAGTAAGCTCTTTGTTTAATTCACAGAGGTCTGCAATCTCTTTTAAGTATGCATTCATTTTTTGATTACTCAGAATTGGCAGCAATCTTCCTTTATTTACTGCAGCAGGATGATCTTTGTACTTATTGATGATTGCCATGGCCGGCGGCAAAAGCGGAATATGTGACGGGGTGTTTGTTTTTTGCCGGCTGGTGAAGATCCATTTCTCCCGGTCCATCCCGATGGCAATTTGATTAGGGGTTAAATTAGCCACGTCAATATATGAAAGCCCGGTGTAGCAGCTGAAAACAAAAATATCGCGTACCAGGGCAATCCTTTCCACTTTCAATTCTTTGTTGGCCAAGGTTTCGAGTTCAGCTTCTGAAAGGAAGGTTCGATCGACCAGTTTGGGAGTGATCTTGTAATTAACAAAAGGATTTGCCTTTAGCCACCCTTTTGCCAGGCAATCATTGACCACTTTCTTTGTGTTCTTGATATATTTTGCCGTGGTATTGTGGTCGATGCTTTTTTCGGATTTGAGATAGAATTCAAAATCGGCCAGGAATTCATATTTAAGTTGGGATAGGCTGATATCTGAAGTCTTAAATTTCCATTTCAGAAAGTTCTCCAGGTGATTTACTGTTGTGTTGTATTTCGTGAGTGTTGGCTTCGCATAATCCTTACCAATAAGCTTTTCAATATTGTTGTTATGCGCCTTGAAAATCTGTAACAGGAACCTTGGTTTCTCCCCTTTTCCCGTGAATGCATTCCTCAATGTCTCCGCTGTAATGGGTGCTCCGTATTGAAGGAGTTCTTTATGGCAATCGTATAGTTTATTTTTCAATGTATCCAAATAGGCATTAAAGGACTTCGCATCTTCTTTGGTGCCCTTCATTTTACCGGCCTCCCATTTATCAGGAATAATATCGAGCGCAGTAGCAGTTTCGCTTATTTTTCCTTCAATGGTTATCCGGAGGTAAAGCTTCACGGTGCCACTTTCATAGCCCTTAGGTTTCTTCGGATAAAAGAGAAAATTGAAGGTACGGGACATAGTCAGTGAGTTTGAAAATGTACCCTAAATATACAATATTCTACATACCAATACAAATATATTAATACTACAAAACTCAATACAGTAAAGGATTTAATAAATATTTAGTGAGTTAAAGAGTTAGTAATTTTGACTCACTGAATCACTCACTTTTTATATGAATATTTTGAATATTTTGGTGATCACTCACTAAACAAAAAGCCCGCAAACGTAGTGTTTGCGGGTTTTTGCAAGGATTTGACATCCTCTTAGCGGACCGGACGGGACTCGAACCCGCGACCTCCGCCGTGACAGGGCGGCATTCTAACCAACTGAACTACCGATCCAAATATTTTTTTATCGCCGGACTCGAACCCGTCCCTCCATTCCGGAGGGATGACAGGGCGGCATTCTAACCAACTGAACTACCGATCCAACGCTGTTTTCCCATAAATCAGGGGCTAATTGCCCGTTTTTTAGGGAGGGCAAAGATAGGCCTCTTATTTTCTGATTCCAAAACTTTTATAAAAAAATTGTATGCCCTACCTTTACAAACTATCTTAGATTAACCAGCGGCCGGTTCATTATATTTTTGTTAACCTTAACAGCACCCCCATTCATGATCGAGCTAAAAAAAAGGCAATTTCTCGACTTTGAAAAACCGATCAAGGAGCTATACGACCAGATCGAACAACTGAAAGTGACCTCGGAGAAGTCGAAGACCAATATGAGCGGGGCCATCACCATGCTGGAAGAGCGGATCCTGGAGACCAAGAAGCACATCACCAGTCATGTTACCCCCTGGCAGAAGGTCCAGCTGAGCCGGCACCCCGACAGGCCCTATACCCTCAAATACATCCATCACATGTGCACCAACTTCGTGGAACTCCACGGCGACCGCAATGTCAAGGATGACAAGGCCATGGTGGGCGGATTCGCCCAATTGGGAGGAGAGACCGTCATGATCCTCGGCCAGCAGAAAGGATCCAATACGAAAACACGTCAATTACGCAATTTCGGCATGGCTAATCCCGAAGGATACCGTAAAGCGCTCCGGCTGATGAAACTGGCCGAAAAATTCAACAAGCCGGTCATCACCCTGATCGACACTCCCGGAGCCTTCCCCGGTCTCGAAGCGGAAGAACGCGGGCAGGGAGAAGCCATCGCCCGCAATATCTATGAGATGATCCGGCTGAAAGTACCCGTGATCTGCGTGGTCATCGGCGAAGGAGCCAGCGGCGGCGCCCTGGGCATTGGCGTTGGCGATCGGGTCTTTATGATGGAGAATACCTGGTATACGGTGATCTCCCCTGAAAGTTGCAGCAGCATTCTCTGGCGCAGCTGGGATAAGAAAGAGACCGCTGCCGAACAACTTCGCCTGACCGGCGATGACATGCTTAAATTCGGACTGGTGGATGGGGTCATACCTGAACCACTGGGTGGAGCTCACTGGGATTACGAAGGAGCCGCTGAACAATTAAAACAATACCTCCTCCCGGTCATACAGGAATTAAAAGCGATCCCCGCTGATAAACGGGTGGAACAGCGTATCGAAAAATTCGGCAAAATGGGCTTCTGGGAAGAAACCCCTGAGGATTGACCAATCGACGAGTCTTCAGCATGAAGACTTTTTTATTTTTCACTATCAGAGCCCTGCTGAATGTTGGTAACAAATGGGGCAGCTCAGTTAACAGGAATCTATCTTTGACCAAAGAAACATTGCTATGCTTAAAATAGGAGTCATCGGAGCCGGGCACCTCGGAAAATTCCACCTGAACAACTGGGCGGCCATTGCCGGCGTGCAGTTGGTCGGCTTCTGCGATACGGATGATGCCAATGCCGCCGCGGTCAGCGAAAAATACCAGCTGAAAAGATACACCGATGCCGGCGCCCTGATGGATGACTGTGATGCGGTAGATATCGTAGCCCCCACCAGCGCCCATTTCAAGCTCTGCGAGGCGGCCATAAAAAAAGGCAAGCATGTTTTTGTGGAAAAGCCCCTGGCCAATACCATGGATGAAGCCCGGGAACTGGTCAAACTGGCCAAAGAGGCCAATATCAAATTCCAGGTGGGACATGTGGAACGGTTCAACCCCGCTTTCCTGGCCCTGAAAGACCAGGTGATACAACCCATGTTCATTGAAGTGCACCGCCTCTCGCAATTCAATCCCCGGGGAACCGACGTCAGTGTGATCCTGGACCTGATGATCCACGACATCGATATCATCCTGAACCTGGTCAAAAGCAATGTCAATTATATCAGCGCCAATGGCGTCGCGGTGATGAGCGATACACCGGATATCGCCAACGTCCGCATCGAATTCGACAACGGATGTGTGGCCAATCTCACCAGCAGTCGCATTTCGATGAAAAAAATGCGCAAAATGAGGCTGTTCCAGAAAGACGCCTATATCGGCATCGACTTCCTGGAAAAGAAGACCGAGATCATCAAGCTCAATACCCCCGGTGAAAAGAATGTCTTCACTTTCGATATCGAAACCAATCATGGCAAAAAGACCATCGCCATTTCAAATCCGAACATACAGGATGTGAATGCGATCAAAATGGAACTGGAAGAATTCAGGGATGCTATTTTGAACAATACCAATACACCGGTCTCCGTAGTGGATGGTTTCCGGGCCATGGAAGTGGCCCACCAGATACTGGACAAGATCGGGAACAGTCACCTGGGCTAACCATAATTCATTCCACCCAACCACGACGTGAACCAACCCCGGATAAATATACGATGGTATGTTGCGGCCGATTTCCTCGCCGGCATACTGGCCTGGGTGGTCTTTTATTTTATCCGGAAACGGATCATCGGGGAACCTTTTGTGGTGGGACAGAAATTCTATCTCGGGCTTCTCCTTTTTCCACTGGCCTGGATCATCCTGTTTCACCTGACCGGAAGTTATAAAGGCCTTTACCAGAAGTCCAGGCTATCTGAAGCGATGATCATCCTGGCCGTTTCCTTTACCGGATCGGTTGGCATCCTCTTCTTATTCCTGGTCTATGATGCCATTGGTGACTACAACATCTATTATAAGGAATTCCTTTCCCTTGTCATCCTTCATTTCGGATTCACGTATTTCATCCGGCTATTGGTACTACAAAGGGTAAAATCACAACTCAGGAATGGGACTGTCTTCTTCAATACCCTCATCGTTGGTTCCAGCAACAATGCTTCACAGCTTCATCGTTCCATCGTGAACAATACCGAGAATACCGGCTACCGGATCATCGGATTCGTCAATACCAACGGCACCGATGGATCTTCTTTGCCGGCCGAGGTACAGAATTTCGGCAAGACCGATGCCATCGAAACCATCATCAGCCAATACCGGATCGAGGAAGTGATCATCGCCATTGAAAAAAAAGAAAGGGCCCAGCTCGAAAATGTACTCCGTCAACTGAGCAATAAAGATGTGAACATCAAGATCATTCCGGATACCGTAGACATCATCAGCGGCGCGGTTCAGACGAATAATGTACTGGGAGTTCCCCTGATCGACCTGCACTCGGGTCTCCTTCCTTCCTGGCAACAGAATATCAAAAGGCTGATCGATATTTCCGCTTCGGTCATGGGATTGATCCTTCTCTTCCCCCTGTTCCTATTTACCGCCATTCGTGTTCGGCTATCGTCTGCCGGACCGCTTTTTTACCGCCAGGAAAGGATCGGTTATAAAGGGCAGCCCTTCTCCATGATCAAGTTCCGGAGCATGATCACCAATGCCGAACCCAATGGTCCTGAATTAAGCAGCGAGACCGACAGCAGGATAACGCCCTGGGGAAAAGTGATGCGCAAATGGCGGCTGGACGAGTTGCCCCAGCTATGGAATATCATCAAGGGCGAAATGAGCCTGGTGGGTCCAAGACCGGAACGCAAATTTTATATCGACCAGATCGTGAAGGATCATCCGGAATATAATTACCTGTTCAAAGTAAAGCCCGGTCTCACCAGTTGGGGAATGGTCAAATTCGGCTATGCATCCAGCATTGAAGAGATGATCGAACGGCTCCCCTTCGACCTGATGTATATCGAGAACGTTTCGCTGGCCCTGGATTTCAAGATCATGCTGCATACGATCCGGATCATCTTTTCGGGGAAGGGGAAATAGGTGGAGGTTGGAAGTTGGAGTTTGAAAGTTTGAAGTTGGAGGTTGGAAGTTAGAAGTCAGCAGTTGGCAGTTGGCAGTTGGCAGTGGGCAGTGGGCAGTGGGCAGTGGGCAGTGGGCAGTGGGTAGTGGGCAAATAAGTAAACAAGTGGCCTATCGGTAAGAAAGAAGCTGCGAACTGCAAACTGAGAACTGTGGACAGTGGACTGAGAACTGCCCCGTTTTTGTTATTTTTGATAAAACACCCCGGCCTTGAAAAGAATCATCCTCCTGTTTGTTCTGTTTTACTGCCAACTGCCAACTGCCAACTGTCAAGTCTCCCCATACTGGCAACAACAGGTCAATTTCCAGATCGATGTTTCACTGAATGACATAGACAAAACGCTGGATGGTTATGTGCGCATGAATTATACCAATCACTCGCCGGATACCCTGTCCTTCATCTGGATCCATTGCTGGGCCAATGCCTTTAAAAATGACCGCACCGCATTTACCGACCAGCAACTGGAGAACGGAAGTACGGCGTTCTATTTCAGCGATAACGATCAGCGTGGCTATATGAACCGGCTGGATTTCAAGGTCAACGGCATTACCGCCGCCACAACCGATCATCCGCTGCACCAGGAGATCATCAAACTGATGCTTCCCCAGCCGCTGCTGCCAAATGCGTCAGTTAAGATCGAAACCCCCTTCCATGTCAAACTGCCTTACGCTTTCTCCCGGGGAGGTTACCAGGACCAGGCATTATGGATCACCCAATGGTACCCAAAACCCGCGGTTTACGACCGAAAAGGCTGGCACCCGATCCCCTATCTCGACCAGGGTGAATTCTACAGTGAATACGGGAACTACGAGGTGAGGATCACGCTTCCGGAAAAGTATATTGTTGCCGCAACCGGTGAATTACAGGATGAAAAGGAAAAAAAATGGCTGCTGACGATCAAACCACCCGTAGCCCAGACGGGACCCCGAATTAAGAAGAAGCCTGCACTTAAAACCAATGAAATAAAATCTGTCCCTCAGGAACCACTCAAGACCTTGCATTACCGGCAGGATAATGTGCATGATTTCGCCTGGTTCGCCGACCGGAACTTCGTCGTTAAGCACGATTCACTGAAGCTTCCCTCCGGCCGCGTCATTGATGCTTATGCCTTTCATTATACCCGGAATGAATCCGAATGGAAGAACTGCATCGCCATGATCAAACGAGCCATTTTGACCAAGAGTACCTGGTTGGGTGAATACCCGTATAATGTGGTCAGTGTAGTGGATGGAGGAAACGGAGGCGGAATGGAATATCCAACAGTCACTTTGCTGGAATCCGGCGGATCGGAAAAGATGCTGGATTTTGTGATCAATCATGAAGTAGGGCATAATTGGTTCCAGGGCATCCTGGGCACCAATGAACGGACCCACCCCTGGATGGATGAAGGCATGAATACTTATTATGACACCCGGTATTCCCTCCAGCAATATGGATCCGTATCATTGGATATCATTCCCCTGAAAAGCGCTTTCCTCAAAAACAGGATCCCCGATGACCTGCAGAATACACTCTTACGAACCATAACGGCTGTCAAAAAAGATCAGCCCATCGAACTTTCCGGAGAAAGATTCACCAGTCTGAACTATAACCTGGTTGCTTATGTAAAGACAGGCGAATGGATGAAAGAACTGGAGAAAGAACTGGGTATAGCCGTGTTCGACCGGGCCATGCAGTCTTATTTTACGCAATGGAAATTCAAACATCCCTATCCCAATGATTTCAAAAAAATTCTGGAAGAGACCAGCGGAAAGAACCTGGATGCCCGCTTTGCGCAACTCAATCAAAAAGGAGACCTGAAAAAACAGGCCGGCAAAGGCATCCGGTTCACCAGTTTCTTCAGCGCGAAAGCGACGGATAAGTACAACTATATCTTCGCTTCCCCGGCAGTTGGTTATAATTTTTATGACAAACTGATGGTAGGGGCCCTTTTCCACAACTATACCCTGCCTTTGCCAAAGCTTCAATTTTTGCTGGTACCTTATTACGCCACCGGGAGCAAACAATTCAACGGACTCGGCCGCATAGGCTATAACTGGTATCCCGGAACCCGCGGTCAGCATGCTGAGATCGCTGTTGCGGCATCTACATTCAGTGGTGATTCATTCACTGATTCCACAAACACCACCCATTACCAGCGTTACATCAGGATCGTCCCTACGGCCAGGTTCACTTTCGCCAATAAAGACCCGCGGAGTACCATCACCAAATTTCTACAATGGAAGACCTTCCTGTTCCGTGAACAGGGGCTGCAATTTACCCGGGATACGGTTTTACAACAGGACATCATCACCTATCCCTATACCAGTCGTTACCTGAACCAACTGCAGTTCGTCTTCGAGAACAACCGGGTGCTGTATCCGTATAAAGCTGTCTTCCAGGCCGAACAGGGTGATGGTTTCTTACGATTCAATCTGACCGGTAATTATTTTTTCAATTATCCCAAAGGCGGTGGTATGAATCTCCGCTTCTTTGCCGGTAAATTCATCTATATCGGCGATCAGACCCTGATCAAACGTTTCAATACGGATCCCTATCACCTGAACCTCTCCGGCCCCCGCGGTAATGAGGATTACACCTACAGCAATTATTTTGTGGGGAGGAATGAATTCGATAAATTCTCCTCGCAGCAAATGATGATCCGGGATGGCGGAATGAAAGTCAGCACCGACCTGCTCAGCAATAAGGTGGGCAAGACCGACGATTGGCTGGCTTCGCTCAATTTCACAACCGATATCCCCGCCATGATCAACCCGTTTTCCGTTTTACCTTTTAAGCTGCCGGTGAAACTATTTCTTGACATCGGGACCTATGCCGAAGCCTGGAAAAAGAATGCGGAGACCGGCCGCTTTGTGTATGATGCGGGCGTGCAGTTATCCCTGTTCAAGAATGTGGTGAACGTATACCTGCCCTTATTATACAGCTCTGTGTACAAGAACTATTACAAATCCGTATTCCCCAAAAATAGTTTTTCAAAAAAGATCTCCTTCAGCATCGACCTGCAAAATATCAACCTGAGAAAACTCATCCCGCAGTTTCCCCTCTGATCATGGACATCCGGTTCGTACCATATGACCAGGTCGATCAGCATAAATGGGACCGTTGTATCGATCAGGCTGAAAACGGACTGATCTATGCCTATTCCGTTTATCTCAACACGATGTCGAAACATTGGGATGCCCTCGTTTACGGGGATTATGAAGTGGTGATGCCTCTTACGGGAAACCGGAAATACGGCATCCACTACCTGTATCAACCTCCCTTCACCGCCTGCCTGGGCTTGTTTGGAAATAACTTAACTGCCGGTTTGCTTGAATCTTTTTTTGATGCGGTCCCTCCTGCCTTCCGCTACTGGGACATTTGCCTTAACCATGGCAACCTGTTCTCGCTGAAAGGATACAAACTCTATGACAGAATGAATTATGTCCTTCCCCTGCAGGCCATTTATTCAAATCTCTACCCGCAATACAGGGATAATCTGAAACGCAATATCAAAAGATCGGAACAATGCGGCAACCGGGTCACGACCGCGGTCACGATACCCGATGCCATTTCATTGGCAAAGGAACAGCAACCTTATTCAGCGATCAGCCCGGATGATCTTTCCCGGTTTGAAAGACTTTGCGAAATATTCCGGTCAAAAGGTCATTGTAAAGTTTACGGAGTCAACAACGAGGCCGGCCAGTTGGTCTCAGCCTGCATTTTTTTGTTCTCCCATCACCGGGCCTATTATCTGATGCCGGCCACGGATCCCAATGGCAAGACATCAGGCGCCTCCCATGCGCTGATCGACGCTTTTATCCGCGATCATGCGGGTCAATACCTGTTACTCGATTTTGAAGGAAGCGATATCAGCAGCCTGGCTTTTTTCTATAGCAGCTTTGGAGCCATGGAAGAAAGATACCCTGCGATCAGGTTAAATCGCTTGCCCTTATGGATGCGTTGGATCAAGAAATAGTTGGAGGTTGGAGGTTGGAGGTTGGAAGTTGGAAGTTGTAGGTTCGAGGTTATATTCATGGATTTTGACTGGCAATGATATTTTCTGCGATGACCAGGTCGATCGGCCGGGTGATCTTGATATTGTTCTCCTCCCCTTCCACCAGGTTTACTTTTAACCCGAATGCTTCCACAACCGTGGCCTCATCGGTGAACTTCTCCTTATAATCAATGGCGAACGCAGGTAAGAGGATCTTGCTGTGAAAGGTCTGGGGTGTTTGAATGAGCTTGATGGCGTTACGGTCAAGCGCTTCGCTGCCGTCTTTATACTGGATACGAACGCTGTCCTTACTGTCGATCACGGGAATGGCGGAACCTTTCTCGCTGGCTTCGGTAAAACATCGCCGGATGAGTTCAACACTGACCAGGCAACGAACCGCATCATGAACAAAGACCACGCTTTCCTCATTGACCAGTTGAAGGCCGTTTTGGACGGAATGAAATCTTGTCCTTCCTCCAATAGCGATCTTAATACGGCTGTAATCAAAGAAAGCGTCGATGATCTCCTGTCCGGAAGCGACATATTCCTCCGGTAGTACGAGGATCAGCTGCAAATCTTCATAAGCTTCGAGGAAGGTCCGGAGCGTATAATACAGAACGGGTTTCCCGTTCAGCAATAAAAACTGTTTCGGAATAACATTGTTCATCCGGCTACCGCTGCCCCCGGCCACTATTACCGCGTATTTTTTCATCGCTTTATATATTAGGTGTCTGACGGCTTAGAGCCGTCTTGACACCTCTATCCGATTAATCATGATAGATACCGATGACGTTTTCGCCATGGCTGTTGCGCATGCCCCGGTACATGCCCGCGCTGTTGAAGATCATGGCCGTATTGCCTTTCGCATCAACACCGATCATACCGCCTTCACCATCCATCTTCAGCAGTTTGTGATTCACCACTTCATTCATCGCTTCCTGGAGGCTCATGCCTTTATATTCCATCAAAGCGCTTACATCATGCGCCGCTACGGCTCGGATGAAAGGTTCCCCATGACCGGTGCAACTGATGGCGGCCGTTTTGTTATTGGCATAGGTTCCGCAGCCGATGAGCGGACTGTCGCCGATCCTGCCGTATTTCTTATTGGTCATTCCTCCCGTACTTGTGGCGGCCGCGATATTCCCATCCTGGTCACAAGCGACGGCGCCGACGGTTCCGAATTTTTTATCCCGCATCAGCTCTTCGAGATTCTGGTGCGTATGGTCAAGCGAATAATTATCGCTGTCGCGGATCGCTTTCCACTGATCGTAGCGGAACTGAGAGAAAAAGTATTCATCCGGTTCAAGTTTGATCCCCTGCTTGATGGCGAAATCATTGGCCCCTTTGCCACTCAGGAATACATGGTTGCTACTGTGCATCACTTCGGCCGCGAGTTCGATCGGGTTCCGGACATTTCTTACACCCGCCACGGCGCCGGCCGAGAGGTCCTTTCCGTCCATGATGGCGGCATCCATTTCCTGTACACCTTTCTTGGTAAAGACAGATCCTCTTCCCGCATTGAACAGGAGGTTGTCCTCCAGGATGACGATCGCGGCCTTGACGGCATTGGTTGCGGATCCTCCTTCTTCAAGAACGGCAAATCCTGCATTGACCGCATCCTGAAGTCCCTGTATATAGGCTTTTTCCAATTCCGGGGTCATATCCTCTTTTAAAATGGTTCCGGCTCCTCCGTGAATGACGATTGAATAGGGATGCATAGCTGATCGGGTGTTTGTTATTCTTTCAAAAATATCTAATTTAACATCACAAACCTTCAAAGAATTTCCGGCAATGTTTAAACGCAAACTAACGATACCTGAGATCCTTTTAATTCTGGTCAATCTGGTTCCCCTTTATGGTGTCTGGTTCGAGCAATGGGATGCCCGGATGGTCTTCCTGGTCTATTGCCTGGAAACGGTGATCATCGGTATCCTGAATGTGCTGAAAATGGCGGCGGTAACGATCCTGGTAAGGCCGAAGGAGGACTGGAACAACAACGGCAGGCACAGCCTTCAATCCGGCTGGTTCTTCATCCTGTTCTTTATCCTTCATTATGGCTTCTTCGTATTCGTGCAAACCCAGTTGTTCTTTGGCGTAAGCGGACT
Organism: Chitinophagaceae bacterium; assembly: GCA_016721725.1. GTDB lineage: Bacteria > Bacteroidota > Bacteroidia > Chitinophagales > Chitinophagaceae > Ferruginibacter. Next base: position 2,033,447 of record JADKHN010000001.1, on the reverse strand, counting down.
GATGAAAGGCATCAGTTTATTCGGCACATATGCCCGGATCCCGGCCTTACTCGGTAACGAAGGAAAGATCCTGTTAGGGATATTCATCGCCTATTATACCCTGCAAACCCTGTTCAGCTTCTTTCAGTCGGGCGAATACAAAAGGATCTCCCTGGCCAGGCTGATGTTTCAACCCTACCTGAGGATCTTTGTTCAGCAGATCGTGGTCATAGTGGGAAGCCTGTTCCTGAGTTTTGGCGCAGACAAAATATTCATCCTGGTCTTTGTACTCATCAAGATCCTTATTGAACTCTTTGTGAAATTCGACCGGTACCTGGATATCATGGAGAAGAAAAATGCCGGAAAGGGATGATCCCTAACCCAGCAACTGGATGCATTCGGATCTGAGTTTTTCCCGGTCAATGGCAACGGTTCCCACCTCCTCACATACCAGTCCTCCCGCGATATTCGCCATTTCAGCCATCAGGCGGATATTCTTCTCCGCGGCATATACCATGGAGGCCACGGCGATCACCGTATCACCCGCACCGCTGACATCGGCTACATTGCGTATATGAGTGGGGATCAGGGCCGCTTCCTGGTCCTGCTGATAAAAGACCCCCTTCTCTGACAACGTGATCAGGGAAACCGAATGATCCAGTTTCTCTTTCAACTGGATATGCATATCCTGCAATACATGCAGGTTGATCTCATCGGCCATGAAGTGCAGCCCTTCCTTCACTTCCTTCAGGTTAGGCTTGAAGATGGTCACTCCCCGGTATGCAAAGAAATTCTTTCGCTTGGGATCCACGGCCGTTACGATACCCTGGTGCCGGCATAAACTGATGATCCTGTCGATGACGGGCTGGGTAAGGACGCCTTTATTGTAATCTTCCAGGATGACCACATCCGGACTTTCGGCTGCCAGGCAGTTTTCAAAGGCATAGATCAGTTTGTCTTCGTCATCCCGCGTCATGTCTGCCGTGATCTCGGCATCCAGGCGCATCATATGTTGGTTGCGGCTGATGATCCTGATCTTATTGGTGGTGATCCTGTTCTCACTGCTCACCAGGTATGCGGTGCCGATCTGATTTTCACCCAGCAATTTCCCCAATTGTTCACCGTCCTCATCCTTTCCGATCACACTGACCAGGTTCACTTTCGCGCCCAATGAAACGGCGTTGAGCGCCACGTTTCCGGCTCCGCCGATACGCATTTCCTTCTTACTCACGGCAACCACCGGCACCGGCGCTTCAGGAGAGATGCGATCCACCTTTCCCCACCAGTAGGTATCCAGCATCACGTCGCCGACCACCACTACCTTCAACTGGGTAAACCGGGAAAATAATTGTTCGAAATCCACGGGAGTATTATTGAACGTTTAAGATGATTTGTCCTTTTGATTGGCAATGGCCAGGTAATAGACCGGCACGCCCAGCAACACGATACCCAGGCCGATCCCTGCATAGAGCGGCTTCATGATGATCAGGAAAACGCAGAATACGATGGCCAGGATGATATAGATGACGGGCAATACCGGGTAACCAAAGGCTTTATAGGGTCTTTCCGCATCGGGCCGGGTACTGCGCAGCCTGAAAATGCCGATGATGGTCAATGCATAGAACAGGACCACCACGAAGGAGATCATGTCAAGCAGGTCGCCGTATTTTCCACTCAGGCAAAGTATGGAGGCCATGATGCACTGAGCCCATAGGGCGTATTCCGGAACGGCGTAACGGTTCAATTCCGCCGCCTTTTTAAAAAAAAGCCTGTCCAATGCCATGGCGTTATATACGCGGGCTCCGGCCAGGATCAACCCGTTATTGCAGCCGAAAGTTGAGATCATGATCATCACGGCGATGACATAGGTGCCGATGTCGCCGAAGATGGCCTTACTGGCTGCAACCGCCACCCTGTCCTGCGGTGCGGATGCCACTTCATTGAGCGGGAGTACGCTGATGTACATCAGGTTGGCCATGACATAAATGATCGTGACGATCAGGGTGCCTAAGAAAAGAGCGAGCCCGATATTGCGTTTGGGATTCTTGATCTCACCTGCGATGAAGGTCACATTGTTCCAGGCGTCGCTGCTGAATATGGAACCCACCATGGAAGCGGCGATCGCCCCGAGGATGGCTGACCCGGCAACGCCGCCGATGACCGCTCCTTCCGCATTACGCGTGGTCATATGCCAGGCATCGGCCCAATTGGCATTCCAGATGCTGCCTTTCGCTGCCAGTAAAAAACCGAACACGATCAACCCGAACAGGGATAACAATTTCACGACGGTAAAACTGGTCTGGATCATTTTTCCGCCTTTCACCCCTTTCGAATTGATATACGTGAGGAAGATGATCAGGGCAATGGAAACCAGTTGGGCGGAGTATATCTTGAAGTCTCCCAATTGAAGGAGGATATTGGCATCGGTCAGCTCCAGCGCGGGGATGAAATATCCGGCGAATTTACTGAAGGCGACCCCAACCGCTGCAATGGTGGCCGTCTGGATCACGGTGAAAAAACTCCATCCGTATAAAAAGCCCGCCAGGGGATTGAAAGCTTCCTTGAGATATACATATTGGCCTCCCGCTTTGGGGAACATGGCGCTGAGTTCGCCGTAACTGAGCGCGGCGGTCAGTGTCATGAATCCGGTGATGACCCAGACCGCGATCAGCCAGCCTGCGCTGCCCACGTTTCGGGTGATATCGGCGCTCACGATAAAGATACCGGAACCGATCATGGAGCCGGCAACGATCATCGTAGAATCCAGGAGCCCTAAAGTGGGTTTGAAAGAAGCAGTTTGTTCCGACATGACAGGCAGGGTTTATTCCGACAAGATAAATAATTTGTCCGGAATAATCATTTCGCCGGCATCTTCATTTTCTCATTCATGCCCTTGATCACGTCACCGGTGATGTTGAAAGTGGGATCCTTATAAGCCATATAATCCTGGCCCGACCCGGTGGTGAGTATATAGATGAATTTCTTGTCCTTATTGTATTCAGCCAGGAATTCCTTGAGCTGCTTTTGGATATCGTCCATGATCGTGAAACTTTTTTCACTGAGCTTCTGGCTGAGGGTCTGTTTCTTTCCATCGATCTGCTGCTGTTGTTCGATCAGCTGATTCTGAAACTTCTCCGCATCCTCCTGGGTGATCGATGCCCCTTTCTTCAGGAAATTATCCTTGGCCGCCTGCAGGCCCTTGTAGCCATTCTCCCATTCTGTCTCTATGTTACGCTGTTCCGTTTCCAGTTCCTTTCGTTTTTCCCGGATATACGTGATGTTCTCATTCAGGGAATCCAGTTCAACATAGGCGATGGCGGAACGGGTTCCGTTACTGTCTGATGATGAAAATTTACCTTCTGCCTTCGAGGCTTTTTTCCCCGTACTGCCGGAAAACTGATGATAATATAGGTACCCTACGGCAGCAAGGAGTACCAGGTTGAGTACAAGGGATAGATTTTTCATCATGAACGGTGATTTTACGGCAAGATACTCAACATCAGCCTACAGGCAATAGGTTTACGCCGTTTTTTATGAAAGGGTTAACGGTTACCAGCCTGGCCTTCTGTACTTTCAGAATATAAAAAAAAGAGCAGGTTTACACTTGCTCTTTAATACTGTTTTATCCTGAATATTTCGGATCAATGAATGCGTAGGATCACTCTTCTTCGTCAAAGCTCATCGCTTCTTTTGTGGTCATCAGCAATTCGTATTCCTCCTTGCTGCCCACGATCATGTTCTCGAATTCACGCAAACCGGTTCCGGCCGGAATATGGTGACCGGTGATCACATTCTCCTTCAGACCCAGCATTTCGTCCGTCTTGCCCTGTATGGCTGCGGATGACAACACCTTGGTCGTTTCCTGGAATGACGCGGCGCTGATCCAGCTGTGCGTACCCAATGATGCCTTGGTGATACCCAACAGCAAAGGAGAAGAGGTTGCGGGATGGGCATCGCGGAATTCGGCCAGTTTCTTATCGGCCCTGCGCAGCACGGAATTCTCTTCACGGACATCGCGCAGCGTTACGATCTGACCGGCTTTCAGCTTCGTGCTGTCGCCTGCATCGGTAACCACTTTCTTATCATAGATGTAGTCGTTCTCCACATTGAAGTCGAAGCGGTCTTCCGTATCCCCTTCCAGGAATTTGGTATCTCCGGCATCTTCAATGGTCACTTTACGCATCATCTGCCTTACGATGACCTCGATATGCTTATCGTTGATCTTAACACCCTGTAAACGGTATACTTCCTGGATCTCATTCACCACGTATTCCTGAACGGCAAAGGGTCCTTTGATGGACAGGATGTCGGCAGGAGCGATCTGTCCGTCGCTCAACGCGGCTCCGGCTTTTACAAAGTCGCCGTCCTGCACCAGGATCTGGCGGCTCAGCGGAACCAGGTATTTCTTCACCACATTATCCTTCGCCTCCACAATGATCTCGCGGTTACCCCGCTTGATGGCGCCAAAGGCAACAACGCCGTCGATCTCGCAAACCACGGCAGGATTGCTCGGGTTACGGGCTTCAAACAGTTCCGTGACACGGGGCAGACCTCCGGTGATATCCTTCAGCTTGCTCAATACACGGGGTATCTTCACCAGTACTTCACCGCTTCTGACATCATCTCCTTCTTCCACCACGATATGCGATCCAACCGGTAAGTTGTAGGCTTTCTTTTCTTTTCCTTCCACAATGATCACCGGCAGCTTGGTCTTATCTTTTGTCTCAATGACCACTTTTTCACGGTGACCCGTTTGCTCATCGGCCTCATCGCGGTAGGTTACCCCTTCGATCAGACTTTCAAATTTAATGGTACCGTTCACTTCAGCAACGATGACGTTATTGAAGGGATCCCAGGTACAGATGATATCTCCTTTGGTCACTTTCTGACCATCCTTGACATTCAGCACAGCGCCGTAAGGGATGTGCATGCTGTTGAGCAGTCGGTCAGATTTGACATCGATATTCCTGATCTCACCGGTACGACCGATGACCACATGTACTTTCTTGCCTTCATTATTCTCTGTAGATACGGTACGCAGTCCGTCGAACTGAAGCGTTCCGTCGAATTTGGCGGGCAGGGAGGATTCAACCGAAGCTGATCCGGCCACACCACCCACGTGGAAGGTCCTCAGGGTAAGCTGTGTACCCGGTTCACCGATACTTTGTGCGGCGATGATACCCACGGCGTCTCCGCGCTGGGCCAGCATACCGGAAGCCAGGTTCTTACCATAGCATTTCACACATACGCCACGCTTGCTTTCGCAGGTGAGCACCGAGCGGATCTCAACGGCTTCGATACCACTGTCCTCGATGAGGCGCGACATTTCAGCGCTGATCTCTTCACCGGCATGAATGAGCAATTCATCGGAGACCGGGTGGAAAATATCGTGCAATGAGGTACGTCCTTCGATCCTGTCGCTCAACGGTTCAATGATGTCCTCGTTATCTTTCAATGCCGAAGTAGCGATACCGCGAAGGGTTCCGCAATCCTCTTCATTGATCACCACATCCTGGCTGACATCCACCAAACGGCGTGTCAGGTAACCGGCATCCGCCGTCTTAAGGGCGGTATCGGCCAGACCCTTACGGGCACCGTGGGTAGAGATGAAGTATTCCAATACGCTCAATCCGTCCTTGAAATTCGCGAGGATCGGGTTCTCAATGATCTCACTTCCCGAAGAGCCGGATTTACGCGGTTTGGCCATCAGGCCCCTTAAACCGGCCAGCTGTTTGATCTGCTGCTTGCTACCCCGGGCCCCGCTATCCAGCATCATATAAACGGAATTGAATCCCTGCTTATCGGCTGCCAGTTCACGGATCAGGGTTTCGGTAACCTTGGTATCCACACGGCTCCAGATATCAATGATCTGGTTATAGCGTTCGTTATTGGTGATCAGACCCATGTTATAGTTGTCCCACACTTCATCCACTTCGGTCTGTGCATTGGCGATCAGTTCCTGCTTCACATCCGGGATGATCAGGTCGTTGATGTTGAACGACAATCCGCCACGGAATGCCATACGGTATCCGAGGGTCTTGATATCATCCAGGAATTTCGCGGTAACAGGAACACTGGTCCATTTGATGATGTCGCCGATGATCTCACGCAATGATTTTTTCGTGAGCAGGGCATTGATGAAACCCACTTCCTTTGGCACGTGCTGGTTAAAGATCACGCGGCCCACGGTGGTTTCGATCAGCTTATTCTCAAGACTGCCATCAGGCTTTCGCATATTGGCCTTTACTTTGATATTCGCGTGCAGGTCGATCATCTTCTCATTGTAAGCGATGATCACTTCTTCCGCGGAATAGAAAGCCTTGCCCTCTCCTTTTACTTTTTCAGTCTCGGTCGATCTCTTTCCCTTAGTGATATAATATAATCCCAGTACCATGTCCTGTGAAGGCAGGGTGATGGGCGTACCGTTCTGCGGGTTGAGGATATTGTGCGATGACAGCATCAGCAATTGCGCTTCCAGGATGGCCGCGTTGCTGAGGGGTACGTGAACCGCCATCTGGTCACCGTCAAAGTCGGCGTTGAAGGCCGTAGTAACGAGCGGGTGAAGCTGGATGGCCTTTCCTTCGATCAGTTTTGGCTGGAAGGCCTGTATGGATAACCGGTGCAGTGTCGGGGCACGGTTCAGCATGACCGGGTGTCCTTTCAGAATATTCTCGAGGATATCCCAGATAATGGCTTCTTTCTTATCCACCAGTTTACGGGCGCTCTTCACGGTCTTAACGATACCTCTTTCAATGAGCTTACGGATGATGAACGGCTTGAACAGTTCTGCCGCCATATCTTTTGGCAATCCGCACTCATGCATCTTCAGTTCTGGTCCTACTACGATTACGGAACGACCGGAATAATCAACACGCTTACCCAGCAGGTTCTGGCGGAAACGGCCCTGTTTTCCTTTCAGTACATCGCTCAACGATTTCAGCGCACGTCCGCCCTCGGCTTTAACGGCGTTGGATTTACGGCTGTTGTCAAATAAGGAATCGATGGCTTCCTGCAGCATCCTCTTTTCATTACGCAGGATCACTTCAGGAGCCTTGATCTCCAGCAACCTTTTCAAACGGTTATTGCGGATGATCACCCGGCGATAAAGATCGTTCAGGTCAGATGAGGCGAAACGGCCACCATCCAATGGAACCAACGGACGCAATTCCGGAGGGATGACGGGAATATATTGCATGACCATCCACTCGGGACGGTTATTGATCCGGGTATTGGCGTCACGGAAACTCTCCACCACACTCAAACGTTTCAAAGCATCCGCTTTACGTTGTTGTGAGGTTTCATTGGCGGCGGCATTGCGAAGATCGAAGCTCAGCTGATCCAGGTCGATGCGTTTCAGCAGTTCGTGAACGGCTTCCGCACCCATTTTGGCGATGAACTTATTCGGATCCTCGTCGGGCAGGTGCTGGTTATCTTTGGGCAATGTATCCAGGATGTCCAGGTATTCTTCTTCGGTGAGCAGGTCGCCGTAGTTCTGGCCCTTATCGGCACGGATGCCGGACTGGATCACCACGAAACGCTCATAATATACGATGCTCTCCAGTTTCTTAGAGCTCATGCCGAGCAGGTAACCGATCTTATTGGGTAATGATTTGAAATACCAGATATGAACAACCGGCACGACCAGTTTGATATGGCCCATCCGCTCACGGCGAACTTTCTTTTCGGTCACTTCAACACCGCAACGGTCGCACACGATACCCTTATAACGGATACGCTTGTACTTTCCGCAGGCGCACTCATAATCCTTCACCGGTCCAAAGATCCTTTCGCAGAACAAGCCGTCGCGTTCGGGCTTGTAAGTGCGGTAGTTGATGGTCTCGGGCTTTAAAACTTCACCATAGCTTTTTTCTAAAATACTGTCCGGGGAGGCCAGGCCGATCGTGATCTGCGAAAAGGTTGGTCTTGGACGGTTTTCTTTTTTGAATGCCATATTTAAGAAATGTTGAATTATAAATTTTAAATGTTAAATGATTCAACCCTTACTACCTGATCTTATTGAATGTTGAAAGAATCATTTAAAATTCAACATTCAAATTCAAAGTTTAATCAAACTTCAGGTCCAGTCCCAATCCACGCAGTTCATGTACCAATACATTGAACGACTCAGGGATACCGGCTCTTGGAATATTATCACCCTTCACGATCGCTTCGTAGGTTTTCGCCCTGCCGATGATATCATCCGACTTCAGGGTCAACAGTTCCTGCAGGATGTTGGAAGCGCCATAGGCTTCAAGGGCCCAAACCTCCATCTCACCAAAACGCTGACCACCGAACTGGGCCTTACCACCCAACGGTTGCTGGGTAATGAGACTGTAGGGTCCGATGGAACAGGCGTGCATCTTATCATCCACCATGTGGTGCAGTTTGATGATATAGATGATACCGACCGTGGCTTTCTGATCGAAACGGTCGCCGGTCTCACCATCATACAAATAAGTATGACCGAATTTGGGCAAGCCCGCGTTGGTGATATTCTCATCGATCTCGGCCACACTGGCTCCGTCGAAGATCGGTGTGGCAAAACGCACACCCAGTTTCTCTCCGGCCCATCCGAGTACGGTCTCATAGATCTGTCCGAGGTTCATACGACTTGGTACACCCAATGGATTCAGAACGATGTCGACCGGGGTTCCGTCCTCGAGGAACGGCATATCTTCCTGGCGAACGATCTTGGCCACGATTCCTTTGTTACCGTGACGACCGGCCATCTTGTCTCCCACTTTCAGTTTACGCTTAACGGCCATGTACACTTTGGCCAGTTTCAATACGCCTGCGGGCAATTCATCCCCGATGGAGATATTGAATTTCTCCCGCTTATAACGACCCAGTTCTTCATTGAACTTGATGTTGTAATTGTGCAGCAGGATGTTGATGAGGTCATCGGTCTTGGCATCACCGCTCCAACCCAACGGGTTCACGTTCTGGTAATCGATATTGGCGAGATTCTTGGCGTTGAACTTGGCCCCCTTGCCGATCAGCACTTCACCGAAGTTGTTGCTTACGCCTGCGCTGGTCTTGTCCTTCAACAAGGTCTGTAGCTTACTGATGAGCAGTTCAAGCAGGTCGGCCTCGTTCTTCTCGTGCGTCTTTTCTATCTTGTCCAGTTGCGCTTTTTCACGAACCTTGGCATTCTTGTCCTTTTTGGCGCGCTGGAATAATTTCTTGTCGATGATCACTCCTTCCGTTCCGCTTGGCGCCTTCAGTGAAGCGTCTTTTGCATCACCGGCCTTGTCGCCGAAGATGGCGCGGAGCAGTTTCTCTTCCGGCGTGGGATCGCTTTCCCCTTTCGGAGTGATCTTGCCGATGATGATATCGCCTTCCTTGATGTGGGCGCCGATACGGATGATACCGTTGGCATCCAGGTCCTTGGTGGCTTCTTCACTGACGTTGGGGATATCCGGCGTGAGTTCCTCTTCACCCAGTTTGGTGTCGCGGACCTCGATCTCGAACTCACTGATGTGGATAGACGTAAACAAGTCTTCCTTCACCACTTTCTCGCTGATCACGATGGCATCCTCGAAGTTGTAACCTTTCCAGGGCATGAAGGCCACTTTCATATTCCTTCCCAGGGCCAGTTCACCACCCTTGGTGGCATAGCCTTCGGTCAGGAAATCGCCTTCATTCACTTTTTGTCCTTTCACCACGGCAGGGCGCAGGTTGATACAGGTCTCTTGGTTAGTGCGGACGAACTTGGTGAGTTTATAAACAACCAGGTCCTCGTCGAAACTGACCAGTTGCTGGATTTCATTTCTTTTGTAACGGACATGGATCTCGTTGGCATCCACGAATTCAACCACGCCATCTCCGTCGGCATGGATTTGGATCCGGGCGTCACGTGCGGCCTTGGCTTCCAAACCGGTTCCCACGATGGGCACTTCGGGTTTGATCAGCGGAACGGCCTGACGTTGCATGTTCGATCCCATCAGGGCACGGTTGGCATCATCATGCTCGAGGAAGGGGATCAGGGAGGCGCTCAGACCTACGATCTGGTTCGGGGCCACGTCCATATATTCCACTTCGTTCTTGTCCAGGATCGGGAAGTCACCGGTCTGGCGACTTTTGATCTTGTCCTCCACGAAGTTTCCTTTTCCGTCAATATCGATGTTCGCCTGGGCGATCTTGGCGGTATCTTCTTCTTCCGCGCTCAGGAAAGTGATCTTTTTCATGTCCACTTTACCGTTGTCCACCTTACGGTAAGGCGTTTCGATAAAGCCCATCTCGTTGATCTTGGCGTGAACGCACAGGGTGGAGATCAGACCGATGTTCGGCCCTTCCGGTGTTTCAATGGTACAAAGACGGCCGTAGTGGGAGTAGTGTACGTCACGAACCTCGAAACCCGCCCTTTCACGACTCAGACCACCGGGTCCGAGTGCGGAGATACGACGTTTGTGGGTGATCTCACTCAACGGGTTGGTCTGATCCAGGAACTGTGACAACTGGGATGTACCGAAGAAGGAATTGATCACAGAAGACAGGGTACGTGCATTGATCAGGTCAACCGGTGTGAAGACCTCGTTGTCGCGAACGTTCATTCTTTCGCGGATGGTACGGGCCATACGGGCCAGTCCCACGCCGAACTGGGCGTATAACTGCTCGCCTACGGTACGTACGCGGCGGTTGCTCAGGTGATCGATATCATCCACTTCACTCTTGCCGTTGGTCAGCAACACGAGTGTCTTGATGATGGCGATGATATCGTCCTTGGTCAGTACTTTCTTCTCGATCGGGAAGTTTAATCCCAGGCGGCGGTTGATCTTGTAACGGCCCACCTCACCGAGGTCATAGCGTTTGTCGCTGAAGAATAATTTATCGATGATACCACGGGCGGTCTCGTCATCGGGTGCGTCCGCACCGCGTAATTGTTTGTAGATGTGCTGAACGGCTTCCAGTTCGCTGTTTGAAGTATCCTTGTTCAGGGTATTATAAATGATGGCGTAATCGCCGCTGACTTCTTCTTTCTGGATGAAGATGCTCTTGACATCCATTTCGAGGATCATGGCGATATTGGTCTCATCCAGAACGCTGTCCCTTTCCAGGACGATCTCGTTCCTTTCGATGGAAACCACTTCACCGGTATCCTCATCCACAAAATCCTCTACCCAGGTACGCAGAACGCGTGCGGCGAGTCTCTTTCCGATGCAACCGGCCAGGGTCTTTTTATCCGCCTTTACTTCATTGGCCATGCCGAACAATTCGAGGATGTCCTTATCCGTTTCAAAGCCGATAGAACGAAGCAATGTGGTGACCGGGAATTTCTTTTTGCGGTCGATATAGGCGAACATGACATTGTTGATGTCTGTCGCGAATTCCATCCAGGCTCCTTTGAAAGGAATGACGCGGGCGGAATAGATCTTGGTTCCGTTGGGATGGATCGATTGTCCGAAGAATACACCCGGGGAGCGGTGCAGCTGGCTGACCACCACCCTTTCGGCACCGTTGATCACAAAGGTTCCGCGGGGGGTCATGTAGGGGATATTACCCAGGAACACATCCTGAACGATGGTCTGGAAGTCAACGTGTTCCTCGTCATTACAACTGAGGCGCAATTTGGCTTTCAGGGGAACGGCATAGGTCAGTCCGCGCTCGATACATTCTTCGATGGTGTAACGGGGCGGGTCAACAAAATAGTCAAGGAACTCCAGCACGAAAATGTTACGGGTGTCCGTGATGGGGAAATTTTCCTTGAATACGCGGAACAGTCCTTCCACATTCCTTTTATCAGGTGTGGTCTCTAACTGGAAGAAGTCTTTGAAAGATTGGATCTGGATTCCGAGCAAATCGGGAGTCTCCGCCAGGAGTTCAACTTTACCGAAATTGATACGCTTGGCAGCGGTAGTTTTTGTTGCAGACATATTGTAATTAAAACGTTTTGAATGTGCAGAAGACCCGCTAACCTGAAGGTAAGGAAGCAATTGATGCCACTAACCCCAAATTAAAGGACGGCAAAGGTAGTGAAAAGAATCCGATTTTTTAATTACGATATACGATTTTTTGCCAATTTGGAAAGGTTTTTGTGGAAAAAAAATGCCGGCAGCACGGTCTTTTTTTTAAATTTCATATTACTAATTGATAACCAATTATTTAGAATGAATTTTACTGGTCGGAATCACCCCCTGGTCCTACCCCGTATTGGGTCTGCGGGTCGATCCCCAAATTGAACCACAGATTCTACCGGAATGGGTTTTTCACCTTTAAGAACATCTACTCCGGAAATGAAGCCGGAAACCCATAAAAAAAGCCGTCCCGGAGAACGGGACGGCCAGGTCAATTCTTTGAAAAATTAAGCTATTTCAACATCAGCACCGGCTTCTGTCAATTTAGTTTTCAGTTCTTCGGCTGTGGCTTTGTCCACACCTTCTTTTACAGGTTTTGGAGCGCCATCAACCAGGTCTTTGGCTTCTTTCAGTCCCAATCCGGTCATTTCCTTAACGATCTTCACAACGGCCAGCTTATTGGCGCCGCCGCCCTTCAGGATCACATTGAAGGAAGTTTTCTCTTCAACCGCAGCGGCTTCGCCACCACCTGCGCTTACTACAACTGCAGCAGCAGCGGGTTCGATACCGTAATCGGCCTTTAAAACTTCAGCCAGTTCCTGTACTTCTTTTACAGTCAAGCCTACTAATGATTCAGCTAATGCTTTTACGTCTGCCATAATGTTTACATTTTTTCCGCCTTCATAGTTCCTTCTTGAGGACCTCCGGCGGAGGTTTAAAAAAATTGTTTATTCCCAAATACCCGGGACAGGTGTATCATTTGCCCTGACGGAACCGGAAGGTAACCGACGGACCAATAAATCTCATTATCCTTCAACCGGCGGTGTTACATCCGCAGCTGCATCATCTACAGTTGGAGCAGCGTCAGCGGCCGGAGTGTTCTCAGCGGCTGGTGCGGCTTCCACGGCCGGAGCAGCTTCAGCAACCGGTGCTTCTGCCACAACGGGTTCAGCCACTTCCGCCTTTGCGGCATCCTTGTTCTGCAAGGCTCCCAATACACGCTGGATCGGGGATTGCAGCAAGCCGATGACCTCTCCGATGAGTTCGTTCTTCGTCTTGATCTGGGTAAGGGCCTTCAGCTGGTCATTGCCTACAAATACATCGCCATTGATGAACGCGGCTTTCAGCAAGGGTTTGTCATTGTTGTTCTCCTTACGGAAACTACTGATGATCATGGCCGGCTCTTTCGGATTCTCACTGAACAGCAGGGCGGTCACTTTATGCAGGGAATCATAGACACCTGCATATTTCTCCGCATCCAGACTTTCCAGCGCTTTCTTGATCAGGGTGTTCTTGGCCACTTTCATTTCAACTTGCTTGTTGAAGCAATGGCGGCGCAACTTACTTACCTGGGCAACGGTCAGACTTTCCGTATCCGTGATGTAGAAGTTATTATACTGTGAGAATTTGCCTTTCAGCAACTCGATCACTTCGTTTTTTTCCTGTTTTGTCATAACAAATATTTTTTGTCCCCCTGAGTTTATCGAAGGGTTAGTTTTGAACAGATTTGGTGTCAATCGCAATGCCCGGGCTCATGGTGCTGGCCATGCTCACTCCCCTCAGGTAGGTACCCTTGGAAGAGGATGGTTTCAGCTTGATGATGGCATTGATCAGTTCCTGGCTGTTTTCAGCGATCTTCTCAGGAGCGAAGCTGACCCTTCCGATAGAGGCATGGATGATGCCCACTTTATCCACTTTAAAGGCGATCTTACCGCCTTTCAGGTCGTTGATCGCACCGGCCACATCGTTGGTTACGGTACCGGTCTTGGGGTTCGGCATCAGGTTACGGGGACCGAGTACTTTACCCAGTTTACCGATCTTCGGCATCACGGAAGGTGTTGCCACGATAACGTCCACATCTGTCCATCCGCCTTCGATCTTGGTGATGAACTCATCCAGGCCCACGAAATCAGCGCCGGCCGATCTGGCTTCCGCTTCTTTCTCCGGCGTACATAATACCAGTACACGCTTGGTCTTTCCTGTGCCGTGAGGCAAGGATACGGTTCCGCGAATGGCCTGGTCTGCCTTCTTGGGATCCACTCCCAGTTTGATGTGCAGGTCTACAGAACTATCGAATTTGGTGGTGTTTACTTCTTTTACCAGGGTTGAAGCCTCTTTTAAGGAATAGGCCTTGTTCATATCAACCTTAGCATTTGCTACTTTTCTTTTTTTCGTAATCATGTCTTACAAATTTGAGGTTGATAATTAATTTTCCCATGGTGCTTTGCCATCCACGGTGAGGCCCATACTGCGTGCAGTACCGGCGACCATGCTCATGGCGCTGTTCAGCGTAAAGGCGTTGAGGTCGGCCATCTTGTCTTTGGCAATCTCCTCAACCTGTTCCCAGGTGACCTTACCCACTTTAACGCGGTTGGGTTCCTTACTGCCGCTCTGGATCTTTGCAGCATCCATCAATTGTACGGCCGCAGGCGGCGTCTTGATGATGAAGTCGAATGACTTATCGGCGTAAACGGTGATTAAAACGGGAAGTACTTTCCCTTGTTTGTCCTGGGTCCTGGCATTGAATTGCTTACAGAACTCCATGATGTTGATACCTTTAGAACCCAGGGCAGGGCCTATTGGCGGTGCAGGATTGGCTTGTCCTCCTTTACATTGGAGTTTAACATAGCCGGTGATCTCTTTTGCCATTGTTTAATTTTTTTTGGTGATAGCGTCCCGCCGGGAGGAAATGAATCCCGAGCCTGGCGAAGGACTCCCAAATCAATATGATCTGCTTAAGAACTTTTTTGGGAGGGCAAAGGTAGGAAATCCCTTCGAGAAATAACGTTTACCGGCAAAAAAAATCCCGGAAAGTCCGGGATATTCGTTTTAAGCGGCGCAAACAACTGTTTTACAGTACCAGTATGCCTTTGGCCTGAATGATGATTTCCTTTTTAGGCTGGGTGATCGCGGCGATCTCTTCCTTGGTCTTACCGGCATCTTCCGCATAGTGGCGGAGCATGTCAACCGAGGTTTCCTTCATGGAAGCCGTTCCTTCCAGCACGATATTCTTGCCATTCAGCGACAACGGAACCAGGAAGGCATGATCCTTCATCTTGACCATCAGGGGACCGTTCGGCGATTCCACCTTGATCCAGCATCCTTCGGCTTTACAAACCTCAACCACTTTTCCGGTAATTTTCACCTCCGCGGTCTTTGCATCGGTATTACTCAGCGCACTGGCCAGCTTTTCAGTTGGGATAGCGCCATTGAGGTCGGTTTTGGCGCCGAATACCATTCCTTTGTCAGCCGGACCTTCCGGTGGCTGCGCCATCAGGGTGATCCCGAGCAAAAGAGACGGGATGAGCATGAATAGTTTTTTCATATGTAAATTTTTAAATAGATTGAAGCGGGTTTACTGATCAGGATATTTTCTCCACCTGCATATAACTCAGTTCCACCGGTGTAGCCCTTCCGAAGATCTTCACCTGCACTTTCAATTTCTTCTTCTCATCGTTCACTTCTTCAATGACACCGTTAAAGTCATTGAAAGGCCCGTCGATGATCTTGATGGTCTCCCCGATGATGAACGGTTCGCTCATGGTGATACCGCCGGCATCGCTCATTTCGTCCACTTTGCCGAGCATCTTGTTCACTTCGGCCTTGCGGAGGGAGATGATATTGCCCTTGGAACCTTTTCCATCGGTGAGAAAGTGCATCACGTTGCTGATATTGCTCATCGACTGGATCATATCGTCGTTGAGTTTTCCGTCGGCCACTTCGATCATGATATAGCCGGGGTAGAAGTTACGCTCCCGCATCACTTTTTTCCCGTTCACCACCTTGTACACTTTTTCCACCGGCAGGAAGACCTGCTTCACGACATTGCTCCAGCCATTCCGCACGATATCCTTATCGAGGTATTCCTTGATCTTGCGTTCTTTACCGCTGACCACGCGAAGCACATACCATTTGCTTTCCTTCTCCGGCTTTTCCAGCTTTTCCACAATGGGCGTCGTTTCTTCCATGATTAACCTTTAAATAAAGAGTAAATAAATTTCAGGGCGTTGTTGGAAGCGAAATCCATGACCCAAACCATGGCCGTGATCACGAGGGTTGCGCCCAGGACGATCATCGTAGATTGTGTCAGTTGTTCAAAACTTGGCCAGGTGACCTTTTGAACCAACTCCTTGTAAGAGTCCCTGACGTATGCGGTTAACTTGTTCATTTTCAGAATCGTTTAAGTCGTTTAAAACGTTTAACTCGTTAAAGGTTGGGATCGCAGGTTCAGATGAACCCTTAAACCATTTCAACCATTAAACCATCCAACCATTATCAGCACGGGCACTAGGATTCGAACCCAGATCAAAGGTTTTGGAGACCCGTATGCTACCGTTGCACCATGCCCGTAAAGCCTCCCCAAACCCCTCCGAAGGAGGGGCTTCAAAGAGTATGATATTAATAAGAGCTTTTAAAAAGCAAAGTACCTAAGCTTACCGCCTAAGTACTTTGCAAAGATATGGAAAAGCTTCCGCAAAGTCCCCCCTTCGGGGGATTTAGGGGGCTTCTACTTAATGATCTCAGTCACCTGACCGGCACCTACGGTACGGCCACCTTCACGAATAGCGAACTTCAATCCTTTCTCCATAGCGATGGGCTGGATGAGGGTCACCTGCAGGTTGGTGTTATCACCCGGCATCACCATCTCAGTACCGGCGTTCAGGGTCACTTCTCCTGTAACGTCCGTTGTACGGAAATAGAACTGGGGACGATATTTATTGAAGAACGGAGTGTGACGTCCGCCTTCTTCCTTGCTCAATACGTAAACTTCACCCTTGAACTCGGTGTGCGGAGTGATGGAACCCGGCTTGCAAAGCACCATACCACGACGGATCTGGTTCTTTTCAATACCACGCAACAGCAGACCTGCGTTATCACCGGCTTCGCCTTCGTCGAGGAGTTTCTTGAACATCTCAACACCGGTACAGGTGGTAGACAGTGGTTTTTCCATCAGACCAACGATCTCGATGGCTTCACCCACTTTTACGCGGCCCCTTTCGATACGGCCAGTTGCAACAGTACCACGACCCGTGATCGAGAATACGTCCTCAACACTCATCAGGAACGGCTGGTCAACCAGGCGCGGAGGCAAAGGAATAAAGCTGTCAACCGCATCCATCAGTTCATTGATCTTAGCCACCCATTTTTCTTCGCCAGCCAATGCGCCGGTAGCAGAACCCTGGATGATCGGTGTATTATCACCGTCGAAACCATAGGAAGAAAGCAGTTCACGGATCTCCATTTCAACCAGTTCGAGCAATTCAGGATCATCGACCAGGTCTACTTTGTTCATGAAAACAACGATCTTAGGTACACCTACCTGGCGGGCCAGGAGGATGTGCTCCTTGGTCTGCGGCATCGGACCATCCGTAGCGGCAACAACCAGGATCGCACCGTCCATCTGGGCGGCACCGGTGATCATGTTCTTCACATAATCCGCGTGACCCGGACAATCCACGTGCGCATAGTGACGGGTATTGGTGGCATACTCCACGTGAGCGGTATTAATGGTGATACCCCTTTCTTTTTCTTCAGGAGCGCCATCAATATCATCGTAATTTTTTTTCTCCGCTAAACCTCTTTTTGACAAAACATCGGTTATAGCGGCTGTAAGTGTTGTTTTACCATGATCCACGTGACCGATAGTACCAACGTTAAGATGGGGTTTATCCCTCTTGAAAGATTCTTTTGCCATTGTTTAAATTTTAATATTTGTTTTGAAAATCGGTTCTCATTTTAAGTCTGTAAACCATGGACTATAAATTTAAGATCAAGAGCCGTTATGGGGAATTGAACCCCAGACCTCTTCCTTACCAAGGAAGTGCTCTACCACTGAGCTACAACGGCATAAACCCAGTTGGCAGTTTCCAGTCAGCAGTCGGCAGTTAGCAAAGTGCACATGCTGCAGACTGCGAACTGCAGGCTGCGAACTGAAATGAGCGGAAGACCGGGCTCGAACCGGCCACCTGAAGCTTGGAAGGCTACCGCTCTACCAAATGAGCTACTTCCGCTTATTACGTTTAATCGTTTAAAGTAATTAAAGGTTTCAGCATAAAGCCAACCTTTAAACCTTTTCAATCCTTAAACCTTTTCAACCTTTTAAAGAACTGTGGGCAGAGTAGGGTTCGAACCTACGTACTCCGGAGAGAACAGATTTACAGTCTGTCGCCTTTAACCACTCGGCCATCTGCCCAAATTAAGAGCCGAAGAAGGGAGTCGAACCCCCGACCTACTGATTACAAATCAGTTGCTCTACCAACTGAGCTACTTCGGCCTGTTCAACTGCTCTATCCCGAAATGCTTCGGGACCTTGATTTTTTCCTTCTCGTCCCGCGAAGCAAAAAATATCGCAAACTCAATAACCACCGGTAAAACTAATCCAGCCTGCCAGGGGGACTGAAGTTCTTGCTGTCTGCCATAAAATGAATGGTGACAAGGCAAGCCAATCTATCCCTGTTGCTGAGCCGATCCGGTTTGTTGTTAAAAGAACTTCCCTCAAATAGCAGACATGCGAAGAAACCCCTATTTTTTGGGAAGGCAAAGGTAAGAGAAAATGGTTAATACAAAAACTTTGGCTGGGATTTTTTTACACGGGATTTCTAAAATGTGAATAACGGAAAAAGAAAAGTCCCCCGATTAGCGGGGGACCTGTTATTTTAAGCTGCGGAACTATGCTGCCAGCTTGGCTTTTTTACGTTTGATCTGGATGATCAGGGCGTCCAAAGCGGTATCGAAACTTTCTTCAAAAGACTTGGAGGACTGCTTGACGAAAAATTCATATCGCGGAACCTGTACCTTGATCTCGGCTACCTTGTCTTTGATGGTATGGACCACATTGTCGAGTTTCAGATAGACATCCACTTTGGTGATCTTTTCGTGGAACTGGGGTAATTTGGTGAGTTTTTTTTCAATATAGGATACCAATTTAGAATCTGCATCAAAATGCACCGTTTGAATGTTTACGTTCATACTTCAGTTTTTTTAATCGGTGAAAAATTATGGAAAAGAACTTAGCAGCGGGGTCAGGTCATAGGCTTAGTTTAGGTTGGTTAAACATTGCAATGGAATGTTGTAATGAAGTTACACTATGAAACGGTTCTTCCAAAAAAAAATTATGTAAAAAAACGGTAATTTTTCTCCCGGCCCGGCCCCCTGAACGGGCTTACCGGCAAGGCTATCAGGCTTTTGGATGGGCTTTCTGGTATATATCCTTCAGCTTTTCGATCGTATTATGGGTATAGACCTGTGTGGCCGCCAGGCTGCTATGGCCCAGCAACTCCTTCACGGCATTCAGATCGGCCCCGTTATTCATCAGGTGGGTGGCGAAAGTATGCCGTAAAACGTGTGGACTTTTCTTGTCGATGGTGGTCACCAGGCCGAGGTAAGCCTTCACCGCCCGGTAGACATAAGCGGGATACAACTTCTTGCCCCGGGCATTGACGAAAAGATAGCCGGGATCGAAATCGGGCAATTGCTTCCTTTTTTCGGCCATATAGGCCGTTAATTCGCCCACCAGCTCGGAATTCACCGGAATGATCCTTTCCTTGTTCCCCTTGCCCAGTACTTTCACGGAACGGTGATGCACATCTATATGCCCTTCTTTCAGCCCCACCAGCTCGGCTTGCCGGATCCCGGTATGATAAAACAGGCGGATCAGCAGTTGCTGTGTCAGCCCATCCCAGGTATCCGGGAACTCCACTTGCTGCAATAAGGTGCTGATGTCCTCTTTTTCCACAAAACGGGGAAGCCTTTTATTCAGTTTAGGCGAACTGATGGTGGACATCGGGCTGGCCTGGATGCGTTCCTGTTTCAACTGGTACTTGAAGAAGGATCTCAGCGCGGAGATCTTCCGGGCGACCGATTTGGACTCCAGTCCCTCCTGCCTGAGCCCGGCCAGCCAAGTCCTGATATAAGTGGCCTTGATATCCGCCAATGGCGTTTCACCATATTGTAAGGAGAGGAAATCGAAAAAGGAAATGAGGTCGTTTTGATAGGAAACAACGGTATGGGCCGAATACCTTTTCTGGAATTTCAGGTAATCCAGGAATTCGGATATGACGGTTGCTTCAGTTGGAGGCATAAAAAAACTGATATCCAAAGTTAATGTAACCGGATATCAGTTCAGTATATTTCTGACCGGAAGCTTCTAGTCGAATTTACCGGTGGCCAGTTGTTGCTTATACACAGCTTTCAATACTTCGCCCCTGCGCTTGATCGAAGGTTTGATGAAAGCCTGGCGTGCCCTTAATTGCAACAAGACCTTGCTCTTTTCAAATTTCTTCTTGTACTTCTTAAGCGCCTTGTCGATGTTTTCGCAATCTTTTGAATCGATGATTAACATATGATTTTATACCTCCTTTGGTGATCAATACCTGCCGCTGAACGGTCAGGGGCCGCAAAGATAACAGAAATATTTAAAAAATGAAAATCTGGTAACAAATTCCGAAATTTGACCCATGTTCACAGGCATCATAGAAGCCACCGGCACTGTTTCCCAGGTCATTGATGACGGCGGAAACAGGTCATTCTGGATCCATTCCCCCCTTTCAGGCCAATTAAGGGTCGACCAGAGCCTAAGCCATAACGGCGTTTGCCTTACCGTTGAAGAGACCCGGGATGGCATGCACCGGGTCACCGCCATTTATGAAACCCTGCTTAAGACCAACCTGGGGGATTGGACCAAGGGGGACCTGATCAACCTGGAACGATGCCTGCCCATGAATGGCAGGATCGATGGTCATATCGTTCAGGGCCATGTGGACTGCACCGCCACCTGTGTGGACATAAAGGAAAAAGATGGCAGCTGGGAGTACCGGTTCCGGTTCCCGCCCGAATTTGCAGCGCTGGTGATCGAAAAAGGATCGGTTTGCCTCAATGGAATCAGTCTGACCTGCTTTGACCTGGATCCCGATCATTTCACTGTCGCCATCATCCCGTTCACCTATGAGCACACCAATATGAACCGCATAAGCAAAGGAGACCGGGTCAATATCGAATGGGATATCCTGGGCAAATACATCAACCGGAAAATAGCGGTAACTGGGGGATCCTCCATTACCCGACCTTAAAATCCCACCCGCTGCAAACATTCGCCATTACCCATACCAACCACAAGAACCTGGACGGCCTGAGGGCCATCGGTATCCTGATGGTGATGGTACAGCATTATTACGCAGCCTTCATCCCGGTTTCCGCATTATGGACCAGCATCGACCTTCTCTTCGCTCTATCCGGACTACTGATCACCGGGATTTTGATCGAGACCAAAGAAGATCCCGGCTATTTCAGGAAATTCTATATGCGCAGGATCTTGAGGATATTTCCGCTTTATTACCTGCTGATCGGGCTGTTTTCCCTTTACGTCTATTTCATCTCCGTGAATCCATCGGCATTCACCTATTTCAAATCCAACATCATCTATTTTCTCACCTATACCCAAAACTGGTATTTCATTCATGCGGGGGTTCCGCCTGCAGGTCATATCAATCACACCTGGTCGCTGGCCATCGATGAACAGATCTACCTGGCATGGCCCTTCCTGATCTGGCTTTGCCGGAATAAACGGCAACTGTTGATACTCTGCGGCTTCACGTTCATTTTCTCTTTAGTTTTCAGGATACTCTATAACCAACACATTGATGCTTCGGGATCCCTTCACCCCTATCCCTATTTTCACAACACGTTCAGCCGGCTGGATGCTTTCGCCTCCGGGGCCTTTTTATACTGCCTCCTGCGCTTTGTGCCGCAACAGCTCAGCAACCGGAAAGCTACGGCCATCCTGGTACTCACGCTGATCGCATTCATTGCCTGCGGACTGGCCGATCATTCCTTTGAACGGAGGGGATATTTCATGCGTAATTTCGGTTGCAGCATCGCGGGAATTCATTTTTGCACCTGGCTGTATTTCGCGGTTAAGAAAAACAATCCGCTGGTCAATTTCATCTGCAGCAGCCGATGGCTGGTGTATACCGGAAAGATCTCTTACAGCTTATATGTTTTTCATTGGTTCCTGCTCATCCTGCTCTTGCCCCGGATCAGCAACCTGCTTACCAGCTTGACCGGCTACACTTCTTCGTTTGTCTCCGTTTCGTTATGCTTCCTGGCCACTTTTCTTATTTCAGCCCTGAGTTATGCATATTTTGAAAAGCCCTTCATGAATTTAAAAAGGAAATTCAATTATCGCTGAAAGTACAGAAGAGGAAAATGTCAAGACCGGACCGATACGCGCCCGGACCAGTCATAGATCCGTTTGGCGCCACCGGCTGCCAGGATGAGGATAAAGGGAAAGGCCGGACTGATGAAGCGGTTGGCCCAGTCATCACAGGTGAAGAATATGGCCACGGAGGTCAGCAAGAGATAAGAAACAGACAAGCCCTTCAGAAGGCCAAATGGGCCCTTCAGCCTGGAAAAGATCCCGATCAGGGCCAGGGGATAAAACAGGAGGTAGATCAAGAGGAGCCCGTTATTCGCCCAGCTATAATACGGACGATACATGCCGTAAAAGGAACCGAGTTTCCGTAATCCGGCTCTGATGAAATTCCCCCACCCCACTTCCTCATTCACCACCCGAAAGGACTGGTATAATCCGGCCCTGTTGAATTCTGTATAAGCTGATCCGGGATCTTTTTCCGGCACCTGGCAAATGACCTCCATCCGTTTAATGGAATCGGGATTGACAAAAGAAGCGAGGGGTGAACAGACCATGCCGATGACCACCGCAATTCCAAGGAATACAAACAACAGGGCAACTTTTCTTTGGGACTGCGCAAGATACCATCCCGCCAATGCCATGGTTGCAGCCAGTAAGAAAACGACTCCTACCGGCCTGGAAAAGACGATCAACGCCAATGAAAAAATGAATACCGCCCAGGCGGAAACAGAGGCATGCCTGGTTACCCTTTGTAAAAAATAAATACCGATCACCAGCAAACTGGTATGCAGACTTTCTGAAAACAGGAAGAAATTCCATTTCTGGATCGGGTAACAGAGCAGGTAGGCGCAGAACAGGAAAAAAGCCAGTCGTTTATCCCCAAAGGTATGACAGGCTACTTTGTACAAGGCCAGGGCCGCCACAAAGGAGAGGAAGAGCTGAAGTAACCCAACAAAGACCAGGTTGACCTGGAGCTTGATGAAAACCGCAACCACGAGAGAATAGGCCAGGTAAAAAAAGCCGAACACCCCGTTTCTTAAATCCTGTCCATTGATG
Source organism: Chitinophagaceae bacterium (assembly GCA_016721725.1). Lineage (GTDB taxonomy): Bacteria > Bacteroidota > Bacteroidia > Chitinophagales > Chitinophagaceae > Ferruginibacter. The sequence continues at coordinate 2,010,248 of JADKHN010000001.1, read as the reverse complement.
ATGCGATTAGCATTGTCGATGTATTTTTCCGCTTCACCGCCCAGTTGTATGCCGAACCAGAAAAGAATGATGCCGCCTGCCAAAAAATAAAGCAGGGCGGCTACCAGTAGTTTCTTATCGGGAAACAAAAAACGGGTTTGCATGGGCTGGTTCTTTGAAGCGTTTTGCATCAGATCTTTTTTCCCGCCATGGCCTTGCCGATGGCCTCGTCCATGATCCTTTCGGCATAGGGCCTGGAAAGGGTATTGAGTTCCTCTGTTTTGGCCTGGACCAGGTTCTTGTCATCCATGCTGAGTGATAATTGCAGGGCCTGCATGGCCAGCGAGGTTTCCGCCACCTCTTTCTCGGTGAGCATCGAGAAGTTCTTCTGAATGAACTTTTCTGTGGTCTGCAATAATTGTTCCGCTTCGGTCTTGGCTTCAGTCAGAGCCCGGGTATCCATATCCTCCCGGGCATGCTCCATGGAATCAAGCAGCATTTTCTCCACATCCTCATCCGTCAGGCCATACTGGGGTTTTACTTCAACCGATTGCTCGATACCGCTTCTCAGTTCTTTCGCGTTGACCACCAATATGCCATCGGCGTTGATGAGAAAACTCACTTCCACCTTGGGCAATCCGGCGGGCATACCGGGGATCCCGGTGAGATTGAATTCGGCCAGGCGCCGGTTATCTTTGACCATATCCCGTTCGCCCTGGTATACGGCGATCTTCATGCCACCCTGCCCGTCCTTATAGGTCGTGTATTGCCTGGAAGCCCTGGTCGGGATCTTGGAATTCCGGGGCAGGAGGACATCCATGAGTCCGCCCATGGTCTCCAAACCAAGCGAAAGCGGTGTAATATCCAGCAGTAACATATCCTTTGTATTCCCTGCCAGTATATCGGCCTGGATGGCGGCTCCGAGCGCCACCACTTCATCGGGGTTCACGGAGTCATTCACCGCCTTGCCAAAGAAATCACCCACTCTTTTCTTCACCTGGGGGATCCGGGTACTCCCTCCCACCATGATCACTTCATCGATAGAGGATTTCCCGATACCGGCGTCCCTGATCGCCTGAGAACAGCAATTCAAGGTTCGTTCTATGATCGGTGTGATGATCGCGTTGAACTGATCCCTGTCCAGGGTAAGGCTTCTGCCTTCAAAATCTGCTGCGAAATCCCCCGCTAAGGATAACTGCTTTTTCGCTTCTTCCGCTGTTAGCCGCAAACGCTGGCGATAACCCGGCGAATCCGGCAAGGCATCAAAACCATATTGTTTCATCCAATGTTCCGTGATCGCAGAATCCACATCATCACCGCCGAGATATGTATCCCCGTTGGTCGACAAGACTTCAAAAACTCCGTCGGCGATATGAAGGAGGGAAATGTCAAAAGTACCCCCTCCCAGGTCGTAGACCGCGATGGTCTTGTTCTCTCCTTTCTGCAAACCGAAACCATAAGCCAGGCTGGCGGCTGTTGGCTCATTGATGATCCTGAGCACATCGAGGCAGGCCAATTTCCCGGCATCCCGGGTGGCCTGGCGCTGGCTGTCGTTGAAATAGGCCGGGACGGTGATCACCGCTTTACTGACGGGGGTCTTTAAAATATGTTCAGCCGATTTCTTCAGTTCTTTCAGGATCAGGGAGGAGAGGTCTACCGGCGAATAAAAAGTATTGCCCACCTGCACCTTGACGAGTTTGTCTTCTGAGTCGATGATCTTATAGGCGACATGGTCTGCCTTGTCCTTAATATCTTGGTAATTCTTTCCCATCAGTCTTTTAGCTGAGAAGATGGTATTGGCCGGGTCGCTCACCAGGTACTGGCGGGCAGCCTCTCCTACCGTAATGCCGCCCCCCTTTTCGAAATGGATGACGGATGGCACAAGTGAACTGCTGTTGTGTTCCTTCAGGGCCACGGGCCGTTTCGTTTCCGGGTGGATGATGGCGACCAGGCTGTTGGTCGTCCCCAGGTCAATGCCCACAATGATCTCATCCTGCTGTAAACTGCCCGTTGCAATATTGATCGCGATTTTAGCCATAATGAAAATTCCTGAATTTATGCAAAGGTAGGAAATTACAGAGGCCGCCGAAGTGAAGATTCAGTTCTTGCATCCGGAGATGTATCAATAAGAACAGCAACTGGAAATGATGCCCGTCATAATGATAAACTGCCGTCGCTACGCGACTTTATCCATTTCATTATCCTGCTTCTACCGGGCTATCGTCGCTACGCGACTTTATTCCAGATCATTCTCTTTTCAACCAAGATACCGTCCCTCTGAGACTTTTACCCCTTTACTATATGCCGTAAATGGAAATCGATTGATAAAAAGCTACAATGGAAATTTTTACGCCAATTGAGCAATACCGGGATCTGAGTTGCATTAGGTTGAGTCGCGGTGCGACGGCAATTAGAAAAAAAACAGCTATGAAACGGACAAGTCGCGGATCGAGGAATTTCATTTCTTTAACCTGCTTCGAAAGAAATACTGCTTCGCGGCTTTCAATAAAGCTTACTTCTATTTACCTAATATACCGTCGATCTGACATTCTACAATAGTTCCAACAGTCCGTAAATTTATAATCATTTGAAAAAATGCCAATTGGGAATTTCTCCAGCAAATAAGTATTGCCGGGGCCCAGGCTGCCTTTGGTTGAGTCGCGGAGCGACGGCAATTCGGTAGAAAGCAAAAATGATGCGTACAAGTCGCGGAGCGACGACATTTCATTCCCCATTCTGCAAGCTGCGAGAATATTTCAGTGAAAAACAACCTCCGACAGGGTGTTTTCAACATAAGATCGAAGCCTCCTTTTACTATTTTGCGGAAAATTGTTCGCATGGCTAATACCTATACACAGATCCACATCCAGGGGATCTTTGCTGTACAAAACAGGGTCTCATTGATCCAGGATAGCTGGAAAGCAAACCTGTACCAATATATCACTGCGATAATCACTAAAAACGGTCACAGGGCACTCGCCATAAACGGGATGCCGGATCATTTACATTTTGTTTGCGGGATGCGCCCATCTCAATCCATTGCTGACCTTTTGCAGGACATCAAAAGCTACTCCTCTGGCTGGATCAATAAGTCGAAATTTGTAAATGGTAAATTCAGTTGGCAAGATGGTTACGGTGCTTTCAGCTATTCGAAGTCTCAGTTACCACGGGTGATCAATTATATTCATAACCAGCAACTGCATCATCAACGGAAAACATTCCTGGAAGAGTATCTTGAGATATTGGACCGGTCTAAAATAGACTATGATCCACGTTACTTATTCCACGAAATCGATTGATCTACTTTTATCAGATGTCGTCGCTACGCGACTTTATCCGTTTATTCATTTTATTCTACCCACCTGCCGTCGCTACGCGACTTTCAAAGTGCAACAAAAAAGTGAACTAAATCAAGTGATAAAAAACGTCGTGCAAATTACATTGCTGATACTGGATCAGATCTAAAATAAAAGCCTCGTGAAATAAGTCGCAAAGCGACGATGGCCTGGCAGAGTAAAGTCATTTCCCTGCTAAGTCGCGTAGCGACGGAAATTCGGTAGATCGCAAAAATTATGTGGACAAGTCGCGGAGCGACGACTTATCTTCAGAATGCTGCTCCAGAAATCGGAATGATGAACAAAAAAATGAGGCCGCCTCATGAGACGGCCTCTTTAAACCAAGTATGTTATATTATCGGATGATCACCATCTTTCCATACCCTTTGGTGAAGAACTTGTCGGTGTTATCATCAGCCGCAGTATACTTTTCCAGTGATTTTCCATTGAGGTTGGTCAGCACCCTGTATAAGTAAACCCCGTTCGCCAGTTTGGCGCCGTAGGTATCTGTTCCATCCCATTTGAATTCGGTGATGTTGCGGCCGACATGCAGTGGTCCCAGTTCATCCTTGGTGATCTCCCTGACCACTTTACCCGTGATCGTCAAGACCTGGATCCGGATATTCTGAGGCACTTCACTTCCCGTGATCGTGAATACGAAGGCCGTGGACGTGGTGAACGGATTCGGGTAGTTGAGCAGGTTGGAGATCATGGATTTGGAGATGACGGTGAAGATCACATGATAATCCAGTGCGCCGGCGGTATTACCCGCGACGTCCTTACCGGATACGATCAGTTCGTATTCCCCTTCCTGGTTGAACAAGGGCAACAGGTCGATGGATGCCGTATTATGCCCGGTGGCCAGGTTGGCCGGTGTGAATCGCATGGTATCGCCTCCGAAATAATAACGGTGCAAGGATCCATCCGGGAAGCGGACCTGCACTTTAAGCAGGGCGGTATCAGCAAGGGCCAGGAAGCGGCTCTCATCTTTCAGATTGACCAGGATATGGGGCTTGGCCGAAACGATATCCTTGTTGAGGATGTGGATACCGTCGAAGGTCACATCCAGCAAAGGATTATAATTATCCGCTTTCACAAAGAATTCCTTGAACAGTACATTGTTGAAATGAAACTCCTCAGGCTGGTCATTATTCGGGTTCACGTCAATGAACAAGGTATTCGATCCGGGGTAATTGCGTGTATCGATCTTATAACTCACCACCAGGGTATCCCCGGCCACGAGGATCTTGCCCCTGGGCAGTACAACGGGGTGCGGCACATTATTGCGATCGGTGATGATGAAGTTGAACCGCATCATGCTGTCGAAATTGGTCGGACTGATATTCTTGAACGCCAGTTTGAAATCGATGATCTCGCCCTGATCAGCAGTATCCTTCATGCTGAACAGGATATTCGGAGCCACTGCGCCTTCGGGCAGCGGACTGTAATTCAATCTCCAGTAACGCAATTGATAGGGCGTTCCCTGCACCTTGTCTTGGTTGTACATTTTCAGTTTCAGGTAAGGGTATTGCAGGGCGTCGATGGCGGAAATATTGAGATCCTTGGTGGATGAATCGACCGTGTACAATACCGTTTCCGAACCGCCGGGTGTTACCCCGATGATATTGAAGGAAATGGAATCGCCCGGCGTGCTCTCGATCCTTGAACCACGCCAATGGAACTGGCTCCAGGATTTTGCCGGTCCGAATTTCGGGGACGTAATGGTTCCCGATGATTTGGTAACCGGGCAAACGGCATCCATAACCACTTTATCCGTTATGCCTTCGGAGAATTTATATACCGGAACAAAACTGTTGTCGTTCTTTTTATAGATGAAATTGAAAGCCCTTGGACGGTTGAATGAATCAACCTCCAGGAAACCGGCGTTCTTCAAACGATGGTAGAGTGTATTGTTATTGATCGGGTCGTCCAGTTTCCAGTCGTTTGCATAAGTGTTGGTGGCCGGATCGACACCGGAGGTGTTCCTGACCGTAACATAATATCCGTTGGGGATCAGGTCGAGGAAGGCCACCGCGGCGGCTCTCTTGGCCGGATTCAACAGGTTATACTGGAAATTCCAGCGACGGGCGCTTGTACTCTGGGGGTTACCGCATACATTATCACTACCATAATACCCGGCGCCATTGATGTTGTTCATCCAGGGTATCATATCAAAGGGACTGAACACATTAAATATGATCGCCGATATCCCGCATACGCTCTGGATCTGGTTGGAACCATCGATCTCCACGGCGAAATCCTGTGCGTCACGCGCCGCAGTAGGGAACACCCCGTTCTTCATCTTGACGGCGGACAGGTAACCGTTGTATTTCCAGGTGCGGTCGGCTGCCATGTTGATATCTACAGGCGTGGACCTCAGGTGCTGGAAATAATGCGACTGGTTGGAACCCGCGCTGCTGTTGGCGAGGTAAATGAAAGAAGAATTATTCCAGATATACGGTGAGGACCCCGTGGGTACCGTAGACGTTCTCCAGTAATAGACGGTGCTGTCGGTGAAGGTGATATTCGTCGGTTTGAATTCGATGATGCCGCCGACACTCGTATTGTTGTATGTTTTCTTGAAAGCTGAATTGAAATTCTCGGTGGTATCCACCTCCATCACATACTGCCGGGTCCCGACCAGCGGATTGGCGGTACTGCCATAGAACGTGATGTTCTGCTGGTTGACGATGGAATATTCATATGGAGATATCGGCCGCAGTTCATCCTCGAAAATATAGAAATCCTTGATGAGGATATTGTTCGACTCAGAGAGTTCATCCACCTTGAATTCATCATCAAGTGATATGATCAGCTGGTTAAGGCCTTTGTCGGTCAGGGGATTGATCACCACGTTGAAATTGAGCGAATCCACATACCGGATGCCCCTGACCCTTTGATTATACAACACATGGATGGTTCCATTGGGCAATTTATGTTTCACACTGATCCGGATGGAATCGTTGATCGCCCTGCCGATATTGCGCATCTTCATGTTGATGTTATAACTGCCGCTGGCAACGGAAATGATGGCCGGGGTGAATTTCACCAATTGGTCCTCGATCACGTAATCGGGTTTCGCAAATGAATTGATCATGATGGCCGGATCGCCATGCAGGTTGACCTCTTCCAGGTGGATCCGGGTATAATAATCCAGGTTATTGGGATCACTGCCCAGCCGGGCCAGGGTTGCCTTAAGCTGGTTACCCACCGAACTGCCATAGAGGGTCTTGGTGAAATCATCGATGAAACTGGTGTTGTAGAAATTCAGGAATGGAGCGATGCCGAAGTGGGTACTGCCCAGGAATGCGATACTGCCTTTCTGGTTGTTCAGCACGTATTTTTCAGAAAGCGACATGCCCGAATAGCCATTGAGCCGGTTTGCATTATACGTAAAGAAATTACCTACCGTACAACCGCTTACCGACACGAAGGGGTACTTGCCCTGGTTATTATAGGTTTCGGGATAATTGAGGTTGATGGCCAGTTCGTTCGCGGAAGAGTGGCCGAAATAATTGACAAAGCCCAATCCGTTCTGGAACAACTGACTGATCCTTGTACTTTGCTGCTGCTCGATCGCGGCTACGCTGGTCTTGGCGAATGTCTCCACATAACCGCCGTAAAGGGTGTCTTCAACAGCGAGTTTGTAATTGTTCATATAGATCGAGAATTCTTCATTCTCCAGGCTGTCGGCCCCGCCAATGGTATGCAGGAAGTCTTTCATCCAGCCCTTATTGGCGATCGTCTGAACGGTGGATTGCTGGGCCTGTTCGTATTGTTTCATCTTATCCAGGTAGATCCCCACTTCATTTCCGTTGATGGCACCAAGACGTCCGATGGGTACCAGCGGGATATAGGTCCCGGGCGCGCAGGCCAGTAACACATCCGAGACCGGCCAGCCAAAAGTGGGCACCAGGCTCAATTGCTCGGCGATCGGCTTCACCACCTGCGGATTGGCGTAGTCGATATAACTCAACCCCCGGCCGATGATGAAGGCGTATTTCGGTTTTACCGTGAATCGCTGGTCGGCGAAACGGATAAAGTCCCTTACTGAAGCGGGATGTTTGGAAATACCAAAGCCGAACTGCTCTGTCAATTCATTAATGTTATATACTTTGGCGTTATAACTACCGCCCTGCGCAGAACTGCGGTATTGCCTGTACAGGTCTACATGATTCACGCCGGAACCATTGTTGAACAGGACCGGGTTGCTGATGATCAGGTAATCGCCCTGGTTGGCGGCGAGGTTGTAATTAAGGAATGTTTTGGATGTTAATCCGGAGACATTACCCACATTGGTTGGATCCTGGCTCATGAGGTTGAACTTACGTACCGCGTCCGCCGAGGCCGGCAACACGAACCGCACCTGTCCGGGTGTTGTAATATCACCGAGGTACCGGCGGCCGTTGTTGAGATCGTAGAGTATCGGTTCCACCCCATTATGCTGGAAATTGGTGATCTGCAGGTAATTGCCGGTCGCACTGGCGGCCAGCTCAAAATAAAAATTCTTCTGGTTGTTGAAATTGAAGGTGGCCGGATAGGTCACCGATATACGGGCTACCACGATCCGGTCGTTGACATTGGTCGAGTTCCCGTTCACAGCCACCGGCAAGTCGGTATTGCTCGCCAATAAAGAAAGCGGCAGATTCCGTACCGTATCTTTATGGTAATCGAAAAAGGGCATCGGGTTGATGCCGCCCGCAGACCCAGACCCGAGGATCGGGGTATTATAGAATTTCGCGGTCAGTTCACGGGTGTACAACGCGTTACCGGCTGCGGCAACCGTGAACATCACATTGTTCTGCGGCCCTCCCCGGTATACATTCAGGTTGGAGAAATTATTGGATAAGGCACAGCAGGGAAAGATATCATTGCTGGACCAGCCTTCGCCGATATCATAAGACGAAGAATAGACATATTCGCCGATCACCGCGGCATATCCCCGGTTGATCTGGCTCTTGTAATTCACTTCAATCCTTCTCATGAAATAGGGATCCGCCGTGGCAGCCCCTGGTGCGGGATTGATACTTTGCTGGTACCGGAGGTTTGGACCCACCGGGTTAACCGTGAGGTAATAGACCGAGGTATCGGTATTCAAACTGAATTTCTCATTCAACTGAAAATCGGTATTCCGGTATAAGGGCTTATCCGGCAACCCGTCATTCATCTCGCCCCAGAATTCGATATAATCACCGGCGCCCAGGGTACCTGTAGCGACTGAGGTATAGATCCGTACTTCCTTCCCGTTGCGCCAGAGTTGAAAATGCTGTGCGGGAGTGCTTCCCAGGCCGGCGGCTACTAAAGCGGGCTGAGAGATCCTGCACAAGCTGTCGCGGCTGATGCTGAATTTATAATAGGTCTTGGAGTAATCGATCCAGCTGTTATTCAGTTGTGAATAACCGGTCATGACCAGTGATACAACAAGGGCTGTCAATAAAAATTTTTTCATACCGGGTTTTTATTAAAATATTATTCTTCAGATTGTTTCCTGGCCAGGTTGAGGCGTAGTGAAAAAATATGTGTGTACAAGGGATTCGATTGGTTGGCGAGGTTGGTGAAGGCATAGTCAATCATCACATTCTTGATCTTGAAGCCGGCGCCGACACTGGGCTGGTAGATCCATACTTTCTTCTGGTTCAGGGTATCGCCATCTGAAAGGGCCTTTTGGAAATTGGTGATCCCGCCCCGGATGAAGAAAACATCCTTGATGCTGGCTTCCAGTCCTACATGCGGGTCAACGCTTACGGTATTGCCGGATAAGACGGTATTCCGCTTTCCGTCGAAGGTCACATCGAAATTGGCTTCGGCCATCAGGCTGAAAGAAGGGCTGATCCTGAAATTATATCCGCAGCCCAGAACCAGTCTAGGGGCGGTCAGTTCATTGGATTTGACGGGAATATCATTCTTGGTCAGGTAAAGGACCTCTTTCTCCTTTTCGGTGAAATGGAATGACCAGGCATTGAAGGTGGTGGTGATGTCGCGTGCCACCAGGCCCAGGCGCCAGTTCTTTCCATGCATCTGTAAACCCGCATCCAATCCAAATCCCCAGGCCGAAGCGAATTTGCCCACCTTACGGTAGATCACTTTGGCATTGATGCCAAAACTGATGTTCTTGTTCTCCGTCTGCTTCAGGTTCTGGGCAAAGGATAACAGCAGGGCGTAATCGGCGGAGGAAAAGGTCTGGATATTGTTGTAATTGATGCTGCCATCCGGTTCAACCAGGTAAAGGGTATTGGGGATATCGTCCACGGCGAAGCGGAGGATCGAAATGCCCAGGGCCCGCTTATTATCCTGGATGGGAATGGCCGCTGAGAGGTAGTCGTACTTGGCGATGCCCGCAAAATAATCGGCATGCATGAGCCCGATATAGGTCCGGTCTTTCACCCCGGTCAAACCGGCCGGATTCCAGTAACCGGCTGTTTCATCCCTGGCTGAAGCCACCTGGGCGCCTCCCATGGACAGGCCCCTGGCCCCCGCACCGATATTCAGGAATTCATTGGAGTATTTCCTGAACTGGGCGAATAGCTGCAAAGGACTTGAAAACAACAGGCAAAGGAGAAACTTTACAAAAATTCTCATAATGATATCAGGTTAGTAATTGAATTTTAACGGGCAGTTATATCAAAACGTAATTATACTTGGTAAATTGTGTTTATATATAGGTTAAAATTAAGCTTTATATATTGATTTATAATCCACAAAGCGTCCATTTAGGTGGATAACTACAACAATCAACCGCCCCTGCAAAGACCCCAACTTCCCAGAAATTGATGCTTTTCACCCGCAAAACCTCCGATCCGGGTTATTTTGGATAAGGCGGTAGGATGGAAAGCTTTAGAAGGTTTCCATCCCTATACCTTATTTTTGCCGGGGTTAGACCCATGCTTTGAGAAGTGTTCAACTGATTATTATTATTTCTGATTATGGTTCAATTAATCGACGAATTACAATGGCGGGGCATGATCCAGGACATCATGCCGGGTACCCGGGAACAACTGGAAAAAGAGATGACCACCGCTTATATCGGCTTTGATCCCACCGCCGACAGCCTGCATATCGGGAGCCTGGTCCCCATCATCTTGCTGGTCCACCTCCAGAAAGCCGGGCATAAGCCGATCGCCCTGGTGGGTGGCGCTACCGGCATGGTTGGCGATCCCAGTGGCAAGAGCGAGGAAAGGAACCTGCTCGGGGAAGACGTATTGCTTCATAATGTGGCCTGCGTGAAAAAACAACTCGAACGCTTTCTCGATTTCAACAGCGATGCGCCCAATGCGGCTGAGATGGCCAACAACTATGACTGGTTCAGGGAGATCAGTTTCCTGGACTTCATCCGGGACGTGGGCAAACATATCACCGTGAATTATATGATGGCGAAGGACAGCGTGAAGAAAAGGCTGGAAGGAGAACAAGGCATGAGCTTTACCGAATTTACCTACCAGCTGGTACAGGGATACGATTTCTACTGGCTCTATAAGAACAAGAACTGCAAACTGCAAATGGGCGGCAGCGACCAATGGGGCAATATTGTCACCGGTACGGAACTTATCCGCCGTAAATGCGGCGGCGAGGCTTTCGCTTTCACCTGCCCGCTGATCAAGAAGGCCGATGGCGGAAAATTTGGGAAGACGGAGTCGGGCAATATCTGGCTCGATGCCAATAAGACCAGTCCATACCAGTTCTACCAGTTCTGGCTGAACGCCAACGACAGTGATGCCGCCGACTGGATCCGGATCTTCAGTTTCCTGGACCAGCCCACCATCAACACCCTGATCACCGGACACCAGGCCGATCCTTCAAAAAGGATCCTACAAAAAGCCCTGGCCAAAGAAGTGACCTGCTTTGTTCATGGGGAAGAAGAATACCACAAGGCTGTTGAGACCACGGTCAAATTATTCTCTAATGCCGATGCTCCCGCCGAAAGTCTGTCTGAAAGCGACCTCCAGGAGATGGAGGGCGTCATTACGTTCCATTACGACCGGGCCAAAATAGAAGCAGGTACAGATGTGCTGAGTTTTCTAACCGAGACCGGCTGTTTCCCCAGCAAGGGTGAAGCCCGGAAAATGATCCAGAATGGCGGGGTGAGCATCAACCGTAAAAAACTGGAGAGTACCGAAACAAAACTGGATCTGACTTTCTTACTGCACAACAAATACATCCTGGTACAAAAAGGCAAAAAGAATTATTACCTCGTTACGATGGCCTGATCAGGATAACAATTGTTTTTTCTCCCGGTATAGTTTCCAGATGAGTTCGCCAAAAAGGGTATTGGCCCAGGCGAACCAGGAGCGCGTGTACTTTGAAGGATTGTCCTTATTGAAGGCCTCGTGCATGAATCCGGTCCCGGCGTGTGTCTTCCGCAACATGTCCAGGCAACTGCGGATCTCCTGGTCATCGGAACTGGTCAGGGCCTGCATGGTGATGCTGAGCGGCCAGATATAATCCATGCCCACATGGGGTCCGCCGATACCCGAAGCCGCCCTCCCGCTGAAATAAAAAGGATTCTCTTCGGAGAGCAGCATCCTGCGCGTGTTCCGGTAGACCGGGTCCTGCCCGTCGGTACATCCCAGGTAGGGCAGCGACAATAAGGAGGGAACATTGGAGTCATCCATGAACAACCGGGAACCCAGTCCGTTCACTTCATAGGGATAGACCTTTCCCGCGACCGGATGCTCCGCGACGGATTCCTTATCCAGCGCGATCTTCAATTCGCGGTATAAGGCCACAAGGTCATCCAGTTGCCGCTGCTCCATCGAAATGGCCGTACCGATCTCCTTCAATTGTTCCAGTGTTTTCAGGGCGAAGAGGTTGCCGGGAATATTGAAAGCGAATACCGTCGCGTCGTCGCTGGGTCTGAAGACAGAATGGATGAGTCCTGTCTTTTTAGTCGGGTATCCGTAACCGTTCATCGGTACGCTGTCGGTCGGATTGGAAGTCTTCCGCTGAAACTGGTAGGGTCCGGTACCCAGCATACGCTGTTGTTCCCGGAATATCTTGACGATGACCGCAGCGACCGTTTTCCATTGCTCATCAAAAACAGAGGAGTCACCGGTCTCCTTCCAGTATCCGTGTGCCAGCCTGACCGGGTAACAGAGGCTGTCAATCTCCCACTTACGTTCATGGACACCGGGCAGCATCGTGGTATGATCATCCTTCCATTCACTCACTTTTCTTTCATCCTTGTAAAAAGCGTTGGCGTATGGGTCTTTGAGGATGCATTTGGCCTGGCGGTTGATGACTCCCCTGATCAGTTCCTTCAACGCGGGGTCTTCTTTCATCAGCGGGAGGTAGGGCCACACCTGGGCGGAGGAATCCCTCAGCCACATCGCGTCGATGTCGCCGGTGATCACAAAGGTATCCGGCTTGCCGTTGATGATCTCGAAATCGACCGTGGTATCAAGGGTATTGGGAAAACAGTTCTCAAAAAGCCAGGCCAGTTCGGGGTTGACCGAATCCTTCTTGATGGTCTGGATCAGCCGCTCCACAGCCGGGCTTTTGAATTTGCGTTTACTCTCCGGCGTGCGTACTACGGGGAAGTCGCTTTTCACGGCCGCGTAAACATGATCGCCCAGTAAAATGGAAGCGCTGGCCAGGGATGCCTGGTACATGAATGTTCTCCTGTTCATGCAGGAAAGATAAGGTTATTTTCCCCTTGCATTTGTCGTTTTGATTTCCAATCTTTAAAAAAAATACAGATGCTAAAAACTATCCTGCTGCCATTCCTGATCCTGTTTTCGATCTTGCTATTCACTTCCTGTAACTCATCGGATAAAAAAACCGGGACTCCGGAAGTGCCGCTGGGCATGCTTTTCGAAAAGCAGGATAAACTGGCGGGCATTCCCATGGCCTCCACGCCTTTCGGTGGCGATGAGTTGCCGGCTTCCATTGACCTGTCGGATAAGATGCCGCCGGTGGGCAACCAGGGCAAACAGCAATCCTGTGTTGCCTGGGCCATCGCATACGCCCTGAAGAGTTACCAGGAGAAACTGGAACTGGGTGAGCAATACCTCTTCAGTCCCGCCTATATCTATAACCAGATCAATAACGGCATGAATGCGCCCACCTATGTTACCGATGGGCTCAATATATTGTCGGAGCAGGGGGTATGCCAGATGGAAGAGATGCCTTATGATGAGAACAACTGGGTCGCAAAACCAACCGATGAAGTGAAGAACAGCGCCCGGAAATTCAGGATCGACTTCTGGCGCCAGGTGAATGTACAGGATATCAAGGAAGTCAAGGCGCAACTGGCGGCGGGCTATCCCGTGATCATTGGGGCGATGGTGTCCAAAGAATTCATCTCAGAGGGTTTTGATAAGAAAGCGGCCTATAGCTGGACAGAGGCCGGTACGGCTTCCGGAGGGCATTGCATGCTGCTGGTGGGATATGATGATACCCGTAAAGCCTTTAAAGTGATGAACAGCTGGGGAGCCGACTGGGGCGACAAGGGATTCAGCTGGATCGATTACAAACTGTTCCCCGAAGTGGTGAAATATGGTTTTGTGGCCAAGGATGCCTATACCGCCAATGCGCCAAAGAAAGAAGAGATCGTTGATAACAATGAACCGCAGGTGCCGACAAAAGAGGAAACCTATGTTGAACCCTACGACAATCCCACTTCCTTTGAGAATATAGATTTCACCAGTACCAATGTGGAACACAATGTGACCAACCCGGACGACCCCTCAACGGGATATAACATGAAGATCGAAGGCCGGGTGGACATCCCCGCATATTTCGGCAAGAAATTCCAGATCGTGGTACATATATACAGTACGGCCACCAAGCAGCAGGTGAAAAGCCTGAGGTATCCGGACTATGCCGACATCAACGGTTTCGCGGCGGGATACACCCCTGTCTATGATGTGACGGACAAAGGTTTCAGGAACGGTACCTGGTGGATCGATATCCCTTACGGGGCCATTTCCATGCCGAGTGGACGAAATTATTTCTATGCGATCCCCACCTTGTTCGTAGATCATTTCGGCATCGCGTTCGGTGAGCGCATCTACTTTTACGTGGATCAACCCTGAGGAATACAGCAAAGGAAGCTTTCACCCTTTTGAGTGATGTTCTAAATATTTTTACATGGAATTACAGCTTCCTGATTTGAATGCCCCCGCCTGGTCTCCAGACCAGCGGGATCAAAGGCTAATAACTATTTTTCAGAAAATCTCGTTAGCCATTTAATAATGTCCTTCAAGCTATTTTGAAATCCAATTGCCGTTGGCCGGGAGACCACACGGCGGCACTTACGCATTTGATTGCTGTAGATCGGGAGAGCACACGGCGGCGCATCTTAACATATCATCACCCTTGAACGGAGATCAGACGGCGCACTGATGATTTTAGAAATATTTGGGAATGAAGAGATCATTCCACATCGACCTGTTTCCTGATGACCGAGCCTTTGGAAGCTTCCATCAGGAAACGGCGTTCGTTCAGATCATAGCCATTCCCTTTTTCACAGAAATGGACCTTCAGGTTTTCCACGCTGAAGGGGTTGCCTTCGGGGATATCCGCGATATTATTGTGCACCACTTCATGCCCGTCGATGATCACCACGCATCCGCTGCCGACGGCTTCAAAATGATTCCCATCCTTGATCAGCATCCCGGTGTCTTCACCCAAACCGATGCCGATACAAGAGGGGTTGGTGGTGACGGCCTGGGCCAGCCTGCCGAAGCGTCCTCTTTTCTCGAAATGGGAATCAAAGATCACATCGTCCATGAAACCCAGTCCGGTAGTGATCTTCACCTCCCCTTTCAGGTGCGCCCGGGTGGCATTGCCTTCGTAGATCATGGTATTGCTCATGGCCATGGCCCCGGCTGAAGTGCCGGCCACGAGGAACTCGGCATCGGCATGATATCGTTTCAAAAGGTCTTGCAGGAATTTAGTGCCGCCGAAGGTACTGCTCAGCCGGAGCTGGTTTCCCCCGCTGAACATCACCACGTCGCACTGGTTGATGCGATCGATGTATTCCGTTTCGGAGGCATCGGCCCGGTTGCGGATATGCATGATGCCGATATTGGTGCAGCCGATCTTTCCAAAAGCATTGAGGTAATTGTCGCCCACTTCGTAGGGTATCATACTGGCGGTGGTGATCACTTCGATACGCGAAAGCGGCCCTTTGGCCGCCTCTTCCACGATACGCCGGAGTATGCCGAGCTCAAAGAAATTGAGGTTATTGCGATGGATCTCTCCTTTCTCCAGGTCGGTACCCTTGTCTTCAGCGCCGCCGATCGCAATCAGTTTTCCTTTAGCAAAATCCATGCAAACCTTTTTATGGTTATTGCAAAATTAAGGGAAAACCCGGGTAGGCATCGCCTGCTTTTTATCAACGTTTGTGGAAACCGCACCGGTCAGGACTTAGCGAATCGGCCGATGGCCTCCACGAGCCGGTCGAGATTCTTCGTGGTGGTATAAACGTTCGGGGTTATGCGAACGCCGTGAATGTTCTCCCAGTTGATCCCCACCGAGTGGATCTTGTACTGGTCCCACAGGAAACTGTCCAGTTCGCCCGGGGTCTTCCCGTCAACACTCACCAGCCCGATGGCGCAGCCGAATTCCTTTTTCATGGAAGTATGCAGTCTTACGCCAGGCAGGTCCTTCACCCGGCTCATCCAGTAATTCTTCAGGTACAAGAGTCTTTCTTCCTTTCTCTTCGCGCCGATCATCTCGTAAAAATCAATGGCCTTGTCGATGGCTTCCTCGATGAAGAAAGGCCGCGTGCCCAGGTGCTCGAATTTGCGGATATTTTCTTCTTCCTTTTCACCCGCGCCAAACAGGGGCCAGACCTGTTTGATCTTTTCTTTCCTGACATAGAGGAATCCTGTGCCGATGGGGGCGCCCAGCCACTTATGGAGACTGGTGCCAAAATAATCGCAGTTGAGGTCCGGGAGTTTGAATTCGAATTGGGCGAAGGTATGCGCCCCGTCAACCAGAACGTCGATCCCTCTTTGTTTGGCGGCATCCGCGATCTTACGAACCGGCAATTTCTGTCCGATCCAGTTGATCATATGGGTCACCTGCACCAGTTTCGTTCTTTGGGTGAATGCGTTCGTGTATTGACTCACCATATAATCCACATCTTCACTCGGCAGGTCGAGGTTGATCCAAACCAATTTGATCCCCTCTCGTTTTTCGCGCTGTTTCCAGGCCCCGATCATGTTGGGATAATCCTGTTTGGCCAGTACGACTTCATCGCCGGCTTTCAGTTCAATGCCGAAGATCACGGTCTCCAGGGCCTCGGAGGCATTTCGGAGCAGGGCCAGTTCTTCAGCCTCACAACCGGCCAGCTGAGCCAGGTTCTTGCGCAAAGGTTCCCGGCCCTGGTCGATGATACGCCACATGAAATAACTCGGCGCCTCATTGCTGATGTCGTAATAACGCTTCATGGCATCGGCAACGGTCTTGGGCGCAGGAGCGACCCCCCCGTTATTGAGGTTGATGAAATTGGAAGAGATGGTATAGGACTGCTGGATATAATACCAGAAGTCCTCATCCGAGGCCAGTTCCGCCGGATCAGTGCCCAGCGCTCCGTCTAAGGCATACTGGAGGTCTCGGCTCCAGGCGGGCTGAAAAAGATTGGCGGTGATCGCTGTGGCGGAAAGCAATCCCAACTTATTGAGAAAAGATCGGCGGTTGGCCATACGGTTTGATTTAGCATGACAATTTACTCATTTTGTTTTTTGTCAAGCAAGATGATTTTGGTAATTTCCCAGATACATAAAAAGTCAAAGCTTAAAAGTCAAAACCAAAAACCACCGATCCTTCAATCAGGGGCCTCGTTTTGGGTTTTGCCTTTTGACTTTTCACTTAGGTCATCCTCTTAATCAATCAAACTGTTTATGAAGATCGTAGAAATCAAAGTGCTCAAAGGACCCAATTACTGGAGTGTCAGACGTACCAAACTGATCCAGATGAAACTCGACCTGGAGGAAAAGGAGCAGATGCCGACCAATGCCATCATCGGTTTCCGGGAACGGCTTGAAGCCCTGTTGCCCAGCCTGATCGAGCACCGTTGCAGTGTGGGTGAACGCGGTGGATTTTTCCTTCGCGTGGACGAAGGCACCTGGATGGGGCATGTCATCGAGCACATCGCCCTGGAGATACAGACCCTGGCCGGAATGGATACCGGTTTCGGCAGGACACGCGGAACGGGGAAAGACGGTGAATACTATGTCTGTTTCAGTTATATGGAAGAAGATGCCGGAGTTTATGCCGCCCATGCGGCGGTACGGATCGCCCACGCCCTCATTTTCGAAGAACCGTACAGCATGGAAGAGGATATTCAGCGTTTGCGGGAGATCCGCGAGGAAACCAGGCTGGGTCCCAGTACGGGTTGCATTGTTGACGAAGCCGCCAAACGGGGCATTCCCTATATCCGGCTGAACAAACATTCGCTGGTACAACTCGGGTATGGCGTAAACCAAAAAAGGATCCGGGCCACCATCGCCAGCACCACCGGTAATATCGCGGTGGACATCGCCTGCGACAAGGAAGAGACCAAGAACCTCCTGCAGGCCGCAGAGATACCTGTACCCAGGGGTACGGTGATCCGGACCGTAGAAGGTTTACGGGAAGCGGTGGATAAATTCGGCTTCCCGCTGGTGATCAAACCCATCGACGGCAACCATGGTAAGGGCAATACCACCAATATCACTACCTGGGAACAGTCGCTAACCGCTTTTGAGGCCGCCAAACAATACGGCCGCAGCGTGATCGTGGAAAAATTCATCACCGGTTTCGATTTCAGGATCCTGGTGATCAACTACAA
This sequence comes from Chitinophagaceae bacterium, assembly GCA_016721725.1. Classification (GTDB taxonomy): domain Bacteria; phylum Bacteroidota; class Bacteroidia; order Chitinophagales; family Chitinophagaceae; genus Ferruginibacter. The sequence continues at coordinate 1,992,158 of JADKHN010000001.1, read as the reverse complement.
ATTCATCTGCGCCGCATTGCGTACACCCGCTTCCGTGATCGGCGACGGCAAGCAGACCATCCAGCAACTGATCGACGAGACCAACCTGGACCCGCGCCGCGGTTATGGCCATGAAAAAGTGCTCACCCAGATCACCATCGACCAATTCACCCAGAAGATGCTGGATGAAAAAGGCTATTCCCTGGAAACGGTTCCCCTAAAAGATGAACTGGTGCTGCTGAAGCCCACCGCCAACCTCTCCACCGGCGGCACGTCCAATGATGTGACCGATGAAGTTCACCCGGCCAATATCTTCATGTGCGAACGTATCGCCAAGATCATCGGACTGGATATCTGCGGCATCGACATCATGGCCAGCGACCTGCGCACCCCCGTCTCGGAGAACGGCGGCGCGATACTGGAAGTGAACGCGGCGCCTGGATTCAGGATGCACATCGAACCCTCGATCGGGCTCCCGCGCAACGTGGCCGAACCGGTGGTTGATATGCTCTTCCCCAAAGGCAGCGCAGGGAGGATCCCCATCATCGCCGTGACCGGTACCAATGGCAAGACCACCACCACCCGTCTGACCGCCCATATTGCCAAGAGCGCCGGGAAGAAAGTAGGCTATACCACCAGCGATGGCGTCTATATCCAGAATCAAATGATGATGAAAGGCGATTGCACCGGTCCCATCAGTTCGCAATTCGTGTTAAAGGACCCGACCGTTGATTTTGCCGTATTGGAATGCGCCCGGGGGGGCATATTGAAAAGCGGACTGGCGTTCCAGAACTGCGAAGTGGCGATCGTCACCAATGTGGCGGCCGACCATATCGGGCTGGGAGGCATCAACAATATCGAACAGATGGCCAAGGTGAAAGCCGTGGTGCCGGAAACCGTATTCCCTCATGGTTACGCGGTGTTGAACGCCGACGATGACCTGGTGTACGCCATGCGCAACAACCTCAAATGCAATGTCGCCCTGTTCAGCATGGATGAGCACAATGAAAGAATAAAAGAACATTGTGCCGGGGGCGGACTGGCCGCGGTCTTTGAGAACGGGTTTATCAGCATCCTCAAGGGCACCTGGAAGATCCGGGTGATCAATGTGAAGGACGTGCCCCTAACCTATGAAGGCAAAGCGGTACACAATATCGCCAACTGCCTGCCCGCAGTGATGGCCTCCTATCTCTACCGCGATATAACGATCGAGGATATCCGCTCCGCGCTGATGTCTTTCATCCCTTCTTCCACCCAAACACCTGGCCGGTTGAATTTCTTCCACTTCAGGAATTTTTCCTTCCTGGCGGATTTCGCCCATAACCCGCACGGACTTAAACTGCTCTGCGATTTCGTGAGCAAACTGGACTACCCCAAAAAGATCGGGGTCATCAGCGGAACCGGCGACCGCAGAGATGAAGACATCCGGGAACTGGGTGAGATCTCGGCGCAATATTTCGACGAGATCATCATCCGTTGCGATAAGAACCTGCGGGGCCGAACCGCGGAGGAGATCATCGGCCTGCTGAAGGAAGGCATTGAAAGCGTGAACCCTTCCTTGCCCACCATGACCATCGCCAATGAGAATCAAGCGCTGGAATACATCTATGCAAACCATCAGCCGGGAACCTTGTACACCATCATGTGCGATGTAGTGGCCGGGGCGCTGGACAAGATCAGGGAGTTGAAGGAGCGGGAGGATGCAGAGGGGTAGCTGTGAGCCGTTAGCTGGAGTTTAATGACTAAATGGTTAATGAGTTATTTTTTACCCTTCTTTTAAAACAAAATTAAAGAATGATGAACTTCCAAAAAGCATTCATTACTTATGCATCACTAACAGCTAATATTATTCGCTGATTTTACCATACTGTCAAAGCACAGGAAATGTTATTGCCTTGCACTTAAATTAAAAATCAACCAATGGGGTATTGACTGCTGTTTTATTTTGTATTAGTTTTAATTCATAAATATTTAAAACATGAAAAGAATGAAGTTTGCAATCGCATTGTTAGTATTTGCGGGTGTTTTTAGCATTGGCTGCAAAAGCAGTTCCGAAAAAAATAAGATTATCGGTAAATGGACGGTAGATAAAGCATTTGCAGAAAGAACCAAATACGACCTGCCCATGCAGGCCGATTATATTGATTCTACTTTAAACAAAAAATATGGCGGCAATGTGTATGATTTTATGGAAGGTGGCAAACTAACGATAACCGATGCTAACGGCCAGATACAGGGCACCTGGGAAATGCTAAAAGACGAAAAAAACGGCAATAAAGAATTATCTGCAATAAAAATGAAAGGAGAGGGCTGGGAAGAGTTATGGGTACCCGGCTCTGGCGAAAGCCTTTTTTATATGAAAGATATTGACAATGCACTATATGCAAAATTGGTAATATCCCGGGATGGCACTTCATTTTTTTATAACCTAAGCAAGAATAAATAAATTAAATCGGGTGTTTGGTGCCAAAATAATTGCAAATAATTCTGCACTATTGTAACTCGATTTATTTACAAACAAGTACTAACAAATAAAAATGAAACAATTTATCAACCTCATTATTTTTACAGCCCTGCTAACTGCCTGTAATCATACAGAATCAAATAATCAAAATGGCAATACTGCAGAACCTGCTAAAACCATCAAAACAGCCAGCCATGTAAAAATCCCCAATAGCCATTTATACATTATTCCTCCGGCAGGGTTTGCGGTAGATGAATTGTCTGGTACATTGGCACAAAAAGAAGGTATAGTTTATTTTATGCAAATGCAAATACTGAGTGGGTACACACCGGAAAAATTATTTTCAGAAATTAAAACGGAGGCCGACAAAAACTTTCCCGGAAGCTGGAAGGAAGAGGCCGTTACTGTTAGTGGTCATACAGGAACAATATACCATTCTAAAACAGCTGCCTATTCACAATACTATTTTGCCTTTACCGATGGCTATACTGACGAGATGATTATTGCGAACTATGAAGAAAAAGATACTGCCACTGATAAAGGGATTTATGAAGCGCTTAAAACGGTAGTGGCAGAAAAATAAATACAGCATTGTATGAAACAACTTTTTTATTCTTTTCTTCTTATAATAACAGTAGTAGCCTGTTACAATGGAAAAGCTGAAAAGAAAAAAACTACTGCCGACAATATCGCAATCAGTAAGGTAGATACCGGCAAAATGGCCAATTTTCCAGGTACCGCTATATATATTGAACTCCCAAAAGGGTTTGTATGGAATGAGACAGCGATGGGCTTTTATCGTGATGAAGACGGTAGTGTGATAAAATACGATGAATTTAAAACCATGCGGTATGCGGCTAACATGCCTGTAGAGGAAAGTGCTGGTTCACTTACTAACCGTCAACCAATAATAATAAGTGGATTTAAAGGAGAGTTAAAAACCTATCAGGAAGGGAGTACAGGCATTAAACTATCCCTTTATTTTGGTGATAATACGTTTATGAATTTTATTGAAGGGAGTTATTTTAACAGCCGGGTACAAACAGAAAAAGAAATTTTAGCTGCATTCAAAACCATACAGGTTAAAAAGCAATAACAGGCAGACTTTAAATATTTATTTTAGGCTAAGGAAAGAAATTCTACTTTTTATTTCAGCCCTGAAGTGCTATGTCAGTACCCCTGAAGCCTTACCCAAAATCCGGACAGTTTAAGAAAAACAGATTATTCCCGGTTCCTGGAAATTTCCCTGGGTTCCGGCTTTGAAGCCGAAACACAACTATTAATAGCCAGGGCCCTGAATCTCGGTAATGACACGATGATCCAGGAGGCACTAGGTATTCGTGCTGAAGAAGAAAAAATGCTCACAGCCTTGAGTAACCGGCTAAAAGCTAACACCTGCCTACCGGCAGGCTGGGCTAATAGCTAACCGCTAAAAAATGCATTTGGGCCATAAACCCTTAATCCTTATTTTTGCAGCCGATTTTGACTGGGTTATAGTGTAACGGCAGCACTACAGATTTTGATTCTGTCTGTCTAGGTTCGAATCCTAGTAACCCAACAAGCCTCCGGTCTCCCCGGGGGCTTTTTGTTAACCGGATGTTACAAATAACCGGTTGTAAACGGATAATTGTAACTTTAGGACTTTCACAGCCGAATCCGCCCCCGATAACCTGGTCCCTACCCTTTTAAACGGCATCAGAATTATTTCACCAATCAAAAAAGCATGCGGTTCCTGCTTTTAACCGGTTTATTTTTCAGCAGCTGCTCCGCTTTAGGGCAGTACAATTTCTATTTCGGGAATATCCATTCGCATACCTCCTATTCAGACGGCAATAAAGACAGCATCGCAACCGGTTACTACTATCCCGGCCAGGATTATAATTACGCCAAGGGCAGCTTCCATATGGATTTCCTGGGGATATCCGACCATAACCATTACAGTTCAAATAATAATCCGGGTATGCACGTAGCCGATTACCCCCGGGGGCTGTACCAGTCTGATACCGCCAACCAGGAAGGAACTTTTGTCTGTCTCTATGGCTACGAATGGGGGGTGATCAGCAGCGGGGGACATATTGTGACCTATGGGGTCCCGGGTCTTATTGGCTGGGAAACAGGCAGTGGCGGATGGGGGCCTACCAACAACTACGATATCTACTGCTGGAAACTCGACTTTGCGGGTTATTGGTCCACCGTGAATGCTTACCCGAACAGTTTTTGCACCCTGGCCCATCCCCAAACCGGTGATTACAGCGACCTGGCCGGCGCCGCACCCTATAGCGCCTCAGCGGATACGGCCATCGCCGGCATCGCGATTCGGAGCGGCAGCGCCACTTCAACCACCTCCAATTACGGCGACCCCGCCCCCACTTTATATGAATCGGTCTACCTGAAGGCCCTGGCCAAAGGATATCACCTGGGTCCGACAGCCGACCAGGATAATCATTATACCAATTTTGGCCGGAATAATCGCATCCGCACCGTGGTACTGGCCACCCAGTTAAAAAGAGACAGCATCCTCGCCGCCTACCGGGCCATGCGTTTTTATGCCTCAGATGACTGGAATACCGAAGTGACCTTTACGGTTAATGGCCACTATATGGGGAGTGATTTTTCCACCAACAGCAATTCTTCCGTGTTTGTTTCGGTGAACGACCCGGATGCCCCCGGAGACCCCAACGATAACATCAGTAAGATCGAACTATTTTACGGCACGCCCGGAAGCAATATCAACGCTACCCTGCTCACTTCCAATACCAACAGCACAACACTGAGTTTTAATCATCCCACGATCGCCACCAATAATTACTACTATTTTGCGAAGATCACCCAGGCGGATGGGGATATGATGTGGACCGCCCCCATCTGGGTCTACCGAAGTACCGTTCCCCTGCCCCTGGACCTGACCCGTTTCAGTGCAGTCGCTGACCAGGGACAGGTACGGTTAAACTGGACCACCGCCCAGGAGATCAACCTGGATCGTTTTGAGATCGAACGCTCAACCGATGGCAGTTTTTTCCAGCAAATCGGGTTCGTTCCCAGCAGGCATCACAGTACTTCCTTACCTACCGATTATGATTTTTACGACGCGGCACCCAATCATAGCATCAATTTTTACCGCTTGAAACAGATCGGCCAGGATGGAAATTACAGGTATTCGGATGTTGTAGCGGTGCGATTCAGCAAACCCCTGATCAGTATTGTCAGTATAAACCCCAACCCCGTTATCAACTGGCTCAACATCAAATGTGTTGCGCTGGAATCCATTCAGGTTACAGCCCGGATATTTAACAGTACAGGGAGACAGGTATATCAATTCAACGAGGCGTTATCGGCGGGCACAAATTATCTCTCAAGGGATCTATCCATACTTCCGGCAGGAACCTATTTCCTGGAACTGAGCAAGCCCGATATCAGAATCGCCGAAACCAGGTTTATCCTGCAATGACAAAAGTAATGTCCTGGATCATTTTACCAATTCCTCGATCACTTTCCCCACAGAACCATTGGGCATCTGGATCTTCAGCATGGCCGCGATTGTGGGTGCGATATCGGTCATATAAGTCTCCCGGTAAGTTTTCCCGGGCTTTACCCCCCATCCAAAAAATACGCAGGGAATATGTGAATCATAAGGGTTCCAAAGGCCATGGGTCGTCCCTTTTCGTCCCCCGTCAAAATAGCCGGGTTTCAGCATGAACTGCACATCACCCGACCGGCTGGTATTGTAGCCGTTGATCAACATGGTCTTTTGTGGTTCAGGCAATGTGGCCTGGCCCAGCTTGGCCGTTTCAAACGCGTTAACGATATAGGGCTTTGCCTGCAGGAACCGGATGACCGATCTTTTAACCAATACGGGATCTTTCCCGTTCTTTTCAACCTCGTTGAGGTTAAGATAAACCTGGTAATTCTGTACACTTTGTGCCAGGTTCTTGATTCCAAATTCCGAATCCAGGGCCTGGTTCAATTCCTTGCGGATATCACTATCATTAAAAGTGCCTGCCGGCATTTTGTTCCGGTTCATAAATTCAGGTATATGTGCCACACCATGGTCAGCCGATAAAAAAACAGTGTAATTTCCCCGGCCCAGGCGGGCGTCCAGGAATTTCAGGAACTCCGCCAGGTCTTTATCAAGACGGGTATACGTATCGGCGATCTCAATAGAATTGGGGCCGAATGAATGACCGATATAATCGGTTGAAGAAATGCTGATGGCCAGGAAATCGGTAACGGTATTGCTGCCTAATTGTTCCTGGGTAACGGCCGCTTTCGCAAAATCAAAAGTGAAAGAATTGGCGAAAGGAGTTGTTTTGAACGACTCGTATTTGAAACTGTCGGATATACCGGAGAGTTTATGGGGGAAGGTCACGGTTTTTTCACCCCGGATCGCACTTTCGTAAGGTTGATCATCCCCGGTACACATATCGTATTGTTTGGCCGGGAATAGACAATTCCAGTCACCGGACATGTATTTTCCGGCCAGGTCATCCTGGTTGAATTTCTCCACCCAGGCCGGCAGCGTTTTCATATAATGAGAACTGGTGATCCATTTACCCGCGTCATACCAATAAGCGGCATTGGCGCTATGGCCGGCAGGCAAAATGGCCCCGCGGTCTTTCAACGCGATACCGATCACTTTGCTTTTGAAATTATTACTCAACCTCAGTTCATCCGTGATCGTGGTCACCCACAAATTTGCCGGGCTCATCAGGCCTGCCTTACTGTTCGCCCCAACCGTGGTAACGTTGGAATCATCCGTACAATACACTCCTTTACCGGTTCCCTTATCAAACCAGTTATTCCCAACAATTCCGCTGATCGCGGGAATACTTCCGGTATAGATGCAACTATGTCCGACCGCGGTATAAGTGGGTACATAGGGGATCATGGTGTTTTCCGCCGTGAACCCTTCTTTCAGCAGACGCTTGAAACCATTTTCGGAATACAGCGTACTGAAGTGATAGAGGTAATCCCAGCGCATCTGGTCAACCACAATACCCACCACCAGTTTGGGTTTTGCGGGTTGAGCGGTAACACAAAAAAAACCAAAGAAAGAAAAAAATGCCAGGAACAGGTATTTACCACGCATAGGTTGAAATTTGTACAAAGATAAATCTATAATGCCTGACAGACACGGAACCGCCATGTTAAGGCAAGGTTATGAGTTTTGCCCCCAATGCCTTAATTTTGCCGACTTGAAGCCTGCATTTGATCCCGGTCAATCAAGCATTGTGAAAGCAGTTCACTTGATGCCAAATCGCAACCTGTAAACGAAAAATATGGACGTATTCGCAAAATTAGTCAAAGACAGCGGCCCCATCGGTCAGCATATGGACCGGGCCCACGGTTATTTCACATTTCCCAAACTGGAAGGAGAACTGGGCCCCAGGATGAATTTCCGCGGACAGGAGATGATCGTCTGGAGTTTGAACAATTACCTCGGACTGGTGAACCACCCCGAAGTACGGAAAGTGGACGCCGAGGCCGCCGCCAAATACGGCATGGGAAACCCGATGGGCGCCCGCATGATGAGTGGCAATTCCACCAAACATGAGGAACTGGAAAAAGTGATCAGTGAATTCGTGAACCGGGAAGACACCATGCTGCTCAATTTCGGATACCAGGGCATCATGAGTTGTATCGACGCGCTGGTAAACCGCCGCGACGTGATCGTGTATGACGCCGAAGCGCATGCCTGTATCGTGGATGGCGTACGGTTGCACATGGGCCATCGTTACGCCTTCAAGCACAACGATATTGAAGACTGCGAAAAGCAAATGCAACGCGCCGTGGAAATGGCCGAAAAGAACGGCGGTGGCATCCTGCTCATCACCGAAGGGGTGTTTGGCATGGACGGCGAACAGGGCATTTTGAAAGAGATCGTGGAGCTGAAGAAGAAATACGAATTCCGCATCCTGATCGATGATGCGCATGGGTTCGGTTATATGGGCCCAACGGGCGCAGGAGCTGACGAGGCCCAGGGCTGCCAGGCCGGCATCGACCTGTACTTCTCCACATTTGTAAAGAGCATGGGCAGTATCGGCGCCTTCATCAGCGGACCCAAGGCCGTCTTGAAATATTTACGTTACAATACCCGTTCTCAGATCTTTGCCAAGAGCCTCCCGCTCATCATCGTGGAAGGCATGTTGAAACGCATGGACATGGTGAAGACCATGCCCGAACTGCGCGAAAAACTCTGGCACAATGTGAACCGCCTGCAAACCGGATTGAAAGAAAGGGGCTTTGACATCGGACATACCAACAGTCCGGTTACCCCCATCTACATGAAAGGCGATGTGCCCGAAGCCACCCAGATGGTGACCGACCTGCGGGAGAACTACCACATCTTCTGCTCCATCGTAGTTTACCCTGTCATCCCCAAGGGCGATATCATCTACCGCATCATCCCTACCGCTGCACACAGCGATGAAGACATAGACCTGACACTGAAAGCTTTTGAAGAGACCAAAAAGAAACTGGATGCGGGCGTTTATAAGGCTGTTGATATTCCGGATATGGCGGAGAAGATGTAAGCTGTTCTCAACAAAGAATTGATTTCAAAGAATAATAGCTGATCCCATATAGTTCGATGCTATAAAACAAAGATCCCGCCAAAAGGCGGGATCTTTATTTATCTGTTTCAAATTGATTACGGGAAAATACCCAACTCCGCATAACTGTTGGCCACTTTGTTGATGGCGCTGACATAGGCCGCGGTACGCATATCCGGTATCTCGGGATTGTCTTTCCAGATCTGCATGATCTCACGGGTGGCGGAGATCATAGTCTCTTCCAATCCGCTATGCACCAGGTCCACTTCTTCGGGTCCGTGCAGGATGAATTCACGGTCCTTCTCACTCACTTTCTTATTGCCCATTTCCTCGATCTGGTTCAGGATCTGCGCATTCAGGTTTTCAGTGAATCGCTTCTCCATACGGCCATAACGCACGTGACTCAGGTTCTTCAACCACTCGAAATAACTCACGGTCACACCGCCGGCGTTCAGGTACATATCAGGAACACAGAGTATGCCTTTTTCAGCGAATACATCATCCGCTTCCGGGGTGCAGGGGCCGTTAGCGGCTTCCCCGATGATCTTAGCCTTCACCCTTTCAGCATTATCACCATTGATCACGTTTTCCAATGCGGCGGGGATCAGGATATCACATTCCAGTTCAAGGGCGTCGGTATTCTTCGCCAGGTTGGTGGCACCGGGAAAATTCAAAATGGATCCGGTGGCCTTGCGGTGCTGGAACACTTCTTCTTCGTTCAAACCATCCGCATTGAAGATCGCGCCTTCGTATTCGGCCAGGGCGATCACTTTGGCCCCATTCTCACGGAAGAATTTGGCGCTGTGGTAACCCACATTACCCAGTCCCTGTACCACAACCGTTTTTCCGGCAACGCCAACGGTCAATCCCTGCTTGGCCATCACATCGGCCATTTCGCAAACTTCACGGATGCCATAGAACACACCGAGGCCGGTGGCTTCCTTACGTCCGCGAACACCGCCCTGCGTGATGGGCTTACCGGTCACACAACCGGCCGCATCGATCTCTCCGGGCTTCAGGGAAGCGTAGGTATCCACGATCCAGGCCATTTCGCGTTCGCCGGTTCCGTAATCGGGCGCGGGTACATCCGTACCCGGGCCGATGAAGTTCTTTTTGACCAGTTCGGAGGTATACCGGCGGGTGATCTTTTCCAGTTCGTAAACACTGTATTTGCGGGGATTGACCTTGATCCCCCCTTTAGCGCCACCGAACGGTACGTTCACAATGGCGCATTTATAGGTCATGAGACTGGCCAGCGCCATCACCTCATCCTGGTTGACCTCTTCGCTGAAACGGATACCGCCCTTACAAGGAGCCTTGTGATGGCTGTGCTGGACGCGGTAGGCCTCGATCACTTCAATGCTTCCGTCGTCGCGTTTGACCGGGAAGCGCATTTGATATACACTGTTGCAGGCTTTGATCTGTTCTAAAATACCCAAATCCCATTGGGTGAATTTGGCGGCTTTGTCGAAGCTTCTTTCCACGCTCTGGAAAAAGCTGTAGGGCTGTGTAGAACTCATAGAAAATGTGTTTTATTTAGGCAATCGTTGTTGAAGAATTCGTTTCTGTCTGTTATAGATCACTTTACCGGTAATTCCCGTTCAAGTCCAATTGAATAGGGGGCTGGTATGGATACGCAGGGAATACAGGATCATTTCATCTCCTTTTCCAGCCGGCTCACTTTACGGTCAACATTATAAACATAAAGTATAAGTCCAAGCGTTATGGTCAGGCATACCGCCACCACCACATAGATCTTCCCGTTGCCGCGCATGGTATCCGCCATTTCAGGTTTGTTATCCTGTGCAAAGGAGATGAGGCTGTAAAACAAGCCAAAGGCCATCAACCCCAATCGGTTCAATAGTTTACTCATTGATCAAATTTTTATCCCTGATTAATTGAATCCTGATCTTCAAGGTGGCGATCCATACCCCCAATAAGGTCCAGCCGATGACCGCGGGATAGAAGACCATCCGCAAACGACTGTCGATGTCCTTGAAATTCAGGGCCGGGTTGCCACTGTCGCTGCCCGGTGCGCCGGGATGCAGGCTGCCCACCATACGGGGGATGATCCAGATACTCGGGAAGAGCAGGGCAAAGGCGAAGATATTATAGACCGCGCTGACCCGGGCTTTCTTATCCATATCGGTGAATGAACCGCGTAAAACGAAATAGGCGCCATAAATAAGGATGGCGATGGCCGCGCCGATGAGTTTGGGCTCTTTGAGTACGCTGCCCAGCGACTGGCTCTGGTCGGTGATCCAGGTATAATTGGCCCAGATGGTACCGGTTACATACCCCAAAATGCCAAAGAATGTACCTACCGCGGCAAAATGATGGGCATAAATATCGTTCCGGAGATTGAAACCACGGAGGTATTTGACGCTGTAAATAAAACTGATGATGAACAGGATCATCATGCCAAACCACATACAGACGTGAAAATAGAGGTTGCGGATGGTCTCGTTAAGAATGGGCAAACGGGGAACGTCCATCAAAAATCCGCCCACAACCGTATAGACCAGCAATAAAAGGGCTAATATTTTCCACCAGGCTTTCTTCAAAAGGGGAAATTGTTTAAGGGGGCAAAGATAGGGGAGAGTTTTCAGTTTTCAGTTTGCAGTTCGCAGTTATTTTTAGGTCAGGTCAGTCCTTCCATAAGTAAGGAAACAAGATGACCGCCATGGCCATCACGAGGACGTCGAGCCCGATGATGAGTCCGGCCAATTGCAGTACCATCCCCTCCCGGAATACTTCCGCGAAGGCCACTTTACTGAGCCGCATCAGCAACAATAACTGGGGCAGAATGACGGGGAAACCCAGTATGGCGATCAGCGCAGCGTTTTGCTGGGCCTTGGCCGCGATGGCGCTCATGAGCGTGAACACCATGCTGATGCTGGCGCCTCCCAGAACGACCATGGCCGTGAACCAGGCCGCATCATTAACGGGATTGCCGAGGAATAAAAAGAAAAGGCCCAAACTGATCAGGCTCATCAGGATCATCAGCACGATATTATAGACGATCTTGGCGATGACGAATTCCACCGGGGATACCAGGGTATAGAAATAAAGCATCTTGCCCCGGCTTTCCTGGAGAAAACTCTTGGCCACCGCGTTCACACTAATGAAGAGCTGGATCACCCAGAACAATCCGTTCCAGACGATCGCGTCGGGTTTATCGATCGACAGGTAGATCACAAAGATGGTGGAAGCGATATACAGCAGGATGCCGTAAAAGGTATGCTGCTGCCTGAATTCAAGCAAAAGATCTTTTTTCAGTAAGGCGAAGGTCCTGGATATCATCGTTGCAAATTACTAACTATCGCATACCGGCAGGTAATTATTTTGGATGGTAATATTACGGTTACCCATTATTTTTTTTACGTCAAAACTGATTTTTTCAATAAATTATTCACACCGCCCCGTAGAAAACCGGCCCAATTTATCCACAGCATATTTACGAAAGTATTTTTACTATTGCCTGATATCACTTTAAAATATACATTACAAAATAATTTACTTATAAAATTAAACTCAAATGAAAAAACTTTTAATCTTGACCCTGCTGACAACAGGATGGCTTCTCAGCCAGGCCCAGGACCTCATACCCGGTCAACCCGGCATGTATCCTGAAAGGATCGTTTTCAAAACCAATGCTCCTGTATTCACCAAAGGAAAGGTGGTCCTTTCTGATGAGAGTGGCAAGGCGCAGGGAAGCAGCAATGCCCTGCTCAGCACGACTGAGACCGACCGGCTCGGTTTTGAACATTACCGTTACCAGCAATCCATTTCCGGCATTCCGGTTGAGAGCGCCATTTATGCGGTGCATGTTCAAAATGGTAAAATCATCAGTCAGAACGGCCAATGGATCAAGGACCTTCCGGCCGGATTGGCCTCGAGGCCTGTACTGAACCCCTCGGCCGCCTTGCAAAAAGCCATGAACTTCGTCGGCGCCCGCCAGTATAAATGGCAGCTCCCCGCTGAAGAAGCATTCATCAAAAGAGAACAGAACAATCCGAACGCCACATTCTACCCCAAAGCGAACCTGGTCTATTACAGCGGGGAAGAGAGTGTTTCACCTGCCAACCTGAAGCTGGCCTATAAACTGGACATCTACGCCCAATACCCGATGAGCCGTCAATATGTTTTTGTTGATGCGGTGTCCGGGAATATCCTGGGCAAAAGGGAATTGATCCATACCACCAACGCCACCGGAACAGCGGTCACCGCCTACAGCGGAACGCAAACCATCACCACTGATTTCACCGGATCCACTTATCGCTTACGCGAGACCGGCAGGGGCAATGGCATCAATACCTATGACATGCGGCTGGCCGGCACCAATTATAACAGCGCCGTTGATTTCACGGATGCCGATAACACCTGGAACAATGTCAACGCCAATAAGGACCAGTATGCCACAGACGGACACTGGGGTACGGAGAAGACCTATGATTACTATTTCTCCAAGTTCAACCGGAACAGTGTCGATAACGCGGGATTCGCCCTGAACAGTTATGTACACACCAACCTGGTTGCATTTGGCTACGGCAATAACATCAACGCCTTCTGGGACGGAAGCCGCATGACCTATGGTGATGGCGGCACCAGCGGCAGTGTTACCTATACCCCGCTGACGGCATTGGATGTTTGCGGACACGAGATCACTCATGGCGTAACAGAAAGAACTTCCAACCTCACCTATTCGGGCCAATCGGGCGCCATGAACGAAGGATTCAGCGACATCTTCGGCACCGCCATTGAGTTTTATGCCAAGGGCGCTTCCGGGAACTGGAACATCGGCGAGAACATCGGTGCGGCCTTCCGCAGCATGTCCAACCCTAACCAATTCAGTCAGCCCGATACCTACCTCGGCACCTACTGGTACACTGGCACCGCTGATAACGGTGGCGTACACACGAACAGCGGTGTGCTTAATTTCTGGTTCTACCTGATGTCCCAGGGCGGAAGCGGCACCAATGATATCGGATCGGCCTATTCCGTATCCGCCATTGGTATTGATGCCGCGGCAGCGATCGCTTACCGGACCAATACGGTTTACCTGACCCCGAGTTCCAATTACGCGGCAGCCCGCACCTATTCCATCCAGGCGGCTACCGACCTCTACGGAGCCGGAAGCGCGCAGGTGATCGCTACCACCAATGCCTGGTATGCGGTTGGGATCGGCGCTGCTTACAATGCATGCTCTACCCCATCCGGCCTGGCATCTTCCGGTATCACCAACACCGGTGCAACTGTCAGCTGGACAGCCGTTTCAGGCGCCACCAGTTATGATGTGGATTACAAAGCCAATGCTTCTTCCACCTGGACTAATGCAGCTACATCAACTACATCAACCTCTGTGGCCCTCTCCGGTTTGACCGTCGGAACATTATATGACTGGAGGGTAAGAACCAATTGTGCCGCAGGCAGCAGCAGCTATGCACAAGCCCAGTTCACTACTACCGGGGGAACCGGATGCGGCGTGGCCTTTGAACCCAATGAAACACAAGCTGCAGCCGCGGCGATCAGCAGCGGGGTGACCAATTCCGCCGCCATCACCACCACAACGGATGTCGATTATTTCAAGATCACCACCAGCGCGACCAGTAATAATGTATTCAACCTGGTTGGACCCAGCGGATTGGATTACGACCTGTACATCTACAACAGCGCCGGAACACAGATCGGTGCGGGAACCGGCTCTACAGCAACGGAGACCGTGACCCTTAACAGCCAGGCTGCCGGCACCTATTACATCAAGGTGATCGGCTATAACGGGGCCAACAGCGCCACTTGTTACACCATCAAGGCCACAGCCACAACGGTCACCAGTTGCCAAAGCAGTTATGATGTATCTACCAATGGCACGCGTACCGGTGCTGCCCTGATCCCATTCAATACCAATATCACCGGTCTGATCAACCCGGCCGGAGACAATGATTACTATAAATTCGTGATCACCACTGGCGGTACGGCAACGGTCACTTTAACCACTTTGCCTGCAGATTATGACCTGACCATTGTGAACAGTTCGGGAACGCAGCTGGCTTCTTCCGCAAATGGCGGTACCACCAGCGAGACCATTACCCGGACCTATACCGCAGGTACATACTACGCCCGTGTCTTTGGTTACAACAACGCCAACAATGCCAGTTCCTGCTATACCCTGAAAGTACAACTGGGTACGGCCAGCATCGCGGGTAATGAAGGCGAGATGATCACCAAAGGAATGCTGAAAACCTATCCCAACCCGGTAACCGACAGGCTGAATGTCAATATCCTGGGAGATGTATCCGGACAAGGAACATTGCAGGTGATCGGCTTTAACGGCATCGTTGCACTGGAACAGAAAACGACAGGCAACCTGCTATCAGTCTATGTCGGCAACCTGCCAAAAGGCACGTATATGCTGAAATGGACGAACGGTTACAACAGCATGTCAACCAAATTCGTCAAGAATTGATCCCTGTTCTCAAACATGAAAAGGCCGGCCACAGATCAAGTGGCCGGCTTTTTTTATTTATCAGAGCTTCTTATTTTTCCAGCTGTGCACAGATCCTGCACCGCGGCTCATACACATCCTTCTCCCCGAGTAATACCTGTCCTCCCTCATTTACTTTCCGGTAGCTGATGTTGGCGATATTGCCGCAGACCTGGCAGATGGCATGCAGCTTGGTGATATAATCGGCTTTGGCCAGCAGGCTCGGCATTTGTCCGAACGGATTGCCTTTATAGTCCATATCCAGTCCGGCCACGATGACCCGGATCCCTTTCATGGCCAGTTGCTCGCAAACATTGGCGATCTCGGCGTCGAAGAACTGGGCCTCGTCAATACCCACCACATCAACATCCTGTGCCAGCAGGAGGATATTCTGGGAACTGTCCACCGGGGTGGACTGGATGGCATTGGTATCATGGCTCACGATCTTCACTTCATCATAGCGCACATCGATACTGGGTTTGAATATCTCCACTTTCAGGTTGGCGATCTTCACCCGTTTCAGGCGACGGATCAGTTCTTCGGTCTTGCCGCTGAACATACTGCCGCAGATGACCTCGATCCAGCCCCGCTTTTCACCTTTAAAATTGGGTTCGATGAACATTTAGGTATTTATTTAGTGTTCAATTTGTAACTTAGGGGCAACGATCGCTTTTTCACCCGGGCGCCCCCCTTTGTTCAGGGCATCAAAAGTATACTTTATCATGGAAAGAGTGGAAACACTCCTTAAAAAATTACAGGAACAGTACGCGCAAAATGCTCCGGCGGGGCAGTTATTGCTTACGGTTCAACTGCTGCAGGCCGAACTGTTGCAATTACAGGGACCTGATGCCCCCGACTCCGATGTGGCCATCACCCTTTCCCAGGTCAATTTCAACACCCCGGCTCCGGTTCAGGAACCTGTTATACCAGCCCAACCCGAAGAGGAAAAAATCATCGAGGTCCTGCAGGTTGACGAAGCAGAGATCGAGGCTGAACTGGAAGAGATCAAGAAGAATGCGGAAAGCATCCAGAAATTCAGCTCCCATCATAAGCCCTCCATCCTCTTCGAACCTGAGGAAGAAGAAGATATCCCTACCCTCAGCCACCAGCGAAGTGTAAAACCGGAACCCGTCCAGAAGGAGATCAATGAGACCGTGGAAAGCGGCGCCACCTCGCTGAATGAAAAGCTGAAACAATCCCGCATCGACCTGGGTGAACTCCTGGTGGAACAACCGATCCGCGACCTCCGGAAGGCGATCGGCGTGAACGACCGCTTCCTGTTCATCAACACCCTGTTCCGGGGCGATGAAGCGGTTTACGAAAGAAGCATCAAGACCATCAACGGGTTCTCCATCTTACCGGAAGCCGAATACTGGATCGAACGGGAACTAAAAGTGAAACACGGGTGGAAGGTCGATGATGAGGTGGTGAAGCAATTCTATCAACTGGTCAAAAGACGATTCTCCTGAATATACTGAAGGATGGCAGCCGTAGCTCCCGCATGCTGCCGGATAAAATGACGGGACGCCTCTCCCATTCGTTTTCTTTTATCATGATCTCTCATGAGTTCCTCCAATACCGCTTCCAGGTCGAGCAACCCTTCGATGCTGACGGCACCACCGGACTCGACCAGGCCGGCAGCCTCGACGAATTTTTCATAGACCGGTCCGAATACGACCGGCTTCCCATAAACCGCCGCTTCGAGTACATTGTGCACCCCGTCCGGGCCAAAGCCCCCTCCCACATAGGCAAGTGTAGCATAGTGATAAAGGCGCGACAACATGCCCACATTATCAATGACCAGCACATGGCGATCCCCGAATGAAGAGGCCGTATCCCTGATCAGTTCAGAATAGAAGACCGGGTTGGGCAGGGTCTTGCGTAATCCCGCCAGGTTCTCCTCATCCACTTCATGCGGAACGAGGATGAACCGGATCTCCGGATGGATCTTCATGAAATGCAATAATTCCACTTCGTCTTCTTCCCAGGTACTACCGGCAACCATCACCGGATACCCCGCACAAAATTCCCCTATGGCCGGTATCGGAGAAAAATGTTCGGCGATGGAGATGACCCGGTCGAAACGGGTGTCGCCGCTGACCGTTATCCCCTGCCCGACCGCAATGCTGTTCAATAATTTTTCAGAGCCTTCATTCTGAACGAAGAAATGAGAGAAACAGTCCAGCATCTTCCGCCATAAGCTCCCGTACCCTTTGAAAAAGAGTTGGTTCTGCCTGAATATTCCCGAGACCAGGAGTACCGGGATCTTCCTTTGCTTCAAAGCGTACAGGTAATGGAACCAGAATTCATATTTCACCCAAAGCACCAGGGATGGATTGATGGCGCCGATGAATTTACGGGCATTGGCCGGTGAATCCATGGGGAGGTACAGCACCTGGTCGGCCCCGCCGTAACCTTTCATGACCTCGTATCCCGATGGTGAAAAAAAACTGATCACGATCTTTACTCCGGGGTGCTTGATGCGGATCAGTTCCAGCAAGGGCCTGCCCTGCTCAAATTCCCCGAGGCTGGCGCAATGCATCCACACCACGGTCGGGTTGCCGGTCGCGTTATGCGGCCTGACCTGGTTCAGCCAATGCCTTCTTCCCTTCACCCATAAGGCGGCCTTGGGATTCCACAGAGCCGCGATACGGATACCCGACTGGTAGAAAAACAGGAAAAGGTTATAAAAGAAAATGGCCAATGGACAGGTTTTGAGACAAATCTACTGTGTATTTTCTGATCATAATTTGCTATTTGAATCGTTATCTTTGCCCGCACAAATTACGTAATTATGAGGCCTTTACAAATGGTGGATACGAAGAACCAGTATCTGAAGATCAAACCCGAAGTGGACGCTGCCGTACTGGCTGTGATGGAAAGTTCCCAGTTCATCGGCGGGAAGGTGGTAAATGATTTCGCAGCCGGCCTGGCAGCCTACAATGGCAGTAAACATTGCATCCCCTGCGCCAACGGGACCGACGCCTTACAGATCGCCATGATGGCGCTCGGCCTCGAACCCGGCGATGAAGTGATCACCCCTTCCTTCACCTATATCGCCACGGTGGAAGTGGCCGCGCTGCTCCGCATCAAACCCATATTTGTGGAAGTGGATGCCCGCACCTTTTGCATCGATCCCGAAGCCATTGAGAAAGCCATCACACCGAAAACAAAAGCCATCGTTCCCGTTCATCTCTATGGCCATGCCGCCAATATGGAACAGATCATGGCCATCGCCGCCAAACACGGTCTCTTCGTCATTGAAGACAACGCGCAGGCGATCGGTTGCGATTACCGCTTTTCGGATGGCAGGGTAAAAAAGACCGGCAGCATCGGGCATATCGGTTGTACCTCATTCTATCCCTCCAAGAACCTGGGTGCCTTCGGCGATGGCGGAGCGATCTTCACGGACGACGATCAACTGGCTGATATGTTGAAGATGATCGCCTCACACGGTCAAAGCAAACGATATTATCACGATGTGGTGGGATGCAATTCAAGACTGGATGCCATACAGGCCGCCATCCTGAACATCAAGCTGAAACACCTGGATGAATACATCGCGGCCCGTCAGAAAGCGGCTGATCATTACGATAAAGCCTTTGCCAATCATCCTAAGATCACCGTACCTTTCCGAGACCCCGGCAGCACCCATGTGTTTCATCAGTATACCCTGATCCTGGAGGGTGTGGACCGTGACGGTCTCAACCAGTTCCTGGCGGATAACGGGGTGCCTTCCATGATCTATTACCCGGTACCCGCACACCGACAAAAGATGTTCGACGCCTTTGGCGGAAGCAGTTACGAGCTGCCCGTGACCGACTGGCTGACTGAACGAGTGATCTCATTACCCATACATACCGAACTGGATGATGAACAACAGGATTTCATCGCCGGAAAGGTACTGGAGTTCGTGAACCGTTAATGCCTAACCATCAACAAAGGGTCAGCCGCCCTTTTCAGGCTGAATAAAAAATGAAAATAGCTGTCATCGGAACCGGATATGTCGGATTGGTTACCGGGACCTGCTTTGCCGAAACCGGTAATGAGGTCACCTGTGTGGATGTAGACCAGTCGAAAGTGGCTAAACTGTCCTCTGGCGTCATCACCATCTATGAACCCGGATTGGAAAAATTATTCCTCCGCAACCAGAAAGAGGGTCGCCTGAATTTCACCACATCCCTGGAAGATGGCATCGCCGGGGCCCAGATCATTTTCCTGGCCCTGCCCACTCCGCCCGGAGAGGATGGCAGCGCCGACCTCAAATACATACTGGGCGTAGCGGATGACCTGGGGAAACTACTTAAACCAACAGATTATACGGTTATCATTGACAAGAGTACCGTACCCGTTGGAACCGCGGATAAAGTGAGGAATGCGATACTGAAAAGTTCTTCGAAAGTCTCCCCCACCGGGGGAGATTTAGAGGGGGCTTTCGACGTGGTATCGAATCCCGAGTTCTTACGGGAAGGAGTGGCCGTAGATGATTTCATGAAACCAGACCGGGTGGTGATCGGCACTTCATCTGAACGTGCCAAGAAACTGGTGAACGACCTTTATGTCCCCTTTGTCCGCCAGGGAAACCCCATCCTGTTCATGGACGAGAAGAGTGCGGAGCTCACCAAATATGCCGCCAATGCCTTCCTAGCCACCAAGATCACCTTCATGAACGAGATCGCCCAGCTCTGTGAACGCCTCGGGGCCGATGTGGACATGGTGCGCAAAGGGATCGGCAGCGACGAAAGGATCGGCAAGCGTTTTCTCTTCCCCGGCATCGGCTATGGCGGAAGCTGCTTCCCCAAGGATGTACAGGCGCTGGCCCGATCCGCCGAGGAAGCGGGTTACGATTTCAGTATCCTGCGATCCGTCATGGACGTGAATGAAAAACAGAAATTACACCTGATCCCGAAGATCAAGGCCTATTTCAATAATGATCTCCAAGGCAGGAAGATCGCATTATGGGGCCTTTCCTTCAAACCCAACACCGACGATATCCGGGAAGCTCCGGCCTTGAGTATCATTGATTCACTGCTGGCCGCCGGCGCCAGTGTAAGCGCGTATGATCCGGAAGCCATGGCCAATGTAAAAGCCATCCTCGGCGATAATATCCGTTTCACCGAAAGGCAATATGAAGCGCTGGACGGAGCCGATGCGCTGGTGATCGCAACCGAGTGGAGTGAATTCAGGACCCCCGATTTCGGTAAAATGTCCACCCTGTTGAAAAATAAAGTAATTTTCGACGGCAGAAACCTCTTCGACCTACTGAAAATGGAAGAACTGGGTTTCCATTATGTGAGTGTGGGCAGAAGACCGATAAATCCATAAATCATTAACCGATTCAATCCTATACTTTGGCAAAAAAAAGGGTATTGATCACCGGAGCGGCCGGTTTCTTAGGTTCGCATCTTTGCGACCGCTTCATTAAGGAAGGATACCAGGTCATCGGAATGGACAATCTCATCACCGGCGAACTGAAGAACATCGAACACCTGTTCAAACTGAAGGATTTCGAATTCTATCACCACGATGTTTCCAAATTCATTCATGTAACCGGGCCGCTGGATTATATCCTGCATTTTGCCTCACCGGCCAGTCCGATCGATTACCTGAAGATCCCCATCCAAACACTTAAAGTAAGTTCACTCGGTACCCATAATTGCCTCGGGCTCGCAAAAGCCAAGAACGCCTCTATTCTCGTTGCTTCTACCAGCGAAGTATATGGTGATCCTCTGGTGCATCCCCAGAACGAAGAATACTGGGGCAACGTGAACCCGGTAGGTCCGCGCGGCGTGTATGATGAAGCCAAACGGTTCCAGGAAGCCATCACCATGGCTTATCATACTTTCCACCAGGTGAGCACCCGGATCGTGAGGATATTCAACACCTACGGTCCGCGCATGAGGCTCAATGACGGCAGGGCCCTGCCCGCATTTATCGGTCAGGCGCTGAGGGGCGAAGACCTCACCGTTTTCGGCGATGGCAGCCAGACCCGCAGCTTTTGTTATGTGGATGACCTCATTGAAGGGATCTACCGCTTACTGATGAGCGATTATGTGCAGCCGGTCAATATCGGCAACCCCGATGAGATCTCGCTGAAGGAATTCGCGGAAGAGATCATCAGTCTGACCGGCACCCAGCAAAAGATCGTCTTCAAAGAACTGCCGGTGGATGATCCCAAACAACGGCAGCCGGACATCACCCTGGCAAAAAAATTACTGGACTGGGAGCCCAAAGTGAACAGGGCCCAAGGCTTGAAGATCACCTATGATTATTTCAAGAACCTCCCGCATGAAGAATTGTTCAAACTGCCGAAAGAATTTCAAAGCAGCAAGTAAGCTAATTCTAAAATACAACCATACTAACCTGATGTATTCCGAATTGTTAGATAAGAAAAAGAAACTGGCGGTGATCGGCCTGGGCTATGTTGGCCTGCCCATCGCACTGGAATTTGCCCGAAAAGTAAAAGTGATCGGCTTCGACATCAATGCCAAAAGGGTGGAGATGATGAGGAACAGGATCGACCCCAGCCAGGAACTGGACACCGAAGCCTTTGATGGCTGCGACATTGAATTCACTAATGACCTGGAGGTGCTCAGACAAGCCAGTTTCTATATCGTGGCCGTTCCCACTCCGGTGGATGAACACAATGTACCCGATCTGCTGCCGGTGACCCGGGCCAGCGAGACCATCGGCAAAGTGGTCATGAAAGGCGACTATATCGTTTTTGAGAGCACCGTTTACCCCGGATGCACCGAAGAAGATTGCCTGCCCATCATTGAGAAATTATCCGGACTTAAGAACGTGACCGATTTCAAACTGGGTTACTCGCCGGAAAGGATCAACCCGGGAGACAAGGAACATACCCTGTCCAGCATCATCAAAGTGGTGAGCGGCTGCGATGCCGAAAGCCTCGATCAGATCGCCAAAGTGTATGAACTGGTGGTGAAGGCGGGTGTTCACAAGGCCTCCTCCATCAAAGTGGCCGAAGCAGCCAAGATCATTGAGAATACCCAGCGCGACCTGAACATCGCCCTCATGAACGAACTCTCGATCATCTTCGACAAGATCGGCATCAACACATTTGAAGTGCTTGAAGCGGCGGGTACCAAATGGAACTTCCTGCGTTTTCAACCCGGACTGGTAGGCGGACATTGTATCGGCGTTGACCCCTATTACCTCACCTACAAATCGAAAGAACTGGGTTACGACAGCCAGGTGATCCTGGCGGGCCGGGTGATCAATGACGGCATGGCTGGCTATGTGGCGAAAAAGGTCTTACAATACATCATCCAGCATAACGGCAATGTGAAGGACGCGAAAGTACTCATCATGGGCGCCACATTCAAGGAGAACGTAAGCGATATACGCAACTCGAAGGTGGCCGACGTGGTGAAGGAATTGAGATCCTATTCGCTGAATGTACACATCACCGATCCCCATGCCGAAAGCAGTGAACTTAAGCATGAATATGGCTTTGAACTGACCCCGGAAACGGCCAACGATTATGACGCCGTCATCATCACCGTTCCGCACCGGGATTATAAAGCACTGGATGACGCCTATTTCGCATCCATCACCAAACCGCATGCCTTGATCGCCGACCTCAAGGGTATTTACCGGGGAAAGATCAGCAGCCGGAATTACTGGAGCTTGTAGGGTTGGAGGTCTGCCGCCGCGTGGTGTACTGAGTAATGTCGAAGTATCACCAGCGGCATAAGGTTGGAAGTTGAAGGTTGAAGGTTAAAATGAACATGTTGAATTCAAAATTTCATACAAAAGACATCAGCAACGATTCCTTCCTGGTAACGGGCGGGGCGGGTTTTATCGGCAGTCATATCACCGAATACCTCTTGAAACACGGCGCCAAAAAGGTCAGGGTGCTCGATAATCTCACCAACGGGTTTCAATCCAACCTGGAAATCCTTCGAAAATATTCCGCTTTTGAATTCCTGGAAGGCGATATCCGGAATACGGAGACCTGCCAGAAAGCCTGTGAAGGGATCGATTATGTGAGCCACCAGGCCGCACTGGGTTCCGTTCCCCGAAGCATCAAGGAGCCTGTTTATTTCAATGAAGTGAATGTGGGGGGATTTACCAATATCCTGAAAGCCGCCGTGGACCATAAAGTGAAACAACTGGTCTATGCCTCATCTTCTTCCGTGTATGGAGATGAACCCACTTTACCGAAGAAAGAGGAAAGGGTTGGGAATTGCCTCTCACCTTATGCTGCCACAAAA
This sequence comes from Chitinophagaceae bacterium, assembly GCA_016721725.1. Taxonomy (GTDB): domain Bacteria; phylum Bacteroidota; class Bacteroidia; order Chitinophagales; family Chitinophagaceae; genus Ferruginibacter. Next base: position 1,968,446 of record JADKHN010000001.1, on the reverse strand, counting down.
AAGACCAATGAACTCTATGCACAGGTCTTTGCCGACGTGTATGGCCTCAAACTGATGGGCTTCCGTTATTTCAATATATTCGGTCCGCGCCAGGACCCGGATGGACCTTATGCTGCAGTGATCCCTCTCTTTGTAAAGGGGATCATGAAAAGGACGCCCGTATATATCAATGGCGATGGGGAACAGACCCGCGATTTCACCTTTATTGAAAATGCCGTACAGGTGAATATCAAGGGCATGCTGACCGACAATGAACAGGCGCTGAAAAAAGTATACAATGTGGCAGTGGGAGAATATTTTTCCGTCAACCAATTATACCAGGCCTGCCGGGAATTCCTGGGCAGTGATTTTGAAGCCACGTACCGTGAACCCCGGGCCGGCGATATCCGCAATTCACTGGCCGATATCAGTCTGGCCAAAGAGCTGCTGGGATATGAGCCGGTGAAAAAGTTTGATGAGGGTTTACGAGAGACGATCGTTTATTTTAAAGAGATGTACTCGTAGGGGTTGGAGGTTGGAAGTTGGAGGTTGTTAGTTATGTAGTTTTTAGTTTTTAGTTTTTAGTTTTTAAGTTATGGCGATCATAAAAACAGATTTTCCGGGATTGTTCGTTTTTGAACCAGCGGTTTTTGAAGACAGCCGGGGATATTTCTTTGAAAGCTATAATGAACGTGTATTTGAAGCAGCCGGCATCGCTACTCATTTTGTACAGGATAACCAGGCGCGCTCTGCGTATGGTGTCATCCGGGGTTTACATTACCAGATGCCGCCACATGCCCAGTCCAAACTGATCCGGGTCTTAGAGGGAAGCATACTGGATATAGTCGTGGATATCCGTAAAGGTTCCCCCCGTTTCGGCCAGTCGTTCAGTATCGAACTGTCCTCCGACAATAAAAAACAGCTCTTCATCCCCAAAGGATTCGCCCATGGATATTCGGTGATCAGTGAGACCGCGGAGGTCTTTTATAAATGCGACGAATTCTATCATCCGGAGACCGAGGGCGGGATCAGAATAGATGACCCCGGATTAAAGATCGACTGGATGATACCCGAAGAACAACGGATCGTTTCCGAAAAAGACAGGCAATACCCTTTTTTACCGCATTGCAAAAACCCTTTTGTCTTTGAACAATAAGGAAAATACCATCCTGGTCACGGGTTCTGCCGGACAACTGGGGAGCGAACTGCGTGATCTCGCACCCTCCTTTCCTCAATACCGGTTCCTGTTCACCGACCGTAATGAACTTGATATCACCGACCAGGAGGCCGTCAGCCGTTTTTTTGAAGAACATCAACCCGGGGTATGTATCAATTGCGGCGCATACACGGCGGTGGATAAAGCGGAAAGCGAAACAGAAAAAGCCTTTGCTGTAAATGCCGAAGCGGCAGGCAACCTGGCATCCGCATGCCGTGAAAACAATAGCTTACTCATTCAGATTTCCACCGACTATGTGTTTGACGGGATAGCTTCCACTCCCTACCGGGAAGACCATCCCGTTTCACCCTTGAATGTTTACGGCGCCTCCAAACTCAAAGGCGAACAACTGGCTTTGCAAAACAACCCGGCAACGATCCTCATCCGCACCTCCTGGGTCTATTCTTCTCATGGCCATAATTTCGTTAAGACGATGCTGAGATTGATGAATGAAAAGGATAGTATCAATGTGGTGGATGACCAATGGGGTTCTCCCACTTACGCGGCCGACCTGGCAACCTCCATCCTGCAGATCATCGGACGACGGAGTGCCTTGCCGCAGGAAAATCCCGTTTACCATTATTGCAATAACGGCTTTACCAATTGGTTTGAATTCACAAAAGCCATAAAAGAATTTACGGGCAGTTCATGCAAGATCAACCCAATCCCAACATCGGCCTACCCTACGGCCGCAAAAAGGCCGGCTTATTCTGTATTGAATACAGATAAGATCAGCAAGACCTTTCAACTGGAGATCCCTTCCTGGCAGGATGGCCTGGAAAGATGCCTGAAACGGTTAATGGAAGGAGGAGCCTGACAGTCGCTTACTGCATCTTAAAACTCTCCATGAACTTGGTTGTGAAATTCCCTTTTCGGAAATCTTCATTACGCATCAGCTGCTGATGGAAGGGTATGGTGGTCTTCACCCCTTCGATCACATATTCACTGAGGGCCCGGCTCATGGTGTCGATGGCCTCTTCGCGGGTCTGCGCCACGGCGATCAGCTTGGCGATCATGCTGTCGTAATAAGGCGGGATCACATATCCGGCATAGACATGGCTGTCGATGCGCACGCCATGCCCCCCGGGCTGGTGCAATACGGTGATCTTACCGGGTGAAGGTCGGAAATCATTATAGGGGTCCTCGGCATTGATGCGGCATTCGATCGCGTGCATCTGAGGGAAATAAGCCTTGCCGATGATCTTTTCGCCGGCGGCGATCTTGATCTGTTCTTTGATGAGGTCATAGTTGATCACCTCTTCAGTAACGCAATGTTCCACCTGGATGCGGGTGTTCATTTCCATGAAATAGAAATTGCGGTGCTTGTCTACCAGGAATTCGATGGTACCCACACTCTCATAATTGATGGCGGAGGCAGCCTTGATGGCGGCATCGCCCATCGCGTTACGCAGTTCGGGTGTCATGAATGGAGAAGGTGATTCCTCCACCAGTTTCTGATGCCGGCGCTGGATGGAGCAGTCCCGCTCACTGAGGTGACAAACATTCCCATACTGGTCGCCGGCGATCTGGATCTCGATATGCCGGGGCTCTTCCACGAATTTTTCCATGTAGATCCCGTCGTTCTTGAAGGAAGCCGCGGCCTCGGCTTTGGCGTTATCGTAATTGCGTTCCAGTTCACTTTCTTCCCAGACCACCCGCATTCCTTTTCCTCCTCCACCGGCCGTCGCTTTCAGGATGATCGGGTAGCCGACTTCCTTTGCCGCGCGTTTGGCATGGTCGACGCTTTCCAGCAATCCTTCCACACCGGGCACCACGGGTACGCCGGCCTTGATCATCGTCTCTTTGGCCGTGACCTTATCCCCCATTGAATTGATCATCTCCGGCGTGGGGCCGATGAATTTGATCTCATGGTCGGCACAGATCTTGGCGAACTTACTATTCTCAGCCAGGAATCCATAACCCGGGTGGATTGCATCGGCATTGGTGATCTCGGCGGCCGCCATGATATGCGCCATGTTCAGGTAACTGTCTATACTGGCAGGTTTACCTATACAAACCGCCTCATCGGCGAATTTCACATGCAGGCTATCCTTATCGGCGGTGGAATAAACAGCAACGGTCTTAATGCCCATTTCACGACAGGTGCGTATCACCCGGAGTGCGATTTCGCCACGATTGGCTATGAGGATCTTTTTAAACATCTTTTCGATTTGAAAATTTGAAGATTTGAAGATTTGAAGATTTGATCATTGACCCGGTGTTGAAGTGTGCTTACATCTTCAAATCACCAAATCATTTAATCATCAAATTAGCTGGGGTCTACAAGAAACAGCGGCTGGTCATACTCCACCGGGCTGGCGTCTTCCACCAGTACCTTGACGATCTTCCCTTTGATCTCGCTTTCTATTTCATTGAAGAGTTTCATGGCCTCGATGATGCAGACCACTTTTCCCGGGCTCACTTCATCACCGACATTTACAAAAATGGGTTTCCCCGGGCCCGCCTGGCGGTAAAAAGTACCGATCATCGGGCTTTTGATGGTCACCAGGTTATCGGCCTTGGGTTCCGCTGCCGGTTTGGTGGTGGCGGGAGGGGTCGTGGCAGATTGTGCGGGTGCCTGCTGAGCCGGTGCCTGCTGATATACCGGAGCGGATGTGCCAGCCACGATATGCTGAACAGGGTCTTTCTTTTGTTTTACGGTGATCTTTACGCCTTCTTCTTCAATGGTGATCTCGCCGATATTGGTCTTGTTGATCAATTTGACCAGTTCCTGGATTTGCTTGATGTCCATGTCAATTGGATTAAGTGGTTAATTTTGATACCGAAACGGGGAGCTAAGATAGTGAATGATTACTCAATATTGCAAGCAAAAAAAATAAAAAAATGGCCTAAAAACGTCTTTTTTTGACTAAAAACGGGTAAAAATGGGCCAAAATCAGTCAATTTTGGCAAATTCCAGATAAACAAAAAAAATGGATAACAGGGCCGCTGCTATCCATTTTCAATACGCTTGTTATAGGACTAATCTTTGACCCTTTCCACGTAGTCGCCGGTCTTTGAATTGACCCGGATCAGCTCCCCTTCATTGACAAAGAGGGGTACGTTTACCGTCGCCCCGGTTTCTACCGTTGCTGGTTTGAGGGTTCGGGTGGCGGTATCGCCTTTCATACCCGGTTCGCTATACGTGACCAATAATACGATCTTATCCGGCAGCTCGACACCCATCGGCAGGTCCGTCTCCCCATTGATCAGCACGGACACTTCCTGGCCTTCCTTTAAAAACCGGGGGGCATCCACCATATTCTCCGGTACCGTGATCTGCTCGAAAGTCTCATTGTCCATGAAACTATAACCGGTATCATCCTTATATAAGTACTGGTAGGCCTTTTTTTCCACCCTCACCGGGAAAATGGTCTCGCCACTGTTCCAGGTCACTTCTATGGTACGGCTGTTATCCACCCCCTTGAGTTTGGCCCAGACCTTGGCAGCCGCACGGGCTGTTTTATTTTGTCCGAATTCGATCACCGTATACAGACTTCCGTCTACTTTGATGATCAGCCCTGAGCGCATATCTGCTGTAGTTGCCATAGTTGTTGTTTTAAGTGGGTGCAAAAGTAGGAATAGAAAACCTAAATCCGAAATCGGGATTCAATAATCATTAGATACGCTTAACATTTCTGTTTCAGACAAAAAATCTAGCTTTATCCCCCATGATCCATAAACTCATCACCTTAATATTCGGTTTCGGGTTGATAGGCAACACCCTGGCCCAGTCCGATTCTTCTCTGCTTTACCTTCGTTTCCCCCAAACACCGCCCTTCAGTATCATCCGGGTACCCGATAGTACCCGGTTCGTAAAAGCGGACCTGGACAAGCGAAAGGCCACCCTGATCATGGTCTTCAGTCCGGATTGCGAACATTGCCAGCTGGAGACCCGGGAGATCCTGGCCAAACGTAACCTCTTCAAAAAAGTCCAGATCATCATGGTTTCGCCATTGGAATACGGCCATTTGAAGAAATTTTATGATGAATACGGGATCTCGGATTTTCAAAATATCATTCTGGGTCGGGACCCCGCCTATTTCCTGGGCACTTTTTATAAGATCCGTTCATTCCCCGCCCTGTTCCTTTACGATAAAAAAGGTAATTTCGTTCGTTCCTTTGATGGAACGGTACCGGTTGAACAGATCGCTGAATTCCTTTAAACCCGAATCATTCGTTTCATGAAAATACTTTTCACCTTACTGGCTGTCATCACATTTTCATCAGCCGCGCAGGCGCAAAACGACACGACCCTGCCCTACCTGAAGAACAGGCAACTTCCGGCATTCAATCTTTTGTCCATAGATTCCGTGGTCTTTACACAGAAAAACCTGGCGGCGGAAAAACACACCATCCTGATGATGTTCAACCCCGACTGCGATCATTGTCAGAAACAGCTGGATAGTTTGTTGGTGATACCGGAAGTGGTCCGAAAAACGCAACTGGTGATGATCTCCATGGTCCCGCTCAAATACAACCGCGAGTTCTACCAGAAGAACCACCTCGAAAAATACCCCTTCATCTACCTGGGACAGGATTATGAAGGACTCTGCCTGAGATTCTTTAAACCCCATACGGTACCGGTCCTGGCTTTTTACGACCGGAAAAGGCAGTTTGTGAATATCCACCAGGGAAACGCGGAACGAAACCTGATCCTGGAAGCCTTACAGCATTAAGGCCGGCGATCATTTAATGAGTTTTTGACGCCAGATCAGGTCGCCTTCAACAAACATGCTCAGGATATAAGTGCCTTTGCCCAGGTTGGCGACCGGCACTTCGATCTGATCGGTAAAAGAAGAGAATCTCGACCTTAGCAATACCCTGCCTGAAGGAGTTTGTATGAAAAAATTGATCACCCCTCCGATGATCCCTTCACCGGAATATTTAAGCTTTAATATCCCCTTTCTTGCTGTGGGAATACTATTCCAGCTGTATTTAAAAGGACTGACGACGATATAAACCGGTTTCGACAGGCTGAAATTGGCTTCGTCCACTTCGGTGACCAACCGGTACAGGAATCCGCCCGGGGAAGGATTACGGTCTTCCCAAAGGATCATTTGCTGGTTGAAATCGGTTGAATTATACAAGGTATCCAGGTTGATCCACCCCTTCTCGTCATAACTTTTCTGCAAGATGAACCGGACCGCGCCGGGTTCATTGTTCTTCCACCGGATCTCAACGGTCTTTGCCATGGCATCATAAGTGCCGTTGATCTCAAATCCGTTCTCGAGAGCAACTGCAGGGTCCAGTAAAAAGGCCAAGCAGCCTGTGATGAACATTCTGAACATAGCTTTGAAGCTTATTAATGTTTACGGGATACGGGTAAAATCCGGGTTTTCAACTAGAATAAATGGAATAGGTCCAGGGACGGGATCGAAAGGGTCTTGAACAGTTTCGGCAAGGAAGATGGGATTCGATAAAGCCAAATCAAACTTAACATTAATTTTTTGATATTGCAAGAGCCGGTCACCCAAACCGCAGGCGAACCGGTAAAATTTATTCGTCCGGGGAAACGCTCAAGACCCGAATGAATTACCTTTGCAGCGAATAAATATTTTCCCATCTGTAAAATAGTTTCAAATGAAAATTACTGTAGTAGGCGCGGGTGCGGTAGGTGCGACCTGTGCTGACAATATCGCCCGGAAAGAACTTTGTGAAGAACTGGTATTGCTCGACATCAAAGAAGGCGTGGCCGAAGGAAAGGCCATGGACATGATGCAGACCATGACCCTGCTGGGCTTTGACACGCGCATCACCGGTAGTACCAATGATTACAGCAAGACCGCGGGTTCGGACGTGGCTGTGATCACTTCGGGGATTCCCCGTAAACCCGGCATGACCCGTGAAGAACTCATCGGCATCAATGCGGGGATCGTGAAGACGGTAACACAAAACCTCCTTCAACATTCACCCAATGTCATCATCATCGTGATCAGCAACCCGATGGACACCATGACCTACCTGGCCCTGAAGAGCAGCGGGGTGGCCAAGAACCGGATCATCGGCATGGGCGGCATCCTGGACAGCAGCCGTTTCAAATATTACCTGTCAACCGCCATGGGCTGTTCACCGAATGACCTGCAAGGAGTGGTCGTTGGCGGACACGGGGATACGACAATGATTCCCTTAACCCGACTGGCAACCTACCAGGGAACTCCAGTGGCCCAACATATGGATGCGGAAGCCCTGAAAAAAGTGGCTGCAGATACCATGGTCGGTGGCGCAACCCTCACCGGACTGTTGGGAACCTCTGCCTGGTATGCTCCCGGAGCGGCCGGCGCTGCGCTGGTTGAAGCCATTGTAAGGGATGAGAAAAAATTGTTCCCCTGCTGTGTCAGTCTGGAAGGAGAATACGGACAACAGGATATCTGTTTGGGAGTACCCGTTGTGATCGGCAAGAATGGCTGGGAGAAGATCGTTGATTATAAACTGAATGAGGAAGAACAGGCCGCTTTCAACAAAAGCGCTGATGCGGTGAGAAATATGAATGCGGTATTGGCTACACTTGGCGTGTAATGATGAAACTTAACCGCGGAGACGGGGAGGCGCAGGGAAACAACAATCCGCGTCTCTGTGACTCCGCGGTTTTTTCTTCGCGTTCCTTCGCGTCCTCGCGCCTTTGCGGTTAACTCAATATTTCAATTGAAACCTTCCACGATCATTTCCTTATTGATCTTCTGCACCAGTCCCTGCAATACCTTTCCCGGACCCACTTCGGTGAAATGAGTTGCCCCATCACGGATCATTGCTTCCACGCTTTGGGTCCATCTGACGGCTCCGGTGAGTTGTTCTATCAGGTTCTTTTTGATTTCTAATGGCTCGGTCACAGCCGCTGCGGCCACATTCTGGTATACCGGGCAGGAAGGCCGGTTGAAATGGGTAGCCTCGATCGCCGCAGCGAGTTCTTCCTTGGCCGGAAGCATCAGGGGTGAATGAAAAGCTCCGCCCACGGGCAAGACCAGGGCCCTTTTGGCTCCGGCGGCCTTCATCTTCTCGCAGGCGATCTCGATCCCTTTCAGGGTTCCGCTGATCACGAGCTGACCGGGACAGTTATAATTGGCGGCCACTACTACTTCTCCGCTTTCCTCTTCCACCAGGGCACAGACCTCTTCCACTTTATGATCCGCCAGGGCCAGTACTGCGGCCATGGTGGACGGATTCATTTCACAGGCCCGTTGCATGGCCTGGGCCCGGATGGAGACCAGCATGAGCGCATCCACGAAACTCAGGCAACCGTTGGCCACCAGGGCGGAGAATTCACCCAGCGAATGCCCGGCCACCATATCCTGACTGGCGTTATCCAGGCATTTGAAGGCGATGACGGAATGCAGGAATACGGCGGGTTGGGTCACATTGGTCTGCTTAAGGTCTTCCTCGCTGCCGCTGAACATGATGTCGGATATCCTGAATCCCAGGATGCTGTTGGCTTCTTCGAACCAGTCTTTTGCCTGCGCATCGGAATCATAGAGTGATTTTCCCATACCCGGGAACTGGCTGCCCTGACCGGGGAAGATAAAGGCCTTTTTCATACAATCGCTTTATTGCAAATATATTTTGAACAAGTGAGAATCACGAATGATGGCAAAGAAATAATATCCGGTAAAGGAACAGAGAAAAGGAGGTACAAAATCTTTTCAGAATTCCAACAAAAGAAGTGAAAGGATGACAGGATAACCCAACTACAGCGTATGTATCAATGCAATTTCGAACTGATCAGCTTCACGAATTCGGTCCGGGTCTCATTCTTCTCGAATTCACCCCAGAACGCCGATGTGGTGGTCACGGAATTCTGTTTCTGTACACCCCGCATCATCATACAAAGATGCGACGCCTCGATAACGACAGCGACACCTAAAGGCTGAAGGGTCTCCCTGATGGCATCAAGGATCTGGGTGGTCAGTCGCTCCTGCACCTGGAGGCGGCGGCTGTAGATGTCAACCACCCGGGCGATCTTGCTCAGTCCGGTGATGTATCCATTGGGGATATAGGCCACATGGGCCTTCCCATAGAAGGGCAGCATATGGTGTTCGCACATGCTGTATAATTCGATGTCTTTGACGATGATCATCTCACTCACATCTTCCCTGAATTTGGCAGAGTTCAACACGGCGTTGGCATCGAGATGGTAACCCTGTGTGAGGAATTGCATGGCCTTCCCCAGTCTTTCAGGCGTCTTCAATAAGCCTTCCCGATCAGGATCCTCTCCCAGGAGTTTGATGATGCCTTTGTAATTCTCCATCAGGCCAAGGGTGACCTGTTCATCAAAATGTTCCGCTTTCTTATAAGCCATGGTTGGATCTTTTAAAGTTTAGGCCGCCGGCGGTTTTCAGGCCACCGGGTAATCAACAAAATTCCGTTCCGTTTCATAAAGACGCACCTGGAGATCAAGTGCCGGTTCGATCTCCGGCCGAAGGATCTCATAGATAACACGGGCGATATTTTCCGCGGTTGGATTCAGTTCGCGGAATTCAGGCAGGTCCAGGTTCAGGTTCTTATGGTCCAGCCGTTCGGTCACTTTTTCCCTCACCAGGTCACTGAGTACCTTCAGGTCATAAACAAAGCCGGTCTCCGGATCTGGTGTTCCGGTGAGCCTGACCACCAGTTCATAATTATGCCCGTGATAATGGGGATTATTGCATTTGCCGAAGACCCGCTGATTGGTCGCATCGTCCCAGGCCGGATTGTGAAGCCGGTGGGCAGCGTTGAAATGTTCTTTGCGGTATACAGCGGTTCGTTTGCTCATATGCATGTTTACAACACCAGGGGTTCATTTTTGTTCGGATCCGGCTACCTGAAAAACGGCAACCTTTCATCGGCGGTTCAAACAGAAGTCTGCTGTTCAGGCCACCGTTCGCGGCAGGTGTTCTTGACTTAAAGTTAGTGATTGTTCTATTGACAACAGGAATTAATCGCCGTAGTACTCCACAAAGATCCTGGGTGTTTCATAGAGCTTGAGACAATGCAGGGATACCCCTTCCGGAAGATGCGGCACGAGTTGGTTCCAGATACCGATCACCAGGTTTTCGATGGAGCAGAGCTTGCCCTGCATGAAATCCACATCCACATTGAGGTTCTTATGGTCGAGTTTGTCAATGACCTGCTCCCTGACGATCACACTCAGTTTTTTAACGTCATATACAAAACCCGTCCCGGGATCGGGTTCCCCCTTGATGGTTACATAAAGATCAAAATTATGTCCATGCCAGTTCGCATTGGCACATTTGCCAAACACTTCGTCATTCTTCTCCGGGCTCCAGTCCGGGTTATATAACTTATGTGCTGCGTTAAAATGTTCGATACGGGTGATGTAAACCATTGAAACCGGAAAATTTTCGCAAAGGTAGTCCCTAAATGGCGAAATATGAAGGCTAAAGCCGAATTTTGCCGGATGCAGATCCTACTTATCGCGGCTACGGAAATGGAGATCAGGCGGGAAGGATTACCCACGGGCGGCGTTGACCTGCTCATCACCGGCGTTGGGGTTCCGGCTACGATCTACCACCTGCAAAAAAGACTTCATCAGCTGGATTACGACCTGGTGATCCAGGCCGGGATCGCCGGAAGTTTTGATGAATCCATTCAACCCGGCGAGGTAGTGCTGGTAAACAAGGATCGTTTTGCCGACCTGGGGACGGAAGAGAAGGGCCAATTCAGGTCCGTTTTTGAATACGGATTGGCCAATTCCAATGAATTTCCCTTTGAAGACGGCTGGCTCTTGAACAAGAATCCCGCAATACCAGATTTTCCCCTGTTAAAAGCCAGTGGGGTTACGATCAATACCATTAGCGACAGCCAGGTGCAGAAACAGAGGCTCCTGGATCAATACGATCCTGGCATAGAAAGCATGGAAGGAGCCGCCCTGCATTATGTATGCCTGCAGGAACAGCTGCCCTTCATCCAGCTTAGAAGCATCTCTAACCCGGTTGGTGAACGTGACCGTTCAAAATGGAAGATGACAGAGGCGGTAAGCAACCTGAACCGGGAACTCGAAAGACTCATCCTTCACTTTAAATCAACCACTTGAATTGACCCCGAAAAAGATCAGCCTGGGATTCTCGCCCTGCCCGAATGACACCTTCATTTTCGAGGCATTGGTGAACCAACGGATCGATACCCGCGGGCTCGAATTTGATGTGGTGCTGGAAGACGTGGAGACCCTGAACCGCTGGGCGCTGGAAGGCAGGCTCGATATCACAAAATTAAGCTTCGGTGTTTTGCCGCTTGTGCTGGATAACTATATTTTACTGAACAGTGGCAGCGCGTTGGGAAGCGGAGTGGGTCCCTTGTTAATTGGCAATCGGCAATGGGCAATTAACAATGGGCAATTAGCAATGAGCAACGATGAAGTGAATAATCATGTGATTGCAATTCCAGGTGAGCATACTACCGCACATTTACTTTTCTCTTTAGCCTATCCCGATGCAAAGAAAAAAGTATTCATGCGTTACGATAAAATTGAAGACTTCGTTTTAAAAAGCGCTTCTCAAGTCCCCTCCTCGGGAGGGGATTTAGGGGAGGCTTTGGGGGTCATCATCCACGAGAACCGTTTCACCTATGAACAGAAGGGATTGAAAAAAATAATTGACCTGGGAGATTTCTGGGAAAAAGAAACGCAGCATGCGATTCCGCTCGGAGGTATTGTTGCCCGAAGGAGTATAGATGAATTGACAAGAAAGACAGTTGACGGGTTGATCAGGCGGAGCATTGAATACGCCTATTCCCAATATCCCAAACTCAATGATTTCATCCGTCAGCACTCGCAAGAGATGAGCGAAGATGTGATGCGCAAGCACATAGAGCTTTACGTTAACCATTATTCCCTTGAACTTGGCGAGGAAGGAAGATCGGCTGTATTGCTAATGTTAAATGTTTATCAAAAAATCCATCCTGTCCCAACAATCCCTCTTAATGAATTATTTTTAAACAATAGCACACCCTAACTGCCCATAATGAGAACCTGTCTTCTGTTTTTCTGCGCATTCATTATTTCCATCCCCAGTTTTACCCATGCACAAACAAAATCCAAAAATAAAGATGAGGTAAAGGTTTTCGTGGATTGTAATGCCTGGTGTGACATGAGTTATATAAAGACGGAGGTCAATTATGTGGATTTTGTACCGGACCGTTTTGTAGCCAATGTTTATGTGCTGATCACTTCACAGTCAACCGGGTCGGGTGGCAATGAACTGATCTTATCATTTTCAGGACAGGAAATTTTTAAAGGCATGCAGGATACGCTTAAATTCTACAGGACCAGCGTTGAAACTGATGCCGAATACAGGGACAACCTGGTCAGGTACCTGAAGCTGGGATTAACCCGATTCATCGCCCTGACCTCACTGGCTCAGAAACTGAATATCACGGCAACCGTTTCGAAAAATGAAACGGCGGTCAATGCGGCAAGCCTGAAAAAAGACAAATGGAATGCATGGATATTCAATATAGGGGCCGACGGGAATATCAACTCCGATGATTTCAGCAAATCGCACCGGTGGTCGCTAAGGATCAGTGCTAACCGGGTTACTGAAAAATTAAAAGTCAATTTGAGCGCCAATATTTCTGAAAATATAAGAACGATCGATTACGACGGCACAAAGACCAAATACATCAACAGCAACTCCGGCTTCAACTCAACCGTTGTAAAAAGCCTGAATCAACATTGGTCAGTGGGAAGTTTTGCTTATATCTATCACAGTACGTTTAGTAACTATTCGGTCAGTACCGGCCTGCAGCCTGCCATCGAATTCAGCTTCTTTCCCTATAAAGACGCGGTGAAAAAATCGGTCACGCTGTTCTACAAGGTGGGCCCTTCCTATAATGCTTATATCGACTCCGGTTATTACGACAAGCCCGAAAACTGGCTGTTTCAGCATTCCTTGTCCTTGAATACGGGATTCATCCAAAAATGGGGCAACGTGAGCTTTAATGCGAACTGGGACAATTACCTGAATTCATTCAAACTAGACAGCTTAAACATTAAAGGCAGGAATGTCAATACTTTCTCATTGGGTGGCAACCTGGAGATCCGGATCGTAAAGGGGTTGTCGGTCTATTTATACAGCTACGCAAATTTTACAGAAGGCATTTATCCAAACATCTCCCGGAAAGGATTATCGAGAGAAGATCTCTTAACCAACATCAGGCAATACGCAACTGGAAAGTCGATTTACATGAGCATTGGAATTAACTACCGGTTCGGGTCGATCTATAACAATGTGGTCAATCCCCGGTTCAACGGATCAAATTTCTGATGGAATGACCCGATGTCTAAGTGTTTTTTAAGGCTTTCGCATAAACTTCCAAACACCTCTTCCTCGCCACCTCATGCTCAACGATGGGTTTAGGGTAACTGAACGAATCCAGTTCGGGTACCCATTTACGGATATAAGCCAGGTCGGGATCGAATTTCTTTGTTTGGAGATAAGGATTGAATATCCTGAAATAAGGCGCTGCGTCGCAACCGCTGCCCGCCGCCCATTGCCAGCCGCCATTGTTCGAGGCCAGGTCGAAATCGAGCAGTTTTGAAGCGAAATAAGCTTCGCCCAGCCGCCAGTCGAGCAACAGGTGTTTACATAAAAAAGAAGCCACGATCATACGGACCCGGTTATGCATGAAGCCCGTTGCATTCAGTTCACGCATACCCGCATCCACGATGGGATAACCCGTTTTCCCCTGGCACCATTTCTCAAATTCACCCTGTTCATGCCGCCATTCGATCCGGTCATAGGCTGGCTTGAAAGCCGCTCCCCTGCCCACTTGAGGAAAATGCCAGAGGATCATTTGGTAAAAATCGCGCCAGATCAGTTCGTTGAGATAGGTTTCGGAAAGCCTGCTGGCCTTTACTGCCAGTGCCCGGATACTGATGGTACCAAAACGGAGGTGAACACTCATTTTCGTGGTACCGCTGATCGCCGGGAAATCCCGGTTCTCCCGGTAATGCCTGATCACGGATTCATCGGGTTCGGGAAATGGGAAGTCTTTTGGCGTAACGCTAAAACCGAGGGCTTCAAGTCCGGGTATTGGACGTACGGCCTGCCGGTGAAAATGGTTAAAATAATTTTCCGTTTGAAATGACTGTAATTGTTCCTCTCTGAGCAGCGACTTCCATTTCCGGCTATAGGGCGTGAATACCGTATAAGGCTTACCGTCATCTTTCAGCACTTCAGCGGGTTCAAAGATCACCTGGTCCTTGCAGGTTACCAGGTCGATACCCTGCTGTTGCAGTAAGGTGGCGATGGCCTGGTCACGCTCGAGGGCATAGGGTTCATAATCACGATTGGTGAATACCTTACCTATATTGTATTTTTCCAGTAAAGTTCCGAAGGCTTCCCCGGGTGTTCCATGAAAAATTTCCATCGTCGATCCGCATTTCAACAACGTTGACTGCATCTGTTCCAATGCGGCATGAATGAACTGCACCCTGCGATCAGACCGGTCTTCCAGTTGATCCAGGATATTCCGGTCGAAAATAAAGACAGGTACCACCGGCAGACCACTGGTGAGGGCCTGGTAAAGGGCCGCCTGGTCATGTAACCTGAGGTCTCGCCTGAACCAGCAAATATTGACGGCCGTTTTCATGCTCCTTGATTTAAGGTTGAAAGGTTAAAACAAACGGATCAGTCAATGGTTGAGCAAAGCGGATGATAAATCTGCTGAATGGTCCTGTTGGTAAATGTTTTTTCACCGATGCGGTGCACCCATCGGATGGGATGTATCGAATTGGAGAGAAAGGCCTCTTCGCACTGCATCAGATCATCCACGGTGAGAAGGGTTTCCGTCACCGGGTACCCGAGGCCAGGGAGCTGGCTGTTCAGGTGTTCCCGCATCACACCGGCTACACAGCCTTCAGATAAGGCCGGGGTATAAAAGGTTTCCTCCTTCAGTAAATACAGATTGGCGATGGTGGTATCACAAAGACGTCCATGTTCGTTGAGCAGGATGGCATCATTCCACTGTTGTTCTTTTGCATACAGGGCAGCCAGGACATAAGGCAGATAATTGTTGTGCTTGAGGTTACTGAGGAGTCCGCTGTTTTTCGACACTTCGGGGTAGATCCCCAGTACCAGGCCATTTTGATTCAGTAGATCATGCGCTTCGGGCAATGGCATGGATTCGATCAGGTAATTTGGCTGGTGGTTTACGGCATCATAAAGGCCGCCATCACCTCGAAAGAGCGTGAGTCTGATCCGGGCGGCAGCCAGGTGACCATTCTTTTTGGCCAGTGCCAGGATCTCTTCTTCCAGCATCTCCGGACCAAAATGCTTACCCGGCTTGAATTTCAAGACCGACATTCCCTTCCATAACCGGGCGAAATGGGCATTGGCCAGTTGCAGTTTAGCGTTAACGCATTTGATCGTCTCGAAAAGACCGTCTCCGTACCGAAGCCCCCGGTTGGAAGCACCGATCACCGGGATTCCGCCGGGCATCATCTTTCCGTTGAAGATAAAATGGTTCACCCTGCAAATATGCCATTAAGTAGGCAGGTGGCAAAGAAAGATCCCGCCTGGAAAGGCGGGATCTTATGCACAATGCTAGTTTTGGAATCCGGTACTTATAATTCGGCATTGAGTATCTTGTGTTTGACAGCGTACATGATCAGTCCGGCCGTGCTTTTGGCCCCGGTCTTCACTTTCAGTTTATCCCGTATCGCTTCCACGGTACGCGGGCTCAGGTCAACCAGGTCGGCGATCTCCTTGGTACTTTTCTCCTCGCACATGAGGCGCAGGATGGTGGTCTCCTTTTCATTCAGGTGGGCCTCCTGCTGCATCAGTTTCTGCGGTGTGGGTACGTTGCGCTGCTTCAGGTTATTGAGCATCGCCTTATTGGTGAGTGTATTGAAATAATACTCGCTTTCGTAACAGGTCTTGATGGCCTCATAGATCATTTCGATGTCACTGGTCTTGGCCAGGTAACTGTTTGCGCCCAGTTCCATGAGTTTGGTGACCATGCTGTGGTCTTCCATCATGGTAAGCATGATGACCTTGGTATTGGGAGCGATCTTTTTGATCTCGGGAAGGGTGGCGATGCCATCCATGATCGGCATCTGGATATCCAGCAGGATCACGTCGCAGGGGATCAGTTTCAGCAGGTTGAGCAGGTGGCTTCCGTTATCGGCTTCAGCGATCACTTTGACATCGGGTTTGGCGCTCAGGGCGGTCTTTACACCGGCACGATATAAAACATGGTCATCGGCGATGATCACTTTTATCGGCTCCCTGTTTTGGTCGTTCGTATTCATTTTGGGTCAATTGGGTTTTTCTCGGGATTAAAACTACGTACTAATAACGCAGGGTGCAAGTTCCTATTATCCTCAAGGATTATATTGGGGGGAAATACCCGATGTTCGGGATGGGGTTTTTACGCAGAAAAACGGCATTGCAGCAAGATGGAGTGTATAACTGAAAAATTACAATCATTAACCATTATAGATCAAATCCAAATTTAGGTGGAATTGAATCCAATTGGTATACTGATCAGTCGGGAAAAGACCTTTAGCCGGTGGATGTATTGGTAAAACTACCGTAGTCTTTCGACTACGGTAGCTATTTTGGTTAACGCAGGAATAAAATTTCGCGGTATTTGGGGAGCAGCCAATAACTGTCATCCACTAATAATTCCAGCTTATCCACGTGGTAACGGATGATATCGAAGTACTTGCCTTTCACCTTATCGCAGTAGGCGATGGCCTTGGCGCGGGTATCGCTGATCTCATTGGCTGATTTTCGCTCCTCGATCATCTTTTCCACGTTGTCGCTGACCATATTCACGTGCTCGCTGATCTTTTCAAGTACTTGCAATTGGTTGGCATAGGTGGCCGGAGATAGACCGGTTTCCTTCAAGCCCTTGATATTGGTGAGCAGCACATTCTGGTATTTGATGGCCGAAGGCAGGATGAACGTGGTGGCCAGGTCGCCCATGACCCTGGCCTCGATCTGCACTTTCTTGATATAGGCTTCGAGCATGATCTCGTGGCGGGCCTCCAGCTCTGCATGATTATAGATCTCGTTACCGTGAAAGAGTTTCTTGTTCTTTTCGGTAATATAGGCATCGAGCGACAAGGGCGTGGTCTTCACATTGGGCAGTCCGCGGCGTGCGGCTTCCTTCTCCCATTCATCGCTGTAGCCATCGCCTTCGAAGAGTACGTTCTTGCTGTCCACGATATATTTCTGGATCACCTGCATGATGGCCACTTCCTTCTTTTCCCCTTTTTCGATCAGGCCGTCCACTTCGATCTTGAAATGTTTGAGCGTCTCGGCCATGATGGTGTTCAGGGTGGTCATGGCGTTGGCGCAGTTGGCTGAGGAACCTACAGCGCGGAATTCGAATTTATTTCCCGTGAAGGCGAAGGGGGAAGTGCGGTTCCGGTCGGTATTGTCGAGCATCAGTTCCGGGATGCTCTTATGGATGTCCAGTTTCAGCATGGCTTCATCCTGCTCGTCGAACTTACCCGAAACGCGGCTTTCCACCTGTTTCAGCACTTCGCTGAGGTATTTACCGATGAAGATGGAAATGATCGCTGGCGGGGCTTCGTTCGCGCCCAGGCGGTGATCGTTCCCGGCGCTGGCTATCGAGGCCCTGAGCAGGTCGGCGTAATCGTGTACGGCCTTGATGGTATTCACGAAGAAAGCGAGGAACATCAGGTTGGTCTTGGGCGTTTTGCCCGGCGCCAGCAGGTTCACACCGGTATCGGTGGCCATGCTCCAGTTGTTGTGCTTTCCGCTTCCGTTGATGCCGGCAAAAGGTTTCTCGTGGAGGAGCACCTTGAGGCTATGCCTTTTGGCCACACGCTCCATGACATCCATCAGCAGGGTATTGTGATCGACCGCCAGGTTGATCTCCTCGAAGATGGGGGCGCATTCGAACTGTGCCGGCGCCACTTCGTTGTGGCGGGTGCGGATGGGTATCCCCAGTTTATAGGATTCGTGTTCAAAGTCGCGCATAAAGGCGTATACGCGTTCGGGTATGGCGCCGAAATAATGGTCTTCCAGCTGCTGCCCCTTGGCCGGCGCATGCCCGAATACGGTACGGCCGGTGAGGATGAGGTCGGGCCTGGCATTGGCCAGTCCGGCATCCACAACGAAATATTCCTGCTCCCATCCCAGGGTGGCTGTCACTTTGGTGATGTTCTTATCAAAATACTGGCAGACGTCAACCGCCGCCTTGTCGAGAGCCACGACGGCCTTCAGCAGGGGGGTTTTGGCATCCAGTGATTCGCCGGTATAGGAAACAAAGATGGTGGGTATGCATAAGGTCTTTCCCTGCCCGATCTCCATGATGAATGCCGGGGAGGAAGGATCCCAGGCCGTATAACCGCGGGCCTCGAAAGTGGCCCTTAATCCGCCGCTCGGAAAGGAAGACGCGTCGGGTTCCTGTTGGATCAGGGCGGCGCCTTCGAATTCCTCGATGGGAGTACCGTCGGATTTCAGGGTGAAGAAGGAGTCATGCTTCTCCGCGGATAAGCCGGTAAGGGGCTGGAACCAATGGGTGAAATGGGTCACCCCCTTGCTTTCCGCCCAGGCCCTGAGCCCGTTGGCGATCTGGTTTCCCATGCTTCGGTCGATCTTCTTTCCCCCGCGAATGGATGCGATCAGGCTTTTAAAGGCCTCATCGCTCAGGTATTTACGGGCAACCTGTTGGGTAAACACGTTCTCATTGAAAATGGCGGTGATCTTGGAAGAGCCTTCCACCTTCACCTCTACCGGATTGCTGATCAGATTATCAATGGCATTAAATCTTAAAGATTGCATGATTTTTTAAATTTAAGGCACAAAAAAAGGAAATTTTTGATTCTAAAACAAGATTATTTCAATGCACTTGCTCACAATTTGAGAAATTGTGCAAAAATAATTCACATATTTTATATTATTATTTGATTAGCTGCCCAACCCTTTTCCAGTTTACCGAGCAGAGTAATGGAGTGATGAGCAGGGGGAGATAAAGGCTCCTGTACCTGACCAGGGAACCCAGGTTCGGGGCGATGTACCCGATAAAAAGCAAAACCGAAAAAGAGAAACAAAGCAGGAAAGAGGTCAGGGCACCGCGGTCGGGCGAATCCCTTTTCCCCGGGAAGAACAAAAAAAGCAGGAACAACAATTGATAGGCCACCAATTCCACATTCATGGGCAATAAGATCGGGGAAGGCAGTTCGGCCGGGTAAGGCCTCAAAAGGACATGGTTCATCGCCCGGGGAGCCACCCGGATGAAGCTATTGAACGAAGGCCTGAGGCTATCCAGTTCAAGGGATGTTGTCGCTCCCGGGAGTCCCCTGAAATCAGCCTGCTTCTGGACGACGATCGCCGGCGGATCGATCGGAGGGAAAAAAGAGGGAAGACTGAAAAAAAGAACGATCCCCATAAGATACAGACCGGCAAAACTGATCCGGGGCCGCCAGGGTAATCGCCGGGCGAGCAACCAGGCGATCAGCGCCGGTACGAAAAGCAATAAGACATAACTGCGCATCAGGAACAGGAAGGCCAGTCCGGTGAGAAAGGCCAGTATCCTCCAGAAGCCGGATCTTCGCTGCTGAATATAAAAGTAAACCCCGTAGATCAGCAGCGCCAGTAACAGAAAGACGATCCCGTCTTTTTGGATGCCGGAGGTAAAATAAAGCGTTGAGGGCAACAGAAAGCAACCGATGATCACGGGCCATTGCCTGCCCGGGTAACGATCAACGAAAAGACGGTAAAGGCCGACATGCCCTATAAAGATCAGGGCATTGAAAAAAAGGCTGTTGATGTAATAATCCCCGCCGCTCAGCAGGTTGAACAGGGACAACAGCTTGATGACCAGGTTATTCTTCAGGTCGTTCCAGAAAGACTGAAAGGAATCGAATAATCTGGAGTATCCATGTGTATACCCCGACCGGAAAAAATTACGCACATATTCCCCGGGATCACGGAACAATAACTGGGTTTCTTTCCAACCCTCCCGGTTCACATCCCAGTAATCATTGCCGGCATGATAATAATGCAGGGAAAACCAGCCGATGACCAGGCCGGCCGTGACCTTCAATACAAACAGACCCAGGATCATCCGGCTACTGAGTCCGGATCTCCTGATAAAAGAGAACCTCGGCACCATCCAGCCCAGTACGATTAAATAGAAGATGAACAGCAGGTAACTCAAGATTCAAGGTTTCGGTGTGGGAAGATAGTTAAAATATTTGCTCGGCTGTTCTGCATAAAAGAACGGCAGACCTTACCTTTGCCCTTTCAAATCTTTTCTGCTTCAACAATATGGAAATCACCGTTAAAACAGCCGAGCAATTGCGGATCACCGCGGAAGAATTCGAACTCATCAAACAAAAACTCGGCCGTACCCCCAACTTCAACGAATTGTGCTGTTTCAGCGCCATGTGGAGCGAACATTGCAGTTATAAGAACTCCATCAAGTGGTTGAAGACCCTGCCCCGTGATGGGAAGAAGATGCTGGTGAAAGCAGGTGAAGAAAATGCCGGACTGATGGACATCGGAGACGGATTCGGCGTGGTATTCAAGATCGAATCGCATAACCATCCCTCCGCCATCGAACCCTTCCAGGGAGCGGCGACGGGAGTAGGCGGCATCAACCGCGACATTTTCACCATGGGCGCCAGGCCCATCGCCTCCCTCAATTCCCTGCGCTTCGGTAACCTTTCCGAAGCGAAGACGCAACACCTGCTGGCGGGCGTTGTACACGGCATCGGCCATTATGGCAATTGCTTTGGCGTACCCACCGTAGGCGGCGAAGTGTATTTTGAGAATTGCTATCATACGAACCCGTTAGTGAATGCCATGAGTGTGGGCATTTTGAAGAACGGCGAAACCGTTTCGGCAACCGCCGAAGGAAAAGGCAATCCCGTTTTCTTTGTCGGCAGCGCCACGGGCAAGGACGGTATCGGCGGCGCCAGTTTCGCCTCGGCCGATATCACCGCCGACAGCGCAGAAGATCTGCCCGCGGTACAGGTAGGAGATCCTTTCCAGGAGAAGAAATTACTCGAAGCCTGCCTCGAGGTCATCAAGACCGGCGCCGTTGTCGGCATGCAGGACATGGGTGCGGCCGGCATCATCTGTTCCACTTCCGAAATGAGCGCGAAAGGAAAGTCGGGTATGCGCATCGACCTCGATAAAGTGCCTACCCGGCAAAAGGATATGAAAGCCTGGGAACTGCTGCTCAGTGAAAGCCAGGAAAGGATGTTGCTGGTGGCTGAAAAAGGAAAAGAACAAATGGTCATCGATGTCTTCGCCAGATGGGATCTACCCTGCAGCGAGATCGGTGAAGTGACTGACGACGGCATGCTCAATTTTTACATGAACGGGACCCTGGAAGCATCCCTGCCTGCTGAGGAACTGGTCTTGGGCGGAGGCGCACCCCAATACGACCGTGAGTATAGGGAGCCCGCTTATTTTGAAAAGATCAGATCCTTTGATGCGGGTTCAATTCCCGTTCCGGAAGATCTACAACCGATCGCGGAGCAACTCATACAGATACCCAATATCGCCAGCAAACGCTGGATCTATGTTCAATACGACAGCATGGTGGGCACCGGCAACGCCAGCACCAATGCGCCCAGCGATGCAGCGATCGTGATCGCAAAGCCCACCCGCAAAGCGCTGGCGCTCACTACCGATTGCAACAGCCGTTACGTGATGGCCGATCCTTATAAAGGCGCCATGATCGCCGTAGCGGAAGCGGCCCGCAATATTGTCTGCAGCGGGGGCAAACCGCTGGGTGTCACCAATTGCCTGAATTTCGGCAACCCCTACGACCCCGAGGTCTATTACCAGTTCGTTCACGCTATAAAAGGCATGGGCGAGGCTTGTATCCAATTCGATACGCCGGTCACCGGGGGTAATGTCAGCTTCTATAACCAGGGGCCGGATGGGCCTGTCTACCCCACCCCTACGATCGGCATGGTGGGATTACTGGAAAACGCGGACGACAAAATGACCCTGGATTTCAAACAGGAGGCCGATGAGATCTACCTGATCGGCAATCCCCGGAATGATATCCATTCCTCCGAATACCTGCACAAGATCCTCGGCGTTGAATATTCCCCCGCCCCTTATTTCGATCTCCGGGAAGAATGGGAACTTCAGCACGAGATCGAAAAAATGATCGGGAAAAAACTGATCCGTTCTGCGCATGATGTCAGTGAAGGCGGCCTGTTCATCACCCTGATGGAAAGTTGTTTCAACCGTAACCTCGGCTTTGAGGTGAAAGCCGACCCGGCAGCCACCGGTATCCGGGAGGACGCCTGGTGGTTCGGCGAAGCCCAAAGCCGGGTGGTGGTCACCGTTGCCAAGGAAGACCGGAACGACTTCAACATGCTGCTCGAAAAAATGGAAATGACCGCCACCTACCTGGGCCAGGTCACGACCGGCAAGATCAGTATCAACGGGAAGGATTGGGGGCAGATCTCCTCCTGGAAAGAAAAATATGATAACGCCATCGGGCAATTATTATCCGGGCACGACAGCGAGCACGCACTTGCCGCTTTATAATAAAAATGAACAAAGATTCGATCATCGTGGTAACGGGCGCGGCCGGGTTCATCGGCAGTTGCATGGTGGGATACCTGAACCGGGAGGGCTATGAAAACCTCATCCTGGTTGATGAATTCACCCACCCGGAAAAAGAAGACAATCTCCGGAACAAGAAATATAAGTCCAGGGTGGAACGGGAGTTTTTTTTCGAATGGCTGCAGCAGGAGAAACCCGAGGTGCGATTCGTCTTTCACCTGGGGGCCAGGACAGACACGACTGAATTCAATTACGCCATCCACCAGCATCTCAATGTGGAATACTCACAACAGGTCTGGCAGTATTGTTGCATCAATAACGTACCCCTGGTTTACGCTTCTTCGGCAGCGACCTATGGTTCAGGCGAACTTGGCTATGTCGATGATCATTCGCTGACAGAACAACTGAAACCGCTCAATCCCTATGGCATATCCAAAAATGAGTTCGACAAATGGGCGCTTCACCAGGAAACCCGTCCTCCTTTCTGGGCCGGACTGAAATTCTTCAATGTCTACGGTCCGAACGAATACCATAAGGGCAGGATGGCCAGCGTCATCTTTCACGCTTTCAACCAGATCAGGCAGAACGGTGAAGTGAAACTGTTCCGTTCACACCGCCCTGACTTTAAGGACGGGGAACAACTGCGTGATTTCATATACGTCATGGATGTGATCAGTGTTTGTCACTGGCTGATGACCGCCTGGAGCGGTACAGACGGGGAACACCGGCCGGCATCCGCCATTTATAATCTGGGTACCGGGATCGCCCGGAGTTTCAATGACCTGGTCAGGGCGACCTTTGCCGGACTAGACCTCCCCCCGCGTATATCCTATATCGATATCCCCGAAGACATCCGCGACAAATACCAGTACTTCACCGAGGCCGATATGGGCAAACTGAAAAAAGCGGGTTATCAAAAACCTTTCTATACCCTCGATGAAGGCGTGGAAAATTATGTACGACAATACCTGGCGCCTCACCATTACTATTAAACCATTCCCCATGAATAAAAAGATTGCCATCATTGGTGGCGGTAACCTGGGCACGGCCATCGCGGAAGGATTAATGATCAGCGGATACTGCCCTGCAAAAGACATCACCATCACCAAAAGAAATACAGCTACACTGGGTCACCTGAAGGATAAAGGGGTTCGGGTCAGCTCCGATAATGCAGCGGCCGTCAAGCAATGCGGATTGGTGATACTCGCGGTGAAACCATTCCAGGTAAAGGAAGTACTGGACAGTTTCAGGAAGGTCATCGGTCCGAAACAGATCCTGGTCTCTGTGGTTACCGGCATTCTCATCAACGAGATACAGCAGGTCATTGGAAAAAAAATACCCTTGTTCAGGGCCATGCCCAATACGGCGATCGCCATCCGGGAAAGCATGACCTGCCTGAGCCATACCCATGCCACCGAAGAACAGGTCAACCAGGTGAAGGCCCTTTTTTCCACCTTGGGGAAAGTGGAACTGATCGACGAGAAACTGATGGATGCAGCCACTGTACTGGGAGCCTGCGGAACAGCTTATGCCATGCGCTATATCCGCGCCAATATCCAGGGGGGCATTGAGATCGGCTTTGACGCCAAGACGGCCAGCCTGATCGCCGCGCAGACCGTAAAAGGAGCAGCCGAACTGCTCCTCCGGAAAGGCAGCCATCCCGAACAGGAAATAGACAAGGTGACCACGCCCAAAGGATGTACCATCGCCGGGTTGAACGAAATGGAACACCAGGGCTTCAGTTCCTCCCTGATCCGGGGAATAGCCGCCAGTTTCAACAAGATCGTAAAGGGGTAAGGAGAAATTATCCACAAAAACGACAAGCGGATTTCCTGCTCCCGAATATTCATCCTATCTTTGCATGACCTCTAAGAATTTATCCAAAATTTTTCTGGTCATACACTTTAAATCCCCGGATGGTAAATACGCCGCCCGGTAAATTATTTTTTATGGCTAAGTACATTTTCGTCACCGGTGGCGTTACCTCTTCCCTGGGCAAGGGCATCATTGCCGCTTCGCTCGCCAAACTGCTTCAGAGCCGCGGACTGAAGGTCACCATCCAGAAATTCGATCCCTATATCAACGTTGATCCCGGCACGCTCAACCCTTATGAACACGGGGAATGTTTTGTGACCGACGACGGCGCGGAGACCGATCTTGACCTGGGCCATTACGAACGCTTCCTGAACACGCCCACTTCCCAGGCCAACAACGTGACCACGGGGCGTATATACCAGACCGTTATCAACAAGGAAAGAGAAGGAGCCTACCTGGGCAAGACCGTCCAGGTGATCCCGCACATCACTGATGAGATCAAAAGAAGGATGCTCCTGCTGAACAAGGAAAATAAATACGACATCATCATCACCGAACTCGGCGGCACGGTCGGCGACATCGAAAGCCTCCCCTTCGTGGAAGCCGTTCGCCAGTTGCAATGGGAAATGCCGGAAGAGGATTGCATGGTGGTCCACCTCACCCTGATCCCCTACCTGCGTGCGGCCAAGGAACTCAAGACCAAACCCACACAACACAGCGTGAAAATGCTCAGCAGTGAAGGCGTTCATCCTGATGTGATCGTATGCCGCACGGAAGAGCCCCTGAGCAACGACCTGAAGAAGAAGATCGCCTTGTTCTGCAATGTCAAACCCGAAGCCGTTATCGAGGCCATGGATGCCAGCAGCATCTATGAAGTACCGCTAAAAATGCTGCAGGAAGGCCTGGATGTGATCGTCCTGAAAAAACTGCACATCAATGGTTATGCCGCGCCCGAACTGGATAAATGGAAACTCTTTCTCGACAAACTCAAATACCCCAAGAATAAAGTGACCATCGGCCTGATCGGCAAATACATCGAATTGCAGGATGCCTACAAATCGATACTGGAATCATTCATCCATGCTGGTGCCATCAATGAATGCAAGGTGCAGGTGCTGGATGTTCACAGTGAGACCATCACGGAAGACAATGTCGCGGAAAAGCTCAACAAACTCGATGGCCTGTTGGTGGCCCCGGGATTCGGCAACCGCGGTGTGGAAGGCAAGATCATCGCCGTGAAATACGCCCGGGAGAACAACCTGCCGTTCTTTGGCATCTGCCTTGGCATGCAGATGGCGGTGATCGAATTCGCCCGGAATGTACTGGGTTGGAAAGATGCTCATTCCACTGAAATGGTAAAAGAAACGACGCATCCCGTCATCGATCTCATGGAAGAGCAGAAAAAGGTCACGGCCAAAGGCGGCACCATGCGTTTGGGCGCCTATCCCTGCGATATCCGCGAAGGCACCCTGGCACATACCATTTATGCAAGCGGGCACATCAGTGAACGGCACCGTCACCGCTGGGAGTTCAACAATGCCTATATCAGCGATTTTGAAAATGCAGGCATGGTACCCAGCGGGAAAAACCCGGATAACGGCCTGGTGGAGATCATCGAACTGACCAATCATCCCTTTTTCATCGGGGTGCAATATCATCCCGAATTAAAGAGCACAGTGGAGAATCCGCACCCGGTCTTCGTACATTTTATCAAAGCGGCCAAGGCCTTCGCTGAAAAAAAGGACGCCATAAAAAATCCTTTATTACAAAGTGAAATGATCTGATCCATATCCGGGATGGAAGAACGAGCGGTTCATGAGCTGCCCAATTCCATTCAATGCGGATCATAGCGCCGGAATGATCGATCAGGCTATTCATTCATCCTTCAACAGCAATCTCCGTTGGCAACCCATAAAAAGTTATCTATGGAAGAACTCAACCGAAAGACGGTGGATGAGTTCAGGCAGTCTGATAAGAATCCGGTGATCGCCGTGCTGGAGAATATCCGGAGCGCCTATAATGTGGGGAGTGTCTTCCGGACCGCCGACGCGTTTTTATTGCAAGCCATTTACCTGACCGGTTATACGGGCAAACCCCCGCACAAGGAGATCAAAAAGACCGCATTGGGCGCGGAGGATTCCGTAGACTGGGAGCATTATCCCAATGCCGCCGCCGCCATCGAATCCTTGCGAAACCAGGGATATAAGATATTTGCCATTGAACAGGCGGTGAACAGCCGGCATCTTCAACAGGTGAATTTCAACGAAATCGGAAAAATAGCCGTCATTTTCGGAAATGAAGTGACCGGCGTGGAACAGGAAACGATCGGCCTTTGTGACGGATGCATCGAGATCCCCCAATTGGGCATGAAACATTCCCTGAATATCGCCACTGCGGCCGGTGTGGTACTCTGGGAGATCGTCAGAACCCGGATTCCAAACAGTGAAAACAACTCATTGACCCAATGACCTAATGACCTAATGACTTAATCACTTAATCACTTTTCAATTTATTGCCATTTTCTTTTCTAAAATAATTCCTCCTTGACCAAAGTAAAAAACTATCTCAGTTTAATAAAATTCTCCCACACGATCTTTGCCATGCCCTTTGCACTGATCGGTTTTTTCCTGGGCTATTTTTCCCTTGAGGAATCCATCGATACGAAATGGGGGCGGTTCGAAATGCCGGACCTTGAATTCAAGGCCATCGGTGAAAAAGAATACTACCTGATCCGATTTGTCCTGGTGATCCTTTGTATGATCTTCGCCCGTTCCTCGGCTATGGCCTTCAACCGTTACCTGGACGCCAGTTTCGATGCCCGGAATCCCCGCACGGCTGTCCGCGAGATCCCCGCCGGGGTCCTGAATCCCAGGAGTGTCCTGTTCTTTACCGTGATCAATAGCGTCTTGTTCATGGCCAGTAGTTTCTTCATCAATAAGGTTTGTTTCCTTTTATCTCCTGTGGCGCTATTCGTGATCTTGTTCTACAGCTACACCAAACGATTTACGTTCTTGTGCCACCTGGTACTCGGACTGGGATTGAGTCTTGCTCCGATTGGAGCCTACCTGGCCATCACGGGTTATTTTTCCCTGCTTCCTGTTTTGTTTTCAATCGCCGTACTATGCTGGGTCAGTGGATTTGACATCATCTATGCATTACAGGATGAATCGTTCGATAAAGCCAACCGCTTACATTCCATCCCGGCTTCGGTTGGCGGAACGAAGGCGCTGAGGATCTCCGAATTACTGCATGTTCTTTCCGCTGGCGCCGTCATCAGTGCGGGACTGCTTGGCCATTTTGGGATCTGGTACTGGATGGGCGCGGTGTTTTTCTGTGGTCTCCTGATCTACCAGCACCTGTTGGTGAAACCGAAAGACCTGAGTAAAGTGAACATGGCTTTCTTCACCACCAATGGCATCGCCTCGGTGATCTTCGCCGTTTTTGTGATCATGGATCTGTTCCTGAATCCCGGATGAGCCGTATCTTTAACGATTGCATTTTTTAAATCTTAAATCTTAAATCTTAAATCTTAAATCTTAAATCTTAAATCTTAAATCTTAAATCTAAAATCTAAAATCTAAAATTTCTCATGCCCAGGATCCTTGCAATAGATTACGGTGGAAAAAGAACGGGTCTGGCCGTTACCGATCCTTTACAGATCATTGCAACGGGATTGACCACGATCGAATCCCGGGAACTGATCCCCTTTCTTAAAAAATACCTGAAGGCTGAAACTGTGGAACTGATCATCATCGGTTTGCCCAAGAACTGGGATGAGTCGGATACCCATGGCACCCCCCTCGCTGAAGCCGCCATTAAAAGGATCCGGAAGGAATTCCCGGAGATGCCGCTTAAGGCGGTCGACGAACGGAATACTTCCAAAATGGCCAAAGACGCCATGCTGGAAATGGGCATGAAGAAAAAAGACCGCCGCAATAAAGGGCTCGTGGATGAGATCGCCGCCACGATCATGCTGCAGGAATACCTGCAATCCGCTACCGGTTAACAGGATTGGAAGGTATCCTGATATCCGTTATTTTTGCAGTAAAATAATTCAAATATTCAATATCCAATATTCAATAAACCTTAACCTTTAACATAAGACAACCAATGATCCTACCCATCGTTGCATATGGCTCTCCGGTCCTGCGTAAGGTTTGCGAAGATATCGGTCCGGAATACCCCGGGCTCGAAAAACTCATCGCCGATATGTGGGAGACGATGTATAACAGCAATGGGGTTGGATTGGCGGCTCCTCAGGTCAACATGCCCATCCGGTTATTCACGATCGACAGCGAACAGATCTTCAACCACCAGGAGGAGGAGGAAAAAGGCCAATACCCCGATGAACCGGGATACCGGGGAGTTTTCATCAACGCCCATATCCGGGAATTGTCGGGCAAGGAATGGGCCTACAATGAAGGGTGCCTGAGCATTCCCAAGATCCGGGAGGATGTCAATCGGGAAGAGCAGGTGACGCTCGAATACCTGGATGAGCTATTTCTACCCCAAACCCGGACCTTTAACGGTCTGACCGCCCGGGTCATCCTGCACGAATATGACCATATTGAAGGCCGGCTGTTCATAGACCACCTCAAGCCCCTGAAACGTAAGTTATTGAAACGCAAACTGGATGACATATCCAGGGGAAAGATCAAGGTAGATTACCGGATGGTTTTCCCAAAATAACAACCCCACCCTTACCATTAACCGAAATTTGCTGAAAATACAAATCGGCCAGGGTGAAAACGCCTGTTTTTTTGAGCCAAACAAGCCCTTTTTACCCACAAATAACAGTTAATAAAAAAATAATGAAATACCTTGAATTAGTATTGTTTATATCGGAAATAGATTATACATTAGTGTTGGAATTTACCAAATCACCATTTAAACACCGCTTATGAGAAAAGTACGACTTTTGTTTCTTACTGCAGGTATTTTTTTCTCGTTAGCTTCCATTTCACAAAGTGTTACGCCTTCTATTCTGAACGTGACGGGGGGTACGAATATGTACACCTTCTACCGTTTTGAATGGAGTTTTGGAGAAGCCATCGCCATTGAAACGATGTCTGTCCCGGGTAGTAATATCGTAACCAACGGTGTACTTCAGCCCGGAACACACAACCCGGCTACGGTTAACAACACCGGTGGATGGGACCCAGACGAGATCAAAGTGCTTCCTAACCCGACAAGGGACATGTTGGAAATTGACATCTTCACCAAACACCTCGGTTGGATGACCATCAACCTCTTTGACGCCGCCGGAACCTTCTATGGCCGCAAAGAATTCGCTTACACCAACCCTGGCCGTATCGAGAAATGGTCATTCGGGGCCTATGCCTCCGGTACTTATTTCCTGGACATCCAGCTCAGGCCAGCGATCGGAACTTCCGTGCTGAAGAAAGGCACGTTCAAAGTCATCAAGATCCGGTAATCCGATCATAAAAACTTGTTGAACCATACCATATCAAATACTACAAAAACTAAAACTATCTTAAACATGAAAAAGATTTTATTAACGATAACAAGCTTTGTTGTTACGTTACTTGCGATGGCGCAAGCTCCCAATTTGCTCAACTACCAGGGAGTTGCACGTAATGCCGCAGGTAATGTACTGCCCAACCAATCGATCGGGTTGCGTTTGAGCATTCTGTCCGGAAGTTCATCCGGTACCTTGGTGTACCAGGAGACCAGGACAGTACTGACCAATGCTTTCGGCCTGTTCAATGTTCAGGTAGGCGGACCCGGTGCCACAAGCACCGTAGGTACGATCGCCGGTGTGAACTGGACCGCGTTCGGTGCAGGCAGCGGAACCAAATTCTTACAGGTTGAACTGGATCCCAATGGTGGTTCCAGCTACGTCAATGTAGGTTCCACGCAAATGCTGAGCGTTCCTTATTCCTTATACGCATCAGCCGGTGCTCCGGTTGGGCCAGCTGGCGGTGACCTCACCGGCACGTACCCCAACCCGACCATCCTGATCCCTTTCTTAAGGACGCAGAGCGTGCCTACGAATACCATGATCGGAATGACCAATTCGGCTACGACCGGTATCCTTGGAGCCCTACAGGGAACCAGCGCCAGTAATGACGCCAACGCGGTTGCCGTTCAGGGAACCATGTCATCTTCCAGTCCGGGAGGTTTTTCTTCTGCCCTGAAAGGTGTTAACAATGGCACCGGCGGTCTGGGTATCGGTGTTACCGGTTCTCAAAACGGCAGTGGATGGGGTGTTTATGGTACAACTCCCGCCGGTATTGGTGTCTATGGTGCAACCACCAGTGGTTTCGGCATCTATGGCAGCGCCAATACAGGTGTGGGTGTATATGGTAATTCTACAACAAATAATTCCGGATTTTTCCAAAATACGAACAGCGCTAATACCGCAGCCACCATCGTTGCTCAAACCAATGGTAATGGCGAAGGTGTTAACTCGAGCAATTCAGGCGGAGGCCGCGCAGGTTGGTTCCAAACCACCAATGCTGCCAACACCAATTCCGCCCTGGAAGCCCAGACCAACGGTACAACCAGTACTGCCTGGGCTTTACGCGCTACCACCACCGGTGCATCCGGTGCAGGTCTTTTTGTTCAAAGCAATGCTGCAAACACCGCCAACAACTTACAGTCTAACCAGGCTGGTCTGGGCCGCGCGGGTTTCTTCAATGCGACCAATACCGGCAGTACTGCTGACGCCCTTACGGCAACGACCGCTTCAACAAATGCTAATGTAGCTGCTGTTCATGGTATCAATGGTACCAGCGGTATCGCGGCCACGGTGAAGATCGGTGGTCACCTGGAAAGTGACAATGGATTTGGTGCTCTCGGAACCAGTAACAGCTTCACCGGTGTTGGTGGCGCTACCATTACCGGTATCGGTGTAAATGGTATCTCCTTAGGTACGGGTACGGGTGTTTCCGGTACCAGTCTTAACGGACCTGCAGCTAACTTTTCTCTCGCAGGCGGAAACAACAACACGGTATTGACCGCCAGCACTTCAGGTAATGGCTTTGTAACCAATTCCAGTACAAGCGGTTCAGGTGTGGTGTATAATGCAACCAATACCGGAACCGGAAGGACTTCACAGTTCTTCAACTCCAATGCGGCCAATATCAATATCATGAACTGGAACAGAAATGACAACCTCAGTTCCACCGGGTTTGGAAACTCAACCATTTTTGGCTTAAGGGGATCCACCATCTCCGCCAATACCTTCTTATGGACAGGTGTTCCAACATCCATCACTGGTATCGCCAGTACGGGTAATGGTGTACAAGGTACCAGCGAAACCCAATTTGGTGTAGCGGGTCTTACTTATACCGGAACCGGTGTAGTAGGCGCTTCGTTGAATACCGGTACGGCCATTATTGGCCAGGCCTTTGGTACGGGTTATGCCCTGCAAACTGCAGGCAAACTGCAATTGACCGGCATCAGTGAGGCCAATAACAGGATCCTTGCTTCCGATGCCGTGGGCAATGCCACCTGGAAAGATCCCGCAGCCGTGGGTATCGTTACCGGTTCAGGCACATTGAACTTTGTTCCCAAATGGACGCCCAACGGAACCAACCTCGGCAACTCTTTACTGTTTGATAACGGAACCTTCATGGGTATCGGAACAACGACTCCGGCCAATCGTTTGGACGTTGTACACCCGGGAGCTGCTGCCGGAATCCGCAGCAGGTCTTCAGCATCCTGGTCAGCCATCGATATCGATGCCGCCAATGGTGATGAAGCGCTCAGGCTCTATAATAACGGCGTGGGTGACTGGCATATGGGTGGTGGTTTGTTTGGGGGCCTGAGTTTCTATGACTTCAAGACCGCTCAGAACAGGATGGTGATCGCGAATATAACCGGTAATGTAGGTATTTCAAATAATGCTCCAACTTACCGTTTGGATATTTCCAATGATGGCAATGACGGGGTCCGTAATAAATCGACCCTCAGCTGGACTTCAATTGATAACGACGCCGCCAACGGTGATGCCGCTTTTCGCATGCTGAATAACGGTGTCGCCCAGTGGAACATGCGTAACCGCCCGGCTGATAATTATCTCGAATTCTTTGAAATGGGTGGCGGCGGAAGCCGTATGGTGATCCAGGACGGTACCGGTAACGTAGGTATCGGCGCTACCGTATCTCCTTCATACAGGCTGGATGTTGAACACGGCGGCGCAACGGGTATCCGTAGCCGTTCCACAGCTAGTTTCTCTGTTGTGGATATTGACGCCGACAATGGTGATGCCGCCCTGCGTTTCCAAAAAGCAGGAGCCGGCCAGTGGAATATGCGCAACAGGCCCGCCGATGATTACCTCGAGATCTTTGAACTCGGTGGCGGCGGAAGCCGTATGGTGATCCAGGACGCTACCGGTAACGTAGGTATCGGTGAAACCACAAATCCCACTTATAAATTAGACGTATTACATGGTGGTTCTACCGGTATCCGCAGCCGTTCAAGCTCCAGCTTCTCCGTTGTTGATATCGATGCAGCCACTGGTGATGCAGCCCTTCGTTTCCAGAAGGCCGGTGTTGGTCAGTGGAATACCCGTAACCGCCCCGCAGATGATTATTATGAGATCTTTGAATTGGGTGGTGGCGGAAGCCGCATGGTGATCCAGGATGGTACCGGTAACGTTGGTATCGGTGAAACAACCAATCCCACTTATAAATTAGACGTTTTGCACGGTGGCGCAACGGGTATCCGCAGCCGTTCAAGTGGTAGTTTCTCAGTTGTTGATATTGATGCCGCCAGTGGTGATGCCGCCCTTCGTTTTGCGAAAGCGGGTGTTAATCAGTGGAACATCCGTAACAGGCCCGCCGATGATTACCTCGAGATCTTTGAACTCGGTGGTGGCGGAAGCCGCATGGTGATCCAGGATGGTACCGGTAATGTAGGTATCGGTCAAACTGTTGCTCCAGCTTATAAATTGGACGTATTACATGGTGGTGCAACCGGTATCCGCAGCCGTTCAAGTTCAACCTTCTCTGTGATTGATATCGATGCACAAAATGGTGATGCCGCCCTCCGTTTCCAAAAGGCCGGTGTAAACCAGTGGAATACCCGCAACAATCCCTCAACTGACGACTACCAGATCTTTGAACTCGGTGGCGGCGGCGAAAGGATGAGGATCGACAATACAACGGGTAAAGTATGGGTCAATGGTGATTTCACTGCTTTAGGTGTGAAAGCCTTCACGATGGACTACCCGCTTGATCCAACTAACAAGACCCTGATGCATGCTGCAGTAGAAAGCAATGAAGTATTGAACTCTTACAGCGGAAACGTGGTAACTGATGCTTCAGGTAAAGCAACGGTAAGCCTTCCTGAGTATTTTGAAGCCATCAACAAGGATTTCCGTTACCAGTTGACCGTGATCGGTGGAACTTTCGCCCAGGCCATGGTCAGCAAAGAGATCAGCAATAACAAATTTGAGATCGCCACCAACCAGCCTAACGTAAAAGTTAGCTGGGAAGTAAAAGGTGTTCGTAATGACGCCCGGATGAAGATGAATCCTTTCACTGCAGTACAGGAGAAAACCGGTGCTCAGAAAGGAAAATATGTTGACCCCGCTGCTTATGGAAAATCTGAAAGCCAGCGTGTAGGTTATAGCTCTACAACCGGATCTTCACTCACCGACATCGCTCCTGCTGAAGTTAAAAAACCAAATCCGCTGAATACAACAGGTGGAAGCCTGGAACAAACCGCCATCACCAGCAACAAGGCAGCGAAGCTTGACAACACAGGCAGTGTTGCCCCGGTTGAAGCCGCTAAGGTACCAGCCAAGAAACTGGAGATCGAGGGTAGCCTGATCCAGACCTCAGCATCTAAAGCAACCGTTAAGCCGGCTCCAGAAAGCGGAAGTGTTCTTCAGCCAAAAGTTGAAAAAGCCCAGCCGGTAAAAGAGATCAACAAAGCCAACACCAGCCTTAACACAACTGCAAAAGCTGCTGTTCAACCTGTTGAGAATGCCGCTATCGAAGTGGCCAAGCCGGTTCAGACTAACGCAGCTCCTGCAAAACCTTTGATCCGCATGCCAGAGGCTGCCGGTTCAAATGTTGAAATTGCACAACCTGTGACAGCTCCTGCAACACCAGCCCTGATGGAATCTGGCGTTAAAATGGAAGCCGCTAAAGCAACCCAGTCTGAAGAAGTTAAACCTTCTACCCTGCCTGCAGCGGTTAAACTGCCAGCAGTACAGATGCAAAGCAACGAAAAGACCAAGGGCAAAGAATAAGCCTCCTTTTCTGCTAAATAGTTTTTAATTTGCAGGTATGGTCGAAAGATCATACCTGCTTTTTTTTGCAGCCACCGGTATCCGCCACTTCAAAAAGATGTTCATGATAACAATCATTCGCCCATTGCTCTTTGCCGGACTGTTCATTCTTCCGGTTCTTTCCTTCGGACAATCATCCATTGATGACAAACCAGTGGGTACAGTTAAAGCAAATCCCGTTAAACCGACGAGCCAGCCTGCGGATATGAATAGCAGCGTGAACACCGTTTCTCCTGTACCGGTAAAAGTTAAGCCAGTAGATACCCGGGGTACATCGGTCAGTGAACTACCTGCCACCAGGACAGTACAGGCTGAAAACCAGGTTGTCTCCGTAAACAATCAGCCTGTTCAACCTGCCCCTGCAGCCAAACCCCCGCTGGCCGCTCCGGTCTCTTCAACGGATGAATCCGCATCGAAAGTGAGCGTCAGTCCGGTAGTACAATCGGTCGGAAAATCTTCTTCCGGGGTTAAAATGGATCAGGCTAAACCGGCTCCAACCGACGAGGTGAAACCCTCTGTTCTTCCCGTACCGGCCAGGCTTCCGGTTATACCCATGCAGGGTGTCGAAAAAACGAAGGGTAAGGAAT
This sequence comes from Chitinophagaceae bacterium, assembly GCA_016721725.1. Classification (GTDB taxonomy): domain Bacteria; phylum Bacteroidota; class Bacteroidia; order Chitinophagales; family Chitinophagaceae; genus Ferruginibacter. The sequence continues at coordinate 1,933,082 of JADKHN010000001.1, read as the reverse complement.
AGTATTCCGGTGATGCCTCATCCCCTATCCAGCCATGTCCATAAAAAACATACTCCTGCTCTTTTCCCTGCTGTTTTTTTTTAATGCCCGGGCCCAGAAAAGACCCGACAGCCTGTATTACGTTGACGGACATCCCATCACCCTTAGTGAAGTGATCGTGAACAACAAACTCAATATTCCCTTATTCATTGAACGAATAAAGAACGACACGAGTTTCTACAAAGCCTTCCGCAATCTGCGTATCCTGGAATTCAGCGCCATCAACGATATCCGGATGAACGACAGTGATGGAGATGCACGGGCCGGGTTACGCAGCAAAACCAGGCAGTTCAGGACCGCCAGTTGCCGGAGGATGGAGACCCTTGAAGAAACTGCCACCGGCGATATTTATGATGAGAACCGTCAATTCAATTATTACACGGCGCAACTGTATGCGTCGCTCTTCTTTACCAAAGATTCGGTTTGCGGTGAAGACAATATCGTAACCGGGCGTGAATTCAGCACCGCCGATAAAAGCGGTATGGAAAAAAGGAAAGAACAACTCAAGATGCTGTTCTTCAATCCGGGAAAAAAGATCAACGGTCTACCCTTCATCAGCGGCAAGACCGCCGTCTTTGACGAAGACATGGCCGGTAAATATGATATGGACATCGATATGGATATCCGGAACAATACCAGCTGCATCCTATTTACCCAAAAAGTGAAACCCGAAAACAAGGATGATGTGGTGATCGATGAAATGACCACCTGGTTCGACGACAGGACCTTTGAAGTGATCGCCCGCAATTATTCACTGAGCTATGATGCCCTGGTTTATGACTTCAAAGTCAGGATGGAAGTGGAATTGACGCATTTCGGAACCTACCTCGTTCCCACCCTGATCCGGTACAACGGGAACTGGAAAGCGATTTTAAAAAAAAGAGAAAGGGGGGTGTTCACCGCCACATTATTTGATTTTAAATGACCCTTCGACAAGCTCAGGGTCCCTTCGACAGGCTCAGGGTGACACTTTCGATTCGAATAGCTCAGAACCTCTTAGAATAATTCAAACTAACCTTGCACCGGTAAACACACAATATCTCATTTGGGTATTTTTTAACCAATGGTTACGTAATTTCGCCGCATGAGAATAAAACACTTCCTGGTGATCCTGTTTTCCTTACAGATGACCATTATGACCTCGACCGCACAGACCAATGGAAGGGATTTCAAAGCCATTGATGAATATGTGAAAAGCCTCGGAAATCTCGACAGCATGAGCATGGGTACCATCAATAATGTGGTGAGCCGGAAATTCCCCGATAAGATCGACCGGGTCAGGGCCATATTCGACTGGATCGCGATGAATATTACGTATGACGTGAAAGCGGCACGTACCAACAATTTAGCCAAGAACACCCCTGCCGAAGTATTGAAGAGCCGCAAAGCGGTGGGGATCGGTTTTGCCAGTCTGCTCCAGGATATGTGCAGCGCGGCCGATATCCGCTGCCTGACCGTTGACGGATTCATCAAGACCAACCCCAACCAGATCGGAGAAAAAAGCACCGACATCAACCATTCCTGGGCCGTAGTGCAGCTGGGCGAAAGTCCGGATACCTGGTTCTATGTAGATGCCGCCCTGGGAAGTGGTTACCCCGACGCGGAAATGAAAGTATTCACCAAATATTTCAATACCGGCTATTTCTTTACCGAAAAAGCCTTGTTCAACTGGGATCATTACCCGGATAACGACGCATGGAAACTGGGCAGCGCCCCCAGGAATAAGGGAGACTTCTATGACCTGCCCCTGATTCGCAGCATGGCCTATGAGACCGGTCTGAAAAGTTTCAGTCCCCGGTCCGGCAAGATCAAAGCAAAACCGGGTAAACCCGTCAGTTTTAGTTATAAGATGAACAATAATGTGGACATTTCAAAAATCACCCTGCAGACCGGGGAGAAGAAAAAGATCAAGACAAAGGATGTCAGTTTCAGTTTCAGCGGAGGATCGCTCAATTTCGACTGTAAATTCGATGAGGAAAGCAGCTACCCGATGACCCTCTTCATCAATGGAAAAGAATTCATGACCTACCTGGTCGATGTGGAATAATTAATTGTATGATAAAAAAAGTCCGGGTAAAAAACCCGGACTTTTTTTATGCCCTTTGTTTGGCGACTGTTTTCTTCTTCGCTTTCTTCAGCGCCGAAGTGATATCCTTGCTGAGGTTCTCAAAAGTGGGTTTGCCGGTAACCGGTTCCCCATTGATGAAAAAGGCGGGAACATCCCTGACCCCTTTCTCAATACCTTCATTGAGGTCGTTCCTGACCTGCCAGCCATAGGTGGAATTGATCAGTTCGTCCAGGAAATGCTTATTGCTGATGCCGGCCTCCCTGGAATACAGTTTCAGGCTGGTAATGCCCAGCTGGCGCCTGTTTTCGAAAAGAATATTGTGCATTTCCCAGAACTTACCTGCCTGGGCCGCCGCGATGGAAGCCTCACCGGCCTTCATGGAACGCTGGTGTACGCGGGTCAGCGGAAAATGACGGAACTGGAACCTGATCTTGCCATCGAATTCTTCCAGCAGCTTTTTCACTACTTCATTAGCCTTGGCGCAATCCTCATTCTCATATTCGCCGAATTCCATCAGCGTCACGGAAGCATCCGGGTTCCCTACAAAAATATCCTTGGGTGGTATGATCTCGACCACTTCCTTAACTTTCATTGCCATTTGTATTGTCTTTTACCTGTTGAATCAACAGCCTGTTAAAAATGATACCATCAATTACCTGGTATCCTGATTATTGTTTAATTGTTTTTCGTTTATCCGTTTCGGGAACTTCATTCCTGAAGACCACCGTTCCATCAAATACATCAACGAGAACGGGCCTGTTCTTATCGATATCGCCAATGAGAATGTGTTTACTCAACTGGTTGATGATCTCTTTCTGGATCAGCCTTTTCAGCGGTCTGGCTCCAAATTGGGGATCATATCCATTCTCCGCAAGGAAATCCAGTGCGTAATCGCTGAACTGAAGATCGATACCCGTCGGTAATACCATCTTTTTCAGGTTGTCGAGCTGGATCCTGATGATACCCCTGATCTCCTTTTTCATAAGGGGTTGGAACATGATCACTTCATCGATACGGTTCAGGAACTCGGGGCGTATGGTCTGTTTTAACAATCCCATGACCTCCTGCTTAGTCCGGTCAACCACTTCTTCCTTATTTCCTTCCGTTACATTTTCAAAGTTCTCCTGGATGATCTGGCTCCCCATATTACTGGTCATAATGATGATCGTATTCTTAAAATTAACTATACGACCCTTATTATCGGTTAGCCTTCCGTCGTCCAATACCTGCAATAATACGTTAAAAACATCAGGATGCGCCTTTTCAATCTCATCCAGCAGTATAACGCTATAAGGTTTCCGCCTTACCGCCTCGGTCAACTGGCCCCCTTCTTCATATCCCACATAACCCGGGGGAGCCCCTACCAGCCTGCTTACCGAGTGCTTTTCCTGGTATTCACTCATATCGATCCGGGTCATCATATTATCATCATCAAACAAGTAATTGGCCAGCGCCTTGGCCAGTTCAGTCTTACCCACCCCCGTGGTGCCCAGGAAAATAAAGGACCCAATGGGCTTCTTGGGGTCCTGTAAGCCTGCCCTGCTCCTTCTTATGGCGTCAGAGACCGCTTCGATGGCCTCATCCTGCCCTACCACCCTTTGATGCAGTTCTTCTTCCAGTTTGAGCAATTTCTCCCGGTCGCTCTGCAGCATCTTGGCCACAGGAATACCGGTAGCCCTGGCTACATTCTCAGCGATATCTTCCGCATCCACTTCTTCCTTTAAAAGACGTTTTTCACTGCTCTCTGACAATTGCCTGGTGAATGTGTCGATGATCTTCTCCTGTTCCTGTACTTTCCCATACCGGATCTCTGCTACACGGCCATAATCCCCCTCTCTTTCGGCCTTTTCAGCTGATAATTTGAGGTTCTCGATCTCCGCCTTGGCATTCTGTACTTTTTCCACGATCTCCTTTTCCTGTTGCCATTTGGCCTTGAACGTATCCCGTTGAACCGCCAGGTTAGATATCTCGGTATTGAGTTCCTTTAGTTTCTGTTCATCCGATTCCCGCTTGATGGCCTCCCGTTCGATCTCCAGTTGCCTGATCTTACGCTCCAGTTCATCGAGTTCCTCCGGCATGGAATTCATTTCCAAACGCAGTTTGGCCGCGCTTTCATCAATAAGGTCAATGGCCTTGTCGGGTAAAAAACGATCGGTGATATAACGCTGCGACAATTCCACCGCTGCGATGATCGCTTCATCCTTAATACGTACATGGTGATAGGTTTCATACCGGTCCTTCAGTCCGCGCAGGATCGATACGGCATCCTCAATACTGGGTTCATCGATCATCACTTTCTGGAAACGGCGTTCCAGCGCCTTATCTTTTTCGAAGAATTTCTGGTATTCACCCAATGTGGTGGCGCCTATGGCCCTGAGTTCACCCCTGGCCAATGCCGGTTTTAGGATATTGGCGGCATCCATGGCTCCATCACCCCCGCCGGCACCCACCAAGGTATGGATCTCATCAATGAACAGGATGATCTCCCCGTCGCTGGTACTGACCTCCTTAACCACACTTTTCAATCTTTCTTCAAATTCCCCTTTGTATTTCGCTCCGGCTATGAGTTGTCCCATATCCAGGGCATAAATGATCTTGGAACGCAGGTTCTCCGGAACATCCCCGTTAATGATCCGCATAGCCAGGCCTTCCGCGATGGCTGTCTTTCCTACTCCGGGTTCACCGACCAGTATGGGGTTGTTCTTGCTTCGCCTGGACAGGATATGCAGGGTTCGCCTGATCTCTTCGTCACGGCCAATGACCGGATCCAGTTTACCCGACCGGGCCAATTCATTGAGGTTCTTGGCATATTTGTTCAGGGCGTTGAACTGGGTTTCGGAAGTCTGGGAAGAGATCGTGGATCCTTTCCGGAGGTCTTTAATGGCTGCAACCAGCCCCTTCTCGTTCAACCCGGCGTCCTTTAGCAATTTGCCGGTATTATCGTTGCCCTGCAACAAGGCAAGCATCAGATGCTCAACACTTACGAATTCATCTTTAAAGGTCTTGAGGGCGGCATTCGCCCTTAACAGGGCGTTATTTGCCTCACGACCCAGTGTCTGGGCCGGTTCCCCTGATACTATTTTGGGTAATTTTTGGATAGCTGCATCCAGTTTCTCATCCAGGTAAACCGGATTGACATTGTTCTTTTTCAGCAGGAATTCGATCGGTGAGTCCTTATCGGCCAACATCGCCTTGAGCATATGTTCTGTTTCAATACTGGTATTTCCGGCATTAAAAGCCAGTTGCTGAGCCTGTTGAAGGATCTCTTGTGTTTTTATAGTAAGATTTTGTGTACTCATTCCTATAATTTTAGACTTAAGCAACAAAACTCAATCCAAGAGCAATAAGCACGCTATAATGTCATAATAAGCTGGTTCAATCTGTCGCAAAAGCAGACTGATCAAGATTTCCATGCTATTGTTGCAGGGCTTAATGATAATAGTACATGACGCTGGGAACCCAATTGATTTCGTATCGTGGTCATTCCCGGGCAAACCCTTTCATACCTGACCCTTAAGTGTTCATCCCGGGCTTTTAGATCTGCCAGGCTCAAGGAGTCCGGGTCAATTCGGAAACTTATTCCGGATCGGCCGCAAGACGTCCTTCAATGATCTTCTTTCTACTTACTATATCAAATAGTTTGGACTGGAATGAAAGATATATTGCGATCAAATTTTCTATGGGAAAGGCTATTGCATTGAACTGATTTTTTTCGTATATATTCTTATATTATATTTGCGCCGGAAAAACCACACATAACGGTAATCACTAACCCCTGGAAACACGAGGATGAAAAAATGGGCCATGGCAGCCATATTAACAGGAGTAAGCTTATCCTGTTCGGCACAGAAAAAAAAGATACACCTGGATGGACTGTACATTCAGTGGGGCTATAACACCGAATGGTACACCCGAAGCAATATCCACTTCAACAGCGTCGTCAACGGCGTTAATCACAATTTCACCATCTACCGTGCCAAAGCGCATGACCGGAATGATATGGACGGGATCTATAAGAAACCGCTGGATTTCTCCGTTCCGCAATACAATTACCGGATCGGATTCTACCTTAATAAGAGCCATACCCGGGCGATCGAGTTCAATTACGATCATACCAAATACATCGTTTATGATGACCAGCGATTAAGGGTCCGGGGAAATATCGGCAATGATTATTTTGACAAGGACACTTCATTCGCCTATAATGAGCTTCATTTTGAACATACGAACGGCGCCAATTTCTACCAGATCAATTATGTTGAACAGATTCCCGTAAAGAAGGTTCATGGCCGAACCGTATTCTCAGCCATATGGAAACTGGGCGCCGGTATTGTATTTCCGAAAACAGACATCATGCTGAGTAATTACCGGGTGGACAATCGTTTTCATGTTGCGGGCTATTGCCTGGGTGCGGAAGGCGGGGCACGCTATTACCTCGGTAAAAGACTCTTCCTGGAAGCAACAGGCAAGGCCGGATTCGCCAATTACCTCAACGCGCTGGGCGCAGGCAACGGGCGTGTGAATCATCATTTCGGCTACTTTGAAGTAATCGGTCTGCTGGGCTATGATATCCGTTTCTGACCGGATCAATACCCGAATGAAAAAGCGCTGTCATAATCTAACCCGGCTTTTGTATTTTTATAGAAAGCCGAACCATGCCTGCACTAAAAAAAAGCAAACTGGCACCTCCCCATGTCTATTACCGCCGTTTATGGAAGAATTTTCTGGTCAGCGCCGTCATCATGGGGTTCTGCCTGCTCATCGGGGTTTTGGGCTATAAATGGACCATCCCCGAATTCGACTGGTACGACAGTCTGCTTAACGCTTCCATGATCCTCAGTGGGATGGGTCCGATCATCGATCCGAAGATCATATTGACCTCATCGGCTAAAGTATTCGCTTCAGCTTATGCCCTGTTCAGCGGAGTCGCTTTCATCAGTACCATTGGATTGCTGATCGCCCCGATCGCTCATCGGTTTTTTCATAGACTGCATTTGGAAGACACATCAGATGACCATGACTAATCTTACGCAACATACCCTTTTCATCAAAGAGACGGCTGCCCGTCTTGGATTTGATTTTTGTGGTATAGCCCGGTCACAAAAACTGGAAGAGGATGCCAGGCGACTCGAAAACTGGCTCCATAAGGGTATGCATGGTTCCATGCAATACATGGAAAAGCATTTCGACCTTCGCATAGATCCAAACAAACTCGTACCCGGCGCCAGGTCGGTGATCACCCTGATGCTGAATTATTTCCCTGCGGCGCAACAGCCAGAACCCTTGCCAAGGATCTCGAAATACGCATACGGGCAGGATTATCATGAAATCATCAGGAATAAACTCAATCATTTCATGGATCAGCTCCGTTCGGAGATCGGCGAAGTGAATGGAAGGGGTTTTGTAGACAGCGCCCCGGTGCTGGAACGGGCCTGGGCGCAAAGATCCGGGCTCGGGTGGATCGGCAGGAACGGGAACCTCATCAGTAAACAGAGTGGCTCTTTTTTTTTCATCGCTACACTGATCCTGGACATTGAACTGGAATACGATAACGCTTTTGCCAGGGATTATTGCGGGACCTGTACCCGATGCATTGATGCTTGTCCGACAGACGCCATTCTGGAAGAGAAGGTCATCGACGGCAGCAAATGCATTTCGTATTTTACCATCGAATTGAAGGATGCCCTGATACCCGCTGAAATGAAAGGGAAATTCGAGAACTGGGTATTCGGCTGCGATATCTGCCAGGACGTTTGTCCCTGGAACCGGTTTTCAAAACCAACCAGTGAAGAAGGATTCAGCCCGATACCTGAACTCCTGGAATATACGCAACAGGACTGGGCGGCACTGACCGAAGAACAATTTAAGAAACTATTCAGGCATTCACCCCTGAAGCGGGCCAAATTTGAAGGCCTGCGAAGGAACCTGAATTTCATCCTCAACGAACATGAATCCTAATATTGAGAAATTAGCGGTAATGGCGGGCAAACCGTCGCGGATGATCATCGGACTGATGAGCGGCACTTCGCTGGATGGATTAGACGTTGCGCTTTGCCGCCTGGAAGGCCATGGCCCGGGAACGAAGGCGTACATAATTCAGTTTGAATCTGTCCCTTATGAAGAAGAGGTCAGGAAAGAGATCAGGTCTGTTTTCTCTAAACGGGAGGCGGACCTGGAAAAACTCTGCCTGCTCCATCCCTGGATCGGACGTCTGCATGCCGGGATCGTCAATGATTGCCTTCAGCACTGGGGAATACGGGCAACGGATATCGATCTCCTGGCCAGTCATGGTCAAACGGTCTATCATGCACCGGAAAGATCACATGGCCGGCAAAAATTCGGCAATGCCACTTTGCAGATCGGAGACGGAGATCAGTTGGCGGTGGGAACAGGGATCATCACCCTGAGTGATTTCAGGCAAAAGCATATCGCTGCCGGCGGAGAAGGCGCGCCCCTGGCCGTCTATGGAGATCATTTATTATTCGGTAAAAAGGGAGAAGACAGGATATTGCTGAATATCGGAGGCATTGCCAATTTCACCTATCTGCCCGCAAGCCGCATCCCCGGGGAGATCATCAGTACAGATACCGGTCCGGGTAACACGCTGATGGATGCCTTTATCCGTCAACAGGTACCCGGTTCTTTATTTGACAAGGATGGCAACCTGGCGTCCAGGGGCAGAGTGAATCCCGGACTGCTTGAAGCATTAAAAGATCATCCCTTCTTTAAGCTACCCTTTCCAAAAACTACCGGGCCTGAGTTGTTCCATATCGGATACCTTGATCAGGCCATGCAGGAAAGCCATTCAGAGGGGATCAGTACAGAAGATACGATGGCTACGCTCAATCACTTTACTGCCGATACGATCGCCGGTGCCGTCCTGGCGCAGGTAAAAGAACCTGCTAACCTGCATCTATTCCTCAGCGGAGGCGGGGTGCATAATCGTACACTGGTAAAAAACCTGGAGGAACAATTACCGGGAGCGTCCATTGAAAATTTATCCAGCCTGGGTATTGATCCGGATGCCAAGGAAGCGCTTTTATTCGCCGTACTGGCGAATGAGTGTATTTGCAGTGACCATAAAGCAATAGAAAAAAACATTCCGGGCATGCCGCTGGTGAATATGGGAAAGATCAGTTTCCCGTTCTAAAGGCCTTCCACATAGGTTTTCAAACTTTTCAGAATGGTTTCATAGCCCGAACCGGTGAGTTTTTCAACGAAGATCCCGTAAAATTTTTCCCAGGGATACCAGTTGAGTTTGGTCACGGCGCGCCACTCAACCTGAACCCGGTTGCTGTCGGCCAGGGGGAGAACACTTATTGTGTTGATCACTTCATTATCACCGGTGCTGGTTAGAGAAACAGTGACCTGGTTTTCGGTTACAGAGATGAATTGCAATTTATTCTTCCGGCCCCGCCCTTCCCATTGACAATAACTGCCGGCAACGGTACTGTCGTTACTGAATGAAAGCTTAACCGGAGTCTCCTTGAAAACCGGTTGCCAGTTCTGCCAATGACGGATGTTTGCGATCTCTGAAAACACCCTTGCCCCGGATGCATTGACCACTTCGCCGCGGGTTACCGTTACCTTGGAAGGGATGAGCAGGGAAACCAGGGTCACCATGATAAATAATCCGGTGACGGCAAATAAAAAACCTTTGATCTTACTCATATCATTCCCATTTGAACACCTTTATGGCGATGAAGTAAATGATGAGCATCCAGATCCCGAGGATGCCCAGTTCCTTTCCGCAATCCCAGATATGCAGCCCGGTAAAGGAGATCTTCCGGATGGCATCGTTATACTGCGTAAGCGGCAAACCATACCTGCAGATCGTTTGCAGCCATTGAGGGAATACCTCGATGGGGAAAAAAGTACCGGACAAGAGCATTTGGGGGAAAGCGAATAAATTGATCAGCAAAGGGATCGCGGTATCTGTCTTTACGATGCTGCTGAAGATCAGTCCGACCCCTAGCAGCAGCAGCAGCATGATGATACTGAGTAAAGACATCTCCAGGAAAGTGACAAACCCGTGGACCAACGTGAAATGCAATAAAAAATAACCCATTGCGATCAGCATCACCACGTTGATCAGCTGGAATACCAGGCGGCTGATCCCGATCCCCAAAAGAATATTGAGCCGGCTGACCGGTGTCGCGTAAAACCGTTTCAGGATCAGCTGTTGCCGGAACTGAAAGAAGATAAAGGATATGCCGAATAAGGTGGAGAAGAGGATGGAGAATCCGAGCATACCGGGCAATACGAAATCGATATTGCGGTACTGCCTGACTGAATATACATGAGGCAGAACCTGGGGTATGGGCCTGGAACCCGAATGCTTCAGGGTAATGGTGTTGATGATGTTGGCGAATATCTGCTGCAAAGCGGAGATGGCATTTCCACTCGCATTGGTGAGGGTGTCCCGGATCTGGTATTGGCTCTTTCCGGAGGAATCCCGGAACCGCTGGATACTGATGATGGCGGAAATGCGGTCTTTCTCCAGCGCGGCGCGCCTGGCCACCGTATCGGTGGTGCCATCCGCCTTATTAAAGGAAACGATCGTAAGCAGCGGGTTGGTGCGCAGGCTGTCGAACACTTCATTGGCGGTATCGGAATAATCAGAGACCGCGATGCGATAATGGACCCCGTTGCCATTGCCGAATGACCCGAAAATAAAGATGAAGATGACCGGGAACAGAAAGCTGAAGAACAGTGCACTGGGATTACTCATGATCGACCTGAAACTGGCCCTCGCTATGGCCATGAAAGCCCGGTACTGGCTGTACGACTGCATCTGCTGAATTTTGGCCTAAAGCTATTGGTAAATCCGCAATCTAAAAAATTTGGATTCACTGCCATTTGTCGTATATTTACACGACAAATGACGTAAAATGAAAAAAGCGGTCCCGATAAAGAAGTCCAACCGGCCCAGGCTCCTCAAAAATGAGCCGGACTGGCCCCCTTATAACAGTCCCAGGACAATCCCGGTACTGAAAGATTTCACCTATGCCGAGTTCCGGAAAATAGCCGACAAGACCCCTTTCACACAGGCTGAGTGGGCGGCCATGCTGCACGTGAGCGAAAGGACCCTTCAACGCTATGCCAAGACCAACGGCCAATTTGCCCCGATCAACGCCGAAAGGGCCATGCAGATCGACCGACTCCTGAAAGAAGCCCGGCAAACCTTTGGTAAACTGGAGGTCTTTTACCATTGGATCAAGAATAATCCGCAGATGCTGGGCGGCAAATTATCCTTCGAATCGCTGACCTCTGCCCATGGCATCGAAAGGGTACTGACCCAATTACACCGGATCCAACACGGCCTTTTCGCATGATCGTTCACCGGATCACCCATAGCCTCTATAAGGACGACCTGTCGGGCACAGGCGCAAAAAAATATGGCGCCCGGTGGAACCAAAGGGGAAGCAGCATGCTGTATACGGCTGAACACATTTCACTTTGCGCCCTTGAGATGCTGGTGCATATCGGGATGAAGGACCTGCAACGCAGTTTTCACCTGGTGAACATCTTCATCCCCGATGAAGCCCCAATCAGGATCCTGGATGTGAAAAAACTCAAGACACACTGGATGGAGGATGAGGAATATACCGCTTTCATCGGAAGTTCCTTTGTGAAGGAGAACCAGCAACTGGCGCTGAAAGTGCCTTCGGCTGTCATCCCGGAGGAATATAATTACCTCATTAACCCGTCTCATCCCGATTTCAATAAAGTCAGGATCAAAAGATCAAAACCATTCCTTTTTGACGAAAGGCTACATGCATTCAAATGAAAAAACTTTACCTGTTGCTGGGCGGTAATATGGGCGACATCCGCGAACAGTTCCGCCAGGCGAAAAAGAACATCGTTTCCGTCATTGGCCCCATCATCCGTGAATCGGGTATCTACCAGACAGCCCCCTGGGGCAATACCCGGCAACCCGATTTTCTCAACCAGGTGATCATTGTTGAGACCAACCTCTCTCCAACCGATACCATGAACTGCATATTGGGGATCGAAAAAAAAATGGGCAGGGTCCGCACCAAAAAAAATGCACCCCGCCTCATCGATATCGACATCCTTTTTTATGGCAAGCTGACCCTGGATGAACCCCGGCTGAAGATCCCCCACCCTCACCTTCAGAACCGCCGATTCGTACTGACCCCTTTGAATGAACTGTCGCCGGGCTTCAAACACCCGGTATCGGGTAAAACTATCCACCAATTATTAAGAGTTTGCCCCGATACGCTTGCTGTGAAAAAAAATTAGCCGGTTCGGAACCCAATAACTTTTATTTTGCATTCCTTGCAGCCGGCATGGGGCGTTTGTCTTTTCCCGGCTCTCTCATCCTACAGTATGAAGTATAATTTCGTCACCATCGAGGGCAATATCGGAGCCGGTAAAACAACACTGGCCCATATCCTCAGCAAACACTACAATGCCCGGCTGGTACTGGAAGAATTCGCCGATAATCCTTTCCTGCCCAAGTTTTATGAGAACCCGGGCCAATATGCCTTCCCCCTTGAACTCTTCTTCATGGCGGAACGGTATAAACAATTGAAAGAATTACTGCAGACCAAGGACATGTTCCAGAACATCACGATCTCCGATTACCTGTTCACCAAATGCCTGCTCTTCGCCAAAGTGAACCTGCCGGATGAGGAGTTCAGGCTGTACCAGAAACTCTTTGAGATCATCAACCCCCAGATCGTTCAGCCCGACCTCCTGATCTACCTGCATACGCCGGTGAGCAAACTACAGGAGAACATCAGGAAACGCAACCGAGAATACGAACAGTCGATCCCCAACGATTACCTGTTCTCACTCCAGGAAACCTATACCCAGTATATCAAGCAACACAATATCAAAACGCTTTTTGTGGATGCCAGCAACGCCGATTTCCTGGGTAATGACGAACATGTGAAGGTGATCACCGATGCGCTGGACAAGGAATATGAACACGGCCAGCATTATATCACCCTGCCTTAACCTGCATACATGACGAGCAAACCGCTGCCGAAAGAATTCTGGCATTTCATTTACGCCCGGCTGTTCTTTGTACTGGGGTTGCGCATGATCACCACGATTGTCATTTACCAGATGTTTCACCTCGCTGATACCTATATGGTGGGTATTGCCGGTATCTGCGAATTCATCCCCGCCGTGATCGCCGCCTTGTTCTCCGGGCATTATATCGACCGGCATAATAAAAAAAAGATCCTCATCTGGTCCTATGTCTTTTACCTGCTTTGCGGTTTATCCCTGGCCCTGATCAGCCTGCCCCAATTTGACCTGCCCGCACAAGCCAAAATAACCGTGATCCTTTCCGTGGTCTTTTGCACCGGCATCATCCGTTCCTTTGCGGGTCCGGCCGCCAACAGCATGATCGCGGCCATCGTTTCCCGTGAGCAGCTTCCCAGGGCCATCTCGTTCAATTCCTCCACCTGGCTGGTCTCCTCCATATTAGGTCACGCCACCGGAGGACTCTTCATCGCTTTCGCGGGCATTGCCAATGCCTATTTCACCACCAGCGCCTTTATTTTCATCGCAGCACTCTTTGCCTGGCAACTGAAACCCAAACCTCCCGTGACCGCATTGCAAAAGGAACCGATGGTCAAAGCCATCAAACAGGGTTTCCAGTTCGTCTTTAACAACAAGAATCTATTAGGGGTGATCTCGCTCGACCTTTTCGCGGTTCTCTTTGGCGGAGCGGTGGCCTTCATTCCCGAAGTGGCCGAGAAGGTCCTGCATACCGGCCCGATCGGTTACGGATTCCTGAATGCCGCGATGGACATCGGCAGCCTGGTGAGCATCGCCATCCTGATCCGGTTCCCCATGAAAAGACGACAGGGATTGAAGATGATGCTGTCTGTCGCTGCGTTCGGGCTGTTCATCATCATCTTCGGATTGTCGACTGTTTACTGGCTGACCTTTCTGGCACTGGCCATGGCGGGTTTCTTCGATGGCATCAGCGTAGTGGTCAGGGGCACCATCGCCCAGTTGAATACCCCTGATGAACTAAGGGGCCGTGTCGCCGCCATCAACCTCATCTTCATCAATTCTTCCAATGAACTGGGTCAGTTTGAGAGCGGAGTCACGTCAAAATGGTTCGGCAGCATCCCCGCGATCATCATCGGCGGAGCCATGTCGATCGCCGTGGTTGGGGCAACCTGGTTCAAATTCCCGAAACTGAAGAAACTGGAATACTGATCGAGAACCCACAGATGAACACAGATAAAAAGACTGGATTTACACAGATTTTGTATTTCTAATGGGATTTTCTTTGTCCAGCATTGGTCATGATTTAGTAATTTGTCTATTTCCTGCCGATAAACAAACATTAACCATAAAACCATCTCATGCAACGCAGATCATTCCTACGCAATACAGGACTTACTTTAGCCAGTCTTGCTTTACTGAATAAAGAATCGCTCGCCGCTTTTTTGTCGGATCCTGCCTGGAAGATCACCATGCTCACTGAGGATATCGGCATCTTCAGTGAAAAGGGCGGAACCATCCTGTTCCTCCTGACCAAAAAAGGAATGGTCGTGGTGGATTCGCAATTCCCGGATACGGCCCAGCACCTGATCGATGAACTGAAAAAGAAAAGCGGGAAACCGTTCCGTTACCTGATCAACACCCATCATCACGGTGATCATACGGGAGGAAATATCGCGTTCAAAGGCCTGGTGGAACATGTGGTGGCGCATGAGAACTCAAAAGCAAACCAGGAAAGAGTAGCGAAAGAGCAGAAAAAAGAAGATAAGCAATTATACCCGGACATGACCTTTAGTTCAGATGGCTGGAAAGTGAAAGTGGGCAAGGAAAAGATCAAGACCTATTATTTTGGCCCGGGGCATACCAATGGTGATGCGTTGATCCATTTCCAGCACGCCAATATCGTACACATGGGCGACCTGGTCTTTAACCGTCGCCACCCCTATATCGATAAGACCTCCGGAGCCAATATCGCCAACTGGATAACGCTTCTCGACAAAACAGTGTCCACTTTTGATGCCGGGACCCGATTCATTTGCGGTCATGCCGCATCCGGATTTGATGTACAAGTTAAAGCCGATGACCTGAAAGCCTTCCGCGATTACCTGGGCAATGTGCTGAAGTTCACCGAATCGGAACTCAAAGCCGGCAAGAAAAAAGAAGAGATCATCAAGGCAAAGGAGATCCCCGGGTCACCCGAGTGGAAAGGAGACGGGATCGACCGGCCCCTGAATGCGGCCATTGTTGAACTTACTTCGAAGTAGCTATCAATTTCTCCAGGACAAAATAAACGGCAGGACAGAAACTGCTGTTCTTCAGGGTCAGGTTCTGTCTTTTCAGGATCACATCCTCATCGGTATAGGGAAAACGCTGGCAATCCGAAGGCCTTGCTTCATATATGCTGCAATAGTTATCCGAACCCAGGAAAGGGCAGGGTTTCGATTTCAGGACATAGTCCCCCTCTGGGTCGATATACAGGTAACGGTGGATAAACTCCCCTTCCTTCATTTTCAGGAACTTCGCGATACGCTTGATGTCCGGGGTCTTAAAACGGGGCGAATAGTTCCGGCAACAATTGGCGCATTGCAGGCAGTCGATCCGGCTGAAAGCCTCATCATGCAGTTCAGGCAAGGCTTTCAGCACTTTGTTCTTGTCGGCCCGGTGCAGAAACTGTTTATAGGATTTCTGGTGTTCCTCCGATTTTTTTTGCCAGTTGTGTAAAATATCCTCTCCCATTCCGTTTCGTTTTAGCGCTGGTGGTTTTCAGTTTTCCACAGGCCAAAAGTAGTGAACTTATTCGGCCAAATTCCGGGCGTGTTTTCGTAAATTTGCGGCGATTTACCGGCTTGCATGATACGGGAAATTTGAGCCCTTGACAGATGAAGGCTCACCCGCCATGATCCAAAGACGATAAACAAAACACCACCTTTTCCTTATCCGTTTTAGGACAGGTACAAAAATCTATCAGCCATATGAACCTTTACGACCAACAATCCGAATTTGCCCGACGCCATATCGGGCCTAATGAACACGACACACAAAGCATGTTATCCACGGTTGGAACCGGGTCCCTGGAAGAACTCATCGCAAAGACGGTTCCGGCTTCGATCAGGCTGAAAGCTCCCTTAAAGATACCCGCCGCACAGACCGAATTCGAATACCTGCAGGAATTGAAAAAGATCGCTTCCAAAAATAAGGTCTTCAACTCCTATATCGGCCAGGGATATTACAATACCGTAACCCCCAGTGTCATCCTGCGGAATGTCTTTGAGAATCCGGGATGGTATACACAATACACGCCTTACCAGGCGGAGATCTCACAGGGCCGCCTGGAAAGTCTCTTGAATTTCCAGACCATGGTCAGTGACCTGACCGGGCTGGAACTGGCCAATGCCAGTCTGCTGGATGAAGCAACCGCCGCCGCGGAAGCCATGGCCATGGTCTTCCATCATAAGAATAAGGGAGATGAGATCAGTTCTCCGAAATTCTTTGTTGACCACCATATCTTTGAACAGACCAAGGAAGTGCTGCTGACCCGTGCCCTCCCCATCGGCATTGAACTGGTCCATGGCGATCACCGTTCCGCCAAACTGGACGATTCCTATTTCGGAGCCATCATTCAATATCCCGATGCTACGGGTTCCATTGAAGATCATCGGAACTTCATCAACCAGGTTCACCAGGTGAACGGTTATGTGGTCATGGCCACTGATCTCCTTGCCCTGACCCTGCTCACTTCGCCCGGCGAACTGGGCGCGGATGTAGCAGTTGGATCGGCCCAGCGTTTTGGTGTTCCGATGGGATATGGAGGTCCACATGCAGCCTTCTTCGCCACTCACGATGAATTCAAACGGGGCATGCCCGGGCGGATCATCGGCATCAGCATCGATGCGCAGAACAACCGTGCGTTGCGTATGGCCCTGCAAACCCGTGAACAACACATCAAAAGGGAAAAAGCCACTTCCAATATCTGTACCGCTCAGGCCTTACTGGCCAATATGGCTGCGATGTACGCCATCTATCATGGTCCGACTGGCCTGAAACAGATCGCCCAGCGGATCCAGGCTCTTACTTCAGCCATTGCCGCCGGACTGGAAAAAGCCGGTGTGAAACTGCTGAACAACCATTATTTCGATACCATCAGTTTCATGGTGGAGGATATCTCCGCCTTCAAAGCCGCGGCCTTAGCCAACCAGTCCAACTTCCATTATCATGCCAACGGCCATATCAGCCTTTCCTTGGATGAAGTGGCAACCAACCAGCTGGCCGAGACCATCAAAAACATCGTTACGATCTTTCAAAAAGCAACAGGGAAGACCGTCAACATTGAAGTGGGTTCATCCCTGTGCATTCCCGGTTCGCTAAGCCGGACATCGAACTATATGACTCATCCGGTATTCAATACCTATCATAGCGAAAGCCAGATGATGCGTTATATCAAATCGCTGGAGAACAAGGACCTGAGCCTGAATACTTCGATGATCTCCCTCGGCAGCTGTACCATGAAGCTGAACGCCGCTACCGAACTGATCCCGGTCAGCTGGCCCGAATTCAGCGCCATCCATCCTTTCGCGCCGGCTTCACAGACCAAAGGATACCAATATATCATTTCCAAACTGGAAGAATATCTCTGCAGGGTCACCGGCTTCAATGCCTGTTCCCTGCAACCGAACAGCGGGGCCCAGGGTGAATATGCCGGATTATTAACGATCAGGGCCTATCATGCCGACCGGAATGAAAGCCATCGGAACATCGTGCTCATTCCCATTTCAGCTCATGGCACTAACCCGGCCAGCGCCATCATGGCGGGCATGAAAGTGGTGGTGGTCAAGAGCGATGAGGATGGACATATCGATGTGGCCGACCTGAAACAGAAGGCCCAGGAAAATAAGGATAACCTGGCCGGACTCATGGTGACCTATCCCAGTACCCATGGAGTGTTCGAAGAAAGCATCAAGAAGATCTGCAATATCATTCACGCCAATGGCGGACTGGTGTATATGGATGGCGCCAATATGAATGCCCAGGTTGGACTTACCAGTCCGGGCATGATCGGCGCCGATGTATGCCATTTGAACCTGCACAAAACATTCGCGATTCCGCATGGCGGAGGCGGACCCGGCGTTGGACCGATCTGCGTGAACAATAAATTGAAACCTTACCTGCCCGGTCATAATGCCCTAGGAGAGAACGGGAAACGCATTCCGGCGGTAAGCGCTGCACCCTATGGCAGTGCCAGTATCTTGCTGATCAGTTACGCCTATATCAGGATGCTCGGCTCAACCGGTCTGCAAAGCGCAACGGAATATGCGATCCTGAATGCCAATTACATGAAGGCCAGGCTGGAAAAATATTTCAAGATCCTGTACACCGGTACTCATGGCTTTTGCGCTCATGAATTCATCGTTGACCTTCGTCCTTTCAAGGCAACCGCAGGCATTGAAGCTGAAGATGTCGCCAAAAGGCTGATGGATTACGGATTTCATGCGCCTACGATGAGTTTCCCGGTTCCGGGAACCATCATGATAGAACCAACGGAAAGCGAGGACAAAGGTGAACTGGACCGTTTCTGTGAAGCGCTGATCAGCATCTGGCAGGAGATCAAAGACATTGAGGACGGCAAGTCCGACAAGACCGATAACGCCCTGAAGAACGCGCCCCATACCCAGTCTGTGGTCTGCGCTACTTCCTGGGATCATTCCTATACACGTGAAGAAGCGGCTTTCCCGCTGGCTTATGTATTGAAAAATAAATTCTGGCCTTCGATCGCCCGCATCAACAATACCTTTGGCGACCGAAACCTGATCTGTACCTGCGAACCGGTGGAATCCTACCTGGAAGAAGCAGCCAAATAAAAAAAAAGCCCGGTTGAACCGGGCTTTTTTTTTGCCCCGAGTTTAGGAAATATCCATTCATCCCGAAAGAAGATGCATTTGCCTGAAATTTTATTATATTGGTAGTTCAACCATCAAACCAAACAAATGAAAAAGCTGTTATTCGTTATTATTGCTTTGGGGTCGTTCTATCCCCGTATATGGGCGCAAACCGACAATTCGGAAGCGATCAATAAAATAAGAAATGAAGGTTTGCGTAATTCAAAGGTGATGGACTTCGCCTTTCATCTCACCGATGTCAGCGCATCCCGGCTCACCAATTCACCCGGGTTTTTCAGGGCCGCCAATTGGGCCAAGGAGGAACTTACCAAGATGGGACTGGTCAATGCGAGCATTGAACCCTGGGGAGATTTTGGCATCGGCTGGGAACAGACCCGTTGCTACCTGGCCATGACCGCTCCTTATTATACTCCGATCATCGCCATTCCCAGGGCCTGGACCGGAAGTACACCTGGCAAGAAAAAGGTCACTGGTGAAGTGATCCTGATCAAGGCTAAGGATTCGGCTGAATTATATCAGAATTATGCCGGCAAGATCAAAGGCCGTATCGTGATGTTCTATTCCACAGATACCCTGAAGCCCTCTTTTACCAAACCCGATGCGGAAAGGTTGACAGATACGGAACTTGAAAAGATGGCCAATGCCAAACCGGATACGGGCCGCGGACGCGGGGGCCAAGGCAATTTCAACAATCCCCAGCAGGCAGCACGACGTCAACAACAGTCTTTGCAACGACAGATGGGCGAATTTTATAAGAATGAAGAACCTGCCCTGGTCTTAAGCATGAGTCGCGCCGGCAATAACGGGACCCTTTTTGTACAAAATGGCGGCTCGTATGCCAAAGACGCTGTAAATAATTACGGATGGGTGATGTTGTCCAGCGATGATTACCTGCGTATTCAAAGACTGGTCATGGGTGGAGAAAAAGTGGAGCTGGAGGCCGAAGTGAAAACGAAATTCTATCCCGATGACATCAAAGGATACAATGTGGTGGCCGAGATCCCCGGAACCGATCCGGTATTGAAAGATGAGATCGTGATGCTTGGTGGTCATCTCGACAGCTGGCAAGGCGCTACCGGGGCCACAGACAATGCGGCGGGATGTTCGGTGATGATGGAAGTGGTACGGATCATCAAAGCCACCGGCTTACAACCCAGGAGAACCATCCGGATCGCACTGTGGAGCGGGGAAGAACAGGGATTACTGGGATCGAGAGGATATGTAAAAAACCACTTTGCCGATCCTGCCGATATGGTACTCAAAGCCGATCATGGCAAGGTTTCCGCCTATTACAACCTGGATAACGGAACCGGAAAGGTTCGCGGTATTTACCTGCAGGGAAATAAGGAAGCCGGACCGATATTCGCCAAATGGCTCGAGCCATTCAATGACCTGGGCGCTAAAACGGTCACCATCAACAATACCGGAGGTACCGATCACCTGGCCTTTGATGCGGTGGGCATACCGGGTTTTCAGTTCATCCAGGACCCGATCGATTATGATACCCGAACCCATCATACCAATATGGACACTTATGATCACCTGATCCCGGATGATCTCCGGCAGGCGTCAACCATTATCGCCGCCTTTGTATTTCAAACCGCACAGCGTGATGAAAAAATACCCCGGAAAGAATTACCCAAGCCAAGGGGAACGGGTGGAAGGAATTTCTGATCATGAAAAAAGGAACGGTAAACACCGTTCCTTTTTCAATATGGTATGAATATGAATTACTTCGCTACTGTGAGCCGGGTGAATTCTGATCCGCTGAATATCTTGGATAATTTATTGTCGTTGGTCTTTTTCCACTCCGGAATATGCGTTTCAGATACGATTCGCCAGAAATTCTTGGATTTCAGATCGTCGTAATCCGGGGATTTTACAAAAATACCCACGATGGTGTTGCGTTTTTTAAATTCGATCTTTACCGGTGTGGAAGCCAGGTGAGTAGGCTCTAAAAACTTAGTGATGAGTTCGTTGACCATGTTTGAATTTCCTGCAAATATAGGCTATTTCAGGCGTTAACGGGAATTTATTTACATGGAAGAAGCAGCCATGAGCCGTGTAGTCGCCTTTCAACTTATACCCGGTAACATATCGCATTGATATTCATACCCGCACCAACGGACGCGAACATGACGATATCGCCTGTAGCAACCTGGTGACCTTCAATCTTATTCTTTCTGACCAGGTCATATAAGGTGGGTACCGTGGCCACCGAACTGTTACCCAGGTATTGAATGCTCATGGGCATGATATTGGCAGGCGGGTTGTTGATGCCGTATAACTTATAAAGGGCCTTGATGATGGCCTCATCCATTTTCTCGTTGGCCTGGTGTATGAAGATCTTTTTAAGGTCTGTAATGGTGGCACCGCTTTTTTCCAGGCAGTCCTTCATAGCCTGTGGAACATGTTTCAAAGCATATTCATATACTTTTTTTCCTTTCATTTTGATATACCTGATCCTGGGATCCGAATCGGGATAATTGGATTTGCCCAGGTTGAGATAAGTCACTTCATCGCCGCAATGAGACATATTGCTCACGGACAGGATACCACTTTCCCCGGGCCCGGGTTCTCCCGCCTCCACCACACAGGCCCCGGCACCATCCGAAAATATCATGCTGTCGCGATCATAGAAGTCCAATACCCGGGAAAGGGTTTCGGCGCCGATGACCAGGCATTTTTTCGCCATCCCGGACCGGATGAAAGCATCGGCCTGGATCACACCCTGGATCCAGCCGGGGCAACCAAAAAGTATATCATACGGGACACAGAAAGGATTTCGGATACCCAGATCATGCTTGACCCTCGAAGCGAGGGCCGGCAAAACATCGGTCTGGATCGTATGCTTCACCACATTGCCGAAATTATGGGCCACGATGATCTGGTCAATGGTCTCCGGGTCGCATCCCGCGTCCCCGAGTGCTTCGCGTGCGGCGAGTGTAGCCATATCGGAGGTCTCCATTTGAGCCGGTGCATAACGGCGTTCACCGATGCCGGTGATCTGTTTGAATTTCTCAACCACCAAACGGGGGTCTGTATCAATAGGTGTGTGATCGAGGTCATAGAATTGATGACCGCTGAAATCCACATTCGATTTGATGAAAGGAGGAATATAACTTCCTGTGCCTGTAATGCGTGTTTTAACCGGATTCATAAAAAGTATAAATGATTTATGCAGGCAGCAAGCTGACCATAAAGTTACAAAAAACCGGGCACCAAAAAAATCAAAGCTACTTGGGTCTGTTTTGTATATTTACTGATACTGTGATCCCCGATGAAGAAAAAGTGTTCAATCCTATCAACGGTACTGTTGAGCCTGTCTATAATGTACATATCTGGATCAACTGCCCAGATCGTAAACATAGAAAGGGCCCGTATGCAGTCTGATACCACAGGTTGGATGGGCAATGCAGGCGCCTATGCCGCATTGACCAAGAATAATGAACAGATATTCTCCGCCAATGCCGATGCCCATCTGCAATACAAATCCGCCAAAAGCCTTTACCTGATCCTGGGCAACTATGGTTTTTTAAAAGGGGCCGGCAAGAGCCTGATCAACTACTCTTTTTTCCACTTGCGTTATAATTACAAACTCAATCCGGTGATCCGCTGGGAGATCTTCACGCAACTGCAACAGAATAAGATCACCGGGATACAGTCGCGTTTTTTAGCCGGTACGGGTCCCCGGTTCAAAGTTTTTTCCACACCCCTGATCAGGCTTTATGCTGCCACCCTGTTCATGTATGAGTATGAAAAAGAAACCACCCCCGACGCCCGTTTACACAAAGACTTCCGTAACAGCAGTTATATCTCATTCACGATCACGCCGGGCAAGAACCTGGAGATCATCAGCACCAGTTTTTTTCAGCCCATCGTCAATAACTGGACCGATCATCGTTTTCTGAACCAGATCAGCCTCAGGGTACAAGCCGGGAAGAAATTGGGCATCAGGATCAACTGGGATTACCTGAACGACAGCAAACCGGTACCCGGAAATCCGTCTGAGAACTACAAGCTGAGTACCGGGATTGACTATGACTTTTAATTCGATCACCTCAATCTATCTAAGATGAATATCCGCATCGCATTCCTATTGGTCGTACTGTCCAGCCTGTCTCTTTTTTCCGTTGCCCAGGCAAAGCTGGAGATACCCGCCTATACGGCCTATGCAAGACCGGCTGAGGCATACAGTGAAGATGAGGCCGGGAGCATGTTTACCAAAGAAGCCGGTATCCGGAACTGGACCGATGCCTCGAGGCAGATCAGTTTCTTCTTCAAGATCAGGAAGACCGGCAAACTCCAATTGTCACTCCTGCTGAAGAATGATCAACCCGGCAGTAAGCTCACTGCGGTGATCGCAGGGAAAAAATTCATGCTGGATGTACCCTTCAGTAAAAAATTCAAAGCCATCTCCGTTGGAACTTTGCAGATCACCGATACCGGGTTCTATGAACTGCAATTATCAGCGCCTTTACATAAAAAAGGGCCGATCGCCGATATCAAATCACTCTTGCTGAGCGGTGATGCCCTGGCCAATATCCACTTTAACCCCGACCCGCGTAAGAATTCCGCATCTGTCCATCTTTTTTATCCGCTGGATGACAGCCTGAAGATCGTTTCATTCTATAATGAGATCACCATACCGCAGGATGCCGATCACCTGCACAGTTATTATATGGCCTGCGGATTTGCCAGGGGTTACTTTGGTATCCAGGTAAACAGTGAAACAGAAAGGCGGGTCATTTTTTCCGTCTGGGATGCCGGAGATGAAGCCAATGACCGGAATAAAGTTTCAGAGGAAAACAAGGTTCAGCTAATGGCCAAAGGCGACCAGGTCTTTGCGGACGGGTTTGGCAATGAGGGAACCGGAGGCCACAGCCACTGGATCTATCCCTGGAAGACCGGGATCACCTACCGTTTCCTGGTCACCGCGGCCGTGGACAGCGCGAAAGCCACCACCAGTTATGCCGGCTATTTCTATGTTCCCGAAACCCAGAAATGGAAACTGATCGCCTGTTTCAAGGCGCCTAAAGATGGCAAACCACTTAGAAAACTATACTCGTTTGTTGAGAATTTTGATGGCAGCAATGGACAGGAATACCGGAAGGCCCTGTTCAGTTCTCCCTGGATCCGGAAGGACAATGGAGACTGGAAAGAACTGGAAACAGCCAGATTCAGCTATGATGCCACTGGTAAAGCGGGTCACCGGATCGACTATGGAGGTGGAACGGAAAATAACCGTTTTTATTTGTGGAACGGTGGCTTCAGACAAAATAACTGTTCTTATGGTGCCTTATTCACCCGGACTCCTGAAAATCAAAAGCCGGTGGTGGATCTGTATAAGAATGCGGATAGCGCGACAGAATATGCGCTTGAGAATAAACTGATCCGGGAATGGATCAGCAGATCCAAACCTGATACGGCAGGCCTGATCACCGGGGTGTATTACCAGATACTGAAAGAGGGAACCGGTGATCTTGCCAATCTCAATGATACCGTTATCGTCCGGTATAAAGGAAGCCTGTTAAACGGGGATGTCTTCGACCAGACCGATCAAAAAACCGCCACATTTCCGCTCAAAAGGCTGATCAAAGGCTGGCAGATCGGCGTTCCGATGTGCCGGGAAGGAGGCATTATCCGGCTTATAATTCCTTCATACCTAGGCTATTCGATCAGGAACCTGGGTGTGATACCGCCCAACAGCCCCCTGGTATTCGACATAACCTTGGAAGGCCTGAAAAAAGGTAAATCCTAAACTTTATAGGCTTTTATTCAAAAAAAAGTTACCTTTGCATATTATTTTACAATACAATTAAATTAAAATGGACAAACAACAAGGTACCGTAAAGTTTTTCAACACTGAAAAAGGTTTCGGTTTTATTAAGCATGATGACTCAAACAAAGAAACATTTGTACACGTCAGCGGATTGAACGGAGAAATCAAAGAAGGCGATAAAGTTGAGTTCGACCTGCAAGAAGGAAAAAAAGGCATGAACGCAGTTAATGTAACTGTTGTAGGATAATTATCATCATCAAATTCCTTTAAGGCTGCACTTTGTGCAGCCTTTGTTTTTTATAACACTTCACTCCTTCCTCAGGATGGATCCCTGTTCAGCAGGTACTGAAATCCGATAACAGTAAGCAAACAGATCCCGCCGATCACCCACCATAAATTGCCAAATCCCCAATAATGGGCGATCTGGGTTCCCGAAAGGCTTCCGATCACCTGGGCACCGCTCCAGGCCATGGTATAGATCGCCGCATATTGACCCCGGTTCTCGGGTGTACTCCTCGCGATATAATAACTGTTCATGAAAGGCATTCCCAGGATCTCCCCGATGGTGATAAAAAAAGTACTGGTCAGTGCGATCAGCAGTCCGCTGCCGAAAGGCATATTCAGCAAAAAATACGATAAGGCGATCAGGATGGATCCCAGGCTCATCAAACGCAAATAAGGGCGGGTACCTTCCAGTTTGAATACGATCACCATTTCAAACAGGGCGATGAGGATCCCGTTCACCGACATCACCACCCCGATCCAGAACTCGTTGAGATGAAGTCCTTCCTTGAAGTACAGTGGCACCGTAGTGAACAACTGGAAAAAACAAAAGGCGAAGAGCAACATGAACACCGTGAAGATCATGAAGTTCTTGTCATGATAGGCGCTTTTAACATCACCCTTTGTTTCCGAACCACCTTTTTGCTGCTGTGCCAGCGTTACAGCGGGCAGTATGGCGAGTAACAATATTCCGGCACAGATATTGGTCAATCCATCCACCCAGAATAACAAATGATAACTGTTCGATGCCAGGATACCGGCCAGGGCGCTTCCGATACCCCACCCCAGGTTGATGGCCAGGCGGACCAGTGAAAAGGACTGGGTGCGGTTCTGGGCTGTGCTGTAATGAGCGATCGCAGACGCATTGGCCGGCCGAAAGGACTCATTGATCATACTGGTGAAAAAGATGCAGATACAGATGCCAAGATAAGAATCCATCAAACCCAGCAAAATGAACATGATTCCTCCGCCACACAAAGCCGAGACCTGGATGAAATAAAATCCGAATCGATCGCTGAGCTTACCGCCCAGGAAAGCGCCGAAGACAGCGCCGATCCCGTAGATGGCTACGGCCAAACCGCCTTGTGATGCCGTATATCCCCGGTCGTTACAATACAGGGTCATGAAGGGAAGCACCATGGTGCCGCAGCGGTTCACCAGCATGACCGCCGCCAGCAGCCACATCCTCCTGGATAAACCGCTGTACGCGTCCTTATATAAATTGATAGCACTAACCAGCATAATAGAATGGGCAAAGGTATTGATTGGAAATCAGGAGCGGAAATCCGGAAGATAAACGAGTTTAGGGAATGTGCGTAAAGTCGGCTGTCCGGGGAATGGCATCAAAACAAGCGCTGAACTTGTCCGGTGGAATGGCCAGTTTCCGGGTTCGGGTATCCATCCAGGCGCCATCCAATGTGATCTGTGCCGCCAGGATATCCCCATTCTTCCATAGTTCATGATACAATGTCCACCTGCGGCATCCGGTTGTAAGCTTGCGGAGAAATAAACTGACCGATATTATATCCCCGAACCGGATCTCTTTTTTGAAGATACATTCTTCCCTGAGAATAATGGGTCCGATGTGGTGTTCCTGCAAGGCTTCTACCGTGATCCCGTTCTCAGAAAAGAAACTCATCCTGCAATAAGCGCCAAAATCATAATATTTCGAATGCAGTACATGGAAATTAGGGTCCAGGTCGGCCCAGCGTATCTCCAGTTCCTTGGTATAATGCTGCATACTTAAAGGTAGGATGATTCCATGAAAAAAGCATCCGTTGCCGGATGCTTAACCTGTGATCTGAATGATTCTATTGGTAAAGGATATCATAATATTCCTTGGCCATCCGGTTGCTGTCGAATTGCCAGCGCACATCCCGCATACCGTTCTTGATGATCTGCCTCCATATATCCGGATTCTCATAATACATCGGTAACACCTGGTTCTCGAGGATCTCGTATAATTTCAACAGGTCGTATTCATCCTGCTCATGAACGGTAATAGCGCTATAATCGATCGGGAGTACTACAAATCCGTTATTGCCGTGGTGAATGAATTCACATATCCATCCGTCGTTGGTGCTGCAATTCACGGCTCCGTTCATCGCTGCGGTCATCCCGCTGGTACCACTCGCTTCCCGGGGCACCCTGGGATTGTTCAGCCAGAGATCGGCGGCCTGTTTCAATCGCTTACTGAGTGACAGTTCATAACCGGTACAAACGGCCACTTCATCATATTTCTTACTGAGGTGTACCAGGTTATTGAAATCACTGATGGCGGGATAATCCACCGGGTATGGCTTTCCGGCCCAGATGACCTGAACAGGATATTTCTTATTTTTCAGCAGGGCCTCAAAGCGGGCCTCATCACGGGTAATGAGTTCAGCACGTTTATAGCCGGCAAACCGACGGGCCCAGACGATGGTGAACATCTTCGGATTGAACAATTTACCGGTCTGGTCAGCCACCAGGTCAAACGCCCTTTTTTTCAGGTGGGTCTTCCTGTCGTCAAAACCGGCATCGTCATGTTCATTCATGAAATGATACAGTTGCTTATCCGCCCAATAGTGCCAGTTCTGCGCGTTGGTGATGGCCTTGATCTCACAGATATCGGAATATTTGTTCCACATTTCGCGACTGACCTGTCCATGCAATTGGCTGACCCCGTTGGCCAGTTTGGCAAAACGCAAAGCCGCCAGTGAATGATTAAAGAGATCGCCTTCCATGCCGGTCAGTGTACGAACCTCATCAAGAGTGAGTCCGCAGAAATAACCCATTTTCTCACAAAGATGGATGTCATGCTTTTCGTTACCGGCTTCTTCCGGAGTATGGGTGGTGAATACCAGTCGCTTTTTGATCTCGTCCAACTGACCGTATTTCTGGTAGAGATAGAAAGCCGAACTGAGCGCATGCGCCTCATTAAGATGATAAAGCTCCGGGTTGAAACCGATCTCATCCATGAGTTTGGCGCCACCTACCCCGAGCAGGATAAACTGGGCCACTTTTGTAGCCACATTGGCGTCGTATAACCGGTGCGTGATCGTTTGAGAAACATAATCATTCTCCGGAAGGTCGGTGCTCAGCAGGAACAAAGGGGCGCTTTTGAATGTTTCGGGATTCAGGTAATACGCTTTGACCCAGACCGGGTGTTCATGAATGTCGACCTGGAATTTGATCCCGGTGTCCTCTAAAAAATTATAGATCTTTTCGTTCCATTGAACCTGCAGGGTCTGGTCCTGGTTCCGGGCCTGGTCATAATATCCATATTTCCATAATATACCGATCCCCACGAGGTTCTGCCTGAGTTCGTAAGCGCTGCGCATATGAGAGCCGCTTAAGAAGCCAAGTCCCCCGCTGTAAATTTTCAGCGGCTGGTGGATCGCAAATTCCATGGAGAAATAGGCGACTCTCTTAGCATATTGATCATCAACGGAATAAGGCACTTTAAAAGCAGAAAATGACATACGATTTATGTTGATTCGGGCGCAATATAAACGGAAATTTCAGGAAAAAAACAGTCGTGGGTAAATATTGTGTAAGTCATACACAATAAGGGGTCCGCTCTTTTCTGATTTCGCTGATCCAAAATTTGCCTGTTTGCCCATTTATTTTTAGATTTGTCTAAATTTAATTTTCACAAACTTGAACTTTACTTCCACCGAAGAGAATTACATCAAGCAGATCTATCACCTGCAACAGGAAAAGGAGCGGGTGAACACCAACTCACTGGCTGCTGAGATGAAGACCCGCCCTGCATCGGTAACCGATATGCTGAAAAAACTGAAAAACAAAAAGCTGCTTCAGTATGAACGATACCGGGGATTCAAATTGACGGAGCCCGGGAAAAAGATCGCCCTGGGCATTGTCCGGAAACATCGTCTCTGGGAATTCTTCCTGGCCAATAAACTGGGATTCGAGTGGGATAAGGTCCATGTCATTGCGGAAGAACTGGAGCACGTAAGCAGTGATGAACTCATCAGCCGGCTGGATCTATTCCTCGGCAATCCCTCTTTTGATCCGCATGGAGATCCTATTCCCGACCGCAACGGAAAGATCCCCCAGGTAAAACAACTCAACCTGCTATCCCTTCCGCTTTCCCAACAGGCCACGGTCAGTTCCGTGACCAACCAGACGGGCGAAATGCTCGATATGCTGAAACATTATGGTATCGGACTCGGTACTGTTTTGAGAATAATCAAAAGGTTCGATTTTGACGGTTCACTCGAGATCAGGGTGGCCAAACAACCGCCTTGCATCATCACCGAACAGGTGGCAAAAAACGTATTCGTCCATTATGCAAAGAACACAACATAAAGACAATTCACTGAGCGAAGTGCACGGCACAGTAGATACGACTAACGGAAAGCCGGGATGGAGGAAAGCGCTTTCTTTCCTTGGACCTGCCTACCTGGTCAGCGTAGGATATATGGACCCAGGAAACTGGGCAACCGACCTGGCGGGGGGAAGCCGTTTCGGTTACCAACTCATTTGGGTTTTACTGATGAGTAACCTGATGGCTTTATTATTACAGGGACTGTCGGCCAGACTGGGTATTGTGAGGGGGCGGGACCTGGCGCAAGCAAACCGGGAAGAATACCCGAAGATGGTCAATTTCTTCCTGTACCTGCTTGCCGAGATCGCCATTGCCGCCTGCGACCTGGCTGAAGTACTGGGCATGGCGATCGGTATCCAGTTGCTTACCGGTTTACCCCTGGTCTGGGGCGTTTCCATCACCGTACTGGACACTTTCCTGTTATTATACCTGCAGAGACTGGGTATCCGCAGGATGGAGGCATTCATCATCACGCTGGTCGCGATCATCGGCATCTCCTTCCTCATCGAGATCATCATGGCCAAACCAGCGATTACTGAGATCGCAGGCGGCTTCATTCCCGGCCCGCTCAGTAATGATGCTTTATACATTGCCATAGGCATCATCGGCGCCACGGTGATGCCGCATAACCTCTACCTGCATTCAGCCCTGGTACAGACCCGAAAGATCGACCGTACGGATGCGGGTATCCGGCAGGCCATCAAATTCAACCGGATCGACAGTACCATCGCCCTTAACCTCGCCTTTTTTGTCAATGCGGCGATCCTGATCGTCGCCGCAACCGTTTTTTACAAAAGCGGTAACTCTCATGTTGCGGAGATCAAGGAAGCTCACCGCCTCCTGCCTAATTTCCTGGGACAACTGGCACCGATCCTGTTCGCGGTTGCCCTGATCGCCGCCGGTCAAAGCAGTACCATTACCGGCACGCTTGCCGGACAGATCATCATGGAAGGATACCTGAGCCTGCGGATCAATCCCCTCGTTCGCAGGCTGATCACCCGGTTGCTGGCCATCATCCCGGCCCTGATCGTCATCATCATCTATGGTGAGGAGAATGTGGATGCCCTGCTGATCTTCAGCCAGGTGGTCTTGAGCCTTCAACTTGGCTTTGCCATCATCCCCCTGATCCATTTTGTCAGCGACAAGAAGACCATGGGCAGTTTTGCGATCAAAACACCGACCCGCATCGCCGCCTGGCTGATCGCTTCGGTGCTGGTATTCTTAAATCTGAAAATGCTCATCAATGAAGCCAGTGCGGTTTATACCAGTGAACAGCTCTGGCCCAAGATTGCGGTCTCCATCGCAGGCCTGTTATGTCTATTCCTGTTGATCTATATCTTTGTACATCCTTTCCTGAAACTGACCAAAAAAGCCATTTCGATCGAAATGCACCCCGAAGTGAATATGATCCGGAATCTTTCCATTCCTACATTTCAAAAGATCGCGATCGCCCTTGATTTCAGTGCGAACGATGAAAAGCTGCTGGCTTACGCCATCGGGCAGGGTAAACCGGATACGCATTACCTGCTGATCCATATCGTAGAGAGTGCACAGGCCAAATTGCTGGGTAAGGATAGTGATGATTATGAATCCCGCAAGGATAAGGAGATCATGGACAGTTATATAAAGGAACTGGAGGTACGGGGAATACAGGCTGAAGGATTCCTGGGATACCGCAACAGGTCAAAGGAGATCGTAAGGCTGGTCAAAGGGGTGAATGCGGATATGCTGGTGATGGGGGCACACGGCCATACCGGATTGAAGGATTTCATTTATGGCGAAACCGTTAATACCGTCAGGCATGAGTTGAAGATACCGGTACTGATCGTCAATTTATGACCAATGCAGCCAGCATCCCGTCTATCTTTTTATTCCATGCCAGCTGAACATCTTTAAGCTGGCCGTTCCTCGTTTGCCCGTCATATTCATTCTGAAGGGTTTCCAGTTCCTCATAATAGGCCCGGTTGATACGATCCAGCAGCTCACTGTAATTGTCACGCGTAAATGCGGTATTCTTCAGTTTTTGAAAGAACCTGCAGGTAACGATATAAGTGATGTCGAAATGATGCTGTTCGTGAAGTAGTGCATAATCCGACCGCATCCCTTTTTTTACCCAGGAACCCCTCGTGGTGAAAAAACAACTGACCTTAATGACGAGGGTGGCCTTATTATTCCTTGAATTCATGGCCATCGTATACCCAAAACCCGAGGAAGTTATTGCAGCCGCAACGCTATTCATGTCTGGCTGACCCTTGAAATCCTTCCAGGACAGTTTATAACCCGGATCGTAATAGATGGAGTCCCCTTTATAGGGATCGGTTCCTCCCGCCCATTCCACCCGGGTATAGAACTGAGCATAAACTGATCCGCAGAACAGGATGAATAAAAAGGAAATAAGGAATCGTTTCATGACGCTTTAACCATTAACTCAAAAGAACAGTTTTTATTTCCGTTTGAGATGCAGGTGGGTCAGATTTACAATATCGTTAACAGGGATCTTTTCCATGCAGTTAAAATGTCCTTTCGGACATTTATCATACCCGATCTTACTGCAGGGCCTGCACCATAGTTGAGACACCTGTACAACATCGTAATGCTGCTGTGATCTGGAACCATAATATGGATACATGCCAAATGCCGGGACGGTATTGCCCCAGACGGAGATGATTGGCTTTTGCAATGCCGCAGCGATGTGCATCAGTCCGGTATCATGCGTGATGACCAGTTTGGAACGCCTGACGAGATCGGCCGATTCGTGCAGGCTGTATTTTCCACAAGCATTGTAAATCTTGATCTCATCCACTTTCGCGATGGCCTTGCCGTTCTCATGATCTTCCTTCCCTCCCAACAGTATGATGGGATGATCGATGGCCAGGCAGAGTTCCTTCAATTTATGCAGGGGCATTTTTTTAGTGTTCAGGGCGGCTCCGATGACCAGGGCGATATATCCATGCAAATGGGAAGTGGGCAGGTCTTCATTTTTAACCTGTTCCCGGTCCGGTATGAAATAATCCAGGCCAAGCCCGTCGTCCGTAACACCGAATGAGCTCAATGTTTCCAGGTTACGGTCAACGATATGCTTTTTAGGAAGCAGGTTGATCCTGAGGCTGGTGAACAGGTATTTCTCTACATTGAGCTTATTGAATGAAAAAGAGGGCACCCCCTTCAGGAAGCGTTTGATCCTTAAGGTACGGAGGTTATGGTGCAGGTCGATGATCTGGTCATATTCCTCGGTTTTGAGTTCATGCAGCATCAGTTCAAAACTATCTCCAAGAATATGAACCTTGTCTATATAGGGATTGGAAGTAAGCATCCCGGCAAATGCCTGCTTGGTCAGGAAATGAATTTCCGCATCCGGCATTTTCTTACGCAGGCAACGGATGACCGGCGTGGTCAGCACGATATCGCCTATGGATGAAAAACGGATGATCAGGAATTTCATGAGATTGATTTATGGGAGGACTTCCTCGGATTCCAGGTAGTCGAGATCTTTGTGATAGGTTTCCTCGGTAAAATAAAATGCCACCAGGGTGATCGACATGACAATGACACCGGTAACGACGGCACTGTTCCACAGGTTCCATTGCATCTTATCATGAAACAGGTCTTTGAACATCATATTCATTAATGGCAGGGCCCCGCGTACAATGTTGGGAATGGTGGTGGCAGCCGTCGCCCGCAGGTTGGTACCGAACTGCTCAGCGCCCATCGTGACAAAAATAGCCCAGTAACCGTTGCCGAATCCCATCAGTGCGCAACAGAGGTACATGACACTGTCTGAATTGTTCAATGGGCTGAAGAACAGGCAGACGGCAAGTATATTGAACGTATAAAAAAGCAACAACGCCTTTTTCCGGCTTCGGAAATACTGGCTGACAAAACCGATGAGGATATCACCCGCCGCAATGGCGATATAGGCGAACATGATGGAACGGCCCGAATCGATGGTGGTGCTGCCAAAGAACTCCTTCCCGAATTTATCACTTTGATTGACCAATATACCAACTACATACCAGGTCGGAAGGCCAATGGCAATGGCCAGGAAATACCTGATGAATCTTTTTCGCTGGGTAAAGAACATGAAAAAATTACCGCGCCGCGCTTTCTGCTGCTGAAGACTTTTATACATCCCCGATTCAGCCACTTTGATGCGCAATAAAAGAAGCATGATGCCCAAAACGCCACCGATCTTATAACATAGCCGCCAGTCGTGATCTGAGAATTTGAACGTGAAATAAGCGGCAATGGCACCACTCAGACCAATACCGGCGACCAGGGAGGTGCCGATCCCCCGTTTATCCTTGGGTAGTAATTCACTCACGAGGGTTATGCCGGCGCCGAGTTCTCCTGCAAGTCCCAAACCGCCAACAAAGCGGCAAAAGGCATACTGATCCACCGTCTGCACATAACCGGTGGCGAAATTGGCCACGGAATATAAAATGATGGAGCCGAATAAAACGGAAAGCCTGCCCTTTTTATCTCCGAGCACACCCCAGATCACACCGCCGATCAGCAGACCGGTCATTTGCCAGTTGATGATCTTCGTGCTGTCGGATAATAAACTGGCCTGGGTCGCCCCTACAGCCAGGACACTGGGCGCTTTTACGATGGTGAATAATAACAGGTCGTAGATATCGACAAAATAACCCAACGCGGCTACGATAACAGCCATATTGAAAATGGAGGCGGATTGCTTTTGCATAGAACTTGCCTTTAGGTTTCTTTAGACTGACCTGATTTCTTTTTCCGGCTGGTGATCATTTTGATGATCAACGGAGCCGTTGTCACCAGTACGATCCCGATCACGATCACTTCCAAATGGTCGCGCAGGTCGAATTTAAAATATTTCATGACCACCGCCTGCAGGTAATGTCCCGCGAACAGCATGGTATAAACCCAGGCGAAGCACCCGACCATATTATAAAACGCGAATTTCTTCTTGTCCATTTCAACGATCCCCGCCACGATCGGCGCGAATGTGCGAACGATCGGCAGAAAACGGGCCATCACAATGGCGCCTCCCCCGTGCTTATCATAAAAATCCTTGGCCTGCAGTAAATAGCGCTTCTTAAAGAAGAACGTGTCTTTCCGGTGAAATAAAAAAGGGCCGCTTTTTTTCCCGAACCAGTAACCGGCCCGGTTACCTAATATTCCGGCGACGGAAATGATCAGTCCCAGGATCAGGAGGTTGATAAATGAGTTCTGTGTATCAAAACCAAGACCGGCACGAACCAGGTTATTACTGAAGATCCCGGTCACAAACAACAAAGAATCGCCCGGGAGAAAGAACCCGGCGAAGAGACCCGTTTCGGCGAACACCACAAAGACCACGAACCACAGTCCTCCGTTCTCGATATACCATTGAGGCTGCAATAATTGGGTCCAGTGAAAATCCAGCAAAAGAGTAAGCAACATGTAAAAAAGTTTATAGTGTCGATTGAAAACCGGACCTTAATCATCTAACGCATTTTCCCATTTACTGACCACACTGGTTGCCAGTGCGTTTCCGAGTACATTGGTTCCCGTACGGAACATGTCGCAAAAATGATCGATGGGCAGTATCAGGGCGATCCCTTCAGGAGGTATCTTGAACATGGCGCAGGTGGCCGTTACCACAACCAGGGAAGCCCTGGGTACACCGGCGATGCCCTTGCTGGTCAGCATCAGAACCAAGAGCATGGTCAACTGGGTCCCGATATCCATATGGATGCCGTAAGCCTGCGCAATGGCCAGGCTGGCAAAGGTCATGTACATCATGGATCCGTCGAGATTGAAACTGTAACCCAATGGAAGCACGAAAGCGACCACTTTGTCTTTACAGCCAAAGCGTTCCAGTTCTTCGGTCAGTTTGGGAAAGACAGCTTCCGAACTGGTGGTGCTGAAGGCAATGAGCAGTGGTTGGGCAATTCTCCTCAACAAAGCAGGTACCCGATGCCTTAAGATCAGGAAACCCACTCCCAATAGTGCAGCCCATAAAAGGAAGATGCCGATGATGAAATATAAAAGATAATAACTGTAAAAAGTAAAAACGCCCAGTCCTTTCGTGGCGATCACCGCCGCAATGGCACCGAATACACCAAGCGGTGCGAAGTTCATCACATAATTGACCATTTTAAGGATGATGTGAGAAGCCGCGTCCAGCGCTTTGATCACCGGCCTGGCGAAATCTCCGATGGCCGTTGCGGCCACACCGAAGAAAATGCTGAAGATGACCAGTTGTAAGATCTCGTTATTGCTCATGGCCTCGAAAACGCTTCTTGGAAATACATGTTCCACGAATTTTTGAAGGGAGAACTCCTGAGTCTTCCCGATCAGGTCTTTGGCACCGGCCGTATCCGCATTACTTAGATCGATGGCCGTTCCCGGGTGAAAGACATTCACCAGTACCATACCCAGTAAAAGGCTGAAAAGGGAAGCCGATACGAACCAAAGCAGGGCCTTGCCTCCTACCCGACCGACCGACTTGAGATCGCCGAGTTTGGCGATGCCTACAACAAGGGTACAAAAAACAAGGGGCGCAATGATCATCTGAACCAGCCGGAGAAAAATGGTGGTGAGCAGTTTCAGGTTTGTCGCATATTTGGCCTGCGTTTCAACCGAAGCGTTCTCATGCAATAAATACCCCGTAATGATACCTAATGCCATCGCTATCAGGATGTACAGGGTAAGCCGGTTCGATTTTTTCATGCGGCAATGATTTAGTATCGCAATATAATATTTAATACTTGTTATCGGCCGGGAGGGGTGTAAAAATGTACGGGTGGTTGCTGAAATAAGAATTAATTGCTTATTTTTCCAATCTATTAATCATCAAAACCAACCTGATATGAGTTTATTTGTAAAAAAGCCCATGCACCTGTTAATGGCTGATGCCGGTGATTCGGACAAAGGCCTTAAAAGGACATTGGGATCTGGATCACTCATTGCCCTGGGGATAGGCGCTATCATCGGCGCAGGTCTATTTGTTAGAACAGCAGCGGCAGCGGCTCAAAATGCCGGACCCTCGGTAACACTGGGGTTCATCGTTGCTGCGATCGGTTGTGCTTTAGCCGGACTTTGTTACGCCGAACTCGCTTCTTCCATTCCCATTTCCGGTAGTGCTTACACTTACACTTATGCAACAATGGGTGAATTCATGGCCTGGATCATTGGCTGGGACCTTATGCTGGAATATGCAGTAGGTGCTGCAACAGTGGGTATTGCCTGGAGTGAGTACCTGAATAACCTATTGGTCAATGTTCTGCATATGAGGGCCATCCCCTACGAATGGTGCCATTCCCCCTTTGAACATTCGGTTGACGGGATCCATGGCATCATGAACATTCCTGCTTTTGGGATCATCGCTTTACTGAGTTTGTTGCTGATCAAAGGAACTAAAGAATCGGCCTTTGTCAACGGGATCATTGTTATCACCAAGGTTGCCATTGTCGTTTTGATCATCGTATTGGGCTGGGGTTTTATTAATGGCGCCAACCATACTCCCTATATACCCGAAGCGGGTACTTATACCGATCACCAGGGAATTACCCATACTTATGGCGGGATCATGGGGATATTGGGTGCTGCGGGTGTTGTATTCTTCGCCTTTATCGGTTTTGATGCGGTAAGTACGGCCGCACAGGAAACAAAAAATCCAAAAAAATCCATGCCAGTTGGGATCTTAGGATCCCTGGCCATTTGTACCGTACTCTATATTCTGTTTGCCCATGTGCTGACCGGCCTGGCACCAGTAGATTTTTTCAGGACCACGGGAAAAGAAGCGTCTGTTGCAGCCGCGATCACGACCTTTATGCCGGGTTATGAATGGCTTTCAAAACTGGTAACAGTTGCCATCCTTGCGGGTTTCTCCTCTGTTATACTGGTCATGCTGCTTGGACAAAGCCGTGTTTTCTATTCCATGAGCCGTGATGGACTGGTACCTAAAATATTCAGCGAAGTACATCCTAAATTTAAAACCCCCTACAAAGCCAATCTCATCTTCTTGGGTGTGGTTGGTGCATTTGCCGCATTTGTTCCCGGAGATATCGTTGGCGATATGACCAGTATCGGCACCTTATTTGCCTTTATGCTGGTATGTGTGGCGGTGATCATTCTCAGGAAGACTGACCCGGATATGCCAAGGGCATTTAAAACACCATTGGTTCCCCTTATTCCCATATTGGGAATCCTTGTTTGCGGGGCCATGATCGTGGGACTTGGCTGGACTAACTGGCTTAGGCTTGGAGGTTGGTTGGTGATCGGAATTATAATTTATTTTGCTTATAGTAAGAATCACAGCAAACTCCGTAATCCGGAAAAATAAAATAATCAATGTGTAAAAAATCCCCCGGACTTGGCATCCGGGGGATTTTTTATTTTATATCGATCTCGTCGGTAAATATATGCGTATCGCCTCCCGCCCCTTCATGCCAGGCGGGCAATTTACCATATTGAGCAGCCAACACCCTTACATACCGGGCTTTAACCGGTGCGAATGAAGCGGTTACCCTTTTCACCTGTACGTTCAGGTCATCGATGGGTAAAAAGTTGTTTCCGGTAAATACCCGCGTGAACTGTTTTCCATCTTCCGATACTTCCACTACATATTCACGGGGTACAACGATCCAGGCCCGGGTATCCTGCAGGAATCCGGTTGTTACAGAAGAAATGGTCTTAACTTCCTGCAGGTCGATAACCGCATCCAGTCCGGTCTTCTGATACCCCTGCCAGTTTCCTTTTCTCCAGTTGTCTGAACCTGTAATGCCATCGATCAGGCCTTCCGCACCGCCACCATCGTACTGAGGTTCAAAGGCAGTATTGAGTTTGATCTTCCAGTTGTGGGGGGCTTTTTTGAATACCGAGGAGGTGACCAGGCTTTTTTCACCAGAAGCACGGATCGCGATGGCTTTGATGGTGACAGACTGATCGATCTCAAAAGCGGTTTTATATTTGACTGATCGGACAGATGGCATTGTACCGTCGGTGGTATAATACAGGTCAACCCCGGGTTGATTCGAATAAATCCGGACCCATTGCTTATCCCTGAACGACATCGCCCCGCTTTCGATCACCGGGTTAAGAACGATCAGGTGTTCATCAATGGCCGTAACCGGAAAGTCGTTCACCCCAAAGTCTGAAGGATTTGTACCCATGCTGAACTGCAGCATACCTCCCTTGTTGATATCGAAATAGGACAGATAGGATCTCGCATAGGCCTTGTCATTCAATATTGACGTTTGAATGTAAAAACGGGAATCATTTACATTGGAGGCTTTAATGGTAAAGGTCTTGCCGCTTTCCAGGTGAATGGTGGATATTGGAAATTGCGGGGTGCCGATGATGAAATCCGTTGTGCCGGGTGTGACCGGGTAGAAACCCAAGGCGCTTAACACATACCAGGCGCTCATTTGTCCGCAGTCTTCGTTGCCAGCCAGTCCGTCAGGCGCATTCTGATACATTTCGTTCATGATGCGATGCACCATGGACTGTGTCTTATACGCAGCCCCGGCAAAATTGTACAGGTAAGCGATATGGTGACTGGGTTCATTGCCGTGCGCATATTGACCGATCAATCCGGTGATATCGCTCTGGTCGCGGCCCGTGGTCTGTGAATTCTCTGAAAAAAGCCGGTCGAGTTTCTCTTCCAGTTTTTTCCTTCCCCCGATCATGCCCAGGTATCCGTTCACATCCTGGGGCATATAAAATGAATATTGCCAGCTATTGGCCTCCGTGAAATTATTATTCACTTCCCGGGGGTCGAATGGGGAGACCCAGTTGCCATTCTTCCTGGGGCGCATGAAGCCGGTCTGCAGATCGAGCAGGTTCTTATAAGCCTGGGCTCTTTTGGTAAAGTTGATATGGTCAAGCTGGTATCCGGTCTTTTTTGCGAATTGGGCGATGCACCAGTCGTCATAAGCGTATTCCAGTGTCTTACTCACGCTTTCATGTTCATCATCCATTTCCAGGAAACCATGATCGATCAGGGCCGGTAGCCCCAGGTGATCCCAGGTGGCGCTTTTCTTCATGGCCTCCATGGCCAGTTTGACATCAAAGCCGGTCAGACCTTTCAAATAAGCATCAACGATCACCGGAACGCTGTGATAGCCGATCATACAATTGGTCTCACAGCCACTGAGTTCCCACACCGGTAAACGCCCGCCTTCTTTGTACTGCGCCAAAAAGGATTTGATATAATCAATCGTTCTTCGCTGATCGATGATCGTATATAAGGGATGAGCTCCCCGGTAAGTATCCCATAAGGAGAATACGGAATAATTGGTGAATCCCTTTGCAGTATGAATGGCATTGTCCCTTCCCCGGTACTGGCCATCCACATCCATGTTGATGTTGGGTACGACCATGGTATGATAAAGAGCTGTATAGAATATCTTCAATTTAGAAGGATCCGGACCGGTCACCGAGATCTTTCCCAGTTCCCTGTTCCAGGCTGATTCGGCTTCTTTCCTGGTCCTTTCAAAATCCCAGCCCGGAAGTTCCTTACGGAGATTTCGTTGCGCTCCTTCGATACTAACGGACGAGATCGCCACTTTAGCCATGACCGTTTTGCCGCTGAACGTGAAAAAGCCTTTCAGGTTCTTGTCGTTCTCCACGCCCAAGGTCTTTTGCGGTTGCAATGTGTCATTCGACCAGATCCCGTTTTTACCAAACGGAGCCGAGAATTCAATCACGAAATATACATATTGGTTCTCGGCCCAGGCCTTGCTTCGCCTCAATCCGGCAACGGTATGGTCATTCAGGATCATCAAAGAGGACTCCAGCACTTCATCCCGGTGTTTAAGGTCGATGATCACCTGGTTATCGCCGGTACCTGGAAAAGTATATTTATGAAACCCGACGCGGGTGGTGGTTGTCAACTCAACAAAAATGCCGTCATCATCCAGTTTTACAGCATAATAACCCGGTGAGGCTTTTTCGTTCTGGTGAGAAAAAAGCGATCCGTATATTTTATTATTCCCGGAGGGGGTTCCCTTCATGGGCATCAGCAAAATATCACCATAATCACTGCAACCTGTTCCGCTCAGGTGGGTATGGGTGAACCCGTAGATGTAATTGTCGCTGTAATGATAACCGCTACAACCATCCCATCCTTCGAGGCGGGTATCCGGACTCAACTGGACCATGCCATGGGGCATTACCGCGCCCGGGTAAGTATGGCCATGCCCGCCTGTGCCGATAAAAGGGTTGACATACCGGGCATAGTTTTGAGCGGCAAGAAAAAAGGAGAAGGAGAGAAAGGAGGTTAGGAGAAGTAGTTTTTTCACTGCAAACATTTTACACAAGTTAAAACTTTATGAAAATGAAGCCACAGAAAGATATTCGTTTTAAATAAAATTCCCACAAAGCGGAGAATACAGTAAGGTAAAAACCCAGATGATGACATTACCTTTTGTATATGACCCCCTTGTGGGAATATCGGTTGGAACCAGGTCGGAGATCCGGTTAGAACGGAAGATCATCCACTGGCGCAGCATTACCGGCTGGCGTTGTAGTTACCACCGGACCTTTGCTCATCCCGGCATTGGTTACATTGCCGGCATTGGCGCCCTGGCCATCCGGGCTGTTACCGCCCAGTAATTGTACATTCTGAACCCGCATCCGAAGAGTGGCGGCCGCCTGTCCTTCTTTATTAGTATAGGCATCCGCTTCAGGGGTTCCTTCAGCATATACTGTTCTTCCTTTGGTGAGGTATTGCGCAACGGCCGTTCTGTCGGTCCAGTAGGCACATTCCACCCAGGTGGTCCTTTCTTTTTGATTACCCTGTGCGTCTTTGTAGCGTT
Source organism: Chitinophagaceae bacterium (assembly GCA_016721725.1). GTDB lineage: Bacteria > Bacteroidota > Bacteroidia > Chitinophagales > Chitinophagaceae > Ferruginibacter. Next base: position 1,891,912 of record JADKHN010000001.1, on the reverse strand, counting down.
CCGTGTGGGCCACGCTGAAATTGATCACATTTTTTCCGTTCACTTCTTTCACGATGCAATCCTTTCCCAGGTTGCCGATGATCTGTAGCTTAATCATAACTTTTTGTTTTTGGTTTTATTAATCGATGTATCTGAGTTGCTAAAGTTATGGTTTTCTCCCGGGTTAAAAGCCCTGGCGACGCAGCCAGAGCTTAAAAACCAAGACAATGATTGAGGACTTTCAATAAAGATCCTCAATCCCAAATATTCGCCCTGGAAACCTTCAGGGTCCGTAAATAATCCAATAATTGCCCGGTATGAACACTTTCGTGATAGGCCACCCTTAAAAGATAGTCGCCCAGTTTCCGGTGTTGTTTTTTTTCCTTCCGGGTAATGTATACCTCATCCAGGTCTTTTACTGTAAAGGAATGGACCATTTTCAGGAATTTCTCCCGGTAGGGTTGCGCATTCCTCAATTCCTCTTCAATGGAAATAAAGGGATTACCGGTCAGGGGACTTTCATAATCTCCCAATTTCCCCTGGTGCAGAATGATGTGGTGATAGATGTTCTCCGATTCCAGGACATGGCGGATCATCTCAATACAATTCATGGCTTCGGGATCGGGTTTCCAAAACAGGCATTCCTCCGAGATCCCCTTCCATACTTTGATGCTCCGGCGGCGCACCTCTTCAAAATTCAATATGAGTAATTCTTTGGCGTTCATCATCATTCCGGTTCCGTCAATTCATCTTTTTCTTCAAGGTGCTCACCTGGCTCTGCAGGTTGTTCACCATGCTGGCCAGCGAGTTCATATCCCAGCGCTGCTGCTGGCTTACCTTACTGATCACCATCTGTGCCAGCCAGAGTTCCATCACATCCTCCGCATTGATCTGGTAGGGCTGAAACTGGGGGTTATCACTGATCAGGGTAAGTTTATTCTTGCTTCGGTTGTTCTTTTCAATACGCTTATACACAATACCCTCATTCCGGCTCACAACGATATAGGCCTGGTTGCTTTTGATATCGGCCGTATCCTCCACTTTTTCGCCGACGATGATACTCCCGCTGGGCGTCGGTAACATACTGTCCCCGATGATCTCAAAGGCCCGGTAATTGCCCCCCGATAACATGGGCAGGGTGAAGGTGTTCAGTTCATCGATGAACTCCGTATCCGCATAACTGGCCAGGTAACCGGCTGCGGCTTTTACGGGGACAAAATGAATGAGGTTGCGTTCCGCGACCATCATCTTCTGCTGCCTCCTGCGGGCCAGGTAGCTGCCTGATGTGTTACTGAGGTCTTTCAATAAAAGTTCATCCAGGCTCAGTTTGAACAGTTCCGCCACGATCTCCAGCACATCCAGCCTGGGGTCGGCGCGTTCTTCTTCATAGGCGCCAACCAGGGAACGCTTGATACCCAGTTTAGCGGCGAATTCCTCCTGGGTCCATCCACGGAGCTTACGGAGGTATTTGAGGTTTTGTCCGGCTAATGACATGGTACAACTAATTTGATTAGCACAAATATACTAATTATTTTAGTTTGTCCAAATTTATTTTTCCGGGCCCGGGTTGGCCCGGATACCTGCACAACTTGGAATGGTTTAACCCAGTTACCTTATTTTTGTGCCAAACCCCTATCTGTTATGAATGCGATCCTCATCTTCCATAGCCTCTTGCGCTGGGCCGTTTTGTTATTTGGTCTCTGGGCCATTGTCAACGCCATCGGCGGCATGTCCAAAAAAAGAGAGTACAGCGCCGGCGATAAGCGGACCGGTTTGTTCTTCATGATATCCTGCGACATCCAATTGTTGCTGGGACTCATCCTCTATTTCAACGGCATGTGGTTCAACCTGTTGAAAACAAACGCCAAAGAAGTGATGAAAGATGGCCCAAGCCGGTTCTTCGCCATGGAACATATCCTCATGATGGTCATCGCCTGGCTTATTGGTGCACATCGGATGGAGCATGGTCAAACGTGCGGAAACCAGCACCGGGAAACACAAGAAAAGCCTGGTCTGGTTCGGTATCGCCCTCCTGATCATCCTGGCCATGATCCCCTGGCCTTTCCGCCAGTTGGGTATTGCCCGTGAACTTTTCCCGCAATTTTAAATGACTTATGATTCATGGCAACCAAGCGTAAAGTAAGACCCATTATCCTCATCACCAACGACGACGGCATTACCGCACCCGGCATCCGAAACCTCGTTGAAGCGGTAAAGGAACTCGGTAAAGTGGTGGTGGTAGCTCCCGATAAACCCCAAAGCGGCATGGGCCATGCCATCACCATCGGCCAGCCCCTGCGGATGCACAAAGTGGACCTGTTTGGCGACGTGGAAGCCTGGCAAACCTCCGGCACCCCGGTAGATTGCGTTAAACTGGCCGTGGATAAAGTGCTGCACCGTAAGCCCGATATCTGCCTGAGCGGCATCAACCATGGCGCCAACCATTCCATCAACGTGATCTACAGCGGCACCATGAGCGCCGCGATGGAAGCCGCCATCGAAAGTATTCCCAGCATCGGCTTTTCCCTGCTTGATTACAGCGTGGAAGCCGATTTCGAGGCCGCCCGGTTTTATGTACATAAGATCGTGAGCACCATTCTCAGTATGAAATCAGACAAGCATTTACTGCTCAATGTGAACATACCTCCCGTTAAAAAAGAACTGATCAAGGGTGTCAAACTATGCAAGCAGGCCTACGCCAAATATGAAGAGGATTTCGACGAACGCATCGATCCGCAGGGAAAAAAATATTACTGGCTCACCGGCGAATTCGTGAATTTCGACAAGAGCAAGGATACCGATGTATGGGCCCTGCAGCATAATTACGTGAGCGTTGTGCCGGTACAGTTCGACCTCACCAATTATACCCTGAAAAAACAACTGGAAAAAAAGAACCTGTTCAAATGATCTTCAAAAAAGACAATTTTCTGCTGGGCACCATCCTGGGTTTCATCGGTCCGATCCTGGGCATACTCATTTTCAAATTCGTCAAATTCGAACCCTTCACGTTCAAGGAGACCTTCCAGTTCATGTACCTCGAGCCCGGCCACCGTACCTTTTCCGTGGCGCTCAGTCTGGCCCTGCTGGTGAACGCCGTGTTGTTCACCCTGTATATCAATACCCGAAAAGACAAAACAGCCAAAGGCATTTTTGTTTTGACCTGTGCGTACGGCTTATTGGTACTTTGCATAAAAACATTCAGTTGAGGCCGATCTTGATACCGGCAGCGGAACAGGGCTCAGCTTCATCGGCGTCGCACTCTTGTACCACATAACAAGATTCAACCTTTACGTTCAGGCACCGGGAAGCGGCTTGCATAACTCGAACCAATGAAATATTATATCATATCCGGCGAAGCCAGCGGCGACCTGCATGGCAGCAATCTCATCAAGGAGTTGCATCAGCTCGATGCTTCCGCCGATATCCGTTGCTGGGGCGGAGACAAGATGGAGGCCGCAGGGGCCAGGCTCGTCAAGCATTACAAAGACCTGGCCTTCATGGGTTTCACCGAGGTGATCAAGAACCTGCCTACTATTTTCCAGAATCTCGCTTTTTGCAAAGAAGACATACAGGCATTCAAGCCCGATGCGCTGATCCTGATCGACTATCCCGGGTTCAACCTGCGTATCGCCAAATGGGCACGGGCACAGGGTCTGAAAGTGATCTATTATATCTCCCCCCAGGTTTGGGCCTGGAAAGAGAACCGGGTGAAGATGATGAAGCAATGCATCGACCTGATGATCTGTATCCTTCCTTTTGAAAAAGCTTATTACCGCGACAGGTGGAACTGGGAAGTGGAATATGTCGGGCATCCGCTGGTGGAAGTGGTGGAGGAATTTTTGAATGCAGAACAAGGAGCAAGGAAAGCAGAACAAGGACCAGGGAAGACGATCGCTTTACTTCCGGGAAGCCGCAGGCAGGAGATCCTGAAAAAACTTCCCATCATGCTGGAAGTGACCCAACATTTCCCGGACCATCAGTTTGTGGTGGCCAAGGCGCCCGGCCTGGATGAAGATTTTTACCATAACCTCCTGAAGCCTTATCCTAATGTATCTTCCGTGGTCAATAGAACGTATGAACTCCTGTCTGGGTCATCAGCCGCACTCGTGACCAGCGGAACCGCCACGCTCGAGACCGCGCTGTTCGGCGTGCCGGAGGTGATCTGTTACAAAGGGAACGGGATCAGTTACCAGATCGCCAAAAGGCTGATCAAAATAAAATTCATCGGCCTGGTCAATCTCATCATGGACAAGGAAGTAGTGAAGGAACTGATCCAAAACGACCTTACCGTAAAAAACCTGCGTTTCGAACTGAACGAACTCCTGTCCAACCCGGCCAAACAAAAACAACTGAAAGAAGATTACGCGTCCCTTAAGAAGATACTCAGTGAGGGAGGACATGCATCATCCAATGCCGCTGGACTGATCCATCGTTTTACCCTTGGCCATTGACCAAATGACCTAATGACCCAATGACTTAATGACCTTATGACTTGAAGATCAAATGATCTATCCCGCCTATATCCTGCCTATAGCCCGCATCTATCCACGGATCAACTTCACCGCAATGATCACCAGCGCCACGATGAACAGCAGGATGGAGATCCGGTTGATGCCGTGCATGTACTTGACGAATTTCGATTTCGGGGCGTCCGGGTCTTTTTTACGTAGATAAAGGTATTCGGCCACCTGCCTGAGTATTCCCATCGCGGATCGGTTTAATGATCAAAGTTAAATGTTAAATTGATAAACAATTTTGTTAATTACTTGTTCAATAAAAAGAACAGCGGATATCTCCCGTAAATTTGATCAACCTATGCCAATGAAAAGATTCATTTTCTTAACCATCTCCCTCATCAGTTTCGCTTCCTGCGTTGCACAACCAGGTAAGCGTTATGCCGTCAGCAAGACTGATGCCGAATGGAAAAAGCAATTAACGCCGGAACAATACCAGGTGACCCGGAAAAAAGGGACTGAAAGGGCTTTTACAGGTATCTACTGGGATAATCACGCCAAAGGAACCTACCAATGCATCTGTTGCAGTCAGGAACTTTTCAGTTCCGAGACCAAATTTGAAAGTGGTACCGGATGGCCAAGCTTTTGGAAACCCATCGGGAAATCCAATGTGGAAGAAATTACTGACAACAGTTTTGGCATGCAACGTATTGAAGTGAATTGCAGCCGCTGCGGAGCTCACCTGGGCCATGTTTTCGATGATGGACCCAAACCAACCGGTTTACGCTATTGCATGAATTCAGCGAGCCTGCTTTTTGTAGCTAAAAGAGGTTGATGGTTGGAGGTTGAAGGTTGGAAGTTCGAAAGTTAAAACTATCCCGAAAATAGCTGAACTTAGCTCTATTTATTCCATTATCCATTATCCATTATCCATTATCCATTATCCATTATCCATTATCCATTATCAACTATCAACTATTCTTAACCCATCTCATGCCATCAAAAAAGATCATTCAAAAACACCCGCTGGCCATCCGCTGGTTCCACTGGATCAATTTTCCGGTATTGGCGGTGATGATCTGGAGCGGATTGCTGATCTATTGGGCCAATGACGTTTACCGGCTGGGCTGGGGCGACCGGACGGTCCTGAAATTCTTTCCCGACTCTTTCAATAAGGCGCTCAATATCCCTTTCCGGCTGGCCGAAGGGATGAGCCTGCATTTCGTTTTCATGTGGCTGTTCGCCATCAATGGCATTCTTTATTTCTTTTACTTGTTGTTTTCCAAAGAATACAAATTCATCTTTCCCAATAAACGGTCATTTAAGGAAGCCTGGCTGGTCTTGCTTCACGACCTGCGCATAAAAAAAGGATTGCCACCGCAAAAAAAGTACAATGCCGCACAACGCATCGCGTATACCGGTGTGATCTTCATGGGACTGGGATCTCTCCTGACCGGGCTGGCCATTTATAAACCGGTCCAACTGAACTGGCTCTGTTCCCTGCTGGGCGGTTACGAATGGGCCAGGGCCGAACATTTTATCCTGACCCTCTTATTCTCCCTGTTCTTTTTGGTTCACCTCGTTCAGGTGATATTGGCCGGATGGAACAATTTCGCTTCGATGATCCGGGGCTTTGAGACCAGGAGCATTTCAGCGGAAATGAAGTCATCTGACGCTAATTCAACCCAACCATCCGGCGAAAAAGACATTACAAACGCAGCAACATGAAGACCCTGGAAGAAAAAATACTGGATAACCGCAGCATCCGGAATAAGACCATACTGTCTTTTTCCTTCTTCATCCTCTTCCTGATCGCTTGTTTCGCCGGTTGGAATTGGCTGCAGAATCAGCCTAATGACCAGGGCGCTTTAAAACCATTGCGCACGGTCCTGAATGCTAATGAAAAAATTTTCAGTGCCATCCTCAGCAACGACCACCTGGCCAAGACCTACCCCCTAAGCGCTGCGGCGGTCCGGGTGAGGAAAAATGGAGACGCCGGCCTGAAGGGTGATTTCGATCCCGATGCCTGGAAGCTTCAGCTGATCCGGAAACCCGGAGATACTTTGTTTATCGGTTTAGAGGAGATCAGGTCTCTGCCCAGGACCGAAATCGTTTTTGATTTCAAATGCATTGAAGGATGGAGCCAGGTCACCCATTGGGCGGGTGTTAAATTCACCGACTTCACGAAAAGATACGGACTGGATGAACAAACCCTGAAAAAATATACGGGACTGCATACTCCGGATGACCAGTACTATGTGGGTATCGACAATAAAAGCATGCTGCATCCTCAGACCATCCTTTGTTACGAGATGAACGGCAAACCCCTGCCCCTCAACCAGGGAGCGCCCTTACGACTCATCATCCCGGTCAAATACGGCGTCAAGCACCTCAAACGCATCGGGACGATCTATTTCAGCGACCATCGGCCGCCGGATTACTGGTATGAGCGGGGGTATGATTATTTCGGGGGGCTTTAACTCGTCCTCGTCTCCGACGAGGATGATTTGGTTATTCGTCTCCGACGAATTAAAACATAGATACTTATAAAAAATCAAAGCGCCTGCAGCCCCTCTTTCTTTATAAAATCTTTATACAAACTGCCCATTCTTTTACACCCTGCTTATTTTCTTAGGTTTACTTTTGTATCAGAAATAAGTCAAGATGATGCCCGGGCTTTTCATCAATACCATCAGTAAACCCAAACAATATTTTTTCAGCATTTTACTGATCACTTTGGTGTCTTTTACCTCCTACCTGTTATCCCCGCTGATGGGTTACCGTGTCGTGGCCTTTATTCTCTTACTCACCGTTTCCATGCTGGCCATGTTCTTTGATATTCTGCCGGTCCTGATTTCTGCGGTCATAAGCGCCCTGGTCTGGAATTTCTTCTTCATCCCGCCTCATTTTACCTTTTCGATCGGATCTACTGAAGATTTTATCCTTTTCCTCATGTATTTCGTTATCGCACTGGTAAATGCCGTGCTCACCTACAAGATCAGACTGGTAGAAAAACAAGCCAGGCAAAGGGAAGAAAAAGCAAACACGCTGAAACTTTATAACACACTGCTGAACTCATTATCTCATGAATTACGAACACCCATCGCAGCCATCATCGGTGCTACGGATAATTTACAAAACAACAATGCGAAACTGAGTCCGCAAAACCGGCTTGATCTCATGGCGGAAATCGACAAAGGCGCTTCACGGCTTAACCAGCAGGTAGAAAATCTGCTCAACATGTCAAGGCTCGAATCGGGCTTCATACAACCAAAGAATGACTGGTGCGATATCAGTGACCTGATCTATGATATCGTTAACCGGGTTGAAGAAAATAATCCGAGGCGCCAGATCCGGGTCGGCATACAACCGGGTATCCCTTTATTTAAACTGGATGCCGGATTACTTGAACAGGCCATCAGTAACCTTTTGAACAACTCAGTGCAATACACGGACAGGGATGGGATGATCATGATTTCAGCTGCCTGTTACAGTGATCTGCTGGAACTTGTCATAGAGGATGAAGGGCCCGGTTTCCCGGCTGATCAGATCGATCTGGTATTTGACAAATTTTACCGGCTCACCAATTCAAAACCGGGAGGAACGGGATTGGGGCTGTCAATCGTCAAGGGGTTTATTGAAGCGATGGGCGGACAAATAACCCTGAAAAACAAATCTACGGGTGGCGCCAAATTCACCATCCGGATTGCCGCTGAAACCTCTTATTTAAAAAACCTGAAAAATGAATAGCCCGGGCATTTTGGTCATTGATGATGAGACCCAGATGAGGAAACTGCTTGAGATCACACTGGAAAGCAATGATTTCAAAGTATATCTTTCCTCTACTGCGAGGGAGGGGCTAATTCTTGCTGCCAGCCATCCGCCTGATCTGATCCTGCTTGACCTTGGCCTGCCGGATATCAATGGACACGAACTGCTGAAGCAATTCAGGGAATGGTATACCAACCCCATCATCATTCTATCAGTTCAAAACACGGAAGAGGATATCATCAAAGCCCTGGATAACGGAGCGAATGATTATCTCGTAAAACCTTTTCGAACCGGAGAACTCCTGGCACGCATACGTTCAGCGTTACGCAGCAGTCTGAGTGAAGATAGTCAACAGGTCATCGTTTCCGGAGACCTGCAGATCGACCTGCTGAATCGTTCTGTGAGAAAAAATAATGAACCCATTAAGCTAACGGCAACAGAATATAGCCTGCTGGCCCTGCTCGTAAAAAATGAAAGAAAGGTTTTAACGCACCATTACCTTCTGCGGGAAGTATGGGGACCGGGTTATATCAATCAGTCACAATACCTGAGGGTATTCATCGCCCAACTCAGAAAAAAAATAGAAACCGATGCAAACCGTCCTAAACATATCATTACTGAATCCGGCGTAGGCTACCGGTTCGTTCTGAACGAATAATTCCATCATCTCATAACAAAGAATAATCATGAAATCAAACACAAAAAGTTTGAACAGGATCTCTATTGCCTCATTGCTGGTGGCATTGGGGATCATATACGGAGATATCGGAACCAGTCCGCTCTATGTGTTAAAAGCTGTTGTCGGCGAACATAAAATCGATGAAACCCTGGTATACGGTGGCGTTTCGCTGATATTCTGGACCCTGGTCTTTCAAACCACGATAAAATACATCATCCTGACGCTACGGGCGGACAACCAGGGAGAAGGGGGTGTATTCTCTTTATACGCGCTCGTAAGACGTTATGGGAAATTCCTGGCCATTCCAACCATCTTGGGCGCCACCACCCTCCTGGCCGATGGCATCATCACGCCACCGATTTCAGTTGCATCTGCCATAGAAGGACTGAATGCCGTTAACGGTCTTGAACATACCATCGTCCCGGGAAATAAACTGACCATCGGCATAGTCGTTGCCATCATTTCCGGCCTGTTCTTTTTTCAGCGGTTCGGGACTCAAAACATCGGCAAAGCCTTTGGCCCGGTTATGGCTGTATGGTTTACCATGCTGCTGGTAGTTGGAGGTGCGCAGATCATGCATTATCCTGATGTGGTGAAAGCATTGAGTCCGCATTATGGGTACGATCTGCTCATGCATTACCCGCATGGGTTCTGGCTGTTGGGCGCCGTTTTCCTGTGTACGACAGGTGCGAGGCCCTTTACAGCGACCTCGGCCATTGTGGTATCAGGAATATCCGAGCCACCTGGATCTTCGTAAAGCTAAGCCTGGTCGTAAATTATATCGGCCAGGCCGCCTGGCTGATGCACCTGAAAGAGCCTATGCTGAACGGCCGGAATCCTTTCTTTGAAATGATGCCTCACTGGTTTTTGTTACCCAGCATCATCATTGCCACATCCGCAACCATTATTGCCTCCCAGGCACTGATCAGCGGATCCTATACACTTATCAGTGAAGCCATGAACCTGAATTTTTGGCCGCGCGTAACGGTCAGGCAGCCCAGCGATATCAAAGGACAGATCTATATCCCCAGTGTGAATGCCATTTTATGGATCGGCTGTGTTCTGATGATCCTTTATTTCCATTCGTCGTCGAATATGGAAGCTGCATACGGATTTTCTATCACCGTTGCCATGATGATGACAACCGTGCTGCTCAATTATTATTTACTGTACAGGTTAAAATGGAACCGCTGGCTGGTGGCCCTGATCATCGGGGTTTTCGCCATCATTGAAATTTCCTTTTTCATTGCCAATGTGGCCAAGATCAGGGAACGCTGGATGTTCCTGTTCTTTGAACTTTTTATTTTCCTGACCATGTACACCTGGTATTATGCCCGGAAGATCAACAACCGACTGGTCAGGTTCTCCGACCTGGGAAAATACACCCCGCAACTCATCGAGTTGAGCAAGGATGACGCGATACCCAAATTCTCCACTCACCTTATTTACCTGACCAAAGCCAATAACCGCACGCAGATCGAAGAAAAGGTCATCCGGTCGATCTTCTCAAAGAAACCCAAACGGGCTGATGTCTATTGGTTCGTCCATATCGACCGGACAGAAGAGCCCTATACCCTTAGCTATGATGTAACCGAACTGGTGGATGATAAGATCATTAAAGTGACCATCCACCTGGGATTCCGCATACAGCCGAAAACCGAACTCTATTTCAAAAAGATCGTACTAGACCTGGTGGCAAATAAGGAACTGAATCTTCATATTCGCCCGGATGGGTCTACCCGATACAACAAGGAGCCTGATTTCAAATTCATCGTGATCGAAAAATTCCTTTCCGTGGAAAATGAATTCGCGCTACGCGACGGCATTTTATTGAAATCGTATTTCATGTTGAAAGGACTCGGGCAAAGCGATGAAAAAGCCTTTGGACTGGATAAAAGCGATGTGGTTGTTGAGCATGTTCCGCTTGTTTATCAGTCCGCGCAAAATATTGAATTAAAAAGAAACCATTAAATCATATTCACAATGAAAATTTCATTCCTTAAAATGGCCTTACTGGTTTGTTTCTGTTGTTCAGTCGTCACTGCCATCGCGCAAAATGGTCCCAAAAAAGTAACACTGCCAAAAAGCGAACCCTTCAGCTATGGCGACTTCAGCTGGGTACAGGGTAATAACAGGCAGAAAAAGCCGTTGCTGGAAACCAGATACTTCACCGGCAGTTTCACGATAGACTGTAATTACAATTACTCATTCAACCGGCCGGTTGATCACACGAACAGTGGTTCCACAGCCACTTTCCGGAGTAATGAATTCAACCTCTCTTACCTTGAGGCCGGCGGTGATTTTTATGAACCCAAAAGCGGCGCCAGGGCACGGCTGATGCTCCAGTTCGGTTCAAGGGCAACGGGGATACCCCGGAACGACAATACCCCGCTTCGAGGCCAATACGACCTTTACAATGCACTGCGTTACGTTACTGAAGGATATGCCGGCATACATTTGAATCAGATGCACGGTATCAATATCGATCTGGGTATTTTCAAGTCATATGTGGGTTTACTTTCCTATAATAACTTTGAAAACTGGAATTACCAACCCTCTTATACCAGTGATAACACACCCTGGTTCTTCACCGGCGCCAGGGTTCAGATGTACCCCACGGATAAGTTAAAACTGGAACTATGGCTGGTCAATGGCTGGCAAACCTATGGCATGTTCAACGAAATGCCCGGCATTGGCTACCAGGTCATGTGGCGGCCCAAAGAATGGGCCTCCATCACTTCAAGTTCCTATGTTGGCTGGGATACTCCCAATGAAAAAAAGCGGTTGCGGTTTCATAATGACAACAGTCTAGTATTGCGATACTATAATAAGGATGGCAGGGATGGTATTTCTAAAGCCGCGTTATCCATCACCGGTGATCTTGGTTTTGAGAATGGAGGCGGTGTAAAAGCATTCCATGGTGACAGTGCAAGGCCCGCGCAAAATTTCACCAGCTTCATGGCTTACAATCGCCTGTGGTTTGGCAAAAAACAAAAGTTGGCTTTTACGGTCGGAGGAGGATATATCAATAACCCTGGCCGGTACCTTGCCTTGTTGCCTGCCGGGAACGCTGTCCTGACACAGAATCCCGGAGACCCTTTTGAAGGCTGGGATGCATCAGCCGGTTTTCAATACATGCCGAATGAATATCTGACATTCGGCGCAGAGTTTGTAACACGCCATACCAATACACCCTATTTCTCAGGTCATGGTGGGGTTACATCACCCAATGGATGGAATCCACCTATTGGGGACCCCAGTGGCTTCAAGGCTGATTTGGTTAAAGATGAGAACAGGCTGATATTTACCACGATAGTCAGATTTTAAACCCCCGATATTCGTCAATATCCTTGTCAGGAAAAAAGTCAGAAGGCAACCGCTAATGAAGAAGAAATAAAAGTGTTGTTCCTGCTGAAGCCAGTTCCCCTTTTAAAAATATCGTCTTTACTGGCAAAAGTCCTCAACTCTAACCTGATCAATGCCTGCCGGATTGGCATATAATCAATATTGGCTGAAAAACCTGAAGTCTGAAAGCCATGGGCCGTTCCGCTGTTAATGATAACCCCGTGCTTATCCGAGTAAAACTCGCCCCTCGCAGCCAAGGCCCACTTCGGATTGACCGTATACCTGAAGATGACGACCGGGGAATACCAGGAATTCATCCTGCTGCTGCCTTTACTTATTTGTTCAAACCCTATATCAAGTCCGGCAGTTATCCCCATTTTATCGGAAACATTGATCATGCCGTACAGGTTATGGAAATAACGCCAGCGCCTCAAACTATCAGGCTTATCCGTTCCGATGAACGTGCTGTAATTCAAAGTAACAGCTGATGTAGGCTTATATTGTAATTGTGTGCCGTAACTCAGCAATGAATTCCCATCCAGTCTTTTAATACGTTGCCAGCCATTTAACAACAAAACGCTGGCCAGCCATTTTTCATTATCACTCGTATAGGTCAATTTTACTCCGCTTTCAAAATAGGGGGAATTGTCTGCCAAAATACTCCTTGTCAGTGTCCAGCACTCTTTTGAGACTGCACTTTCAAAACCAATATGGGAAGGCAAAATACCTGCATCCAACCACAGATTTTTCTTCTTGCTGAGTTTAATTCCTGCGCTGGCCTCGTAAATATTCTTCAATACACCGGGTTCGGCAGCATAATTCGCATTCATGTAAGTCCCCGCTGCCAAAGCAAGACTTGCCCTAACCTGACGCGAGGAATAACTGGCTTTAATATAGCCGAGGTTCAGATTAAACTCATTATGCCGGTTATGGCTGTATATGAAGGATGAGCGATCATTCCCCGATGGCTTATTAAAATCGTATGAATAATAGGATTCAATGTAAATAGAGAAAGTAAGGTCATTACCCGGATCTGCAGGTTTTTCCTGTCCTTGTGCCGTATAATAAAAAACAGAAGACAGGAACATCACCAAGTTGAAGGACAGCATAGTAATCCTGTTTGCCTGTCGATTCCCAATAATATCAGCCATCGGCGTATATCAGTTTAAGCAAATTGAAGATACACTAATTTTTCACCCCCTTTCGAAGAGCCACTTGAAAGGCTTATAGGGTTTCTCCGGCTGCAAGTCGAATTTCGCAATGCTGTGCTTCTGAATATAGGCAACTGCTTCATCCACCGAGTCGGTCACTAAGAACAGCTCATCATCTTCTTCCGATATGGTTCCCTTGCTCTTCATCATGGCAATATGCTGAACCAGGTCACTGTGAAAGGTTTTATCGAAGATCACGATAGGAAATTCAGCGATCTTCTTAGTTTGGATCAATGTCAATGCCTCAAAATACTCATCCAGTGTCCCAAACCCGCCAGGCATGACAACAAACGCATAAGAATATTTAATAAGCAAGGTCTTACGAACGAAAAAATATTTGATATTGACCCATTTATCCAGGTAAGGATTTGGCTTTTGTTCCATGGGCAAGACGATATTGCACCCTACACTACGCCCTCCTACGTCCTTAGCGCCTTTATTGGCGGCTTCCATGATACCGGGTCCGCCTCCTGTCATGATGGTGAATCCCATCTGGGCGATCCTTCCTGCCAGTTCTTCGGTCTTTTCATAATAAGGATGACCGTCTTTGAAACGGGCAGACCCAAAAATGGTCACACAGGGCCCCACAAAATGAAGCGCCCTGAATCCTTTGATGAATTCAGACATTACTTTAAAGGAGAAGACGAATTCCTGCCAGCGTTTCTGGGGGCCTGCGAGGAATTTGATTTCAGATTTAGTCATACTGTAAGTTAAAAAAAATCCAGCCGAAGCAGGATGTATTTTGTAGTCAGTATGCTGGCATCGCGCCGGGACGACCTCTTTCCCGGTGGCTTTCGGGACGCTCTAGCCATCCCGATAATTATCGGGAGAGCTATCCCCTGCCATTTATCAACCATTCAATGTATTTTCTGCTTTTCTTACCCTTGATCTCCCTTTCTCGTTTCATTGCCAATTCCCGACTCGTAAATTCCTCCTGGTATTTCAATTCCCATTCAGCTGCTTTGGATGTAAAACTCGAAATGCCTGCTTTATGGTCTTGCATACGCTTTACCAGTTCGCTGGTATAACCGACATAATACTTGTCCAGTTTGAAGGAGTAAATGATATAAACGTAAAATGCCATAAACAAAAAATCCCGCCGAAGCAGGATGTATTTTATGGAGAGTATCCCGGCCTCGCGCCGGGACGACCTCTTTCCCGAAAGAATTCGGGACATGCAAGCGCCTAGACAACTGAGCTCGAACCGCGATTGACCAGCCATTCAATGTATTTTCTGCTCTTCTTACCCTTGATCTCCCTTTCCCGTTTCATCGCCTCTTCACGACTTGAATATTCCTCCTGGTATTTCAATACCCAATCGGTTGCTTTTGCTGTAAAACTTGAAATACCCGCATTATGCTCTTGCAGGCGTTTTACCAGATCGATGGTATAACCAATATAATACTTATCCAATTTGAGGGAGTAAATGATATATACGCTGAAATACATAAAACAAAAAATCCCGCCGAAGCAGGATGTATTTTGTGGAGAGTATCCCGGCCTCGCGCCGGGACGACCTCTTTCCCGAAAGAATGGCGCACACAACTGAGCTCGAACCGCGATTGACCAGCCATTCAATGTATTTTCTGCTTTTCTTACCCTTGATCTCCCTTTCCCGTTTCATCGCCTCTTCACGACTTGAATATTCCTCCTGGTATTTCAATACCCAATCGGTTGCTTTTGCTGTAAAACTTGAAATACCCGCATTATGCTCTTGCAGGCGTTTTACCAGATCGATGGTATAACCAATATAATACTTATCCAATTTGAGGGAGTAAATGATATATACGCTGAAATACATAAAACAAAAAATCCCGCCGAAGCAGGATGTATTTTGTGGAGAGTATCGGGGTCGAACCGACGACCTCTTGCATGCCATGCAAGCGCTCTAGCCAACTGAGCTAACCCCCCTATTAATAATTTATTTAAAGAACTTTCCGACGACCTCTTTCCCGAAGTATTTCGGGACATGCAAGCGTCCCAAACTTTATCGGGACCAACTGAGCTAACCCCCCATTAATTTTATTTTAAAGAACTTATTTCCGACGACCTCTTTCCTGAAGCATTTCGGGACTTGCAAGCGCTCTAGCCATCCCGATAATTATCGGGAGAGCTAACCCCCCAAATGGATTGCAAATATACCACCCCAACCCATTGTGTCAAAATCAATTTTAATTGTTTTGCTTGTTGGCGGGAGAGGCCTGTTGGCCTGGTGTATTTGGACTTACTTTATTATTTTTGGCCTCGATGGTTTTCATGGCTTCCAGGTTTTGGCGGGCCAGGGCAAAATTACTGTCGAGAGCCACCGCCTTTTCAAAATAAGCCTTACCCTCTGCTTTACGGTCGAGGTCATATAAGGCTAATCCATGAATATTGAAGATCCCGGCCTGCAAGTAGGTCCGACCCACCTGGTCGCCGAAATTATAGGTCATGGTGAATTCTGGTTTGTACTGCAGTCTCTCGGCGGAATTGGCTGTTGCGATACATTCGGCCAGCCTTTTGATGCTGTATTGCAGTTCCATCAGCTTATAGGCGTGATACGGGCTTTGCGTTTTGCCGTACAATTTTTCAAAAATAGTAATAGCTTCCTTGGGCTGCTGCAATTTCTCCAGGCAGATCCCCTTCATTTCCAGTAACCCTTTGTCTTCCGGATTGGCCTTTAAACGAAGGTCGGCCCAATAATAACATTGAGGATATGAACCTTCCTGCATGTACAACATGGCCAGCGTATCGGCATAAGGAGTTGATGTACCCTGCTCCGTGATATAATAATTGAGTGCTACTACTGCCGAATTCAGATCGCCGGTCTGCATGGCCTGGTTGAATACTTTGATGTGCGCATTCGCTTTGGCCGCTCCCGTTGTTTTACCGGTCTGGGCAAAGACTGAAAGACTGAAAAGACCCGTACTCAGGATCAAGCATATTTTCTTCATATCGACAGATTTTGAGTGCGCAATTTAGCAAAAAAAACCCGGAATCGGCTTCCGGGCTGTATCTCTATTCAAATAGTCGCTTAATCTCCCCAGATCTCCTCTTTGCCCTCCAGCCACAATTTAACCAGTTCCGTACTCACCGATTTTGGCCTTTCCAGCGGGAATCCCAGTGCCCTGTCCCAGCAAAGGCTGGCCAAAACCCCCAATGACCGGGAAACGCCAAACAGAACGGTATAGAATTCGTATTCCACCATGCCGTAGTGTACCAGCAGGGCTCCGCTATGAGCATCCACATTCGGCCAGGGATTCTTGATCTTGGCGATCGATTGCAGGATAGGAGGAACGGCTTCATAGATATTCCATACCGTGTTCACCAGGGGATCATCCGGCATATGTTTTTTACCAAATTCCATTTGGGCGGTGAAACGCGGATCTGTCTTTCTCAAAACGGCATGTCCGTATCCCGGTACCACTTTTCCCTCACTCAATGTCTTTTTAACGTACTCTTCGATCTGTTCTTTGGATGGGGTCTGGGTACCGATCTCTTCACATAATTCATGGATCCACTTGATCACTTCCTGGTTGGCCAGTCCGTGTAATGGCCCTGCCAGTCCGTTCATGCCTGCCGCGAAACTCAGGTAAGGGTCACTCAGAGCCGAACCGACCAGGTGAGTGGTATGGGCGGAAACATTGCCCCCTTCATGATCGGCATGAATGGTCATATATAAACGCATCAGTTCATGGAATCCTTCATCTTCGTATCCCATCATATGAGCAAAATTACCAGACCAGTCGAGTAATCCATTGGGTTGAATATGTTCTCCGTTCTTATATTTTCTCCGATAAATATAGGCGGCGATCCTGGGCAAACGGGCGATCAGGTCCATGGAATCATCGAATACCGCATCCCAATACTCTTTCTTGCTCATGCCCTTGGCATATCGCTTGGAGAACTGGCTTTCGGTTTGAAGGCTCATGATCGCAACCACGAACTGGGTCATGGGATGGGTGTTCACTGGTAACGCCTCAATGGTGGCAAATACATGATTGGGCACATGACTGCGGCGCTGCCAGACACTGCTCAGGTGATGTACATCCTCATCTGCCGGAAGTTCACCCACCAACATCAGATAAAACAAGCCTTCAGGCAAGGGTTCTGACCCTTCCGGAGCCTTGGGCAATTTCTCACGGAGTTCCGGAATCGAATATCCCCTGAAACGGATACCGTCCTGGGCATCCAGCAAGGAGGTTTCTGTAACTAAACCGGTGATGCCCCTCATGCCCTGGTATACCTGGGAAAGGGTTACTTCACCGATCTTTTTGTCACCATGGACCTTAAGTAATTCTTTGATCTCCGCTGAAGTCGCGTCTGCTTTCTCTTTAAATCTGTCTTTGATGATACCCATTATTGATGCAGTTTAATTGTTGTATAAAGTGCGGTATGAAATGACCGGTTCCAGGATGATTCAATCCTTTTCAGAACACGGTCGGATCAGCTTTTATTACCGGTTTTGACCCTTTTTTGGTACAGACAAAATTGAATAAAAACGGTTACTCAACCGCGGGTTAAAATTACGACCTGCCGACCTTTAAAACAAAAGATTTAGTATAAAGTTCAAAGAGGTCCGGTGAAAAACAGTCCGTTATTTAGGCGCTTTCCGGTAGAGGTAAAAAGCCAGCAGACCGAAGATGATATTGGGAGTCCAGGAAGCCAGGAAAGGGGTGAAACTGCCCTTGGTGGCAAATACGATCGAGAACCGGCTGAACAGGATATAGGATACGCTGATCAATACCCCGAATGCCAGGTGAACCCCGCTGCCACCCCTGATCTTCCGGGAAGCCAGAACGGCGCCGATGATCGTCAGTATCATCACGGATACGGGTATGGCATCCCGGTTATACCGCTCCACGAGCAGGGTACTAAGCATTTCCGATCCCCTCAAACGTTCCATTTTGATGAGTTCATTGAGCTCCGGTGTGGGCAACTGATCTTTGAGATATTCATCTTTCCGGAGATCCCGGGGTGTGAAATTATAATTCATCAATTGGATCTGGGAGAACCTGACCTTTTCTGTGAGGCTGTCAATATCCCGCTCCACCACATTCTGAAGGCGCCATTTCCGGCTGGCGGTATCCCAATTGAAGGTTTCGGCACGGAGATTATAGACGAGTTTATTGTTGCTGAACCGCTGCACAAAAAAACCGTTACCCGTACGGGAAACGGTATCATAACCCCGGATACCAGCATAAGAAAAAGAATCGATCCGGAAATACATCTTTTGTTTATACGTATTATTCCCACCGGCCGCTCCGAAATTGGGATCTATGTAACGGGCCTCAAAATCACCCCAGATGCGATTGGCCCTGGGAACGACATACTGGTAGCCCAGCCACAAGAGTCCGGTCAGAAAAAGACCGCCAACAATGTAGGGCATCAGGAAACGCCGGAAACTCACCCCGCTGCTCAGAATGGCGATCACTTCGGAACGGTTGGCCATTTTTGAGGTGAAGAAGATCACCGAGATGAAAACAAAAAGAGGGAAAAGCATCGCGTCGATCCGGGGTACGAAACCAAAATAATAATCGGTAATGATGCGCCAGACCGGTAATTTGGATTTGACGAAGTCGTCGGTCTTTTCACTGATATCCACCACCACGACGATGGCAGTGAACAACAGGAGGCAGAAAAAGAAAGTGGTCAGGTACTTCGACAATATGTAACGGTCAATTTTCTTCATGCGTCGGGTTACCCGCAAAAGTAGATGAATTGAGGCTGGCTATGAAATGTAGAAGTGAAGAATTTGTGAAGGTTGAGGTTGAGTTGGAGGTTGGAGGTTGGGGGTTGGGGGTTGGAGGTTGGGGGTTCGCCGCCGTTTGGTGTTATCACCAACGGCATAAGCAAATGGTTGGTTGTTGAGTAAAATGAAAAAAACAAGACTTCGCCACCGTTTGGTGTCATCACCAACGGCATAAGCAATTGGTTGGTGGTTGGGCAAAATGAAAAAACCAAGACTTACAGAGCAATTTGACTGACCGCTTTCGCTACCAGCCAGCCAGTCGTCCAGGCATGCTGAAAATTGAAGCCCCCGGTGACCCCGTCCACATCCATCACTTCGCCGGCGAAGTATAAACCCGGTATGAGCTTGCTCTGGCAGGTGTTATGATCGATATCGTCCAGCATGAAACCGCCCGCGGTAACAAATTCCTCCTTAAATGTGGTTTTACCGGTTACCGGGAATTCCCCGGAACAAAGGGCCTTAATGAGTTTGTTCTGTAACAGTGCCGGAAGATCGGCCCAACGCATTTCCGGATGGATACCCGCCGTGTGCACTAAGAACTCCCATAAACGGGCAGGCAACGACAACGGGTTTCGATTGGCCATTTTCTGCGAAGCCAATGTAAACCGCCATTGCTGAAATGCTGAACGAAGCGTATTTTCATTGTAGTCGGGCACCCAGTTTACCTGAACAATGAAATGATAATTCTTTTCCTTCAGGACCCGGGCGCCCCAGGCTGAAAGTTTCAACACCGCAGGCCCGCTCATACCCCAATGCGTGATCAGCAAGGGGCCGGTTTCCGATAACTTTGTTCCGGAGACCCTGATCTCAACCTGTTCAACACTGATCCCCATTAATTTCGTGATCGGGTTACCGGGCATGTTGAAAGTGAACAAAGAGGGGACGGGTTCAGCAACCGGGTGCATCATTTCCCGGATCCAGGCATAATGACCGGCCTTGGGGCTACCACCGGTGGCGATACAAACATGATCCGCCTGCAAGGTCTCCCCGTTTGAAAAAACAAGTTCAAAGCGTTTCGCATGATCCTTTCCGGTCTGAGAATTCAAAGGGAGGAGATTCAACCGAATGACTTCGCGGTTCATGAGTATCTGGACGCCATATTTAGCCGCTTCTTTCAGGAGACATTGTATGATGGTCTCCGAATTGTCCGTTACCGGGAACATACGGCCGTCCGCTTCCGTCTTCAATTTCACGCCTCTTTCGGCAAACCATTCAACCGTATCCTTTGTAAAAAAATGATGAAAAGCCTTTTTCAGGAATGAGCCGCCCCTGGGATATTTTTTCACCATTTCAGCGATGCTGAAACAGGCGTGTGTGACATTACACCTTCCTCCTCCGCTCACTTTCACTTTGCTCAGTAATTTATTCCCTTTCTCAAGAAGCATCACGTCCAGTTCCGGATCAAGCCTTGCCGCGTTGACCGCGCAGAAAAAACCGGCCGCCCCGCCACCGATGACCACCAATCGCTTTTTTTTCATCTTCGCTAATTCGTATCTTCAAATGTAGAACTTTATGACTTATGACTTATAACCTACAACCCCAATGGCTGAACCCATAACTAAAAAAGCACTTCGTGAGATGCCGGTGATCCGTTATGAATACATAAGGGATTATCTCAGGACCGGCCATATCGTTTTCTGCAGTGGCAGTTACGCCTTTTCCGGGATCATTCAAAAACTCACCAAAAGCACCTGGAGCCATGTAGCCGTTGTTTATAAAGATGAGGAACTGGGCAGGGTCATGTTGCTGGAAGCAGAACCCTATATCGGAATCAGGCTCATCCCCCTCTCGAAATACCTGAAAGACTATAAAGGCTCGAAAAGGCCTTACAAAGGACAGATCATGGTGAGTGAACTGAACATACCCATGGAAAAACAAAATCTGAATAAAGGGATCAGCTTCGGCCTGGATGAATTGACCAGGCCTTATGATAATTTCGAGATCATCCGTATCATGATCCGCATCTTGTTCCACATCAGCCGGCGTGACAGGAACCGCAACTATATCTGCAGTGAGCTGGTGCGTGATATCTACGCCAGGGCCGGTGTGATCATGCAGTATAAGGACACCTATATCAGTCCGGATAATATTTGGAATGATAAGCGGGTGAATATGAAATACCGGATCCTTTGATCGGTCAATAGGAGTAAGTGAGGTTGGGATTGGCTTTTTCAGCCTCTTCGATCGCAGAAAAAGAACTCAGTATATCGGCCGGTCCTTTCCGGATCGCAATATCATGTTCAAAATGGGCTGCCGGTTTTCCATCTGCCGTCCGGATCGTCCAGCCGTCCTTATCATGATAAATATCCTTGGTACCCAGGTTGATCATCGGTTCGATGGCGATGACCATGCCTTCTTTCAATTTAGCCCCTGTCCCCCGTTTGCCGAAATTAGGCACCTGGGGTTCTTCGTGGAGATCGCGTCCCAGTCCATGCCCCACCAGGTCCCTGACAACACCATAACCGTGTTTCCGTTCAGTATGGTCCTGTATCGCATAGGCGATATCTCCAACCCGGTTTCCGTGAACCGCTTTTTCGATACCCATATACAAGGATTCCTTTGTCACCTTCAATAATTTCCTGATCTCTGGTCCGACCTCGCCTATCGCGAAAGTATAAGCACTGTCGCCATGGAACCCATTGAGAAAAACCCCCACATCCACAGATACCATATCCCCGTCTTTCAATTCATCCTGTGTAGGAAAACCATGGACCACCGCGTCATTTACAGATATACAGCAGGCAAAGGGGAAACCATGGTATCCTTTGAAGGATGGCAAGGCTTTATGGTCCCTGATGAATTCGTCGGCCAGGTCATTCAGGTACAGCGTTGTCACTCCGGCCTTGATCATGCCGGCGACATGTGCCAGTGTCTTACTCACCAGCATGCAGCTTTCCCGCATCAGTTCGATCTCCGCCTTGCTTTTGTAATGTATCATGTCCGTAACATAAAACGAACCCCGACTTCAGAGGTCGGGGTTCAATATGGTAATGCTGATTCCTCTTGCTCAGCCTGTTTTTTTAAATTCCGCCGACTGCGGCCGGTTGCCTGCCCTGGATCCTTCCGCTGCTCATCAAACCGTCATATTGGCGCATCAGCAATTGGGTTTCGATCTGCTGCAGGGTATCCAGGATGACCGCAACCATGATCAACAATGAAGTTCCGCCGAAGAAGGTGGAAAATCCTTGTTGCATTTTGAAGACCACCTGGAAGATACCCGGTAAGATCCCTACAAAAGCCAGCAGTACGGCTCCCGGCAGGGTGATCCTGTCCATGATGGTACCGATATAATCTGCGGTAGGCTGGCCCGGTTTTACGCCCGGAATGAACCCGTTATTGCGCTTCAGTTCATCAGCCATTTGCTTGGGGTTGAAGATAAGAGCCGTATACAGGAAGGTGAACGCGATCACACAGATCGAATACACGATCATGTAGATCACATTGGTATGGTCGGTAAAATACCTGGCCCAGCCTTCATTCTTGAACCCGGTGAATACGGTTGGCAGGAATAAAATAGCTTGTGCGAATATGATGGGCATCACACCGGATGCATTCACTTTCAATGGTAAGAAATTACGGGCTCCGCCGAATTGCCTGTTGCCAACGATCTGCTTGGCATAATTGACCGGTACTTTCCGCGTTCCCTGCACCAGCATGATGATCCCCATGATCACGGCGATCAGGAAAACCACTTCGATCAGGATGATCAGTAAACCACCGGCGCCGCGGGTTGACCTGGCCATAACTTCCTGCATTACGGAATCGGGGAAACGGGCGAGGATACCTACCATGATGATGATGGAGGTACCATTGCCAAGGCCTTTATCGGTGATCTTCTCACCCAGCCACATGACGAACAGGGTACCTACGGTCAGAATGATCACTGTGGAAACCCAGAAATAGCTGCTGAATGAAGGGATGATCGCTTCGGCATTACCCGGACTTTTCAAATAACCGATATAGGCGGCGGCCTGGAAAGCGGTTACGATGACGGTCAGGTAACGGGTCCATTGATTGATCTTCTTGCGGCCGCTTTCGCCTTCCTTCTGGATCTTGGCCATTTGGGGAACCAGGATGGTCATCAATTGCATGAAGATCGAAGCGGAGATATAGGGCATGATCCCCAATGCGAAAATGGAAGCCTTATGAAAAGCTCCGCCAACAAAGGCATCCAGCAAACCCAGCATACCTGATTTGGTGCTGTCAGCCAGGTTGGCCAGTTTATTGGGGTCGATACCGGGAAGGACGATAAAGGAACCTACGCGGTAGATCAGTATCAGCGCTAACGTGAATACGATCTTATTGCGAAGCTCGTCTATGCTCCAGATATTCTTAATGGTTTGAATGAACTTCTTCACAGAATTAAAACGATTTAAATGTTTTGCGCTATACTGAAAAGACGCATTAAATCATGCGGCAGGCAAATATCGCGAAATTATTTCACTATCTCGACAGAACCTCCGGCAGCTTCAATGGCGGCTTTGGCCTTTTCACTGGCAGCATTCACCTTGAAAGTGAATTTGCCTTTCAGTTCACCGTTACCCAGCAACTTCACGCTGTCAGTCTGGCTGATCAGCCCGTTGATGTACAGGTTCTGAAGACTGAATTCCGTGATACCGTATTTTTCCGCCAATTGATCGATCTGGCCAACATTGAGTACTTTGAATTCGATCCGGTTGTTGTTCTTGAATCCACGCTTGGGGATACGACGCTGGATCGGCATCTGGCCGCCTTCATGGGCCATCTTGCTCTTATAACCCGTACGGCTTTGACCGCCCTTATTACCTTTTGTAGATGTGCCGCCCTTGCCACTTGCTTCACCACGACCGATGCGCTTTTCCTTGTGAGTTGCCCCTTTTGCAGGCTGAAGTGTGTGTAGTTTCATTTTTGTTGATTTTGTACTTACGGGGAATCGCCCCTCGCTTTTAGTGTTATTGTAAATGATAAATTTTGAATGTTGAATCTATTGTTTCCAATTTAAAATCCATCATTCAAAATTTAAAATAGATTAAGCCAACTCTTCCACCTTAACCAGGTGATGTACCTTATTCACCATGCCCAGGATCTGGGGAGTCGCTTCCACTTCAACGGAAGCATTCACTTTTCTCAGTCCCAGTGCCTGCATGGTCCTTTTCTGGCGCTCCGACCTGTCGATGATGCTTTTTACCTGTGTTACTTTGATCTTTTTCATTTCGATATGCTTTTGACTGCCGGCCACCGGTCTGGAGGGCCTGCTGATTGATTATCCGTTAAATACCTTCTTCAGTGAAACGCCACGTGTTTTAGCAACAGAGATGGGTTCACGCAAAGTAGCCAGCGCCTTGAAAGTGGCTTTAACCACATTGTGCGGATTGGCTGATCCCAGGTTCTTGGCCAGTACGTCGGTGATACCGGCGGCTTCCAGGACGGCACGCATGCTGCCTCCGGCGATCACGCCTGTACCATGGGCAGCAGGCTTGATGTATACTTTTGCAGCGCCTTCCTTGCTTAACTGGTCATGAGGAATGGTTCCGTGCATGATGGGTATCCTGATCAGGTTCTTCTTGGCATCCTCGATCCCTTTGGTGATGGCTTCCTGCACTTCCTTGGCTTTTCCCAGGCCATGTCCAACCACCCCGGCTTCATTACCCACAACGACCAGGGCGGAGAAACTGAATGCACGACCGCCCTTGGTTGTCTTAACAACCCGGTTGATGGCCACGACCTTATCTTTCAATTCAAGATCACCGGCCTTAACTTTGTTTACAATTAGATTTGACATTTATTTCTTTGATTAGAATGTTAATGAATTAGAATACCAGTCCGCCTTCACGGGCGCCTTCGGCAACGGCTTTCACGCGGCCATGATAGATATAACCACCCCGGTCGAAAACAACGGTTTTGATACCCAGTTCACCGGCCTTACGGGCGATAGCGGCACCCACCATCTTGCTTTTCTCGATCTTAGGGGCTTTTTGAGCCTGGATGTCCTTTTCCCTGGATGAAGCGGCGGCGATCGTCACGCCATTTGAATCATCGATCAACTGAGCGTAAATGTCGCTGTTGCTCCTGAAGACACTTAAGCGTGGTTTTTCAGATACCCCGCTGATCTTTTTGCGGATGCGGTACTTGATCTTTACCCTTGCACTTGATTTGTTGTTCATATTCTTTTATTTTTCTCTCCCGATACTGCCGGGAAAATGGTTGATTCGTTAATCAGTAGATAAGTTATTAGCGCTGTTACCCTCTAACCTTATCGACCCGTAAACTTATTATTTACCTGCTGCCTTGCCTGCTTTTCTCCTCAGCACTTCACCGGCGAACTTGACACCCTTACCCTTGTATGGTTCAGGCTTACGCAGGCTCCTGATCTTGGCGCAAACCTGGCCAATCAGTTGCTTATCGATGCTCTCGAACTGGATCATTGGGTTCTGACCTTTTTCCTGGGAAGTGGTCACTTTCAGTTCCTTGGGTATTTCAAAAATAATGTTGTGAGAATAACCCAGCGCCAGGTCGAGCAGGTTACCCTGGTTGGCGGCTTTATAACCCACACCCACGAGTTCCAGTTTCTTAACATAGCCTTCGGTGACCCCTTTGACCATATTGCTGATCAGGGAACGATAGAGACCATGCATGGCCCGGTGGCGGATCTGGTCTGTCGGACGCATGATGTTCACCACGCCATCCTTCACTTCGATCTTGATATCACGATCGATCGTTTGCTTCAGTTCACCTTTCGGACCTTTTACGGTCACATTGCCGTCAGCGCCAACCGTAACGGTTACGTTTGCCGGGATTTCGACGGGTTGCTTACCTATACGAGACATAATTGTTTGTTTATTTTTTGTTCCTGACCGGTCAGCCTGCTATAGGTCCGGCTTAATGTATCAGTAACGAAATGATTAATAGATATTACACAATACTTCACCTCCCACATTCTGGGCCTTGGCTTCCTTATCGGTCATCACACCCTTTGAAGTGGAGATAATCGCCACACCCAGTCCGTTCTTCACACGCCTGAATTCCTCCGGCTTGGCATAAGTACGCAAGCCCGGACGACTTACCCGCTCCAGGCTCTGGATCACCGGCAGTTTGGTCGCTGCATCATATTTCAAAGCGATCTTGATCACGCCCTGTTTCTTGTCGTCCTCGAATTTATACTTGAGGATGTATCCTTTTTCGTACAGGATCTCCGTGATACGCTTTTTCAGATTGCTGGCCGGAATTTCCACGATACGGTGGTTGGCCATCTGTGCGTTACGGATTCTGGTGAGATAATCTGCTATGGGATCAGTAACCATTGTTATGTCAATTAAATGTTTTAAAAAATTATTACAATGCGATATCCTTTTCCCCCTTTTGGGGGTCAGGGGATTTTACCAGCTGGCTTTCGTTACACCCGGTATCTTACCCTGGAGGGCCATATCCCTGAACATGTTCCTGGACAACCCGAAATGGCGCATATATCCCCTCGGACGGCCGGTCAGCTGACAACGGTTCTTCAACCGGACAGGAGACGAGTTTTTCGGTAACAGATCAAGAGCGGCGTAATTGCCCGCAGCTTTCAACGCTTTCCTTTTTTCAGCGTATTTGGCCGACATGACCTCGCGTTTTCTTTGCCTGGCTTCAATAGATTTTTTTGCCATTATGAATCGATTATTTTTTAATGTTTTTAAAAGGCATGCCCAATTCCTTCAGCAATTCAAATGCTTCTTCATTGGTACCCGCGGTGGTGACGAAAGTGATATCCAGACCAGTGATCTTGTTCACCTTGTCGATATCGATCTCCGGGAAAATGATCTGCTCGGTAACACCCAGGGTGTAATTGCCGCGGCCGTCGAACGACTTGTCGTTGATGCCTTTGAAGTCGCGTACACGGGGCAGTGAAACAGAGACCAGCCTGTCCAGGAATTCGTACATCTTGACTCCGCGCAGCGTAACCCTTGCACCGATGGGCATGTTCTTACGCAACTTGAAGTTGGAAATGTCTTTTTTGGACATCGTAGCCACGGCCTTCTGACCCGTGATGCTGGACAACTCTTCTACCGCGATGTCGATCAGCTTCTTGTCGGTCACTGCGCCATTGACACCCCTGTTCAGACAGATCTTTGTCAACCTGGGGGCCTGCATGACCGTTTTGTAACTGAATTTCTTCATTAGCGCCGGTACAACTTCCTTTTTGTACTTGTCGGCTAACCTTGGAGTATTTGTTGCTGTGTTCATTATTTGATTACCTCCCCTGATTTTTTAGCGATTCTGACTAATTTACCGTTTTCGCGACTGCGTTTGATCTTGGTCGGTACACCGGCCTTGGCATCCCACAACATCACATTACTGATGGCGATCGGAGCCTCTTTCTTAACGATACCGCCCTTGGTGTTCTGTGAAGTCGGCTTGGTATGCTTGGTGACGATATTGACACCTTCAACCAGAATGCGGTTCTTTTCCGAAATGATCTCCAACACTTTCCGGGGCTTTTTCAGGTCCTTGTCTTCACCGGTGATCACCACAACCGAGTCGCCCTTTTTGATGTTGAACTTTGGTTTGAATCTTGTACTCATTTTTTTATCAATTTGCAAATTTGCAAATTAGCCAATTTGCAAATTTTGTTTTAATGCATGTTTATAATACCTCGGGTGCCAGTGATATGATCTTCATATACCCCTTATCCCTCAGTTCACGGGCAACCGGGCCGAAGATCCTTGTACCCCTGGGTTCGTCGGAGGCGTTCAGCAATACCACCGCGTTGTCATCAAACCGGATATAAGAACCATCCTTGCGACGTAGTTTATTGGTGGTACGAACGATGACAGCCTTGCTTACGGTACCTTTCTTGATCCCGCCGGCAGGCATGGCATCCTTCACGGTTACCACGATCTTATCGCCGATCTTGGCGTAATCCTGTCCGCTGTTACCCAGTACACGGATACAAAGCACTTCTTTGGCGCCGCTGTTATCTGCTACATTTAGTCTGCTCTCTTGTTGTATCATCTTTATTAATGTTTGTCGTTTGTTGTCTGTCGTTTGTTGTTGGGTCTCCTCAACCACAAACCACAAACTTCAAACCGTAAATTTTTATTTTACCTTTTCAACCACTTCCACGAGCCTCCAGCGCTTGGTCTTGCTCAGCGGACGGCTTTCCATGATCTTCACCGTATCTCCGATGCTGCATTCGTTCTTCTCGTCATGCGCGTGGAATTTGGTCGTCTTTTTCACGAACTTACCGTACAAAGGATGCTTTACCTTCCTTTCTACATTCACGGTGATCGTCTTGTCCATTTTATTGCTGGAGACAACCCCTAACTTCGTTTTCCTTAAATTTCTTTCTGGCATTGTTGCTACTTTTTATGGCTTATTAAAACCCCAATTGTTTTTTCTTTAACGCGGTTTTCAACCGGGCGATATCCCTTCTCAGTGAACGGATGCTTTGCGGATTCTCCAGGGGAGAGATGGCGTGTGCAAAAGACAATTTCTTCATGCGCAGTTCATCTTCAGCGATCTTCGCTTGCAGATCCGCCTCGTTCAACCCGCTCAGGCTTTTTACAAAATCAACTTTCTTAGACATCTTTATTAATTTGAAAATTTGAAAATTTGGTGATTTTTTGATTTGTAGAATGCCATCAACCGGCACATCTTCAAATCAGTCCATCTTCAAATTGCTTATGCTTCATAATCGTGACGAACCACAAACTTGGTCAGGATCGGCAGTTTCTGCGCAGCCAGGGCGAAAGCCTCTTTGGCTGTTTGCTCGCTCACACCGTCCGCTTCAAAAAGGATCCTTCCGGGCTGAACGATGGCCGCCCATCCCTCCGGGTTACCCTTTCCCTTACCCATCCTTACCTCTGCAGGCTTGGCGGTGATCGGCTTGTCCGGGAATATCCTGATCCACACGTTTCCTTCACGCTTCATATGACGGGTCATGGCCTGACGGGCACTTTCGATCTGGCGGTTGGTCAGCCATACGCTGTCCAGCGCTTTTAATCCAAAAGTTCCAAAGGCCAGGGTCGCACCCCTCTTGGTGTTGCCCTTCATCCTGCCTTTTTGCGTCTTCCTGTGTTTGCTTCTTTTTGGTGATAACATCTTAAATCAATTTGCAAATTTTGAAAATGTGCCCAGTGCCAATTATTTCACACCAAACACGATTCTTAATTTTTTATACTCCTGGCCGCTGCATTTGCACATTTGCACATCTGCATATTGGCACATTAACCTTAGTTCCTTCTTCCACCACCGCCGCCGCCACGGTTTCCACCACCGCCGCCCCTGCGGTCGCCACCGCCCCTGCGGTCATCCCTGCGGTCGTCCCTGCGGTCGAATCCACCCTGCCTGTCGCCGAGTTCTTTACCACCACCGGCAACTACGTTCGGATTCAGGTCACGCTTACCCAGTACCTCTCCTTTACAGATCCATACCTTGATACCGATCTTACCGTAAACGGTCAGTGCGAACACATTGGCGTAATCAATGTCCATACGAAGGGTATGCAAAGGGGTACGTCCTTGTTTGATCTCTTCGCTACGGGCGATCTCAGCGCCACCCAAACGTCCGCCAACCTTCACTTTGATCCCTTCGGCACCCATGCGGAGCGCGGAAGCGATCGCCATTTTGATGGCCCGCTTGTAATTGATCCTGTTCTCGAGCTGGCGGGCGATCGTATCGGCTACGATGTTGGCATCCAGTTCGGGCCTGCGGATCTCCAGGATATTGATCTGCACATCATCCTTTCCACATAATTTCTTCAATTCTTCCTTGATACGGTCAACTTCTCCACCGCCTTTACCAATGATGATACCCGGCTTGGAGGTATGGATGGTAACGATCAGCTTGTTAAGCGTACGCTCGATCACGATCTTGGCGATACCCCCCTTGTTGATACGGGCATTCAGGTAATTCCTGATCTTGTTGTCTTCGATCAGTTTCTTTGGATATTCCGTTTTACTGGCGAACCAGTTGCTGTCCCAACCACGGATGATTCCCAACCTGGCGCCTATCGGATTTGTTTTTTGACCCATATTATTGGTTAATGCTTTTTATTATTAATTTTTTGTTGCTTTAGAATCCACGATAACGGTAACATGGTTGCTACGCTTGCGAACCCTGTAACCACGACCCTGCGGAGCAGGACGCATACGCTTGATCACCCGGGCGCCATCCACCATGATCGTTTTCACCACCAGGCTGCTTTCATCGCCACCTTCATTCTTCTGCTTCCAGTTGTTAATGGCAGACAGGACCAGTTTGCGCAGCGGAACGGCCGGGTGCTTCGGATTATGCTCCAGCACAGCCAGCGCTTTTTCCACTTCCAGCCCACGGATCAGGTCAACCAGTAAACGCATTTTACGTGGCGATGTGGGATAATTATTCAATTTTGCTATTGCTTCCATTTTTTATTGTTTGAAAGGTTTAAGTCGTTTATAACGTTTAAAGGTTTTCAGCGTTGTGACCGGTAAACCTTCAACGTTAAACGTTAAACGTTTTATGCGATCTTTTTACTTGAGTGTCCTTTAAAGTTCCGGGTGGGGGCGAATTCACCCAATTTATGTCCAACCATGAATTCGGTCACATAAACCGGGATGAACTTATTGCCATTATGAACGGCAAAGGTCTGACCCACGAAATCCGGGGTGATGGTGCTCCTGCGACTCCAGGTCTTGATCACGCCTTTCTTACTTTTACCTTCATTGATAGCAGCCACCTTGTTGTTCAGTTTAGCTTCTACATAAGGACCTTTTTTTAACGAACGAGCCATGTTTTATTGTTTTTTGTTGATTTGCCTCCGGTCATCCGGGAAGCCATTTTAACAATGATTGATTACTTGCTTATTTTCTTACCGTTCCTGCGCTGGATGATCATTTTATCTGATCCCTTGCCACGGGTACGGGTGATCTCGCCTTTGGCGTACTTGCCTTTACGGCTGCGCGGGTGTCCGCCCGAAGCCCTTCCTTCACCACCACCCATCGGGTGATCCACGGGGTTCATGGCTACCGCCCTGGTCCTAGGCCTGATGCCTTTCCAGCGGTTACGTCCGGCCTTACCCATGCTTTCGAGGCTATGGTCGCTATTGCTCACCACACCAACGGTTGCATAACAGTTGATCAGGATCTTACGCAACTCGCCGCTCGGCATCTTCAATACTGCGAATTTCTCTTCCTTATTGCTCAGTTGGGCTGAGGTACCGGCGCTGCGCACCAGGATACCGCCATGACCAGGCTGCATTTCAATATTGTGTACGTTGGTACCCAACGGCATGTGTTTGAACATCAGGGCATTTCCCAACTCAGGTGCAACATCGTCGCCGCTGAGTACGGATTGACCAACCTGTAAGCCCTGGGGAGCCAGGATATAACGCTTCTCTCCATCGGCATAAGCCAGCAGGGCGATGAAAGCGGTACGGTTTGGATCATACTCGATCGTCTTGACAACGGCCGGGATATTCTTCTTGTTACGCTTGAAATCGATGATGCGGTACATGGTCTTGTTCCCGCCACCCATATAGCGCATGGAACGACGGCCCTGCACGTTACGTCCGGCTGTGTTCTTTTGCTTCTCAAGCAGGGATTTCTCCGGCGTGCTGGTGGTGATCTCCGCGTATGCGTTACCGATCCGCCAACGGGTTCCTGCTGTAGTGGGTTTGTATTTTCTGAGTGCCATGTTAATTACTTTTTTATGTTGTCAAAACTTTGCGGTGCTGACCACCATTCATTTGTTGTATTAGATCCCGCTTCCGTAGAGGTCGATCGTTTCGCCCTCGGCCACGGTCACGATCGCTTTCTTCTTCGAAGGCTTACGGCCAACGATGAATCCCGCCTTGGTATACTTGGCTTTCGCCTTGGACGGGACGACGATGGTATTGACGTTGTCAACCTGAACTCCATAAAAGCTTTCAACGGCTTTCTTGATCTCCAGTTTGTTCGCCTTCTTATCCACGACAAAAGAGTAACGGTTCATCTTCTCAGACTGCTTGTTCGCCTTTTCAGATAAGATCGGTTTTATTAAAACATCAGACAGTTTCATGTCTCTAATTTTTTTGTGTTGTTAATGTTGTGTCCTCTTACGCTTCGGTCATTTCTTCCGTGAAGATCTTCGCGGCGCTTTCTGTCATCACCAGTACGTTCGCATTCAGAATATCGTATGTATTCAGGTCGCTCAGCAGGGTTCCGTTCACACATGGAACGTTACGCAGGCTCAGGTACAGGTTGTCGTTATATTCCGGAATGACGAACAATGTTTTCTTACCGGCGATGTTCAGGTTCTTCAGGATGCCGGTGAACGCAGACGTCTTCGGCTTGTCCATCTGTACATCCTCCAGCACCATGATGGCATTATCCTTGGCTTTGTAAGCCAGGGCCGACATCTTGGCCAGGTCCTTTACCTTACGGTTCAGCTTGATATCATATTTATGCGGCTTGGGGCCGAAAATGGTACCACCACCCTTATACAACGGGTTACGGAGGTTACCTTTACGGGCGCCACCGGTACCTTTTTGCTTATGCAGTTTCTTGGAAGAACCATGTACTTCCATACGGGTCTTCACCTTGTGCGTTCCCTGGCGCTGAGCACCCTGGTATTGCTTCACGGCGAGGTAGATCACATGGTCGTTGGGTTCGATACCGAATATCTCTTCCGGTAACTCAACCGTTCTGCCGGTCTTTTGTCCTGCCTGGTTTAAAACATCTACTTGCATCTTAATTACTTTTTATTTGTCACCCTGAGCGAAGTCGAGGGGTTATTTTTGAATCAATACAATGGAACCGTTGTGTCCCGGAACCGAACCGCTTACGAGGATATAATTCTTTTCAGCGAAGATCTTCACCACTTTCAATCCCTTCATCGTTACCCGGTCCTGGCCCATGCGGCCACCCATGCGCATGCCTTTGAATACCCGGCTGGCATCGGAAGAGTTACCGATGGAACCTGGTGCACGCTGACGATCATGCTGTCCGTGAGACTGCTCACCGACACCGCTGAACCCGTGGCGCTTCACAACACCCTGGAAACCTTTACCCTTGGTGGTACCGACCACTTCTACGCTGTCGCCCTCGGCAAAGATGTCGACGGTGATGGTCTCGCCAACGGCTTTGTCTATTTCGCTATCGCGGATTTCTTTTACTACTTTTTTGGGAGAGGTCTGGGCTTTTGCGAAGTGGTTCACTTCAGCCTTGATGGAGTGTTTTTCTTTCTTGTCACCGAATGCGATCTGGAGCGCATTGTATCCGTCTGTTTCTACGGTCTTTTTCTGGGTAACTACGCAGGGTCCGGCTTCGATGATGGTCACGGCGGTCTGCTTGCCGGTTGTATCAAAGATGCTGGTCATGCCGATCTTTTTTCCAATAATACTTTTCATTGTATTTTGTTTTTATCCAGCGGTATCGCCTGAAGCTATACTTGGATGTTCAATATTTTATTGTTAAGAACTTGCCATCTGCTTTCCCTGTGTAATCCGATCTGGACATACCGGGGAAGTTCATCAGGCCTTGATCTCAACATCCACACCACTGGGCAAGTCCAACTTACTCAATGCATCCACCGTACGGCTGCTGCTGGTGTAAATGTCTAATAAACGCTTGTGTGTACACAGTTGGAACTGCTCACGGGCTTTCTTGTTAACGTGAGGGGAACGCAAAACCGTGAAGATCTTCTTATGCGTAGGCAGGGGAATGGGTCCTGTTACTACGGCTCCGGTACTGCGTACAGTCTTTACGATCTTTTCGGCTGATTTGTCAACCAGGTTGTGGTCGTAGGACTGTAGTTTTATTCTGATTCGCTGTGACATATTAAAAGAACTTTTGAGTGACCGTTTTTTAATTTGGAGTGCAAAGGTAAGGGGTAAAGTTGTAACAGCAAAAGATTGGAGATCTTTTTTTTACCTGCCCGCGGGAGCGGGCTGACAGGTCGAAAATGTATAAGTATCAGAAAATGAGGGCCTAATTGAGTTTTTCAATGCTGCCACCGCTGCTTAGTGTTTTTTCCACATTCCCCGCACCGCGGTAACGGATATCCGATCCGCTGCTGGCCCTGGCCTTTAAGCTGACACTGGCATGGACACTGGCGCTGGATCCGCTGCTGGCCTTAATAGAAACCCGCTCACTCAGCAGGTCCACCGCCTTGAGGTCTGATCCACTGGATAATTCCGCCGTATAATCCCGGGTCCTGCCACTGATCTCCACCGTTGAGCCGCTGCTGGCCTGTATAGAAAGTTCCGGGGCATCCACCGTCAGGGAGATCCGGGCCGCGGATGAGGCGTTCAGCCTGAGTTTATCGTTATTCTTCAACAATTCCTTGACCAGGATCTCGGATGCGGAACTGGCCTTCAGACTGTTTATACGCGGAGCCCTTACATAGACTTTAAGGTGTGCGTTCCGGTAACTCGTGTTATCCTCCATCCTGATCCTTAATATCCCGTCCCGCACATCGGTCTCAATGTATTTGATGATGTTATCATCTGCTTCCACCTCCACCTCTTCCACCTCCCCGTAACTCAGTTCCACATTCAAACCCTCACTGGCGGAAACCCCGTTGAAACCCCCGGTATTCCGCTTTTCCGTGACGATCCTGCCGCTCCCCTTGATCTGATCGCAGGAGGCCAGCAATCCCAGGGCCAGAATCAAACCCAATAACTGTTTCATATGTGGATGATTTATCACAAAGATAATCTCCCCGCTCAAGCCGGGGAAATTATTCATCCACAAACTAAAAATGTCGTTCCCTTGAAATGAAATCTTTTTTCCCAATCTCACGATCTGCCTATCTTTCAACTAGCTCAATTGCAGAGACTGCTGTCAGTCTGAGCTGGATGAAGACGCCTTCCGGAGCGGGAGCCGAAGCCTGACCGCACATCATGCTAAACTTTAACCCGGAAAGACCATCAAAAAAAGGCAAACTGCTTTATCTTCGCCGGACTATGACGGAAAAGATTCTCATCCTTGATTTTGGCTCCCAATACACCCAATTGATCGCCAGGGCGGTAAGGGAAGCGAATGTGTACTGTGAAATCATCCCTTATAATAAGCCTTTTTCTTATGATACCGGACTTAAAGGCGTGATCCTGGGCGGTTCTCCTTTTTCCGTGAATGATGCTGAGGCGCCCCAGGTGGATGTTTCTTCCATTGCTCAACATGTTCCTGTATTGGGAATCTGTTACGGAGCTCAACTGACCTCGAAACAATTTGGCGGGAGGGTGGATAAAAGCGAAAAAAGGGAATACGGCAGGGCTTTACTCAACATCGCTAAAGCCGATAAGTTATTGAAAGGTGTTTCTCCCGTATCACAGGTCTGGATGAGCCATGCCGATACCATTATCGAACTACCCGCCGGTTTTGAATTGCTGGGTACAACCGAAAGCATACCGGTAGCCGCGTATAAAAGAACCAGCGGAGACGGTTGCGACTTATACGGATTACAGTTTCATCCCGAAGTCTATCATTCTGCCGAAGGCAAGACCATCATCCGGAATTTCCTGGTCGATATCTGCGGCTGTACACAGGACTGGACCCCGGCACATTTCATCACCGAAACGGTGGACAACCTGAAAAAACAGATCGGTGACCGCAAAGTGATCATGGCCCTGAGTGGCGGTGTTGATTCAACGGTGGCTGCCACGCTGATCCACCGGGCGATCGGCGACCGGCTTTACGGCATTTTTGTCGACAATGGGGTATTGAGAAAAAATGAATTTGAACAGGTGCTGGCTACCTATAAACAACTGGGACTGAATGTCACCGGCGTGGATGAAAAGGACTTGTTTTACCGGGAACTTGCCGGGAAAGAGGACCCCGAAGAAAAAAGAAAGGTCATCGGCCGCTTATTCATCCAGGTCTTTGACCAGGAGGCGCATAAGGTGGAAGGCGTTGAACTGCTGGGCCAAGGGACCATCTATCCGGATGTGATCGAATCGGCTTCGGTACACGGACCGTCCCAGACCATAAAATCGCACCACAATGTCGGTGGCTTGCCCGAACTGATGAAACTGGAACTGGTTGAACCCCTCCGCTCCCTATTCAAGGATGAAGTAAGACTGGTGGGCAGGGAACTGGGTATTCCCGAAGAGATGATCGCCAGGCATCCATTTCCCGGGCCGGGCCTCGCGATTCGAATTTTGGGTGAAGTGAACCCGGAAAGGGTACGGTTATTGCAGGACGCAGATGACCTGTTCATCAGCGGATTGAAAAAGCAGGGTTTATATGATTCCGTCTGGCAGGCAGGCACCATCCTGTTACCGGTTAAGAGCGTGGGAGTAATGGGTGATGAACGGACCTATGAATTCACTATCGCCCTGAGGGCCGTGACCTCGGTTGACGGCATGACCGCCGACTGGGCCCATTTACCTTACGAATTCCTGGCATCCGTATCAAACGAGATCATCAACAATGTCAGGGGCATCAACCGGGTGGTGTACGACATCAGCAGTAAACCGCCGGCAACCATCGAATGGGAATGACCGGGTTCAGAAAAAAGAAAAACACCATGCAAGCTCAGATGAAAAAACTCATCGCCATCTTTTCACTCCTCCTTCTGCTGGCGAACCAGTCGGTTTCGGCACAGACCGACAGCGGGACCAAAACAGTTCCCCAGTATAAGATCGGAATATTCGCCCCGCTCTACCTGGATTCAGTTTTTAACAATAATACTTTCCGATACAGCAAGGGCATTCCCCGTTTCATCATGCCTTCCCTGGATTTTATCCAGGGGGCCCAGATCGCCCTTGATTCACTGCCCGCAGGCGATGAGACCGTCACCGCTTATATCTACGATTCAAAAGCCTATAAGCAGACCATCCCCTGGCTGATCCAGAACAACAAACTCGACAGCCTGCAATTGCTCATCGGGCATGTCAAGGATGCGGAGTACCGGCAACTGGCCGATTTCGCCCTGCAGAAAAAGATCCCCTTTATTTCCGCGACCTATCCGAATGACGGCGGCATAACCGCCAATCCATACCTGGTCATCGTCAATTCCACACTCAAGGCGCATTGTGACGCCCTGTATACTTTTCTCCTTCAGAATCATGGGACCGATAAGATCTACCTCTGCCGGAAAAAAGGAACCAAAGAGGATATGATCATCAGTTTTCTGCAGCAGGCGAACGAGCAGGACGGACGTGCTTTGCTCGATATGAAGATCCTGAATTTTGAAACAGCCATTACAGCGGATTCATTAAAAAGAAATCTCGACAGCAACCGGAAGAATATCATCATCGGCTGCAGTCTTGATGAGAATTTCGCGGCCACGCTGGCCCAGGCTTGTTTCAAGTCCTACAAGACCTACCCGATCAGTTTGTTCGGCATGCCCAACTGGGACGGGTTCCAGGCCTTCTTTAAAAAAGACAACTTCACCGATTTCCCGATCTATATCACCACACCTTATTATAACACCAAGCTGAATGAGGGCAGTCGGTTCGTGACGAATGCCTATAGCAAGAAATACAAGGGCAAACCCAGCGACATGGCCTTTAAGGGCTTTGAGTCCATCGCCTATTTTCTTCCCTTGCTGAAAAAAGATCCGGCCTCACTCACCGGTAACCTCAATGACAAACCCCTATCCGCCATCTGCGAATACAATTTCCGGCCTGTCATGCTGAAAAAAGAGAACGCCACACCGGATTATTTTGAGAACAAGCACCTTTATTTCATCAAAATACTCAACGGGGCCATTACCAAATCCTGGTAAACGAAAAGGAACTAAAATACAAAAGCGGGACTGATCCCGCTTTTACTTATCGGTCCATTGCTTGTCAATAGATGAGGTTCTTACGTTGCAATGTATAGAGCAGAATGAACAGCAGTGTGATGGCTACCCCGATAAAAAAGGCAATGCCGGTAAAACTGAACATGCCGATGAACAAGGCCTGGGAAACGAACGGCATCAGTTCCCCGATCGCATAAATGGGGAAACCCTGTTTTTTCAGTTTCCGCATCTGGATGGCGCCAAAAAGGCATAGTCCGGCCGCGACCAGCGCCATCAGGACGATGGGGATCCGGTTCTCATATCCTTTGGTGATCAGGGCGGTATAATGCTCGGGGCTGCCCATCATGGATTTTGCCCATGCCGGCATGGATTCGGAATTCATTTGAGCGACCACCTTATCGATCTCTTTATAGGTTTTTTCGGCATTGAAAAAGTTCCATAATCCTCCGCCTATCTGTAAGGCACAACCGATAAAAGTGAGGATGGTCAATACCTTAAGTCCGGGTGATAATTTTGGCGCAGGCTCATTAGCGGAATTGAGCAGGTCTGCTGATGTATTCGCTGTATCCATGGTTTTTTTTACCAAATTACGCTGTTTGAGGATTAATTCAAAGGGCTAGTCCCCGTTCTTTTTATTTTTCCTGAGTTTAAGGTAATCCAGGAAATACACGATCTTCAGCGTGAGCTCGTTACTGTGCGGGTTTTCAACGACCGACCTGAAGTTCTTGGCATAGTTGAAATGGGTATAGGGATCAATGGAGACATTGCCCCCCAGGGCATTTTTCCAGGCGATGGTCAACCGGCTGCCCAGGAGGAAATCCCAGGTATAGAAAAGATCGAGGTTGAACGTATTGAAATTCACATTTTTCCCCGGGATGAAAGGCACTTCAGTCCAGTTGCCGTCGGGCTTCAGGTCATAGAAATTGGTATTCTCCAGGAGCGACCAGTAATGGCGTACCCGTACCGAGACATTCATCCGGGCGTTGAAATTGTATTGGGCATTCAACACGTTGGTATTCCTGCTCACATTCCGCCTGGCGATCACCGGCGACCCGTTGGCATTATTGAAAAAGGCCCAGCCCCAGTTACCCTTGTCGCGTTCCAGGTTCATATTCGTACTCACCTGGAAATGATCACTGAACCGGTATCTGAAGCCCAGGGTGCCCTGCCAGTAAGGATCCCGGGGTAAAGGCGATTCACCTCCCCCCAACAACCAGTTGAAAAAGAATTTCTTTCGCGAATCAGAACTGCCGCTGATATCCATATAATAATAGGGGGCCCGGCGAAGATAGTATCCGTTATAAGCGCTTGAATTCAGGAAATAATCCTTGTACCAGACCGGGTTGGATGAGAAATTGATGGTAGCGTCCCAAAAATTCCTGAACAGGAAGAATGCACTGCCTCCCATATTGAAAGACGACCAAACAAAAGGTTTATAGAGATAGGTATTGCGGAAATTCGCCCGGAAAGAATGGATCAGGAAATGACGGGTCGGCTTGTTCTTGTTATAACTCACATTCGCGGCATACTCCAAAGAGTTATTATTTTGCAGGTACCCCAGGTCATTGGGATCGTACCGGTCACTTTCCACGCTGACGGCGGCTTTGTATTGAAGGATCCCGCTGACCTTGCCGAAACTTGCGGCAGAAGTGAATCCGTTATAATTATCCAGCTTGCCCCAGATGGAACTGTATTTGCCGGTAAAGGTGAAATTGTACCTGTTCCTCCGGTTGAA
The DNA here is from genome assembly GCA_016721725.1 of Chitinophagaceae bacterium. Lineage (GTDB taxonomy): Bacteria > Bacteroidota > Bacteroidia > Chitinophagales > Chitinophagaceae > Ferruginibacter. Next base: position 1,852,344 of record JADKHN010000001.1, on the reverse strand, counting down.
CAGGGAGATATCCAGGCTGCTCACATTGGCATTCCGGCTGTTCCCTTTCCGCAGTACATTGGTATTGGTGAAACTGATGGAGGACCTGTTTTTCAGTGCCTGGTCCAGCACGATGATATTATAATTGGTCAGGGGTTCGGTAAGGATCGTGGAATCCTTGCCGGTAGACAGGTTTTTGATCCTGGCATTCATCGGGGCTGACAGGGCGTTGAAGATGCCGATACCCAGGTTCTTTTTTGTGCGGCCCGAAAACTTAGTGGCATTATACAACCTGGTAATGCCGGGGTTCTTTATGATCTCGTAACCCGCCTGGTTGCCATAAGTGCTCAATACACCGGCAGAACCGCCGGGAGAGGCTCCTACCCTGCGGGAATAGAACAGTCCGGCCTTATTGAACAACTCGGTACCCTCAGTAAAAAAAGGGCGGTAATCATCGAATTTGACCTGGAAGGGGGACAGATTCAAAAAAACATTATCGCTTTGTACCTGGGCGAAATCGGGGATCAGGGTCATGTCAAGCGTGAAACTTTCGTTGATACCATATTTCAGGTCCATACCACCGCTCCTGAGGAATTCGGTGACGCGACCATTCTGGGTTGGAGAAACCTTAACTCCGCCGGACAGATAAGGAAGAAATGATAACCGCAAAGGGGGTACGATGTTTTTCAACCCGGTCCAGTTACCCCATTGATTGATATCCCCGCTGATGTTCGGGTCTACCGGGTTCCAGATGCTGTTCTCATTTATTTTCCTGACGAAACGGGCGAAATTGATCCCCCAGTCCTGGATGTCTTTTTTGGCAAAACGTATGGCGCTGAACGGGATCCTCATTTCCACCACCCATCCATCGTGTTTGATGCTTGTTTTGCTTTCCCAAACCGCATCCCATCCCGCATCGAACACGACACCGCCACTCCCCGAACCATTCTGCGATTCGCGGGCATCACCCTGTACACCGGCAGCCGTTACCCGAAACACAAAGGCATTCTGCCGGTCGTGATAAGTATCAAAACCAACCACGAAATAATCGACATCCTGCATCGAGATCACATCCCTTGCCGTCAGTTGCCTTCGGATGTCTCCGGGTTGATCGTACAGATAAGCGCCGACATAAACGGCGGAGTTGTCGTAGGCGATCCGCACTTCACTTTTATATTTGGAGACCAACCCAAAAGTGGGACTGGAAGTAATGAAATCGCTTGTGGGCGATATGAGTTGCCAGGCAGGTTCATACAGTTCGCCATCGATCTTCATGGGTTGGCTGATCTTTACGGCAGGCAGGTTCCTGGCCTGTGAGAGGCAGTAGGCTGGAAAGGCGAAAAGGATAATGAGCAGTAATGATCGCAATGGATTCCATTGAAGGATGAGATTCAAAGATAATCCAATATCATCAGGTGAAATAAGCAGAAACGGAATTAATCAACCGGTCAGATCCCCCTTCGTTTGATCTCCGTCTTGATGAGTGTGAGTTCACGGCCGGTCTGCCCGGATACGGAACTGTTCTCCTGTGCCCTGCGCATGAGGTAAGGGATCACATCCTTGATCGGACCGAAGGGAAGATACTTGCTGACGGAACAGCCAAAGCGGGCCAGGTTGAACGTGATGTTATCGCTCATCCCGTACAACTGGGAGAAATGAACGCGTGGATGGTTGTGAGGAAGTCCTTTCTGATCCAGTAATTGCGTGGTGTACAGGTTACTGTACTCATTATGGCTGGCCACGATCACGGCTACCCGGTCAATATGCTCGATGCAAAAAGCGACGGCCGCATTAAAATCGCGGTCGGTGGATTCCTTGTCCGGTTGTATCGGTGAGGGATACCCTTTTTCTGCAGCGCGAAGCCGTTCCTTTTCCATATAAGCCCCCCGCACGAGTTTGGTGCCCAGGATGAAATTCCTTTCCCTGGCGGCCTCATAGGAATCGTTCAGGAAAGGAAGCCTGTCGTGCCGGTACATTTGCAGGGTATTATACACAACCGCTTTTTCCTTGTTGAACGTGTCCATCATCAGGATGGTCAGTGCGTCTACGGGATCCTGTATCCAGGTCTCTTCCGCATCGATGAGCACACCCACATTCTTTTTCGCGGCCTCTTCACAGACCTGCAGCAAACGCAGCCGGATGCGGTGAAATTCCTCCTTGTCTTCTGCTGATAAGTTCTCAACCGCTTTCAGGTATCGCTTCATCAGGGTCCCCGTTTCAGCGTGCATGGCCGAATCGACCTTTTCGAGCAGGGCGAAACGGGCGAAGCCCGTGACCTTGACACTCATGAATGGGATATTCGGCTGGGTGGATGCATAAGCGATCACTTTCTGGAACTCCTTACGGGCATGCTCGAAATTCTCCTCCCCTTCCTTGCCTTCCACCCCGTAATCGAGGATCACCTGCACCTGGTACTGATCGAGCTTATTGGCCACCCGGGCTGTTTCTTCCAGGGTTTCTCCGCCCACGAACTGCTGGAATATCGTTTTTCGTATGACCGTCCTGGTTAGTGGCAGGTGCCAGCGAATGGCAACCGGTGTGACGGCAAGCCCTAATTTCACCAGCCAGGCCTTGCCCATGGCATTGAACAGGAAATGGGCCTTTTTCAGTTGGGCATCTGATTTAGCGGCAAAAGCGCATTCGGTGTTCTCGAAAGAGATGGGAGATGGTGCATTCATATAGTTGGCATTCGTTTTACAAATTTCCAGTAAGCGGAACGAACCACCAAATATTTAAGCAGGCCCGATAGCTGATTGATATCAGTTCTTCGCCGGATACTCACCCGCAATTATCAGAAGTGGATTGCATGCCTTACCTGGTTATCCAACCGGGCATTCAGCCACTGTTATTTTCAGCCTATCTTTGCAAAAAAAAGGTATGGAAAAGAAAGCCATTGAATCCCTGGTGGTCATGACCGAACTGGTGCTGCCGAACGACACCAACACGTTTGGCAACCTGATGGGTGGCCGGCTGATGTACTGGATGGATATCGCGGCCGCGCTGGCGGCCATGAAACATTGTGGCGCCCCGGTGGTGACCGCATCCGTTGACAATATCTCCTTTGAGAACCCCATCAAGCTGGGTAATGTGGTACATATCGAAGCAAAGGTCACCCGGGCCTTCAACAGCAGCATGGAAGTCCATCTGAATGTCTGGGGTGAAGATGCAATACAGCAATATAAATACAAGAGCAATGAGGCCTATTATACCTTTGTCGCGCTTGATCCAAACGGGAAACCCCGTCCCGTGAACCAACTGGCCGCCGAAACGGATGAAGAGAAGAAATTATTCGACGGAGCGCTGCGCCGCCGGCAGCTCAGACTGATCCTCGGTGGCAAGATGAAACCCCAGGATGCGGCCGAACTGAAGGCCCTGTTCATCAAGGATTAGTCCTGGCCGGTGCAAATTTCTGGCTCTGCTCAATGGCATCCATGACCTGCTCCAGGATCGATTCCAGCGAATCGTCATAATTGATATCCAGGGGTTCCTTGAACGTGATGGTCAGTTGGGTATTCTTCTTCACCAGGCGCAGGCCTTTCTTGTCGAATGCCGTGCTGAAGCCGGTGAAAACAACGGGTATGACAATAGGTTTCGCGTGCTTGATGATGAAAGCGGTGCCCTTTCTTCCAGGAACATAAGGCGTTGTGGTTCCCTGAGGGAAAGTGATCACCCAGTTCTTATCCAGGGCTGCGGCGATCTTCCGGGTATCGGATGGATTCAATCCTTTCCTGACCACCTGGTCATCGGCCACCCAGGTGCGCTTCACCCAGATCGAACCGGCCAGGCTGAAGAGTTTCCCGATCCAGTTCTTCTTCATGGTCTCCTCCGCGGAAACGAATTTGATCCGGGTATAGGGCCAGAACAGATAATACGGAACGCCCAGCCTTTTCCTTTTCCCCCAACTAACGGCACAGAATACATGCAGCAGGGCGATCACATCCGCGAAGTAGGTCTGGTGATTGCATACGAAAAGCACATTCTGTGCCGGAAGCCCGCTGAGCCGGTCCATTCCGCGAATACGCATTTTATTGAAGAGAGTAAGTCCGGGGTAGGACAAAGATCCCACCACCGAATAGACCAACGCCTTGACCAGCCTCGATTCCTTGATCTTTCTCGTCCATTGATTCATGTCCTGATTTTTCAGATTGCGTTACTGCAATTTAGGCAAACAATGGTATAATGTTAAGGCAATAATCGCTGACAAAAAAATAAGCTTCTTTATTCACCGCCGGTTTTTTGGGAATATATTTGCGGGCATGCGATACAATACGGTGATTTTCGACATGGACGGATTGCTGATCGATTCCGAACCCTTATGGGCCGAAGCGGCCAACCAGGTCTTCGGTGATTTCGGTATCTGCCTGACTCCTGAGGAATACGCCACCACCACCGGCTTACGCACCCGGGAATTCGTGCAACATTGGTTCTCCTTATATCAACTGCCTGCCGATATGATGTCTGCTGCTGAAAAAGGGATCGAAGAACGGGTATCGGAACTCATCGCCCAAAAAGGAAGGCCCATGCCCGGAGTGAAGGAGATATTTGAATTCTTCCAGAGCAGGTCGTTCCGGATCGGGCTGGCCTCTTCATCATCCCGGAAGCTGATCGACCAGGTGAGTCGTCAACTGGGAATCGAAAGCTACCTGATGGCCGTTTCCTCCGCCGAATCCCTGAACCTGGGCAAACCCCATCCGGAAGTTTACCTGAACTGCTCTACCCTGCTCGGTTCCAGACCCACAGAATGCCTCTGTTTTGAAGATTCTTATAATGGTATGATCGCCGTAAAGTCCGCCCGGATGACCTGCGTGGTCGTACCTTCGAAAAATGAGTTTCACCGGCCTGTTTGGCAGACCGCTGATCTGAAGATCTCCTCCCTTCAAAATTTCAACGAATTGCTCCTGGTTTCCCTTTGATCCGGCCTCATTGTTACCTGATATTGCATTATTAATTTATATAATTAGAAGCACCTGCTTTCCCCGTTTACGGAAAATGCCGGTTGTTTGGCCCTTAGTCGAAAATTTGGTTTAAAAAACTTTAATTTTTAGTTAAAATTGCTACCTTTAATCCTTACTGCAGATTTTGTTTCAACAATTGATGTGGTAAAGCATGTTTTTTAAACATGTTATCAAACAAACTAAAACCTTTTTTATGCAAAAAACAACTACTTTAAAAGACTTTAAGGTAAAGTTGCTCAGGACGATCCTTTCGATCTTTGTACTGGGCATCTCTTTTCAGGTCTCGATCGGTCAGGAGTTGCAAAGAACCAAGGGAAAGGCAGTACCACTGCCTTTCACGGTGAAGCAGCAGAACGCTGTGGCCGCCAAGGTTTCCGCAACCGATGTGCCTGAGATCAACCAGCGGATGACTGGGTTTTCGGGTGCCACCCACTCGATCTCATCCAACCCGATCCTTACATTGGGTCAAAACAGGGTTGAACCCACTTCAAACATCGTTGATGATGTTTGTACATTCAACGGTTCACTGGTTTCCGGTGACCTCACGCTGACCAACGGACGTTTCTTCCGTGACGGTGTTCCTTCCGCTTGCGGAGCCACCAAGGTTTGTCCGGGTCCATTTGGAACCGGTCCTTATTATTACGACACCTACAGTTTGGTGAACGGTACCTGTCAAACACAGTGTGTGACCGTTAACTACATCGCCAATGCCGGCGGTGGAGACGTTTTTGTAGTTGCCTACAATGGCAGCTTCAACCCCACCAACCTCTGTACCAATTACATGGCAGACGGTGGTTCAAGTTCATTATCCGGTGGCGCTGCCGTTACATTCAATGTAACTGTTGCCGCTAACACCACGGTGATCTTTGTTGCCATGGCAGCACAGATCAGTACCGCATGTCCTTCTTATACCATGACGGTAACCGGTTTGAACTGTACCCCTCCTCCTCCGGGCTGTTCCAACCCGATCACGGCTTCTGTGCTGAGCCAGGTTCAAGTACCTGCCGCACCGGTTAACCTGATCAATGAAGGCTTTAACACGGTAATTCCTGCTGGCTGGGCTGCACAGAATAACAGCCAACCGGTTGGTTTGACCAACTGGTTCCAGGGAAATGCAGGTGTATTTCCTGCAAACACAGGCGCTGCCACTTCGTACATCGCTACTAATTTCAACAACACAACGGGTGCCAATACAATCAGTAACTGGCTGTTCCCTCCAAGTGTTTTGATGAAAAACGGCGACCAATTCAAATTCTATACCCGTACTGTAGGCGCTCCAGCCTTCCCTGATCGTTTACAGGTGCGGATGAATACCACTAATACCGGTACCAACGTAGGTGCTACCAATACCAGTGTAGGTGATTTCACCACCCTGTTACTGGACATCAACCCAACTTATACTACATCAGGATATCCATCAGCCTGGACCCAGTATACCATCACTTTATCAGGTCTTCCTGCCGGTGGTGTTAACGGACGCCTGGCCTTCAGGTATTTTGTTGAGAATGGTGGTCCTGCAGGTGCCAATTCAGATTATATCGGTATCGATGATGTGGTTTACACCACCCTCGCTAACGCCAATCCGAATACCTGTACCGGTTCTACCGCCAACCTGAAAGTAGATATCACCGCCGCAACACCGGGTGGTACTTATAACCTGGTCCTGAATGCCAACCCTCCGGGTGGCCCGGGTGGTAACTTTACCGTTAACAACTATACCAGTGGTGCTAACATTCCGGTTACCCCGCCTGTTACGACTACTTATAGCATCGTTTCAGTGACCAGTGCAACAGACCCCTGCTGTATAGGTACAGGAAACAGCGGTACACCAACCATCGTGGTTTCCCCGTTACCTATTGCAACTGTAGGAATCAACGCGCTTCCGGATCCTCCGCTTTGCGCCGGTAATCCAACCTTGCTGACGGCAGTACAGGGTACCCCATTGGTGAACTATTGCTTCACACAATCCACTTCAACCGCAGTTATATCAGGTAACTCCGTTGCCTGTAACGCCGGTGGTATCACTACCGACAACAGCTACTGGAGGGTTTATGACCTGGCTACCTACGGTCTGCCCGGTCCTTTGACCATCAACCAGATCAAGTTTGGCGTGGAATTGAACGCTAACGGTCCTTTTAACGTTACCGCCAATTTCTATGTTCAGACTGGTGCCGCGTTCCCCGGTGGAACACGTACACTGGTAAGAACCCAGGTGATCTCCGTTCCTAACCAGGCGCTGACCATCTTCAGCGCTCCGATCACTCCGTTCACGGTTAACCCAACGGATAAGATCGTTGTGGAACTGTTCACTCCGGGAACTGCTACTTCAAGGTTCTTCATTGGTAGTAATTCCGCCGCTCAAACAGGTACTATTTATCTGTCTGCTGCTCCTTGCGGTATTCCTACTCCGACTGATATCGCCGTTATTGGTTTCCCCAATATGCATATCATCCTGGATTTCTGCGGAACCACCGGTGGTGCCACATCACCGCTTCCTGCAGGTTGGACCGTTCTCTGGTCTCCGGCTGCTGGCCTGAGCAACCCGGTAAGCAACCCGGTTGCCGCCTCTCCGATGACCACGACAACTTACCAGGTATTGGTTACGGCTACCAATGGTTGCCAGACCACTGCCCAGAAGCTGATCACGGTTAATCAATTACCGGCAGTTGTTACCAACCCGACCGATGTTACGGTTTGTACTGGTCAGAACGCGACCTTCAGCGTAACCGGAACCGGTGCAGGTCTTACCTACCAATGGCAGGTGAGCACAGCAGGTCCGGGTGGCCCATGGAACAACGTGACCAATGGTGGTGTTTATGCCGGTGCTACAACAGCAACGCTTACACTCACCAATATACCGGTTGGTTTCAACAACAACCGCTACCGTTGTGTGATCAGTGGTACATGTCCTCCAGCAGCGACATCAACCAATGCTCTTCTTACGGTTAATGCTTTACCAACCGTTACCATCAGTCCTGCAAGCCCTGTTTGCGGTGGTGTTGCCGGTATCAATGGTACTGCCCTCACCGCCAGTGGCGCCAGCACTTATGTATGGGCTCCATTGACCGGTTTATATACCAACGCTACAGCGACAATCGCTTATACTGGTGGAAACGCAGCGACTGTTTACGCAGCTCCTGTTCAAACTACCATCTATACGGTTAACGGAACAGCTGCCGGAACAGGTTGTCAGAATTCAGCCAGCATCAAAGTGCTGTATACGCCCCCTGCTCCAACCGTGGTACCTACTTCAGTTACCATGTGCCTGGGAGATCCGGCTGTTAAGTTGAAGAGTTCTTCTTCAACCTCAACCAACATCCAGTTCTGTTCTGGTCCGATCAGTATTCCCATTCCGGATAATAACCCGGCTGGTGCAAATCATACCATCCCAGTATCTGGTATTCCTGCCGGCGCGTTCATTTCTAACATGTCTGTTACCTGGACCTTGCCTCATACCTGGAACGGTGATATGACCTTTGTATTGAAAGCTCCAAATGGTAATATCCTTAACCTGGATTATTATCTGTCTGCCACAGGCGGTGCAGGTGTTACTACAGGTTTCGTGAATACCAAGATCAGTTCAACAGGAACCAATGCGATCAGTTCCGGAACCGGTACTTATACCGGAACCTTCAGGGCTGATGCCGTTACGGCCGCGATTGCTCCTTTCGGTGCACCTGGCCCAACAGGCTTCCTGCCAACCGGAAATACCTGGACTCAGCTTTATTCAGTTCCCAATGGTAACTACACCCTCGCCATGTATGATGGTGGTGGTTTAGACCTGGGTACCCTGACCTCCTGGTGTATCGACATTACATATGTAACCGGTGTACCGGCTACTCCAGCTGTTTGGGCTCCTGCCGCCGGATTATTCAGTGATGCTTCTGCTTCTACTCCATATGTAGCAGGAACTGCTGTTGATTCAGTATGGACAAGGCCTACGCCTTCTGGTGTTTACAATTATACCGCTACGGTCAGGGGTCTTCCAGAGCCTGATCCGGCCAACCTGAACCCGATCGTCATCAATGATGCCGCTCCGGGTTCTCCTTATCCTGCGATCATTTCTGTGAGCGGATTCCCAACTACCGGTGTCAGTGTTGCTCAGGTTAAATTGAATGGCGTTGCTCATACCTGGGGCGATGACATCGATATCCTGTTGCAATCACCAACTGGTCAGAATGTAGTCCTGATGTCTGATGTGGGTGGTACCGTAGCCGTTCCTAATGCTACGTATACCTTCGACGATGCCGGTCCGGCCATGGCCGCCGGTGCTGCAAACCCAACCGGTACTTATCATGTTACCAATAATGGCGCAACCGACAACTGGGCAGCTCCGCTTCCTGCTACTTTCACACAAGCCGCTCCTGCCCTGTCATTATTCGGCAGCGTGGCCAATGTGAACGGTGACTGGAAACTGTTTGTCATGGATGATGTAGGAGGTGATTTCGGAAATATCTCCGGTGGTTACAGCATCAAGTTCAGCCCGCCAATACAGGGTTGTTTGTCTCCTTCACGCACCATCGTTGTTACGGTTAACGATAAAGCTGTCGTAACCCAACAACCGGTGAACAGGACGATCTGTACCGATGGAACGACCACGTTCACTGTTGTTGCTACCGGTTCAGCTCCGCTGAGCTACCAATGGCAGGTTAGTACCGATAACGGTAATACGTTCAGCAATATCTCCAATAACACCATCTACAGTGGTGCTACCACGGCTACGCTGACCGTTACAAGGCCTCCTGTTTCCTTTAATGGTAATTTCTACCGTGTCTTGGTTCAGAGTGCATTGCCTTGCGCCAATACGCCTTCATTCTTCGTAAGACTGACGGTGAATCCATTACCAACGATCGTGATCTCGGCTTCTCCATACGTGAAGTTGTTCCCGGGTCTGATCACTACATTGAGTTCTACCGTTTCCCCGGTTGCCGCCCAGACCTATCAGTGGATCAGGAATGGCGTGAATGTATCGGGTGGAAATGCCGGTACGCTTAGTGTGGATGTGGATGGATTGGGAGATTACCAACTCCGTGTAACAGACGTTAACGGATGTACCAACATCTCCAATACGGTTAACATCTCTGATTCGGTAAGTGCCAACTGCTTCCTGTATCCTAACCCAAGCAACGGTAGGTTCCAGGTCAGGTATCACAGCGTTGCCAACAACGTGTTACCGCGCAGTGTGACTATTTACGATTCCAAAGGAACCCGTGTCATGACTCAACGCTTCACCATAGTTGCCCCTTACGCCAGAATGGACGTAGATCTGAGGCCTTATGGAAAAGGTGTTTATTGGGTTGAGATCGGTGACCTGAACGGAACCCGTATCACCATGTGCCGTGCAGTAGTTGACTAGTTTTAAATAACTTAAAGTCATAATTAAGATCCCCCCCGTTTTCGGGGGGGATTTTTTTATCTTGCTTTTTTATTCTTAACCTCTTCATTTACGAATGGAACACCTGATCCTCTTACCCGGAGCCATCGGCTCTTCCGCTCAACTCGGCCCACTGGGCGATCTGCTTTTAACGAATCATAAAATTCACTTTTTTGATTTTAGCGGTCATGGAGGAAAGCCTTTCCCGCAAGCCGGGTTGTCCATGCCCGGTTTTGCCGCAGAGCTCTTGAACTTCATGGAAGAAAAGGGGATCAACCAGGCCAACTTATTCGGTTACAGTATGGGCGGCTATGTAAGCCTTTACCTGGCCCGTCATTCCCCTCACCGGGTCAATAAGGTCATCACGCTCGGGACAAAATTCCACTGGAACGAATCCATTGCTGAAAAGGAATCCGGGATGCTTGATCCGGTTACCATTAGCGAAAAGTTGCCGGGGTTTGCCGAAGAACTGAGCAAAAGGCATGCTCCACAGGATTGGAAAGAATTGCTGAGAGAGACTGCACGTATGCTACGGGAACTGGGCCGTGATAATCCATTGAAACCGGTTGACTATATCTGCATTCAGCAACCGGTCCTGCTCCTGCTGGGCGACCGGGATAAGATGGTTTCACTTGAAGAGACCTCTGAGGTACTCCTGAATTTACCCAATGGGCGGCTGAACGTTTTACCCGAAACACCGCACCCGATCGAAAAAGTTGACCTCCTCCGGTTGGTCAAAGAGATCGATGCCTTTCTGCTGTAAGAGGGGCCGTTGTCCAGGGTTTGGCTTTAGCTATTGATAACCAATAAGTTGAAATGCAAATGACCCTTCTGGTCTCGGCTTTGAAATTTCGGAGTTAAGCCGGATCCCCCGATTGCCCTTCAAGCCTGAAAAACATGCCCCGCAAAGGTTTTAATCCCCCATCTTTCAGTAACTTTGCCGTCCCGTTTAAAAACCCGGGGTTATTTTATGTCATTTCATATTATCAAACAATTAAACGCAGATGCTCAGGAAGGATCGGCCGCCGAGGCAGCCGAAACTGCTGCGATAACAAATGTGCCTGAGGAAACCACCAACACCGTCGAGATCCAACAACCGGTTGCCGAAACACTGGCCACTGCACATGATGATTTTGACTGGAGCGTGGACAAACGCAATGTGACCAGTTATACCGCGGATGAAAAAGCCAAGTATGATTCGGTTTACGACAACACGTTCAAACAGATCAATGACGGCGAGATGATACAGGCGACTGTGGAATCCCTGACCAAGACCGATGCTGTGGTGAACATCGGATTCAAAAGCGACGGCCTGATCTCTCTGAATGAATTCAGGGATATCCCAGGAGGCGTAAAGGTTGGCGACGTGATCGAAGTGATGGTCGTGGAAAAAGAGGACAGGGAAGGCAATCTTCACCTGAGCCGTAAGAGCGCACGCACCACCAGGGCCTGGGAAAAGATCGTGGAAGTACACAAGACCGGCGAGATCGTTACCGGACAAGTTACCAGCAAGACCAAGGGCGGACTTATCGTGGATGTATTTGGCATGGAAACCTTCCTGCCAGGTTCTCAGATCGATGTGAAGCCCGTTACCGATTACGACCAGTTCGTGGGCAAGACCATGGAATTCAAAGTGGTGAAGATCAACGAAGCCATCAAGAACGCCGTAGTATCGCACAAGGCGCTGATCGAAAGCGATATCGAAGCACAACGCGCCGAGATCATGGGCAAACTGGAAAAAGGCCAGGTATTGGAAGGAACCATCAAGAACATCACCGATTTCGGTGCGTTCCTCGACCTGGGCGGTTTGGACGGATTACTCTATATCACGGATATTTCATGGGGCCGTATCAACCACCCGACCGAGGTGCTGAAGATGGACCAGAAACTGAACGTGGTGGTACTCGATTTCGACGACGACAAAAAACGCATCAGCTTAGGTCTGAAACAACTCACTCCTCATCCCTGGGATACCCTGACCGAGAACCTGAAAGAAGGTGAGATCGTAAAAGGCAAAGTGGTGAATATCGAAGATTACGGTGCGTTCCTCGAGATCATGCCGGGTGTTGAAGGACTGGTTCACGTCAGTGAGATCACCTGGGCGAACACCCCGATCAATGCCAAGGAATTCTTCAAACTGGGCGATGAATACGAAGCCAAAGTGGTTACCCTGGACAAGGATACCCGCAAAATGAGCCTCTCCATCAAACAAATGACGGAAGATCCCTGGAGTTCCATTGAAACCAATTTCCCCGAAGGAAGCAGGCATATGGGTACGGTCAAGAACATCACACCTTATGGTGTGTTCGTTGAACTGTCTACCGGCATCGGTGGCATGATCCACATCAGCGACCTGAGCTGGCTGAAACGTTTCAACAACCCGAATGAATATACCAAGGTGGGCAACCAGATCGAGGTGGTGATCATGAACATCGATAAGGATAACCGCAAACTCCAACTCGGTCACAAACAGATCGAAGAGGATCCCTGGAACACCCTGGAGACCACTTTCCCGGTTGGTAGTATTCACGACGGTACGGTTGTCAAGAAAGACGACAAAGGCGCCATCGTACAGCTGCCATACGGACTGGAAGGATTCGCCCCTGCACGTCACCTGGCCAAGGAAGACGGCAAGACGATCGTTGCGGAAGAAGTGGCCAAATTCATGGTCATTGAATTCGACCGTAACGACAAACGCATCGTTCTCAGCCATACCCGTTTGTGGGAGCAGGTGATCGAAGAAGAGAAGCAGGCTGTTGCCAAGGAAAGGAAAGCGGAAGCTGAAGTGACCAAGAAAGCAGTTAAGAACCTGCAAAGCAAAGTGGAAAAATCCACGCTTGGTGACCTGGGCGTTCTGGCCGACCTGAAAGCGAAGATGGAAAGCAATGCTTCAGATGCTGCTGCTGCGGAAGAACAACCGAAAGCGGAATAATGCATCAGGATATAATAAAAATCCCGTCCGGTTGGACGGGATTTTTTTATGCCCTGATGGCCCTTACCTATTCCAATATCTTCACCTCGGTCCGGCGGTTCTGAGCCCTTCCGGCAGCCGTTTTATTACTGGCAACAGGCACAGAGAAACCATAACCTTTAGCCGTTACACGGTCCGGGTCGATCCCTTTGGTGAGCAAGTAGGCCCTTACCGTATTGGCCCTGGCTTCCGACAATATGAGGTTGCTTTTTGCCGTACCCACATTATCGGTATGACCGCCCAATTCGATCTTCTCATCATCCTTCCTGACCAGGTAGGCTACCAGTTCATCCAACACGGTATAAGACTCGGGTTGTAGCGTCGCTTTACCCGTTTCGAAATTACAATCCTCCAGCACGAAACTCTTGGCCGGCAGGTGCTGGATATTCACTTTAAAGGGATCCTTATAATACGCATTCCCTTTTGTAGGCGGAATATTCAATACGTTCTCATTCAAAACCGAATCCTTGAATCCCAGGATATAGATCTCATAATTGTCGCCAACGGGCAACCGGAAAGAGAATTTTCCCAATGAATCGGTAAGGCCCTGGTATTCTTTTCCGTTCAACTTGCTTTTAAACACTACGATCTCATTATTCAGGATATTCCCTTTGAAATCGGTCAGTTTAACATCGATCGGAGCGTCTTTGGGGATGCTGGCATTCTGGATCGTTCCACTTTGTGCGAAGCCGGTCATGGAGATCAGCATGGAGATCAAAAAACCTAGGTAATGACGTTTCATGTTCAGTGTTTTACAGGTTATTTCAGGTTAAATTTATCAATAACTTCCCAGCAATGCCAATTATTGTGCCATTTGGAGGTTTTCCGTGGTTAACGATTTGCTAATCCTCAGAGGCGTTGTTGTAAGCGGGGTACGATCCCCTCCTTCCAACTGCTGAAATCACCTTCCAGGATATGTTTCCGGGCTTCCCCGACAAGCCACAGGTAGAACGCGAGGTTATGAACGCTGGCGATGGTGAGTCCCAGGTATTCCTTTGATTTCAACAGGTGGCGCAGATAGGCCTTGCTGTAATAGTTACTGGCCTCGCACCCGATCCCTTCATCGATGGGTGAAAAGTCCTTCTCCCATTTCTTATTATCGATATTAATGACCCCGTTTGATGTGAACAACATGGCATTCCGGCCATTGCGAGTCGGCATCACGCAATCGAACATATCCACGCCCAGGGCGATACTTTCCAGGATGTTCCAGGGCGTTCCCACACCCATCAGGTAACGGGGTTTATCAGGAGGCAGGATCGAACAGCAAAGGCCGGTGAATTCATACATCATCTCCGTTGGTTCTCCCACACTCAGACCGCCGATGGCATGCCCGGTCGCGCCTGTGGAGGCAACGAATTCGGCAGAAGCTTTCCGAAGGTCCGTATACGTACTCCCCTGCACGATGGGAAACAGGTTTTGGCTATACCCGTATTTATCAGGGGTGTCCCGGAACCGGTCGAAACACCTGTTCAGCCAGCGATGGGTGAGTTCCATACTTTCCCGGGCATATTTATATTCGCTGGGATAGGGCGGACATTCGTCGAAGGCCATGATGATGTCCCCGCCGATGGTCCGTTGGATATCCATCACTTTCTCGGGGGTGAACAAATGCTTACTGCCGTCGATATGGCTCTGGAACAAGGCGCCCTCTTCGGTCAGTTTCCGGTTACCGGAGAGTGAGAACACCTGGTATCCTCCGCTGTCGGTGAGAATGGGGGCATCCCAGCCCATGAATTGATGAAGCCCGCCTGCAGCTTCCAATACGTCCAGTCCCGGGCGAAGGTAAAGATGATAGGTATTGCCTAAGATGATCCGGGCCCCGATATCCCTGGACAGTTGTTGCTGTGTCACGGCTTTAACACTACCGGCCGTTCCCACCGGCATAAAGATGGGCGTGAGGATCTCCCCGTGGTCCGTCATGATCTTTCCGGCACGGGCATGGGAATGGTTATCCGTATGTTGCAAACTAAACTGCAGTGCTGCCATAATTCAATTTGTGGAAAAGGGTTAAAATTCTAAATCGACGATTCTTAATTAGGGTTATTTTTGCCAAATGAATTTTACCCTGTACTGGCCCTGGTTATTTTATGGTTTTTGTCTCATCACGTTCATCCAGGTCTTTTATTACCTTTTCTTCTTTGCCAGGCTGTCCTTTTACAAAACGAAGCCCAAAACCACTTCCCAGACCCATCCGGTATCGGTGATCATCTGTGCACGCGACGAGGCTGCAAATCTAGCGAAAAATCTCCCCGGTTCCTTATTGCAGCAATACCCCACCACCCATGAAGTGATCGTAGTGGACGATAACTCCTTTGATGACACGCACTATCTGCTGGAAGAATTCAGCAAGACGTTCCGCCAGTTACATGTGATCCAGTTAAAACAGGAAGCCAAGTTCATACCAGGAAAAAAATTCCCTTTGAGCATGGGGATCAAGACCGCCCGGCATGAGATCGTTCTGTTGACCGATGCGGACTGCGTACCGGCCAGTGAACACTGGATCGCCCGCATGCAGGATTCCTTTGATGAAAAAACGGAGATCGTGCTCGGCTATGGGGCCTATCATAAAAAAGGCGGTTTACTGAATAAACTGATCCGCTGGGAGACCTTTCATACCGCGCTCCAATACCTCTCTTATGCGCTGGCCGGGCAACCTTATATGGGTGTAGGCAGGAATCTCAGTTACCGGAAACAACTTTTTTACCGGCTTAAGGGATTCACCTCCCATAATCATGTTCCCAGCGGTGATGACGACCTGTTCATCAACAAGGCGGCAGACGGAAAAAATACCCGGATCAATATCCATCCCGATGCATTTACCCTGAGTGATGCGCCTAAGACCTGGAAACAGTGGGTCAGGCAGAAAAGCAGGCACTACAGTACGGGGAAATTTTACAAACCCATTCATAAATTCCTGCTGGGCCTGTACTCCCTCAGTCACTTTTTATTTTACCCTTTATTCGCTGCATCCCTGCTGTTATACAGCTGGCAATTGGCTCTCCTGGTGTACGGGATCCGCTTCATCATTCAATCCACTGTCCTGTATCCCTGCATGAAAAAACTAAAAGAGCAGGATCTCTTTCCCTGGATGCTGTTCATCGACATCTGGATGTTCTTCTATTATATCCTCTTTGCCTTTTCACTGATCAGAAAACCCAAAGCCTCTTGGAAATAATTACGAAATATTTTTCCGGTTTCAACGATACCCAGATCAGGCAACTGGGGTCCCTGCAGGAACTGTATCGTGACTGGAACAGCCGGATCAATGTGATCTCCCGAAAGGATATGGACCATTTTTACGAGCACCACGTGCTCCATTCCCTTTCCATCGCCACGCGTTTTACCCTGACCGGCGAAATGCAGGTAATGGACCTGGGTTGCGGAGGAGGATTTCCGGGCATACCCCTGGCCATTTTTTTCCCGGATACCCCCTTCCTGATGGTCGACAGCATCAACAAAAAACTCACCGTGGTCCGTGAAATAGCGCAGGCCATCGGGTTGACCAATATCAGCACCCTTCATGCCCGTGCGGAGGAGATCAGGAACCGGAAATTCGACCTGGTCGTTTCCCGGGCGGTTGCACCGTTAAAAGACCTCTGGAGATGGAGCCGGCCTTTGCTGAAAAAGAACCAACTCCATGTCGAAAGCGCTTTTCTCCCCAATGGCCTGGTCTGCCTGAAAGGTGGGGACCTGTCACAGGAAATATTTGAAAGCGGCTGCAAGCCCATGGTCTGGGAGATCGAACAGGTCTTCCCGGAACCTTATTTTAAGGAAAAGTACATGCTTTATATCCCCCTGAGATGAAACTACCAGTTTGTGGTATTGTTTTTCCCCGTTTTTTAACGCAGTTTTACAGTCCATGAAGATCCCCGTAGCCATCGTAGAAGATAATACAGACATCCGCCAGGCGCTTGAACTGATCATTGACAGTTCTGCTGAATACTGCCTTTGCGGTTCATTTGTCAGCGGAGAAGAAGCACTGGTCAAGATCCCCGCCTATATGCCCAGGGTGGTTTTGATGGATATCGGCCTGGGGGGTATCAGCGGGATCGAAGTGGTGAGGGAATTGAAATTATCGCATCCCGAGATCCTATTCATGATGTGTACCATCTACGATGAGGATGAGAAGATATTTGAGGCACTGACGGCCGGAGCCAGCGGATATATCCTCAAAAAGACCTCACCGGCGAAACTGCTGGAAGGGATCCGCGAACTGATCGACGGCGGGGCGCCCATGAGCAGCCAGATCGCCCGGAAAGTGGTGGATGCCTTCAAGAAAAAACCGGCCGAATCGCCCGCCGGTTCACTCCTGGATGTCTTATCCAGACGGGAAAGAGAGATCCTTGAAATGCTATCTACCGGGTTATTGTACAAAGAGATCGCGGAAAAATTATACATCAGCGCCGAAACGGTCAGGAAACATCTTTACCATGTCTACGAAAAGCTCCACGTGAGCAACCGCATCGAAGCGGTCAATAAATTCTTCGGAAGATGACCAATCAGGAAACGTCCGGGGGCCTATCTAAGAATTTCCAGAGCCATTGATCGGTCTGAGGCGTACTGCCAATGGGAAATTCATGAATATGCCCCGAAAATTCGAAACCGTATTTTGCATAGAACCGTTTGGCCCTTTCATTATGTTCCCAAACACCCAGCCAGACCACTTGATAGTTTTCATCAGCCGCGAACTGTAAAAAATGATCCATCAATACCCGGGCAACCGAACGGCCCAGGTATTCTTTCAGGACGTAGATCCTTTTCAATTCAAGCGCCCTCCATTTTTTCATCTGGGGTAACCCCAGGTAATCTTCCTTGAACTGCATATACCCTACCGGTGTTTCGCCGATCAGCGCGAAAAAATAATTCCCCTGTTCATCCTCAACTTCGGTACGCAATCTTTCCGGCGTAAAATACTCATCCAGGAATCCCCGCATATCTTCTTCCGTGCAGGTTCCGGTGAACGTATCGTAAAAACTTTGCCGGGCGATCCGGCAGAGTTCCGGCACATCACCGACCGTGATCTTACGTAACGAGATACCGGAAGTATCCGGGGATGAAGTTAGATGAGTTGGCTTGGTTTCCATGCTCAATACATTACCAGTTCAATTCGATCTTGTTGTTCTTCTGTTCGACATCAGCGAGGCGCTTGCTGGGATCTATCTCTGCCGACCTGACCGAGGTGAGCTTTCTTTTCAGGGATACCAGGTAAGTGGGCTGGGTCCAATCCCAGGCTTCATGGATCTCTCTTTTCATGAGCGCATTCTCAGCCGGCTTCTCACCGAACATCAGATTCAGCGGTATATAGTGCATCTCGGAACTGCCGTCGGTGAAGTTCAGCTGCAGGTCGATAGGCATGGGCATCAGGCCCACCCTTTTCAACCTGATCTTGGTCATTTCCCCTTCCTCCCACAAACTGTCGATCGCGTAATTGATCGTTTTAGTGGAATTGCACCAGTATTGCTTATACCAATCCAATTGTATACCGCTCAACTGTTCGGCGATCCGGACCAGGTCATTGCTGTTGGGATGTTTGAATCTCCACTGCTTGTAATATTCAAGCAACAGCTTATCGCGGGTTTCCGAACCGATGACATAGCCCAGCTGTTCCATGAAAACGGCTCCTTTCGAATAGGCCGCCTGGCTATACGCGAAATTGGTATTGAAATGATCGGCATGGGTGGTCAGCGGTTCTTCCAGTTTACTCCTGACCAGTGCGTAGTAACCATTGTAATTGGCGACTTGTTCCAGCGGCAACTGGGCAGCGATGGAATCGATCCGGCGAAGCATGACCGGATCATTGGCGTATTTTTTCTTGGTCACATTTTCCCGGTAATAGGCTTCCACCAGGTTGGTGGCGAACTCGGTAAATCCTTCATCCATCCATCCGTACAGGCTTTCATTGGTCCCCAGCATCATCTGGTACCAGCTGTGAAGCCATTCGTGAAATACAGTTCCCAGTCCGGGACCACTAAGTAAAGTGGCCATCGGATACTCCATTCCTCCATCTCCGCCCTGGATAAAAGAATATTGCGGGTATGGATATTTGCCAAAATGGGATTCGATAAAAGGCAGGACAGCCACCGCGGCTTCACCAACCAGCGTCCAGGCCTCGTCATTCTTTGTGTCGTTAGCCCGGTAATTATAAATGACGTGCAAGACCGTTTTCCCATTGGGTACCTGTTTCACGATATGCTTATAATCGGGATCAGCCGCCCAAACAAAGTCATGGATATTCTGCCCGATGAAATGCCAGGGGCGCTTATCGGTTTTAACGGGTTTCAGTTCCGGTGAGTTTGCCGCATCGTATCCCCAGCCGATCTCATTGGCATTGACCAGGCTGCCTGTGCCACCCAGTTTATACTCCTTATCGATCTTGATGGTCACGTCAAAATCTCCCCAAACCCCGTAGAACTCACGGGCAATATAGGGTGTGGGATGCCAGCCTTCATAATCGTATTCGCATAATTTGGGATACCATTGACTCATGCTGTAGCGGACACCGGTACCGGGATTGTCACGACCGCTACGCCTTACCTGGAGGGGGACCTGCGCTTCAAATTCCATGTCGAATACCACTTTGCTTTTAGGAGCGATCGGCCTGGTCAGTTTTACAACCAGTATGGTGCCCTGGACTGAAAAGGTCTGGGCAATGCCGTTCATTTTGAGGGAGATGACCTTCTGGTATCCGATCTCATTTTCCCTGAGTTTTGATATCCTGTCCTTCACCCGGCCATCCCAGTCGGGCCGGCCGTTAACCAGTATCTTTCCCAGTTCCTGACTGCGGGCATCCATACTGCTGCCGGGCTGAAATGCGTTCCAGTACAAATGATAAAACACTTTGTCCAGCGCGTCGGGAGAATTATTGGTGTATTCCAGTTTTTGCACCCCGGTGAAGCGATTGGTTTTTACATCGACGTCAACATTCATGGTATATCGCGCTTTTTGTTGCCAGCGATCAGGTTGAGCGATCACGACAAATTGAAAGGCAATAACAGCAAGGAGCAAAAAGTATAGTTTCTTCATATGCATGATTTAACAGGAGTAAATTTCGGTAAAATAAGATAATGCGAACTAATAAAATGATGAGTGCCATTCAGGCATGATGAACTCCTCACTTGATAAACTTTATTTACATCCTTCAACTACTATAACGATCTCACCTTTTACACCCGCTTTGTCAAAATGCCCGGCAACTTCCATCAATGTACCCCTCCTGTTCTCCTCGAACTTCTTCGTCAGTTCCCGGCAAACACAGCATAGCCTTTCCGCACCGAAATAAACCATGAGGTCCTGTAACGTTTTAACCAGCCGTACCGGGCTTTCGTAAAAAACCATGGTTCTTTCCTCAATGGCCAGTTTCTTTAACATCGTCTGTCTTCCTTTTTTGAGTGGAAGAAATCCTTCAAAGCAAAAACTGTTCATCGGCAATCCGCTGTTCACCAATGCCGGCACAAAAGCGGTTGCTCCGGGCAGACATTCGACCCGGATATTATTCTTGATGCATTCCCTGACCAACAAAAAGGCGGGGTCGCTGATACCGGGAGTGCCTGCATCGGTGAGCAAAGCCATGGTCTTACCGCCAGCAAGCTGATCGGTCAGATGGGCCAGCACTTTATGTTCATTATGCTGATGGTAGGGGGTGACGGGCTTTTGTACCTCGTAATGATTCAGCAACACCGAGGATGTGCGGGTATCTTCGGCTAATATCAGGTCCACGCTTTTTAAAACGTCGATCGCCCTGAAGGTTATATCCGCTAAATTACCGATCGGGGTTGGTACGATATATAGCATAACAGCTTTTAAGATCCCGCATTCAGCTGTTAGCCGGACCCATACTGTGGTCAGAGGCTAAAGGCCGTTCGCTGGTTTACATGACAGAAACTTCAAAGGTTTCCATGACCGGATTGGCGAGTAGTTTTTTTGCCGCTTCCTCAGCCGTGGCCATTGCTTCTTCCCGGCTTCCGGCTTCCACCTGGAGGTCGATATGTTTCCCGATCCGGACATCCGCAATACCAGACAATCCCAGATTCTGCAATCCACCCATCACGGCCTTGCCCTGGGGATCCAGCAGGTCCTTGAGCGGCATTACTTTTACCTGTACAGAGAATATCATCAGTTTGGTTTTTGTTTGTTTTAATACAGCCTGTTCATCGGGTTGCCATAACCAGTCGAATCAACGAACAACCTGTTACTTAATGTTGTTTTTTGAATAGCAAAGATAAAATGATATAGGCCACAAAAATGACCGGAACGGCTATCCAGTGCAGCAGCCAAACGGCCACCCCGGCAATGATCAGCAAAATGAGTTTGGGCAGGTTGTTTTTCAGGGTATAATCCTTGAATTTCAGCGCCATTAAGGGGAGGTTGCTCACCATCAGCCAGCTTAATACAACCACCAGTCCGTATAAGAACCATTTATTCAAAAGCAGGTTGGCCACTATTTCAGAATCATTATGCCAGTAGATCATGGGCAATGCGGCCACCAGCAAACCCATGGCCGGCGTGGGTACCCCTTTGAATCCGTAAGCCTGTGAATCATCCAGGTTGAATTTAGCCAGCCGCCAGGCGCTTGCCGCAGCCAGGATGAACACCGGGACCAGCCAGAAGAAGGATGCGTTCAGGCCATCTTCTTCCCGGGCCAGGCTCATGCGAAGGAACTGGTAGATGATCATGGCCGGCGCAACACCAAAGCTGACCACGTCAGCCAGCGAATCGAGTTGCTTGCCCATGGGCGATGTCGCTTTGAATAAGCGGGCCACGAATCCGTCCAGGAAATCGACCACTGCGGCCAATCCGATGTAAAGAGATGCCCAGGCGATCTTCTCCGGGATTTCCAGTAACTGGTTACCCTCCGCGTTGTATTGCATGATGATCCCATTCTGCAGGGTCACCACAATGGCCAGGCACCCGAATACCAGGTTAAGCAGGGTGAAGAGGTTGGGGATCTGTTTCATAGTTTAAGAACGACAGACGGCAGATGGTCTGCAGTTATAAATTAAAGAGTCTTTAAGGGTTAAGGTCATTAAGACAAAGTGTATAAGACGGCGAATCAAAAAGTCATTGAGTTATTGAGTCATTAGGTCATTAGGTCATTGAGTCATTAGGTCACAACCATCATTTCTTCATCAACGCCTCGATCTCTTCCACCGTGACGGGAATATTCTTCATCAGGTCCTTGTTACCGTTACGGGTGATCCAGAAATTGTTCTCAATGCGTACCCCCATTTGTTCTTCCTCGATATAGATCCCGGGTTCAATGGTGAAGACCATGCCCGCTTTCACCGGCTCGGTACGGGTGCCCAGGTCATGCACATCAATGCCCAGGTGATGGGAAATGCCGTGATAGAGGTATTTGCGATAGGCCCTGTTATCCGGGTCCTCGTTCTTGATGTCCGATTTCCTTAACAGCCCGATCTTCTGGAAGACCACCGTGGCCTCATCTCCAATTTTCTCGGTATAATCAATGATGCTGATGCCCGGTTTGAGTATACTGGCCGCATATTGGTGCAAATGAAGACAGGCATTGTAAACGGTCTTCTGCCGGCGGGTGAATTTACCGTTTACCGGTACCGTCCGGGTGAGATCGGCGCAATAATTACCATATTCCGCCCCGAAATCCATCAGGATGAGTTCACCGTCCTTACACTCCAGGTTGTTCTCCACATAGTGCAGGGTTCGTGCCCGGTCGCCGCTGGCGATGATGGAACCATAAGCAGGACCTGTCGCTCGCTGAGAGAGGAAGGAATGAAAGATCTCCGCTTCGATCTCATACTCCATCACACCCGGTTTGATGAAACCCAGTAATCGCCTGAACGTATTCTCAGTGATATCAATGGCTTTTTGCATCACTTCCACTTCCAGGGCCGTTTTGATCGCCCGCAGGTCCTTCATGATCCTGGCGCTGCGTTTATATTGATGAAGCGGGTATCGCTGCCTCATCATCTCGGCGAAACGGTAATCGCGTACCTGAACCAGGTTGGCTTTCCGGTCGTTCTCATTGCTGTTGAGATAGATGGTGTCAGCCCAGTGGATCCAGGGTTGCAGCATGCCGTCAAGCGTATCCAGCCAGATGATCGTAGTGATGCCGGAGATGGCTGTTGCTTCATTCACCCTTAGCCGGTGCCCGTCCCATTTTTCCTTTAATTCATTCGGACGAACCAAGACCAGTACTTCCCGATACTTGGGGTCCGGATTATCCGGGTATAAGACCAGCATGGTATCCTCCTGTTCTATACCCGTCAACCAGATCAGATCGGAGTTTTGCTTGAACCGGTGCAACTGATCGGCATTGGTGGGCAACTCGTCATTGCTGTTGAAGATGGCAATGGCATTTTTATCCATTTTTTCGGTAAAGCGTTTCCGGTTCTGAATGAACAGTTCGGGATTGAGGGGTAGATATTTCATGTGCTTTGATTTATACTGCAATATACAGTTAAAAGAGATTTGGTTTGGGTCAAAATGAAGGCTGGGAAACCCTGATTTTGTGTACATAGTACACGACAAAAAGTTGAAAATTCAGTCTTATTCAAACTTCTTGCAGCTTTATTGAATCCTGTTCAATAAAACCGTTCAAGGCTTCATTTCCGTAAATAAATAAAGCTTACTCTCCGCAATACTTCCATTTATCAGGTCAACCGGTCTGACACATTAATAAACACAAGACATAACTTTGCGGCAACGATTACTTCATCTAAAAATATTACAGCAACCTATGTCAGTTCCTTCCAAGATCACAATTTCCAGAAATGCATTGATTAACATGGGCTTACGTACAAATGACAAGATCCATTACCAACTATCCCCTTCAGAATTGGCCGAACAGACCTTATTAAGGGGAGAAGGGGTACTGAATGATACCGGCGCCTTGCTGATCAACACCGGAAAATTCACCGGCCGGAGTCCGAAAGATAAGTTCACTGTGAGAGATGCCATGACGGAGAATACAGTGCACTGGAACGATTTCAATATACCTTTTGAAGAACAGCAATTCTTCAGCCTGAAGGAAAAAATGCTGGCCTATCTCGATGACAAGGAGATCTGGGTCCGTGATTGCTACGCTTGTGCCGATGATTCCTTCCGTTTGCGCCTCCGGGTCATCAACGAAAACCCCTGGAGCAACCTCTTTTGTTATAACATGTTCATCAGGCCGGAAGAAAAAGACCTGGAGGGATTTGAACCCCACTGGCATATCATCCAGGCCCCGGGCTTCAAAGCCGATCCTTCAACAGACGGCACCAGGGCGGAGAATTTCGCGGTGATCAGTTTCACACACAAGACCATCCTGATCGGCGGTACCGGGTATACCGGTGAAATGAAAAAAGGCATTTTCACCATGCTCAATTATATTTTGCCCACCCGTGCCGATGTGCTCAGCATGCATTGCAGCGCCAACATGGGCAAGGACGGAGATACCGCCATCTTTTTCGGACTGAGCGGAACCGGCAAAACGACCCTGAGCGCGGATCCCAACCGCTTACTCATCGGTGATGACGAACATGGCTGGAACAATGACAGTGTCTTCAATTTTGAAGGCGGCTGTTATGCCAAGTGCATCGACCTGAGCGAGGAGAAAGAACCGGAGATCTATCATGCGATCCGCCCCGGGGCGCTGGTGGAGAATGTCACTTTTATCGAGGGTACGAACCAGATCGATTTCAGCAGCAAGAAGATCACCGAAAACACCCGCGTCAGCTATCCGCTGACCTATATCAGCAATGCCCTTGAACCCTCCATCGGTAAAACGCCCAAGAATATCTTCTTCTTAACCTGTGATGCATACGGCGTCTTGCCTCCGATCAGTAAACTGACTGCCGGGCAGGCGATGTACCAGTTCATCAGCGGCTATACGGCCAAGGTTGCCGGTACAGAAGCCGGTGTCACTGAACCCAAATCAACCTTCAGCGCCTGTTTCGGCGCACCGTTCCTTCCCCTGCACCCCGGGCAATATGCTGAAATGCTGGGCAAGAAGATCAATGAAACGAAAGTGAACGTATGGATGGTCAATACCGGTTGGAGCGGTGGCGCTTACGGTGTCGGCAGCAGGATGAAACTCCCCTTCACCAGGGCCATGATCACGGCGGCACTGGAAGGGAATTTGAACGACGTGGAATTCGAGCCTCACCCGATCTTCGGCATGATGATGCCAACCAGTTGCCCCGGCGTTCCTTCAGAGATACTGAATCCCCGCAATACCTGGGCCGACAAAGAAGCGTACGACAAACAGGCGATCAACCTGGCTCAGCAATTCATTAAAAATTTCGAGAAATACGCCAGCGGCGCCAATGAAGAGATCCTGGCCGCGGCACCAAGGATTTGATAACAAAACATACAACGATTGTTAGCTATCAAAAAGTCCCTCTGAGCGATCAGGGGGATTTTTTTAAGGGTTAAGATGGCTCTAAGCCATCAGACCCCTAACTTTCAAATATCATTTCAGGTATCTCCCCTTCCACGATCAGTTTACCCGCTGTCTTGGAAACGATCTCCTCCACGCTTACTCCTGGCGCCCTTTCCAGCAATTTGAAACCCTCATTCGTTATATCCAGCACGGCCAGTTCCGTGACGATCTTCTTCACACAATGCATACCGGTCAATGGCAGTGTACACCGGGGCAGTAATTTACTTTCGCCCTTCGGGTTGGTATGCATCATCGCCACAATGATGTTCTTGGCACTGGCCACCAGGTCCATCGCCCCTCCCATCCCCTTCACCATTTTCCCCGGGATCTTCCAATTGGCGATATCTCCGGTCTCGCTCACTTCCATAGCGCCTAGAACGGTCAGGTCCACCTTTCCGGCACGGATCATGCCAAAGCTCATGGCACTATCAAAAAAAGCGGACCCGGGAACCGTGGTGATCGTCTGCTTGCCGGCATTGATCAGGTCAGGATCCTCATCACCTTCGAAGGGAAAAGGACCCATGCCCAGCAAACCGTTCTCACTCTGAAGAACCACATTCATACCGGCCGGAATATAATTGGCCACCAGGGTTGGGATACCGATACCGAGGTTGACATAGAATCCATCCTGCAATTCTTTCGCGATGCGTTGGGCGATCTGGTTTTTATCGAGCGACATGCTTATTGTTTAAGGGTTGAAAGGGTTTAAGTCGTTCAAGCGGTTTATGATGTTCAAGTGTCCCGAACGTTTTAAACGACTTAAACGTTTGAAACGTTTTTTTTAAACCAGGCAACATTTACTTCTTCCTCACCGTGCGTTGTTCGATCCGTTTCTCATAATCCGCTCCCTGGAAGATGCGGTGAACAAAGATACCGGGGGTATGGATATGATCTGGATCGAGCATGCCGGCCGGGACCAGTTCCTCCACTTCAGCGATGGTGACCTTGCCGGCCATGGCCATGAGCGGATTGAAGTTACGGGCGGTCTCGCGGTAGACCAGGTTGCCATCCGTATCGCCTTTCCAGGCTTTTACGATGGCGAAATCGGCTTCAAAAGCGTATTCCATCAGGTACTCCTTACCGTCGAATGTACGGGTCTCTTTGCCGATGGCCACTTCCGTACCCACCCCGGCAGGGGTAAAGATGGCCGGAATACCATATCCTGCAGCCATGCACCGGGTTGCCAGGGTTCCCTGGGGGATCAATTCCACTTCCAGTTCACCACTCAGGAGCTGGCGTTCAAACTCGGCGTTCTCCCCAACATAGGAAGAGATCATCTTCTTCACCTGTTTTTTTTGCAGCATCAAACCGATGCCGAAATCATCCACTCCCGCATTATTGCTGATGCAGGTCAGGTTCGTCACCCCTTTTCTGACCAGGGCGCTGATGCAGTTCTCGGGAATGCCGCAGAGTCCGAATCCGCCGAGCATCAGTACGGTTCCATCGATGATACCGTCAATGGCCTTATCGGCGTCGGGATATACTTTATTCATCTTAATTGGTTTGTAATGAGTTCAAATTCTTTTCCCTTGTTTTCCGTATGACCATACTGTCCATGATGGGCTTGAATTGGGCGCTGTTCTTTTTATAATACTCAAAACTGGCATAAAAATCCTCCCGGCTGACCTGGTGTTCTGCAAATACCCTTTGTTGCAGCCTGGCATTCTCCAGTACCGGATCCCGTGTCGTGTCCTTCCGGATGAAACTGGTGGTAAAGGCGTCAACACGAATGACATCCCAGAGCACCGTACTCATTTTCTCCGGAGGCAATATCCTGGCCTTACGGGCTGAACGATCATTACAGGATAGCATGGTGGCCAGCAAAAGCCAGATGGCGACACCCTTTCTCATTTCAGTTGATCTTTGTATTTGGTCGCGTTGGTGATATCGAGCCTTTGCAGCAGTTCCGAGGCCCGGGCCTTATCCTGCTGTGGGGCTTTGGAGAAGATGCGGATCAGTTCATCTGATTTACCCTGGAAAAAGAACTGGCTGATCATCTTATTGGGATTATCGGTATTGAAATTATTGATGAGGTTCAGCGCATTCAGCACTTCGCCCCTCGCATTCACTTCATCATCATAAAGCCGGTCCATGCCCGAACGGTAATAATTATAGTACACATCATGCATGATCGTATACCGGCTGTTAAGCATGTTCTCCACCAGCCAATACCGGTTACGTACCCCGTCGAAAGCTTTCCAGCCGGAGATATTACGCCCGTCGGGGGCGTTATTGACGATATTCTGCGCCTTTTGGAAATAGAGGTCGCCGCCACGGGGCGAGAAGGAATCGTAATCGAAGGCCAGGATCATATTGACATAATACGCGAATACGGCGGTGAGATTGGATACCAGCGCGTCGGTGCCCGAGACCCTGTTCTCATTGAATTCGAACTGCTGGAATTCGACATATTTGAACGCTACATTATCATCTTTGAAATTGATGATCGGCGAAAGGTACGTCGTGTTGTAAACAGGCCTTGCGGCCTGAATCGTGAGGGAGGCATTATATACATTCAGGTCGGATGTGGATTCCAGGTTCAGCAGGAAACTGCACTCGATCTTTTCATTGGGGAGGAAATTATCGTTCGTCCATTTCCGGGTATTCACAAAATTGTAAAGTGCGGTCTGCAGGGTCCGGAATACGTTCTGGTTGACATTATTACCCACCCGGTTACTGATCACCGTTACACGGGCGTTCAGTTCCTGGGCGAAAGAAGCACCGGTGAATAAAAAGAACAACAGGAACAGGTTGAATCTACGCATGGAATAATTGAATGATGGTATTGACAATATCGGCGGCCACTTCCTTTTTCGGTTTCATCTCGAAACCGTGAACCCCGCCCTGCTTATCAAAAATAGTGATTTTGTTCGTGTCGTGGCCAAATCCGGCACCCTCGTCTCCCAGGGAATTGAGTACGATCATATCCGCGTTTTTTTCGGCGAGTTTTTTTAACGCGTTGGCTTTTTCATTTTCCGTTTCCAGGGCGAAACCGGCGAGAAACTGGTTGCTTTTTTTCTTTTCGCCGAGGCTTTTGAGGATGTCTTTTGTCCGGGTGAGTTGCAGGTTCAATGCGGACTCGGTCTTCTTGATCTTTTGCGGAGCCTGTTCCAGTGGCCTGTAATCGGCAACGGCCGCACTCATTACCGCGATATCCGTTTCCGGGAAAACCTGATCACAAGCCAGGTACATGTCTTCCGCCGACCTCACCCTGACGAGTTTGATCGCCGGGTTGACGCTGAGATAGGTGGGGCCCAGTATGAGTGTGACCGAGGCGCCCCGGAATAACATTTCTTCCGCGATAGCGATGCCCATCTTCCCGGTCGAATGATTCCCGATATAACGCACCGGATCGATCATCTCCTGTGTCGGGCCAGCGGTGACCAGTACTCGTTTGCCACTCAGCTCATTCCGGGTGGCAAAATAATGCATCAGCCATTGCAGGATCGCTTCAGGTTCAGCCATGCGCCCTTCCCCCACCAATCCGCTGGCCAGTTCTCCGCTTTCTACCGGCAGTATCCTAATGCCGGTTTCGCTGAGCTTCTTCAGGTTCTCCCGGGTTTTGTCGTGGTGCCACATATCTTCATCCATGGCCGGGGCCACCGCCACGGGACAGGTAGCCGACAGGTAAACCGCCATCAGTAAATTATCACAGATTCCATTGGCCATCTTGGCCAGGGTATTACAGCTTAAAGGGGCGATGAGCATCAGGTCGGCCCAGCGGCCGAGCATGACATGATTGGACCATGAATCGTTTTCCGCAAGATCGGACAGAACGGGATTACGGGAAAGGGTGGACAGAGACAGGGGTGTGACAAAATCCTTTGCGGCCGGGGTCATGATGATCTTCACCTCAGCCCCCGACCTGATGAGTAAACGGGTCAGTACGGCCGTCTTATAGGCTGCGATACTGCCGGTGATACCCAATAAGATCTTTTTTCCTGCTAACATAAAAAAACAACCCGTCTGGACTGAGGCAAGACGGGCTTAAAATTATGACATTGTATGTAAAAATGAAGCTAAATTATTGACCAGGCCTATTCAAACAGGTCCTCGTCATTCCGGCGGAAATACACTTTATCCTCCATGAATTCGGTGGTCGCCAGCAAGGCTGGATTGGGCATCCGCTCATAGGCCTTGGAGATCTCGATCTGCTCTTTGTTCTCATGGATCTCTTCCAGACTATCCGTATGGCTGGCAAATTCCTCCAGTTTATTGTGCAATTCTTCCTTCAGGGTGATATTGATCTGGTTGGCACGCTTGGCGATGATCGCAATGGACTCATAGAGATTGCCGGTCTTTTCCTTAATGGCAGATAATTTCTTGGGCTCCACCACATTACTGGTATTAGCGCTTAACTGACGTCTGAGTTTGCTCATTTTTAATGGCTTTAATGTTATTGATACTAAGATTCTTATAGCTTAAGGCTTCTTTCAGCATTTTGCTTTCGGGATAACGGTCCACGAAATCATCGTATTCGCTCATCACTTTTTCAAACCGCTCGATCTGTTTGTCCACGATGCTCAGTTTGGCGAATTTATAATACGATTTTACGATCTTCAATTTATATTCCTCGCCCCTGGCCGATTCCGGATAATTATTCAGGAGGTTGGTGAAGGCGATGGCTGAAGCACGATACTGGCTCATACTGTAGTACAGGTCCGCCGCACGGTAATCCTTCAGTTCCAGTTTCTCCCTGCACTTGTCAATGATCGCGGTCGCCTCCTTGTTCCTGGGTGATCCCGGATGCTGGTTGATGAAACTCTGCATCATCCCGATGGCCTTGGTGGTGTTCACCTGCTCCAGTTCCACTTTTGGCGACTGCTTGTAAAAACAATAGGCATGCAGGTAATCCACTTCTTCCGCCTTCGGACTGTTGGGGAACACTTCCAGGAATCCTTTGAACAGATTCTCGGCATCCCGGTAATCCTTCATCTGGTAAAAGCAATAGGCGTCCTTGTAATACAACTCCTCGAATTTCACATTGCCTTTGAAGACCGGGAATAATTCCTCGTATAACTGCTGGGCGATCTTGTACTTTTTCTTCGCAAAGAACTCATCGGCCATTTTCAGCTTGTATTCGTAATCCTTGCTCTTGGATATCTTGTTGTACTTGTTACAGGAAGATGCCAGACCCGCCAATAGAACAAGAACCAGGGAAACTTTGAGTATACGCATAAAGGAGTGCAAAATTAATGGAAATACCTCAAATATGGCAGTTATTGTGTAAATAGCCAAAATCGGGGAGTTAAGGAATTGATAAAGAAGGGGTTTGGGGAGGCGGGGGCAGTTCGCAATTGACCATTACCAGTTCGCAGTTCGCCATGTCCATTGCCTATGGCCCCTTGCCCAATTCCAGGTATAAAAAAAGCCTCCCGTTAAACAGGAGGCTTTTCCGGGCAAACCCGATTAGTTTATTGATTACACTTGATGTCCACGGTATTCTTATCGCCGCCGCCAACTTCGCAGTTTACGGTGATCCTGTCGGCGCTGATACCTTCTTTTTCAACCAGGTAATTCTTGATCTTCTCTAGTCTCTTCTGGCAATTGGCCTGTGAGCGCTTGGAGGTTTCGGGATACCCCGTCACCGTAATATTGCAATCATTGAATTCTTTCATTTTGCTTGCGACCATGGCCAGCATAGCCTTATTATCATTGCTCAGTTCGATCTTTTCGCCAGTGAAGGAAAGACTGGGGTAATCGCAAGGGCATACCTTCGTATCAACCGGTGGCTTGGGCGTGCAGCACTCAGGATCCGGGCACTTACCGATACCATCTACGTCAACAGGCTGACATTCGGTCGGGGTGATCAATTGCTTATCCTTACAATCAGGCACACCGTCACCATCCGTATCCCTGGTCACACCATGTGTGTCAACCGGGCAGCCGGCGGGCGTATTGGGTTCACGGTCAAGATGGTCGCATACACCGTCACCGTCATCATCATTACAATCACTCTTCGGGATCTTCACATTACGGTGATTCTTCAGCTCGTCATAGGCATAGTCCAATGGGTTGATCCACCACAATGGTTCTACAGACTTAGCACCCAGGTTGATGTTCAGTCCGATCGAAGCGTAATTATAGGAATCATAATCACGGGTGAGGGCTGCGTCACCCCAGGCATGCTCCTGCCAGCGTTGTCCGTCGAGCAGGTCATCCTTAACAAAGGTCCACCTGTCTTCGAGGGTCAGGTTGACTCTTTTACCCAGGCGAATAGCACCTCCCATCAAGACGGTTCCCGAGGGTTTCAGGGTATTTCCCCCGATCCTTGGACGCCTTTCTCCCTGGTTATCGGCCAGGGTCTCATAGGACTTGTCCATACCGTTCTTCAGGGCTTTCAGGATGTCTTTACGCTTGGTATATTGCCCGGCTCCGTATTTGGTATAAACGTCGTTGAACAGGACTTTATAATTGTTTCCGTTGTCATCCAGCGCATTGATCATTGTCTTGTAAATCGAGGCACCGATACCCGCACCGCCATAGATCACAAAACCAGTCTTCTTCTTGTGGAAACGAACGTTGTTCAGGGTGACGATCGCCTGCAGTCCAAGATCCTGAACGTGCGTCTTGTAGTTGTAATAGACCACATCACCATTATTGCTGATATTACCCGCATTGTCGGTATAAACGGTCCTTCCTGTTGAACCCGCGTTCATCAGGGCATCCGGAGCGAAATAACGCTGACCAACCGGCAGATTGGTATTCCAGGCCGGGTTTTTCAGGTAATTCTGGTTGATGAGCCAGGCCATCCCCTTGCCCCATGCATTGAGGTACTGAAGACGCATGGAAAAAATATAACCGAAGGCTTTGCGCACGTGGACTGCGAAATTCGGATAAGTCAGTACGGTAGCAGGAAAATCACCGCTGATGGTGAAAATACCTGTAGAAGCGCCAACTTCCCACATGTTACGAGGCTTTGCCGGGAAATTATAGGTATTGGCCCAAAACTCGTTTTGCTGAGCCATCCTTTTCTTCGTAATCACTGATGAATCATATACACTACCTCTTCCGCCAACCTGGGCCATTGCACCTGTCGACAGGCAGATAAACATCACCAATAACCATTTGTACTTTTTGCTTGCCATAATTTAATGATTGATATATTTTTTGAATACGTTCTTGTGATTAAGGACAAAATTATCCAAATGAGGGCTAATATACAAATAATTTTATGATTTCTTTAATAAATAGGAGCCGGAAACCTTGATTCCGCTTCGTTAACGTCCCTTCATCGAAAAGTCAAGACATCCGTTGTTGTGCAATCGTTGCATAGGAATATTAAATTAACTGGCCGGGCAAGGATGCAGGGAGCCTTTCATTTATCCCCTTTCCCTTCAATTTTAATTTGACAGGGGTCCGGACTGCATTATATTGCTTTCTTTTTGGCATGAAATTCATAAAAAACATCATCGGTGAGGAACTCAGCATCTTTGAAGGAAAGTTTTCCGATGCGGTCAAAAGCCAGACCCAGTTGCTCGACCGGATCATGAAATACATCATCAAGCGAAAGGGCAAGCAACTCCGGCCCATGTTCGTTTTCCTGAGTGCGAAACTGCATGGCCCGGTCAATGAAAGTACCTACCGGGCGGCCGCACTCGTTGAACTCCTGCATACCGCCACCCTGGTTCACGACGATGTGGTGGACGAATCGCTGGAAAGAAGGGGCTTCTTCTCGATCAACGCGGTCTGGAAGAACAAGATCGCCGTACTCGTAGGCGATTACCTGCTTTCGAAAGGGCTTCTGCTTTCCACCAGCCACGATGATTTTGAACACCTCCACATCCTTTCCGAAGCGGTGAAACAGATGAGTGAAGGGGAGCTCCTGCAAATTGAGAAATCACGAAAACTGAACCTCAGCGAAGACATTTATTTCGAGATCATCCGAAACAAGACCGCTTCCCTGCTGTCATCCGCCTGTGCCGTAGGTGCCTACAGCACCTGCAAGGATCCCGTTATCACCGAGAAGATGAAATTGTTCGGTGAAAAAGTGGGTGTGGCCTTCCAGATCAAAGACGATCTTTTCGATTATGGCAAAGAAGATATCGGTAAACCGACCGGAAACGATATAAAAGAAAAAAAACTCACTCTTCCGTTGATTTACACCCTCAATAAAATTGCTCCTGCCGAAAGAAGGTCGTTAATTTATATCATCAAGAACGAGAACCGGGATCCCGTCAAGGTGAAGAAAGTGATCGACACGGTGGTTGAGGCCGGCGGCATCCGTTACGCCGCGGAGAAAATGAACCAATACCGCGATGAGGCCCTGGAGATCCTTCACGGATTCCCCGACAATGAGGTCAGAAGCGCCCTCGAAGAACTGGTGCGCTACACCACCGACAGAAAGTACTAAACCGCATGTTGAAACGATGGCAAATAGGGAAGGCTGATGAAGCCAGGGTGGAATCCTTACAATCCGCACTCAAGATCAGTCCGACCATTTGCAGGATCCTCGTTCAACGCGGAATCAACAGTTTTGAGGATGCCCGCGCCTATTTTCGCCCCGATCTAAAAGCCCTGCATGACCCTTACCTGATGAAGGACATGGACAAGGCGGTAAGCCGTATCCTGACCGCCATCGACACAAAGGAAAAGATACTCGTCTTCGGTGATTATGATGTGGATGGCACTACATCGGTGGCCTGCATGTACCGGTTCCTTGGCAAGATCTGCGATCCTTCCCTGCTCGATTTCTACATCCCCCACCGTTACCGGGAAGGTTACGGGGTGAGCAAGATGGGGATCGATCACGCGGCAAAAGAAAACTTTTCCCTCATCATCTCGCTGGATTGCGGCATTAAATCTGTGGACCTGATCGCCTATGCGAAATCCCTCGGCATCGATTTCATCGTATGCGACCATCACCTGCCCGATGAAGTGATCCCGGCCGCTGTGGCCATACTCAACCCCAAACAAAAAGACTGTCCTTATCCTTACAAGGAATTATGCGGTTGCGGGGTGGGTTTCAAACTGATCACCGCGCTGGCCGACAAGTTCGGCATGGATGAAGAACATTATCTCTGTTACCTTGACCTGGTGGCTACCGCCATCGCGGCCGATATCGTTCCCATGACCGGGGAAAACAGGATCCTCACCTACCACGGACTGGACAAGATCAACCGGGATCCCAACCCGGGCATCAAGGCGCTGACCTACCTGGGCGGCATCCGGAAAAAACTGTCGATCAACAATGTGGTCTTCGTGATCGCTCCCCGGGTGAATGCAGCCGGACGTATGGACGATGCCCGCAAGGCCGTGGAATTGTTCATTGAGGAAGATGAGGCCAAGGCCTTTTCCATTGCCGAACTCCTTCATGCGGATAACGCGGATCGAAAAGAGGCCGACAGCAGCATCACCGAAGAAGCCCTCGAAATGATCAGCCTGGATGAAAAAGCGAAGCATAAAAAGACCACCGTGGCTTTCCGGGAACACTGGCACAAGGGGGTAGTGGGCATTGTGGCCAGCCGCCTCATCGAAACGCACTACAGACCAACGGTTGTGCTTACCCGAAGCGGTGATGTGCTGGCAGGCAGCGCCCGGAGCGTTCCCGGCTTCAACCTCTATGAGGCCATCCATGCCTGCCGGGAATACCTGCTGGGTTACGGAGGCCATTTCGCCGCTGCGGGATTGTCCTTATTACCGGAGAACCTGAAAGCCTTCGAGGAAAAATTCGAATCGGTTGTTTCCTCAACCATCGACGAACGGTTGCTCATACCCGAGATCCGCATCGACGCGGAAGTATCCCTTGCGGAACTAAATGCCAATTTCTATAAACTCCTCTGCCAGATGGAGCCTTTTGGACCGGAGAACATGCGTCCCGTCTTTATCGCCAGGCAGGTCATGAATACCGGTT
The DNA here is from genome assembly GCA_016721725.1 of Chitinophagaceae bacterium. Classification (GTDB taxonomy): domain Bacteria; phylum Bacteroidota; class Bacteroidia; order Chitinophagales; family Chitinophagaceae; genus Ferruginibacter. The sequence continues at coordinate 1,816,812 of JADKHN010000001.1, read as the reverse complement.
ACTCCAAATTGCTGAAAGAACTGCACATCCGGTTTTCGATAAAGCAGGGTAACACCGTATTCTCCGGGATCGGGTTCCAGATGGCTGATCAATTCGCGCTCCTGCAAATGAACAAACCGATCGACATCGTATTCACGCTTGATGAGAACGAATGGAACGGCAATACCACCCTGCAACTGAAGGTGATCGACCTTCGGCTGAGTGAGGCCTGACCAATAAAACCTATTTTTGAGGCCAATCCATCATATCATGTTCTCTTACCTCAAATATTTCTTCTACCTGGCTTTCAACTGGAATTTCCGCATCGCCTGGACGGTGATCCGAGGAGAGGTCCGGGGGGAAAAAAAGTACGGGATCAGCACCACCGGTGCCGATGAACTCAGGGAGTTGGAAAAAAATGGGGTGGATATCGAACACGCCACCATCTATATGCCCGTGCATTACCCCCTGTTGGAAGACCTGCTCGGACGGCTGACCATCTCCGGTCGCCATCATTTCATCGATATCGGTTGCGGAAAGGGACGTGCCTTATGCGTGGCCGCAAGTACAGGATTTGAACGGGTGACCGGCATCGATTTCTCCCCCGACCTGTGTGCCGATGCCCGGAAGAACCTGGATCTGACCAGATCGAGATACCCGAAGCTGACCGGATCCATTGTCAACAACGACGCATTTTATTTCGAGATCCCCGATGATTCCGATTGTATCTTCCTGTTCAATCCCTTCGATGAAGTGATCATGAGTGGTGTGGCGGCCAACCTGGCCGAAAGCCTGAAGAACAATCCCAGGAAGATGAATATCATCTATGTGAATCCCCTGCACATGGAATATTTCACCGGATTGGGTTTCAGTGTATCCTATCATACCAAAAAGATGCAATTCCTGGAAGCGGTCATCCTGGAGAATTAATAATGGATACCGGGTAAAAAAAATGGCCCGTAAATAACGAACCATTCTTTCAAAATAATCTTATCGCTTAATTCTTACTCATCAACTCCACCGTCCGGTTGATGAAGCTGGTCAATCCCTGTCCTTTCAGCAATCCCTGGGAAAGAAGGGCGAGGTCGGCCAGGTTATGCACCCTTTTTTCCTGTACTTCCTTTTCCGTTTCTTTCAGCACCGAAGTATAGATCGGGTGGTTGCCATTGACGGTCAGCGTCACTTCATCGGGCATGTTAGCATAGAAAGCGCCCATTCCGCCCTGCATACTGGCCATTTCCTTCATGCGCCGCATGAATTCGGGACGGGTGGCCACTACCGGTGGGGCATCGGCTGAAAGACCTTTTACTTCCACGTTGATATTGAGGTCGGGTATCTGCAAACCGAACAAATCCTTCAGCCTGGACTCTTCCTCTTTGCTTAACACGGTATCGGCGCCATCCTGCTTATCAATGAGGTTGTCGGCGATATCGCTGTCCACCCGGGTGAAACGGATCTTTTCCCATTTCATTTCCATCTGGCTGATGAAGCCGTTGTCGATGAGGGTGTCCAGTTTCAATACGACATACCCTTTAGCGATAGCCTGCTGTACATAGGCATCCTGCTGCACCGGGTCGGTGGTGTACAGGATGACTTGCTTATCCTCTTTATCCTTTTGCAAGGCCTGCGTGGCTTCGCGGTATTCATTGAGTGTATGGAAATGACCTGTGGTGTCCTGCATCACCAAAAAGCGGTTGGCCTTATCCAGGAACTTATCATCGGTCATCATGCCATATTTGACAAAGAGCCCGATACTCTCCCATTTATCCTCGAAGGATGCCCGGTCGTTATTGAAGATCTCCTCAAGCTTATCCGCTACTTTCTTGGTGATGTGGGCGTTGATCTTTCGCACATTGGGATCACCCTGCAGGTAACTGCGGCTAACGTTGAGCGGTATATCCGGACTGTCGATCACGCCGTGCATGAGCATCAGGAACTCGGGTACGATCTCTTTCACTTCATCAGTGACGAAGACCTGGTTGCAATAGAGCTGGATCCTGTCCTTCTGGATCTCGTAACTCTGCTTGATCTTCGGGAAATAGAGTATGCCGGTCAGGTTGAACGGATAATCCACGTTCAGGTGAATCCAAAACAGCGGAGGTTCGCTGAACGGGTACAGTTCCTTATAGAAATTCTGGTAATCCTCCGGAGTGAGTTCGGTCGGTTTCCGGGTCCAGGCCGGGGCCGGGTTATTCACCTGTTTATCCTCGAAGAAGATGGGTACCGGCAAGAACCGGCAGAATTTTTCGAGAACAGAACTGATGCGGAAAGCCTCGAGGAATTCCCGGCTTTCTTCATTCAGGTGCAGGACGATATCCGTTCCCCGGATCTCCTTTTCGATCTCTTCCAGCTGGTAGTCCGGGCTCCCGTCGCATTCCCACCTGACGGCCTTGGCATCCGGCTGAAAGCTTTTCGTGAATACTTCCACCTTATCGGCCACCATGAATGAACTGTAAAATCCCAGTCCGAAATGCCCGATGATATTGGCCTCATTCTGTCCCTTGTATTTTTCAAGGAATTCTTCGGCTCCGCTGAAGGCCACCTGGTTCAGGTATTTGTCCACCTCTTCGGCTGTCATGCCGATGCCGCGGTCTGAGATCGTCAATGTTTTTTTGTCAGCATCGATCTTCACATCGATCCTCAATTCGCCCAGTTCGCCTTTGGCTTCACCCAGGGCGGCCAGGGTCTTGATCTTCTGGGAGGCGTCCACGGCGTTGCTGACCAGTTCCCGGAGGAAGATGTCATGTTCGCTGTACAGGAATTTCTTGATGATGGGGAAAATGTTCTCGGTCTGAACCCGAATACTGCCTTTTTGCATAAGATGATTTTTCCCATCCCCTGCAAACAGGGTACCAAGCTCGATTTGCTGCCAGCTTGACAGCATACTGGGATAACTGTAATGTAAAGACCGGACGGTGAATCTTCTTCCCGTCCGGCCGTCAAACAGCTCGGGTTTGGCTGATTATTCCGGATCTTGGATCAGATGAACAGCATATGTGAACCCAAGACCGCACTTTTCTTATAAAACTCCCCTACGGTCAGGATACCGCCGATGCCATCGTACATGTCCTCTTTTTTCAGGTGGAACATTTCCATGGCCAGTTTGCAGGCCCATAATTTGACCCCGGAGGCTTTCATGATATCCAGGAATTCGTGAACACCCGGCATATCCAGTTTCTCCATTTCCTTTTTCATCATGCTGGTGGCCAGGGCTTCCATTCCCGGCAATCCCCCAAGCATGGTGGGGATGTGCATGGCCGGGTTACCGACCGTGGCCACATGCAGGTGCTCCAGTTTCTTCTTATTGATGGCTTCCAGTCCGAAGAAAGTGAAAAATATCTCCGCTTCGATTCCTTCCATCCGGGCGCCATTGGCCAGGATGAAGGCAGCATACACGTTTTCCAGTGAAGCTTTTGATAAGATGATCATCATCTTTTTGATCTCGCCGTTATACTCGTTCATGTTTATCGTTTTTCAGGTTGAATGATCAGATACAACTGGCCGGTTTGGGAATACCGGCGATCTTGGTGGCTTTCTTGAGCGGCCCCTGTGGGAACAAGGCATAGAATGCTTCGATGTCCACCACCCCGCTCTTACCGATCTTCCGGATGCTCAGGGGCACTTCATTTTTATGCTGCTCCTGCAAATAGTTGATGATCTCCCAATGCTTTTCATTCAGATCACCGATTTGCTCTTCCCGGGCGATCTCCGTGGCAATGGACTTATCCCATTGTGAAAAATCGGTAAGATATCCTTCTTCATTTACGTTGACGGTCTTACCTGCAATGATCTTTTCCATATTTTCTTGTTTTTAGATTTAGAAATGTTTCCCTTCAACCTGCATGGCAGTAGATACAAAGGGTATATGAGTGCCTTTCAGCAGCATGTTCCAATAGATCCAGCGGAAGGCGAGCTTACCCATGTGATTGATCCGGCTTTCGTGCAAGAGCCGCAAGGGTCCGATACCCGGGAAAGGGAATGCGCCCTCCACCGGCTCGTGGGTATAGTTGAAGTCGATCAACAATGCTTTTCCGTTCCCGGTTTCCACGAAGCAGTTGGCATGTCCGTCGAATTCCTCTTTGAGGGGTTCCCCGGCGATATACCGCTTGATATTCTCGGTCAGGATCTCGGCTTCAAAATGAGAAACAGAACCCGCTTTGGAGGCCGGGATATTGGTGGCATCGCCCAAGACAAAAATGTCGGGATGCTTTAAAGACTGCAAGGTGGCCTTATGGGTGGGCACGAAATTCAGGTCATCGCCCAATCCGGAACGCTCCATCAGCACGTCTCCTTTATTGGTGGGAACGGTGACCAGGAGGTCGAAGGGGACTTCCCTGCCTTCATAATCGATGATCTTCTTATTCTCATTATCCACTTTTTTGATCCCGAAATCATTGATCTGGCGAATCCCTTTCTCCACCAGCAAATGACTCAATGTTTCAGTGGCCTTGGGTTTTGTGAAGGCGCCGCTCAGCGGAGTCACATAAGTGATCTCCACTTTGTTCCGCATTTTTTTATGCTTGAAATAAGAGTCGGCCAAAAAAGAGAATTCAAGCGGGGCGACCGGACATTTGATTGGCATTTCGGTGATGTGCACCACCAGTTTCCCTCCCTCCCAGTTGCGTAGTTTATCCCGCAGGGCCAATGCGCCATCGAACGTATAGAAATCGAATACCGATTTCTTCCATTCGCTGCCTTTCATTCCTTCCACTTCTTCCGGGGCGATATCGCAACCGGTGGCGATGATGAGGATATCATAATGAATAACATCGCCATTCTGCATGATCACCTGTTTGCTTTCAGGTATGATCAGTTCAGCCCGGTCGCTGATCAGGTTCACCCCCCTGGGGATGAAATCCCTGATCTCTTTTACGATGTCTTCAGGACCATAAATGTCAAAGGGAAGGAAAAGGTATCCCGGCTGGTAATAATGTTCCTGCCGCTGGTCGATGATGTTGATCTCCCAATTTTCCTTGTCCAGTTCATGGCGAAGATGATTGGCCATCATGGTTCCGGCGGTTCCCGATCCCAGTATCAGTATTTTTTTCATGGTCTGCGTTTTAGGGTTATTAACGGATACAAACATAGTCTGACCCGGACCCTCAAATCATGACCTTACTTACTGAAAACGATGAAATAAATCAATTGCCTGTGTAACAATTATTACACTGATTCTGCTGATCCCAAATAAAAAGAGGCCCCGTTACCGGAGCCTCCCTATTTCAAATTATCTTAGATCTTACCAGATCATGAATCGTTTCTTAACAATGAAATCGGGTGTTGCGATGGCCATCGTGTAATAACCTGATCCCAGTTTTCCAGGGAGGGTCAGCCAGGTGTCGATGAAATTGACCTGGATGATGACATCCTGCTGGTCAACCTGTTGTCCGATCGCGTTGAAAAACTGAATGGAATAATGGCCCGGCTTGATATCCTTCAGGGTGATATGAACCCGTCCGCCACGTTGAATAGGCGTGGAGTAAATGATGAACCCGTCCGGGATATTGCTGGTGGTGAAGGATTTCTCAACACCATAGGCAATGCCTCCGTTGTTGATCGCATAAGCCTTGTAGTAATATTTACTGCCCTGAACCAGGCCGCTCAGCGTGGAACTGAAAGCACCAGCTGAGAGATTGGAAGCCGGAACTTTTGTTCCCAGTCCGTTGGCCAGTCCCCCAATGCTGCTGTATTCAATACCATAACTGGTCACGTTACTGCAACCGATGCTGGTGATGCTGCCGTCAAGGGTAGCGGAGTTTGGATTGAAAATGATTGCATTACCTGTAACCACGGTTGCAATGGTATTGATACCCGAACCGCTGGCCGCCACATTGATGGTGACCGGAGCTCCGCCGCCGCTGACCGGGATATTACCGTTATAGGATTGTACAGCCGTTGGACTGAACTTTACATAAATGGTCTGTGAATAAGCGCCTCCAGGCTGTACCAGGCTCAGTGTTGATGTATAGGTTCCACCGGAAGTAGTGGAGAAACTATATCCGTTCAAGGGACCAATATTCACATTGGCTGTGAGCAGGGCGTTACTGCTGACGGTAAAGCTATTGGGTCCTGCCGTGGTATTGATACAAACGGCTCCGAATGCGGTGAGCGCCGTGGCGGTCAGCACCGGGGCGGCCGTTGTAAATGAACGAAGGGCTCCATAGGCCGTCCCTCCTCCATTGGTGGCATAAGCATGATAATAATACGTGGTGCTGGGTGTAAGTCCGGCCAGGTTAGAACTGAAATTACCGCCGCTCAGGTTAGAAGAAGCGACCGGAGTACCGGTTCCGTTGGGAAAATTATTGATCAGGCTGTACTCGATGCCATAAGCGGTCACTGCGGAGCAACCTGTTGCACCGATGCTTCCCGCAACAGTTGCCGTTGTTTGGGTGATCGCGCTGGCCGCGCCGGATGTGACCGTCGCGATGGTGTTGACCCCCGAACCTGAAGCAGCCACATTGATGGCAGCGGCGCCACCGCCAGAAACGGGGATATTCCCATTATAAGACTGAACAGCCGTAGGTGTGAAATTCACAAAGATCTGCTGTGAATAGGCACCGCTGGGTTGGGCCAAACTCAGACTGGCCGTATAGGTTCCTCCTGATGTGGTGGAGAAGGTATAACCAGCTAGCGGACCTACATTGATATTCGCTGCAGTGAGGTTGGTGCCGGTGATGGTGAATGAATTCGGACCCGTTGTCGTGTTGACGCATACCGCGCCAAAAGCGGCCAGGGCATTCGCCGACATACCCGGGGTTGCTGTAGTGAATTGTTGTTGTGCACCGTAAGCAGTACCGCCATTGTTGGTGGCATAGGCGTGATAATAATAAGTTGTGGTTGGCGCCAAGCCGGTGAGGTTCGATGAGAAATTACCCCCGGCCAGGTTACCCGATGCAACCGGAGTACCACCGCCATTGGGGAAGCCGTTGGTGGTGCTGTATTCGATACCATAAGCGGTAATGGCTGAACAACCGATCGAAGGAATGCTTCCCGCGCAGGTTGCCGATATGGAAGTGATGGCACTGGCCGCGCCGGTTGTGACTGTGGCGATCGTATTGATACCGGATCCTGAAGCGGCTACATTCACAGAAGCAGGGGCACCGCCTCCGCTGATCACGATATTGCCGTTATACGACTGTACCAGTGTTGGTGTGAACTTGACAAAGATCTGTTGGGAGAATGTTCCTCCTCCCTGGGCCAGGCTCAGGGTGGTGGTATAGGTTCCGCCTGAAGTAGTTGAATAGGTAAACCCGGTCAGGGCGGCCACATTCACATTGGCATTGGTCAGCGCCGAGCCATTGATGGTGAAAGAGTTGGGGCCTGCCGTCGTATTGATACAAACATTCCCGAATGCCGTTAAACCGGTTGCCGATAAAGTAGGCGTCAGGGCCTGGGTGGTAAAGAATTGCTCAGAACCGTATCCGGTACCGCCACCGTTGGTGGCATAAGAATGGTAATAGTAAGTGGTATTGGGAGACAATCCCGCCAGGTTTGAAGAGAAATTACCTCCGGCCAAGTTACCGGAAGCAACCGGCGTACCGGTTCCGTTGGGGAAGCCGGCGGACGTGCTGTATTCGATACCATATGCGGTGATGGCGGAACAACCGGTTGAAGTGATCGTGCCCGCGCAAGTGGCTGAATTGGTGGTGATGGCACTGGCGGCACCCGTGGTTAAAGTAGGAATTGAGTTGACGCCTGACCCGGTAGCGGCCACATTGATCGCAGAAGCGCCTCCCCCGGAAATGTTGATATTGCCGTTATAGGATTGAACCAATACCGGACTGAACAGAACGTACACCACCTGGTTGATTGAACCGGATGAAGGCGTAAGGGTCAGGGTTGTGGTGAAAGGTCCGCCTATCGCTGTTGAAAAGGTAAAGCCGGTTAAAGACGCTACCGTTATATTTCCCGACAGGTTTGATCCGGTAAGGGTAAAGTTGTTGGGACCGGCATTGGTATTGATACAAACCGCGCCGAAACCAGCTAATACGGTTGCAGAAAGGGTCGGGTTCAGTGTGGTGAACTGCTGTTGGGTTCCATAGCCGGTACCTGCGCCGTTTGTCGCGTATGCGTGATAGTAATAAACCGTATTTGAAGACAGGCCAGACAGGTTGGAGGAGAAATTACCACCGGCCAGGTTACCGGAAGCAACCGGCGTACCGGTTCCGTTGGGGAATCCGTTGGTCGTACTGTATTCGATACCGTAAGCGGTAACCGCAGAACAGCCCAGGGAAGTGATCGTTCCTGCACAGGTGGCGGAGTTGATCGTGATGGCGCTGGCCGCTCCTGTAGTAAGGGAAGGAACGGAGTTCACACCAGAACCCGTAGCCGCTACGTTGATAGAGGAAGCTCCGCCGCCGCCTACCGGAATATTCCCGTTATAGGATTGAACGAGGGTAGGTGTGAATTTGACAAAGATCTGCTGGGAATATCCTCCCCCAGGTTGAGTAAGGCTTAATGTCGTTGTATAGGTACCACCGGCAGTCGTGCTGTAGGTAAAGCCAGCCAGTGCGCCCACCGTTACGTTGGTGTTATTCAGGTTGGTGCCGGTGATGGTAAAGGCATTGGGGCCGGCCGTGGCATTAAGACAGACATTGCCAAAAGTGGTCAGGGTCGTTGCAGAAAGGTTAGGAGATCCACCTCCGCATAAGAATACCGGGGTCGCGCCATTTCTTGGAGCCGGTGCCGCGGCGGTAAAATCCGCGCCGTTATTATCCGTATCGGTACAACCGCTATTCCCTCTGAAAACAGCCAGGGTTGCACTGGGTGCCGGAGTGGGCGTTCCACCTTCGGAACAATTGGCGGTGGTCCCGAATCCAACCAGGTCAACATAACCTCCTACCGCGGGGCAACCCACTAAGGCGGTAATATTATTCACCAGGGCCACTTTACCCGCCGTTGCGGACATCGCAATGGTTGGACTGGCCACATTATCCGGAGTGGGAAGCGCAGCACCGTTTGCTCCCACTGTACTCATCTGGATCAGGTAATATCCACCGGCTGGTATAGACACGGCTGGCAGAGCCGAAACACCAGTCCAGGTGGTGGTATTGGTGGCAGATGCGTACTGAATTGAATAACCGGATAAACTGACCGGCGCTGCGGATAAGTTATGTAATTCAACATAATCCGCATTATACAGGGCACCTGCATTTCCTCCGGCGCCATAAACCTGGCTGATGACCAGTGTAGTGGACTGCGAAAAGGACTGCAGTGAAGCGATAAGAAATAAAAATGTAATTATTTTTTTCATAACAAGAATTTGAATTGGTGCGATCCCGGTTCTTTCACCGAAACCAGTAAGAGCCATCCTTTATTACGGATGGCTCTTACGAACATTATCTTATTGACGGGTCACGCCCACATTGTCCACTTCGTAGGTTGCAGTTGCGTCACTTCCCGTACCACTTGGATCGTTCCCATCATAGCGGAATGCGATATAAACCGTTTGTCCGGCATAGGCTGCCAGACTGATCTGTCCGGAATAAATGAAACTGGAGAAACCGGATGCAGGCGGTGTAGCGATCGTAGCCGGCAATTGGGTGGTGAAATAAGTGGAGGGTGTTCCGCTACCGGGATAAGTAGTTGAGATATAGACCCTGAATTGCGGAGTTACTGCTGAGATAAAACCTGCAGAAGTATAGAATCCCAGTTTCGGGGTGGTCAATCCTGCCAGGCTGATGGCCGGTGTGATGAGCCAGGTAGTGGCTGTGCCACCGGTACTGAAGGCAGATACTTTCGCGCATTTGGTCGGACCGCTGCCGAAAACGGCGTTCTGGTATAAAGAGTTCGGACTGCTGCCGACTTCCTGGATATTCCTCCAACCCGGCAAGGCCAGTGTGGCGCCGTTGGCTCCGATAGAATTGAAATCTTCTTCGAACAGGTTGCAACGGTTACCGTTGAATTTAACATCGTATTGATCGCGGATGATCAGCTGCTTGGTCGTACCGTAGGTGGTATAGATGGCCACGACGCTTCCGTTTCCGCGGGCAACGCGCTGAGCGGCGAAGTTGGCGTAAGCGCTGGTACGGATGATGACGGTTGAACCGGAACAATTCTTGATATCCAGGTTCACTGTGCTTTTATAAGCAGAGGTATCAGAATAAGTAACGGTGGTGTCACCGAATTCGTAACCGTCGAGCTGGATCAGTGTACCCAGGTATTTATCCTGCATGCCGGTGGTCAGTTGATTCAGCGTGACCACAGTGGGAACAACCGGGTTATTGATGGAACCACCAACGATATAATTGCTGATGAGGTTGCCGGGAATCCCTTCAACAGAAGGCAATCCGCCGACGGTGGCTTTTACGCCCAGTTCCATAGTACCGTTATAATCGCTGATGCAAAGACCCTTGCATTTGATGAAGATCCTGCGGCCTACCGGGTAGGTGCCGTAAAGGCTGTTCGCGTCGAGGAGGATCTGTAGTCCGCCTGTAGCATCCTGGATATACAATTGCTTGTAGAAATTACCGCTTTTGTCATCGGCGACCACCACACCGGAAATGACCATGTCGGTGGTGATGATATCGTAAGCGCCGGCTACGGTATGCATGGCCTTCAGGGTTTCGATGGTCGTGTTGGCGACGATGTTGGGGTCGGTTGCTCCCGGGGGATTGTCAAATGATTTCTTACAGGCGCTGAATGTGCCGGCAGAAACGACCAGGATGATTACCGTCAATAATTTTACGATCTTGTTCATAATGTATTTTTTAAGAGTTTTATCCGTTGTTTGTTTATCAGAACCTCACACCCACACTGGCGAAGAAATTGATGCCGTAGGCGTAAAATCTTTTATCAGGGAATTTGTTGACATTCTTCTCGGCGAAATCGAAACGCAATTGCTCGTAACCGCCTGAAACGATATTCCGGTTATCCAGGATATTGTTGACCCCCACATTGAATAACAGGAAGGTCCTTTTCTTCAGTTGGGTGAACCGCCTGTTCATCAGCCAGGAATATCCGGCGAACGCGTCGAGGGTATATTGCGATTTCAGTTTGGTCTGGTCGATGATCTGGTGCCATAGCGCAGATCCTTCATCCACTCCGCTCACGGCGCTTTCGGTGCGGCGGATCGGGTTGAAATCGAGATACATCTTATCGAAATAATTGAAGTTCACATTGATGAACCAGAATTTCGGAGAACGATAATCCAACCCGATGGTATAAGCCTGCTGCGGAGTTGGAACATAAAAATCCTTGGAATAGACCACGTCGTTGCTTGATAATACCGCACTGCTGTTGTCCGCGGTAACGGTGGCGCTCTGACGGGTATTGAAAACATACTGTCCGATGGAGGCGGCCGCATTCAGACTCAGGCCCTTGTAGATCTTCGCTTCGGCGCCGAACTCAACACCGGCATGCACCTTTCCGATATTGCTGATGGCGTAGTTGACGAAATTCTGGAACTCATCATTGTAGAAAGTGAGTACATTGATCTGGTTCTTGAACTGGGTATAATAACCCGTGGCCCGGATCTTCAGCTTCGGCGCATTCATCACATAGCCGCCTTCCACGCTGAGGATCTCTTCTGATTTCAGGTTATCCTGTACGAAATCGCGGGTGCGGGGAGCCAGGTAGGCATTCTCAAAGAAAGGCGCCCTGGACTGATAAGAACCGTTCGCGAACAGGTAATTACGTCCATTGATCTTGTAGGTCAGGCCACCCTTGATCCCTGAGTTATAGAAATTATAGACCTTGGATTTACCATAGGAATTATCAAGGAAAAGGCCCGATTTCACATTGCCATAGCGGTAGAAGCTGGTATAGGAATGTTCGGTGGATACGAATGCATCGAACTTACGGAACTTGAAAACGCCCTGTAACCACACCGAGCCTTTCTTGATATTGATATCATAATTGTATCCGAACTTATCTCCTTGATTCAGTATCCGGTTAGGTCGGTTCACATCATTCTGGCCGGCCAGCGGGTTGGATGGGAAATCCCTTTCGGCGAACTGGTTCACATCCACATAAAATTCACCACCCAGCAGGTCGTCCACCTTTTTAAAATAATGATTTTTTTGTGACTGGTAGGTGATCCCTCCGGATAATGAAACGTTTTCAGATACCGTGCTGTTCAGGGTGCTGTTGAAGTTATACTTGGTAGTATTAATGATACGGTCTTCAATAATATAATGTGACCGGCGGCCTGAAACATCATTACCCAGGATACCGTTCACATTGCGTACCACATCATTTGAATTATAATTGGCATTATAAAGTGCATCCCAATTGATCTGACGTTTATTGATGTTATTCATCAGTTCCTCTTTGACCAATCCGGCATAATAAGGATCCAGCTGGTAACTGGGCAGATAGCGATAATAGTCGGGGCGGGGATCAGCGGCATTATACCAGTCGAGACCGGTCGTACTTCTTTTACCATAACTGAAAGAAGCCGCGGTCACCAGGTTTGTTTTATCGGTCACTTTCCAGTCATGCGTTAAGATGCCCACCGGCTGGAATGACTTGGCCACACTAGCGTTCCTTTTTTTACCGTTCTGGTAACCCCAGTAAGGGTTGTAATAATTGTTCCCTGCAAGATCAACCATTTCCTGTACTGAAGCGCCCTGGCGGCCATTTTTTGTGGGCGTGGCGAAGGCGGCGAAGGAAAGCAGGTGTCGGTCGTTGAACCGTTTGTCTACCGCAGCGAAGAATGACCAGCCGTCGTAAAAAGTTCCGTCGGTGAATCCTTCATCAGCCCAACGGCGGGAAGCCGAGAGGGAAAATGCCCATCCCTTCATATTCAACCCGGTTGAATGGGTGAGCATGAACCGGTGTACATAGTTGCGGTTGGACAGTGCGTAATTGAAACTGGTTTGCTTACGCTGGTGTGAGGCCCTGGTATCGAAAGAGGTAGAGCCCCCGATATCACCATAGGCGAATGTGGTGGGTGTCAGTCCCATCGTGGTCTCCCGGTTACGGAAAACATCATTGAGGCCGCCCCATTGACCGTAAGGAGTAAACCCGTTATCGAGGTTCTCCATAGGCACCCCATTGATAAAGGTGTTGAAATTATCGGCGTCGTAACCCCGGATACGGAATCGTACGGCGCTGAATTTAAAAGTGGCTGCATTTAAAAAAGGATCGCGTCCGGCACTCAACTGAGAAGAAATATTTTGAGCGCTTCCGTCCTGCCCGTCATTTTCTTCCAACGAGATGACCGGGATATTATCTTGCAGATTCTCCCTCAAGATCTCCACCAGGGTATCGCGGGTAGGCAAAGTGTCGTTGATCTTCTTCACCTGGGCGAATGCACCGGGCAGGATCGCTCCGGATAATATCACCAGCAGGACGCAGAATTTTAATTTTGGTGTCATAAATAATTTGTTAAAAAAGTCTGCAAATGTAGTTAATATTATACCTGAACCTATTTAAATTAACCCTTAATAACATATTATTCATATTAAAATACCGTGAATATCATCCAGAAGAATAACTTTGGCTTTCATTATTTTCTTTTATGAACAGAATATGGCTATCCGCATTTGTCTTAGTTGTTTCAATTTCATCGAGTTATGCACAAAAAGACAACTATCGTCCCTCGGTGATCGGCTTTTATAACCTGGAGAATTTTTACGACACGGTCAATAATCCCCGGATCGATGATGAAGAATTCCTTCCCAACAGTGAAAGGCATTACAATACTCATGTGTTCCTGGACAAAGTGGGCCGGCTGGCTTCGGTGATCTCCCAAATGGGGGTGGAACTCAACCCGGACGGACTTGCGATTTTAGGTGTGGCCGAGATCGAGAATGATACGGTGTTGACGGCCCTGATCAATCATAAGGACCTGAAGAGCCGGAATCTCAAATTCGTTCATTACAATTCTCCGGATATCAGGGGGGTGGATGTTGGCATGCTGTACAATCCGAAATATTTCCGGGTATTATACAGCGCCCCGCTATTTGTAAAACTTCCCGGAGGGTCTAAAGATTCGTATTTCACCCGTGACGTATTGTATGTCAAAGGGATCATGGATGGTGATACGGTTCATGTGATGGTGAATCACTGGCCTTCCCGTTCGGGGGGTGAAGAGCGTTCCATCCCGGCCCGGGCAGCTGCAGCCAGCGTGGATAAAAGGATCGTGGATTCGCTGATGGCACTCAACCCCAAATCGAAGATCGTGATCATGGGTGACCTGAACGATGATCCCATCAGTCCGAGCGTGACCAAGGTCCTCGGAGCAAAGGGCAAGGCTTCCGATGTCAAGGAAAAAGGCCTGTTCAATCCCTGGTTTGATTTCTACCGTCGGGGTATTGGTACGCTGGCTTACCAGGATGCCTGGGGATTATTTGACCAGATCATCCTCTCAGAAGGCTGGCTGGACAAGACACAGTCGGGGTATTTCTTCTACCGGGCGAATATCTTCAACCGTCAATTCATGGTGCAGCAGACCGGAAAGTTCAAAGGCTACGCGAAAAGGACCTGGGACGGTATGACCTACAACTACGGGTACAGCGATCACTTCCCGGTTTACCTGACCGTGGTCAAAAAAGTAAATCAACCTTAGTTGTTATTTTGATCTGGAACTATACGATCAGTACCTGATCGTTGCCGAGCACCGGCAAATGTTTGAACCGCATCACGATATTGGCCGTGGTGACCACATCTTTCTGGCAATAGGTAACGATCCGGGGCAGGTTCTTCTCTTTCCAGTACACATCCGCCACCTGGCTTCCATCGATATCATCTTTAGGGGAAGGTACGCCCAGTGCGGCCGCCAGTAATTTCAACGAAGTGTAATTCTTATAATCTCCGAATCGCCAGTACTGGAAAGTATCCACGATATTCGTCTCCCAGGGTTTCATGTTCTGAAAATCAAGATAAGGGGGAAGGAACAAACCATTGATGATCAGCCGGCGGCAAAGGAAGGGGATGTCGAATTCTTTAATATTATGACCGCAGAAATTCCATCGGTTGTTACCGATCTCAGCCTGTTGCAGGGTACTGATGAATTGTTCAAGCAAGCTCTTTTCATCATCGCCGTAAAATGACTTGATGCGTAACTGCAGGGTCCCCGATTCCTTTCTGCAGTAACCGATACTGATGCAGATCACTTTGGCGAATTCGGCCATGACCCCGGCCCGCTGTTCGTAAAATTCTGCGGCCGTGACATTTTCGGGCAGGCTGCGTTGTACTTTTTCAGTCCACAACATTTGCCAATCGGGCTCCAATGATTCAAATACAGGCCATGAGGGTACTGTTTCAATATCGATGAACAATAAGTTCTCCACCGGGATCTGTTGCATGATCAAAGCTTGATATCCGAAAATTACGAATGGTTTTCATGAATACAAACCTGATTTAACCGGGATTCACCGTGAAAATAACCTGTTCCCCATGATCTTTTCACCTCCAATGGCCGGGTACCCATACCCATCCCCTGCGGTTGTGTTTCCAGCGGCCTTCCACCCAGCGGTAACCTGAACGTGGCGGGGTTGCCCAATATCCATCCGTATATACGTATTGGCCACCACGCCATACATATTCACCACCCACCCAAATATGCCGGGGTGATGGCATGGCCGGCCGAACCCTGACCCTGGGCGCTCCGGGCCTGACCTTGACCACGAACTGGGCTTCAGCGAATATTGACAGGGACAGTGAGATCAAGAATAATAAAACGAAACGAGGCATCAATGATTTTTTCATACTGGTCTGTTTATGATGCATAGGACGGTCCATACGGATCCAGGTTTAACTAGATCAGGCTTTTTTCCAAAAAATAGGCTTTTTTCCAAAAAATCTGTATTTTGCAGCGCTTATAGCAATTACCTCCTCCCCAAAGAAGCCACCTGTAAGCCTTACGAACTATCCATTCTACCCTAACAGAACGGATGACACCCCCTTAAGAATACATTGTTATTGAATGTTCCCCGATGCGGGATACTTTTTTATTTTTTAAAATGATGATGTATGAAAAAAGGCTTTACCTCTTTTGTCCTGTTCTTCGTTTTATTCGTTACCGGTAGCGGCTTATTGCCGTTGGCATCCTTTGCCCAGACCTTCCCGGCCGGCTTTTCAACCATCACCATCGGTTCCGGCTGGAGCGAACCCGTTGGCGCCGCATTCAATAAAACAGCTACCCGCCTGTTCGTTTGGGAAAAAGGCGGCAAGGTTTATGTTTGCAACCTGAATGCCGGGGCTTATGTCAAGCAGACAACTCCGGTACTTGATCTGTCAGCCGAAGTGGGCAATTGGCGTGACCATGGATTATTGGGTTTTGCTTTGGATCCCAATTTCGAGACCAACGGACTGATCTACCTGCTCTATGTGGTGGACCGTCATCACTTATTATATTACGGTACCGGCTCCTACAATGCCACCACCAACACTTACCTTGCCGCTACCATTGGAC
Organism: Chitinophagaceae bacterium; assembly: GCA_016721725.1. Taxonomy (GTDB): domain Bacteria; phylum Bacteroidota; class Bacteroidia; order Chitinophagales; family Chitinophagaceae; genus Ferruginibacter. Next base: position 1,800,473 of record JADKHN010000001.1, on the reverse strand, counting down.
GCATCACCCGGTACAAGACCATTACCAGTGGCGGCAACCTGGTGGCCGACCCGACCACCCGGACCATCTTGCTGGGTGAGACCAAATCAACCGGCATTCCCATCCTTCATGAATCACATGGCATCGGTTCATTGGCCTTTGCCGCCGATGGCACCTTGCTGGCATCAGCAGGGGACGCGGCGAGTTATAATACCACGGACGTGGGTAACCTGGCAGAGACCTATTATGCCCAGGCACTGACCGACGGGATCATCAGGGCCAATGAAAACGTGGGCGCCTTCCGTTCACAGATGATCAACAGTTATAACGGTAAGTTATTAAGGATCAACCCGACCAACGGCAATGGGGTATCCAGCAACCCTTACTACGATGCGGCATCTCCAAGATCGGCCAAATCCAGGGTCTGGGCCATGGGATTCAGGAATCCCTACCGTTTTTGTGTTCGTCCCAATACGGGGTCGACCAACCCGGCGACCGGGGATATCGGTGAGATCTATGTGGGGGATGTGGGCTGGAATAATTATGAAGAACTGAATATCATCAAAGCCCCTGCCAGTAATTGCGGCTGGCCCATCTTTGAAGGCTTCAACTACCTGAACAGTTATGCTTCGGCCACCACGGCGAATAAGGATGAACCCAATCCGAGATATGGCCTCGGCGGCTGTACCCAGCAGTATTTCAATTTCCAAAACCTGATCAAACAGGCTACAGCCGACAATAATACCACCTTAACCAATCCCTGCAATTCATCGTATACCATCACCAGCCCCAATCCCAACCGGTTCTTTCACCGGGTTCCTGCAGTGGACTGGAAACATGGTGTAGACAGCGCCAGGGTGAAGAAGTTCACCGGCAATACACTCGGGGTGGCACAGATCGGAACAACGGCATCGGGTGTCACCGGCACCCCGTTCAGGGGAAATGCCGCTTCAGGTAGTTGCTGGTATACCGGAACGATGTTGCCAGCGGCTTACCGGAACACTTATTTACAGGCCGATTACGGGGGCGCCTGGTTGAAGAATTTCACCATACAATATATTGACCAGCTGAAAGAGGTGAATACCCTGGGTACCGGTTTCATTGCGATCGTATGTATAACGGATAACCCGGTGGATGGCAGCCTGGTCTTTGTTGATATCGGTACCGGAACGGTCAAAAAACTCAGTTACGGAGGAAACCAGCCGCCTGTGGTGAAAATGAGTTCAAATAAAACCTTTGGGCCTGCTCCATTAGCGGTCAATTTCACCGGCAATACCTCGTATGACCCCGAAGCCGGCGCCATCACCTATTCCTGGGATTTTGGCGATGGCACCGCACTCAGTACTTCGGCCAATCCAACGCATACTTTCACCACGGCCAACAGCAGCCCAAAGAAATTTGTGGTCAAATTAACCGTGAAGGACAACCTGAATGCCACCAGTACCGACAGCCTCATCATTTCGGCCAACAATACCCCGCCGGTGGTAAATATCACCAGTCCGGCCAAGAATTCTTTTTACCAGCTCGGCGCCGACACCGCCTATTTGCTAAGGGCCACCGTCACGGATGCGGAACACCCCGGCACGCAATTGTTCTACCAATGGCAGACCTCCCTGCGGCACAATAATCACCAGCATTCCGAACCGGTCGATACCGTCCGGAATAGTTCGGCCGTGATCTCTAGGATCGGCTGTAACGGCGATACCTATTACTGGTTCATCAAACTGACGGTGACCGACGGGGCCGGACTCGTCACCATCGATTCTTCCAAGATCTTCCCCCAATGCGGCGGAACCCTGGCCAGCGCCAACCTCGAATCCTTCACCGTCACCACGCAGGGCAATACCAACCTGGTGAACTGGGTGACCAATTCGGAGATCAACCTCTCCTACTTCCTCGTAGAGCGGAGTTATGACGGCGTGCACTTCAGCAGCATCGGAAGGGTACAGGCCCGAAGGGCTCCAGGCCTGGGCGCCTATGAATGGCGGGATGCCGATCACCTGGCAGGATATAATTATTACCGGATCAGGCTCGTTGACATCGGTGAGCAAGCCAAATTCTCGGTGATCGCGAGGGTCTATACCGGTGACATAACCGATAACCGCCTGATCATATCTCCCAACCCGGTCACCGGCAATTCTTTTATCGCGGGTATGAAATTCTCCCATTCGGAGAAGATCAGTTTCCGGATCAGCGACATGAATGGGAAGATCATCGCCATTCAAAAGGAACAAGCCCGTACAGGATTCAACAGCTTCAACATTAACAGACCTCCCCTGGCCGGAAAAGGTGTTTACACCCTGGAACTGATCACGGAAACCGAAACAAAAAATGCCAAACTTATCATAGCCAACTGATTTTGATTCGCCTTACTGCTAAAAAAAACCCCCGCTTATGAGCAGGGGATTTTTTTTACGGGATCGTTTCGTCAGGCATCCTTACCATGACAATTCTTATATTTTTTACCACTGCCGCAGGGACAGGGGTCATTCCTTCCGGGCGCTTTTTCCACACGGATGGGTTCCTGTTTAATAGGTGTGGAAGGATCGTAATATTCATTCTCCCCTCCTACATATTCGGGACCGCCGGTTGAAGAAGTAGCGAATTCTTCCTTGCGCTGGCGCAGTTTGCTCATGTCGGTCTTGCTTTCCCTTCCCTCTTTGATCTGCCCGGCATTGGTCTGCTCCATCGGAATCTGGGCATGACTAAGAAAGCTTACGATATCCTTGTTCACCTGGTCATCCATCTGCTTAAAAGCGTTGAAGGCTTCGATCTTATAGATGACGAGGGGATCCTTCTGCTCGTAACCGGCCGTTTGAACACTGTGGCGAAGATCGTCCATGGCGCGAAGGTGTTCCTTCCAGGCATCATCGATCAGGGCCAGGGTGATACCGCGTTCGAGGGCATCGTTGAGTTCGCGGCCTTCGGTAGCAATGTACTTATCCAGGTTGGCCAGCGCCTGCAATGATTTTTTACCATCGGTAAAGGGTACCGCCACTTTTTCGATGTGGTTGCCTTGTTCCTTACGGATGTTCCTGATCACTGGCAAGGTCTGCTTCACCATGATATCGGTCTTGCGACGATATTGGGTGACCGCTTCCAAATACAGCCTTTCAGACAGGGTCACCTCATCGTCCTTATCCAGTTCTTCCGCAGTGATGGTGGTCTCGATAGCGAAGTTCATGATGGCTGCGAGGCGCAGGCCTTCAATATCGTTGGATTCCTTGAAAGAATTGATGAGTCCGGACGCGACGGAATAGAACGCGTTGTCGAGGTCGAGCGCCAGCCTTTCCCCGAACAGGGCGTGATTACGTTTGCTGTAGACCACGTTACGCTGTTTGTTCATTACGTCGTCATATTCGAGCAGGCGTTTCCGTATGCCAAAGTTGTTCTCCTCCACTTTTTTCTGTGCCCGTTCGATCGACTTGGTGATCATGCTGTGCTGGATCACTTCGCCTTCCTTGTATCCCATCCTATCCATGAGCGAGGCGATCCGTTCGCTGCCGAACATGCGCATCAGGTCATCTTCAAGAGAAACGAAGAAACTCGTGCTACCCGGGTCTCCCTGGCGTCCGGCACGACCGCGTAACTGCCTGTCCACACGACGGCTTTCATGACGTTCGGTACCAATGATGGCCAAACCTCCCGCTTCCTTGACGCCGGGACCGAGTTTGATATCCGTTCCGCGTCCCGCCATGTTGGTGGCGATGGTAACAGCGCCGGCCAGACCGGCTTCAGCGACAACCTGCGCCTCACGGGCGTGTTGTTTCGCGTTCAATACATTATGAGGGATATTCTTTTGCTTGAGCATGCGGGAAAGTAATTCACTCACTTCCACCGAAGTGGTACCCACCAGGCAGGGCCTGCCCTGGGTACGGAGTTTCTCGATCTCTTCGATCACTGCTTTATATTTCTCCCTTTTGGTCTTGTAGACCAGGTCCTGCTCATCCTTACGGATCACTTTCACGTTGGTGGGGATGGTCACCACATCCAGTTTGTAGATGCTCCACAACTCAGCCGCTTCCGTTTCAGCCGTACCGGTCATACCGGCCAGCTTGTGATACATCCTGAAATAATTCTGCAGGGTAACGGTAGCATAGGTTTGTGTGGAAGCCTCGATCTTCACGTTCTCCTTGGCTTCAATGGCCTGGTGAAGGCCGTCGGAATACCTTCTGCCGTCGAGGATACGGCCGGTTTGCTCATCCACGATCTTAACGGCTTCGTCGAGTACAACATATTCCACATCCTTGTCGAACAGTGTATAGGCTTTCAGCAATTGCTGCACCGTATGGATACGATCGGCCTTTAGGGCGTAATCATTCAGCAGGCTTTCTTTCTTATGGAATTTTTCGTCGGTACTTGCATCGCTTTTTTCGATCTCGGCGAGTTTGGTGGCGATATCGGGTATGATGAAGAATTCGGGGTCCTCGCCGCTGCGGGTGATCAGTTGGATACCCTGGTCGGTCAGTTCCACCTGGTTATTCTTCTCGTCGATGTTGAAGAAGAGTTCAGCATCCACTTTGGGCATTTCCTTCTGCTGGTCGGCGAGATAATAGTTCTCGCATTTCTGCAGTTTCACCCGGATGCCGGGTTCGCTGAGGAATTTGATGAGGGCGCTATTCTTGGGCAGGCCGCGATGGGCACGCATGAGGGCCAGTCCGCCATCCTTGGGATCGTCATTTCCTTCCGCGATCTTTTTCTTGGCTTCGATGAGGAACTGGTTCACCGCTTTCCGCTGGGCTTCCAGCAGTTTTTCAATGCGGGGTTTCAGGTCGAAGAACTGCTGGGTGTTATCACTGTGGCCTACCGGTCCACTGATAATGAGCGGGGTACGGGCATCGTCGATCAACACGCTGTCCACCTCATCCACCATGGCGAAATGGTGCTTACGCTGAACCATTTCATCGGGTGTATGAACCATGTTATCCCGCAGGTAATCGAAACCAAATTCGTTGTTGGTGCCATAGACGATATCGGCATTATAGGCATTCCGGCGCGCATCTCCGTTGGGTTCGTGCTTGTCGATACAATCCACCCGCAGCCCGAGGAATTCAAAGATGGGACCGTTCCATTCGCTATCCCTTCGTGCCAGGTAATCGTTCACCGTTACAATGTGAACCCCTTCGCCCGACAAGGCATTCAGGTAAGCGGGCAAGGTACTTACGAGGGTCTTACCTTCCCCCGTAGCCATTTCGGAGATCTTACCGGAATGCAATACGGCGCCACCGATCAGCTGCACATCATAATGCACCATGTTCCAGGTTACAGCGCCGCCGGCAGCGGTCCAGGTATTCTTATAAATGGCCTTATCGCCTTCAATGCTGATATTGTCTTTTTTCACCGCCAGGGTCCGGTCGAGATCGGTGGCCCTGCATTCCAGCGTTGCATTTTCCTTGAAGCGCCTGCTGGTCTCTTTCACTACGGCAAAGGCTTCCGGCAGGAGCTCTTCCAGGATCACTTCCAGCTGTTTGTCCTTTTCTTTTTTCAGCTCATCGATCTCCTTATAGATCACATCGCGCTGGTTGATCTCTTCCACCGGCAGGGATTCGGCTGCGACCTTCTTGTCCTCGATCTGCTGGTTGACGGCCTTGAGATGGACAGCGATGCGTTCCCTGAATTCAACCGTTTTGTTGCGCAGTTCATCGTTGCTCAGGGACTGGTAGCCGGTGAAAAAACGATTCACCTGCTCGATCTTTGGCAATATCTTTTTTACATCCTTCTCGCTTTTATTTCCGCCAAAGATTTTCGAAATGACTCCTAACATAAAAATTCAGTGTTATTGGGTATTGTATAAAATCGGTTTTGTAAGATTTTTGATTAGTCAAATATGGTGCTGAAATACCAACTGAGCCAAAATGACAGTATCACCCTTTTAGGAGGGCTGCCAAAGGTAGTAAATGTTTGGGGTATGGCGGTCAGGCGACGATTCAAGGAATCGGCTTTAGACTTTCAGCCCTTATTATAGAATCATTAACGAACTTTTTACCCGGCCAGGGTATAAACACCAACAAACCAACTATCATGAAACTGAAAACGGTCCTTCCCTTTTTGTCCATTATCCTTTTCACCTGCCCGGGATGCAGCAGCAATGAGATCGGAGAAAGCCGGGATGTGAACCAGGACAAGATCTACTTCGATTACCATATTTACTACCTGGAAGGCGATGCCGAGGCAGAAATGTCCTTCACCTACCGATTCGCGGGAATCAACGGCACCACGTTGGTACTGAGTGAACCCAGCCAGGTTGAACTGGACGGCCAACGATTGAAGGTTGACAGTACTTCGATGGGCGGCGCTTTTTACCGGACTTATGTACCGGTACAAAAGCTCCATGGACCGCATGAGATCATTTTTACCGACATCAACGGAAAAAAAATACGGAACCAGTTCAGCATCAGTCCGTTCAAACTGATCACTATCCCGACCTCGGTGTCCATCCGCGACTCCCTTCAGATCGGCTATGAATCCATGCCGCTCGGCCCTGATGACCACATCACGATCAACAGCGAGAATACCGACAGCAGTTTCAGTTACTGGGTATCCGGACCCGGGAATGGGCCCCTGGTCATCCCCGCAAGTGAATTACAAAGACAAAAAGAAGGGTTCATCAGTTTTGATGCGAAATTAGTCCTGGAACTCCCCTTATCCCAATCCACCCCGGAAGGAGGACGGATCAGGATCCGGTATTCCCTGAAGCCGGTAAAAATCAAACTGGTCAAATAAACAATCCCTGTAGTTCTTTGTTAGGTAAGTTGAAAAATCAACACCATGCGACTTTTTTTTATCATTCCCGCTTTGATCCTAATTTCCTTATCAGCCCTGTCTCAGCAACCTGACCTGCTCAGTTTTGAAAAAGAAAGAGCGAAGATCACAAAAAGATCCATGCTTGTGCTGGGTGGATATTCAACGGCCAATATCATCGTCAGCGCCTTCGCCACCAAGACGCACAATACGGAAATGCGTTATTTCCACCAGATGAATGTGCAATGGAACAGCATCAACCTGGTTTTGGCCGCCCTGGGATACCTGGGAGCAGACAATAACAAAAAAGGCGGTTTCCGGCTGTCCTCCGTACTGAAGCGCCAGCAAGGAGTGGAAAAGACCTACCTGCTTAACCTGGGACTGGACGCGGCCTATATCACCACCGGATTATACCTAACCGAAAGAAGCAAGAGCCGCAGCAACCCCGCCAAACTCAAGGGTTATGGAAACGCCATTATGGTGCAGGGGGGATTCCTATTGCTTTACGATGCGGTCAATTATGCGATACACCTGCGTCATGGGCGTAAACTGAACAAGTTCCTCGACAATGTGAGCATCCAGGGTGCGCCCGGAGGGTTCTCCCTGAATTACCGGCTTTGACAGATACTCCCCCATCCGTTAATATTTATTTAATTCCTCAACCATTCATCATTTATAATGGGTAGTTAAGCCCCCAGGACCTATTTTTGCACGAACTCATTCGTATATACTGTTTTTATGAGAAAAACACTACTCGTTATCGTTGTGATCCTTTTGGGCTCAACCGTTCGTGCGCAGGTCAAAGGCACGGTCATCGATTCGGCCGGTAAGAAACCGATCGACAAGGCAGTGATCGGACTGGTCGTCAAATCAAATCCGTCAGATACCGTTTATACTTTTACCGATGAAAAAGGACAATTCCGTTTTGATGAGGTTCCCTCCTCGGGATTCTCCATTGTCATCCGGAATATGGGTTACCGGCCGATGGCCCGATATGTGGCCGTGACCAAAAAAGAAAAGACCATTGATATCGGGACCATGACCCTGGCGAGCCTGGGCAAGCTACTGGAGGAAGTGGTGGTCCAGGTGGCGGCCATTGTGGTGAAGGAAGATACGATCGAATATAATGCCGGTTCCTTCAAGGTCAAGGAAAATGCCGTGGTGGAAGACCTCTTGAAAAAATTACCCGGTGTCACGGTCGATAAAGACGGAAATGTCACCGCGCAGGGTAAAAGCGTGAGCCGGGTGAAAGTGAATGGAAAAGATTTCTTCGGCGGCGATGTGAAGACGGCCACCAAAGAACTGCCCGCCAATATCGTTGACAAGATCCAGGTCATCGATGATTATGGCGACCAGGCGACCGTTTCGGGCATCAAGGATGGCGACCCGGACAAGGTCATCAATATCACGATCAAGAAGGACAAGAACAAGGGATTCTTCGGACGGGTGACCGTTGGGGGCGGTACAGACCAGCGTTACCAGGGATCTTTTAACGGGAACTATTTCAATAACAACCAGCAGATCTCACTGTTCGCCAACAGCAACAATACCAATTCCTCCCTGTTCAATTTCGGGGGCGGGGGCAACCGGGGCGCTACCAGCATGATGCGCAGCGGGATGAGCGCCATGAGCGATATGGGTGGCATGAGCGCGGCGAACGGCATGATGCAAAGCGGCAGCCTGGGGCTATTGGGTTCGGGTAATAACAGCGGCGTATCGGCCACCAATTCCATCGGCTTCAACTACCGCGACCAATGGGGCAAACGGATCAGTGTTTATGGCAGTTATTCCTACAGCCACCGAAATACCAGCCAGTTGACCAATACTTCCTCCCAGAATTTTTTCGAGAACAATAGTTTCATCAATAACCAGGACCAGGACGTACTGACGATCGGGAATTCGCACCGGTTCACCTTCAACCTGGAATACCAGGTGGATTCATTCAATTACCTGAAGATCAGTCCGAGCGTGAATTTCAGCGGCAGCGACGCCAACAACAAGACCGCATTTGAATACACACAGACCAATGGCACCAAGACCAGCGACGGCAACAATAAGAACCTCACGGATTCCAAGGCGCCCAATATCGCGGCTACGATCCTGTATAACCACAAATTCAGGAAGCGCGGGCGTAATTTTTCGGCCAGTATAACCCTGGGCACATCCGAAAACAATTCCATCCAGGATGTAACAAACCTCAGTTACCAGTATGTCACGCCTGTCGGACCCCGGAATCTTTATCAATACACGGACCAGAATAATGATAACCGCAATTACGGAGTGCGTTTCACCTATTCGGAACCGCTGTCGAAGATCCGCAGCCTCGATTTCAGCTATTCTCACAATTTCAGCTATGGCCGTAACAACAAACAGACCTTTGATGTGGATCCCAATACCAACGCCAAGATCCTCAATAATTTCCTGACCAATGATTATGAGAACGATTATTACAATAACCGGATCGGTCTGTCTTTGCGTACCACACAGAAGAAATACAACTATACCGTGGGGATCAGCGTGCTGCCGGTGAACCTGAAAGGAAGGTCGATCACCCGGGACAGCGCCTATAAGAGCATCAACCGCGTCAATGTATTCCCGATCGCCCGTTTCGTCTATAATTTCAGCCGGACCAAGTCCTTCAATTTCAATTATACCGGGAACGCCACGCAGCCGACCTTCAGTCAATTGCAGCCCGTGCAGGATCTCAGCAATCCGCAGGCCATCACCACGGGTAATCCGAACCTGCGGCCCTCTGTCAACCATAACCTGAATTTCTCTTACAACAATTTCAATTTCATCAGCGGCAAGGTGATCTTCACCAATTTCACGTTCAGCACCATCCGCAACCAGATCGTGAACAACACCATCAGCAAGGGAGCCGGCCGCCAGCTCAGCGTACCGGAGAACGTGAATGGTTACTATAACCTGCTTGGTTTCTATGCTTATTCAAAACCGTTCAAGAACAGGAAATATGTGATCACCGTAAATGGTTCCGCCAATTACAATCACAACGTGAACCTCATCGACAGCATCCGGAACATCGGGCAGAACTGGGTCCTGAACCAGGGCTTCACCTTTGAATTCAATTACAAGGAATGGTTGGAACTGGGCGCCGGCATCAGTTACGGTTTGAATGACGTGAAATACAAGAATACGACAGCCAAGTCGGTCAGTACCCTGCAGAATTCCTCCAGCAATAACTGGACCTTCAGCCATAACATCAATATCGATTTCACCAAGACCCTCACCCTGAAATACGATATCGATTACACCATCAACAACGGACTGGCGAGTTCGGTATCCCGGAACCTGGTGATCATGAACGCCTCGCTGGAGCAGCAACTGTTCAAGAAGAAGAACGGGGTGATCCGGCTGGCGGCCTATGACCTGTTCAAACAGAACACCAATATCAGCCGAAATGTGAGCGCCAATGCCATCACCGATACCCGTACCAACCGGCTGACCCGGTATTTCATGCTCAGTTTCACCTACCGGTTGCAGAAATTCGTGGGCCAGCAGCCCCAGGGCGGCGGAATGAGGACAATGGGAGCGCCGGCGATGCGGTTTTAAAAGGCCTGGCTAAAAGCTGTCTGGCCATTCGTTTTAACCTTGGACTTTGTAGTCTTTTTCATGTATCAGATATGCCGTGGACCTATTCCAACTTTTTCAATGGCCTGGCTAAAAGCTGTCTGGCCATTCGTTTTTAACCTCGGACTTTGTAGTCTTTTTCCCGTATCAGATATGCCGTGGACCTATTCCAACTTTTTCAATGGCCTGGCTAAAAGGTGTCTGGCCATTCGTTTTTAACCTCGGACTTTGTAGTCTTTTTCCCGTATCAGATATGCCGTGGACCTATTCCAACTTTTTCAATGGCCTGACTCCTTTTAGCCAGTTTTTTATTACCTTTGCGGCCGTTTAGCTCGCCATCCACGTGCCGGAGGCGATGCCGAAAATTGCCCCGGGTCAACCGGACAGAAACCGTAAATCAACCGTTTATACTACTATGAGTGGTGCATTAAAAGAGGTCCGGAACCGGATCAAGAGCGTTCAAAGTACACAACAGATCACCAAGGCCATGAAAATGGTGAGTGCGGCCAAACTGCGCCGCGCCCAGGATGCCATCACCCAGATGCGCCCTTACGCCAGGAAATTGCAGGAAATGCTGAGTAATATCGTCAGCAACAGCGACGGGGATGTGAACATGGCCCTGGCCACGGAAAGGCCCGTTGAACATGTCATGATCATCGTAGTCACCAGTGACAGGGGACTTTGCGGAGGTTATAACAGCAACCTGATCAAACTGGCCAAGCAAGTGGTCATGGATAAATACCCTAACCAAAAAGCCAAAGGCAGGGTGACCATCCTTCCGATCGGTAAAAAAGGTTTCGAGAATTTTACCAAATCCGGCTTCAAAGTGGTGGACCAGTACTGGCATATCTTCTCCGGGCTCAGTTTCGACAAGGTGCAGGCCGCGGCCAAATATGCCATGGACGCTTTCGCCAATAAGGAAGTGGATGCCGTTGAACTGGTCTACAGCGAATTCAAGAATGCCGCCACACAGCGATTCATCGCTGAACCCTTCCTGCCGGTGAGGAAAGTGGAAAAAGCCTCCGGACAAAAGAATGCCGATTTCATTTTTGAGCCGGGCAAGGAAGTGCTGATCGCCGAACTGATGCCGAAGATCCTCAACACCCAGTTGTTCAAAGCCACACTGGATGCCAATGCCAGTGAGCACGGAGCACGTATGACCGCCATGGACAAAGCCAGCGACAACGCCAACGAATTACTGAAAGCACTTAAGATCAGCTATAACCGCGCAAGACAGGCTGCGATCACCACCGAATTGACAGAGATCGTGAGCGGAGCGGCTGCGTTACAAGGATAATAAAATTTGCAAATAAGCAAATGTGCAAATTCATTGAACCGAAGGCTGATCTGATCATTTTTAAACCCATTCAACGCTAAGAAATTTGCACATTGGCATATTGGCACATTTGCACATAAAATAAATGGAACTCTCCGCAATCATACCCCATATAGAAGCGTTGATCTTCGCCAGCGACAAACCGCTTAACGAAAGCGAACTGGTTGAACTGGTGAACAGTGCCCTGGCTTTCATTGAAGACCGTGCAACCCCCGAACAGGTCAATGCGGCCATTGAAGGGATCGCTGAAAAATACCAATCCGAATTCTATGCTTTTGAGCTGAAGGAAATGGGAGGCGGCTGGCAATTCCTCACCAAGAAGGAATACCACCGGACCGTAGCCCAGCTCAATGGAGATAAATTCCTCAAGCGGCTTTCCGTCGCTGCCCTGGAAACCCTGGCCATCATCGCTTACAAACAACCCATCACCAAGAGTGAGATCGAATCCATCCGCGGCGTGAACTGTGATTATGCGGTGCAGAAACTGCTGGAAAAGGACCTGGTGATCATCTCCGGCAGGAACGAGGATGCCGTAGGGAAGCCCCTGATCTATGAAACTTCCAAATCCTTCATGGATTATTTTGGCATCAACAGTTCCGAAGACCTTCCTAAGATCTCTGAAGTACTGATGGAAGAACTGGTACAGGCCACGAATGTCCGGGAATCGATGGAGTCCATGACCCCGGTGGAGGATGATGAGATCGGTCAGATCCTGGATGAAGAGATCATTTTGGCGGTGAATGCTGATGGGGATGTTAGTGAAGCACAGGATGGAGAAAACCCGGAGGCCGGATCAGAGGCTTAACATTAAATAATAGTCAAACGCAGTATATTTAGGCATGAAAATTTTTCATGCCTTTTTTAGTACCGGTCCTGGCCGGTTCGCAACGAATGCTTCCATTGCCTTCTGTTTATTTTTATCCTGTTCCAGTTCCAAACCCAATAAGACCGTTATGCAGGTTAGTTTCGACAAGCAAGGCCATCGCGGGTGCCGGGGGCTGATGCCTGAAAATACCATCCCCGCGATGATCCATGCCCTGGACCAGGGTGTCACCACACTGGAAATGGACATCAGTATCAGCAAGGACAAACAGGTCCTGCTTTCGCATGAGCCCTTCTTCAACCACGAGATCAGCACCAAACCGGATGGCGGGTTCATCACTGAAAAAGAAGAAAAAAAATTCAACCTGTACAGCATGCCTTATGATTCGATCCTAAAGTATGATGTGGGACTGAAACCCCATCCCCGGTTTCCCTTCGCAGGAAAAAATAAAAGCCAGTAAACCCTTGCTGGCGGATGTTTTCAAAGCGGTGAAAGAGGCCATGCTGACCCGCAGAAGGCCTTTCCCCTTTTATAATATCGAGACCAAGTGCATGCCCCCCACCGACGGCATTTACCATCCCGCTCCGGGCGAATTCGTTGAATTGCTGATGAAGGTGATCAAGCAATGGGAGATGGAGGAATATGTCATCATACAATCCTTCGATCCCCGTACATTGAAATACCTGCACCTTCACTATCCCGGGATAAGGACCGCCTTGCTGATCGAAGCCAGTGACAAGAACAGTTTCCGCAAACAGATCAGCGACCTGGGCTTCACCCCGTCCATTTACAGTCCGGAATTCAGCCTGGTGACAGAAGAGTTAATTAAGAACTGCCATGAGCTGAACATGAAGATCATCCCCTGGACGGTGAATGACAAAAGCAAGATGGAGGAATTAAAGAGTCTCGGTGTTGACGGATTGATCAGTGATTACCCGGACCGGTTCCAGAATTAACCGTTGTAAATATTAAGTGGCCGTTGAACGTTTGGCCTTTCGTAGTCAGGGTTTATTTAACCAACTCTCCGCATTTTTAAACAACAATTTTTCTTTTTTTTCGATACCGATATCCATTGATTCGATCAAATTCCCCGGATGATGTTCGCCTAAAGGAAAGGGATAGTCTGAACCCAGGCAGATCCTGTCCTCCCCCATCACATCAATGATGTACCGCATCGCTTTTTCATCATGCACCAGGCTGTCGATCCAGAATTTGCCGATATAGTTTCGGGGATTGATGGCGTTGTCGATGGCCACCAGGTCGGGCCGCACATTAAAACCATGTTCAATTCTGCCAATGGTTAAAGGGAATGAACCGCCTCCATGCGCAAAAGCCACCCTTAGTTTAGGAAATTGTTCAAAAACGCCGCCAAAGATCATGGAACAGATTGCGCGGGAGGTTTCCGCGGGCATACCCACCAGCCAGGGCAGCCAGTATTTTTGCATCTGCTGCTCGCCCATCATCTCCCAGGGATGTACAAAGAGGGCGCAGCCCCGCTTCTCAGCGGCTTCGTAAAAAGGGAAAAATGATTTGTCGCTGAGGTTAAGTCCGTTGATATTGCTGCCGATCTCAAGGCCAGGCATTTTCAATTCACCCATACATCTTTCCATTTCCTTTATGGCCAGGTCAACATCCTGCAAAGGCACGGTACCCAGCCCTATAAAACGGGAAGGTTCTTTGGCAACCGTATCGGCGATATGATCATTGAAAAAACGGGAGGTCTCCATTCCGTCGGCCGGTTTGGCCCAGTAGTTGAACAAAACGGGAATGGTGGACAATACCTGTACGGTCACTTCGGTCTCATCCATTTCCTTCAGCCGCACGGCCGAATCAAAACAATTGTCATCCACTTCGCGGAACAGCTTATCCCCTTTCATCATGCAGGCCCTGCAATTGCGGTGTTCCAGGTGGATGAATTCGCCATAACCGAACTTCTGCACCCAGTTGGGCATCTTGTCGGGCATGATATGGGTGTGGATGTCGATCTTCATTTGAATGGAACGCAGATTCTTATGGGTATGATGATTTTTTAAGATTCTTAAACTCAGCAGAGAAAACTTTCCTTTTAAAATCTGGTTTCTTGCCAAAATTCAATAAAATACCTACTTCGATATCTGTTGCACGAAGATAGTTAGTGAGTTGCGCTTCATGTTCTTCAGCAATAACCTCGGCCGCTTTGACCTCAATGATCACACAATTATTCACAATAATATCAGCAATGTATATCCCAACCTTTGTCTCATCATAAAAAACCTGGATTGGACATTGAGCATGGCATTCCAGATCAAATTTTTGTAACTCGATCAGTAATGAATTCTCATAAACTTTCTCCAGGAAGCCGTAACCCAACTGGTTATATACGTTGTAGTATGCTTTAATGATCTTTCCGGTAATGTCCGAATGTTTATAATTGTCCATTTAAAATCTTACTTAGATCATGAAAACCATAAGTATCTGCGTTCCGTTTTACCCTTTCTTCACCGGCGGCGCCATCACCGAACCGCATTTGTTGCAGGTACGCTTATGTTCATCGGCATAAAAACCTTCCATCACAGGTGGCAGTTGGGTAACGATATCGGTGATGACCTTATATTCTTCATACAGCATATTGCCGCAGTTCTCACAATACCACAGGAACCCGTCCTTCTCATCGGCCCTTATCTTTTCGATCACCAGTCCGACCGTATTGGGCCCCCTTTGCGGAGAATGGGGCGTTTTGGGCGGAAGCAGGAATAGATCCCCTTCGTTGATGGGAATGTCCTTCTGTACCCCCTCGTCGATGATCTTGAGAACAATATTCCCTTCCACCTGGTAATAAAGCTCCTCGCTTTCGTTATAATGATAATCCTTCCGGGCATTGGGGCCGCCCACGACCATCACGATAAAATTCTCGGCATCCTTATAGATACACTGATTGCCCACCGGCGGCTTAAGCATATCGCGGTGTTCATCGATCCATTTTTTCAGGTTAAAAGGTGCTATGACTGCCATAAGAAAAGTTTTAATATCGTAAGTTAAATAAAATAAAAGGCAAAAATCAAAAGTTAAAAGCAAAAACGCCCGGCGGACATACTTTTTGTTATTGACTTATTACTTTTAACTTTACTTATGAATCTGGCAGTTCCATACCACCTCGAGAATTTCATCGGCGGACATTTCATTGCCCCCCTGAGCGGACAGTTCACTGATAATATCAATCCGGCAACGGGACAGGTTTATGGCCAGATCCCGGAAAGCAATGACAAGGACATCCAGGCGGCCGTAAAAGCAGCAAAAAAAGCATTCCCGGAATGGAGTACGACGCCTGCAGAGAAAAAATTTGAGATCCTGAACCGCATCGCCGATCTAATTGATCAACACCTTGACGAACTGGCCCTGGCTGAGACCATCGACAATGGCAAACCGCTCTGGCTCAGTAAGAGAATGGATATCCCCCGGGCTTCCTCCAATTTCCGGTTCTTTGCCACCGCCATCATGCATTTCTCCAATGAGAGTCATGCCATGGAAGACAAAGCGGTCAATTATACCTTAAGGCAGCCGGTCGGTATCGTTGGATGCATCTCACCCTGGAACCTTCCCCTGTATTTATTCACCTGGAAAATAGCCCCGGCCCTGGCAGCAGGGAACTGTGTCATTGCCAAGCCTTCGGAAGTGACACCCGTCACCGCTTTCCTGCTGGGAAAGATCTGCAAGGAAGCCGGACTTCCCGATGGGGTTCTGAATATCGTTCATGGCACTGGACCCGTTTGCGGCGAAGCCATCGTAAAGCATCCGGAGATCAAAGCCATTTCATTTACGGGCAGCACCCGCGCTGGCGAACGCATCGCATCCGTTGCGGCACCCATGTTCAAAAAATTATCCCTCGAGTTGGGTGGAAAAAACCCGGCCCTCATTTTCGCCGATTGCGATTGGGAGAAAATGATGAAGGAGACCGTTCGTTCCTCCTTCAGCAACCAGGGGCAGATCTGCCTCTGCAGCAGCCGGATCCTGGTGGAGAAGAGCGTGTATGAAAAATTCAAACATGAATTCGTTGAAAAGGTGAAACAACTGACCGTGGGCGACCCATTGGAAGAAAAGACAAAACAGGGCGCCGTGGTCAGCCAGCTTCATTTTAATAAAGTAATGGGCTGTATCGAAAAGGCGAAAGAAGAAGGTGGTCAGGTCTTGTGCGGCGGACATGCCGTTCACCCGGAAGGCGCCTGCAGCGGTGGTTATTTCATCCAGCCAACGGTCATTGAAAACCTGGGACCGGCCTGTATCACCAACCAGGAAGAGATCTTCGGCCCGGTGGTGACCCTCCAGCCTTTTGAGTCCGAAGCGGAAGCCCTCCAACTCGCCAATGCAACCCATTATGGACTTGCCGCCACTTTATGGACGCAGGATATCAGCCGTGCTCACCGGATCTCTGCCCAACTACAAAGCGGGATCGTTTGGGTGAATTGCTGGCTGGTCCGCGACCTCAGAACGCCTTTTGGTGGCGTCAAGAACAGTGGTGTAGGAAGGGAAGGGGGTTGGGAAGCCTTGCGGTTTTTCACAGAGCAGAAAAATGTTTGTATTCAGTTATAGGGCGAAGCCCATCAAAAGATAATGAAAAAGATCATCACTACAGAACAAGCAGCCAAACCCCTCGGGGCTTATCCTCATGCCAGGCGGGTGGGTGGATTATTGT
Organism: Chitinophagaceae bacterium; assembly: GCA_016721725.1. Taxonomy (GTDB): domain Bacteria; phylum Bacteroidota; class Bacteroidia; order Chitinophagales; family Chitinophagaceae; genus Ferruginibacter. The sequence goes on along the minus strand of JADKHN010000001.1, from coordinate 1,783,337 downwards.
TCCTTTCCGGGATCGGGTCGAGGAGTCCGGTTGATAACAGCATACCCGGACTGGTTCTTGACCCGGAAGGCAATATTCTGCACTATGACATCGAGGCGGAATGTCACCAGGTGATGGCCAATGTAAAAGCCGTACTGGAAGCCAGCGGCAGCAGCTGGGACCGGATCGTGGACGTGACGGTGTTCCTCACCAACATGAAGAAGGATTTCCCGGTATACAATAAGATCTACGGCGAATATTTTAATGAGGTTCAGGCCTGCCGGACTACGGTCGAGGTCAAGAGCCTGCCGACGCCGATCGCGATCGAGTTAAAAGTGATCGCAACTATTGAATAGTTTTTTCCGATCTTAATGAACAAAATAGGCTGAAACCCGAAATCATCAATAAAACATTTCCCCGGATTAAGGCCAGGGCAACAACAAATGAAATTCATCAACTCACTTGAATTCGCAAAAAAGCTTGACGCCGAAGATCCCTTAAAAGATTTTCGTTCCAGGTTCTACATTCCCATCATCAACGGCAGGGAATGTATCTATTTCACCGGCAATTCACTCGGCCTGGAGCCCCGGACCACCCAGGATTATATTGTGGATGAACTGGAAGACTGGGCCAGTTTCGGGGTAGAAGGACATTTTCACGCCAGGCAACCCTGGTTCAGTTATCACGAACAGTTCCCGGACCTCTTATCCCCAATCATTGGTGCAGAACGGGAAGAGATCGTCGTCATGAACCAGCTGACCGTCAACCTGCATCTGCTGATGATCAGCTTTTACCGGCCCACGCAGAAAAGGTACAAGATCATCTGTGAGGCAAAGGCTTTCCCATCCGACCAGTACGCATTGGAATCGCAGGTTCGGCTGCATGGCCTTGATCCGGAAGAAACGATCATAGAAATTGCGCCAAGAACTGGCGAACATCAGATCCAAACGGAAGACATCCTGTCTGTCATCACGGAACATTCGGATGAACTGGCCCTGGTCATTTTTGGCGGCGTCAATTATTATTCGGGACAGGTATTCGATATGCACAGGATCACCAGGGCCGCACATGATGCCGGCGCTTATTGCGGGTTCGACCTGGCACATGCGGTGGGTAATGTTGAACTTCACCTGCATGACTGGGAGACCGACTTTGCCTGCTGGTGCAGTTATAAATACCTGAACAGCGGACCGGGTAGCGTGGCCGGCGTTTTCATACACCAGCGGCACCTGAAAGATCCATCCATTCCCCGGCTGGCCGGCTGGTGGGGTCATGATAAGAATACCCGCTTCCAGATGGAAAAAGGATTCAAACCCATCCCTTCCGCGGAAGGCTGGCAGCTGAGCAACGCCCCGGTACTGAGCATGGCTGCCCATAAGGCGGCGCTGGATATCTTTGAAGAAGCCGGTATGGAAAAGCTGGTTCAGAAAGGAAGACTGCTGAGTGATTTCTTATTATACATCCTGGATGAGATCAATGCAAGCCATCCCGAAAGAATGATCGAGATCATCACTCCTCGCAAGGCAATTGAAAAAGGATGCCAGGTATCTATGCTGATGCAGAACAAGGGCAAGGCCGTATTTGAAGCCCTCAAACAAAACGGCGTGATCGCCGACTGGCGTGAACCCAATGTGATCCGCGTGGCACCCGTGCCTTTATATAATTCATTCGAAGACGTGTATCGTTTCGGCGAGGTCTTACAAACATTTTATCAATAACCCATGAAGAAAGAAGCAACCATCATAGGCGCGGGACTGGTCGGCTCCCTGTTATCCATCTATTTATCGAAGAGAGGATATGCCGTAAAGATCTTCGAGCGGAGGAGTGACATGAGAAAAGAGAACATGTCTGCGGGCAAATCCATCAACCTCGCCCTAAGCGACCGGGGCATCCGGGCGCTTGAAGAAGTGGGCATCATGGAAGAGATCAGGAAGATCGCCATTCCCATGCACGGCAGGTTCCTGCACCATACCGATGGCAGCACCGCCTACCAGCCTTACGGCCAGGAAGGGCAATACATCAATTCCGTATCAAGAGGCGAGTTGAACAAGAAACTGATGGACCTCGCGGAAAGCCATGATGTGGAGATCCGGTTCAACCAGCGTTGCGATAACATCAACTGGAAAGAGAACACGATATCATTCACCGGCTTACAAAACCAGGAACAGCAAACGACGGGATTCAAACTCCTTTTCGGCAGTGACGGCGCCTTTTCCGCCGCCAGGCTGGCCCACCAGATGCAACACGACCGTTTCCAGTACCAGCAATATTATATCGACTTTGGTTATAAGGAGCTGAACATCCCACCGGGGCCTGGCGGCAGTTTCCTGATGGAGAAAAACGCATTGCACATCTGGCCCAGGGGCAACTATATGCTGATCGCCCTGCCCAATACGGATGGGAGCTTCACCTGTACGCTGTTCTTCCCGTTTGAAGGAGATCCTTCATTCGAAAGCCTGAACAGCAAGGAAAAAGTGACCGGTTTCTTCGAAAAGACCTTTACTGACGCCCTTCCCCTGATGCCCACCCTGGCGGAAGATTTCTTCAATAACCCGACATCTTCCCTGGTAACGGTAAAATGTTTTCCCTGGGTGAGGGAAGACCGTTTTGCGCTGATCGGTGATGCGGCCCATGCCATCGTGCCTTTCTTCGGACAAGGGATGAATTGCGGGTTTGAGGACTGCGCGGTATTGAACGGCCTGATCGGCAAGCACCAGGAGAACTGGACGGATATCCTGGCGGAGTATCAATTACTGAGAAAACCCGATGGGGATGCCATCGCCGACCTGGCCTTGAACAATTTCGTGGAGATGCGGGATAAGGTGGCCGATCCGAAATTCCTTCTACAGAAGAAGATCGAAGCGGCTTTCAGTAAAAAGCATCCCGATAAATGGACCCCGGCTTATTCGCAGGTGACCTTCAGTCCGCATATCCGTTACAGTGAAGCCCTGAAGAACAGCATACGTCAGGAGGTCATCATGCAAAAAGTGATGGCGATTCCCGGCATTGAGAACAACTGGCAGGAGGATGCTGTTGAGCAAAGGATACTGCAATTATTAAAACCCCATTAAAGAGCCATTGAATGTATTCCGTTCCACATTACAAAGAGCAAGACCCCCAGGCGATTTTCGATTTTATAAAAGCCCATCCCTTTGCCCTGGTGACCGGTCTTGGTGATTCATATCCCGTGGCAACACATATCCCACTGGAAGTGACCGTTAAAGATGACGGCAAGGTCTTTTTATGCGGACACATGATGAGAAAGTCCGACCATCACCAGGCATTTTCAAAGAATGAACACGTGCTGGCCATCTTCAATGGCCCGCATGGTTATGTCAGCGCAAGCTGGTACAGCACCCCGGCCCTGGCCAGCACCTGGAACTATATGACCGTTCATGCCCGGGGAAAGATCAGTTTTTTAGATGAGGAGGGAACATATGAAGCGGTAAAGGCCATCACCGAAAAATATGAAGGGACCGACACCCCTGCTTCATTTGACCGGTTGTCGCCGGAATATATCAACCCCATGCTGAAAGCCATAGTTGCATTTACGATCGAAGTCATCAGCCTGGACAATGTATTCAAACTCAGCCAGAACCGCGACCTGGCATCCCGGAAGAATATCATCGCGAAACTTTATGAAAGGGGTGACGCGGGATCGGCCGGCATCGCCAGGGAAATGGAAAAGAGATTGCCGGTGTCTAATTAAGGTGTCTGACGGCTTAGAGCCGTCTTGACACCTAATAACAGTTTAGAGCCGTCTTGACTTCTAAGAACCCTTCCCGATTATATTTCGGATATTTGCATTGACATGGCGCTCAACAGCAGAAAGCTCAGGTTTTATTTTCTTTCTTTCCTCAAACACGATTTTAAGGCGAGTATCACGGTATTTTTTGTCGCCCTTCCCCTTTGCCTGGGTATCTCATTAGCCTCCGGGGCACCCTTTTATTCCGGATTGCTGGCCGGCATCATCGGCGGACTGGTGGTCTCGCTGATAAGCGGATCGCAACTAAGCGTGAGCGGACCTGCCGCAGGTCTGACCACGATCTGTACGATCGCCATTACCCAATTGGGCGGGTTGGAGATCTTTTTTCTTTCTGTGGCCATTGCCGGTATATTGCAAATACTACTGGGACTTTTCAGGCTTGGCGGATTCACCCATTTCATCCCTTCAGCCGTCATCAAAGGGATGCTGACCGCGATCGGCATCATCCTGATCGCTAAACAAATCCCCTTCCTGATCGGTTATGATCAGCCTGATTTCTGGTCGAATGAATTTTTCAATATCATCCGGCTCAATCACCTTTTCTCACACCTGGGCAACCTGTATGAACATATTTCCCCCGGCGCCATACTGATCGCGGGACTCTCCCTCTTTTTCCTGATCACCTGGAAAAATACCATCGCCAAAAAGATCCCCTTCCTGCCTGCATCATTTGCCACCGTTGTTTTTGGCATCATAATGGCCATCCTGTTCAAAAACTATTTACCATCGCTGGAGTTGAAAGGAACGCATTTCGTGAATATTCCCAAAAACATCTTTAGCCAGATCAAATTACCCGATCTCAACGCCCTGTTCAGCAATATCGAGATCTGGAGAACGGCAGTGGTCATTTGTTTCGTTGCCACGCTGGAGACCCTCTTAAGCATCGAGGCCATTGATAAACTCGATCCTTACAACCGCATCACACCGCAGAACCGTGAACTGGTGGCGCAGGGCACAGGCAACTTCCTGAGCGGCATGCTGGGCGGCATTCCCATCACTGCGGTGATCGTGCGCAGTTCAGCCAATGCCGAAGCGGGGGCAAAGACCCGGTTGTCGGGTTTCGCCCATGGCTTGTGGCTCTTGCTGGTGGTACTGTTCGGCATCTCCCTGGTCAATTTCGTACCCTACTGCGTATTGGCCGTGATCCTGATCCGCACGGGTTATAACCTGGCCAAGCCGAGGATGATCTGGTCGGTTTATAAACAGGGACGCGAGCAATTCCTGCCATTCATCATCACTGTGATCGCCATCCTGTTCACCGACCTGCTGATCGGGGTACTGATCGGACTGGCTTACAGCATTTATTTCCTGGTAAAGCATACTTACCGTGCCGGGTTCACCATCCGGGAAAAAACGGAAGGGCATACCCAACATTTCACGATCGAACTGGCCCTGAATGTGAGTTTCCTGAATAAGCGAAAGATCAGCGACACCCTGGACAAGCTCCCTCCGTATTGCATTGCGGAGATCATCGGCAGCGACAGCGTGTACATCGACAATGATATCCTGGAGATCTTCCAGGACTTTAAAAAGAAAGCGCATAACAAGCACATACAACTTATCCTGAAAGACATACCGGAAGTGGAGACCATTGAATTGCATTAATGCCGGGATTCCGTTCAACCGATTAACTTTGCCGCATGAACCGTAAACAACTCATCGAACAGATCCGGTCAAAGCGATCCTATCTCTGTGTTGGACTGGATACCGATCTCCACAAGATACCCAAACACCTGCAGTCACAACCGGATGCCCTTTTCGAATTCAACAAACAGATCATCGATGCCACCCTGGACCTTTGCGTAGCTTACAAGATCAATACGGCGTTTTATGAAGCCATGGGACTGAAGGGCTGGGAGGCCATGGAAAGAACGGTGAATTATATTCCTAATACCCATTTTACCATTGCCGATGCCAAGAGAGGAGATATCGGCAATACCTCGTCTCAATACGCCAAAGCATTTTTTGAAACGCTTCACTTCGATGCGATCACCATCGCTCCTTATATGGGCGAGGACAGCGTGAAGCCATTCTTCGGGTACGAGAATAAATGGGGCATTGTACTGGGGCTGACCAGCAACCCCGGCAGCAAGGATTTTGAGCAATTGAAATTAGACGTACCTGTTGGTGTGGACACCAGTCAGGCGAGTGAATATTTATATGAAAGGGTGCTGAAAAATGTGTGTCAATGGGGAGATCCGGGAAACCTGATGTTTGTGATCGGCGCCACCAAAGCCAGCGACCTGGCTGATATCCGAAAGATCATCCCCGATCATTTTCTGCTGGTGCCCGGTGTCGGTTTCCAGGGCGGCAGTCTTGAAGAAGTAAGCCGATTCGGCATGAATGCCGATTGCGGTTTGCTGGTGAATGTTTCCCGGGCCATCATCTATGCCGGTGAAACAGAGAATTTTGCACAGGAGGCCCGGGCCATCGCTTTACAATACCAACAGGAGATGTCCAATTTCCTTTGATCATACTCCCCGATTCACCTTTCCGGTGGCCAATGCTTTTTCCAGGATCGGTTTTATCTTTTCAGGAAATCTTGTGCCGATCAATAGCCTTCGCCCATTGTTGAAGATCAATTGCACACCCGTAGTTCCGGATTGGGAAGTGTTGATGGCATCTCCTGTTTTTGCCGGGCCGTAACGGATCCCCCAGCCACCGTATTCATAAAAGGAACGGTATGGCCTGAGATGGACATCCTTTAATTCATGCCAGTTGATGAATGTCGTCTTAGTTTGAAAAGGATAGAAGCGGTAACGGATCCCCTCCTCATCAAAACTGGTTTTGAGGCGGATACTCAACATGAGCAGGGTGATGGACAAAGGGATCAGTTCGAGCCCGATCAAAACAAGGTCAGATGCCGGCTTACTGCCAAATTGCTTGCCCAGCAGGACCTGGTAAACGATCGCGAAAATAAAAAAACCATTAAAGGCGATAGCCGCCATCCAGGCCCAGCGGGAACGAAATCCCTGGACTTCAGCAAATGATTCACTGCTCATTGTCATGATTTTTTCTGATGGCGGAGAATAAGCGCGATGCCCATTTTTCATATTCCTTCTTTGCCGGATGAAGCTGGTCCCCGACCAGGAATTCGGGCTGATTCCCGTTTTTCCGCTGGTCGGTCGTGATGTCGATAAAGACAACCTGGTGCTGCAGGCAGATCGTTCGGGCCGACTCATTATACTCATCGATCATCCGGGCGATCTCATTGCGGTCCCTGCCATCTGCAAACGGGGTCACTCCCCAATCCGGAATGGATAGTACGTAAACGCGGTTTGTCTTGTTACCGGCAAAGCCGATGGCCCGTTGCAGCAAATGGTCAAACTGCACTTTATACTCACTGACGCTCCGGCCCCGGTATTGATTGTTGACGCCGATCAGGAGAGTGACCAGGTCGAATGTCCCCTTTAGCGCCGCTTCATCGATAGCCGCATCCAGCTCATCGGTGGTCCAGCCGGTTTTGGCGATGATGACCGGTTCGTGAAAGGTGATTCCCTCTCCTGCTCCGGAAACCCCGGGATCCGCATTCAATAAGCGAACCGTTTGCGAAGGGAAATTGTCTTCCGGCAAAACGCCTTCACCGATGGTATAGCTATCGCCCAAGGCGAGGTAGGTCAATCCCATGAATCTGTTATTTGCAGATAAAGGTAGGGCTAATGTCCATGTAGTAATGCCAATTTGTTAAGTTATTCTTACTTTTTGTAAATTTTATTTGTCTTTTTGTAAAGTTTGTTTTACTTTTGAGAAAATTATATCATCATGAAAACGAAATTATTATTGCCGCACCGGTACAAATCACTGGGGTGGTTCATCCTGATCCCTTCAACGATCCTGGGATTGGTACTATGCTACAATGAATTCAGCGCTGAATGGATCCATGCCAATGTGTTTGCGATAGCCACCGACGCACCCTTTGGAAAATACCAGTATTTTACTGCGACCTATACCAACATCACCAATACGGTAATCGGTTCCTTATTCATCATTGGCGCGTTGATGGTCAGCTTTTCCAAAGAAAAGAACGAGGACGAGTTTATTGCCGAATTAAGGCTATCCTCCTTATTGTGGGCGGTCTGTGTAAGTTACATCTTATTGCTTCTGGCCTTTCTCTTCGTGTATGGAACTCCTTTCCTCGATGTAATGGTGTACAATATGTTCACCGTTCCGATCATCTTCATCGTAAGATTCAATTATATCCTGATCCGAAACGCCAAAACGATACCCGATGAAAAATAGCATAAAAATAGAACGGGCCATCAAAGGACTGACACAACAAGACCTTGCCGACCGGGTTTCTGTCAGCAGGCAAACGATCAATGCCATGGAAGCCAATAAATACGTACCCTCCACGGTATTGGCCATCAAGATAGCCAGGGTATTCAATAAAACGGTTGAGGATATCTTTATCCTGGAAAAGAACGATTAGCGGTGATCATTATCTGCCGCCAGGATCTTCAATTCCCTACCCTTCCATCCCTCTAAGACAAAAGGGCTGTAATCGCTTGCAGACCTTTTGCCATTCATGGCTATACACTTTACCAGGCTTTGACCTTTGATTTGGATTTCATGTGATCGGGACCCGGTTCGCCCAGGATCACCGATCCAAAACTGGAATTCAATTTTACCTTTTACTTAAAAAAAACAGGTTTTTCTTAAACAAAGGCGGAAAAGGTGGCTACCGGCCAGATTTAAAAATTCCGCCATAGCCAGAGCTAAAAAACAAGGATTTTCATGCCTTTGAAGGTATTATCTTTGCGGTGCCGGTCACTGATTTCATACCCTGAACAGGGTGCTGAAGGTATAACGATGACCCAAAACAGTACCGCTGACCGGAACAGAAAAAACGAAAAATCTTAACTACAAACGATGGCTGCCAAGACCGACAATTTTCAATCCCCGGATTATTTCAATGTGGACGAACTGCTGACCGACGAACATAAACTCGTTCGGGAAAGTGTACGCAATTATGTAAAAAAAGAGATCTCCCCCATTATCGAGGATTATGCTCAGAGGGCCGAATTCCCGCAACAGATCGTGAAGCAACTCGGCGACCTGGGCTGCTTCGGTCCGACCATTCCGGAACAATACGGCGGAGGCGGACTGGACTATATCAGTTATGGTCTGATGATGCAGGAACTGGAAAGGGGTGATAGCGGTGTACGTTCAACCGCCAGCGTGCAAGGAAGTCTGGTGATGTTCCCCATCTATCAATATGGCAGTGAAGAGCAGCGTCAAAAATACCTGCCCAAACTGGCCAGTGGAGAATGGCTGGGTTGTTTCGGTCTCACCGAACCCAACCACGGAAGCGACCCCTCCAGCATGCTCACCAACATCAAAGATGCAGGAGACCATGTGATCCTGAACGGGGCCAAAATGTGGATCAGCAACGCTCCTTTCAGCCAGGTGGCCGTGGTCTGGGCCAAAAATGAGGCCGGAGACATCCAGGGCCTGATCGTAGAGCGCGGGATGGAAGGTTTCAGCACGCCTACCACACATGGCAAATGGAGTCTGAGGGCCAGTGCGACCGGGGAACTGGTATTCGATAATGTAAGAGTGCCCAAAGAGAATATCTTTCCCAATGTGAAAGGATTGAAAGGACCATTAGGCTGCCTGACCAAGGCGCGATACGGAATAGCCTGGGGCGCCATCGGCGCCGCGATGGATTGCTATGATACCGCTTTGAACTACAGCAAAGAGAGGATACAATTTGGCCGGCCCATCGGTGGGTTTCAGCTGCAACAAAAGAAACTGGCCGAGATGGTCACCGAGATCACCAAGGCACAATTGCTGAACTGGCGATTGGGTGTTTTGATGAACCAGGGAAAAGTGACGCCCCAGCAAGTGAGCATGGCCAAGCGTAATGCCTGTGAAGTGGCCACGAATATCTGCAGAGATGCGAGGCAGATGCTGGGCGGCATGGGTATTACCGGCGAATACCCGGTGATGAGGCATATGATGAACCTGGAGAGCGTGATCACTTATGAAGGAACACATGATATCCATTTGCTCATCACGGGGATGGATGTGACGGGGTTGAATGCCTTTAAATGATTTTTTTAGTGGGCTAAAGCCCTGGAGTTGTTTGTTTTTTTTCTCCACGCCCTAAAGGGCGTGGCAACGCATTAAGGGCGTGGCAACGCATTAAGGGCGTGGCAACGCATGAAGGGCGTAATATACCTTGCAAGGTATCACCTGAATTGCCCGGTGCCTTTTGGATTGTGTCGTGGTTTTAGTGCGTTGCCTGGCGCTTTATGTGTTGCCCGGTGCTTTAGCGCCGGGTCCAATCAAGCAATTTTTAACCCGGGCTTTAGCCCAAACAAAAACATTTCAACATGAAAAACATCAGCGTCATCGGCGCCGGCACCATGGGCAACGGCATCGCCCATGTATTCGCACAAAGCGGATTCAATGTGAATCTGATCGATGTAAACCCCTCACAATTGCAAAGGGCCATGGCCACGATCACCAAGAACCTGGACCGCCAGATCGCGAAGGGGAGCATCAGCGAAGAACAAAAAAAAGACACCCTGTCCCATATTTCCATTTTATCCGATATTCCTGAGGGGGTCAAGCAAGCTGAACTGGTGGTGGAAGCCGCAACGGAGAACATCGATCTGAAAATGGATATTTTCAGGCAGGTCGATATCTCAGCGCCTGCCGGTTGCATCCTGGCCACCAATACCTCTTCCATCTCCATCACCAGGATCGCCGCGGTGACCAAGCGGCCCGACCATGTTATCGGTATGCACTTCATGAACCCGGTCCCGGTGATGAAACTGGTAGAGATCATCAACGGCTACGATACCAGTAAAGAAGTCTCCGGGTCCATCGTTGAATTGAGCAAACAACTGGGCAAAGTGCCCTGCCTGGTGAACGATTATCCGGGTTTCATCGCCAACCGCATCCTGATGCCTATGATCAATGAAGCGATCTACAGTCTGTATGAAGGGGTTGCCGGCGTTGAAGAGATCGATACCGTGATGAAATTAGGCATGGCCCATCCCATGGGTCCGCTGCAACTGGCCGACTTCATCGGGCTGGATGTTTGTTATGCGATCCTGCAGGTGTTACAGGAAGGTTTCAGAACCTCAAAATATGCGCCCTGTCCCTTGCTGGCCAATATGGTCATGGCTGGTAAACTGGGCGTGAAAAGCGGAGAAGGATTCTATCAATATACCCCGGGCAGCAAGGACCTTGTGGTGAGTAACCGATTCAAATAACAGGATGTTACAGGAAAAGCTGTTTTTTGTTTTGCTGGGATGCAAGCCGCCGGGGCGGCAGACCGAACAACATGATGTGTTCTTCGGCATCGGCACTTCATTGAATGACCTGCTGCCTCAATTCGACCGTTTCTGGCCCGAAGCCGCCGGTAAACTGCATATCGATTCCTGGCGGGAAGTGACGAAAGTGAACGGATTTGCTATCCGGGTAATTCCAAGAACAAACATCAACACCCCATCCGAAAACAAACTTTTCTTTCTGAATCTGGGTGGTTATAAACCCAATGACCTGGAGGAATACCATTATAAACTACTCTCCGTAGCCGCAGATAAAAATTTCGCCATCCGGGAAGCCAAGGATACCGCCTTTTACCAACATACCGGATTCACCGGGGCGAATTCGCATATCGACGATAAATACGGTGTCGATGTGGACGACGTGTACCAGATCGAGGAGATCCTGAGTGAGGATCTTAAAACCCGCTTTTCCCTTTCGATCGAAACCGCGGCGGACAGCCAACCTGATGATGAGTGGCATATCGGCTATGTGAAATTGAGTTCTTTATCGTAACTTTTGCTGCAAAACAAATCGCTGCAATGGACAGGAAATATTGGGAAACCATGGCGCCAAAATACGACGAGGAGATCTTCGATGTATTGCGCAACGACAAATCAGGGATCATCGTGAAGGCCATTGAAGAGATGGCCTCACCGGAAAAGACCGTCATCGACATCGGTTGCGCCATCGGCAAATGGCTCCCGGTATTGTCTCCACTATTCAAACGGGTGATCGCTGCCGACATCTCGGCCATCAACCTGAAGATCGCTGAAGAAAAATATCCCGAATACACCAACGTTGAATATGAGCGCATGGACATGTCGGCCGATGACCTGACCGTCACACCCTGTGATACCGCCATCTGCATCAATGCCATCCTTACCGATTCACTGGAAAAACGGATCAATTTCTTCCAATCCCTTTCCCTTTGCCTGCAAAAGGAGGGAAGCCTGGTGCTGGTGGTCCCTTCTCTTGAATCGAAACTCTACACCAATATCATCGCCAACCGGTGGAATGTGGATGATGCCCATGATGATGAGGATCCCGCCGGCAAGAAAGCCATTCTGCAGATCAACAATATCAAACAGGGTGTTACCGATATCGATAATGTACCCACCAAGCATTATTTAAAGGAAGAGCTCGAACTGCTGCTGACCCTGGAGGGGTTTGAGGTACGCCGGATCGAAAAGATCAATTACGGCTGGAACACCGAGTTCCACAAGCCGCCGAAATGGCTGAAAGGGCCCTATCCCTGGGACTGGATGTGTACCGCGAAAAAGATCAAATAGCTCATCCTTTTTACCGACTTGAACATACAGGTAATGGATTTTTTGATTATCTTATCCTCCATTTCTCATTCATCAAAACCATTTATTATGAAGCATCTTTTTTATGCAGCATTCGTATGTACCTTATTCTTCAGCGCCTGTAAGGGTAAAAGTGGCGGCGGCGGAGCCGATCAATCCACTCCCAAAGGCGCTGCCGAAATGATCTTCAACGCCGCTTCAAGCGGAGATTACAGCCAGCTCAAGAATCTTTGCAATGATGCCCTTCAACCAGACGGTGATTCAAAACATGTCTGTGATGTGACCGATGGAGATGACAAACTGAAAGCGAGTTTCAAAGAATATTTCTCCAAAGGAAAAGTAGTGGGTGAACCGGTTGTTGAAGGCGATAACGCCAAAGTGAGCATCACTTTTGGCCCCGACGGCACCAAGGAAGAGACCTTCAATATGACCAAGAAGGACGGCAAATGGTACCTGGTCAGTTTTTAAATTGAGACCGATGGCAAAAAATGTAAAAGCGATCGACGACTATATCGCGAGATCGGCCGCTTTCGCAAAACCCATACTCACTCACATCCGGGAACTGGTCCACCAGACCTGCCCGGATGTGGAGGAGAAGATCAAATGGAGTTTCCCTCATTTCGACTACAAGGGAGAGATGATGTGCAGTATGGCCGCTTTCAAGGAACACATGGCCTTCGGTTTCTGGAAGGCCGCCTTGATGAAGGATCCGGTGCTGACAGAAAATGCCCGGTCGGAAAAAGCCATGGGGCACCTGGGCCGGATCACTTCGCTCAAAGACCTTCCTTCAGATAAAAAACTGGCCGCCTGGATCAAAGAAGCCATGAAACTGAATGAACGGGGTATCAAATTGCCGGCCAAACCAAAGAACACGGACAGGAAGGAATTGGAGATACCGGACTATTTCGCCCGGGCGCTGAAAAAAGACAAGAAAGCCCAAGCCACTTTTGAGGCTTTTCCTTACTCGCATAAGAAAGAATACCTGCAATGGGTCATGGAGGCAAAAACGGAAGATACCCGGAACAAACGCCTCAGCAGCGCCATTGAAATGATGCGGGAAGGTAAAAGCAGGAATTGGAAATATGCGAAGAAATAGGAGGTGGTAAATCAAGACCTGATCTTCCCCACCAAACGATACGAATCCTGGATCATCTCTTCCAACTGTTTACGGGATAGCCGGCCATCAATTATGACGGTATTCCAGTGTTTCTTATTCATGTGGTAGCCAGGCAATACCGTTTCCGGATAGGCCTCCCGCCATTCGATCGCTTTGTCCGGATCACATTTCACATTGAACCGCAGGGGCGATTCATCCAGGGCAAGCAGCAGGAAGATCTTTTCCTTCACTTTAAAGACCAAGGTATCTTCTCCAAAAGGAAACCCTTCGGTGACATCATTCAGTTGCCAGGCGTAGTTTCTTATTTCCTCGGCGTTCATGATTCGGCGATCGTTCTTTTGGCTTCTTCCAATTTCTTTCCGATCTGTCCGGTGATCATATGCCAAAACATAACGAAATCGCTACCCAGACTATACAGCGGATAGGTAAAAGTGGCGGGCTTGTTCTTTTCAATGAAGAAATGACCGAACCAGGCGAATCCGTAACCGCAGACGGGGATCAAAGCCAGCATCCACCATTTTTGCAATATGATCCCGGCCACCAGGATGACCAGGAGTCCGGCCGTACCGATAAAATGAAGGGCCCTGTTCTTCGCATCGCCATGCTCGGTCAGATAATAGGGATAGAAACTCCAGAAGCTTTTGTATTTTTTCTCGGTTGCCATCGGGATCATTTTTTCAGGAAATTACTATTTATTATTTACACTTTTCCGTCCTGACCTGCTGTAATTCATTCAGCCGGTACAACACTTCGGTCAGCCGGTTCACCGGGATGCCCGCCCGGATCTGGCAGAATAACTGGAGCTCCTTATGGATGACGGTGCAGTTGAATTGTTTCAATACCATCATCACTTCGTTCATCTGCGTATAATCAAATTCGATCTGGTACTTCAGTTCAACCTGTTTCTGGATCACCGGTGTGACCTGCAAGGCCAGGCTGGTCGCCGTTTTATACGCATTGATCAGACCGGGAACGCCCAGTAATGTACCTCCGAAATACCTGACGACCACTACCAGCACATTGGTCAGCTGCTTGCTGTCGATCTGTCCCAGGATCGGCCTGCCGGCCGTACCCGATGGTTCCCCGTCGTCACTCACCCTGAAATTATTCCCGTCGGTTCCGATACGGTAAGCAAAACAATGATGCACTGCTTTGGGATGTTCCTTTTTCAAACCCTGCAGCAAGGATTTAAATTCTTCCGTTGATTCAATGGGATAGGCATACGCGATGAACTTGCTGCCCCTGTCACGGAATTCCGCTGTGGAGGGTTGAGCGATGGTCTGGTAAAAAGCGGCTTCCGTATTCTCTTTCAATTGGAGTTGTTGTTAACGGGATGATAAATGGTGATCTGGTCTTCCAATAGAACCGGCTCTTCCCGCATGACCGACCGGGGCAATTGCGGAGCGCTGATACCCTTGCCGATCTTCATCCGGGTGTTGGTGATCACGCGGGCCTCATCCCATAGGCCGGCCCGGATAAAAGACTGCAACAGTTCTGAACCGCCCTCCACAAGTACGCTTTGCAGATCCAGGTCAAACAATACCGTCATGATCTGTTTGAGTTGATCACCATCTTCACTGATCCGGATATAATGAACTCCATTCTTTTCTCCCGTTTTTTTCTCGTTGAAAAGGAGGGTCCTGACGCGGCCATCGAAAATATGAAGCGATTCCGGAAGGCTCAGGTCCCTGTCGATGACCATGCGGACCGGATCCTTACCGCTCCATAACCGATTGGTCAGTTCAGGGTCGTCCTTCATGGCCGTGCGGGTACCGATCATGATGGAAGCTTCTTCACTTCTCCACTGATGTACAAGGCGGTTGGTGGTTTCATGGCTGATATGAACCCGTGCATCCTGTTCAGAAGCGATCAACCCATCCGAGCTCTGCGCCCATTTCAAAATGACATAAGGTCTTTTTTTCCGGTGGAAAGTGAAGAACCTTTTATTCAGGCTGATACATTCTTTTTCAAGTACACCAACGACAACCTCGATGCCGGCATGCTTCAGCCGGGCGATACCCCGTCCATCCACTTCGTGATAGCTGTCGGCGGTACCGATCACCACCCGGGGGATCTGACGGGCAATGATGAGGTCAGCGCAGGGAGGGGTCTTTCCAACATGCGAACAGGGCTCAAGCGAGACATATAGTGTACTTCGCGAGATCAGTTCCTTGTCTGAATCCGACACCCTGTTCAGACAATTCACTTCAGCATGAGCCTCACCGTACCGCTCATGAAAGCCTTCGGACAAGATCCGGTCTTCATGAACCAATACGGCCCCGACCATCGGGTTGGGCGCTACCCTTCCGGCTCCAAGGCGGGCCAGTTGCAGGCAGCGATGCATATATCGTTCGTCGGTATTCAGACTGCAAAAGTACGCATCCGAAAATAAACTATGTTTGCTTTGATGACCGCAAAAGAACTATACCGGGAATTCCTGTTGAAACTGCAGGACCTTTATGAACTTTCTGAAGCCACCGTCATAACCGACCTGGTCTTCGAATCGATCGCCGGGATCAAAAAGGCCGGATTGCTGATCAATCCGAATACCGGGATCGATCCGGTCACCCTGGATGAATTGAACAGGGCCTTAACTGAGTTAAGGGAACACAAACCGGTACAATATGTATTGGGGGAATGCTGGTTCCATCACCTGAAATACAAAGTGAACGAACAGGTACTGATCCCCAGGCCGGAGACCGAGGAACTGGCTGACTGGGTACTCAGGGACTTTAAAACAAATATCTACCGTGTCAATCAATCGGGGGGAACGGAGAAACATTCGAGATTGTCCATACTGGATATAGGAACCGGCAGTGGCTGTATCGCCATCACCCTGAAAAAAAACCTGCCCGGAAGCCAGGTGACGGCGCTTGATATCAGCCAGGACGCCCTGGACCTGGCCAGGGAAAATGCACATACCCATCATGCCGAGATACAATTAGTGAAAATGGATTTTCTGAGATCCTCTCAATGGCCGATATTACCGAAATTCGATATCATCATCAGTAACCCGCCTTATATCCCACTGTCTGAAAAAGATAAACTGGATAAGCATGTCGTGGATTTTGAACCGCATACTGCCCTGTTTGTTCCGGAGGATGATCCTTGCATCTTTTACAGACGGATCGCCGCTTTTTGCCTCGAGCATCTGAAAAAAACGGGGTCGGTTTACCTGGAGGTGGATGCCACTCATGCAGAAGAAGTCGCAACTCTTTTTAAACCAGACTTCAAACAGATCGAGATCAGGAAAGATCTTTATGGCAGGGAGAGGATGATCAAACTGGCTTATTGATTGCTCACCGATGCCGAAGTGGTTGCTCCGAGTTTTTTGGCCACGCTCATGATCTTAACGATATCCTTCCAGGCCACCAGAGAATCGGCGTTGATGACGACTGCGGGCTTTATGCTGTCCCCGGAATGAATATGGGATTTCAATGAGGATTCCAGCGAGTCGAAGACGATGCGTTGCTGGCCGATATAGACCGTCCTGTTCTTATCAATGCTCACGATCACGCTTTGCTTCGCTTTTGTATCGCTTTTCGCTTTAGGGTTGCTCATCTTGATCACATTGGGATTCGCCAGTGTGGAGATGATGAGGAAGAAGAACATGAGGATGAACAGGATATCGTTCAACGGACCGGTATCCACTTCAGCCTGGTCTTCCTTGAATTTTTTTCTTAAGCTCACTCTTGATTATTTTGAATGCTGAATTTTAAATTTTGAATTGAGCTTATAAACCTTTGCCTTGTCCAGAATTCAAAATTCACAATTTAAAATTTATAATTACTTTGTCGGCTCCTGCAGGATATCGATGAATTCGGCGCTCGCCGCATCCATCTTATTTTCCACCCGCCTGATCTGCGCATTGAGGTAACTGTACCCCAGGTAGGTGAGTATCCCGATGATCAGCCCCGTGGCTGAAGTGATCATCTTGATATAGATCCCGTCCGCGATCGTATTGGGAGTGTATTCCGATGTGGAGGCAATGCCTTTGAAAAGCGACAACATCCCGATGATGGTACCCAGGAACCCGAACAGTGGCGCTATCCTGGAAATGATGGACAGGATGGACAGGTTCTTTTCCATACTGTACATTTCAAGTACTCCCACATTGTCCATGCTCTTTTCAATGGCATCAATGGGTTTGCCGATGCGCAGAATGCCCTTGTCGATAATGCGGGCGACCGGGTTATTGGTATTCTTGGCCAGGCTGCGGGCCGCGGTGATGTTGCCATTGACGATATGATCGCGGATGATGTTCATGAAATTATCCTCGATCCGGGCCGCCTTCCGGATGGCGATCAGCCGCTCAATGAAAAAGAAGATGGCCACCGCCAGCAAAGCCATCAGGGGGATCATCAAAACGCCCCCTTTTACGAGTACGCCCCATACCGATTCCACCTGGGAAGCCATGGCTTTTGAAGCTCCTGCCGTATCGGTCTGCAAAAGAATATCGAACATAATTGCCGGTTTTAGGTTTATGGATCAAGCTTCTATAATTGTGCCAAAGCCTGGTACCAACTGCAATGAAACGAAACAAATCGAAGTTATCACTCTAAGGAAATGTTAATCTTACCGTTGTCCGATACAGATACCGATCATGGAGACCGGGCAAGCAAAAAAAAGGGGCTCAACTTTGAGCCCGATAACTTTCAACCTTCAACCTTCAACTTCATGATTTCCCACCCATCTGTTGCATGGCCATGATCTGCCGCATGGTCTTCTCCATGCCTTCGCTGCTGCCGTCGAGGAAGATCACATTGCCCTTGCCGTATTCCGCGAAATTCTTGATGGCTTCCGTCCACATGCTGAAAAGGATCACATTGGTATCCAGGTTGGCCTGCTTCATTTGTTCAGCGGCCTGGCTCATCCCCTTGGCCACTTCTTCCCGGAAGAGGGCCACGCCCTGTCCGCGCAATTGGGCGGCCTGCCTTTCGGCTTCCGCGGCGATCTTGATGGCATTACCTTCAGCTTCGGCAGCCTTGGTCTTGGTGATCAATAAGGCCTGTCCTTCGTTCTCGGCGGCTGCCTTCAGGTTATTACTGGCCACCACCTTGCTCATGCTGGTGATGATGGCTTCATCAAACGTGATGTCGTTGATCTGAAGGTCCTGGAGATGATAACCCCAGGCTTCCAGGGAAACATCCACCTGCTCTTTCACATTCTCCACGATATCACGTCGCACATTCAGCACTTCGGCCTGTTTCTTCGTCGCCACGAAGGCGCGGATGCTGCCTTCCACGGTTCGGATCAGGGCTTGCATGAAGTCCTTATCGCTGATGAACTTAAAGGCGACGTTCTTGATGGTCTCTTCATCCACATTGATCACCGAGTATAACAGCATGGACTTGAAATAAACATTCGCCTGGTCAACCGTAACAGCCTGAAACTCGAGTTCCACAGAGCGGTTCTGTATACTTACTTTCTTAAATATCTGTTCCAGGAACGGGATCTTGAAATTCAAACCCGGGCGCAGGATCCGGCGATATTTACCGAACATGGTCACCACACCGATGAACCCCTGGTTGATGGTTACAAAACAACCCAGGAAGGCAAATACGAGGATAATGACCCACCAGTATTCTTTTAAATATTCCATGATGATAAATTTTACTTTAAGATAGCTATTTTATTTAAGAAGGTTTAGAAAGTTTAGGAGGTTTAGGGGGTTTAGGAGGTTTAGGAGGTTTAGTGCGGAGATCAAGGAATATATAACTTGCCATCCCAAAACTCAACCATCAACCATCAACCATCAACCATCAACCATCAACCATCAACCATCAACCATCAACCATCAACCATCAACCTTCAACCTTCAACCTTTCTCCTCCCAGATCATGGCCAGGTGAACGATGGTCTCGGCCGCCTTGGCCATATCCTTCGTACCGATCCATTCCAGTTTGCTGTGGATGTTCTGCATGCCAGTGAAGAGATTAGGACAGGGCATCCCGATATAACTGAAGCGGCTTCCATCGGTTCCTCCGCGGATGCTTTCCTTTTTCACGGTAAGGCCGGCGCGTTGAATGGCTTCTTCGGCATAAGCGACCACATGCGGACAACAGTCCAGTACTTCTTTCATATTCCGGTATTGCTCGGTAGCCTGGTAATCCATGGTGACCCCCGGATACCGGGCTACGGTTTCAGCGGCGATCTGCTTCAATCGCTGGTGATGTGCCTTCAAACCGGCCAGGGTGAAATCCCTGACGATGAACTGGATCGTCGCTTTTTCAGCGATGCCGTTCATGGAGACCGGGTGGACGAATCCTTCCTTGGCCTCGGTGGTCTCCGGGCTCCATTCCGTCTTGGGCAAAGCTTCCAGAACGGCGCCGGCCACTTTCAGGGCATTGATCATTTTATCCTTGGCATAACCCGGATGGGTAATGACCCCGTTGATGGTGATCGTGGCGCCATCGGCGCTGAAGGTCTCATCTTCGAGGCTGCCGGCTTCCCCGCCGTCCAGGGTGTATCCGAACTGAGCGCCCAGCTTCTGCATATCCACTTTCGCCGTACCCTGTCCCACTTCCTCATCCGGGGTGAAGAGGATCCTGATGGTGCCATGTTTCACCACCGGATTCTGCATGAAGAACAAAGCCGCTTCCATGATCGCCGCCACGCCGCTTTTATCATCCGAACCCAATAAGGTCAATCCGCTCGCGGTGATGACACCGCTGTTGAGATGGTGTTTCAGGTAAGGGGAATCGATGACGCGGAGTACCAATGACGGGTCATCCGGCAGAACAATATCCTGTCCGTCATAATACCGGTGAAGGATGGGTTTTACGTTGGTTCCGCTGCAATCGGGCGCCGTATCCACATGAGCGCAAAAACAAATGACGGGAATGTCTTTCTTATCGCTGTTGGAAGGGATGGTGGCATATACATAACCGAATTCATCGGTCTCTACCTGGGTGATGCCCATGCCATAAAGCTCCCGCAACAGCATTTTACTGAGGTCCTTTTGTTTCTCCGTGGTGGGATGGGCGTTGCTGGTGGGGTCGCTCTGGGTATCTACCTGAACATAACGCATGAAGCGTTCGGCAATGGTATCCTGGCTGATCTGGATCATGGGCTGAATATTTATACAAACTTACTTGAAATAGGCAACAGACAAATTGCAATTTGTAAAAGATTCCCTTTGTTTTTACCCATGGCCGATCGTCATTTAACCCTTGCTTTTCCCAAACAAAATTTCTATTTTTTCGCTCTTTTCACCAAAACCCCACGATATGAAAAAAATCATCATTGGCACCCTGGTAGGCGCGATCCTGCTATTCGCCTGGCAGTCTTTGTCCTGGACATTATTCAATTTCCATGAGAAAGCGTATAAATATACGCCCGCCCAGGACACCCTGATCCAGGCGATCTCCAAATCACTTAAGGAAGACGGGCAATATAGCCTTCCGCACCTGCCACCGGGTTCAGACCGAAAGGCCATGGAAGAATTGGATAAGAATCTGCAGGGAAAGCCCTGGATATCGATTTCGTATGTTCAATCCTATAAATCAAACATGATGATGCAGATCATCAGGGCCTTCCTGGTCTGCCTGGTCTGTATCTGGCTTTGCTGTGTGGTGATCGGGAGGCTGGGCAATAAAAGTTTTGGAGCGGTATTCAGTACTACCTTGACTTTTGGGATCATTTGTTTCCTGTTTGTCTGGTACAACGGACATATCTGGATGCATACACACTGGGATGTTATTAAACCGGAATTGCTGGATAACCTGGCAAGCTGGGGATTGGTCGGATTGTGGCTGGGCTGGTGGTACAGCAGGAAATCATGAACCGGGATGGTCTTATCCTGAATAAAAAAGCAGGTAGCCTGGATTCATCCAGACTGCCTGCTTAAACTTATTACTTAGTACTTATTACTCAGACGATCTCCACCAGTTCAATGTCAAAAACAAGTTCCTGGCCGGCCAGGAAATGATTGGCATCCATGATCACCACTTCATCCGTGATCTCCAGCACGATCACCGGAACCGGCTGGCCTTGCTGGTTACTTAAGGTGAGGGGCATACCTGGCTCTAGGACCATTTCGGCAGGTACATTTTCTTTGGGGAACTGGATGATCGCATCTTCATTCCTCGGCCCATAGGCATCCTCCGGGGCGATATTGATCGTCTTTTTTTCTCCCAGGGTCATTCCCGGCATGGCGGCATCGAATCCCTTGATCATCTGGCCCGCGCCAACGGTGAATTCCAATGGTTCCCTTCCGGCGGAAGAATCAAATTGTTCTCCGCTGGTTAATTTTCCGGTGTAATGTACCCGTACTACATCTCCTTCTTTAACTTGTTGCATGTTTGTCTTTTTTACTGATTAAAATAATAGGCTCCCGTTCATCCGGGTTTCCGGCAACCTTTGCTGCCGGAGTTCTTAGCTTCGTATCCCGATGCGGATCGGGACGCTTTTCCGGCTTTTCTGATCTAATAATAGTGAAGAATAGAAGATGAGATTTGCTGAAACGGGTGCAAATTACCATATAATATCAATTCAAAATGAAAAGTTTTAGTGAAATTTGGCCCATGAACAAATTATCGTTTTGCGTGGCCCTGACCCTGCTCGGTTGTTTCGTCTTAACCGGTCAAAACATCGCCCAGACTCAGGGCCAACCAGCCGTGATCACCGGCGCCGAACGGATGAATGTCTACCTGCCCTTGCTCAAAGGCAAGACGGTGGCTGTTTTCGCAAATCCCACCAGCCAGGTGAAAGGCACCCACCTCGTCGACACCCTGATTAAAAGCGGGATCAAAGTGGTGAAGATATTCGGCCCTGAACACGGTTTCAGGGGTAATGCCGATGCCGGAGAAAAAGTAAACAACGCGATCGATGCCAGGACCGGCATTCCTGTCATCAGCCTATACGGTGATCATAAAAAACCCACTAAAGAGGACCTGGAAGGAGTTGATGTCCTGCTTTTCGACATACAGGATGTGGGTGTCAGGTTCTATACCTTCATCTCCTCCCTCCAATATTACCTGGAAGCGGCCCTGGAGAATCACAAGCCGCTGATGATCCTAGACAGGCCAAACCCCAACGGGTTCTATGTAGACGGACCGGTGCTGGAGTTGAGATTCAAAAGTTTCATCGGCATGCAACCGGTTCCGATCGTTTACGGAATGACCATCGGGGAATACGCCATGATGCTGGCCGGAGAGAAATGGCTCTCACCCCTGGCCAATGCCATCAATGCCTATAACATCACCACGGAACCTTCGGCCGATACCCCCTTTCATATCCAGGTGATCAAATGCAAGAATTACGACCACCGTACCAAATATACCTTACCGGTCAACCCCTCGCCCAACCTCAAGGAAATGCAGAGCATCTACCTCTACCCTTCTACCTGTTTCTTTGAAGGCACGGTGCTGAGTGAAGGCCGGGGAACGGATAAACCTTTCCAGTACATCGGTCATCCGGCCTTACCCGACAAAGGGTTCAGTTTCACACCCATGCCCAATGCCGGGGCGAAAAGCAGTAAATGCTTCGGGTTGAAATGCTTTGGATGGAACCTGGGCGGGACCACCGAAGAAGTATTGAAGAAAATGGATAACCGCATCCAGCTGAGATACCTGCTGGAAGCCTACCGGCAATTTCCCGGCAAGGACAGCTTCTTCCTGAAGAATAATTTCTTCCATAAACTATCGGGCAACGATCAGTTGATGCAACAGATCATCCTGGGCAAGACAGAAGAAGAGATCCGTAAGACCTGGGAACCCGGCCTCGCCGAATTCAAAATGATCCGGAGGAAGTATTTATTATACGAAGATTTTGAATAAGCTTTAAGCCTGCCTCAGTAAATTGCATCTACGCTAAAACTATTTTCAGGAATGGAACCAAAGATCGTATTCATGGGCACCCCCGAATTCGCCGTGGCCTCCCTGAAAAAATTAGTGGAGAACGGATCCAATATCGCTGGCGTGGTCACCTCACCCGACAAACCCGCCGGACGCGGCTTGAAGCTGCAACACAGCGCCGTCAAAGAATATGCACTGAAAAAGGGCCTGTTCCTCCTTCAGCCCGAAAAATTAAAGGACCCCGAATTCCTGGATCAGCTCCGGTCTTTGCAGGCCGACCTCCAGGTTGTGGTGGCTTTTCGCATGTTACCCGAGGTGGTTTGGAACATGCCTCCAATGGGAACCATCAACCTCCATGGTTCCTTATTACCCCAATACCGGGGCGCCGCTCCCATCAACTGGGCCATCATCAATGGCGAAAAAGAGACCGGGGTCACTACTTTCAAACTGCAGCATGAGATCGACACAGGCGATATTTTACTCCAGGAGAAGATACCCATCTATGAACAGGAGACCGCCGGAGAACTGCACGATATCATGAAAGAAGTGGGTGCAGAGCTGTTATGGAAGACGGTTCAGGGGATCGCAGCCGGAACCTTAAAGGAGAAACCCCAGCTTTCCCTGATCGCCCATGACCATTTAACGCTTCACCACGCCCCCAAGATCTTTACCGAAACCTGTCATATCAACTGGTACCGGCCCGTACAGGAAGTGTTTAACCTGATACGCGGACTCTCCCCTTACCCCGGTGCATTCACCCAGCTACAGGACAAGAAACTGAAGATCCTGGCTGCACAATTGCCCCAGGCGACCACCCCGCTGATCTCACACGGCGAATATGAAACGGACCAGAAGACCTTCCTCCGCTTCGCAGCGATCGACGGTTATATTTCAGTAACTGAAGTGCAACTCGAAGGGAAGAAGAAAATGAGTGTAGAGGAATTCTTAAGGGGTTATCGTTTCGAAAAATAAAAAACGCCCGGTTCCGGGCGTTTTTTATCCGCATGCCATAGTTTTATTTTATTCCCAACTTATCCAGTAAGGGTTTGCTCAGCGCTGCTTTCGGAACGATGAGACTGATCGTATTGATCGCGAAATAAGCTTCGGAAACATTGATATAGCCCTTGCCAGGCCCCACTTCGCCCCAGGAATTCTTGACCTGGAAAAAAGACTTCCCGTCGGGGGTTTTCGTGATGCCGGTGATATGCATCAGGTGATCGTCCTGCGTCGTCAGGTTCTCAAACAGGTCCTGGCGCAATTCGGCATCCCAGGTGCCCTCTTTGACCGGTTCGGTAGCCACATTGTTTGCCTTGTTAGGCTCAGTTTTATTTCCCGGGTTGGCATTCGCATTATTGACCGCCAATTGGCCGTCGACAGGTTGCTTCTGTTGGGCCTGTTGGTTCCGTAATATCCTTTCCCGAACCGCACGGAGGGTGGTTGGTTTTTGAGGCGCAGTCACAGTATCCGGATGAATGGCCACACCCATTTTCTGCATGAAGCCGTCGTTACTCACATCCGCATCCCACATCACGGTATAACCCGACCTTAATGCATCCCTGGTCAGTTGCATCATCTCGTTCAAAGGAATATTATAATAAGCGCCATTGCTGAAATTATCCGGCACTTCCAGGACAAAGGGAGCATAGTAAGGGTGATGGGTGAATGACGTGATATTGACATATTCACCGGGATCGAATTTGAGTACTTCCGTTGCAAAGGTCTTTGGGGTATAGGTATTTCCGCGGTAGGTAAAACTGGAGGGTACAGCACCTAGTTCCCGATCGAGTATCGCCGTATAACCGATGATCCAATCCAGTGGAACAGGCCTCCTGTTCAGGATCGAATCGAGGTATTTCTTCAGGGCGGGAACCAGGTTCATGTGATTGTGATTCTTCTCTTTTCCTTTCAGTCCGCTGTACTCCGCTTCGGGTACGGCGCCGTACGTAACGATGGCCCTGATCAGATCATGTCCCAGTCCACCCTCGCCAAACTGGGTATGTCCCTGGCGGAGGATATAATTCTTCGCTTTTTCAATGTAAATATTCCTGACCTCGAACATCTCGCTGATGTCGAATGTTCCCAGGTTCTTTCTGAGGCACTGGCTTTCCACCAGGGAAACCGTGGAAAAACACCAACAGGTACCGGTAATTGCCTGGTTCTTTACCGGCGTGGCGGCAATCGTCTTTTCAACCGTGAACCGGGTTGGCAATCCCATCACCTCCGCCTTACTGAGCGTTTCCTGAGCCAGGCCTGGCAAGACAGCCAAAACAAAAAAGCCCGATAAAAACTTTTTTTGCATGATCGTTTATTTTGAATAATGAATGGAACAATTGAAATTCGTTTCGCCTGCGCCGAGTTCACTGGCGGCGGCATTACTGATGCGAATCAGCAAACCGTCATTTTGTTTGATATCGGGGATGACATCCAATACCTTGGCATAGACCGATTTGCCGGTTGCACCATTGGTGATCCTGATGATGGTACCCGGTGACAATGCATTGTGAAGGCAATAATATTTTCCATCCTGCCATCCACTGGTGCTTTTGAAAACGCCGGCCATGCCATCCTGTTGCTGAAGCGCGCCACCCTTAGTTTGTGCATCAAAAGTCGGCTTAAACAGGCCTCCGTTGAAATCAACGGGCGGCCTTTCATTATTGATGACCGGCTTGACCGCTTCTTCTTTCTTTTCTTTAACGACCGGGGTGATCACTTCACTGACTGGTTCCTGTTTTTTCACCTCCGGCACCGGTTCCTTAACGACAGGAGTCACTACTTCTTTGACCGGCTCCGCTTTTTTCAATTCGGTTTCCTTGATCACCGGCGCCTGTTCGATTTTCGCTACCGGCTGCTGATCAACGGCAACCGCCTGTACCGCCTGGCTGGCGGCCAATGCAGACTGGTCTTTCTTCACCCTGAGATAACCAACGATCAGGTTGGCGCCATTACTCAACCCATCCCCGCTGATCCTGTTCCATTGTTTCAGCTTATCAACCGGGACCTTATTGTAATTCATGCTGATCCGGTATAAACCTTCTTTCTCCTTCACGGTATGATAGACCGGTATCAATGCTTCATCGGCTCCCGGTGAACCTTCCTGCATGAAATTGCCGGATGTCAACGGAATTTTCAAGACCTGTCCCAGGCTGAGCCCTTTTTCCAGGGCCAGTTTATTGAACGGAGCGATCTCTTTCGGACTGATATTATATAACCGGCCGATACTGTAAAAATTCTCTTTCGGGGCTACGGTATGGGTTAGGTAAAGACCGGGGGAACTCCCTTCTGCCAGTAACATTTTGTTCTGGGCCAAAGAAACCAGGGGCAAGGACAACAGGAGAAATAGATAACGCTTCATCTGCCTTTTTTTCGGTGCAAAGATGCGTAAAAATGTTGGATGGGTGGCTAATTACTTGTTAAGAATACGCCATGCGGAAGGATAGTAATTGTTCACGCGGTTGGGCAGGATCTTCACCCAACCCAGCGGCAATTGCTGATAACAGACCAGGTGCCAGCCTGTACCGCTACACTTGATCTTCAACTCCTCTTTTCGCAGATATTGAAGGGCTGTTTCCAGGTCAACATCAATTCGATCGACCGATGGGTTGATCAGGTTGCTCAGCGCCAGCTCATGATCCGGCACCAGGTCGGTCCGTATCACTTGTCCGATCTTCACCCCCGCTTTTTTGATATACAATGCATCCTGTATCACAGCCAGATCTTGTTTCAACGAATCCGGCATCGCGATCAGTTCATCTCCCTGGCGGATGAAAAAAAGTCCATCAGCCCGGTTGAGGAAAGGCGCGATGGTATCGATCTCTTTTTGTGAGACCGTATCCGGGCGTTTATTCGCTCTTCCGGAGCGCCATTCATGTCCGCCTGTATTTTTTTTCCGGAAAGCGGCAATGAAAAAGCCTTCCCCTTTCAGCCGATCAGGATAGAACCGGTATCCGTTTGCACCGCAGCGGGCAGATCTTGTTTCTATGATCCCCCATTGCGGATCCAATTCCAATGCCAGGCTTTCCAGATCCATTTCCATCACCAGCCATTCTGAAATATCCTCATCCTCCCGCAGGGAATAGGAACAGGTGGAATAGACCAACACGCCTCCTTCTTTCAGGGCCGGCAGTACATCCGTCAGTATCCTTTGCTGTCGCTGTCCGCAGAGCGCCACGTTATTCTCACTCCACTCCGCAATGGCATCCGGATCCTTACGGAAGAGGCCGCTGCCGCTGCAGGGAGCATCCACAACGATCGCATCAAAATATTTTTCCAGCCGCTGAAAATCCTTCGGATCGTTGTTGGTAACGATCACATTGCCGCTT
This sequence comes from Chitinophagaceae bacterium, assembly GCA_016721725.1. Lineage (GTDB taxonomy): Bacteria > Bacteroidota > Bacteroidia > Chitinophagales > Chitinophagaceae > Ferruginibacter. The sequence continues at coordinate 1,755,771 of JADKHN010000001.1, read as the reverse complement.
CCCCATTTCGTCATGTTCTCCGCCAGTACATTCACCCGGGCCTTGATGACCTCATTGCTCACGAGCAGGCTGTCCTCCGTGATCAGCGATTGGATCAAAGTTGATTTTCCACCCGGGGCTGCACAGAGGTCCAGTATTTTCAACCGCTTCTCAAGGTCAATGGTTTGCTTCAATGCCTGCTCCAGGAACATGCTGCTGGCTTCCTGCACATAATAGGCGCCGGCATGGAACTGCGGATCGAGTGTGAAGCTGGGGCGCCGGGGTAAATAATAACCTTGGGTGCTCCAGGGAACCCGGTCTTGATGCCCATTTAATATTGAATATTGAATATTGAATATTTTATTTGAATTGAGCCTGACTGAAGTGATCTGTTCACCGGATTCATGCACGGCTTTAAAGGCAGCTTCCTCGAAGCCGGGTATATTTTTCAGGGATGCTATTAATTGTTCAGGGAGTTCCATGATGGCCATTAGCAAATTAAAAATATCGCAAATAAACGGGAATGGGGGTATGTAAATGGTTTAACCGGGAAGGCGAAATGATGAAAAGAACATTTTTGGCGAATTAACTCAGAACCAGATTACCCGATCCGGAAAAGTCATCCTGGTCTTTCCCTGATCCTAAACATTCTCTCCATCTGCTATTGATAAGACAGGGTCGTTAAGATGATCTCTACCCTCCTGTTCCTCCTCCTTCCCGCTTCGGTAGCATTGCCCGCTACAGGGAAAAGATGAGCCCTGCCCTCGACCAGCCATTGCCCGGGGAACTGTGGCATTCTATCGGAAAGGTATTTTTTTACCGCGCCGGCCCTGAGCATGGATAATTCCCTGTTTCTTTTTGGAGATCCGGTACTGTCCGTATGCCCGTAGACTTCGATCTTTGTTACATTTCCCGAGATGATCCTTGTAATAGCGCTATCCAAAACCGGAAAGATGCCTGGTGCCATTTCATCACTATCCACATTAAAGAAGACAGCGGGAATGGCAATGGTATCGGTTACAACCCTCAGTTTTTTCAAGGGTACGGTATCCCGGATCACCTTGACATCATCTGAATGCCGGAAATTCTGCGCATAGGCCAATTTGATATTCTCGGCATAACCGGAACATACCGGCAGAGCGTTCACCGGTTTCAAAACCATTTCATCCAGGAAATAAAAAATGTCGCCGCTGGAGTTCATCGATTCTTTCATCCCGATCTCGGCATCAAGGCTTGAAAAATTCCCGATCACGCAGTACCGCATGCCTTTCTCCGCTTTGAAGACCCGCTTCACATGTTTCCAGCCCATTTTATAATCGTCATCAATATCCGCAGGGGTAATGCTGAAAGAAGGAGATCTGCCTGAGACATTGAAACTGCCCAACGTGGGTTCGGTATCGGTAAAATAAAAGTCGAGTTTTTCAAAAAGCCGTCCGCCCGTATGGATAAAAAAAGACAAAGCATATTCTATATCCCGCTGTAAAGGGCAGGCCAGCAGGGTGTAAACGAAACGGCGTTTATTCCGAAAACCAGGCAAGACACTGGATACGGGAACCAGCAGAACCATATTCCCCAGGACCGGCTTGGGGGCCATCCGTCCTTTGACGAGGAAATTGGTGGCCGGAATATTGAACCAGGCCTCCGGTGCACAGTCGGCATGATATTCCACACAATTATTGATGTCTTCAAAACCCGGGTTGGCGAAAAGGTTCTGGCCCCTGACCGTGATGGCCAATAACATGAAGGTCAGGCCAATTATGATTCTCATGAAGGACATGAAAATTTAAACCGTCTTCACCTCTGCGCAAAGGTCCTGCAATACTTTCTTGGCGTCGCCGAAAAGCATGGAGGTCTTGGGTTGGAAGAACAGGTCGTTCTCGATACCGGCGTAACCGGGTTTCATGCTGCGTTTATTGACGATGACGGTCTTGGCCAGTTCCACTTCCAGTATGGGCATACCGTAGATCGGTGAGGCGGGATCATTCTTGGCTGCGGGATTCACCACGTCATTGGCGCCGAGGATCAGCACCACGTCGCAGGTCTTGAATTCATCATTGGCGTGTTCCATTTCCATCAGCTTGTCATAACTGACATCCGCTTCTGCGAGCAGCACATTCATATGACCGGGCATACGTCCGGCAACGGGATGGATCGCGTATTTCACTTCAACCCCTTTCTCTTCCAGTATCTTCTCCAGCTCATGGCAAACGTGCTGGGCCTGCGCAACGGCCAAACCGTAACCCGGGACCACCATCACCTTGTTTGCGTAGCTCATCACCATGGCTGCATCACTCAGACTGATCTCCTTATAAGCGCCCTGCTGTTTACCACCGGCAACCGCCGCCGTTTTATGGCCACCGAATGAACCGATCAAGACGTTTTGCAAAGAGCGGTTCATGGCCTTGCACATCAAGATCGTCAGGAGTGTCCCGGCCGCACCGACCAGGATACCACCGGTCAGCATCACTTTATTATCATAGAGGAATCCGCCGCAGGCCGCGGCCACACCAGTGAAGGAGTTCAACAGGGAGATCACCACGGGCATGTCGGCGCCTCCGATGGGCATCACGAACATCACACCGTATATAAGTGCAAGACCGAGGATCGCATATAATAATAATGGCTGGCCGGGATTCAATACCAGGATGACTCCGGCTACAATGGCAACCAGCAGGATCAAGAGGTTGAGAATATTCTGCCCGGTGAAACTGAAGTCTTTCACTCTGCCATTTAGTTTTCCCCAGGCGACCATACTGCCCGCGAAAGAAACGGACCCGATGAGCAGGCCCAATACGATGATGAGGACCGTGGGTTGTACCGCACTGATCTCCACCTCGTTCGCTGCTAATTGTTTTGACAGATGGTTGAATTCCACCAGGGAGATCAGGGCCGCGCAGGCGCCACCCATGCCATTGAAGAGGCTCACCATTTCAGGCATCGCCGTCATCTTCACTTTACGGGCGGCCAGTGTGCCGATTATGCCACCGATGGCCAGTCCGCCGAATATCCAGGCGTAATTATGCAATTTCTCCCCGTCCTGCTCATACAAAAAGATCGTCCCCGCGATGGCGATGGTCATCCCGGCTGCCGCAACCAGGTTACCCTTACGAGCCGTAGCAGGATTGGATAACATTTTCAATCCCAGGATAAAGGTGATGCTGGCTATGAGGTAGCAAAGGGTTAAAAGATTCAGTTCCATTTGTTATTTTTTGATTCCCACGAGATTCGATCGTGCAATACGTGTTTATTTTTTCTTCTTGAACATTTCCAGCATCCGATCTGTCACCACAAACCCACCCACTACGTTCAGCGTTCCCAGTATCACCGCCAAAAAACCCAGGACCAGGGCCAGGTAATTGTCTGTTTCCGCTTTTCCCATCACGATGATGGCGCCGATGATCACCACGCCATGGATGGCATTGGCGCCGCTCATCAGTGGGGTATGTAAAACACTGGGCACACGGCCGATCACTTCAATACCCACGAAGATCATCAGTACCACGATATAGATGATCTGTTGGTTGGCCGTGATCCAGTTGAGGACATTTTCCATGAAATTCGTTTTATTCAGTTGGTGTATAATGAGCTGTTAGCCCTGCCTGCCGGCAGGCAAGTGTTAGATTAGCTTTTAGCTGTGAGTAATTGTACTATTCGTTCGTTGGTGATCGCGCCATTATAAGCGATACAGGTTCCCTTGACCAGGTCGTCATCAAAGTTCAGGTTCAACTGTCCTTCCTTGGTGACCATGAGTTGCAGGAAATTCAGGATATTCTTGCCATAGAGCTTACTGGCGTCGCTCGGCATGCCCGAAGGCAGCCGGGAGTTACCGACGATCTTGACACCCTGGTGTAGGACCGTTTCCTCATTTTTTGTCAGTTCGGTATTCCCTCCGGTTGCCGCGGCCAGGTCGATGATCACAGAACCGTTCTTCATGGCCTGCATCATTTCCGTGGTGATCAGCACCGGGGCTTTCTTCCCGGGGATCTGCGCAGTAGTGATCACGATATCGGCCTTGGCCACGCTTTCCGCGATCTTGGCCTTTTGCCTTTGCATGAATTCCTCCGTTTGCTCCACCGCGTATCCGCCCGCCTTGCTGGCATCGGCCGCGCCTTCCACTTCCACGAATTTGGCGCCCAGGCTCATCACTTCCTCTTTCACCGCCGGGCGGGTATCGAACACTTCCACGACAGCGCCTAAACGCTTACCGGTGGCGATGGCCTGCAATCCGGCGACACCGGCCCCGAGTATCAGCATTTTGGCCGGAGGTATACTGCCCGCGGCGGTCATGAACATGGGAAAATATTTCGGGAAAAGATTGGCGGCCAGTAATACCGCTTTGTAGCCGGCGATATTAGCCTGGCTGCTCAGCACATCCATGCTTTGCGCTCTTGTTGTGCGCGGGAGCATGTCCATACTGAAAAGCGTGATCCCCTTCTCAGCCCAGTTGCGGATCATGGAACCGTTGAAAAGCGGCTGGTAGACACCCAGGACCACCGCGGCTTTTTTCACCGCGGAGATATCGGCATCAGACAATGGATTGATGGACAAGACCACATCTGCTGAACCCAGGATCTCCGACCGGGAGGCGACAGCGGCTCCGGCCTGTACATATTTATCGTCATCGGCGGCGGCATTGTATCCTGCGCCATGCTCAATGACGGCTTCCACATTCCACTTTTTCAGGATGGCGATATGTTCGGGTAATAAGGAGATGCGTGTTTCGGGGGAAGGTTCTTTTAAGACACCAATTTTCATATAAGCAATTGTGCGGCTAAGTTAGGAAAAATTAAAATCGTATGGTGAAGTGCTGTTTATGATTGATATCAGTATTTATGAACACCAGGCTGACGAAAAACAGGTCGATGGTGAGCGTGACCCTTGTATGACGCTTGATGATCTGCCAGGCCTCTTCCATTTCAGCACTCCAGTGAATGTCGTCAAAGATGAAAAGGGTGGTGGATTTCGCAACCCTGAGCAATTGCTCAAAATAATCCAGTGTCGGGGCTTTGAGGTGGTGACCGTCAATGAATACCAGGTCGGGAGCATCTACCTTACCCAGCAGGCCTGGCAGGGTGTCGCTGAACCGACCGATATGCAATTCGATATTCGCCAGGGACAAACGCCGGAAATGGTCTTTAGCCAATTCAGCCACGGCAGGGGCACCTTCCAGTGTATGGAGTTTTGCCTCCGGGTTGGCCAGGGCGAGGTAGGCCGCCGTAGTGCCCAGTGAGGTCCCCAACTCGATCATGGTCACAGGGCGGTAGACTTTCACGATGCTATACAGGAGCTGGGCGTATTTGGCCGATTTGAGTGAGGACCGGGCGATGCCGGAGATCTTTCTTTTTTTGGTTTTGATGAGGGAGGATCCCGCGCCGTGATCCTCCACTTCGATCTCCAGGTCATTCTTCAATAATTCCAGGCGAAGGGCTTCCACCTTCTCGTAATCCGGGTAGCGGGTCTTATCCCGAAGCACTTTCGTGATGAATGAAAAGACAAAAGGCGAATGGATGCCATGTCCTTTTCCATTGGAAGCGGTGACGTAATAGTGAAGATATTTCAGTGCCAGTTGAAAAGAAGAATACATCGAAACCGGTTCGCCTTTTTATTCGGCGGGACGGGTAAAGATACGGATCGGGAAAATGATGAATGGCGGATCCCGGATCAGATCCTTTCCCAGGTTTGAAAAGAATATGGGTAAGCGTGTTTTTCATCCGCAGGAAAATCCTGGTTGAAGGTTTGTTTCCATTTATCGGCATCGATGACCGGGAACGAAGTATCTCCTTCTAATTGGGCGTGAACCCGGGTGATGTAGATCTTATCGGCCCGTTCGATCGCCTGCCGGTAGATATCCCCGCCCCCGATGATGAAGGCTTCGCGGCAATTCGTTTCTTCGGCCTTCAGCCTGGCCTCTTCGAGGTCACGGACCACGACGGCCCCATCCACCTTCCAATCCGCCTGCCGGCTGACGATGATATTGATCCGGCCCGGAAAAGGCTTGCCAACGGCTTCATAGGTCTTGCGACCCATGATGACGGGCATGCCCCAGGTGGTGTTCTTGAAGAATTTCATGTCATTGGGAAGGTGCCAGACGAGTTGGTTGTCCTTACCGATGATGTTGTTCTCAGCCGCCGCTACGATTAGGGAAATAAGCATTTTTAACCGAAGAATAATAAATGTAAAATACTAAATGTAAAAGTTGATCAGCATTATTTCTTAAAGTTCTTCTTTGCTGTTTCAATACTGGTTGTAAAAATAGCAACTAATTCATTGGCTTCTTTAAAAGTGATTTCAACTTTTTCAGCTTTAACCAGGGGTTTTTCCTTAATGATCCTCAAATTGACCCTTGATTCCCGAAGCTCTTTTAAAGCCTGTTTCATTTTGTGAATAAAATCAGCGCGACTTTCGGCCGCCTGCGCCTCTCCATACATCAGGGCAGGAGCAGTACCACTTTTTGAAAGCTGATATTCCAGGTTCTGGCCTGCCCTGGTATTGGGCAGTAAATCACAAACATCAAGGCAAATACATGCGAATCTTACCAACCTGTCTTCCAGGTCGTATTTGAGTTTTCCAGTTTCCATATGATTAATTTTTACGGATTACGAAAACTGTAAGAATCCCAAAGTCACTTCGCCTTTTACATTCTACATTCAATATTCTGCATTTGCCATTTGCTATACCGCCACCGGCGCCTTTATCGCAGGATGTGATTCATAATTCAACAATTCAAAATCCTCGAATGTAAAATCAAAAATATCCTTTACGGCGGGGTTGATCCTCATTTGCGGCAAGGGGAATGGCGTTCGGGACAGTTGAAGGTGAGCCTGTTCAAAATGATTGTTGTATAAATGAACGTCACCGAATGAATGCACGAAATCACCGGGTTCCAGGTCGCAAACCTGTGCGATCATCAACGTGAGCAGGGCATAGGAAGCGATATTGAAGGGCACGCCCAAGAAAACATCCGCGCTACGCTGATATAATTGACAACTCAACTTTCCATTCGCTACATAGAACTGGAACAGGCAATGACAGGGCATCAGCTTCATCTTCGGCAGGTCGGCCACATTCCAGGCGCTGATGATCAGGCGCCGGCTGTCGGGATTGGTCTTAATGGTATGGATGAGTTCCTTCACCTGGTCAACCACTACCCCGTTCGCTCCTTCCCAGCTCCGCCATTGCTTGCCATAGACCGGACCCAGGTCGCCGTTCTCATCCGCCCATTCGTCCCAGATCCTCACGTTATGTTCTTTCAGGTATCTGATATTGGTATCCCCCTGCAGGAACCAGAGCAATTCGTAAATGATGCTTTTCAGGTGGCATTTCTTCGTGGTCACCAGCGGGAAACCGTCAGCCAGGTTGAACCGCATCTGGTACCCAAAAACACTGCGGGTGCCGGTACCGGTGCGGTCGCTTTTATCAGCTCCTTTATCAATGATGTGCTGCAGGAGATCGAGGTATTGTTGCATGACTGCAAAGTAAGTCAAAAGGCAAAACTGAAAACCCAAAAGTTATCAAGATGGGGGGATGTTTTTCAGTACGTTGGCGCAATCAGTTGACAGCTTAGCCGATCAACCTGTCAACCTCAAACCCCAAACCCTAAACCCCTAACCCCAAACTGTTTTCGTATCTTTGCATCGATATTTTTCGATATGAGTAAAAAGGGAAAGGTTCTGATGGCCATGAGCGGCGGTATCGACAGTACCGTGGCCGCTTTGATGCTTCATAAGGAGGGCTATGAGGTGGTGGGCATCACCATGAAGACCTGGGACTATGCCAGCAGCGTAGGCACTACCGGTAAAAAGGAGACCGGATGCTGCAACCTGGATAGTTTCAATGACGCCCGACAGGCGGCCGTACAGCATGGTTTCCCGCATTTCATCCTGGATATCCGGGAGGAATTCGGGGATTTTGTGATCGAGAATTTCGTAGAGGAATACCTCGCGGGCCGAACCCCAAATCCCTGTGTCATGTGCAATACCCATATCAAATGGCGGGCGCTCATGAAAAGGGCCGACGCCCTCAATTGCGACTACATCGCCACCGGGCATTATGCCCAGGTGCACCAGCATACCAATGGCCGGTACTTCATCCGCAAAGGCATTGACGAAACCAAGGACCAAAGTTATGCTTTATGGGGACTGCAACAGGACCTGCTCAGTCGTACCCTGCTGCCCCTGGGTACCTATCATAAGAAAGACATCCGACAGATGGCCCATGATTTCGGCTATCCCGAACTGGCCAAAAAGAATGAGAGTTACGAGATCTGCTTCGTGCCGGATAACGATTACCGCGGTTTCCTGAAACGTAAAGTGGAGGGCCTGGAAGAAAAAGTGAAGGGAGGCAATTTCATCGATAAGACCGGTAAGATCCTCGGCAAACACCAGGGTTACCCTTTTTATACGGTCGGTCAACGCAAAGGACTGGATATCGCCCTGGGCAAACCGGCCTTTGTGACGGACATCTACCCGGACACCAATACCGTGGTACTCGGAGACGAGGAAGACCTGAACCGAACAGAAATGAAGGTGACCAAGCTGAACTGGATCAAATACGAGGGTTTGACCGAGGAGATGGAAGTGGTCACCAAGATCAGGTACAAGGATAAAGGCGCCCTTTCTAACCTCCATACATACGAAAACGGGGTAACCGTACGTTTTTATGAGGATGTTAAAGGCGTTGCCCCGGGGCAGAGCGCTGTTTTCTACGAAGGCAACGATGTGGTTGGCGGTGGCATCATTCAGAGAAAAGACGCTGTTTGATTGAAAGGCAGGCAGCCATTTTAACGCTTTTTGACTCTAATATTGTAACTTTCCATCTTATGAGAAGAGCCTTATTCCTAATGGTATGTTCCCTCCTGGTGATCTTCGTTGCCTGCAAAAAAAGCACGGAGGACTTCCAGACAGCCACCATCAACGACTATAACCCGTTGGTGCCCGGCAAATACATTACGTATACTTTAGATTCCATTGTAACGGTCAATTTCGGACAATCCCTCGTGACCAACAGCTACCAGGTGAGGTTCGTGGTGGATGCCGAGATCACCGATAACCTCGGCCGCAAGGCTTTCCGCATCATCAGGTACATCCGCAAGACCTCGGCGAATCCCTGGGCGCCCGACAATACCTTCATGGCCGTACCCACCGAAAACGGAATGGAATTCATTGAGAACAACCTCCGCTATGTCAAATTGAAAACCCCGATCCGGGACGGATACACCTGGAAAGGAAATACCTATATCGATACCTATTCACTGAACTCGAACCTGAAATACCTGAACGACTGGGATTACAGTTTCGACAGTCTTGACCTGCCTGCCAAGGTCGGCGCCCTCACGATCGACAGCACCCTTCGGGTTATGCAACGCGATGAGATCATCGGAGATCCTTCCAATCCCAATTCGTACAGCGAAAGAAATGTAGGTATTGAAAAATACGCCCGCGGCATCGGACTCATCTACCGACGCTTCCTGCATACCGAATACCAGCCTCCTACTCCCGGCCATCCCGGCGCCTATGCAGACGGGACATACGGGGTGACGTTGACGATGATCGACCACAATTAGCAATGGGAAAAGATTGAATGGAAAACGAATAATGGAAAATGGAAAATTTGGTAAACGCAAACCATACTCCATTTAAGTGATGATGTGAAAGTCAAAGTGATCCCCATTTTTTAAAATTTATCCCTGCCCGAACGGAGAGCAGCCTGGCGGTTATTCTCCTTTTTCCATTTTCCTTTTTCAATTTTCCATTTCCCTTTCCAACTACCCATTATTTTTCATTTCTTCCGGCTGAATTCAATGAAATCCGTTGACGGGATCTTTTCCACCCCCAATTGACGCAGCATGGTCACCAGCTGGCCCCGGTGATAGGTTCCATGGTTGAATACATGGATCAGCATTTCAAATACCGGCTGTTTGAATTGTTCGCGTTTGGTATTCTGGTAGGCGAAGACATGGGTCAACTGGGTTTCGCTCGCGCCATTCACCCAATCGCACCATTGCGCTGATTGCAGCGTCAGCTTTTTTACCATATCAGCGAAATTCCCTTCGAAAGTCATGGATTCCAGTTCGATCTGTTCAACCAGTTTCAGGCGTTTCCACCAGGCCTCTTCCGCCACCCACATATGTTGTACGGTCTTATACACCGAGGAGAAACTGCTGGCGATCTCCTTGTTCAACTGCCCGTCGGAGAGATTCTTCAGGCAATCAAATATCTTTTGATTTGCCCAGACATTATAGGCCGCATATTGTTGCAAAACTTCCTTCATGGTTTTCCTTACTTTTATATCCGAATGTAATTATTCCGACAGATCTCACCGTTTTAATTATCAACAATGCCCGATAAAAAAAACCCTTATTCCGGTTTCAGCTCAACAGCCATCCACGCCGGACATACCCAGGACCCGATGTACGCCCACCTCACCCCCATCTATGCCAGCAGCACCTATGTCTTCGATGAGGCCGAACAGGGCATGCGACGTTTCAGCGGAGAGGAAAAAGGATATATCTACGCCCGATGGGGCAATCCCAGTATAACGGAAGCCGAAGACAAGATCTCGGCACTGGAAGGCTTTGGTCTGCATGACCAATCCGGGGCTCCCCTGCAGCTCAAGACCATCCTTCATTCCAGCGGCATGGCGGCCATCAGCACCCTGATGATCGGCAACCTGAAAGCGGGTGACAAGATACTGACCCATTACTCCTTATACGGCGGTACACAGGACCTGATGGAAAAGATCCTGCCGCCTTTAGGCATTGAAGCCATCATAGTTGACCTGAGGTTCATTGAAAATGCCGAACAGGCATTGGCAGCCGATCCCAGGATCAAAATGCTGTATCTGGAAACACCGGCCAACCCGACGATTCAATGCGTAGACCTGGAGCAGCTGACCCTGCTCGCGAAGAAATACCAAGTGATCGTTGCCGTGGACAACACGTTCGCGACACCCTACCTGCAGCAACCCTTTCAATTCGGGGTTGATTTTGTTTTGCACAGCACCACCAAATTCCTGAACGGCCATGGTACCGCGATCGGCGGAGCCCTGATCGGAAGGGATCTCGAAAAAATGAACGGGCCCATCACCAAAGTGCATCGTGTTCTGGGGGGCAACAGCAATGCTTTCGACGCCTTCCTGCTCACCCAGGGCATGAAGACCCTGGAGGTCCGTATGGAACGGCATTGCCATAACGCGATGGAAGTGGCTTCTTTCCTGGCCCAACATCCCTCGATCAGCAAGGTCAATTACCTGGGACTCCCGGATCACCCTGAATATCATATCGCGGCTAAACAGATGAGGCATCCCGGGGCCATGCTCAGTTTTGAAATGAAGGATGGCCTGGAAGCCGCAAAGCATTTTATCGATAAATTACAAATGTGCGTCAGGGCCGTATCCCTGGGTACCTGCGACACGTTACTGAGCCACCCGGCAAGCATGACCCATTACAGCGTACCCAAAGAAAAAAGGGAAGCCTATGGCATTACCGATGGCCTGATCCGGATGAGCGTAGGGATCGAGAATGTGCAGGATATATTAAAGGACCTGGAGCAGGCATTGGATAATGGAAAATGAAAATGGAAAATGGAAAATGAAATGAACATCAATATTCGAAGAGCGGTCAAAGAAGATTGCTTACGCATGATGGAACTGGTACAGGAACTGGCGGTCTATGAAAAAGAGCCTGAAGCAGTCACAGTCCCGTTTGATCATTTTGTAGAGAGTGGATTTGGTGACAAACCGATTTGGTGGGCTTTTGTTGCAGAGGCCCCATACGCTTCGATCTCCTCCTTGTCCTCCCCCACCGGGGGAGATAGAGGGGGCTTGGAAGTAGTGGGCTTCGCCCTCTGGTACATCCGCTACAGCACCTGGAAAGGGCAGCGTATGTACCTCGAAGACCTGTTGGTGACTGAAAATATGCGGGGCAAGGGTATCGGCAAATTATTATTCGACCGCCTCATCGAAGAATGCAAAGAGAAAAAATACAGCGGAATGGCCTGGCAGGTGCTGGGATGGAACGAGCCCGCGATCAATTTCTACAAAAAATACCCAGGCGTTCAATTTGATGCCGGATGGACCAATTGCATGATCAATTTTTGACTGCGGGTGCGTACCTTTGCGCACGCAAACAGGGTCTGACCGTCCCGGTCTGACCCACTTACCATCAGACCTCATTTTAAATCGGTCAAACAGCTCAATAAAGAAAAAACGTACAAGAGCGCGACGCCACTGAAGCTGAACATAGATTCACCGGCCGGGCTCAAAAAAATTAATTATGGCAGAGAAAATAACCATGGGCAAGAACGGAAAACTGAATGTGCCCAACCACCCCACCATCCCGTTCATCGAAGGCGACGGCATCGGTCCGGATATCTGGAGAGCGGCGGTACGCGTATTTGACGCGGCCGTGCAAAAAGCCTACCACGGTGAAAAGAAGATCGAATGGCTGAAAGTGCTGGCCGGACAAGAAGCTTTTGACAAGACCGGCAGCTGGATGCCCGATGAGACCATGGAGGCTTTCCGGGAATATTTGTTATCGATCAAAGGTCCGTTGACCACGCCGGTGGGCGGCGGCATCCGCTCATTGAATGTTGCGCTGCGGCAGGAGCTGGACCTCTATGTTTGTTTAAGGCCGGTGAAATACTTTGAAGGTGTCCCCTCGCCGATGTGGAATCCCGATAAAGTGAACATGGTCATTTTCCGCGAGAACACGGAAGACATCTATGCCGGTATCGAGTTCATGGCCGGTACGCCGGAAGCAAAAAAACTATTGAATTTTTTAGTGGATGAAATGGGGGTTAAAGCCTTCCGTTTCCCCGAGACCACTTCATTGGGCGTTAAACCAGTGAGCAAGGACGGCAGCGAAAGGCTGATCCGCTCCGCCATCCAATACGCCATCGAGCATAAACTCCCTAGCGTCACCATCGTGCACAAGGGCAATATCATGAAATTCACCGAAGGCGCATTCAAGAACTGGGGTTATGAACTGGCGGAACGCGAATTCAGCGATAAGGTCTATACCTGGAACCAGTGGGAGGCCACCAAAAAAGAAAGCGGCGAGGCCGTGGCCAATGAAGAGATGAAAGTGGCCGGCATCGGGCATAAAGTGATCATTAAGGATGCCATCGCCGATAATTTTTTACAACAAGCCCTGCTCGCGCCGCAGGATTACTCCGTGATCGCCACACTGAACCTCAACGGGGATTATATCAGCGATGCACTGGCGGCCCAGGTGGGAGGTATCGGCATCGCTCCCGGCGCCAATATCAATTATCTCACCGGTCATGCCGTTTTCGAAGCCACGCATGGCACGGCACCCCGTTTCGCCAACACCAACAGCATGAACCCTTCTTCGGTGATCCTGAGCGGGGTGATGATGCTGGAATACATGGGCTGGCGCGACGCCGCAGAACTCATCACCAACGCGGTGGGCAAGACCATCCGGAATAAAACGGTCACGGTCGATTTCCATAACCTGATGAAGGACGCGACGCTGTTGAAGACGAGTGAATTCGGGGATGAGGTGATTCGAAATTTGTAAAGGAGAACACAGATCGTCATGATACTCATGATCAACGCAGATAAGATCATGAAAAATCATGACAATCTTGATAATCCGCGTTCTATATTCGTAAATTCGCACAAAACAACATCATTCAATGGCCAAAATTACCGTAGCAAACCCCGTAGTTGAACTCGACGGCGACGAGATGACCCGCATCATCTGGAAATTCATCAAGGACAAACTGATCCTTCCTTATCTTGATGTGCCCATCCAGTATTACGACCTGGGCATGGAATACCGTGACGAGACCAACGACCAGGTCACGATCGATGCGGCCAATGCCATCAAGGCCTGCGGCGTGGGCATCAAGTGCGCCACCATCACGCCGGATGAGGCCCGGGTAAAGGAATTCAACCTGAAACAGATGTGGAAGAGTCCGAACGGGACCATCCGTAACATACTCGACGGAACCGTATTCCGCGAACCCATCGTGATGCAGAACGTACCGCGCCTGGTCACCAACTGGACCGCTCCCATCATCGTCGGCCGTCACGCTTTCGGCGACCAGTACCGCGCCACCGATACCGTGATCAAGGGAAAGGGCAAACTCACCATGACCTTTACGCCGGAAGGCGGCGGAGAAGCGCAGACCTTTGAAGTATACAACTACAAAGGCGATGGCGTTGCCTTATGCATGTACAATACCGACGAGAGCATCTACGGTTTCGCCCGCAGCTGCTTCAATATGGCTCTGAGCAAGAAATGGCCCCTGTACCTGTCGACCAAGAATACCATCCTCAAAAAATACGACGGCCGCTTCAAGGACATTTTTGAAGAAGTGTACCAGAATGAATTCAAAACACAGTTCGATGCCGCCGGTATCACTTACGAACACCGCCTGATCGATGACATGGTGGCCAGCGCCCTGAAATGGCATGGCAATTTCGTCTGGGCTTGTAAGAACTATGACGGCGACGTGCAAAGTGATACCGTGGCCCAGGGTTTCGGATCATTAGGACTCATGACCTCCGTGCTGGTAACCCCCGACGGCAAGACCATGGAAGCCGAAGCCGCACACGGTACGGTGACCCGCCACTACCGCGAGCACCAGGCCGGCAAGCCCACATCCACCAATCCCATTGCTTCAATCTTTGCCTGGACAAGAGGCCTGGCCTTCCGCGGCAAGCTCGACAGCAACCAACCCCTGATCGATTTCTGTAACGCACTGGAGGCCGTGTGCATCGAGACCGTTGAAAGCGGCAAGATGACCAAGGACCTCGCCGTTTGCATACACGGCAATAAAGTGAACCACGGAGAACATTACCTCTATACAGAAGAGTTCCTCGATGCGATCGATGAGAACCTGAAGAAGAAGATGGGGATGTAATGCACCTTCCAAACGTCATTGCGAGGAGGTATCCCGATAGCTATCGGGAAAGCAATCCCCCGATTCTAATGTGAATGCCAATTCAAAGATTTTATTAACCATACCACCGGGCAACCTAACCGTTGCCCGTTTTAACATTACCACTTATCATGGCTTCATCCCCTTCCAACGATCCTTTGCATGGCAAGACCCTCCAGTCTATTTTGGAAGAACTGGTGGAACGCCTGGGTTGGGAAGCCATGGGTGGTCATATCCGAATCAATTGTTTTCTCGACAACCCCAGTATCAACTCCAGCCTGAAATTCCTGCGCAAAACACCCTGGGCAAGGAAAAAAGTAGAAGAACTTTATCTCAGGATGATCGCTTAACAACCGATGTTTTTCGGCAGATAGCCTAAAAATAAATTGCTTATATTGTGTAAACTCAACACATGGATGCACAAAAAGATATACGTCTGGCGGTTCTCATTGACGCCGATAATGTTCCCTACTCCAATGTCAAGGGCGTGATGGAAGAGATCGCTAAATACGGCACCCCCACTTTTAAAAGGATCTATGGCGACTGGACAAGGCCCACCATTACCGGTTGGAAGAATGTACTACTGGAGAACGCCATCACCCCCATACAACAATACAGTTATACTACGGGAAAGAATTCCAGTGACTCGGCACTCATCATTGATGCCATGGATATTTTATATTCGGGGAAAGTGGATGGATTCTGCATCGTATCGAGCGACAGCGATTTCACCCGTCTCGCCACACGACTGCGGGAAGCGGGCATGAAGGTATTCGGAATCGGTCAGAAGAAAACGCCTCATCCTTTCATGGCGGCTTGTGACAAATTCATTTATATGGAGATCATCCCGGTACCCGAAACCAGCCAGCCGGAAACGGTTAAAACAAAACCCGGCAAGCCTCCTCAAAAAGTTTCGGTGGAAAAACTGAACCGGGAGACCCTGAAACTCATTTCCGCCACCATCGACGACCTGGCCGATGAGAACGGCTGGGCTTTTTTGGGCGATGTGGGAAACCTGATCCTGAAAAAACAACCCAATTTCGACCCCCGCAATTATGGCTTCCAGAAACTAACGCCACTCATCAAATCCCACAGCCAGTTCGAGATCGATAAACGCGAGACCGACAAGGCGGGCATCAAGCTGGTGTATATCCGGAATAAGGCATAGGATCAAATGGATAATGCAAAATGGATAATGGATAATATTTTTCAATTCATTATACCTTTCAACTTGAGTTTGGGTTTGAATTGAGATGACTATTCCAATACAAGAACATTTTCAATTCTCCATTATCCACTTTCCATTCTCCACTCCTATCAATCGATCTTCCCCACCGTCCAGTTCACCCCGTCGGAGATGGCAATGATGGTCTTGACCCCTCCAGTGGCTTGCAATTCATAATAGCTGCCAAATGCCAAACAGTTGCCATTACCCGGACAGATCAGTCCTGCAACGGTTCCCACCCAGGCAGAAACGGCGTTATCATTATTGCGTATGTAGTAGATCCTGCCAGCACTGGTGACCGGTGAAGGCAATTGGTAATAATCAGTACCCCCGGCAGGACTTAATCCCAGGTAGGATTTCTGTGTAGTGATCAACCCGGGTGTGATTATGGTGCCACCCGAAATGCTCATGGATACACCAATGGCAATGGTACCATCCACCTGCAGGGTACTGTTGGGCGATGCGCCAACCGTGGTACCGATACCTACCGTTCCATCCGATTTGAACAGGACCCGCTGAAGATCATTGGTACCCAGTTCTATGTCTGCATTCTGGTAATTCCAGATCCGGCCGGTATTTGCCAGGGTATTATCCTTCAACCCGGTATAAAAACCATTGGTTGATGGCGGTAATGCAGTATTGGTAACCATAACTCCCGGCAGCAGTGAACCGGTTCGATCGATGATGTGGAGTTTGGCAATGGGACTCGTAGATCCAATCCCTACCCCGTCTGAAGTGATCCGCATTTTTTCGCCGTTTGTAAAATCCCCGCCGAGTCCAAATCGTAAAGCGAAGCTATTGCCAAATGAACCGTCACCAAAGTTCCAAAAAGAAGCATTGGTCAACAAGGTATTATCATCATAACCCAGGAACAGGCCTTTATCACAGGAATTCGGATTACCCGGGATATTGATCCGCAATCCATTCCGGGTGCAGGGAAATATCGCGGCCATACCGATCCGCATGTCTAAGGTATACTGCGGACTGGTCTCACCCAATCCCATGGCGATATCGGAAGTGAAGCGGGACACTTCGTTGCTATTCAAACCCACACGGATGTTCTGTGCTCCGGTTCCGTTGTTTCCGTAATTCCAAACGGAAGCGTTGGTAATGGAAGCGTTATTATCGAGACCAACGAAAAATCCGTTATCACAATTATTGCTGAACCCGGTTGGCTTTACCCGTAATCCATTCCGGGTACAGGGAAAAATACCGGCCGCCCCCAGTGATACGTCCAGGTCATATTGCGGATTGGTCTCACCGCCAAAACCCCAGAATCCCGAATTATTACTGATGCGCGAACGTTCAAACGTATTGACTGCGAAGCGGAGGTCGTTGGTGTTATTAGTACCCAGGTAGCTGGAGGCGGTCACATCGCTGTTGCCAACGGTGAGCCAGTTCTGGGATACAGCGGCGTTGGCCAGCCAGTTCCAGGCGCTTCCGTCGTAATAATGAAATCCGACGCTGTCGGGCGCATTTTGAAAAATGAGTAATCCCGTTGCGGGTGAGGGGATCGAGTTTTTCTGTGTTTTATTCATCCGGGGGATCAACACTCCCTTACTCGTGCTTTTCACATCCAGCAGAGCACTGGCATTGGCGGTACTTCCATCCGTATTGATGGCCAGTGATTGAGCCAGTGATCTTCCTGTAAAAGCGAGCAGGATAATAGCGGTTACGATTATCTTTTTCATATGAATTGTTTTTTACGGCATCCGGAAATGAAATGCCGTTTATCTGAAAGGATTTACTTCAATGAACAAGGATAGGGATCTAAATTATATTATGCTAAGTTACAAAATCCGATTCCAAACTACTGGCAAAGGAGTCACGAAGAAAAATCAACCACTCAGCACCCACGCAAACAGAACTAGCTTAAACTATCCTGCAAATCAGTAAATTGCAGGGGCCTGGTCCGAAACATCTGTAAACCGGATCATTTTTACCATGAGGATCGTTTTTTTTTATATTTTTTTGTGCCTGGGCCTCACTTGCCGTGCCCAGGAAGCTAATAAGCTGATCCCAAAATCGGTTAATCTCGTTTATGAAGAGTACAAAACATTCTTCGACAGCAATCTCCTGGGCAAACATGTCATCCTTGATTCATCCAGGTCTTATTTCATGAATTCCGGCACACAGAAGATCAGGGCGATCACCCGCATGACCGATGACTTTGCCTTTGACGGCATGAACCTGTCCTTTGCTATTGTTTATAAAGGGGATACCCTCACCCACCTCACTGCCCTGGTAGCCCGGGAACTTATCCTGGTACCCCTTGGCTCTCCCGGAAATCCACGCCGGCACGGCGATATCCTGCCTCCCTACCTGGAACTGGTAAAGGGCAGACTGGGTTTTGATTATAAGCAAATAAAGCAATGGCTTTCCGCTCAGAAGCTGGAAGGTTCGAATATCGAATTGGTGGCCAGGCCGGCAGATCCAAAAGACCCTGTCGCCTGGAAACTGACCAGGGCCTGCCCGGAGGTCCGTTGCCCGCAACTGGAGATCTCAGCGATGAACGGGAAAATACTGAGTGGCGAACCTCCGCATTGAAACAGGCATAATCACTTCTTTTTAAGTGACCGTTTTTTCTTGAAGCTTAAAATCAGGTTATCTTTATTCAGAGAGTCTTTATCAGTTTACCATTCAAAACCGATCAATACATGCGGGCCTTTTTGATCATTTTATCCTGTATGGCCGTTTCTGTCGTGTATGCACAGAAGGCCGAATTGGTTTACCGTTCTAAAACAGACAGCAGCCAGAATTATTATAAGATCCTCCTTCCCGAAGGCGTTTCAAAAGGACTGCTGGTGATCCTGGGCGGCTTTTGCACCACGCCGGAAGAAGTGATGTTGGAAACCAAACTACCCCTTGTCGCTTCAAAAGCAGGTTATACCGTACTGATGCCTTACCTCATCAATGATTGCGACAGTATTGATACAAAAAACATACACCATGCGGAGTTGGCAAAACTGATCCTGGAGGTCATGAATAAATACCCGGTCCCTGAAAACAAATTCATTTTGGGCGGGCAATCACTGGGCGGGCACAGGGCTTTGTACTACGCTGAGCAGGCCTTCAAAGCCAATAAGGATCAAATGATCCGGCCCAACGGGGTATTTGGCGTTGACCCTCCCCTGAACATGAAAAGATTATGGTACAGCTTTGCGCGGGGTGTTAAGGCTAATTTCTCTGAAGTAAGTGTTGGTGAAGGAACAGAAATGATGCGGAGGTTCCGGATCATGTATGGTGGAAGTCCTGAGCAAAAACCAAAAAAATACGAAGAGGCCTCTTCCTTTTTCCCGGATGCGGCCGATGGCGGAAACGCCAGGTATCTGAAAAACATTCCGGTGCGGTTATATTGCGACCCGGACATCAACTGGATCATCGAAAACCGAAGAGGCTCCTATGAGACCATGAATGCGACCGACCTTTCGGGCTGCATATCCCAACTGAAATTGCTGGGTAACCGGCAGGCCGAATTCGTCAATTGCCTGGGCAAGGGATTCAAACCCGATGGCAGCAGGCATCCGCATTATTTTTCCATGCTTGACCCGGAAGAATTTGTCAGCTGGGCGGATAAGATTCTTAATAACCAGTAATTCCAAAACTCTTGACCGGCATACTCATTCAGCTTCTTCTTTCCTGGGGCATCATCTGGCTGGCAGAAAGAAAAGACCTTGGCGTATTGGGCCTGTATCCTTCCCGAAAACGCCTCACGGGATCCTTATTTTTATTTTTGCTCACCGCCGCTTGCTGCGCCAGTGGTTTCCTGATGAGAATGATCTTCGCTAAACAGCAGTGGCAGCTGAATCCCGGCTTAAACCCGCTGGCCATACTAAACGGACTGTGGTGGAACCTCAAATCGGTTTTATTCGAGGAACTCATTTTCCGCGGTGTCTTGTTGTATATACTGATAAAACGTGCCGGCATGGTCTATGGCATCCTCATCTCAGCCATCGCCTTTGGGGTCTATCATTGGTTCTCACATGAAGTGTTTGGGAATTATACGCAAATGGCCATTACCTTTCTAAGCACCGGCCTCATGGGACTGGTCTATGCATACGCTTATTCCAGGTCCTTTTCCCTTTATCTGCCTGCGGCCATTCACCTGGGCTGGAACATCACCCAGAGTGTTATTTTCTCCGAAGGAAATATCGGGGATCAGTTGTTGGTTTTACAAAAACCAGTTCCACAGGTGACCCTTTCCTATTTCACTTTCTTTTTGATCATCTATTTACCGTTGATCAGTGCGATCGTACTGAATTTCCTGTTTATGAGAAGATGGCGCCCCGTTGAACAGCCTTGAGATCTCATCCTCATTTACCATAATGACTGCCGTCATTGAACCGGATAAATTAAATCCTCATCTTAGCACGCAAATCAAAAAGCATACAAATGGAAAAATCATCCCGGATCATTTCCCAGGTTTACGGCTACGCCATCTGCCTGGTTGCGGTCATCACATTCCTGATCTCTGTTACGGCGTTCTTCAATGCCGTCATTGACCGGAGCGACCCCATCCATTCCGGTTTTACTCCGGCCGGATCACCCAGCCTGACCTCTTATGAAAATTATAAACTGGATGTGTTGAAATCCTACCAGAAGGCAGAACCAAAGACAGGAGAAACGGCCGCTTTTGACGAACAAACCCTGAAAGCCATGTATGAAGCGGCTCGAGCCGACAAGATCGCCACAGCGCAACACACCACGAAAAAAGCCCTGCTGATCAGCGGGATCATGATCGGGCTGAGCCTGGTCTTATTCTTTTTCCACTGGAGGTGGATGAAAAGAATGGGTTCACAGCCATAAAGATCCTGTACATAAAAAAAGGGCCTGATCTCAGGCCCCTTGATCAATATTTAAAACTGGAAATAGATGAACGAACTGCTGCTCTCCTGGCTCCAGACCAACAGGAGTATGAGAACCGACCAGATCAGTCCCACCAGCCACCAGGGCATCTTACCTGCGACAGACAGCACTTTGGTATCCCTCATCAGCCAGTGAAAAGCCACCATGAAGACGACGATCACACCCACCTTGATGATACTCAGGGTGGCCAGGCTGGGTGTCGCTTTGGGATATACGTTGAACATGGATTTCAACAGCATCCAGGCCGAATGAAAGTCCGGGGCCCGGAAGAAGACCCAGGTCACATTGATGAAGAAGAAGGTGACCATGGCCAGGAGGAAATTCCGGAAGGTCTTGGTTTTTAATGGCGCGGGCAATACTCCCAGTACGCCCACTTCGCCCGATGGAGCCGCGGAGATCGGGATCACTTTCACGCGGCTGAAACCCTGTACGATCTTTTCCATCCAGAGGTAAAAGCCGTGCAGCGCGCCCCATACCACGAAGGTCCAGTTGGCGCCATGCCATAATCCGCCCAGCAGCATCGTGATCATCAGGTTGATATAGGTACGGAATTTCCCTTTTCGGTTACCCCCCAACGGTATGTACAGATAATCGCGGAGCCAGGCCGACAAAGTGATATGCCAGCGCCGCCAGAAATCCGAGAACCCGATGGCACCATAAGGATAGAGGAAATTCTCGGGCAAGACGAATCCAAGGCAGGCCGCCACCCCGATGGCGCAGGTGGAATACCCGGCAAAGTCGAAGAAGATCTGTCCGGAGAATGCCAGCACCCCGGTCCAGGCATCCAATGCGCCATAAGGCTCCCGGGCGGAGCCGAAAATACTATCCGCCGTTGCCGCCAGCATGCTGTCGGCCAGCACTACTTTCATGAACAAGCCGATCGATAACAGGAACAGGCCGTTCATCAATTGTTGCTGAGTGGCTTTACGAGGCGTTTCAAACTGGGGCACCAGTTGGGGCGGACGAACGATCGGTCCGGCCACGAGGTGTGGAAAAAAGGTAACGAAGAGGGAGAAATCCAGCATCGATTTCACCGGTTCGCTCTTCCTCTTATACATGTCGATAGTATAACATAACGTAGTGAACGTGTAGAAGGATATCCCGGCGGGCAGGATGATATTGGGCTTTGCCGGGTGATAATCCATACCAAGCAGGTTGACCAGGCTGGTGAAGTTCTCCAGTATGAATCCTCCGTACTTGAAAAAACAAAGCATGCCCAGGTTGCCGATCAGGCTGACCACCAGCAAGAGCTTGCGCTTGTGCTTGTTCTGCTGGTTGTAAAGCGCCCGCCCTACGAAGAAATCCACTACGGTGGACAGCCAGAGCAACAGGATGAAAGGTGGGTTCCAGGCTGCGTAAAATACATAGCTGGCCAGCAACAGGTTGATCTTTTTCACTTTCCAGGAGAAAGGCAGGTTATGCAGGATCAGCATAACGATGAAAAAGGCGACAAAGGTTAATGAGTTGAAAACCATGTTAAGATCAGGTTGATGGTTGAATAATTATTTTACGGCAGGCATTTTTGCAAAGGACCAGCCTTTTTCCTGTGCCAGGATCCGGATGAATTCTTTGGTGAAGATCACGGCGTCGGGCATGCTCAGATGCGAAAATTCCGGGCACTGAAAATGATCGATGACCGGGTAATCGGCAAAATGGATCCCCGGGGTTCCGGTAGCCTTGAGCAACTGTTCCCAGTATTTCTCCCGCGGGAAACCCATATTCTCTCCCGCCAGGAAGGGTCCGCTGCTGGGCGTACGCACAAAGATGACCTTTCCGCCCCGTGCCCTGATCTTGTCAACGTTGGCCTTTACCATATTGAACAGGGTATCCAGTTTCCCCCCGGTTGGAGGTGGCTCCTTACCGACCTCCCCCAAAAATTTCCATACTCCCCGTACAATATTCTGCTGGTTCGTATCCGCCACAAAGGCTTCGGTCATATATTCCTGCCGGTCGTACTTCACCCTTCCAAATCCATCCGCAAATAAAGGAAATACGAATACCCCTTTACGGCTGGCAGGTCTTACTTTATCCAGCATGGCATTCAGGGAAAGGCGGTCCTTATCCAGGAAAGCCAGTTTGGATTCGAGGAGTCGGTTGATCTGGAAACTCACCTTTTGGGCTGGCGTTTGTTCCTTATAATATTTGATATTCTCTTTCGGGTTCTTCAGGTTCGGCGGCGCCAGGGAAAAGAACAGGATCTCCGTAACATCAATGACCAGCTTGCCTTTGAAACGGACATCATTGGCCAGGTCTTCCAGCACCGGCAGGGGCGAACTGCCCACACAGGCCAGTTGGACGGCATGATCACCCGTAAGGCCTTCCCAGGTGGGTATATCCAGGTCGAACTTGATCCTGGAAGAGCCGATGAATACCGTTGACTTGTCGGCCGGTTCATAGACCTGGGCTCTTTTATTTGCCCATAGCGGCGGACCGTCATCAAAAGAGGTATCATAGCCCTTACTGCGTACATAGAGTTCCCAGCTTACCAGGGATGCGGTAACCAGGATGAGCATCAGGATACCGGCTTTGGCCAGTGAATTTTGCTGCATGGTAAAAGTATTGATGTAGGAAATAAAAAAAAGAGAATAAACGATCAGGGGCATCGCCCAATAGCCCTAACGGTAATAAGCAATTATGTCCGGATAGTTTACTGTCGCTTTAAAGATAACAGGTCCGATTGAGAATACATAGTAATCTGAAAAATAATGGGGTAGCAATCAATGGATTACCGGGTCAATCAGGATCATGCTCCAGGAAATGATTTGATTTCAGAATTTGCCCCAAGTTCTTTACTTTTGCTGCCCGATTGCCGGGGTAGCTCAGCTGGTTAGAGCATCGGATTCATAACCCGAAGGTCGGCAGTTCAAGTCTGCTCTCCGGTACCAGGCCCAAATCAATTGATTTGGGCTTTTTTTATGACTTCAATTAAGCGTTCAGAATTATCCCCAATCTTTTCGCCACCTTTTCCGCACTCGGCAGCATGGCCTGCTCCAGAAGGATATTCATCGGTACAGCCGGTAAATTGAGGGCCCCCTGTACTTCCACCGGCGCGTCCAGGAACCGGAAACAGGCTTTGGATATCCGCCCCGCGAGCGCTTCCGCAAAGGAATTATTCTGTTGCTCTTCCGTGAGCACCAGGCATTTGCCGTGCTTTTTCACCGTGGAGAAGACCAGTTCCTCATCCAGGGGGAATAATGTCCTCAGATCAATGACCTCGACCCGGCCCGGGTAGGATCTTGCGGCGGCACTGGCCCAATAAACCCCCATGCCATAGGTGATCACGCAACAGGATTCGCCGTTTTCAACGGCTTCCTCATTTGCCGGTAATACCACACGCCCTTTTCCAAGCGGAATGATATAATCTGATGAAGGTTCAGCGTTCTTGGCTTCCTCCGTCCCGGGCACTTTGCTCCAGTAAAGCCCCTTGTGCTCCAGCATCACCACCGGGTTGGGATCGAGGAAGGCGGCTTTCATCAATCCTTTCATATCGGCTGCCGTGGAAGGGTAGACGATCTTGATGCCCTTGATGGTGAGCAGGGTGCTTTCCACACAACCGCTATGATATGGGCCTCCCCCGCCATAGGCGCCGATCGGTACACGGATCAATGTCTGCACCGGGAACTTCCCGCAACTCAGGTAACAGCTCTTGGATATTTCAGTGACCAATTGATTCAAACCCGGATAGATATAATCTGCGAATTGAACTTCAACAATGGGCTTGATGCCCAGGGCGCTCATCCCCACCGTAGAACCGATGATATAGGCTTCCTGGATCGCGGTATTGAAGACCCGGTGGTCGCCGAACTGTTCGGCCAGTGTGGCGGCTTCACGGAAAACGCCGCCCAGCCTGCGCCCTACATCCTGTCCATAAAGGACCGCCTCCGGATATTCTTCCATGATCTCGCGGATGGCAAAGAGGGCCGCATCCACCATCGGGATCTTCTCCCGTCCGGCCGGACTTCTTTCCCCGGCCTCGGTCTTCACGGGCGTATCCACAAAGACATGATCACTGACCGTTGAAGGATCGGGTTCCGGCGCAGCGGCTGCCAGCGAGAATTGCGAAGCGATGGTTTCCCGGGCATCCTTTTCGATCTCCGTTAATTCAGATTCGGGTACGCCATGTTCCAGTAAAAAGTTGCGGAGTTTAGGACCCGGATCATCCAAATCATGTTTGGCCAGGTCTTCCTCGCTGCGGTAGAATTCTTTCCTCACTCCGCTGGTATGATGACCAAGCAGGGGTACTTTGGCATGGACCAGGAAGGGATGCCGTTCCGTGCGCACTTCCTGCAATACGTTCCGCATGATCTCATACGACTTGCTGAAATCGCTGCCATCGATGCTGATCCGGCTGATGCCCTTGAATCCCTTGATCATGTCGCTGGCGTTGCTGGTACGGGCCTCTTCAGAGGAGACACTGATGCCCCAGCCGTTATCCTGAACCAGGAAGATCACCGGCAGCTGATGAAGGGCTGCGAACTGGAAGGCCTCACTCACTTCTCCCTCGGTGACCGACGCGTCTCCCAATGAACAGATGACCACGGGATTCTCCTCATTCGGTCCTTTTTTCAGTTTCACCGACCGGATGGTCTCGAGGTATTTGATGCCCTGGGCGATACCGGTGGTGGGTATGGCTTGCATACCGGTGGCGCTGCTCTGGTGGATGATATTGGGCTTGTCGCTACCCCGGTAATTGGGATGCGAATAATATTCCCGTCCGCCGGTGAACGGATCATCCCTTTTGGCCAGCAGTTGCAACATCATTTCATACGGAGTGAATCCGATCCCCAGGAGCAGGCTTTCATCCCGATAATAAGGACTTACATAATCGCAGGGCAATAACTGGAAAGCGGTGGCCAGCTGAATGGCTTCATGTCCGCGGGAAGTGGAATGAACATACTTGCAAACGGAACGGTTGGCCTCATAGGTCTCGGCCATGGATTTGGCCATGCACATCAGCCGCCAGGCCTTCAGTAATATTTCGCTTGCAACCATTTCTTGTTCTGGGACGCAAAATATTAAATGTCGGGCGAACAGCCAATTGAAATAAATGGAATTAAGCGGGAGAAATTGCATGACCCTTCGACAAGCTCAGGGTGACACGCTTTAGAGGCTCAGGGTGACATGCTTTAGAGGCTCAGGGTGACATGCTTTAGAGGCTCAGGGTGACATGCTTTAGAGGCTCAGGGTGACATGCTTTAGAGGCTCAGTGCCACAGTATAAACGTAATGTCAGGTTGAGCTTGTCGAAACCGAGCTTGTCGAAACCGGGCTTGTCGAAACCGAGCTTGTCGAAACCGAGCTTTTTGAATATGTCAGTCTGAGCTTGTCGAAGACCTGCTGAACCGGCGACATATCGTCCCTTTCCCTTCGACAAGCTCAGGGTGACATGGATTTTTTTTGCCGGCCTTAACCTGCCTGTCGGCAGACAGGCTTGTCAATACCGGGGTACTTTACTATTTGATCTCCAGGGAGAACAGTTTCTGGTCTTCGATGAATCCTTCCAGTTCATCGCCTACCACGCATTCGCCTACGCCGGCAGGGGTGCCGGTAAAGACCAGGTCGCCGATATTGAGGGAAAAATAATTGGATATATGATGGATGATGGCGTCGAAAGAGAAAAGCATCTGTCCTGAATTACCCTGCTGCACCAGTTCCTTGTTCTTATAAAGGCTGAAATTGATGTTCTTCCGGTTCAGGTCCGGCGTGGTGTCGATGAATTTCCCGATGACGGCCGAATTATCAAAAGCCTTGGCCTTTTCCCAGGGCAATCCCTTCTTCTTCAGTTCGTCCTGGATATCCCGGGCGGTAAAATCGATCCCGGCGGTAATGCCATTATAGTAATTGGATGCATGCCTTTCCTGGATGTACTTGCCGTTCTTGCAGATGCGCAAGACCAATTCGCATTCATAATGCAGTTCATTGGTGAATTCGGGGTAATAGAATGGGGTATGACTTTGAAGCAAAGCGCTCTTGGGCTTCATGAAAATCACTGGTTCGTCCGGTATGTCGTTGCCTAATTCTTTGGCATGAGCCGCATAATTGCGACCAACACAAATAATTTTCATCTGACGGCTTTTTTAAGGTAATTCGGCTAAGACACGAAAGTAAACAAATCGGCACTAAAAAACAATAATGTGAGGGTTACGAAAAAGGGAGAAATTCAGGGCTTTACCGAAAGCTGGTTGAATGCCGTCATGGTGGGGCCGATACCGGTGGTGACAAATTGTTCGATGGCTTCTACAGAAACCCTGATCTTTTCGAGCACCTGTGGCTCTTCGGTCTTAAGCCATTTACCCAGCACAAAATCCGCCTGCATGCCTTTGGGATAATCGTTACCAATGCCGAATCGCAGCTTGGGGTATTCATCCGAACCCAGGATATTGCTGATGTCCTTTAAGCCATTATGCCCGCCGGCACTGCCACCCGGCCTTAGCCGGATCTTATCCAGGGGAAGGGCCACATCATCCACGATGGTCAGGGTATTTTCTACCGGCACTTTTTCCTTATCCATCCAGTACCGGAAAGCCCGGCCGCTGAGGTTCATATAAGTGGTCGGACAAATACAGACAAGCTTTTTTCCTTTGACCCTGATCTCGGCAACATAGGCCAGGCGGTCCGACCGGAAGCTGCCCCCATGTTTCAATACCAGGGCATTCACCACATCGAACCCGATATTGTGGCGCGTATTGGCATATTCACTGCCGATATTTCCCAGTCCGACGATTAAGAATTTTGACATGGTTTTAGCTAGACTAACGTAGTTTTTTAAACTACGGTAGTTTTAAAAGACAACGGTAGTTTTAAAAGACAACGGTAGTTTTTAAAACTACCGTTGTCTGAGTCTGAATATCAATCCAACCCGTTCAGCATCTGTTGCAGGTCGGCTTCGGTCTTCACCAAAACATCCCTGGCCTTGCTGCCCTGGTTGGCGCCAACGATACCGGCGGCCTCCAGCTGGTCCATCAGCCTGCCTGCGCGGTTATAACCCAGTTTCATCCTTCGTTGCAATAAAGAGGTGCTGCCCATCTGGCTGGCCACGATCAGGCGAGCCGCGTCTTCGAACAAGGGGTCCTTATCCCCCAGGTCGAAATCCTTTCCTTCCATTTCCTTTTCATCGATGTATTCGGGCAGGAGGAAGGCCTGCGGGTAACCGCGTTGTTCACTGATGAAATCGACGATCTTATCCACTTCCGGCGTATCCACAAAAGCGCATTGCAGGCGCACCACTTCTCCGTTATAACTGATGAGCATATCGCCTTTGCCGATGAGTTGCTCTGCGCCTCCCGTATCCAGGATGGTCCGGCTGTCGATCTTGCTGCTCACCTTAAAGGCTATACGCGCAGGGAAGTTGGCCTTGATGGTCCCGGTGATGATGTTCACCGAAGGACGCTGTGTGGCGATGATGAGGTGGATCCCGACGGCCCGGGCCAGCTGCGCCAGTCTCGCGATGGGCATCTCGATCTCCTTGCCGGCCGTCATGATCAGGTCGGCGAACTCATCCACCACCAATACGATGAAGGGCAGGAACTGGTGGCCTTTCTCGGGATTCAGTTTACGGGCCGCGAATTTCTCGTTGTATTCCCGGATGTTCCGGCATCCCGCTTCCTTCAGCAGATCGTAGCGGTTGTCCATTTCAATACAGAGCGCGTTGAGGGTATGCACCACTTTCTTGGTATCGGTGATGATGGCGTCCTCCTCTCCGGGTAATTTGGCCAGGAAATGTTTTTCAATGGCCTTGTAAATGCTGAGTTCCACTTTTTTGGGATCCACCAACACGAACTTCAGTTGTGAAGGGTGTTTCTTATATAACAAGGACACCAGGATGGCGTTCACCCCTACCGATTTTCCCTGTCCGGTGGCGCCCGCCATCAGCAGGTGAGGCATGGTGGTGAGGTCCACGATGAAATTCTCATTATCGATCTTCTTCCCGATGGCGATGGGCAGGGAGAAATTATTCTTCTGGAATTTTTCGGAAGCGAGCAGGGTCTTCATGCTCACGATCGTTTTACGGGCATTGGGTACTTCGATACCGATGGTGCCTTTTCCGGGTATGGGCGCGATGATGCGGATACCCAGCGCGGCGAGGCTCAGCGCGATATCGTCCTCCAGGTTCTTGATCCGGGAAATACGAACGCCGGCAGCCGGAACGATCTCATATAAGGTGACCGTGGGACCTACCGTCGCGGCGATCTTCTGGATGGTGATGTCGTAATTCTTCAGCGTGTTGATGATCTGGTTCTTGTTATTCTCCAGTTCATTGGTGTCCTGAACGATCTTATCGCTGCCGTGATTCTCCAGCAGGTCGAGGGTAGGATATTTATAATCCCGGAGATCCAGGATCGGATCGTAAGGTTTTGTGGTTTGTTGTTTGAGGTTTGTGGTTTGCGGTTCACCTGCCGCCGGATCGGGTACGGTCTTGATCTCCAGTTCAAGCGGAGTCAGGGCAGCCTTCTTTTCGGTAACGGGCAGGGGTTTGGGGGTATCCGGGATCAGTTCCGCCGGTATTTCCACTATAGGTTCAACGGGGATCACCGGAACAACCGGCATTACTTCTTTTTCAACGACCTGGATATCATGTAAGGGAGTGGCATCTTCTTTGACAGGCAGGGTCATCACCCCGGCGTCGCCTTTAAGGATATTGCTTTTTCCGGATGCCTGCTCTTCGTCTACAGGCCATACCACTTTTTCGGTAATGGCTTCCGGAACAGGTTCAATGGCAGACTCCTTATTCTTATTTTTTACCGAAGGCAATTTGAACACCGGGTTGAACCGCCAGATGATATAGGCGAGTATCGAAACCACGAGGATACCGATGGTACCGATCTGTCCCACGGTATTATACATCCAGTCTCTCACCATATCGCCCACAGCGCCGCCCCAGGGAAATGCAGCCCCGTTGAAGGCAACGGAACAGGCCAGGCTGATCAGCGGAAGTCCCGTGATCAGGTACTTGATATTCCGGGATACGGAAAACACTTTTTTATCAAAGAAAAGATTCACCCCGGATACAAAGAAGAAGGAACAGATGAGGTAGGAAGCGATCCCGAATCCCTTGCGGATGAAGATCTCGGAAATGAAGGCGCCAAAGGTACCCAGGAGGTTCTGTACTTTGATCTGGTTGACCAGCAACATGCGGTAACTGAATTTATCCTGGTCCTCTTCCCAGCTGAACAGGTAGGATGTGAACGCGACGAACAACAGGATGGCGATCAGCAATAAGATACTGCCGGCGATCTTGTACGTGCGTTCATCCCGAAGCAACTGTTTTACTTCAACCGTTTCTTCCTTATCGGTTTTTAATACATCGGGATCCTCAGCTTTACTTTTAGCGGATTTCAGTTTATTGGCCATCTGCAACAAAGATATAGAAAAGCATTACTGTAAATACAGGGTAGCGTTCGAGGTTCGGCCGGGAGAACACAACCTCATCACCTGCGGCCCTGCCCGGTTTACCGGCCTGTGGGAGATTCCCGGTTTTTTATGTAGGTTTGGAAAAAACAGTCCTGCCTTGAAACAATGGTCCGCCCTATCGTTGTTGTTGTTCCTTTTCAGTTCGGTACTGGCCAGGGATCCGGCCGTGCAGGATACCGTGGACATCGGCGGGATCGGCAATTCCATCCGGATCACTTCCTCCACATTACTCTATATCGATCCTTCCGGAAGCCTTAGACCGGAAGAGGCGGTGAATAAAACTTTTTCTCCGCTTGATCAATTCAAAGGGAAAAGGGCGATACCTCCTGCCATGGTCCCTTATACGTTCTTTCTGAAAATAAACCTGGCCAATTCAGCCGACACCGTGATGGAAGCATTCCTCTACCCGGGTGCCCTGTTCAGCAAGATCAGCTTATATAAATCAGGCGGTTCCCTGACCGCCCTGTCCTATCCTGAAGACCGTGATGGCTATCGGAAATTTCGTCTCGCTCCACACGAACAGACCACCCTGCTGGTCATGCTCAGACCCGTGAAACACGAGAATGATTTCTTCAATGTGCAACTTATCAAGGGAAGTTTTATCCAGAACCATAAACTCATCAACCTCTATACAAGGTCCGGCATCAAGACCTTCGGATATGTGCTAAGCGGGATCCTGTTCATGATGATCCTGTTCATGGGTTCCACTTACCTGCTCAGTAAAAAACGCGAATTCCTTTATAATGCCGTGTATTCTTTCTGCATGTTCCTGCTGATCTATTTCAATTCCCTGGTGCTCAGAACCTATACCCTGTTCACCAATTTCTTCATGAGTTACCTGGATTTTTTCCTGTTAGTGACCGGCACCATCTTTTACATCGCATTCACCCGGCGATTCCTGAATACGGAAACCAGGTATGGTCTGCTCGACCGTATGCTGAAATACGGACAGGTTTTCCTGGTTACAACACTTGTCCTTTATACGGGTTTACATTTTCTGACAACCAATTTCCTATGGCAATTCATCCTTGAGAATATAATTAAGTTCCTGTCCCTTTTGCTGGGCGTTTTCTTCATCATCATGGCCGTGAGACAGAAAAACAGGCTGCTGAATTACCTGGCAGCAGGAAACGCGGCACTGGTTCTGTTCTCCACCCTTTCACTCGCATTGATCTGGCTGGATAACAGGCCAAGCGGCCTTTTTTCCTCCCCGTTATTCTATTATTACCTGGGGATCGTACTGGAGCTGAGTTTTTTCCTGCTTGGACTCACTTACAAGAACAGGAACGAACTGATCGAGCGCACCCAGGAACAGGAAGAGCTTAAACTGCAGGCCAAGAAACAGGAATACGAGACCCAGATCGCCATCATGAAAGCACAACAGGAAGAACGCAACCGGATCAGCGCCGACATGCATGATGACCTCGGCGCCGGTGTGACCACCATACGCTTATATAGTGAACTGGCGCGGCAGAAACTGGGCGCGGATTCGATCCCGGAACTGGACAAGATATCCTCTTCCTCCGACGAACTGCTGAACAAGATGAACGCCATCATCTGGAGCATGAGCAGCAGCAATGACTCCCTGGGGAACATGATCGCCTACATCCGCAGCTATACGATCGAGTATTTCGAGAACAGCGGGGTCAACTGCCGGATCAGCATACCCGAAAATCTGCCGGATATCCTGGTACCCGGTGAGATCAGGAGGAATGTTTTCCTGGTGGTCAAAGAAGCGATGAACAATATCCTCAAGCATGCCAAAGCCACCGAAGTGAAGGTGACACTCGAAAGGGTTCCCGGCGGACTCACCCTATACATACATGATAATGGTATCGGCATCAACCCCGACAAACTCCGGCAGTTCGGTAACGGGCTGAAGAATATGAAAAAGAGAATGAAGGACATCCAGGTGCAGTTCACGATCGAGAACAGGAATGGCACCCTGATCACTATTCACCGCCTGATCAGGGCCTTTAATCCCGACGCCCAATCCCCAGACCCAGCATAAGCCAGCCCCCGATGAAGCAGGCGCCGCCAAAAGGGGTGACCGCTCCGATCCAGGCCGGACCGGCACCAAGGTATTTCACCGTACACAGTGCATATAAGGAACCGCTGAACAAGATCATCCCCGCGATGAAGAAATAGCCCGCCCACCTGATCCTTGACGATGGCCAGGTAGCATAGAGGATCCCGGCGGCCAATAAGGCGAAAACATGGTAGAACTGGTAACGCACGGCCGTTTCAAAAATGGCCAGTACATCAGGTGACAGCATTTTTTTCAATCCATGTGCGGCGAAGGCGCCTAATGCCACGGAGAGGGCCCCGGTGAAAGCGGCGGTTCTGATAAATCCTTTATGCATGGTATGATTAAGTTAGTTTGTTAGTTTCTTAAGTTGAAGTTCTATTAAACTTTGTAATCAGTTTTCAATTTTGGCAATCTTCTAATATTTTGTTTGTCACTTTTTGCTTGTCCCCGAAAAAAAGTAACCAAAAAAGACACCCAGGAAAAATTACATCGCTTTCCTGGGATGGTTCCTGATTAAACTTTTGTACTACTGTAAACTCAAATTCAGTTCCCTGATATCAAGACTTCAATTTTTTAAACTTTATTCGATAGCCCAACCAGTCAGATTCTTAGTTTGTTAGTTATTGGTATGTCAGTTTATTCAGCGTTCAATACCGGTAACAGGCTATCGGGGTTCAGATCCGATACGGGCAATACATGACTGGCCCTGCTATAAAAGGGTTCCCTTTCTTTCAGTTTCTGTTCAATGAAAAAAAGCAGTTCGGAGGAATTGACCTGCTTCAGCAAGGGGCGTTTGTCCTTTTCTTCCAGCACCCTGCTCAAAATGGCCCGGGGCGTTGAAGAAAGATAGACCGTGGTCCCGTTCTCCATCATCCAATCCATATTATCCGCATAACAGGGCGTCCCGCCCCCGCAGGCGATGACCCCCTCGGCCATTTCGGCAAAGGAATGCAGGGCTGCGGATTCCAGTTCCCGGAAGCCGGCTTCGCCGATGGTTTCAAAAAGTTGGGAGATGGTTTTGTTCTGCTGTTCTTCGATCCGTTGATCCAGGTCATAAAAAGGCAGCCCCGACCTTTCGGCCCAGATTCGTCCCCAGTGCGTTTTTCCACTGCCCATGAATCCCAGGAGAAATACTTTCATTGATTGACTGATGCGCTTGATCGCCAAACAAATGTACGGCTAAAACGTGGCGGAAAACAAGGACATTACCCTGCAGGAGATCAATGGCTGGTCAATTCAACATCATGTTCTCCCCCATCGGGAACAACAGATTGTTCTCCAGGTGTACATGCTGATGAAGGTCTTCTTCAAAGGCTTTCAGTTCTTCCAGACAGAGCCGGTGGGTGGTACAGGCGTTTTCCTGCGGAGTATACTGTTGAGTGAGTTCCCGGATGGCGGCCATGAGTTCACCGGCCTTTTCATGCTCGCTTTCCATAACGGCAACCGGCGCGTTGATATAGGAAGCAGGCTGATCGGTCTTCAGTCCTTTTTTAACCAATTCAGCGATCTCCCGGATCCGGGGAAACAGGATGTTCTCCTCTTTCATCATATGGGGCAGGAGCTCACCCCGGACCTCCGCGAACAGCTCCTGAACCTTTCGCATATAAGGATACGTATCGCCGTGTTTTGTGACCACTTTGCCGATATGCTCTGAGATCGTGGGCAGCGCCTGACGAACATAGAAATGATGATGCATGAGGATATAGCCGATCAGTTGTTCGGCGTTCATCCCTTCGAAACGGGCACCGCTAAGGCCTGGGCGGGCGCCATTTTCGATCTCGACGATTACGTCTTGCAAAGAGATGTTCTTCTCCTTACAGGCGGCTTCCAGTGTTTTCTTGCCTCCGCAACAAAAGTCGAGGTTGTATTTTTCAAAAACGGGAATGGCTTCGTGATGTTCCAGGACGATGCCGGAAAGGCTTTGCTGTGTCATTGTATTCATGGTTAAAGATTTGAAGCGAAGGTCGGTCCGCAACAAACACCACTTTATGACTGAACGCAGTTTAAGAAAAATAATCACTCCCTGGTTTCAGGTTCGGATCGGTGGATATGGGTATTCAATAAAAGGATCCCGGTGAACATCACTATGGACGCCCCTAACAGCCACTGGTCGATATGCGGTACCGCTTCATAACTCAATCCCATCACCCCCTGCAACATCAGCAATAATTCATTGATGACGACACCCCCGATGAATATCCAGGTGCCGGCGAGCAGGAACCGGTTATGCGGGATGATGCCCGTGCCGATCGAGAACCCGATGATGAACAGGGTAATGACACCCAGCAAGACCAGGTGGAGATAACCGATGACGATCGGCCGGAAACCGAAGGCGAGCTGACTGAGCGCCGGATGCGTTGAACCCAGCTGCAACAGGAGCTTGAGGGTGAGGGCAAAACCCGACAGGATCAGCACCAGTCGGCCCGAACGACCGAAAAGCGCTTGTATAGCCGCCTTATTTTGTTTGAAGAAATGCAACATCAATGCCCAGCCGGTGCACTGCAATATGGCCGCCGCCACCACCAGCACATAGATGAATAACCAGTTCTGGTGTATGATGCGATTGGCCATCAGGTAGGCTTCGGCATAGGTACCCAGGGAAGACAAAACGGAAAAGATGAGCGCGGCCGTGAACCACCAATGGCTCACTTTTTTCCGGTCGCGGATCAGCAGGTCGCGGATATAACCGATCGCAAAGACGACTGATACCGCTATCGACAATACCGAAAATCCAATGGACCAGAAACCATAACCCCACAAGATGAAAAAGACCAGCATGCCATAGGCGGAGAACAGGTTGATGTAAAGTAAAGCCGTATAGATTTTTCGTACTCTTCCGGTGAGCCGATAGATGTATTGGACCATCAGCACCATCAGTACCTGGGTGACCCAACCCGAAAAAGCGAAATGCGAATGACCGTGATGGAGGTTCTTCTGCTCGATGAAAGGAAGGGAATAGGCGATCTTATAACGCAGGATGATCCCGAGGAAAGCCACTACGAGCAGGCTCAGAAAGGAAACGCGGATCCAGTTACGCAATGAGATACCCATGACTGTTGTTATTTTCCGCAAATTTAGAGGGAATACCCGAAGGGCTTATGATTCAAGTCATAGCTCAGCAATAAACTTTGCCTTTGCTGATCAGCAACTCGCCTTTATCGTGCATATGCCGCATCGAGCGGATCACGGTCTCGACGCGAAGCCCGGTCATGTCGGCGATCTGCTGACGGGTCAGTTTCAACTGGTTGCACTTGGGACAGAAGTTCTTATTTTCTTTCTTGAGGTAATTCAATAGTGCTGAGATCCGCCTTTCGGGATCGTTGCTGGCCAGGGCCTTGATCAGCGTGAATTTGAAACGGACACGCTGGGCCAGTAATTTGCTGAAGGAGAGATGCAACAACGGATCTTCCCGGAGAAGCTTGTGAAATACGTTCATAGGCAAACGGATCACCACCGAATCCTCATCGGCAATGGCCGTGGCCGCATAGGGTTCATCATCAAAAAGGGGCAATTCCCCGAAACTCTCCCCGGGATCGACAAATACCTGGATGAATTCGCGGCCTTCCTCATCGATATTCACCCATCTCACCCGACCGCTGACCAACTGATAGTAAAAACTGCAGTTCGATCCTTCTGAAAAGATCACTTCACCCCTGGACAATTTCTTGTACGCCGCGCCACAAGCCAGGAGAAGGTCGATATCGATCATCATGTTGGAAATGGTTTTGGTGAAGGTATTGAATCAAATTTAGCTTTCTGGCCATTGGTCAGGCATGATCAAGAGCAACCGGCCATATGATTTAACTCATATCCCAATGGTTTTCCGGGCAAAAAAAGGAATCCAGTCCGCTTATAAGGCTTTTTTCAGCCTGATTCCCCCCGCCCGGTCCGGCATATGATTATACGCATAAGAATTCAGTAAGCGGCAGCGTAATCTTGTACCGCAAATCCTAACATAAAAAAAATCATCGCATCATGAAAAAATCATTCGTCATGGGGATCATTACCCTTTTCTCCTTTTACCTGATATCCTGCGGAGGCGGCAACAGTAACTCGGGCAGTTCTGTTCCGGGCAGTAACTCCGAACCCGCAGCCAATGGCAATCCTTCCTATGATCCCAATCGCGGACAGGGAAAATTCACTAAAGTGGATGTAGCCCCAACCGTTGATGCGACGATGGCCGATAATGGAAATAAAGTATACAGCGTAAAATGCCAGAGCTGTCATAAACTCACGGATGAAAAACTGGTAGGTCCGGGATGGAAAGGGGTAACTGGCCGCAATGCCGCCGAATGGATCATGAACTTCATCACCAATACCGATGAGATGCTGAACAAGGACCCCAAGGCACAGGCCCAACTGGAGATCTGCCTGGTCCGCATGCCCAACCAGAACCTCGCGGATGAAGACGCAAGGGCACTCTATGAATTCATGCGCAAGAATGACGGCAAATAAACCAACTCAATCCATATTATCAACCTAATACCATTAACATGAAACAGTTTATAATACGAATGACCGGCCTGGCAGCAATTGCCCTGCTGCTGTGTATGAATGCCTGCAAACCCAAGAACGCCGGCAATACCGTCAGCGCGGATGCCGCCAAGAAATCCTATGTGGCCCCTGGCCAGTATGATGAGTTCTACAATTTCGTGTCGGGCGGCTTCAGCGGCCAGATGAGCGTGTACGGACTTCCCAGCGGACGGTTGTTCAGGGTGATCCCCGTTTTTTCCGTAGATCCGGAAAAAGGTTACGGTTATTCGGAAGAATCCAAACCCATGCTCATGACCTCCCATGGCTTTGTGCCCTGGGATGACCTGCATCACGTACAATTGTCCAAGACCAATGGCGATTACGACGGCAAATGGGCATTCGGCAATGCCAACAATACCCCGCGTGTCGCCCGGATCGATCTAAAGACCTTCCGTACTGCGGAGATCATCGAACTGCCCAACAGCGGTGGAAACCACTCTTCTCCCTTTATCACGGAGAACACCGAATACGTGGTGGCCGGAACCCGTTTCAGCGTTCCCATGGACGATACGAACGGCGATATCCCCATCAATACCTATAAGAAGAATTTCAGCGGCACCCTCAGCTTCATCAGCGTAGGCAAGGAAGACGGTAAAATGGACATCGCCTTCCAGATCAAGTGCCCGGGCTTCAATTTCGACCTGAGCCGCGCCGGTAAAGGCGTTTCGCACGGCTGGTTCTTCTTCTCCTGCTACAATACCGAACAGGCCAACTCCCTGCTAGAAGTGAACGCTTCACAAAAAGACAAGGATTATATCATGGCCGTGAACTGGAAAAAAGCGGAAGAATACCTCAAGGCCGGAAAAGGCAAGAAACAATCCGTCAAATATGCGCATAACGTGTACAGCGACAAGACCCATTCCGCCACTTCCGAGATCAAAACGGAGGTCATTGTACTGGATTCAAAAGAACTAAAAGACATCTGTTATTTCATGCCTTGTCCTAAATCTCCGCATGGTTGTGATGTGAGTCCGACCGGCGAATACATCGTGGGTAGCGGAAAACTCGCGGCTATCATCCCGGTATTCAGCTTCGACAAAATGATCAAGGCCATTACCGCCAAGGATTTTGCGGGTGACGTGGAAGGTATCCCCGTGATCAAATACGAATCCGCCCTCTACGGTGAAGTGAAGAAGCCCGGCCTGGGCCCGTTACACACCGAATTTGACAATAAGGGCAATGCCTATACCTCATTCTTCGTATCCTCAGAAGTGGTTAAGTGGAATATCAAGGACCTGAAAGTGCTGGACCGTGCTCCCACCTATTATTCCGTTGGTCACCTTTGCGTGGCCGGCGGCGATACCAAAACGCCCAATGCCAAATACCTGGTGGCTTATAATAAGATCACCAAGGACCGCTTCCTCCCCACCGGACCCGAACTGGCCCAAAGCGCTCAATTGTATGATATCAGCGGCGACAAGATGGAAATGATCCTCGATTTCCCGACGATCGGTGAACCGCACTACGCCCAGATCGCACCGGCCAGTCTCATCTCCAAGAATTCACAGAAATTCTACAAGATCGAAGAGAACGCCAATCCCTATGTAACCAAAGGTGAAGGCGCCACCAAAGTGGTTCGTGAAGGCAATAAGATCCATGTGTACATGACGGCCATCCGTTCACATTTCTCCCCGGATAATATTGAAGGTGTGAAGATGGGCGATGAAGTGTAT
Organism: Chitinophagaceae bacterium; assembly: GCA_016721725.1. Taxonomy (GTDB): domain Bacteria; phylum Bacteroidota; class Bacteroidia; order Chitinophagales; family Chitinophagaceae; genus Ferruginibacter. Next base: position 1,717,150 of record JADKHN010000001.1, on the reverse strand, counting down.
TTCCACATCACCAATATGGAACAGGACTGGGATGTTCCCCACGGCTTCGCCGTTAAAGGCGCGATCAATGCCGAATTGCTGATCATGCCGGGTGAGACTCAGACCCTGAAATGGGTGCCCGACCGCGTTGGTATATTCCCGATCTATTGCACCGATTTCTGCAGCGCCCTTCACCAGGAGATGCAGGGATATGTACGGGTATCCCCGGCCGGTAGCAATGTGCCGCTGACCTTCAGCCTGGGTGCCCCGGTACCAAAAGCGGACAGTGTAGTCAATAAATAAATTTTTATCGGGAGGTAGCATCCTGCCCCGGCCGCATCATTCGCAGGGATGATCCGGCCGGACGAAGACCGGATAGCCGGTGGATGCTACCTCTTTTTTATGCAGACCATTTTTATGAAAAACAACCGAATTTCAACCAATGCAAGGATCCTGCTCGTAGCCTGCGGACTGGCCCTGGCCGCCGTTCTGTTCACCCCCATGTGGCGAATCGAGCTAAACGCGCCCCAATATCCCGAAGGACTGAACCTGCTGATCTATGCTGACAGACTTGCCGGGAACGTCGACATCATCAACGGACTGAATCACTATATCGGGATGAAGACCCTGCATACCGGCGACTTCATCGAGTTCACCCTCCTCCCTTTCATCATCGGGTTCTTTGCCCTGGCCTTTATCACTACGGGGATACTGGGCAAAAGAAAATGGATGAACCTCTTACTGATCCTCTTCATCTGCTTTGGCATCACCGCCATGATCGATTTCTGGAGATGGGAATACAATTACGGCCATAACCTGGATCCCAACGCGGCCATCATCGTGCCCGGCATGGCTTACCAGCCTCCGCTGATCGGCTTCAAACAATTACTGAATTTCGGCGCCTATTCGGTACCGGATACCGGCGGCTGGATCTTCGTGGGTGTCGGTCTGGTCCTGTTATTAATGGTCATTTGGGAATGGTGGCGCAACAGGAAGAACGCGAAAGCCAGATCCCTCGTCACGAAAACGGTGGCGCTTGCCCTCTTGCTTTCCCTGAACAGTTGCACGCCAAAACCTGAACCCATCGCAACCGGCAAAGACAATTGCTCTTTTTGTAAAATGACCATCAGCGACGGCCGCTTTAGCTGTGAATTTGTAACAAAAAAAGGAAAACCCTATAAGTTCGACGACACGCATTGTCTTCTTGCTTTTCTGAATACAAAGTTCATAGAACAGAAAGACATTCATTCCTACTATTTCGCCGATTTCAATGCACCGTCGAACCTGTTGCCTTCCGGTAAGGCCCTGCTTTATCAGAGTACCTGCTTCAAAGGACCGATGAACGGGAACCTCGTCGCTTTCAGCGATGCGGAGGGAATGAAAAAAACGACTACCGCCTGTAATGGCAGCCAGGTAAACTGGGAACAGATCAAGCCATGAAAAAGACAGGGTTACTCATATGGATCAGTATCCTCGTGCAGATGAATGCCAGGGCCAGGATCATCGATGTGGGTCCGAACCGGGCCTGCTCCTCGGTCACAGCGGCGGTAAAAATGGCCCTGGATGGAGATACCGTAAGGGTTTATGCAGGGCGTTATTTCGAAAAGAACCTGGTCATTGGTAAACGCATCGTACTCATCGGCATCAACCATCCCGTTCTCGACGGGGAGAAAAAATACGAGGTCATTTCCATCAAGGCAAATGGCGTGGTGGTGGATGGCTTTCATATCCAGCATTCGGGCGTTTCCAGCATCGAGGATTTTGGCGGCATCAAGATCTACCAGTGCCGGGATGTGATCATCCGCAACAATATTCTCGACGATACCTTCTTTGGTATCTATTGCCAGCAGGCCACCAACTGCACCATCCGGAACAACCGCGTCACCGCTTATAGCGACGAAGAACAACAGAGCGGCAACGGCATTCATTGCTGGAAAAGCGACAGTCTGCTCATCATCGGCAACACCATCACCGGCCACCGGGATGGCATCTATTTCGAGTTCGTCACGCATTCCATCATCTGGCGGAACACCTCATACAAGAACCTGCGGTACGGATTGCATTTCATGTTCTCCCAGGAAGATACTTATGTTGCCAATATCTTCCGGGGCAATGGCGCCGGCGTGGCCGTGATGTACTCGCACGGCGTGAAGATGTACGGGAATTTCTTTGAACAGAACTGGGGCGATGCAGCCTACGGACTGCTCATCAAGGAACTGTCCGACAGCTATATCGAAGGCAATTACTTCAACAAGAACACCACCGGGATCCACCTGGAAGGCGCCACCCGGATCTCCATGAAAAGAAACCAGTTCGAGGATAACGGCTGGGGCATGAAGATCCAGGCCAGCTGCATGGACATCAACGTGACCATGAATAATTTCACCGGCAATACCTTCGACGTGGGCACCAACGGGTCGCTGATGCTGAACAGTTTTGATAAAAACTACTGGGATAAATACGATGGTTACGATCTGAACCGTGACAAGATCGGCGATATCCCCTACCGGCCCGTGAGCCTCTATTCGATGATCGTGGAAAAGAACCCGCCGGCGATGATCCTGTTCCGGAGTTTCATCTCCGCGCTGATGGACAAGACCGAGAAGATCATCCCCAGCATCACGCCGGAAAACATGAAAGACGAACACCCGATGATGAAGAAATATAAATAAAACAGCAGATTTGAAAAGTACTTTGATAGTTGAAGACCTGATATCAGGGAACTGAATTCGAGTTTACAGTAGCACAAAAGCTTAATCAAGGTACCATCCGAAAACGTGTGTGTGTTAAAAATTTTCTTAGGCCCTTTTTGTCTTTTGGGCAAGCAAAAAGGAACAATAAAAGTCAGTGAAGATTTTCGATTAATAAAAGATGTCATGATAAAAAGATCAATAGTTTTATTTAATAATTTTTTCAGAGCAACCAATGATCATCGCCAGTAACGTATCCAAAAAATTCGGCAAGCTGAAAGCGCTGGATGATGTCTCCATGACCTGCAACCGGGGCGAGTGTATCGCACTCATTGGGCCCAATGCCAGCGGCAAGACCACCCTCATCAAGACCATTCTGGGCATGGTGGTGCAGGACAGCGGGTTCATCACCTTCAACGGCAATAATATCCTGCACTCCTGGCAATACCGCGACCAGATCGGCTATATGCCCCAGATCGGGCGTTATCCCGACAACATGACGATCGGCCAGGTGCTGAACATGATGAAGGATATCCGCGGACGAAATGAGGACCTTGATGAAGACCTGATCCAGCAGTTCGGACTGAATCAACTGATGGCCAAACGGATGCGCACCTTGTCGGGCGGCACCCGGCAGAAAGTAAGCGCCTCGCTGGCCTTCCTGTTCAACCCGGCCGTGCTCATCCTCGATGAACCGACTGCAGGCCTCGATCCTTTGTCGTCGGAGATCCTGAAAGAAAAGATCATCCGGGAGAAACAAAAAGGAAAACTCATCCTCATCACATCCCATATCCTCAGTGAACTGGACGACCTCGTAACGCAAGTCATCTACATGCAGGAAGGGAAGGTGCTGTTCCATAAGAGCATTGAAACGTTGCAGCAGGATACGGGTGAGGAAAAACTGAACCGGGCCATCGCCCATTTCATGCGTAAATGAAAACAATGAAAAAGATCATCAAATATGTCATGACCGATATCCTGCGAAACAGGATCGTGTTGTTCTATACCCTGCTGTTGTTCGCCACCGCCTTCAGCATGTTCAGCCTGGAGGATAATATCAGCAAGGGATTGCTCAGCCTGCTCAACATCATCCTGATCATCGTTCCGCTGGTGAGCATCATCTTCTCCACCATTTATGTGTACAACAGCGCCGAATTCATCGAACTGCTGGTGAGCCAGCCGCTGAAAAGAAGATCGATCTGGCTCAGCCTCTTCACCGGACTTTCCGCTTCCCTTTGCCTGGCCTTCCTCGTGGGTGCCGGCATACCCGTACTGATCTACCAGGCCAATGCCACCGGTTTCCTGATGATCGCCATGGGCGTGATCCTCAGTTCGATCTTTGTGGCCATCGCCATGCTGGCCGCCGTTAAAACCCGCGACAAGGCCAAGGGCATCGGCGCGTCCATCCTGCTCTGGCTCTACTTTTCCTTGCTGTTCGACGGACTGGTGCTCTTCCTGCTTTTCCAGTTCGCCGATTACCCGCTGGAGAAACCCATGATCGCGATCACGGCATTCAACCCGGTGGACCTGGGTCGGATCCTGATCTTGTTGCAGATGGACGTCTCCGCGCTGATGGGTTATACTGGTGCCATCTTCCGGGATTTTTTTGGGACCTATACCGGGCTGGTGTTCTCCTTCACCATCCTCTTCACCTGGATCTTTGTTCCGGTCTGGCTGTCATTGAGAAAGTTTAACCGCAAAGACCTTTAACATGAAAAAAGACATTGAAAACAGGCAAGACATCGAATTAATAGTGAACCGTTTCTATGAGAAAGTGACGGCGGACCCGGTGATCGGTTTCATCTTTACCGACCTCGCCAAAGTGAACTGGGAGCAGCACCTGCCGGTGATGTATGATTTCTGGGAGAACAGCCTGTTCTATACCGGGAGCTATACCGGCAATCCCATGGAACTGCATAAGCGCCTCAACCGCGTTCTCCCGCTGCGTGACGAACACTTCGACCGCTGGACCCTCCTCTTCAACAGCACCATCGATGAATTATTCACGGGAGAAAAAGCCGAACTGGCCAAGCAGCGGGCTTACAGCATTGCGACGGTGATCCGGATCAAGATCGCTGAAGTGAGTGGAGAAAGTAATAAGGTTTATTGATCAGCCACATAAAAAACCGGAATCCGGCATATCGCTATGCCAGTATTCCGGTTCTCCGTTTCGAAGAAAACATCTAAACTATATTTCTAAAACTATTTTTTAGGCGGCAGCAAAACCCCGTCGATCACGTGCACGATGCCGTTGGATGCCGGCACGGAAGCCACCAGGGTCGCTGTTCCGTTGATCATGATCTTCCCGTCTTTCTTACTGATGGTGATATTACCTCCATTCACCTGGCCCAATGATTGACCATCCTGTAAATTCTCGGCTTTATATACACCTACGGAAACATGGTATTGCAAAATATCCGCGAGGTCTTCTTTCTTCTCTGGTTTCAGCAATCCTTCCACGGTACCGGCCGGCAGTTTATCAAAGGCCGCGTTGGTGGGGGCGAAAACAGTGAAAGGTCCGGCATTACTCAAGGCGTCAACCAGTTCAGCAGCCTTGACCGCGGTCACCAGGGTAGTATGGTCTTTACTGCCAATGGCCACCTGCACCACATTCTTTTGCGACAGACTGTCCTGCACGCCGGACTGGCCCGCCCCTTTCTCCTGAACGGCAGCAGAAGAACTGCTTTGCGTCTCATCATTATTGCAACCGGCAACAAACAGGCAGGCAGCGCCCGCCAGTAAGGTGAATAGCTTGTTCATAGATTTTTAGTTTTGATTTGGTAATGTTCAACAAATGTATTTTGCAGACCGCCGGTTTTTTATGAGTTGAATCATAATCAGCGGAATTAATCGCGAAATATCCAACCTATTGAACAGCAAGGTATAATCGGAGGATTGAGCGGGAACAGTTTTCAAAACACCTTGAGATCGGGGTCAGGTAACTCCATATTGTGATGCAGATCGCAATGACAGCTAATCAGAATCATAAATATTACCCGGGATAATACGGAACTTTAGTTTATTAAAACAGTGGCTATGAAAAAGATCTTATTCGCGCTGCTGACCCTCTCAGGCCTTATTTCCTGCGGCCCTACCATCAAGGTGATCTCCGACTACGATAAAACGATGGATGTTTCCGTATATAAGACCTATCGCTGGCTCGACAAGGCGGCCATTGAAGAAAAAGGAACGGATCCCAGGTACATCAATGAGCTGACCGATAAAAGGATCAGGGCCGCCGTGGACCGCGAACTCGGCATCCTGGGGATCCGGTCTGTGACCGGCCCCGCCGACATGGCCCTGCATTATCATATCCTGGTCGATACGAAGACCATGATGGTGAATGAACCCGCCGGCACACGCTACAACAGGCACCTCGAAAACAAGAAACTGAGCATTTACCAGTATAAGGAAGGCACCCTGCTCATCGACATGATGGACCTGAGGACGAATGAATTGGTCTGGAGAGGGGGCGCTACCGATGTGATCACCGCTGAAGCGGAAAAGGATCCCGAACTCGCGATCAATAACGCCATCGCGGAGATCATGAAAAAATCGCCTTTCCGGACAAAATAAAATTCGATTCACGCTACTAAAGTCATTACATCATGAAAAAACTGATCATCGCGCTGGATGGCGAACATTTTCCCCACGGCGCATTCGAATTTGCCAAACAGCTCAATCAATTGTCTCCCCTGATGCTGGCCGGCGTTTTCCTGAGCCCGGTCGACTACAGTAAGATCCTCGCCTTCAGCGGGATTGACGGCGTGACCCTGTTGCCGGAATGGCTCATGCAGAATGATGATGAATCGCTGGTGAACAAGAATATCGTTCACTTCCGGGAGTCTTGCGAAAAAGAAGGCATCAGTTACCGGGTGCACAAGGACAATAATCTCATGGCCCTCTCCTCCCTGGTTGAAGAGACCCGCTTTGCCGACCTGCTGCTGATTAGCAGCGAACTGTTTTATAAGAATGTTTCGGGCCGGCAGCCCAATTTCTACCTGGAAGAAGTCTTGAAGAAAACCGAATGCCCCGTCATGCTGGTGCCGGAGACCTTCACGGATCCCAAACAACTGGTACTCGCCTACGATGGTTCCGAATCCTGCCTCTTCGCGATCAAACAATTCGCCTACCTGTTTCCCGAACTGACGGACAAGGAAACGATCCTGCTGTCCATTTCAACCCATCACGATGAGGATATCCCGGAATACAGCATGGTCAGCGAACTGATCTCCGGGCATTTTCCCAACCTGCAGATGCAGCAGCTCACCCTCCAGCCAAAGACCGGCTTCTCTGCCTGGATGGCCGACCAGCCCGACAGCTATATCGTCATGGGCGCCTTTTCCAGGTCCGTCATCTCCGAGATCTTCCGGAAAAGCTTTGCCAGCCGCGTGATCCAGGAGAACAAAATGCCCGTTTTCATTTCCCATAAATGATCAAGCCATGTTGTCCAAGACCGAAAAACACCAATACTTTTTCGAGGTCAGCTTAAAGCGCGAATCGGGCCGGAAAGGCCTGATCAGCGCCAAAGACCTGGAGGAAAAAATTGAAGTGGCCACGCCGCCGGAATTCGCGGGAGGGATGGCCGGGTACTGGAGCCCCGAACAACTGTTCCTGGGCGCGTTAAGCAGTTGCCTGATGACCACCTTCCTGGCGATCGCGGACAAGGCAAGACTGGCGGTACTGGATTTTACCTGTACCGCGATCGGGCAGGTCCAGCTCGTGGAAGGACACCTGGAATTCACGGTGATCAACCTGTTTCCGAAAATAACCATGGAACAGGAAGCGGATATCGCTGTGGGTAACGAGGTCCTGCTGAAAACCTATAAGCATTGCATCATCGCCAATTCGGTGAAAGCCCTGCTGGTTCATCATGGTGAGGTGGTCGGGTCCGGTTTGCCCGGATGACTTCAACCAAAGGGCAGTTACCCCGATAAAGGAATCCAACCCTTAAAACCCTGATATAAATCATAGGGCATTTTGACGGAGGTCATATATTCAGAACACGGGGGAAAACATCTTTGCCATACAAGAAACTCAGTTTTAAGGCCTCTTTGAATACGAGCGGAAACCAGAAGAAAACGATCGAGCTGAAGACAGAACAAAAGATATTGTTATCCGGTATCCCCGAATGACCAAATGCAGGAGATGTAAAGGCTATGCCACAGAAAGTGAGAACGAGTAAGATGGCTGAGCTGATCCTGAGAGCGAGGGCCTTAAAATTCCAGTATAGTAAAGAAAGTCCAATAGTTTCTGTCTAATTCAGCCACTGCATAGTCTTATGCGGTGGCTTATTTTTAAACCCATAAATCAATCTCATCTCAACCACGACAGCCATACCGGTGAAATGCTTCCATTGCGGGGATCCTTGTCCGGAAACGATCACCCTGGATGACAAATCCTTTTGCTGCTCCGGCTGCAAGCAGGTTTACGCGCTATTGAATGAGAATAACCTCTGCGGTTATTATAACCTGGATGAGAATCCCGGCATCAAGGTCCGGGGCAAATTCAATGACAACCGTTTTGCCTACCTGGATGATGCCGAGATCAACAGGAAGCTGCTTCAGTTCAGCAGCGATACCCAATCCAATATCACGTTTTCCCTGCCCCAGATGCATTGCTCTTCCTGTGTCTATTTACTGGAGAACCTGCATCGCATCGAACCGGGCGTGATCCGGTCGCAGACCAATTTTCAGCGGAAAGAGGTCTTCATCGTTTTTAACCCGCAACTCATCTCCCTGCGTAAAGTGGTGGAGTTACTGGCCTTCATCGGCTATGAACCCGATATCAGTCTGAAAGACAGCGGCCCGAAAACGGCGCCGGCCTTCAACCGGAACCGCTTATACCAGATCGGTGTCGCGGGATTCTGCTTCGCCAATATCATGATGCTCAGCTTCCCCGAATATTTTTCCTCGGGCAATATCGAGCAGAATGGCTTGAAAGAGACCTTTACCTGGCTCAACCTCATCCTTTCCCTTCCCGTCCTTTTTTACAGCGCATCCGGTTTCTTCGTCTCCGCCTGGAAAAGCCTGAGGCAGGGATACCTCAATATCGACGCTCCCATCGCCCTGGCCATCATCGTGGCCTTCGGCCGGAGTTATTACGAGATCATCAGTGGCACCGGCGCCGGCTTCCTGGATTCGGGTTCCGGTATCGTGTTCTTCATGCTGGTGGGCCGCTGGTTCCAGGACAAGACCTATGATTCCCTCTCCTTCGACCGGGATTACCAGTCCTATTTTCCCCTGGGCGTAACCGTTATCTCCGGCCGGGAAGAGAAGAATATCCCGGTGACCAAATTGCAGATAGGCGACCGGATCCTCATCCGGAATGAAGAAATGGTTCCTGCTGATGCCATCCTGATCAGGGGAAATGGCAATGTGGATTACAGTTTTGTAAGCGGCGAGAACACCCCTATCCAAAAGAACACGGGCGACCTGGTCTACGCCGGCGGCAAACAACTCGGCAGCGCCCTTGAACTGGAAGTGGTGAACGAGGTCTCCCAAAGTTATATCACGAGGCTCTGGAACAACGATGTATTCCACAATACCAAGAACCGGGAGAAATCCTTCATCCATCCCTGGAGCCGGTATTTCACGATCATATTGTTTGCCATTGCCGCAATCGCCGTAGTGTACTGGTGGTTCGTGGAACCGGCCAATATCCTGCCCGTGCTCACCGCCGTACTGCTGGTCGCCTGCCCTTGTTCCCTCTTATTATCGGCCACCTTCACCTATGGCAACATGGTGAGGTTGTTCGGCAGGAACAAACTCTATGTGAAGAACTCCGGCGTGATCGAATATTTGTCGAAAGTGGATGCGATCGTATTCGACAAGACCGGCACCATGACCGAAGGATTCTTATCCGAAGCGGTCTATACCGGTACCCCGCTGACCGATACGGAGAAAGGCATGATCCGGAAAATGGCGGAACAATCCCTGCACCCCCTCAGTAAGATCATCGCGGCCAGCGTGAATACGCACCAGGACCGCCAGCTCCGGGTTGAACAGTTCAAAGAATATGCCGGCATGGGCATGGAAGGCATGATCAACCAGGTTCCCGTCAAACTGGGATCCTCTGCCTTTATCGCGGCATCCGATCCCGGTTTCATCAGCTACGATACCGGAACACATGTGCACTTGTCGATCAACGGCACGCACCTGGGCCGCTTCAGCATCAATAATCATTACCGCAGCGGGTTATCCGAGATGGTGAACGGACTCCGGTCCAAAGGCTACTCCCTGCACGTTTTATCGGGTGACAATGATACGGAAAAAGCGAACCTCGAAAAGATCTTTGGAACACAGGTCCCCATGCGCTTCGGCCAATCGCCCACGGACAAACTGGAATACATCAAGTCCCTGCAACAACAGGATCACCGGGTACTGATGCTCGGTGACGGACTGAATGACGCCGGCGCCCTGATGCAAAGCCAGGCAGGCATTGCCGTTAGCGAGAACACCGCCCGGTTCACGCCGGCCTGCGACGCCATACTCGACGGCAGCCAGGTGAATAAACTGGACCGCTTCCTGCGGTTCGCCTGCAGTGGCAAGAGGATCATCACGGCCAGTTTCATCCTGTCCATTCTATATAATATCATCGGGCTCTCTTTCGCGGTCTCGTCTGCTTTGTCCCCGCTGGTAGCCGCCATCCTCATGCCCGCCAGCAGCATCAGTATCGTGATCTTCGTTACCTTGCTGAGCAATCTGTCAGCCCGAAAAAAAGGGCTATAACTCCATTCCAACATGAACAGTGCTCCACATAAGACCGGTTTGAATCCTGACCAGGTCAATGCTTCACGCATAGCACATGGTTCCAATTCCATCAGTACCCGCGATGACCGCGTACTATGGCATGTGCTGCTGGGGATCATCAGGGAACCGATGTTCATCATCCTCTTCATCGCCTGTACCATTTATTTTGCCGTGGGCCAGTTCCAGGAAGGCTTTATCATGCTGGCCGCCATATTGATCGTGGCCGGCATCTCGATATTCCAGGAATACCGGAGCCGGAATGCGGTGGCCGCATTAAAAAAACTTTCGGCTCCCCGGGCTACCGTCTTGCGTGATGGCAACCGGATCTCTGTTCCCACCGAAGACATTGTGGTCGGCGACCTCCTGATGCTGGAAGAGGGAGCCATCATCGAAGCCGATGGTCTGATCCTTTTCGCCAATGACCTGACGGTGAATGAATCCATGGTCACCGGTGAATCGATGCCGGTGAATAAGACGGCCGGTCACCATGCCATGGTGTATAAAGGCACCCTGGTCACGAGCGGCAGCGCCACCATTGAAGTGAACGCCGTGGGAGAAAAGACGATGTTCGGCAAGATCGGGCTCTCACTGAAAGAGATCAAGGTGGAAGTAACGCCATTGCAAAAACAGATCGGCGCCTTCGTGAAATACATGATGTGGATCGGCGCCGGCGCCTTCCTGCTGGTATTCGGTTATAACCTTTATGAATCCCGGAATTTCTTGCACGCGCTGATGCACGGGCTCACCCTGGCCATGTCGGTGATCCCGGAAGAGATCCCCGTGGCCTTCAGCACCTTCATGGCCCTGGGCGCTTATCGCTTGCTGAAGAATAATATCATCGTGAAACAACCGCTCTATGTGGAGACACTCGGTTCCGCCACGGTGATCTGTGCCGATAAGACCGGTACCCTCACCCAGAACAGGATGAGCATTGCCAGCCTGTATGAAGCCGGGAAGAAAGAGGTCATCACCCCGGACGACAAAAACCGTTTGCCCGGAGAACTGATCGCCTACGCGATGTGGTCGAGCGAAACGGACCCCTTCGATCCCATGGAAAAAGCCATCCATGAATTGTATGCGGGTTCCGTACCGGTAGATCAGCGTCCGTTGTTCAAACAAGTGCATGAATATCCCATCGGCGGCAATCCGCCCATGATGACCCATATCTTCAGCCGGGAAAAAGAGGAAACGCTGATCGCCGCCAAAGGGGCCCCCGAAGCCATTTTACGGCAAAGCCATTTATCCATCGCCGAACTGAAACATATTGAGGAACAGTCCATGGCCTTTGCCCGTAAAGGGTACCGCGTATTGGGTGTGGGCAAGGGCAACTGGGAGGGGAAGAAATGGCCCGTGGCCCAGCAGGATTTCCAGTTTGATTTTTTAGGATTGATCGCTTTTTATGATCCCCCAAAAGAGAATATCCCGGAGACCATTTCAACCTTCAACAAGGCCGGCATCACGATCAAGATGATCACCGGCGACTATGCCGAAACTGCCCTGGCCATTGCCAGCCAGGTTGAGTTGCCGCACAACGGCGAAGTACTCACCGGCAAGGAAGTGCTGCAAATGGAAAAAGAGGAACTGAAACAACGGGTGGAGAGCGTGAATATCTATGCCCGCATGTTCCCGGAAGCCAAACTGAAAGTGGTGGATGCCCTGAAGGACAATGGCGAGATCGTGGCCATGACCGGCGATGGCGTGAACGACGGACCGGCCCTGAAAGCCGCGCATATCGGTATCGCCATGGGCTCCAGGGGAAGTGAAGTGGCCAAGAGCGCGGCATCCCTGATCCTGACCGACGATGACCTGTCGCACATGACCGATGCCGTTGCCCTGGGCAGGAAGATCTATGACAACCTGAAAAAAGCCATCCAGTACATCGTATCCATCCATATCCCGATCATCCTCATTGTGGTATTACCCCTGTTCCTGTTCTGGAAATACAGTGACATCTTCTCTCCCGTGCACATCATCTTCCTGGAACTGATCATGGGGCCCACCTGTTCCATCATCTATGAGAACGAACCCATGGAAAAAGGGACGATGAACCGGCCGCCGAGGCTGATGAGCAGTACATTTTTATCCGGGCACCAATTGCTGTTCAGCGTCATTCAGGGATTTTTCATCACGGGTGGCTGCCTCGGACTCGGATATTATTACCTGCAGCAAGGACAGGATGAAACCCTGGTCAGGACCGTCATTTTCATCACCCTCCTGTTCAGCAATATCTTTCTCACCCTGGTGAACCGTTCTTTCAGTTACTCCGTTTTCACCACGATCAGGTACAAGAACAACCTGGTGCCCATCATCATCGGCACCACCCTTTTGTGCATCGCCACCTTTTTATACGTCCCGTTCATGCAGGACCTGTTCCGGCTAGAAGCCTTGCCGGTTCCGGTCATCCTGACCAGTATGCTGACCGGATTGACCTGTACTTTTTGGGTGGAAATCTGGAAATGGATAAAGAGAAAAAAGACTGCAAAATATGCGGAATGATTTTCGCCATATGACCGAAGCGCTAAATTCATTGAAATTTGATTTCTCATCAAACGGAAGAAGAGCCGTTCTGTCCTTGCTTGAACAATGTTCACGGATCACTTTCAACAAAGCGGCCGACTTTACAAACTATCACCGGCAACTCTTATTCCTTCTTGCATACCCCGGCGATGAAAAGATCCGCAGCCTGGCGAAAGCTGAAATGGAACGGTTTAATATCCTGCTCAATAATAACCAGCAACTGTCCAGGCCCCTCGACAATAGCGGGCTGCCGGGAACCCGGCTCTATGGCAGTTTCAGCTATACCCTCACCAACGACTTTTTCCGGCAACCGGGTACCCGGCTTACCCTGGAATCAGTTGACGGCGACAAGGAATCCATCATGCAGATGCTCTACCCCGCTTTCAGCGGGATCGAGAAAGAAAGGCTGAGCGAAGAAAGCCTGACCTGGAATAAATGGATCCGATCATTCGGGGGAAGATCAGATCAGGAGCAATTATCCTTCCTGCTAAAGCAGCTGGAAAGGGCCTATCCGGGCATGGAACAAAGAGAGGCCGTCTTCTCTTCCTTCAAACTATTCACCGGCATGAGGCTGGAAAACGAATTCGCTGCATTTTCCGCTGACGCAGGACGGCATACCCGGATCTTCCATCATACGCATGGACTGAGCAGAGCGGCCGGCGTAAGCCCCTTCAGTCCACCCGCGAATTTATTTACAAAGGTCAGGGTCACGGCCAATGATAAACGCGAACTCGTTGACCTGGCCCGTAAAACGATCTGCCCCTTCTTTAAGGAAACCGATCCCTTCACTTATGCCGCCGTGGAAGAGACCGAATATTTTACCGCCGACCGCGGGATCACGATCGCGCTGTATTATATGATCCCGGAAAAAAAACTGGAACTCGAATGTTATTGCGGTTACCTGATGCTCAAGAACAATATACCGGTGGCCTACGGGGGAGGCTGGATCCTGGGCAGTCAATGCCGCTTCGGTCTGAATATCCTGCCCGCATTCCGGGGCGGCGAATCAACCCTTTTATTCAACCGCCTGCTGCAGCTGTACGCCCGGCATTTCAATATACAAAGCTTCCTCATCGAGCCCTTCCAGCTGGGCAAAGGAAACCCCGAAGGCCTGCAGTCGGCCTCGTTCTGGTTCTATTATAAAATGGGATTCCGGCCGATGCAAGCGGAATTAGCGGAACAGGCGGCAACGGAATTCAGGAAACTCAGATCGGATAAAGGAGCCCGAACCTCATTGCCGGTATTGAAAAAACTCAGTGATTCGATCATGCGTTACGGCAAGCCGGATCAGCCATTTTATGACATCAACGCCATCAGTGAAAACATGACCCGGCACATACAAACTCATCATCAGAACGACCGTGATCAGGCAGGATCCTTCCTGCCCGGTCTTTTGAATGAAATGCTGGAAGAGAAAAACCGGTTGAAGGAGTCTGAGATCGCATCCCTACAGAAAATAAACAACCTGAAGCCAAAACGGGAACACCAGGCTACCCTTTCACTCCAAAAGAGCAAACGATTCCTGCTGGTCTTATCCGGTTTCCGTTAAAAGATCTTGAAGCGCTCAAAGCAATGACGGTGTAACAGCTCCCGGTCATCGGGATGGGCGATATTGATGAGTTCTTTCGCCCGCTGCCGCAGGTTCTTTCCATAGAGGAAGGCTACTCCGTATTCGGTGACCACATAATGGATATGTCCGCGGGTAGTGACCACGCCGGCGCCTTCTTTCAAGTGCGCCGCGATCCGTGGAGCGCCTTTCTTCGTTCTGCTGGTGAGCGCGATGATGGGCTTTCCTCCTTCACTCAACGCAGCACCACGCATGAAATCAAGCTGTCCTCCGATACCGCTGTACTGCAGGGTGCCGATGCTGTCGGAACAGACCTGCCCGGTGATGTCCACTTCAATGGCGCTGTTGATGGCCACCACTTTATTATTGCGCCGGATCACATGGGGATCGTTCACATAATCGATATCGAGAAAGGCAAAAGCGGGATTATCGTTCACATAATCGTAGAGTTTCTGTGTGCCGAGGGCGAAACTGGTGACGGTCTTGCCCGGGTGTATCTTTTTCCTTGTATTATCGATGACGTCCATTTCCACCAGGTCGATGATCCCGTCGCTGCACATCTCGGTATGCACCCCCAGGTGCTTATGCCCGTAAAGGGAACGCATGACCGCGTCGGGGATGGTACCGATACCCATTTGCAAAGTGCTGCCGTCGTCAACCAGTTCGGCAACATAGCGGCCGATCTTCAGTTCGTCTTCGCCGATCTTGGCGCCGTAGTCGATCTGGGGAAGGGTTTCTTCGTGGTAGACCATCTTTGTGAATCGGTCGGTATGGATCAGTCCGTCGCCATGGGTCCGGGGTATCTGCGGGTTCACCTGTGCAATCACGTATTTCGCGGTATTGACGGCGGTGCGGGCAATATCCACGGATACGCCGAGTGAACAATAGCCGTGCTGATCAGGCGGAGAGACCTGTACGATGGCCACATCGATGGGCAGGATATTCTTCTTGAACAGGTCGGGTATATCGCTCAGGAACACCGGGACGAAATCGGCGTGCCCGTTATTCACTGCATCGCGGATGGAAGTGGAAACAAAAAGGCAATTGATGCGGAAGGCGTCGGCATAGGCCGGTTTATCGATCTCCACATCGCCCTGGACGCTGATGAAGACCACTTCCACGTTCTTTAAACGGTGGGCTTCAGCGGCCAGTTGATGCAGCATATAAACGGGGGTACACGCGCTGCCCTGGACGAATACACGTTGATTACTCTGGATGATCGACAAGGCTTCCGCCGGCGAAACATATTGATAAGGATGGATCATGGTGTTAAATAAAGAACGCAAAATAACACCTTGGCGCGGGATGCAAAAATGATTCCTGTTAGGAGGATGAACAACATTCGTCATGCACTCTCTTTTTCCAGCACTTCTATCGTCTTCTCAAAAAAACCCTTGGCCTCTTCCGGCGTCCTGCCGATGCAGACCAATCCCAGTTTACCATACTGCGATAAAGCGCCGATCATGTGAAACATCACGCCGGTCTGCAAAGCCCCGTCGAACTGGATGTGATTGCACATGGCGATATCGATGAGGTCGTAAGGAGTGAGCCCTTTGTATTTCTCACTGACCACATTGTCGGAAGCGAAATAACATCTTGTTTGTCCGTTGGGCATGACATACTCACCGCGCTGCCAGTCGAAGATGCCGCTGGTAAGGTATTGCAGCATGATGAAGGGATGGGTGGTGCCACCTTTACGCAGGTTGATCTCGATGGCATAATGTTTCCATCCTTCCGGCTGTTTGACGGAAATGAAATCCACACTGAACCGTCCCAACACCCCTTCCTTTTGCATTTCATCACACAATACCCGGGCCATGATGGAGATATCCCTGGAGTATTCGGGATTGGCCGGGAAGGAAGAACCGAGAAAGACCTGGCCGCTTTCTCCGCCCAGTAATTGATCGTGTGTGGAAATGACATCGGAATCGCCCAGCGGGTTGATGCGGCATTGCACAGAAGGAGATTCTTTGATCTCGCCGGGAATGAATTCCTCCACGATGCCGCCCATACTGGTGAATTTATCCATGAACTGGCTGTAGGTCAGGTTCGATGCCACGATCTTCATATGCCGCGGCAATTTATCTGCGATCTGCTCCTGCAGTTTTTCATCCTCCGCCTTCAGGGCGAAATAATAAAAAACGCCGTTGCCTTCACCCGAGAAGCCATCATTCATCTTGACGACGGCTTTTTCGAGCGAAGGATTGTTCCTTTTCAGCTGTGTCAGGGCCATCGCGATATCCTGCTCGTTAGCCAGGTCCTCGATCCCTTCGGGAACGGGCAATCCGATCTTCCGGAATAAGCGCCGTCCACCTGATTTAGTGCCCAGGTGAAGCAATGCGGGATCGCAGCCGAAGATGGGGATATCCAGTTCAAGGGCCAGTTGCTTTTCCAGTTCGGTCACATTGAAACAGGCCATATGGGTCATCTCAGGAACCCGGATATGCTCCCGGATCCGGTTGATCAGCCGGGGACGGTCGAGTATCTTTTTGGTCAACGCGGTTTCCGAACTGTCGTAACAACTGAGCAGGGTAAGCCTTTCACGGGCATGGTATTCGCTGATACCCGGCAGCAGGTGGAGATAATAATCGATGATCTGGCTGTCGATGGGCACGCTGGTTACATAGACCAGCCGGGTGCGGGGCATGCGCAGGAGCAGGAGCATGCACAATAAACGCTCTTCATAGAACACGGCCCCCCTGACGGTGCGGAGGATCTCCCTGTCCAGTGTCAGGCTCGGAATGATCACCACCGTCTTTTCGGCCAGGTCGTTCAGGAATATCTCGTAAAAATGTGCGGTAAACCTTTTCTGTAATGAGGCAAAAGCGTCATCAGCATTCAACAGATCGATGTTGGACTGTTCAGACATAACTTGACCCGGCTGGTATGAGGGGCAGCCAACAGGCAAGATAACAGCCCCTATTACAGATAACTATGATGTAAATCAGGTAAGCGGCTGCTTTTTATTATAAACCGAAGTTCAACGAACCAAAAACCAGATCAGCAGACCTGCGGAGAGGCCCATCAGCAGCAGGGCTACAAAACCCAGGATATTGACGAGTGGCTTATTGGTATATTCTTCCATGATCTTCCGGCTGTTACAGATGTGCAGCAGGATACCGATCAGGACCGGAGCCGTGATACCATATAGGACAGCGGTAAAGAGCAAGGCCTTCACGGGATCTACGCCGGCCAGTTGAATGACCAGTCCGACCAATGTTGATACGATCATGACAATATAAAAACCCCGGGCCTCGTGGAATTTCTTGTTCAATCCTTCCTTCCAGCCCATGGTCTCCGCGATGATGTATGACACGGAGCCCGCCAGCACCGGTATGGCCAGGAAACTGATCCCAATGACCCCGACCGCGAAGAGCACATAGGCCATTTCACCAGCCAGGGGCCGTAGGGCCTTCGCCGCATCTTCAACCGTATTGATCTGCAGCACCCCGTTCTCATGAAGTACCGTTCCAGCGGTCAGGGTGATGAAATACATGACCAGCACCGAAAAGAACATCCCGTAACGGATGTCGCTTTTCATCACCGGCAGGATATATTTATCCAGGACGATGTGATTCTTCTTCTCCGGAAACATTTCCACTTCCATGGAGGTCTGCCAGAAAAAAAGATAAGGCGAGATCGTAGTGCCTAACACCCCGACCAATACCATCATATAATCCTTATCCAGTGAGGTCCTGGGAATGAAGGTATTGGTGATGATCTGTCCCAGGTCGGGCCGGGTGAAAAACGGGACCGCTAAATAAACCAGGAGCACGAGGCAAAGGAACTTCATGATCGACGCCAGTTTGCGGTAGGATAATTTAACGGTGAAAAAAAGCAGGGAAGCGGTGAAAACGATACTGAAAACGGGGGGAGGTACCGCAGGAAAGATCAGGTTAGCCACCGCTCCCATTCCGGCGATATCCGCGGCGATATTGAGTACGATGGCCGGGCAACTGAACGCGATCAATACATATAATACCCATCGGGGATAATGGTCTTTCACTACGCCCGCCAGTCCCCGGTTGGACACAATACCGATCCGGGCGCACATTTCCTGGATCACATACATGAGCGGGTAGGAAACGACCGCCACCCATAAGGTGGTCAAGCCGAACCGGGCTCCCGCCTGGGAATAGGTGGCGATACCGGAAGGGTCATCGTCGCTGGCTCCCGTGATCAGGCCGGGACCCAAACGGCGCCAAAACTGATGAAGCCTGTTTTTCTGTTTGTTTTTAGAATGAGCCATTATCTGAATACAGAAGGCTGATAAAGTTTTTTCGGAATATGATCCTGGTCTGGAATTCTTCCAACGGTAAAAGATACGACTCAATGGTCAATTTCGGGTAAACTGAACGGGAACATCGACCTGATTTAAATCATATCCCGTTTTGATACTTATCATTTACACCCAAACAGCCCCCCCCTACTTTTGGCAGACAAATAAACGGACCGAATTGAGTGCTTTATTCATTCTGATAGGCGTAAGCATATTAGTGGCAGGAAGTTTTCTTGCTGCTTTTTTATGGAGTGTCCGCAACGGCCAGTTCGATGACGACCAGACCCCTTCCATCCGGATGCTTTTTGACAACGAACCTTCTCCCGACAAAACTTTAACCCAAATCAAATAACCTTTACATGCAGGTAGAAAAATTCTATTACGACAACAGGATAGTAAAAAACTTTGCCTATGCCACCATCCTCTGGGGTGCCGTTGGCATGCTCGCCGGCCTGTGGGTGGCGCTGCAACTGATCTTCCCGCAACTGAACATCACCCAGTACGGCTCGTTCGGCAGGCTGAGGCCTTTGCACACCAACGCGGTGATCTTCGCCTTTGTGGGCAATGGCATCTTCATGGGGGTATACTACTCCCTGCAACGCCTTTGCAAGGCCAGGATGTTCAGCGACAAACTCAGCAATATCCATTTCTGGGGCTGGCAGCTGATCATTGTGGCAGCGGCCATCACACTACCACTCGGACTGTCGAACGGCGCCGAATACGCCGAACTGATCTGGCCGATCGACCTGGCCATCACCGTCATCTGGGTGATATTTGGCTGGAACATGTTCGGTACCATCATCAAGCGGCGCGAAAAACACCTTTATGTGGCGATCTGGTTTTATATTGCCACTTTCGTCACTGTCGCGGTATTACACCTCGTCCGTTCCGGTGAATTGCCCTATAGCTGGCTGAAAAGTTACAGCTGGTATTCCGGTGTACAGGATGCGCTGGTTCAATGGTGGTATGGCCATAATGCGGTGGCCTTCTTCCTCACCACGCCCTACCTCGGTCTCATGTATTATTTCATGCCGAA
This sequence comes from Chitinophagaceae bacterium, assembly GCA_016721725.1. Taxonomy (GTDB): domain Bacteria; phylum Bacteroidota; class Bacteroidia; order Chitinophagales; family Chitinophagaceae; genus Ferruginibacter. Next base: position 1,697,331 of record JADKHN010000001.1, on the reverse strand, counting down.
GGCCGCTAACCGGCCCGTGTATTCCTACCGGCTTTCCATCATCCACTTCTGGGCCCTGATCTTCCTCTACATCTGGGCCGGACCCCATCACCTGCTATATACCTCATTGCCCAACTGGGCGCAATCGCTGGGTGTCGTTTTTTCCGTGATGCTGATCTTCCCCAGCTGGGGCGGTATGATCAACGGATTGCTCACGCTTCGTGGCGCCTGGGACAGGGTAAGGGATGATGTGATCCTGAAATTCATGGTCGTGGCGGTCACCGCCTATGGTATGGCCACTTTTGAAGGCCCCATGCTTTCTCTCAAGAGTGTTAGCGCGGTGAGCCATTATACCGACTGGATCGTGGCGCACGTGCACATCGGTGCACTGGGCTGGAACGGTATGCTCACCTTCGGGGTATTATACTGGCTGATCCCCCGCCTCTTCAAGACCGAACTCTATTCCAAGAAAATGGCCAACCGCCATTTCTGGCTGGCCACCCTGGGTATTTTATTCTATGCCATCCCTATGTACTGGGCGGGTATCCAGCAAAGCCTGATGTGGAAACAGTTCACTGAAGCCGGGCAGTTGAAATATACCTTCCTGGAGACCGTGACCTATATGAAGCCTTTCTATGCCATGCGTTCCCTGGGCGGCACTTTATACCTCATCGGCGTATTCCTGATGTTCTATAATATTTACAAGACCGTGAAATCCGGCAAACTGGTGGCCAATGAAGAAGCAGAAGCCGCTCCGCTGACCAAGGATTATGTGGCCCATAAAGGCGAACACTGGCACCGCTGGATCGAGCGCAGGCCGATACAAATGCTCATTGTGAGTTTAGTGGTGATCCTGATCGGCGGTATCATTGAGCTTGTTCCCACCTTCCTCATCAAGTCGAACGTACCTACCATCACCGCAGTTAAACCCTATACCCCGCTTGAATTGCAGGGCCGAGACATCTATGTGAGGGAAGGTTGCTATGTCTGTCACTCACAAATGATCAGGCCGTTCAGAAGTGAAACGGAACGCTATGGGGAATATTCAAAAGCCGGTGAATTCGTGTACGACCATCCATTCCAATGGGGCAGTAAACGTACCGGTCCCGACCTGGCGAGGGAAGGTACGGGCAACCTGAAGAAATCGGACGGATGGCATTTCAGGCATTTCCGCGAGCCCTCCTCCATGAGCGAAGGGTCCATCATGCCGGCCTATGATTTCATGATCGAACAGAACATCGACACAGCGTCAACCCCTGCCAAGATCAGGGCCATGCAGAAGCTGGGCGTACCCTATCCCAAGGGATTTGATACCCAGGCCAATGCCGACCTGATGATGCAGGCCAACGGCATCCGCATCAACCTGAAAATGGAAGGCATCCAGGTGCCGGCGAACAAGGAAGTGATCGCGCTGATCGCCTACCTGCAAAGGCTGGGAACCGACATCTCCAAATCCAAACAAACCGTACAAAATCAATAAACGATGTTCAAATTCATCCAACAATACGCCGAATCGATAGACCGTATCAATATCTATCCGATGATCTCCCTGCTGATCTTTTTCCTCTTCTTCGTGGTGCTGATCATCTGGGTGAAGAAAATGGATAAGGAAAACATCACCCGGCTTTCTGAACTCCCCTTTGAACAAGAGGAATTAACCAAAAACAACCCATAAATCAATACGCATGTACCTGATTTCATCCTTAGAAAAAAAAGTAATGTTGTTGGCGATGGCCATGCCGCTGTCTGTCCTGTCGATGGCTCAAACCACCACCCCGGCACCCACCACGACTTCTGGCAATAACCAACTCGCCTACTTACTGATCATCATGACCATTGTCCTTGCATTCGTCATTTGGGGCATGGGACGTGTGCTGGTGGAACTAAGCCGCCAGGTTGTTGAAAAAAGCAAGAACTCCGGTAAAGGCGCCGCCATCCTGATGCTGATCGGCTTCTCCCTCCTGTCCCAGTTCTCTTACGGACAGGATCCAGCCGCCGCAGGACCTGTAGAGGTATTGCCTAACTACGGAGGCCTGTCTGAATCCGCCTTCTATATGTATGTCGCGGTGATCGGCATGGAGATCATTGCCATCCTGTTCCTCGCCTTTTCCATTAAAAGGTTATATACCGAACTGATGCCAGAAAAGGCTAAGGAAGCCGCCCGTCAATCCACCCTGGCCGCCTGGTGGTCGAGACTGGATAAGAAATTATTCACCCGGGCCACACCGGTTGAACGCGAGGCCGACGTGATGCTGGATCATGATTATGACGGGATCCGCGAACTGGACAATGCGCTTCCACCCTGGTGGAAATATGGTTTCTACATAACCATAGCCGTGGCCGTGATCTACCTGTTCAATTTCCATGTATTGGGCTATGGTAAGAACCCGGATGAAGAATATGTAGCTGAAATGGAAAAGGCCCGGATCGATAAAGAGATCTTTGAATCGAAGAACAAGGATAAAGTGGATGAAAACAACGTGATGATGGCCGATGCCGCAGGGATCCGGCAGGGAGAGGTATTATTCGAGGCGAACTGTGTGGCCTGTCACCTCAAAGGTGGCGGGGGCAGTGTTGGACCTAACCTGACGGATGATTACTGGATCCACAAAGGTTCTCTGAACGATATTTACAAGACCATTAAGAATGGCTATCCCGACAAAGGCATGCAATCCTGGACCAACAAGTTCAATCCTAAAGAGATAAGCTTGCTGGCCAGTTATATCAAATCGATCAGGGGCACCAATCCGCCCAATGCCAAATTACCGCAGGGAGATCTGTATGTAGAGGTCGCCGCTCCTGTAAAAGCAGACTCTGTGAAAACAGCCGGGAAGGACAGTCTGACCACGGTGATAAAAAAGGATAGCCTGTCGGCCAAAATCAAATGATCATGGCCCGGTGTGCGAAAGTGCACAAACTGAAATAGACTGAAAACATGGAACAAATCACCGGCATTGAGTTGCAGGAATCATTCAGGGATTCCGTTACCACCATTTCCAAAGAGGGTAAACGGAATTTTATAAACCCAAAGAAACCGAAAGGCCGCCTGTATCATTTACGGACCCTGTTCAGCATCTTTTACCTCATTGTATTCTTTACGCTTCCCTTCATAAAAGTATACGATGAACCCCTGTTCATGCTCAATATCCTGGAACGGAAATTCATCATCTTCGGGATGATATTCTGGCCCCAGGATTTTTTCATTTTCGGGATCGCGATGCTCACCTTCGTGGTCTTCGTCATCCTCTTCACGGTTGTCTTTGGCCGGATATTCTGCGGATGGGCCTGCCCTCAGACCATCTTCATGGAGATGGTATTCCGCAAGATCGAATACTGGATCGACGGAGATTCTACCAGCCAGAAAAAACTGAGGAGCATGCCCTGGAACACGGAAAAGTTCCTGAAGCGTTCTTTCAAGTTCGTCGTTTTCTTTCTCATCTCCTTCATCATCGCCAATTTCTTCCTGGCCTATCTCATCAGCATGGACAAACTGATCAGTTATATACAAAACCCCGCTGAGAACGCCGGCACCTTCATTTCCCTGATCGTGTTTACCAGCGTTTTCTTCTTTGTCTACTGGTGGTTCAGGGAACAGGTTTGTATCGTCGTCTGTCCGTATGGCCGTTTACAAGGCGTCCTGCTCGATAAGAATTCGATCGTGGTGGCCTACGACCATAAACGGGGTGAACCAAGGGGAAAACTGAAAAAGAAGGAAGACCACGACTGCAAGTGTGTGGATTGCAAGGAGGACGGGGCCTGCAAAAGCCTCAATGCGAAATTTGAAGAATACAAGGCAGTTGACCCGGGCGATTGTATCGACTGCCTGGCCTGTGTAAGGGTTTGCCCGACCGGCATCGATATCCGTAACGGCACCCAACTGGAATGCGTCAACTGTACGGCCTGCATCGATGCCTGTGATGCGATCATGACCAGTATAGAAAAACCCAAAGGACTGATCCGTTACGCTTCAGAAAACAGCATCCTTAAAGGCGTGAAACTGAAGTTCAGCAACCGGATCAAGAGTTATACCGCCGTACTGAGTTTATTGATATCCTTGCTGGCTTTTCTTTTATTAAGCAGGACGGACCTGGATGCCAGGCTCATGCGCACTACCGGCATGACCTATACCACTTTACCCGACGGCCGGATCGAAAACCTGTTTACCCTTAAACTGGCCAATAAGACCCACGAGGATATCCCCTATTCCCTGAAACTGGAGAATATCCCCGGCGAGATCGTACCGGTGGGCAGCAGCACCATGCTGGTCAAAAAAGAAGATTATTCCAACCTGCAGTTCTTTATCCGGCTGAAAAAAGAAGAGGTGAAGGGATGGAAGACCCTGATCCAGGTTGGCCTTTACCAGGACAATAAAAAGCTAAAAACCATATCGGCCAAATTCATCGGGCCTGAAGTTTATAATTAAACCTTCTAAACCTACTAATATGAACTGGGGATATAAAATACTCGTCGTTTACCTGGTCTTCATTTCCGGGATCCTGTTCATGGTATTCAAGTCCTCCGGCGAAAAAACCGATCTCGTTACATCGGATTATTATGCCCAGGAATTGAAATACCAGGACCGAATAGATGAAAAGGACCGAACGGAGTCCTTGTCCGCCGAACTGAAATATGAAATCAAAGATGACCGGCTTTCCATACTGTTCCCGCCCGATTTCAAAGGGAAAAAGATAGAAGGCAGCATCACCCTGTATTGTCCGGCCGACAAGAAAAAGGACATCAGGCAAGACTTTTCAATTGAGAATGAAATGGCCGGCATTGACCTGCAACCGGGCAATAAAGGCCTGTATGAATTACAGATCAGCTGGATCGCGGATGGCAAGAGCTATTACTATGGGAAAAGGATCTACCTGTAAACCGGATCAATTATTTCGCCATTAACCTGAATCGTCATAAACCATGTGGCCCTATTTAACAGCCGGACTGGCACTTGGAATACTGGGCAGTTTCCACTGCGTGGGAATGTGCGGGCCACTGGCGTTATCCCTTCCCTTAAAAAATGACAACCTATGGTCGAAATTCCTGGGGAGCGGACTGTACAATGCCGGCCGGGTGATCACCTATTCCATCATGGGACTGGTATTCGGCCTGGTGGGGGAAAGCTTTGCTTTTTTCGGATTTCAGCAATGGTTGTCCATCAGCCTGGGCGGGCTCATCCTGATCTTCCTCTTCACCAGGAACTATTCCAGGACCCAGCTCAACACACCGGGTTGGATTAGCCGCTTTTTTACCAGGCTGAGGACGAGCCTCGGCCGGCTGTATACCCATAAAACTTATTCATCACTTTTGCTGATCGGGTTGTTGAATGGCTTGCTGCCCTGCGGACTGGTTTATATGGCCATGGCCGGGTCGGTAGCCAGTGGCAGCCCCGTGTATAGTGTTTCCTTCATGGCAGGTTTTGGACTGGGAACCTTACCGGCCATGTGGGCGCTTGCCTTTTTCGGCCATTTCATGGCTGCCGGCACCCGGATGAGATTAAGAAGGGTCTATCCTTATGTAATGGCCCTGATGGCGGGTTTGCTGATCGTCCGCGGCCTCGGTCTTGGGATCCCATACCTGAGTCCGAAAATGATGACCGACCCTAAAACACGGATCGAGTGCGTACACCCGAACTGATTAAACTCATTGTACCACATGATTTAGATCGTGTACAAACGAGAAAACAAAAAATAGATTTGCTAAAAGACCCATAACATTTTGGGCGAGAATTATGTATTATATGGCCGCTGTTAAGATATCAAAGCCGGAACAATTTCATCACGAAAACCTGACCTGGGAACGTTCGCTTGATTTTTTCAAGCAGGAGAATTCCTATCTCAAGACCCGGCTTTCGGAAGTGGTGGACCAGTTGTCGGATAATGAATTCCTGGCTCTCGCGGAACATTTTCAAAACCAGTTCATCATCAAGGATGAATTCATCCAGGAACTTCAGCACGATATACATGTACAGGAAGACCTGTTGCGGGAGGGTTTCATCAAAAAATCAGCTTCGTTGGACCCTAAAACGATAAAAAAACAGGAAAAGCTCCGTAACGAGATCGAATACCTGGAAAAGGATTTCGCCCGCCTGAGGAATGAATTCAACAAATACCTCTCTACGGTTCTCTAATTCAGGGGGACTGCCCGCTTAATTCATCATGTCAGCCAGCTTCTTCTCATTGAGGATGATGATATGGCCTTCCTTGATCTCGATCAGTTTTTCCGCCTTGAAATCACTCAGGGTACGGATCAGCGATTCCGTGGCGGTTCCGGCGATATTGGCCAGGTCTTCCCGGGAAATATGCATGGAGAACCTGGTGTCTTGTTCGGGCTTATATTTATTCTGGAGGGTGATGAGCGCATCGGCCACTCTTTTACGGAGTGAATTATAGGCGAGTCCGAGCAACTGCTCTTCCTTATCCGCGATATTGCTGGCCAGTAACTGGATGAACTTCTGCATCACTTCGCGGCTCGAATTAAGCAGTGTATTGAATTCCTCGGCAGGAATCACCGCGATCTCGGTATCATCAATGGCTTCCGCGGTCTCCCGGTAGGTGGTCCCCTCAAGCAGCGCCGTATAACCCAGGAATTCTCCTTCGGTGAAAAGGCCGACCGTCAGCTCCTTACCGTCGCTGTTGGTCTTGAAGGTCTTCACCTTCCCTTTCAGTATATAGAGCAGGCGGTATGGATGATTGCCCTCGGAGTAGATGACCTGTTTCTTCTTATAATGATTGGTATTCCGGTCGAGCGTCAGCGCCTCAACGGCATTCCTGCCGCCAAAATCATTGAGCATTTGCTGAATGCCGTCGGCACTGCTCTCATAATGCTTCCTGAGCAGGTCCACTTTTTTCAACCGGCTCTCTACGGCGGTCAGCAATTCCCCATCGGTGAAAGGCTTGGTGATATAGTCGTCGGCGCCCATTTCCATTCCCTTTCGGAAATCACCCCGTTCGGATTTGGCGGTGAGAAAAATAAAGGGAATGCCCTTGAGGGTCTCGTTCTTATTGATGAGATGCAATACCCCGTAACCGTCGAGCACCGGCATCATGATATCGCAGATGATCAGGTCGGGCCTTTTCTCCAGGGCCATCTCGATCCCGATCTTTCCATTTTCTGCCGTTCGGACATGATAGCCGGCCAGTTCCAGTATCTCGGCGGTGTTATCCCTGATCTCGGCATTATCCTCTATCAAAAGCAGATGCTTCATTCCGGTTAGTGTTTATGATGGTTGGTTCGGTTCTGCAGGGTTAAAAGTAATAATAAATTCGGTGCCTTGTTCCAGAACGCTGGTAAATTCTATTGACCCGTTCATCAATTCGATGTATTTGCCCACGATGTGCAATCCCAGCCCGGTACCCTGTATATTGGTGACATTGGCCCCGCGGAAAAAACGTTCGAAAAGATGTTCCTGGTCATCAGTTGAAATGCCGAGGCCGGAGTCCTTCACCGAAATGAGGACCTGATCCTTTGTCACTTTGCTGGAAACATGGATCCTGCCCAGTTCCGGCGTGAATTTGATCGCATTGGACAAGAGATTGATGATCACATTACGCAACAAGGTGGGATCCAGGCAGACCGTTTCCGGGCCTGAATGCGCAAAACCGATCACCTGTCCATCCTTTGCGATGGCCTGCATTTCGTTGCAGATCACGGCGGCGAGGTCCTTGATGTTGAACTCCGTGAAATGGGCGATCAGTTTGCCGTCTTCGATCTTTCCTATGGACAGGAATTCGTTGAGGATATCGGTGAGGTTGTTCACCGCTGATTTGATGCGGTGAATATGCTTGTCGCGCTTTTCCTGGTCGGTACCCTCCGTATATTTCGCCAGCAGGGAAGCTGAGGAAAGGATCGTACTCAACGGGGTACGGAATTCATGGGAGGCCATCGATACAAACCGGCTCTTCAGGTCACTCAGCTCTTTTTCCTTGCTCAAGGCCTTGGCGATCTCATTCTTCGTGTTCTCCAGTTGTTCCAGCGTTTCCTGCAACTGGTGGGTCCTGAGTTCCACTTTTTGCTCCAGGTCATCATTCAGTTCCTCGATCTTGAGATTGATCTCGGCCAGCTCTTCTTTCTGATCCAGCATGGCCTGTTCGATCTCCTTACGCCGGGTAATGTCGTTGATGAAGGCGATGACGAACACCTGGCCGTCATTATTATAATTGCTCAAACTGATCTCGACCGGGAATTCCGATCCGTCTTTCCGGACGGCAAACAGGTCGATACCCTGTCCCATGGGCCTGGGATGAGGCTTTTTTACAAAATCATCACGGTGAGAAGGATGGTTGGGTTGATACCTTTTAGGGATCAGCATCTCCACTTTATTACGCACCAGTTCTTCCTCAGCGGCATAACCGAACTGACCAAGCAGGTATTGGTTGGCCAGGATGATCTCCCCTTGTTCATCCGACACCAGGATCCCCATGGAAGCATTCTGGAACAAGGCGGCAAAACCTTCGTTTTCTATATGGGATTGAAGAACAGATCTGAGGGGCATGAAATATCCGGTTAATTAATATTTGGATGGACGAATTTAACGAATTGAAGAATAACCGGAGATTAATTATAAAGACGACCCGGGAAATCAGGATGCCGGGTACTGTATTCTGAAGGTCAAAAAAGGCTATTTCTTTTTTTTGAAATCCCCCCGTTTCCAGGCCTTTATGAATTCGGCCCAGGCGAATGGATTAAATATGTTCATCGGAGGAGTTTGCCCGGCATAATAGGCTTTCTTACCGGCCTGCCGAAGGTATTGGTTGGAAGCCTCCCGGCCATCGGAAGGCAGGGTGGCTATCAGCAGCCTTCGGGTGGCCACATCATTATTCTTCCGGGCAACAGTGATCTGGTCGTCGGGAACGGAGGCATTTACAAAATCACGCTCAAACTGGGCCCGGGTCGGCCTGGCCTTGATGATGGTGGCTGCCAGGTAGATGGTGTCATTCACCATCAGCTGGATCACACTTTGCTGGTTGCCCTCCAGGTTCTTCGGAATGACGATCGATTTATTCTTATAACCGATGCTGCTGAATTCAATGACATCGCCTTTCAACACCACGATACTGAACACGCCTTTTTCATTGGTGATGGTTCCCCGGTTCTGTCCCTTGACCACAACACTGACCGATTCAAGTCCTTTCAGGCTATCGGCCGTCATGACGATACCATACAATTGCACCACGGAATCACGGAAAGTTTCAAACTGGGCCTTCGCGACAGCAGGAAATAAAAAAGAGAGGAATAAGAAGTATGGTAGAGTTTTCTTCATTTATGCCATTAAGGTCAAGCCGGGTCCAAACGGGCCCTTTTAAAACAATCCCGCCTGGGGCGGGAAAGCGTAGAGGCCTTGGTCAAAAATACCAACATTCCTCATTTAATAAACAAAGTAAGGTCTTCATTGGTTAATTTTGCCGGCATAACCGGTTTTTTAACAAATAATTGAACGATGACGAACGAAGATATTCTTAAAGCGCTGAGTAATGTACAGGAACCCGACCTGGGCAAGGACCTGGTTACCCTGAATATGGTGAAAGACATCCATATTGAAGGAAACAAGGTCTCATTTACGGTCGTACTGACCACCCCCGCCTGCCCCCTGAAGGACATGATCATGAACGCCTGTATCAATGCGATCCGGATACTCGTGAACAAGGAAGCGGAAGTGACCGTGAATTTCACCAGCAATACCAGCAGCAACAGGCAGGATGGCAAGACCGTCCTGGCCGGTGTGAAGAATATCATCGCCGTGGTGAGCGGAAAGGGCGGAGTGGGCAAGAGCACCGTCTCTGCCAACCTGGCCCTGGCCCTGGCCGAAGGAGGCGCCAAAGTTGGACTGATGGATGCCGATATCTACGGCCCCAGCCAGCATATCATGTTTGGCGTCCGGGGCGAAAGGCCCCTGATGAAGGAAGTGGACGGCAAGGGCATGATCGTGCCCATCGAAAAGTTCGGCATCAAGATGATGAGCATCGGTTTGCTCATCGATGAGAAACAGGCGGTGATCTGGAGAGGCCCCATGGTGAGCAGCGCCATCCGGCAGTTCGTAACGGAAGTGGACTGGGGCGAACTGGATTACCTGGTGATCGATATGCCGCCCGGAACCGGTGATATACACCTGACCGTGGTGCAGACCGTACCGGTCACGGGTGTGATTGTCGTTACCACTCCGCAGACCGTTGCCCTGGCAGACGCCAAGAAAGGGATCGCGATGTTCGGTCAAGCCCAATTGAAAGTGCCGGTGATCGGACTGGTGGAGAACATGAGTTATTTCACTCCGGCGGAACTCCCGGAAAATAAATATTACATCTTTGGTAAGGACGGCGGCAAGAACCTGGCTGAAGAATTCGATATCCCCTTCCTGGGACAGATCCCCATCGTGGAAAGCATCCGGGAAGGCGGCGATATGGGCGTACCGGCCATGGCCGGGCAGGACGAGATCACCCGGAAAGCCTTTATCGATTTCGCTTCCAATGCCGTCAGGGGGATCGCCATGCGCAATGCCAACCTGGCGCCGACACAGATCCAGGAGATCGTAGCGTAGACGTTGAAGTAAAATGGAAACAGGCAAAGGCTCCTTGTAGTACCCTTGTTTGCCGTGTAAAAAATTGTACCAGCTGTCCGTTAATGCTGCCAGATATCTATTAGCCTCCAAAGTCTGACCAACAACGTCCAACCTCCAACCTCCAACTTCCAACTTCCAACTTCCATCCACATCCCTTAAATTCGCATATGCCCGAAATTTTGAATCACCGGCAACTTAGTGAGATCGCCAACACATTTGGCACCCCGGTCTATATCTACCATGCCGAGCGCATCGCCGAACAATACGCCAAACTGAAAAAGGCCTTCGCCCATTCGAATGCCCGTTTTTTCTATGCGGCCAAATCACTCACCAATGTCAATGTGCTGAAATATATCCGTTCCCTGGGCGCATCGCTCGACTGCGTGAGCATCAACGAAGTGAAACTGGGACTGATGGCGGGCTTCTCCCCCTCCGATATCCTGTACACCCCCAACTGCGTGGATTTTGAAGAGATCCTCGCGGCCAAAGAACTGGGGGTCCATATCAATATCGATAATATTTCCATCCTCGAACAATTCGGCAACCGCTTCGGGAATACCTATCCCGTTTGCATCCGCCTGAACCCGCATATCATGGCGGGAGGCAACTTTAAGATCTCGACGGGACATGTGGACAGTAAATTCGGGATCTCGATACACCAGATGCGCCATATCGAACGTATCGTGAAAACGACAAACCTGAATGTGGAAGGTGTACACATGCATACGGGCAGCGAGATCAAGGACATCAATGTGTTTCTACTCGGACTGGAAGTGATGATGGAAACGGTCAGCCATTTTCCGAACCTGCGCTATATCGACCTGGGCAGTGGTTTTAAAGTGCCTTATCAGCCCGGCGATCCCGAAACGGATGTGGACCTGCTCGGACAAAAAGTGGAACAGGCCTTTCTCGATTTTGAAAAAGAGACCGGCAAGAAATTGGAGGTCTGGTTTGAACCGGGAAAATACCTGGTCAGCCAGGCGGGCTATTTCGTGGTCAAGGCCAATGTGATCAAACAAACCCCCGCCACGGTTTTTGCCGGCGTCAACAGCGGATTCAACCACCTCATCCGGCCGATGATGTATGAGGCCTATCATCACATCGAGAACATCACCAATAATAATGGCCCCGAAAGGATCTATACCGTGGTGGGCAATATCTGTGAGACCGACACCTTCGCCTGGGACCGCAAACTGAATGAGGTCCGCGAAGGAGACTACCTGGTGTTTTACAATGCCGGCGCCTACGGCTTCGAAATGAGCAGCAATTTCAATTCGCGACTTAAACCTGCGGAAGTGCTGGTAAAAGACGGGAATGCAACACTCATCCGTAAACGAGATGAATTTGACGACCTGTTGAGAAACCAGGTCCTTTAACCAATATGAGATCCCTCCTCACCATAACCTTTTTTTGCATCCTGGCCCAGCACCAGGGCTATGGCCAACCCCTGGATTGCACCCGTTTCAGGGAAGGCCGATTCCGGATCGCCGATAGCCGGGCCGGGGTAGTTACCATCGCCGACCGAAAGGGAGGCTTCCAGACCGAATCCAGCGAATCCCTCAAAGCCGTGGTACGCTTCAGGGTCAGTTGGCAGGATAATTGTAACTATACCCTTCACCTCGACAAAGTGATCCGAAACGAGAACAAGATCGAATTCCCTTCCAACCTGGAAGTGAAAGTGAAGATCACCGAAACGGCCCGTAACTCCTACATACAGGAAATCAGCTCCTCCCTTACCAACGGCACGTATAAAGTGGATGTGCAGAAGATAGACTAATAGCGATTATCCATTTGCTTTTAGCTATAAGTAAATTAAACTATCTTGACAGGCACTATTTCGGCCAACCTCCAACCTTATCTTTCCTTTAACTAAAATTACTTCGCCTCCCGCTTGCAGATATCAGATTTTATTTCAACATTTACAGAGCAAATCAAAATGCCGACTTTGGCGGCTCCGCCCGGGTCAAAAAAACTTCAACAACCAATTTCAAATTTATGGTCCCCGCTTGCGCTACTTGTCCTGAAAAGTTCAGAAGAACTTTTTTCCGGACCCTCATGTTCCTGGCAACCGCCGTATTCCTGTTCTCCTGCCGTGGCAAGGAAAAATGGATCGAAGTGGATCCGGCTTTCAGCCGCTACATCGATGCCTATACCACGGGCGTCATTTCCAAGACCTCTGCCATCCGCATCCAGCTCGCCTCTGATGTGAGTACCACGCATGCCGTAGGTGAGGCGGTGAAGGAATCCCTCTTCGAATTCTCCCCTTCTGTCAAGGGCAAGGCCTTCTGGCTGGATGCCCGAACCATTGAATTCAAACCCGATGACTGGCTGAAGCCGGACCAGCTGTATGAAGTGAAATTCAAGCTGGGAAAAGTGAGTGAGGTACCCTCCAAATTCGCCAATTTCCGTTTCAGCATGAAGACCGTCAAACCCTCCTTCAAGGTTTCTGAGGATGGTCTGCGCAGCAACGGCATTAAAAACAAAATGAGTTTCAGCGGCGATATCGAGACCGCAGATGTGGAGGAAGGCGCCCAGGTGGAAAAACTGCTTACGGCCTACCAGACCAACAAGAATATCGCCATCAAATGGCAACATAACGAAGCGGCTAAGACGCACCATTATATCATCGAGAACATCGACCGGGGTACCAATGCCGGCAGTATCGATCTCCGCTGGGACGGCAAACCCATGAACATGGATGTAAAAGGTGAAAAGCAGGTGGCCATCCCGGCACAGGGCGATTTCAAAGTATTGAATGTCATCGCCATCAATGACGCCCAGCAATATGCATCGGTGCAGTTCAGTGATCCCATCGCGGTCGGACAGGAACTCTCCGGCCTCATCACGCTCAGCAACCAGTCCGACATCGCCTATACCATCAATGGCAGCGAGGTCAAGGTCTTCGGAACAGGCAAACTGGATGGCAACTTCACCCTCTATGTCAATACCGGGATCCGAAACACCTGGGGAAGTGTGCTGGACAAAGGTTTCACTTCCAATATATTCTTCGAGAACAGGATGCCGGCGGTCAAGATACATGGCAAAGGAAATATCCTGCCCAACAGCGGGCGCCTGGTTCTGCCCTTCGACGCCATCAACCTGAACGCCGTTGACATCAGCATCATCAAGATATATGAGAACAATGTACCCCAGTTCCTGCAGGAGAACGACCTGGCGGGGAACAACGAACTGCGCCGTGTGGCCCGGCCCATCGTACAAAAGACCTTGCGGCTGGATGACGATAAAACGCTCGACCTGCATAAACACCAGCATTTCTCGCTGGACATCGATAAGTTCCTGAAGACCGAACAAGGAGCCATCTACCGGGTGACCATCGGGTTCAGACCCGAATACTCGCTGTATCAATCCACTGATACCACCGCTAAAACCGCTGATGAAGATGAAGGAGGGGGTTATGACGAGGATTACGGCAGTTACAACCGCAACGGGGTGGATGATGATGATGCGTTCTGGGAACGCTATGACAACTACTATCCCTACGGCTATAACTGGGAAAGAAGGGATGACCCCACCAGTAAATCCTATTATAACAAGGACCGCTGGGCCACCCGCAACATCCTGGCCAGCAATATCGGTCTTACGGCCAAACGCGGCAATGACAACAGCCTGCTTGTAGCGGCCAGCAACATACTCACTACCGAGCCGATGAAGGATGTACAGATCGAAGTGATGGATTACCAGCAAACGATCATCAGCAAGTCGAAAAGCGGAACGGATGGCTTTGCCACACTTGATCTGAAGCGCAAACCCTATTTGCTCATAGCCAGAAAAGGGAATGAGCGGGGTTATCTCAAACTGGATGACGGAAGTTCCCTGGCCCTGAGCCGTTTCGATGTCAGCGGAGAGGAAGTGAAGAACGGTATCAAGGGATTCATCTTTGGCGAAAGGGGCGTTTGGCGCCCGGGGGATACCATGTACCTGAATTTCATCGTCGAGGACAAAGAAGGAAAACTTCCCAAGGACCACCCGGTTGAATTCACGCTCTATACTCCGCAGGGACAATTGTACAAACGCACGGTACAGTCGGATGCAGAAGACGGGTTCTACCTCTTCAAGACCAGTACCGACGCCTCTTCCCCGACCGGCAACTGGCTGGCCAGGATCAAAGTGGGCGGGGCCAGTTTCGAAAAAAGGATCAAAGTGGAGACCGTGATGCCCAACCGGCTGAAGATAAATATCGATTTCGGCAAAGACGCCCTGCTGGGTAAGAACAGCAGTTCAACCGGAACCATCAATGCCAAATGGCTTTTCGGCTCACCCGGCAAGAATCTGAAAGCCAAGATCGACGCCTCCCTGTTGTCGAAAAAGACGGTATTTCCCAAATTCGCGGGTTTTGATTTTGATAACCCTACTTCCAATTATTCCACGCTGAGCAAGACGATCTACGACGGCACGCTGGATGCGGAAGGCAATGCCGACTTAAAGACCAATTTCGAGATCGATGAATCGGCTCCGGGCATGCTCAATGCCAACCTGGTGATCAAGGTATTTGAACCCGGCGGCAGTTTCAGCATCGACAATATGAGCATCCCCTACAGTCCGTATACCAGTTATGTAGGCTTGAAATTGCCCGACGGGGAAAAGCCCTTCGACTTCCTCCTGTCTGGCAAGAAACACCAGATGCAGATCGTGAACGTGGACAACCGGGGCAACCTGATCAGCGACAACGATGAAGTGGATGTGGAATTCTATCGCATTCAATGGCGCTGGTGGTGGGATGATAACGGCGACAACCTCAGCAATTTCACCCAGAACGAATACAACAAACTCCTCAAAACCGAGAAGGTCCGTCTTACTAACGGCAGGGGCCAATGGCAGTTCGGCACATCCGAAAATGAATGGGGCCGTTACCTGATCCTGGTCAAGGACCCGAAGAGCGGACATACTACGGGATCGACCCTGTATATCGATGAACCCGGCTGGCAAAGCCGGGAAGGCAATGATGACCAGAGCGCCGCCACCATGCTGTCCTTCAATGCCAACAAGGAAAAATACCAGGTGGGCGAAGAGGTTTCCCTGTCCATTCCCAGCAGTAAGGGTGGCCGGGTCCTCGTATCCATCGAAAACGGCAGCAGGGTGCTGAGGTCTTTCTGGCAGGAGACCAAACAGGGTCAGACTGAAGTGAAGTTCAAGGCTGAAGCCGGTATGGCGCCAAACGTTTACGCCACGGTGAGTCTTTTGCAACCGCATTCACAGACCATTAACGACCTGCCCATTCGTATGTATGGATCGGTCCCGATCTTCATCGAAGACAAGAATACCCTGTTGAAACCGGTACTCACCATACCCAACAGCATCCGGCCCGAGCAGCAGGTCTCCTTTACCGTGAGCGAGCAATCCGGCAAGGAGATGACCTATTGCGTGGCGATCGTGGATGAAGGGCTGCTCGATCTCACCCGCTTTAAAACCCCCAACCCGCATGAGGCTTTCTATGCCCGTGAAGCGCTGGGCGTGAAGAGTTTCGATATGTTCGATTATGTGATCGGCGCCTGGGGGGGCGACCTGGAAAGGATCCTCACCATCGGCGGTGACAATGAAGCAGGACCCGTCAAGCAAAAGACAGCCAACCGCTTCAGGCCGGTGGTGAAATACCTCGGGCCATTCCGGTTAAAAAGGAATCAAACGCAGAAACAAACCTTTACGCTGCCTCAATACATCGGATCGGTCAGGGCCATGGTCGTGGCCGCGCATAATGGCAGCTACGGCTTTGCTGAAAAAGCGGTTGCGGTTAAAAAGCCGCTCATGATGCTGGCCACCTTGCCCAGGGTACTGGGTCCGGGTGAGACCATCAAACTGCCGGTGACCGTCTTCGCCATGGAGAACAATATCCGCAGGGTGAACGTATCCCTGCAATCCAATCCCTTCCTCGAAGTGATCGGCGCCGCCAGTCAGTCCCTGAATTTTGAACAGAACGGGGAACAGATGGTCTACTTCGATGTGAAAGTGAAACCCAATATTGGTATCGGCAAAGTCAAACTCCAGGCCAGTTCGGGCGGTGAAAAAGCCGATTATGAAGTGGAATTGGATATCCGGAATCCCAATCCACCCGTCACCAGTGTAACGGATTATACCCTGGCGCCCGGACAAAAATGGAATTCGGCGGTATCGCCGATCGGCGTACCGTCTGCCAGCACCGCGGTCATTGAGATCTCCAGCGTACCGTCAATGAACCTGCAGAAAAGGCTGAATTACCTGATCGCCTATCCGCATGGATGTATCGAACAGACCACCTCTTCGGTATTCCCCCAACTCGTATTGAACCAGCTCACCGATCTCGATGATTATAAAAAAGCGCAGGTGGACCGTAATGTCAAATCGGGCATTGGCCGCATACAGAATTTCCAACGGCCTGATGGCGGATTCAGCTACTGGCCTGGCGGTATGGAAAGCGACGACTGGGGTACCAATTATGCCGGCCACTTCCTGCTGGAAGCCCAGGCAAACGGCTACCTGGTAAGTGATTACCTGGTGCAGCAATGGAAGAATTACCAGCGCGGCAAGGCCAACAGCTGGGCGCCTTCCACCACCAATTTCTATGGCGGCGACCTGGTCCAATCCTATCGCCTTTACACGTTGGCGTTAGCCAAGGCCCCCGAACTGGGCGCCATGAACCGGCTGAAAGAATTCAAATACCTCTCTGCCGAAGCCAAATGGCGGCTGGCGGCAGCCTATAAACTGGCCGGGCAGGACAATACCGCACTCGATCTCATCAGCGGGCTATCCACCAGTTTCGATGCCAGGCCTACACCGGGCATCACCTTCGGCTCCGACCTCCGCGACCAGGCCATGGTATTGGAAACGCTCACCCTCATGGGCCGTAAGGCCAAGGCGGCGGAACTGTTGCCCACCATTGCCGCGAGACTTTCGCAGGATTACTGGTACAGCACACAAACGACCGCCTATGCCCTGATCGCCATTGCCAAGTATTGCGGGAAGAACCCCTCCGGCGCCAAGATACTGGCTTCGGGTACAGTTGACGGCAAGAATGTGGACATCAGTTCCGCTTCTTATCTGCGGCAATTGCCCGTATTGTTCCCTAATGGCAGCAGCACTGTTTCCCTCACCAACAGAGGCAATAATAACCTGTATATCCGGGTGGTGGTGCAGGGTCAACCCCTGGCGGGCGACAGTTTGAAAGTGAATAATAACCCCGCGGTATTGAGTATGAGCGTGAGTTATGTTTCACAGAACGGCAGTGATATCGACGTGTCCAAATTGACCCAGGGCAGCGATTTTGTGGCCAAGGTGGTGATCCGTAATCCCGGCAAAAGAGGCTATTATACCCAGATGGCCTTGTCACAGATATTCCCCAGCGGATGGGAGATCCTGAATGCCCGGATGCTGGGCGGGGAAGGCGCTTTCAAATCCTCCTCATCCACTTACCAGGATATCCGGGATGACCGGGTGTACACCTATTTCAATATCGGGGCCAATGAAACCCTCACCTATTATGTACAGCTCAATGCCTCCTACCTGGGCCGGTATTTCATGCCGGGTACCTATTGCGAAGCGATGTACGACAACAGCATCACGTCGGGAGTGAATGGTCGATGGGTGGAAGTGGTGAACCAATAGATTCCCTGTCGGCGGTCGAAGCCCCCTACACCGGAATCGCAAAATAAATATTAATAAAAACCACTGTCGGGGTCTTCGACCGCCGACAGGGTTTTTATTATACCTTACAGCATTTTACCATTGAACCTGTTTTTCTCCGACATACCATCGCGAATTAAAGCCCTCAGCACCCGGTCAATAATCAAATGGGTGGCCCTCCTCGGATTACTGGCCTGGTTCTGGCTTTCACTGCCCAATCATCTTTTCAAGACCCCCACCAGCACTGTGATCGAGGATGCCGACGGCAACCTGCTGAACGCCACCATCGCTGCCGACGGCCAATGGCGTTTCCCCTTTAACAGGCATGTGCCGCAAAAATTCATCGATTGCATTACCACGTTTGAGGATAAACGATTTTTCAAACACCCGGGGGTGGATCCCCTTTCCATCGGAAGAGCGGCGGTCAGGAACATCAGGAAAAAAGGTATTGTGCAGGGCGGCAGCACCATCAGCATGCAGGTGATCAGGCTGGCAAAAAAAGATGACCGGCGAAGCTTATGGAATAAATTAAAGGAGAGTTTCCTGGCCGTAAGGCTCGAATGTTCCTATTCAAAAAAGGAGATCCTGGCCCTATATGCCAGTAATGCACCATTCGGCAGCAATGTAGTTGGCCTCGATGCTGCTGCCTGGCGGTACTATGGCCGAAGCCCGGACAAACTGAGCTGGGGTGAAATGGCCGCATTGGCGGTATTGCCCAATGCGCCCGCCCTGGTGCATCCCGGTAAGAACAGGGATGTCCTGCTGAAAAAAAGAAACCACTTACTCGACCAATTGATTGCCGCCGGAAAGATCGACAGCAGCACCTGCACCCTGGCCAAACTCGAGCCCCTGCCCGGTGAACCGATGGCTTTGCCGCAATTCGCCCCGCATCTTTTACAGCGGTTCATCAAGGAGAACAAGAATAAAGGCCTGCCAACAAAACTACAGACCACCATCGACGGCGATCTGCAACGCAGCGTATCCCGCATCATACAACAGCACCAGTCGGTACTCAAAGGAAACGGCATCAACAATGCCTGTGCACTGGTTCTGGATGTCGAAACAGGCAATGTGCTTTCGTATGTGGGCAATATCTCCGATCCGAATAATAAGGAGATGGAAAGCGATGTGGATGTGATCGCCTCACCGCGAAGCCCCGGCAGCACCCTGAAACCGATCTTGTATGCATCCATGCTGAGCGACGGACTGATATTGCCTCAGTCCCTTTTGCCCGATATCCCCACGCAGATCGGCTCCTATTCACCCAAGAATTTCGACCTGAATTACGACGGCGCCGTACCTGCCGGCATGGCGCTGGCCAGGAGCCTGAACATCCCGGCGGTGAAATCCCTGCAACAATACAAATACCAACGCTTTTACGAAACACTCCAGCAATGCGGGATCACTACCCTGAACCGGCCCGCCGACCATTACGGGCTCAGCCTGATACTGGGAGGGTGTGAAGTGACCCTATGGGACCTGGCCGGTGTCTATGCGTCCATGGCACGCATGCTCAATCACCAGGCGAAAAACCGGGGGCAAGGCGATCCAACGGATTTCCATCCACCCCGGTATCAATCGGTAAAAACTAACGATAAACCACAAACGACCAACCTGCCTTTCGATGCCACTTCTATCTGGTTCACTTTCCAGGCCATGCAGGAAGTGATGCGTCCGGGGGAAGAAGGGCTTTGGCAACAATTCACCTCCTCCCGGCAGATCGCCTGGAAAACCGGAACCAGTTTCGGTTTCAGGGATGGCTGGGCGATCGGTGTCACCCCAAAAAATGTAGTGGCGGTCTGGGTAGGAAATACCGATGGAGAAGGAAGGCCGGGCCTGATCGGTATTCAAACCGCGGCGCCGGTATTATTCGATATCTTCAGGTTACTGCCCGCATCAGGCTGGTTTAAAAAACCGGGATATAATTATAGTTACCTGCCGGTCTGCCGGCAAAGTGGTTTCAGGGCCAATACCGATTGCCCTCAGATTGATACCCTGTTCTTGCCGCCCAACGGGATCAGGTCACCCCTCTGTCCTTATCATAAGATCATCCATCTGGATGCATCCGGTACTTATCGCGTAACGGCCGACTGCGAAAGTCCGGCCGCCATGCAACATAAAAGCTGGTTCATCCTGACCCCCGCCATGGAATTCTATTACAAACAACGAAACGCCGATTACCAGCCCTTGCCCCCCTACAAACCGGGCTGTGCCTATACTGAATCGGGAAAAATGATGGAGATCATTTACCCTCAACCCGATGCCAGGATCTATGTACCCTTAGAGATCAACGGTGAAAAAGGCAGGACGGTTTTTACCGCCGCTCACCGCAAACCGGGTACGAAGATCTATTGGAGTGTGGATGACCAGTTTGTAGGCACCACGCAAAATTTTCATCAGCTGGCCATTAACCCCTCTCCGGGAAAACACCTACTTACCTTGGTAGATGAGAACGGCAACCGTTTATCCCGGGAGTTTGAGATCCTTGGAAAAGAGGATTGATCTGCGCATTTTATCAGGGGATCAGGGCTAAAGCCCTTGATTAAATTGATCACTATTCCCTGGCCTAAAGGCCAGGGCTATTCATAAAAGCCTGGGCTATTTATTGAAGAAAGAGCTATACTTAAAAGGCAGGGTGATGCATGAAGGACAGTTTCCTATTGATGGCTATTGCCAGATCAAAGAGATTTGCATTTCCCCGGGCTTTGACTTGCCCCGGGCTTTGACTTGCCCCGGGCTTTAGCCCGGGGATAAAAAGATAAATTTTACAATGGGCTTTAGCCCAATACCCTTTGTTTTTATAATTCATAGAATGAATAAAATGAATGGGGCTTAAGCCCCGTCATTTCAATCCGTTTTCCCTGGCCTAAAGGCCAGGGCTATTCATAAAGGCCAGGGCTATTCATGAGGACCAGGACTACGCAATAACTACTAATGGCATTTAATGGACTGGCTATGCAGATTTGGAATCGCTTTATCATTTGTCCTGGCCTTTTGAATTATCCTGACCCTTTTCTTTACAGTACCTTTTGCTTTACACTGGGCTTTTTCTTTGCCTTAGCCTTCTGCGTTGCCCTGGCCTAAAGGCCAGGGAAAAAGAGAACAAAAAACCACCGGGCTTTAGCCCATCTAAAACTGCATTTTTACCCACAACACCCTCCCGCCTGTTTTACCGGATTTCTCCTTATTTTTAATAGCTAAAATTTATCCCTATGCCCATTCGAATGGAAGATGATCCGCAGGATCAACAGGACTTTACCGATGACAATGCTGGTGGCGGCGGAGGCCGCGGAGGATCCGGTGGCGGCTTAATGAGCTTCCTGCCCTTGCTCCTGGGATTATTCCGTGGAGGTGGCGGGGGCGGGAAAAAGATCCTTTTGCTGCTGGTCGTAGGTGGTGCAGCCTATTTTTTCCTGAATCGCCAGGGTTGTGCGGGAACCGAGGCGGTGCAAAAACTTTTCTCCGCCAGTGGCTATAATTTCAATCCGGCCGAATTTAAAAAAGCCAGTGTCTATGAAGGCCTGGAGGATGATAATACCAAGAACCCTTTACCTGAATCCGTTTCCCTGCTCAAGTTCGCTCCCGACCGCCGGAACCAGGGAAAGCAGGGCAGTTGTGTGGCCTGGAGCAGCACGTATGCCGCAAGGACGATCGTTGAAGCCGCTTCCACCGGGCAGCCGGGAAACAATACCGCTTTCAGTCCGGCCTTTGTATACAACCGGATCGGGCTGGAAGACTGCCAGGGTTCCTATATACAAAGGGCGATGGAATTCATGCAAAAAGAAGGCGTGGTGGCTTATAACGATTTCCCTTACGACGACCAGGACTGCAGCCGGGAAGCCAGCTCGGCCCTTTATAACAAAGCCGCCCAGAACCGGATGCACGGATTTACCCGCCTTACCGAAACGGATGATGTCAATGGCATCAATGTGAGGGCGGTGAAAGAGCACCTGGCCAAAGACGCGCCGGTGGTCATCGGGATGATGGTGGGTGGCAGTTTCATGCAGGATATGATGGGCAAGGAATTATGGACCCCGACCGACGAAGACAGAAGCCAAATGGGTTTTGGCGGACATGCCATGTGCGTGATCGGGTACGATGATCGTAAACAGGCATTTCAGATCATGAACAGCTGGGGCCCGGAATGGGGTAATAACGGGGTGGCCTGGGTGCGATATGCCGATTTCAAGGAGTTCGTCCGCGAAGCCTATGGCATCGACCCCATGCCCAAACGCGGGATGGCGCTGAATACCGCTTTCGATTGTAATATCGGGTTGGTCCAGAACGACAACAAGCAATATATTCCGCTGAGGATCAGGTCAGGCAATGTGTTCGAATCAGCCGGACCGGTGAAGCCCGGCACCAAATTCAAGATGGAGATCAGGAATTCGACGGAATGCCATATCTATATCTTCGGACAAGAGACCGACGGCAGCAGCTACACCCTTTTTCCTTACCCGGATAAAACGGATGCCACCAAGACCTCCTTCTCACCCTATTGCGGCATCACCGGGTATCGTTTATTCCCAAGGGGCAAAAGCCTGGTACCGGATAATGTGGGCAACAAGGATGTATTCGCCATCGTGGTCACTAAAGAGCCGATCGACTGGTACAGCACCAATATGGCCATTTCCAATGATCCCGGCCCGGATTATGGCAGCCGGGTGCGTAAAGCATTGAAGGGAACGACCAATAACAATGTCCGGTTTGAAGCAGGTAACGGAGGGACGATCCATTTCAATGCCGGCAATGCGCAGCAAAATACCGTTGTGGCCGTGGTGGAGATCAATAAATAAACCGATATTCTGCCACTTAATAACGACATTTGTGCAGGGCCTTTTTAAACCGCTTTATTACACAACCATCATCTAATTCACTATGCAAAAAACGATCCTCCTGCTTAGCGTCCTGTTCCTTTTCACAACCGCATCAGCCCAGGATAAGAATCTCTACCATCCCGACGCGAATGCCGATCAGGACATCAAAGAGGCCATAAAAAAAGCCGGTGCAGAAAACAAATATGTCCTGGTCCAGGGCGGCGGCAACTGGTGCAGCTGGTGTATCGAATTCGCCCGTTTCTGCAAGGCCGATCCGAAGATCGATTCGGTGATGAATGCCTCTTTCGTTTGGTACCACCTGAACTACAGTAAGGAAAATAAGAACCTGAAGATCTTTGCCCGTTACGGTTACCCCCAACGTTTTGGTTTCCCGGTATTCCTCATCCTGGATGGCAACGGAAAACGGATCAATACACAAAACAGCGAATACCTCGAGGATGGCCAGAAAAGTTATAACCGGGAGAAGGTCCTCGCCTTCCTGGAAAACTGGTCGCCCAGGGTGCTTGACCCTTCCATGTATAAAGAGTAAACAATCCGGAAAAAAATCTGAATAGATAAAGAACCTTCTGAAGGAAGGGAATCGCCCATACACAATCATCCATATTCATGGCCAACACCGACAAATTCCTGCGGCTCATCAATAATCCCATTAAATTCAGGTTATTCTTACTGGCCAAACTGCCCAGCGCTTTTTTTTCCGGTGTCCGAGTCCTGGTGGCCGATGAGCATAAATGCGTGGTCACCGTCCCCTATAAATGGTTCAGCAAAAATCCTTTTAAAAGCACCTACTTCGCCTGCCTGAGCATGGCCGCTGAAATGAGCACCGGCGTATTGGCCATGGCGCATATTTATGAAAATGACCCGCCCATCAGCATGCTGGTACTGAAAGTAAAGGGGGATTTCACCAAAAAAGCCATTGGCCGGAGTAGTTTCACCTGTGAAGAGGGGCCCGGGATCAAACAGGCCATTCATGAGGCGGTCAGTACCGGTGAGGGCAGAACGTTAACGGTTAAAACCTATGGCCGGAATGAATCCAATGAGATCATCGCGGAATTTGACATTACCTGGAGCTTTAAAGTGAAAGGGAAAGCCGCAATATAAACCATACTCTACCGCTATTTATGTAAATTGCATATCCCTGTTCAGCCGGGTTGATTCCGACATGATCTACGCTCCAGAGAATTGCGCAGATCCAGGGCTGAATAGTTAACCAAACCATATGCACGAAGAACTACGCAAACAACAGGCCCTCGAATACCACGCCAAAGGAAGACCCGGCAAGATCGAAGTGGTTCCCACCAAAGAAGCCAAGACCCAGCGAGACCTATCCCTGGCCTATTCCCCCGGCGTTGCCGCCCCTTGCCTGGAGATCGCCGCCAATATCGAAGATGTTTATAAATATACCGCCAAGGGAAACCTGGTGGGAGTGATCAGCAACGGAACAGCCGTACTCGGACTGGGCAATATCGGTCCGGAAGCAGGCAAACCGGTGATGGAAGGGAAGGGTGTCCTGTTCAAGATCTTCGCCGATATCGACGTATTCGATATCGAGATCAATGAGACCGACCCGGAAAAATTCGTTCAGATCGTCAAAGCCCTGGAGCCCACATTCGGAGGCATCAACCTGGAAGACATCAAGGCTCCCGAATGTTTTTATATCGAACGGGAACTGAAGAAACGCTGCCAGATCCCCATCATGCATGATGACCAGCATGGAACCGCCATCATCAGTGCTGCGGCCCTGTTGAATGCACTGGAACTCCAGAAAAAGAAGATCGAAAAAGTACGGTTCGTGGTGAACGGCGCCGGGGCAGCCGCCATGGCCTGTATCGGCCTGTATGAATCATTAGGCGCCAAACGAAGCAATTTCATGGTGTTCGACCGGAAAGGGATCATCTACAAAGGAAGAGCGGATGTGGATGAACTGAAATCTCAGTTCTGCATCGATGAAAAGTATAAAGATTACGACCTCGCCAAAGCAATGAAGGACGCCGATGTCTTTATCGGGCTGAGCGTAGGCAATGCCATCAATGCGGATATGGTGAAATCCATGGCAAAAAACCCCATTGTTTTCGCCATGGCCAATCCCGACCCCGAGATCACTTATGAAGAGGCAGTGGGAGCACGTAAAGACGTGATCATGGCCACCGGCCGCAGCGATTATCCCAACCAGGTGAATAATGTACTGGGATTCCCCTACATCTTCCGGGGCGCTTTGGACGTACGCGCCACGCAGATCAATGAAGCCATGAAACTGGCCGCAGTAAAAGCGTTGGCCGAACTCGCCAAATCACCCGTACCGGATATTGTCACGATGGCCTACAATGAAAAGACCATCAACTTCGGTCCCAATTACATCATCCCCAAACCGGTCGATCCCCGGCTGCTTTCAACCGTTGCGCCTGCCGTGGCCAAAGCGGCCATTGAGAGTGGTGTGGCCAAGTATCCGATCACCGATTGGGAGGCTTATACACTGGAACTCAATAAACGCCTGGGACTCGATAACCAATTGAGCCGCATCATCGGAAACAAAGCCCGCAAGGATCCCAAACGCGTGGTCTTTGCCGATGCAGAAAACCTGAAGATCATCAAAGTGGCCCAGATGGCACAGGAAGAAGCGGTCGCTTATCCCATCCTGCTGGGAGATGAGGCCAAGATCAGGAAGATCGCCGCCGACAATGGCATCGACCTGGAAGATATGCCCATCGTGAATCCCAAGGCCGAAAAATACGAAGAGCTGCGCAAACAATACGGCGACCTGTTCTTCGCCAAACGCCAGCGCAAGGGTGTCAACCGCTATGAGGCGCACAAGGCCATGAAAGACCGCAACCACTTTGGTTGTATGCTGGTGGAGAACGGTGAGGCCGATTGCATGATCAGCGGATTAAGCAGGAACTATCCCGATACCATCCGTCCGGCCATCCAGATCATCGGATTCGAGGAAGGCGTTAAAAAGATCGCCGGCATGTACATCATGTTCACCAAACGCGGGCCATTATTCCTGGCGGATACCACGGTGAACTTCAACCCCACTTCGGAAGAATTGGCTGAGATCACCCTGCTCGTAGCCAAAGAAGTAAAACATTTCAATATCAAACCCCGCATTGCCATGCTGTCCTATTCCAATTTCGGCAGCAGCGACTCACCGGAAGCCCGGCTGGTCCGGAAAGCCCGGGAGATCGTCAAGGAAAAGGACCCCACCCTGATCTGCGACGGAGAGGTACAGGGCATCCTGGCCTTCAACAAGGATATCCTGAAAGAGAACTATCCGTTCACCGAACTGCTCGACGGCGAAGTGAATACGCTGATATTCCCCAACCTGGCCTCGGGGAATATCGCTTATAACCTGTTACAGGAAGTGGGCGGCGCTGATTCCATCGGACCGATCCTATTGGGACTGAATAAGCCGGTTCACGTTTTACAACTCGGTAGTTCCATCCGTTCCATATTCAATATGGTTTTGATCGCCGTGGTGGACGCCCAGATGAAATCACAAACGGATACCCAGGAACAGATCAAGAGCAGCAAGTGGTGGAAACGGTTCAAAAAGATGTCGCACGATATATAAAGGTTACCGGTTTGGGGTTTGTGGTTTTTGGTTCGTTCAATTCGCATCGGTCCTATATTTGAGTTGGCGTTCAGAAACTGAGCCTGACTTTTTAAGACAATAAACAACAAACTAAACATGGGTTTCTTTACTCACTTTGGCCGTTACCTGCTCATGCTGAAGGGGCTCATGTCGAGACCGGAGAACATGCGCATGTACTGGAAGGAATTCATGCACCAGTGTGTGGAGATCGGCATCGGCTCCCTGGGGATCGTCGTCCTCATCTCGGTCTTCATGGGCGCGGTGAGCGCCGTACAGACCGCCTACCAGCTGGTGAGCCCCATCATACCTCAATCCACCATCGCACAGATCGTCCGGGATACGGTGATCCTTGAATTCGCCCCCACCATTGTCTGTATCGTACTGGCCGGCGTGGTGGGCAGCAAGATCGCCAGTGAGCTGGGCAATATGCGGGTGAGTGAGCAGATCGATGCCCTGGAGATCATGGGCATCAATTCGAAAGCCTACCTGGTCATGCCCAAGATCGCCGCATCCCTGCTCACCATTCCTTTACTGGTGATACTCTCCATGGCCCTGGGCATCTGGGGTGGCCGGCTGGCCGGGACCTTTTCCGGTATCCTGCCTGCCGACGTGTACGACAAGGGGTTGTTAGAAAGCTTTGTTCCTTATAATGTGTTATTTGCCATGTACAAGGCGGTGACTTTCGCGTTCATCATCAGTTCGATCCCGGCCTACTACGGCTATTTTGTCAAAGGCGGCGCCCTGGAGATCGGGAGAAGCAGCACCAAAAGCGTAGTGGTGAGTTGTGTGATGATCCTGTTCGCCGATTATGTACTGGCTGCCATATTCTTAAATTAATGATCGAATTCAACCATATCAGAAAGAGTTTCGACGACAAGATCGTGCTGGAAGATATCAGTCATGTGATGGAGACCGGCAAGTGCAACCTCATCATCGGATCCAGCGGCAGCGGCAAGACCGTTTTGCAGAAATGCCTGGTCGGACTGATCGTGCCCGACCATGGCGAGATCAATTATGATGGTTCCTCTTTTCTTGATATGGAGGATGATGCGCGCAAGAATCTGCGTCAGCAGATCGGGATGCTTTTCCAGGGATCGGCCCTGTTCGACAGCATGACCGTTGAACAAAACGTCAAGTTCCCCCTGGATATGTTCGCTTCCATGAACCATGCCGAAAAACAAAAGCGGGTGAATGAGGTGCTGGAAAGGGTGAACCTGGTCGGCGCCAACAAGAAATACCCGGCCGAGATCAGCGGTGGCATGAAAAAAAGGGTGGGCATCGCCCGGGCCATCGTATTGAACCCCAAATACCTGTTTTGTGATGAACCCAACTCAGGACTTGATCCCCTGACGGCGCTGGTGATCGACAAACTGATCCTCGACATCACCAAGGAATTCAATATGACCACGGTGATCAATACCCACGACATGAACAGCGTCATGGAGATCGGTGAGAACATCCTTTACCTGGCCGACGGCAAGAAAGAATGGAGCGGCACCAACCAGGAGATCATCTTCTCTAAGAACAAACTGCTCAACAGTTTCATTTTCGCTTCCGAATTCTTACGAGATGCCAAAGATATGCGCATGCTGGAAGCCCGGGGCAAGATCGATAACGACCGGGATATGGACGCACTGCTCAAATAACTGTTAATAAGGCTGAACAGCGGACTGATCTTGAACGGAGCGTCGCCACTGAAGCAGGGTCAGGGAACTTCCGCTGGCCCAAAAACAAGCATTTTAACCTATACCTCAAGTACCCTATCTTTGCGGCAATTTTTAATTCTTCATTTTAAATTCTTAATTGAACACATGTCAGTTCTCGTTAACAACCATTCAAAGATCATCGTTCAGGGCTTCACCGGTACGGAAGGCACTTTTCATGCCACGCAGATGATCGAATACGGAACCAATGTAGTTGGAGGCGTCACACCGGGAAAAGGCGGCAGTACCCACCTCGAAAAGCCGGTCTTCAATACCGTGGCCGATGCGGTAAAAAATACAGGCGCTGATGTGAGCATCATTTTTGTACCCCCGGCTTTTGCCGCCGATGCCATCATGGAAGCGGCTGACGCGGGTATCGGCCTGGTGGTTTGCATCACCGAAGGCATTCCCGTCCAGGACATGGTCAAAGTGAAGAATTACCTTCAGTCAACCAGGGGCACCCGCCTGGTGGGCCCGAATTGCCCCGGCGTGATCACCGCGGAGGAATGCAAAGTGGGCATCATGCCCGGATTCATCTTTAAGAAAGGCCGGATCGGCATCGTTTCAAAATCGGGCACTTTGACCTATGAAGCGGCCGACCAGGTAGCCAAGGCCGGACTGGGTATTTCCACCGCCATCGGGATCGGCGGTGACCCCATCATCGGCACCACCACCCGCGAAGCGGTTGAACTGTTCATGAACGATCCGGAGACCGACGCCATTGTGATGATCGGCGAGATCGGCGGTGGCATGGAAGCCGAGGCCGCTCAGTATATCAAATCGACCGGCAATAAAAAACCGGTGGTGGGTTTCATCGCCGGACAAACAGCTCCTCCCGGACGTCGTATGGGACATGCCGGCGCCATCGTTGGCGGAGCGGATGATACCGCAGCAGCCAAGATGAAGATCATGGCCGAATGCGGGATCCATGTGGTAGCCAGTCCGGCCGATATCGGCAAAGTGATGGCCGAAGCGATCAATAAATGATCTAACAAACATATCATTGATACAAAGACCCTGCCTGAGCAGGGTCTTTGCATAATAAGACTCCCCATTCGCACCCCCTCTCCCCGGGAGAGGGGAATAAGGGGTGAGGCCGGCTGATAAAAAAAACCGGGGCTTTCGCCCCGGCCTTCAAGCATAGCCACGAAAAAAAACGATTTATACTTTTTTGGTCTGAATGAATTTCATCAGTTCATCCTTGCTGCTGCTGAAACTGAACGCGTCGGCCAGGATATAATAATTCCCTTTGTCGATGGTATAATCATATGCCAGCCGGGCCAGTTCCATCTTGCTGTTATCAAAGCTGAACAGGTCAAGCAGCTCCTTCACCTGCGCGGTGGTGTAATAATTATTCGGGATCACACTTTTTGCGATACTCATGCGGGTTGAAGTGAATCCTTCCTTGCTCAGGGTCTGTTTCAACTGGTCAAAGCTGCGGGCATCCATCGCCTGGTTGCCGTAGGAGCCGGGCTGATCGTTTCCCCACCAATCGTCATCCTCGTCATCATAAAAACCGGCGCTGATCAGCTGCTCATCCACCAGGGCCTTGCCGAAACGGTTGATGGTGATATCGACGTGATATTGCGGCTTCACGTAAATATTGCTGCTGTATACCAGTTGCATGTTATTCCTGGGTCTGCCGTTACAGCCGTTGTTGTCACGGCCCTGGGTCACCCGGTACACTTTTACGGCATGGTACCCGCTTTTCAGGTTTCCGATCATTACGGCGTTGTTGTTGGTCCGGTACTTGCTGCCATCCACCATGACGCGGATCTCACTGTTTCCGGCGGAGGACACGCTGAGTTTGGACTGGTTAGGCCCGGCATAAAGTAATATGCTGGCCAATAGGGTTGCTGAAAGTGTAAAGATCTTTTTCATACTGTTTAGGTTTTATACCGGTACTATTCCAAACCCTGTGCCGCACCGCTGAAAACAATGCTTAATAAAAAGTTAAAGAAAAAAAAGCCGGGCGTTTTGTGCAATCGGAGCCCGCGTCACATCTCATTATCCGGCGGGCGGGATATTGATATAAATCATCTTTCCGCTAATCAACATATTGTATCTTGTCACTAAATTTCATCCTATGTCTATAAGGAAATTATTCTGGTCTGTCTGCATCTTAACAGGCATCACATCATCGCTTATGGCACAAACAAAAGACAACTACGAAAAGAACTGGAAAAAAGTGGAGGACCTCGAAAAGAAGGGACTGAATAAAAGCGCCCTGCAGGAGGTCCTGTCCATTTATACGATGGCCCAGCGCGATAACAACGACGCCCAGCAGATCAAAAGCTGCATGTACCAGGTAAAATACCGGAACCTCATCGAAGAGGACAGCCAGGAGAAGAATATTTTCTTTGTAGATACACTCATCGCCAAAGCTAAAGCGCCTTCAAAAAATATCCTGCAGAGCATGCAGGCGCAGATGTTCTGGGATTACCTCCAGAACAACCGGTGGAAATTCTACAACCGCACCAAACTCGCCAATGAAAAAAGCCGTGACATAACCACCTGGAGCATGGATAAACTCTACGCTACGGTAACGGCACTGTATAACGCCTCCCTCTCGGGTGAAAAATTACTGAAGTCCACCTCCGTCGGTGATTTCGACCCCATCCTCATCAAGGGGGAGAACACCCGTAATCTGAGGCCTACGCTCTACGATTTCCTGGCCCACCGTGCGATCGCTTTTTTCATGAATGACGAATCGGATCTTACCCGGCCGGCCTACCGGTTCACGATAAAAGAGCCGGAAGCATTCGCCCAGGCTGCTGAATTTGTAAAAGCCCGGTTCGCCACTAAGGATACCGCATCCCTGCAACACCGGGCCCTCGTGCTTTTCCAGGAACTGCTGAGCTTTCACCTGGCCGATGCCAGTCCGGACGCCAGGCTCGATGCCGACCTGCTCCGTTTGTCATTCGTTCATGAGAACGGCGTGATGGCCGATAAAGAGGACCGATACGAGTCGGCCCTGAAACAGATCGAGACCACCTATCCCGACAATGCCTATGCCGCAACAGCCATGTACCTGAGGGCCAACATCTATTACCAGCGCGGGCAGGATTATGAACCTGTCAGGAAAACCAAAAACCAATACGAGATCAAAAGGGCCCGGGAACTATGCGAACAGGCTTTTGCCCGTTTTCCGAAATCGGTTGGCGGTATCAACGCCCGGAACCTGATCAACCAGATCGATCAACCCGGCCTGAACCTGCTTACCGAAAAAGTAAATGTGCCGGGACAGCCTTTCCGCACCCTGGTGAAATACCGGAATGTCAAAACCCTTTACCTGCGGGTGATCAAAACTTCCAGGAGCGAATTGAAAACCCTTGAGCGTACCGAATACGAGAAACAATGGAAAGCCTATACCGAACTCAGGGCGGTAAAAAGCTGGAACCTGCCCCTGCCTAACCTCCAGGATCACCAGGAACACAGTGTGGAGATCAAAACGGAATCTTTAGAGAACGGGACCTATATTCTGCTCGCCAGCCTGGATGAACATTTCTCCCTCAACCGGAACATCATCGCCCGGCAGATCTTCCAGGTCAGCCAGATCAGTTATATCAAGAATAACAGCAACGAATATTATGTGCTGCATCGCGACAACGGAAGGCCCCTGTCCGGCGCCCAGGTACAGTTGTGGCAATCGGTCTATAATTATGAGGCCAGCAAGTATGAGGAAAAGAAAATGGAGAAATATACGAGCGATAAGAATGGACTGTTCAAAATACCGGAAAGCAAAGAATACCGGAATTTCCTGATGCAGTTCAACTATGGAACGGATGAACTCTTCACGGATGACTACAATTATTCTTCCTATTACAATAGTTACAAAACCGAACCGGCACCCCAGACCTTTATGTTCACCGACCGGTCGATCTACCGGCCGGGACAAACCGTGTACTTCAAGGGGATCGTACTGCAGAAAGAGACGGACGCGGCCAAAAGCGCCGTGATCCCCGGTTTCCGGACCACCATCACGTTCAAGGATGCCAATAGCCAGCGCATCGCCGACCTGAAACTCGTCACCAATGAATATGGATCGTATAAAGGTTCCTTCCGGATCCCGGAAGGCGGGATGAACGGCAGTTTCTCCCTGTACGATTCCGCGACAAAGGCCTCCCGATACATCAGGGTGGAGGAATACAAGCGGCCCAAATTCTTTACCGAGGTACAAAAACCCAAAGGAACCTACCGGATCAACGATTCGATCAATGTAACGGGAACGGCTAAGGCCTATGCGGGGAACAACATCGATGGAGCCAAAGTAAAATTCCGGGTGGTCCGTAAAGTACGTTATCCCATCTGGTGGGGCTGGGGCTATTACCGGAACAATTTCGGCAGTAACGAAGAGACAGAGATCACGAATGGTGAAGCCATCACCGATGCCAAAGGCGAATTCACCATCCGGTTTAAGGCCCTTCCGGATGAATCGGTGGATAAAAGCAGCCAGCCTGTATTCCATTATGAAGTGAGCGCCGATATCACCGATATCAACGGGGAGACACGCAGCGGCAGCAGTTCCGTAGCCGTGGCCTACCAGGCGCTTCAGCTGAATATCGACGGGATGGATGAACTCCCGGCCGACAGCCTCAAGAACCTGGTGATCCGCAGCACCAACCTCAACGACATTCATGAAAAGACCCGGGTTAAAGTGATGATGCAGAAACTCGTTGAACCGAACCGGATCTTCCGCAAACGGTTCTGGGAAATGCCCGACCAGTTCGTCATGAGCCGGGATGAATATTACAATCTCTTCCCCTTTGACGTTTACCAGGATGAAGACCAGCTGGCCAAATGGCCCTTAGGGGATATCGCACTCGACCGGGCGGATACCACCGCTGAGAACGGTCTCTTCTCCCTGTCCGGCCAAAAGATCACTGCGGGCTGGTATAAGATCATCGCCACTGCCAAAGACAAATATGGTGAGGAGGTCAGGGCCGAAAAATACATTCAACTGACCTCGGAGCGCGCCGCGCAGGAATCGAAACAGCCGATCTCATTACTGGTTCAGAAATCCGGTTTGGAACCCGGTGAAAAACTGGGTTATCAACTGGCCACCGGCTATGACAAGATCTGGCTCATCCATTCGGTGAGCAGGATGAACAAGCCGGTTGAAACGGGTTATTATGATATTGATGCCAAAAAACCGCTGGCCCTGCAGTCGGTCATTTCAGAATCCGACCGGGGCGGGATGGCCCTGGGTTATGCCTTTGTACAACATAACCGCCTTTACAGCGGGAATGAATCCATCGCCATACCCTGGAGCAATAAACAATTGCAGATCCGGTATGAGACCTTCCGGGATAAGATGCTCCCCGGCAGTGAAGAAAAATGGAAAGTGAAGATCACCGGTCCCAGGGGTGAAAAGATCGCCGCAGAAATACTGGCCGCGATGTATGACGCTTCATTGGATCAGTTCGCTCCTCATCAATGGAGTTCGCTCTACATCTGGCCTTACCTGAATAATACGGTCAGCTGGGTGGGACAGGGTTTCAACCTCGTGAATTCAAATGCCTTTTCCAGGCCGGGTTATGAGAATATCCCGGTTCCCCATCGTTCCTACGACCAGCTGAGTGATATCGGGCTCGAGTTCTACAGCGATGGATATGGATATCGCAAAGAAGTTGGAGGTCGGGTTTATGCCATGTCCGCACCTCCCCCGCCGCCCGTTCCTGAAATGATGAATAAAAAAGCGGAACTCAATGAAGTAGTGGTGACCAAGAGCGCAAGGCTCCCCGGAAAAGATACCGACAAGGATGGTATTCTTGATAAAACGGACAATGCCGCGGATACGGGCGGACAAAACAAACCCGCCAATAACAACGTACAGATCCGTAAGAATTTCAATGAGACCGCTTTCTTTTTCCCCGAACTCAAGACCGATGCCGAAGGCCAGGTCGAATTCTCCTTCACCATGCCCGAGGCGCTCACCCAATGGAAGCTGATGACCCTGGCGCATACCAGGAACCTGGTCAGCGGCTACCTGGAAAAGACCGCCATCACCCAAAAGCCGCTGATGGTTCAACCCAACGCTCCCCGTTTCATGCGGGAAGGGGACAGGATGGAATTCAGCGCCAAGATCGTCAACCTGGGCGAGAACGAAGTGACGGGCACCGCACAGTTAGAACTGATCGATGCCGCCAGCGGCAGACCGGTGGACGGCTGGTTCAAGAATGTTTTTCCCAACCAGTATTTTACGGTAGCGGCCGGACAAAGCGTAGCGGTGAAATTTCCAATGGAGATCCCGTTCAATTTCAATTCGGCCCTCACTTACCGCATCAAGGCCATCACGAAACCCAATGCTTTGGGTGAAACTTTTTCGGACGGGGAAGAAATGGCCTTCCCGGTGCTGACCAACCGGATGCTGGTCACCGAAAGCCTGCCGCTCAACCTGCGCAACCAGACCAGCAAGAATTTCAAATTCGAAAAACTGCTGAACAGCAGTGGCAGCAATACGATCAGCCAGCATGCCCTTACGGTTGAATACACGAGCAACCCGGCCTGGTACGCGGTGCAGTCCCTCCCTTACCTGATGGAATACCCTTACGACTGCGTGGAACAGACCTTTAACCGTTATTATGCCAATACCCTCGCATCGCATATCAGCCAGGCCATGCCCCGCATCAAAGCGGTCTTTGAAAAATGGAAGAACACCGATACGGCCGCCTTACTGAGCAACCTGCAAAAGAATGAGGAATTGAAATCAGCCTTGTTACAGGAAACCCCCTGGGTACTCGAAGCGCAGAGCGAAAATCAGCAGAAGAAGAACATCGCTTTGCTGTTCGATATGGTGAAGATGAGCAGTGAACAGGACAAAGCCCTGGGCAAACTCAAAGAGATGCAAAGCAGTAATGGCGGATTCACCTGGTTCAAAGGCGGCGCCGACGACCGGTACATGACCCAATACATCATCACCGGGATCGGCCACCTGAAAAAACTGAACGCCTTTTCGGGCGACAGTTATCAGCGGATCAAAGGCATCGTGGAAAAAGCCATCCCTTATCTCGATAAAAAGATCAAGGAAGATTACGATGAACTCATCCGTTATAAGGCCAAGCTCAGTAGCAACAACCTGGGCTATTACGCGATCCAGTATTTGTACATGCGGAGTTTCTTCCCTGAATATAAAGTACCGGAAACTTCCCAGACCGCTTACAAATATTACCGTGGCCAGTCGCAGAAATACTGGCTCAGCAACAGCAAGTACATGCAGGCCATGATCGCCCTGTCCTTACACCGCACCCAGGATGAGAAGACTCCCGCTGCCATCATCCGTTCGCTGAAAGAAAATGCCATCATCAAAGAAGAGATGGGGATGTACTGGAAAGAATGGACC
This sequence comes from Chitinophagaceae bacterium, assembly GCA_016721725.1. Taxonomy (GTDB): domain Bacteria; phylum Bacteroidota; class Bacteroidia; order Chitinophagales; family Chitinophagaceae; genus Ferruginibacter. The sequence goes on along the minus strand of JADKHN010000001.1, from coordinate 1,661,714 downwards.
ACCGGCGGATATTACTGGCACCAGGCGCCGATCGAATCCCAGGCCATGATGATCGAAGCGTTCACCGATATTGATAAGAATGTCACGACCATCGATGACCTGAAGACCTGGCTGCTGAAACAAAAACAGACCCAGAACTGGAAGACCACCAAGGCCACGGCCGAAGCCTGTTATGCGCTGCTGTTAGGCGGCAGCACCCCGATAACTATCGGGGGGCTGGCCGAAGAGAAAGAGGTAACGATCAGTTTGGGTAATACCGTGATCAAAAGCAGTGAAAATGCAACAGAAGCCGGGACGGGTTATTTCAAAAAACGATTCGATTCAAAAGACGTGAAACCCGAAATGGGAAATATCACAGTAAGCACTAAAATAGCAGGATCCCAGGTTCCCGCATCAGGGGGCGGAGGGACTAGCTGGGGAAGCATTTACTGGCAGTATTTCGAAGACCTGGATAAGATCACCCCGGCAGAGACGCCCCTGAAACTGAACAAGAAACTGTTCATTGAAAAGAATACGGAAAAAGGCCCGGTTTTGGTCTCGCTGGAAGACGGCGCCATTTTACAGGTCGGCGACAAAGTAAAAGTGAGGATCGAATTAAGGGTGGACCGCAACATGGAATACGTTCACATGAAGGACATGCGGGCCGCCTGTATGGAACCTGTCAATGTCCTCAGCCAGTACAAATACCAGGGCGGGTTAGGCTATTACGAAAGCACCAAGGACGCCAGCACCAATTTCTTTTTCGGCTGGCTGAACAAGGGTACCTATGTATTTGAATATACCTTGCTGGTCACCCATACCGGAAATTTCAGCAACGGCATCACTACCATACAATGTATGTACGCACCCGAATTCACCTCCCACAGCGAAGGCATCCGGGTATCTGTAGAATAAACAACGAAATGCTCCTTCCCTCCCTCTCCTTTGGAGAGGGAGTTGGAGGGTGAGGTCAACGTATTACCCCTTCCCTCCTTCTTCAAAATAAAGGGAGTTGGAAGGTGAGGTCAACGAAATGCTCCTTCCCTCCCTCTCCTTTGGAGAGGGAGTTGGAGGGTGAGGTCAACGTTATACCCCTTCCCTCCTTTTTCAAAATAGAGGGAGTTGGAGGGTGAGGTCAACGTATTACCCCTTCTTTTTGTATTTTTATCCCCGTCCCATCTTATCCTTCAGTTATGGCTTCAGATCATGTTTACCGGATCCCGGTCCGCTTCCGCAAAATGGAGAACCTCCATATCGTTTTCTGGTTAGTGAAAGACATCAGCTGGTGCATGGTCTGGAAGCCCCTGGGCATCGCCATGATCTTTCCCACCCTGATCATTTCCATCATCATCGCCTGGCGCACCCGTCAGATCATGTCGGAACTGACGCATAACCTGGCCATCAGTTTCTGGATCACCGCCAATGCCTACTGGATGGTCAGCGAATTCCTTTCGTTCGACCAGGAACCGGTATTCGGGATGTTCACCTTCAAACACCTGGCGCTGATCCCCTTCGCTTTAGGTATCCTGATGCTGATCTACTATTATTTATGGTTCAAGCCCATCCACAAGGACACCGACGGAACACTGTAAACCAGTTAAGCCTTCTACCACTCATGGAACATACTTTACCATTCGTGAAAGGTTCTTTCCCGCCTGGCCCTGATCCTGTTGCACGGGCCTTTTCCGCCCAATACCTTTACTCCATCAAAAAAAGGGAGCCCGCTCCACAGAACATGAACCTGATCCTCGCCGCCCTGTTCTTTCATTATCGCCAAAGAGTAAAACCACCCGCAAACTATCGGCTATAATTGCCTTTGTTTTTTTACCTTCAGTGAACCGTAGATCCCTGTTTTCCGGTCATGCCGTAAAATGCCATGAACAGCATATACCTGGCGAATGCGCCTGGTGCTTAATTGACATGATCCCGGAAAAACCCATTCATAACATCAATTAAAAAATCAACCCATCATGGACTTTCAAGAACTCATCATCAATTACTGGTGGATAGGGGTAATACTCGTCTCCCTCCTTTTTTACAAATTCATCCTCCGTGTCTTTTTCGGAATGGTCATCGTACCGGAGAACCGGATCGGACTGGTAACCAAAAAATTCGTACTCGTCGGTTCCAACCGCTCCCTGCCGGATGGCCGGATCATCGCCACCAAAGGGGAGGCCGGCTTCCAGGCTAAAACACTGGCACCCGGACTGTATTGGGGCATGTGGCCCTGGCAGTACGGGGTGGATATGCATCCCTTTACCGTGATACCCGAAGGCAAGATCGGACTGGTATTGGCCAATGACGGAGCCGAGATCCCTACCGGCGCGATATTGGGACGAAAAATAGAGAGCGACAATTTCCAGGATACGCAAAAATTCCTGGATAACGGCGGACAAAAAGGCCGTCAGACCGCTTATATCACAGCCGGAACCTATCGGATCAACACTTTTGCTTTCACCCTGACGATCGCTGATATGGTGATCATCCATGAGAATATGGTGGGGATCGTCACCTGCCTGGATGGCCAACCCATCCAAAGCGGACAGATCGCCGGTAAATTCATTGAAGGCCATAATAATTTCCAGGACTTTGATACCTTTCTTCAGCATGATGGAAACCGTGGACTTCAACCCTCCATCATCCTGGCCGGTAGTTATAACATCAATCCCTGGGCCATACAGATCGAAGAAGTGCCCATGACCGATGTGCCCATTGGCCATGTCGGCGTAGTGATCAGTTATATCGGCGAAGACGGCAAGGACCTTACCGGGGAGACCTTCAAACACGGCAATATCGTAAGCAAAGGCCAACGGGGCGTCTGGATGGAACCCTACGGTCCGGGTAAATACCCCTTCAATAAATACATCATGAAAGTGGAGCTGGTACCCACCACCAACCTGGTACTCAACTGGGCCAACGCCCGGAGTGAATCGCATCAGCTGGATAAGAATTTAAGCACCATCACCGTTCGTTCACAGGATGGCTTCCCCTTCAACCTCGACGTTTCACAGATCATCCACATCCCGGCCAATGAAGCGCCCAAGGTCATCGCCCGTTTCGGCAGCATGAACAACCTGGTGAGCCAGGTACTGGAACCCACCATCGGTAACTATTTCCGTAACTCGGCGCAGGACAGCGATGTCATCTCCTTCCTGAGCACCCGTAAGGAAAGGCAGATGGCGGCGAAAGAACACATCAAGAACGTACTCGACGAATACAATGTGAATGCCGTGGATACCCTGATCGGAGATATCGTTCCTCCCGAAGCCCTGATGAAGACCCTGACCGACCGGAAGATCGCCCAGGAAGAAGAAAAGACCTACAGCACCCAGCGCATGGCACAGGAAAAACGCCAGGGCATGGAAAAAGAGACCGCCATCGCCGATATGCAAAAAGAGATCGTTAAGGCGCAGCAAAGTGTGGAGATCGCACAACGTACCGCCGATGCCACGGTGAAGAAAGCGGAAGGTGATGCCAACAGCCTTAAACTCCAGGTGGACGCCGAAGCAACAGCTACAAAAATGAGGGCCAATGCCGAAGCCGAAGCCACCAAGGCCCGTGCCGGCGCCCAGGCTGAAGCCACCAAACTGAACGCTGCCGCGGATGCGGAGAAGATCAGTAAGACCGGTTTGGCCGAAGCCGAAAAGATCATGGCCATTGGTAAATCAACCGCGGAGGCTTATGAATTACAGGTAAAAGCCATGGGCGGCGATAATTTCACGCGCTACAAGATCACGGAAGAGATCTCCAAGGGCAATATCAAGATCATCCCGGATATCCTCATCGGCGGCGGAACCGGCACCGACGGCGGGATCAACGGCCTCCTGGGCATGAAACTGATGGAGATGATGGACACGAAGAAGGAAGAAGGTAAAAAGTAGAACAGTATATAAAGTAAATAAGGCCTCATCCTCCTGGGTGGGGCTTTTACTTTACAGAACAGGCTTATATTTGCATCCCGGTTCAGTATTTTGTACCCAGCGGCTGTTTTTCAATTAAACATCGTTGCGTCGCACACTTGTACGGCATCAATCACTCGACCGAAAAAAAGGATCATCAGTATCCATTATTAAATTATCAATTATACATTACCATGTATCGTTCTAACACCTGCGGAGAATTAAGATTATCAGACAAGGACAAAATCGTAACCCTGGCCGGATGGGTGCAAACCGTCCGAAAATTCGGCAGCATCACTTTTGTAGACCTGCGCGACCGTTATGGCATCACCCAGCTGCTTTTTTCTGAATCACACAATGCCGACCTCGATGCCAACCCGCTCGGCAGGGAATTCGTTTTGCAAGTGAAAGGCAAAGTGAACGAACGCAGCAACAAGAACAATAATATTCCCACCGGCGAGATCGAGATCGTGGTTTCGGAATTCAAGATCCTGAACAAGTCGGCCGTGCCGCCCTTCACCATCCAGGATGATACCGATGGCGGAGATGATATCCGCATGAAATACCGCTATCTCGACCTGCGCCGGAACGCCGTGAAAAAGAACCTGGAATTGCGTTACCAGGTGAACCGTGCCGCCCGTAACTACCTGCACGAAAATAATTTCATGGATATCGAAACGCCGTTTTTGATCAAGAGCACACCCGAGGGGGCCCGCGATTTTGTGGTACCGTCAAGAATGAACCCCGGCCAGTTCTATGCCCTGCCGCAATCGCCTCAAACCTTCAAGCAATTACTGATGGTGAGCGGCTACGACCGGTACTACCAGATCGTAAAATGTTTCCGTGATGAGGATCTGCGTGCCGATCGCCAGCCCGAGTTTACACAGATCGACTGCGAAATGGCTTTTGTAGAGCAGGAAGATATTTTGAACATGTTCGAAGGACTGGTGAAACGCATCTTCAAAGATGTGAAGGACATCAACTACACCGAAACCGTGGAACGCATGACCTGGGAGGAAGCCATGTGGCAGTATGGTAACGATAAACCCGATATCCGTTTCGGTATTAAATTATGTAATCTCAAATTCCCGGCACATACATTTCCTGCAAAAGAAAATATCTCATCCCTGATCGCGGGTGACTTCGCCGTTTTCAATGACGCTGAAACGGTGATCGCCATCAGTGTGCCCGGTTGCAGCGAATACAGCCGCAAACAAACCGATGAACTGACTGAATGGGTGAAACGCCCGCAGATCGGCATGAAGGGACTGGCATTCATCAAATGCAATGCCGACGGCACTTTCAAGAGCAGTGTAGATAAATTTTACAGCGAAGATAAACTCAAAGCCATCGCCGAAGCGGCCAGCGCCAAAGCCGGAGACCTGGTACTGATACTGGCTGGCGCCGAAGAACGTACCCGCAAGGCCAGCAGCGAACTACGCATGTATATGGCCGACAAGCTGGGCATGCGCAAGCCGGATGATTTCAAATTGCTCTGGGTGCTTGACTTCCCGCTCTTTGAATATGATGAGGAAGGCAACCGCTGGGTGGCCAGGCACCATCCTTTCACTTCGCCCAAACCCGATCATATTGAAGTGATGATCAACAATAACCCGGTGATCGCTGATGCGGCTAAATACCTGGAACATCCTTATGCCAATATCAAGGCCAATGCCTACGATATGGTTTTGAACGGCAATGAGATCGGCGGCGGATCCATCCGCATCCACCAGCGTGAACTCCAGGAAAAGATGTTCGCCGCCCTGGGTATGGATGCTGAAGAGCAGCAACACAAATTCGGTTTCTTACTCGGCGCTTTTGAATACGGCGCACCACCGCATGGCGGTATCGCATTTGGCTTCGACCGTCTTTGCTCGATCATGGGCGGCAGCGAAAGCATCCGTGATTTCATCGCCTTCCCGAAAAACAACAGTGGTCGGGATGTGATGCTGGACGCGCCTGCAAGCATAGACGAAAAACAGTTTGAGGAACTGCAGATCAAACTTAACCTGAAATAGGATGGCTTTAACAAATTTCTTCCTATCTTTTCAACCGCTCAAAAAACTAAAAATGAAATTATATTACTTGGTTCTTGCTCTGGCCCTGGTGACCGGTCTTGCATCCTGCAGCAAAACGGATACTGCCGGCAACACGGTCAACATCGCCGCTAAAACCATGCTCAACGAGCCCTATGGAACCGACCCGCTTCAGAAAATGGACATTTACCTGCCCGCCAACAGAAGCTCAGGCTCCACCAAGGTATTGGTACTCATTCATGGTGGTGGCTGGACGACCGGAGATAAGAACGATTATGCCTCCGTACTCGATACCCTGAAAAAAAGATTGCCCGATTACGCGATCTTCAACCTCAACTACCGCCTGGCCTCCTTTCCCAATAATCTGTTCCCCACGCAGGAGATCGATACCAAGGCGGCCATCGATTTCATCAACGGCAACCGCGGCAATTACCTGGTGAGCGACAAGTTCGTTTTGATGGGAGCAAGCGCAGGGGGGCACCTCTCCTTATTGAATGCTTATAAATACCACAGCAATGTGAATGTCAAGGCCTGTGTCGATTTCTTCGGCCCAACTGATATGGTGGACATGTACAATAATCCCGGGGCCTACCCGGCTTTGTCCATTGCCGCCCTGCTGAGCGGTACGCCAACTACCAACCCTTCGATGTATGCTCAATCCAGCCCGATGACCTACGTGAACGCCCAAAGCTGTCCAACGATCATTTTACAGGGCGGACTGGATCCCCTGGTGAACCCCACCACCCAGTCGCTGGCCCTGAAGAACAAGCTCACCAGCTTCACCATCACCAATGAATATGTCTTTTACCCGCTGGGCGGTCATGGCGATTGGGATGCCGCCACCTTTACCGATGCTTACGACAAGATCCAGGCCTTCCTGCTGGCAAACGTGCTATGATCCTTCATAAACTCATTTTACAAAGCGCCCTCTGTGGCGCTTTTTTTTATTTGCCCGATTACCGATCTTTGAATCATGCCATTGAACTGGACCCTGAAAAAATTCGACGAACTGACAACGGCGGAATTATATGCCATTCTTCGTCTCCGCAATGAAGTCTTCGTAGTAGAACAGAACTGTCCCTACCAGGATGCGGATGACCGTGACCAGGTATCCTGGCATTTCTGTGGCTGGGATGGCGGTACCCTGGTGGCCTACACGCGGCTCATCCCACCAGGACTTGCCTACCCCGAAGCCAGTATCGGCCGGGTGGTCACCTCCCCCGCATACCGGAAAACGGGAGCCGGAAGGGCGCTGATGCAGCACAGCATAGAAAAAACATTTTCCCTCTTTGAAACCGATGCCATACAGATCGGGGCACAGCTATACCTGAAGAAATTCTATGAGTCCCTTGGTTTTGTACCGATTGGGGAAGGATACCTGGAAGACGGGATACCGCATATCCATATGATCCTGAAAAAATAAGCCACTTTTTTCAACAATATTTTGAGCCTGCGGGCGTTTTTAGTGGCAGAACTGTGGTTAGTTCGGGGGTTTTTTACGGTAAGCAGCTCCTGCTGCCTGTAAAGATTACACCCAATAAGCCCGGTTCGGACATAAATCCATTATCTGTAGAAATACCAAATCCGATTTCTGATGAAACCAGGTCTACCCGACTTTGTTACTAAAAAAGTTTTGCTGCTGCTGATTGGCATTTCTCTGCTTCATTACGCAAACTCTCAATCATTTTTATTAGGTAAAGGAAAGACCAAATGGGAAGTGGGTGTCAACTTCGGCCCCAGTTTTTTTCTCGGTGACCTTGGCGGCAACTCAGGTAAAGGAAAGAATTCACTGAAGGATCTCAACCTGGAGTTCACCAAATTCATGAAAGGCGCATTCATCACCATGTATCCCAACGACTGGCTGGGATTCAGGGTGGCGGCAGACTATACCTACCTGGAAGGAGATGATGCCGTGATCAATACCACCGGTATCGATGAACTCTGGCGCAAACAACGCAACCTCAATTTCAAATCGGATGTCTGGGAGATCTATGGCGCACTGGAGGTCTTTCCGCTACAATTCTTATTCAGGAACAGGGAAACCCAACACAGGCTCAGGCCATACGGACTTGTCGGAATAGGATTATTCCATTTCAATCCCAAAGGCTCGCTGACCGATGCTTCGGGCAATACCCAATGGTACAAACTGCAACCTCTGAAGACCGAAGGCCAGGGCATGGCTGAATACCCCTACAGCAAACCCTACAAACTCACCCAGATGAACATCCCGCTGGGACTGGGAGTTAAATATTTCTTTTCCGAAAGGATCAACACCAGCATGGAAGTTTTGTACCGGAAGACATTCACGGACTATATCGACGATGTGAGTAAAAAATATATCGACCAGAATGATTTTGCCAAATACATGTCGGCTCCGAATGCCGCGCTGGCCACCCAACTGTCGGATAAGACCATCCCGATCATTTACCCCGGGATGACCAGGTGGTCATCCGGAACACAGAGGGGAGATCTGAAGGATGCGGACACTTATTTTTCCGTTGTGCTGAAATTCGGGATCAAACTCGGCCCGCTGAGTGATGAGAACAGCGTCAGGGCAAGGCAAAGAAAATGCCCAACTGTATATTAACAGCCTTTTTGGCACACCTTATTTGAAAATATTTAAACGAATAAACGCATGAAGTGATTTGTGATACAACAGAAGTCTGATCCCCCAGGATAACACAGAATATGTCCATATTCCCCGATTACCCCCAAAACACCGTTTTGAAAAAACAGATTTCGTTACTATCCGGATTACTTTTTAAAGATTGACCCGATGAAAACACTAAGCGATTGGTGATCCGGCAGAAGTCAGCCCCCATGGATAACTGCGAATATTTTGATATTCATTGATTACCCCTGAAACCACATTCTTACCGACTTCACTGAAATCCTGATCGCTTTATTAAAAGATCCCCGGTTATGAGACGGGGATCTTTTTTATGCCAGTTCAGGAGCCAGGTATTTACCGGTATGGCTCTGCTTTACTTTGACGAGATCTTCGGGAACGCCCTCGAACAAGACCAGTCCGCCTCCGTCCCCTCCTTCGGGGCCGATATCAATGACATGATCGGCCACTTTGATGACATCCATATTATGTTCGATCACCAGTACGGTATTGCCCCGGTCCACCAGTTTGTTGAGCACATCCAGTAAATGCTGGATATCCTGGAAATGAAGTCCGGTAGTAGGCTCATCCAAAATGTAAAAGGTTTTGCCCGTATCCTTCTTGCCGAGTTCCGTAGATAGCTTCACCCGTTGCGCCTCACCGCCGCTCAGGGTTACGGCGCTCTGCCCAAGGGAGATATAACCCAACCCCACGTCCTGCAACACTTTTATCTTACGGTAGATATAAGGCACCGCCTGGAAGAATTCCACCGCCTCATCCACCGTCATGTCCAGCACATCGCTGATCGATTTGCCCTTGTACCGGATCTCCAGGGTTTCTCGGTTGTACCGGCGGCCGTTGCATTTTTCGCAATGCACATAGACATCGGGAAGGAAATTCATTTCGATCACCCGCATTCCACCGCCTTCACAAACATCACAACGCCCGCTTTTCACATTGAATGAAAAACGGCCTGCCGCATAACCCCTGATCTTGGCTTCGGGAACGGATGCGAATAAGGTTCTTATGTCGGTGAAAAAACCGCAGTAGGTCGCCGGATTGCTCCGGGGAGTTCTTCCGATCGGGCTCTGGTCGATCTCGATCACCTTATCGATATGTTCCAACCCCTTGATGGATCCAAATTCCAGGGGTTTGGTCTTGGAATCATAACAATACTTGCTCATCAGGGGATACAGCGTTTCATTGATGAGGGTCGATTTGCCACTACCACTCACCCCGGTCACCAGGATCAATTTACCCAATGGAAATTGTACGTTCACATTGCGGAGATTGTTCCCTTTCACCCCGGTGAGCTCGATATGCTTACCATTTCCCTTCCTGCGTTCATCGGGGATCCGGATACTTTTTTTTCCGGAGAGATATAACGCGGTTTCCGATCCGGACCTCAATACTTCTTCAGGCGTGCCTTCCACCACGATCCTTCCGCCGTGTTTTCCAGCCTTGGGACCGATATCCACCAGGTGATCGGATGCCAGCATGATGTCTTTATCGTGCTCCACCACCAAAACGCTATTGCCTATATCACGCAGGTTTTCGAGTGCGCTGATCAAACGATGGTTGTCCCGTTGATGCAGGCCGATGCTGGGCTCATCCAGGATATACGTGATCCCCTGTAACTGCGACCCGATCTGGGTAGCCAGCCGGATGCGTTGCGATTCCCCGCCACTCAGTGTTTTAGAAGGCCTGTCCAGTGATAAATAGGTCAGTCCCACATCGAGCAGGAACTGCAGTCGCTCCCTGATCTCTTTCAACACATCCTTGGCGATGGCTTTTTGCTTATTGTTGATCCGCAATTCTATGCCGTCGAACCAGGCGGCCAGGTTATCCAGGTTCAACCTGCTCAGTTCTGCGATATTCCGGTCATCCAGTTTGAACCAAAGACTTTCCTTTCTCAAACGGGTTCCTTTGCAGGCCGTACATTCCCTCAGCTCCATATATTTTTCCACCCACTCCCTGAACGTTTCGGAACTGCCCGGTGAAGCGAACCATCTTTTCAACATCGGTATAATGCCTTCATAACTGCCGGTATATTCAAGGGGCACGGTCTCGTCGCTCAGGTCCAATTCGAGATCCGGATTGATCCCCTTATCGCCGTATAATAAAAGGTCGAGCTGATTTTTAGGAAGGTCTTTGATCGGTTTATCCAGACTGATCTTATTCTTCTTCGCAAATAGCACCACCTGTTGAAACACGCTGGCATCTCGCTCTTCTCCCAGCGGGGCGATACCCCCTTCCTTGACCGACAAGTTCTTGTCTTTTAATACCTCATCCATACTGATGGTATATACATTGCCCAATCCCTTGCAAACGGGACAGGCGCCATAGGGTGAATTAAAAGAAAAGGCATTGGGTGAGGGTTCTTCATAACTGATGCCCGTTTCTTCGCACATCAGGTGTTTGCTGTATTGCACCAGTTTGTCCTCCTCATTGACCAGGAGGAACATCAGGTCCTTACCCACCTGCAGGGCTTTCTGTACGCTCTGGCTTAATCGTAACCGCATGTCATCTGATACCGTCATCCGGTCCACCACCACTTCGATATCGTGTATCTTATACCGGTCCACCTGCATGCGGGGCGCCAGGTCCATCACCTCACCATCCACCCTTACTTTCAGGTAACCTTTCTTACGGATGTCTTCGAAGAGTTCGCGGTAATGTCCTTTTCTGCCCCTGACCAGCGGAGCCAGGATGGTGATCTTCTTTTCTTCGTATTTGGAAAAAATATTCGTCACGATCTCTTCCTCGCTGAACTTCACCATCTTCCTGCCCGTATTATAGCTGTAAGCCTCGCCCACCCTGGCGAACAGCAGGCGCAGAAAATCATAGATCTCGGTCACGGTACCCACGGTACTGCGGGGATTCTTATTCGTCGTCTTCTGTTCGATGGAGATGACCGGTGACAGGCCGTGGATCTTATCCACATCCGGCCGCTCCATATCCCCTACGAATTGACGGGCGTAGGCGCTGAAACTCTCCATATAACGCCGCTGGCCTTCATTGTAAATGGTATCGAAAGCGAGGGAGGATTTTCCGCTTCCGCTCACCCCGGTAAAGACAACCAGTTTGTTGCGGGGAATGTTGATATCGATATTCTTGAGGTTGTGCTCCCGGGCACCCACCACTTCGATTAACGAGTTATCTGTTTTATCTTCCTTGACGGCTTGTCCCGTCTTCTTCCCTGATGTTGCCATAATGATACCTGACCGGTAAAGATACAAACAAAACAGGCGGGGGATTGTTGCCGGTTTCTTTTCTTAAATTACAGCCACAACCCGTAAGCATGCTGTTCAATCTATTTGGAAAGAAACGACCGGAAGAACCCACGCAACGGTTTACCGACAGGATCTACATCAGTGTCCAGGCGAAGCATCAGGCCTGCCTGGAACTGGCGAAACAGGAACCCGAGACCCTTTTCATCACCTGGTTCAGTGAATCGACCCGTCAGCTCCGGGAATTTTTCAAACCAGGCGATATTCCGGAGAACCGGGTCATCGAAGCCCGGTCTTTTCACTCAGCCATGCTGCATGACAAAAAAGCGGTCTTCGCCGAACATCATCCCCTTCATGAAAAGGAAAGATCGCTGGTGAGTGGGTGGGAACAAAAGGATATCCTGGTCTTCTCCGCTTTGGAGGAACCCTTATTCAGCGCATTCGGTGGCGAAAAGATCATTTCCCTGATGAAACAACTCGGCATGAAGGAAGACGAGCCTATCGAGCACCCGATGGTCTCCAGGTCCATCCTGAATGCCCAGGAAAAGATCGCTAAAAAAGGTCATCGCGGAACGACCGGCACATTCCCCATCCGAATGGATGACACTCAACCTGAAATAGTTCTTCCGTTACAATCCAATACAGCAAAGCATTTCAGGCATTCAGAAAAATAATTTCAAAAAATTATTTGGAATTTCGAAATACGCGCCCCTATCTTTGCACCAGTTCTTTTAATTATCACTTATCAAGAAAGGCAGAGGGTAATGGCCCGATGAAGCCTTGACAACCAGCTGTGGTTTGTATCGTACAGATCACAGAAAAGGTGCCAAATCCATCCCGTTTTGTCATGTCGAGCATGACGAGACACGGGACAGATAAGTCAGATCCAAAGCTTAAATACGTTTTTAAAAAATATTCAAAGCTCATCTGATTTATCAGGTGAGCTTTTTTTATGCCCCGGTCTGAAGCCGGGTCAAAGAAAAGACTCCCTGGTAAAACGCTCACTTGGTAAGTTGATGAACAGAACCAGTTTTCCTTATTTCATCAAACAAAAAAACCAAAAAAGATGAGCAACGCCACCCAACTGATCCACAGCATTCCAGTAGACCCCCTGACCGGAAGCATTTCCGTTCCGATCTATCAAACCAGCACTTTTGTACAGGATGCCCCGGGCATCAACAAGGGATTCGACTATGCCCGGACCAATAACCCCACGCGGGCCACGCTGGAAAACATTATCGCCAAACTGGAAAAGGGCTCCACCGGTATCGCGTTCGGCAGCGGACTGGCCGCCATAGATGCCGTGCTCAAACTCCTGAAAAGCGGTGACGAGATCCTGGCCGTGGATGATATCTATGGCGGCGCCTTCCGCCTGTTCACCCATGTGTACGAAAAATTCGGTATCCGGGTGAATTATGTGGATACCACGAATGCAGAGAATGTGTTCCATGCTGTAACTCCGCAGACCCGGCTGATCTGGCTGGAAACGCCCACCAATCCCACCCTCAAGGTCAGTGATATCGAAGCCATCGCAAAGATCGCCAGGGCCAATTCCTGCTGGCTTTGCGTGGATAATACTTTTGCTTCACCCGCCTTACAACAGCCTCTTTCGCTGGGAGCTGATCTTGTAGTGCACAGCGCCACCAAATATCTTGGCGGCCACAGTGACCTCATCGCGGGACTAGTGGTCACCAAAGAAAAAGAACTGGGGGAAAGGATCAAATTCATCCAGAATGCCAGCGGCGCCATCCTCGCACCATTCGACAGCTGGCTGGTGATCCGCGGTATCGAAACGCTTCATCTGCGTGTGCAGCAACATAGCCGTAATGCACTGGCCGTGGCTGAATTCCTCGAGACACACCCGGCAGTAGGCAAGGTCTATTATCCCGGATTAAAGACACATCCCAACCACGAGATCGCAAAAAAACAAAGCCGGGGTTTCGGAGGCATCGTTTCCTTCATCCTGAAGAATGATACGGAAGCCGCAGCCACCGATCTCGTCACCCGAACGAAATATTTCAAACTGGCCGAAAGCCTCGGCGGAGTAAAAAGCCTGCTTTGCCATCCTGCACAAATGACGCACAAGAGCATTCCCGCGGAAAAACGAAGGGCCGCAGGCGTGGCAGACAGCCTGGTACGCCTGAGCGTAGGATTGGAAGAAGCGGAAGACCTGATCGCCGACCTGGAACAGGCTTTTGAAAGTACGAGACTTCATACCCAGCCTTTACAAGCCCGGGCAACCATCAACTGAAAACGTTTTTCATCAACCCGTCAATCAACTTAACATGTCATCCAGTAAACTGACCATAGGACTTTTCGGCTTCGGCGTTGTGGGCAAAGGCCTTTACCAGGTTCTGCACAGCACGCCCACCCTGCAGTCATCCATAAAAAAGATCTGTATAAAAAATGCGGACAAAACAAGGGATATCCCGGCAGCACATTTCACCACCGATGCATCCGTATTGCTGAATGACGACAGCATCAATGTGATCGTTGAACTCATCGATGACGCGGATGCTGCTTTTGAGATCGTAAAGACCGCACTGCAGAACCGGAAGGCCGTAGTGAGCGCCAATAAGAAAATGATCGCCGAACATTTCAGGGAACTGCTGCAATTACAACAGGAATACCAAACTCCTTTCCTCTATGAAGCGGCCTGTTGCGCCAGCATGCCCATTGTCCGTAACCTGGAAGAGTATTACGACAACGACCTGCTGCAGTCGATCCGGGGCATCATCAACGGATCCACCAATTTCATCCTTACCCGTATCGCGGAAGACGGACTGGAATTCAACGAGGCCTTAAGACTGGCCCAACAGGCCGGCTTCGCCGAAAGCGATCCCAAACTGGATATCGGGGGATTCGATGCAGCCAACAAACTCAGTATCTTACTGGCCCACTCCTTTGGCGTGATCACCCGGCCCGATACCTTCCTGTTCAACGGCATTGAAAACATCTGCCAGGCCGACGCACTGGTCGCCAAAGAAAAAAAATACAGCATCAAACTGGTAGCCGGCGCTCAAAAACTGAGTACGGGAAAACTCGCCGCCTTTGTACTGCCGCAATTCGTGACCGCTAAGGACGACCTGTACCATGTTCAAAACGAATTCAACGCACTGACCACGGAAAGCGCTTTTGCAGACCGGCATTTTTTCAAAGGAAAGGGAGCCGGCGCCTTCCCCACCGCTTCAGCCGTATTGAGCGATATCTCCGCCTTACGTTATGATTACCGGTATGAATACAAGAAGATCCATCACCAGACCGACACGGAACTCACCCATGATCATTATCTCCGGGTCTTTGTCAGTGTTGATGAACTGGATAAGATCAACAAAGACGATTTTGAATGGATCGAGGAATGGCACAATGAGTTCAGGTATAGCTGGCTGATCGGTATCATCCATGCGAGTAAATTATTCGGGCGGTCCTGGTGGAAACAGGAAGGGGTTTCACTGATCCTTTGCCCCGACCCGGTCATCGAATCAATTGACTATAAAAAAGTAAGCCGGAGAAGTTTGGAATTGGCGGGAGTGGTATAATTCATTTTGGTTGAAATGACAAGCAGGGCGGAGCGGATCTTCGCCCTTTGCTTCGCCCCAGCCCAGTCAGGCAATTTAGCTTTCGAAGGACATCAAACCTGAACCGTTTATCGTACTTTTGCCCCTGCTTGATCAATCAAAAACGGATGCGGATATTGATTTTATTAAGGTTCTTGACTGTCTTGCTTGGAATCTTATTCCTGGCAGACCACTCATCCTTAGCCCAATGTGCCACGCCCATCAACAGTTTTCCCTATACGGAAGGATTTGAAGCCAATGACGGAGGATGGACAACCGGGGGTACCGCTTCCGACTGGACCTGGGGCACACCGGCAAAACCGGTGATCACGGGTGCCTCTGCCGGTACAAAATGCTGGGTAACCGGCGGACTTACGGGCAGCAGTTATAATAACAGTGAGAATTCCTGGTTGCAAAGCCCCTGTTTCGATTTCACATTGCTCGCCTATCCCCGGATCAGCTTCTCCATCTTTTATGAGACGGAACGCCGGTTCGACGGCGCATCGTTAGAATATTCCATTAACAACGGCGCCACCTGGAACCTCATTGGTTCAACGAATGAAAGCGCCTGTACCGCATCCAATTGGTATAACCAATCACCGGTCGTTTTCCTGGGGAATACCAGCGGATGGTCGGGGAATATACAGCCCAACGCAGGACCCTGCCTGGGAGGAAGCGGATCCGGGGCCTGGCTGAACGCCTGGCATGATGTTTCCTTCCTCGCGGGCATCCCTAATGTACTCTTCCGGTTCCGGTTCGCGGCCGGGAGCACTTGCAATAATTATGACGGTTTTGCCATTGACGAAGTGGTCATCGGTGAAGCTCCGCCCAATACCGGCGACTTTACTTTTTCGTGTACCGGAAACCGGAATGTGGCCTTTACCAGTACGCCTTCTTTATGCTTCACTTCGTTTGACTGGAATTTTGATGATATCGCTTCAGGGGCGTCCAACACATCTACATTACAAAATCCATCACACCTGTTCTCGGCAGCCGGAACTTACAATGTATCCCTCACCATCACCTTCGAAACCGGGGCGACCGTTTTCATCACGCATCCGATCGAGATCCTGGATGTGAACATCAACGAACTGATCCCGGTATTCTGTAACGGGGGCAATACAGGAGCCATCGTTGCCATCGTGAACGGAGGAGTCGGCACCTATAATTATTCCTGGAATACGGTTCCGCCCCAAACGACATTCGACCTGAACAATATCGGCGCGGGCACTTACACCGTGCTGGTCAGCAGCGCAACCGCTTGTCCCACTTCGGCGACCTATGTCCTTTCGGAGCCAACGGCCGTGAACCTCTCCACAGCCATTACCGATGAGGCCTGCAATCTGAAGAACGGCAGCATTTCCGCTTCGGTCAGCGGTGGCACTACACCATATTTCTATACCTGGTCGAACGGAGGCACCGGTTCCTCCATCACGAACTTGTCGGCGGGCAATTATTCCCTGGCCGGTCAGGACGGGAACGGGTGCCCATTCACCGCCCTCAACCTGGTCGTGAACAATATCCAGGTTCCGGTAAGTGTTTCACTGGGCAACGATACCACGACCTGCACTTTCAAAGGCTTTGACCTGAAACCCGGAACCTATCAGTCCTATCTCTGGCAGGATAACAGCATCAACCCCACGTTCAAAGTGACCAGCTCTGGAACTTACTGGGTTACCGTGACCAATAGCCAGGGTTGCACAGGATCCGATACCGTCAAGGTGACCATCGACTGTTCGGATGTTTATTTCCCGGGGGCGTTCACTCCCAATGGTGACGGGAAGAATGATGGATTCGGTCCGATCGGAACTGCTGTTTCCAAGATCAGGAACTTCGTGCTGCGCGTTTATGACCGATATGGAGAGCCCGTTTATTATTCAACCGATCCCTATAAGAAATGGGATGGAACTTTGAAAGGAAGCAAATTCAACTCCGGGACCTTTACCTGGTTCGCCACATATAACCTGGACGGGAAGGGCGGCGACCAGCAATCAGGCACCGTCATTTTATTAAGATAATCCACCTTTATTATGCCAGAATGCCAATTCAACATCCCTTTTACCGGAGAGACCACGGAACTGCTGAACAGAGCGAAAGCCGCGATCGAAAAAAAAGAAGGCAATTTCACCGGCGATGATCAAGAAGGAAAATTCGATATCACGTTGATGGGCATGACCGTCGCCGGTTCTTATGTTGTTGCCGGAAAGGAGCTGCAGGTCTCCATTGATTCCAAACCCTTCTTTGTTCCCTGCGATGCGATCGAAAGCTACCTGAAGGGGAAATTGTTTGAGAACAACTGATCGACCTGAAATGAAAAGGACCTGTTCTTTCAAACAGGCCCTTCCTTATATTTTCAATAATCTCCTTAGAATTTTATCGCACAGCCGATGTTGATGGTATAATCCGAGAAAGCGGCATCCCCCTGAGTATAAACCCCGGTTTGCTTTGTGCGGTTACGGTCCGGAACACTTTGTGTCCTGCTGCGTTTGACCGCAAATGGCACCGTCACGTAAGCGGTGAAATTCTTCATCTCATAAGCAACGGAAGGTTCAACAGAGATGATATAGCCCGGCCTTCTGAATCCGGCGCTCCCCCCGATCAGGTCATGGACAGGCAGGCATTCATCCCGGATGCCCGCTGAAAAAGAGAATTTCTGCAACATATAACTGAGTCCGGCCCTGAACATGTATTGATCGGGAACGCTCATCACATCACTGCCCCCGGCTATGCTGGATGCGCTAGCGACTCCGCCCCTCGCGGTTGATACGCCATTCTGTTCCCGCGGGTTAAGCAGGTAAAAGAAATTGCCATAAACGCTCAACCCTTTGATCAGCTGGTAATAGCCGTTGACTTCCAGGGAGAATCCGGTTCCCCCGTCGCCCAGCTGAATGGATTGATCCACCGGACCCAATACTTTGGTGGAATCCGTAGTATGAAAATAATCCTGGTATTTGTAATCACCGGTCGGCAGTTTTATTCCTACACCAACCTGAACGTTTCCTTTGCTGTACTTATCGGGATTGTGCAGCCATTTATAAGCGGCCAGCCGGATATCCCCGATCCCGAAAGAGTTTGTGGAATTCCGTTTCTTCCGGTCGTGCTCGTATAGTGAAGAACGGGTATTGGAGAGGATGGGCAGGTTGATCATCACCGACCAGGAGGAATTGATCCTCCGTAATAAGGAGAGGTCCATGCTGTAAGCATGATTGATGACCTGGGTTCCCTGGTCAACGCGTTGTTTTTGTTCAACGGTTCCTACAAAATGCTTGTATGAACGGAAATACCGGTTATTGGTGCTGAGTTGCCAGGATTTGGAGGACTTCTGGCCGGAGGCATGTGCAGAACAGGTCATTCCGCCACTCTTAATGGCGACACAACCCTGACCACTGACCTGTCCATAACTGAACAAGCCAAGGCAAAAAATGATAAATGACCGCATAGATTCTGTCTTGGTTCAGGGTGCAAGTTGCAATAAAAAAGCATAGAAAACAACATCCGCATCAATGATCATTCAGCGGCAACCCTCTTCGCTGGTACTCTTTCCAGTTGATGTATTCCTCCCCTTTCCGGTGCACTTCCATCGTGATACAGTCGTTCACCGGGCAGACCAGCTTGCATAAATTGCATCCAACACATTCATCTTCAATGATGGTGTAGGTATTATAGGGATTCCCGTAATCCAGCCGGATGGACTGGTGAGAAGTATCTTCACAGGCGATATAGCACAGCCCGCAATGGATGCATTTGTCCTGGTTGATTTTGGCGATATGGTGATAATTGATATCCAGGTCCTCCCAGTGCGTGATCGTATTGACTGATCTGCCAATGAAATCATCCAGCGTTTTATAACCTTTTTCATCCATCCAGTTGGTGAGCCCTTCAATCATGTCCTCCACGATCCGGAATCCGTGTTTCATGGCTGCGGTACAGACCTGCACATTGGATGCCCCCAGCAGCATGAATTCAACCGCATCCTTCCAGGTACTCACCCCGCCGATCCCGCTGATGGGCACTTTGCGAGTCAGTTCATCCTGGGCGATGGTAGTAAGCATCTTCAGGGCGATGGGTTTCACTGCCGGGCCGCAGTATCCGCCGAAAACGGATTTTCCATCTACGTAAGGATTGGGGACCAGCGTATCCAGGTCAACCCCGGTAATGGATTGTATGGTATTGATGAGTGATAAGGCATGGGTACCCGCTTCCACCACCGCTCTCCCGGTAGGCACAACAGAATGCACATTGGGGGTCAGCTTGGTGATCACCGGCAGGGTCGCCGCCTCCATGACCCATTCCACCACCATCCTGGCGATCTCAGGATCCTGGCCCACTGATGCACCCATCCCGCGTTCAGTCATACCATGCGGACAACCGAAATTCAGTTCAAATCCATGCGCCCCGGTATCTTCCACTTTTTTGATGAGTTCATGCCAGCTTTGCTTGTCATTATCCGCCATTAAGGAAACGACCATGGCCCGGTCAGGAAATAACCTGACACATTCCCGGATCTCTTTCAGATTGATATCCAGCGGCCGGTCACTGATGAGCTCAATGTTATTCAGTCCCATGACCCGTTGCCCGCCATAATCAACCGCGGAATAACGCGAAGAGACATTCTTCACCTGTGAACCCAGTGTTTTCCAGACCACTCCTCCCCAGCCGGCTTCAAAAGCACGGAGCACATTGTATTTCTTATCCGTCGGTGGCGCACTGGCCAGCCAGAAGGGGTTGGGGGATTTGATGCCGAGGAAAGTAGACGATATATTAGCCATGATATTTTATTTTGATTTACCGCGAAGCCGCCAAGTCGCCAAGTTTCGCAAAGAATGCTTAGCGATCCCTTGCGCCTTCGCGTCTTTGCGGTTAAGCACCTACTTCAATTTTAAATAATTCAAAATAGCCCCTGCTCCATCCTTCCCCGCCTGCACCGCATCAACCACCTCTTTCCCCCCGTTCACGCAATCACCACCGGCGAATACGCCCTTGATACTGGTTGCGGAACCGGATACCTTTATTTTGGAATTTGAATGCTGAAGGTTCTGGCTCAACACCAATTCCCCGAAGGGCATCTGTCCCGCCGCCTTGATCACCATGTCCACTTCCAAAGCAAATGTTTCGCCTGTCGCAACGGGCGCTCTTCTTCCGCTGGCATCCGGTTCACCCAATTGCATGATGTCGCAAACAATTTGAGTTACTTTCCCATCCTGACCTTTCAATTCTTTGGGCGCCGCCAGCCATTCGATCATACAACCATCGAGCATGGCTATATCCAGTTCATGTTGCGTACAAGGCATCTCATCCTTTGTCCGCCTGTAAAGCATGGTCACTTCTTTGGCGCCCAACCGCTTGGCTTGTGTGGCCGCATCAATGGCCGTCATGCCCATTCCGATCACCGCTACGCGGTCACCAACCGGCACTTTGGAAAAACCTTCGTTGCGCAATTGATAAATAAAAGAGATGGCATCCACCACACCATCAAGTTCTTCGCCGGGTATCTCCAGTTGCCGGGCTAGTCCTACCCCGATACCCAGGAAAACCGCGTCAAACTCTTTCTGCAGGCCGGATAGAGAGATATCTTTACCCAGTACCTGGTTGTATTTGATGCCGATGCCGCCAATCGACAAGATATAATTCACTTCATCTTCACAAAAATCCGGTGTCACTTTATATGCCGCGATGCCATAGGTCATCAATCCGCCACCCTCACTTTCTTTTTCATAGATCGTTACATCAACTCCCTCGCGAGCCAGCACATGGGCGCAACTCAAGCCGGCCGGGCCTGCACCCACAACCGCCACTTTCTTTCCGGCAGACGGTTTTCTTTTGAAAAGCGGCCATTTTTTCTCCATCGCCATCTCCGTACTGTACCGCTGTAATTTAGCGATGGGGATCGGCGGTTCATCCATCAGGTTGAAGACACAACTGCCTTCGCATAATTTCTCTACCGGGCAGACCTTGCTGCAACCGGCTCCCATGATATTTGACAAAAAAATGGTATGGGCGCTTCCCTTGATATTATCCGTCGTGATCTGTTTGATGAATTTGGGCACATTGATACCGGTAGGGCAAATCTTGGTACAGGGCGCATCATAACAGAACAGGCAGCGGTTCGCCTCCACCAGCGCCGCTTCTTTGGTTTCAAAGGGCGGGTGGATGTCGGTGAAATTCTGTTCGTATTCTTCTTTAGACAACCGGTTGTTTGAGATCATTATTTTAAATTTTAAATTTTGAATTTTAAATTAATTCCCGATAAGCTGTATTTTAAAATTCATCATTCAACATTTTGAATAGGGATTATAATTCGGTGATCTTTCCATAGGTCTCCGGTCTCCTGTCCCTGAAGAACTGCCACACACTCCTGACCTCTTCGATCATATCCAGGTCAAAATCCGCGATCAGCAGTTCATCCTTGTCTTCCGACGCGCAGGCAAAGATCTGGCCGCGCGGGTCCACAAAATAACTGCTGCCATAGAACTTGCCCAGGTTCCAGGGCTTCTCTTCACCCACCCGGTTGATGCACCCCATGAAGTAACCATTGGCCGCTGCATGCGCGGGCTGCTCCAGTTTCCATAGGTATTGAGACAGGCCGGCAACGGTCGCAGAAGGATTATACACGATCTCGGCCCCGTTCAGTCCGAGGCAACGGGCGCCATCGGGGAAATGCCGGTCATAACAGATGTAAACACCGATCTTGGCATAGCGGGTCTGAAACACGGGATATCCCAGGTTACCGGGTTTGAAGAAGAACTTTTCCCAGAATCCGCTGGTATGCGGAATATGATTCTTCCGGTACTTGCCCAGGTAGGTTCCGTCCGCATCGATCACGGCGGCGGTGTTATACAGAACGCCGGCCTGTTCTTTCTCATAGACCGGCACGATCATCACCATGCTGTATCTCTTCGCGTATTCCTGCATGCGTTCGATCGTGGGACCGGGCACGGTCTCTGCCGATTCGTACCAGGCTTTGTCCTGCCCCGGACAGAAATACGGCGTATTGAAGATCTCCTGGAAACAGAGGATCTGTACTCCTTTCTTACCGGCTTCCTCGATCAACGGAATATGTTTCTGCACCATCGCTTCCTTGATCTCTTCGATGGTTCCTTCACCTTCTGTTTTGGGCAGGCTCATCTGGATGAGTCCTGATCTGATCATTCTTGGCATCTTTTATTATTTTAGATTTTAGATTTTAGATTTTAGATTTTTAATGTTGGAGATCCATTATTGTTAAAATGCTGCCTTAATTCAAAATAGTTAATTCTGCATTTAAAATAGATCATATCATTTGCGATACCTTATTCCGCTTGATGTATCTCCCGTATCCTTTTTCCAACAAACACACATTGTCATCAATAGCCACTTTCCCTCTCAACAAAACCGTTTTCACTTTCCCGGTCAGCTCCCAGCCCTCGTAGGCGGAGTAATCAGTATTCATATGATGGGTCTTGACGCTGAGGGTATGTTGATAATTGGGATCGAACAAAACGATATCGGCATCCGAACCCGGAGCGATACAGCCTTTGCGGGGATGCATGCCGAAAATTTTCGCGGGATTGGTGCTCAGCACTTCCACGAATTTGTTCAGGGTGATCTTCCCTTTACGAACGCCTTCACTGTATAGTAATTCTACCCGGTGTTCAATGGCAGGATGTCCGTTAGGTATCTTAGAAAAATCATCCTTGCCCATCAGTTTCTGTTCCCATTTGAACGGACAATGGTCGGTAGCCACCACCTGCACCAGTCCCTGGTTGATCCCCGCCCATAACGCAGCCTGGTCTTTCTTTTCCCGCAGGGGCGGACTCATCACCCATTTCGCCCCGTCGAAATCCTTTTCATATAAACTGGCATCAAGCAACAAATACTGGATGCAGGTTTCCGCGAACACTTTCTGGTTCTTCGCATTATTGGCACGCACTGCGTTCAATGCCCCTTCACAGGTCATATGAACGATATAACCCGGGCACCCGGTATAACCGGCGATGCCCGCGAAACGCTCAGAGGCTTCCGCTTCCGTTACTTCGGGCTGGGAGAGATAATGATAGAGCGGTGCCATCTTGCCCTCGGCACGATGCTTCGCGATCAGGAAATCGATCATGTCCCCGTTGGTGGCATGAACCGTGACCATGCCGCCCTGTTGCTTCACCTCGTTCATCAAGCCCACCATCTGTTTGTCGTCGATCATGAGGGCGCCCTTATATGCCATGAAGATCTTAAAGGAAGTGATGCCTTCCTTCTCCACCAGGTCCCGGATCTCCCTGGCGGTGTTCTCGTTGAAATCGGTAACAGCCATATGAAAACCATAATCACCCACCGCGTTGTTATTCGCCCTTCCGCTCCATTCGTTATAGGCATCATAAAGCGAATTACCCTGCTTCTGTAAAATGAAATCGATCACGGTGGTGGTGCCCCCGTGCAGAGCGGCCCGGGTACCGGATTCATAATCATCGCTGCTGAAAGTGCCCATGAACGGCATCTCCAGGTGTACATGCGGATCGATGGCGCCCGGGAAGACCAGCAGGCCGGTCGCGTCGATGGTTTCCGTTGCGCTGACCGGCAGATCGGTACCGATCGCGGAGATCGTTTCCCCTTCTATGAATATATCACCGGTATAATTATCTGAGCCGGTAACAATATGTCCGTTCTTGATCAGGATGCTCATGATTGAGTTATTTTGAATTTTGAATTTTAAAATGATCCCTGATTCGTGAGACTTTCCTCATTCAACCTTTAGAATAATTCAGTTCTTCTTCCTCATCAGCAAATAGTAAGATATCCCGCTCACCAAAAAACCCGACAAACCAGGCATAATTGTACAGATGCGAGATCCAATCCGGGAAAGCCGTGGCGGAGATCAGTTTCACCTGTAACAGGAAGCCGGGAACGTTAGGCAATATACCAAAGAGCAGGGCAATGATGGCAATATTATTGAAACCGCTCTTAAATTCATAACGCCCGTTGTGCCGGTATAATTCATCCACTTCCAGTTGTTGTTTACGGATGAAATAATAATCCGCGATCATGATGCCTCCTATCGGTCCCAGCAGACTGGAATAGGCGATGAGCCAGGTGAAGATGTAGCCATTGGGGTCCGCCATCAGCTTCCAGGGAAAAATGAGCACCCCGATGATGCCGGTGATATATCCACCTGTCTTGAAACTGATCCTGGCCGGTGACAGGTTTGAAAAATCATTGGCCGGACTCACGATATTGGCGGCAATATTGGTCGCCAGTGTTGAAATGATGATACCGATCATGGCGAAACTCACCATGAATTTATTCTCGAATTTTCCGGCCAGCTGAACCGGGTCCCATTCCGGACTGCCATAGATCATGGCGGAGGCCGAAGTCACGACCACGCCTACAAAGGCGAAGAGGGTCATGGAGGGTGCAAGGCCCAGGGCCTGTCCATTGATCTGGGCCTTCTGGCTTTTTGCATACCGGGTGAAATCCGGGATATTCAGTGACAGCGTCGCCCAAAAACCGACAACGGCGGTCAATGCCGGAAAAAAGAATTTGAAGAAAGAAGCATTGTCCCTGAACTGGGAAGGCTGTTCCAGTATCGGACCCAATCCTTTCGCTGCCATGACCGCCCAGCAAAATAAGGCGATGGCGGCCAGGGGTAAAAAGATCGCCTTGAAGACCAGCAGTTTCCGGATGCTGTCAACACCCTTATAAACAATGAACATGTTCAACAGCCAGAACACCAGGAAACAAAGAGCAGGCAATGCCTGAGGAAACAGTGAAGTGACATTGATGGGTTCCAGCGATGGATACCAGGCCCGGATCATATTATATAAGGAGGCGCCTCCGATCCAGGTCTGGATCCCAAACCAACCACAGGCAACAATGGCCCTCAGCATGGCCGGTATATTGGCGCCCCGGGTCCCGAAACTGGCCCTCGCCAGAACGGGGAAGGGGATGCCGAATTTGGCGCCCGCGTGACCGTTCAGGATCATCGGTACCAGCACGATGGCATTACCGATGAAGATCGTCAAAACCGCCTGCCACCAACTCATCCCCTGGTTGATCATGGAACTGGCCATGGTATAGGTAGGAATGCAAAGACTCATGCTGATCCAGAGGGCCGCATAGTTCCAGGTTCCCCAGGTCCTTTTCTCCGGCGGAATGGGAGCGAGATCCTCATTAATTAGCGAGCTGTCTTGGAAATCAGGCATTGGTAATTATTTTGAATTTCAAATGATGAAATGTAAACGCCATAATTCAAAACCTGCCCGTCCGGCAGGCGGGTTCATCATTCAACATAATGCTCATCAGCTATTTTTATCGCTTCACTGATGATCGCCAAACCTTCGTCGATCTGCACTTTCGTGATGCAAAGCGGCGGCGCTATGAAGATATAATTCCAACGCACAAATGTGTACATGCCCAGTTCTTTGATCTTGGCGGCCACTTTGTTCATCACCATCATTTCATCCGGCCTGGCATTGAAAGGAGCCATCGGTTCTTTGGTAATTCTGTTCTTCACCAGTTCGATGCAGCCCAATAATCCGGTATTGCGGAATTCGCCGATGGAGGGATGTTTTGCTTTCAACAGCTCCACCTGTCCTTCCACATATCGTCCCATTTCTGCGGCATTTTCGATCAGCAAGTCGTCTTCATAGATCTTCAGGGTTTCCAAAGCCGCCGCACAGCTGACCGGGTGGGCCGAATAAGTGAGTCCGAGTGAAAGTACCGTATCATCAAACTTCGCTGCGATCTTGTCGCTCACCATCAAACAGCCAAAGGGCAGGTATCCGCAGGTGAGGCCTTTCGCCATGGCGATCATATCGGGGATGATATCATGATGCTGGAATCCGAACCATTTGCCGGTGCGTCCGAATCCGCTCATCACTTCATCCATGATCAACAGAATACCGTGCTTATTACAGATCTCCCGGACGGCTTTCAGGTATCCGACCGGGTACTTCAGGCATCCCGAAGAACCCGATTCACCTTCCAGCAATATGGCCGCGATATTGGCCGGACCTTCATACGCAATGGTACGTTCCAGTTGGGCCACGGTTTCTTTCAACAGGCTGCCCTCTCCGTAAGGCCAGCGGTATGCGATCGGGATATCGATATGAATGAAGTTGGGTGCCTGCTGATCGTCCACTGGTAAGCGGCGGGGATCCCCACTGGCACTCATGGCACCGATGGATGCACCGTGATAGGATTGATAACGGGTGATGATCTTGTGTCGGCCGGTGTACAGGCGGGCCAGCTTGATCGCATTTTCGATCGAGGTTGCACCACAAAGGGTGAAGAAGGCTTTATTCAGATCGCCCGGACAGATCTCCGCGAGTTTCTTACCCAGATCACCGCGAACTTTTGTCACGCAACTCGGGGTTACATAGGCCACTTCCCGCATTTGCTTCACTACCGCCTCGGTGATCCGCTGATCGCCATGCCCGATATTCACATTCATCAATCCCGAGGAGAAATCAATGATGCGGTTGTCGTCATAGTCATATAAATAAACACCCGCGGCATGTTTTATCGCAATGGGTGCAATACCTTTTTGCTTGCTCCAGCTAAACAAAGTATGATCCATATTATTTTGGATGATCTCTGTTGCCTCTGAAATTGTTTTAGTACTCATAAAATATATTTTTTGTTCCCGACTTTTATTTTCTTGGCTTCATCCCCGCCTGTAAGAATTCATTCGGACAGGGTTGAGTCTATCTTTTATAAAGCATACCACTCTTGAACTGCCCTGCAATCACACCGGGCCTCACCCTCCATCCTCCTCGCCGAAAGAAAAGAGAGCGGTGCAGCGAAAAAATCCAGGCACTTAAGCTTTTAATTTATCTGCCATTCTTATTACATCAATAATTCGAAAAACATTTCATGGTTTCATACACTATTCATCGCACCAATCTTCGCTTATATCTCCTACTTTTCCTCCCCCTTCGGGGGAGATAGAGGGGGCCATCAACTCATCCAGTTCACTCCGGCTTCCGCATTCCACTTGATGGTGCTTTTTTTCAACTTGGTCCAGAATTCAATGGAACTTTTACCGGTGATATCCCCCACTCCGAATTTGCTTTCATTCCATCCACCGAAGGAGAAAGGCTCCCGGGGAACCGGAACACCCACATTCACCCCGATCATGCCCGCGCTGGCCCTTTCGATGATGTATCGGGCCATACCGCCGTTCTGGGTGAAGACCGAAGCGGCATTCCCGTAAGGATTGGCGTTTTCAATGGCCAGGGCCTCATCCACGGTATTGGTCCGCATGATGGAAATGACCGGGCCGAAGATCTCTTCTTTCGCCACGCTCATGTCGGGAGTAACAAAATCGATCACGGTCGGACCCACATAGGTGCCTCCCTCTTTTCCTTTGACTTTGGCATTACGTCCATCGACCAAGATCTTCGCCCCGTTCTTTTCGGCTTCGGTGATATATCCTTCGATGCGTTCCTGTGATGCTTTATTGATCACCGCGCCCAGGTTCTCACCGGGGATGATCTTTCTCGCTTCATCGCAGATCTTATCAATGATGGCGTCCACATTGCCCACGCCGATCATGGCGGAAGCGGCCATGCAACGCTGTCCGGCGCATCCGCTCATCGAAGCGGCCACATTCTGCGCCGTCATGCCGGGTATCGCATCGGGCAATACCATCAGGTGATTTTTCGCTCCGCCTAAAGCGAGACATCTTTTTAAATTCGACGTGGCCCGCTGATACACGATCTTGGCCACTTTGGTTGAACCCACAAAGGAAACCGCCTCAATACCGGGGTGATCGCAGATGGCTTCCACGATCTCCACATCCCCATGCACAATATTGAATACGCCATCCGGCAGCCCCGCTTCTTTCAGCAATTCGGCCAGCCTGCCGCAGCTCAACGGTACTTTTTCCGAGGGTTTCATGATCAGGCAATTCCCGAGGGCGATGGCATTGGGCAGGGTCCAGTTAGGCACCATCGAAGGAAAATTGAAGGGCACGATGGAGGCCACCACTCCCAGCGGAGCATGCTCGGTTCGGCATTCAACGCCCCGGCTCACTTCCAGCACTTCCCCCGTGACCAGTTGGGGCAATGAAGTGGCGAATTCGGTCAGCTCGATGCATTTCTCGATCTCGGCCACCGATTCACCGTAGGTCTTGCCATTCTCTTCACTACAGAGTTCGGCCAGTTCCTTCAGATGCTTTTCCAGTAAGGTCTTATACCGGAAGAAGACCTGTACACGCTCTTTGATGGGTGTGCGGCTCCAGGCCGGGAATGCAGCTGCGGCGGACTTTACCGCATCATCCAGGTCTTTTGCGGAAGACAGGGGTACAGTGGAAAGCAGGGTTCCGTCGATCGGCGAGATCACGTCCAGGGTCTTGCTGGTTGACGGGTTCACAAAACTCCCGTGTACATAATTCTGTATGGCTGGATATTTCATATTTTGGGTTTAAACTATAAATTTTGCAGAAATAAGTAAGTAATTTAAAATATTTTGATTTATTGCCCAAATAAAAATACTATTTTTATTCTCTAAGTCGATTCCAAACCGCATGAGCAAACCGGCCAACCTCATCCTCGATGACCTTGATTTCGCGATCCTGTCTTATTTACAGAAAGACGGGCGCATGTCTTTCACCGTGATCGCGGAGAAACTTAAAGTATCCATTGGCACCATACGCACCCGTTTCAATAAACTCATTGAGGAAGGCACCATCAACATCATCGGGCGGGTTGACCCGGAAAAAGTTGGTTTTCGTTCCTATGCACATATCGCCGTATATGTAAGGCCCGCCACCTTGAAAGAGAAAGTGGCTCAGAAGATCGCCAAACTGTCGGAAGTGAGTTTCCTGGCCATGACCTCTGGCGATTATGACCTGGAAGTGGATGTGATGTGCCGGGATAATGAGCACCTGGTCCAGTTCGTGAATGAACTGTCGAAGATCGAAGGTGTCTATCAGACCAAGACCACCATTTACTTCAAGGTCTATAAATACGCACAGCCCGATCTGAATTTGCTGAAATGAAAAATGAAGCCAACTCAGCCGCTTCCCTGTTATTTACTTTGCTGAAGATACGGACCGTTTTCTATGGGGATCTACCGGGCATCTTTCACACACCGGAACCCGGTATGTTCCAACCCGGTATCATGGCTGCTCTTCATCCTGCGCGCCACCCGGTATCCGCTGCAATAACCATCATGGCATAAAAAACTTCCTCCACGGAGGCTTCTCTTTTCAGCCAAGGGCTCTTGCGGATCGTATGAAACTGAAGGGCCTTCCGGGTTTACGGATAACTTGCCATCCAGTTCCTTGTAATAACCATAATGGTACAGGTCGCTGCACCATTCCCACACATTTCCCGCTACATCATACAATCCATACCCATTGGGTGCAAATGATCTAACCGGCGCCAAGGTCATGAAACCGTCCTTCTGCTCGTTCAGGTAAGGGAACTTACCTTCCCAACTATTGCACTTTGGTTTGCCGGTATTTACGTGTTCGTTGCCCCAGGAATAGATATTGTTTACAAGGCCTCCCCTGGCAGCAAACTCCCACTCGGCTTCTGTTGGCGGGCGCTTACCGGCCCATGTACAATAGGCCATGGCATCATCCCAGCTAACCTGAACAACCGGGTAATCATCTTTACCTTTTATGGAACTGCCGGGTCCTTGAGGATGTTTCCAATCGGCCCCTTTTACCCAGCGCCACCATTGGTTGTAATCCTGCAGATCAACCGGCCCTGCCGAAGGTTTGAAAACCAACGATGCGGCTGCTAAAACACTGTCCGGAGGTTTTGGAGTGCCCGGAGGAACCGTCTTCTTCATCTCTTCCCAATCCGGTTTTTTTTCTGCAGTCGTTATATAACCAGTGGCATCCACAAATGCCCTGAACTGTTTATTGGTTACTTCAGTGACATCAATATAGAATGAAGATACCTGTACTTTGTGCTTTGGGTATTCATCAGGATCGGCCTGCTTATTATCTGCTCCCATATCAAACATACCCCCGGGTATCAAAACCATCCCGGAAAAACTGGTATCGCCGCCGAAAGCGATATTACCGGCCGTGCTATCGGCTCCAAATCTTGACGGAACATTCATGCAGCTATGAGCAGAATCCTTTTTCTTCAGTTCCGCTTCTTTTGCAGCATCCGGATGTTCATTGCAGGCACTTATCAATGCAAAAATCAGTGCAGCAAAGGAATTGAAATATTTCATCTTGAGACTTGCTAAGCTTATTAAAGATAACAGAAGCCATTCAATACAACCTTATGCTTTTAAGAACAATTGTATTACTGTTCAAAGGCCACCCCGGATTTCTAAGCGGGATGGATCGTATTACTCAAAAAAAACTCTGCTGATTTGCCATTTAGTATGATCCTGGAAAACCCGTTTTCAAGCCGTTTTGAGGAGATCAAATAAGAAAGGATAAATTGGCAGGAGACCAAGGAAACAATTGCCGGTATCGAATTACTGATTTCAAAAGACTCTCAGAAATCAATCAAAGAGGCTTTCTGTCGGGATGGTCCCGCTATCAAGCGGGACGACCTCCTGGTCCCAAACCGTTTCGATATGACTGAAAACAAAAAACCCTGCCGAGGCAGGATCTGCTTGTGTCGGGATGGTCCCGCTATCAAGCGGGACGACCTCCTGGTCCCAAACCGTTTCGATATGACTGAAAACAAAAAACCCTGCCGAGGCAGGATCTGTTTGTGTCGGGATGGTCCCGCTATCAAGCGGGACGACCTCCCTGTCCAAAACCGTTTCGATATGACTGAAAACAAAAACCCTGCCGAGGCAGGATCTGTTTGTCGGATGCCAAGGACCAAAACCTGCCGAGGCAGGATCTGTTTGTGTCGGGATGGCAAGATTCGAACTTGCGACCTCCTGGTCCCAAACCAGGCGCGATAACCGGGCTACGCTACATCCCGAACTTGGTTATCTTCTTTAAAACTTTTGCGGAGAGGGTGGGATTCGAACCCACGGTACAGTGTGACCCGTACGACGATTTAGCAAACCGTTCCTTTCGGCCTCTCAGGCACCTCTCCAAAATACCTTTATTTAAAAAAACTCTTACAAACCGTTCCTTGCGTCCGCCGGTTGGCGGAACCTCTCCTAACCTGCCCCATATTGATTAAGGGGTGGCAAAAATACAATTCACCGGCTTATTCCCCAAAACTAAATGGGAAATAAGAGAAATAAATCCCGGTGATACAAATAAAAGATCCAGACCGGTAAGCCTGGATCTCTATATTGATTCGTTGATTCCTGTTTTACATCGCCGCCAGCTGCACCTTCTGCTGCAACTCCATCACGCTTTCCTTGAAAAGACTGTCGGTATCCATCAGGTCCTTCACCGTCTGGCAGCTGTGGATCACCGTGGTATGGTCCCGGCCGCCGAAATGCTCGCCGATGGTCTTCAGGGAGTTCTTCGTAAACGCCTTGGCCAGGAACATGGTGATCTGGCGGGCCTGGACGATCTCCCGTTTGCGGGTCTTCTGGAGCAATTTATCGTAGGGAACATCAAAGTAATCGCAGACCATTTTCTGGATGGCATCGATGGTGATCTCTTTGCTGGATGATTTGACGAAATTGCGTAATACTTTCTTTGCCAACTCAAGGTCTATTTCCCTTTTATTGAGCGAAGATTGTGCCAACAATGAGATCAGGGCTCCTTCCAGTTCCCGAACGTTACTGTTGATGTTATATGCGATATATTTCACCACTTCACGGGGCATCTCCAATCCGTCGTTCTTCATCTTCTTTTCCAGGATCTCGATCTTGGTGTCGTAATCCGGCACCTGGAGGTCGGCGCTCAATCCCCAGCGGAAACGGCTCAACAGCCTTTCCTGCACACCCTCGAGGTCCTTGGGTGGCTTATCGCTGGTGAGGATCAGCTGTTTCCCGCTCTGGTGAAGGTGATTGAAAATGGAGAAGAAGGCGTCCTGTGATTTTTCCGCCCGGTTGAAGAACTGGACGTCATCGATGATCAGCACATCGATCAGCTGGTAAAAATGGATGAAATCGTTGATGGCCCCGTTCCGCCCGTGATCGATGAACTGGTTGATGAATTTCTCGGAACTCACATATAAGACCACTTTATTGCTGTGCAAACGTTTCACTTCATTTCCGATGGCCTGGGCCAGGTGGGTCTTTCCCAATCCTACACCGCCGTAGATGACCAGCGGGTTGAAGGAAGTGGTTCCGGGCTTTTCGGCCACGGTCTTACCGGCCCGGCGGGCAACGCGGTTGCAATCGCCTTCAATGAAATAATCGAATGTATAGGAAGGATTGAGCTGAGGGTCGATCTGCATCTTCTTGAGACCCGGTATCACGAAGGGATTCTTAACAGGATTGTTTATGACAAGAGGGAAATCCATTTCGTTGTTTGAATATGATTTGTAACCTTGTCCCGGAATATCCGTCGTTAACGGTTTGTTCTTGCTGTTACCGCTGTCCACCATGATCCGGTATTCCAAACGGGCGGCAGCGCCTAATTCCCGCTTCAGTGTTTTTGCCAGCAAGGAAACATAATGCTCTTCAAGATACTCATAAAAGAACTGGCTTGGAACCTGGATCGTGAGAACTTTTTCTTTTAAAGCAACGGGCTTGATCGGTTCGAACCATGTTTTGAAATGCTGCCATTCAACAATGTCTTTGATTATCTCTAAACAATTGGTCCATACTTTTTCAAAAGCCTTCTCCATTATTCCTTAAGCAATTTATATGTCGAGTTTACGAATAGTTGAAACCGGGAAATCCTGTATTTTTTCAATCATTTTACAACGAAAAAAAAACTTATGCAGGACAGCGAATATCGAATAAATTGTTGAAAAAAAAATTTTTTATTCATTTGTTTTTTTCCCTACCAGCACAGTATGTGATTTCGCCAGATTTTTCTTTTTGGAACCCGAGAATTCGAAGTCGAGCCGGCCCAGCACAATGCCCGCCCAGCCCACCTGGTTCACCAGTACATCACTCCCGGACTTGTTCTGATAAGTCACCGGCGCCTCCAGGAAAGTATGGGTATGCCCGCCGATGATCAGGTCGATATTTTCGGTTTCCTTCGCCAGCAATTCGTCACTTATTTTATTATCCCCATACTTATTACCCAGGTGGCTCAGGCAAATGACCCTATCGGCGTGATTGAGTTGGGTGGCGAAATTCCCCAATCTCGCGCCAAACTCATGGTTGCCGCATCATAACCAATGGCCGTCATCGCCTTGATCCCGGGTTCACCCTTGTAGAGGTTGAAACAGGGCGTACCCTGAAAGATATCTCCCGCGTCGAGCAGCAATACCTGTCCGCCTTCCGCCCGGATCTGTTTGATGCCTTCGGGTTGTTTCTTTTCCTGTGCAATATCAGACACGGCGATCAGGTCATTCATACTTTTATTCACACAGTCGCCATAAGGTCTCATCAGCCGGATCAGCCCGCTGTCTGACCGCCTCTCCTGGCTGATGCGGTAATCAATATATTGAACCGACTGTGCCTGGTAGGGTGTATGGCATTGAACCAGGCCCGCCAGGATAATGCAAAACAATAAGGACCGGAGAATGGAACGGGACATCTTTAAGCAGTAGCGTTTATGATAAGGAAGATACCCATTTTAATCAAGAATAAAGAATAACCAGCACAAAAATATTCTCAGTAAATAGGATTACTTTTGGCATATCAATTTATCACTATGAGTTACGAACTGACCGGCAAACTGGTTGCCAAATACGATATCGTCCAGAGGACGGAAACCTTCAAGACCCGTGAATTCGCGGTTGAAAAGACCGATGAGATCAACGGCCGGACGATCACCAATTACGTGAAATTCCAGTGTGTCCAGGATAAGACCGCGATCATCGACCGGGTCAACATCGGTGATGAGATCAAGGTCTACTTCAACATCAAGGGCAGCAAGTGGGAGAAGGACGGCAAGGTCAATTACATCACCAACCTCGACGCCTGGCGCATCGAACAGATCATGCAACCCGGTAAGGGCTCAACCGATAACGAATACTTTGAACCCCTGGATACATTTTCCGGTACCCCTCCTGACGCGGTTGACGATCTTCCGTTCTGACCGGGAACCCTTGTTTCGGTTGGATGAATCGTTTTTAGGATAAACACCTAACACCATGCAACAAAAGATCAACCTCCGGCTGCTGCCTTCAGAAGCGGCCGATGAATCCCTCATTAAAAAAGCGCTGTCCCGGGCCTTGGGAAAAAAAGAAAGCTCCATCTCCGGATTCTCCCTGCTGAAAAGATCGCTGGACGCCAGGTCACGGACCGTCTATACCAACCTCTCGGTATTGGCCTATATTGACGAACCCTATCAGCCGAGGAAGATCCAAACATTCGATTTTCTTGACGTCAGCCATTCCCCGAACCGGGTGGTGATCGTAGGAGCCGGGCCCGCCGGGCTGTTCGCGGCACTCTTGCTGATCCAGCATGGCATTAAACCCCTCCTCATCGAAAGGGGTAAGGATGTCCGAACTCGCAGAAGGGACCTGGCCCTCATGAACAAGACAGGGACCGTGAACCCCGAAAGCAATTATTGTTTCGGGGAAGGCGGCGCCGGAACCTACAGCGACGGCAAACTCTATACCCGCAGCAATAAACGGGGCGATATCGACCGGATCCTCAACCTCTTTGTCCGTTTTGGCGCCGATGAGAACATCCTCTATGATTCGCATCCGCATATCGGAACCAATAAATTGCCCCAGATCATCAGCGCCATGCGCGAACAGATCGTCTCCTGCGGAGGTGAGTTCCTGTTCAATAAAAAACTGACCGGCTTCTCGACGGATAACGGGGCCATTCAAAAAATCCTTACATCCGATGGGGATCAGATCGCCGCGGATGCCTTTATCCTGGCGACCGGCCACAGCGCCAGGGACATCTTTGAGTTGCTGCATCAAAAAAAAATACTCATCGAAGCCAAAGCTTTCGCACTCGGCGTCAGGATCGAACATCCGCAATCCCTGATCGACACGATCCAATACCATTGTACCATCCGCGACAGGAACCTCCCGCCGGCCGCATACAGCCTGGTACACCAGGTGAACGGCCGGGGTGTCTTCTCTTTTTGCATGTGCCCCGGTGGCATCATCGCGCCGGCAGCTACGGCGCCGGGTGAACTGGTGGTGAACGGATGGAGCCCTTCGAAACGGAACAACCCTTTTGCCAACAGCGGGATGGTGGTGCAGGTAGAAGCGGAAGACGCTTATGCCGCATTGAAAAAAGCGGGACTGGAAAACAAACTTTCGGGGACCGCTGATCCACTGCTCTTCCTGCATTTTCAACGATTGGTGGAACAGGACTGTTTCACCGCCGGTGGTGGAAGACTCGTTGCCCCTGCGTTACGCATGACTGATTTCACCCTGGGCAAACTGTCTTCGGCATTGCCCCACTCGTCCTATATTCCCGGACTGCATGCGGCGCCATTGCAGGAGATCCTTCCTGATTTCATTTACCGATCGCTGGCCGGAGGCTTCAAAGCTTTTGGGAAAAAAATGCCGGGGTATTTTACCCGGGAAGCCGTGGTGGTGGCCACCGAAAGCCGCACGTCATCCCCGGTCCGCATTCCCCGGGATCCCGAAACGCTGGCCCATCCACAGGTCAGCAACCTCTATCCCTGCGGCGAAGGGGCCGGGTATGCCGGAGGTATCGTGAGCGCCGCCATGGACGGAGAAAGGGTGGCCATACAGCTGGCCCGAATTTTCAGAAAATAAGTTACCGTTGATATAAATCATCGTTTCATAGCAAGAATTCAGTTTACTTTTGACCTGCAATCAATAATTCAAAACGCATGAACATCCTGGAAGTCAAACACCTGAAAAAATACTTCGCCACCCAGAAAGCGGTGGACGATATCAGCCTGGAGATCGGGACAGGCAGCATCGTGGGTTTGCTTGGGCCGAATGGTGCCGGCAAGACCACCTTACTGCGTATGATCACCGGCATTTTTTATCCCGACAGCGGTGAGATCCTATACGAAGGAAAGAAATTCGATCCCGAAACAGATACCGAGAAGATCGGATATATGCCGGAGGAAAGGGGACTGTATAAGAAAATGAAGATCGGCGAACAGGCTGTGTACCTCGCCCGTTTAAAAGGATTGTCCAAATCGGATGCGACAATGAGGATCAAAGAATGGTTCGAACGCCTGGAGATGCAGACCTGGTGGAACAAGAAAGTGGAGGACCTAAGCAAGGGCATGAGCCAGAAACTGCAGTTCGTGATCACGGTTCTTCATAATCCCGGACTGATCATACTGGATGAACCCTTCAGCGGACTGGACCCGGTCAATGCCAACCTGATCAAGGATGAGATCTTCAGGCTGTCGAAGAACGGATCCACCATCATTTTCAGTACGCACCGGATGGAACAGGTGGAAGAGATCTGCGAGCACATCATTTTGGTGAACAAAGGCAAAAAGATCCTTGACGGAAAACTGGCCGATATCAAGAACGACTTTAAGGAGAACATCTACAGCATCAGCGCGGCCGCCCTGCCCGACCAGGTATCCAGTTCACTTTTCGCCGTGGAGAAACACGCTTCGGAAAAATTGCTGGTGAAACTGAACCCCGGCATCTCCAACAATGAAGTGTTGCAGTACCTCATCAACCAGGGTGTCGCCATCAGGTCCTTCCATGAAGTATTGCCTTCCCTGAATGACATTTTCATCCGGCTGGTGGAAGGCAGTCCGAATGCACGCCAATTTGAACAAACCCGTTAAACCGTTCTCAAACCGATAACATGAAAAAGATTTCACTGATCATACAAAGGGAATACCTCACCAGGGTGAAAAAGAAGGCCTTCCTGCTCACCACCCTGTTGTTCCCCTTATTATATATGGGGCTCATATTCGGCACCACCTACCTGGGTGCCACGTCCAAACAAAAACTGTCTGTGGCCATCATCGACCAGTCGGGCTATTTTCCCGACAGTATGCTGAAACAGTCCAATCTCCGGGACAGTTCCATTCTCTTCACCGCGGTGAGTGATACGTTCACGCCGGCCAATTTCCGGAAGAATGGCTTTGACGGATACATCATCCTGCCGGAAATGGAATGGCAGCGGGGGAATAAGAAGATCAAATTCGTCACCGACAAAACGCACGGGCTGGGAACCGAAAACATCATCGAGAATAAACTGAACCTGATCTGGAGTGAGACCGTGAACGAGAAACTGGGTATCGGCAATGACAAGAAGATGATCCTGGGCTCGAGCAGCCTCGCCGTGAAAGAAGAGAACCTGGAGAACAAGAACGCCGATTCCATTGTGGCCTCCACCATTGGTTATGCCAGCGGCTTCCTCATTTACTTCATCCTGCTGATCTACGGTTCACAGGTGATGATGGGCGTGATGGAAGAGAAGACCAACCGCATCGCTGAAGTGGTGGTTTCCTCGGTGAAACCCTTCCAGCTGATGCTGGGCAAGATCATCGGCATCAGCCTGGTCGCATTGACCCAGTTCCTGATCTGGGTGGCCTGCATCTTCCTGGTCTATTTCGGGGGTAAGATGCTGGGCTCGGGCAATGCTTTTGCCAGCACGATGGTAGAAGGGATACAACATTCCTTTGCCAGTGTGAACCTGCCCCTGATCCTGTTTTGCTTCGCGTTCTATTTCATCGGCGGCTTCTTTTTCTACTCTTCCCTGTATGCCGCCATTGGCAGCGCCATCAATGAAGACGTCAGGGAGGCGCAGTCGCTCAGTTTCCCCATCACCCTGCTCATCATTTTCTCCCTGGTGATGATGACGGTGGCCATCCGCGACCCCAACGGGCCCGTGGCTTTCTGGGGAAGCATACTGCCTTTCACCTCTCCCATCGTGATGATGGCACGTTTGCCTTTCGGCGTACCGGGTACGGTGCCGGTATGGCAATTGGCCTTGTCGATGTCCCTGCTGATCATCGGGTTTCTATGTACAACCTGGCTGGCGGCCAAGATATACCGCACCGGGATCCTGATGTATGGCAAGAAAGCCAGCTGGAAAGAAATGCTGAAATGGGCCTTCCGTAAATAACCCGGGCGAACCTGCTATTTAAGAGGCGCGTCGGCCGGAACCGGTTTCGGACGGGTTGCCTTCTCGATCGCCTTATTGAGCTCTTCGCCCAGGAAACGGTTGATGATCTTGAAGCTGACCAGTATGATCCCGAGTATCAAGCCCAGCATGAACCCGATGAGGATGTAAAAAGTGCTTGATTTCTGGGAGGAATCAAAAGGAGGTTCGGGCTTATCCAGGGGTTCGATGATGGGTGTTTCCTTCTGCAGTTTATACGCCGCCGCTTCGCGGTTGTTCACGGCATAATAATATTGAGATTGAACGGTCGATTTGTCCTGCATCAGGTTTTGTTTGGGCAGGCTGTATCTTTTAAGATCCTCATTGGTGAAAAAAGTGCTCTCATCCAACGCGATGGCCCGCTGATCGAGTGAATTCAATACAACCAGCAGGGAATCCGCTTTCTTGACCGCGAATTCAAAATCGATCTGGGCCTTTTTCTTTTTCAGGTCGATATAGAAACTGGAGATCTTGTCGATGTACACATAACTGACTGCCCTGACCAGGTCGGTACTGGTATTGGAATAATACAATTCCAGGATGCCGTTCTTGTTGATCTTAGCCGAGAATCCTCCTTTGAGCAGGCTGCTGCCGATATTGTTCTGCTGCATGCTGTCCTGCGGCATTTTGATCTTTTCGTTCTGCATGAACCCGGTATGCCGGTTATGTTCCTCGATCAGTAATTGTGCAATGCTCTTGTTTTGCATGGAAGGAATGCGCTCCATGGCCACGGCTTCGCGGGTCCGGCGGCTGGTGGCCAGTTCCACGATATTGATCGAAGCTTCCCCGCTGAAAGATTTCGGCGCATCGGAAAGTCCGAGGATATTGCTGATGGTGGAGGATGTGACGCTGTTATCTCCGGAGCTGTTGAGCGGAAACACCGTTGCCTTGGAGGTGTACAGGACCAGGCTCTGCTTGGCCATATAATAAAAGAACCCGGCAAAACCAATGGCCAGCAACAAGATCAGCCAGCTGAATTTTTTCAAACGTTTGATCAGTTGCTTGATCAGTTCAATATTTGTCATCGGTTCTCTTTATTCGATTAAAGTTTGACGAGTATCTTGGCGATCAGCGCGGCGGTCACCACCGGTATGATGGAAACGAAGATCTGCTGCGCCATATCCGTAGCGCCCTTGCCTTCCGGACGGAAAGGCACATTGACCGTACTGCCCGCTTTCACCCTGGGATAGAAGTGCATGAAGAACAGGTTGATGGTCTTCCGGCTTTTCCCGTTGGCGTATTGTACATAGATCCGGCTGCGCCAGGGCCGCTGGCCATATCCGCCCGCCTTGTCGATATAATAGGGCACGCTGCTGTGCTCTTTGTCAAAGGTCAGCTTGAGAGGGGCCTGTACGGTACCCTTGACCGTGACAAACGGATTGATCTCCGGAATGAAGATCACATCACCCTCCTGCAAAATGATATCGTATTTGGATTCCTTGTATTTCATCGCACGGGCCAGGTCGATGCTTACGGGTTCCTTGGAGACTTCCGCTATATCCGTCTTGACCGAATCCAGTTTGATCCCGCCCAGGGAATCGGTCAGGGAATTGACCTTGGTCGTTACGTTCTCCCGGTAGAACTGGGTCTTCTTCCGGTACAGGATGGCCCCGCTCAGATCCGCGTTTTCGGTAACGCCCCCCGCCCTGTCGATATAAGAGGACAGCCTTTCGTTCTTATTCAGGCGGGGATAGGGTCCTGAATACTTGATCATCCCGTTGATCTGAACCAGTTGCTGCAATTCGAAGGTCGGGTTCTTTCGCACATAGACCTGGTCGTAGGGTTTTAACACTATGGCAGCCGATGCGCTGTCCAGGTCAAGGTTCGGGGAAACCTTGATCGTTTTGATCACCGTACGGGTCGGGGTCTGTTCGCTTTTCGCGGAATCGATGTCCACCACGCTCGAGATCTCGATCCTTCCGTATTCGGCAGATTGTTTTAATCCTCCGGACAGGAAGAGCAGGTCCTGCAAGGTCATCCCGCCATACTTGTTCACTTTTCCCTCCTTGCGTACTTCACCGAAGATCTCCACATATTGTTTATCGCCGAATTCATTGTTGCTGAAGAACAGGACCTGGTCATTGGGCATGAGATCAATATTGTTGAGGCTGGATATCTTATTCGTGGTGACATCCGTCAGGTTCACTTCCAGCTTATTGGCCTTGATATTGGTACTGTCGCCGCCGCCCCTGAATATATAAGCCCTGGGGAGATACGTGTTCCGGGTGATGCCGCCCGCCCGGTTGATCAGGTCGAACAGTTTATCTCCTTTACGGATCTCGTAAGGGCCGGGATAAGATATCTCCCCTTTCATCTCTACCTTATTGATAAAACCCGGATTCACGGAGATCACTTTTACAATATCCCCGTCGTTCAGCATGAAGTCCTCCCCTTTCAGACGCGGGTCGTTGGTGGGATTGATGATGGCCGTGGCATTGACGTCCTTGATCACCTGCTTCTCCAGTTCCGTACGGAACACTTTCACTCCGCTGGAAAAGGCTTCTCGTTCCAGTCCGCCGGTATATTTCAACAGGGCCTTCAGGCCTTCGTCCCTTTTCAACTGGTAGAACATGGGGCGCCTGAATTTTCCCTCGGCCTTCACTTTCTTCTCTACTGTTTGAAGGATCACGAAATCATTATTGTCGAGGTAGATGTGTTTGCCGAAATCGCCGGTGGTCAGGTATTTATAGACATCGAGCTCATCGATGACCTTTCCGTT
The DNA here is from genome assembly GCA_016721725.1 of Chitinophagaceae bacterium. GTDB lineage: Bacteria > Bacteroidota > Bacteroidia > Chitinophagales > Chitinophagaceae > Ferruginibacter. The sequence continues at coordinate 1,620,685 of JADKHN010000001.1, read as the reverse complement.
CCGTTTGATCTGGATCTCCCGGAGGTTGGCCAGGTTGGTGGGACCGCCCGCCAGGGCGATCACGTTGAAGGCGTTGGTAAAGGCCGATACGGTCACCGGGCCCTGGGTATTCACTTCTCCGGCCACGTTGACCGAAATGGTGCGCGGTGCGCCCAGGGAAACGGTGATATTGGTGGAAGGCGGCACATAGGATTTGAACCGCCGGGTGATGAGTGAACGTACATTATCAAAGGTCAGGCCCTGCAGGTAGATCTTTCCCAGCCCGGTGGGGAAAATGGAACCATCCCGGGCAACCGTATATTCGAGGGTGGCCTCCGCGCCGTTCCAGAGGGAAACGATGATATGGTCATAGACGCCGATCGGGTAATCCAATGGCGGCGTGGAGAGTTCGGTGATGGAGGCCACGGCGCCGCCCCTGAACAGGTTCATGCCATAAGTGTCTTCTGTGCGGTTGATGGACTGGGGGGTGTTCTCCTTGACCAGGCTGTCCTTTTCGATCTTATCCTTCAGTGATTTATTCTTGTCGGAACCCAGTGACTTATTATTGTTACCATCGGCATTCTTGTCTTTGAGAAAATCATACAATTGCGCTGGAGGCAATTGGGTGGGCAAGCCTTCCGGATTGCTGGGATCCTTAACCGGAGGCTGACCCTGTGCACTGCATAAGCCCATTAAAAAAAACAGGCTGATCACGGCGGCCGTTTTTTTCATCCCGTTACCAACTTTTCCTTTGAGAACTGACATTTGTTAAGGATTGATTTACAAAATTTTAATAATCCGCTAAAGTAATATTTTATTTGAGTGGGCTGTTTAATGCCGTTTCAAAATCTTTCCATATTTCATGCACAATTTCCGCAGCCGGCATGACCTTACGGATGAGGGCGCTCACCTGCCCGATCTCCAGTTCGCCTTCCTCCAGATCGCCTTCGAACATGCCCTTCTTGGCCCTGCCCCTGCCCAACAATTGCATGAGCTCTTCTTTAGAGGCGCATTGCTGTTCGGCCTGCTGAACGGCTTCAAAAAATTTATTCTTCAACAGCCGGACCGGCGTGAGTTGTTTGAGTGACAATTGGGTATCGCCCTCAACCGAACGGATGACCATATCCTTGAACTGCTGGTGCGAAGAAGCTTCTGTGCTGGCCACAAAACGGCTGCCGACCTGTACCCCTTCAGCGCCCAGCACCATGGCCGCCAGCATTTGGCGACCGGTGGCGATTCCGCCCGCGGCGATCACCGGGATCTTTAGGGCGGCTGAAACGGAGGGAATCAGGACCAGGGTGGTCGTTTCCTCGCGGCCGTTGTGCCCGCCGGCTTCAAAGCCTTCCGCCACCACGGCATCGCATCCGGCCTCTTCCGATTTGACCGCGAATTTCGAACTGCTCACCACATGAACGACCTTGATGCCGTGCTGCTTCAACGTGGAGGTCCAGGTCTTGGGATTCCCGGCCGAAGTGAACACAACGGGTACTTTTTCGTCAATGATGATCTGAATATGCTGATCGATATCGGGATACAATAAGGGCACATTCACCCCGAAGGGTTTATCGGTGGCCAACTTGCATTTTTGTATATGCTCTTTTAATACGTCCGGGTACATGCTGCCGCTGCCGATCAAACCCAATCCGCCGGCATTGCTCACCGCGCTGGCCAGCCTCCAGCCACTGGCCCAGATCATCCCGGCCTGGATGATTGGAAATTGAATGTCGAATAATCGGGTGACCCGGTTCTGCATCTGTTTTGGCGTTGTTGGTCAAATATCGTTAAAAAAAGAAATTACAAACAGAAAGTACTTTGAAACGCAAAGTAAAGACAATTATTTTATTTCCGGCTGATTTTTTCGGTAAAAGTCCTGAAAAACAGGTAAATCCTTATGCCTTTCCTCCTCCGCTGAGGTCGATCGCCGTATTGTCGCCGATATTGAGGCTGCGGTTGACTCCCTTGACCTCGGCGTCGCTGCCGATCAGGGAATTGCTCAGGACGATCTCCACCAGTTTGGAATAGGAGCCGATGATGGAGTCCTTGATGATGGTATGGTTAAGGGAAGTGTTTTCACCGATCGCTACGTTAGGGCCGATCACTGAATTGCGGATCTCGCAGCCTTCAGCGATACTGACCGGAGGTATGATGATGGTATTTTCGAAATGATGCTTTTCGGACACATTGCCACCGAATTTCTTGAGGAGGGTGGCGTTGGATTCGAGCAGGGTCTCTTTCTTTCCGCAATCGAACCAGTTCTGAACCTTGAAGGCCCTGAATTGGGCTCCGCTCTGGATCATACATTCCAGGGCATCGGTGAGGTTGAATTCATCGTAACTCTTGATGTCGGTGGACATGATCTTTTCGAGGCAGGTGAACAGGAAATTGGTCTCCTTTATCTTATAGACCCCCACGAGGGCCATATTGCTTTTTGGAATGGCGGGCTTCTCCACGACCCGCAGGATCAGGTCGTCCTCCCCGATCTCGGCCACGCCGAAATCCCGGGGATCGTCCACTTTCTTCACGCCCAGCATGGAATGGGGCGAGTTCATCACTTCCTTGATATCGTATTCCGCGATGGTATCGCCCAGCACGATCAGCACCTCGTCATCCCCTACGATCTCCCGGGTCAGGTCGATCGCGTGACCGGTACCGAAGCGTTCGCTTTGCTGGATGAAATGACAGTTCAGGTGAGGGTATTTGGCCTTTACATAATCCTGGATCTTTTCGCCGAGGTAACCGATGATGAAAATGAAATCGTTGATGCCCGCTTCGTGCAACTGGTCAACGATGAAGCTGAGGATCGTCTTTCCCGCCAGGGGGATCAACGCTTTGGGTTGAGTATAGGTATGCGGCCTTAGTTTTGTACCAGCGCCGGCTACCGGGATAATTGCCTTCATGGTGAAACCCTTCTCTGCCCTGGGCAGTGCATTTAGTTTACAATCAATTTAGAGGCTATCTTTAAAACGGGTTGTGAAAGTAGGACATTTTGACTAATTACCCTATGACAAATACACATTCTCTTTAACCCTCATGTTTTTATGTTGGCACCGCGGCTTATATTTGCGCAGCTAAAAAATCATCATGCAACAAGACAAATTGGTTTTCGATCTGATCGCACAGGAATTGGAGCGCCAGCGCAACGGCATTGAACTCATCGCTTCGGAGAATTTCACCAGCCTCCAGGTGATGCAGGCCATGGGAACCTCACTGACCAATAAATATGCGGAAGGATATCCGGGACGCCGGTATTATGGCGGATGCGAGATCGTGGACCAGGTGGAGCAACTGGCGATCGACCGGCTGAAGCAGGTATTCAATTGTTCCTATGCAAATGTTCAGCCGCATAGCGGAGCGCAGGCCAATGGCGCGGTGTTCTTAGCCGTAATGAAACCCGGTGAAAAATTCCTGGGACTTGACCTCAGTATGGGCGGTCACCTGACCCACGGCAGCCCGGCCAACTTCAGCGGAAAAACTTACCACGCACTTCATTATGGCGTAACCCAAGACGGTATTGTGGATTATGAGCAACTGGAATCCATTGCACGCACTGAAAAACCAAAGATGATCATTTGCGGCGCTTCGGCCTACAGCCGCGACTGGGATTATGCACGCATCCGTGCGGTAGCGGATGAGATCGGCGCCATCGTTTTTGCGGATATCGCCCATCCGGCGGGTTTGATCGCTGCCGGATTATTGAACGACCCCTTCGATCATTGCCATATCGTTACCTCAACCACCCATAAGACCTTACGCGGGCCAAGAGGCGGTGTCATCATGCTGCGCCACGATTTTGAAAATCCCTGGGGGATCAAAGACCCCAAAGGAAATACCCGGATGATGAGTTCGCTGCTCGACCTCGCCGTTTTTCCCGGCACACAGGGCGGTCCGCTGGAACATGTGATCGCCGCCAAGGCCATCGCCTTCGGAGAGATCTTATCAGATGATTTCAAAGCATACGGCAAACAGGTCATCGCCAATGCCCAGGCCATGGCCAAAGCCTTTGTGGCCAAAGGCTACCAGCTTATCAGCGGCGGCACCGACAATCACCTGATGCTGATCGACCTGCGTAATAAGAATATCACCGGTAAAAAGGCACAGGAAACCCTGGACCGGGCCCATATCACGCTCAATAAGAATGCCGTTCCTTTTGACGACAAGAGCCCGTTTGTCACTTCGGGTATCCGTGTAGGCGTACCGGCCATCACCACCCGGGGAATGAAGGAAGAAGATATGCAGACCGTGGTTGACTTTATTGATAAGGTATTAATGAATATCGATGATGATAAGATCATTGCAGCGGTTAAAGCAGAAGTAAAGGGTTTTATGCAGCAGTTCCCGCTATACCCTGAGTTGACCTGAGCCCGGACAATGAGTTTTTAAAAAGATCCTCCAATAGAGGATTTATTTTATATTTATCGTTTCAATCATTTTCCCCAGGAATAAATCACAACTTATTTATGGTAAGAATAATTACAATGGCTATCGTATGTGTCGTTATCACCATACAAGCCGGCGCACAATCCCTTGCAGTTAATACAGATGGAAGTACTGCAAATGCAAGTGCATTATTGGATGTAAAAAGTACCACCAAAGGGGTATTGATACCCCGCATGAGCAAGGCCCAGAAAAATGCCATTGCCTCTCCGGCAACAGGTTTACTGATTTTCCAGGACACACCGGATAGCATTGGTTTTTATTATTATGCCGGAAGCAGTTGGTTATGGCTTAGCTCAAACCTTACCGGCTGGTCAACAACCGGGAATAGCGGCACGGACACGGCTGTGAATTTTATCGGAACAACGAGCAATATGCCCATTCGTTTTAAACAGAACAATGGATGGATTGGGCAGTTCGACAGAACAAAACAAAATTATTTTATTGGCAGCGGTGCCGGCCAGAAGAATATCAACGGCTTTGAGAATATTGGCATTGGCGACAGCGCATTATATAATTTGTCTTCGGCTGGTATCAATATCGGAATAGGGAGCTATGCCCTGTATGCCGAAAGAAGCGGCTATTATAATATCGGCATTGGGGCAAACGCATTGTTTAAAGACACATCAGGGTATTCAAATATTGCGATAGGATCCAGCTCCATGAATGATAACAGGAAAGGTTCATACAACGTAGCAATTGGGTCATCAGCAAGTTACAGTGGCGATAGTGCAAGTTATACTGTAATAGTAGGATCGGGTGCTGCCCAGTATAACGAAAGAGACGGAATTACAGCAGTAGGCTATGACGCGTTGGCCCTGAACAGTTCTGGCAGCAGTTTGCTTACCGAAGCCACACACAACACCGGTATTGGATACCTGGCAGCAGCATTTAATAAAAAGGGCAGCAGGAACACAGCGCTTGGTTCTTCTGCAATGATTGGCACATCGGGTATCAACGGCATTAGCGGCAATGACAATATAGCTATCGGGGACAGTTCCCTTGCTGCTCTTTCAACCGGATCTAGCAATATTGCGGTGGGGAACCAGTCAATGTCAAAAAATACTTCGGGCTGGAGAAATACCGCAGTGGGTGATTCTGCTATGTACAGCCAATCATTCAACGGGGGTGCCAATTATTTTATGGACAATACTGCAGTTGGTTCAAAAGCGCTTTTTGCCAACCAACCAACTTCAATCACGAATGGAACTAAGAACACCGCCATTGGCAGCGAAGCACTTTATTTAAATACAACCGGCCAGGAAAATACGGGTGTCGGCACCGGGGCTCTTCATGATAATATAACCGGCAGCCAGAATACCGCTGTGGGCCGAAGTGCTCACCGCTTATCCTCATCAGGGACCCACAACAGCTTTTTTGGATATGAAAGCGCATACAATGCTGCCAGTGGTTTCAGAAATACCGGCATGGGGGCATTTGTTTTAAGAAGCCTTGTTTCGGGTAGCAATAATACGGCGATGGGTTACGAAGCTTTATACAACAGCACTGCATCAAATAATACGGCCGTTGGTTTTGTAGCCGCAAGAGCGGCCACATCAGCTACAGGGATCATAGCCATCGGCGATAGTGCTTTATATGCAAATACCGGCAGTAATAATACAGCCATTGGCAGCCGTGCGTTGAGAGATAATACATCAGGCGCCAACAACCTGGCGATTGGCCGCAATGCCTTGGAAAGTAATACACAAACCAGCCAGAATACAGCTATTGGCGAATCGGCGATGGCTACATTGAATTATGCTTCAGGCATTTTACCCGGTAATGTTGCTGTGGGTTACAGGTCTTTATTTTCCGTAAATCCTGCGGCAGTTGTAAACAGCGGAAACCAAAATACCGCAGTGGGTACAAATACTGCGGATGATATGACAACCGGTTATTACAATACAGTTATAGGTTGCCTGGCCGGTAACACGCTCACTACAGGATTTCAAAATACGTTCATCGGACATGCCAGTGGTGGTTCTGTTGCTGGAAGCCAGAATACTTTATTGGGAAACAGCAGTTCTGTTTCTTCTACCATAACCAATGCTACAGGAATTGGTTACAATGCCAGCGTTACCCAAAGCAACAGTATGGTATTTGGCGATGCCAATGTTACCAAATGGGGATTTGGCACAAACCCCGTTGCCGCAAATATCCTGGAATTCAATAGTGGAGTAACAACAGCAAGATTGACTACCGGCGGAGTATGGACCAATGCCAGCGACCGTAATCTAAAAAGTAATTTCAGCGAACTGGAGAGTAAGGACATACTCGATCGCATCATGCAGTTGCCGGTCAGTCGCTGGAGCTATACAAAAACAGGCAATGGCATTACACACATCGGCCCGATGGCACAGGATTTTTACCGCTTATTCAAAACAGGTGATGATGACAAGACCATCTCCACCATTGATCCTGCGGGTATTGCACTGATCGGTATCCAGCAACTGAAAAAAGAAAATGAAGAACTGAAAAAAGAACTGGATGAATTAAAGAAAGTGGTAAAACGATTGGGCGAAAAAAAATAAGCATACCCGGTCACTCTACATATTTTGTTAACGGGTAGTATGATCTCAAATACTACTATTTTGACAAATACTGCCAGTGGTATTTTTTGGTATTGACGAAAATTTCCATAAGGGTAAAAAATCATGTTGAATACAGATCAGATTTCCCTTTTTTCCCTAATTTAACTGTTCATAACCCTGATCAATACCCAATTCCTGTAAAAATCGCTTAAATCTGGTTGAGCCGATTTTAATTGTACATCTTTTATTAAAAAACCTGTAAATGAACCAATCTCTGCGTTTCGTTCTTGCGATAGCTATTGCAGCCGCACTCCATCAACCTGTACAATCACAATCCCTGGGTATCAACTCCACGGGAAGTCCGGCCCACAACAGCGCCATGCTGGATGTGGAAAGCACGACAAAGGGTATGCTTATCCCGCGGATGAACAAAACACAAAAGAATGGCATCGCCTCACCGGCAACGGGATTGCTGATCTTTCAGAACGCACCCGACAGCATTGGTTTTTATTATTATAGCGGTTCGGCCTGGGTATGGCTTTCCTCCAGTGTCAACGCCTGGAGCACCACCGGTAATGCAGGTACTACACCCGTCAGTAATTTTTTAGGCACCACCGACAATAACGCACTGGTTTTCCGGACGAATAATGCAGAAGGCATGAGGCTGACCACAAACGGGGAGTTAGGCATCGGAACTTCAACACCCAATTCCACTTATGGTTATGCCCGGCTGGAATTAGCATCGGAAGGATTTGGCGCTCCGACAGACTTGCTGATCAGGAATGCGGTGAATGATGCCGGTTATGCCCCCGGGTAATCATACAGCACGCACGAGGTACCCTGGCTGCTCCATTGTCCGTGATCAACGGCGATTACCAGGCCGCTTTCACTACCATGAATTATGATGGCAGCAGTTATATTCAATCAGCGGCGATCGATGTATATACAGACGGGCCGGTTTCAACCAATAAAGTATCCAGCCGTATTCATTTCGCGACCCGTGACACTGCTGGAAACTTTGCTTATCGAATGACCCTGAAAAGCAATGGGAAATTAGGAATCGGTACAACAAACCCTTCTGCTTTGACGCATATTTCCGACGGGAATTTATTGGTTTCCGGCACACTGGGCAGCAGCCCGGCCATCGAATTCAGCGGTGCCGGTTCAAAAATGTTTTTCTATCCCAGGAAATCGGCTATCCGGGCAGGATATGTTACCGGAACACAATGGGATGATGTCAATATCGGCAATTTTTCCGTAGGACTGGGAGCGAACTCGTTGGCTAAATCCGACAACAGTATTTCCATTGGTGAAGCCAATACCGCTGATGTGAACCCTTTTGCCATTGCCATCGGCCGGCAAAACTACAGCGGTGGATTTGCCTCTCTGGCAATGGGGCATTTTTCCCAGGCTACCGGTCACTATAGTTCCTCCATCGGTTTGCGGGATACGGTATCCGGATATGGCGCTTCCGCATTGGGCGGGTACAATACTGTTGGCGGGACCCATGCCTTTGCAGCGGGACTCTCCAATACGGTGAACGGCGATGCGGCGACGGCCCTGGGTTCCAGCAACTATGCGCCTTCCTACGGTGAAACAACCATTGGCCATTTCGCCACACAATACTCCGCCCTGAACGCGAATGGGATCAACAGTGCCGACAGGCTGTTCACGATCGGTAACGGAACCGGCCCAGGTAGTCGTTCAGATGCCATGGTGATGCTGAAAAGCGGTTTTACCGGTTTAGGCACTTCTACTCCCAACAGCACCCTGCAGGTGGATGGTACCATCGCGGTAGGCATTACCATGGGTATCGCTGGCGGTCCGGTGGGCACACCCACTTTGATCAGTACACAAAAAGCTTACCTGGGATTGAGTCCGGCAGGCGCCAATACTTATTACCAATTGCCCGACCCCACTTTAACACCGGGCCGCATCTATTATATCCGTAACAACGACAATACCAATTCGGCCTGGCTGGGTACAGTTGCCGGTCTGCTATGCCCGGGTAGTGGTACCTGCCTGGCATCGGGCACCTGGTATGAGTTAAAAGCCACCATCAGCGTGAAATCCGTCATGGTCATCTCGGATGGGGTGAACTGGAGTGTTTTTAAAATGGATTGATCCCGGGTCGTAACGGCAGGAGCCTGGAAAAGAATTGTTACCTATGTACCAGGGCTGTCAGCGCTTTGTAAATAATCCACGAATGCTTGCAAGCTGGAGGTTGGATCCTGCCTGCCGGTCTTGCTACGCCATAGCGGCTACGCGAAGGCGAGTAGGCAGGGTTGGAAAGAAAATGTTCACTATTCGATGGTTTGATCATGTTATCTTAGCATGACTGAACTTGCAATTCATTTGATTCCCTTAGAGGGCGCTCTCCCTGATCCGAAAGGTTATCGAAGAAGGGTCAAGAAATACCGCTTGTCTTTTTTAGTATGCTGACCATTCTCTCCTGTCAACGCTACCAGTTTGTGGTATGTTTTCCCCGTTTTATTTGTTTCTTTCCCACAGGTATAAAAATATCATATTGAATATATATCAGGTTACCATTTTTTTCTTTAATTTAACGCCTCTAACCCTGATCAATCTCCAATTCCGGCAAAAATCTCTGAAACCTGGTTAAGCCGAATTAATTTAATTGTACTTACTTATTTAATTGACCTCTTTATGAACCAATCTTTACGATTCGTAATTGCGATAGCTATTGCAACTACCCTTCACCAATCCGTTCGTTCACAATCCCTGGGCATCAACACCACAGGCAGTCCGGCCCACAACAGCGCCATGCTGGATGTGGAAAGCACCACCAAGGGCATGCTCATCCCCCGGATGAACAAGACGCAGAAGAACGCCATTGCCACACCGGCAACGGGTCTGCTGATCTTTCAGAACGCGCCGGACAGTACGGGATTCTATTATTATAACGGCAGCGCCTGGGTCTGGTTATCCGACGCCCTGAATGGCGATACCACCGCCTGGAAAATAACCGGCAACAACAATATCACGGCTTCCCGTTTCCTGGGTACGCTGAACGATAGCGCGTTGAATTTCCGTGTCAACAATCAACAGTCGGGCAGAATTGACAGTATCAATTTAAATACCGGGTTCGGTTACGGAACCCTGAGAAACCTGACGTACACAGGTGGTTTGAATGGAAAAACGAACAGCGCCTTCGGCTACCGTTCTATGGACAGTACCACCAGCGGATTTTACAATAACGCCTTCGGATATCATTCCATGCTCAGCAACACCACGGGCTGGGACAATAGCGCTTTTGGAAACGAAGCCTTGAAGGCCAACAAGACCGGTTCACAAAATACGGCGCTTGGTGCGGGAACTTTGGTTAAAAACACCACGGCCTGGTATAATACCGCGGTGGGTGAAGTGGCGCTGTATGAAAATAAGACAACCGATGGCAATACCGCATTGGGCAGTTATGCCTTGTCCAGCCATATCACCAACCCTTACAATACCGCCGTAGGATTTGAAGCCCTGCGATACGACACAGCAGGATATTTGAATACGGCTGTGGGCTGGCGAAGTATGTTGCAAAACAGAAAGGGAATTGAAAATACGGGAGTTGGTGTGGGCAGCCTGGAAAGAGATACCAGCGGAAACCATAATACAGCCATCGGAAGATATGCCGGTTTTGGTCCTTACAGCGGCAGTTATAACAGCTGGATGGGTTTTCAAAGCGGTTATGCCGCCGATACGGCTTTTCTGTCAACCAATATCGGATCCTTTTCAGGCTATTATAACAAGATCGATTATACTACTGCCATCGGTGCTTACAGCCTGACCTATAACAGCCAGACCGCCACCAACAATACCCAGGGCGCTGAGAATACCGGTTTAGGATATGGAGCAGGATATGCCATCAACCTGGGATCTATGAATACGGCCGTGGGTTTTCAATCCATGAATGGCGGCGGTAGTTATGTCAATGGCAGCCGCAACGTGGGCGTTGGTGACAGCACCCTTTTCTATTCGGCAACCGGAAATGATAATGTTGCCATGGGATACCGGGCGCTTTCCAGTTCGGTTACCAGTTCGCAAAATGTGGCCGTTGGTTCCCGTGCATTGACCAATTTCACCGGAGCTTACCCCAATACCGCCATCGGTTACCAGAGCATGGACAGTACGACCACCGGAACGGCCAATACCGCAGTGGGCAGTTATTCCTTCTCCGTCAACACGACCGGGATCAACAATGTAGCCATCGGTAACGCCGCCATGTACCAAAGTCCTTCGGGTAATAACAATACGGCCGTGGGCAATGAAGCCGGCCGGTTGATCAGCGCCAACCAGAATACGGTCATTGGCGCCTCGGCATTAAGAAATGACTCATCCGGAACGAACAATGTGGCGATCGGTTATACTGCTGCCTACACCGCAGATTCCGCATCCAGTGTTATCGCCATCGGAACGGAAGCCCTGTTTTTCAACCGGGACGACAGCAATGTGGCGATCGGTTACCGGGCTGGCAGAACCATAGGACTTCAACCCAACAACTGGCGCCCCAAAGAAGCAACCTTCCTGGGCACCTGGGCCGGGGATGGCTCTTTTGTCAGCAGTAAGAATACCGCTGTAGGATTCAGGGCATTGGCCCAGAGAGCACCGAATGGCTCCGCAACCGATTATATCGGCGGAGGACGAAATACCGCGATCGGCGACAGCAGCATGGCCAATACCGTAGGCATGTCCAATGTTTCGATCGGTGCGCAGTCTTTAACAACTGCTGGCGTAGGGGTCTTTAATAATGTATCCATCGGGGATAGCGCCATGGGGGGTGCCAGACTGGTCAATGACAATGTGGCCATCGGTTACCATTCTTTGAAAACGGCATTCTGGCCTTCAAGTTCCAATACCGGCAATACGGCAACGGGCGCTTATAGCGGAACCAATTTGACTTCCGGGTATTACAATACGATCAACGGTTATTATGCATTGGAAAATGCGACAACGGCTTATGCCAATACGGCCGTGGGTACTTCCTCCTTCAGGTCGAATATCACTGGTTTATACAATGTCGGTTTAGGTATCAATTCCGGATACAACGTTACCAGCGGATACAACACCTATGTAGGAAGTTCTGCAGGCGAAGGAACGGCTGGCCTCAGCACGGGAACACAGAATACGGGCATCGGCAATTACTCATTGTTCGAGATCCAATCCGGCAGCTACAATACGGCGGTTGGTCATGATGCCCTGAAAAGGGATACCAGCGGAAGCTGGAACGTAGCCGTCGGAGAGTACGCCCTGAGCAATAATGTAGCCAGTGATTTCAATACGGCGGTCGGTTACAATTCTTTGTTAAAACACAAACGCACAGGCTTTACCTACAATACGGGTTTGGGATCTTTTGCACTGGAACAGGACAGTTCGGGATTCCATAACACCGGGGTGGGCACCTCCGCTTTTCGGTTCAATAAAACAGGCGCTGTAAACACCGGGGTGGGTATCAATGCCGGTTATTACCAGAAAGAATCCAACAATACCTTTATTGGCGGTTATTCCGGTTTTGGTGAACGATTCCCAGGAAGTAACTATGCAGCGGATACCGGTAATGCGAATACCGGTATGGGCGTCTATTCCATGTACCGGATTGCCAACGGTAGCAACAATGTCGCCTTAGGATATAGCGCCATGTACAGCGACTCCAGCGGTAACCTCAATACGGCCGTAGGCAATGGCGCCTTATATACGAACAAAGGATCCCATACCAATAACGCTTTTGGATGGAATGCCCTTTACAGTTATGACGCCAACAACATCAATGGATGGAACAATGCATTTGGCGATTATGCCGGTTATAGCCTGGCCAATGGCACTAATAATGTGATGATGGGCAGCTGGGCCATGATCGATCATACTTCAGGAACCTATAATACCGCCATGGGTAATTATGTGATGGGCGCTGGGACCGGCGGATCCTTTAATACAGCCATGGGACATGCAGCATTATTCAATACCAGCGCCGATGGCAATACGGGAATTGGTACGGGTGCGGGGTCAGCGAATACCACCGGTACTTATAATACCCTGTTGGGTTATGGTTCCGATGTATCCAGTTCCGGCTTGACCAATGCAACGGCCATCGGGTACAATGCCATCGTGTCTGCCAGCAATTCACTGGTCCTGGGCGCTTCAGGTGTCAATGTGGGCATCAATGAAACCTCTCCCAATGCCCGGTTGCACATCGTGCGAAACGGAGCCAGCGCCGGAACCTATCATGCCAGTTCATCCATGATCATTGAAGACAATACGAGTTCCTATTTACAATTTTCCAATCCGAACGCGAATGAGACCGGCTTCCTTTCGGGTAATGCGTCCACGACGATCCGGAGCGCCCTGGTCTTCAGGGCCGACAGTTCCCTGGCCTTAAGAGCCGGTGGTAACACAACCCGGATGATCGTTGACAACAATGGCTATATCGGAATGGGAACAACCGCACCCAACCCGGCCACGCAATTTCACCTCTACGAACCCCTGTTAACGGATGTGAACCTGCGTATAGCCAGTGCAAATACTTCCTGGGAACCCGGCATACAATTGCTCAAAACGGGAGCAGGCTCCGATTGGCAGATCCGCACAACAGCTGGCGGCAGCCTCGTATATGCCAGGAGCACCGACGATTTTGCCACTTCAACGGATTATTACCAGATGGGAGTCGGCTCTTTCATCCCGGCAAATGATGCCTCCAATACATTGGGAGCATCACTCAACCGCTGGACAACCGTATATGCCACCGTTGGCGCCATCAACACCTCCGATGCAAGGGATAAAGAGAATATCACCAACCTAAACTATGGCCTCAAAGAAGTGATGAAACTGCGCCCGGTCAGCTTCACCTGGAAAGAGAACCCGCAATGGGGCAAGAAGATCGGTTTCGTGGCGCAGGAAGTTCAGCCCATTTTGAATGAAGTGGTACAGGTGGGTGATGTGAAAGGCAAGACCAGTACAATTGATGCAGATCAGAAAAAAGCCAAACCGGACAGCGATAAACTGGGCATCTATTATTCCGACATCATCCCCGTCACAGTGAAAGCCATCCAGGAGCAGCAACAAGTGATCGAAAAACAACAAAAGACGATCGATGAATTGCTGAAGACGGTCAACGAGCTGAAATCGAAAGTGGAAAAAATGGAGAAGAACTAGAAACCCAGGATCAATCAAACTATTTAAAAGAAAAATCATGAAACATACACTGAAACTGCTTCCTGCCTGCATTTCCTTTTTATTCGCAACCGGAACGACCGTTGCCCAGAACAATGCCGCTCAGGTAGCTGACCTCGCCCCTGCTCAACGATCCGTGAAACCCATTGCCGGTGAACAAAAACCACAAGCGATGCTCATGCCCGTGCCCCGGGCGAATACGCAGAACGGGCAGGCAAAAGTCAGCGCCCCCTCCTCCGAACAAGTAAAACCGGAAAACGACCTCAAGGCCATCGCCCTCGAAAAAATAACACCCGCTATACCCGGCGGTGAGGAAGGTAAGGCCATACTGAACGGACAAACAAAGTCGCAGGACCCGGTGATTTTTTCACCACCGACAACGGGAAACGCCGTGTCTGAGCCAAGGCCCGTTTTGAAAAGACCGACAGGCCAAAATAACTCCCGGATTGCACCTGCTCCTCAACAATCAATACAAAAGGAATGATATATGACGAAATAAATTATTATTACAAATATCGAATTGTTTTTTACTGATTCATTGCCATATTCTGTAAAAAAAGTAATTTCATATTTGTTACCCTGTAGCTCCTAATCCTCTGCAAGAACAAATCCGGTTCCTTAATAATTCTTATTCTCTTTAACATAAACCTGTATATGAAGAAATTTTTACGCAGTTCTGTAGCCCTATTATTGGTTACCGCCTTTCAATTCTCTGCCCATTCCCAATCCCTGGGCATCAACAGTACGGGTGCGCCTGCTGTTGCCAGTTCCATCCTGGATGTGAGCAGTACCACGAGTGGTATTCTGATCCCACGGATGACCAAGACTGAAAAAAATGCCATAGCCACTCCGGCAAATGGGTTGCTGGTTTATCAGTCGGGCCCCGACAGCGTGGGCTTTCATTACTACGACCTGCCCAATACGCAATGGGTCTATATCAATGCCAGCGGGATCGCTGTGGATACAACGGCCTGGAATATCGCGGGGAACAGCAATATCGATGCTACCCGTTTCCTGGGTACCACCAATGCCAATGCACTGAAATTCCGGTACAACAATATCGCTTCAGGCCAGATCAATGATACCACCACTTACCTGGGTTATAAAGCCGGATTAACCAGCCCGGCCCTGGCCCATAATATCGGCATCGGTTCCAGCGCCCTGCAAAACAATACCACCACGCACAATATCGCCATTGGTGACAGCGCCCTTTATGGTAATACCGCCGGAGGAGTGATCGCCATCGGTTACCGGGCACTGAACTCCAATGCCAGCTATGATAATTTAGCCATCGGCTACAGTGCGCTTGACAGTAATACGACCGGATTTGGCAATATCGGTATCGGAAATTTCGCTCTGCAGTCCAACACCACTAGTTCAAGAAATACCGCAGTCGGTAAATATTCCATGGTCAACAATAAGGCCAGTTTCGGAACAGGTGTAGGCGAATACGCACTTAATTCCAATACGACCGGAAGTGGTAACACGGCAGTGGGTTCCAATATCCTGGTATTTAATAATACCGGCGCCGCGAATACTGCCATGGGAACCAATACCATGTTCTACAACGTAACGGGATCGAGTAATACCGCCATGGGATACCAGGCGCTCATAACGGCTGACAGCGCAAGCGGAAATACGGCCATTGGACGCTACTCCATGTATTCACATAAAAGGAATGGCAATAATACTGCAGTGGGTTTGGAAGCCATGCAACTGGACAGTGCCGGCGCTTTGAATACGGCCATTGGCTGGAGATCATTACGCAATAACAAAACAGGACAGGAAAACACAGCCCTGGGTGTAGGCGCCCTGGAATCGGATTCATCCGGATATTTCAATACCGGGGTCGGGCGCGGCTCCCTCTTCCTGCAAAAACGGGGCAGTTACAATACGGCCCTGGGATATTTATCTGCCCGAACCAGTGATACGGCTTATGAGGTAACGGCTATCGGTACCCAGGCGGGATATTATAACCGGGCGCCTTACACAACCGCCGTAGGTACCAATGCCCTTTTGTACAACAACCACTATACGAATGGAAGTACGAATGAAGGAAAAGAAAATACGGCCGTGGGTCAATTGGCTTTATTCTCCAATACGGTTGGTAATAAGAATACCGCGGTCGGTTACCACGCATTAAACTCCTATATCGGTGGTTACTGGGTTACTTCCTCGAACAGGAATACAGCGGTTGGAGATAGCGCAGCCAACGCAACGGTCGGCCAGGATAATGTGGCAGTTGGTGCCAGGGCATTGGCCAAGAATTTCAACGGCAACCAGCAAGTGGCCATCGGCAGCAGGGCCCTGGCCAATTCGGTTGCCACTTATCCCAATACGGCCGTAGGTTATTCCAGCCAGGACAGCGCAACAACGGGCGGAGCCAATACCTCCCTGGGCAGCTATTCACTCAGCAGTAATAAGACCGGCGGGAACAATACCGCGATCGGCAACGCCGCCATGTATGAAGCGTATAACCCATCCGGGTTGAATTATCCCTACGATAATACCGCCGTGGGTAATGATGCCTTACGGTTAACCCGGTATTATGGCCAGGTAGCCATCGGCGCAGGCGCATTGCGCAATGATACCTCCGGTGTTTACAACACGGCGGTGGGTTACCTCTCCATGTATAATAACCTGAGCGGTTCACAGAATACAGCCTTGGGAACCAGCGCACTCAGAAGCATGAAAACGGGTTGGCAGAATACCGCCATTGGGCAAAATGCAATGTATAACGACACGAGTTCAAACAATAACGTAGCGGTAGGTTTCCTGTCCTTATTTAACAACCGGAATGCCCATCAGAATACGGCGGTGGGAACGAGTTCCATGGTCAATCATAAGATCAATGACTATAATACCGGCGTTGGATTTGAGTCGATGTATTATGATACCAGCGGCAGTCTGAATACGGCATTAGGTTACCGGTCTTTACGGTATAACAGGGCCGGAACGCAAAACACCGCCATCGGCGTAGGCGCCCTGGAATTCACCGACAGTTCTTCCTATAACACGGCGATCGGCCGGGGTGCCATGTACGGTATCCTGGGTTCTAAAGGAGCTTCCATGAATGTTACCGCCGGATATTATGCAGCCGCCAATTCCGATTCCATCAAACGCACCGTTAACATCGGGACCTATGCCGGTTTTAATAACCAGGCGGATGAGAACGTATTCCTCGGTTATGCATCAGGTTATGGTTCAACGGCGGCTACGAATCTAACGGGTATTGAGAATACCGGATTGGGAACTTATACCATGACCTTTAATACAACCGGGCGGTCCAATACTTCGGCTGGATTGGGTGCCTTATACAGCAATACTACTGGCTCTAATAATACGGCCATTGGTGTTCGCTCCATGCTGCTTGCACAAACGGCCAATAATAATGTGGCGGTGGGTGACAGTTCGCTGTTAAATAACACCGGCAGCAACCATACTGCGATCGGACATTTTGCCTTGCTGAACAACGCCTCCGGCGCCTCCAATACAGCTGTAGGTTCCTATGCAATGTTGAACAATACCACTGGCTATAGAAATGTGGTCATGGGTGATTCCGCCATGAAAAATAATATCGGTGGTTATGAAATGGTGGCGATCGGCACCGAAGCGTTCAAGTCGAATACGGGAACGGCCATCCAAACGGTTGCGGTAGGTTCTTATGCCTTGAATGCAGATGTGAGCACTGGCTTTAATACAGCATTGGGTTCATATGCCAGTTCCTTAAACACGACAGGTTTTGCCAATACGGCCATCGGGTCTGCATCCCAGGCGAATAACACCCTGGGTTCGGGCAATACTTCGGTTGGACAAGCCTCCTTGTACACGCATACAACCGGGAGCAGCAATACCGCCGTTGGTAACGCGGCCTTGATCAATGATCAAACCGGGGCCAATAATACAGCCATTGGAGCCAACGCTTTAAATAATAACCTGATCACGAATAACAATACCGCTGTTGGACGGAATGCTGGATACAATAACAAAGCCCATGAGAACGCATTCTTTGGTTACCAGTCGGGCTATGGCCTTTCCGGTTCCGATCTCACCGGCATTGAAAACACCGGTTTGGGTACTTATACCCTCACGTATAATTCAACCGGTAAAAGCAATACGGCCGTGGGTATGGGTGCTTTGTTCAATAACAGGACCGGTTCCGGGAATATCGCCATTGGAACCCGGGCATTATTGAGTAACCAATCTCCCAACAGCAATATCGCCATTGGAGACAGTGCATTATACTTGAATTCGACAGGCGCGGAAAATGTGGCGATCGGTACCCTATCCATGTATGTCAATGCTTCCGGTTCCTTTAATGCTGCAACAGGCATCAATACTTTAAGGGCCAATACTACCGGCCAGGGCAATGCCGCCAACGGATATAGCGCCATGGTGTCGAATGTGGGCGGAAGCTGGAATACGGCCATTGGTTCTTATGCACTCAATGCGAATATCAATTCAGACGGCAATACCGCCATCGGACACCGGGCTTTGAACTTGAACACCGCAGGTATTGATAATGTGGCCACTGGTTTTTACAGTCTCCTGAGTACAACCGGAAGCAACAATACCGGATTAGGCACTTATGCCGGCGCCGGGATCACCAGCGGCACCAACAATGTTGCTGTTGGAAAGCAGGCTTTGTACAATAATGGAACTGCTTCTTCGAATACAGCCATTGGCACTTCCGCACTTTTAAATGCAACAGCAGGCAGTAATACGGCTGTTGGATATAATTCAGGAAGTTCTGTAAGTTCTGGTACAGGAAATATTTCGCTGGGAACCAATTCCGGTTTGATTATTTCCACAGGATCAAATAACACTTCGTATGGGTACCTCCACTATTCCTAGCATACAGTTCTGCTATTACTAATATACAGGTGTTGGTTATATTGTCTGGTGGTGCCTTTCCAGTGGAAGCAATTATGTTGAAATCGGCAATACCAGTGTTACTCTGATTAGGGCCGGGTTGCTGGCATTACTGCATACAGTGATAAACGTATTAAACAGAATATTACAAGATGATGTACCGGGATTGAAATTTATTAACCAATAAAGCCTGTTACATACAATCTTGATATTGCATAAACAAAGTTTGTTTATGAATAAAAAGATGATATCAAAGTGGGAAGGAAATACGATATTGAAAAATAAAAATATCTGGCTTCCTTGCTCAGGAGGTTTACAAGCAGCATTAATCTAAGTCACTATGATTTTAATGGCGTTCGATGCACCAAAAAAACCCAATGTGATTTTATGGTTTAAGCTACACCTCTGATTTGTCGTACCCATTAGTTAAAGCCGTCCAGGAACAACAACAACTCATCGAAAAGCAACAAAAGACCATTGAAGAATTGTTGAAAAGAGTGGAGAAATTGGAAAACAAATAATCCTTAAATTCGTGATCATGAAAAGAATCATTAACTATCTGCTCGTTTCCACTATGCTGTTCACGGCAAATGCGTATGGACAACAGGTGGCAACGGCTTCCGGTAACGTCAGGCTGGTGACCACCGCCGGGACCAAACTGGTCCTCAACGGAGGCATCACTTTCGATAATACGAGTCTGCTCACCAGCACCGGCGATTCGATCTACCTCCTGGCCTATGCCCCGGCCACCCAGGCCAACTGGGTGGACAATACCGCCGCGGGAGCCATGGACCCCGCCAGTACGGGCCATGTCTTTTTCAACGGCAATATCCGGCAACAGTTCTCCGGCAAGACCCGGTTCTTCGATTTCACTTTGCGCAATACTCAGGGCGACACCATCCTGACCTCCTGTGAAGTACGCAATGTACTTCACCTCGATACCGGTTATGTTTATACCGAAAGCGGTTATGGCAACGACAGCCTCCTGGTCTCCAACGGACTGGTAGCCTCGATCGTATCGGGCAGCAGCTTCTCCGAAAGCTGGGTGAACGGGAGGCTGAGCCGTGTCTGTAATTTATCAGGCCCCGCCAATGAATATATTTTTCACATCGGTAAAACCGATAGTCTCTATGCACCCATAAAACTGGATAAATTCAACACCAACGCCAATACCTATACGGTAGAATATTTCCCTTCAAGTCCGTTCAACCGAACCGTCATCAACAACCCGCCGGTTGACCATGTAAGCGCATTGGAATACTGGGAACTCACGGCCAATGGCGCCACCACCGGTCCCGACGCGGAAACCAAGGTTTCCCTGTCCTGGCGAACCTATAGCCAGGTGAGTCCAACCGCCAGCGTGAGGGATAGTTTGATCGTTTCGCAGTATGTTGATAACGGGGGGTACAAATGGGATAAGACCGGAACCTTCGGTATCCATACCAAGACCGACCTGCCCGATGAGACCTTCGGATACATCAAGCACCGCGACTATATGGGCGGCTATGGCTTCGCGGACCGCCGATTCACCCTGGGTACGATGAGCAAGTACAACGCATTGCCGGTTAAACTCATTTATTTCACCGCCATCGGAGACGGCAACAAAGTACGCCTGAACTGGGAAGTGGCCAACGAACAGGATATCCGGACCTACGAAGTGCAGAAATCGCTCACCGCGTCCAATTTCAGCTTCCTGTCTAACGTAAGCTCCCGGCAAATGTCGCAGTCTAATTATACCGACTTCGATTTCAACCCGGCTAACGGATGGAACTATTACCGCCTGAAGATCATCGATCAGACCGGCAACTTCACCTACTCGCCGGTTCGTGCGGTCAAGTTCACCAAGGGTGATGAGCAGGTCAGCATATTCCCCAACCCGGCTACTGATGTGCTGAATGTATTGCTGCCTTCCTCTTATGTCAATACGGTAAGTTTACAGGTATATGGTGTGGATGGCAAATACATCTCAACGCTGAAACCGTCCGTCAATGCGGTCAGGATGAATGTTGCCGCCTTACCGGCCGGCACCTACATCTTACGCATCATCAGGAACAACGGTGAAGTGCAGAATTACCGGTTTGTAAAACAATAATTGAACAGAACACTTAAAACACGGAGATCATGAAAAGACCGATCCAAACGATATCGCTGTTAGCCATTGGACTGATACTGTCTTCAGGAGCATTTGCTCAACAAGCGGCTCAACAAAAAAAACCGGAATTGTCCAATGTCAAAATCAGTACGGATGACCAGCCGGAAAATATCAACCCATCTCCAAAAATTGTGGCCAGTCCCAATGTGATGAAATTGGCACAAACACAAAAGGAGATCGTCCCCGGAGGTAACATGGTTCCGGTCAGTACCACTGACCTGAAAATGCCAGTTCGCGGGGTACAATCCGAAGAACCCGTCAGGCCGGTGGTCATTTTCCCGGTAGCGAAGCCGGCCAAACCGACTGAGCAAAAAACAACTCCCAGTCAGCCATCCCGCGTGCAGGTAGCTTCAGTCAATTAATTACATGATTTTTATAATGAACCACCTGCGCATCATGCACAGGTGGTTTTTTTAATCTGGCATTCAGAACCTCATCAAAACCTTTCACATCATGATCCAACGTTTACAATCCCTCTGGCTGCTCCTCGCCGCTGCCTGCGCCTTCGCCGCTTTCAAGTTCTCTTTTTACAGTGGTACCAACGCGAAGGGAATAAGCCCGTATGAATTAAAAGGCACGGAGAATTTTCTGTTGATGCTGTCAACCATCATAGTCGGCGGATTGGCGCTGATCACCATATTCCTGTATAAAAAAAGAGGGTTGCAGATCGGGCTGTCGATCCTGGGGATCTTGTTACAAGCCCTGCTGATCTTTTTATATTACCGTGAAGTGAAGACCTTTACCCAGGGAACCTATTCGTTAACCGCGATCCTTCAACTGATCATCGTAGTCGCCTTTTTTATGGCGGCAAGAGGGATCCGAAAGGATGAAAAGATCATCAAGGAAAGCGACCGTTTGCGTTAAGGTGTCAAGACGGTATAGGTGTCAAGACGGCTCCAAGCCGTCAGACACCTATGTAAGAATATCTAATCCAAATGCGTCAGACCGGGATGGTCAGACGCTGGCGGCAATTTGGAGACCGGGACGGTCAGACACTGTAGCAAAGGTGTCAAGACGGCTCCAAGCCGTCAGACACCTAATGAAGACTAAATGAATTTCCCCGTAATACTCCCCTTACATTTCTTAAGATCTCCCGGCTTGCCTGCAAAGACCAGGTTACCTCCGGCATCACCGGCTTCCGGCCCCAGGTCGATCACCCAGTCGGCGCTTTTGATCACATCGGTATTGTGTTCGATGACAATGACTGAATGACCCTGTTCGATCAGGGCGTTGAAAGAGACCAGGAGTTTCTTGATATCATGAAAATGAAGCCCGGTTGTGGGTTCATCAAAGATGAACAGGATATTTCCGGCGGATCTCCCTTTGCCTAAGAAAGAAGCGAGCTTGACCCGTTGTGCCTCGCCACCGGATAAGGTATCGGATGACTGGCCCAGTTTCACATAACCCAGTCCCACTTCGCTGAGCGGCCTGATGCGGTCGGCCACGGCCGGTTCATCCGCAAAGAAGTATATGGCGTCATCCACACTCATCTCCAGCACTTCATAGATATTCTTATCCTGGTATTTCACTTCCAGCACTTCCTCCTTGAACCGTTTTCCGCCGCAGACATCACAGACCAGGTGAACATCCGCCAGGAACTGCATCTCCACCACCTGTTCGCCTTCGCCTTTACAGGCATCGCATCTTCCACCATCCACATTGAAGGAGAAATGTTTGGGCTGAAAGCCCCGCATCTTACTGAGCGGTTGCCGGCTATAGAGGTCCCTGATCTCGTCATAGGCCTTGATATAAGTGACCGGGTTGCTTCGGGAAGACTTACCGATTGGATTTTGGTCCACCATCTCCACCCGGGTGACCTGGTCCGTATCCCCGGTTATCGCCTTATGCAAACCGGCCTTATCGGTGAACTCACCCTTGAGCCTTTGCAGGGCCGGGTATAAGATCTGCTTGACCAGTGTCGTTTTCCCGCTGCCGCTGACCCCGCTTACCACGCAAAGCGTATTCAACGGGAATTCAACTTGAATGTTCTTCAGGTTATTTTGTCTTGCCCCTTCCAGTTTGATCGACCGGTTCCATTTACGTACAACGGATGGTGGTTCGATGTTCAGTTTTCCGGATAAATATTTTCCGGTCAGGCTTTCTGCATGCGCAATGATCTCCTCGTAATCGCCGGCAGCGACCACTTCCCCGCCCTGGTGACTGGCGAGCGGGCCCATGTCAATGATGTGATCGGCCTCCCGCATCATCATCTCATCATGTTCCACCACCACTACAGTATTGCCCAGGTCGCGGAGTTCCTTCAACACCCTGATCAGCCTTTCGGTATCCCGGCTGTGCAAACCGATCGAAGGTTCGTCCAATATGTATAAAGAATCCGTGAGGTTGCTTCCCAGGCTGCGCGTAAGCTGGATCCGCTGGCTTTCGCCACCGCTGAGCGAATTGGCCAGGCGATTGAGGGTCAGGTAGCCCAAGCCCACATCCATCAATGTCTTGATCCGGTGATGGATCTCTGTCAGTACCCTTTTCGCCACCTGTTGATCATATTCACTCAGCTTCAGTGAAGAGAACCAGGCCTGCAGGTCTTTCACCGGTAGTTCACAAAGTTCGCCGATATGCTTACCGCCCACTTTAACATACAAGGCTTCTTTCCGCAAGCGGTAACCCTGGCAGGCGGTGCATTGGGTCCGGCCCCGGTAGCGGCTTAACAACACCCGGTATTGTACCTTGTACAGGTTCTGTTCCACTTCCCTGAAAAAATCATGAATACCCTGGGCGTGTTCATTTCCATCCCATAAAACATTCAATTGCTTTTCCGTGAGATCGATCACCGGTTTATGAATGGGAAAATTGAATTTGGAAGCCGCTTTTACGAATTGTTCTTTCCACCATCCCAGCTTCTCTCCTTTCCAGGGAGCAACAGCACCTTCAAACACACTCAGCTGTTTATTGGGAATGACCAGGTCGGGATCAATACCCAGTATCTGTGAAAAGCCTTCACAGACCGGGCAGGCGCCAAAAGGATTATTGAAGGAAAAGAGATTGGGCACGGGCTCTTCAAAAACGATACCATCCATTTCGAACCTGTTGCTGAAATGGATCCGTTTTCCGCCGTTTACTTCCAGTTCCAGTTCACCTTCGCCCTCATAAAAAGCCGTATTCACCGAGTCGGACATCCGGTGCTGGTCGTCCTCTCTTTCTTCTTCGTTATCCGGAACCTTCACCACCAGGCGGTCGATCAGGATGAATAAGGGACTCTTCCCGACATTGATCTTCTTCTCTTCCAGCATGGTTTCGATACGAAGGATCTCTTTTCCGTCATACAGCCTGCTGAACCCTTTCTGCAATAATATATTCAGTTCCTCTTTAACGTCCCGGTTACGATGGGTCTTAAAAGGAACCAG
Source organism: Chitinophagaceae bacterium (assembly GCA_016721725.1). Taxonomy (GTDB): domain Bacteria; phylum Bacteroidota; class Bacteroidia; order Chitinophagales; family Chitinophagaceae; genus Ferruginibacter. The sequence continues at coordinate 1,596,179 of JADKHN010000001.1, read as the reverse complement.
GATCAAAACCTTATCGCCCGGGGCCAGGCCTCCGATCGTGTTCACCACATCGGTCACATCATCCTTCTTGACCAGTTTTCCGCTGACCGGCGAGATCGTCTTGCCCGCCCGGGCAAATAATAAGCGCAGGTAATCATAGATCTCGGTCATGCTGCCAACCGTACTGCGGGGTGTACGCGTGATCACTTTTTGTTCAATGGCGATGGCCGGGCAAAGCCCCTTGATATAATCCACATCCGGCTTGTTCATCCGCTGCATGAACTGGCGGGCATAAGCGCTTAGGCTTTCCGCATAGCGACGTTGCCCTTCCGCATACAAGGTATCAATGGTCAGGGAAGACTTCCCGGAACCTGAAACTCCGGTCACCACCACCAGTTTATTACGGGGAATGGTAATTTCCACATTTTTCAGATTATGGACCCTGGCGCCCTTGATATAGATGCCTTTAGGTTCGGGCCGAATTTCCCGGGATTCTTTTTTAAGTATTGATTTTGTTGCCATTAGGAGGATACAAAAATACGATCTTGCCCAGCTAAAATGTGAAAATCTTCCTAAAACAGGCGGGAGCGGCAACAACGTATTTCTACTTGACTTATTTTTAGATCCATAAAAAACTTTGAAAAAAGTTTGGCGGTTTCAAAATAATCTATACTTTCACAGTCCAATATCCAATAAAGTGAAAAACCGTCGATGCCTATCTTCAGACTTCTACGTCAATTTTTCCCCTTTTATTGGTTGTCTCTAAAGTCCTTAACCAAAAACTGTAGAAGTTTATGAAATGCCTTAACAACCTTACCGACCAGCAGCTCATCCATATGTATATGGAGGGAGATGCAGATGCCCTTGCCACCATCATTACGCGTTACAAGGACAAGATCTACACATCCATTTACCTGCTGGTAAAAGACAAACACCTTGCAGAAGACATTTTCCAGGACGTATTCATCCGCGTTATCGACACGCTTAAGTGCGGCCGGTACACCGATGAAGGCAAGTTCTTACCCTGGGCCATGCGCATTGCGCACAATATGTGCGTAGACCATTTCAGGAAAGTAAAGCGGAACCCCACCATCAAAACCAGTGACGACCGCGACATTTTTGAAGTGCTGAATTTCTCTGAACCGGGCGCCGATCATAAGATGATGTCGGGTCAAAGCCAGGACAGGGTCAGGAAGATGGTGGATATGCTCCCCGAAGACCAGCGTGAAGTGATCATCCTGCGTCATTACGCCGATTTGAGTTTTAAGGAGATCGCCAGCCTCACTTCCTGCAGCATCAATACCGCCCTCGGACGCATGAGGTACGGTTTGATCAACCTGCGCAAAATGATGACTGAAAAACAGATCGCATTATAAATTTTGTAGCCCCCATTACAAATGCAAAGAAGCCCCTGACAACAGGGGTTTTTTTATTTTTCACCGGACATGGCCTTCAAACCGCATTTCAGCCAGTCGGAAAATTCAAGGGGATCGGGGGTGTAGAATTTTGTTTTGGTGAGGGCCTTTTCATCCGGACTGATGATTGCGTATTGAGGCTGCGAAGTGGCGCCGAAATTCTCGGTCTGGAAAGTGGACCACTTATCCCCGACCGTTACAATATTCTTTTCGTTTCCGCCATCCGAACGAAAAACCGTTTGTTCGGTCGCGGGTAAATTTTTCCGTTCATCCACATAGAGGGATACCACTACAAAGCGGTCACGCATGAGGCTGTCTACTTCGCGGTTGGTCCACACTTTTTCTTCCATACGCCGGCAATTGACACAGGCCCAGCCGGTAAAGTCGATCAACAGGGGTTTTTTCTCCGCCCGGGCGCGGGCCAGTGCTTTTTCATAATCATTGTGAATGGGTTCGATCCCCCTGGCGATCAGTACATGATGTTTATAAACGCTGTATGACAGGGGTGGCGGGAAGCCACTCAGTAAACTGAGGTTGGCATAAGTGGAATTGGTCAATCCGGGCACGAGGTAGGCGGTGAACAGGGTGAAGAACAGGATAAAGGAGATGCGCAGGGAAGAGAATTTCCTGAACCGGGTACCATGACCCAGTTTCAACCAACCCAGCAGGTACAGTACAATGGCGATACCGATGATGACCCAGGCGCCGATAAATACCTCTCTTTTCAGGATACCCCATTGTTCCACATTATCGGCGTTGGCGAGGAATTTCACGGCCAGCGCCAGTTCAATGAACCCCAGCACCACTTTCACATCGGTCATCCATCCTCCCGATTTGGGTAAAGAATGCAACCAGTTGGGGAACAGGGCGAACAAGGCGAATGGCAATCCGAGCGCCAGTCCGAAGCCCGCGGCGCCCATGGTCAGAGGCCAGGGCCCTTCATTGGCCACATTGGCCAGTAAGGTACCCAGGATCGGGCCGGTACAGGAAAAGGAAACAATGGCGAGAGTAGCCGCCATGAAAAAAATGCCGGAGATATTCTTATGCCCCGATCTGGAATCCGTCTTATTGGCGAAAGAAGACGGCAAAATGATCTCATACAGGCCGAAAAAAGACAGTGCGAATGCCACAAATACAGCGAAAAAGATCAGGTTCAGCCAGACATTAGTGGATATATTATTGAATATTTCCGGACTAATGGTCTCCCCGGCGATATGGAAGGGAATGGTGATGGCCACATAGATCAGGAAAATAAAAAAGCCATACATCGCGGCATTGAACAGGGCCCCTTTCTTATTCTTCGATTTTTTTGTGAAGAAGGTCACCGTGACGGGTATCATCGGGAAAACGCAAGGTGTGATCAATGCGATCAAACCTCCTAAAAAACCCAGTAAAAAAATGCCGGCCAGGCTTTTATCCTGCGTAGCTTCATCTCCGCAACTATTCACCGGTGATTTGATGTCGATGGATGCGATCCGGATCTTGCCGCCCGAGCTGACACCTCCTTCCAGGGTCGTGTTGAAAGAAACGGGTATATCGGGCAGGAATTCATCTCCCTTGTTATAATAGACCGACAGGTTGCCCAGTAAACTGGCCGGAACCGTCTTACTGAATTTTACGATCGCCTTCCATTCAGCCGGGCCTTCGGTTATGTTCAATGGCTTATTGCCGAAAAACGACGGGTTGATCGTTTTGGTATCGCCGGTTGCGGCAAAACTTTCCACTACCATATCGGGGTAGGTGAAGCTTAATTCGGCGGAAGCCGTTCCGTCAAGGTCCTGTGCAGGTGCGTATAATTGAGTCCCGGTTGTACCCGGCGTAGAGAAGGTCAGTTCGTATTGACCGGGGGCCAGCTTTTTCGATTTGACCGTCCATTGAAAGGCGGCTTTTGCAGCCGAATCCTGGGAAACAACCGTATTGGAGAACAGGGAAAAAGCAAGGATCCCAATTAAAAACGAGACAAACTTCATGGCGTCAAATTAAAAAAGGTACTGCAAAAGTACCCATTTTGTCTATCAGTTACCGGAGGCTAATCCAGTGCGATGGAAAAGTCCACTTTTTTGGAAGGAAGGCATTTTTTATCGTCGCAGGTCTGAAATTCGACACTGCCTACCATCTTGGTCTTTGCAGAGGATTTCAGTTTCACTTTCTGCACGTATTCCAGTTTATCTGAATATTGATTGGCGGAAATACCGAGTTTTTTGTCTTTATACAGCTCCAGTTTACCCAGCTCCACCAGTTTTCCATCCAGTTTTACCAAAGGGTTGGTTTTGAATGATACCACGGTAGGGTTCACGATAGCATCTGCAGGCTGGGTCTGTGAATACATGTGCCAGCTTTTTTGAATATTGGCGGTCAGGCGAATTTCATAGCTCTTATCGCCGATTTTTTTTGATGAGAAGGTCCATAAGACCGGAGATAAAACCTGGGCCTGTGAGATCAGGGCCAGGGCAGAGAATAAAAAAATAAAGATCCCCTTTTTCATATGATTGATTTTCACACCTCAAAAATAAGCAAAATGAAACGGCTTACCATTGCACCGGGGCCGGTTTGCAACTCATTAACGTTAATTTATGCCAAACAGGTGGTTGAACACGGAACGGCCGTCTGTATTACCCAGGGTAATACTGCAAGCCCTTTCCGGGTGCGGCATCATGCCAAAGACATTCCTTTCACGGTTGCAGATCCCCGCGATATTGTGCATAGCGCCATTGGGGTTACTGGCTGGTGTGATATGTCCTTTCTCATCGCAATACCGATAGATGATCTGCCGGTGCAATTCCAGTTCTTCCAGGGTACGGTCATTCGCGAAATAACGTCCTTCTCCGTGAGCAATGGGTATCATCAGGGGCTGGCCCCCTTCTGCGGCCGCTTCCTTCATGAAGATGTTCTTGCAGGCGAACTGCTGCTGGCTGTTACGCAATAAGACGCCGGGTAAGAGCCCGCTTTCGCAAAGGATCTGGAACCCGTTGCAGACGCCCAGCACCTTGCCACCCTGGTTGGCGAATTCGATGACACTTTGCATCATCGGGCTGAAGCGGGCGATGGCGCCGCAACGCAGGTAATCGCCATAACTGAACCCGCCTGGCAGTACAATGCAATCCTCCAGTCCAAAATGACTGATGTCCCTATCCTTATGCCAGAGCCGGATCACTTCCTGCTTGAGGTCCTGTTCCAGGGCATCGATCATGTCCTGGTCGCAATTACTGCCTGGGAATACTACTACGCCGAATTTCATGAAATAAAAATTAAACGGTTAGGGCAACAAAGGTAAGTTTCCCCGGGGAATTATTCTACGAAGTAGCTGATGGCGATCACGAAGGCCACCATGAGCCAATGGAGCACCTGCGGGAACCATTTTCGGGACGGGTAAAGAAAGGCCGCCCCCATCAGTGCCGAAAGGGGCACGGCACATAAGATCCAGTATTCGAAGGTATGAGTGGCATTGACGAAAGGGATGAAAGTGGCTACCAGGAGGTAGAGGAATACCAGGTTCCAGCTTTTACGGGCCTGGATGAGCTGGCGCCGGAAATTCTGTTGCACAAAAAAGAAACCGATGGCCGAACAGAAAATAACGATGATGATGGCGGCATAGGACCAGTTGGTCTGGCTGAACCGGGGTGTCGTCACGGCAAAACCGGGAAACTGGTAACCTTTCCACCGGTCGGTGATAAACACCCAGGACAACAGGAAATAATAAGGGGCGATGATGCCCAATAAGGCGATCAGCCATTCGGCCAGTTTAAAGGGCCTGGTGATGGCCAATCCGAAAATGATCAGGGCCGAAAAGGCGATCGACGGAAAATAAAAGAAGGTGGCCAGGCCAATGGCCATGCCGATATTGAAAAGAGAACTTTTAGGACGGGGATTATTGTAAAGGCCGCTCATCCTGGCCCAAACCCAGATCAACAGGGTATTGATGATCAGGGGAGCAGACAACATATTCCACTCACTGAACAGGGAAGTGACCAGCAAATAGCTCATACCAGCCAGGTAATTGGGCTTTTGCATGAGGCGAAGTTCGGTGACCAGCTTATTGAAACTGACCGCCTGGGTGTATAATAACAGGTAAGCGATGGCGGGATAGATGATGGGCAGGTTGCTGCCGAACAGGTGCAGCCATTTCAACAGGGCTTTGTAGAGGAATCCGTCGATCTGCTGCTCATGGGGAACCCTGGGCCTGAGGAATATCGGCAATTTCAGCAATAACCCGTAAACAAACAGCAGGAAAGTATTATAAACATTATTGGCTTTGAAAATGCCTGTCAAAATGATTGCCCGTTTAAAGTAAAGAATGAAAGCTTGCCCGGCGAAGTTGATGAATATTACGAAATCCAGGAAAACATTTTTATGCCTTTACTGCTGAAACCCGTCAGAAATCCACTTTGGCAAAAGAAATATTGCCCCGGTAGGTACAAGGTATGATCAACTGCCGGGCTCCAACCTGTTTTCCGAACTTGGACATGAACTGGTAACCTCTTTCGCGGCTTTTGAGGGTGGCGTTACGCTTGATGGTGCCATCCGGGGCCAGACTCTGGTCTGTGATCACCTGGTTGCCACTGTTCAGGCTGAAAATGAAATGGATCTCACCACCCGAATTCATGGTGGAGTAGGACAGGTAACTGTCATCGTTGTCTTCGAACTGGTCCTTTTGTATCACCTTGGCCCATTCAGCCAGGCCGCTTTTATCCACACTCAATACCATGATGTTGGCATAATAGAAGCGTGTGCTCTGAAAGTTGTTATACCGGTTATAAGGTCGGTAATAACCGCTGTACGGGCTGTAATAATAATAGGAATTGGATGACAGGGCATTGGGATTATTCAGGTAATCCCAACGGTTCCAGGAATTGCTGTTGCTGGAGGTCTGGCTGGAATAATCTTCGGCTGCGACCAGGAAGCTGCCGTCTTTCTTGACAAAGATCTGCCGGATATAATAATCATCAAAGGCGAAGCGCTGCAGGCCGTCCGATTTGGCATCCGCGCGCAGGTAGGGATCGAAGACATTGAATGCCGAAGGGTTTTGGGTTCCGGTGGTTCTGTCCCAGGTACAGGTGAACAGGCCTTCAATACTTCCCCGGCTCTTGGGGTAATAGAAGGAAGCGATGATATATCGCTTGTTCAGGTTATCGATCTTCAGCTTTACATCATCCACGAATTTATTATTGAGATTGATCGGATGGAAAACAAAACTGTCCGACGCAGGCGCCTTGGTCACCAGGTTCAGTGTTCCGCTGTTCTCGCGGTATCCCTCCTGCTTGTCAATGCTGAATACCAGGTTGCCTTCATTGTCGAGTAAAAAATCTCCGTAACTGTCCCGGCGTTCATCGAAGGGTATCACTTCCCGGGTCTTCCGGATCAGTTTCAACTGGTCGTCAAATAGCAGGGTGACGATGTTGAACCGGTCCCATTTCTTCTGCATTTTAAAGACCATGATCTTTTTCTTGTCCTCGCTGTTGATGGTGCTGTAGATCTTGTTATCCGCCATCAGGGAGATCTGGGTGGTATCCATTTCAACGGGTTCCGACAGTTTCTTTCCATTCCCATCCAGTTTCACCGCCATGCAATGCAGGATACTTCTTTTCTGGTACTGGTAGATTATGTAAAAGAAATCCGGGTAGGTAATGAAATCCACGTTTACGGTCTTTTCCGGAATGAAGTCCAGCATCACGGTCTCCCGGGTTCGCATGTCCTGGTCATAGATACTCAGCTTATGCTTCCACCGGATATTCTTATAGACCAGGATATGGTCGTTCATCTTCCCGATGATCTCGAAACTGATGTCCTTACTGTCTTCCCGGTCGAAATCGGCATAAGCCACCGTTTGCGCATGGCTGACCTGCGGCAAACAAAAAAGCCCCAATAGTATAAAAAATAATCCCTTGTGCATCATAACAATGGTGTAACTTAAAATTACGATTTAATCAACAATGACCGGCCATTATTCGAATGCCGGCGACTTCTTTAACAAGCCTTTCAAATAAACGGTCACTTGCAGAACAAGATGACCGTTAATTTGTTTTTACATAAATGGTTTACCTCAATAAAAAAATATGCAAACAGTAATGATCACCGGGGGAACGGGACTGGTCGGGAGCGCACTCGCCGGAACCCTGGTTAAAAAAGGTTACCGGGTGATCATCCTGACCCGGAATCCGCCGGGATCGTCCCTTGATAAGGGGATACGATATGCCCGGTGGGATGTCAGGAAAGGCACCCTCGATCCGGATGCCCTGCGGGAAACCGACCATATCATACACCTGGCCGGTGCCGGAGTGGTTGACAAAAAATGGACCCAGGCCTACAAAGAAGAGATCGTAAACAGCCGGGTGAACAGTTCGGCCCTGATCATCGATCAGCTTAAAAAGAACCCGCACCGGGTCAAAACAGTGATCAGTGCTTCAGCCACTGGTTTTTACGGCCCCGACCAGCAGCCCGGCCATTCCTTCATTGAAACCGATAAAGCGGCCACTGATTTCCTGGGAGATACCTGCAGGCTTTGGGAAGAAAGTATCCAGCCTGTTGCAGAAATGGGTATCAGGCTGGTGAAATTGCGCATCGGCATCGTCCTGTCTCCGGATGGAGGCGCTTTGAAAGAATTCATGAAACCCATCCGTTTCGGCATAGCGGCCATTTTGGGCAATGGCCGGCAGGTGGTGAGCTGGATACATATTGATGACCTTTGCAGCATGTTCCTGTTTGCCCTGGAGAATGACCATACCAGCGGCGCCTATAATGCGGTGGCCCCGGAGCCGGTTACGAATAAGGCACTAATGACGGGTTTGGCCGGGATCATGAGGGGTCGTTTCTATATTCCATTCCCTGTACCGGCCTTCATTTTAAGGATCATGATGGGCAACAGAAGCATTGAGGTTTTGAAAAGCACTACGGTGAGTTCTGACCGGGTGACGCGGGATGGGTTCCAATTCAGGTTCCCCCAAATTAAAGCGGCGCTGAAGGATCTGTTGGACTCTACAGGTCAGCGGTCTTGAATTTTTTTGTTGTCCACCAGTAAAACAAAAGCAGGTAGGCAAAGGCCAGCCCCAGGATCAGCCAGGTATAATCGGCCGGCATGAATGATTTTGACATATCCGAGATCGTGTTCCTGGGAAAGGTCAGCAGACCGTCGGCCGCATTCATGGGCAGGTAATCGCCCATGCCCCCCAGGTCTGTTCCGTTATCCCTTTTGATCTTGATACTCCACAGGTCAAGCATCTTGGCCACGAAATTCTCCCCGCCCAGGTAGATGAAGAAAACGCCGATGGCGAATCCCGTTCGCTTGATCAACACCGATATCAGCAGGGCGACCATATTATAGGTTAGCGCCTTCAGGAAAAAATAGCCTACGAATACGATCCCCGACATGGAGAATGAGGTTCCGGAAGCGAGTCCGAAACAAAGCGCCGTGATGAACACCAGCAGGGTGGAAACCACGGCGAAGATGAGGGCGATCATAATTTTCACGCCGATGAATTCGCCCCGGCTCAATCCGTCGATGATGTTCTGACGATGTGTCTTGAATGCGTATTCATTGGTCATCAGCATCAATAACAAGAGGGAAGGTAATAACAGGATGAAACCCGTGGCATAACTCGTGGTCTGCCAGGTATTGGAAAAACTGTATGGGGAAAAGGAGATCAGTCCGGCCGGACCCACATTGCTGACGATATTCTTATTGACGCTGTATACGATATAGTTGATCAGGAACACGCCGATCACGAAGCAAAACGCCAGCACGATGAAGGCGGTGTACCTGCGCACTTTAAGCCATTCTATTTTTAACAAGTGGATCATGATGTACTGTTTTGTCCTTTTATTTATCGCTTTTCGATCCCGTGATCTCAAGGAAGCGTGATTCCAGTGATTTACGTTTTATTTCCAGTTTATCCAGCACCACGCCGTTCTCGAAGCACCATTTGTTGATCGCCGCCGTTCCCAGGGATTCAGGACAAACGACCAGTAATCCTTTCTCCGCATCTGCGATGCTTTCGATACCCGGCATCTTATCCAGGACGGTCCTGAGTTGCGTGAGATCGGCAGCGCCCAGTTCAACCAGCAGGGCGGCTTCCGTTGCGCCGGCTTCCCCACCGGTATTCATCACCTCCCTGACGGAGCCAACGGCTTTCAGAATACCTTTTTGGATGATGGCAACATGGGTACAGACCTTCTCCACTTCATCCAGGATATGGCTGGCCATGATGATCGTCTTTCCCTTACGGTTGAGTTCTTTGATCAGTTCGCGGATCTCGGCGATCCCGGCAGGGTCGAGACCGTTCGTCGGCTCATCGAATACCAGGATATCGGGATCACCCAGCAGGGTTGACGCGATCGCCAGCCTTTGCTTCATCCCCAGCGAATAGGTGCTGAATTTAGAATCCTTGCGCTGATAGAGGTTGACGATCTCCAGTATCCTCGGGATATCGTCCTCATCCGCTTCCTTGATCCTTGCCGCGATCCGGAGGTTTTCAACGGCGCTGAGGTAATGATAGAAATTGGGGGTCTCGAGCAGGGTCCCGATCTTCTTGCGAATGGCAGGCGAACTGGACTCTCCATTCCATTCATAGGTCCCTTCTGTAGCTTTCAGGATATCCATAACAATGCCCAACAAGGTCGTTTTACCGCTACCGTTAGGTCCCAGGATGCCAAAAACGGTTTTGGGAGGCACGTCGAAGCTGACCTGGTTCAAAGCCCGTATCGCGCCGTAATTCTTGGAAAGCTTTTTAATGGAGAGAATGGCCATGGTATGTTTTCACTATTATAGGATGAAGATAAAGAAATTTTGTCATCCGTTTCAGGGAAGGTGTTTATCATGCCAGACCGAAGTGAAATCCCCGATCATGGCCGTCCCCTGCCGGTTGAATGGAAGTTTATGCAGTTTCAGCAGATCGACATCCTGGGGCAATACTTTACGGAGGAAGGGATTCAGGGTGCCGCCTTTTTCGCCGGCGGGCACAGCTGGATCATATTGGAAAGGAGGGTCGACCAGGGTACCCCGGGGGTACATGATCCCCGGAACCCCCATTCCCCGGATATCCAGGTTGGGAGGATGAACCAGTCCGATCGTATGCCCGAATTCATGCGCGGCCGTGGTGGAATTATGCAGCAGGTTATCCAGTTTGAAATACCCGGTATTGCAATTGATGGCATCGACAAATGAGATATTTCCTTCAGCATATTCCTCGATCCGGAAATAATTGTTCCGGGGGTCGGTATTCTCATAGACCTCTACGGGAGTCAGTTCCCGGCCCCAATATCCCCGGATATCAAAACGGACATCGAACAAGGTTCCTTTGATCCGGGTCTTTCCGCCGGCTTCATTCCAATGATCGGCAATGTCGGTCGCCACCTGCGTGCTGATCTCTTCACTGGCGGCATCTCCGTAAAAATAAAATGCCGAATGGATGACCAGTTGACGACGTTGAATATCCAGTTCTGCCTCCCCCATTGTTACTTCAGGTATTGCATGAAATAGTCCGTCACTTTTTGATAGAGGTGCGCCCTGTCCTTACCGATAACATTGTGTTCATGTCCGGGGTAGATCATGTAATCAACCTGCACCCCTTTATCCACGCAGGCCTTTACAAAATCCACCGAATTCTGCTGCAGAACGACGGGGTCCTGTATGCCGTGGATCAACAGGAGTTTGTCCTTCAGGTTACCGGCTTTTTTGATCAGGTTGGTCTTTTCGTATCCTTCCGGGTTCTCAGCAGGGGTATCCATATAACGTTCACCATACATGATCTCATAGTATTGCCAGTTCATCACCGGCCCGCCGGCAACGGCGGCTTTGAATATGCCCGGGTGGTTCAGCACAAAATCAGTGGTCATGAATCCTCCATAACTCCAGCCGAATAAACCCATATGGTCCTTATCCACATAAGGCAGGGAGCCGAGGTAATTCACCCCGCTCATCATATCCTCCATCTGCGGTTCCCCTGCCCTGCGGAAAATGGCCTGTTCAAAAGCCCTGCCCCGGTTATCACTGCCCCGGGGGTCAAGGGTGAATACAACGAATCCCCGTTCGGCCATATATTGGAACCAGTAATCACCGGCACCGCCGTTCCAGCCATTCAGGATCATCTGGGCATGAGGACCGCCATACCAATACACGATCACGGGATATTTTTTCGTGGAATCAAAATTGACCGGTTTATATAACCTGCAGAAGAGGTCATCGCCCGAATTGTTCTTAATGCTGAAGATGCTCATCTTTCCGAGTGCGTAATCAGTCAGCGGGTTTGCGGCGCTCCAGATCGATTTCGCCTTGCCGGTCTTGACATCGATCAACTGGATGTTCCGGGGGATCTCGGGACTACTGTAATTATCCAATACAAAAGTACCGGTGCTGTTCACCTGGGTGTTGTGCACCTGGAACCCGGGAGTGACCCTGATCGACTGGCCGGTCTTGAGATTACGCTTGTAAAGATTTTTGGTGAGCGGCGATTCTTCCGTCGAAACGTAGAACAGGTTGTCTCCTTTTTCATCAAATCCTTTCACTTCGGTCACTTCCCAGTTGCCTTGGGTGAGTTGACTGATCATTCGCCCGCTCGTATCATAGAGGTACAGGTGGTTCCAGCCATCACGGTTGCTTTGCCAGATGAACTGACCTGGTTTATTCTTTACAAACAGCATCGGTACCAGGGGCTCCACATATTTATCATCCTTTTCCTCGAAAAGGGTTTTGATGAATCGACCTGTCGCGGCATCGTACTGGTTCAGTTTCATATGATCCTGTCCTCTGTTCAACACGGCCACGTAAACGGATCTTTCATCCGGGCTCCAGGCGATATTGGTGAGGTATTGTTCAACCGGCTCTCCTGTTGCCAGGTAAACCAGGTTACGGGTTGCGGTATTATAAACCCCCACCGTTACCTGGTGACTCTTGTCCCCTGCCATAGGATATTTGATATTGGTATTCTTTGCGGGCCGGCTGCTCCAGTCGATGATGGGGTAATCGGTCACCATACCCTGGTCCATCCGGTAAAAGGCCAGGTTCCTTCCGCTGTTGCTCCAGAATATGCCTTTGCTGATACCGAACTCGTCGCGATGCACCGATGAGGCATATACGATATCCGGACTTCCGTCGGTGGTCAGCTGACGGGTATCGCCCTGTCCACCGGAAATATAGAGATTATGATTGTCGAGATAGGCGATGTATCCGGCATTGCTTTCTTCGGCATTTTCCTTGGAAGCGATCGTCTTTGGCATCAGCTCGGTCAGTTTTCCGGATACCGGGTTGAGTGCGATCTTACTGCCGGCCACGGTCATGATCCATCCCATGGGTTTGTTGAATTGAATGGGTGGCATTGATTTCAATTCGGCATATCCCAGGGCTTTCAATTTTGCATTCAGCGCCCCGAGGGTAAGGAAGGTCGTATCCGATTTGGTTTTAAAATTACCCCTCACCCAAACATCACCCTCATTGGTCTTCTTCAGGTAGGCATAATCTCCTGTGCCATAGATAAACTGAAGCTGGCGGAGATTCTCCGGCGCCAGGGTGGACCTGTTCTTCACCATGGCGTCTTCCATGGTCAGCAGTTTGGTCTGCGCTGAAACGGACAGGGTGACTGAAATCAGAAAGAAGAAAAGCGATTTTTTCATAATGAACGATTATAGGACAAATGTAATGAATATACGGGGTGAGTGGGATACAGGTCTGACGCCCTCGTCTGACCGGAATTTAAAAACGAAACGGATGATCAAGAACCAATATCACAATACTTATTTTAGGAGGACCAAGGCCAATCCCTTACGTTGGTCTGACCGTCCCGGTCTGACCGGAATACAGGTCTGACGCCCTCGTCTGACCGGAATTAGAAAAACCAAACTGATGATCAGGATCCAATATCACAATACTGTTCAGCCAATGACCTGTTGCAAATGGGATCTTCAGGACCGGGATACAGGTCTGACGCCCTCGTCTGACCGGAATTAGAAAAACCAAACTGATGATCAGTATCCAATATCACAATACTGTTCAGCCAATGACCTGTTGCAAATGGGATCTTCAGGACCGGGATACAGGTCTGACGCCCTCGTCTGACCGGAATTAGAAAAACCAAACAGATGATCAAGATCGAAACTCACAATACTTCTCAGCCAATGACTTGTTACAAATTGGGTCTTTATGCCCGGGTACAAAATATTCATGGTGTGAGGACCAAGGCCAATCCCGGGTATGCATAACTAACCCGGCATTTACCGGATTATCATGTATATACTGAAAACAGGTACTATAGTAATCCGAATGGTTAAGGCCTCCATCAAAAACCAGGTGTTGATCATTCAAACATTTCGCTTTTGTTTTGGGTCTGAATAAAGCGCCGCTTCGGTTATTTTGCTTATTGAATTCATGTGAATAAGTGCTCAGCAAATTCCTGAACCCATTTGTGACCGGATCCAGCATTAAACCGCCTTGCTTTCTAAGAATGCTGACACGCTCGTCTGCGAATATTAAAAAATGAAAGTGATTGGGCATCAGACACCAGGCGATCACTTCACATTGAGGGGATACATGGGCCTTGAATAATTGGAGAAAACGGGAATAATCATCTTCCTTCAGAAATAATCTTTCCTGATTATTGCCCTGGTTATAAACATGGTATAAGTGATCGGGCGAAAAGTTCATTTTCGCAAGTTTTAGGTACGGTTAAATGAAAATCCATTAATCTGATTATGCATTCCCAGTATTTCGGAATTGATGATTGGGTCAGACGAGGACGTCAGACCCACTCATCAATTCCTCAGTGGCTTCCCGCTCTTCAATATGCTTTGGATCCTTTCCAGGGTCTTCTTCTCAGCGGTCAGACTTAAAAAAGCTTCCCGCTCGAGGTCGAGGAGGTATTGTTCACTGACCAGGGTGGGTTCGCTCAGGTCGCCGCCACACATCACATAGGCCAGTTTTTTGGCCACCGTTACATCATGATCGGTAGCGTAATTACCCCGCCACATGCCGTTGATCCCGGCGTGCATGGCGCCCAGCATGGAACGACCCAGCACTTTGATATCGGTTCGCTGGACCGGCATCACGTACCCGTCATCGAACAGGTCGATCACCGCCTGTTTGGCTTCGGCGATGCGCCTGCCGGTATTGATAGAAACGGCATCCTTTCCCTTGCGATAGATACCGAGGTCGAAGGCTTCATAAGCCGAGGTGCCCACTTTGGCCGTGGCGATGGTCAGAAAACGGTTTTGCAGGGTTACGGTCTCCGGCTCGCCATCATGTACTTCATCGGCGGCTCTTAAGACGAACTCTTTGGTTCCGCCACCACCGGGTATCACGCCGATACCCACTTCCACCAGTCCGGTATAGGTTTCAGCGGCGGCGATCACTTTATCGGCGTGCAAACTCATTTCACAACCACCGCCCAGGGCCAGTCCGTGTGGCGCCAGCACCACCGGGATGCCTGAATACCTGACCCGCATCATGGTTTGCTGAAACTGGCGGATCGCCATATCAATCTCATCATAATCCTGTTCAATGGCCATCATGAAGATCATGGCCACATTGGCGCCGGCGCTGAAATTGGCCCCTTCATTCGCGATCACCAGGCCCTTGTATTTATCCTCGGCCAGGGCGATGGAACGTTGAATGCCTTCCAGCACTTCCCCGCCGATGCTGCCCATCTTGGTATACCATTCCAATCCGAGTACGTCATCACCCAGGTGATAGGTCCGGCAGGCCGAATTCTTCCAGATCGTCTCATTGCTGAAATTCTTCATCACGATGAATGCGTCAGCGCCCGGCAATACTTTATAGGTCTTACTGTTGACATCATAACACATCCTCTTTCCATTCTCTACTTTATAAAATGAGGATGCCCCGCTGGCCAGCATCTCATCGACCCAGGGAGCGGTCTTGAATCCTGCCGACTGCATGGCTTCTTTTGTTTTGGCCACGCCAAGCACATCCCAGCTTTCGAAGGCCCCGATCTCCCAGCCAAAGCCGGCCATCATGGCGTCATCCAAACGATATAATTCATCACTGATCTCCGGAATGCGGTTAGAGATATAGGAGAAGAGCTGATAATGGAACAAGCGGTAGAATTCACCCGCCTTGTCGGTACCGGCGCAGAGGGCCTTGATCCTCGACTTCAGATCTTCGATGGGCTTGGCCGTTTCAAGTGTGGCGAATTTGGCTTTCTGCCGGGCTCCGTATTCGAGCGTTTGCAGGTTAAGCGTCAGGATCTCTTTTTCTCCCGAGGCTGTCTTGGTCTTCTTGAAGAAGCCCTGCCCGGTCTTGTCTCCGAGCCAGTTATTCTCCACCATCTTATTCAGCCAGGCGGGGATGATGAACTGCTCCTTGGCTTCATCGGCCGGACAATTATCATAAACCCCTTTGGCCACTTTCACCAGGGTATCGATGCCCACTACATCAGCTGTACGGAAGGTAGCCGATTTGGGGCGACCCACAACCGGACCGGTCAACGCATCGATCTCATCTACGCTCAGCTGCAATTTCTCCATCGCGTTCATGATGGCCATCATGCCAAATACGCCAACGCGATTGGCGATGAAGGCGGGGGTATCCTTGCACAGGACCGTCGTCTTGCCCAGTGTGAGGTCGCCGTAATGCATCAGGAAATCGATGATCTCCGGATCGGTATGCGGCGTAGGGATGATCTCCAGCAAGCGCAGGTAACGGGGAGGATTGAAAAAGTGTGTGCCGCAGAAATGTTTTTTGAAATCCTCACTTCGACCTTCCGTCATCATATGAATGGGAATGCCGGATGTATTGGACGTGATGAGGGTTCCGGGTTTGCGGTATTTCTCCACTTCGGTGAACACCGATTGTTTGATGTCGAGCCTTTCCACCACCACTTCGATCACCCAGTCGCAATCGGCGATGTCTTTCATGTTATCGGTGAAATTGCCGGTTTTGATCTTCTTCACCACGTCCTTGGTATAAACAGGAGAAGGGTTCGACTTGATCGCGGCAGCCAGCGCATCATTCACGATCTTATTGCGCTCTGAGGCCTTGGCATCCGCCGGAATATCCTTAGGTACAATATCCAGCAACAGAACGGGTAAACCCACCCCTGCAAAATGACAGGCGATCCGGCTGCCCATCACACCACTACCCAGCACGGCGACTTTTTTGATGATTCTTTTTGACATGGTAAAATTAGTTAGTTAAACAACTATTTGTAGATCGAAATTAAGACATTCCTGTTTAAGGTGAAAATAAAAGCCCTTGTAAAAAGACCTAATTGTATAATGTAATGAGGATGGACCGATCAGCCCTTACGGTACGGCGGAACCACCAGTTCACCAGGCTGAAACGCCGCTTTGGCGACCAGGTGAGTACGGGGTAGGAAGGAAAATAATGATGGAGGAAAGGATGCTGGAAATAATATCCGGTCAGGGCGTTGACGGGATAGCGCTGAAGTGTCGTGGATATCCTAACCGCCATTTTCTGCAATGAATCGTCAGACACAGCATAGGGGTTAAAGTTTGGCGTATAATAGGCGGTATAAAAACCACTGTCGCGGAAGGATTGCAATAATTCGGGATGATTTGATTCAACCAGCACCTTTCCAGCCAGGCCATATTTGGCCCGTAGCCTGTTCAGTTCGGCAAAGGCTTTTTCATGCGTAGAATCCCTGAGATTCTTCAGATCAAGCCATATCCCCGATCGAAGTCCCCTTTCCCGGTAAATGGACAACCATTCATCGAGATTCAGCTGTGAGGCAATGCCCGGATCATGATGGACATAGAAACCGGAACGGGCGTTCTCATAATATACATCACATTCGATACCCGCTGTACCGGCAGGCAAGGCCTTCAACAGGGATACCGTGTTGACCGCTTTGACCCATTCCTTTCCGGTATGGTTCAGGGAAATGACTGTATCCGGGCGGACTACTGCCAACGACGCCTCTGGAAAATCCTTCGGAAACATCACCCTTAACTGGCCCTTGTTCAGCAGTCCGTCCGTCAGCAGGTACCCGCCAACGATTATGGCCATTAGCTTATATTTGTTTCCGGTGATCCACTTCAGCAACATGAACAGTGTATTTTATGAAAAGTAACCTTTTACCCGGACCGGGTAAAGTTGCCTGGCAAGATAATAAACCGTTTCTCCGATTCATCCTCAGCCTGCTGGTCATCCTTTCCATTTTAAAAATAATATTTTATCGCTACAACCACCCGTATATATTCGCTACGGCGGGTGAGACCAACTCTTTTTCCGATACCCTCCGGATGATCAAATGGTCGCTGTTGAATGATCTTTTTATCCTGGCCCTGTTCAATACGCCATTACTTCTGCTGCTGCACCTGGGGCGGCTGATCTCCGGAAAATGGATCTCCGCTTTATTGTTCATGTTATTTGTTTCAGTCAACAGCCTGATCCTGCTGATCAACCTGGGCGACATATTTTATTTTCCGTTCCATTTTCAACGGGCCAATGCCGACTTGTTGTTTGTATTGAAACATCCGCTAAGCCAGCTTTTTCGGCAACCCTTCCCGGTGATCCTTTGCATTGTATTGGGTACAGTTCTCGTGATCTTTTTTTGCAGTAAACTCTGCCGTTCCTTTTTCCGCGCCTTTACTGCAGGCAATCGGGCCCTGGCATCCCTGCTCCTTCTGTTAGCGGCTTTTGGCCTTTTGTCTCTCAACAGAACGGCGCTTAATTCATCCCTGTTGCCCACCAGGCCATTAGTAGAACTGAACAGCAGTCAGCT
Source organism: Chitinophagaceae bacterium (assembly GCA_016721725.1). Classification (GTDB taxonomy): domain Bacteria; phylum Bacteroidota; class Bacteroidia; order Chitinophagales; family Chitinophagaceae; genus Ferruginibacter. The sequence continues at coordinate 1,578,100 of JADKHN010000001.1, read as the reverse complement.
CCTCGTGGTTCAGAATTCAATGCATACTTTTCTTTATTCGGTCTTCAGGAGTGAAGGGTCTTCCTTACTCATCCGTTACATGCCGGATGAACAATGCGATTCCCTGATGCCGGTAAGAAAAACTTTGGCCACGAGCCTGTCAGACAGCAGCCGGCGCAATGTGGTCCTTTTCATCATGGAAAGCGTGCCCTATGATTTTTTTGATGGCAGCGGACCGTATAAAGTACAGATGCCTTTCTTTGATTCCCTGTTACAGAAAAGCAGTTTTTATGACCGGGCCTTTTGCTATGCTCACCAGTCCAATAAAGGCATCACCGCCATACTGGCCGGCATCCCCACCCTGTCCGATATTCCGGTCTACCATTCCGCTGGCGTGAACATGCCGGTGACTCGCCTGGGTACGATCCTCAGGAACAACGGCTACCGTTCCCTTTTTTGTATCGGAGATGACCATGACGATTTCGGTTTCGCCAAATGCGTCAACTGGCTGGGTTTTGATCAATATTACAGCAAAGAGGATATCCCGGGATACCGTAACCTGCCCCGCCATACCATGGGGATCCAGGATGAATTCGTACTCGGCTTCTTTGAGAAAAAGATCAGCGAGGCCGATCAACCCTTCCTGGCCGTACAGTATAATATCTCCACCCACTACCCGTATGATCTGCCGGAAGATTTTAAACAGTCATTCCCCGCTCATTATACCCGGCCCATGAAGAGCATGGCTTATTATGACCGATGCCTGGGGCAATTTTTTGCCAAAGCGGAAAAAGAACCCTGGTTCCGTAATACGGTTTTTCTCTTCTGCTCCGACCACTGGCTGGTTCCGGATGATACCCGGAAAAACTTCAATGCCTTCAGCGGTTATCGCATCCCCATCATCCTTTACGATCCGGCACACCCGGAAAAAAAGACCATCTCACGACCGGTCAGCCAATTCGATATCCCGGGTACGATACTTGGCCTGACCAGTTACAAGGATGGCCTGATCAGTTACGGATATGACCTGCAAACCGATGATCCCTCCGGAAATATTGTTTTTTCAAGGGCCAATGCCAACCTCTACCAGGCCACAGACAGCGCATTCATCCTGGGGTTCAACCGGAATACCGGTAAGCCCGAATTCCTTTACCGGTACACCACTGATCCGGCCCTGGAGCATAACCTGCTTGCCAACGAAAAATATAAACCGGTACTCGATCAGCTTGGTCTGAAGATGAAAGCCTTTCTGCAAAAAGCAACCATGCAGTACCACGGCAAACCCTTCAAATAAAAAAGCCGCCTTTCCAGGGGCGGCTTCAGAAAATATTTTTTTACAGATCAATCATCAAAAAATTCACGGGCATTGTTATCGATATAACCCGACCGCCTGGATTCGTTGGTCACATAAATAAAACGACCCCCATTAACGGATCTTACGCTTTTATAAGCTGGCCGGACCTCTTTACCGGTAACCGTAAAGTAATAACCTTTCAGGTCACTGGCATCGGTCAATACAAATCCACCTTCCTTGTCATACTCGATCTTATTGAAAACGCCCGCAGCCAGGTCGTTGAGCTTCATATCCTTTAAAGCAGACCTGCCGTTTTTTGAAATGACCAGGCATTCTGTGCCGCCTGCAGGTTTAAACAAAGAAACCTCATTATTCTCCACCGGCAGGTAAACGGTTCCGTCGCCGTTCAGCAATCCCTGCAAACCATTCTTTTCAACATGCAGGTAAATGCCATTGTTGACCGGGAGCCTTTTCATCTGTCCGTATTCATAAGGTATCACTACTTCAAATACATTATTGAAAACACCGTATTTACCGTTCTTGGTGGAGATATAATACTTGTTGTCGCCAATGGCATAATCATCGATGATCTTATCATAGAGATCGCCGTTGGCCTTCACCAATGCATAGGATTTCATGGGTATGGTATCCGCCTGCTTGCCATCGGACACGGTATTTTCATTGATGGCGGGGCATTGTGGCATCCTCACTCCTTTCGTATTGATGCAGATCTCATATCCGTCCGCACGCAAGGAAGCGCCGGCAAACAGGACCGTATCCGTTTTGCGTTTGGCCGGATTATCAAAATAACCCTGCCGGAACGGTTTGGCCACATAATAATTGAAAGGGATCGCCACCTGTCCCATCCGGTTGATATATCCGTATTTGCCGCCCTTTTTCACCGCGGCAAATCCTTCGCTGAAAAAATTGGTCTCTTCATAGATCGGAGTAACGGTGATGGTTCTGTCTGGCGAAGCATAACCCCACAAAGGGCCTTTCCGGTAAGGGATCTGCTCCGTACTCATATTCTGAGCGAATAAGGATGCATTGACCAGCATCAATCCAATGATCAGCAGTATATTTTGTTTCATAACTGAGAATTTTAATAGTGAAATAAGATGAATCGCCCTTTAGTAAATCCGGGCAAAGCAAGTGAATATAACCAATTAAAGACAGAAATGCAATTAAATCTTCATACAAGATACAGATCAACTCACTCCGCTTCCCGCATTGATCAGGGAAGACGGACTGACAAAATGCAGTTTTCCGTTCGCATCCTCAGCCATCAGGATCATCCCCTGGCTTTCGATACCGCGCATCTTGCGTGGAGACAGGTTGGCCACCACCACCACCTGCTTTCCAACAATTTCTTCGGGCTTGAAATGAAGGGCAATACCACTCACAATGGTCCGTTGCTCAGATCCCAGGTCGACCTGGAGCTTCAACAGCTTATCGGCCTTCTCCACTTTCTCCGCCGCCAGAATGGTACCCACCTTCAGGTCGATCTTCGCGAAATCATCGAATTCGATCTGGGGCTTGAGGTCCACCTTCGCTGAAGCCTCGATCGACGTATTTGTCGTTTGTGGTTGTTCACCTGCCGGCACTGCATTATTTTCCATGGCTGCTTTTTTCGTTTTTAATTTTTCCACCTGTTCGGACACTTCGCTGTCCTCGATCTTACGGAACAAAAGTTCCGGGACACGAAGGGAATACCCAACACTTAATAATTTTGCCTTGCCCCCGTTCTCCCATTCCAGCATCTTATCCACCACTTTCATCATGCCGCACATTTTCTTTGCGGTAAAAGGAAGGAATGGATTGATGAATACGGCCAGGTTGGCGGTGAGTTGCAAACAAACGTGCAGACTGTTATTGATCTGTTCCTGCGTTTCCGGACTGATCTTGCCATCCTCCCCCACCTGCTTGGCCAGGATCCAGGGCTGCTTGTCCTGCATATATTTGTTTCCCTTTCTCGACAGGTCGATCACTTCGTAAAGGGCTTCTCTGAATTTATATGCTTCTAAGTTATTTTGAATTTTGAGTTTTGAATTTAGAATCTCATTGAACATGGCCTTATCCGCATCATCCAGGATCCCGGCATGCAGGGGTGGCACTTTGCCATTACATAACTTGTGCATCAACACGAAGGTCCGGTTCACGAAATTGCCGAAAATGGCCACCAGTTCGCTGTTCACGGCATCCTGGAATCCCTTCCAGGTGAACTCGCTGTCCTTGGTCTCGGGTGCGATCTGCGTAAGGTAATACCGCAGGGCATCCACCATCATGTCTCCCCCATTCTCTTTCTTCACAAAGTCGTTTATATAATCATCCATTTCGATGCTCCAGCCGCGGCTCGTGCTCATCTTATCCCCTTCCAGGTTCATGAACTCGTTGCCGGGCACATTATCCGGCAGGATATTGCCATGCAGTTTCAGCATCACCGGGAAGATGATGCAATGAAAAACGATATTGTCCTTACCGATGAAATGCACCAGCTTGGTGTCCGCCTGATACCAATAAGGTTTCCAGTCCTTTCCCTTATCCAGCGCCCACTGTTTGGTCGCGCTGATATATCCGATGGGCGCGTCGAACCATACATAAAGCACTTTCCCTTCTCCTCCTTGCACACCCGCCGGAATGGAAACACCCCAGTCCAGGTCGCGGGTAACAGCCCTGGGTTGCAATCCCTGGTCGATCCAGCTTTTGCATTGTCCAACAACGGTTGGCCTCCAGTCATTCTTATGATCTTCCAGGATCCATTTCCGTAAAAAATCTTCGTGCCGGTCCAGGGGCAGGTACCAATGTGTGGTCGATCTTTTCACCGGCGGATTGCCGCTTAACGTACTGCGCGGATTGATGAGTTGTTCAGGGCTCAATGAAGTACCGCATTTCTCACACTGGTCCCCATAAGCGCTGTCATTGGCGCAAACGGGACAGGTGCCAATGATGTAACGATCGGCCAAAAAAGTCCTGGCTTCTTCATCATAGAATTGTTCTGACTCTTTTTTGACCAGGTCGCCCTGATCATTCAGGCTGGTAAAAAATTCCTGAGCCGTTTCATGGTGCAGCTCCGAGGAAGTGCGGTGATAGATATCAAAAGAAATGCCCAGGTCGGCCATATTGCTCTTCAGCATGGCATGATACTTATCCACGATGGCCCGGGGAGTCGTCTTCTCCTTCATGGCCTGTATGGTGATGGCCGCTCCGTGTTCGTCGCTGCCGCATACATAGACCACATCCTCTTTCTTCGCCCGCAGGTAACGCACATAAATATCAGCGGGTAGGTAAGCGCCGGCCAGGTGCCCGATGTGCTTGGGACCATTGGCGTAGGGAAGCGCTGAAGTGATCAAATATCTTTTCGGTGTATCCATTTGTGGCGCAAAAATACCTAATCAGCGGCCAATACCGAAATTTGAGTAAATTCAGACCATGAAAAGAAAGGATTTCCTGTCATCCGTGATCCCGCTCGGCGCTACCCTGGGCGCTGTGGCCCGGGGCAATATGCCGCTTGATGATCCGGACACACCCACTACGATTCCTCCCTACCTGAAAAAAGGTGATACGATCGGCATCACCAGTCCGGCAGGCTTTATCAAGACCGAAGAGATCCAATCCGCCGTAAACAAAATCACCGAATGGGGATTTACCGTCAGGATCGGTAGTACAATCGGCAAACAGAATTTCACCTTTGGCGGCACCGACGCCGAAAGACGCGATGATCTGCAGCAACTGATCGACGATCAAAACGTCAAGGCGATCCTTTGCGCCCGCGGCGGCTATGGCCTGGTACGCATCATTGATGAACTGGATTTCAAGAAACTGGATAAGCATCCCAAATGGATCATCGGTTTCAGCGACATCACGGTTCTTCATTCACACCTGAACCGGAATACCCGCATCGCTTCCATTCATTCCAAAATGTGCAACAGTTTTCCCGACGACTGGAGCAAGGCCGAACAAGTGCAGATCGATTCCATCGAATCGATACGACAATGCCTGGCGGGAGAAAAGATGCGTTATCTCATGACCCCTCATCCCAGGAACCGGACCGGCATGGTGGATGGTGAACTGGTGGGTGGAAACCTCAAAACGATCGAATCCCTGGCGGGAAGTAAAAGCGATATCCATACCCGGGATAAGATATTATTCGTGGAAGATACCGGCGAATACCTTTACAGCATCGACCGCATGTTCTGGAACCTGAAGCGAAGCGGCAAACTATCGAAATTGAAAGGATTGATCATCGGGGGTTTCAAACCCAAGAAGGATGACCCCGGTGAAGAGTTCGGACTTACCCTGGAAGATATCGTGCTGGAAAAAGTGGCCGAATACAAATACCCCGTTTGTTTCGATTTCCCGGTGGGACACCAGAAGAACAACCTCGCCCTCAAATGCGGGGTACTGCACCGGCTGGCGGTTCATGAGAATGAATGCCGGTTGAGTGAGGTTTGATTTTTTTACCACGAAGACGCTAAGGCGCTAAGTCACGCTATGAGAATCACTTTGCGTTCCCTCGCGTCTTAGCGCCTTTGCGGTTTTACTATCGTAACAATATACTCGTCCCCTTCTCCTTCACATCCTTGCCCGTCCAGGGATTGGTATAGCTCAGCATCCAGACATATACGCCGGGGTCGGCCTGGTTGCCGTTTTGATAACCATCCCATCCTGCCAGCGGATCGTTGGTCCTGAACACCAGCTGGCCCAAACGGTTATAAACCCTCAGGGAGAAATTCTTCGCCAGGTCGGCATTCAGGGCCTTGAGCTGATCATTGAGCCCGTCGCCATTGGGCGTAAATGCGCCCGGTACTTTGATCAGGCAGGCCGACAACACTTTGATATTGACCGTATCGATCGCCTTGCATCCGTGGTTATCGATCACCAGGCTGTATTTCCGGGTGAAGATATCGGAATAGATCTGCGGCGTTGTGGCGCCGGTATTCCAGGTATAAGAATAGCCGGAAATAGGTGCCGGTCCGAGTAGTAAACGATCAGACTGGCAAAGAACGGTATCCGGTCCCAGGTAATTATTTGGCACTGCATAAATAGCCACTGTCTTGCTGACCACGGAGGGGCCGCAATATTTATCATCACCGGTCAATGTGATCGTGTAGATTCCCTGGTTCTGATAGCTGAACTGCACGATCACTTTGTTCTGGAAGGTCTTGCCATCCCCGTTATCCCAGGTATAGGACTGGATATTCCGGGAGATGTCCCGCATCAGGGTGATCGTATTTCCGGTACAATACTGCGGCTTGAGACCGGTGAAATCGATGAAAGCGGTATTGGTCACATGGAAATTCCGGCTGGCCGTATCCTTACAGCCATGGTTATCCGTAACGATCAGGCTGGCCACATAATCGTTGGCTGCCGGGTAAAAATGAGTGGGCGGATTTTGCCCGTTGAAGGTCGTCATATCCCCGAAATCCCAGAGATAGGCGACGATGTTCCCCGTTGAAGCATCCGTAAAATTCACCGGCGTGCTGATACAGAAGGTATCGGCGGGTGTACGGGTATATGCCGCATTAAAGACATTGCCTAACGTGATGACCTGTGTCGCCGTATCGCTGCAAAGACCGTTCGATACGATCAGGCGGATGGTGACGGAAGGTGAATCGACCGGGAATACCGGTGAAACCGTTTGTCCGCTGGCGGTTGATCCGTCGCTGAAGGTCCAGTCCCAACTGGTAATGCCAAACCCGCCAGGATGTGAAAGCAGGATCGTGTCTTTCACACAACCCCAGTTCACCGTACTGTTGAAAGTGGCATTGGGCTTGGAAACCACATTGAACGCTTTTGTTTCACTGCTCGACTGGGCAGCCATACAGGTATCGATGATGCCGTTTCCGTCGGACCCGATCCCGTTATGGATGACATAGCTGCCGGAAACATTGATCGGCGCCGAGAATTGCAACTGCACCCAGTTGGTATAACCCGCCGCACAGGTAATATCCGTGGTGGCCGAAACGATCGTTACGGGTGAAGGACCGGTGATGGTATAATCGGTCCCGTCTGCCGCTACGGTATTGCAGCGGATCGGTTTGTTATAGAATATTTTCACAAAGGTGGGATCACAGGCATCCACCTGGGTATTGATGATCACGGGCGGCGGCGCCTGGGTGGCCACGAAGGGTTTGTTATAACCGGCCGCGATGAACGTGAAACAGGTATCGGCCAGGGTATTGCCGTCGGAACCATTGTTGATGTTGACGGCGAAATTACCCGCCGGCAACGGATTCAGCAGGTTCAGGGTGATCTGCGTGGTATAGTTCAGTGGACCGCAACCGCTAACGATGGAACTGATGGGATAACCGGCAGGCGTAATGGAGAGTTCACTGCCGGTTCCGGTGAGGGTGGAACAATGAATGGGCTTATCGAAATTCAGTACCAGTTTATCGGGATGGCAGACATCAAAACCAACCGATTGAATGACCGGGGGCAGACTGGTGGGCAGGATATCAAAAAGCTGGATCGTCCCGGCCGGCATCGAGAGGTTGCAGGTATCGGTCAGCGTATTGCCATCGGTACCATTATTGACCACCAGCTGGTAATTACCTACCGGCAAAGGATTTTGAAGCACAAGCCGGATGGTGTCTTCATAATTCGGTCCGCTGCCGCAACTGGTCAGCACGGATAAGATGGTGGGATTACCAGGCAGGATGGAAAACTCGCTGCCGGAAGCCGTGATGCTGCTGCACCAGACCTGTTTGTCGAGCGCTACATCCAATATTAAAGGAGCGCAGCCGGAATAAGTAACCGACACCATATCCACCGGTGTTTGCGGGGGCACGGTAAAATCAAAGAAAGTGCCGACGGGCATGGCTTCCTGGCAAACATCCAACAGCGTATTACCGTCGGTTCCGTTATTGACGATCAACTGATAATTCCCTGCCGGCAATGGATTTTGCAGCGAAAGGGTAAGCTCGGTAAAGGAATTCAGTGATGTAGCACAAACCGAAGCAATTGATGTGATCGTATGGGTGCCATTAGTAATGGTGAATTCAGAACCTAAAGCAGTCAGGCTGCTGCAAAGAATGTCTTCCGAAAAGGTGACTTTGATCTTTGAAGGATCGCAACCCACGATATTTACATTAGATAAAGCAGGAAGCTGGTTATCCGTTAGTACGGCGGTTCCACCAGAAAAGATCAGGTTATATCCCAACCCGGATGCAGACCAGTTTGTTACCATCAACATATAATCATGACCGGCAACGAGATTCGGCATCTTGTTGTATTGAGAGCCCGGAGCGCCACCAGCGCAATTTTGATTCAATGTACCGGCCGGCGTGCATCCGGTTGGACCCGTAATGGCGCTCAAATTCAGCGATATGCCTAAATTGGTGATATAAACATCCCCGGGCGGATGCCCGGTATAATCCATCAGTTCCCAGTCGTAGTCATCTGCAGCAGAATTGGGCGTGATCAAAAAACCCAGGGTTCCGGACTGATAACAATGAAAGCGGTACCAAACGGAATTGCTGCTGGTAACCGGGTCGGGGCATCCGCTACCTGGCAAATTGGGTCCATTACATGAGGGCACATTGGCCTGGGGAAAAATGAGGGTACCACATACTGCAATGCCCGTTTGTGCCGTACCGCCCGGTCCGCTACATGGAGGTTGGGCAATTGCCGGGTTAAAAGAACATATAATTAATAAAACAAGGAAAGTAAAAAAACGCATATTTTCATATTTGATCACTAAATGTACATAAAATATGATTGTCCCCCCATCCCTCCGAAAAGGCGACACCATCGGCATAACCTGCCCCGCAGGGTTTATGGCGGCCGAAAAAGCGCAGACCTGCATCCATATCCTTCAAAAATGGGGCTTTGAAGTGATGGTAGGCAAAACACTGGGCGGTTCCTCCAAAAACTATTTCAGCGCAAGTGATACCGACCGGGCCGATGAACTACAGGCCATGCTGGATGACAAAAATATCCGTGCCATCTTATTCGGCCGGGGCGGCTACGGACTGGGCCGCATCATCGACCGGCTGGATTTCAAAGCTTTTAAAAAGGACCCCAAATGGCTGATCGGCTTCAGTGACATCACCGTCATTCACAGTCACCTGAACCGGAAACTGAAAGTGGCTTCCCTCCACGCTCCCATGGCGGCGGCTTTCAATGAGGGCGGTGCAGAAAATGAATACATACTGTCATTGTACAAGGCCATCACCGGCAAGCGATCAAATTATAGTTGCGCTGCACACGCGTTCAACCGAAACGGAAAGGCAACCGGGGAACTGGTGGGTGGGAATCTTTCCCTGCTCGCTCATCTATGTGGTACCCCATCAGATATAGATACTAAAAACAAGATCCTCTTCCTGGAAGACATCGGTGAATACATTTACAATATGGACCGGATGATGTACCAGTTGAAAAGAAACGGCAAGCTGGATCGGCTGGCCGGACTCATCATCGGCGGATTCACTGACATGAAGGATACGGAAAGGCCCTTTGGGAAGACCGTGCATGAACTGATCCGGGATATCGTGTCGGAATATGATTACCCGGTCTGCTATGGGTTTCCGGTGAGCCATGAGAAAGAGAATCTGGCATTGAAGATCGGCGTACACCACTCGCTCACCGTAGGAAAAACCAAAACACAATTAACGGAGCTCCAGTAGACTGTCCAGCGTTCGTTGCATGACAGGATACTCGTTCAGGTTGTGATGTGTTCCTCCGGGGATCATGATGAACCGGTCGACAGGTTTCAATTCAGCGATCAGCTTCGCCGCACAGAAAAAAGGGATCACGCGGTCCTTTGTGCCATGAAAGATGGTCACCGGCATTTTTACTTCCTCCATGAACTTGTAGATGGGCAATTGATAGACCGACATGGATGCCGCCGGGTAGATGGGCGCATAGGTCTTGAACAGGTCCGGTATGCTGAAATAAGGTGTCTCCAGGATCAGCCTTTTACAATCGGTTTGCGAAGCCACATAGCTTGCGATACCCGTACCCAGTGATTTTCCGTAGAGGATGATGTTAAGTTCGCCGTATTTCGACTTTGCCATTTGCCATACCTGCATGGCCTGTTCGTATAATTTATCCTCGGTCCGTTTTCCCCGGCTCTTCCCAAACCCGGGATAATCCTCCATCCAGACCTCATAGCCGTGTTTGGTGAAATTCTTCGCGAAACGGGCATAACGCCCGATATTCTGTTTATTTCCGTGATAATAAAGTACAACACCTCTCCTCACGGAATCCGCCGGAAAGAATTTGACCAGGCTGATCGTATCGGTTTGATTGATGGGGATCTTCAGCTCTTCAAAAGGACCGTCAAAATGATAGGCGTAATTGGAATCCAGCTTTTCGGGATGAAAGAGGAAATATTCCTGGAGATAATAAAGAATGATACCGATGAGGCTATACAACAACACCCCGATCTTCAGCCAGCGAAGGAAAACCTTTTTATCCATTGAGGATGCAAGTTAATTAATAGTGGGCAGTTCGCAGTGGGAAGTGGGCAGTATGGAAACTGAGAAATCGCATGTGCATTTTTAAAACATTATCCCCTGCTCTTCTTTTGAATATTTTTGCCGCAAAATTCCGTGATCAGTATTGCAGAATATCGCGGATGAAATTGTGGTACTCCGGGAACAGCGGTAAATTATTGTGCCCGCCGCCGTGAATACGGATCAGGGTGATCTTGTGGGGATTCAGCGCCTGCAGCTTTTCACTGTTGCTGATGGGGATCAGCCAGTCCTTGGTACCATGCAGGATATAGGTATGGCAGTTCACATGACGGATCCATTTATCAGTCCGCAGGTGAAAGCGCAGCACATATTTTACCGGCAGCATCGGAAGGAATCGCTCAATGGTCTTACGGAAACTGAAATAAGGCGCGTCGAGGATCAGGTAGCGCGGACTGTTATCGCTGGCGATCTTACTGGCGAAACCGCTGCCGAGACTGCGGCCATAAACGATCAGGTGGTGTTCGGGAAACCGGGCTTTCAGCGTATTGTAAACAAACTGCATGTCGCTGAGCATATCCTTTTCCGTCCGTTTACCGGTGCTTTTCCCGAAACCGCGGTAATCCACCAGCACCACTTCATAGCCATAACGGTAAAAATCACGGGCATATTTGGCCCAGCCCTTGATGCTCCGGCTATTGCCATGGAAATAGAGGATCAGGCCCAGGGGTTTTTCAACCGTAAAATGCAGGCCGTTGATGCGGACGCCGGTCTCCACGTCAAAGAAGAGTTCTTCGAACGGCGCATCATACTTATATACAAAGTCCTGTTTTAATTTCTCCGGCTTGAAGATCAGTTTTTCCTGGATGAAATAAGCCAGGATGGAGAGTACAACGATGCCGGCGGCGATATAGAGGATGATGTTGAGCAAAACAGTTTGTTGTTGGTGGTTTGTTGTTTGTTGTTGATAGCGCCTGTCAAGATAAGCAATCTGCTGCTCTTCGCAAACCACAAACCATAAACTTCAAACTACATTTTTTTCCACGCTTCGGTGCCGCCGATCAGGTTATACAGGTTATCAAAGGGGAATTTATCCACCAGCCGCTGAATGGCGATCTGGCTGCGGATGCCTTTGCGGCAATAAAGTACAACGGGTTTGTCTGTCAGGATCCGATCGGCATATTTTGTGATCTCTCCCAGCGGGACGAGGATTCCGCCGATATTGAAGTGCTCGTGCTCATCCGCTTCGCGGACATCGATCAGTTGGAAATCAGTATGACTATCCAGCCATTCTTTCAATTGTCTCGGGGTGATCGATCGCATGGTCGGGTCTTTGGTTTTATTCCTCTTCATCTGTATACACCCGCTTGAGCTTGAGTTTGCTCACGGGCGCCACGATCAGCGGGAATTTCTCCACCTGGACCTTGCTTTGTTCAAGACCGAAACCTTTTTCTTCACTGAGCGAGATCTCTTTCACATAGAAATAGAGTTTCATGACGATCCGTTCGAAGAAGGGCAGTTCATTATCCTGTGAGAGGAATTTTTCCATGACCACAAACTGGAAGTCGCCCACGATATTGTTCTTCTGCTGGCTTTCGTAACGGCTGGTCACATTTACCTCCCGGTTGGCCACCAGGTCTTCCACCACTTTTTTGAACATGAGGTTGAGGCGGGGCGCCATGCGGAAACCCAGTCTGAATTCAACACGGATGATGTCGTTGGGTATGATGTGCTCCACGGAATATTCGCAGGTATAGGGATCGTCCATCGTATCCACGTGAACGAACCAATAGATATCCGCCCTTTTGGGTTTACCACTGAGTATGGAATAGATGATCTTGTGTTCGATCTCCTTGGGATTGTTGGCCGAAGTGAGATAGACCAGGTGAGTCGCGTATTTGGGAACGGTCATGTCGCTGCTCAGTTCCTCCAGCTTGGAAATATACTCTTCCATGCGGACGAATTCCACATAGCGGTTCTTGATCTTGCGGGCCCGGTACCAGATGTACATAATGGAGAACATGAGGAACCCGATCAGCAGGGTGATATAACCGCCGTGCAGGAATTTGTCCATCAGGGCCAGTAAATAAGCCACTTCCACGATGAGGTAAAAGGCCAGGAAGGCATAGATCAGTCCGGATACCACGCGATGCAACACCATATAATTGGCATAGAGTATGGTGGTCATGATCATGGTAGTAATGATGGCCAGGCCATAAGCGGCTTCCATGCGGGCCGATTCCCTGAAATACAGTACAACGCCCACACATCCGATGAATAATAAGGTATTGATGCCGGGAATGAAGATCTGTCCCTTCGCTTCGGTCGGGTAATTGATCTTCATTTTAGGCCAGAGGTTCAAACGCAGCGCTTCATTGATCAGGGTATAAGAACCCGTGACCATGGCCTGGCTGGCAATAATGGCGGCTGAAGTGGCGATGATCACCCCGGGCACAATGAACCATTGCGGCATGAGATCATAAAAAGCGTTGATCCCTTCCGTTTCCCTGGCCACTTCATTCATCAGTTTACCGGAATGCAGGTGAAGCAAACTGGCACCCTGGCCCAGGTAATTGATCAGCAAACAGGATTTAACGAAGATCCAGGAGATGCGGATATTGCCCCGGCCGCAATGTCCGAGGTCGCTGTATAAAGCTTCCGCCCCGGTGGTACAAAGAAAGACCGCACCCAGGAGCCAGAAACCTTTGGGATACACGACCAGGAAATTGATGGCATAATAAGGATTGAAAGCCCGGAAGATGGATAAGTTGTCGGCAATGTGTATCAGCCCCAATATGGCCAGCATAACGAACCAGATGGACATCACCGGACCGAACATTTTCCCGATGGAAGAAGTGCCGAATTGCTGCATGAAAAAGAATGCCGCGAGAATTCCCAATACAATATATACAATGGTATCCTGCGCCAATTCATGAAAGACCGGCAATTCCTTGACGCCTTCAATAGCGGATGTGATGGAAATGGGAGGTGTGATGATCCCGTCGGCCAGCAGGGCCGCACCGCCGATCATCGCCGGAATGACCAGCCATTTGCGCCTGCGCCTCACCAGTGCGAACAAGGCGAAGATGCCGCCCTCACCCCGGTTGTCGGCTCGCAATACCATGATCACATATTTGATCGTGGTTTGAATGGTCAGTGTCCAGATGATCAGGGAAAGGGTACCAATGATAAGGAGGTCATCGATCACTTTATCTTTTATGATGGAATTAAAAACGTAAAGCGGGGAGGTTCCGATATCGCCGTAAATGATCCCAAGCGCAACAAGCAGTCCGGCTGCTGTTACTTGATTGACGTGTTTCGACACAATTTAGGGTTTACTGTAAGAAAGTCCTTTTCCCCGGGGCTGAGTGCTTTCCAAAGAAAAATAAGGCATAAAGGTAGAGTGAAAAACAGAATTAAAACAGAAAATGTTCCCCAAAAAAAAATCCCGCCGTAAACGGCGGGATGAGCTACAAAATCACCAAACACAAACATCCTTTGACTCCGCCCGGGATCGCCCCAAAGCGGAATTATGCGTTTAATCGGGTTTCTTCCCGTCCAGAAAAGTATTGATGGTGCTGATCTCAGCCTGGTTGTTCTCGTCGGTCTTGACGCTGTAATTGCTGTAGAAACTCTCCACATCGGCGATGGAATTGTGGAGTTCCATATTGCGGCGAAGGTAAGCAGGCACCGTTTCAAACTCGTTGTTGGGATCGGCCGCGTTGATATTGAACGATAAGTTCCTCAACTTCGCGATCCGCTCCTTAGCCCGGCGCCTGAGTTCTTCTGCTTCGTCCTGCATGGCAGGTTCCTCAACAGCTGACATCATGATGGGCTGAGTTTGTTGTACATGTTGCTCTTCCTCCGCCGCTTTCTGGGATTTGACCACCAGCTGCATTTCGATCACAGGCTCGTCTTCCTGTTCTGTCAACTGCTGCGGTAGTAGTTCCTCGGTCGAATTGGATCTTGGTTCCGGCTGCTCCTCCACATAGATCTGTGCAGGTTTAGCCAGGTATCCCCCAGACGAAGGGGTATTGCTAGCTTCTTGGCTTACCTTTATCTCGGGTAAGGAAACTGTTTTTTCTGTGATGACTTCGGTCTTTTCGGCAGGAATTGGGGATTGGGGAATGTCAAATTCGATGGTTGGAATCTGATCGGTGGCCGAAGATATTTCAAAAAACACCGGCTTATCCTCCAACTTCTCCACAGTAGTTTTACCTGGTATTTTTTCGATAACCTCGTCAGGCAGGCTTTCCACCAATCTCGGCATCATCTCATCCTCCGTGGTTTGCATCACCGGTGTTTCCATGATCTCCGCCATGGCCTTTTCCTCTTCCTTCTCGTCAAAAAGCAAGACAGGCTGCTGCAGACTGGCCGGTTTCTTCTCCTCTTTCGCCGGCATTTCAAGCACCATGACCACCTTATCGTCTTTTTTCTCATCCACGATGGCCGGTTTCTTCTCAAATGGATCCTTATGTTCAAAACCGGTAGCGATCAGCGTGATCCCGATCTGGGAACCCAGGTTATTGTCGTAACCAAGACCCAGGATCACATCCGTATCCTCACCCGCCTGGCTCAGCAGGTGGTTCTGGATCACTTCCACTTCATCCATGGTGAATTCGTGTTCGCCCTCGGCTGAATTGATATTGATGAGTATCCATTTCGCGCCCTTGATGTCGTTATCATTCAGTAATGGTGAATTCAAGGCATTTTCGATCGCGGTAGCGGCCCTGTTCTCTCCCTCAGCGGTTGCACTGCCGAGTATGGCCACACCGCCATTGCTCATCACCGTGCACACATCGGCGAAATCCACATTGATCTGGCCGGTGCTGTTGATCACATCGGTGATGCATTTTGCCGCTGTCGCCAATACATTATCCGCTTTGGCAAAAGCTTCTTTCATTTTCAAATTGCCGAACTGGTGACGCAATTTATCGTTGCTGATCACCAGCAGGGTATCCACATGATTCTTTAACAGCATCACGCCTTCTTCAGCCTGGGCGATCCTTTTCTTGCCCTCATAGGCGAAAGGGGTGGTGACAATACCCACGGTCAGAATGCCCAGGTCCTTGCAGATCTTGGCCAGGATCGGGGCGCCGCCTGTACCGGTACCGCCACCCATGCCCGCCGTGATGAACGCCATCTTGGTATTCACTTCCAGGATCCGCTTGATCTCTTCCAGGCTCTCTTCCGTCGCCTGCCGGCCGATGGCAGGATTGGCGCCGGCGCCAAGGCCCTGCGTAAGGTGTGGCCCCAGCTGGATCTTATTGGGCACTTTGCTCTGGGCGATGGCTTGCGCATCCGTATTGCAGATGATGAAGTTCACGCCTTCGATATTCTGCGAAAACATGTGGTTCACCGCGTTACTTCCGCCGCCGCCAACGCCAATGACCTTGATGATGGAGGATTGTTCCTTGGGTAAATCAAAATGTATCATAATGGTTAGTTTAGCTAACGCAGACATTTTTTCAACGTTGCGTTCATTAATTAATGGGTTAGTATAAGAACTGTTGGTTAGTTTTTGTTACAAACATTTTATCTCTGGTCAACATCGTTGCGTCGCAGCCGATAGCTATCGGCTCTTGTACTTTTTCAGTTTTACTCATCTTTTCTTTGCACGCAACAACTTCGCTTAGATCTTCTTCATTTCCTCCCCCTTCAGGGGGAGATAGAGGGGGTTTTAAAGCTTAGCGTCCTCTTCCTCCTTGAACAGGTCGATCAGCCCGTTCTTGAATCCGTCCATGAATCCTTTCAGCGTTTTACGCGACCGGATCTTCACCGGCTTATTCTCATCCGCTGCATCCAGGGTCTCATCAACCGGCTGTTGCTGCAGGCTGTCGGGAACTTCGATCTTGCGGAAGGTCTCTTCGAACTGCCTGTTGTTGTTCTCATAATCATTGTATCCTTTCAGTATGAGACCGATACAGGTACTGTACATGGGTTTCGCCAGTTCATCGATATGGCCGCCTGCGAGGTGTTCGTTGGGATATCCGATCCTGGCGTTGAGCCCGGTAACATATTCCGTCAGCTGGATCAGGTGTTTCAGTTGAGAACCGCCACCGGTAAGGATCACACCGCCATTGAGCATCCGGGTTTCCAATCCGACCTGTTTCAGGTGATAAGTAACAAAATCCATGATCTCACTCATCCTGGCCTGGATGATGGCCGCCAGGTTTTTGACGGAGATCTCTTTTGGCGCCATACCACGCAGACCGGGTATGGTGATGAACGCGTTGGATTTCGCTTCATCGCTCAGCGCGCTGCCGAACTGGACCTTCATTTGCTCGGCCTGTGTCTTCAATACACCCAGTCCGGTTTTGATGTCATTGGTGATGTTCTCACCACCGAATGGAATGACGGCGGTATGTTTCAGGATGCCTTCATAGAAAACGGCCAGGTCGGTGGTGCCGCCGCCGATGTCAACAATGGCCACACCGGCTTCCAGGTCCTGGTCGCACATGACCGCCGCGGCTGAGGCCAGGGGCTGCAATACCAGGTCCTTCGTTTTCAGTCCGGCCTTTTCCACACTTCGGTTGATGTTGCGTATGGCATTCTTATCCCCGGTGATGATGTGAAAGTTCGCGCCCACCTTTACGCCGCTGTAACCGATGGGGTTGGGGATATTCTGGAAATTATCCACGGTGAATTCCTGGGGGATCACATCGATGATCTGGTCGCCCGCCGGAATATACGTGCGGTACTGGTCGGCAATGAGCCGGTCGATCTCTTCCTGCCGGATCTCTTCTTCGATGCTCTGGCGGACGATATCGCCGCGGGTCTGCAGACTTTTGATGTGATGACCGGCAATACCCACATACACTTCGCCGATCTCCAGGTTGGGATTGGAGTCGTAGCAGTTCTTCAGGGCCAGTTCGATGGCCTTGATGGTTTGATCGATGTTCAACACCATGCCGTGTTGCACACCATTGCTGTTGGCCCGGCCAAAGCCGAGTATCTCCAGCTTGCCATATTCATTCTTGCGTCCGGCGATGGCAGCGATCTTGGTAGTGCCGATATCCAGACCTACGATGATGGGTTGTTCGTGATTCATAATGGTATTTTTTGTTTGTGTTTGTGTTTGTGTTTGTTTATTTATGTTGATGGTTCATGGTTCATTCTTTTCAGGCATGGCCGCTTTGGGTTTCTGAACAGCGGGCTTCACCGGTACAGGTTTCTTCGCCCTGTTTGCCGGGCTTTGAGGCGAAGCCGGTTTCGCATCCTTGTTCGCACTCACGGGCACTTTCGTTGCCGCTTGCTGATCCCGACTCACCGGCTGTACCTCATTCAACTCCCCGGGCTCCCCGTTATCGTCTCGCTGGATGGACTGCTGGATCATCGTGCTGTCGGTCATATTGTTATCCACGGCCGACTGCCGGTTCTGCAGGGAATCCGAAGCCTGCCTTTCCGCATTGGCCGCGATCAATTGCATCAGCTGAAGGGTTCGCATGGAATCAGCGGCAATATCCTCGGCTCCCCATCTTTTGGCCACCACCTGGTCCTTGTATTGCAGGTTGATGGTACTGTAATATTGCCAGCCGGCCTTCACCATCACGTTACGGTAAAATAGTTTGAGCTTCGACATCTTACCGGCTATATCCGAAGCGTCGCCGAAAACGATGACCTGTTTCCCGATCTTGGGGATCATGTCGAAATTCCGTTGCGGGGTGATATCCACCTGTTCGATCATGGCCATGAGGAAAGAATCCTTTTGTATGTACCCGCTGATGTTCCGGATATCGAGCAACAAACTGCTGTCGGCAGCTGAAAGCACTTTCGCATCGGTAGGAAAACCGGTGAAGACCGGAAGCCTGGCAGAAAATTTTTCACTCAGGGGCAGGATCATCGTTTCCTCGTCGATGTAAAACGTCGACCCCGGCGTACTGAATATCCTGGCCACCGGTTCGCGTTCCTTGACCTTTTACAAACAAGGTCTCGTTATTGTCAAAGAACATTTCCGCCTCCTTGATCCATACATTCTTCTCCAGTTCGGCCTCCATTTTTTTCAGGTTGAAGGAACCGGTGGGCCGGCCTACCGGGTTTCCGTTGGACAGGGCGGTGATCGTATTCAGGATATCCCCCTTATCCACAAAAAAATTATTATTCACCCCGGAGATGCTGATCTCGATCCCCTGGCAATTCCTGGCATCTTTTTTACGGATCGCCGCGACGAGCAATACGATCATGCCCGCACCCAGGCAGATCCAGAAACTGGTCAGCAGGATGTTCTTGATGCTGTATCGTTTTCCTTTCTCCATTTTTATTCCGCTGGTTTAGCAGGAACCTTATTCCGTGTTCAGTATTCTTTTAATGGGTTCAACCAGGGTGTCGATGTCTCCGGCACCAGCCGTGATCAACAGATCGCGTTTATTTTCCCTGATCCAATCCGTCAACCCGTCCTTTTGCAACAGCAGCAGGTTGCGGTTCTTCATCCGTTCGGCGATCATCCCGCTGGTCACCCCTTCCACCGGCAATTCCCTCGCCGGATAGATCGGCAGCAGGATCACTTCATCGGCCCCGTCGAGGCTGGCGGCAAAGCCATCCGCGAAATCCTTTGTCCGGCTGAACAGGTGCGGTTGAAAAATGATCGTGCATTTCTTGTCCGCAAAAAGCGATTTCGCTCCTTTGATCAAAGCCTTCAGTTCATCCGGGTGATGGGCATAGTCATCGATGAACACCTGCCGGTCATTCTTCACAATGTATTCGAAGCGTCTTTTGACCCCCTGGAAGGACGCTACGGCCGCCCTGATCTTCTCGTCCCCGATCTCCAGTTGCTTGGCAATGGCGATGGCCACCGTTGCATTCTCGATATTATGCTGTCCCCCCATGTGCAGGTCCAGTCCGCTTATCGCAGATCCCGGCAATTGCACGTCAAAATGGTAGCTCCCGTTGTTCATCCGGATATTCGCGGCATGAACATCGGCCCGGTCATCCTGGAGATGATAGGTCAGGTGCCGGTCAGCCTTTAATTCAGCCGATCTTTTCAACCCGTACTTGCTCAACAACAATCCGCCTTTCTTTACCCGGGCCGAAAAATCGATGAAGGCCTGTTCAACATTTTCTGACGTACCGTAGATGTCGAGATGATCCGGGTCCATCGCCGTGATCACGGCCACATCCGGATTCAGTTTCAAAAAACTCTTATCGTATTCATCCGCTTCCACCACACAAACATCATGCTCATCGCTCCAGAAATTACTGTTATAATTCACCGCGATACCCCCCAGAAAAGCGTTACAGCCAAAGCCGCTGTGCCTGAGTATATGGGCTACCATGGTACTGGTTGTCGTTTTGCCATGCGTACCCGCGATGCAGATATTGAACGATTCATTGGTGATGGCGCCTAAAACATCGCTGCGTTTCACCACCGGGTAATCATTGTCCCGGCAATAATTCAACTCGGCATGATCCCCGGGTATGGCCGGTGTATAGATCACCAGGTCGGCCGCCTTGTCAATGAACCGGATATCATCTTCATAATGCACCGCGATCCCTTCTTCCTCCAGTTGCCCGGTCAGCGGCGTACTTGTCCGGTCATAACCGCTTACCGCCAATCCCTTCGACTTGAAGTATCTCGCCAACGCACTCATACCGATACCACCGATACCGATGAAATAGATCCGTTTGCTGTTTTTCAGATCGATCATTCTTTTTAATTCCTGTTTTATTGTCCGGTCTTGCCAGACTTTAACTTCTTTAATACTTCATCCGCAATGACCTCGTCCGCATTCAGTACCGCAAAACGGCCGATATTCGTTTTCAATTCATTTTGCAAGGTTTCGTCTTCCGACAAACTGATCACCGTTGATACCAGGTTGTCTAACGCTTCCCGGTCTCTCACCAATACTCCCGCTTTATTATTAACTAAATTTTGTGCATTGACGGTCTGGTGATCCTCGGCTGCGTGCGGGTAAGGGACAAAGACCACCGGTTTTTTCATCACACATAGTTCAGCGATGGCCATTGCGCCACTCCGGCTGATCACCAGGTCGGCAGCCGCATAGGCGTATTCCATTTGCTGAATGAAATCACTCACCCACACGTTCTTCCTTCCTTCCGCCCGGCGCCGGCCCGCTTCGGCATAGGGCTTTCCGGTTTGCCAGATCAGTTGTAATCCATGGGCATCGAACGCATCCAGGTGTTTGTCCAGCGCTTCATTGATGCTTTTGGCCCCCAGGCTTCCTCCCACGGACAGAACCGTCTTTTTCTCAGGATCCAGTCCGAAGAACCGGATCCCTTCTTCCCGGCTGATCCGGCTTCCGGATATGGCCGCCCTGACCGGGTTGCCGGTGACCAGGATCTTTTCCGGGGAAAGAACTTTTGCATTCCTTCGCTGGCGACGAAGATGCGGGTCGCCTTTTTTCCCAGCAGCATATTGCTTTTACCCGCGAAAGAATTGCTTTCATGGATGAAAGTGGGAATCCCCTTTGCCTGTGCGTAACGGAGTACCGGAAAACTCGAATATCCCCCGACACCGATCACGGCATCTGGCTGAAACCGCCCGAATATGCCTTTCACCTGGAAAAAACTCTTGACCAGTTTGAAAGGCAATCCGATATTCTTGATCAAAGAACTTCTGTTCAATCCCGCGATGTCGATCCCCTCGATCCGGTATCCCGCCTGCGGAATCTTTTCCATCTCCATTTTTCCTTTGGCCCCGACAAACAGGAACTCGGTCTGTGGCTCCTTTCCTTTGATCGCATTCGCTATGGCGATGGCCGGAAAAATGTGACCGCCCGTTCCTCCTCCCGCTATGATGATTCGAATCGCCATTTATTTTTTTAAAGTCAAAAACCCGGACGGTAATAATTGGTCGTGGGTTATGGGTCATTGGGTCAATTCACTTCATTTGTTGTTTGACTTTTATGACTTACTGACTTTCTTAATTCTCACCAACCAATTCCTTTTTCCCCTCCAACTGCTCCACGTTCCTCGCTACGCTTAAAATGATACCGATGGACAAACAGGTAAAAAGGAAACTGCTTCCTCCCATACTCACCAGCGGCAAGGTGACTCCCGTATTGGGAAACACGTTCACGTTGACCCCCATATTCGCGATCGCCTGTATCACCAGCATGAAGCTCAGCGCCAGGGCCAGGAAGGCCCCGAACGCAAAAGGGCATTTCCGGTAAAGCCGGATGCACCGGTACAGGAACAGCAGGTAAATGAACACCATGAATGCCCCTCCCGCCAAACCGTATTCTTCGAGTATGATGGCATAGATGAAATCGCTGTAGGAATGGGGCAGGAAATTCCGGGCATTACTGTTTCCTGGTCCTCTTCCAAACCAACTTCCATTGGCGATGGCGATCTTGGCCTGGTTCACCTGGTAGGTCTTTTCATTGCCGTCTTCCTTGTTGCTGTAGATGAAGGTCTGGATGCGTCCGATCCAGGTGGGTACCCTGCCGGATGAGAATAGTGCCGGAAGGTCTTTTGACTTATGGGTCGGTTTGTCATAATACTTTACCGCAACACCCACCAATATCAGTACCGGTAACAAGGCGATACCTACCGTGAGGAGGATATGCCGGGTTCTTACCCTGCCGATGAACATGAGCATGAAACTGGTGCCTGCGATCAAAATCGCGGTGGACAGGTTTGCCGGGGCAACCAGCAAACAAATGATGGCGACAGGAATGATCACCGGTAAGAATCCTTTACGGAAATCCTTGATCACATTTTGTTTCCGGCTGAGTTGGCGGCTCAGGTACATGAATAGCGCGAGTTTGGCCATATCGGAGGTCTGGAAGGTCATGTTGATGACCGGTAACATGATCCAGCGGCTTCCTTCGTTGAGCCGGGCGCCAAAGAAATAGGTGTAGATCAATAAGGGAATGGAGATCACAAAAAGCAATTTGGCCACCCTGGAATACAAGGTATAGTTGACCCGGTGTGCGAAATAGATGATCATCACACCCAGGATGATAAAGGCGAATTGCTTGAACAGGTAACTCTCTGTACTCTTACTGTATTTGTATGCCAGTGAACCGGTACTGCTGTACACCACCAGCAGACTCACCAGGGTCAGGATGACCACGATACCCCAGATCACCCTGTCACCCCGGGTTTTGGACACCAGGTTGCTGCTCACCCCGCTGAAGGATGGTGTAAAGAATTGTTTTATGTTGATCGGTTCGGACATTGTTATTTCATTGACTTAGCCCTGATGCTCCGTACTTATTACTTATTACTTAATAAAGCATTCATAGTTCTTTCACTGCTTTCTTAAACTGGTTCCCCCTGTCCTCATAATTCTTGAACAGATCGAAACTGGCGCAGGCCGGGCTCAACAGCACCACATCACCCTTGTTGGCGAAGTGGAAGGCGGATTGCACGGCATCCTGCGCATTACCGGTATTGACCATCAGGGATACGACATCGCCGAAGGCCTCATGGATCTTCCTGTTCTCAGTACCCATGCAAACGATGGCTTTTACCTTTTCCTTGACCAGTTCCCGGATCAGCGAATAATCATTTCCCTTGTCCACGCCGCCCAGGATCAGGATCACGGGCTTCTCCATGCTTTCGAGCGCGAACCAGGTGCTGTTCACATTGGTGGCCTTACTGTCATTGATGAATTCAACTCCCTTGATCGTGGCCACGGTCTCCATCCGGTGCTCAAGACTTTCAAAAGTCTGCAGGGCTTCCCTGATCTTTTCCTTTCGAATATCCATGGCCGTGGCAGCCAGGCTGGCGGCCATGCTGTTATACTGGTTGTGTTTCCCCTTCAGGGCGAAATCCTCGATACTCATCTGCATTTCCTCGTTTTTCCATTTCAGGTGCATCTTCGCGTTTAGCAGGTAAGCTCCCTGTGGCAGTTGTTTACTCATGGTGAATGGGGCTAGTGTTGATTTAATGGGGTAATGGTCCTTGTAGTTCATGGTCACTTCATCATCCAGGTTATAAATGAATATATCATCCGGCTCCTGGTTCATGGCGATCCTGAATTTGCTGCTGATATAATTTTTCATTTCATATTCGTACCGGTCGAGGTGATCCTCGGTTATATTGGTCAATACGGCAACATCCGGACGAAAGGTCCTGATGTCATCCAGCTGGAACGAGCTGATCTCAGCCACATAGAGTTCTTTCGGGTCTCCCGCCACCTGCCGGGCGAATGAATAACCGATATTGCCCACCATGGCGCAGTCTGCGCCTCCGGTCTTGCACATGTGATACGTAAGTGAAGTGGTCGTGGTCTTTCCGTTGCTGCCGGTGATGGCGATGACGCGACTCTTCCCCTTGAACCGGTAAGCGAGTTCCACCTCACTGATCACGGGGATCCGGCTGGCCCTGATCAGTTTGACCAATTCGTTCTTTTCGGGTATGCCCGGGCTCTTCACCACTTCATTCGCTTCCAGGATCCTTGCATTACTGTGGCCGCCCTCTTCAAACTCGATCGCAGCATCCTGCAGTTCTTTCTTGAAATGATCCCGGATGGAACCGCCATCGCTCACGAAAACGTTATAGCCCTGCTGGCTGGCCAGCAATGCCGCACCCACCCCGCTTTCGCCCGCACCCAGTATGACCATTTTCTCAGGCATTTACCTGTTCGATTTTAAGTTATCTTACTCGATCCTGAATCATCATTACCCAGACTGAAAAATCTGCGAAATCATTTAATCACCTGAATCTGTGATACAAAAAGTGGTTCTTCAACAGCATAGAATTTAACAGGTCGCGGCTCTCATGGATAATTGGATATTCAATGCATTTCACAGGTTTTGGCTTGACCATTGAAAAACTTTGACGCCGATCTTCATCAGCATCTAGGTTGTGGTTTTTCAATACTATTTTATGTTTCAACTTTGCCAAAGTTTAAAACTTTGGCAAAGTTTGCTACCTCAGTTTCAGTGTCACGATCGCCAGCACCACGCTCAGGATGGTGATGATCCAGAAACGGACCGCGATCTTGCTTTCGTGGTAACCCAGTTTCTGGTAATGGTGATGCAGCGGGCTCATCAGGAACACCCGTCGTCCTTCCCCGTATTTCCGTTTCGTGTATTTGAAATACCCCACCTGGATCATCACACTGAGGTTCTCGATCAGGAACACGAAGCAGAAAAAAGGTATCAGCAATTCCTTTCGCACGATGATGGCCAGTGCCGCGATGATCCCTCCCAGGGCCAGGCTGCCGGTATCGCCCATGAAGACCTGTGCCGGGTAAGCATTATACCAAAGGAAGCCGATGCAGGCGCCAACAAATGCCGCGATGAAAATGGACAGTTCGCTGAGATTGGGTATGTACATGATGTTCAGGTACTCCGCGAACTTGATATTACCACTCACATAGGCGAAAATGCCCAGGGCGATACCCACCACCGCACTGACACCTGTTGCGAGACCGTCGAGGCCATCCGTGATATTGGCCCCGTTGCTCACTGCCGTCACAATGAATATGACGATGAGGATATACAATATATACGTGTAATCGCGCCATCCGGATGGCAGCAGTTTGGCATAATTGAATTCATGCCCCTTCAGGAAGGGGATCGTGGTGATGGGTGTTTTCACCGATGCGAAGACGTGAGGCTTGCCATCGATCATGACCGTATCCAGTTTTGCCTTGGTGGTTTTTTCCTTTAGCCCTAATGCGATATTGGTGTTGCCTTCGGAAGTGATGACTTCTCTTTTGACCACGACACTCTGGTTAAAGTAGAGGGTGGCCCCGACAATGATCCCGAGCATGACCTGTCCGAATATCTTGAAGCGCCCGGCCAAACCATCACTGTCGCTTTTCTTATAGTCCACCCCTTTTTCCTTGGCGATGCGCTTGGCCCTGATCTTCAGGTAATCGTCGATGAAACCGATGGTCCCCAGCCATACCGTGCAGAGCAGCATCAGGCGGATATAGACCTTGTCCAGGTTGGCGAGCAGCAAGGTGGGTATGAGTATGGCCAGTATGATGATGATGCCTCCCATGGTAGGGGTACCTTTCTTCTGTTGCTCACCAGCCAGGCCCAGGTCGCGTACGGATTCTCCCAATTGGCGGTGTTGCAGGAATTTGATCAGTTTTTTGCCAAAAACCGTAGTGATGATCAGGCTTAGTATCATGGCCAGCATAACCCTGAATGTGACGAACTGAAAGAGGCCGCTCCCGGGAAACCGGAAACCCTCTTTCGTCATCCAATCAAATAAGTGATACAGCATAATATCAATTTGCAGTTCGCAGCGGGCAGTTTACAGTACGGAGTCTGCGATTGCAAACTGCCCACTGCCAACTGTGAACTTTATTATTTTTCAAGCAATTCAAACATCTCCCTCAATACTTTTTTATCATCAAAATCAAACCGCACCCCTTTGATCTCCTGGTACTTTTCATGTCCCTTTCCGGCGATCAGCAGGATATCCGCTTCCCGGGCCAGGCTCACCGCAGTCTTGATCGCCTCTTTCCGATCAGCGATCGAAATGACTTTTTTTTTTGCCGCCGCATTGACTCCGGCCTGCATGTCGGCCAGTATCCCCATGGGTTCCTCACTGCGCGGGTTATCCGAGGTAAGGATGACCTTGTCGCTGTATTCACAGGCCACTTCAGCCATCAGGGGCCGTTTGGTCTTATCCCGGTCTCCGCCGCATCCTATTACGGTGATCACCTGTTCGTTACCGGGCCTGAGTTTTTTTATGGTGGCCAGCACGTTCAGTAAAGCATCCGGTGTGTGGGCGTAGTCAACGATCCCCATCACCCTGGTCTTTTCACTTACGATATAATCGAACCTGCCCTCGGCTCCATCCAGATTGCTGAGCAGTTGTAATACCCTTGCTTTGTCTTCCCCGCAACAGACCGCCGCGCCATAAACGGCCAGCAGGTTATAGGCATTGAATTCTCCAATAAGCCGGAAATACACTTCGGTCTCATTGACCATCATATGCAGGCCGGTAAGACTGTTGTCCAGGATCCTTCCTTTAAAATCAGCCATCGTTTTAAGGCTGTAGAAATATTTCTTAGCCGCCGTGTTCTGGAGCATCACCGCCCCTCTTTTGTCATCGGCATTACTGATGGCGAATGCTGTGGCGGGAAGAGAATCGAACCAGGATTTTTTAACCCGGATGTACTCATCAAAGGTTTCGTGGTAATCAAGGTGGTCGTGGGTGATGTTGCTGAACAGGGCCCCGGCGAAATGAAGCCCGGCGATGCGATGCTGGTGTATCGCGTGACTGCTGCATTCCATGAATACATGGGTGCACCCGGCATCCGTCATTTTCTTAAGCAAGGCGTTGACGCTGATGGCATCGGGCGTGGTATGCGTGGCCGGTATGACGGTTCTGCCGACCTGGTTCTCCACCGTACTGATCAATCCGCAGGTATAACCCAGTTCCGTGAATAATTTCCAAAGCAAGGTGGCGATGGTGGTCTTCCCGTTGGTACCGGTTACACCAACCAGTTTCATTTTGGCCGAAGGTTCACCATAATATTGATGGCTCATGAATCCGGCTGCCAGGGCGCTGTTCTGAACCTGGACATAAGTGACCGATTCATTGAATGAAGCCGGGAAATGTTCACATACGATCGCGGCGGCGCCCTGGGCAACGGCGGCATCGATATGATCATGACCATCGGAAAGCGTTCCGCGGACCGCGATGAAGCAGTCTCCCGGTTTCACTTTACGCGAATCGATCTGGAGTCCGGTGATCCCGATATGGGTATCCCCCCTGACCGCCAGCAAGCCTGTTTTATATAAGATGTCGTTCAGCATCAATTCAGCAATATTGAAATGGTCTGGTCATTCTTGAATGGTGTTCCGGCAGCCAGGCTCTGGTTGACCACCCTGCCCCGGCCGGTTGCCGATACTTTCAATCCTTTGTTCTCCAGTAAATACACCGCGTCTTTCAATCCCATTCCGACAACGTTAGGGGTTACAGAACCGGATGTTGACATTGAAACGAGCGGTGTATTTAATGTGGCGGTATTACTCCGGAGTTGCATTTGCCTCCAGTAGCCAGCCACGGCGGAATCAGCGTAAGGGATCTGCATCAGTTTGAAGATGGAAGCCAGTTCATTCTTCAGTCCGTAATATTGATAAGCCATGCTGTCAGCGGTTGCAGTTCCCTGGAAAGTTGCAGTTCCCAGGTACCGGCCATAGATCCTGTCGCTGATCTCCCGGAATACGGCTCCCGATACATCTGCGCCGTAGATCATTTTAGATTCACGGCTGTTCTGTATCACTACGGCAATGCTGTATTTGGGTTGATTGGACGGGAAATAACCGATGAAGGAGGCCTGGTAGATCTTATTGCCTTTATTATAGCCCTTATTGTCGAGCGCGGTCACCGCGGTACCCGTTTTACCCGCGATCGGGTAGACCGTATTGTACACCACTTTATGCGCGGTGCCATGCATGCTGTCCACCACCGCGGCCAGGCATTCCCTGAGCTGAGCCAGTGTTTCATCGCTGCAGATATGATCCACCATGACCTGGGGCTGGATCTTTTTCACATCCACGCCAAACTCCCGGATCGCGCTCACGAGGTAGGGTTTCATCATCTTGCCGCCATTGGCCACGGCATTATACAGCGTCAGCATTTGAAGCGGGGTGACGAGTTCCTCATAACCATGCGCCATATATGGGATGGTGGTGGCGCTCCAGCTGCGGCTTCGGGTATTTTTGATCAGGGGGAAACCCGATGAGGCCACAATATCCACGCCGGTCAGGGTATCGAGTTTCAACAGGTGAAGACGATCGAGGAACTGATAGGGCTGATTGTGATAGAACTGGTCGGCCAGTTTGGCAAAGGCCACATTACTGCTTCGGGTAAACGCGTCTTTAATCGTGATCTGGCCCGTGCCCAGGTGAGAATCCCTGATCTTCAACCCGTAAAAGCTCTTCGCGCCGCCTTCACAATCAACGATGGTTTGTATGTTGACGTGCTTATCTTCCAGCAGGCTCAGCAAAGTCGCGAGCTTGAAGATCGAGCCCGGTTCTGTCCGTTTGCCGATGCCATAGTTCAGGTCTTCGGTATAGGTTCCGTCTGCCTGTTTTCCGAGATTGGCGATGGCCTTGATCTTTCCGGTGGCCGTTTCCATTACGATGGCGGTACCGTGGAGGGAATTGTTACCGATCATCATCCTCATCAGGGCGCTTTCGGTCACGTCCTGCATATAGGTATCCAGCGTGGATACGATGTCCTTGCCATTCTCGGGTTCGATCTCGCCCCCGTCAACGGGCATGTAGGCGCCGGCGATATACCGCACGAGTCGCTGCCCGGTCTTGCCTTTCAACAGGGAATCATAGGTCCTTTCCAGGCCAACGCTCTTGGTGGAATCCTCCCTGGACAGCCCGATGGTCCTGTTGGCGAGCAATACATAGGGGTTGATGCGCATGTCGCGGGGTTCGATGATGAAGCCGCTTTTGTTCCTTCCCAGCCGAACCAGTGGAAAATCCCTGAGTTGTTTGTATTCGGTGAATGAGATCCGCTTTTTCAATGTGTAATAGCGGTCTTCGTTCTGATAGGCGAGTTGCAGTTCGTTCTTATAGGCTTCCGGCGTTTTATCGCCGAAGAGGCCGGAAAGACGGATACTGAGGGAATCAATATTATCCTTGAAATTCTTCCCGTTCTTTGTCCGAAGACCATCCGCCCCGAAATCGATGAACACATCAAAGATGGGAACCGAAGTACTCAGGATATTGCCCTCCTCACTGTAGATCGTTCCTCTTTCAGCGCGGAGCGGAAGGTATTTCAGGTGCATGCTGTCTCCTTTGCTTCTCCAGTATTTGCCTTCAACGCGTTGGATGAAGAAAGCCCTGCCGATCACGACCAGTCCAAGAACGATCATCCCCAGGTAACAGAGATAGACCCTCCACAATATGTCTTTTTTTACATCCAAGGTTTTAGAACCGCTTTATAGTTGTTTACCAGAACTTTTCTTTTCGGCACTTCCTCACTCTGTTTTTGCCACGCTATCGGTCAGCATCACCGGAGGCGCGGTCAATTCCCTCAATCCCAGGGGTTCCACCGCTTTTACCAGCTCACTGGCCTTGCTTCTGAATATCACATCACTTTTGATCGTCTTGTATTCGTATTCCAGTTCCTTGATGTGTTTCTCCGTGGCGCTGATCCTTCTGACCAGCTTGTCTGAATAATGCCCGTTATAGATATAGAGTACGGCCAGGAAAGAGAGAAACAGGAAGAAAGGGATATTCCTCGCCACCCATTGATGGCTGAGCAATTTTTTCCAGTCGAATTTCTGACCCGGCTGTTGTTCCTCCTGCTGCAAGTCTTCCTGCATGTTCATAGTTTTTATTTTCTTTC
The DNA here is from genome assembly GCA_016721725.1 of Chitinophagaceae bacterium. Taxonomy (GTDB): domain Bacteria; phylum Bacteroidota; class Bacteroidia; order Chitinophagales; family Chitinophagaceae; genus Ferruginibacter. The sequence goes on along the minus strand of JADKHN010000001.1, from coordinate 1,548,169 downwards.
CGCCACCCTGAGTTTGGCGCTCCGGGCCCTGGGGTTAGTCTTTATTTCATCCGGTGTTGCCACCAGGGGTTTTTTTGTGATGATGGTAAGCGGATTCTCGGTCCGGGTACCATATACCTCATCTGCTTCCGGTGCGGCAAGACTGCCATTCCGGAAAAAATTCTTTACCAATCTGTCTTCCAGTGAATGAAAGGTGATTATAGCCACGCGGCCACCGGGGTTCAACACGTCGGGCACTTGTATGAGCAGGTCCTGCAAGGCTCCCAACTCATCATTCACCGCTATACGCAGCGCCTGAAATACCTGGGCAAAGTATTTTTGAGGGTTCCCTTTCACCACATCATGCAGGGCATGCTTGCATTCGTTGATCGTCCGGAAGGGCGTGATCGCCCTTTTTTGAACAATGGTTCGGGCCAGGGTCCGGGCATTGGTCACTTCTCCGTATTGTTCAAACAGCTTGTGCAATTGCGATTCAGTTTGTTGATTGAGCAGGTCGGCAGCGGTCAGGGTCAACCGTTGATCCATCCGCATATCCAGATCGGCATCAAAACGGGTTGAGAATCCTCGTCCCGCTTCATCAAACTGGTGGCTGGATACGCCGAGATCGGCGAGTATGCCATCCACCCGCTGCACTTTGTGTAAGCGGAGAAAGCGCTGGAGGTGCCGGAAATTCTGCGGGATGAAGACCATTCGCGGGTCATCGGACAGGTTACGCCGGGCATCCTCATCCTGGTCGAATACCAGTAGTTTTCCCTGGCTGTTCAAGTGCTGCAAGATGGCCCGGCTGTGTCCGCCGCCGCCAAATGTGCAATCCACATAGATGCCACCGGGTCTGATGTTCAATCCATCGATCGCTTCTTTCAGCAGGACCGGTACGTGATAACCGGCAGACTGACCCGTTGATCCGTTGACAGCAGGTATGATCTTATCGCTTCCCATGTTTTGTCAACCGTTCAACTGGCCGCCCTTGTTCATCACCTCGTTCGCCAGGTCGCTGAAAGACTGTGGTGTAAAGGTTTCAAAGAACTGTTTATACTTACTTTTATCCCAGATCTCAATTTTATTGACCGCCGAGACCAGCACGATGTCCCTCTCCAGACCCGCATGTTCGGTCAGGTTTTTCGGTAATAAGAGCCGCCCGGCGGTATCCAGCTCCAACTGGGTGGCCCCGTTCAAAAAGTAGCGTCGGAATTCGCGTACCTTTGGGTCAAAATCATTCAGTTTGCTGATGGAGGAAAAAATAGGTTCCCAGCTTTGGAGCGGGTACAGGGTGAGGCATTTTTCGAAGCCCCGGTTGATGACAAACTGGTTCCCCCCTTCTTCCGGCAGTTGCTTTTTAAAGCCTGCCGGTAAAAGGAAGCGACCTTTAGCGTCAACAGTAGCCTCATATTCACCAAGAAAACCTATCATTTTCAATTATTTAGACCAAATAAAACATAAACCTCCACAAAATAACACTTTTTCCCACTTTTAGAACAATTTTGGGATATTCTTTTTTATCCCCATACGCGGGGCTCAAACAGGCATTGGCTTTGAGGTTGATTTGGGGCAAAACCCCTGTGCATTCAATGTGGATAGCTGTGGATTACTGTGGATTACTTTGAACCGGGTGGTTGGATAGAAGGAAATCCGGTCCAGCTGAGGACTGAACTGATCAAAAAGAAGCCATTTAAATAAGGTCTGATTCCAGTAGTAAGTGCTTTTCGATGGAGCATAGTCCGGCGCTGCAGAAAGGATGTACCCGGAGATCTATTTTGCCAGGGGCAGGTTGATGATGAATGTGCTTCCTTTACCCAGCACGCTTTCCGCCTTGATGGTACCGCGATGAGCATTCACCATGGTTTTCACATAACTGAGTCCAAGGCCAAAACCCTTCACATTATGTACATTACCGGTATGTGCCCGGTAGAATTTTTCGAATATTCGGTTCAGGGTCTCCCGGTTCATGCCGATCCCGTTGTCCTCGATGCGGATGCGAAGTTGGTTGCCCGTGTTCTGGGTGCTTAGTTTGATACAGAGATTCTCTTTTGAATATTTCACCGCGTTGTCGAGCAGGTTGTTGATGAGGTTGGTGAAATGCACTTCATCGGCCATGATCAGGTCTTTTTCCGCATCCATGTGCACTTCCAGCTTACCTTGTTTTTCTTCCACCTGCAAATGGATATTGTTCAGCGCACTGACGATCATATCGTGTGCAGACATTTTTTTCAGGTTGAGTTGTATCTCCTGCTTATCAAGCAGTGCGGCCTGCAGGATGGTCTCCACCTGTTTGTTCATCCGCTTATTCTCTTCCTTGATGATCCCGGTGAAATAATTGGTCTTTTCGGGATTGGACCTGACCTTTTCATTCTTCAGCGCATCCACAGCCAGGGATATGGTGGCCAGCGGTGTTTTGAATTCGTGGGTCATATTATTGATGAAATCCGACTTGATCTCACTCAGTTTCTTTTGCTTCAGGAGGGTGCGTATCGTGATGAAGAAAGCGGTCGTGATGATGAGGGTGAACAAGATGGCTCCGATGATGAACCAGATCATCTCTTTCCAGACGATCGAGGTCTGGTGCGGAACGATCACGGAGAGGTATTCTTCCCTGACCAGGTTCTCAAAACTGCTGCCGCTTTGCGGTTCCAGTATGATCACATGATTCTTGTTATTGGCCGAATCACTGTACAGGCGGTAATAGTTCTCGGTCATCATCCGTTCCCCGGTAAGTGAATTGCTGGACACCAGGAATTCAAAGGGATAATTCCGGAGATTGTTCTTGTTAAAGGCCCGCCGGATTATCTCGTGTATCTCGTCATGCGAAAAACGCTGGATGATCGAGGGCTTGAAATATTGCAACTGCAGTTTATCGCTGGGGAACAGGAGGTCGCTCTTCTTGGTCATCGGGATGATGGAAGAACGCTCCTGGGTAAGCATCATGGCGGCATCGCCCATGGCACGGATGATGTTCTCCTCCACCTGTTTATCCTTCGCGTCACGGGCGCTCTTGATCCAGAGGAACTGAAAGAAGATCAGTCCCAGCAGGGAAAGCAGGATCAATATGGTGATGACCGGGAAGATCTTTTTCATCGCTGTAAAGGTAAATCAGTCGGGGCGAGTAAAATAATCTGGTTACTCAGGAGCTTAAATTTAACTAAGGTTTAGAACATGGCGCCAAAAAATACACAGGCGATATTGAATTTAATCGAAAAAGTTTATTTTAGGTATATGATCAACCCAGCTCCCGGCATATTATTGATCGCGGACCCGTTCCTGAAAGATCCTTCATTCATCCGGACCGTGGTCTTTTTATGCGAACACCGCGACCAGGGGAGTTTTGGTTTTGTATTGAACAAGCAGGTCAAACCCAGGCTCGATGAACTGATACCTGAACTCGAAGGCTGTTCCTGGCCAGTTTATTTTGGTGGGCCGGTTCAACAGGATACCCTTCATTTCCTGCACCAGTATCCCGACCTGATACCCGATGCCATCCCGGTCGGCGAAGGCATTTACTGGGGCGGCGATTTTGAAACGGTGACGGCCCTGCTCAAAGAGAAGCTCATCCAACCCGACAAGATCAAGTTCTTCCTCGGGTATAGCGGATGGGGCGACGGCCAGCTCAACGAGGAAATGGAGGAGAAAAGCTGGCTTACCGTATCGGCTAACCGCAAACTGGTCTTCAATACCCTGCACAGCGAGATCTGGAAAGGCAGCCTGAAAGAACTGGGAGGCGACTATGAAATGATGATCAATTTCCCCATTGACCCGCAACTGAATTAATCCTATCTTCCCAAAAAAAACGGTTGCTTTACGCCCTGTTAAAAATACCCGCCAAGTTCGTACTCTGGATCTACGCCAGGCGGCTGTCCATCCATCCCAAAGACATGCTCGGCGTCAAAGGGCCGGCCCTCATCGCCTGTAACCATCCCAATTCATTCCTGGATGCCATCGTGATCGCCACCCTGTTCAAACAACCCGTCTTTTCCCTGGCCCGGGGCGACGCCTTTGGAAAAAAATTCTATGCCCGGTTGCTGAGGTCAATGAACATGTTCCCGGTCTACCGCGTCAGTGAAGGCGTTGAGAACCTGGAACACAATTACAAGACCTTTGATGCCTGCAAAGAGGTCTTCAAAAAGAACGGGATCGTTTTGATCTTCAGCGAAGGCCGGTGCATCAATGAATGGCACCTGCGGCCTTTGAAAAAAGGGACAGCCCGGCTGGCCATCAGCAGCTGGCAGGAAGGCATTCCCCTGAAGGTCATACCCGCCGGTATCAACTACAGTTCCTTCACCACATTCGGCAAGAACATTATACTGAATTTCGGGACGGTGATCGATGCAGACCAGGTGACCTGGAACATGGGCGAGGGCAAGGGACTGCTGGATTTCAATGAAAAACTTCGCAACCAACTGAAGGAACTGGTCATCGAAATTCCCTCTGAAGACCGGGAAACCGTGAAGAAAACATTTCAGGTTCCCCAATCGCCCATAAAAAAAATACTGCTGTTCTTCCCGGCCCTGCTGGGTTTCCTGTTGAATGCCCCCCTATATCTGCCGGTCAGGTATGTCGCACGCCATGGCATGAAAGAACCCGGGCATTATGATTCCGTCGTCATGGGCATGCTCTTCCTCCTGTATCCCGTTTACCTGGCACTCCTCTCCCTGCTGGTTGCCTGCTTCTTCTGCGGATGGTGGTGGCTGACCGTCTTTGTCATCCTGCCTTTTTGCGCCTGGAGCTATGTTCAGCTCAAACACCAGTTCTAGGACATAAAAAAACCCGCGCATTCGCACGGGTTTGGAAAAAATTCGTTTAGGTTCATTTCTCCACAGCGCCTTCCACCAAAACGGTCACCTTGTTATTCAGCACTTCGATGAAACCGCTTTTAATGGTATAGACCGCCGTTTCAGACTTATCCTTCAGGATCTTGAGCTGACCCTCTTTCAGGGCACTCACCATCGGCGCGTGTTTGTCGAGCACTTCAAATGAACCGCCGATGCCCGGCAGTTGTACGCCATATACATCGCCACTGAAGATCTTTTGCTCGGGAGTTAATATTTCAAGAACCATAAATACAATTTAATGATTTGGTGATTTGCTGATTTGAAGATGAGAACACTTTGCATCTCCGAATTTTCAAATCGTCAAATTAAGCTTTAGCGGCTTCCATCAGTTTCTTGCCTTTTTCGATCGCGTCTTCCAGTGTACCCACCAGGTTAAAAGCGGCTTCAGGATATTCATCCACTTCTCCGTCCATAATGGCGTTGAAACCACGGATGGTGTCTTCGATGGGAACCAGCACCCCTTTCAGACCGGTGAACTGCTCCGCCACGAAGAAGGGCTGAGACAGGAAGCGCTGCACTTTACGGGCGCGGGATACCACCAGTTTGTCATCGTCGCTCAATTCATCCAGACCGAGGATGGCGATAATATCCTGCAATTCCTTATAACGCTGAAGGATCAGCTTGACGCGGTTGGCGCAATTATAATGCTCGTCGCCCACGATCAACGGGGTGAGGATCCTGGAAGTGGAATCCAAAGGATCCACCGCCGGATAGATACCCAGATCCGCGATCTTACGGCTCAATACCGTGGTCGCGTCAAGGTGAGCGAAAGTGGTCGCAGGTGCCGGATCGGTCAGGTCATCCGCCGGTACGTAAACCGCCTGTACGGAAGTGATCGAACCGTTTTTAGTAGAGGTGATCCTTTCCTGCATCAGTCCCATCTCAGTGGCCAGCGTTGGCTGGTAACCCACGGCTGATGGCATACGTCCCAGCAGGGCCGATACCTCGGAACCCGCCTGGGTGAAACGGAAGATATTGTCCACGAAGAAGAGGATATCCTTACCCTGGCCCTGGCCGTCGCCATCACGGAAATATTCCGCTACGGTCAGACCGCTCAATGCCACACGGGCACGGGCTCCGGGCGGCTCGTTCATCTGGCCGAACACGAAGGTCGCTTTGGACTCTTTAAGGTCTTCCATATTCACTGAGCTCAGGTCCCAGCCACCTTCTTCCATACTGTGTTTGAATTTTTCGCCGTAGTTCATGATCCCGGCTTCGATCATCTCACGCATCAGGTCATTTCCTTCACGGGTACGCTCACCCACACCGGCGAAAACGGATACGCCACTATAAGCCTTCGCGATATTGTTGATCAGCTCCTGGATCAATACGGTCTTACCCACACCGGCTCCACCGAACAATCCGATCTTACCACCCTTTGCATAGGGTTCGATCAGGTCGATGACTTTGATACCGGTATATAAGATCTCATTGGCTGTACTCAGATTCTCGAATAATGGCGGTTTGGCGTGGATGGGACGACCTCCAACCTTGCTCACCTGCGGCAGTCCGTCGATGGCGTCGCCGGTCACATTGAACAAACGGCCCTTGATCGCGTCACCCACCGGCATCGCGATCGGCTTTCCTGTATCCACTACCTGGATCCCGCGAACCAGGCCTTCGGTACCATCCATAGCGATGGTACGAACACTGTCTTCACCCAGGTGCTGCTGTACTTCAAGCACCAGCGTATCGCCGTTATCCCGCTTGATCTCAAGCGCATTCAAAATTTCAGGGAGCTTGCTGTCGTTGTCGAACTGAACGTCAACAACGGCGCCGATGACTGATTTTACTTTACCGGTATTGGCCATAAAATGTGAGGTTTGATTTTCGAGCCGCAAAGGTAAGGCTTGACGGCTGGAATTAAAAATTAGAACGGTATTTTTTTATACCCGATGCATCCCCCCCTGTTTTTACAGCAATTTGAACACCAAAGCGGCCAGCATCCCACCGGTCAAAGGCCCCAAAACCGGTATCCAGCTATATCCCCAGTTGCTGTCCCTTTTACCCGGGATCGGTAGCAGGAAGTGCATGATCCGCGGCCCCAGGTCACGGGCCGGGTTGATGGCATAGCCGGTTGGACCGCCCAGGCTCAAGCCAATGCCCAGGACCAGCAAGGCCACGGGTAAAGCGTCCAGGGAGCCCAGTTTTATCTCGGCCCCGGTGATGAACAGGACACCGAAAACGAGGGCGAAGGTTCCGATGACCTCCGTAATGAGGTTAAAGGGAATATTGGGAATGGCCGGACTGTTGCAGAATACCGCCATCTTGGCATCGGCATCTTCGGTCAGGTCGAAATGCTTTTTATAAGACAACCAAACCAATAATGAACCCACCATGGCCCCGGCAAATTGACCTGCGATGAATGCGGGAACATCCGACCAGGGGGTCCGCTCTAAAACGGCAAAAGCCAGGGTCACAGCCGGATTGAGATTGGCGCCGCTTTTGGCCGCGGAAATATAAACCCCGGCAAAAACAGCGATGGCCCAGCCAAAAGTGATCACGATCCATCCGCTGTTTTGGCCCTTAGTATTAGATAAGACCACATTGGCTACAACCCCATTGCCCAGCAAAATGAGAAAGGCCATTCCGATCATTTCAAAAAGGAAGATTTGCATATTCAGTTGGTTTTAGTTGTTCTTTTATCTCATTCATTGATCATTGGCCCAGGCGATCGCCGCCCGAACGGCCCTTTGCCAGCCCTGGTCTAGTTTTGTCCTTTCTTCTGTTCCCATAGCGGGCTCGAAAGTCGTTTCGGCCTTCCACTGGGCCTGTATCTCATCGATATTGTTCCAGTAACCAACAGCCAGTCCGGCCAGGTAAGCGGCGCCCAGCGCGGTGGTTTCCGTTATTGCCGGTCGAACCACGCGGGTATTCAAGAGGTCGCTCTGGAACTGCATGAGCAGTTGATTGGCCGTGGCTCCCCCATCCACGCGCAATTCCCGGATGGAAATGCCTGAATCGGCTTCCATGGCCTTCAATACGTCCATCGTTTGATAGGCGATGCTTTCCAGTGCGGCCCGGGCAATATGCGAAGCTTCGGTGCCCCGGGTGATCCCGACGATGGTACCCCTTGCGTCCTGGTTCCAGTGAGGCGCGCCGAGACCGGTAAAGGCCGGTACGATATATACGCCTTCATTTCCGGAAGTCCTGGACGCAAGCTCTTCCACATCCGGGGACTGATCGATCATCCGGAGTCCGTCCCTTAACCACTGCACAATCGCGCCGGCGATGAACACGCTGCCTTCGAGGGCATAGTGCGTGATCCCATTCACTTTCCAGGCGATGGTGGTCAGCAGGTTGTTCCGGGAAGCCACCGGTTTTTCACCGGTATTCATCAGCATGAAACATCCGGTGCCATAGGTATTCTTGACCATCCCGGGATGAGTGCACATTTGTCCGAATAAGGCCGCCTGCTGATCGCCTGCGATCCCGGCGATCGGAATATGATGTGCCGTGAGGATATTCTGCGTGGTACCGTACACTTCGCTGCTGCTGCGGATCTGGGGTAACATGGAACCGGGTATGCCGAAGACCTTTTCCAGTTCACCATCCCATTGCCCGGTATGGATATTGCATAACATGGTACGGGAAGCGTTGGATACATCGGTTACGTGTACCTGTCCCTTGGTCAGGTTCCAGACCAGCCAGCTGTCAACCGTGCCAAAACACAATTCCCCTTTTTCCGCTTTTTCCCGGGCTCCGGCAACGTTATCCAGGATCCACCTGATCTTGGTGGCTGAAAAATAGGCGTCGATGACCAGGCCAGTCTTGTCGCGGATCAGCGAGTCCAGGCCCTGGGACTTGAGTTCATCGCAAAAAGCGGCCGTCCTTCTGTCCTGCCAGACGATGGCATGATAAACCGGTTTGCCAGAAGCCCTTTCCCAGACCACGGTGGTCTCGCGTTGGTTAGTGATTCCGATAGCGGCGATGTCTTCTGGCGATAACCCGGCCATGGAAATGGCTTCCACGGCAACGCCTAACTGCGTACTCCAGATCTCCTGGGCATCATGTTCCACCCATCCCGGTTGCGGGAAGAATTGGGTGAATTCTTTTTGTGCGGTGGCGATGATCGATCCACCATGATCGAAGACAATGGCCCGGGAACTGGTGGTACCCTGGTCGAGCGCAAGGATGAACTTTGGCATGGCAGTGATTTGCCTTTGAAGTTAATGGAATTTCATAGAATCGAAACCATCGAGGACAACAGATCGATTAAACGCTTTCTCAGCCGTGAAAAAAATAAAGTATATTTCAGGCCAGAAACAACTCCATCCTTTAGACTGACAATTTTTTATGAAGAAAACATTCCTGCTTTTTGCTTTGCCTTTTATATACATTCAAAACTCCATAGGCCAAAGCCTGGCAGTGAACGCTTCCGGTGCCCCTGCCGCTGCCAGCGCCATGCTGGATGTGACCAGTACCACCAAGGGCCTGTTGATCCCTCGGATGACATCAGCCCAACGGACAGCTATCGCTTCACCTGCCGAAGGTTTGATGGTTTATCAAACCGATGCCCCGGTTGGCCTTTACATCTACCGGAGCGGAGCCTGGATCATCATCAGCACCAGTACAAACTGGTCGATCACCGGCAATGCCGGCACTTCCCCGGCCACACCCAATTTCGTAGGAAGTACCGATAACGTTGATGTGGCATTCAGAACATTCAATACGGAAGCATTCCGCATGACCAATGCGCAGAAATTACTCATCGGAGTCACTACACCCACTGCACCGGGTACGCAAAAAATGGAAGTTTATAACGCTTCTGGCGATGCCCTATATGGACGTTCCCCCAATATCGGCGGCTGGCTGGGTTATGAGACCAATTTTGTGGTGGGAACTGCTGGTGCCGTACAAGGTTCCGGCGTTTATGCGACCAATGCATTAGCTGGTTATACGTCTTCCTATGCCGCATCTTCGGGGGCTGCCACCGTAGCCGCAAACATCAATTTCTCTTCCGTCTGGTTAGCCAGTTATAACCTGGTGGATAATTCCAGTGCTACCTTTAATCCATCTGCAGTTTATGCCCAGTTGAATAATACCAGTTCAACCATGGGCGCCGGCGCATTTAAGAACGCCGTTTATGGTTACAGCAACCGGGGAACCACAACCGGGAACCCGGGGTATACGGTTGGTGTCAATGGCTTGGCCAATTCGCAATTTGAAGATGCCATTGGAATTGTAGGTCGTTCATTTTGTACCAGTGGGTTTACCATTGGCGGTTATTTTGAAGGGAATAATTATGCAGGCACGAATATCGGATATGCTTATGTTGGGGGCAATGATGGATTTGGTGCGACCAAGATCACCGGTTTGGGTACAGTCGCCGAAATAGTTCCCACACCCAACCATGGCAGGGTGACCCTAACCTGTCCTGAATCACCGGAATACTGGTACCAGGATTACGGATCCGTGACCCTCGTAAATGGAAAGGCGCATGTAGACCTGGATCCGATCCTGGCCGATGTGGTCTTCATAGATGCACAAAACCCGATCCGGGTATTTTGTACCCCTGTGAATATGCTTTATTTCAACGGAGTGACCATCGTAAATCAAACGCCAACAGGCTTTGATCTGGTTGAATTGAACGGCGGTACCAACAGCGGCAAGCTGGATTATCAGCTGGTGGTGAAACCACGTACCAACTATGGTGTTGGCCGGTTCCCGCAGGCACCCGGACCGGCATGGGTCAAAGGCGATAAAGAACCGGCAGCTGCCAAAGCAAAAAATAATCCCAAAGACGGCCGTAAAATTTTCATATGGCCGGCTGAAACCGAAACTTATAAGTATAAACCCGAAGACCTGGTTGGTGTAGGAGAGATCGTTCCCGCAGGCATTCATCATGGCAAAGTGAAAATGGCGGACGGTAGTTTTAAAACCGTTTCGCAAATGGACAAAGCCGAATACACGAATAAAAAATGATGCATGCAGGCCATCAGGCGATTTATTCCATACTATATAAAGCGCTATATTAAGATCCGTCTGCGTTATGGCAGGGATCTGTTAAACGGCGATCGGAGAAAAATGGACCTGCGCAGGTCAACTGAAATACCCGTCAACCTGGTCAAGTCCATTACCCAACCCCTTAAATCCGCCGCATCAGCCCTGGCGAAAAAACAAAACCTCTCCATCGCGTTGAACAAACTGGATGGCCTGCAGATCTGTCCCGGCCAGGTCTTTTCTTTCTGGCACCTGGTGGGTGACCCGTCAAAAAAAAACGGTTATCAAAAAAGCCGCACCATCATCAATGGTCAACTCCAGGAAGAAGTGGGCGGCGGTTTGTGCCAGTTGTCGGGACTGATCTATTACCTGGCGCTCCACGCCGGACTGAACATCCTGGAAAGACACCCGCACAGCCTGGATATTTATTCCGAAGAAGAACGGTTCACGCCACTGGGTAGTGATGCAACCGTTGTATATGGTTACAAAGACCTCCGATTTATCAATACACTGACCACACCGGTTACTTTTCAATTTGAATTGACCGATTCTGCTTTGAAGGGAAAGCTCTATGCCGCCCAAATGCTCGAACCTTTTACGATCCAGTTCGAATACGAAGCGGATGACGGATATACCCGGGTCACTGCTTTTGCAGCCAGGAACGATACCCGGTCATTGATCAGCTCAAGCCGCTATAGAAAATGGAACGGTTAAACCCACTTGTTCCGGTAAAAAAATGTATATTTGCAACATTGTAACAAATATTGAAACCGCTTCCCGTCATAAGAACTTTTACCGGTATCGTGTTGCTGTTCCTGTTCAGTTTCAGCATTACGCCCAGGTATTATTTACACCAATGGTTCGCTTCGCATGAGGATTCCCGGGGCGTTATCCCGTCCAATGACCAACAGCACATCAGTCATGTTTTAACCCATTGCCCTACCGACCAAATCGTAGCGGAATCCCCATTCACGGCTTTTTTGGATCCCTGTCTACTGAAAAGGGATGCTCACTATCCAGCGCAAACCGAAAGACTTCAAAGCGCTTATCGCTCGGCTTCTCCATTTCTTTTTTCTTTACGCGGTCCGCCAGTAACCAGCTAAGCCACTTTTTGCCTTAGGGCAGACCTGTGTGGCATGAACTGAACGGTAATCAAATACCGGGACTTCCCGTTTTCCAACATAAGAAAAAATGTATGAGACCGAAATTCACTTTCATTTTATTGCTGCTCTTTATATTGAATTCTGCTGTGGAGAGCACAGCACGTGAACTTGCCACCAGTTCTTCTCCTTTTAGTATACATAAACTGACAGGCAGTTTTTCGGGACGGATCACCGATGCTAAAACAGGAGCTCCCATCCAGGGTGCTTCTGTGCTGATCGTTGACATCAGGTCGGGCAGTTCTTCAGACGTTTACGGAAATTTCATGATCCGGAATATTCCCGAAGGGAAACACCTCGTGGAGATCTCGCATATCGGTTATAACACGGTGATTGAAAATATAGACATCGTGAATGATACCCGGAGGGATTTCATACTCAGCGGATCGATCATTGAAAATAACGCCGTGATCGTTACCGGGGTCACCGGGGCCACGCAATTGAAGAAAGTACCTTTTGCCGTTTCGGTTTTGGGTAAGACCGATTTTTTTCACAACCCTTCTTCCAATATCATTGAATCACTGATCCGGATCGGGGGCGTATCCACCCTCGCCACGGGTCCGGCCATTTCAAAACCGGTGATCCGGGGATTGAGTTACAACCGGGTACTGACCATCAATGACGGCGTTCGTCAGGAAGGCCAGCAATGGGGTGATGAGCACGGCATTGAGATCGATGAGGCCAGTGTGAACAAGATCGAATTGCTGAAAGGACCGGCATCCATCATTTATGGCAGCGATGCCATGGCGGGTGTGGTCAATATCATCACCAATGTACCCTTGCCCATGAATTCCCTCAAAGCCAATATCTCGGGCAACTATCAATCCAACAACAATCTGCGGACCCTTAACGCCAACATCGGCGCCAACCTGAACGGTTTCAACTGGAACCTCTACAGCTCCAATAAAGCAGCGGCTGATTACCGGAACCGATATGATGGCCGGGTCTTCAATTCCAAATTCCGGGAGAATAACCTGGGCGGCTATGTCGGCTATAACGGAAAGTGGGGATTCAGCCATTTACTGGTGAGCCGTTTCAATCTCAGGGCCGGACTGATCGAAGGTGAACGCGACGCGAATGGCCGTTTCATCAAGGTCCTGCCGGGTGGAAATGAAGTCCCAGCAAGCGGGCGGGATTTCAGTTCCACCGAACCGATGATCCCCTACCAGCAGATCAGGCATTTCAAGATCGCCTCCGACAATAACATCAAACTGAACAGGAACAGCCTTAAACTGAACCTGGGTTATCAGCAAAACCAACGCGAAGAATTCGGCAATGCGGATGATCCCGCAGAACGTTCGCTTTACTTCGATCTCAGGACAATCACCTATACCGCGCAATTTCATTTCGCCGAAAACAAGGGATGGAAGAATTCCATCGGCCTCAACGGCATGATTCAGCAAAACAAAAACAAGGGTGTTGAACAACTGATCCCGGATTACCGGCTCTTTGACCTCGGCATTTATATTTACACACAGAAATCCATTGGCAAAATGACTTTCAGCGGTGGCTTACGTTACGACAACCGAATGATCAACTCCGGGGATCTGCTGGATGGAAATCAAATCAAAGGGCTGGCTTTCAAAAAGAATTATTCCAATTTTTCAGGAAGTCTGGGCATGGCCGCGCAGTTAACAGAAACCATTAACCTGAAGATCAACATGGCCCGGGGCTTCCGGGCGCCAAGTCTTTCGGAACTCGCTTCCCATGGAGCACATGAAGGCACATTGCGTTATGAATATGGAAGCCGTGGTTTAAGAAGCGAGACCAGCCTGCAGTTTGACGCGGGACTTGAATATAACGCCGAACACATCTCGCTGGGCATCTCTGCTTTTTATAACCGGTTCAGCCATTTTATTTTTTACCGGAAATTACAATCAACCGGTGGCGGCGATTCCCTGGTGACTGTAAACGGGCAAAACCTTTCCGCCTTTCAGTTCGACCAGCGCAAAGCGACCATGGCCGGGCTGGAAGCCACGCTGGACATCCATCCTCATCCGCTGGACTGGCTGCATATCCTGAATACTTTCTCACTGGTTGACGGTCGTTTTCCGGATGCCATCGAAAATGATCACAACATGCCTTTCATTCCGGCCACTAAACTGAATACTGAATTCAGGGGAAGTTTTAACCGGTTGGATAAATGGATCCGCAATTTTTATATCAGCTTCGAGATCAATAATACCTTTTCAAAGAAACAGGTGTTCTCCGCTTACAACACCGAGACTGAAACAAAAGGATACTGTTTACTGAATGGCGGTATCGGTGCGGATCTCACTACAAAAAAAGGCAGAACCCTTTTCAGCCTGGGCTTCAGTGCCATCAACCTGGGAGATGTGGCTTACCAGAATCACCTGAGCCGGCTTAAATACGCTTCTGAGAATCTGGCTACCGGCAGAAAAGGCGTTTTCAACATGGGCCGGAATTTCAGTCTTAAACTGAATATCCCCATCAGTTACCAATGGGTGAAGTACTAAGACCGTACTTCGTCGCTGTCAATGCTTTTTTCTGCGGAACCATAGGACGAACCCGGTGATGCTCAGCAAAGCTCCGGTCATACCAAACAGTCCATAGATGATCTTTACCGGCAAGCCACCAAACTGACCGTAATGAACCTGGGCATTGATGATATCAAACCGGCTATCGGCATCGATCTCGTTCACAAAAGCGGTCCGGGCGATTTGGCCGGCGCTGTCCAGCATCACCGCATCGGCGAATTTTTTTGAGTGGATGAAGGAATTGAACCGGTTGCTTCCGTAAACGGCGGTCTTGCCTTTGGATGACTGGGCAAAATAAACCACGCGTCCGGTGAAGTCGGGGTATTTTTCCCGGATCCGTTGATAAGCAGAATCAAAATTGTAAGACAAAGAAGGGGAAGGGGTCAAGATAGTTTTATAATCAGATGATTGATAGAATGAACTTTTAAAAACATAACGCTGCATCCAGAAACCCGTTATGCCCATCACCAGGTTGAAGAGCAGGGCCCAGGTGCCAATGACCTGGTGAAGGTTTCCTTTCCGGCAGATCGGTTTCCTGAAAAGCAGGGTATCGAATACAGAGTGCCGGTAAAGAATGCAGCCCGATATGAGGCTCAGCAAAAAGAGCCCGGCCATCAGTCCCAGTAACCATTCCCCTTTTTTTCCGGCATGAAAGGAACTGTGCAATACCGACAGCCAGTTCATGAAGGACAGACGGTTTGGCACAAAGCCCATTGTTACACCCGTTTGAGGGTGAACGAAAACGGGGAAAGTTTTAGAACCGCTCTGATAAACGGAATCGTAAAGGTTAAACACAAAAGGTTCATTCACAGAACCGGGGAGTTCACCATGACTGATCTGTGCTTTGGGGTAGTTCCGCTTCACCGAAGAATAGGCGCTGTCGAGGGTGAGCAGCGGCTGGTCACTGACTTCAACTGCCGGCTGAAGCATATGGTTATAGTTGGCATGAAAGACCAATAGGGAACCGGAAAGGCAGATAATGAAAATAAAAACACCGGAGACAAGACCGGTGAACATATGGAGTTTAAAAAGCAGGCCTTTATTCATCAGGGCAATTAAGTTGGCTTTGGTTTATCTTGCAATATAAACCATAAACCTGTTTCAATGGCAAGAGTGGCGATCCTGTTGTTCATGCATATGCTCGTTCTGACCTCTTCCGGGCAAACACCCACTCTGGATGTGGAATTACTCAAACCGATCAACCGGCATGAGACCAATTTCAAAAATAAATACCTCGAGCTCAACGCCTCATCGGTAACGGCATTGAGCATCGCCGTGCCGGCCGGTATCGCCATTACCGGGTTCATCACCCATGATAACAAACTGAAAAGGGACGCCCTTTACATGGCGGCCGGTTATGTGACTTCTGCCATCATCACCACGTCGGTCAAGCACCTGGTAGACCGGAAGCGGCCCTTTGAAACTTATTCCTATATTGTAAAAAGGGATGATGAAAGCGGAGGGCTGTCTTTCCCTTCAGGACATACTTCAGCGGCATTTGAGCTGGCCACTTCCGTTGCCCTGCGTTACCGCAAATGGTATCTCATCGCGCCGTCCTACCTGTTCGCCGGCAGCGTGGCCTGGGCCCGCATGTACCAGGGCGTGCATTATCCGAGCGATGTACTGGCTGGCGCCGTAGTGGGTGCGGGCAGTGCCTGGCTGAGCTGGAAGTTTCAAAAATGGATGGAGAAAAGAAGAGCGAAAAAATGACCGGTCTTCGACAAACTCAGGTCTTCGACAAGCTCTGACTGACAATTAGCAAATGACCTGACCGGGCTTCCAGAAATACAGCATGCATTTTACAATGGAAACACTCATTCAAGATCATAAAACCTAAAAGTTAACTTTACGAATAATCATGATCGAGATCAACATTAACACCCCGGCCTTATTGTTCCCGGCCATCACGTTGCTGATGCTGGCTTATACGAACCGCTTTTTGTCACTCGCCTCCCTGGTGCGTAAACTGCATGAAGAATACAACCGGGGTGAAAAAGAAAAGAACATCCTCAACCAGATCAGGAATATCCGTTCCCGTCTCAATCTCATCCGTTACATGCAGGGATTCGGCGTGATGAGTTTTCTCTGTTGCGTACTGTGCATGTATGTCATATACCGGAACTGGATGACGATGGCGCATTGGATCTTCGCGGGGAGCCTGCTCTTTCTTTTATTATCCATCCTGCTTTCACTCCTGGAGATCAATAAAAGCACCCGGGCCATTGAACTGGAACTGAGCGATATTGAAGAACTCAGCAAGGAGAACATCTTCACGGATATTTTCAAGAACCCGGAAGACTGATATTCATAAAAACGGGGAACCCTCAATCAAATTCCTTCGGCTTGTTCTTTTCGTGATACGGATCATAACTCACGAAAAAATAGAGGTAGATGACCCTGCTCAGCCGCATGAGCCAGGGTTGAATGAGCAGCAAGAGGACGATATTGAAAATGAGCCAGGCGAAGATCCGGTTATCATCAACCGAAACACCGATCAGCACGAGCCAGGCCACAAAGGTGGTCACCGAAAGGGCCACCGCCAGGGCATAGCTGACATATCCTGTTCCATACCAGAATCCATTCTCCAGTTCGTATTTCTGACGGCATACCGGGCAATGATCCGGCATGTCGAAAATATGCTTCAGGCTTAGCCTGCCATAGGGATTATGGTCTTTGAACATCTGACCCTGTCTGCACCGGGGACATTTCATGGTAAATATACTCCAGAGGTAATTGGGCTTGGGACTTTGGCCGTCGTTCATGGGACAAAGATAAACTTTATAATACTTTGCCTTTGGCAAAGATTATATAACCACAGATGGCCACAGAATTGGTTACACAGATTGGCACAGTTAAATTGGATTATTAATGAAATCTGTGTTAATCTGTCGAATTCAATCTGTGGCCATCTGTGGTTAACATACTCACTTATCGAATTTCCATTTGAAATACAGCATGACCAGCGACATGAGCAATACCGCGCTGTTGGTATAGATGATGGGAACGCTTTTGAGGAAAATGCCATAGACGAGCCAGAGTATCACGCTGAGAGTGACCAGCAGGAACATCCACAGGGAAATGTCTTTCGCCGATTTTGTTTGCCAGGTCTTGATCACCTGCGGCAGGAAGGTGATGGAGGAAATGGTCCCGGCGGTCATGCCCAACAGTTCGATCGCGTCCATGATCTTGGTGTTTAATGTTTTGGTTCAGGATTTCAACTATTTTTCATCGTATAGATCAGGCAGAGGAATGTTTCTTCCTTTCGCCGATCTGCTGGCGCCACATCGCGTAATAGAGTCCTTTTTCGGCGAGTAATTTTTCATGATTGCCCGTCTCCACCACTTCGCCTCTTTCCAGTACATAGATCCTGTCGGCATGCATGATGGTGCTCAGGCGGTGTGCGATCAGGATGGTGATCTGTTCTTTCTGGGAGGAGATGTCCCGGATCGTATTGGTGATCTCTTCTTCAGTCAGCGAATCCAGTGCCGATGTGGCTTCATCGAAGATCAGCAGGTGGGGCTTACGAAGCAGGGCGCGGGCGATGGAGATCCTTTGCTTCTCTCCGCCTGATAACTTCAACCCGCCTTCCCCGATCATGGTATCCAGGCCTTTTTCGGCGCGTTCAAGCAAATTGGTACAACTGGCTTTCCGAAGCACATCATCCAGGTCCTCTTCCGTAGCGGAAGGGTTGACGAACATGAGGTTCTCGCGAATGGTGCCACTGAACAGGTTGGTATCCTGGGTAACGAAACCGATCTGGTTCCGGAGGTCATCAAAACGGATGGCATTCTCATCCAGGCCATTGTACAATATCTTTCCCTCTTGCGGCCGGTACAAGCCCACCAGGAGTTTCATCAAAGTGGATTTACCGCTTCCGCTGGGACCAACAAAAGCCACCGTTTCACCGACCCGTACATCAAAACTGATGTTATTGATCGCTTTTTGAGAAGCTGTCTGATGCTGGAACGCCACCGAGCTGAACGAGAGGTTTTCAATATTGCCCAGGTGTTTGGGATCGACGGGTTCCGGCTCCGGCGCCTTGATCATCAGGTTATGGAAGTTATTAAGCGAAGCCTCGGCTTCCCGATAAGACAAGAGGATATTGCCGATCTCCTGCAGGGGACCAAATACAAAGAAAGAAAAGATCTGCATGGTCACCAGTTGCCCGGCATCCATGCGGTCTTTGAAAATGAGGTACATTAAAATGAACAAGATCACCTGGCGAAGGGTATTCACCAGGGTGCCCTGGATGAAACTGATGCTGCGGATGCGTTTGACCTTGGTGAGTTCCAGTCCGAGTATCTTATAGGTGTTCTTGTTCAGCCTTTGCACTTCCTGGGCGGTAAGCCCCAGGCTTTTCACTAATTCAATATTGCGTAAGGATTCGGTGGTAGAACCGGCGAGGGCCGTGGTTTGACCAACGATGTTCTTTTGGATGATCTTGATCTTCTTGCTCAGCAGGTTCGTGATCATGGTCAGTACAAAGATCCCCACTACATAGGCCACCGGAACGCTCCAGTGAATATATACGCTGGCGTAAACGAATACGAAGACCACGCCCACGATCACCCCGAACAGGATGTTGATGAAATTGATCATGAACTTCTCCACGTCGGTCCTCACTTTGGTGAGCACGGAGAGGGTTTCACCGCTGCGCTGGTCCTCAAATTCCTGGTAAGGCAGTTTCATGGCATGTTGCAGTCCGTCCGTGAAGACCTTCGCGCCGAATTTCTGGATGATGACATTCAGGAAATAATCCTGGAAATTCTTGGCGATCCGGCTGACCATGGCGACCGAAATGGACGCGACCAGCAGGAACCAAACGCCCGGCTTGTTCCAGGAAAAGGAATTGAAGAAACGGTCCCAGGAAAAAGGCGTCTGGCTGCTTTGATGCCCGTTGGCCAGGTTGATCATCTTGCCCAGCAGGATGGGGTCGATGAGCGAAAAACCGATATTGATGGAGGCCAGGGTCAGGGTGAGGATCACCAGCCATTTATAAGGCTTGAGGTAACCGAGTAATATTTTCATGCCGATAGTTTATGTCTGATTGATCGAAGATGATCAAGGTATCAAATATCGTACAAGTTCGGAAAATATGACGGAAAGTCATGCAAGACTTTAATTCCTGGAGATCAATGTCGCAACTTTTACAAGCAGATTTGAATGACCCGTTTTCTTGTTGAAAATCACATTTTAAATGATCCCTGAGTCATCCCCCCCAGCCCTGCCGGTCCAGGCTCCGGTACTGTATCGCTTCAGCCAGGTGCTCGGGTTTAATATCATCACTGCCCGCCAGGTCGGCGATGGTTCGGCTCACTTTGAGTATGCGGTCATAAGCACGTGCGGAGAGGTTGAGTTTTTCCATGGCGGTCTTAAGCAGTTGTTGACCGGTTGTGCCGATCATGCAGATCTCCTTCAGTTGCCTGCTGCTCATCTGGGCATTGGCATAAACCCCTTCGCAGTCCTTGTAGCGGGTATCCTGTATCTCTCTTGCCCGAACCACTCTTTCCCGGATGGCTTTGCTTTTTTCAGAGACCTGGACGGAGGACAGTTCACTGAAAGCCACCGGCGTCACTTCCACATGCAGGTCAATACGGTCTAGCAAAGGGCCGGATATCTTGTTCAGGTATTTCTGCACGGCGCCGGGCGGGCAGGTGCATTCGCGTTCAGGGTGATTGAAGAATCCGCATGGGCAGGGGTTCATGGAAGCGATGAGCATGAAACTGGCCGGGAAATCAAAGGCCACTTTGGCGCGGGAGATGGTGACCTTTCTTTCTTCCATCGGTTGACGCATCACTTCCAGCACCGTTCTTTTGAATTCGGGCAGTTCATCCAGGAACAGAACGCCGTTATGCGCCAGCGATATCTCACCGGGCTGGGGTATGCCACCGCCGCCGACAAGAGCCGCGTCGCTGACGGTATGATGGGGCGAACGGTACGGACGTTTGGAAATGAGTGTCGTATTCTCCGGCAATTTCCCGGCAACGGAATAGATCTTCGTCGTCTCCAGGGCTTCCTGTAAGCTCAGGGGCGGAAGGATGGTGGGTAGGCGTTTGGCGAGCATGGTCTTCCCGGCACCCGGCGGGCCGATCAGGATGGCATTATGCCCGCCGGCCGCCGCGATCTCCAGGGCCCTTTTGATATTCTCCTGGCCTTTCACATCCGCGAAGTCTATGTCGAAATCGCTTTGGGCCTGGGCGAATTCTTCCCGGGTATTGACCACCGTAGGTTCAATGGTGCTTTCATCCTTGAAAAAAGCGATCACTTCATTGAGATGTCCTACGGCATATACATTGATGTCCTTGACCATCGCCGCCTCGCGGGCATTTTGTTTGGGCACGATCAATCCTTTGAACTGTTCCCTGCGGGCCTGTATGGCGATGGGGAGCGCGCCCTTGATCGGACAAACTTCACCATCAAGACTAAGTTCGCCCATGATGATGTATTCGGTCAGTTTTTCCGGATTGATGATCTGGTCCGTTGCCCCCAGGGTACCGATGGCGATGGGCAGGTCGAAAGCGGTCCCTTTCTTCTGAATATCCGCGGGGGCCAGGTTGACCACCAGCTTGGTTCGGGGCATATAGAAGCGGTTGCTCTTGATGGCGCTTTCCACCCTTTGCAGGCTTTCCTTGACCGCGTTGTCGGGCAACCCGACAACATAATAATTCTTCCCCTGGTTATTGACACTCACCTCAACGGTTATGGTAATGGCTTCCACACCATATACGGCGCTGCCATATGTTTTCACGAGCATGGGTACAGTATTGATCGCTGAAAATTAAAGAAAGAAAGGGAGAGATATGCCGGCTGAGCCGGACATAATCGGATAAGTTGCTTAGAAGGAAAGTCAACCCTAACAGTTGTTATGTAAATACTGCCCCGCTGATGATCCGGCTATCTTTTACAGGCCACCACCCGCAGGTAATCCAGTTTGGCGAACATGAATCCCAGTCCGGCGACCGACCAGAGGAAATTATAGCCCATGATCACGGAGATCGGGCGTTTCCAAAACCATTTTTTAAACGGGGAGGTTACTTCCTTTGACATAGATTCAATATGCAATATCTCTAATCCGCACCGATGCATCATCGCTACATACTCTTCATAATCATACACATTTTGCGACGGAACATAAAGCGTTTTCATGATGCTTTTCACAAAAAACCGTTGCCACCAATTACGGGGTTTGCAGATGATCAGATCGGCCATCGACAGGATCCCGCCGGGTTTTAGTACCCGGATGGCCTCCTTTAAAAAACTTCCGGGTATCAAAATGAAAGCCGCTTCGATGCTGATCATCCTGCAGATGCTCTTATTTTCAAAGGGCATGTCAGTGGCCGAACCCAGCACCACTTCGGCCCGGTGAGCCAATCCCTCATTGAACAGGAACTTGTTTCCCCAATCCGTCTGAAAGGGAGAAATATTCAGTCCGATCATCTTGCTGATCTTATGATTGTCCAGGCAGTATTTCATGTTGGTGGCAAAACCACAACCCACATCCAATACTTTTTCATCGTGTTCCGAAAACCGGGCTGCCTCGCTCACCAACCGGAACATCGCCTGGTTGGCCGTATGGATCTTGTCGGGGCTGATGATGTCAATGTCTTTCCAGAAACCCATATTAACGGAGGGGATATGCGTTTTCAGGTCTTGTGCAAGTCCCTTTTCACCCAGCATATCGTCGTACACAAGTGCCGTGGTATTGCCGTTTGATCTTAGAAAATGTATGGCTTTTGACAGGGAATTAAACATGCAGGGCGATGAATTAAAAATACATTGAATGGTTTTATTGTCGAAGAGGTGTTTTGCAAACGATTATCAATATAGAAAGAATGGTTTCTGGCGGGACACATTCAGGATCGATAACAGGAAGAAGCTGAAGTGAAGCTTCAGCCTAAATAAAACACGCATGAACAATTTAAGAAAAATCGGCGTATCAGCCTGACATTTATTTTCATCCGTCAGTCCGGATCATTAAATGGATCTTTCGGAAAACGACCAGTTCATTGGCTACAAACCGACAGCCGTTAATCGATTGTATCATTTGTCCGGATAAGTGGTCGTGGCCGGGTGAAACATTTTCCAGCTGTGCCAGAACTCCTGGTAGGCGGGTATGGCAGGGAGTCTTTTGCCTGTGAAAGGACCCGCAGTAGAAATCCCGCTCATGTTCCAGGAACTGCCGGAGCTGCTGTCTTTGAGTTGCTGCGAATTTTCATCCAGGTAGAGATCAAACTGCCGATCTTCCAGTCGGGTATTCCAGGCATGAAAACTGGACCCGTCATTTTCCAGCACGAGTATGATCGTTTGCCTGCCGATCGTATCCCTGATCCATTTCCGTTTCACCAGTTCATTCCAGTCATAGGCCCGGCTTTGCCCATCGATGGTCAGGCCCACCACCCAGGATTTGAATTGCCAGGACGCGGGGTCCCTTTTTTCCAGACCGCTGCTGATGGTCCCCTGGTCAAATCCTTTCAAACCCGCATATTGTTTGGTAAAATTCGGATCAGGCTGCAGGATCATGGTATTGGGATGCAGGCTGATCCAGGTTCCCAGTCGCATTTGTTCCGAAAAGAGTTCAGGCAGTTTCTTGCCTTTTTGTTTTCCGGCGATGGCCTCACCGGTGGCCTGGCGCCACCAGCTTTTTGTTGAGCCGTCCTCGAACATGGCGTTGAAATGGTCCATACCCACGAGGCGGAAATCTTCAGTCTTACCCTCTACAACAGGATCGAAGACCCGGCCGGTACGGCAAACCGTACAATAAGTGACCATCACGGGTTTACCGCCCACCGTATCCCTGACCTGGTGATGATAACCGATGATCTCGATCGGGTAGGCTTTGGATTCACCGTTCAGGGTGATGCCCAAAACCAGCTGGTTGCTGTCCACCTGGTTGGAAACGGCGGTTGCAAAGATCTTCTGGCGGGGTTGATAGAACATCTTGTCGGCGAGGAACCTGAAGTTCACGAGATAAAAAATGAACCCATACAGAAGTATGAAAAGTCCGGTGACGATCTTCTTCCAAACCCTGCCTTGCATAAAAACGGGCCAGGTGAAGTAGACCAGCATGGTCAGCAGGACCAGCCTGATCCACCAGATATGATTATGCAGAAAATAAGCGATGCCAATGCTGTTGCTTCGCTGGCTGCCGGGAAAGGGCATGATGAAATAGACGCGGAGTATTTCAATGGCAAAAAGGACTAAAAAACAAGCGATCAATAAGACTGTTTTTTTCATGCTGCAGTAATTAATCGGTTTAAAGACGTTCCAGCAGGTCCACCACCCCTTCTTTTTTCAGGATCAGGTAGCCGAGGCGATCATTACTGATCCCTTCCTTCAACTGGTAACTGAAATGCAATTGTTCATTGCTGACGGTGGTCTCGAAATATTTGAAACTGATGTTGGGATAATCCTTCAACTCCTCCCCGATCTCATACAAATGGGTTGAGAGGATGAACAGTGAGTTGGTTATTTTGAGCAAGCCCCGTATCACCGTAGTGCTGCACTTCATGGCATCCTGCACATTGGTGCCCTTGAAGAGTTCATCGATCAGGATCAGCCATTTTTTCCCGTCATTGACCTTATTGACCGTTGACTTGATCCGCTGCACTTCATTGTAGAAATAACTTTCGCCCCGCACCAGGTTATCCATTACGTTGATATTGCTCAGGAGCCCGTCGAACAAGGTCAGCCGCATCTGCCTGGCCGGTACACCCATCCCGATATGCGCCAGGAAGACCGCCGTACCAATGGATTTGATGAACGTACTCTTACCCGCCATATTGGCCCCGGTGAGGAACAGGAAATTCTGGTTCCGGTTCATGGCCACATCATAGGCGACCGGCTGGGGCAGCAATATATGATAAAGGCCTTCCGCCGAGATCACGGGTTCGGCGCTCTCAACGAATTCGGGGAAGACCAGCTTGAACCGCTGAACGGCCATCGCCATGCCATACCAGGCATCCAGCCGGGCGTGGATCGCCAGCAGGTCGTACATGTTGTGTTTGAAATGATAACGGATATAGTTTGCCAGGCGCAGCAGTTGCGCCGTGGTCAGCTCTGCCGAACTTTTATGTTGCTCCACGATCCCGAACTGATCCTTGCTGATGATCTTTTTGATCTCCGTAAGTGTTTTCCTGAAAGGATCCGGAGCCCCTTCGGTCAAAAAACCGCTGACCATGGCCTGCATACCCTTGATGAAATCGAAACAATGCTGGGTCGAATATTTGACCAGTGAAAAATCGGGGCCGTGCAGGATCTTATAACTCAGGGCGCCCAGTGCTGAGGGCGCGAGGGGTATCTCATCAATGGTGGCTTCGAAGAACTTCTGCACCACCATGATCGTTCCGTTTGTGATCTGCGGCGGCCAATGTTCCTGCTTATCCATGATCAGGCGGATGGTTTGCTGAACTCCCCTGATCTCCCTGATGTCATTTAATGGCGAACTGAAAAGCTGATGCAAGGCTTCCCTCCCGTTCACCGTATGGCAGAGGTTCAACCGGGCGAAGACCGAGAATTCTTCTTCCGCATTGAATACAGAAAGGTCGCTGAGGGTGGTGGGGTCGATCTGCATGAAACAAGGGGTTTACCGGTTAAAGGTCATCCGCATACCTTTTACAGACTCATCCGGGATGCCGTTTCCATAAACGCAATGGCCATTGACGAATGTTTTTTCGATTCGGGCCGGGAATCTGAACCCTTCCAGCGGACTCCAGCCGCATTTATAAAAAAGCCCTTCCCGGGTTACGGTGGTTTCCTCGCCGGGATTCACCAGTACCAGGTCGGCGAAATATCCTTCGCGGATATAGCCCCTGTTCTCAATGTGAAAACAATCCGCAACCGCATGGCTCATTTTTTCCACGATCTTCTCCAGGCTGATCACACCCATCCGTTGATAATGCAACATCAGCAGTAACGGATGCTGTACAAGCGGAAGGCCGGCATGCGCATGTTCATAAGGTCCTTCCTTCTCCGATAACAAGTGGGGCGCATGATCGGTGGCGATGACATCGAGCCGGTCGTCCAGCAAGGCTTTCCATAACGCTTCCTTATTATGCGGCGCCTTGATGGCAGGATTGCATTTGATCCGGTAACCCAGCCGTTCATAATCATCGGCCGTGAAATGCAGGTGATGCACACAGACCTCAGCCGTGATCCGTTTCTCCTTCAAAGGCAGCATATTGCCGAAAAGCTGCAACTCCTTTTCCGTGCTGATGTGCAGGATGTGCAGCCGGCTGTTGTATTTCTTCGCGAATTGTATGGCGATCAGCGAGGATTCGAAACAGGCGTTCTCATCCCGGATCAACGGATGATCGGCCGGGTTCAGTTCTCCCTTTTCTTTTTTGAGTTTTTCGTAATTGGCCCTGATGATCCTTTCGTCCTCGCAATGCGTGGCGATGAGCATTTCACTTTCACGGAATACTTTGTCCAGCGCGGTATGGCTATCCACCAGCATATTGCCCGTACTGGCGCCCATGAAGATCTTAACACCGCAAATGTTCTTCTTGTGTTTGTTCACCTTCAGCACTTCTTCCGCATTGTCGTTGCTCGTGCCCATGAAAAAAGAGTAATTGGCCAGCGAGTGTTCCGCGGCCAGGGCATATTTATCTTCCAGCAGGGAAAGGGTCAGTGCGTTGGGGATCGTGTTGGGCATTTCCATGAAGGAGGTGACGCCACCGGCCACCGCAGCCATGCTTTCGGTACGGATACACGCTTTATGGGTAAGCCCGGGTTCGCGGAAATGCACCTGGTCGTCGATGGCTCCGGGCATCAGGTACCTGCCTTCGCCATTGATCTCGGTGACTCTTTCCTTGATGGAGAGTTGAGGCGATATCTTATCAATACGGCCTCCGGCGATCAACAGATCAGCAGGGGTTATTTTCCCTTCATTTACAACCTGTATGTTCTTAAAAAGGTATTTTTGCATATCTTGAAAACAGATATCCGTTAAAACTAAAACATTTCGATGCAAATTATTAAAAGCTTAGTCAAAACCCTGTTTTTTGTTTGCCCCGCCATCGCCCATGCGCAATCCACCTACATCAACCAGGGGGCAAAAGACAATCATTTTGTCGACCGGCTCGAGATCAAGCAGCAGAAGAATACCCACCTCAATTTTTCCACTTTAAAACCCTATAACCGCCGGGCCATCGTTCAGCAGGCCGAATTCATCGACAGCGCCAGACTGGGATATACCGATTCTACCGGCAAGGACAAATATGCAGAATGGTACGACCAGGGGTTTTCGGCCGTGGATGAATACAACCTCAACAGCTTTCTGATGAATAATACGGAATGGGTCACCGGCCGGCGCGAGGGATTCAACAGTAAAAGGCCCATATTAAAGACTTTCTACAAGACCAAGCCCAATTTCCTGGAAGTCAAGACCCGGGATTTCTTCCTGGCCCTGAATCCCGTATTGCAATTCGAAGGCGGGGCGGAGACCGGAACGACC
The DNA here is from genome assembly GCA_016721725.1 of Chitinophagaceae bacterium. Lineage (GTDB taxonomy): Bacteria > Bacteroidota > Bacteroidia > Chitinophagales > Chitinophagaceae > Ferruginibacter. The sequence continues at coordinate 1,521,294 of JADKHN010000001.1, read as the reverse complement.
AAGCAATCGATCTATCGCAACAGTCGCGGTGTCATGGTAAGGGGAATGATCGCCCGGAAGGTTGGTTTCTCCTCGTCCATCGTCGAGAACCAGGAAAGAGGACCTTCCTTTTACCAGCAGCAGGTGAACGGCTTCAGGGCTGTTCCGGGCGTAGGTTTTTATAAACCGTTCAAGACTACGGGTTATGATTATTTCGATGCGAGGGGATCATTGACCTTCAATGCGGCGAAATATATCGACATCCAATTTGGCTATGATAAGAATTTCATCGGATCGGGTTATCGCAGCCTTTTTCTGAGCGACTGGGGAAACAGTTACCTGTTCCTCAAACTGAATACCAAGATCTGGAAGATCAATTACCAGAACCTGTTCATGGAACTGATGCCGCAGTTCAGGAAGAAAGGCGATACCCTGCTCGACCGCAAGTATGCTGCCATGCACCACCTGAGTATGAACGTGACCAAATGGCTGAATGTTGGTCTGTTCGAAGGAGTGATCTTCGGCCGGAAGAACCGATTCGATTTCCAGTACCTGAACCCGATCATCTTTTACCGGCATATCGAAGGTTCGGTGGGTAGTCCGGATAACGCCCTGGCCGGCATTGACTTCAAGGCCAATATCGCTCACCGGTTCCAGTTATACGGGCAGTTCCTGCTGGATGAATTCATTTTATCCAAGATTAAGAACGATGGCACAAACTGGGTCAATAAATGGGGGATCCAGGCGGGTGTGAAATACATGGATGCCTTTGGTATCGCCAACCTCGATCTTCAGTTTGAGACCAACCGGGTTCGCCCCTTCACCTATTCGCATGGTGACACCATCGGAAACTATACGCACTATAACCAGCCGCTGGCACATCCGCTCGGCTCCAACTTCCAGGAATTCATCGGCATCGTCCATTTTCAACCACGGCCCAAATGGTATATCAATGCCAAGGCCATTTATTTTATCCAGGGGCTCGACAGCGCGGGGAAGAATTTCGGAGGCAATCCTTTCGAAGATTACCGGAGCCGGAGCATGGAGACCGGATTCACCGTTGGCGGCGGGAATAAAGCCACCTGCTTCAACGGCTGGATGCAGGTATCCTATGAGTTGAGGGAGAACATCTACCTGGATGCCTCATTCCAGTACAGGACCTATAAAACCTTGCTGGCGCCGGTAAAGACCAACAGCACCCTCATTACCGCGGGGATCAGGATGAACCTGTTCCGGAAGGAATATGATTTTTAAGGAAGAAGCCCCCTCTAAATCCCCCCCAAAGGGTGAGACTTCAGAGAGTCAACAATTTGAAGAATCTTTTAAATTGGAGTTACTCTCTGAAGTCTCTCCCTTCGGAGGAGATTTAGAGGGGGCTATCTATTCCACCGTCAGCGAAAACGTGATCATCCTCGAATTGATCTTATCGATCACATTGGAGAATTTGAGGTTGGTATCGCGACTGTGCAGGTTGCCGAGCCCCCAGCCCATTTTCAATTCGGGAGACAAAACGAAGAAAGGAAAATAGAAATGAAAGCCCACACCCGCGTCAACGCCGTAATCGAAACGGTTCAGCTTGATGAGGTTCTCCGCTTTACGGGCCCCGGCATTGGAAGCCAGGTCATACTCGATCTTTCCGCCGGCGAACATATAGACCTTGAAATTACCGATCCGGTCACTGCTGAATTTCAATTGTAAAGGCAGGGTCAGTGAAATAGACTGGATCTTTTTCAGGGTGATCGTATCCTCGCCTTCCACCCTGTCGGGATATTTGAGCCGGTATTCAAATGCTTTTTCAGAGAATGTTAGATTAAGCGGATAACCCCGAAGATCGAGGTGTTCGCTCAGCCGCATATTCACCAGCCAGGCCAGGTTGATACCGGTGCTGTTGATGCTTTCCACGACCATGACGCTGTCCTGGTTCTGGAAAACGGGATGGTGGGTGAAATTGAAATGGGCGCGGTTCATCCCCAGGTTGATGCCAAAGTGAAATTTCTTACTGTCATGATCGGGCAGGTTAAGCCCATCCCTCAACTGAGCGACGCCGGTCAATGGAAAAACCAGGGAAAGGAACAGGAAGACGGTTATTTTTCTCCGCAATAGATGCTGCATATACCTAAGCTCAGGGGTTTACTGTAAATGTTGCTGTATCCCAGTTTGTCCAGGATCGCGGTAAAATCTTTCCCTTCGGGAAATTTTTTAATGGATTCGTCGAGGTATTGGTATGCGCTGCGGTTTTTAGAAAATAATTTCCCCATATTGGGTGCTACGATCTTCATGTACAGATTGTAGAAGAATTTTGTACCGGCCATCTTCGGTCTGCTGAACTCCAGGACCACGAGCTTTCCCCCGGGCTTTAACACCCTTTTGATCTCCAGCAATCCTTTCTCCAGGTTCTCGAAATTCCGGACCCCGAATGCCACGGTTACCGCATCAAACGAATCGTTTTTAAAATTTATTGTTTCACTGTCGCCATTTAACAGTTCAATGTTCTTTTGCAGGCCCAGCTTTTCGATCTTCTTACGGCCCATTTCAAGCATCCCGTCGCTGATATCGATCCCGGTGATCTTCTGGGGATGCAGGATTCCAGATGCCATGATGGCCATATCCGCTGTCCCGGTGGCCACATCCAGCAATAGCCTGGGTTGCTTATCCGCCAGTTGGCGGATGGCCTTTTTGCGCCATCTCACATCAACGCCCGCACTCAGGAACCGGTTCAGGAAATCGTACCGGAAAGCGATATCGTCGAACATATCCGCCACCTGTTGCTTCTTATTGAGCGCCGATCCTTTGTAGGGAACCACCGTATCATGTGCAAATTCGGTCATTGGCCGCAAAGATAAGCTGTTTTGGGGAGTTGGATGTTGGATGAGCCTGATCCCTAAACCTTTAACATTTATCCTTTAATCATCATCCAGTATCTTTGCCCCATGCAGATCAAGTCGGCCAAATACGTCATCAGCAGTCCGGAGTATACCAAATGCCCGGTACCCGACAAGCCGGAATATGCATTCATCGGGAGAAGCAATGTCGGGAAATCCTCGCTGATCAATATGCTCTGCAATAACGAGAAGCTGGCTAAAACCTCTTCGGCGCCGGGAAAGACCCAGTTGATCAACCATTTTATCATTGCGTCCACCAGGGCCGAGGCCGAGCAAAAAGCGCCCCAAAAAGGGGATGACGGCAGAGGTTACTGGTATCTGGTGGACCTGCCCGGGTATGGATTCGCAAAAGTGAGTCAGCGCAGCCGGAGGCGCTGGGAACAGATGATCGAGAATTACCTGCGCAAACGGGAAAACCTGACCATGGTATTTGTCCTGATCGATGCCCGGCACAAACCTCAGAAGATAGACCTTGAATTCCTGGATCAGCTCAGGGAATGGTCGGTGCCTTTTGCCCTGGTATTCACCAAAAGTGATAAAGAGAACCAACGGATCGTCAGCAAGAATGTGAAGGATTTCGGGGAAGCCATGAAAAAGACCTGGCAATTCCTGCCCCAGCATTTTGTGACCAGCGCCATCAAGAAGACCGGTAAGGACAAGATCCTGGCCTTTATCGATGAGACCAACGAATCGCTTAAAATACCCAAGTAAGGGTATTGTCCCCTTTTTTTGATGCGGTTACATTGCATGAAAAACATGAAGCCGCTTTTCACTTTATTCCTCCTGGCCGTTTACCCGCTCCTGTTCGCCCAAAACAGCAATAAGGAACTCGATGAGAAATACCGGCAGTTGAACCGGACCAGCGACAGTTACGCCATCCGACTGGAGAAGCATTATGATTCTCTGAATATGGCCAATGAGATGAAGCGGCAAAACAACAATCTCAATGCCTTTTATGCCGAATATAAGAAGCGGGAAGACAAGGCCAAAAAGCAAATGTGGTGGAGGATCGGCATTGGTGCAGCCCTGCTGGTGTTGGGGATCATCGGCATCACCCGCAGGCGAAAAAAAACTCCCTGAATACTCCTCGCGAAGCACTCAGCATTTAAATCAGAGAAAGGTCAGTTCACCACTTTGTTGGCGCAGCTGCTGCTGGCGAAGGCCTCGGGCTTGGCCTTGAAGGCAAACCCCATGCCGAGGATATAACCCATGGCCTCGCGTAACGCTTCATTGCTTTTGAACTGGGGATTGGTATTGATGTCGGCATGCACTTCCATATCCACATCATAGAGGGTGAAAAGATCACAGAGGGCGTAGGCGATCTCGATGCTTTTAGCGACTTCAACCAGCATCCTTTCCTTGATACTGTAGGATTGAAGGGTCTTCTCATTGTGGATGAACATGAATCCCCCGTGGCCTTCCCTTAAAAAAACGATCACGGTGGCGAATTCCGTTTCGCGGCCTTTTACCTGGCTGTCGGTACCGATGCAAACCTTCAGGTGATAACCATTTTCCACTTCTCTTTTTATGGCCTGCTCAACGGCTTCCTGGATGGGAAGGGAGATGGGATCTCCGTTAAATTTTCTCCATAACATAAAATGGGGTTTTCTAAAGTTACGGAAAAACCCCTATATACTCTAACGGGGACATTAAGGGAATATTAATTCCTGGCCTTTTAATCCTACCTAATTTTTCGATTTTTTTAAACCCTCAAAATATTTTTCGCCAGGTTCTCCCTTGCAGAGTGCAGAGGGGGCAAAAAATAAAAAAGGGGATAGCCCCTAACGCTACCCCCTAACTTTCACATGAATCTACCTTACTGTTTTATAATGCGTTCTGTCTGTCGTTTATCGTCGTTGAACAACTGGATGAAATACATACCCGGTTGCTGATTGGAAACATTGATCTTGTTGACGCCTTTTACGCCGTTACCCCGGGCGATGATGCGTCCGTTCAGGTCATTCAGCACATACTGGTAGCTTACCGGCGCGTTCACCGCCACCTCGGATTGAACCAGGGTGGATACAAAGAATTGTTTGTCCGTACTTCCGGCTCCGTTGATGGCGATGGTATTGGAATACACCGTCTGTTCGATCACAGAAGTGACCTTGATCCGGTAGAATACGGTATTGCTCACATAAGAGGCGTAAGAGAAAGCGGTAGCGGAATTGGATACATTGGTGAGTGCATTGAAATTGACCCCGTCGGAGGATGATTCCACCACGATCGTTTTGATCGGCTCGTCCGCGATGATCCTCCAGCTCAGGTTATGTTTACCCTTGTCGGCGTTTCCGCTCAGGGTGATGTCCCGGATGGGTAAAGGGCCGCTGTTACCGCTGAGGATATAAGAGCCCAGGCTGCCATATTCGCCCACGTTGGTATTTCCCGTTCCGTCTAAACGGAGATAATACGTACCGGTCAGCAATACCGTATCCACCGTAACACTGAGTGAAGCGGATGGATCAAAGGTCCTGATCAGCGTGCCGGCCGAATTGAACAGCTCCATTTTGATATCCAGGTTGGCGCCGATATAATTGGATCCCACATTAAAAGGGATGGCGGTCAGGTGGATATTCGAATTTCGGGTGAACACCAGCTTGAATGCGTCCTTATCAGCATTGGTGGTGATGATCCCGCTGACATTGAAATTCGAAGCGTTCAAACCAAAGGCCGATGTGTTCAGGACTTCGGAATAATCGTCGGTTCGGTAACCAAATCCATTCTGTGTCGCGATGGTCTCCAGGTTATCCTGTACCACGGTACAACCATAAGGGGTAGGACCGTTGTTCCAGTTACTGAAATTCTTATAGTAGCTGCTGCCCATGATCGGAGCCCAGCCTGTTTCGCCAGCACCGGTGCCGGAATTGTATTCCTGCAGGGGATAAGCGCAATTCATTTCATCGTATTTCGATTGGTGATCGAGCCCTACTGCATGTCCGCTTTCATGCGAACAGCATTCACCTACCATCTTGGGACTATTGGGACCCAGGCGGTCGCTGAAAACAAAACCCGGTGTATCATCGCCCCAGGTAAAAGAGCCGATGAAACAAACCCCGCCCATGCCGGGAGCCCATCCGCTGGTCGGTGTAATGATGATCCGGATGCGTTTGGTGATGGGAGCAGCCAGGAATACCGTTGAATCGGTGGTGATATTGATATCGAACGGACGGTAATCTTCCGCCACACGGTAAAATGCTTCCGTTATCTGCAGGTCCGACATCGCAGCCGGAGCGCAGTTGATCGGATCGCCGTTATTCCACAGGGTGCCCACCACATAATGTCCGTCGAAATCGAGGAAGATGGTCGCGGATGCGCTGGGATAACTGTTGAGTTTGGGGACACTGAATACTTTCAATGACAACAGCATCAAAGACGCCAGCATCATTATGGTAGAAAGTTTTTTCATAGTTTTCAGGATTAGGGATTCATGGAATGGGAAAAGGTATAGGGCCTTTTTTGAACTTAGGATGCTTAATTCACTCTGCAGTCCTTGATCATTTTGTCGGTTTCGAATTTTACAAGTTGATAATGCCCGTCAGCCGTTTTTTTCAGTTCATACCCGTCGAAATAATCCCTGTTCAGGATACGACCGGAATAACTGATGCTGTTGTCGGAATTGATCCGCCTGGAAATACTGAACAGGCTGTTATGATAGACGGGTGATTTTACCGTTGCGCTGGTGAGGGTGTTGTATTTAGCCACCTGGCTGATGACATCCCCTCCGAAGGAAAAATTATCTGAAAAGGAAAAGCTGACCGGCTGGCCCGATGACAATCCGAAAACTTTATTGAGTTCGGCTTCGGTGCAATGGATGACAGCGGGAAATTGTTCGAATTGTTTGGGCTTGTTACCGGGATTTTGTGAATACCCGTTTATCGTGGCAAGAACAAACAGCAGCAACACTGCATAGGGGGCAAAGTGTTTCATAGTGTAAGGTTTTCAGAGATATTGGAAAAACAGTTCTGGAAATATAAACGCAGGTTACTGGCAAATATTTTGTCAGCACGAAAAAAAATTGAGGAAAAGTACTTTTACGATAGGGATTTTACGATAGCCCGGGTTAGTATTGACCGGTACTCAATAATACCAGGGTACAGGCTTCCTGCGCCAGGATGCCCTTTTCACGGGCCAGTTCAGCCAGTTCGTCGTTCTCGGCCCCGGGATTGAAGATGATGCGCCGGGGTTTCAGGGAAAATATATAATGGTAAAAGGGTTTCTGACGATCGGGGTTAAGGTAAAGGGTGATCGTATCGATATCCTGGAAATCCCTGTTTTCTGTCGTGATCTCCGTCTTTCCGATCCAACCGGCCTTATTGCCCAACGCCAATACGGGATGGCCATAAGCGATCAATTTCTTTACCGCCAGGTTGCTGTACCGCTCAGGGTTTTCTGATGCGCCCAAAACCAATGTTTTCTTTTTTTCCATATCAGGACAAGAACCTTGCTTTTATTTCAGGTGAAGGGATCATGCATTCCTGCCGTATGCCAAACCATTTATACCGGTTCCTGGCGATCCAGTTGTACACAGCATCCCGGATGAATGCCGGAACAATGATGAAACCATAACAGAGAGGCCATGGCCCGCTCAGGTAACGGCATACTTTCAGTGCGGCGGTTGACCGGGTATAAGCCTTATTTTTTTCGATCAAGACAAAAGAGGTCATCTCTTCTACCGGCAGGCCGTATTGCTGCAACATTTTTTGACCGGGTTCGGATTGAAGGGGTGCAAAGAAGAATGCCTGTTTCTTATCCCTTTTCAAAACGAATTGGACGGAGCTGTTGCAGAAATTACAGACCCCATCGAATAATATGACCGGTTGTTCAATCAATTGGGTACGAAGTTAAAACAAATGATACCGTCTGCGGGGTGTTTGTGCCACTATATCTTTCATTGCCATGGGGAGAGATGGATAAGTGAATTGAAAACCCGATGCTAGTACCCGTGTTGGCAAGACCCATCTGCTTTTCAAAATAAGCTCGGTTTCAGTCCCGATCAACCGGGCGCCGATCTTCAACATCCAGGCGAAGGCAGGCAAGCCGAAACGATGACCGGTTGTTTTCCTCAATACGCTCATGAATTCCTTATTCGTCACCGGGCCCGGACTGGAACAATTGTAGGTCCCTTCCATTTCAGGATGATCATTGATCCAGTCGATCATCCTGCAGGTATCCTCAACATGCACCCAGGAATACATTTGCCGGCCGTTTCCCTGGTAACCACCCAATCCAAATTTCAGCAAGTTGAAATATGGGATCATCACCCCGCCGGCACCCAGTGTGATCGCCATCCTTAATGCGACTTTCCGGGTTAAGGGAGTACGCTGTTCATAAAAGGTCTTCTCCCAAAGCTGGCAGACCCGTACACTGAAATCATCCGCAAAATCAGTAAACTGTTCATCCCGGGGTTCATGTAATGCATGGGGGTAGATCGTTGCCGATGCGGCGTTGATCCATAACCTGGGAGGATCAGTCGCTTGTCGAATGGCTTCCCCGATGGCCTTAGTCGCCCGGGTGCGGCTATCGAAGATCTCCTGTTTGTTTTTTTCATTATACCGGCAATTGACCGTTTTACCCGCCAGGTTGATCACCAGGTGGGCTCCATCGAATTCCTTACACCAGGCTCCCTCCGTAGCTCCATCCCATTCAACCAGGCGGATCCTATCCAGGATGTCCTTGCTGACCGATCTTGTACCAAAAGCATTCGTTTTTTGATGCGCGAGTTTCCGGGTCAGTATAATGATATCGTTATCCATTCCGAAGTAATTGCACAAGGCCTGTCCGATGAAGCCGCTGCCTCCGGCGATGATGATCTTTTTATTTTTCATTTATTTTTTCTTTTTTCGATTCAGGATCCGATGCCAAGTTCAGGCTTGGGATCATTTCAATAAAGCCAGGGGCCTTTGCATCCATACATATACTTCATGGTGACAAAGCCAGGTATAATAAAAGGCCATGAATGGCGCCGTGAAAAGCAACAGGAAGAATGAACCCAGCGGCATTGTGATCAGCGAGATAAAACTGATCCAGTGATAAACGAGGCGAGCCCCCCCTTTTTCTGTGAAACATCCGGCAGCGATATGAACGATCATGCTGATGACCTGCCAGCCTCCCACGACAAAATAGCTGATCAAAAGATACTCAAAGCTCCGGGTCCAGGATACCCATATGCCGCTGGCCCCGATCAGAATAATGCTGATCCAGGCGTCGATGGTTTTGAATCTTTTCATGATTTTATTATTTATATTTTCAGAAATTATTGAAACTCATTGTTCAAATAAAAGCCGCTGAGCGGCTCTGGGTTTTGACTGGACTGTCAGTCAACCTATTTAAAGAACTTGAGCAGGGTGCCGGTAAACCAGTTCTCTTCCGCCCTGATCATGACATCCAGGACCTTATCCGCCTGGTTTCCGAATTTACGGATCCCGGCGATCGTTTCCGTAAATTGTTTTACATCACGGTCCTTCGCTTGTCCATCGATCTTCTCGAGCTGCCCCAGCAATTTGAGCATGGGATCCAGCTCGCGTTTCTTTCTTTCCTTGATGATCTGTGTGGCCACTTTCCAGATATCTTTTTCCGCGCTGAAGAATTCTTTCCGCTCACCGGGGATCAGCACCCGGTCAACCAATCCCCAATCGATCAGCTCCCGGGTGTTCATATTCACATTGCCCCGGCTGATGTTCAGTTCGGCCATGATCGTATCCTGGGTAATGGGGTCGGGACTGATCAGGAGCAAAGCATGGATCTGGGCCATGGTGCGGTTGATACCCCATTGGGTACCAAATGCGCCCCAACTGCTGATGAATTGCGCCTTGGCCTCGGAGAGTTTCATGATGATTGATTTACCCTGTAAAGATAAGTCAATTATTGAATTTTCAAAACTTATTGAAAATAAATTTTTTACAGACAAAAAAAGAACCGGCAGATCACCGGTTCTTTAATTCATTGGGAAAAGGCTGTTTATATTAACAGGTTTACCGGATTCTCCAGGTATTTTTTCAGCGTTTGAAGGAATGCCGCGCCTACGGCCCCGTCCACTGAACGATGATCGCAACTCAGGGTCAGCTTCATCACGTTCGTGACGCCAAACCCTTCCCCTTTCTTCACCACGATCTCCCGGATTCGGCCAACGGCCAGGATGGCGCTGTCGGGCGGATTGATGATGGCGGTGAACTCCTCAATATCCATCATACCCAGGTTGGAGATGGTAAAAGTATTCCCGCTAAATTCGGCGGGTTGCAATTTCTTATCCTTGGCTTTGCCATACAATTCCTTGGCTTCAATGGCGATCTGGCTCAGGGTCTTCTGATCGGCGAAACGGATCACGGGAACGATCAGTCCGTCGGGAGTGGCTACCGCGCTGCCGATATGGATATGATGATTCTGGCGGATGAAATCATTCCCGTCCGTACCTGGCCGGGCAGACATCCAGCTGCTATTCACGGGCGGATGCTGGCGCAGGGACAAGGCGACCGATTTAATGATGAGGTCGTTGAAAGAGATCTTCACCGGGCTCAACTCGTTCAATTGGGTACGCACACTCATCGCGTTATCCATATTGATCTCCATGGTGAGGTAAAAATGCGGAGCGCTGAATTTGCTCTCTCCCAAACGACGGGCGATGGTCTTGCGCATCTGGGTAAGGGGAATATCCGTGAAGCCTTCTTCTCCAGCAACAGAGGCTGTTTTGGCCATACCGCCGACAGGGGTTGCACCCGCTGTCGGGGTTTTATAATCATCAATATCTTTCTTCGTGACCCTTCCGCCATCACCGCTGCCCGCCACTTTGCTGATGTCGATCCCTTTTTCAGCTGCGATCTTTTTAGCGAGTGGGGAGGCTTTGACACGTTGATCGCCGGTTGATTCTTCACTGGCAACAACCGGGGCATTGACAAGGGCAGCCTGTCCGCTGCCCGTTGCTTCTGCAGCAGCACCGGCAACTGCCGCGGCTGCAGGCTGAGCGTTAGTACCCGCTTTTTCCGCGGCTACATAGGCGCTGACGTCGGTTCCGGCCTTTCCAACAATGGCGATGATCTCGTTGATCCTTGCCGCATGCCCGGCTTCTACACCGATATACAGTAATGTGCCTTCTTCATAACCCACCACGTCCATGGTCGCCTTATCGGTTTCCACCTCAGCCAGTACATCATCGCTTTTTACGAAATCACCAATTTTCTTATGCCAGGCAATGATCTTTCCCTCGGTCATGGTATCACTTAACAAGGGCATCCGGATCTCTTTGGCTCCGTCCGGCAACGATACCTTTGCCGGCTGCCCACTGCCCACTCCCGGCTGCACACTATTCTCTGCCGTCTGCACAGGATCCTTGACAGCAACCTCTTTGACCTGGTCCGCACCCAAGGCCGATTTAAAATCCTCACCTTCCTTACCAACAACAGCCAGTATCCCATCCACCTGGACGGATTTTCCTTTTTCAACGCCCAGGTACAATAAGGTTCCTTCGTTATAGCTTTCCAGTTCCATCGTGGCTTTGTCCGTCTCCACCTCGGCCAGCAGATCACCCGGCTTGACCTTATCTCCTACCTTTTTATGCCACTCCACGATCACCCCTTCCGTCATGGTGTCACTCATCCTGGGCATTCGAATCACTTCTGCCATATATTAACGAATTACTGATTTATAGATTGAGGCCCGAAATTAATGCAAAAATGGGTAAAAGAACAAAGCCGGATCAATAATCCAGTTCCAGTCTCAGCCTGTCCTTCAATTCCTTCACCAGCGGGTATTCCTCGATGAGCTTCAGGTATTGTTCCCGGGCGCTGAGCGGCTTTTCAACCGGTTCGCCGCTAGGCTCTTTTTCAATGACGAGGACCGTATAGGTCAGTTGCTTGTTACCAAAATGGGTCTGCAGGTGATCCACCAGGCTGGCCCTCTCCTGCTCAATGAACTTTTGCTGGATATTATTATCCGTGATGATCTCAATGGACTGCGGATCCTTCACTTTCAAAACCGCCATCCGGAAATTGGTCACGGCCGAATGGTTTTTACGCTGGACCAGTTTTTCAATATAGGATCCCCAGGCAACATATAATTCATCTTCCGTGAGCGGTGTCGCCACTGTTCCTTCTTTTTTTTGCAGATCACTGACCTGCCGCCGGATCTTCTCCAGTGAACTGATCGAAGCGGAGGATTTAACGGGTTCTGAAACTGCCGGTCTTTTTTCGGCCGGCAGACCATCTTTTAAAACGGGGGCAATTTGTTCCGTTGTTCGTTGAGAAGAAACGGACTCCGCTTTTTCAATGAGGAGCTTGGCTCCTGAGGTTTTAGAAGGGGTATTGCTTTCTGCAGCCTTTATCCGGATCAACGGGATCTGCCTGAAGGCAACGGGTTTTGCTGTATCAGTCAGTTTTTTTTTACTGAGGACGCCCTCTTGCGAAACCAGTTCCAGGGCCTGCCCGAGATAGGACAGTTTGATCAGGCTCAGTTCCACATGGAGCCGCTTGTTCCGGGCCTGCTTGTAATTGATCGCTGAATCATTGAGAACGTTCAGGGCGGCGATCATCCAGCCGGTGGGTATGGATTGGGCGACCTCCAGGTATTTTTGCCTGAAATCGTCGGCCACTTCGAGCAGCGAAACGGCTTTCGCATCCTTACTGACCATCAGGTTACGGATGAATTCGGCGAAGCCTTCCAGCAAGGTATCTCCTTCAAATCCCTTTTGGTTGATCTCGTCGTACAGGAGCAGCGCATCACTAAGCTGCTGGTGCTGCATATGGCCGATCAGCCTGAAATAATAATCCTCATCCAGGATATTGAGATGCTCGAGGGTATTGGCATAATTGAGTTCTCCATTGGTAAAGCTGACGATCTTGTCCAGTATGCTCAACGCGTCGCGCATACAGCCTTCGCTCTTTTGCGCGATAACGTGAAGAGCCGCCTTATCCGCCCTGATCTTCTCCTTTTCACAGATCTCCTGTAGGTGCTCGATGGTGTCGTTGTTGGTGATCCGTTTGAAATCGAAGATCTGGCAACGGCTGAGAATGGTGGGAATGATCTTGTGCTTTTCGGTGGTGGCCAGGATGAAGATCGCATAGGGTGGCGGTTCTTCAAGGGTCTTCAAAAATGCGTTGAACGCGGATGAACTGAGCATATGAACCTCATCCACGATATACACTTTGAACTTTCCGGCCTGCGGTGCGAAGCGAACCTGTTCAACCAGGCTGCGGATATCATCCACCGAATTATTGCTGGCCGCATCCAGTTCATGGATGTTCATGGATGTTCCGGCATCAAAAGAAACACAACTGCTGCAGGTATTGCAGGCTTCCCCGTCGGCGGTCTGGTGTTCGCAATTGATGGTCTTGGCCAGGATCCTGGCACAGGTTGTTTTTCCAACACCGCGCGGTCCGCAAAATAAAAAGGCGTGGGCCAGCTGGTTGTTGCGTATCGCGTTCTTTAATGTAGTGGTGATATGCGACTGGCCGATGACCGTAGAAAAATTCTGTGGCCGGTATTTTCTCGCAGATACAATAAACTTGTCCATACTCCGCTCATTTCGGATTTATACACGGGATTTAGGAATTTGTTTTCGGCCGGTTTTACATTAAAATAGGATGTCTTTTGAACTCCCGGGTGCGATCGAAGAGGTACCGGTAAGTAGCCAGGTTCCGGCTCCGGTAGGTATCGCCGAAACTTTCGGCGACATTGATCATTTTAGGGTTGAAATCGCCGATCCACTGGATCTCGAAACTGTTATATAAAAGCGGGCTGACCTGCACGATACGGCCGCATTCGCCGATGATGAAGGAATCCACACCCTTGCCCTGCCACTCGGGAACGATCCCGAATACCATGCCCACGAATTTTTTAGAAGGTCTGAATTTCTGACGCCAGACAAATTCCAGTTTTTGCAGTAACCCGAACTTGCCGTTGAAATGCCTGAAATATTCATTGATATCCGGGATATTGATGAACATGCCGATGGGCTCTTCCTTGTTATAGGCAAAGTAAACAATGCGCTCATCCATGATCGGCTTCATCTTCCTGAACATCAGCAATACCTGGTCTTTTGACAGCGTTTTCATGCCTCCATGTCCCGCCCAGGCCTTATTGTAGATGATGGTGAAATCGGCAGCGTATTTTTCCAGTTTGTTCTTTTCGATCAGGTGCATGCTGATGTCGGGATTTTCCGATAAGGCGCGGTGCCGTTCCAGCGTTTTGGGTGCCAGTTTCTTGGCAGCGTCAAGGGCAAAGCAAACCTGGTTGAAAAAAACTTTGAATCCGTAGTTTTCGAAGAGTTTCACATAATACGGTGGGTTATAATTCATACAATACAGGGGAGCATAATATCCATCCGTGATGAGTCCCCACCAGCGGTCGCGTTCGCCAAAATTGATCGGGCCGTCCATCGCCTCCATTCCCTGCTGCATGAGCCAGTGCTTCGCATTATCGAATAAAAGATCAGCGGCTTCCTGGTTATCGATGCACTCGAAAAAACCCATACCGCCCACCGGCACTTCATCCCCCTTGTTCTTGTATTTTTTATTGGTGAAAGCGGCGATCCGGCCGATCAGACGGCCCTGATCATCTTTTAATATCCACCTGATCACCTCCCCGAAACGAAAGGCCTTGTTTTTGGCCGGATCAAAAACCTCATTGATGTCCTTGTCGAGCGGCCTGATCCAATGGGGGTCTTTCCGGTTCAGTTCAACCGCGGTTTGTATGAATTCCTTTGCTGAAATGGGATCGTTTACCGGTATGAGCTTCATCGTTGAAATTAATCCAGCAAATATAGCAAAGGAATATTACTTGCAACCTGGCCGGATGATAAAGTCTGTCCATGTTTTCAATCGCCACAACTGGCATAAAGATTGTTCTTCACATACCGAAACCAAAAGCCCGGATTATGCCTTGTAAATTGAATTTTATTGTAAATTGGGGTATGAAGAAATTCCCTTTTCTGCTGATCGGACTCATTTCTGTCGGAATGATCGCCGGGTGTTCCAAAAGTGATGGCACCACACCGGCCCCCACTCCGCCCCCTTCAAACCCCTGTACGGGAATCACGATCACCCCGGTCGCCAATAAGACACACACCATCACCGGGCAAAACCTGGGTACGATCACCGTTTCCTCCCCGATCGGGTCAGGCTATACATACAGTATAGATGGCATCAGTTTCCAGGGTTCCGTGAATTTTTATAACCTGGCCACGGGCAATTATACGCTTACCGCCAAAAATGCCAGCGGTTGTACCGGAACACTCGCCGTCACCATCAACGGTTATGGTCCTAAATTTTATGCCGTACGAACGATCATCAACGGTTATTGCGGACCCTGTCACCTCAACGGATCCCTCAGCGGCGGAAAGAATTTTGACCTGGACAGCGACGTGGTCAATTCCTGGGACCGGATCAAGGTAAGAACAGTGGATGGCAATCCTACCTT
Source organism: Chitinophagaceae bacterium (assembly GCA_016721725.1). Lineage (GTDB taxonomy): Bacteria > Bacteroidota > Bacteroidia > Chitinophagales > Chitinophagaceae > Ferruginibacter. The sequence goes on along the minus strand of JADKHN010000001.1, from coordinate 1,506,028 downwards.
CATGCCCGAAGGAAGCCAGTTAACGGCGCAAGACAAACAGAAGATCCTGGATTGGGTGAATGCGGGGCACCGGATCACCGATTGATGTATAAAAAATAAACCGCTGAGGCGGAGAGACACAGAGAACATTTGCAGTTTAAACTTCAGGCCGCTGGTGATACTTCGTCATTGCTCAGTACACCACGCGGCGGCGACAAACCTCCAACTTCCAACTTCCAACTTCCAACCTCCAACCTTCTTTATCTCACCTTCAACATCGGCCTGACCTGCTGCACGGAACCATTCTGGAAACGGGCGTAATAGATGCCGGAAGCCAGGTGTGAACCATCAAATACAATGGACTGTGTGGTTGCCGCCGGATAATCTTTTTCCAGCAGGTTGACGATCAGTCTTCCGGTGGTATCGATGATCTGGATCAGGGTATGGCCTCCTTCGGTAGTAAAGGTGATCGTTGTTTTATCCGTGAACGGATTGGGGTAATTGGTGAGCAGGGTGCTTCCCGATGTATTGGGTACGCTGGTTTTACAAACCCCGTCTTTGATCAGGGGCAGGTCCTGCAACTGGCTGTTGACATTGGGCGGGAACAATCCCGATACCGTTTCCTTCGAAAGGCAGAACCACTTTTCCAGCAGGGTGGAATAGATGCTCCTGAAATCGTATTGCATCGGTACATTGTCATTAACGGTCGCGTTTTGCGGAATGGCGGGATTATCCCCCAGTACTCCCCCCTGAACCGGTTTTCCAAAAACAAACATGGGCGCCGCGGCTCCGTGATCGGTTCCGACACTGCTGTTACTTTTGATCCTTCGTCCAAATTCACTGTAAGTCATCCCCACCACCCTTTCTTCAATGCCCAGGAAGATCAGGTCATCCTGGAAGGCCTTGATGGCATCACTTACCCTGCCCAATAAAGTGGCGTGGGTACCCACCGTGGTATCGGTGGTGGTGGTTTGCAGACTGTGATTGTCAAACCCGCCGAAACTCACCATGTAGACCCTGGTTTTCAATCCGCCTTTGATGAGCCTTGCCACGATCTTCAACTGATCGGCCAGGCTGTTGTTGGTGGGATAGGCAGACTGGCTCGTTACCCGTGCAGCCGCTGCGGAAATGGTCGTGGCAAATTGCTGGGTCTGCTTGGCCACCGTACGGATAAAACTCAATTCCTTCCCCGCCTTGGTGGCCGGAACGGGATCATCCGTTCCATTGATCAATTGGTAAAAAGAAGTTGCACTGGTAATGCTCATCGCCATGTTCACACTGGGTCCCTGCGTGGTAAGCGTTGCCGTTGAACCGATCTGTATGGCCAGGGGATCGGTCATGCTGGAATTGGGATAACCATTGGGAAAATTCGGGTACTCATAGTTGAGGTACCTCCCCGCCCAGCCTGTATAAACTTCCTGGTTGCTGTTGCTGGCCGACATCCAGATGTCGGTGGCCCGGAAATGGGAGAAATTGGGCTGGGGGTAACCCACGGCCTGGATGATCTTCAACTTGGTATCATTATACAGGTTTCTCAAACCGGTCATGCTGGGATGCAAACCGGTTTTATCGTACCCGTTCAACCGGAGAATACTGGTTTCCGGAATGGCGATATTGGTGCGTGCCGCATTATAGAGGCTGTAGGTACTGATCGGGATCACCATATTCAATCCATCGTTACCTCCAGATAACTGAATGATCACCAGTACGTGGTCGGTATCCGTTCCGCCGCCCATCAGGGCCTGGACCAGGGGGGAATTGGCATTGAGCGCCTTTACCGAATAACCGCTGATCAGGGCCGGCAGCGTGACTGCCATCGATTTTTCCAGAAATTCTCTGCGTTTCATAATGACATTTTAATAACAGATTGTTTTCAGATCAACTCAATTGGAATTCGCTCAGGTTCATCAGGTACCTGAACAGGTCTTTCAACCGCGTATTGACGATGTTGTAATTGGCCGTTGTGGGATTGGAGATATAGGCCGCCCAGGCATTGGTCCAGTAGTAATCATACAACTGGTTACTCAACAGCATCTGAACCTTCATTTGTTGTTTAACCTGCGGGGACACATCAATCCGGTAAATGTATTTCAGGGCCTCATCGATCAGGTCATTGGGATTTCCCGGGTTCGAAAAGGTTTTGGCATAGGTCACAAAATCGAACTGCATCCTGAACCCGTTCCGGGTATACCCGTTATTGGTCATCTGGTCGGTGTATTGATTTCGCTTGGGCAGGGAATCGGCCGTGATCCAGATCTCATGGAAAGAAGGTTCCTGGTAATAGGCCGGTGTACCGGCTACATTGGGAGGGTCATGCAGGTTCTGGCCATGCAGGAACATGAAAGAATAAAGGGTGTTCCAATGCCCGTAACTTGTGTTCCAGTCTGAGGCCAGGGGCATGTTCACTTTAAATTCCCGCATGGATCCAATGACCACATCAACCGGTGCCTTTATGACGCATCCCTGATTCAGCTTATCAAAGAAGTGTTCACTTTTGAACAAGGCGCTCAGGACCGGCTTGATGTTGTAATTATTGGTTCTGAAAATATCAGCGAGCGGACCGATCACATTCGCCTCGGTTGCGGAATCGATATCATAGTAAATGAACCAGCGGTAAAATTTCCTGACCAGGAATTTGGCCACTTCGTTTTGGGCGAAGATCATATTCAACAGATCGGTCAGTTCCAGGTCACCCGCAGTTGCGCCGGTCCTGCCGGTGATGACCGTGTTGTTATAAAAAGAAGAGAAGGTCTTATTGGTTGTACTGTGCCGGGTGGGGTCAAAGAAACTCTGGTGGGTTGTGCCGTTGATCCGCCATCCGGTCAGCACCTTGGCCGCTTCCTTTACATCGCCTTCCGTATACTGACTGCCCGGCCCCTTTCCCAGGGTGAACAATTCCTGTAATTCCCGGGCATAGTTCTCATCGGGGGCGCCGGAAGTATTCAGGTAACCATTGAGGTATCTCAGCATGGCAACATCAATGGTGATATCCCTCACCAACTGTTTGAAATTCCCCAGGCACTGTTGCCGGATGGTGGTATGTTGTTTATACATCCAGTTACCATAACCCACTTCGCTCGCTTCATTGCCAAAATGATCGATCCAGAATAACATCATCTTTTCCTTGATGCTCCTGTCCTGGTTGATCATCACACCGGTCCACCATTTTTTATAAGAAGCCAGGCGCTGGCTTTGGACGGTGCCATCATTATTGATGTCATTGATCCAGGTGGTACCCTGGGCGATATTGGCATCCGGTGTTCCGGGTTGTGTCGAAGTGGTATATTCCTTAACCGGGGGTACAGGGTCAGGGGCAGTGGGGTTGAGTAATTCATCAACCGCCTGATCCATGGTCCGGGTGAGGAAATAATCCACATCCGCCTTAGCCGCGCCAAACATGGTACGCTTTAACAGGTGGGTCACTTCATTGATCGTCCAGGGCCCGGTATAGGGATTGATCCCGCTTAAAGTACGCGCAGGGCATACCTGTTGAACCGGTGTGGATTTCTTTACTTTCTTAGCGGTAAGGAAATCTCTTCTGTCCATAGCAGCGTTTTTGGATGAGCAGATGGTAAAATGCTTATGACGAATATAATGATTAAAGGTTTAAGACAGGTAGAAAAAACGCACAAATAGGGGTCCGGTATGCATTCCCAAGCAAAAAAAATGCCTGAATTTCATTCAGGCACCGGTCAATTGATAAAAAAACGGTTTTATTGGATATTTTCTATGATCCCGGCGATACCCTGTCCTCCACCCACGCAGGCCGTAACAATACCGTATTTCTTATTCAGCCTTTTCATATCATGGGTGATCTGGATCGTCAGTTTGCAGCCCGTACATCCAAGCGGGTGACCCAGGGCAATGGCCCCTCCATTGATATTCACTTTGGCAGGATCCAGTTCCAGCGCCCGGATCACGGCCAGTGATTGTGAAGCAAAGGCTTCATTGAGTTCAAACAGATCGATCTGCGAAAGATCCATACCCGCCTGCCTGAGCACCTTGGGTACGGCTTCAACAGGCCCGATGCCCATGATACGCGGATGTACACCTGCGGTGGCGCAGTTGACCAACCGGGCGATGGGCTTCAAACCCAGCTCATGGACCATTTTCTCTCCCATGACGATCACAAAGGCTGCACCGTCACTGGTCTGGGATGAATTTCCGGCGGTTACCGATCCCCCCAGGGCAAAGGCAGGCTTCAATTTCGCGAGGCCTTCCAGGGATGTATCAGCACGGACACCCTCATCGGTATCCACGGTATAGGTCTTCTTTTGTTTCTTCCCTTTCTCGTCGAGGTAAACCTGTTCCACCTGTATGGGCAGGATCCCTGATTTAAAATATCCTTCCGTGATCGCCTTACCGGCTTTCAGGTGACTGTTGTAACTGAAGGCATCCTGGTCCTCCCGGCTGATATGGTATTCTTTGGCAACCGCTTCAGCGGTCAACCCCATACTCAGGTAATAATCGGGTTCATCCTTCGCGATCGAATAAGCCGGAACGGTTTTCCAGCCCGCTGTGGGAACCAGGCTCATGCTTTCGGTCCCCCCGGCGATGATGCACTCCGCCATGCCTGACCTGATCTTGGCCGTGGCCATGGCGATGCTCTCCAGTCCGCTGGCGCAATACCGGTTGATGGTGATGCCCGGGGCATGGATGCCCACAGCCCTGGCGGAGATCATCCGGCCTACCTGTAATCCTTGCTCGGCCTCAGGTACGGCATTGCCTACGATCACATCATCGACCCGCCTGGCGTCGAGTTGGGGAACACTGGCCAACAGGCCTCGGATCACATCAACGGCCAGGTCATCTGGCCTCGTGAACCGGAATCCGCCTTTCTTGCTTTTTGCGATGGCTGTTCTGAAGCCCGCCACGATATATGCTTCCTGCATGTAAAAAAAGTTTGTTAGGTGTTAGATGTTTGGGGTTAAGTGTTTGCCATTCGAAGTTTGACTATCTCTTTTTCTACTGTCTGCCCGCCAGAAAGCAGAACCACAAACCATGAACAACAAACCTTGAACCCTTATAGTTGTTTATGCAACTTTCTAGGTCAAAGTTATAATTTCCCGGGGAAATCAAAAAACTGATTCCCGTGGTGTAAATTTGTCCCGATGTATAAGTTGCTCCGTTCATTTTTATTCCTGTTCGATCCTGAACGGGTGCACTATTTTTCGATGAACGGGTTGAAGTTCATTTGCCGGGTCCCCTTCATCAAAACACGGATCTGTAAAATGTTTACTCCCCAATCAGAAAAAAATCTTCAATCTTCAATCTTCAATCTTCAATTCCCTAACCCGGTCGGTTTGGGCGCCGGATTCGACAAGAATGCCAGGTACCTGAACGAACTGCAGGCCCTGGGTTTTGGATGCGTGGAGATCGGCACCGTGACACCTCTTCCGCAGGCCGGAAACGAGAAACCCCGGCTCTTCAGATTGCCCAAGGACAAGGCCCTGATCAACCGGATGGGATTCAACAATGATGGAGCGGAAGTCGTGGCCGGAAGATTAAAAGCCTGGAAATCACTGAACGACAAACGGCAAACAACAAACGGTAAACTGGTGATCGGCGGCAACATCGGAAAGAACAAGGTCACTCCCAACGAGGATGCCTGGAAGGATTATGAAAAATGTTTCATGGCCTTGCACGAATGGGTGGATTATTTCGTGGTGAATGTCAGCAGCCCCAATACCCCCGGCTTAAGGGAATTGCAGGAGAAGGATTCATTGAGAAAGATCTTTGCTCAATTAAAAATGAAAAATGAAGAATTAAATAATAAAAGGCCGATCCTTTTAAAAATTGCACCCTGACTTAACCAGGGAACAATTGGATGACGTGATCGACCTGGCCCTGGAAATCAAATTAGACGGCCTGGTTGCTTCAAACACAACGATCAGCAGAGATCATCTAAAAACCTCAAATCAACAACTGCTAACCATTGGTGCGGGTGGATTAAGCGGGGCACCGTTAAAACAAAGGAGTACAGAGATCGTCAGATACATTCATGAAAAAACAAACGGGCAAATTCCCATCATCGCCAGCGGCGGTATCTTCACCGGTGAGGACGCCCGGGAAAAAATGGATGCCGGCGCTTCCCTGGTACAGGTTTGGAGCGGTTTCATCTATGAAGGCCCCGGGATCGTAAAACGGATTTGCCAGTCATTACAATAAAGTGCACATTTGCAGATTTGCACATTTTGCACATTTGCTCATTGGATCATTAACCATTATGGAACATCTATTCACCAGCGAAAGCCTCATCAGTTTCCTCATTCTTGTCATCCTGGAAGTGGTACTGGGCATCGATAACGTGATCTTCGTGAGCATCATCATGAACCGGTTGCCGGGTAAGGATGAAAAAAAGGCGAGGACATTCTGGATGATCTCCGGTATGATCATGCGCAGTTTGCTGTTGATGGGCCTGGGCTGGCTATTGGCGCAGAAAGGCAAATACATCATTCCCGAAAGCTGGTTCGGTAAGGGATTCGACCTGGCCAGCCTGGTGATGCTCGGCGGGGGTCTTTTCCTCATTTTCAAATCGGTCAAAGAGATACACGGCAAACTGGAGGGGGAAGACCCCAACCTGGCCATCAATAAAAAACGCATCACCCTTTCCCAGGCCCTGGTCCAGATCATCGTCATTGATGCGGTATTCTCATTCGACAGCATCATCACCGCAGGCGGTACGGCCAAGTATGTGGAGATCATGATCGCTGCCGTCATCATCGCCATGATCGTGATGTTCCTGTTCAGTCCTAAAATATCGGCCTTCATCCACAAACACCCCACCTTGAAAATGCTGGCCCTCTCCTTCCTGGTCATGATCGGACTCAGCCTGATCATCGAAGGATGGGATTCGGAGAAGGCGCATGATCTCCATCTCAAGAACTATATCTATTTCGGCATGGCCTTCTCTTTTATCGTGGAACTGCTGAACATGACCATGCTGAACCGTCAGAAGAAACGCCATGTGGTGAAACTGAATGAGCCGGTGCTGGAAGAAGAAAACCCGTATTCAGACCAGGCGAAGTAATGTGGCGGCAACGATTCCGGCCGTTTCGGTCCGCAAACGGGTTTCACCGAGTGAAACCGGTATGAATTGATTTTGCAGGGCGGCCTGGATCTCCGCAGGTGTGAAATCGCCTTCCGGACCAATGAGGATGAGATGATGGGATGATTTGGCGAGTTGAAGAGGTAAAGCTGCTTTTTCATTCGCGACCTCGCAATGGGCGATATACTTGCCGTATCCTTCCGCTTTCTCTTTCACCAGTTCTTCAAAGCGCCTGGGTTCCAACAACCCGGGTAACCAGCATTGACGGCTCTGAAGCATCGCGCTCAAGAGTATATTCTGCAACCGGTCAAAACGGAAATGTTGCTTCTCCGTCCTTTCACAGATCAGCGGAATGATCGAGGAAACTCCGATCTCCGTCGCCTTTTCCAGGAACCACTCAAAGCGGCTGGTGTTCTTCACCGGGGAAATGGCGATCGTGACCTTGGAGGATGGAGGTTGGATTTTGGAAGTTTGCCGGATCGATACCGCACATTTTTTCCGGTTGTTGTCGGTTATTTCGGCAGTGAACAATTGCCCCTTCCCGTCGGTCAGCTGCAATGACTCGCCGTTTTGCATACGCAAGACCTGTACGATGTGTTTGCTCGTATCTTCAGACAACACCAGGCTGCTGGCCGCATCAGGAATAATGTCCGTATAAAAAAAGGGCAGGTTCATCGTAATCTCTTTTTTATGCTCAGTTGAAAACAGCGATCATGATACCGTCCTTGCTCTTTCTTTTGGGCAATACCATGGTCCGTCCGTTAAAAAATATCCGCATCGATTTCTTATCGTCCGCTTTGATGAAAACGTCCGAACCGGTTAAGAAGGGTGTCGCTTTGTAGCCGGCCAAAGGGTTACCGGAAGTTTGCCCGTCACCGTCATCAAAAACGAATACGGCAATGGCCGTTTTATCTGCCGGCGCGATGGCTTGTACCGACAAGGGGACCTCATCAATAGCCAGTGTATCCCTTCCCGCGATCACGGCCTGGCTGGAGGTGAATATGACCAGGGCCGTCTGCTGCTCATCGCCGGGAATATTACCCAGCATTTTGGCGATCAAGCCCGACTGGGGGATCGCCCGTAGATACCGGTTCAGGTCATCACGAACCGGTGGTTCAAAATAATAAAAAAGGGTCCGGCCATTTTCAGGATGAACCTCGAATTCCATATAGGCATCCCTTACGAGGTCAAACCCCCAGGTTCCGTCCGCAGCAAACCGGTTCCAACCCGTATAAGAACCGGTTGGAGCATTTCTTTTGATGAAATCCCTTTTTCCGGTCTTTGGATCGAAGAGATAAACGATAAAGCTATCGGTCAAAGGCTGATTATCTCCCAGTTGAACGGCCCTACCCCCTACTCGAACAAAAGGCCCTGTTGAAGGCACGATACCGGGTATCGGGTTTTGTTTGCTTCCTGTAAAAAAGGAGAACATGGCGGCAAAGGTCTCTTCACAGGAAGCCGTTTGCAAATGGTCTTTACCGGTTTGCCTGATGTTCTCCGCGCCGGGAATTTCGCCACCGCCCCTGATCACTTTATCGTCAACGCTGTATATGTTCATCGTTGGAACTTGGCCCGAGGGGCCCGCCGCCGTCTTCATCTTAAACCCGGCGATATTCACATAATGAGCAACTTGGGAAGCATGCGCTGAATCCTTCAGGTATCCATAACATAATCCGGTGCCGGCTGAATGCCCCACCAGGTTAACCTGCAGGGCTTTTGTCTTGGCCAAAACCCCGCGGATGAAAACATCCAGTAAAGAATCGGGATTGGGCTTTCGGCCAATGGTATTCCAGTCAAATACGAAGAGCCGGTCCTCGCAAAACCCATTGGAGCTGAATCGCTGTACCTGTGATGACCAGGTATCGCCGCTGGCCAGGAAGCCGTGCACAAAAACGATCGGCAGGAACTTCGGGTTGCAATCGGTCTGTGCGACAACCGTTTGCCCGGAAAAAAACAGGAGAAAAAGGATCCTTTTCATTGATTCAAACTTACAGAAATAAAAAAGGAGAATGAAAAAAGGTTCATTCTCCTGGATCTGTGAAACTGTCTTGTGAATAGTAATTAAAAAGGCGCGTCTTCATCAAACTCCCCGTCATTCATCTTGCTGCCTTTCTGGATATACAGTTTGGCGCCGCCCCCTTCATCCAGTCCGCTTACCGGCTTCCAGTTGCCACCGGCCGGCAATGCGCCGCTGAAATCCCCGCCCCCTTCTTCTTCGATGAATTTCTGAATGTGCAGTAGCGCTTTCAGCTTTACCGTATCCAGGCTGCCGTTACGGTGCTTGGCGATCTTGACAAAGGTCTCTCCCTTATTGCTCTCGCCGAATTCATTGGCGGTGATATCGTAATATTCGGGGCGGTACAGGAACATCACCATATCGGCATCCTGCTCGATGGCGCCTGATTCTCGCAGATCGCTCAGCTGCGGTATCTTGTTGCCTTCCTTCCTTTTCTCCACTTCCCGGCTCAATTGCGATAACGCGATGATGGGCACCTGTAATTCCTTGGCCAGCCCCTTGAGGTCGCGGGAAATGCGGCTGATCTCCTGTTCCCGGTTGCTGTTGCGGTTCTCACCGGATCCGCTCATCAACTGCAGGTAGTCGATGATGATCAGTCCCACATTGTGTTTGTTCTTCAGCCTGCGGCATTTGGCCCGCAGTTCAAATATGTTCAGGGCCGCGGTATCGTCGATGAAGATGGGCGCTTTGCTCAGCCTTTCAATACCGCGCTTGTACAATTGTTTCATTTCGTGTTCCTCGAGTTTGCCCCGGGCGATCTTCTCCAGCCAGATCTCGCTTTCGGCGCTCAGGATACGCTGAACCAGCTGGCTGCTGCTCATCTCCAGGCTGAAGAATCCCACGGCTGTCGGTTTGGTGGGATGCAGGGCGGCGCTGCGGGCCAGGTTGAGCGCGAAGGCCGTTTTACCCACGGAAGGCCTTGCGGCGAGTACGATCAGGTCGGTGGATTGCCAGCCGTACGTGATCCTGTCCAGTGAAGGGAAGCCGGTTGGCACACCCGTGATGTCTTCCTGACGGTTACGCATATCCTCGATGCGCTGGATCGTCTTCACCAGTACCGAATCGATGCTGTCGAAATTCTTGCGGAGGTGATTGTTGGTGATCTCGAAGAGTTTGCTTTCGGCGTCATCGAGCATATCAAAGACATCGGTGCTGTCCTCGTAAGCGTCGCCGATGATCTCGCCGCTGATGCGGATGAGTTCACGCTGGATGAATTTCTGCAGGATGATCCTGGAATGCGCGTCGATATTGGCCGAGGAGACCACCGCGTTGGTGAGGCGGGTGACATAATAGGGACCGCCTACCATCTCCAGTTCTTCCCTGAACTTCAGTTCTTCCACCACGGTGAGCAGGTCGATGGGCAGGCTCTTGATGGCGAGGCCCTGCATGGCCTTATAGATGCGCTGATTGGCATCCACATAGAAACACTCGGGCTTGAGGATCTCCACTACGGTGTCGAATGCACTCTTTTCGAGCATGATGGCGCCGAGTACGGCTTCTTCCAGTTCCTTCGCCTGTGGCGGCACTTTGCCGAACATCATCGTTCCCAGGTCTACCGGCGCTTTACGCCGTAACTTCTTATCCTTGTTGAAATTGGTCAGGTCCATGTCTTGATCTTCTTGCTTGTTAGGGTTATAGCTGAACGGGCTAAGGTAAAGGCAAATGATTCAACCACTCTCATCCATTTTTATCCACAGTACCCTGAATCGGTTTTTTACAGCTATTTTCCACAGGTTTATCCACAACAAAAGTAGTTTATTAAGACGATTGCACCATTATGCACAACAAATGCACAATCAAAAAATGCGTTAAATCTGACCAGCACTGAACTTATTAACAATTAGGGGCCGCTGATTTTTTCTTTTTTACACCTCCCGTCCTGTCCGGCGCCTTGCTTTTTAAAAAACGAATACCTAGATTATGATTCACCGGTTTATTCCGCTTAACCATCAAAAAACTATATTTGCTGCTGATGAACGTGACCTGCAAGCCTTATTTCATATGGCCTTTGCCGGTTTCAACACCTTTCCCGCGAACAACAGTTGATTAGGAACGGGCATTGATGAATTTACGCTGCAGATCAGCAAAAAAGAAACCCTTACATGACCATCAGTTATAACTGGCTTTGCGAATACCTTCCCGCCGGACAAGCGGGTTCAACTGAATCCATCGACCCGGAAAAATTAAGCCGGATCCTTACGGCCATCGGCCTGGAAGTGGAGAGCCTGGAAAAATACGAGTCCATCCCCGGCGGGCTGAAGGGCCTGGTGATCGGCGAAGTGCTCTCCTGCGAAAAACACCCGGATGCCGATAAACTGAAACTCACCACCGTGAACATCGGAAATGGCGAAGCCCTGCAGATCGTTTGCGGAGCGCCCAATGTGGCGGCCGGACAAAAAGTGGTAGTAGCCACCATCGGCACGACCATTTATCCCGTCGAAGGCGAACCCATGACCATGAAAAAAGCGAAGATCCGCGGTGTGGAAAGCCAGGGCATGATCTGCGCCGAGGACGAGATCGGGCTAGGACAGGGACATGCAGGCATCATGATCCTGCCGGATGATTGCACCGTGGGCACTCCGGCCGCTGATTATTTCAAACCTTACAGCGACCATATTTTCGAGATCGGCCTCACCCCCAACCGCATCGATGCCATGAGCCACCTGGGCGTGGCCCGGGATGTCTGCGCCTACCTGTCGCACCACAATAATGCGGATGCACCCGTCAGGTCACCTTTTAAGAATAATTTCAAGGTGGATCACCAGGGAATGCAAATGGACGTGGTGATCGAAAATGCCGATGCCTGCCAGCGCTATGCCGGTGTGAGCATCCAGGGCGTGACGATCGGCGAAAGTCCGGACTGGCTGAAAGACAAACTGAAAAGTATCGGGCTCAGGCCGATCAATAACATCGTCGATATCACCAATTTCATCCTGCACGAAACGGGACAGCCCCTGCATGCTTTTGATGCCGATCAGATCAAGGGTAAAAAAGTGATCATCAAAACGCTGCAAAAGGACACGCCCTTTATCACCCTGGATGAGAAAGAGAGAAAACTGTCGGAAGAAGACCTGATGATCTGCGATGCCGAAGGACCGATGTGCATCGGCGGAGTATATGGCGGTCTGCACTCAGGGGTTTCTGCTGCAACAAAAAACATCTTCCTGGAAAGCGCCTGGTTCAATCCCGTTTTCATCCGCAAGACTTCTTTACGCCATGGCCTGCGTACCGATGCCGCCACCCGTTTTGAGAAAGGCGTGGACATCAGCAACACGGTCCATGTGCTGAAAAGGGCGGCGATGCTCATCAAAGAGATCGCCGGCGGTGAGATCGCCAGCGACCTGGTGGATATCTATCCCGCGCCCCGCGAAAAAACGGAAGTGGCCCTCAAGTTCCATTACCTGAAAAAACTGAGCGGTAAAAACTATCATGGCGATACCGTGAAGGACATATTGAAAAGCCTGGGCTTTGAACTGATCAAAGAATCGGCCGACGAACTGCGTTTAGCCGTTCCTTATAGCAAACCCGACGTGACACTGGGCGCAGATATCGTGGAAGAGATCATGCGTATCGACGGACTGGATAATGTGGAGATCCCGGCCATCATCACCATCGCCCCTGCGGTGGAGACCCTGGCCGTTGAAGCCGCCTGCCGGGAGAAGACCGCTGAATATCTTTCCGGCTCCGGTTTCCGCGAGATCTTCACCAACTCCATCACCAACAGCGCTTTTTATTCGGGTGACATGCTGGACAGCACGGTAAAAATGATCAACAGCCTCAGCAAGGAACTCGATGTCATGAGGCCGGATATGATCCAAACGGGTTTGCAGGCCGTTTCCTATAACCTGAACCGAAAGAACAACGACCTGCAATTATATGAGTTCGGAAAGACCTATTCCGTTAATGAAACGGGCAGATACCTGGAGACCAACCAGCTGGCCATCTATATCACCGGTAATAAACAATCCGATGGCTGGAGATCAAAAGCCGAAAAGGCCGATGTGTATTTCCTGAAAGCGGTTGTGGTAAAAGTTTTGTCCCTACTGGGATTATCACCGGCTTCTTTTTCACAGGAGATCATGCAAAATTATTCTTCCTGCCTGGTGGTGAAGCTGAAGAACGAGTCCGTGGGCAGCCTGGGCATTGTCGACCCCGCCCTGCTGGAAGGGTTCGATATCAAACAACCGGTATTTTATGCCTGCCTCGACTGGGACAAACTGATGAAAGTTCAACGCAAACTGAACATCCGTTTCCAGGATATCCCCAAATACCCGGCCGTACAGCGTGACCTGGCCATTGTTGTGGACCGGTCGCTGCAATACGAAGCGGTGGAAAAAACCACGTTGGATGCCCGTATCGGTAAATTAAAAACCGTTAACTTGTTCGATGTGTTCGAAAGCGAGAAACTGGGACCCGGCAAAAAATCCATGGCCATCAGTTTCACTTTCCTGGACGAGGAAAAAACGATGACCGACAAAGAGATCGACGGCATGATGGGCCGGATCATCACGGCCTATGAAAAGGAACTTAAAGCCGAGATCAGGAAATGACCTTGGGGTCAAGACGGCTCTAAGCCGTCAGACCCCTTTACAGAAAGATAAAGCTTCGTGGGGTCACGACGGCTCCAAGCCGTCAGACTCCTGAAACGAAAAGCCATACTCCATACGGGGTCAAGTCGGCTCCAGGCCGTCAGACCCCTAAAACGAACAACCAGGCACAATACGGGGTCACGACGGCTCAAGGCCGTCAGACCCCTGAAACGAAAAGCCAAACACTATACGGGGTCAAGACGGGTCCAAGCCGTCAGACCTCTAAACAATAAAATGAGCGAACTCAACGATCAAATCAAACGAGTCAACGACAAACTACAGCAATTACTGAAGAACCACCAGTTGCTGCAGAAAGACCATGAGCGTCAGAGCAAACTCATACAACAACTCCAGGAATCCAAAAAGAATGACGCCCTTCAGATCGCGGCGATGAAGGAACAGTTAAGCATCGCCCGGTCGGCGGCCGGACAGATGAATGAGGCCGATAAAAAAGAATTTGAAAGAACGATCAACCGGTACATCAGGGAGATCGATAAATGTATCGGGTTGTTAAGTGAATAAGAAAGCAGAACGCATTTTCGGCCCCCTGGTTGGTGTCCTCACCAACCGGCACGTTGAAAAACAGAACGCAGATCATCATGATAAACAAGATTAATTATGATCATACCTTATCATCAATGTCATAACAATCAGCGTTCGTTTTTAAAATCATAACCCACCATCATTAATCATAAAAATCTGCGTTCGTTTTAACCATGTCAACCCTCATCCCCATCAACATCCTCATCGGCGACCGTACCTACCGGATCAAGACCAACCCGGCCGATGAAGAATCCATCCGCGGCACCCTCAAGGTGATCAACGACAAGATCATCGAGTTCAAGACCCAGTTCGCCGGCAAGGACATGCAGGATTATATCGCCATGGTATTGATCTGGTACGCCACCCAGGCGGCCGGGGAAACCCAGGCCACCCCGGATCAGGAACTGCTCCAGGCATTACAGAAACTGGAGGCGCAGCTGGATAAGGTGAAATAAGCATAACCGGTTATTATTCTTATTCCGGGACCGACCATATGAATTGTCCTGCTAATACATCCATCCCACCCAAACTCCAAACAAAAATTCGTATCTTCGTCAATTAAACATCTCATTTATCGTACATATGAGTAATGGGGAGTTACATATGATTGTGAACCGTTTTAAAACAGAAAAACTACATGGAACCGATAATACTTTACATTATCATTGGCGTAGCCGCAGCGATACTGGGCCTGGTGCTGGGTAAGCTGGTATTCGCCAAAAACACCAAAAATCAGATCGCGGAAGCCGAACAGCAGGCTAAGAAGATCATCGCCGACGGGCAGTTACAGGCCGAAAACCTCAAAAAAGAGAAATTATTAGAGGCCAAGGAAAAATTCGTGCAACTCAAGTCGGACCATGACCGCGACGTGATGCAACGCAACCAGAAGATCACCGAATCGGAGAACCGCATCAAACAGAAGGAACAGTCCATCAACCAGAAGGACCAGAACCTGGACAAACAGATCAAAGAGAACGAAGCCATCAAGGAAACCCTCAACCGACAGATCGAGATCGTCAACATCAAGCGCACCGAACTGGAAAAACACCAGGAAGAGCATATCCGCAGGCTTGAAAAAGTAGCCGGACTTTCCGCTGAGGACGCCAAGGCCCAACTCATTGAAAGCCTGAAGCAGGAAGCCCAGACCAAGGCCATCGCCCTCCAGCAGGAGATCATCGAAGACGCCAAACTCAAGGCCAATAAGGAAGCCCGCAAGATCGTCATCCAGACCATCCAGCGTACCGCCGCCGAACAGGCCATTGAGAATGCCATTACGGTATTCAACCTCGAAAGCGACGAGATCAAGGGTTCGATCATCGGCCGGGAAGGCCGTAATATCAGGGCCATTGAAGCCGCCACCGGTGTTGACCTGATCGTGGACGATACGCCTGAAGCCATCGTGCTTTCTTCCTTCGATCCGCTTCGTCGTGAGATCGCCCGTTTATCGCTCCAAAGGCTGGTGGCCGACGGACGTATCCATCCGGCCCGTATCGAGGAAGTAGTGGAAAAAACAAAAAAACAACTCGACGACCAGGTCATGGAGATCGGTGAGCGCACCGCCATGGAACTGGGAGTACACGGATTACATAAAGAACTGATCCGGATGGTGGGCCGCATGCGTTTCCGCTCCTCTTATGGTCAGAACCTGCTGATGCACAGCCGCGAAACGGCCAACCTCTGCGCCATCATGGCCGCCGAATTGGGTATGAATCCCAAACTGGCGAAAAGGGCCGGACTCCTGCACGATATTGGAAAAGTTCCGGATGAAGAAACCGAATTGAGCCATGCCCTCTTAGGCGCTAAACTCGCTGAGAAATACGGTGAGAACCCCGCCGTGGTGAATGCCATCGGCGCCCACCACGATGAAATGGAGATGCAATACGTGATCTCCCCCATCATACAGGCCTGTGACGCCATCAGCGGAGCCAGGCCGGGAGCACGCCGCGAGATCATGCAGCAGTATATCCAGCGGATCAAGGACCTGGAGAACCTGGCCATGGCCTATACCGGTGTAGAAAAAGCCTATGCCATCCAGGCCGGTCGGGAATTACGTGTGATCGTTGAAGCGGATAAAGTGACCGATGGCGACAGCGACAGGTTGAGTTTTGAGATCGCCCAGAAGATCCAGACCGAAATGACCTTCCCTGGACAGATCAAAGTGACGGTGATCCGGGAAAAACGTTCGGTGAACGTAGCCAGATAGAGGTTGGAGGTTGGAGGTTGGAAGTTAAATACGAAAGATCATTCTATGACCGGTTGTTCAAAACAACCGGTTTTTTTATCAGAAGTAGTTCGAAATAAGGATGATTTTGAAGGTATTTTCAAGGTATTATAGCCACAGAAGCCTAATCCATCAGGTAGAATTAGCGGGGCCTCAAAAAAACTGCGTACGGCGAACTGAAAACTGAAAACTTTCCCCTACCTTTGCCGTCCGTTAAAAACAACCATTATGAACGCAGTAGCATTTGTTCATGAGCAACTGGCCACTAAAGCCAAAGCCGCTCTCCCCGTATTCAAGGCCGGTGACAACATCACCGTCAATTATAAGATCCAGGAAGGAAATAAAGAGCGTATCCAGAGCTTCAAGGGCGATGTGATCAAACGCCAGGGTACTGGTGCAACCGCTTCATTTACAGTACGTAAAATGAGTGATGGCGTGGGTGTTGAACGTTTGTTCCCCATTTACTCCCCCAATATCGAGAGCATCATCCTCAATAAAGTGGGTAAGGTGAGCCGCGCCAAACTGTATTACCTGCGTGACCGTAGCGGAAAAAGCGCCCGTATCCGTGAAAAACGTATGGCCGTTGCTAAAAAAGCATAATAATTTTAAAATTATCTTATATATGTCCCGAATTTCGGGACATTTTTTTTGAATTAACCGGTTTGGCACAGAAATTGTTAAATATTCAACGCACAAATCCTCCCATCCTCTGGAAGAATCTTAACCCCTGAATTGAACACTTTGCTTTACCGTTTTAAACTCGTTAAAACCTTAACCATGAGAAGGATTTTGCTGACCTTAGTCGTCATTTCAGCCGTATTATTTTTTGTTTCCTGTGCCAGGGGTATCACCGTTGAACAAGCCGCCAATGGAAAGGCCCGTTGCGGAAAGAACTACCTGCGTTAACCGGGGGTTAATAATGTTTAGGTAAGTGCGCAGGTAAGTCAATAATTGATTTATCTTTGTCGCCTAAAGCCTACATATGACATTATCATTCCTCAATTCCGTCTTGTTATTATCGATGCCGGGTGGCAGTGAGTGGATACTCATTGTGATCGTTGTATTGCTCATGTTCGGGGGTAAGAAGATCCCCGAGTTGATGCGTGGCATTGGTCGCGGCATGCGTGAATTCTCCGACGCCAAGAACAATGTGAAGTCCGAGATCGAAGAAGGCATGAAAGAAAAAGACACCAAACAACAGTTGCCGCAATAAACGGCCCCATATTCTTTGGATCGGCTGAAGCGCCCGGAATGCCCCGGTCCGCTTCAGCCGATTGCATAAACAGCCTACCCCCCCTTCATGATGTTTTCCTTTAACAGTATACAGGCCTATCACCAGGGTTTATTATTGAACGATTATACCTGCACAGACGCGGTCAAGCATTACCTGCAAAAGATCGAAGAGGAAAAGGTGCTGAACGCATTCACTTCCGTTTACGGTGCTGAAGCCCTGCAAAAAGCCGTTGAACTGGATGAGAAAAGAAATTCGGGCCAACCCCTTAAAAAACTGCACGGCGTGGTCATCGCCATCAAGGATGTGCTCTGTTACCGGGACCATCCCGTGACCGCCGCCTCCCGGATCCTGCAGGGCTTTACCAGCTTATACAACGCGACGGCCATTCAACGCCTGCTCGATGAGGACGCCATCCTCATCGGCCATTGTAATTGCGATGAGTTCGCCATGGGCAGTACCAATGAAAATTCGTATTACGGAAAAGTGCTGAACGCACTTGACCACAACAGGGTACCCGGCGGTTCTTCCGGTGGCAGCGCGGTTGCGGTGCAGGCCGGACTTTGCATGGCATCCCTGGGGAGTGATACTGGCGGATCGGTGAGGCAACCGGCCGACTTCTGCGGTATCATCGGTTTAAAACCCGCCTATGGCAGGATCTCCCGATACGGTCTCCTGGCCTATGCTTCTTCCTTCGATTCGATCGGGGTCTTTTCAAATACCGTAGAGGACGCGGCAGCCTTACTGGAAGTGATGAGCGGACCGGATGATTATGATAGTACCTGTCTGTCAGAAAAACCCCTTTCCTATGGTCCCGTGCGGCAAACCGGAAAAAAATACCGCATCGCCTATTTCTCCGCGGCACTGGATCATCCTTCGCTGGATGGCGAGATCCGGGATTCCATCCTCAACCTGATCGACCGGTTAAAGCAGGACGGGCATACGGTGTCGGAAACTCCCTTCCATTTACTGGATCACGTGGTTCCCGCCTATTATGTGCTCACCACCGCGGAGGCCAGCAGCAACCTGAGCCGTTACGACGGGATCCGTTTCGGCTATCGCTCCGAGGCTCCCGTTACAGATTTAACAGATTTTTACAAGCAGACCCGGAGCGAAGGTTTTGGCAAGGAAGTGCAACGCCGCATCATGCTCGGCACCTTTGTATTGAGCGCCGGATATTACGACGCCTATTTCAGCAAGGCACAGCAGGTGAGGCGCATGCTCGTAGACCAGGTGAACCTCATTTTCAGTGAGTTTGACGCGATCCTGTTACCGGTGAGTCCAACCACCGCCCTTCCCTTTGATCATGATGATGCCGATCCGACCAGCATGTACCTGGCGGATATCTATACCGTTTTCGCCAATCTCACCGGCCTGCCCGGTTTGTCGGCACCCTTATTCAAACACAGCAACGGCATGCCTTTCGGCGTACAGATTATGACAGCCAAGACGGATGAATTAACTTTGCTGCAGCTTTCCGGTCTGTTGATCGATCAATACCGGACCAGCCGTCCGAAAACTGAATATGAAGCGAATTAGTTTTTTTACCCTGTTACTCTTCTTTTTGCTCCAGGCAAGGACGGGCTTTTCATGGGATAAAGTGACCCATTCCAGTCTGCAACAACCCCAACCCGACACCGGTATCGCCGAGGACCCCAAGGAGAACGAACTCATCGAAGAGGTCATCAAATCCAAGACCCCCCCTCAAAAGGAGAAAGTCCAGTATTTCAGCCAGGTGACGCGATACGGTTTCAAAAACCTCTTCGCCCAGTACAGCTACAATCCCATGTTGCCTTATTCCTCGCAGGTGAACCCCAATGCGGAGGCTTATATGCAGGATTATCTTCACGCCCATAGCAAATCCCTGCTGAAGATGAAAGGATGGGGGCAGCCTTATTTCAACCTGATGGATTATATCCTGTCTCAATATGGATTACCCCGCGAGCTGAAATACCTCGCCGTCATTGAAAGCAATCTCAGTACACAGGCAACCAGTTGGGTGGGTGCCGGCGGGCCCTGGCAGTTCATGCCCTATACCGCAAGGGATTACGGCCTGATCGTGAACAATGTACTGGATGAAAGAAGGGATTATTACAAAAGCACCCATGCCGCCGCCCGGTATCTGCTTACGTTATACCGCCAAATGCACGACTGGCTGCTGGTGATCGCCGCATACAACGGCGGACCGGGACGGGTTTTCAGCGCCATTAAAAAAAGCGGCAGCCGTAATTTCTGGGCCCTTCAATATTACCTGCCGGAAGAAAGCCGGAACCATGTTAAAAAATTCATCGCCACCCATTACATCATGGAAGGCACCGGAGGCATCACCACGGCAGGAAGCATGAACCCCAATATTGATCCCATTGGAGGTATGAATCCTTACGACAACAAGCCGGTACTCACGGATACTGAATTAGAGACCAGCGCCATTCAGACCATCTCGGGAAAATACAATTCACTGGTGATCACCAAGAACCTGTCGATGGAGATCAGCCAGTTCAACCGCTACAATCCCTTGTTCGATAACATGATGGCCTCAAACGGCAATTATGACCTGCGGTTGCCCACCGATAAAATGGAACTCTTTCTCTCAAAAAAATACCAGATCCTGAACGAGTGCATTCAAATGTTGCTGGGGGAGAACAGCATACCCAATCAGCAGACCTACTACCCATCTCCCTCCTCTTCCAAAGGCAAAAAGAAAAAATCCTGAAAACTTAACGAAGGATCTCCAGCATGGCCGCCGCCTTGAGCAGGCATTCTTCGTATTCCTGTTCGGGATCACTGTAAAAGGTGATGGCGCTACCGGTCTCGAAAGAAAGATATTGGTCGGCGGCATTATATAATATGCTTCGGATGATCACATTGAAATCAAAGTCGAATGATCCTTCATTGCCGGGTCTTATATACCCGATGGCGCCTGAAAAAAGGCCGCGTTTGGTTCGCTCGTATCTTTCGATCAGTTGCATCACCCGGATCTTTGGAGCCCCGGTCATCGAACCCATCGGAAAAGTGGCGTGCAATATCTCACTTAAAGATCTGCCTGGCGCCAATTTCCCGCTGACCGTACTGATCATCTGGTGCACCTGGGGAAAACGATACAGCCCGAACAGTTCATCCACTTTCACCGTACCCGGTTCGCAGACGCGGCTGAGATCGTTCCTGACGAGATCGACCACCATCACATTCTCGCTTTTCTCTTTCGTACTGTTCAGAAGGTATTGCCTGGCGGATTCGTCCGCCTTCTCATCAACCAGGTTTCGTTTTGAAGTTCCTTTGATGGGCTGGGAGAATAGCCGGTTTCCCTTTTTGGCCAGGAACCGTTCGGGACTGGCGCAACAACAAAACCTCTCGCCGATCCGGTAAAAGGCGGAAAATGGATTGGGGGATAACGCCGTCAGCCGGTGAAAGACAGAGAAGGGATCGATCTCCGCCGGTGTGGCATAGAACTCCTGGCAAAAATTCACCTCATAACAATCGCCCCGCAGGATATGCGCTTTGAGTTTGCTGACCGTATCAATATAAGCTTCCCGGGTGAACCGGTTCCGGATGTTGACCGGTTCCGTTTCTTGATGGACGATCGTAGCGGGACATTGAAGTATCCCCTGATAGATCGCCATGGCATCGGAATCCGTTTCGATGCGGACCGTCTGTTTATCAAGTTGCAGAACGATCTCGGGTATAAAAAAAAAGAGTTCGGGAAACCCGGTAAGGTCTTTATGCTCCGATTGCATTTGGGCCGTTTCATTCTTCAGGTCGTAGGACAGGTGACCGAAGATCCATTCGGTTGAATGTAATGCAGTGAAATCATCCAGTTCATCCAGGGCCCTGCCTGCGGGAGCCTCCAGGGAATGTTTTACCCCCGCGCCAGCCAGGCATTCGAAAGCAGGAGGATCGAATGCGTATTCGCGGTTATCCAAAAAACAAAAAATGTTGAACCGGTTCAACCAATTCAACATCTGAATCCTGAAGTCAGCAAAATGATCAACAGGAAATGAAATGCTTTTTCTCAATGCTGGTATTTTTCCCGCTATTGACGGGTTCGTTCCGCCGGTCATTAAAAATCATCGTCATCCTCATCGAATCCGCCGCCGCTGAGATCATCAAAGCCCAGGTCTTTGAATTCATCGTCGATCTTGAAATCGTCATCCTCATCAGCTTTGGCCTTTTTACCGACGACCTTCTTCACTTTCGAGCGGGGAACATCGAATTCATCAAAATCAGGATCCCAATCATCCTCTTCTTCGGGTTTTTCCCAGTCATCAGCTACTTCAACATCCTCATCGTCATCGTCATCCGTTTTACTTTTCTTGGAAGAGGCCTTTCCTTTCACCGGTTTAGGATCCAGGTCATCATCTTCATCCAGGTCATCATCATCCGCTTTTTTGGAACGCACCGCAGATTTCTTCACCGATGGTTTTTCAGCCGAGGAAGCCTTTGCAACAGTCTTTTTTGTGTTATCAGATTTGGAAGCCATAGTTAAACAGGATTAGTGCTGTAAAATTTCCACGAGTTTTTCAAATAGCCAAAAAAATATACCTTTTTTTTTAAGCCACGACGATCTGGTCCCTTCCCGGACCGTTACTGATGTATTTCACCGGCACCCCCAGATACCCGTTCAGGTAACTGATATAATTCTTCATCGCCTCCGGCAGATCCTGGTATTGCGTAATGGCCGTGATGTCTTCCTGCCAGCCGGGAAACGTTTTATAGACAGGTTCTATATTTACCCGGTTCATCTGGAAGGGAACTATATTCTTCTCTTCTCCATTGATATTATACCCGTTACATACTTTCAGTTCGGCCAGGTTGTCCAGGATATCGGCCTTGGTCATGATGATCTGGGTCACCCCGTTGATCATACAGGCATACTGGAGCGCCACGCCATCGATCCACCCGCAACGCCTTGGCCGGCCCGTGGTACTGCCAAATTCATGGCCGGTATTGCGGATCAGTTCACCGGTCTCATCGTTGAGTTCGGTGGGGAACGGTCCGCTTCCGACCCGGGTACAGTAGGCTTTGGAGACACCGAAGACCTCCCGGATCTTTTGAGGGGCAACTCCCAATCCCGTACAGACACCTGCGGATATGGTACTGCTGCTTGTTACAAAAGGGAATGTTCCAAAATCCACATCCAGCATGCTGCCCTGGGCCCCCTCGGCGAGGACACGCTGTCCCTCCCTGATCTTTTCGTTAATGAAATACTCCCCGTTGACGATATTGAATCCACGCAGGAATTCGACCGCGTCAAAGAATTCCTCTTCCCATCCGCTGATATCCTCATTGAAATTAAAGCTATCGAGCAGTTTCTGGTGTTTCAACCGCAGTTTGATATATTCGGTGGTAAAGCTCTTGTCGAGCAGGTTGCCAACCCTAAGCCCGTTGCGGCCCGTCTTATCCATGTAAGCGGGGCCGATCCCTTTCAGCGTGCTTCCGATCTTTTCGATGCCCTTGCTCAATTCACTCGCCCGGTCAATAGCCCGGTGGGTGGGCAGGATCAGGTGGGTGCGTTCACTGATGAACAGGTTCTTCTTATAATTGACCCCGAAGGCGGACACATTATCGCATTCTTTTTTCAGGATCACCGGGTCCAGCACGACACCGTTGCCGATGAGGTTGGTCTTGTTCTCATGAAAGATACCGCTGGGTATCTGGTGCAATACGATCTTCTTGCCGTCGACATAGAGGGTATGGCCCGCATTGGGCCCGCCCTGGAAACGGGCAATGACATCATAATCATTGGCAAAATAATCAACGATCTTTCCCTTGCCTTCATCGCCCCATTGCAAACCCAGTATTACGTCTACCATTTGGTATGTAAGATTTAATATGTAAGATTATATTTCCCGGCAGATCACCTACAGTCTGACCCCGCTGGATTTAGGATAGTTGATACCTGCCGTGTAAAAATAAATTGAAATAGCACAACCACCTAAAAGATTTACCGCTATTTGATTTTGGGAGAAAATGGGGAATCCGGAAAAGGTATTGAGACTATAACCAACCCGGTTTATTCTACTTGTATTAATGGACATATTGCCTACTGTCCATTGCGAATTCAGGGCTAGGCCACTTTCAGCATGCTCAATTTACTGCTGCTGAATTTGCGTTCGGCGTATTCGAGGGTGATCTCGAAATTCTTCACTTTTTGGGAAGGAAGTTCGTACATGGCGTCGGTGAGGATGCTTTCGCAAATGCTCCGCAGGCCACGGGCGCCCAGTTTATATTCCAACGCTTTTTTGACCATGAAATCATAAACGGCCGGTTCGAATTTCAATTCGATGCCTTCAATTTCGAAGAGGCGGGTGAACTGTTTGATGAGGGCATTCTTGGGTTCGGTCAGGATACTCCGCAGCGTCTCGGCATCCAGGGGATTGAGATAGGTCACCACCGGCAACCGGCCCAGTAACTCAGGGATCAGTCCGAAATGTTTCAGGTCCACCGCATTCACAAAATGAAGGAGGTTATTATGCTAGTATTCCTGCAATTCCTTGTTCACATTGAATCCGATGGCATTGGTATTCACTCGCCGGGCGATGATCTTTTCCACGCCGTCGAATGCGCCGCCGCAAATGAACAGGATATTCTGGGTATTGACCTTGATGAGTTTTTGCTCGGGATGCTTACGTCCACCCTGTGGAGGTACGAGCACTTCGGTTCCTTCCAGCAATTTCAGCAATCCCTGCTGCACACCTTCTCCGCTGACGTCCCGGGTGATGGATGGATTATCGCTTTTTCGGGCGATCTTATCGATCTCATCGATGAAGACGATGCCTCTTTCGGCGGCGGCCACATCGTAATTGCAGGCCTGCAGCAAACGGCTCAACATGCTTTCCACATCCTCGCCCACATAACCGGCTTCCGTAAAAACAGTGGCGTCGACGATGGCAAAGGGAACATTCAGCATCCGGGCGATCGACTTGGCCAGCAGGGTCTTTCCCGTACCGGTCTCCCCCACCATGATGATATTGCTCTTTTCGATCTCCACGTCGTTCTCGATCTT
The DNA here is from genome assembly GCA_016721725.1 of Chitinophagaceae bacterium. Lineage (GTDB taxonomy): Bacteria > Bacteroidota > Bacteroidia > Chitinophagales > Chitinophagaceae > Ferruginibacter. The sequence goes on along the minus strand of JADKHN010000001.1, from coordinate 1,481,397 downwards.
CTGGTTGAGCCTTTTGTAGTGGTTATAGACCGCAACGGCCAGTATCTTTTTGGCATCATCCTGGCCGATAACATATTCATCGAGGAATTTCTTGATCTCGATGGGTTTCCTGACTGTCAGTTTGGCTGCGTTGGCGAAATTGTGCTTATGGTCAGACGTTCCTCCGAGTTCCTGTTCGATGATCTCTTGGGCATGCTCAACACAATTCTCACAGATATGCCCATCCTGTCCGGCAATGAGGATCTTAACCTCATCACGGCTGCGTCCGCAGAATGAACAATGTAAAGTTTGTTGTTTCGCCATAAGTTTGACCCGGGTGGGTTTTCAATGAAATCAGAACGAAGGCAAAGTTAAACAGGATGCCCGGATATAGACAATTATTTTATAGCTAACGTTGCTTTTTAGTACTTATGATGCAAAAAGCCCCGAAAAGGAGCTTTTATGGTGTAAAAAGGGGCTTTTTCAGCTTAATTTGTCCAAAACGCCATCAACGATGCCATATTCAATCGACTCCTTTGCATCCATCCAATAATCGCGGTCGAAGTCCTTCATCACTTTTTCGACGGTCTGACCACAATTTTTTGCCAGGATCTCGGCGCCCATCAACTTGGTCTTCCGGATCTGCTCGGCCATGATCTCCAGGTCGGCGCTTGTACCCTGGCCCCCGCCACTGGGTTGATGGATCATCACTTCGCCATTGGGGAAGATGAACCTTCTTCCTTTGGTTCCGCCACTGAGCAGGATACTGCCCATGCTGGCGGCCATGCCCATGCATACTGTGCTGACCGGCGAGCTGATCATCTGCATCGTATCATAGATCACCATGCCGCTGGTGACCACACCACCCGGACTATTGATGTAAAAAGTGATCTCCTTGCCCGGATCGATAGCCTCCAGGTACATCAGCCGGTTGGTGATGTCACGTGCGCTTTTATCGTCCACGACACCCCAGAGGAATACCTTGCGTTGCTCAATGAATTTCTTATCAAACTGCCAGCCCGACATCATTTTTTCCATCGGCAGTTCGGGCGCATCCTTTGGATTGTCTTCTTCATCATTCTGCCTCTTGTTATTATAGCGGTTATAGGTCATGTTGATCGTTTTAATCGTGAATGCAAAATTAAAATGGCTTAGTCCTTTTTCTGTTTCTTGGGGTTCATCAGCAATACTTCATCGATCAGGCCGTATTCCTTGGCTTCAGCAGAGGTCATCCAGTTATCCCGGTCGCAATCGATCGCGACTTTTTCAACCGGTTGCCCGGTATGAAAAGCAATGACCTCATATAATTCTTTCTTGACCTTTTTCACTTCATTGACGGTGATCTCAATGTCACTGGCTTGCCCGCCTGCACCGGCGCTGGGCTGGTGCATCATGATGCGGCTGTGCTTAAGAGCGGTCCTTTTGCCCTTCGCTCCGGCACACATCAATACCGCTCCCATACTGGCCGCCATACCCGTGCAGATCGTTGCGATATCCGGGGTGATGAATTGCATGGTATCGTACATGCCCAGGCCGGCGTAAACGCCTCCGCCCGGACAGTTGATATACATCTGGATATCGCGGGTACGGTCGGTGGATTCCAGGAAAAGCAATTGCGCGGTGACAATGTTGGCCACCTCATCGCTGATGGGATAACCCAGGAAGATGATGCGGTCCATCATCAACCGGCTGTACACATCCATCACGGCGATATTCATCGGACGCTCCTCGATGATATTCGGGGTGAGATTGGTGACATTGTGCCTGAGGTAACCATCGAGCAGATTGCTGCTGATCCCCCGGTGTTTTACCGCGTATTTTTCAAATTCTTTTCCGATGTTCATGCTATTGAAGTGTTATTTGAAGCAAATATATTCGATTATTATTTTCAAATACTGTGCTAGAACTCAAATGCGACAAATTGACAAAAAAACAGCCCCCCGGATCACGGGGGGCTGCATATGTGTTTATTTACAAGTGTTGTTTTAGCGGATGACTTCTATCTGATGATTGTAAACCTCACCAGCCATTATAATGCGTATAATGTACCTGCCGCTTGAAACCTGGGCGCCCAGGAAAAGTTGTTCTGTCTGACTTAAAGCCGTTACGTTCTTTTGAAGGACGGTTCTGCCTTCCAGCGATACCAGGCTGATTACTGCGGGTTTGTTGATCATGGCCGGCTTGAAAGTGATGTTCACTTTTTCCCTGGCAGGATTGGGATAAATCAGTATCTCGCTGCCCTTGCCAAAATTCACCACCCTGATCTCACTGTAGCTGATCTTACCATCTTTATCCGTAATGCGAAGACGGTAATAATTGAACCCATTGACCGGGTTGCTGTGCAACAGACTATAGTTTCGGCTGTTATTGGTGGGGACCATGCCGATCGAATTGAAATCAACCGCATTGGTTCCAAACTCCACATTGTAACGAAGTACATTGAGTTCTTCTGCGACCGACCATTGCAGGATCACCTGGTTTCCCTGTGGCGCAGCCGTGAAACTGAGCAATTTGACCGGCAATACTGATCTGCCCGGATAATCCTTGATCCCGCCATCCACATTGGTGATGTTATCGCCGGCATTTACCGTGAATGTATTGGTGAGACCCGTGATATCAGCATGATTGGTGGTTGTACCTGAAGGTCCGCCCTGAACGGTGAAACTGGGTTGGATGCCGCTGGGGTTGTTCGGGGTATTGCCGAAGATCACATAGTATCCGGTACCCGGAGGCACATTGGTGATGAGATAATATCCGTTGCCATCCGTGATCGCACTGCCAACAGGCTGGTTCAGTGAATTATACAGCGTGACCAGTATTCCTCCGATCCCGGGTTCTGTGTTATCCTGTATTCCATTGGCATCGAGGTCGCTCCAAACATAATTACCGACTGTTGCCGTAGGGTTGGGACGAACACCGGCATCAATGGTCAGGTCAACTTCATTGGCATTCAGCACAATGACAGCCGTTTTGCCGGTAGCCGGATTGGCGTCGTTATTCGTATTGATTCCATTATCGCCCGGGGTGTTTTGCTGGGTGAAACCCAGGTTGCCCGGCAAAGTACTGAACCCTACTACATAGGATCCTGTATTCAGATTGGTAAACAGGTATTTTCCGTTTTGGTTGGTGATGGTGCTGGTAATTACCGTTGTTCCATCGGAAGCATATAATATAACTGTAACACCCGGAATACCTGCTTCTGTGGCATCTTGTATGCCGTCACCATTGGTATCCAGCCAAACATAATCCCCTAAGGCGGCCCGTGTACTGATCAGACCCGCATCCAGGCTTCTGTTATCCCGGTTGGTTCCGCCAGCAGCGTAATTCAACACGACGGTCGTTGTTTTCCCGGTTAACAGGTCGGCATCTGATCCGGTGAGATCATTGGTCACAGACTTACCGGTGAAATCAAATCCAGCGGGCAGGTTGGTGAAACCAACGCTGTAAGTTCCATCTGCGAGTCCGGCAAAAAGGTATTGGCCATTTACATCGGTCACCACAGTTACCGGTTGCACGCCAAGGGTGACGGGATCTCCGTCAACCGGGTTTCCGGCTGCATCCAGCAAGGTAACCATAACGCCCTGGATACCCTGTTCACCAGACTGAAGTCCGTCGCTGTTGGCATCAAACCAGACATAATCACCCAGGGTATTCCGGTTGGCCGGTGGCACAAGGCCAAGGTCAACACTCAGGTTATCTTCGCCCTGGGCAAGAATATAGGTTCCGGTGGTTGAGTTAGTAGTTCCCGAAATGATCGTTACGCCTGCATTATCTCCATCACTATCGGTTCCGTCATTGGCGATCACCGCATCGCGTGATGCCAGTACATAACCCGCCTGCATATTCCCGAATCCAAAGACCACTTTATAAGCCCCTGCATCCAGGTTGTCAAAAATATATTCGCCGATCCCATTGGTGATCGTGGTGGCAAAATTCAATTCGGACGCACCACTGAAAATTCCATCGCCATTGATATCCTTTTGCAGGGTGGCGGTTACGCCGGGAACACCTGATTCACCTGCATCCTGGCGACCATTGTTATTCAGATCATACCAGACCCGGTTGCCCAGGCTGCCTTTACCCGTTGATACCCCCTGCACCAACCCGCCATCAATGGTCAGATCGTTTACCGTGAGGTTTACCGATCCTGTGCGACCATTGGCATAAGCATCGTTATCGTTGGCGGCCGTACTGCCCGATGAATTTTTTAAAGAGAAGCTATAACCCGAAGGAATATTGCTGAATTGTACATTGTAATAAGTTGTAGCACCTGATGATGCGGCCAGGTTGACAAAAAGGTAATTGCCGTATACATCGGTTGAGGTAGCGGCGATCAATACATCATCAGCCGTTCCGGGGATGCCATCGGTTCCGTTTTGATATAACTTGACGGTGATGCCCCCAACGCCCGGTTCGGTTACGCCCTGAATGCCGTCTCGGTTGAGGTCGTTCCAAACCTTGTCACCGAGTTTTAGTGTACCCGCCGGCGTTGTTTTGAACATACCCGCGTCAATACTGGTATTGCGATGACCGGCTTCCAGGGGGACCATACCCGACCTGCCGGAAACATAAGCGTCGCTGTTGGTAGCGGCCGTACCCGTTGGCGCGTTGCGCGGACTCAAAGTATAGCCAGATGGCTTAATGAATTCAACGATATACGTTGCCGGGTCCAGGTTGGTGAACATGTAGTACCCGTATGCATCTGTTTTTGTCGTGATGGGCAGTCCTCCCAGCAGGACCGCGTTTCCGGCGGCATCAAGCAGGTTGACCGTGACACCGGCAATTCCCGGTTCATTGGCATCCTGAACGCCGTCCTGGTTGGTATCTTCCCATACCCGGTCACCCAAACTGGCCTTGGTGGTGGATTGCGGAAGAATGCCCGCATCGATATAGGTGAGGTTGTCTCCGCCCGCCACGTTAAACGGAAGTGATTTTCCGAAATTAACACCGGAGATATTCACGTCGCTGTTGTTCGCGGTGTTAACAGTTCCGCTCTGCGGTGAAAACACCATTCCAACCGGCAGGGAAAAACCAACCCGGTAATTGCTGCCCACGGGCACATTGGTGAAAAGATAATTGCCATTGGCATCACTCACCGTCGTGGCCAGGGCTGTCCCGGTCCCGTCATACAGGGTAACGGTTATCCCGGCCACACCCGGTTCGTTGGCATCCTGAACGCCATTGCCTGCGTTGACAGGAACACCGGCACCGGTATCAAGCCATACCTTATCGCCTACCGATTGTGTGATTGCGGGTGAAATGAATTTTATACCCGCATCCACGTTACGTTGATTTTGACCGGCCACCAGGGTGATCGGCCTCGTGCTTCCGAAACTGGCGCCCACCGTTGTGATGGGGTCACTGTCGGTGGCCGTGGCAGCGCCATCACCCGATCCGGTATTCTGTTGCGTGAACGTATAGTTGGCTGGCAAGGTGAATTTTACGGTATAAGAAGCCGCTGCCAGGTTATCGAATAAATAATAGCCATACGCATCTGTTGTGGTCGTGGCGATCACGGTTCCTGAACTGTTATACAGGCTTACCGTGATACCCGCAACACCGGGTTCGGTGCCGTTTTGTATACCATCTTCGGCGGTTCCGCCGCCTGCGCCGTTATCGAGCCAGACCCGGTCGCCCAAAGAGGCCAGTGGTTTGAATCCAAAATCGATCGCGTGATTATTCTGTCCGTATGCTCCGGTTGTGATCGTTACCTGTGGAATGCTGCTGACCATAGAGGCGTCATTATCACTGAGTCCCGGTGAACCATAACCCAGTTTCCCGGTACGGGTGAGTTGTAATCCTACCAGCTGTTGGCCGGCCCTTGGTCCTCCGGCCCCCCCGTTTGCTGAAGGATCCCAGTCGTCACTAACTCCAGTGGCCAAACGCACTCTATATTGTGTATTGGGCAATAAAGCCACTCCGTAATTTATCCCTGTAGCATCAGTACCCGTTGCAGAAGTGATATACCAGTTCCCATTGGCATCGGTGGTTACAAAGGTTGCTTGTACACCTGCGGTTCCCGGATCACTGTCCACCGGGTTACCGGATGCATCCACCAGTTCGAGGGTGACACCGGCTATTGCCGCTTCACCAGCATTCTGTATGCCATCTCCGTTGGCGTCATTCCAAACGCGGTTACCGATTTCAATGGGAGGTTCTGTACCCACGAGTTCGATATCTCCCATGCCATTCGATTTTCCGAAGGAACCGTTAGTGGTTCCGTATAATTCATACCCGTCCGATTTGGCGCCATTGGTCAAAGAGAATTTGATGCTGCCGCCGGTATTGATGTCGATGGGGTCCATCGTGGTGGTGAATATCTTATCATTGCCCGGCAGTATGGCCAGCGATCCCATTTGGATCTCTGCATGGTAATCAGGGCTGGCATATTTTTCCTGGTCGAAAATTCTCCGCCGCCCGGACCCTCGCTGTTGCCAACTCCTCCGCCAGCGGATGAATAAGCCGTACCCAATGAAGTATAACTGCCATTACTTTCAAGGGTCAGATTTCCCGTAGTACAATTCTTTCCCGCGATCAGCAGGTCGCCGCCAACAATGAAATTGACGGTTCCGGCAGAGGTGGACAGGTTCCGGTAATTCGTCCATCCCCATTGATGTCCCGAACGATCGGTAAAAGCCATGACCAGGTCTCCCCGGTCGGTGAATTCAAGATCGGATAATATCGGTGTGGGATAGGTGCCATAGGCATTGTCCTGCGGCAGGTAAGCCCTTGAATTATTGGTCCAGGGGTTCCACTTTTCTCCCCGGTTAGCACCCGTCTGATCCCTTCTGGAAGCCCCTTTCAGGTAATTAAGCGGATAACTGATCAGCGGCGTCACATTAAAGCTGGCGGCTCCCATGGGATTGTCGAGTTGCAGTACATAGGCATACATATCTGTCGATCCCCCGACATTGTTCGCGCCGCCGTTCTCACCGGTTGCCAGGGCGCCTACATAAAGTTTACCGCGGTAATATTTGGTGGCAAAAGGCCTTAATAATCCATTGGTGACGGCGATGGCCGGCAAACTATAACTGGTCACGGCCGTTACGGAAGTCGGGTTATAGGCATCGTTGAGTTGTAAACGATATATTTTACGGTCGTACAGGTTGGCTACATAAAGAAACCTTCCGTCATCACTGATCTCCAGGTCACCCAAACCCACCTTACCTACCTGGTCAAAGGCAGCAGGATCATAATTATCTGTTCCGTTTGCTGCGGGCAATCCGCGTTCCAAATTGGTGCCGATCACCCCAAGTCCTTTGGGTAAACCACTTGCAGCATCAGTGGTACCGAGATAGGTCACCGAATATCCATTGGCTGAAAGTTGATAGCTGGATCCCGGACCATAGGCTGGTGCTGTACCATCTGCCCTGGTCCTGCCCGAACCTAATGCAATGCTTCCCGCGGCATCCATATCAAAAAACTGGTTAACGGTAAATGTTGCTCCCGAAGGAGTGAGCATATAGATCCCGCCGCTTCCTAATTGTCCCAGACCGGTATGTCTTTTCACAAAGGCTGAAGTGAATATTTTTCCGGCCTGTTTACTGTAGGCCACACCCCATGTAGTTCCGATCGTAGTACCATTCAGGGTCATTGACGGTACGGTGGTTCCGCTGTTATTGTAGGGATAGCCCACAAACCAGGTTTGTGTTCCGGCCGTTCCACCACCCAACGGATTGCCATTGGTATGTTTTGTGGTAAACACATTCGGGTTCGTATTGGAAACATAATCCGCCGGATTATTGATCGCATAGTTGACGGTTCCGGAGGCTGAAACAAAACGTACGTTATTACCATCGCCCCTGAAACTGCTGAAATCCTGTGTATTGTTCACGCAGCCGGATCCGGACGGGATAATGAATTCGAGCCTGACCGGAACGGAATAGGCCAGCGAATAGGTCCCGTTATTGGCGGTGGTAGTGGTATTGACCACCTGGTCGGCCGCATTGTATGCCGTCACCACAACTCCCGGTACCCCGGGTTCAATGGTTGGCGCAACGGTTTCACGGGTTCCGTTACCATTGTAATCCCGGTAAACGGTTCCGGTGATCTGTGCATTAACGACACCGGTAAATAATAAAAGAAGGGAAGTGATCCCCAATGTGCATAGGAATCTACGTAGGGGTAAGATATTGGCTTTCATGTAAATAAATGGGTTTTTAGGGCCCGTCTGTTGAACAAATGCTGTAATTAATTAATGTAATGCATTAACTAAACAGGGTTTTTCATGATCCTTAAACGGAATTTTACGTATTCTATTGCATTCTCCTTAGAGTAACTCCATCAATAACAACGATTTGGTCTCTTTCTTGTCCAAAAGATAATAATATTGCAGGAAGATATCCGGTATGCGAAATGGTACAATCATCATCCCCGTTTTTCTGCTCATGCTGGTACCGGCCTGGCTGTTACTATTTAACAAGGGCCATTCCGGCGGGTCAGATCATAAAAATAAAAACGACCTACTGGTTGAAACCGGCCGCTATCTTTTTTTTGATACCCGCCTCTCCTACAACAACACCAAGAGTTGCGGCAGTTGTCATGATCCGGCGATGGCATTCACAGACGGCTACCGAAGCAGTTCGACCGCATCGGGTGACAATGTTAAACACAACGCCCCTTCCCTGATCAATGTTTCTTTCCACTCTTATTTCGACTGGGCGAACCCCGGTGTCACCCAACTTACCCAACAGCACGAACGTCCCTTGTTCAATGAACACCCGGTGGAGTTGGGTGCAAAAGGAAATGAATCTATAATCCTGAAAAAACTCAAGACAGACCCCCGATATCAAAAAATCTTTGCCCGGGCCTTTCCGCGTGAGACCGACCCCTTCCATTTCAATAACGTTATAACAGCAATCGCATCCTTTGTAAACAGCCTTCGTTCCTTTCAATCACCATACGACCGTTATACCGGGGGGGACAGTAACGCGCTGAGCATACAGGAAAAAACAGGTATGGCCTTGTTTTTTTCATCGCGGTTGCATTGCGCCGAATGTCATAAACCGCCACTTTTCACGGCCGCTTCGCTGACAAGGGATCTCGACAGTATCTATTTCAATACCGGCCTGTATAATGTCGGCAACAAGAACAGGTATCCTTCCGGCAACAATGGCCTATATGAATATTCCGGCAAACCTGCTGATGACGGACGTTATAAAACCCCATCCTTACGAAATGTAGCGCTCACCGCACCCTATATGCACGACGGCAGCATGGCCAACCTGGAGGAGGTCATCAACGCTTATGCCCGGGGCGGCAGACGGATAGAACAAGGCCCCTTGTCTGGCGACGGACAACTGAACAACTGCAAGGATAAAAGGATCAGCGGATTTTCGCTGACCGGACCGGAACGCCTGGCGCTGATCAGTTTCCTGTACAGTCTGACCGATTCCTCGATCCTCACCAATCCCGCTTTTCAAAATCCGTTTACCATTAAGGACAAATAGTTATTTTTGGAAACCATACCGAAATTCATGTCTCCACGCAACATCCCTTTCCTGCTCATCATTTTACTGCTCATCAACGGATGCCAAAATAACGGGTCAGCGGAGATGAACCGGGAAGACTCAACCTTTATCCGGCAATCCCTTATCCTTACCGACAGCATGAATGCCGACCTCCCCGCCATTCGCGAAAGATTGGACAGGATCAACCGGGCGATGGCCTCTGAAACACCGGTTCTGTTGCTGATCCAGGCAGACTCGATTCAACGCATCGCCGAACAGATCGCTTTAAGGGATCAGAAAGTGAAAGACCTGCTTTTTGACCGAACCTCTTCCGCGCCATACCGCACCGAGGTATTCAATGTATTCAATGCCCGCCCCCAGGAGGTTCCGGCAGGGATGCAGGGTAAGGACCTGTACCGGGTGGAATTATATAATTATGCGCTCAACATCACCATCATCGCGTTGGTAGATGTGATGAGAAAACAATCGGTATCGGTGAATATAATGCCCCATACACAACCCGACCTCAACCTGGAACTGACCAACCTGGCCATGCAGATAGCCGTTAATTCCCCCGAAGTGATCCGGGCGCTCGGTTATAAACCCGAAGAGAAAGAGGCCATCATGTCCGCCACCAAAACATCTCTCAACCGGACCAAATGCGAACGGAGTATGCATCTCTGCGTTGCCCCCACTTTTGTTAAGGACGGTAAGGCCTTATGGGCGATCGTCGATCTCACTGATCAGCGGCTGGTAGGGATCCGCTGGACCCAGGTGGGAACTAACGGTCCCGCACAACGCATCAGTGAACGAAAACTGCTTTTCGACAAGATCATGGAATGCAATTGCCGCGAGATTAAGAGCCTGGACCGAAACGGATGGAAAATGAACTATGTGATCACGACGAGTGATGGCTTACGCATCAGTGAAGTGTATTACAAAGGCAAACTGGTCATCAACAGCGCCAAACTGGTGGACTGGCATGTGAGTTACAGCGGTACGGATGGCTTTGGTTACAGCGACGCGGTTGGATGTCCCGAATTCAGCCAGGCTGCCGTGGTGGCTGCCAGTGAACCGAAACTGAGTGAATTGATCCAGGGCGGCAAAACAACCGGATTCGTTTTGGAACAAATGTTCCAGAGCGAACAATGGCCGATGCCCTGTAATTATAACTATGTTCAACGCTATGAGTTTTACGATGACGGACGGTTCAGGGTAGCCGCTGCCAGTTTTGGAAGGGGCTGTGGCAACAACGGTACCTACCGGCCGGTGACCCGGATATCCTTCGCCGGCGGAGAGAATGATTTCAGTGAATGGAAAAGTAGCGGATGGCAAACCTGGGAAACCGAACAATGGAAACTGCAGAACTCCCTGACCACTTACACCCCGGAAGGCTACCAGTACCGGATCGCGGATGCATCCGGAACAGGGTTTTATCTTGAACCAGGCAATGGCCAGTTCGGCGATGGCGGAAGGGGAGACAATGCCTGGGTTTATGTAACCCGTTCTCATCCTGAGCTGGACGAAGGGGAATCCGACCTGGTCACGATCGGTCCCTGCTGCAACACGGATCATAAACAAGGCCCTGAAAAATTCATCGAACCCAAACCCGAGGGCATTCAACACGCGCCACTGGTGATCTGGTATGTGGCTCAACTGAAGAATGACGATACCAAGGGAAATGAATACTGCTGGGTGGAAAGCTACCTGGACAAAGGCGTTTACAAAACACATACTTATCCCTGCTTCAGCGGGCCGATGTTCATACCGGTGAAATAAAAGCACAACATGAAATCTAAGCTAGTTGGTATATTTAGCCTGCTCCTCCTGGTCTTCACCGGCTGTGCGGAAAAGATGACGGAAGAGGAGATCGCGGACATCGGCATCATTCCCTGCCAGCGGCAACCGGCATTCATCAAAGAGCTGGGGTTCGACCCCGCCAGATCCGCCTTCTCCACATCCGAAAAAAGAATGCAGGGACTTGTACTCATACAACTGGGCCCTGGCCCCGGAGACAGTACCGGTAAAAAATACTGGCAGGACCCGTCCTGGAAACAATTCGGTCATCTGGGTCCCATCACCACCGACCATAACGGCAATGTATATACGGCGCCGGTGCCGGTGATCAATGTACTCGACAACCTTCCCGGAAAACAGAATATCATTTACCGGGTGGATGGCAAGACCGGTTCCATGAAGCCGCTGACCGATCTCCCTGCAGCCGGCAAACCCACGGAAGAGAATCCTTTTGGGTTGCTGGGCCTTTACTTTGATTGCCACGGAAAAAAGCTTTATGCCAGCAGCGTGGCAGGTTCAACAAGAAACCAGGAAAAGGGAAAGCTGTTTGCCGTTGACCCGGCCAATGGAAAAGTGATCGATGAACTAACAGGGAGGGACGCACTCGGCATCTGCGTGGGGGGTATCACGGGCGAAAAAAGATTGTTCTTCGGCAGCAGCCGGACCTCCGAGGTCTATTCCATAGAACTCACCAAAGAGGGTCGTTTCACCGGGAGCGCCAGGAAGGAACTCTCTCTGGACCTGCTCGGTCCCCGGGGAGATGACAAGGCCAGGCGCATACGATTCGACAAGAACGGGGACATGATGATCTTCGGAGTGGAATTCAACTTCAACCTGACCGCGCCAACTGAAAAACAGGAGACCATTTATCGTTTCCGCTATGATCCTGAAGAGAAAAAATGGGACTTTGTTCAATAAAAAACTCCGCAATAACTGCGGAGTTTTTATTTATCCAGTGATATGAATTAAGCTTTGTACTGTGCAACCAGGCCAGCCGCCATTTCGGTCATCTTCTTCAGACCATCCTCGGGCAGATTGCCTTTCTTGAATTCAGCCAGGACATCGGCGTGCTTATTCTCCATTTCCAGCAGGAAATGCTCTTCAAAGGCCTTCACATGCTTCACCGCCACTTCTTTCAACAGACCCTGGGTACCGAGGTAGATGATCGCTACCTGTTTTTCCACGGTCATGGGAGAATATTGCAGCTGTTTCAGCACTTCCACGTTACGGGCGCCTTTGTCGATCACATTCTTGGTCGCGGCATCCAGGTCACCACCGAATTTGGAGAAGGCCTCCAGTTCGCGGTACAGGGCCTGGTCCAGTTTAAGGGTACCGGCCACTTTTTTCATGGATTTGATCTGGGCATTACCCCCCACCCGGCTAACAGAGATACCTACGTTGATGGCCGGACGGATACCTGCGTTGAAGAGGTTACCCTCGAGGAATATCTGTCCGTCGGTGATGGAAATTACATTGGTCGGGATATAGGCGGAAACGTCACCGGCCTGGGTCTCGATCACCGGCAAAGCGGTGAGTGAACCTCCGCCTTTCACCAAATGCTTGATGGAAGCGGGCAGGTCGTTCATCTGGGCGGCGATATCATCCCTGGAGATCACTTTGGCGGCTCTTTCCAGTAAACGGCTGTGCAGGTAGAACACGTCACCCGGATAAGCTTCACGTCCCGGAGGGCGACGGAGCAAAAGGGAAACTTCGCGGTAAGCTACAGCCTGTTTGGACAGATCATCATAAATGATGAGGGCGGGCCTTCCGGTATCGCGGAAGAATTCGCCGATGGCCGCTCCGGCAAAGGGTGCGTAGAACTGCAGCGGAGCGGGATCGGAAGCCGATGCCGCAACGATGGTGGTATAAGCCATGGCGCCATGTTCTTCCAGCGTCTTCATGATACCGGCAATGGTACTCGCTTTTTGGCCAATGGCTACATAGATACAATATACCGGCTTTCCGGCGGCGTAAAATTCTTTCTGGTTGATGATGGTGTCCACGCAGATGGCGGTCTTACCGGTCTGGCGGTCGCCGATCACCAGTTCCCGCTGGCCACGACCGATGGGGATCATGGCGTCGATGGCCTTGATACCGGTTTGGAGGGGTTCTTTTACCGGTTCCCTGAAGATCACCCCGGGAGCCTTACGCTCAAGGGGCATTTCATATAATTCCCCTTTGATGGGACCTTTTCCGTCGATGGGTTCACCCAGGGTATTGATGACGCGTCCGCTCATTCCTTCGCCGACCTTGATCGAAGCGATCTGTCCGGTACGCTTTACTTTATCACCTTCCTTGATCTCACTGCTTTCACCCATCAAAACCACACCCACATTATCTTCTTCCAGGTTCAGGGCGATGGCTTTAACGCCATTCTCAAATTCCACCAGCTCGCCTGAGCGGACATTATTCAACCCGTAAACCCGGGCGATACCATCTCCCACCTGCAGGACCGTACCCACTTCTTCCAGGCTGGCCGAGGCGTTGAAATTGCTCAGTTGCTGGCGAAGTATCGCCGATATCTCATCCGGTTTGATTTCTACCATAACGATTAAGAATTAATGATTTATAAAAAGGGGTGTTTTTTCAGGGTGCAAAGGTAGGGTTTGCCGTTGGTAATCCAAAAAATTTGCACCAATTAATAGCCCCGACCCCGAAAAAAACAGGGTTTTTTTCATTAAGTTTTAAATAGAATGCTGTAATTTTCCGCTTTGAAAAAATCAGACGGTTAAACTAACCGCGGGTTGATCTTATTGAACAGAAACGAAACCGGTATCCTTTTAAAAAATACAAAAGAATATTCCATTTATATATAGGCTCAAATTAAAGTCAGTCATTAATCACCAAATACGGTTATCAAAAACTGTTTTTCCCTTGTGTTCTTTACATCCAAATACAAACCAAATTGTCAAATCATGAAGAAAATTTTCCTCTTCTTCGCATTGATGTGGTGTGCCCTCCTCAGTATGGCGCAGAACTTCGATGTAGAAAAAAACGCGGCGCTTCAGCAGGTGAGCGCCCACAGGTCGGCCTTAGGACTAAGCGCTGATGACCTGAATAACCTTACGGTTAGCAATGCCTACACCGATCGAACGATCGGGATCAGGTATGTTTATCTGCAACAAACCTTTAAAGACATCCCGGTCTACAACCAGATCCAGGTGATCGCCTTTAAGAACAACATTCCCTTATCCAATGCCGGCGGCAGGATCGCCGACCTGGATAAGAAAGTGAATGTCATTACGGGCATGCCCTCCAAGTCTGCCGAAAGCGCCGTCATGGCAGCTTTGGCAAACAAAGGACTCGCACCGGCTCAAAGCATCGTGGCCATTAACACCAAGGACAATGGCCGCCTGGTTGAGTTTGGCAACCTGGGTGTAACCCGTGAGAACATCACCGCTCAACTGATGTGGTTTCCAAGTGAGGATGGAAGCAGCATCCGTCTGGCCTGGCAGGTTTACTTTATTCCAACCACGTCTTCCGACTACTGGCTGGTTAAAGTGGACGCTACCAACAACAACATCCTCAATAGCCTGAACCTGACGGTTTCTTGTAATTGGGATGATCCAAAACATGTGTATGAGTTTGGTTTGAACCACAACCATGCAAATGAAACGATCAAGTCGGGTTTCGGCGATAAGCTGTTATTCGATTACAAGAAAGTTGCCCAGTTGAACAACGAATTCAGCAACAGCCCAAGCTTAGCTGATAACGGCGTTTACCGGGTCATTCCCCTGCCTTACGAGGCTCCGAGCTTTATGCCCGGCGCTCCATCCAGTGCAGTGGTGAACAATCCCTGGACTGCAGCCACCGCCAATGCCGTTACCTTGAAATGGCACAGCACGGACGCATCCGGAACCGATTACAACTACACTCGCGGTAACAACGTATGGGCTGCTCATGACAGGGCCAATAACAATAGTGCGTCCCAGGCTACTTCAGCCACATCGACCACTGCTTTACCCAACCTGTCTTTCGATTTTGTTCCTGACTATACCCAGGAGCCTGTTGTAACTTCTCCGCCTAACCAGCAATTCAACATCACCAACCTGTTTTACTACAACAACATTATCCATGACGTATTGTACGCCTATGGCTTTGATGAGGTAGGTGGAAACTTCCAGGTGAACAACCTCGGACGGGGTGGTGTGGGTAACGACCATGTATGGGCCGACGCCCAGGATGGTGGCGGTAGTAATAACGCGAACTTCGCCACTCCGGCCGACGGTGGTAGCGGAAGGATGCAGATGTACCTCTGGACCGCGCCTACTCCCGACAGGGATGGTGACGTGGACAATGGTATCATCGCTCACGAATTCGGACATGGTGTAAGTAATCGCCTGTTCGGAGGACCTGCTCAAGCAGGTTGCGTATCCAACGGAGAACACCAGGGTGAGGGTATCAGTGATTATATCGCTTTGATGTTCACACAAGACTGGGCCGCTTCCAACGTAAACTCCGGTTTGATCGGACGCGGTATCGGTACTTATGCATTGAATCAACCCACAACTGGTGCCGGTATCCGCAGTCAGCGCTACAGTACCGATATGGCCATCAATAGTAAAGTTTACCAGGCTGTACTGCCAGGTGCCGTACACGACAGGGGTGAATTCTGGTGCGCCGTTGCCTGGGAAGCGACCTGGGCCATCATCCAGCAGGCCGGTACCATCAATTCCAATATTTATTGGAATGGTTCCAGCACCGCGGGTAACGTGGTTGCCATGAGGATCGCCATCCAGGCCATGAAACTGGCTCCTTGCGGATCCGGTTTCATCGACCACCGTGATGGTTGGTTAAGGGCTGATACCTTATTTTACGGAGGAGCTTATTCCTGCTCCATCTGGGAAGCCTTCCGCAAAAGGGGTATGGGCGCATTCGCCCTCCAGGGCTCTGCCAACAGCGCCTCTGATCAGACACCTGATTTCACCGCCAAATCACAGGTTGCTCTTGTAGCCGGTGCGCCAACGGTGGCTGAGGGTACTAACCTGACCTATACCAATACGGTGAGCACCTGTAGCCGTGTGGCCATTGCCAACTACCTGCTCACAGATACTTTGCCCGCCAATGCCAACTTCGTTAGCGCAACCAACGGTGGTGTTTATAACGCGGGTAACCGTGTGGTTAGCTGGGTGGTTAACCTGGCCGCCCTTGGTTCATCTACTTACCAATTCACCGTTAACGTTCCCATAGGAAGTTTCCCGGGTAACGTGGTGATGAGGAGCAGCCTGTTCAACGACGGTAACCCTTCTTTGAAGCGTTTCAATGTGGTTCAGACCACGACGCCGATCACACAGATCGTTGCCGGTTGTCCTGTTGTCAGTGCACAGCCTACCAACACTTCTGTTTGTGTAAATACTTCAGCCAGCTTTACTACAACGGCTACCGCTGCTAACCCGATCTCTTACCAGTGGCAGGTGAGCACAGCCGGTCCGGGCGGCCCATGGGTCAGCCTGACCAATGTGGCTCCTTATTCTAATGTCACGACCAATACCCTGACCATCAACCCGGCCGCCATTGGCCTCAATGGTAACTACTACCGTTGTAACATGGTCACCAGCGATTGTCCGGCTCCGGGCGTGAATACCAATGGTGCTTTATTGAGCGTGGTCAATGCTTCTATAGGAGGTACCATTGCTCCCGCAGCCGTAACCATTTGCGGAAGCACCAATTCCGGTACCCTGACCTTGTCTGGCCATACCGGAAACGTGATCCGCTGGGAAGTTTCAATCAATGCCGGTGGTACCTGGACTCCAGTTGCCAACACGACAACCACGTTGAACTATACCAACATCACCCAAACAACCTGGTATCGTGCCGTAGTGCAAGTACCTGGTTGTGCAACAGCTAATTCAACCAATTCTATCCTGACCTTCCAGACCGCTAACGCGATCTCTATCGAGGCCGACCGCAGCACGACCATCTGCCAGGGCGACCCGATCAGGTTGACTGCCATGGAAGGTGCAGGTACTCAAACGATCACTGCTTCCGGTGCGATCACGATCCCCAGTGCAAGTTCTGGCCCGGCCAGCCCTTATCCGGCTAACCTGACTGTGTCTGGTTTACCAACTTCAGGTGTAACTGTTCAATCTGTCAGCCTGATTGGTATAAACCATACCTGGTCTGGTGACCTGGACATTGCCGTGCAATCTCCAACCGGAACCAATGTGATGTTATTGTCTGATGTCGGCGGAAGCGCTGATTTCATCAACAACACCCTGATCTTCAATGATGCAGCTCCGGGCTTGTTTACAACGCCGCCTGCTGCTAATACTACTGGAACGTATAAGCCAACGAATACTGTCGGACCGGATAACTTCCCCGGTGGTCCTGCTGGTGTTCCGGCTAACCCGACCCTGGCCACCTTTACCGGTGACTTCAATGGCATCTGGAAATTATATGTTTACGACCAGGCTGCTGGAGACGGAGGATCTATATCCGGTGGTTACAGCATCACCTTCACCGCTCCTTCTACGCCGATCACTACAGGAACCTTCCTGTGGACTCCGGCTGCAGGCCTGAACTCAACAACCACCAACCCGGTTGCTGCTTCACCTGCTGTTACGACCACTTACACTGTCAATCATGACAACGGCGCAGGTTGTATTCGCCAGGCTTCGATCACCATTACGGTGAATACCCGCCCGGCCGTAACGACACAACCGGCCAATACAACCGTTTGTGATGGTTCTGTCGCCACCTTTACCGCAGCCGGTACAGGTACTGGCGCCGCCTTCCAATGGCAGGTAAGCACCAACGGTGGTGTTACCTGGACCGATCTGACCAATGCGGCTCCTTATTCCGGTGTCACTACCGGAACCCTGACGATCAACCCGGTTGCTTTGTCCATGAACGGATATCGCTACCGTATGAATGTTAGCGGATCTTGTCCTCCGGTTGCCAGTACAAATGGCGCCATCTTAACCGTTAATGCTTTACCCGTTGTTACCGTTAGCCCCACCGGTCCGATCTGCGGCGGTGTTGCGGGTATCAATGGTTTAGCTTTGACTGCCAGCGGAGCCAATACTTATGTATGGGCGCCATTGACCGGTTTATATACCAATGCAACGGCCACCACGCCATATACCGGAACCAACCTGGCTACGGTCTATGCCGCTCCAACTTCGTTGACTACCTATACCGTTACCGGTACAGCTACTTCAACAGGTTGTTCTAACACGGCCAGCGTTGTGGTTAATTACACGCCGCCGCCACCAACCGTTACACCGAACCCGGTTGTCATGTGCCTGGGCGATGCCGCTGTTAAACTGAAGAGCTCGACTTCTCAGTCTTACACCGCTTCATTTGCTTCCGGTGCGGTCAACGTGGCCATCCCTGATGGTCCGACCATTCCACCGGTTCCGGCTTCTTATCCTGCAACCTCTTCCAACATCACGGTTTCCGGTATCCCTGCAGGGGCTACTGTTACCGGTTTAAGGGCTAAGATGAATATCACCCATGCCTGGGTAGCTGACATGATCATTGCGTTGAAAGCGCCAAACGGAAATGTTTACAACCTGGATGCACTGTTATCCGGAACAAACAACCCGGGTGTCAATTTCACCAATACGATCATCAGTTCTTCAGGAACCACCGCCCTCAGTGCGGGTGCTGCTCCATGGAGCGCTACCTTCAGGGCTGATGGTGCCGGTGCTACTTTCACAGCCCTTGGCTTCACCTTCCCGGGTGGTCCTGCCGGCTTTGTTCCAAACGTAGCCAGTTGGAGCGGATTATATTCTGTTCCGAATGGTACCTGGACGATCGCCATGTATGATGCAGGCGCTCCGGACGGAGGTACCTTCAACAACTGGACATTGGATATCGACTATGTACTGGGTGTTCCGGCTTCACCGGCTACCTGGTCTCCTGCCGGTGGCTTGTTCAGCGATGCCGGTGCAACAATTCCTTATGTTGCCGGTACGCAGGTTGATTCTGTCTGGACCAAACCAACACCTGCCGGTGTTTACAATTACAACGTGACCGTACAGAGCTTGTCTGCTCCTCCGGCCGCTGTAACCACACCGATGGCTGGCGGTAATGGTAACAACATGATCTTCTTCAACCTGACCAATGGCAATGGTATCCCGATGAACCTGAACGGTCTGTCCAGTAACTCTTGGGCTTCCGGCGCGGTAACTGCCAGGCTTTGGGTGAAGACCTCACCGATCGCCGGTAACCCCGGAATGATCGATCCGGCCAATGGTTGGAACATCATCGCTACGCAAAACTCGAACGTTACAGCCAATACACTGAACGCTGTACTGACCGGTTTAGCATTCCCGATCCCAGCCGGCGCCACTTATGGCATTGGCCTGGAATTCACCGCAGCCAGTGCTACTTTCCCGGCTTACACTAATGGTGCCGGTCTCGTAACCTATAGCAATAACGGTTGTACGATCACCACCGGCGGAAACGTTGGTTGGGGTGGTCCGGTTGCTCCTGGTCCTCCGGCGAACAACCCGCGCAACTTCAATGGTGCCGTTTACCTCTCTGCCGCTAACGTACCCGCATGTACGTCTCCTGCAAGGGTAGTGACGGTAACGGTGAATACGCAACCAACGGTCACTATACAGCCGGTCAACCAGACCATCTGTACCGACAAAGTGGCTACCTTCTCTGTAACAGCTACGATACCTTTGGGTACCATCGCTTATCAGTGGGAAGTGAGCACCAATAACGGTAATACGTACACGGCTGTTTCAAACAACACCATTTACAGCGGCGCTACAACGCCAACGCTGACCATCACCAATCCTCCTGTATCCATGAGCGGTTATTTCTACCGTTGCAGGCTGCAGGGCCCGGCTCCTTGTACACCGGCATACTCCTTCTTCCGGATCCTCACGGTGAATCCATTACCAACCGTGGTGATCTCCGCTTCACCTTATGTGAAGCTGTTCCCCGGATTAAGGACGGTGCTGTCCTCTACCGTATCTCCTTTCGCTGCCGCCACCTATACCTGGCGCAGGAATGGTGGTGTTGTAGGTGGTGCAACTACAGGAACCCTGAATGTTGATGTGGATGGCTTGGGAGATTATACCCTGACCGTTACGGATGTGAACGGTTGTACCAATACGTCCAACCTGATCAACATCTCTGATTCAGTGATGAGCAATTGCTTCCTGTATCCGAACCCGAGCAGCGGACGGTTCCAGGTGCGCTATCACAGTGTGAACAACAACAGTGTATTGCCCAGGATACTTACAGTTTATGATGCAAGAGGTGCACGTCTATTCTCTCAAAACTTTGGCATCACGGCCCCTTATGCAAGAATGGATCTTGACTTAAGGCCTTATGGGCATGGTGTTTATTGGGTTGAATTAGGTGACCGCAATGGAGCACGAATCATCGTGTGCCGTGCAGTCGTTGAATAACCTGATCTAAGTTTTGGTTATATAAAGCCCCCCGGAAACCCGGGGGGCTTTTTTGTTCCCTTAATCGGCACTTTAAAAAAATCAATGAAATCGCTAATTCTTAAAAATCATTCTGTCGATCGCATTGAGTTTTGAAATAATTTTCAAAAACCATTAAAATAAATAAAATTCATCAAAATGCATTCTGTCAGATTTCATACGGCCTGTTGTTTAGAAAATGTTAAATGCCAAAATTGCCGTAATTTCAAAGCCGGAAAAAGGCCTTAAAGACAGTTTATTTTGTTCAAACCATTTTACCTGTCCCAACGCTTCACATTGAAAACTTCTTAACAAACAGTTACATCACCCTTCAATCATTTTTTTTATGAGAAATCCTCTGATTAAGGCTTATCGAATGAATGTCAGTACATGTCATTCGATAAAGTCCTTTGCCTTAATGCTGGTCGCATTACTGATCGGGATGACCGCATTCTCCCAAAAGGAATTGCGCAACCCGGTTGTTTCGACAGGCTATCTGATCAAAACGATCCCATCGCTCAAGGACCTTAAAGCGCCTCCGGGATACAAACCCAAGATCACCCGTGTCGGTGACCGGATTCTCGGTTTGAATGAAGATGGCGATGAAGTAACCCGTACACTTTATACCACTAAAACCAAGCCTGATCCGGTAGTACAACGTTTTGCAGCACAGGCACAGCAAAATGCAGCCAACAATATCGTTAACCCGGGGCCAACCCCCAACACACCTTCGGTGATCACACAGAACTTTGACGGGATGGGTTATACCAGCGTATCACCGGCCGATCCTTCTTTATGTGCCGGACCAAACCATATTGTCCAGATGATCAACGGCGGGTCTGGTGGTTATTTCAAGATCTGGGACCGAAATGGCGTGCAGGTCATTGCACAAACCTACCTGGACCTGATCACAGCCGGTACCGGGTATACCGGTTCTGGTGACCCTGTACCTTTATATGACCAGTTCAGCGATCGTTTCATGTTCACTGAATTCGGCCATGTGGGAGCTGGCAGCGCCATCAATACCTTGATCGTTGTGGTATCCGCCACGGCAGATCCCGCAGGCGCCTGGAATGTTTACCGTTTTACCGATGCATCTTTTTTCCCGGATTATCCACACTGGGGCATCTGGCCAAACGCGGTCTATGCCAGCACTAATGACTTCAATACGGCAGGAACCGCCTACCTGGGTTCTTCCATCTATGCCATGGATAAGGCACCGATGATCGCCGGTAGTCCAACTGCTACCGTGGTTCGTTTTCGATTGACCTTTAACAGTTTCCCGGTCAATATCAGCGGACCCACTCCACCAACAGCCGGCTCACCGGGCATGTTCATGTATTACAGTGATGATGATTTCACGGCTGATCCCAATGATGTGGACAGTTTAGGCATACTCACCCTGCAACCGAATTTCGCCGTGCCCGCCAGTTCTGTGGTCACCTGGTCACAAGCCATGGTGGTAGCCCCATTCAAATCGGGTGTTTGCGGAGGCAGGAACTGTGTTCCCTCTGCCAGTGGAAATGGTTACGACGCCTTGAGTGATCGCATCATGAACCGGGTCTGGTACCGGAAATTCGCTTCCTACGAATCCATGGTATTGAACTATACCGTAGATGCCAATGCCGGTATCGGATCGCCCAAATCTGGATTACGATGGTATGAGCTGAGGCGAAATGGCGGTAACTGGAGTGTTTTCCAGCAATCCACTTTTGCGCCGGACAATGACTGGCGCTGGATGGGATCGATCAACATCAACAGCAAGGGACAGATCGCTTTGGGTTATAACCTGAGCTCGCCCACAAAATACGCTTCCATCTTTTTCACCGGTCGTAATATCGGGGATGCCCCCAATACCATGTCGGTGCAGGAAGTATCCGCACGTAACGGTACCGCTTATGGTACTTTTGGAAACCGTTGGGGTGATTATAATGATATGGCTACAGATATTCAGAATGACTCCTTATTCTGGATGACGGCCATGTATGGTAATGCCGCATCACAGTGGGCTACCCGCATCACCCAGTTCAAGATCGGTGATTGCGATGTACTCAGTTCTTCTTTCAACCTGACCCAGGGCCCTCCTGCAGTACCGGAAGGACAAAATGTGACCTATACCAATACAGTTAACAATACGGGTTGTGTGGCCATGACCAACTTCCTGCTGACCGACACACTGCCTACCAATGTTACCTTTGTAAGCGCCACCAATGGCGGTACTTATAATGCGGGTAACCGGGTGGTCAGCTGGCCGGTGAATATCGCAGCCGGTTTAACCCAGACCTATCAGTTCACGGTCAATATCAATGCAGGAAGTTATTTCCCCCCTGCAACCCTGCTGAACGAAACCGTTGCAGCAGCGGGTATCCCCGCCGGCTGGGCGGCTACTTCAGCCACCGGACCGAACAACTGGGTCTCTTCAACCGCTTCTTCACATAGTGCCCCCAATTCATTGTTCGCGGTTGATAATGCAACGGCGATCACTGATTTCAGAGTTGCTACAACAGCTCCGCTTGCATTGGGAGCTCCTACCGGAAAACTAACGTTCTGGCATAACTACAATACCGAGTCCGGTTGGGATGGTGGCGTAGCCGAGATCAGTACGAACGGAGGAACCACCTGGACCGACCTGGGAGCGTATATGACCGTCAATGGTTATAACAATTCAGTTGGCGGAACCAACCCCATTGCCGGAAGGCCAGCCTTCAGCGGCAATAGCGGTGGTTGGATCCAGACCACGGTCAACCTGCTCTCCTTCTCTGGCCAAAGCGCTTTATTCCGTTTCAGAATGACGAGCGATGACAATACGGCTTCAGTAGGCTGGTATGTAGATGATATCGCCGTTTCAAGACAGGCGCAGGTCAATATCCGCACCAGCTTATTCAATTCCAGTGGTGTCAGGGTACAATTCAAGGATACGATCACCATCATCCTTCCGCCTGTAGTAGGTTGTACTGCACCTTCAGTGACCAGTCAGCCCGCAAATACAACGGTTTGTCCCGCTGCTAATGCCAGCTTCACGATCGCCGCAGCCGGTGATCCTACCCTGACCTATCAGTGGCAGGAAAGCACCAATGGCGGTGGTACCTGGAACAACGTGACCAATGGCGGTATCTATTCAGGCGCTACTACTGTGACCCTGAACCTGACCGGTGTGACCGCGGGTATGAACAACTACCAATATCGTTGCGTAGTGACCAATACCTGTCCGCCGGCCGCTACCAGCAATGCCGCGGTATTGACAGTAACCGCGCCACCGACGATATCAGCTCATCCTGCCAATACTTCAGCCTGTGCCACCAGTACCGCTGTATTCAATGTAACGGCTGCGGGTACCGGTTTAACCTATCAATGGCAGATCAGCACCGCCGGTATAGGTGGTCCATTCAGCAATATTCCGGTTGGAGCTCCGTATGCGGGCATCAACACGGCTACCCTGACCATCAATCCTACGGTTGTGGGTATGGATGGTTATGCATATCGTTGCGTTGTGACCAACAGTTGTGCCGCCAGTTTAAACAGTAACCCTGCAGTTTTGACCATTGTTGCAGGTTCTGTTGGAGGTACGATCAACCCGGCTAATACTACGCTGACCTGTGCCACCAATACCGGCACCCTGACCCTGTCAGGACATACGGGAAGCGTTCTCCGCTGGGAATCAGCAACTGCGTTAGCCGGTCCTTATACCCCGATCGCAAATACGACTACCACGCTGACCTATAACAACGTAACAGTCACTACTTATTATCGTGCAGTGGTTCAGGCTGCAGGTTGTACGGCCGCCAATTCAAGTGTTGCCACCCTGACCGTAACAGGCGCATTGCCATTAACGATCGTAGCTGATCCGGGTACCACTTTATGCCAGGGAGATCCAACCCGCTTAACGGTGATGGAAGGATCATTGGCGACAGGTGCTCCTACGACCACTTTCACCAACAACAACCAGTTCGGTATGGTGATCTTCAATTTCAGGAATAACAATCCATTCCCTGTTACGATCACCGGAATTGAAAGTATCGCATCAACCAACGGAGCCAGTACGGCATCGCTGTATTATAAAACAACACCGATCGCCGGTGCACCGGGCGCTATTTCCGTAGCCAATGGCTGGAACCTGTCCGCTTCCGCACCATATACAGCGGTAGCCAATACCACGACCAATGTTCCCCAGGTATTCCTGACTGGTTTAAATACCCTCACGATCCCTGCAGGTGCAACCTGGGCTCTGGGTGTTGAATCCAAAACTGCGGCCAACGTGGGTAACCTGAGGTACAGTACCATCGCTGCCGGATCTTATACCATCTCTGATGGTGGTTGTGATATCATCACCGGAACAGGCGTAGGCTATGCAGGAGATATCGCTCCGGCCACTTTATTGAATACACCCCGCGGATTTATCGGAAGGGTGAGATTCTCCGGTGGAAGCGGACTCAATCCTGTAACTACAGGTACTTTCCTGTGGTCACCAGCCGCCGGCTTGAACAGTACCACCACCAACCCGGTTGCAGCTTCACCTGCAGTGACCACGACTTATACTGTTTCACATGATAACGGAACCGGTTGTATCAGAACGGCCAATATCACGATCAACGTGAATACCCGTCCTGCAGTTACCACCCAGCCATCGAATACAACGGTATGTAACGGTTCTACCGCTACGTTTACTGCAGCTGGTTCCGGTACCGGAGCCGCCTATCAATGGCAGGAAAGCACCAATGGCGGTGTTACCTGGACCAACCTGACCAATGCCGCTCCTTATTCCGGTGTTACCACCGGAACCCTGACCATCAACCCGGTTACTTTAGCCATGAATGGTTATCGCTACCGTTTGAATGTCAGCGGAACCTGTCCTCCTGTTGCCAGTTCAAACGGAGCGATCTTATCTGTTAATGCACTTCCTGTTGTAACCGTCAGCCCAACCGGCCCGGCTTGCGGAGGTGTAGCTGGCATTAACGGACTGGCCCTTACGGCCAGTGGAGCCAATACTTATGTATGGGCGCCGCTTACCGGCTTATATACCAATGCAACGGCAACTACGGCTTATACCGGTACCAACCTGGCTACGGTTTATGCCGCTCCTACTTCATTGACTACTTATACTGTAACTGGTACGGCCACTTCAACAGGTTGCTCCAATACAGCGAGTGTTGTAGTGAATTACACACCGCCTGCACCAACGGTTACCCCTAACCCGGTAACCATGTGCCTGGGTGATGCCGCGGTGAAACTGAAGAGTTCTTCAGCCACTTCAACAACCGTACAATTCTGTTCTGGTCCGCTTACCCTGGCGGTTCCGGATAATAACACCACCGGTGTCAACAATACCATCGCAGTTTCCGGTCTGCCGGTTTCCTGTAACGTAACAGGATTGTCTGTAACCTGGAATATGACCCATACCTGGAACGGTGACATGGTATTCGTGCTGAAAGCACCGAATGGCAATATCATCAACCTCGATTACTACCTGACCAATACAGGTGGCGCAGGGGTAACAACCGGTTTTGTGAACACGAATGTCAGCTCTACAGGAACCAACGCACTCAGTTCTGGGTCCGGTACCTATACCGCTACATTCCGTGCGGATGCCTTTACGGCTGCCGGCTTATTCGGACCTCCGGGCCCGACAGGCTTCCTGCCAACCGGCAATACCTGGAACCAATTGTTCTCTGTACCAAACGGAAACTATACACTCGCCTGTTATGATGGCGGTGCTCTCGACGTAGGTACACTGAACTCATGGTGTCTGAACGTCACTTATACTTGTGGTGTTCCTTCAACCCCGGCTACCTGGTCTCCTGCCGGCGGATTGTTCAGCGATGCCGGTGCAACCACACCTTATGTTGCCGGAACCCCGGTTGACAGCGTATGGACAAGGCCAACACCTGCAGGTGTTTACAATTACAATGTGACCGTGCAGAGCCTCTCAGCTCCTCCGGCTGCTGTTACAACTCCGATGACCGGTGGAAACGGTAACAACACGGTTGCCTTTAATGTCACCAACGGTAATGGAATACCGATGAACTTAACCGGCATTTCCAGTAATTCATGGGGATCAGGGGCCATCGTCGCCAATGCCTACTACAAAACATCACCGATCGCCGGTAACCCTGGGCAGATCAATGTAGCCAATGGCTGGAACCTGTTTGGTACAAATCCAACCAATGTGACTGCAGGCACGCTGAATCCTGTTCTGACCGGATTATCGTTACCGATCCCTGCCGGTGCCACTTATGGCATTGTGCTGGAGTTCACCGGTGCAACCTACCCGCAGTACACCAATGGTGCAGGTTTAGTAACCTATACCAATAACGGCTGTACGATCACAACAGGCGGAAATGTGGGCTGGGGAGGTCCGGTTACTCCGGGTCCGATGGCCAACAACCCGCGCAACTTCAATGGCGCTGTTTACCTGTCAGGTGCAAACGTACCGGCCTGTACTTCACCGGCCAGAGTAGTAACTGTAACGGTCAACCAGGGTGCTGCGATTACAACACAACCGGTCAACAAGACCATTTGTACGGATAAGACGACCACCTTCTCGGTAACCGCTTCCGGTACCGCCCCGCTCAATTATCAGTGGCAGGTGAGTACCAACAATGGAGGAACTTATACCAACATCGCCAACAATACCATTTACAGCGGAGCCACTACCGCTACGCTGACGGTTACACAACCGCCGGTATCCATGAATGGTTATTATTATCGTTGCGTAGTACAGGGACCTGCTCCTTGTCCTGCAGCCTTCTCCGGATTTGGTATCCTTACGGTCAATCCGTTGCCCACCGTGGTGATCTCCGCTTCACCTTATGTGAAGTTATTCCCGGGTCTGACTACGACAATATCCTCAACGGTTAGTCCTAATGCCGCCGCCACTTATGTATGGCGCCGGGATGGCTCTATCATTGGTAGCGCCAATACGGGAAGCCTGAATGTGGATGTGGACGGATTGGGCGAATACCAGCTCACGGTGACCGATGTGAACGGTTGCACCAACAGTTCGAACAAAGTGATGATCTCTGATTCCGTGTCTGCGAATTGCTTCCTGTATCCTAACCCGAGCAGCGGCAGATTCCAGGTCAGGTACCACAGTGTTGCGAATAATGTCCTTCCGAGGTCACTGACCGTGTATGACGCCAAAGGCGCCCGGTTATTCACGCAACAGTTCACCGTGGTTGCGCCTTATGCACGGATGAACATTGACCTCAGGCCTTATGGAAAAGGCGTTTACTGGGTTGACCTCGGCGACCGCAACGGCAGCCGGATCCTCATATGCAGGGCGATCGTAGATTAATTCGTTCAGCTATAATCTTAAAGCCTCCCCTTAACCGGGGAGGCTTTTTTTGTATGCCCCATTTTAATTACTGAAAAAATCAATAATTTTAATGGCAAATGAAAACCCAATCCTATGTATTTGCAATTGAATAAGATACTTCTTCATAAAAAAAACCTTTTTTGTCTTTCCTTATTTTTTATCGTCCTGTTATCAGGCTGTCTTCAAAAAATGAATACCGCCTTTGATGAACTGGACGGTTATGACAGTCCGGATAAAGCCGCCGAATTCGAGTTCAAAAAAACCCAGGATCCCGCCACCGGAACCGTTCCAAGAGACCGGTTGATCAGCGCTATATCTTATACCGATTCACTTAAGAAAATCCTTCCCTTCCAGGTCATTGCCGGTTATGGCAACTGGACCGAACGGGGCCCCAGCTATGATGCGGTGGGCGCTTCCAATGGCAATACCCGGGCCAACAGCGGGATCGCTTCCGGAAGGATCAGGGCCATCCTGGTAGATGCATCCGATGCAAGCGGCAATACGGTATGGATCGGCGGAGTGAACGGGGGATTATGGAAAACCACGGATATCACGGCTTCTCCCGCGACCTGGAATTTCGTGAATGATTTCTTCAGCAATATGGCCATCACTTCGATCTGCCAGAACCCGGCCAGTACCAGCACCATGTATTTTTGTACGGGGGAGGCAAATTTCAATGCTGATGCCGTGGGTGGGGACGGCGTTTTCAAAAGTGCCGACGGAGGCAATACCTGGTCCCAATTAGCCAGTACAACGGGAGCCAGTTTTGATTATTGCACCAAGATCGTTTGCGATGCCAGCGGGAATGTTTACCTGACCACCCGCTCAGGTGTATTCCGCTCTACAGATGGAGGAAGCAGTTGGACAACGATCACGCCCAGTGGTTTATCAACCTCCCGTTTCAGCGATATGGAGATCAGCAGTACCGGCAGGTTGCATGTGAGCGCTGGCCAATTCTCTACCTGTGCCTATCGCTATACCGATAACCCATCAACGGTTACCAGCGGTACCTGGACCTCTCCCACCTCCGGGTACCCGGCCAGTTCCATACGGATCGAGATCGGCTGTAACGGCAATACCCTGTATGCCTTGCCTTCGGATGCATCCTACCAGGTCCCCACCATTTACAAATCAACCGACGGCGGAGCCAATTGGGCTGCAACAGCCGGGCAGCCGGCCGGCGGTTGGGCCAACGGACAGGCCTGGTATTCGCTGGCGGTGGATATCGATGGTTCGGGTAATGTCATCGTTGGAGGACTTGAACCCTACCGGTCAACAAATGGAGGAACCAGTTGGACCCAGATAGGTACCTGGGTAGGTACAACCGGGCAATACGTTCATGCCGATATACATGCCATTGTCTTATATGGTGCCAACCGGGTTTTGATCGGTTGTGACGGTGGTATCCATTACAGCAGCGATGGCGGCACAACGATCAGGGACAGGAACAGGGGCCTGCGGATCAAACAATTCTATTCCTGTGCCATCCATCCCTCCAGCACCAATTATTTCTTAGCCGGTGCCCAGGATAACGGCAGTCATAAATTCACCCTGGCAGGATTAGGCAATACCGAAGAAGTGACCGGCGGTGACGGGGCCTTTGTACACATCGACCAGAATGAGCCCTCGTACCAGTTCACCTCATACCTCTATAACCAATACAGGAGAAGTACGAATGGCGGCACCAGCTGGAGCAGCGTTAATTTAAGTGGAAGCCTGGGTCAATTCATCAATCCAACGGATTATGATGATGTGGCCAATATCATGTATTGCGCCAATTCGGCCGGAACATACCGCAGGTGGACAAACCCCCAAACCGGTGCAGCCAGTGCATCCGTTTCGATCACGGCGCTAAATAGCAATACGGTTTCAGCTGTAACGGTTTCACCCTATACCAGTAACCGGGTCTATTTTGGAACGGAAAATGATGTTGCAGGATCAAGGATCTGTTATGTTGACGGGGCCAACTCCATTGCCTCGGGATCAGCCGGTACCGATATCAGCACCGGCCTGCCCACCAATGTATATACTTCATGCATCGCTGTCGGTTCTACCGACAATAACCTGATGGTCTGTTATTCGAATTATGGTGTTCAGCAGGTCTGGCTGAGTACCAATGGAGGAAGCAGTTGGACCAATATTGACGGCAACCTTCCCGATATGCCCGTTCGCTGGTGCATGTTCGTGCCGGGTGATGATGATAAGGCCATTATTGCTACTGAAGCCGGTGTTTATCTTACCCTGGACATCAACGCGGGATCCACTGCCTGGATCCCCAGTCCCACATTCCCAACCGTTCGTACAGACATGCTGCAATACAGGCCATCGGACGGGATGGTTGCCGCAGCCACGCACGGCCGGGGATTATGGACACAACCTTATCTTTCTATCGTGTCCACGAATAAATTCCTGTTGAAAGGAAAATGGAATGGCCATAAAGCGGAACTTCACTGGGAAGCAGAAGGCATTGGCCCCGGCAATAACTTAGATATTGAATCTTCCTCCGATGGTGTATATTTCACCAGAACGGGAAGCCTGAGTACTACGGCTTTAAAGAGTTACAATTACAGTCATACCCCCGGTTTGCAGGAGGTCTACTACCGTATCCGCAGTAATGAAAAAGGCGGCATCTCCCGCTACTCCAATACGATCAGGCTTTATCGGTCCGGCACATCTCAAACGGGTGACCGGATCAGCATCTATCCTAACCCGGTAAAAGACCAGCTACAGATCAGCAGTTACCTGAACAAAGGATCTGTTTCCTATACCGTTTCCGCTATGAATGGACAGGTACTTTGGAGGAAAGAAGAAACGATCACGCAAGCCGGTAACATTCAAAGGAACTGGAGTATGAGCGGTTTGGTACCAGGCGTCTATTTGTTCACCATCAGAACAGTTGGTGAATCCAGCACCCGGAAATTCATAAAGCAATAACAGCCGCCATAAAAAAAGCGGTTGTAACCATTCAGTTACAACCGCTTTTATGACTTATTGATCTTATCGTTGTCCCCTTCTCATCTTGGGGCGTTGAACCTGGTTCTGCCGTTGATTACGGATACGTTCCAGGAGTTTGCGTTTGAACTCTCCATCCATGCGGTAAAATCGTTCGCAACGGTTGGGGCCTAAAATGCGGTTGAAATTCTCCTGGTATTTCTTTTTGATATTCAATACCGCTTGTTGCTTTTCCAGTTCAGGCATGTCATGTTTCACCGATCTCAGTTCGTTCTCAAACTGACCGTGAACAGGCCAGAATTTCTGGGCCTCATCCGGGCTCAATTGCAATTGCTGTGAGATATACGCGATATAAAGCGCTTTGATCTTTTCCTGTTTCTTCGCTTCATCCCCGGGCTGATCGTCCTGTGCTTTTACAGCAGTAAGGCCGGCAAGGAAAAGGGATACTATGAGTAAAGCTTTTTTCATGATCGTATGATTAATTGTTTAGGTCTTTCGTATTGATGTTATTCAGGTAATTGTCCAGGGCTTTTTCATCCGTCAGGTAATCCTCCTGGGAGGGTAATTCAGATTCATCCACCGTTCCGGCTACAAGAGCGGCATCCACATCGCTGCCGTTGGATTCGAGATATTTCACGATATCCGCATCGGATACTTTGGCCAGCTCCTCATCGAACTTGTTTTCTTTGGCGATCTGGGTGCCTTCTGCAACCAGGGGATCCATCTCCGTTTTAGGATTCCCGGTGAATTTGAAAACCCCCAGGGCCATCACCCCGGTAAAGGCAGCCGCAACGGCATACCTGAAGAACTGGCTGGTGCGCCTGCGCATGCTGACCACCCGGGAAGGCTGAGGCTTTACCTTTTCCAGAAGCGAACCGGAAAGGCCATCAAAATAGCCGGCGGGGGTGCTAAAAACCTGGATGTCCTGTATGCTGTACAACATCGGGGAGAGTTTCCTCAATTCATCTGAAGCGGATTCAACTGCCTGACTGTTGACCTTAGCCAGGATCTGATCTGCCAGTGAATCGAAATAACCTTGGGGAACGGAGTTGGCATTGGGGGTTGTCAAACCGGTGAAAAGAGAAGGATACTCCTCTTTCAGCGAAACCAAAACATCGTCCGAAAGGCTCTCAAAATAACCAGCCGGAATGGTATAAACATTGACCTTTTCAAGCCCCGCCAGAAGGGGACTTATTTCCTTCAGTTCATTCAATATGTCTAAGCTGTTTCCCATTACTTCAATAAGACCTGTTTTATTGCTTAAAGTTTAACGATTTAGGATAAAATCCTCAATTTTTTTCACGGCATGGTGGTAGCTGGCCTTCAGGGCGCCTTCACTGGTCTCCAAAACCTGGCTCATTTTTTCATATGGCATCTCGTCATAATACCTCAAATTAAACACAACACGTTGTTTTTCAGGCAATTGCTGTATTGCCACTTGTAATTTCCATTCCAGCTTATTGGCATCGAAATGCTTATCGGCCTGTAAGCGGTTGGATAAGCCGGATTCCACATCACTGAGGGAAACCGAAGATCTTTTTTTCTGCTGTTCCAGGAAAGTCAGGCTTTCATTGGTGGCGATGCGGTAAAGCCAGGTGTACAACTGACTGTCTTCCCTGAAATTACCCAACCCGTTCCATACCTTGATGAACATATTCTGCAATACATCATTGGCATCCTCATGTTCAACCACAAGCCGGCGAATGTGCCAATAGAGCTTTTCCTGGTATTTTTTGATGATACGGGTATAGGCCCTTTCTTTGGTAGCAGGTTCATGAAACTGCATGAGCAGTTCCTTATCGTCCAAATGTTCAGTCATAGTGGTTGATGCAGCAGTAAAAATAAAAAAACCAATGGTAAGATTGGTTTTTGGAGCAGAAGTTTAATCGGGGCCTTATTTTCTTGCTATGGCCTTTTCCGCGGCCGCTACGATATCGGACGCTTCAAGTCCGTATTTCTTAAGCAATTCAAGTGGTTTACCGCTCTCCCCGAATGTATCATTGGTACCCACGTATTCGATCGGAACCGGTAAATGGCGGGCTGCCACCTGGGCGATGCTGTCGCCCAGCCCACCGATGATATTGTGTTCCTCCGCCGTCACCGCGCAACCGGTCTTTTTCAGGGAAGCGAGTACCGCTTCGGTATCCAGGGGTTTGATGGTATGGATATTGATCACTTCCACGCTGATGCCTTTTTCCTCGAGTATCCTGCCGGCTTCGATGGCCTTCCATACCATATGTCCGCAGGCGAAGATGCTGATATCCGAACCGGTGGACATGAGCTGGGCCTTCCCGATCACAAAATCATCTTCCCGGGTGAATATCGGCCATACAGGCCTTCCAAAACGAAGGTAAACCGGGCCTTCAAAATCGGCGATCGCCATGGTGGCCGCCTTGGTCTGGTTATAATCGGCCGGTACAATGACGGTCATGCCCGGCAACATCTTCATCAGCCCGATGTCCTCCAGGATCTGGTGTGTGGCGCCGTCCTCACCAAGGGTGAGCCCGGCATGTGAAGCACATATCTTGACATTTTTGCCGCTGTAGGCGATGCTTTGGCGGATCTGATCGTAAACGCGGCCCGTAGAAAAATTGGCAAAGGTGGTGGTATACGGGATCTTGCCGCCAATGGTCAACCCGGCAGCGATACCCATCATATTCGCTTCAGCGATACCGCACTGGTAAAAACGCTCCGGGAAAGCGGCCATGAAACCATTCAGTTTCAGTGAACCGGCCAGGTCGGCTGTGAGTGCAACGATCTGTGGATTTTTTTTGGCGGCTTCCAGGATGCCGTCCCCGAACCCGCTTCGGGTATCCTTATTGCCGGTGACCTGTATCTGACTGAGCATAGATTAAATTGATTTTTTGGGATTTGTGACGATGCCGCAAAATAAAAGAAAGATTTGATTGAAGGACTTTACAGCAGAAAAAGTTGCCCACAAAATGTAAATGCCAGTCGGTAAAAGTTCAATTCAATCCAACGGCTCGGTTATCAAAGAGGTTCTCATCTTCCTTCAGCTTGGATTCCCAGGCCCAGGCGCTTTGGAGCATATCATCCAGGTTGTACCGGGGGGTCCAGCCCAGTCCATGCCTGGCTTTTTCGTTATTGGCGTAGATGGCCGTAACATCACCAGCCCGGCGATCGGTGATGCGGTAATTAAGCGAGACCCCGGTGACCCTTTCAAAAGCATGGATCAGTTCCAGAACACTATAACCGGTGCCGATGCCCAGGTTGAAGATATCGCAATGGGTCTCGTTTTTTTCCGAGTCCAGGTAAGCCAATGCCAATGTATGGGCATGGGCGATATCGCAAACATGAATATAATCCCGGATACAACTGCCGTCCGGTGTTGGATAATCAGAACCGAAGACCGATAATTCCGGGATCTTACCGATGGCGGTTTGGGTGATCGCCGGTACCAGGTTGGCGGGTTTGCCCAGGGGCATTTCTCCGATACAGGCGGAAGGATGCGCTCCCACCGGGTTGAAATACCGCAACAGGATCCCCTTCATCAAGCCCTTTTTCGCCACTTCGGAAACGATCAGTTCTCCCATCTGTTTGGTTGCGCCATAGGGGGATTCTGCAGGCTTCTGCGGCGTGGTTTCGGTTACGGGTACCTGGTCGGGATTTCCGTAAACCGTGCAGGAAGAGGAAAAAACAAAGTGTGGAACCGAAAATTCTTCAGCGCACTTCAGGATATTGATCAGGGAGTTGAGGTTGTTCTCAAAATACAACAGGGGCTTTTCAACTGATTCGCCCACGGCTTTAAAGGCCGCGAAATGAATGATGCCAACGACATCCGGGTTCTCCTGGAATATGGCGAACGTGTCGTCGTAGTTGCACAGGTCGACCTTGTAATTCTTCACCTTTTTACCCGTGATCTGTTCCACCCCTTCCAGGATGCGGTCGCTGCTCCTGGAATTATTATCCGCGGAGATCACTGCATAGCCGTTTTCAATCAGGTCCACGATCGTATGAACTCCGATATAGCCGCATCCGCCGGTGACCAGGATCTTTTTCATGATACAAAGAAAACAAAAAATCACTCAGTAAATGAGTGATTGTAAAATGATATTATGATTCATTCCGTTTACAGGAAGAAATGGATGATGTAATAAGTCCCGGCCGCCAGTAACCCGCTCACGGGAATAGTAAGTATCCAGGCCCACAACAGGTTAACGGTAACGCCCCACCGAACGGCCGACAAGCGTTTGGTAGCGCCTACCCCGATGATGGATCCGGTGATGGTATGGGTGGTGGAAACGGGAATCCCCATTTGCCCGGTGAAGAACAGCGTGAACGCACCGGCCGTCTCCGCCGAAACACCTTCAAGCGGGGTCACTTTGGTGATCTTGGTACCCATGGTCTTGACGATCTTCCAGCCGCCGCTCATGGTACCCAAACCGATGGCGAGATAACAGGCCACGGGAACCCATCCGGGGAGATCCGAGAAATTCTGGATACTGCCATTCGCGATGAGCGCCGCACCGATGATCCCCATGACCTTCTGGGCGTCATTTCCGCCATGCCCGATACTGAAGGCGGCTGAACTCAGCAACTGGAGTTTCTTGAACATATTGGCCACTCTGAACGCCGTGGGTGTCCGAATTTTTTCTACCCATAGGTAAACGAGACAGAACAACAGAGAGGTGAGGACAATGCCCCATACCACTTTTCCATTATCGGCCTTATCGATGTCCTTGGCCAATGCCTTTTCAATGCTGAAACCGGTGATCTTCTTTTTCACTTTATCGCGGTTCGCTTCTTTTATGGGATAGATCGCATTCATGGCGATGATGGCGCTGTCTGCGGAGATCTCCTTTTTAAAATATTTCTTGAGCGGATCCTTGTATTTTTCGGTCTCTTCTTTGGCGATCAAAAATTCGGCTTTATTGACCTTTGGATCCTCGACGGATTTTGATTCGAGAACGAGGTAATCATTGGCATTTCTGACATCATCCTTGAGGCGGCTCGCTTCGATGTCTTTCAGCCAGCCTTTTTCACTGGCCTCATGGGCGATCTTCACAGCCCCCAGGTTATCAAAATCATTCACCAGGGCCAATATGTTATTGTAATTGGGCAGGGCTTTGTCCAGTTTCTCCTGCGCCGTGTTGAAGGCTTTAATGGCCAGGGTATCGGAGGGGTTGGCTTCCTTCTTTGCACGGGCTTCTTTTAATTCTTTTTTGTACTTGTCTACTTTAAGGAATTTCTGCAGGTTCTCTTCCATCTTGGTGTTCTCGAACATATCAAACAGCAATACCGTAAAGAAAGTGGCCAGGGCGATGATCCCGATACGGATCCAGATGTTTCGCATGATGGTGACGATCGTGATGAAGATCGAAATGCCCATACCGATGAGCGGCGCGAGGAAGATGAACAATACCGTATTGAGAATGATCCCCGACTCAACGATCTTACCCCAGCTGATGCCCATTCCCTTCAGGGAGATGGCGTGTGCAATAGCCGCGCCGGCAAAACCACCGATCAAGGTATGTGAGGAAGAAGACGGAATGCCATACCACCAGGTGAGCAGGTTCCAGAAAATGGCGGCGATCAGACCGGATAAGATGACCGGCAGCGTGATGAATTCCTTATTGACCGTTTTGCTGATCGTATTGGCCACCGCGTGATCCTTGAAAATGAAATAGGCCACGCAGTTGAAAATGGCCGCCCAAACCACCGCCTGGAAAGGTGTGAGCACCTTGGTGGAGACCACCGTGGCGATCGAGTTGGCCGCATCGTGGAATCCGTTGATGTAGTCGAAGATCAGGGCCAGGGCTATGATGATGATTACTAAGGTCATACTTGCTGATTTGAGAATTTGAAGATTTGATAATGCGTTGATGACGCTGCGCGATTACCTTCTTTTCAAATGGAATGATTTCAGGTTGAACTAGGCGTATTTTACGATGATCCCCTCGATCACGTTAGCGGCATCCTCGCACTTATCGGTCACGATCTCCATCACCTGGTAGATCTCCCTCTTCTTGATCACTTCTTTGGCATCGGGTTCTTCGGCGAACAACCTTTCGATGCTCATGTCGAAGATATCGTCTCCCTGGTTCTCGATGCTGTTGATGGTCACCAGTGCATCGGTGATCTGGCGCATGTTCTTCATGTTGCGCAATTCCTTGACGGCCGCGTGAACGGCCACACAACCCTGGGCGATGATATCGGACATCTTATGAATGCCCATATCATTGGGGTTGACGCGATAGAAATTGATCTTTTTGGCGGATGCCTGTATGTAATCGGCGATGTCATCCAGCGCGGAAGCCAGGTAATGGATATCCTCCCGGTCGAAGGGCGTGATGAAATTCTTACCCAACTCGGTAAAGATCTGGTGGGTATAATCATCATTGATGTGCTCCATGTCTTCGATCTCCTTGATCAGTTTTGCCCGCTCGTCAAAATCGGGTTCATTCACTACTTCCTTGAGTTTTTCACCCATCTTCACCAGTACGTCCACCACACTTTCAAACAGCTGAAAGAATACCCGGTCCTTGGGTAAGAATATCTTTAAAATTGAGTTTAATCCTGCCATAGTTTTTAATTTGGGGCAAAGGTTGCTTTTTAGGCTAAAAAAAATACCATCCCTGAAAATGGTAATGATTTGTTAACACAGGGGTAATATTAAATTGTTATTCCTTTGCCTGAAATTTGCTGAACATGCTTAAGAAAAGACTGCCTTTAGTGGCCGTTTCCCTGTTTTTTTGCCTTTCCGTTCAGGCGCAATATCTTATGGATATGGTGGATACCACAAAGGATATGGGCAAGGGGATGCTGTCCCTGTTCAACCGGCTCGATAAGATCCGGTTCTCCGGTTATATTCAACCCCAGTTCCAGGTTTCCGGCAGCAAGGGTGCCAAAGGCTATTCCGGAGGCGATTTCAGTACCAACAGCAACAACCGTTTCATGCTCCGCAGGGCCCGTGTGCGCATCGATTATGTACACTTCCCGAAATCGACCAAAGGTCCATCCCTGCAATTTGTATTTCAATTTGATGCAACGGAAAGGGGTGTCAACGTGAGGGATGTATGGGGCCGCTTCTTTGAAAACAAATTTCAACTTTTTACCCTGACTGCCGGACTTTTCGCCCGGCCTTTCAGCTATGAACTAAACTTATCGAGCGGCGACCGTGAATCACCCGAGCGGGGCAGAATGAGTCAAATCCTGATGAAGACGGAAAGGGATATGGGCGTCATGTTGAGTTTTGAACCCAGGAAGAAGGATAGTAAACTGAAATTCCTGAAGGCTGACATCGGCATTTTCAACGGACCGGGGCTTTCTGCCACCGCCGACTATGACAGTCATAAAGACCTGATCGGACGCATCACGATAAAACCGCAAAACCTCAGCCAGAAGATCAGTTTGGGTGCAGCAGTATCTTTACTCTACGGGGGCTTGTCGCAAAATACCAAATATGTTTATACCACTACGGCCACCGGTGGCGTAAAATCCTTCACTGTTGATTCATCCTCACTTAACCTGGGAAAGGTCGCTCCCCGGCACTATTACGGCGCTGACCTTCAACTGAAACTCAAAAACAAAAAAGGATTTTCTGAATTCAGGGCTGAGTACATGATGGGCAAACAAAGCGCATCGGCCACCAGCAGCGAAACACCCGGTGCGGCATTCGCCGGTACTGAAGGATACTATGTCAGGAAATTCAACGGAGCTTATTTCTGGTACCTGCAACACCTGGGCAGTACCCATCACCAGCTGATCATCAAATACGACTGGTATGACCCCAATACCGATGTACAAAAAACCGACATCGGAAAACCAGGCGCCAACATCAACGCCGCCAATATCAAATACAGCACCCTGGGTTTTGGATATGCTTATTACATCACTGAAAATGCCAAACTGGTCCTGTATTATGATCGCGTTTTCAACGAAAAAACACAATTGGCGGGCTTTACCGGAGATTTAAAAGATGATGTTTTCACCTGCCGGCTGCAGTTCAGGTTTTAACGGCTCAACTCCCGGCGAGACCCGGTCCGCGATCCATCATCTTTCTCTTCAGATTATCTTTAACTTTATCCAAACAGACGATTTGTTTGTGGATCTAAATCTTTTATCGTGAGAACGAAAACCATTTTCATTTGCCTGCCGGCCATTCTCTTCATGGCTGCTTCCTGTACCCCTACCAAAAGAACGGGCAACCCGGATGACGGGAAGATCACGATGCAATTCATCCAGGTCAATGATGTTTATGAGATCGCACCGTTATCCGGCGGTAAAGAAGGGGGCATGGCCCGGGTGGCCACCCTGAAGAAAGAATACCTCCGGAAAAACCCCAATACCTTCCTGGTGATGGCGGGCGATTTTCTGAGCCCTTCGGTGTATAACAGCCTCAGGTACGAAGGCAAAGCGATCCGGGGGAGACAAATGATCGAGTCCATGAACGCGGCCGGGTTCGATTTCGTGATCTTCGGCAACCATGAATTCGACATCAAGGAAAGTGAAGTACAACAGCGGATCAACGAATCCGATTTCCAGTGGATATCCTCCAATACCTTTCATCTGCAGGGGGGCAAGGCCGGACCCTTTGCCAAAAATAAGTCCGGACAACCTGTACAACCCTTCCCTGAAACCTACATACAAACCATTACCGACGCTGATGGCACGACGGCCCGTATAGGATACATCGGACTCACGCTTCCTTTCAACAAATCCGACTATGTCAGTTATACCGATGTCATCAGCACCGCCAAAAAAGGGTACAACCAGTTGAAAGATTCGGTCGACGCCGTTGTGGCGCTGACCCACCAGTCTGTTGAAGAGGATGAGAACCTGGCCCGGGAAATTCCCGGACTGGCGCTGATCATCGGCGGCCATGAACACGACCAGCGTTTCAGTAAAGTGGGCAATATCTACATCACCAAGGCCATGGCCAATGCAAAATCCGCCTATGTGCTGACCCTTCGTTTTAATAAGAACCGGCATACCCTGAAAGTAAAACCCAAACTGGTCAAGATCAATGAAGGAGTTGCCCTGGACAGCACGACTGACCTGGTTGTACAAAAATGGGTGGGCATTGCCAACAAAAGTTATTCTTCCCTGGGTTTTGACGCCGCGAAAGTGGTCCTCTCCGATAAAGAGCCCCTGGATGGAAGGGAAACAGAGATCAGGTCGGGGTCCACCAACCTCACCAAACTGATCATCGCTTCCATGATCAAAGCATCTCCGACAGCCGATGTGGTTATCGCCAATGCCGGTTCGATCCGGGTGGATGACATCCTGACCATGCCCGTCACACAGTATGACATCATCCGCACCTTACCCTTTGGGGGAGGGATCAAAGAAGTGGAAATGAAGGGTGGCCTGCTCATCCGGATACTGGAATCCGGACTGAAGAATAAAGGCACGGGTGGTTTCCTGCAGTATAATGAAACCCTGCGACGTGACGATATCTCAGGTCAATGGCAATTGAACAATATACCGCTCGACCCGGGAAAAAATTATCGTGTAGCCATCACCGAATTCCTCCTGACCGGTGGTGAGGCCAATATGGAATACCTGAAACCCGGGAACCCGGACATGCTAAAAGTGACCGATTTCCCGAGCTCCGACAGACGCTTCGATATCCGGAAAACGATCATAGATTACCTGGAAGCCGCTAAATGACAGGATCGTAGCCATTTCGTTCACTTGCCTGCGGGTTCGCGTAACAATTTCCTAACATTAGCATAACAATAAGCTAACCTTCCATTCATGTTGGGGTAATGGGCTTTTCGTCCTTTTGCAGTAAATAATTATTGCATGAGACGGCTAACTTTACTATTTGCTTTTTTTACCCTGACATTCACCGCTTTCGCCCAAAAAGGGAAGATCGAAGGCAAACTCACCGATGCCAAGACAGGATTACCGTTGAGCGGCGTATCGGTACTTATTAAGAACTCCAACAAAGGCGTGGCCACCGACCAGGAGGGAAGATATGTCATCAATGCGGATGCCAACACCAGGATCTCCCTGATCTTCTCTTACAACGGTGTAAGCAAGGAAGTGGAGGATATAGAAGTAGCCAATGGCAAAACAACCACCCAGAATATCACCCTGGAAGTGAAAGCCAAGACCAGCGATGCGGTTGTGGTACGTTCATCCAGTAACGCCCGTAAGGAAACCGCGGCGGCTTTGATCAGTTACCAGAAGAATACTTCCGTGGTGGCACAAGTGATCAGCGCAGAAACGATCAAGCGTTCTCCGGATAAAAATACCGGTGAAGTGTTGAAAAGGGTCACCGGCACTTCCATCCAGGAAGGAAAATACCTGGTGGTCAGGGGATTGAGCGACCGTTATAACCAGGCCATGCTGAATGGCATATTGCTCAGCAGTACCGAACCCGACAGGAAGACCTTCAGTTTCGACATCTTCCCCGCCGCGATGATCGATAACATCATCATGAACAAGACCTTTATCCCGGAGCTGCCCGGCGAATGGGCAGGTGGATTGGTTCAGGTGCAAACAAGAGATGTACCCGCCGCCAGCTTCTTAAATGTTCAAGCCGGTACCGGATTCAACAGCAATACCATCGGCAAGGATTTTTTACAGGCCCGCGGCGGAAAAATGGATTGGCTCGGTATCGACAATGGCGCCAGGGGACTGCCTTCTTCCATTCCGGTCAAATCCGTTTTCAGCGCTCTTACCCCGGCTGAAAAAACAAACCTGGGAAAGGATTTCAGGAATAACTGGGTTCCGGTCTCAGGATCCGCACCGGTCAACTCTTCTTTCCAGATCAACGGCGGGGGGAGTATCAAATTATTCGGGAAAAAAGTGGCCGGCATCTTTGCACTGACCTATAACCAGAGCAATAAACGCACTCCTTTCAACAATACCTTCATCGCCAACAACGAGGGTGATGTCGAATTGCTTTACTACAACAATAAATACAGCAGGGATCTATTGGCCGGCGGTCTGGCGAACATCACCGTTCAACTGAACAACAACAACAAGATATCATTAAAGAATCTCATCAACATCAACACCACTGATTTCGTAACAGACCGCTACGATGGCAGGGATTTCATCATCAGCGGCGGCGGTAACGGCGATAAAGTAAAAGCGACCGAGATCGGTTTCAGGCAAAACACTTTTTTCAATACCCAGCTCATCGGCGAACATAACCTGCCCAAATGGGAAACCAAACTGAAATGGTACGGAGGTTTCAATATCCTGGATCAATACATCCCCGACCAGCGCCGGCTTTTTTATACCCAGGACGGAACAAATCCCAATGCGCCTTATTACGCTCTTCTTGGACTGGGTGCGGGACAAAAAAGCGGCAGCATCTTCTACAGCTTCCTCAACGATTATATTTACAATGCCGGAGCGGATATCACAAAATCAGTCAATTTCAAAGGAAAGAAACACGCCATCAAGGCCGGCTACCTGTTCCAGGTGAAGGATCGCTTGTTCGACAG
This sequence comes from Chitinophagaceae bacterium, assembly GCA_016721725.1. Taxonomy (GTDB): domain Bacteria; phylum Bacteroidota; class Bacteroidia; order Chitinophagales; family Chitinophagaceae; genus Ferruginibacter. The sequence continues at coordinate 1,439,093 of JADKHN010000001.1, read as the reverse complement.
CCGCCCCTTCTATACCAATACCGCCAGCAATGCGATCAAACTGCTTTCCGCCGATCAGTTGTATGCGCCGGAAAACTTTGGAACCGGAAATGATAAGGTACAGTTCGACGAGATCAATGGCAACGCCTACCGTTATATGGCCAATACCATTTTGAATGCCGTTTACCTGCAGTTTGACAATCCGATCGGAAATAAGATCAGGTTGGTTTGGGGAGCCCGTTACGAAAGTTACGACCAGCTGGTGGGAAGCACACAAAAAAGCGACCCCCGTCATGTGAACACGATCGTGAAAGACCTGTTGCCTGGTATCAACCTCACTTATAAACTGAACAATAAGACCAATTTCCGCTTCGCGGCCAGTCAGACCGTGATCAGGCCCGAATTCAGGGAGTTAAGCCCGTTTGCTTTTTATGATTTTGAATTGGGCGCACAAGTGGTAGGGAACCGAACGGCACAACGTACCAAGGTGAGCAATTTCGATCTTCGTTATGAATTGTATCCCCGGGCGGGAGAACTGTTCACCGCAGGCGTCTACTTCAAACATTTCGATAAGCCCATCGAATACTATTTTAACCGTACCGGTCCGGGTACCAATACGTTCAATATCCTCAACACCAAAAATGCCACCGCGTTCGGCGGTGAAGTGGAATTCAGGAAAAAACTGGACTTCATCCGCGGGTTGAAGAATTTCACCCTCAGCGGCAACCTCAGTTATATCCACAGCAGGGTGAAAGACACCACTGGAACGATCAACCGTCCTTTACAGGGTCAAAGCCCATACCTGATCAATTTCGGTATCCAGTACGATGTTGAAAAACTGGGCTTCACCAGCACCCTTTTATTCAACCAGATCGGACGCCGCATCCTCTTCGTGGGCAATGAAGCGATCTCCGATATCTGGGAAGCACCAAGGCCCTTACTGGATTTGCAACTGGCCAAAAAATTATTTCACAATAAGGGAGAGATCAAACTGAACATCAGCGACCTCATCAACAGCCGGGCCAATTTTTATCACGACCTGGACAACAATAAAAAATACCGCAGCGAATCAAAAGACGTGCTGGCCATCACCCGGAATTACGGTACGAACTACACCCTGACGTTCGCCTATCAGATCAAATAACATTAAAAATAAACTCAAAAAATACCAACATGAAAAAATTAATCGTCGCAGCCGGTCTCCTCGGTTTACTGACTGCCGGATGTCGTAAAATTGAAGTGGACGGCACTACGACCGTTGTTACAACCGGTGGCGGTACCGGAACGGAGAACACGATCCTGGAAGGCAGGATCATCGAGAACCGCACCCTGAAAGCCAATTACACCTACAAACTCCGCGGACTGGTTTATGTGACCAATGGCGCGGTACTCACCATCGAACCAGGAACCAGGATCGTAGGAGAAACTGGTAAGAACGGCGGATTGATCGTTTGCCGCAGCGCCAAGATCATCGCCGACGGAACCGTTGACAAACCCATCGTATTCACTTCTGAATCCGCTACTCCAAAAGCCGGTGATTGGGCCGGACTGGTGATCCTTGGAAATGCGCCCACCAATTCATCTTTTAACGGCCAATCCGGCATCGGAGAGATCGAGGGCGGCATCAACAACAGCGACGGACTCGGTCTTTATGGTCTTGGTGCCAGCAGCAACCCGGCCGATAACAGCGGTATCCTCCGTTATGTTCGCATCGAATACGCCGGATATGCCTTCTTACCGGATAAGGAGATCAACGGGCTGACCCTGGGCGGCGTGGGTAGCCAGACCATCATTGATTATGTACAGGTCGCTTATGCCAATGATGACAGTTTTGAATTTTTTGGCGGTACCGTAAGTTGCAAACACCTGATCGCATACAAAGGTCTGGATGATGATTTTGACTGTGATAACGGTTATTCCGGTAAAGTGCAGTTCGGCATCAGTCTGCGCGACAGTTCCGTGGCCGATATCAGCGGCAGCAACGGCTTTGAAGTGGACAACGATGCCAGCGGCAGTACCCTTACGCCGCAGACCAACGCCATTTTCAGCAACATGACGGTGATCGGTCCAAGGGCAACCCTGGGCAATACCGGGAACAGTAATTTCAAAAGGGGCATGCACCTGCGCCGTAACTCATCCATCAGCATTTTCAATTCCATCATCATGGGATGGCCGGTAGGTTTACTGGTTGATGGAAGTACCGGAAGACCGACCGATCTTAACATAACAGCCGGTACAATGGTCTTATCCAACAACATCATGACCGGAAACAACACGCCCTTTTCTTATTCAGCCAGCGCCAGTGCACCAACGGGATGGACCGTGAGTGATCTGACCAGCTATTATAACAGGGCGAACGGAGGAAATACCCTGCTCACCAATACCAGCGATGTGGGTTTGGGATCTCCATTCAAATATGATAATACCGTGGATTTCAATCCGTCAGCCGGATCACCGGCCCTTAACGGCGCTTCCTTCTCGGATGGCAAACTGGCCACCGGATTCTCAGCAGTGGGTTACCGTGGCGCTGCCGCCGCAGGCGACACCTGGTGGAAGACCTGGACCAAATTCAATTAATGATCATTCCGGGTCACCGGATAAGTTTTTCTTAAGCAAATAGCAATCCTGAGCGAAGGCAAAGGACTCATGCAATTGCCACCTTTATTCTTATTGGTGGCATTTTTTTATCCGTCATGTTAAATTAAAGTTACCAAATTGTTACTGTGCACATTTACTGCACAATGAAATGCACAGTGGGTAATCAACACAGGAATAGGTTTATTTTACAGTACACAATCAAACCCCTTTTTTATGAAATGGATAAAGGTTAATTCCACTCAATCAAATGAAGCGTTTGAGCTTTGGTCTGAAGACCAGAAACTGGCCCTTATCGAATTCAGCAAGAATACCCAAATGGCCAGGATGGACAGCAATGCCGGCCGCAGGATCTTCTTTTTTGAGAAGAAGGGAATGCTCACACACCGGGCGATCATTAAAAATGAATACGGCATACACATGGGAAAAGTGGAGGAAGAAAGACCGGGTTCCGGCAAAGGGCACCTTGAACTCGACGGAAAAAGATATCATTACCAGTTCAGTCAAACCGATCACGCTGAATTGAAACTCTTCGAAGACGAGAACCAAAGAGAATTACTCACCTGTAATTTCAACGCGTTCCATACGGGTTTTATCAAGATCAGGTCCTTATTCGATACGAAGATCCCCAACCTGGTTCTCGCACTTTGCTGGTACCTCGTTCAGCCACATGCAGCAGCCCGCGCAGGGGCCGTGAACTGATCCGCATGAATGACATTTAAAGAGCCTAATGATGAACCAGCAGATCAAAACCAGGCTGGTTTTTTAATAACAATACCATAATATCCTGTTAATCTTGGATTGATACTGCAGCTCTAATTTACCGGGTAAATCATATTTATATCATGCCGGGCAAATTAATACAGTTCTTCAACACCAAACGAACCTTTTACATCGGCTTTATCCTCCTTGTGCTTTCCGTATTGGTTTTATATTTCAGCTATCCCTGGGAAGAGCCATTTTTGCTGGCTGCCAACCGTGACCTTTTTGTAGTGAATGTATTTTTCATCAACTACACATTCCTGGGTGATGGTATTTTTGCATTGTGCCTGCCGGCTTATTTATATTTCCATGCAAAGAAAAAAAATCTGAGCCTCGCTTATCTGTTTGCCTTCATTCTTTCAGGTCTGGCCATACAAGTGATAAAAAATCTCTACACAGTAGATGACCCTGGCCTTTTCATTGAATCAGGCAGGTACATGATGTCCCATCAACAGCAAAACGGTTATCCATCCGGACATACGGCGACCGCATTCGCTATAGCGACTGTATTGATCCATTCGCATAAAACAAAAAAATGGCAATTGCCGGCATTATTAGGTGCGGCATTGGTGGGTTATTCCAGAATATACCTGGCGCATCATGACTTATCGGAGATCCTCATTGGAGCCGGAATTGGCTGTTTTTCAGGAATGACCGCCTACCTGATCATTTACAGAAATAAATTGTACCGGCAACCGTCCGGTTATCATTTGCAGGTGGGCGTTTAACGAGATAAAGACTGGAATTCACATAACGGACCTCAATCCTTCCTGCTCTGCAACGTGAATCCGAAAGTACTCCCCACGTCGATCTTGCTGCGGACATGAATGGTCTGGCCATGAGCTTCAATGATGTGTTTGCAGATGGCTAACCCGAGGCCGCTGCCACCCACTTTCCGGCTGCGGGCAAGGTCTGTTCTGTAAAAACGTTCAAAGATGCGGTGGAGGTGTTCTTCGGAGATACCGGCGCCGTCATCGCTGATCTCGATGAGAACACGGGCGCCGTCCACTTTGTAAAAACTGGATTCGATGAGCCCGTTCTGTTTGCCGTATTTGATGGCATTGTCCACCAGGTTGATGAGTACCTGCCGGATCTTTTCCTTGTCGGCATAGACCGTCAACGGCAGTTCACATCCCTTCTTAATGATGCACCGGATCCCTTTTTCATCGGCCTTGAACGCCAGGGATTCATACACTTCCTTCAACAGGTCCTGGATGACAAAACCATCCCGGATCAATTGCTGTTCACCCATTTCCAACCGGGTGATCTCATCCAGGTCATCGACCAGGTTGACCAGGCGGTCGACATTCCGGGATGCGCTTTGCAGGAATTTCTTATTGACATCGGCCTTGTCGATCGCTCCGCCGAGCAGCGTGTCCACATATCCCTGGATGGCGAAGATGGGCGTCTTTAACTCATGGCTCAGGTTCTGCAGGAATTCTTTCCGGTAAGCTTCATTCTGCTGCAGCATCTCGATCTCGGCCTTTCTTTGCAGGGCCCAGTTCTCCACATCATCGCGTACCTCATCTATACTTTTCTGCGGGAGGATATTCTTATAATAGAATTCTTCTTTTTTACTGGCCTTGGTCTGGTAAATGAATTTATAGATCAGTTTGATCTTTCGATAGATGAAGGTCTGCAGGGTGTAAAGGATCAAACCATATGAACCCAGGAAGACGAGTGCGAAAGAGACCAGGGCGATCCACCAAACCGGCTTAAAAAAGTAAATGCACAATCCCATCGGTATCGACAGGGCCAGGGCCGTTAAAGCGGATAATTGCTGGGGCGAAAGGTTTTTGGAAGAAGGCATGGCAAAAAAGTTTGCAGTTTACAGTTCACCGTTTGCAGTTTTGCTGCCTGATAAACTAAACTAAAGGCAAGTTACGCTATCTTACATTGATACACCTTTCCTGCCAACTGCCAACTGCCAACTGCCAACTGCCAACTGCCAACTGCCAACTGCCAACTGCCAACTGCCAACTGCCAACTGCCAACTGCCCTCACAGCTCAAATTTATACCCCACCCCCTTCACCGTAGTGATGCAGTCGAGGCCGAGTTTCTGGCGGATCTTTCGAATGTGGACATCAATGGTACGGTCGCCCACGATCACTTCGGTGCCCCATACCTGGTTGAGTATTTCGTTGCGCAGATAGACCTTGCCGGGTTTAGAGGCCAGCAAGGCGAGGAGTTCAAATTCTTTACGGGCCAGGACAATGTCCACCCCCTTATAATTGATCATGTATTTCTCCCGGTCGATCTTCAGGTCCCCGATCTCTAATATCCCCGTTTCCGGTTTGTTCAGTCTCCTGAACAGGGCATTCACCTTGCTGAGCAATATTTTCGGACTGATCGGCTTGGTGAGATAATCATCGGCGCCGGTCTCCAGGCCACTGATCTCCGTGACCTCATCATTGATGGCGGAAAGGAAAATGATCAGGGTGTCTTTGAAAGCGGGTTGAAGGCGCAGGAGTCGGCAAACTTCAATGCCGTTCTTCCCGGGCATCATGACGTCAAGTATGACCAGGTCGGGCTGGTGTTTCCTGGCCATATCAATGGCCTCATTTCCATTCCTGGCGGTGATCACCTGGTAGCCTTCCGAACTAAGGTTGTATTGAATGATCTCCAGGATATCCGGCTCATCGTCTGCAATTAATATTTTTTTAACAGGCCCGGGATTGCTCATACGCTGCAAAAGTAGTCTTTACCTTTAATCAGCCCTATTCGACCGGCTTCGATTTGTATTATCAAATTGTTAAGCCGGAACCGGCTTTAAGTCCCAAAAAAGGCCCGCCCGGTATTTTTTTAGGATATTTGTAACCGAACCCTTTATATGATCAGATCCTTATTTTTTTCTGCCTCCTTTTCCAATCGGCCCATGCCCTGGCCAGTGCGGATACGGTGGTGGTCCCCATTGGCCGGCAGTTGTTCCACGACCGCATCCGGGAGGAGCAAAAAATATTGGATCGGGCAGATGGGAGATCAGACAAGAAACTGAAAGTGACGGGTAACGAAGAGATCAATACGGCCGTTACCGAAATGATGATGAAACGGGTGGATGAACTGGCCGATTCGATCGAACTGAATAAAAAGATACCGGGACAGGCCGAAAAAGTGAAGTATCTCTCTTATCTCACCAACCTGGTCAGGTCATACCGGACGGGATGGAAATCGAAGCAATTGAACCCCGCTTATGCGCCCATCCTGGTCAATGGTTTTGAGAAAGCCATGAACCTCACCATCGACAGCCTCAGCATGGCGCCCATGATCGATGCGTTCAGTTATGAGTCCGGCAAGATCCTCGTAGACCTATTTAAAGAAAATACCGGCTGGAAGGAAAGCAAGATGATCCTCTTCCTGAAATTCTGCAAGGCTTATCCCGACAGGATCATGCAACACATCGAACCCTATGCCGATGAACCTTTTGCCGACAGCCTGGTTGTATTATCCGGCCGCCGCAATCCAACCGCGATCTATTCCGTCTCGCAATCCGTCAATTCTACGCTGGGCAAACTGGTCCGCCGCAATACGCATCCGCTGATCAGCACCATTGTCAGGCTCAGCAATTCCCCCAACGCGCTTTTATATTTCCCTTTCCTGGATGATATCCTGAATGGCCGTCAGACCATGGAGGACATCGGCAAATATTTGGGTGAAGGAGATGCGGGATACGACAGTGTGGGTTATTTCAAATTGCTGGTGCAGACCGAGATCAGTTATTACAAACGCATGATCTCGCCGGCCAGGGACACTCCCATCGCCCAGTTCGGCGCCAATGGTCTGCGCGAGATGCTGCAAAAAAAGGCCCTGCAGCATTTCATCAATCCCATCAATGAATTGCACGAAAAACCGGAGAATGTCAGGATGCGGCCGGTGGAACCGCTTTCTTCCATTGACCTGTATTACATGATGGTGATGGGCGAAACGGATATCTATACCAGCAGCTACAAATACAGCTTCGCCCGGATGATGCAAAGGCTGGGCAGGAACCCGAGGACCGATTCCTTGTTGCTGCTGGTTCAGTTCGACTACTTCAAGAAATTCATCAAGATGGCGGCCAATTTCAACAAACTGGATGAATTCCTGAGGGCCATGCCGGCCAGCCGCTCCCAGCTGGTGATGAAGGCCTTTGTGGCCAATCTCGACAACACCGGCAACCTCGAAGACGCCGTGGATGTGGCGGATGCCTATGGCAGCATCACCGATAAAAAACTGATGCAGAATATCCTCTTCAATGTGGAGGAGAATGAAAAAAGCTGCATCCAGAATAACAACAAACGGGGCAAACTCATTTATGGTTTACTGAAAAAGATATTCCGATCGGCCGACAGCAGCAACAGCAAGACGGATGTGTTCCGCGAAATGGGACTGCGTACCATCTACAGTGTTGAACCGGCTAACCTGGCCGATGACAGCGGGCGCATCATTGAACAGGTTTTCTTTTACGGTGATCAGGACGGTATCGGTGTTTTCAGTGGTTTTGTGAATTCCTTTTCCCGGAAGGACTGGTCGGTGAACATGAAACCCGAGTGGGTGGAGATCCGGTCGCTGCGCGGAAAGAAGATCTGGATCTTCGCTAACCGGCCCCTGGATAACGACAGCAACCTGGATGATTCAGCCCAGTTGCACCTCAATAAATACCTGCAACAGAACGACCTGCGCCCCAGTATTGTCGTTCACCGGGGGCATAGTTACTGGCTGCCCAGGACCCTGAAACGAATGCCCTATGATGCTGGCATCGTATTGCTGGGCTCCTGCGGTGGATACAAGAACCTGAGTGATATCCTTTACGCATCCCCCGACGCTCATATCATTTCCACCAAGGAGATCGGACGTGGCGATATCAACAAACCCATTGTCAATTACCTGCACCAGACCTTGCTAGACGGGAAGCCCCTGGTCTGGAAAACGATGTGGAGCACCCTGACCAAACAGTTTGCCGGAGCCGATAAAGCAACCCGTGACAGCTGGCAGGATTATATCCCGCCCTATAAGAACCTGGGAGCGATCTTTATCAAGGCGTATAATAAGCTGACGGAGAAGGAATGAGGTTGGAGGTTGGAGGTTGGAGGTTGGAGGTTGGAGGTTGGAGGTTGGAGGTTGGAGGTTGGAGGTTGGAGGTTGGAGGTATCGTAACAGACTTCAGATAAAGATCCTTCAAAATGAAAGCTCAACACCAAACCACTTACCCCAAACAATTTATCTTTGCTCAATGAGCGAAAAAACCGGCAGAAAAAAAGTATTCAACTTCACCCTTCTGCGCCGGGTATTCCAGTTCGCCGCACCCTATAAAAGCAAATTCTATCTATCCCTTCTGCTTTCTGTTCTCCTGGCCGTGATGGCCCCCATCCGCCCGATGCTGATCCAGCTCACCATCAACAGCGGGATCAAGGGAGAAGGCATCGCCCGTTTTTTGGACACGCCGGGAGGGTTCATCATCGAGATCACCATCATCCAGATCTTCTTATTGCTGGTTGAAACCGCCTGCCGTTTCTTCTTCACTTTTCAGACCGCTTCCCTGGGACAAAGCGTGGTAAAGGACCTTCGGGTGAGTACTTATCAGAAGATCCTCAATCTCAACCTGTCGCAGTTCGACAAAACACCGATCGGAACACTGACCACAAGAACCGTGAATGATATCGAATCGATCAACGATATTTTCAGCGACGGGCTCATTCCCATCATTGCCGACCTGCTTTCGATCATTTCGGTACTGACCTACATGTTCTACACCGACTGGACACTCACCCTCGTATGCCTGGCGCCTTTTCCCTTCCTGATCGTGGCCACTTATTTCTTCAAAGAGAGCGTCAATAAATCCTTTATCCGCGTCCGCAATGCCGTCGCCAGTCTGAACGCTTTTGTGCAGGAACACATCACCGGCATGAGCGTGGTTCAGGCCTTTGCCGCGGAGAAGCGGGAGTTCGGGAAGTTCAATAAGATCAATAAGGAACACCGCAATGCCAACATCAAGGCCATATTCGCCTATTCGGTCTTTTTCCCCGTGGTGGAACTGGTGATGGCCCTTTCGATCGGGCTCCTGGTTTGGTGGGCCGCCCGCGATGTGGTTCATCCTTTACAAGCCGAAAAGATCGCCGGTGTCACCACGGCCTTTATCCTTTGCCTCAACCTGCTGTTCAGGCCGCTCCGGGTGATCGCGGATAAATTCAATGTATTGCAGATGGGCATGATCGCCAGTGAGCGGGTATTCAAAGTACTGGATAATGAAGATTCCATGCTGGATACAGGTACCCTCGCCCCGGTAACCATGCCCGGCAAAGTGGAATTCAAACAGGTCTGGTTCGCCTACCTGGAAGACAAATATGTACTCAAAGACATCAGTTTTTCGATCAATCCCGGTGAGACCCTGGCCATTGTCGGGCATACCGGAAGCGGGAAATCCTCCATCATCAGTCTGCTTAACCGCTTATACCCTGTCAATAAAGGCTCTATTTGTATTGATGGCATCGCCATTGAAGACTACCGGCTCGATTACCTGCGCGGTAAGATTGCCGTGGTATTGCAGGATGTCTTTCTCTTCAGCGGTTCGGTCATGGATAATGTCACCCTGCGCAATCCCGATATCAAAAAAGAGGAAGTGATCAGGGCCGCGAAACTGATCGGCATCCATGACTTTATCATGCGGTTGCCCGGTGACTATGATTATAATGTCATGGAACGGGGGGCCACCCTTTCGCTGGGACAGCGGCAATTATTGTCTTTCGTCAGGGCCTTATTATATGATCCCTCCATCCTCATTCTCGATGAAGCGACCTCATCGGTGGATACGGAAAGCGAGAACCTGATCCAGCAGGCCATTGAAAAGCTCATTGCCGGCCGTACTTCCATCGTGATCGCCCATCGCCTCAGTACGATCCGGAAAGCTTCCCGGATCATGGTGCTCGACCGGGGTGAGATCCGGGAAATGGGTACCCATGACGAACTGCTTGAAAAACAAGGCTTTTACCACCAGTTACACCAGATGCAGTTTCAAAACCAGTCCGATCCGGCCTGAAAACGCTTCTGAACAAAGAAATTTCCTGGTTTTTCAGGCCCTAATTTCGGATTTCCCCCCTCCCGCCTTATCTTTGCGCCAAATTAGCAGATAAATATGGCATCTAACTGCATCAAATCTATACTGGTAGCGGCTTTTAGCCTGGTCCTGGTCCTTTTTTCGAACCCCCTTTCCGCCCAGGAAAATCACGGAGCGGAACCCCCGGCCAAGAAAAAGCTGTTTGATGCCAATGAGGTGATATTCGGGCATATCATGGATGCCCATGAATTCCATTTCCTGTCTTATAAAGATGGTAATGGAGAAGAGCACCATGCCACCATCCCCCTACCCGTCATCTTATATTCTCCGCAAAGGGGTTTCACCACTTTCATGTCTTCCGCTTTTCATCACGGACACGAGAATTACAAGGGTTATGGCATCCTCACCGATCATAAGATCGCGGAAATGGGACTGGACAAGAAGAAATATTCCGCCGGACAGATCGTTGCGGTCACCGAAAACGGCGAGATCGACAATTCCGTTAAAGTCTATGATATTTCATTGACCCGTAATGTGGTGCAGATGTTCCTGGCCCTGTTCCTGCTCGTCTTCATCCTCATCAGGGTGGCCAGGCGTTATGGAAGGGGTGAAGGGGTTACCACCGCGCCAAAGGGCATGCAGAATACCATGGAGACCATCGTCAACTTCGTCAATGACGAAGTGGCCAAACCCAACCTGGGCGCGAAGAGCAATCAATACCTGCCCTACTTGCTGACGGTTTTCATGTTCATCCTGATCAACAATATCGTTGGACTGATCCCCGGTACGGCCAATGTGACCGGTAATATCGCTTTCACATTCGTATTGTCCATCATCTCCTTTGTGGTGATCCTGTTCAGCAGCAACAAACATTACTGGATGCACATCATCAACCCTCCGGGTGTTCCGGGCTGGGTAAAAGTGATCCTGGTGCCGGTCGAGATCCTGGGCATCTTCACCAAGCCCTTCGCGCTCATGATCAGGTTGTTCGCCAATATGGTGGCGGGTCATATCCTGATCATCTGCTTGATCTCCCTGATCTTCATCATGGGCGCCCTGAATCAGTACGCGGGCTGGGGATTCGCACCCTTCTCGATCGCGTTCACGGTATTCATTTATTTCATTGAAGTGCTGGTGGCTTTTTTACAGGCATTCATCTTTACGATCTTAACGGCCGTATTCATCGGCCAGGCTTTTGAGGGCGGACATGATGCTGAACACGCTTCGGCCCACTAAACAAGTATTTTTTTAACCAATATAAATTCACAATTATGAATTTTGTTTTATTAGCAGATTTAGCCAATGCAGGTGGTGCCATCGGTGCCGGCCTCGGAGCCATCGGTGCCGGTATCGGTATCGGACAGATCGGTAAGGGCGCATTGGAATCAATCGCACGCCAGCCGGAAGCGATCAATGATATCCGCAGCAACATGATCCTGACCGCCGCACTGGTGGAAGGAGCCGCGCTGTTCGCGATCATCATCGGTTTCCTTGCGATGGTACTGTAAACTTTTACTGCATCCGAAGTACAGGACGGAGGATGCAGTATTTTTTCTGAATCATTTTAAAAAAAAATAGTTAGTATGCAATTACTTACACCGGCCTTAGGTCTCCTTTTATGGACGATGCTGGCATTCCTCATTGTATTTTTCCTGCTGAAGAAATTCGCCTGGCCCGCCATCATCGGCGGACTGGCCAAGAGGGAAAAGACCATCGCTGATTCACTGGCAACCGCTGAGAAGATCAAGCTGGAAATGGCACAGATGAAGAATGACAACGAAGCCATCCTGGCACAAGCCCGTGAAGAAAGGGCGACCATGCTCAAAGAAGCGAAGGAGACCAGGGATAAGATGATCAACGACGCAAAAGAAGAAGCCAAGAACCAGGCCGCCAAGATCATCACCGACGCACAGGCTTCCATCAACCATCAGAAGATGGCCGCACTGACCGAGATCAAGAACCAGGTGGGTAACCTCGTGATCGAAGTGAGCGAGAAAGTGTTGCGAAAGGAGTTGAGCAACAGGGCCGAACAGGAGAACTACATCAAAACCCTGTCCAGTGAAGTAAAACTTAATTAAAGAAGCGGTCAGCCGTTGGTATGACGGAACTGCTAAAAGCTAACAGCACTAGTTATGAACAATCCAAGATTAGCCGGAAGATACGCGAAAAGCCTGCTGGACCTGGCAACAGAACAGAAGCAGGTGGATACCGTATACGCGGATATGAAATGGTTGCAAAGCGTCTGCAGGTCGAACCCCGATTTTGTGAAAGTGCTGAGCAGCCCCATCATCAAGCCTACCGCCAAGGAAAGGATCATCAGTTCTGTGGTGGAGTCGCGGGTGTGCGGACTCACCAATTCCTTCATCCAATTACTGGTGAAGAAAGCCCGTGAGATCAATCTGCCCGAGATCGTCAATACCTTTATCGACCAGTTCAACGCCCTCCGCAATATCCATAAAGTGAAGATCACCACGGCTGAACCCATTTCGGAGCAGATGAAAGAGACCATCATGAAGAACATCATGACCTCCGTATCAGACAACCGGACCTATGAGATCGAAACGTCGGTGAATAACGAACTGATCGGCGGATTCTTGCTGGAGACAGGCGGAACACTGGTGGATGCCAGTATCCTTCGTGACCTGAAAGACATCCGGAAGCAATTCCTGAATAATGATTACCTGCATAAGATCAGGTAAGGATCAAAAAATATACCATGAAGCCGTTACGATCGTAGCGGCTTTTTTTATCCCCGTACTTTGCGATCCTTAGCGACTTTGCGGTCAGAAAACAAACACCGGCGTTTTAATATCATGATAGAACAAGAATGTCCACCCTTCCTCCTTTCCCTGTTTCCACCATTGCTGCCTTAATTCCATGCATTTCTTTCCGTCGTAATCGTATTTGGCGATGAAGCGGCTTTTCATCTGTTGAACCTGCGGGGCCACATCCGCCCCAAAGAAGACCTTTTGGTCGTCCTCCTCGATCCAGAACACGGTATGAAAGGGTGAATGCGCACCGGTCATCGCGTAATGGATATACCCGTCAATGTCTCCATCCCCGTTAATGAAATTCACATTTTCGATGGTGGAAAGGATATCGAATTCATCCGGGGTGAAAGAGGGCCTGCCTTTTTGCAGGGCATAATGCAGCTCCTCATGGTTCACATAATAAGTGGCATGGGGGAAACTCAGGAATTTCTGGCGCAACACTTTGTCTTCCCTGCTTACCCCGCCCGCATGATCCTTATGCAGGTGACTAAGTAAGACCTTTGTGACCTCGAGGGGATTGATGCCATTGTCGATCAGGTTCTGGTGGATCTGCAGGGTGCCGTCCGGATTACTGAAACCCAGGCCGGTGTCGAGCAAGATAATGTCCTTTGAGGTGATGATGACAAAGGGCTGCACTTCAACCAGCAAACTGCCCACGGGTCTTTTCTGCAGGTCATCATTACCCACATCAAAGGGGATGAACTGCTTGGTGGCATCAATGGTAAAACTGCCTTCGCTGAGTGGAATGATTTTCATAATACTGCCCCCGCCCCACCCCCTCCGCCCCCTGAAGGGGGAACTGGGACTCTAACGTTTTATAGTTCTTGTAATAAATTGGACGTCCAGCAAAAGTATTGAAAAGCTTTTCAAATTTGCAGACTCTTGGGCTTTCCCCTTTATGGGGTATGGGGACTGAGTTCTATCTAAGCACCATCTGCCGGTCTGCATCCAGTTTGATCAGGATGAAGATGAGGATGGTGAAGGTCAGCAGGGAGGAACCGCCATAACTCATCAGGGGCAGGGTGATGCCGATCACCGGCGCCAGCCCGATGGTCACCGAAATATTCACCGCGACATGGAAAAAGATGATGCCCGCCACCGCGTAGGCATAGACCCTGCTGAACGTGCTTCTCTGCCGTTCCGCGATCATGACGATTCGCAATAATAATCCCAGGTACAATAACATCAGCAGGCTGCTGCCCCAGAAACCGAAATTCTCGCCGACGGAAGTAAAGATGAAATCGGTATGCTGCTCCGGTACGAAATCACCCTGGGTCTGTGTTCCTTTTAAGAACCCTTTTCCCATGAATCCGCCCGAACCGATGGCGATCTTGGATTGCTTGACATTGTAGTTCTGCTGATCGCTTTTACGCTGTTTCACTTTTGCTTCTTCCGCATTTCCCAGGTCCGCAGTGGATCTATCGGTGAAAGGGTTATCTACTCCCACCATACTGAAGATCCGGTCGGCCTGGTATTTTTTGAACACATGCTTGAATACGAAGGGTACGCCAACACCAACGAATAAGGAACAAAATACCCATATGCCCGCGATGAGAAAAAGTATGCGGCTGTTGCGCCTGATCTGACGCCGGTAATAATAGATAAGGATCACGGCGATGACGGCAAAGGCGATCAATAATGTCTTCGTTGGAAATATCAACGAAGCAACCAGCAATACCGACATGGAGATCCCGGCGATCAGGTATCCGGATGGCAAGCCTTCGCGGTACATCGGTATCAGGAAGGCAAAGTAAACAAGCGCCAATCCCGTTTCTCCCTGCAGAATAGAAAACAGCGCCGGGGTAAAGGCGATGGCGGCTGCGATCAGCTGGGCCTTTGGTTTACGGAAATCTGTTTCAGGCATGGCCAGGTATTTGGACAGGGCCAGGGCCGTAAAGATCTTACAAAGCTCCACGGGTTGAAGGTTCATAAAACCCAGCGGTATCCAGCTCTTTGAGCCCTTGATCTCCTTGCCGAGGACAAAGGTGGCCAGGATCAGTATAATACCTACCAGGTAGGACAGGTTGGCCGTTGCGGTGAACAGTTTACTGTCGGTGAGCAGGATGAAGATGGCCAGCACCAGGCAGGCTCCGAAATAGAACAGCTGCTTGCTGTAATTCTTCTTGAAGCCCAGCAGGCTTTGCACCAGGTTGTCATTATTCCGGTATTCCACAGAAAAAATACAAAGCAGCCCGATGGTCACAATGATGACATATAGCCATACCATGATCCAGTCGATGCCTTTGCCGATGACCGGATTTTTCTGATACATGCTTTCGAGGTTATTAATTATTTAAACTGTCCTTCGCTTCGGGCTTCTTCTTTTTATCGGGCAGGAGCGCTTCAGCTTTTTTAACCGCCAGGAGCGAATCCTTTTTCTTTTGTGTATTTTCTTTCAGTGTTTCTTTGGCCTTATCCGCGTCAATTTTATCCAGATCGGGTTCATCCTCCATTTCCAGGGTGTCGTTGATGATGCGGATATATCCTTTCTGGATCAGGTAGGCAGAATCCTTAGCGTGATCAAGTGAATCGAGCCGACGCATCTCCCTGAATATCCGCGGAGGCAAAAGGTTGAGGTTGGACAGTTTTTCAACCTTGTCCAGCCGGCCCTTATCGGTGATGGAATCCTTCAGGTATTTTTCGATCATCAGTCCAACAATGGGTGCCGCATAGGTTCCGCCGAACCGGCCGCTGTTCTCCACTACACACATGATGGCGATCCGGGGGTTATCCCTGGGGGCGAAGCCGCAAAAGAAAGAGTGGTTCTGTTGTTTGACGCCACGGATATAATTTTCAACGGTCCCTGTTTTTCCACAGATGGCGATGCCCGGCACTTTGGCACCCATACCGGTACCCCGGTCAACCACTCCCTGCATACCATCATGCACCACTTCAAAAACGCTGTCCGGGATATCGATGGCCCTGTTCTCCACCTTGAATTTCGTCAAGAGTCCGTATTTATCACCCCCGTCAATTGAATCCACGATATGCGGGATCTTATACCAGCCTTTATTGGCGATATAGGCCATTTCATTCGCTACCTGCAGTGGCGTCACATCCACTTCACCCTGTCCGATACTCACCGAACGAAAGCTGCAATAGTTCCATTTTCCGGCTCCGTATATTTTATTGAAATAGGCGGGTGTCGGGATATTGCCTCTTTTCTCCGTAGGTACATCAACGCCGAGTTTATGTCCCAATCCGAAAGCGTACATATAATTATCCCAGGCGGAGAGCGCGCTGTCCACCGAAGGATATCGCGGATTGTTGATGACGCGTTGCATGACCGTAGCGAAGTAGGTATTGTCGGATATGGTGATGGCGTTACGCAGGTCGAAAGTACCATAGTCCAGGCATTTCATCGGCTTGCCCGAACCGCAACCATAGAATGCCCCGGAACAGGACACCCTGAAATCGGTGGTGATCACTCCTTCATGCAAACCGACCAGGGCCTGTAATGTTTTGAAGGTCGATCCCGGCGAATAACTGGCATTCACGGCACGGTTCAATAAAGGGAGGCTGGGGTCGCGGTAAAGCTGTGAAAAGTGTTTCCGTCTTTCGCTGCCGGTCAGGAACCGGGGTTGGTAAGTTGGTGCGCTGACCATGCACAGGATACCGCCGGTACGGGGGTCAATGGCTACGATGGATCCCAGTTTATTCTTCATGAGTTTTTCGCCCAATTCCTGCAATTCAATATCGATGGCGGTATGCATATTCTGTCCGGCTACTGCCGCCGTATCATACTTGCCGTTGTCCAGTTTTTCGGTGAGCCGGTTCTTATTGTCCCGCTTCCAGTACTCAATACCCCGCTCTCCCATGAGCACTTTCTCATAGCTTCGTTCGATCCCGGTCATGCCGGCATAATCGCCGGAAACATATCCCTCATCCTTGTGTTTTTTAAGGAAGTTGGTATCCACTTCCGCGGTATAGCCCAGTACATTGGCAGCGGCATCATAGGGATAGCTTCGCACCGAACGTTCCTGCATGTAAAAGCCCGGAGCGAACCTGTACATCGATTCGGAGAGCTTGGCCATTTTCTCCTCGCTGAGCTGGGCTTCAAAGATCGATTCCCGTGAGCGGCCGTTCTTGATGATGAGCTCCACGATCTTTTTCACGAACTGGGCGGTATCGATGTTGAGGATATTGCAGAGGCTGGCGGTATCCACCCCTTTCAATTTGTTGGGAACCACCATCAGGTCGTAGATCGTGGTGTTTTGCAGCATGACCTTACCCTTCCGGTCGTAAACGATTCCCCGATCGGGATAGATCACCTTGCGGAACTTTCCCTGGTCATCGGCCATGATCTTGTACTTGGAAGAGAACAGCTGCAGGTTGGCCAACTGTATGATGATGACCCCGAACATGCCCGCAAAAACTAGCATGATCACATTTTTTCTCGACTGGTTGAAAACGGACAATTTGGCTTGACGTTTATGGTTTGTTGTTGACGGTTTGGGGTTGACGGGGATGCTTGCTTATCATTTTTTAGATGGTATTCGTTTTGAATTTCTGCTTTCGCACGAATAAAAGTTCCGTAATGATGATCAGCATGAGACTGATCCCGGTGCTCAACAGGGTCTTTACCAGAAAATACCAGATGTTCCCGAACTGCCAGGCTTCCAGCATGAATAACCAGGCATGGTGAATGAAGGTCAGTACACCCGTGAAAATCATGTAAGGAAGCATACCGCCCATGCTGGTTATGGAAGGTTCTTCATAATTGGTATCAGCACCTTCCTGGGGGATCATCAGGTTGACGAGGAAGGGGCGGATATAGGCGATCAGTACACAGGCCGCGGTATGGAAACCGGGGTGATGACGGAAACTATCGAGCGTGAATCCCAGGGCGAAGGCGATGACCATCTGCCAGGGCCGGCTGAGCCGGAAAGGCAGCCACAGAATGAACAGGAAATAGATATAGGGGGTGGCCATCTGGTGCAGGTGGATCTTGTCCAGCACAAAGACCTGAACGGCGATGAACAGGGAGAAACGGATGATATTTTTAATGACCGTATTCATGCGTACTTTTCTTACTGGCCTTGTTTTTTTACCTGGTCCAATAATTTGCCGATCGGTTCGGCCTGCCGGTTGTCTATGACAAAAACGAAATCCAGGTTATAAAAATTGGCAGTCGACTTGAATTTGATCCTGAAATTATTGGTGCTTTTTTCGGGGATCACTTCCTCCACAATACCGATCATCTTCCCCCTGGGAAAGCTGGTGCTGAATCCGCTGGTGATGATGGTATCGCCCCTGGCCACTTTGGCGCTCTTGGGTATGCCGGTAAGCGAAATGATATTGGGTGTCTTTCCATCCCAGCTCAGGGTTCCGGTTTCTCCGCCATGCAGGAGTTTGCCGCTGATGTGGCTGTCGGTATGCAAGAGACTCATGACCACGGCATAATCCTTACTCAGGTCGGTGATGATACCCACCACACCGTTATTGGGATCAATGACGCCCATGCCTTCTTTCAGTTGTCCGGAGGAACCTCGGCCGATCACGATGAAATTATTCTGGGAGACCACTGAATTGGCGACGACCTTGGCTTTGAGGTATTGGTATTTACGGAATTGTTCCAGCGAGTCTACCCGTATGGTATCGATCACAGAGCGGCTGGTGGTATCCGGGAGATCGAAGTCGGACCTGAGTTTGTTATAGAGTTTTTCATTGGCGGCCATCAGTGAATCATTGGTCTTTTTCAACCGGAAGTAATGGTCCACCTGGCTGTATTGTTCATTCACTTTTCCGGTGACCTGGTTCATGAAATTCCCGAACATGGCCTTGTGGTATCGGCTGTAATGTACGATCAGGTAAATACTGATCCCCTGCAGAAAAATAAAAAACAAGAGGTTGAAATAACGGCGGATGAAAAGGAAGATGTTACGCACCGGGAGAGGGAGATTTTAAATGTTGAATTTTACCCGTTGAATCAATGACTTCATGTTTTTGTACCGCTAAAACTTCGGTGAGCCATTTAAAACCTGCCCTCCGGGAGGCGGGTTCAACAGGTAAAATTGAAAAATTATCTCATCACAAACGGATAACGGTCATAATGCTTCAAAGCGATACCGGTCCCCCTTACCACGCTTTTCAGCGGATCGTCAGCCACGTGAACCGGCAATTTGATCTTGGCGTTGAGCCTTTTATCGAGTCCGCGCAGCAGGGCCCCGCCTCCGGTAATGTACAATCCGCGGCGGTAAATGTCGGAAGCCAGTTCGGGCGGGGTGGTTTCCAGGGCCTTCAGGATGGCTTCTTCGATCTTGAAGATGCTTTTGTCCAGCGCTTCCGCCACTTCCTGGTAGCTTACCATCACTTGTTTGGGGATACCGGTAACCAGGTCGCGGCCGTTGACCGGGATGTCATCGGGCGGGTTATCGAGGTCTTTCATGGCTGCACCCACCTGGATCTTGATCTGTTCGGCCGTCCGTTCCCCGATCAGCAGGCTATGATAGCGGCGAAGGGCTTCCATGATATCGGCCGTAAACTCGTCACCGGCGATACGGATACTCTGGTCGCAAACGATCCCCGCCAGGGCGATCACCGTGATACCGGTAGTTCCCCCGCCAATGTCGATGATCATATTGCCCACGGGTTCTTCCACATCGATACCGATACCCAGCGCGGCGGCCATGGGTTCATGGATCAGATAAACCTCCTTGGCTCCGGCCTGTTCGGCGCTGTCGCGAACGGCCCTTTTTTCCACTTCGGTGATGCTGCTGGGAATGCAGATCATCATCCGCCAGCTGGGGGCGAACAGGGGTTTTTTGGGGTAGATCATCTTGATCATCTCCCTGATCATCAGCTCGGCCGCGTTGAAATCGGCGATAACACCGTCTTTCAGGGGACGAACCGTCCGTATGCTTTCATGGGTCTTTTCGTGCATCATGAGGGCCTTCTTGCCCACGGCCAGAATGTTCTTGGGGTTGTTACGGTCCAGTGCCACGATGGAGGGTTCGTTCACCACCACCTCGTCGTTGTGTATAATGAGGGTATTGGCCGTACCCAGGTCGATCGCGATCTCTTGTGTGAAAAAATTGAAAAGGCCCATATTCTAGGTTGTGCGAATAGTATGATGAATGGAAGCAAAGTTGGTGGAAAATATTGGATTTAACAACGGCAAACCCTTTATTTTTCAACATTTTACAGAAAATTGGGATTTGCCGGAAATGGGCGCCCGGGAGGCCGGAAACCCGTCTTGCTAAACTTATTAGCCAGGTCCGTGATTCGGCGGAAATTACGTCGTATACCCCTATTCGTTAGTTTCAGGCGCGGTTGCTTCGGGATCAGATCCCCTGAACTCATATCCGATATCACTGCGGTAATACATATCCTCGAAATGCAGTTGTTCGAGCATATAGACCGACTGCTCGACCGCTTCATTGATATTTTCTCCGTACGAGGTAACTGCAAGTACCCTTCCCCCGTTGGTTACGATGGCGTCGTCTTCGGCGATGGTACCCGATTGAAACACGATCGTACCTTCCAGCGCATGGCCGTCGAGCCCGATGACCGCCTTCCCTTTTTCATAATGGCCGGGATAACCGCCGCTCACGGCTACTACGGTTGCGGTTGCACGAGGATCGATCTGCATGTCGATTTCGTCTAGCCGTTTCTGTGATGTCGCAACCAGCAGTTCCACCAGGTCGTTCTCAACGCGGGGGATCACCGCTTCGGTCTCGGGATCGCCCATCCGGCAATTGTATTCGATCACTTTCGGTTCCCCGTTGACGCGGATGAGACCGAAGAAGATGAAGCCCCGGTATTCCAGCTGGTCCTGTTGCAGGCCCCGGATCGTGGGTTCGATGATCCGGTCCCTGATCTTCTGCATGAATTCGGGCGTGACCAGGGGCAGGGGGCTTACCGCGCCCATGCCGCCGGTATTCAGTCCGGTATCCCCCTCGCCGATCCTTTTGTAATCCTTGGCTTCGGGCAGCAGAACATAATGCTCCCCGTCCGTTAGGACGAAAACACTCAGTTCGATCCCGTCCAGGAATTCCTCCACCACCACCTTCTTTCCGGCTTCCCCGAATTTGGAGCGGTTGATCATCAATTCATATTCAGACAATGCTTCAATGTGATTGTGGCAGATCAAAACGCCTTTACCGGCAGCCAGCCCGTCGGCCTTGATCACGATGGGCAACGCGTGAGACTTGATATAATCCACGCCGCTGGAATAATTCTCGGCGGTGAATTCGGCATAGTCCGCTGTAGGGATGGAATGTCTTTTCATGAAATCCTTCGCGAAGGCCTTGCTTCCTTCCAATTGCGCCGCTGCTTTTCCCGGGCCGATCATGATGATGTGGCTGGTCATACTGTCCTGCCTGAAAAAATCCACGATGCCGTTGACCAACGGTTCTTCCGGGCCAACCAGGACCAGGTCGATCTTTTCATCGCGGCAAAAACCGGCCAGGCCGGGAAAATCGGATGTCGCCAGGTCGATATTGGTTCCACAGGTGGCGGTACCGGCATTTCCCGGGGCTATGAATAAGCGGCTGCATGAATTACTTTGGCTCAGTTTCCACGCGAACGCGTGTTCCCTTCCGCCTGAGCCGATCAAGAGTATGTTCATTGTACAGGATGGTTGAAAATGGGTTAAAAATACGCCCTGCGAAATTATACTGTTCACTGTTCAATACAAGTTTTTTTTACCAACGGTAAACGAAGAATCGCTTTTTCCGGCAACGCTCAGCAAAATAGACCAACCCGATTTGATGGTGCTATACAGAATTTCACTATTTTGGGGAACTAAACCAATACTACAAGCATCAAAACCTTCAAACATGAGCGAACAAGCAATTAAAAAACAGAGTCATCCCAAAGGGTTATGGGTTCTATTTGGTACCGAGATGTGGGAGCGTTTTAATTTTTACGGGATGCGAACCATTTTGACCCTGTTCATCGTTAACGCCCTGATGATGAGTAAGGAACAATCCTCCATCATTTATGGCGGATTCCTGGGTCTGTGTTATCTGACCCCCATGTTGGGTGGTTTTATTTCCGATCGTTTCCTGGGTAACCGCTATTGCATCATGCTTGGCGGCTTATTGATGGCGACCGGCCAGATGCTCTTGTTCTTCAGTGCCAATATTTTCAATTCAAATCTCGAACTGGCCAGGACCTTGCTTTATATCGCCCTGGGTGTCATCATTCTGGGGAACGGTTTCTTCAAACCGAATATCTCCAGCATGGTGAGTAACCTTTATCCCAAATCGGAACGAAATAAACTGGATACCGCTTTCACCATCTTTTACATGGGTATCAACCTGGGCGCCTTCCTGGGTCAGTTGATCTGCCCGATCGTTGGCGATGTGGTCAAAGACGGTGTTCGGGATCCTTTTGCGTTCAAATGGGGATTCCTGGCCGCTTCGATCGCCATGCTCATCGGTGTGATCACCTTCTTCCTGCTCAAGGATAAATATGTCAGAACCCCGGAGGGAAGGCCCATCGGCGGATTGCCCTCGAAGAACGAAGCCGGAGATTATGAAGAAGGGGAATCACAAAAAGCCGTATTCTCCAATAAATCCCTGGTGGTCGCCTGTATCGTATTTGCCGGTCTGGGACTCCTGTTCTTTTATGTGTTCGGTCAAAATGTGATCTATTCGATCATTTATGCAAGCGGTCTTACCCTGGCCGGACTGATCATCTCCGACAGCTCCATCACCAAGGTGGAGCGCGACAGGATCCTGGTCATCTATATCGTTTCCTTCTTCATCATCTTCTTCTGGGCCGCCTTTGAACAGGCCGGTTCGTCATTGACCTTTATCGCCGACAACCAGACCGACCGGAACTTCTTCGGATGGGACATGCCCCCTTCCATGGTACAGATATTCAACGGGATATTTGTCGTGATCTTCGCCATCCCCTTCAGTATCCTCTGGGATAAACTCAGGGCGAAAGACCGTGAACCCATCTCCCCGGTAAAACAAGCCATCGGACTGGCCCTGATCGCCTTGAGCTATTTCATCATCGCCAATAATGTGAAGGACCTCGGCACCAGCGGAATGCTGGCCGTTAAATGGCTGATCCTGTTATACCTGATCCAGACATTTGGTGAACTCTGTTTGTCACCGATCGGACTCTCCCTGGTGGGTAAACTTTCACCCAAACGCTTCTCTTCCCTGCTTTATGGCGTATTCTTCTTATCCAACGCATCCGGTTATGCCCTGGCCGGAACGCTAGGATCGATCCTTCCGGCAACCAGCGAACAATATATCAAAGCGGAAAAAATGGGCATCAACCTGCAGGGCATCCTGGACCAGACCATCACCCCTACCGCCGAACAACTGAAACAACTGGCTGCAGAGAAGATCAGTATCCACTATCCCAAATTCGCCGGGTTCACCATCCATAACCTGTATGAGTTCATGATGGTATTCGTCATCCTTTGCGGTATCGCATCCATCTTGTTGTTCTCCCTTACCCCAAGATTGAAAAAAATGATGCACGGCATCAGATAATAAAAATAGTATCCCATCCAAAATGGCTGTCCTTTATTGTACAGCCATTTTGATTTTAAACATTTTTTTTCCTTTAAACCGATGTCATGAGTGAAACAGCCCTTTCAAACCGCAAACACCCGAAGGCCCTGCCCTACCTTTTCCTCTCTGAAATGTGGGAGCGCTTCGGTTACTACCTGATGATCGGCATCTTCTTACTCTATCTCAAGAATGTGGAACATGGCTTTGCCATGACCAACCGCGAGGCCTCCGACCTGTATGGCACGTTCATCGCCCTGGTGTTTCTGACGCCCTTTATCGGGGGCTTACTGGCCGACCGTTATTTCGGTTACCGGAAGTCCATCATCGCCGGCGGCATCATGATGGGCATCGGTTATTGCCTGATGGCGGTACACAGTCTGCCCGTTTTATATATTTCCATGACGCTGGTGATCCTGGGCAATGGTTTCTTCAAACCCAATATCTCCACCCTGCTGGGCAATCTCTATTCCACCCCCGAATTCGAAAAAAGAAAGGACGAAGGCTATAATATCTTTTACATGGGCATCAATGTGGGCGCCTTCATCTGCAATTTCTTCAGCGCCGCCATCATCATCATCTGGGGCTGGAAATACGCCTTTGTCGCCGCTGGCATCGGCATGTTCGTCGGCGTCCTCATTTTCATGACCGGTACCAAACACTATGCATCCGGCGATATCCGTAAACCCATGACCAAAGAAGACATGTCCTTCATGCGCATCCTGGTCACCATACTCCTGCCTTCGGTGGTGGCGGGAATATTGGGCTGGATCATTCCCAACAACATCTTCGGGTCCGACAGCAATGACGCCTTCATCTTTGCCTGTATCCCGGTCATTTACTTCTATGCTTCATTGTATTTCCGGGCCGAAGCTTCGGAACGCAGGCCCATTGCCGCACTACTGGCCATTTTCGCCGCAGTGATCATGTTCTGGGCGGTCTTCAAGCAGAATGGCACGGCGCTCACCATCTGGGCCGATAACTACACCAACCGGCATGTCACCGGCGAGGCCGGCAAGGTTTTCAAAAGCGTTTACCTCGCCGAGGAAGTGGCTTACAAAAAGGATTCGGTCACGCTCTACGACGCCCAGTTCCGCATTCAAAAGAAGGACGGCAAGGCGCTGAAAGAATATAATTACCCGCCCTATTTTAAAAACGTGAAACCGGAAGAGCTGCCTGCTGATGGTGAAAAAGCGATGCTATGGTCAACACCGCTCAGCCAATCCATCAACCCGGGCTGGGTGATCCTGTTGACCCCGCTGGTCGTTGCCTTCTTCGCCTTCCTGCGGAAAAGAAAGAAAGAACCTTCCACACCCACCAAGATCGCTTTTGGTTTGCTGATCACCGCTATTTCCGTATTGGTGATGGTTGGCGCCGTTTATGCCTGTAACAACGGGTCTGAAAAAGCCAGTACCTGGTGGCTGATCATGACCTATGGAGTCGTCACCATCGGGGAATTATTGTTAAGCCCGATGGGCCTATCCCTGGTCTCCAAACTCAGTCCGGTCCGAATCACTTCACTGATGATGGGCGGCTGGTTCCTGGCCACTTCCATCGGCAATAAATTATCCGGGTTACTGGCCACGCTTTGGGACGGTTATGAGGACAAAGCCAATTTCTTCTGGGTGAATTTCGCCTTGCTCATGGTTGCCACGGTCATCATTTTCGCCATGTTGAAATGGCTCAACAAGATCATGAAAGAGAAGGGGGTGAATTGATGAATTTTAGATTTTGAATTTTAGATTGGGTTTCAAAATGAGTTCACTGAAATATTATTTCAGGAAATTCTTTTAACACTGCGTCCTCCGCACCGCTGCGGTTATATAAAATTCAAATGCTCAAACTTCTTCCCCAGGATCAATTGATCATCCGCTCCCAGCCACCGATTCAACACCGTGGCGTAAACATTTTTGAAATCCACTTTATGCTTCAGGTCCCCTTCATTGAGATCAGAGAGATCAGGCAGGGCATTCAGTACCCCTTTTTCCTTTAAGCCGCCGCTGATGAAGAACATATTATTCGCCGTTCCGTGATCGGTGCCGCCACTGGCGTTTTGAGCTACCCTCCGGCCGAATTCACTAAAGGTCATCATCAGGACATCCTCAAAACGGCCGTTCTTTTTCAGGTCGGCTGAAAATGCCTTTACCGCGTCATTGAGTTCGGTGAAGAGGCGTTTCTGCTGGCTATCCTGGTTCACATGCGTATCAAAACTGCCCAGGGAAACATAGTAGACCTTGGTATTGATATCGGAGTAGATGAGTGAAGCGATGGTCTTCAGGTCTTTTCCCAAACCCGTATCGGGATAGGTTTCACCGGTTGGGTGGACGCGGCTTTGCTGGTAGATATATTCGGCGCTGCTGATGGTCTCGCTCATGGTCTTATACAGGTAATCGATGTTCTCTTCCGTATTGTGATGATCCGTTGTGATGTCTTTGAAAAATTTCCCGTTACTGGTGTTGTATAGTTTCCGGGGATCCTTGAAAGCAAGCCCTTTGTTCTGTTCCCCTTTTAAGGCGAGCCCGAGTACATCATCCAGTTCCATGGCCTGCGTGGGCCTGTCGCAACCTTTGCACTGTGCATCCAGGTAACGTCCGATCCATCCGGTGGTCAGGAATTCGTTGCTGTCGCTGGCCGTATTCCAGATGTCCATACTGCGGAAATGCGACCGGTCGGGGTTGGGATAACCCACACTGTTCATGATCGCCAGGCTACCCTCATCATAAAGTCCTTTGAAGGCTTCCAGGG
Organism: Chitinophagaceae bacterium; assembly: GCA_016721725.1. Lineage (GTDB taxonomy): Bacteria > Bacteroidota > Bacteroidia > Chitinophagales > Chitinophagaceae > Ferruginibacter. Next base: position 1,412,735 of record JADKHN010000001.1, on the reverse strand, counting down.
CCGGGTTCAGTCCCACTTCATCGGTAAGCAGCAAAGACTTGTCTTTTTCAATGCCCAGTTTGGGCCGCTCGCGGTAGTAAATGTCGTTGCGCACGGGGATCACGGTGTTCAGTCCATCATTACCTCCGCTGAACTGGATCACCACCACCACTTTATTCCCCGGAGGCACCATCATGGGCTTCTCGAATGCTTTCAGGAATTTAGGCAGCATGACCGAAGCCGTGGCCAGTGAACCGACCTGGAGGAATTCTCTGCGCTTGATAACCATAAGACTAATTTTAAATTTTGAATTTTAAATTTTGAATTGAAAATAGCGGAACGTTTTTACCTTAATTCAAAATTTATAATTTATAATTTATAATAGCATCAGCAAAGCTGATACTCCGGCGTACACATCAGGTTCACGATCGCGCTCTTGATATAATTTTCCCGGCTTTCATTATTCAGGTACCGCGACAACAGTTCATTACTTACGGCTGACCGGGTCTGTAAGACGGTGGCGCTGATCTGTTTCAGCAGTTTCTCCCTGGGTGTTTTTTCAAATACCGCATTCACGGCATTCCAGTCGATCTCAGCCGTGGCGCCTTTGACCGCCGCCTTCAGTTTTTTCGCCGCTTCCATCATCATGCCCATCTGCAGGTCATCGTCGCCCTTGGGCCGTATATCGGGCGCTTCATTGGCCGCGATAAGCTGTGGTATGCGTAAACGCAACATGAGTGAGCTGCTGTCGATCCAGTTCTTTCCTCCGGGCCAGCCCGCCACATTGGGCGGGAAGAACAGGGTTTGTCCCAGCGCACGCTGAAAAAGCAACTGCGACTGGTCGTTCTCCAGTTTCAGCGGTAATAACCTCCTTATACCCGCCAGTAATTCCACCGGCGACTTGATGCGGGTGCCGATATTCTTTTCGTCGAAGAACCAGTCGCTGGTGAAAATATCGCCCAATAGTTTTTTAATGTCGTAATCATGCTGATAAAACCGGATGCTGAGCCATTCCACTTTAGCTTCATCCACTTTTTCATTCACGAAGAATTTATAGATCTTCCGGGTGATGAAGCGGGCGGTCTGCTTTTGTTCCAGCAGGATATCCAATACCGCGTCCCCGTCAAAATCACCGGTTCTGCCCAGCAGGGTCTTACTGCCCACATCGTGTTGTTGGCGCCTGAAAATGAATTCGCCTTTCAGGTTAAAGGCCCAGCCGGTAAAAGCACGTGCCGCTTCCTTGACATCGGTTTCAGTATAATGGCCCCTGCCCATGGTGAAGAGTTCCATCACTTCACGGGCGAAATTCTCATTGGGATGCTGTTTCCGGTTTTGCTGGTTATTGAGGAACTGGAGCATGGAAGCGCTCTTGCTGACAGCTCGCAGCAGGTCTTTGAAATTACCCAATGCATTTTCCCGGATCGTTTGTAAAAGTTCCTGCTGGTAATAGCTGTTGATGACCCGGCAGGCGAAATGCCCGTGCCAGAACAGGCTCATCTTTTCCCTGAGCTGGGCCTCGCTGTTGATCATCTCATCCAGCCAACGGAGGTTCAGGTCCTTCAGGCCATCTGTGGACAAGGCCTGGATCTCTTTCCGCTGTTCTTTGGTGAGTTCCCGTTTTTTAGGGTCCTCCATGTCTTTCAGCGTATTATAATAGAGATCCACCAATTGCTGCGCCACATTGATCTTTTCCGGTTTCTTAGCGGAGGTTTCGAGCAGGAGTTCCCACAGTTTACGGGTGGACATCGATTCCAGTTCGGCGGCGTTCTCTGCCATTGGGCCGAAGGCCGCCCGCCATAACAAGTGCTGATTCTTTGAACGGATGGATGCGATCATGATGAGTCCGGTTGTTTACAGGTGGAGGAAATCCGTAATTAGACAAAAATACCTGCCGCGGGTTTAATGCGGGCCTGTATAAAGTTAATCTTCCTTTTGCTGAACCCGAAATAGATTAAACAGGTTGTCCTTTACGCATTCTTCTTAACTTGCAACCATGCGCATCAGGGCATATAAATACCTTTCACCTGCCGTGGTCTATTCCCTGGCCTGGCTGTCCTTTACCCAGACCGGCTGGCTCACCTGGAGCCCGATGCTGTATGCCTGGGTATTGCTGCCGGTCGTTGAACTGCTGTTGAAACCCGATGAAAAGAACCTGACGGAGGCCGAGGAAGAACTGGCCAGGAAAGAATGGCTTTATGACCTTATGCTGTATATCATCGTACCGCTTCAGTTCATCGCCCTCTACCTATTCCTGGTTTCCCTGCAACAGGAAGACCTGGCCTGGTGGGATGTGGCCGGGCGTGTATCCAGCATGGGATTGCTCTGTGGAACATTCGGCATCAATGTGGCCCATGAATTGGGCCACCGGGTGAAACGCTATGAACAACTGATGTCGAAATCGCTCCTGCTCACCTCGCTATACATGCATTTCTTCATCGAACACAACAAAGGGCATCACAAAAATGTGGCTACGCCATCCGACCCCAGCAGCGCGCGTTACAATGAACCGGTCTATACGTTCTATTTCCGCACCGTCCTCTTCTCTTATTTGTCTGCCTGGCATATCGCCGCAGATGAATTGAAGAAAAAGAACCTCCCTGCTTTTCACTGGAAGAACGAAATGCTGCAGATGCAACTCATTCAATTCCTCTTTGTCGGCGGGATCGTCTGGGCTTTCGGCTGGCTGATCGCCATCTATTTTTTAGCCGCCGCAACCATTGGCTTTTTATTGCTGGAGACGGTGAATTATATAGAGCATTATGGCTTGCAGAGAAAACAGACCTCGCCGGGTCATTTTGAAAGGGCCCTGCCGCAGCACAGCTGGAACAGCAACCACATCCTGGGCCGGCTCATGCTATTTGAGCTGAGCCGCCACAGCGACCACCATTACCTGGCCAGCAGAAAATACCAGGTCCTCAGGCATCACGAAGAAGCTCCGCAATTGCCTACGGGTTACCCGGGCAGCATGATCCTATCGCTGATACCGCCCGCCTGGTTCTACGTGATGAACAGAAAGATAAAACGGCTGGAAGACGGAAATTCCTGATCCAATCCATTATTACCATAAAAAAAACGCCGCTGGTCGGGAGACCAGGCGGCGGCAATATTTCAAAGGAGTTTTGACTATTTTTTCGCATTCGCCCTGACATAGGCCAGAACATTGGCTTTTTCCGTCTCAGACAGGTTGGCTTTCATCGCCATGACCTGCATGATCTCCAACCAGCGGATCTCGGTGTAGTTTGTTGTTACCTTTAATCCATGGCACCGTCCGCATTTGGCGTTGAACGTGCTCATGCCCGCCATGATGGTTTCATCCTGGGGGCTCCTTGCGGGTACTTTCGAAAGGTCTTTTGTACCTGAAACACCGCCAGTTTGCGCATTCTGGCTAGAATAATCGACCGGCGCTGCTGTTGGGGAAGATTGATTATTCGTATTCGGTGTGGCAGCTACTCCGGCATTGGAAACCGGGGTTTCTGATTTGGCAGGGGTCATTTTTTTGGCACAACCCCAAACCAGGACGGAACAACTGATGATGGTCAGAACTTTTTTCATGAACAATTACTTTTTTTTGAACGTTAAATATAACAAGATTACCCAAACGCCTGTACTTAACCATTATAACGTTTTGTTAACGAATGAGGCTGTCGCCAAAATACCGTTGTAAAACGGAGGGTAAGAGAATCCCTTCGGCCGTTTGGTTATTCTCCAGCAGGCAGGCAACGATCCGGGGCAGGGCCAGTGATGAACCGTTGAGCGAATGCAGTAATTGTGTCCTGCCATCACTCTCCTTCTCACCGGATGCGGCGGGGCGGAAGCGGATCTTCATCCGGTTGGTCTGGAAGTTCTCAAAATTACTCACGGAACTCACTTCCAGCCATTTTTGCTGAGCCGCGCTGAATACTTCAAAATCATAAGTGAGCGCGGAAGTGAAACTCATGTCGCCACCGCATAAACGGAGAATGCGATAAGGCAGTTCCAGCAGTTGGAGTAATTTTTCAACATGGTTCACCATCTCTTCCAGGACGGCATAACTGGTATCCGGATGGACTAGCTGAACCAGTTCCACCTTATCAAACTGATGTACCCGGTTCAACCCCCGAACATCCGCTCCAAAACTGCCGGCTTCGCGCCGGAAGCAAGGGGTATAGGCGGTCATCCTGACCGGTAATTCATTTTCCTTCAGGATGGTATCGCGATAGATATTGGTCACCGGAACTTCGGCGGTGGGGATCAGGTAAAAATTATCCGCTGTGGCATGGTACATCTGCCCTTCCTTATCGGGCAGTTGCCCGGTACCGTAAGCCGTGGCTTCATTCACTAAAAGCGGGGGCAGGTATTCGGTATACCCGGCTTCGATATTAAAATCAAGAAAGCAACTGATCAGCGCCCGCTGCAGTTTCGCTCCTTTCCCTTTATAAAGCGGGAATCCGCTTCCGGTGATCTTCACCCCGGTCTCGAAGTCAACCAGGTCATATTGTTTGATCAGGTCCCAGTGAGGAACAGCCCCTTCATACAGTACCGGCTTAACACCTCCTTCCCGGACCACGACATTTTCTTCGGGTGATTTTCCGGCCGGAACGGAAATATGGGGCAGGTTGGGAAGCCTGATCAATTCGTCTTGTAACCCGGTTTCCTTATCGGAAAGTTCCTGCTGAAGGCCCTGGAGCTCGGCCTTGAAACGGCCCACTTCCTGCTTACGCTGTTCAGCGGCTTCTTTATCCCCCTTGCCCATCAGCATTCCGATCTCCTTGCTGGCGGCATTAATGGAAGCCTGTAAGGTTTCGGTGCTCGTCTTGAGTTTACGCAACTGTTCATCCGTTTCCAGGATCCGGTCAACGGCGGCAATATCCGCGAAATGCTTCACGGCCAGCCTTTCCTTTACCCCGGCCGGATTCTGCCTGATAGTACTGATCTGTAACATGGGATCAAAAAAATTTCGGCAAAGATACTATTTTGGAAGGAGAGGTGATTCTGCGGAGGTCTTCATGTCCATTGAGGGGCACCAGGCCGTGCTATGCAGCAAAGAGCTGACAGAGGGAGTTCGCATCGTCGTTCCTCTTCGCAAAGACCTAAACAAAAAACCGGCATTACTATGGTTAAATTACTCTGGTTATATTTGCGGGATGCAACAGGCTCAGGACGACATCACGATCAGGTGGCTTAAACTCAGGATCAAACTCAAGGAGCGATTCGGCATCAAGCCTGATCTGGATGGCATCCTCTTCCTGATCGGTATCCAGGAACTGGGAAGCGGCAAACAGGATTTCAGCAAGGAGGAGAAACAGGACCTGATGCATATTGCGGTCTGTACCGTACTTTCGCCCGGCGGTTACTATTTACTGGAAGGGCATGACGAGGAGGGCTGGCCGCATTTCAAGCAATTGAAGCCTTTGCCGGAATTAGGGTTCATCGAACAGGAGAATTTTCTCAAAGACCATATTTTACTTTATTTTCAACACCAAAATTTCATCGATTAATCAACCTTTATGCAAGCATTGAAATCAATCCTTACCGTTTCCTTTTTCAGCCTGATGGCCCTGGGCGCTGCAGCCCAGGTGAAAAAAGCGCCGGTGAAAAAAACCGTCGCCAAGACCAAAACGACGGTTGTCAAGAAAGTTGCACCGGCAACCTCACCCGCAGGCAGCATCCGCGTAAAACTCACCACCGACATGGGGGTGATGATCCTTCGCCTTTACGATAAGACACCCAAGCACCGCGACAATTTCGTGAAGTTGGTGAACAGTAAATTCTTCGATTCCCTGTTGTTTCACCGCGTGATCAGCCAGTTCATGATCCAGGGCGGAGATCCGCAGAGCAAGAACGCCCCTGTGGGCACGATGCTGGGCGCAGGCGATGTGGGCTATACCATTCCCGCCGAATTTGACACCGCCCTCTTTCATAAAAAAGGCGCCCTGGCGGCCGCCCGTACCGACAACCCGGAAAAGGCCAGCAGTGGTTGCCAGTTTTATATTGTACAGGGCAAGACCTATAGCGATGCCGAACTCAATATGATGGAAATGCAAATGGGCACCAAATTCTCCGCCCGCCAGCGCGCCGCCTATAAGACCGTAGGGGGAACGCCTTTCCTGGATATGAATTATACCGTGTTCGGTGAAGTGGAAAAAGGCCTTGAAGTGATCGACAAGATCGCTGCCGTGGCCAAGGGCATGGGTGACAGGCCCATGACCGATGTGCATATGTATGCCGAGATCATAAAATAATACACCGGTCCGTATGGACAATAATTAAAAACCTTACTTTGCAGTCCTTAAATTAAAGATTATGAATTATCCCGAAAATCTCCGCTACACCAAAGACCATGAATGGGTACTCCTGGAAGGCGATACCGCCACCGTTGGCATCACGGAATTCGCCCAGGGCGAACTGGGCGATATCGTTTACATCGATATCAACTCCAAAGGCAAGGCCCTCGCCGCAGAAGAAGTATTCGGCACAGTGGAAGCTGTAAAGACCGTCAGTGACCTCTTCCTGCCGGTTGCCGGAACGATCATTGAAGTGAATCCCGCACTGGAAGCCAAACCCGAACTGGTCAACACCGATCCCTACGGCGAAGGATGGATGGTGAAGATGACCGTATCCAACCCGGCGGATGTGGCCAACCTGATGAATGCCGCTGATTATGCGGCCACTGTTGGATAAAGCCCGTCCGATGAATCAAAACAATACATCAACCGGGATGCCGGGTGCAAAGAAATTCATACCAGGCATTGCCTGGTTTTTTCTTATCGCGGTTTTGATCTGCCTCCCGGGCCAGGACCTGCCTGATGTGGATGACTGGCTGGGCAGGATCTATTTTGATAAATGGGTCCATGCCGGACTCTTTGCGGTTTTGGCCTTGCTCTTCATGTGGCCGTTTTTAGGGTCGGACATGCCGGGTCTCTCCAAAAGACAAATGGCATTGAAAATTACCCTTTCCTGCTGTCTCTGGGGGCTGGCTACCGAATTCATCCAGAAATATTTTGTGCCGGGACGTCAATTCGACTGGCTGGACTGGTCGGCTGATACCCTGGGCGCCCTCCTCGCCCTGGCCTGGGCCAAATGGCGTTTCCTCCGCTAGATCGGCCATAAAACGTATATTTGTATATGGACAATGTTGAAAACATGGAATACAATACCACGCGGAACCATTTGATCATGAAAGAATATGGAAGACATATTCAGAAGATGATCGAGTACCTGCTGAGTCTTGAAGACCGGGAAGAAAGGCAGCGTAATGCCTATGCGGTGATCGAACTGATGGGATTTCTCAACCCCCACCTGAAGAATGTGGAGGATTTCCGGCATAAATTATGGGATCACCTTTTTCTCATCAGCGATTTCAAGCTCGATGTGGAAAGCCCCTATCCCATCCCAACCCGTGAAACCCTGAAAGCCAGGCCCGAGCGCCTGCGTTATCCCAAGAAATACCCCAAATTCAATCACCTGGGCAAGAATATCGAAGTGGTGATCGATAAAGCACTTAGTGAGGAGAACCCCGAAAAGAAGCAGGGCTTTGCCAATGCCATCGCCTATTACATGAAACTCACGTACAGCAACTGGCATAAGGAACTGGTTCATGATGACGCGATACAAAGCGAATTATCCAGCATCACCAAGGGTCAGCTGGAATTCAATAACCGCCCGTTTGTGAAACACCGCGTGGATATCCGCGACGAAAGGGATGATTACGGAAGCGGACGCGGCAACACCAATTATCGTAAGAATTTCGGCAGCCGGGATAACCGGGGCGGAGGCGGCCGTGACAATCGGGGGAATAGTGGCGGAAGAGATAACCGCGGAGGCCAAAGGGATAACCGCGGAGGAGGCGGAAATACCGACAACAGGACCAACCGCAATTTTAAAAAGCGATTCTGATAAGTGCTTTACTGAAAATTTTTACCACCCTGATCTTCTTTAATTGGACATCAGGGTTTTTTATTTTTACCTTTACCCGGATAACATCATTAAATTCTTAGCATCAAGTTTATGGGATCATTTGAAGTAAGGGGCGGTAAAAAACTATCGGGCGAGATCACTCCGCAAGGGGCCAAGAACGAGGCCCTGCAGATCATATCGGCCGTCCTGCTTACCCCAGAAAAAGTAACCATCAGCAATATTCCCGACATCATCGACGTCAACCTGCTGATCGAACTGTTGGGAGAAATGAACGTGAAGATCGACCGGGTGAGCCGGGATACCTGCATCTTCCAGGCCGATGCCGTGGATGTGGAATACCTGAACAGCGATGCCTATCATAAAAAAAGCGGCAGGTTAAGGGGCGCCGTGATGCTGGCCGGTCCGATGCTGGCCCGTTTCCATAAGGCCTATATACCCAAACCCGGTGGCGATAAGATCGGCCGCCGGAGGCTGGACACCCACATCATCGGTTTTGAAAAACTGGGCGCCACATTCACCTATCATGAGGACGGATTTTTTTACCTCTCAGCCGATCACCTTACCGGCACGTCCATGCAACTGGATGAACCCAGTCTGACCGGAACGGCCAACATCCTGCTCGCTGCCGTGATGGCCCGGGGTACCACCATCATTTACAATGCGGCCTGCGAACCCTATATCCAACAACTTTGCCAGATGCTCAACAGCATGGGCGCGAAGATCAGCGGTATCTCCAGCAACAGGCTGGTGATCGAAGGCGTGGGATCCCTGAACGGGACCAGCCACCGCATGCTCCCCGATATGATCGAAGTGGGTTCATTCATCGGCCTCGCCGCCATGACCCAATCCGATATCACCATCAAGAATGCCGGTGTGGAACACCTGGGCATCATACCGGATAAGTTCAGGCAGCTGGGCATACAATTGGACATAATCGGAGATGACATTCACGTGCCCGCTCAGGAATATTATGAGATACAGAAGTTCATGGACGGCGGCGTGCTCACCATCTACGATCATCCCTGGCCGGGATTCACCCCCGACCTGCTGAGCATCGTTCTGGTGACGGCCATCCAGGCCCGGGGCAGCGTACTGATCCATCAGAAGATGTTTGAAAGCAGGCTATTCTTTGTAGATAAACTCATCGACATGGGCGCCCAGATCATACTCTGTGATCCTCACCGCGCCGTGGTCATCGGACTGGAACGAGAGCAACAACTGAGGGGTATCACCATGAGCAGTCCGGATATACGGGCTGGTGTGGCCCTGCTGATCGCCGCACTGAGCGCCCAGGGCAAAAGCGTTATCCAGAACATTGAGCAGATCGACCGGGGATATCAGAACATCGATGAACGGTTGAGGAACCTGGGTGCGGATATCAAAAGGATCAGCGGATGATGCCCGGAAGATCCAAATTCATCCCTTATCTGATGGCCCTGGCATTCCTCATCCTGGCCGTTTCCTGCAAAGACAGGACCGTTCAGCAATTATCGAGGACCTGGGATTGTGTTCAAGTGGACAATCTCGATCCGCTGAAAAAGAATTTCACCAGTCCGGAGGATTCGGTCTTGGCCTACCGCTTACAGGAATCCTTGAAGACACTGACCTGGACCTTTACCGATGACCGGCAATACCATTGCCGTATCGGACAAAGGATCACCACCAAGGGCACCTATCAGATCACCGACAACGGCTCCACGCTGATCTGCACCACCGAATCAAAGAATACCATCAATAAGTATTCGATCCGCACGATCAGCGCGGATGAATTGGTACTGGAAAACCGGTCAGGTGGAACCCCGCTGGTCATGCACTTCAAACCGCACGACTGATAAAATCCGGATATTATATCTTTTCTTTGCAAATGACCCATCCGCAGCATAAGCTCATCATCATCACTGCCCCATCGGGCGCGGGCAAGACCTCCATCACGCGGCACCTGATGCGCCAATTCCCGCAATTGGCCTTTTCCATATCAGCGGCCACCCGCAAACCACGCGGAGCGGAGAAAGACGGGGTGGATTATCATTTCATCAGCGAAGCCGAATTCAAGGAAAAGATCCAGCAGGATGCCTTTGTGGAATGGGAAATGGTTTACGAAGGCAAATACTACGGCACATTGAAAAGCGAATTGCAACGCATCTGGTCGCAACATCAAATTCCGGTACTGGATATCGACGTCAAAGGGGCCATCCATGTACAACAACAATTTCCCAATACTTCGCTCAGCCTGTTCATTGAGCCCCCATCCGTGGAAGAATTGAAGAAAAGGCTGGAAAGCCGGGGTACTGAAACACCCGAATCCCTGGCCGCCCGCATTAATAAAGCCAGTTTCGAGCTTTCTTTCAAAGAACAGTTCAACAGGATCATCGTGAACGATGACCTGCAACGGGCCTGCGACGAGGCGGTCACCATCGTTGGTGATTTCCTCAGTGAATAAAGCAAGGTCAATTCACCGTTCTTTCTTATTTTTAATCTATGGACTGGATCGCTTTTATCGCTCTCATCGCCGCGCTGCTGTTCATCGGTTTTTTCGCCGGCATCGAGATCGCCTTTGTTTCGGCCAATAAGCTTTCCATTGAACTCAGGCGCAAGCAGGGTACCGCCAGTGGCCGTATCTGGGGCCAATTCGCCGACCATCCCGCCCGTTTCATCGGCACCACCCTGGTTGGTATCAACCTGGTCTTTGTCATCTACGGACTGCTCATCGGCGATATGCTGTATCCCATCTGGCACTGGATCGAGAAAAAGATACCCGCGGATTTCTCCAATTCCCTGCGTTATATCAAACTTTTTGTAGAGACGGTCCTGTCCACCCTGATCGTACTTTTCGTGGAATTCGTTGCCAAGGCCTTTTTCAGGGCGCGCAACAACAGCATCATCGGTTCGGATGTGATCAGCTATTTCGTGAAGTTCTTTTTCTGGATGCTTTCCGCCATAGCGGCTTTTTTCGTCGATATCGCTGAATGGATACTCAAATACATTTTCAACGTCAAACTCAATAAGAAGAAGGATGTGTTCAGCAAGATCGACCTGGAACATTTCATCCAGCAGAGCAAAGGCTATGAAGAAGAGGATTCCAGCGAGCTGAACAAAGAACTGTTCGAGAACGCCCTTTCACTGAGCGAAGTGAAATTGCGGGAATGCCTCATCCCCCGCAGGGAGATCGAAGGAGTGGACAGCAGGTCCACCATCAGTGAAGTGAAAGCCAGGTTCATCAGCACCCAACTCAGCAAGCTGGTGGTGTATGAAGGCAATATCGATAACATCACCGGCTATATCCACCAGCTCGACCTGTTCAAGAACCCTGCAACGGTTCAACAGGTATTGCTGCCCATCCCCACGGTTCCGGAAAGCATGAGTGCCACCGACCTGATGAACAAATTCAGCAAGGAAAGGAAAAGCATCGCCTGGGTGGTGGATGAATTCGGCGGCACCGCCGGCATCGTTACCATGGAAGACCTCCTTGAAGAGATCTTCGGCGATATCCGGGATGAATACGATACCGAGGAATTCGTCGAGAAACAGCTTTCCGGCAATGAATATATTTTCAGTGGCCGGCTGGAACTGGATTATATCACCGAAAAGTATAAGCTGGAATTTCCCAATGACGGGGAAACCGAGACCCTGTCGGGTTACATCATCAAGAACAACGAAGAGATCCCCCGTTTAAAAGACCGCATCATCATCGCCGACTACGAATTCGATATCCTGAATGTGAGCGATACCCGTATCGAAATGGTAAAACTCAAACAGCTCAAATAGACGCCGCCCGTAGTAAAGGTCTCCATTCAGAGCTATTTACAAAACCCATGATCATCGCAGTCAATATAAGGCCCCCATCAGGTAATTCCGCTGCGGGATTCTCTGATTTCCTGTTCGGGTGCATCAGCCTGTTGGCTAAAAAACACCCAGAGCACCGGTTCATCTATATCGCCGGCAAGAGTATCAACAAAGAAGTCCTGACCGCTGATAATATCTCGGTCGAGTACACCGGGCAGGATACCATTCCGGCTTTGCTCAGTCACTATTGGCACCAGTACAGAATACCTGCCCTGCTCAGAAAGCTGAAGGCAGAAGTGTATTTCAGCGCCGACGGCACTTGTGCATTAAGGGGAAGGATCAAGCAATGCAGCCTTTTCACGGATCTGTCATGGCTGGAGCATCCGCGTTTTTTCAGCCGGAGCCGGATACGTTCCAAAAAGAGGTCCATTTCACTGTTCGCCGGGAAAACAGACCAGGTCATCAGTTTCTCTCAACAAGCTGCCGGACTGCTGGCTGAAAAACTGGCCGTCGATCAAAAAAAATCATTTATCCTCTATCCTCCGGCAAGAGACCGTTTCAAACCGGTTGACCCATCTTATCGGGATCTGATCAAGGAAAAATATGCCGAAGGAAAAGAGTATTTTTTATTCTCCGGCGCGATCACTCCGGTCAATAACCTGATGCACCTGCTCAAGGCTTATTCCTTTTTCAAAAAAAGGCAGAAAAGCAATATGCTCCTCCTGATCGCGGAAACCGGATTGGCCGATGACCGGGAATGGCTCGATGCTTTGGGAAGTTTCAAGTTCAGGCAGGAAGTGATCCGTATCCCGTCACCCGATGTGGAAGAACTGGTTGCCATCACAGCCTCTGCCTATGCGGTGGTGAATCCTGTTTACGGACTGAACTTTTCCAATCCCTGCGCGGAAGCCATGCGCTGCGGTGTTCCTGTGGTCTGCAGTGACATACCGCAACACCGGGAATGGTTTGGCGAAGCTGCAATTTATGCCAACCCGGAGGATTTCAACGACCTGGCCCAGGCGATGATGCGGGTCTATAAGGATGAAGCCCTTCGCAACGAACTCATCGCATCCGGCTTGACCAGGTGCAGGCTGTTCAGCCAAACTGAAACGGCCAGGCGTTTATGGACCGCCTTCTGTCAGCCGGTTAATGGATAAAGAGGTAACTTTGCCCACGCGAAAACAAATTGCATCATATGAATCAATCTACCATAAAAATAGACGTATTGCTGGATCCGAATAAGATCCCCGAACAGATCAGCTGGTCCGCGACGGACAGCTCAGCCGAAATGGCCCAAAAAGCCAAAGCCATGTGTATCGCTTTTTGGGATGGGGCCGATAAGACCGCCATGCGTATAGACCTTTGGACCAAAGATATGATGGTGGATGAGATGGCCGATTTTTATTACCAGATGCTGATGAGCATGGCCGATACGTTTAAACGGGCGACACAACAGGAAGAGATGGGTGAGGATATGAAGAAATTCGCCAAAGGATTCTTTGAGAAGTTCAAGGCGATACAACTGAAGGAAGGTCAATAGCCAATAGCTATTAGCCGTTAGCTATTAGTAAAATACACTATCTTAACAGGTCCTGTTCTTAGCTAAAATCTAAAATCTAAAATCTAAAATCTAACATCTAACATCTATAATATGAGCTTAGAACAACAGATCATGACTGAAATGAAGGAAGCGATGAAAGCCAAGAACGAAGGTGTCTTGCGTTCCTTACGCGCCATCAAGGCCGAGATCATCAAGGCCAAGACCGAACCCGGCGCCGGTGGGGAGATCGATACCGCGACCGAGCAAAAATTCCTGCAAAAGATGATGAAACAGCGTCGCGATTCCCTGGAGATCTTTGAACAACAGGGCCGGGCCGACCTGGCGGCCAAGGAAAAAGAAGAAATGGCCGTGATCGAGCGGTTTCTGCCAAAACAACTGAGCGAGGCCGAGTTGAAAGAGGCATTACTGAAGATCATCGCTGAAACCGGGGCTGCTTCTCCAGCCGATATGGGTAAGGTGATGGGTGTTGCCAGCAAACAACTGGCCGGATTGGCTGATGGAAAGACCATCAGCAACCTGGTAAAGGAATTGTTATCAAAATAACCTGATGATCATCGATTTGATTTTAGCGGCATTACTGGTCATAGCCTGTATCAAAGGTTATCAAAGAGGATTGGTGATCGCCCTGTTCTCCATCCTGGCTTTTATAGCAGGTTTGGCAGCGGCCCTTAAATTGTCCACCATCGTGGCCGGCTACCTGCAGGGTTCTGTAAGTGTATCGGCCAAATGGCTTCCATTCCTCTCCTTTGTGCTGGTATTCGCGGTGGTGGTCCTGCTGATCAGGCTGGGTGCCAAACTAATCGAAAAAAGCATACAGATTGTCTTACTGGGATGGTTGAACCGTTTGGGCGGGATCCTGTTCTATGCCGCCTTATACCTCATCATTTTCAGCATTTTTTTATTCTATGCCGAAAAACTGCACCTGGTTTCTCCATCGGCGGTTCAATCCAGTTTGACCGCCGAATATGTGCAGCCCTGGGGGCCCAAGGTGATCAATGGCATCGGTTCGGTGATCCCTTTTTTCAAAGACATGTTCATTCAACTGGAGAACTTCTTCCAGGACTTACCGGGCAAGGTTTCCTGATCAGCGTGGACGCCGGACGGGCAAATGAAGCTGTTTACATAGCTGCCTGATGACTGAGAAAGCCCTTTTCCTGCATGCTGATATTTTCGCACCGAATGGAAAGGAAATCACCAGTTAACATAAGGTATGTATCTTTGCGTCAAAACAGGGTTTTTTGCCTTAAATCAATTATTTTAGCAAACAATTGACCTGACACCATAACTAGGGATGAGTTACGAGATAAAACTAGACGGAAAATTCAAATTCATTGAGGAAGGCGAAGGCGAACCGCTGATGTTACTCCATGGTTTATTTGGCGCCCTGAGTAATTTCAGGCACCTGATCGAACATTTCCGGAAAACGAATAAAGTGGTGGTTCCCATTTTACCCTTGCTTGAACTGGACCTGCTGCATACCTCTGTAGGCGGTCTCCAGAAATTCGTTCACCGCTTCATCGAACACCGGAATTATAATGAGATCAACCTCCTGGGCAATTCCCTGGGCGGACATGTGGCCCTGGTGCATATCCTGAAGAACCCCGAGCGCATCAAATCGCTCATCCTCACGGGAAGTTCCGGGCTATTCGAGAATGGCATGGGAGACACCTATCCCAAACGGGGTGATAAGGAATACATCCGTAAAAAGACCGAACTCACTTTTTATGATCCGGCCATGGCCACCGAAGACCTGGTGAATGAGGTTTTTGAGATCACGAACAACCGGATGAAAGTGATCAAGATCATCGCCCTGGCAAAAAGCGCCATACGTAATAACCTGGGAGAAGAGCTGAACCAGATCAAACAACCCGCCTGCCTGATCTGGGGTAATAATGACACCATCACCCCACCCTTTGTAGCCAAAGAATTTCAACGCCTGATACCCAACAGTGAATTGCACTTCATTGACAAATGCGGCCACGCCCCGATGATGGAAGTGCCCGAGGAATTTAACCGGATCTTAACCCAATTCCTCTCTAAATTGAAAACACCCGCTGCAACGGTTTAGAAAAAATAATTGTCCTGATACTTTAAACACCCGTTCGCCGTTATGGTCATACGGACAGGTGCAACACAAACCGGCAACATGTTAACCATAGAACTGATCAATAACAATATCCCACGCCTGCAGCTACAGGACACGGTCACCAAGGCTTTGTTGCTCCTGAATGACTTCCGGTTGACACACCTTCCCGTTGTTTCCGATGAAAAATACCTTGGACTGATCAGCGAGGAAGACCTCCTGGATGCCGAAGAGACCAAGATGCCCATAGAACTGATGCAGGAGCATTTCATCTATGCCGCCGTCAGGGACAATGAACATTTCCTGAACGCGGTGAACTGCTGCAACCAGTTTGATACCACCGTGGTGCCTGTGATCAATGAAGAAAAGGAATACCTGGGTTCCATCACCACGGCCGAACTGCTGAAGACCCTCGGAAATTTCGCCGGCACCAATGAGATCGGCGGCATTATCGTTCTGGAGATGGAACGCAGCCAGTTCGCCATCTCCGAGATCAGCCGGATCGTGGAAAGCAATGACGCGACGATCTATCACCTCAACACGACAGTGGATCCGGATACCGGTCTTTTCACCGTCACCATCCACATCAATAAAAAAGAGATCTCCGCCATCGTTTCCACCTTCGAACGCTATGAATTTGACGTACTCTATTATTTCGGCAATGAACAATTCGAAAACGAGATCCACAGCAATTACCGCCACCTGATGAATTATCTCGACCTTTAGATCTCCTTTACCCAAAGCCGATCAATGGGGATCACAAAGGAACCCAGCATACACCTGATGACCATAATAAAAAAAATACTTTCGGGACTTGTGTTGTTTTTCCTCGCTTCTTCCTGTTGGGGTCAAAAGAAGACTCCGCCCTTCATCAATATCATTGGCCAGGAACTCTTATCGGGAGATTCCACCGGCAAGCTATGTATCCGGGAACTGGCAGTCACCGGTTATAAAAAAACAAAAGCTTACATCATCTTCCGTGAGATCCCTTTTAAACAGGGCGATTCCATCCCCGTCGCGGAACTGAATAAAAAACTGTTACTCGCCCGCCAGCAGGTATACAACACCAGTCTTTTCAATGAAGTGACCCTCTATGCAGTCATCAATTCGCCAACAGAGGTAACCATAACCACCCGGCTTACCGAACGCTGGTATATCTATCCTGTACCCCAGTTTCAGCTGGTTGACCGGAATTTCAATGTTTGGGCCAGGGATTATGATTACAGCCTCACCCGGGTGAATTACGGTTTGAAATTCGTGCATTATAATACCAGCGGCAGAAAAGACCAGTTACGGCTTTTCTTTTTGAACGGGTACTCCCGGAATATCGCCTTCAGCTATACGGCTCCCTACAGCAACCGCGCCCTTACCGAGGGGTTTACCATTGGCGGGGGATACACGCAGCGCAGGGAATTGTCGTACAAGACCAGCTATAACGACTCCCTGTTATTTTATCCTTCCGATTCACTGACCAAGGCCAAAGGCCAGTTCGTGTACAATAATTTTTATCTCTTCGCCGGTTATATCCTGCGGAAAGGCATGTTCAAACGCCATCTTTTTTCCCTGGGTTATAATCATCTCCGGGTGAATGATTCCATCACGCTGTCGAAATACAACCCCAATTATTTTGGCGACTCCGTGTCCAAAAAAGGTTTTCTTGACCTGAGCTATACCTTTCAATACACCAATGTCAACAATGTGGCTTATCCGTTAAAGGGGACCACCGCCTATTTTTATGCATTGAAAAGAGGATTCGGTCTCACCGGGGGAGTGAACCTGTTCCAGGTTGAAGCCGGATTCAATAAATATTATTACCTGGGCAAAAGATGGTTCCTGGCCTTCAACCTGAACGGGAAAGTGAAATTGCCGCTGGACCAGGCCTATATCAACCAGCGCGGACTGGGTTATGGCGAGAACTACCTCCGCGGCATGGAATATTATGTGATCGACGGGGTAGCGACCGGACTGGCCAGGACCACGCTGCGAAAAAAGCTCGTTTCCTTCAATATCCCCTTCCCTTTCTTTCCCAGGATCCTGACCAAGATCCCATTCACCTTTTACGGAAAGACCTATGCCGACCTGGGATACGCCTATACCAAAAAGCAATACCAGACCAATCTGAATAACCGCCTGCTTTACAGTGGCGGCATTGGTATCGATCTGCTTACCCTGTATGATATCAACCTGAGATTTGAATACAGCATCAACCAGTTAAGGGAAGGCGGGTTATATTTTCATTCACAGAATGGATTTTAACCATTTACTTTGTATAAAATTACCGGCGATTACATGAGAATAGCCATTTACAGTCGCGGCATTGAAAACAATCAGCACAACGACCTTCAGCTTTTATTGAAAGAACTGGAAGCCAGTGGTGTGGAACCGGTCTTCTACCAGGATTTCTTTAACCAGTTCTATTCGGCCTTCGACATCAAAACAAAATACTCCACCTTTAATTCGTATGAAGACCTCGACGAAACGATCGATTGCATCATGAGCCTTGGCGGAGACGGCACCCTGCTGGATACCGTCACCCTGGTACGCGATAAAGGCACCCCGGTGGTCGGTATCAATTACGGCCGGCTCGGTTTCCTCGCCAACATCGGCAAGGAGGACCTGCATATGGCGATCGCCGCGTTGGTGAACCGGACCTTCGTTCTCGATAAAAGGACCCTGATCCACCTCGACGCCAATATCCCGCTTTTTGGTGAAGTGCCTTATGCCCTCAACGAATTCTCTCTGCATAAAAAGGATTCATCGCCCATGATCAAGATCCATACCTATCTCAACGGCGAATTTTTGAATACTTACTGGGCCGACGGACTGATCGTCGCCACACCCACCGGATCGACCGGTTATTCCCTGAGCTGCAACGGACCCGTGGTCTTTCCTGACAGCGGCAGCTTTGTCATAACCCCGGTTTCCCCGCACAACCTGAATATCCGGCCTATCGTGGTGCCCGATGACAATATCATTTCCTTTGAAGTGGAAGGACGAACCGACGGATTCCTGTGTACACTCGACAGCCGGCGCGAACTGGTGACCAAGGAGATCCAGCTGGCCGTGAGAAAAGAACATTTCGGCATCAACCTGATCCGGCTCAACGAGAATAATTTCCTCCAGACACTCCGCAACAAATTATCCTGGGGCCTGGATAAACGGAATTGATCCGGCCATCGGATCATTTAACTTTACTACTTAAAATTCCAACCTCAAACATTCTTGCATCCCAAAGCCTAAGCGATTACCTTTGCCCTACCTATGCCGGTCAAAGAAAAAAAGCTCCGCTATATATTCATTATTTACTGGATCCTGCTGGCCTATATCCTCGCCGCGCTGGTCTGGTGGTTCATTGCACTCAACCGCCAAAACAACCAGATGTCGCAATACAAGATCCAGGAACTGGTCACCACTGATGACCATTATTATAATAAACTGTCGGCGCTGAAAGCCGAGCATCAACGCAAGACGGCACAATACCTGGGAGAAGGCGCAATTTTTTTTCTGCTCATCCTGGCCGGGGCGATCTTCATTTACCGCTCCGTCAGGCGACAACTTCACCAAAGCCGGCAACAGGAAAATTTCATGATGGCGCTGACGCATGAACTGAAAACCCCCATTGCCGTAGCCAAGCTCAACCTGGAAACGATGCAGAAAAGAAAGCTGGATGAAAACCAGCAGCAAAGACTGCTGCAAACCACCCTGCAGGAGACCAACCGGCTCAACAGTTTATGCAACAATATGCTGCTCTCTTCCCAGTTCGATGCCGGGGGATACCGTAAATCGATCGATGACACGGATTTCAGTGAGCTGGTCAGGAACTGTGTGGCGGATTTCACCATCCGGTTTCCACAGAGAACGGTCCATACACAGATCGCAGGCCCCGCTTTCGTGAATGGCGACGCCCTCTTGCTCCAGATGGCGATCAATAACCTGATCGACAACGCGATAAAATATTCCCCGAAAGAATCCCCCATCACCATAACGCTTGAAGACGACGGAAAGACGGTACGGTTATCGGTGAAAGATGAAGGGAAAGGGATCCCGGTTTCTGAAAAAACCGCCGTCTTCAAAAAATTCTACCGGATCGGGAATGCCGCCACCAAAGCCGCAAAAGGTACCGGCCTGGGGCTCTATCTGACCAAAAAGATCGTAGAAGAGCATAATGCTAACATTTCCGTGACAGACAATCAGCCATCAGGCACTATATTTACCATTTCGATCCCTTCATCAACAGACAAGAACCCGCATTCATGATGAGCGACAAGAAATTTTCCATATTACTGGTTGAAGACGAAGAAAATCTTCAGGAAGCCCTGAAACTGAACCTCGAACTGGAAGGGTATGAGATCACCAGCGCCTACGACGGTGCTGAAGCTTTAAGGGCAGTGCAGAAAGAATATTTCAACCTGATCATCCTCGATGTGATGCTGCCGGAACTGGATGGCATCCAGGTATGTGAAACCATCCGGCTGAGCAACCCGGATATCCCGATCCTGATCCTCAGTGCCAAGAACAGCAGCGCAGACCGCATACTGGGATTAAAGAAAGGAGCCGATGATTATCTGACCAAACCCTTCAATCTCGAAGAACTGCTCTTAAGGGTGAACAAGCTCATCCGGAAAAGTGAACGGATCAGCGCCCGTCAGCCGCTGGAAGAGGTTTATACTTTCGGAAAGAACAAGATCGACTTCAAGGCTTCCGAAGCCTTTTCCAAAAATGGTGAAAAGATCGTCCTCACCAAGAAAGAGATCCTTTTACTCAAACTCCTGATCGAGAATAAACAGGAAGTGGTGACCCGGGAAAAGATCCTTCAATCGGTATGGGGTTATAATGTATACCCCACCACCCGCACCATCGATAATTTCATCCTGAATTTCCGTAAATATTTTGAAGAGGACAGTCGCAACCCCCAATACTTCCATTCGGTGAGAGGCGTGGGATATAAGTTTACGGATAGCTGATAAACCGAGACCTCCAATTTGGATCAGGTCAGTTAGCATCATGAGCCGTGCACATATCACCTTAACACTTGATCGTTCATACCCCGTGCAGTTCCAGTGTTCCGATCATATCCAGGGATCTTTCATACAAAGCGGATTTCTGCCCGGCTTCTGATGTGGGTGTATAAAGCTGCCATTCGATCTCGTCCATTAATCGCTGTAACCGCAGGCTGGTCTCGTTACTCACTCCCTTTTTATCAAGCCATTCGCTGATGCTCTTACGGCTCAGCATTTCAGCAGGCAAATTCAGTTTCTTCGATAAATAATTCTTCAGGTCAAGGCTCAACGCAGTATAGAAGGCTTCATGCTCATTCCCGTATAGTTTCGACTCGGCGCCAGACAGCGGGTTTTGCTGCACCCTGTTCAAGCGCTCTTCTGTAAAAAGGTCAGCTTCAACAGGCTGAGTTTCTGTTTCTAATGCTGCCGGTTCTACCCTGGTCTTCCTGCGGTCTCTCCACAGCCAAAAGAAAAGTCCGCAAAGGATCATCAGGGCCACCACACTCACTACCCGCAGCCGGTTACTGAAAAAACGATTGAGGAGAGAATCCCCTCCGGCATTATCCTTCACAAGCGGTGACCTGGATTTTCCTGTACCCCTGGTGACCGTGAAGGCTAATGGTTTTGTTTCAACGGACCGGTAAGTGTTCTCTTTCGGGTTGAAAAAACTGATCCGTATTGAAGGAATGGTATAACTACCGGGGGCCGAAGCGGTAAATGGGAATTCGATGATCTTCTTACCGCTTAGCGGAATCGTGGTCTTGACAATGTCATCCATGATCCTGGGCTCAAAACCATCAATCCCCGCAGGCCAGCTTAGTTCAGGAGCGGTAACCAATTGCAGGTTACCGACACCACTGACGATCAGGGTAAGTTTCCCGGCATCATCCATCGGGAAATTGTTTTTTTCCAGTGTGGCTTCAACAGCGAAATTGCCCACTGCGCCTTTAAAATCCGCCGGTTTGTTCAGATCGGGCAATGGTTTCACCAGGATGCTCAGGGGATTGCTCTGAAGTACCAGCCGGTGGTCCTCGGTACCGGATCCGGCATCGGCAAAATCCCTGAACAGGTCATCCGCGCTCAAAGGGGGCCGGTTGATGCTGCCGGACCTGATGAAGTGGACCGTGTTATCCACTTCGGCGGTTTCCAATGGCAGGGTACCGGATTGAAGCGGGTAAAGCTGAACCTTCCGGATGATATAGACATTGTACTCCTTACCATTCAGTTTTTCGCGTTGATACTGCAGGTTATCCTGTTGCCCCAGGTCAATGACCGAAAAGCCGTTGAAGGAAGGATTCTTACTCATACTGCTCTCGCTTTTCAACCGGGTATACAGCTTATAAGTAGCCACCACCGGTTCTCCGACAAAACAACTGGTCTTGTCGGTCTCCAATCTGACAAAGAGGTTCTTCCTGATCTTTTCCAAAGGATCCTCTCCCTTCTTCAACAGGTTATCGCCATAGACCGCTTCCGGAACCGGATCATCAAATGGATTGAAGAGGCTGAAGGGATTCGCAGCGGCATTGCCTCCGGGCTGGTTGCCGGTATTCCGGTTATCCACCTGCAGTTTCACCGGGTTACTGGTGAGTTTCACCCCGTCTGCAAAAGCGGTTGTTGGCGGGATGGTATAAGATCCGGGGCTCTTGGGTTTCAGTATATAATGCAGGGCGATGTATTTCTTCACATCCCCATTGATCATACTCATACCGTTCTCCTGGTTGGGGCCGCTGATGATGATGAAATTACCCAACACCGGAGGCGTGATCTTTTGCACATCACGGGCATTCTCCACCGTCAGCGTCAATTCCGCGATCTCATCCTTACCGATACGTTCCGGTGAAATGCCCGCGCTGAACCTGGCCTGTGCCCGGGAAACAGAAACATGCAGGATCATCGACAAAAAGACCAGAACCGAAAAATGGGTTTTCTTCATCCGGGAACAAAATTACTACAGGTGACCGAGGCAATGTTTACCCGTGTGCCGAACGGTGATAAAAATCTGTTAAAGGTCCCCGAGGATGGGTCTCATCACAATATCCTCCACAACAGCCTGCGGTGATAGTTTACCCGCCGCCAGGATCATGGCGGCTATATCAGCCGCTTCCATGATACGCCCTTCCGAATTATCATAGTCACCCCAGGAATCGGTCATCACCGCGCCCGGATATACCGAAGTGACCTTGATGCCCATTGGTTTCAGTTCTTCCCGCAGGTTCTTCGAAAAGCCCATCAGGGCATACTTGCTGATGCTGTAAGCGCCGCCGTTGGGATAGGCATGCAGGGAGGCGATGGAACAGATGTTGAAAATATGGCGGGCTCCGTTCAGCGGCTTATCTTGCAGCATGGCCGGCAATAAAGCCCGGGTGAGATGATAAGCGCTGTACAGGTTGGTATCGATCATTTTTTCCAGGTTGCCATCCGCCTCATCATGCACACTGCCCGGGAGGAACCAACCCGCATTATTCACCAGTATATCCGGCACACCGAATTGAAGGCACCAGTTCGCGAATGCGACCGTATCCGACCTTACTGAGAGGTCTGCTGTTGTTACATAAACCCGGCAGGAGGGATAAAGCTGTTGCAGTTCAGCCCGGGTACTTTCCAATGCGGCTTCATGCCTGGCACAAAGCAACAGGACCTCTCCCTCGGCCGCATAGGCTTTCGCGATCGCTTTCCCAATTCCTTTGCTGGCACCGGTAATAATGATATTCATATTTCTTGTTTGATCGGCTCGTAGTCGGGTCTGTAATAAGACGGGACTATTTGATTATCTTGCAACCTTTCCATAAAGTTAAACAGTTGTACAATACCATCCGGCAATAAACCATGCGGAGATACCATCATCTTTTTTTCGATCTTGACCATACCCTCTGGGATTTTGATGCCAATGCCCGGGAAACCCTGGAAGACCTCTTCGAAGGATTTCAGCTTGCCGGACTGGTGAATGCCCCTTTTGAAGACTTTTACCGAAAATACCTGTTCCATAATGAAGTGCTCTGGGACCGGTATCACCATGGCCTGATCACTGCGGATGAATTAAAATGGAAAAGGATGTGGCGTACCCTGCTTGATTTCAAGATCGGCAACGAGACCCTGTCGCGTGAAATGAGCGCCAAATTCCTGGACTTATTGCCGACCAAAAAAAACCTGTTCCCGCATACCCGGGAGATCCTGGATTACCTCGCCGGAAAGAAATACACCCTCCACCTCATCACCAACGGATTTGAAAAAACACAATGGAGCAAGCTCAATAACAGCGGCCTCCAGCATTATTTCACCCACGTGATCACCTCGGAAACAAGCAACAGCCTGAAACCCAAAAAAGAGATATTCGATTATGCAATGGACAAAGCGGGAGCAACCTTGCCTGAAAGCATCATGATCGGAGATAACCCCGAAGTGGATATCCAGGGCGCCATCAATGCCGGTATGGACTCGATCTTCGTGAATCATATCCAGGCCTCCGCTCTAGTACCTTCCACCTATACCATTACCCACCTCCGGGAACTGGAAAACATCTTGTGACCTGCAGGCAAAAAAAAACCTTCCCGGGTTGGAAAGGTTCAATACGTTTTGTTCAAGAGATCACATGGCTGCGGTCTTAGACTTGTCTTTGCAGCAGGATTTCTTTTCTGCGGCGGTCTTCGTGCAGCAGGACTTACCTTTTGCGCATTTCTTCTTCTTTTTACCGTTGTCGGCGAAACTTACACCGGCAACCAGTAAAGCGGCTGTAGCTAATAAAAGTACTTTTTTCATTATAATGGCTTTTTTGTGATTAATCAACGTAAAAGTAGGTTTGATATTGCAAACCACCAATAGCAAATTGTTAAAATTAAAGTCGGGCGATAATGGTCACTCCGCCTTTAACCGCCTGGTTCAGCGCCACTTCAACCCGGGTCCCGGGGGGTAATAGCAGGTCTACCCGGCTGCCGAACTTGATAAAGCCCATTTCCTCGGTCTGGTTCACCTGCTGCCCTACGGTCAGGTAATTCACGATCCGCTTGGCCAGGGCGCCCGCGATCTGCTTCACCAACACCTGTTTATCGCCTTTTTGGATCACCACCGAATGCCGTTCGTTTTCGGTAGAGGACTTGGGGTGCCAGGCTACGAGGTATTTGCCTTTGTGATACTGATTATAGATCACTTCCCCGCTGATGGGATTCCGGTTAACGTGCACATTGGCCGGACTCATGAAAATGGAGACCTGCAGGCGCTTGTCTTTAAAATATTCTTCATCCGTGGTTTCTTCGATGACCACTACTTTACCATCAGCCGGAGCGATGACACAACCCTCATCGATGGTGAGTTTCCGGTTGGGAACCCGGAAAAAGGAGATGAGGAATAGCAGAAGGCCGAAGGTGAGGATGAATACTACGAGGCAAAGCCAAAGCAGGGTGGAGCCCAATAAAAAGAGGACAGACAGGTTAACCGCCCCGAATAGCAGGGTGGCAATGGCAATGGACTTATATCCTTCGCGGTGTATGGTCATTGAATTTGTTTAAGGGGCAAAGGTACAAATCAGAAGGGCATTATCCTTGCAAAAGGCCAATTATTCCCATATAGCAATTCTCTTCACGTCAC
Organism: Chitinophagaceae bacterium; assembly: GCA_016721725.1. Classification (GTDB taxonomy): domain Bacteria; phylum Bacteroidota; class Bacteroidia; order Chitinophagales; family Chitinophagaceae; genus Ferruginibacter. The sequence continues at coordinate 1,387,852 of JADKHN010000001.1, read as the reverse complement.
TCGTCCTCGTCTCTGACGAGGATGCAATGGTTATTCGTCTCAGACGAATAATATTCTACTGTTTGCCGGAACGTAAGATGATTTACGATCATTTGATAAATGATCAATACCGGGTGAGCCCAAACAGTTCCCAACGGCTATTAGCATATTCCAGCAGTTCTTTTGATGCCTTGTTGAAAGAGGGATCAATATTCTTGGCCCCTCCTTCCCGTCCACCTGAATATTCCAATATGGTGTTTCCGCGGATGGCGTATTTTGCTGAACCCTCATACAGGATGAGCTTTTTATCATCCGGGCTTACGTCCCCTTTGCAGGATAATTTATAGAGGAAACAAACTTCACCGACATTATTGTGATCCACATCGGTAACCGACAGTGATCCCGGGAAGAATGTACAGGTGGCATCCACTTCACAACCTGAGATCTTATCCTGTACCAGCCATTTTTGCTTCCAGGCGCCCGATTCTTTTTTATAGGCATAGGCCGTTATACGCTGGTTCTGCTGGTCATTGACCATTTTATTATCCGTTTGCAGGAGGATGACCAGGTTCTCCCCATCGAGGTCCCTCCAACAGGCGCCATCCACCAGATGGCCCTGCAGACTGTCTTTCAAAGGCAAATTGTCTTTATCAAAGGGCAAAAGGGCAAAACCGGCGGATGAAGGCATGGTATCCACCGGATTGGTAAGGGAACGGGAAGAATCTTTTGGCGTTTCTTTGATCGAGGTCTTTTCCGTTGAACTGTTACATGCATTCGCCAGAAAAAGCATGAAAAGGGGAAGGATCATTCTCATAGCCGTTTTTTTATATGATGATTTAAAAACGTTTCGCACAAGCAACCCGGATCAGAAAAAAAGCCTGAGGCAGATCCAGGTGAATGGAATGGCAACGAGCAAGGAATCAAATCGGTCCAGGAATCCACCGTGTCCCGGCATGAAAGATCCGCTGTCCTTTACTCCGGCCATGCGCTTGATCTTGCTTTCAAGCAGGTCGCCCGCCGTACCGAAAATGGCACAAGTGGCGGCAATGACGATCGCCCGGGAAACCGGCATGATCCCGGAAAAATGGGCAACCAGCGCGATGGTCAGTACACAAAGCAGTATACCGCCCAGGGTTCCTTCGATCGTCTTCTTAGGTGAGATCTTCGAGAATGGGGTCTTCCCGATCACCGATCCCACCAGGTAGGCCATGGTATCATTGATCCAGATCGAAAATAAAATGGCGCAGGGGATGATCTTCCCGTCATCCACAGCGGAAAAATTCCCTTTGAACAGATTTCCGTCGCTGCGCAGGTCAACGATCATCAATACCGGCATAGTGATATAGACCAGGCCGATCAGAGCATAGACCGGAAATTTTTTTCCATGGATCAGCTTCAATAGCTTGATCAACTCATACCAACAGCCAAAATGGATGACCAGGAACAGGGCCAGGAAAGCGGGATAGACCCACAAGAGACCGGCCAGCATCACCAATACAAAGATCAGCGCCGTGAGCGCCCTTGTTTTCAGTGTTTCTACGTTCAGTGCCACTTGGAGTTGTTTTATGATGCTATGGACCGGTTGAGATCGCTGTTGTCCCAGAGGTTCTGTTCTTCAAAAGCCACCAGGGTTCGGTTTTTTGCCGATGCTTTTTCAAAGAGTAAGAATAACCCAACAATGAGGATAACGCAAACTCCGGCGAGGATCAGCGGTATCTCTCCATCCAGTTTATCGGCCTCGATCTTTTTGCCTTGCCTGGAAAGCCAGAATAACTGGATCACCGCTACGGTATTGTTGAGAAAGTGCGCGATGATATTGACCCAGATGTTCTTGCTGCGCTGGTACATGAGTCCGAGAACGAATCCTAAAATGAACCGGCTTAAAAAAAGATAGACCGACATATGGATCAGGCTGAAAACCAGGGAGGTTGCGATCACGGCAACCCAGGGCGCTTTCCACCATCGTTCGAGCAGGTTCTGCAGGGCGCCCCTGAAAAACAGTTCTTCGAAAAGGGCCGGGAAGAAAGCCATGATCACAATGGCCATCCCAAACTCGGTCCAGCTTTTTAAATTGCTGAGAACGGTAACCTGCCGGTTATAATCGTTCTCCATCTTTCGGGCAACAGCATCCCAACCCGGGAAATGGGCCAGCAGACTTTTGCTGAGATCGGCCAGGGGCGCCGCGATGATATTGGCGCAAAAGATGAGTATGAACCCGATAAGAACCTGTTGAGGATTGATATACCGGTTGAAACCCAACCAGAAACCATTGCGGCCATGGCAGATCAGCAGGTAAAAAAGCGCGGGCAGGAACATCAGGAATAGGGTGCCCATCACCTGAGAAAGCCTGGCCATGCCGGTATTTTCCGGTTTGAACAGGGCTGTGGCAATCGCTTCAGGCATTTGAGAGGCGGGGGTACCGGCAGGAACGATCATCAAACCGATCAGGTATTGGGCGATCCCGGCCAATACCAGGCCAAGGCCGGTAAAAGCCAGTAAGATACCAAACTGGCTGAAACCCGTAAACCCCCTGATACTCCTGTAAAGCATATGCTTGGCCGATTAGTTGTAAATTTGCGCTCGCAATATACAATGACTAAAAGGTTTAAAAAATAAAATGCCCAGTATAGGTCATATCACATTACCCGATTTCCCTTTGTTGCTGGCTCCCATGGAGGATGTCAGCGACCCGCCGTTCCGGGCGGTCTGTAAGGACCATGGGGCCGACCTGATGTACACGGAGTTCATTTCAAGCGAAGGGTTGATCCGGGATGCCATCAAGAGCCGGAAAAAACTGGACATCTTTGATTACGAAAAACCCGTTGGCATCCAGATCTTCGGTGGTGATGAGGAGAGCCTGTCCCTGGCGGCGAAAATCGTGGATGTGACCAATCCCGACCTGCTTGATATCAACTTTGGTTGCCCGGTAAAGAAAGTGGCCTTAAAAGGTGCGGGTGCTGGGGTGTTGAAAGATATCGACCTGATGGTACGACTGACCTCAGCTGTGGTGAAATCGACTCGTTTGCCGGTGACCGTAAAAACAAGATTAGGCTGGGATGATAAGACCAAGAATATCGAAGAGGTGGCTGAACGGTTACAGGATGCTGGCATCCAGGCGCTGGCGATCCACGGCAGGACAAGAACCCAGATGTACAAGGGTGATGCCGACTGGGAACTGATCGGGAAAGTGAAAAGCAACCCGCGTATCACCATCCCCATTTTCGGCAATGGCGATATCGACAGTCCGGAAAAAGCCCTGGAATACAAGAACCGGTATGGTGTTGACGGCATCATGATCGGTCGTGCCGCGATCGGGTATCCCTGGATCTTCAACGAGATCAAGCATTTCCTGAAGACGGGAGCACACCTGCCCGCCCCCACCATCGAAGACCGGGTGGCCGTTTGCAAGAAGCACCTCCATAAATCATTCGAATGGAAAGGACCGGTGGTAGGCATATTTGAAATGCGCCGTCATTACGCCAATTACCTGAAAGGCATGCCCAATATCAAGGAATACCGTTACAAACTGGTGACGTTAAAAACCGTTGAGGAGATCGATGAGGTATTGGATGAGATCGCGGTTAAATACGCAGGCTACCAGTTTGAAAAGGCGCCGATCGAATTGATCAACTATCACGAGAAATGCCCGTTATGACCGATCGTTTAAAAAATTTAACTGGCAGGCTGTTCATTTTCCCGGAATCAGTTTGTTGAGCTCATTGGTGTAAATCCTCCCTCTTTTTTCCGCGAAGGCATCTGCGCCCAGCATCAGTAAGGCCTGTATCGCCAATGCGATACCCAATCCCTTCAGGAATTCTTTTTCGGGGTTTGTACGGAAATAAAAGAACAGGCCAATGCCCAGAAGGGCAAGTACGATCTCTACCCAGCGGTAGATCCCGAAATTCTTCATCACTTTTTCCATTCTCGGCAGTTCAACGGTCTTTGCATAGGAAACGGGTTCTGTGCCGAGGGTGTAGGCAATATCCAGGCGTTGTTTGTCGCTGCGGGCATAAACGGTATAGCCGACGGTCACCTGGATCAACCCAATGGCCATCAAAGGAATGGCTGCGCCTTTAAAGCAGGCAGGATGGGTTTTTATGAAGAAATAGAAGATGATGGCCGCGATGATGGCGGTGATGCCCAGGACCAGGAAGAGCAGGCTCTCCTGTTTTTCCCCGATGAAATATTTATGGACGAACGTGAAATCGCGCAGTTCAAGCATGGGTTACTTTTTTATGGCGTTGAGAACTTCATCTGACATGGGTTCCACGGATGAACCGAAATAATGGGTCAGCCTGCCTCTCTCATCCACAAGATACTTAGAAAAATTCCAGGCCGGCTGTTTGCTGTTCCACCCGTTCTTCGATGGATCGGTGAGCCAGGTAAAGACAGGGTTTTGTCCCTCCCCTTTCACAACACTGCTCTTCACCATCAGCGGAAAGCTTACTCCAAAATTCAGCTTGCAGAATTGGGCGATATCGGCATCAGCCCCTTTTTCCTGTTCTTTGAAATCATTGGCCGGAAAACCGATCACGACCAGGTGGTCTTTGTTTTGCCGGTACAATTCCTCCAGCCCCGTGTATTGCGGGGTATAGCCGCAGTCGCTGGCGGTATTGACCAGCAATACCTTCTTCCCCCGCAGGGAATCAAAAGGGAAAGGCTGCCCGTTGATGAGGGTGTCTGTCAGCGAATAAAATGGAACCGGTGGTTCTGTTTGTCCGTTCGCGATCGCCTTCGTGCCCTTGCCGTTCAGTTTGGTCCACCAGATAAAGGCGGGGTAAACGGCTTTCAGTATTTTTTGCTTGATGGTCATGTTTTTTGAATGGCGGTTAACGATCTGCACATAGGCGACAAAGCTAATGACTAACAGCAAGAAAACGACGGCTCCTCTTTTCAACCATTTTTTGTAGTGCATCAGTATTATTTTAGCAAGTCAAATATTTTTAAAAGTTCAGAATATAAAACCTTTGCGTCCTTTTTCTCCTTTGTGGGAAATCTTCATTCTCGCCTTCGGCGAGATTTTTAATATCTCACAAAGGCACAAAGGATACTTATGAATAAAACAGGTCTCCGTTGATTTTACGATGAATGCCTTCTTTTATCAACTCCACATTAAAGTTAACCAGAATGGCTAGCTTAATTCCTGAAAGTCTTAAATAGGTCAATACAATTTTGTGATGGACTTTTTCCAGCCTTTCAACAGATTTTAATTCAACCAACAATTTGTCTTCCATTATTATGTCAGCCCTGAAACCAATACCCAGGTCCTCTCCTTCATAAAAGGCAGGAATTCCCCGTTGCCTGGAAAAAGGAATGCCTCTTTTTTTCAATTCAACAGCAAAAGCCGTCTCATATATACTTTCCAACAACCCCGGCCCAAGTTTTGTGTGAAGAGTATAACAAATATTCACTGCAATTGTTGCCAGTTCATTTTCTGTCATGATATGCTACTAATGAATCGACAATTTCTTCATAAAAAGTCACTTAGTCTCGTGAAAACTAACCGCATAACATGAGAAAATAAACAGATAACGAGCGTGGTAAATTCATTAAAGTGAATTTTATCCTATACCCGGATAGAGCTTTGAATTAAAAATTAAATTCTTTGTGCCTTTGTGGGATAAATAAACCTTTTTAGAACAATTACCGGATGATCCATTTGAATAACCTGAGCTTGCCCTTCAATGGCGGATACTTGATCGCGGGATCGAACCAGGTAGGAGTTTTCATGATGGATTTCTTATGGCTGAAGGTCTCGAATGAAAAGCGGCCATGGTACTGGCCTGTGCCGCTGAAACCCCGTCCGCCGAATGGCAAAGCGTGGTTAGTGAGATGCCAGCTGGCATTATTGACACAACCGCCACCGAAAGCGACGGACCCCAGCCATTCGTTCTCTTTTTGTTTCGAGGAAGTGAAAATATAAAAAGCCAGTGGGTTGGGGTTTCGGGCGATGATGGCGCGTGCCTCATCTGCATCCTTGAAACTGATCACCGGCAATATCGGACCGAATATCTCGTCATGCATCACAGCTGCATCAAGTGACACCTCATCTAACAGGGTAGGCTCAATGAAAAGTTTTGAGCGATCCGTTCTTCCGCCCTGTATAATTTTTCCCTGCCCGAGATAAGTGCAAAGACGATCGAATTGTTTTTCATTAATGATCTTGCCATATCCATAAGTTTCGGAAGCCTCTTCACCAAAGAAAGCCAGTATGGTTTTTTTCATGGCGTCGACCAATGCTGCCTTTTTTGATTCATGTACCAGCACATAATCAGGCGCCACACACATCTGCCCCGCATTGGAGAACTTGGTCATGACAATACGTTTCGCCGCCACTTTTATATTGGCATCCGATTCGACCACACAGGGGCTTTTTCCGCCCAGTTCCAGCGTAACCGGTACCAGCCTTTCCGCCGCCATTTTATAAATGAGCCTGCCCACCATGGAACTACCGGTATAAAATACATGATCGAAACTGAATGGGTTCATCATGGCGGGGATCACCGTCGCCCCATCCCCATCCACAAATCGAATGTAATCAGGATCAAAGGTCCCTTCGATCAATTTACGCATGACAAGTCCGGTAGCCGGTGCGAATTCAGACGCTTTTAAAACCGTGCAATTACCCGCTGCCATGGACCCCACCAATGGATTCATCAACAACTGAAGGGGATAATTCCAGGGACCAATAATGAGAGTAACCCCCAGGGGTTCGCGAAGGATATAACTTTTTGATGGCAGGTTGACCAGGTTGGTGGATACGGATTCCGTTTCCATCCACTGCCGCAAATGTTTCAAGGCATGGTTGATCTCGGCGAGCAGGAAGCCGGTCTCGGTGACCCAGCATTCTTCCGGACTTTTCTTCAGGTCAGTATAAAGGGCTTCCTGCAATTCTAATTCATGGGCCTTTATCGCATCCCGGAGTACAATGAGTTGTTTTTTCCGGAAAGCATAGGGCTTGGTCACTCCCGACTCAAAATACCGCCGCATCGCTGAAAGTTCCTGAATATTGGCCATTAGGTTTAAATTTGCAGCAAGGTACTGAAAGGGCTAAGAGCAGAAAAGAGAAAAAGAAAGAAAAGAGTCCTGCTGCCCAAACTCTTTCCGCCTCTTTTCCTCCTGAATCCTCTTAGTTTATAAACTTCATCCATGACCGACGAACACTTTATGCAACAAGCCCTGAAAGAAGCCCGAAAGGCATTCGATGCGGAAGAAGTTCCGGTAGGGGCTGTCATCGTCATGAACGACCAGGTGATCGCCCGCGGGCATAACCAGGTGGAACTTTTGAACGATTGCACGGCCCATGCCGAGATCCTGGCCCTGACCTCGGCCTTTCAATCCCTGGGGAGTAAATACCTTCCGGAAGCCACCCTCTATGTCACCCTGGAGCCTTGCCTGATGTGCAGCGGGGCTCTTTACTGGAGCAAGATCGGACGTATTGTCTACGGCGCATCCGATGAAAAGAACGGCTACCGCAAGAGTACCGGTGCCAGGAATCCCTTCCATCCCAGGACCGAACTGCAGGGCGGAGTGCTGGAAGAGCCCTGCGCCCAGCTAATGAAGGACTTTTTCAAGGCCAGGCGCTGATTTTCGAATTAAGAAAGAAATGGTACAGCCTGCTTTTTAATCAACCATCCCGTTGTAAATTTGTTGTTCTTACAAGTCCGAATCTTTAACACTTAAAATCATTACCATGTCATTCACATTACCAGCCCTTCCATACACACACGAAGCCCTTGAACCCCATATCGATACCCGGACGATGCAGATCCATCATGGCAAGCATCACCAGGCTTATGTGGACAATCTGAACAAGGCCATTGCCGGCACCGAACACGAGAACAAGACCCTGGAGCAATTGGTTGCCACAGCGGGAAGCATCAGTCCGGCGGTTCGCAATAACGGTGGCGGCCACTGGAACCATACCTTTTTCTGGGAAAGCATGGCCCCCAATGCCGGTGGAGCCCCGACCGGTAAACTGGCCGATGCCATCAATGCGGCCTTCGGCAGCTTTGACGCATTCAAGGAAAAATTCGCCAATGCCGGCATGACCCGCTTCGGAAGCGGATGGGCCTGGCTGCTGGTAAAAGACGGCAAACTGGAGATATCCTCCACTCCCAACCAGGACAATCCCCTGATGGATGTGGCCGATGTCAAAGGCGCTCCCCTCTTAGGCTGTGATGTCTGGGAACACGCTTATTACCTGCACTACCAGAACCGCAGGGCCGATTACCTGGCCGCATTCTGGAATGTGGTGAACTGGAACAGGGTAGCAGAGCGTTTCGAAGCGGCCTGATAACGGGATTTTTATCGTTACGTGATCAAGATTCAATACTCAATGATCAATACCCGAAGTTCGGATTGCGACGGTTTGTGAAATTCAGATCGTTCGATCAGCGATGATAACTTAATGAAAAAGCCGCATTAGTATTTAATGCGGCTTTTCTTTTCTTCAGCTTCGGCTTTCAATCTTTCATTGACATCCACTTTCGCCCCTTTCAAAACATATATGGAAATGGTGTCTTCCCGGGCATACCGGTTAATTCTTTGGCCGGCCCTGTACACGCTGTCAAATAAGGGTTTCTCCACATTACGTTCCGGATCTTCTTCGCCGGGTTCTTTCACCAGGATCACGTCGGTAATTATCCTGTCGAACCGGAGCCAGTCGATATAATCCGCATTGAAAGAGGATGCGATCATTTTCTTATTCCTTGTATAATAGTTGATCGCTCCTGCCTCACCATAATTATCGCAAAGGATCAGGGTTTGGTCAGGGTTTGGCAACTTCGAATAGATACTGTCAACCAGCAATGCCAGTTCTTTCCAGCCCAGCATATCCGCAAAATCCTGGGGTAATGGATGTTCTTTCCCGTCTTCCCAGCGAAGCAGGCCGAATTTCTGATAGTATTCAGGATGCCTTACCATGTATTCGGGTTCTTTATTCGGAAATGCGATGCGATAAATGGGTATGAACAGCAGTAAAGGGATAGCGATGGCTACGGGCTTCAATATCCTTCTCCACCCGGTTTTGAAAATCTCCGACAGGAATACGGAACCGAAGGCGATGTATACCGGGTAGATGCCGATCGCATAATAGTCTTTTGCCTTGAAATACAGGAAAGCCGCCAGGGTTAAGAATAGGCTCCAAAAGAAAGGCCTGTATTTTTGAAAAGGCGGATGAAACAACAACGCGTATAAGGCCGAAATAATGACAAAAAAGGAGCCCAGGTAAAAAAGGAGTTGTGATCGTAAAAAATCCACTCTGTCCACATTCACCAGTTGGGTATCCGCCAGTTCTTTCAAATGCCCGATCACCGGGAAATGGTTGTTGTATTGCCAGATGAGATTGGGAAGGATGAGCAACAGGCCCAGGGATATGGCCAAATATAATTCCGGCCGGGTAAATATTTTACGCTGACCGGTCAACAATAGGGCCGGAAAAAGGCCGATCAGCAAAAAGGCCATATTGTATTTATTCAGAAAACCGAGTGCAAAAAATACCGCCCCAAAAAAAAGCCACCGGGTATTTCCCGTCTTGATATACCGGATGAGGATGAAATAGACCGTTGTCCAGCTCAAAACATCAAAGGAATTGGGTTGATATAAGGTATTAAGTCGCAATAGCGCTGAGAACAAGACACAGGTGGCCCCGAGGATCAGCGCGAAGAGGTCTCCTTCCAGTGTTTCGATCGTCTTCCAAACCACATACAGGGTTGCCGCTCCAAAAAGGGCCGGAAAGAACTTGACCCAAAAGACCGTATTGCCCAGCGAATGGATGATATAGGAGATCCAGGAGGTGAAAGGGGGAACAGACAGGTAACCCCATGCAAGGTGATGTCCCTGGTCGAGATGCAAATATTCATCGCGCTGCAGGTCGTAGGCCGGACTGATGAGGGTGTACTGCAGTACAAACTTCAGCATGATGAAACCCAACAGTATCAGGGTCTTTTTGGTCATTGTTTATTTTCCATGAATGTACGAATCAGGCATGTAAAACAATTCAATCCACATAGCCCATTGTTCGGGTTCAACTGATTTCAGCCCGGGAATTGAGAAGGCGATAGAATATCATCGCTCTCCTTTAAGCAGTAATATTATCAGGGCACAGGATCATACCCATGTCCGCCCCAGGGATGGCATTTGGAAACCCGTTTAAACGTGAGCCATAATCCTTTTACAGGCCCGTATTTTTTCAATGCCTCCACGCCGTATTGCGAACAGGTTGGGGTATAACGGCATTTTTGTCCCATCCAGGGGGAAATGATCCATTGGTAGAGCTTGATCAGCACGATGAAGGGGAAACTAAGTATGGTCAGCAGGATCTTCATCGGCGATTTTTATGAGACGTTTGATGATGCTTGCGGTTTTCTTCTCTACCAACTCATATTCAGGTACCTCATTGCCCACATAGATCAGGAAAACGGCCAAGCGGAGTTTCGACACTTCCAATTTTTCCTGCAACTCCTTTTTTTGTAAACGGTAGGCTTCCCGCATGAGCCGCTTGATCCGGTTGCGGTCCACCGCCTTTTTGAATTGGCGTGAGCTGACGGTGAATCCGGCCTGCAGGACCGGGTAGGGTTCGGCGGTATGCATCCAGATCACCTTGAACGGGAATGTGGAGAATGACTTGCCGGTGCCGAACAAACTGTTGATCTGCTTACGGCTCTTCAATTTATCGGGCTTGCCAAACCGGTATCGTTGCTTTTGTTCCAACTCGGTAAAATTAAAAAAGTCCTGCCGATAAGCAGGACTGAAATATTGTTACACTGTGTCACGAGGACAGCAGGGCGTTTATTTTTTATCACCGTGTTCGCTGGAAACGGTCAGCTTATGACGACCTTTTTTCCTGCGGCTGGCCAAAACCTTACGGCCGTTGGCTGTTTCCATACGCTGGCGGAATCCATGAACGGATTTTCTGCGGCGTTTGTGCGGTTGATAGGTTCTTTTTTTACCTGGCATCTGATTAAGTTTTTCCCTGCCTACCGACAGGCAGGCTTTTACAAATTTAATTTCCGATCCTGTTTGTTACACTCAGCAGGGCACCATCCCTGTTGTTTGTGAAAGGACGGCAAAGGTATGGGAATCTGGTGAGTTCCAAGGCCCGGAATGCCGATTTTTTTTGGTCCTAAAGACTCAAATGGCCCGATTTTACCGCTTTTCCAAAGAAACTGGCGGCATGGGCGTCAAAATCCTCGGAGGAATCGGTCGTGAAGAAGCTGTAATGCCCGTTCCGGCTGCATTTTTCATCTATTTCAGGATGCCGCGACAAGTAATCCTGCAGACCATGAGCCACGATCTCTCCCTGGGATAAGAGCGTGATCCCCGTGGGGAGAAATTGCTTTATCTTATTGATCAGCAAGGGGTAATGGGTACAACCCAGCAGGATCGTATCAATATCCGGGGACCGGGCCATTAGTCGGTCGATATGTTGTTTGATGAAGTAATCGGCGCCGGGTGACTGGTATTCATTGTTCTCCACCAGGGGCACCCACATGGGACAGGCCTCCTGGTAAACCTTTAGTTCCGGGAAGAATTTAGCGATCTCAATGGGATAGGTATTTGATTGAACGGTCCCCAGTGTGGCCAGTATACCCACCTCACCGGTCTTACTGTATTTTCCCACCACTTCGGTAGTAGGCCTGATAACACCCAATACCCGTTTTTCGTCGTAATGGCCGGGCAGGTCTTTTTGCTGGATCGTCCGAAGCGCTTTGGCAGAAGCGGTATTACAGGCCAGGATGACCAGCGGACATCCCTGTCTGAAGAACCACTCCACCGATTCCCTGGTGTAGGCATATACCGTATCGAAGCTTCGGTTGCCATAGGGCGAACGGGCATTATCTCCCAGGTAGATGAAATCGTATTCGGGCAGTAAGCCGATGATCTCTTTCAAGACCGTCAACCCGCCGTAACCGCTGTCAAATACGCCGATCGGTTTTTTATCCATTCACCAAAAATAACAAACCTCCTGAAGTATGGGGAGGATTTATTGGATCGGAACCGTTAGCAAAATGAAAATATATTCCATTCGAAGTAAGTGAATTGATCTGACAGCCTTTGAATCCGGATGTTCAAAACGCCGCTGGCAAACTTGCCTGCCTGCAGGCTGTTCTGCGAATTCAATTCATCCATTTAACTGTCGCCGACCCTGCATGTATTTTCTTTCAAAACAAAGCCTCCCGAATATTCGGGAGGCTCATATCGATTGGTTGTATTGATCCGGTTTAATTACCCTTCGGCGTATTGGTCTTGGGCGCGTTGGTTGGCGTAGTTGCCGGTGCATCCTTGATACCCAGTTTGGTTTTTACAGCCGGCATCAGGTCGTCGGAAGGAGGATAGATCAGTAATGCGCCGGAAGATGCATCCAGTACATAGGCGTATCCTTTTTCCTTGGCAACGGCCTTGATGGCGTCATAAGCCTTGGTACGGATGGGGCCGATCTTTTCCTGGGCCTTCTGGTTGTATTTTTCCTGGGCGATCTGGTTCCAGTTCTGCACTTTTTGATAGAGTTCGAGGATCTCATTCCTCTTGATCTCTTTCATGCTGGCGGAAAGGGTGGCCGAATCTTTCAGGAACTGGGCCGCTTTGGCATCCGCTTCCTTTCCAAGGTCCTGTCCCTGTAAACCCAGTGCATCCTGGTAGGCTTTCAGTTCAGCATCCGCTTTAGCCGCTTCCGGCATAATGCCAATTAACATATCGGTGTCGATGTACCCGATTTTCTGTGCAGAGGCATTAAAGATACCTAAGGCCATCACACCTGCTACGATTAACTTTTTCATTGTTGTTTTACTGTTTATTTGTTTTATTAGTATGATTTAGTACTGAAATCGCTGCTCATCGCAGCGTATTATCATTTATTTAACGCCCATATTCCTCAGGATATCCTCACTCTTGTCCAGTTTGGGGTCGGCAAAGATAACGGTTATTCCCTCGCTTTTATCCAGGATGAAATCATATTGTTTCTCCACGGCCAGTTTTTGTACCGCGGTATACACTTTATCCTGGATGGGCTTGATCAGTTCCTGCCTTTTTTTGAACAGGTCGCCTTCAAAACCGAAATGCTTTTTTTGCAGGTCACGCAGTTCCTTCTCCTTATTATACAGTTCGTCCTCCCTTTTCTTTTTCAGGGCATCGCTGAGCATCACCTGCTCGGCCTGGTAATCCTTGTACATCTTGTCCACCAGGGCCTGCTTCTGGTCGATCTCCTGCTGCCACTGCTCGCTGAACTGATCCAGTTTTTTCTGGGCTTCCTTGTACTCCGGTAATTTATCCAGGATGTATTTGGAATCGATGATCGCATAACGCTGGGCCGTAGCCGTAATAGCGGCGATCGAAAAAAGGGCGGCGAGAAGGAATGTCTTTTTCATCGAATTAAATTTATAAAACGTTTTGGTTCATCATTGTGGTTCCTGCCCCAGCATGAAGGTGAACTTGGCCGCACCTTTCAATCCGCTGGTCTGGTTATACCTGTCAAACCCTACGCCATAATCAAACCCGAGCAGACCGAACATCGGCAGGAAGAACCGGAGACCCACACCGGCCGAACGCCTGAGCTTGAAAGGATTGTATGATTTGGCATCATACCAGCCGTTCGCCGCTTCAAAGAAAGCGAGTCCGTAGATGGTGCTGCTCGCGCTCGTGCTGAATGGATACCTGAGCTCCAGGGTATATTTGTTGAATATGGTAAAGAACTCTCTTGGCGTGATCCCGTCCGGGTTGATCTTCGGATTGGGATTGTCGTAAACCGGGTAACCGCGGTGTGCGATGATATCGTATCCTAGCAAGGCGAAATTATTGCTCAATCCGGCATCGCCCAGCTGGAATCGTTCGAACGGAGAAATATTCAGATTCTTATTATACCGGCCGATGAATCCGTATTTGGCCGCCACTTTCAAAATGAATTGCCTGTTCTTCTCCTCCCCCCTTGGCCGGCCGATGGGCACATACCATTCGCCGTTGAAACGCCATTTGTGGAATTCGGGCAATTTATACTGGTTTTCCGATCCTGATTTTATACCGATCAGCGAATAAGGCAAAGTGAACTGTCCGCTCAGGTCGAAATTGGAGCCGCTGGTCGGGAAGATCGGGTTGGGACCGGCTAAATTACGGACCAGCGCGATCTTCAGACTGATATTCGTTGAGGTACCGTTGCTTAATCCTTCAAAGATACCACGGTAGTTACGCAGTTTATAACGCTGGAAATTGAGTGAGTAGATCAGGTTGAAATAATCGTCGGGCCATTTCAGTTGTTTACCCAGGGATACGTTGATACTGCTGGTCTTCACATAGGAAGTATCCCCGCATTTTTTGCAATAGCTGCCGAACTGGTCGTATGCATTGGCATACCGTGTATTGGAATAGCCGATGGTGAATGAATTTCTTTTTTTGCCTCCCAGCCAGGGTTCGGTGAAAGAGAAATTATAGGACCGGAAAGCCTTGCCGTTCGATTGAACCCGGGCGCTGAATTTCTGGCCATCGCCGGAAGGCAGGGGATCCCAGGATGAACGCTTGGTGATATTCTTGATCGAGAAGTTGTTGAAGGTAACGCCCAGGGTTCCGGTCAGACCGATACCCCCGCCAAAACCCGCGGACAATTCCAATTGATCGGCTGATTTCTCCTCGATACCCCAGTTGATGTCCACGGTGCCGTTCTCGGCATTGGGCACCACATTGGGATTGATCTTTTCGGGATTGATGAACCCGAGTTGACCCAATTCACGCTGGGTACGAATGATGTCGGCGCGACTGAATTTTTCTCCCGGTATGGTACGTAATTCACGACGGATCACATAATCCTTGGTCTTGTCATTACCGGAAATGGTGATATTGCCATAAACGGCCTGGGGCCCTTCGGTCATGCGCACTTCAAAGTCGATGGTGTCGTTGTAAACCGCGGTCTCAACCGGATCCACGCGGAAGAACAGGTAACCGTCGTCCATATACAGGCTTCCGATATCGCCTCCTTCGGCCGACAGTTCCTTACCCAGTCGCCTGTTCAGCAGGCCCAGGTTATAGACATCTCCCCGTTTAATGCCGAGCAGGTAATTGAGCAATGAATCATTATACTTGGTATTGCCCCTCCAGGTGATGTCTCCGAAATAATATTTACGGCCTTCGGACACCTTGATGAATAGATTCATGTTGTTCTTCGAATCATAGATCGCCGTATCCCCGAGTATCAATGCGTCCCTGAAGCCCTGGGCATTGTAATAATCCAATACTTTCTCCTTGTCTTCAGCATATTTCTTTTCGCTGTACTTGGTGGATCCGAAGCCGCTGAAACGGGCATAGGGATTCAGGAAATCGCGGGACTTGGTCAGCGACAACATACCGGCATCCTTCGCATATTCCTTGAAGGTGATGCGGCTTGATGTATCTCCGAACGGATTTTTGATGTTGATGGGGAAGAGGGTGAAACGGGTCATTTCCTTGGTGCCCTTCATCTGCCTTTTGAGCTTGAGCCCGTCGATGCTGTTATTTCCGCTGAAATTGATGGAATTGACCTTGACCTTCTTGCCCTTGGTGATGAAATAGGTCAGGGATACCGCGTTATTGAGCGTGGCCACTTTTTCCTCTTTCACCTGGATATCGACATTCCGGTAACCCTTATCATAATAGAATTTACGGATGGCTTCCAAAGCGCTGAGCCGCATATTTTCTGTCAGTACCCTGTCCTTGGAGAGGGCCATTTTGGGTTCCAGGTCATCTTTCTCCCCTTTCTTGATCCCCGACAATTTGAAATCGGCCAGCCGGGGCCTTTCAGTAATGGAAAATTCTACATACAGGTCCGTTCCTTCCAACCGGGTGAAATTGATCTGGATATTGGAGATCAGGCTCTGCCTCCAGAGTTTGGTGATGGCTTTGGCAAAGACATCGGTACCGGGTATCTGCACTTTATCGCCTACTGCCAGTCCGGAAATGGAAATGATCAGGTTTGGATCGAATGCCCTGGTGCCGCTCACTGTTATTCCGGCAATGGTATATTCTTTTGGGGGTTTGGATGTAAAGATCTCCTGTAGCGCGGGATTCACCGAAATCTGGGCCTCCGCCATCCGGCTGGCAGAAAATAGTAAGACAATAAGAAATATCCGGGTATAAATCCTGTGCATCAATTGGTTTTTTACGTGCGGCAAATTAAGCCCATTAATTAAAACTATTTGTTAAACCCTGTCTGTTTTAAGCTGTTCTCCTGTTTTCCCGAAACGCCTTTCCCTCTGCTGAAAGTCTAAAATGGCTTCATACAGGTTCTCTTTCCGGAAATCGGGCCAAAGTGTGGGGGTGAAATACAATTCGGAGTAGGCCAGCTGATATAACAGGAAATTACTGATCCGGTACTCCCCGCTGGTCCTGATCATCAGTTCCGGATCCGGGAACCGGCTGGTGGTCAGGTATCCCTGAAAAACAGCCTGGCTGATCTCTTCCGGAATGATCGTACCCGCCTTGACCGCCTCCGCGATCTGTTTCACGGCGTTGATGATCTCCCACCGACTACTGTAACTCAGGGCCATCACCAGGTTCAGGCCGGTATTCTTGCCGGTTTCAGCAATGGCTTCATTCAATTCGGCCCTGGCGTCTTCTGGTAACATATTCACTTCCCCGATGACGTGCAGCCGGATATTATTCTTATTGAGGGTAGGAACTTCCTTACGGATAGTATCCACCAATAAGGACATGAGCCCGGAAACCTCGTTCTCCGGACGGTCCCAGTTCTCCGTACTGAAAGCGTACAGGGTAAGATATTGGATACCCAGTTCGGCGCAGCCTTCCACGATATTCCGAACGCTTTCTACCCCATGCAAATGTCCAAAGAGCCTGTCCTCCCCTTTCTCTTTCGCCCATCTGCCATTTCCATCCATGATGATGGCGATATGGCTCGGCAGGCGATTCATGTCCAGTTTGTCTTTGAGGCTCATAAATGTTATAAATGATTAGTCACGCCATGAGCGTGACTTTGGGGTGCAAAAGTAATAAAATTTAGCGGGAATCGGTGTTTTGGGGCAAATCTTACTGCTTCACCAGTTTCCCGGTGAAAACCCGTCCGTTTTGCATCAGTTTATAGGTATAGATACCGGCCGGAACCTGGCTGATATTGAACTGGCCCACGTTTCGGAAATGGCCTACCGTTCTACCCCGGCTATCCATGACGACGACCTCTCCCGGGGCGCGGGACGCTTTCCCCTGGCTCACGCTGAAAACACCGCTGGAAGGATTTGGGTAAAGCACGGGAACCTCCATCTGTTCGTGGTTCCCGGCGACACCAGTACAAAGGGCCAGGGCGGTAAGGTATTGCTTATCCAATCCCAGATCCCTGGAAACGGTACAATCGGGATCCAGGGCCAGGGTTACCTTAGAAGCCGGACCAAAGCCGAGAGGCAATTCGACCATCCTTTGCCCCGAAACCGAAAGCGTTTGGCTTCCGTTGCTGATCTGCCATTCAAAGTTACCCGTTTTGGCGGCGGCAGTTAATAACGTGATACAGTTTCCGTTCTTTTGAACAACAGAAACCGTAAAATCGGCATTACTGCAGTTGCCGGTACGCTGCGCATACCATTGCATGTTGCTGATATTGGCAAAACACAGATTATACTGCTCCATTTTCTGTACTTGCCAGAAAGTGCCGCCGCCGCCATACGGAACATCCAGGTAAAAGAAGGCAGAATCGTTAGGGATTACAAGACGTGGTTGTAAGGTAGATCCAACATTGTCTTTGATAACAAAGGCCTTGCTTATGTCATCTGCCGTGGCAAAACCCTTGCCACCGGGACCTGAATTATTTATGGAGAAGAAGATCCTGGATAACCCTTTCGGCACATAGAAGTACCCGGGTAAGCTCTGGATATCGTCTCGGTAATTTTCTGTCTTATTGCCCAGGAAGGGGCCATTCTTATAAAAATAATTGCCATTGGTGCTGATCTCCAGATCGACCGCCGACTGGTATTTGGATACCACGGAAAGTTTATAAAGCCCGGCTGCCGGAAGTTTGATGTCCAGTTTACCGGCCTTGTCATTCATCCCGATGGAAAAATCCTCGATGATCTCCAAGGACTTGTCCGCGTTCTCAACGGTGAAATTGATATACCCTTTACCGGCCATCCTGAATTGAGGCGTATAGGCGATGCTGATATTGCCGGCCCTGGGCGCGTCGATCAGGAACTCGCTGCGATTGGGATAATCGGCTCCGTTGGTGTACAACAGTTTCACCCTGATCTTCTCCAGGGGTTTAACCTGATTTTCCCTGAAACGGCTGATGGCCTCCCGGGCGGAGGTAAAGCTGTATTCACTGATGAGCGAACCGGTCTGGGCCAGGTCACGGTTGAAATCCGTTTCAATATCAGCCGTAGTGATCAGGGGCAGGTTGCCGTTTTGATAGGCTGTTCCGGAATTGATGTTGTATTGGCGGTAAAAATCGCTGCTCACCGGGTAGCGGCTGACGATGTCCGCAATCAGAAAATAACTGTTGACGACCTGCAGTTTATTGATCTTCGCCAGGTAGGTACAAAGCGCCGCCGCCTTCGCGGATTTCGCTTCGTGGGTTCGCTGATCGAACAGCCAGTCGTAATACAAGACCATGTAATGCAGGTAAACCTTCAGCTCATTGATCCGCGATTTCACGACCGGAGCCTCGTTTTGTACCTGTCTGCCAGCCCGGTCGAGCTGCTGAAGATACAGGGGGATCTTATATTTATTATCCCTGATGAAATTGCCGGTGCTGATCGTTCTGTCGCTGCTCCACCAGGACAACAGGTCATAAATGGTGCCTGAAGCGGCGCCAAACATATCCTGGCAAAAAAGGCTCAGGCTTTCATTGAGACCTACGCCCTCGGCCAGGTATTCATTGGCAGCACGCAGAAAGGGAAGACTGGCGAATTTAGCCGGTGAGGCTTCCCAAACAATGCCCTGGCTGTTCTTTTCCCGGATCCGCTGCAGGGTTGACTGCAGGTCATCCAGGTAGAACATGGGTGTTTCACCGCCCCACTGAGGGATATTGAGGTAATGATATTCTGATACCGACCTGGATTTATTATACCAGCGGTTCATCAGTCCTTTGGCGCTGGTCTCGTTCTGGAAAGCCGTAGGGATCACCTGGACGTCGATCTTTTCATTGATGCCGATCACCGGTGAAGGCACATCGGCATGGGATGAGTAAGCATATAATTGCAGTTGTTTCCCGGGATAGGCGATCGCCAGTTTTTCTGCGGTGAAATTGGCCAGGGTAAAATGCTGGTCGCTGGCCTTGGGATAGGGTGTATTATTGCAGGCGCCGTTGTCGGATGAATTGCCCCATTGCGCCCCGTCGGGCACTTCAATACCGATATGACTGTAACGGTAATCGAAATTGCGGTAATAATTGGCGTAAAGGACCGGGTTGCCGTTGATGGTGGTGCGGAATCGATCGTATTGATCCCGGATGGTATTGCTCCACAATTGCATGGCGGCCATGGAATGGATATCGGGAACGGAATGGGCGCCGGCCTGCCTGGAACCGTTGTAGGTTGCCACATAGCAGGGGTTATTGACCAGGGAATTGAGGTAATTTCCGGTCATGAGATCGCCGCGGTGGCCCGAAAAATGATAGGCGCCGTTCATGCCGTTGCGACGCTGGTATAAAGCCCAGTTATGTCCGTTCTCTCCAAAATAGTTATCCCAGTTGTACTCGTTGTTATTATCCATGACCCAGCGATTGGCTCCGCCGCTGATGAACCAGCTCTTGTATTTCCAGGCGGATTGGTACAGGGTGTCGATCGGTATGAATGCGGTGTTCAGGTTTGGAATGATCTCCCAGATGCTTCCCGGCTGATAGAACCGGAAGCCGGACTGGTGCAGGTATTGGTAAATACCGTACACCAGTCCATTGTCTTGCGGGGCATGAAAACGGATGAAGGTTGATCCATCGCTTTCCACCCGGCAAGATTGATTTCCGGAAATGGTAGAATCATATAGAAGGATGATGCCGTTTTGCGGCATTTGCGTATAGGGCGTGTGGGAGAGGCGTCCGGCCGGCATGGCTTTGTTCAACAGCTGGGCCATATCGGCTGCTGTCGCTTTTAATAATTGCGATGCGTTGGCGGGGTAATAAACGGTTTGGGCCCGGACATTGCCAAAGGCAACAGCCAGCAGAACCGTCAATGACCAGGTGCGAATGAACGCCATAGTTTTTTCTTGTTGGTAAACAGAAACTATGGTTCCATCACAGAACGAAAAGGATTTGCGCTTTTGTTATACTTTGGTTGGGCTGTGGTCAGACGATAAGAATGTCATCATCTGTTTTGTTTGGGGAGGATGTAAATATAGAAAGATTATCCGGAAATCAAAAAAATCTTAAAAAAATTATTCAAGGCAGTTAGCCATCACGGCTATTGCCGGTTCATTGACCAGCTGTTCTTCAATGAAAAAACAATCCTTGTCAGGCACCTTAAAGAATCAGGGCCGCCCTAACAAGTTATTTTGTACTGGGACAACGATACTGGCCGATATTGAGTGAAAGTCCGACCTCCGCGATGATATACTGGTCTTTTTGCTTACTCCAGCCCCTCTGCCTTCCCTCCACCCCCAGTATATTGGCGGGATCGATCTCATAGGAGCGGTCCTGCAACTGGGAGGCCACCGAAGGCTGACCTGTTGGAGATAAAGGGAAATTATTGATGCCGACATAGGTCTTGCTGACATCATCCAGGTAATCGGTATTGGTGAAACGCTGGGTGATCTCAAAAGTGAAGTTCAGTTTTTCGCTGAGGTTGTATTTGAAGCCCACACCCAGTGGGATGCACATGGCCATGGTGGAATATTGTTTTCTGCCCTGGTAGCCGATCATTTGCCCTTCGGTTCCCTTTGGCCGCAGGAGTTCTTTCTTGCCGTTCAAATAGGCATAAGGGTCATAAGTAAACACACCGACCCCGAGGGTGATATAAGGCGTGAACAGATAATCAGGATCATTGGGTATGAACTTGAAGAAGTTGAAATCGCCCTGGACGGTAAGTTCCCAGATATTGGAATTGAAACTGAGGTTGCGTGCTTTTTGATAATCGCTTTTGCTGTAGGTGTCGCTGTATCCCAGTTCGGCATAATGGGCGCTGACCCTCAATCCGATATAATTGCCGAATTGCTTGCGGAAATATACGCCGATCGCCGGTTTGGGCCGGTTGATGCTGGCACGGGTGTTCAGGTCGCCGAAATAATGAGCGGCGCCGACCGATATCCCGAATTCGCCTTTTTGTACATAATCGAATCGTTGGGCCATTCCGTCATAAACCAGCATGGAAAAGAATAAGATACAGAGCCATTTGAACTTCATAAGATGCAAAATAAAGAAATTTGTTTGTTTAAACGTTCCGACAGGCGATTTGTGTTAAAGGGGTTGTTAATTTTCCGGCCGGGGTTCTTTCTTTTCGATCCGTAAACCCACGCTCATCACCCCTTTCAAAGGATCCTCCCGCATGGCCTGCCGGATGACATAGGAATAAATTCCGGGTTTCTTGAACCGCTGGGGTTCCCCATTGAGTAATTTCCGCAATTCCCAGATATCATTGAGTCCGGTCCCCTCCCAACCGCCGGCATCGGTACCCAACCGGATATCGGTCCGCTGGACATACAGGCTGTCGCCGGGAGGCTGCAGCCCTATATTGAGCCATATATTATTATACCGGTAGGCATCGGTATGCCGCAGAACAAGGTATATATTATAGTATGAAAGGGTATCGCTGATGGAAAAGGTCCCGGATGCGGCGAATGCACTTTTCCAGGCATGATCCCGGATCACGGTATTTTTCTCATACACATCAATGGGCTTACAGGAAAGAAAGATCAGGGCGCAGGAAAAGAAAAAGACAATGAAAAACCATCGAGGGTGTCTTCGACTTATATTCATATTGTTTAAAAAGATCATTAAGCCTGTTTGTGTTTGCTGTTTACAAGACATTCAGCACCTGTTCCTTCGCTTTTTCCAGTTCATCCTTCATCTGCACCACGCATTTCTGGATATCGGCATCATAGGCCTTGCTTCCGGTGGTATTGATCTCCCGGCCGATCTCCTGCAGGATAAATGAGAGTTTCTTTCCCTTGCCCTCACCCGGTTCCTTGATCAGCTCCCGGAAATATTCGCAATGCTGACGCAACCGGATCTGTTCTTCATGGATATCGATCTTCTCCATATAATAGATGAGTTCCTGTTCCATGCGGTTATTGTCGATGTTCTCCTTACCCACATTCTTTTCCAGCAACTGGTTGATCTCCTCCCGGATCCTCTTTTCCCGATTGGGTTCCAGCTTCAGGATCGCTTCCTCCTGCTCATTGATCATGGTGATCCGTTTCACCAGGTCCTTTTCCAGTACCGCGCCTTCTTCGGCCCGGTGAGTGTTCAGGTCGCTCAGTGAGGCGGAGAGCACTTTGCTGAATTCGGAATAATCCGATTCACTCAATATATCATTGGTAGGTGTCACCACTTCGGGTAGCCGGAGCAGGGCGCTTAAAACGGAATTCGTATCGATATTCAGTTCGCCGGCCAGTTTTTCGATCTGCTGGTAATAAGCCTTGATGAGGTCGGTGTTGATATTGACCGGGCGGGAGGTGCCGTTTTGCTTGATGGTGACCGTGCAATCAATGGTGCCCCGGATCAATTGTTCCTGCAGGGTATTGCGGATCTCGAATTCATACGGCCTCAGTAAGGGAGGTAATTTCAGCTGAAGCTCAAACTGTTTGCCGTTCAGGGCTTTGATCTCCACCAGAAAGGTCTTGTCGTTCACGGTCTGTTCCGCCCTTCCGAATCCGGTCATTGACTTAAGCATAATGGGTTCTTATATTTTTTGCAAGATAATGGATTATGGGGGAATGGTTGGAGGTTGGAGGTTGGAGGTTGGGGGTTGGAGGTTGGGGGTTGGAGGTTGGGGAAGTAACTCATAAGGCAAGGATCATTACGCATTGTCAGCCGGATAAAATTCCAAGGGCCGTAATCCCATGATGCGGTCGGGATGGTCCAGGGCGGCGAATCCAAACTGTGCATACAGTCCGTGAGCGTCCCGGGTGGCCAGCAACCATCTTCTGAAACCCTGCAGGTCGGGATGGTCCATCATGAACTGCATCAGCATTTTTCCTAACCCCCTGCCCTGGTATGCATCCAAAATAAAAACATCCGCGAGATAACCGAATGTGGAATGATCGGTGATCACCCTCGCGAAACCCACTTGCTTCATTTCTTTTTCAGCAGGATCGTTCTTCAGATAAACACCAAAACAAAAAGAGCATTCGATACTTTTCTGAACAATGGACAAAGGAATATTTTTCGCCCAGTAAGACCGGCGGCTCAGGTATTCATGGATCATGCGAACATCCAGATTTGCCTGATCGGCGCTGATCAAAAAATCATTTTCCATCCGCATTGTATTTTCCATGAACAGTAAATTTGTGGAGAGAATGAATGCTAAAAATAATAAAGCCCGACTTTTGATAGCCGAGCTTTGTTATATGGATGGGTTAGTAAGTACCGGGAACCAAGTTTCCCTACACAATATTAAAAATAATTTTTCCTAACAAGAAAATTTTTGCGATAAATTTTATTAACATTTTTTTTTGCGGTGTGGATAAGGGTGCGCGTTTCCTATTCATTAAATGCGGTTCACTCTTACAAAATTTTCGATCCGTTTTTTTAAACCCAGGTCATGCATTTTTTTAAACCGTCTGAAAGCATTGATTTTACAGCTGGTTCCGTCGATCCGTTTTATTTCCGCATGTTGAATCCGGATGGAATAAAAAATAATATCCGGTAAAGACCGGTGACTGGCTCGTTGACCATTTTAGTTTTTTCTGCAAAAAAAATATTCCGGATTTTTTTCTCCTGAAGCCGCCATTCCGTGATTTCCGGAGTTTTTTGCACGGCCATGAACAGAATACAAAGCGATGTACCTTTGTAAAAATTCCTTTTTATGCAGTTCCCCTCACCGGTGTCCATATCCTGGATCGCCGAACTCATCAACGCCAGGTTAATGGGAAATGCCCAGGGCCAGGCAACCGGCATCAATGAAATTCACAAAGTGGAAAAAGGCGACCTGGTCTTTGTCGATCATCCAAAATATTACGACAAGTGCCTCAACAGCGCGGCGACCTTCATCATCATCAATAAGGAAGTGGCGGTTCCCGAAGGCAAGGCGATCCTGATCGTCGACAATCCCTTTGAAGCCTATTGCAAGATCGTGAATCAATTCCGCCCCTTTGAACCATCGTCAAAAATGATCAGCGATTCCGCGGTCATCGGTGAAGGAACCTTCCTTTATCCCGGGGCATTCGTAGGTAACCATGTTACCATCGGAAAAGATTGTGTCATCCATCCCAATGTGACCATCATGGACCATTGCATCATTGGCAATAACGTGGTCATTCAAGCCGGGACCGTGATCGGCGGAAATGCCTTTTATTATAACACCAAAAAAGATCGCGAACTCTGGTATCAGAAAATGCCCGATTGCGGCCGGGTGATCATTGAAGACCATGCCGAGATCGGGGCGGGCTGTACGATCGACCGGGGTGTCAGTCACGATACCATCATCGGTAAAGGAACCAAGATGGACAATATGATCCATATTGGCCACGATACCGTCATCGGTCCCAACTGCCTCATTGCCGCCCAGGTGGGCATCGCGGGCGTGG
This sequence comes from Chitinophagaceae bacterium, assembly GCA_016721725.1. GTDB lineage: Bacteria > Bacteroidota > Bacteroidia > Chitinophagales > Chitinophagaceae > Ferruginibacter. The sequence continues at coordinate 1,363,237 of JADKHN010000001.1, read as the reverse complement.
TCACGCTGGAAGACGGTGTTACCTTATGGGGACAGGTGGGCGTAAGCAAAACACTCACCATCCATTCCAAAGCCGTGGTCTATGCCCAGAGTGGTGTTGGCGGCGATCTGGAAGGCGGAAAGTCTTATTTCGGTTCTCCGGTACAGGATGCTAAAGTGAAGACCAAGGAGCTGGTCTGGGTGAAGCGGATCCCGGAACTATGGGAAAAAGTGATGGGCAAGTAAAATCCGTCATTGCCCGTTATAATCATAGGGCAGCATGTCCGCCATTTTCTCCCAGCTTAAATACTGCCGGATGGTGAAATCCGTCTGGTCGAAATAATAGCCGTTGCGTTCGATCACGATGGACTGTTTGGGTAAGAAAGAAAAGACCGAAGCCTGGAATTTAGCGGATTCATCCGGGTTCTCAGACTGATAGCCGGCTTCCGGCGCTTCCTTCTTGTAGATCACGGCCACTTCGGGCTGGTTAGGCCATACCTCGACGGTTTGCATGCTGTCGTCTTTCGAATAATTCAGTGCGCCATAAAAATCCTTTACCGGCATCGATAGCTCCTTCTCATTCGCGGTCACGATGAATTGGATCTCAAACCCTTCTTCCCTCAATCTCTTTTGATAAAGGCTTCTCATGAAATGCAGGATGGACCCGTTATAGGCCTTCGCCCGGTTGGCCGCCCAGATCTGTTTCTGGTCATCGTTCGAAGGGGTCATCTCCTGGAACAAGGGATAACCCGTGTATTGGCTCAGCTGCGTATTGTATTCATGGGTGAAAGAATCCAGCGTATATTTTATGGTATACCCCAGCGCTTCGTTCACGATCTCCACCGGAGCCGTGGCCAGTATCTTCAATCGGTTCTTTCTTTTATAATAATAGAATTTCAGCACCTCCTTATTGGTTATGACGCATTGTTTGCCGTTGGCCGTCTTACCGATGAATTGGTCAAGGAAAAAATCACCATATTTTTCCCAGCCATCGGCCACTTCGTAAGTGGCTTTGATCACGACGTCCTGCATTTCCTTTTCCTTCTGCTTCACTTCAATGACGATCGATTTGTCCCCGGCATCGGATGTGGATATCCTCCGGGTTTCGGTCTGATATCCCGTAAAGGTCACCACCAGGTCATATCCGCCGTTAGGCAATTGCAGTTTAAAGGAACCATCGGTATCCGTGGCCGTCCCCACCGTGGTGTTCTGAGCGAATACGGAGGCTGCCTGCAAAGGCTGTTTGGTAGCGGAATCCAGGACCTTTCCGGTGATGGTAAATGTGGTTTGAGAGTATAAAGAAGCAGAAAGGAATAATGATAAAACGAAAGGGATGATCTTTTTCATGTGATATCTAATTAAGCTGAATACCCGCATGAGATCCATGAACCCGTTTCGTTCCCGGAGAAGAAACGGGTTCATTTTAATCATGAACGGAAGTTCAAATTTACGTCAACGACTGTTAAGCTTTTGTTGTAATGCCGCGCAGGTATCGGTCACGGTCTCTTCCATACTCCGGTAGCTGAAGCCGGGTAATATGCCAAGGAGTTTGCGGTTATCGAAATTGACTTTGGCCATGGCGGTGATGGCCGTTTCACGGGTGACCAAGGGCTCCTTCCCGGTCAACCGGCTCTTGATCGCTTCGAGCCTGCGAACCACATTCGCAATGAAAGGGGTGACTTTTTTATAGGGCTCTTTTTTTCCAAAGGCCTTCGCGACCAGGTTGAACAGATCACGGTAACTCCTGTTCTCCGCGCTGACGATGAAGCGCTCCCCGGTGACGGGGCTGTCCATCAGCCGGATCATGACGGTGGCCACATCGCGAACATCCACCAAACCCGTGATCCCTTCGGTATACCAGGGAAATTCATTGTACACGGACCGGAATATCTTTGAACTGCTCGCGTTCCAGTCACCGGCACCGAGTATGATCGTGGGATTAACAATGACAGCATCCAGTCCTTCGCTGATGCCGCGCCAAACCTCCAGTTCCGACAGGTACTTGCTTTTTCCGTAATTGCTGTTGCTGGTCTCTTCGGTCCAGTTCATGGTTTCATTCACAAGGGCGTCCTCTCTCAAACGCCCCAGCGCGGAAACCGAACTCACGTGCACCATCTTCTTCACGCCGGCGTCCAGGGCGGCATTCACCACATTGGCCGTTCCTTCGATATTGATCCTGAACATCTCCCTTTTGCGGCCCGGGTCAAAACTCACGATGGCCGCGCAATGATAAACCTGTTCCACCCCTTGCATGGCTTCTTCCAGTCCGATCACATCAAGGATGTCACAGGGCATTTGCTCAAGCGCCGCTGAATGAAATTCGGCAAGCGGTGTTCGGTTATAAATGGCTCGAACCGTTTTGCCTTGTGCAAGCAGTTGAGTGATCAATTCATGGCCGAGCAAACCAGCGCCTCCGGTAACCAGTATCATGGATTCCATTTTTACAAAGATAACTGAATGAGACCCTGGTTCATTAATTGAAGAGCGAAAGGATGGCTCTCACTCCCAAATAACCCATAGCCAGAATGACGACCCATCCGGCTGCGGCAAGCCATACAGGATGCCGGTAATGGCCCATGATATTCTTCTTGTAAGCCGCCAGGAGGATGAGGGTCAGGGCAAAAGGCAAGATCAGTCCGTTCACCGCTCCGGCCAGTACCAGTAATTTAACCGGTTGTCCGACCGCCAGGAAGATCAGCGTGGAGAAGACGATGAAGCCGATGATGAACCAGCGGAATTGCTTTACAACGACCGGATGCAATAACCGGGCAAAGGTCACCGAAGTGAACGCGGATCCAACTACCGATGTGATGGCGGCGCTCCATAACACCAATCCGAATAATTTATATCCCACCTGACCCGCCGCTTCCTGAAAAACCGTCGCGGCCGGATTCTTAGGGTCCAATGCGAACCCCTGCCAGACGATGCCCAGTGCGGCGATGAATAACAGGATGCGCATGGCTGATGCAAGGAGGATGGCGGATACGGCTCCGGATGAGACCTGCTTCACTGAACCTTCTCCCGATATGCCCGCATCCAGCAACCGATGGGCGCCGGCAAAACTGATATAACCGCCCACTGTACCGCCAACGATGGTAAGCACAATGGTCTCATTGAAACGCTCCGGTATAAAAGAACGGATGAGCGCTTCCTGTAGCGGGGGATGAGATTGAAAAGCGACATATAAAGTGAGCCCGATCATGACCAGTCCCAACAATTTGGCGAAATTATCCATGGCCTTACCGGCTTCCTTAAATACGAATATCAGTACCGCGATGAGGCAACTGGCCACGGCGCCTGTTTGTACACTGCAACCGGTTAGCACCTGTAATCCCAATCCAGCCCCCGCGATATTCCCGATATTGAATGCCAGTCCGCCCAGGATGATCATCACGGAAAGCAAATAGCCGGTGCCGGGCAGGACTTTATTGGCCAGGTCCTGCGCATATAATTTACTGATGCTCACCATTCGCCAGATATTCAGCTGCGCCCCGATATCCATCAATACCGAGATGAGGATCACAAAGCCGAAACTGGCGCTCAGTTCGTCCGTGAACTTGGTGGTCTGGGTGATGAAGCCCGGGCCAATGGCCGAAGTGGCCATTAAGAAAGCCGCTCCGGCCAATGGCCCTGAAAAAAAAGATTTATTTTTCATACAGTATTTGATGGATCGATCTGGCAAATTCCAGCGCATGCGGTCCGTCGCCGTGAATGCAAATGGTGTCGGCACGGATGCTGATCTTTTCCCCGCTTAAGGTGGTGACCCTGTTTTCGCTGACCATCCCGACCACCTGTTTCAAAACCTCCTCCACGGTTTCCAGCAAGGCGCCCGGAAGGGTTCTGGGGGTCAGACTTCCATCGGTTTGATAACTCCGGTCGGCAAATACTTCATGAGCGGTTTGTAATCCCGCTTTTTCTGCCTCCTGGATCATCAACGATCGGGAAAGGCCATAATAAACCAGCGAGGCGTCGAAATCCTTCACGGCGAGCGCAATAGCACTGGCCAGTTCCCCATCCCTGGCCGCCATATTGTATAAGGCCCCGTGTGGTTTGACATGGTGAAGTATAGCGCCGTGTTTTTTGACGATCGTGTCGATAGTCAACAGTTGTTCAGTCACCAATGTATAGACCTCCTTTGCCGTTAAGTACATATTCGTCCTTCCGAAATTGGGCTTGTCAGGAAATGAAGGATGCGCTCCTATATTCACCTTGTACCGCAGGCATAACGCAACCACCCGGTCCATCGTTTCCTGATCACCGGCATGAAAACCGCAGGCGATATTAGCTGAACGGATGTAGGGCATCAGGGATTCTTCATTACCCAGTCCTTCTCCCATATCGCAGTTGATATCGATCATTGTTTTCGGAACTTTTCAAAATTGAGGTGGCAGCCCGCCTTGATCTCTTTCAGCAATTGTTCCATGGAAATTAAAGCGTTTTCGGCATCGGGCAAGGAGATGATGGAAAACCGAACAGGTTCCCCCGGCTTCATTTGCGCCAGCCTGGGCTGATCGGCCCTGATCACGGAAGCGATCCTGGGATATCCTCCGCTGGTCTGGTGATCAGCCATCAGAATGACGATCCGGCCATCGGGCAATAATTGTACAGTTCCTGAATCAACGATCGAAGAGATCAATTCTTCAGCGCCTTCCAGATCGATATTCGGACCTTCCATCCGCAATCCCATCCGGTCGCTGTTGATCCCCACGCCAAATGTTCCGGTTGTAAAAATAAGCTTGCTCTCTTCCGACAACATATCCCATTCGATGCCTGTTATGCAACGGATCGTTTGCGATGAGGCATAGACCCTGTTCTTCAGGACATCGGAAAGTTGCCAGTTGATCACGGCGTTATCCAGCATGGAAAAATTATCCTCCCGGCACCTGATCTCATCATCTTTTTGCAAGGAACGGCCCAAATGCCCTCCGGCGACCGCCACCTGGTTCGTACTGAAACTGCCGAGCCATTTCTCCGCATTCCATCCGCCCTGTACCGCCAGGTAGGCCCAGTTGCCTGAAACGGGTTGACCGAAACGGAGAACCGCATCTTTCTTCACATAAACCGGTTTCCATATGGGCAATGGCTGGTCATTGAGGAACGCTGTAAAATCCGCACCGCATAAAGATATGATGGCATTTTGCCCGAACAGGATCTCCGGAGCGGGAAAACCCATCTCCATCACTGCGGCATTTTCTTCATTACCTACCAGGTAATTGGCGACCGGGAGAGCGAAACGGTCCATGGCCCCGCCTGTTCCGATCCCGGTATGACGGTAACCTTTCCTGCCGGTATCCTGCAGGGTGGTCATGACTCCCGGTTTGATGATCCTAATGCTCATATTGCTGATCGAATGCTTCCGGGGTAATGGGAGTGAATTGTATGATATCTCCGGCCTTGAATAAACAGGGGTCGGTATTTTTTCGGTTGAAGATCTTCCATGGTGTGATACCGATGAGTTGCCATCCGCCTGGAGACGAAAAAGGATAGATCCCCGTCTGGTTACCGGCTATCCCCACGCTGCCCGCCGGCACCCTGGTGCGTGGAGTTGGCCTTCTCGGTGCGACGATCCGGTCATCCAGTTTACCCATATAAGCGAAACCGGGTTGAAAACCGATCATGTAAACCCGGTATGTACTGCCTGAATGAATGTCGATCAGTTCCTGAACGCTTAAGCCTTTCGCATGAGCGAGATCCTCCAGGTCTTCCCCGTTATAACAGACCGGTATGGTCATCACCCGGTTTTCCGCTCTGGTGACCCGAGTCTTCAACCGGGCCATCAAACCTTCGGTATGTTCCTTTACGAAATCAAAGGGAGATGCCTGTTCAGGGTGGTATTTTTTTATCACTGCCGGATCATAAAATACGGCCAGCGATGAATAGGCCGGAACGGTTTCAATGAACCCGGTAAAATAATTTTCGGAAAAAGCATCCTGCAGGGCGATGACCTTTTCATTGATGAGTGGATCGATGACCGGGTTGAAGGAAACCAGCAGGGCTGTTTCATTCAGGTGAGACAGGCTATGATTTGTTGTGAGAATAAATATTACATTTAACCGGTGAAAGGGATATAATTAAGGTATCAAAAAATATTGAGATGAAGCGGAAGATTTTTTTTGTGTTGACCGGATTGATGCTGACTGGACTTTTCAGCCAGGCGCAGCTGCAACAAACTACCCGGGAAAAAGGGCAACTGGCGCTGACCATCGCAGGCGCTTCACATTTCGCCCGTCTCCCCCTGCGCTGCATCGAAAAGGAACTGCCCTACAAGACCGGCATCACTTTCTCCGACTCTTCGCTGATCACCGCCCCCAGGAATTATCATCCCGTTTTTTACGGTTGCTTCGACTGGCACAGCAGCGTTCACGGGCACTGGATGCTGGCCCGGCTGATGAGATCCTTTCCCGGCCTGCCCGAAACTAAACAGATAAGGGAGATCTTCGACCGGCATTTTACCGAGGCCAATATCAAAAAAGAGATCCAGCTTTTCCGGACAAAAGACAATAAAAGCTTTGAACGTACCTATGGCTGGGCCTGGTTGCTGCAGTTACAGGATGAACTCCTCGGTTGGAATGACGAAGGCGCTAAACGCTGGTCGCAGGCCATCCAGCCGCTGGCGGATGAACTTTCAAAACTGACCGTCGATTACCTCAACAAGATCGTCTACCCCATACGGGTTGGCGAACACAGTAACCTGGCATTTGGACTGAGCCTGATGTTTGATTATGCGGAACACCGGAAGGATGATAAATTATCCGCTGCGATCAGGGTTGCAGCCGGGCGTTTTTACGGGAAGGATAAAAACTGTCCGTTTGGCTGGGAGCCGGGAGGCAGCGATTTCCTGAGCCCCTGCCTGGAAGAAGCGGACCTGATGAGAAAGGTATTGCCGCCAGCCCAGTTCATGGGTTGGCTGAAAAAATTCATGCCGCAACTCTTCGACCCGACATTAAAGATAGAGCCCGGAAAAGTAAAGGATCGTACCGATGGAAAACTGGTGCACCTCGACGGGCTCAACCTGAGCAGGGCCTGGTGCCTGAAAGGGATCGCCGCGGTTACCGGCAACAAACACCTCCTGCAACTGGCGAATGAACACCTGGAAGCCGCGCTGCCACAGGTTGCGAGCGGGGACTATGCGGGGGAACACTGGCTGGCCAGTTTTGCGGTTTACGCGCTGACCAGTAAATGATCATTCATTTTCATTCATTTTTTTCCCACAAAGACACAAAGAAATTATTCGAATAATATTTTCCCGGAGATCTAGATGGAAAAACAATAATCCATTTAAATTTTTGACTTTTTGCGATATAGAGTATCTGATTATTAATTCCTTCTTCTTTTAATACACAGGCGGAAAGAAATGAGAGATTCTAGTTTCTTCTTTGTGTCTTTGTGGGAAAATCAACGATCTATTTCAAATCTTTGACCTTTCTCTATGATAAGTGTGTGAATTTTTACTCCTTCTTCTTTTAATACATAGGCAGATAGAAATGAGAGATTCTAGTTTCTTCTTTGTGTCTTTGTGGGAAAACAATAAATCATACCAGGATATTGATGATCACCGGTACTCGTAAAAACCTTTTCCGGTCTTTTTTCCCAGTTCTCCTTTTTCAACTTTTTCGATCTGCAGCGGGGAAGGCGTGAATCGTTCCGCTTTGCCAAAAGCTTCATAGACCGAACGCGATACGGCCAGGTTGATATCCATGCCGATGAGGTCCATCAGTTTGAACGGGCCCATTTTGAAACCCGTGGCTTCCATCACTTCGTCCACCGTTTCAAAGCCGGCGATCCCTTTCTCCACGATCTTCATCGACTCGAGGTAATAGGGCCTGGCCACCCGGTTCACGATGAACCCGGGGGCATCCTTGCACATCACCGGTGTTTTTTTGAGCAGTTTACAAAAGTCATAAATGGAGGCCGCCACCTCATCCGAGGTCTGCTCTCCCTTCACCACTTCCACCAGTTTCATCACCGGAGCGGGATTGAAGAAATGCATGCCGACCACCCGTTCGGGATGTTGCACCTGCTTTTGTATCTCAGAGATGGAAAGGGAGGACGTATTGGTGGCGAAGATCACTTCGGAGTGATTCAATTCGGCCAGCTGATTGAAGATGGACACTTTGGCTTCGGTCTTTTCCACGATCGCCTCGATGAATAGATCGGCGATACAATCGTTGGTGTCGTTGACGAAGCGGATCCGCCTTAAAGAAAGCTCCTTCTCTTCGGCGCTGAGCTTTTGCCGGTTCACCAGGAAGTCGAGGTTCTTGCCGATGCTTTCCTGCGCTTTTTGCAGCATGGGTTCGCTGATATCGAACAGGATGGTGTGAAAACCGTTCTGGGCGGCTGTCTGTGCGATGCCGCTGCCCATGGTGCCGGCACCGATGACGCAGATGGTATTGATTGAAGACAATATCTTGAATGTTGAATGTTGAATTTTAAATTCAAAATTTAAAATTCATAATTTAAAATACTTTTACCTGTATCATACCGCCCCGGTGAACTGATCAAGAAAGCGGATATCGTTCTCACTGAAGAGACGCAGGTCCCTGATCTGGTATTTGAGCATGGTGATCCTTTCGATACCCATGCCGAAGGCGAAGCCGGTATATTTATTGGGGTCGATGCCGCAGTTCTCCAGTACATTGGGATGCACCATGCCACAGCCGAGTATCTCTACCCATCCGGTCTTCTTGCATACACTGCACCCTTCTCCCCCGCAGATCAGGCAACTGATGTCCATTTCCGCGCTGGGTTCGGTAAAAGGAAAATAGGAAGGGCGGAAGCGGACTTTTACGTCCTTACCGAACATTTCCTGGACAAAGAAGTAAAGGGTCTGCTTAAGGTCGGCGAAAGAAACATTCTCGGCGATGTACAACCCTTCTACCTGGTGAAAGAAGCAATGCGCCCTGGCGCTGATCGTCTCGTTGCGGTAAACGCGTCCCGGACAGATGATCCGGATGGGCAACTGCCCTTTCTGCATTTCCCTAACCTGGACACTGGATGTGTGGGTACGCAAAAGCCAGTCCGGGTTTTGAGAAATATAAAAGGTATCCTGCATATCGCGGGCAGGATGGTTCTCCGGCAGATTGAGCGCGGTGAAATTATGCCAGTCGTCCTCGATCTCGGGTCCTTCAGCCACGGCGAATCCCAGTCGCTGGAAGATACTGATGATCCTGTTCCTGACCAGGCTGATCGGGTGACGGGATCCCAGTGACATCGGATCGGCGGGCAAGCTAAGATCCAATTGATCGTTTGTGGCTTGTTGTTTGTTGTTTTCAGATACCGCATGTAATTCTGCATAGCGGTTTTCAACATAGAGCTTGAATTCATTCAGCAATTGACCCGCTTCCTTCTTTTTGTCGGGGGCCACATTCTTCATCTCGCCCATGATGGCTTTTACCAGTCCTTTCGTACCCAGCCATTTGATGCGAAAACTTTCCGCATCGGTCCCGTTGGCGGAAGCGATCTCCTGTTTATAAGCCTTGATCTGTTGTAACAACTGTTCCATAGGACAAAGATAAGGAACTTGCCCTTTGAAGCCGACAGGGCATGGCTTTGTGCTTTATACAATCTTTAACAGGAAAATTTTTGAACCGGATCATTCCGCATGATATCTTCATGCTTCAAAACCAATTCACCCGCATTTTATGGACCCCGACCCTGACGAAGCCTGTTCCGAACACAGGCCCACCAAGGCAAGCAAGCCGACCTGGCTTAAAGCCGCCTGTTTCATCCTGATCCTGATCGCCGTTCGACCCTTTTCAACCGCCCCACCTACCGGCGCGACGGCCCTCCGTTTTGAACCTCCGGATACTAAACCGGTCAAAGAAAAAGGGCCGGCATCTCCAAAAAAGAAAAAGAAAACGATCTACCTCACCTTCGATGATGGCCCGAATAAGGGCACTCAGAAAATGATGGATATCGTGAAGGCGGAAGCGATCCCGGTGACCCTGTTCATCATCGGTGAACATGTATACGGTAGCCGTGAACAGGCCGCGGTCTTCGACAGCATCATGACCTGCCGTTATTTTGAGATCGCCAACCACAGTTACACGCATGCCCGTCATAACCAGTTTGCCAAATTCTATCTGGTGCCCGACAGTGTGATCGCGGATTTTACCCGATGCGCTGACAGCCTGCAGCTGAACAACCAGATCGTGCGTACCCCCGGCCGTAACATCTGGAGAACGGCGACGATAAGCAGAACAGATATCAAGTCCTCGGCAACCGCGGCCGATTCTCTCTATGCGGCAGGTTTTATCCAGCTCGGCTGGGACCTGGAATGGCATTTCGACGATCAACTCAGGTTGAAGACCGACAGTGACGGGATGATGCGGGACGTGGACAGTCTTTTCGCAAACGCCCTGACCAAGACCCCCAACCACCTGGTGATCCTGGCACACGACCAGGTATACCAGGATCCGGCGGATTCGGCTGAACTGCACCAGTTCATACTGAAACTCAAGGCCAGGGATGAATACCTCTTTGAGGTGGTCAGCCGGTATCCCGGACTTAAAAATTAACGAACCGTTTTTTGATAAAAACCCTAATTTTAAATTCTAAATATTCAAACTATGGCATTATTTCAATCGGGTAATCCGACCCTCTCCGAAAAGAAATTCAAGGATACGGTACTGGATGATGTGGTCACCCATGAGAACGCGATGACGGTACGGGGTACGCTCAACAAATTCGGGTTCCTGTTCTTAATGGTGATGGGAACGGCCTTTTACTCCTGGAAGGAATTCGCGGAAGGGGGAAATGTTCAGCCCCTGATCTATATCGGCGCTTTCGGCGGACTGGTCGTGGCGATCGTATTGATTTTCAAAAAAGAATGGAGTCCTTACCTGGCACCGGCTTACGCTTTACTGGAAGGATTGTTTGTGGGCGCCATTTCGGCCTATTATAATTTCGCCTTCGCAGAACAGGCGCCGGGTATCGTGATCAACGCTGTAGGACTAACCTTTGGCACCGCCATCGCGATGTACCTGTTGTATAGTTTCAAGATCATCAGGGCCACTGAGAAATTCAAGTCTATCGTGATTACCGCAACTGCCGGGATCGCCATATTTTACCTGATCAGCTGGGTGCTGGGCATGTTCGGTATCGATATCCCTTTCCTGCATGAAGGCAGTGCCATGGGCATCGGCTTCTCCGTTTTTGTGGTGGCGCTGGCCGCGTTGAACCTCATCCTTGATTTCGATATGATCGAGCAGGGAGCCGCACTGGGCGCGCCTAAATACATGGAATGGTATGGAGCTTTCGGCCTGCTGGTGACCATTGTTTGGTTATACCTGGAGATCCTTCGTTTGTTATCTAAGATCAGTAAACGATAGAACATATTATATGATATAAAAAAGATCCCGCAAGCGGGATCTTTTTTATTTAAGTGATTCGATGAGGTCCTTGACCTTTTTAGCGATCAGGTCACGCACTTCATTAAATTCTTTTCGTTCCATATACTTCGGATCTGGGATCTGCCAGTCGATGAACTGTTTGGCGGGCATCCAGGGACAGGCATCGCCACATCCCATCGTCACCACCGCGTCGAAAGGCGCAAAGGCCTTCACCTCATCCAAAGATTTTGAATCGTGTTTCGAAAGATCGTAACCCAATTCCTTCATGGCGGCGATGGCTTTTGGGTTTACGATACCGCTGGGCCTGCTCCCCGCGCTAAAGGCTTCAACGTCTTCACCACCGAGCATAGTGGCAAAGGCCTGGCTCATTTGCGAGCGGTTGCTGTTTTCGATACAGACGAAAAGCAGTTTCTTTTTCATCAGTTGAATTTGAAAAGCTTTGGCAAAGTTTTAGACTTTGCCAAAGCTCATGGCTTTACTTTTTTGTGATTAGAAAATTGTGACTAACAACACCCGCTTCCGGGTTCACAGCATTTGCGTTCGTCCTTGGCTGGTTTTTCAGCATAGAGGGTGATGCTGGTGATCTTTGTTTTGCCCTGTTTGTATTCGGCGATCTCTTCCGTACTCAGGTAATTCCCCAATATATCATCCGGAATGATGATCTCTTTTTCCTTTTGCAAACTGATATTTTTAAAACCGGCATCAGTGATCATTTCGAGGTAAACCTGTTTTTGTACGGCGCCGCTCACACAACCCGCATAGAATTCTGCCACATCGCGCCATTTGGCCGGCAACGCTCCTTCGAGCACGATGTCGGAGATGGAGAAATGAGCACCGGGTTTCAAAACACGATAGATCTCACTGAATACTTTGTGTTTGTTGGGGACCAGGTTGAGCACGCAGTTGCTGACGATCACATCGGCGTAATTGGCGGTAACCGGCATGCTGTCTATATCCCCCAGCCGGAATTCAACATTATTATACTGGAGTTTCTCCGCATTGGCCCTGGCCCGGCTGATCATCGCTTCCGTGAAATCGATGCCCAGTACCTTGCCCTGGTCGCCGACCACCCGTCGGGCGATGAAGGCGTCGTTACCGGCGCCGCTGCCCAGGTCGATGACCGTATCACCGGCCTTCATTTTGGCGAATTCGGTGGGCAGTCCGCAACCCAGTCCCAGGTCGGCGTCGGGGTTATAGCCTTCCATTTTGGTGTAATCATCGGCCATGATATTGTATACTTCGTCCCCGCAGCAGGAGGAGGTAGCGCCACAACAGGAGCTACTATTCTGGTCTTTGGATTGTTCCGCGATAGCGGCATATTTTTCCTTTACTAATTCCTTGATCTGAGTTTCGTTGTTCATGACATTATTTTTTTTGATGTTAATGATCGGGTTTAACAACAGGCTTTTTCATTTTGCACTTTGAGCTTATTGAACAGAAAACTGAACTCGCCCATGAATGTCGAGAAGGCCTTCCAGTTGATGCAATAACAGCTTCGGGGGCCATCAACCGTTCCGTTGATCAATCCCGCGTTCTTCAATTCTTTCAAATGCTGGCTAACCGTACTTTGGGCCAGGGGTAAAACATCCACGATCTGGCCGCAAATGCATTCATTGTGCTGGGCCAGCACTTTCAGTATGGCGATCCGTGCCGGGTGGGCGAGGGCCTTGGCGAATTCGGCCAGGTCCTGCTCTTTTTGTGAGAACGATTCTTTCTTATGAATGGCCATGTTTTTATTTTATATCGCAAATATACGATTAATATGATTGGACAGCCAAATTTTTACTGATTTTTTTTAACGCATCCATAACCGGAAGTGGATCTCCTCAAGTGCATACGAAAATCCGCTTCCAGAGCAATTTTGAATAAAGGTCAGCCAGAGTTGATTTAAAAGGGAAAAAACTGATATCCCAGGGAGAAAAATCTTTTAGAACCCGGGTTTTTCACTATGGCTACAGAACGAGGAATGGGGAAATTTGAAAAAAAAATTATGGCGAATACCTACACCCAGATCCATCTGCATATCGTCTTTGCGGTACAAAACCGGGTTTCCCTGATCAGCGACCGCTGGAAGGAAAGGTTGTACCTGTATATGATCGCCATCGCGGCCAACAACGGACATAAGACGTTGGCGATTAACGGGATGCCCGACCATATGCACTTGGTTTTGGGTATGCGGCCGACCCAGTCACTATCAGAACTGATGCAGGATATCAAAGGAGATTCATCTGCCTGGATCAACAAATCAGGATTTGTTCCCGGGCGATTCAGGTGGCAGGATGGATTCGGGGCATTCAGTTGTTCTAAAACTGATCTGCCCCGGTTGATCGCCTATGTGCATAACCAACAAATGCATCACCGGAAGAAGACGTTTATTGAGGAATACCGGGAGATATTGGACAGGTCGGGTCTTGAATATGACCAACGCTATTTATTTCATGAGATTACCTCATCCAACATGTGATATTTTGCATACCTCTATTGTTCCGTCGCTACGCGACGGTATTCAACACGATGGCTCTTTTCTACCAGGCTATTGCCACTACGTGGCTGAGAACTCATGAGGCGAAGGCTTTTACAGCGGACGATAGGAATTCATTCCGTAGTTTTATTCAACATGAGCATGGATGAAAACAACAAAATAGTTGCATCGTCGAGTCAGCGAATTGAGCCGGTAGAGAAAAACGAAATGGGAACATCCCCATTACAGCGATGTGAAACTGGCTGAAAACATCGAAATGAGGGATCAGTCGCGTTAGCGACACGAGCCCGGTAGAATAATGCGGATTGAGCCTGGCAGAGAAAAAACGAAATAGGAACATCCCCTTTACAGCGATGTGAACCTGGCTGAAAACATCGAAATGAGGGATCAGTCGCGTTAGCGACACGAGCCCGGTAGAAAAAAAACGGATTGAATGGAATGCGCCGGGGAGCGGCGCAACCTATTCCTTGGAATCTTTATAATCTATTATCATCCAAGCGATGCAACAATCATTGTTCCGTCGCTACGCGACGGCATTCAACACGATGGCTCTTTTTTACCAGGCGATTGCCACTACGTGGCTGAGAACTCACGAAGCGAAGGCTTTTACGACGGATCATGGGAATGCTTTCCGTAGTGTTTTTCAACATGAGCATAGATATAAACAACAAAATAGATGCCTCGTCGCGTTAGCGACACGAGCCCGGTAGAAAAAAAACGAAATAGGAACATCACCATTTCAGCGATGTGAAACTGGATGAAAACATCGAAATGAGGGATCAGTCGCGTTAGCGACACGAGCCCGGTAGAAAAAAGCGGATTGATCCTGGCAGAGAGAAAACGAAATAGGAACATCACCGTTACAGCGATTTGAACCGGGCTGAAAACATCGAAATGAGGGATTCATCGCGTTAGCGAAACGAGCCCGGTAGAAAAAAAACGAAATGGGAACATCACCATTACAGCGATGTGAACCTGGCTGAAAACATCGGATTGAAGGGTTTCGTCGCGTTAGCGACGCGAGCCTGGTAGAATAAATCGGATTGAAAGGAATGCGCCGCGGAGCGGCGCAACCTTTTCACTGTAATCTTTATGAACAATCATTGCCGAAATATCGCGAAGGGTATTAATATACCCCTGCTGGATTGGCAATTTGCCTTATTCCTTTCCGTCGAGCAGGTTGCCCAAACCGCCCAGGATACTTCCTTCTTCCTTTCGATTGTACGTTCCATACTGCATGATCCGGCCCGCCAAGCGGCTGATGGGCAATGATTGTAACCACACTTTTCCAGGCCCCTGCAGTTTGGCGAAGAACAATCCTTCGCCGCCGAACATCCAGTTCTTGATCCCGCGGATGAACTCGATGTCGAAATCAATGCCGGCGGTATAAGCCACTACGCAACCGGTATCCACTTTTAACACCTCCCCGGCCTGCAATTCCCTTTCCACCACATAGCCTCCCGCATGGGCAAAAGCCAGTCCGTCGCCTTCCAGCTTTTCCATGATGAATCCTTCGCCACCGAAAATGCCGGTTCCCAGTCTTTTCTGGAATTCAATGCCGATGCTCACGCCCTTGGCGGCGCATAAGAAAGCGTCTTTCTGTGCGATGATCTTGCCGCCCAGCTGCTGCAGGTCAAACACGATGATCTTTCCGGTGTAGGGCGCGGCGAAACTGACGCGTTTCTTTCCCTGCCCGGCATTGGTAAATGCCGTCATGAACAGGCTCTCCCCCACCAGCAAGCGTTTGCCGGCGCTGAACAGTTTGCCTAAGAAGCCGGTATCCTGCTGCTGGCTGCCGTCGCCGAATAGGGTATTCATCTCAATGCCGTTGTCCATCATCATAAAGGCGCCGCTTTCGGCGATGGCGGTCTCATTGGGATCCAGTTCAATTTCTACGAACTGAAGTTCTTCCCCGTAAATACGGTAATCGATTTCATGGTTACTGCGCATGGTGAATTTATTTTAGACAAAATTATACAGAAAGACAAGGATAATATAAAACTATTTGACCAACGGCTGGATTACTCACCGTTTTTGGATTAATTTGAGTTCCTAAAAACCAAATCATGAGAATGAAAATTCTAATACTGGCTGCGGCAGGCCTTTTTTGCCTGAATTCCGTGCTCGGACAAGCCCGCCTGGTTGAAAAGATCGAGCGGAAGGGCAATGAGCTCATCATTCCTTATTCTAAATATGTGCTTCCCAACGGGCTTACCGTGATCATTACGGAAGACCACAGCGACCCCATCGTGCACGTAGACGTGACCTACCACGTGGGCAGCGCCCGGGAAGAGATCGGCAAGAGCGGCTTCGCCCATTTCTTTGAACACATGATGTTCGAAGGCAGCGACCATGTGAAAAAGGGGCAACACTTCGGGATCATCACCGACGCGGGCGGAACCCTGAACGGAAGCACCAATACCGACCGCACCAATTATTATGAAACAGTGCCGAGCAACCAGCTGGAAAAAATGCTTTGGCTCGAATCCGACCGTATGGGCTTCCTGCTCGATGCCGTTACGCAGGAAAAATTCGAGAACCAGCGCAGCACCGTGAAGAATGAACGCGGGCAGAATTACGACAACCGTCCTTATGGACTGGTGCGTGAGTTCACCGCCAAGAATCTATATCCTTACGGCCATCCCTACAGCTGGCTCACCATCGGTTATATCGAAGATCTGAACCGGGTTAACGTGAATGACCTGAAAAATTTCTTCCTGCGCTGGTACGGGCCCAATAACGCCACCCTCACCATCGGCGGCGATGTCAACACGGCAGAAGTGATCAGGCTGGTGGAGAAATATTTCAGCTCCATTCCCAAGGGGCCGGCCGTTGAAAAGACCGTTTTGCCTAAAGTGGAACTGGAAAGCGACCGCTATGTTTCTTTCACCGATAATTACGCCCGTATCCCGCAAATGAGCAAGGCCTATACCACCGTCCCGGATTATCATGCCGACCAGGCGGCGCTATCCTGCCTTGCCGAGATCCTTGGCCGGGGCAAGACCTCCATCCTTTACCAGGAACTGGTGAAAACCAAAAAAGCGTTGAATGCAAGCGCGTTCAGTTCACAGAATGAACTGGCCGGGGAATTCTCCTTCAGCATCACCCCTTACCCGGGGAAATCGCTGGCCTCCATGGATTCCCTGCTCAAACAGGCCCTCGCCAGTTTCGAAGCACGCGGGGTCACCGATGAGGATATCGACAAATTCAAAGGGAGCCAGGAAGCCGCTTACGTGAACCGCCTGCAAAGTATTTCCGGAAAGGTTTCGCAACTGGCGGCTTTCCAGACCTACACCGGTAATCCTAACATGATAAGCATATTGCTTGAGCGCTTTCGTGCCGTGACCAAAGAAGACGTATGGAGGGTGTACAACGAATACATCAAGGGCAAACATAACGTTACGGTCAGCGTGCTCACCAAGGCCCAGGATAAAGACAAGGATAAATGGGTGGCGGCTCCCGATAATTACCTGATCGACCCTTCCATGTATAAGCATCCGGATTATGGTTACAATGGCCTGACCTATACAAAGGGGAAGGACAATTTCGACCGGACCAAGATACCCGGCAATGGTCCGAACCCGGTGGTTAAGGTTCCTCCGTTCTGGAAAAAGGACCTGCCCAACGGCATTAAAATGATCGGCACCATGAATGCCGAATTGCCCACCGTAACCCTGTCCATCAGCATTCCGGGCGGTCACCTCGCACAGGCCAATGATACGGCGAAGATCGGGTTGGCCGGCATGGTGGCCAGCATGATGGGCGAAGACACGAAAAATTATTCCGCTGAACAGCTGAGCGTTGAACTGCAGAAGCTGGGTAGCAACATCAGCTTCAGCAATGACCTGAACAGCATGAATGTGAACGTTCAGTGCCTGAAGAAAAACCTCGACAAGACCATCGACCTGCTGCAGGAAAGGCTGTTCAATCCAAAATTCACGCCGGAGGCTTTCGACCGCCTGCAAAAGCAGGCCCTGGAAAGGTTCAAGCAAACAAAATCGCAACCTGCCACGATCGCAACGGAAGTGTA
Source organism: Chitinophagaceae bacterium (assembly GCA_016721725.1). Classification (GTDB taxonomy): domain Bacteria; phylum Bacteroidota; class Bacteroidia; order Chitinophagales; family Chitinophagaceae; genus Ferruginibacter. The sequence continues at coordinate 1,345,396 of JADKHN010000001.1, read as the reverse complement.
TAACAAAATCAATTATGGTCCGTACAACATACTCGGCATGAGTGATAACGGAACCGAATACACCATCAGGAACCTGACCCTGGCCGATGTGCAGAAATATTACAATGATTATATGACCTCCCAGGGAACCAAGGTGGTGGTGGTGGGCGACATCACGGAGAACGAGATCCTGCCTAAACTGGCTTTCCTGGACAAACTGCCCAACAAAAAGATCACCCTGCCCAAACCGGAAGCGGTACCGGCTGTTGATAAGACAAAAATTTTCGTGGTGGATGTGCCCAAGGGTGCGCAGACCGAATTCAGGGTGGGTTATGTGACCGGTCTGAAGTACGACGCAACCGGAGATTATTACAAGGCGGGGCTGATGAACTTTGCGCTGGGCGGATCTTTCAACAGCCGTCTGAACATGAACCTTCGGGAAGAGAAAGGCTGGACCTACGGCGCCCGTTCCTCATTCAGCGGAGATGAGTTTACCGGAAACTATACCTTTAGTTCGGGTATCCGCGCCGATGCCACCGACAGCGCTTTGGCTGAGACCATCAAAGACATCCGCGAATACGCTGAAAAAGGGATCACGGATGAGGAACTGACCTTTACCAAGAACGCGATCGGTCAGCGCGACGCCCTGCAATACGAGACCGGAGTTCAGAAAGCCGGCTTTATCCGTCGTATCCTGGATTATAACCTGCCCGGCAATTTTGTACAGCAGCAGAACAAGATCCTGGCTGGCCTGACCAAAAAAGAGATGGCTGCCCTTAGTAAAAAATGGCTGGTGCTGGATAAGATGAACATTTTACTGGTGGGTGATAAGGCGAAGATCCTTCCCGGGATCCAGAAACTCGGTTACGAGATCGTTGAGCTGGATGTGGAAGGGAATAAGAAGGACATGCATTTTAAATAATCTCATTCAGACTACCGTAGTCTTAAAGACTACGGTAGTCTTTACTTTTTCTCCAGACAGTAACCATCCCCCGGTGTATTGGGACAAATCGTTTAGGTCCCGTTTGGAAAGTACAAATATCAACCTGCCACTTCTTTATTCAGCGACATTTATTTACCTTACTCTTTTTATCGCAGGCAGCCATTTCATCCGGTTTCAAACCGATCTCAGATCTGCTTAACCAGGCGAATCATGAAAAAAATAATCACTATTATCCCACGCGGATTTTTTCTTTTTTGTGTCATGCTCTCTGCCATGCAAATTTGTCCGGGTAAAGCCTATGCCTATGATGAGGATACGCACTATTTAATGACCTATGTTTTGCTCAGATCGGTCGGCTTTACTGATAAAGACGCTATACTGGTGGCCGCCGTTGACCAGGGTATGGATGATTCGCCTGAGACCGTTGCGAATGGAAATGTGGGCCCGGTCTCCGGGATATATCCCAATGTGGATGAAGAATGGATCTGGCATGCATTAGACTATAAGGGCGACATGAGTGCTGCCGGCATACTGGCCAGGAAGGAACAGCTTTTCAACCTGGTCTTTCAACAATCGAATTACCGAAACAAGCTGATCCTGCTTGGCATATTCCTTCATTACCAGCAGGACACCTGGGCACACCGGCATCACTGGACCCTTGGCCCATTGGCCAAATGGGAGGATAACCATCTCTCTTATGATTCCTTCACGACGTATAATACCCCTACCGGGCACGCCAAAGATGGACATATGCCTGACCGGCCGCCCTTTGATCCTGTCTGTGCGCTGATGTGCCTGGAAGACGGCATCCGGTATGCGAAAAAATTCCTTTTGCTAACAGGATCAACCGTAAATCCCTTTTTGCTCGATCATCAACCCGTGTCGGCTAACCTGGATCCTGAATGGAAAGACGAAAGGGAAGGGAAATATTTCAACCAGATCAAATTACCTGAAGAGACCAGCACCCCTTCCGGACTTGCAAGCAGCTACCTCTCTCGCCTCATCCATGCACAGATCAATGCCTACACCTACAGCAAGACCAACCTGCCATTTCCCGGATTTCAAACACCCAATAAACCAGATCTTGATTCTGTGAGGAAAAACCTTCAATCGGTTTGTGATTCCTTTTCCTCTCAACTGGGGGCTATCCTGATCCCCACGCTCGAGGATAAAACAGCCCTGGGACTAAATACGATGACGACCGCCGGATTACTGGCTCTCTGCAATAATATGATCGCAACCCAGGCCAATATCGACAGCTTTTTACGCCCCGGAGATTTCTTATTCAAATATATGGGTACCGACAATAAAACGGGACTCCCGACAATCGGTATTGTTTTCGAGAAGCTGATCACCGCCGGCCAAATGGTGTACAAAGCAGGTTCCGGGGTATGGAATAACCTGGTGGACAATGAACAATCTGCCTTTCATAAGGCCCTTGCAAAAGGCAACCCCAATGCAGTTCATATGGGTATCTACCTGGGCAACGGCATGGTGGCGGAAGCCTATGGCACTTCACTGGAAGGCGCCTCCGTCACCAAATGGGGATTATTTGCCGCTCACAATTATCAAAGCTGGTATGTATTCCGGCCAAAGGATACGGCCTTTGCCCGTTTGGTCACTGAGGTCGCTGACAACTGGAGTACCGGAAGGATCAAATACCTGATACCGGCGGAAGCCGCTATGACCAATTCCTGGTTCGGGCCTTCAGCAAAGGAAAAAGCCCTGGTTTATGCCAATGCCTTTTCCACCATTGGCGGGCCTCCTTCCGTTTCACGAATGTTCTGTTCGCAATTTGCCATTGCCGCTTCACAAAGTGCGGCCCTTAGATCATACCGAAACCCGGAAAATGGAATCATTACCGAAGGGCAACTCGACCTATTGCCTGCCTGGTTGAAGTTTGATTCCTTTTCAAGCCCGGTTACCATTTATGGTGAATGGGAAAAATCAGGCGCCTTTGAAATGTTCGGGCCCATTTATACACAAAAAGATCCATTGTAGTATTCAGACTACCGTAGTCTTTAGACTACGGTAGTCTATAAATACTTCCCGAAAAAATCCATCGTTCGCTGCCAGGCCAGTTTGGCCGCGGCTTCATTGTACCGGGCAGGTGCCGTATCATTATGAAAAGCATGGTTCACGCCTTCGTATTGATAGATCTCATAAGTAATGTTGTTCTTCTTCAACGCTTCTTCATAAGCCGGGATCCCGGCATTGACGCGCTCATCGAGTCCGGCATAATGTAATTGCAAAGCCGCCTTGATCTTACTCACGTCTTCCGCTGCCGGCTGCCTGCCGTAAAAAGCTACGGCGGCTTTTAAAGCAGGTACATTCACGGCCAGGTTATTGGCCATGGCGCCGCCCCAGCAAAAACCAACACAGCCGGCATGGCCGTTAAAATCATTCCTTGTTTTCAAGTGATCAAATACATTGATGAAATTCTGCAGGTTGTTCTCGGCCTTAAGCTCCTGGAATTTCGCCCGGGCTTCATCCTCAGTAGCGGGTGTCACTCCCAACGCCGACAAAGCATTGGGCGCAATGGCGAGGTAACCGGCGCGGGCTGCCCGACGGGTCACATCTTCAATATGGGCATTCAGTCCGCGGTTCTCGTGGATGACGATGACGGCGGCGTATTTTTTCAATTCTTTGGGCCGGGCCACATAGGCCAGCATATTTCCGGGCATCCCGGGATAGCTGACGGTCTCCGTGAAGAGATCCTCGGAGGGCGTCACTGCCGCATGGGCATAATTCACTTCGATCTGCGGCAGAACGGCCATCGCCGCTGCCATACTGCCTGTTAAGGCCACCAGCTTTTTGATGAACTCATTCCGGCTGAGCGGCTTATGGGTGTACTCGTCGTAGAGGTTGATGATCTCCTGTTTCATAAACAAATTTTAATCCCATTAAGTTAAGGAAAAAAGTCATCTCCCTGTCTCCGACTTAACCAAACAGCCCCCGGTAATTATCCGGGGGCTGTTCAATTCTTAATCAGTTCCTTTATTATCGTCTGATCATCTCCTCAACAAATTTTCAGATCAAACCTTCTTACTGTCTTTCATCAACCCATTCCACACTTTCTTTCCCTGCAATCTCTTCACGCCGTACATGATCCCGGCAAAAAGGAAGAACAGCGGACCGGTGAAACCCAGCAAGGCGATGTACTTGGTGCCGTAGAAACGCTCCATCGGCCGGCGCAGCCTTTCCGCGATCAGGTACATGCTCGGCACCATGATCAGGGTGAGGAAGAACGCGAAGATCAGTCCGAATATGATGGTCCAGCTCAGTGGCCCCCAGAACACGACGCTGTCCCCACCAAAGAAGATATGCGGGTTGAGGGTCTGGAAGAAGGACAAGAAATCAATATTGAAACCAACCGCCAGTGGCAATAGTCCCAGCATGGTGGCCAGCGCGGTGAGCAATACGGGGATGATCCGGATCTTTCCCGCCTGGATGGCCGCTTCTCGGGTCTTAACGCCCCGGTGTCTCAACTCATCGGTGAATTCGATGAGCAGGATGCCGTTCTTGATCACGATACCCGCCAGTCCGACCACACCCACCCCCAACATGATGGTGGCGATGGTCATACCCGTGAAGGCATAACCCAGCAACACCCCGATCACGGAGAAGAAGATCTCGGTCAAAACGATGAAGGGTTTGCTCATGCTGTTGAACTGCAAGACAAGTATCAAAAAGATCAACCCCAGGGCAATGATCAATGCGGTGCCCAGGAAGACCTGTGTTTCCTTTTCCTGCTCACCCTGGCCGGTCTGTTTGATCGTAACATCCGCCGGTATCTTCGACCTTGTCTTGAAGTCGGCGATCTTGGCGGCCAGTTCCTCATTCACTTTTCCCGCCATCGTGGGATCCAGTACATTGGATTGCAGCTGGATCGTCCGCTTCACATTCTTCCGGGCGATAGCGCCGGAGGTATTGGTATAATCCACGGTGGCTACCGCGCTCACCGGGACCGATTTGATCATCATGGTATTCATGTCCATGAACGTGATGCGCATGTTCATCAGGTCGGTGATGTTATTGCGCAAGAGGTCGGTGTACCGTAACTGGATCTTGTATTCCTCTTCCCCGTCCTTGAGCTTGCTGACTTCCTTACCGAATACGGCGGTGCGTATCTCCATCCCGATCTGCGCCGTACTCAACCCTTCCATCATGGCCCGCTCCCGGTCCACATTGATCGTGATCTCCGGACTGTTCAGGTCAACATCCATCTTCAGGTTCTCGATGCCATACACCTGGTTGGTGTCCAGGTAGGCCGACAAATTGCTCGCCACTTTGGCGATCACTTCATACTGGTCGCCGGCGATCTCGATATTCACGGGCGGGTCGGTTGGAGGTCCTCCGTCTTCCTTCGCCACTTCGATACTGGCCCCGGGTATGCCCTTCATTTGTTCGCGTATCGCGTCCATATAGGGCCGGGTATGTTTGCCGTGCCGCTTTTCAAATTCCACGAATGAGATCTGTATCCTGCCGAGGTTGGGCTGAACACTCCGGTTATTGCTGCGCGGGTTGTTGGCGCTGTTGGCCACATTGGCGATGATGCTTTCCACGATGCTGCCGGGGGTACCGGGATTTTCCTTTTCCAGCACCTTATAGACCCGCTTCTCCAAAATGCGGGTGACACTGTCGGTGGTTCCGACACTGGTGCCCACGGGCATTTTCAAGTAAACATAAATGAAGTTGGGATCCCCGTCGGGAAAGAAAGTGGACTTGTTGCCGCGGGCCATCAACAAGGCGATGGAAAGCGGGAACAACAGGAACAGGGAGACCAGCAGCCAGGCCGGGCGGGTTCCTTTCAGCACCCAGCGCAATAGTTTTTCGTAACGGTTCATCAGGCCCGGTAATACCCGGTGTTGAAAATTATGGATGACATCCCTGATGATGAAGCGGTTGAAAACGGCCAGCAGGGCCATGAACAGCAGGAAATTGGCGAAACCGTGCCAACCCACCACGTGCAGGATCAGTGCGACAATGATGGTGCCCCAGAACGCGGGCACCCTGAACAACTGCATCTTCGGCTTGTCGAATTCTTTTCCTTCGGGCTTCATGAAGCTGACGGCGAAAACGGGGTTGAAGATAAAGGCTACGATCAGGGATGCGGCCAGCGTCAGGATGAGCATCGTAGGCAGGTAGATCATGAACTTGCCGATGATGCCTTTCCAGAACAATAAGGGGAAGAACGGCGCCAGCGTGGTTGCCGTACCGGCCAGTACGGGAATGAAGATCTCACCCGCCGCTTCCTTGGCGCTTCGTATGATCGGGATCTTGCCGTTATTATAGATCCGGTGGGTATTCTCGATCACCACGATGGCGTCGTCGACGATGATCCCCAATCCGAACAAGAGGGCGAATAGTACGATGAAATTGAGGGTTACAGTGGTTCCGATGATGCCATCCGCCACGGGCAGGAACAGGAAGGCGACGAATACACTGAGCGGTACGCTGAGAGCGACGAAAAAGGCGTTGGTCACTCCCATGAAGAACATCAGAACCACGAGCACCAGGATGAAACCGATGATGATGGTATTGACCAGTTCGTTGAAAGAGGTGGCGGTGGCCTTGCTCTGGTCGCCGGTGATCACCACTTTCAGGTCCCGGGGGAGCACCTCATCCTTTTTCATTTGCGCCACGATGTCCTTGATCTTCCCGGCCGCGCTGATGAGGTTCTCGCCGGCACGTTTCACAATATTGAGCGTCACTACATTCTTTCCGTCGAGGCGGGCGTAACTTTCTTTTTCCTTGATGGTATCTTTTAATGTAGCGATATCCCGCAGGTAAACAGAAGCGCCCCTGGCGCTACTGCGCACGATGATGTTCTGCAGGTTGAGCGCGCTGGTGAACTGTCCGCTCACTTTCAGGGTCCGTTTCATATTCCCCACTTCGATCAACCCGCCGGTGATGTCGCGGTTCTCGCGGCTCACGGCATTTTCAATGTCCATGAAACTGATCCGGGCCGCCTGCATCTTGTAGGGATCCACATTGATCTGGATCTCCCTTTCCGGCGCTCCGACGATCTCGGCACGGGTGATCTCGGAGAGTTCTTCGAACTTGTCCTGCAGTTTATCGGCATAGTATTTCAGCTTGATGCCGTCGAAATCGCCGCTCACGTTCACGAACATGATGGGCATTTCGCTGAAGGCGAATTCCTGTACGTTGGGTTGCACGGTGAGGTCGTTGGGCAGGTCGGATTTCGCCTTATCGATCGCGTCCTTCACTTTCTGCTTGGCGATCTCGGTCTTCACATCCGTATCGAACTCGATCACGATCAGGCTGAAATCGGTCTGGGAGGTACTGGTGATCTTCTTCACTTTGGCGCCGCTGATCCCCTTGAGTTGCTTCTCGATGGGCCGGGTCACCAGGTTCTCGATGTCCTTGGGCGAATTGCCCACATAGACCGTGCTGATGCTGATGGTAGGCACCACGATATCGGGGAACTGCTCCTTGGGCAGGGTATTGAACTTCACCAGTCCGTATGCCGAGATCAGTATCGCGATGATATAGATGGCCGTCCGGTTGTTGATGGCCCAGCTGGTAGGAGCGAACTCCTTGAATTTTTTACTTACACCTTCTATGAAACTCATAAAAATAATTTTGTATTCATCAGTTAGTTATATCATCATCTTCCATGGCGTCCCACTCTTGTACTTCATTTTTTTATTCAGCTATTTCCCCTCCTTCTCCTGAAGTAGAGGGAGCGGTACTTCAATCATATCCTGGCAATTTATCATCCACATCATTATAAATTCCTTCTTCAACAATAAACGAATTAACCATTTGCGTTCAGAAAGAAACTTAAAATTGTTTTACTCTATCCTACGAGTTCCCTCTCCTTCAGGAGAGGGGCTGGGGTGAGGTATTATTGTATCTCCGTCGCGATCAGCTGCCCCTCATAGATATTCTGGTACCCTTCCGTGATCAGTTGCTCACCGGCCTGGAGGCCGCCCTTGATCTCCACCTGGTTGCCGTAGACTTCGCCAATCACCACATTCTTCTTTTTGGCCACGGTTTTTCCGTTGCTGAGCTTTTGCATTACAAATACGTATTTACCGCTTTCATCGTTCTGCACCGCATTCACCGGGATGACCACGGCATTGGGCGCACTGTAATCCAGGATGCGCATGATGGCCGACTGGTTGGGTTTAAGCACGGCGTCATAAGGGATCTTGGCTTCCGCGATAAAACCGCGTGAAGTGGCGTCCACCGACTGGCTGATCAGGGATATGGATGAAGTGATCTTCTTATTGGCATCGGGAATGGTGATCTCGGTGATCGATCCGCGGCGAAGCCGGGTGAGGTAGTTCTCGGGTATGTTCGTTACCACTTTCAGACTGCTGGTATTCACGATCTTGATCTGGGGCCCCATGGCCGTCATACCGGTGAAGGTCTCCCCAACCCGTATGCTGACGATATCGGCGATACCGTTCACATCACTGTATACATTCGAGGTGTTGAGTTGTTCCACCGCCACTTTCACTTGTTCATTGGAGGCGAGCAACTGGTTCTCCAGGCTTTCCACATTGGTCTTGGCGGTAATGAGCTGTACTTCGGTACCAATACCCTGGTCCCAGAGATTCTTCTGGCGCTGGTAGATGTTGCGGGCGAAACCGAGTTGTGTCTTGATGCCTTCCAGTTGTTGTTTCGCAACCACCACCTGCTGTCGAATGATGGCGTCATCGAGCTTCAGCAGGAGCTGGCCTTTTTTTACGAATTGTCCCTGCACCACGTAAACCGCTTTCACCTGTCCGGGTCCCATGCGGGGAGAGATGTAGGATATATTATCGGCATCCACATGTCCCTGCAGGTCGATATAATGCTTGAAATCCTGGGTGGTCACATTCGCCACGCCCACCAGCTTGACCTTGCTGTTAGCGGAACTGGTATCGATGCGGGCCAGCTCATCCTGCAGTTTTTTGATCTCGGCTTCCGTCTTGTTCTTGGAGGACTTGAGTTTCTCCAGCTCGGCCTTTTTATCATTGATGGCGGCGTTTCCATCCTTGGAACTGTTGCTGCAGGACGACAGGATAACGATGGCCAAGGCGCCGGTCAGTAAATAATTTCTCATCAGTTGCTTATTATATTGTTTTAAATCAAATTGCTTTTAGAGTTTACCCACCGATTTCAGGTAGCTGATCCTGGCGATGGTGGCGTCGTACAAGGCTTTGAAATAATTGCCGTTGGCCTGTTGCAGTTCCGAATCGGCCATCAGGATCTCAAAGCTGCTGCCCAGTCCCTGTTCGTATTTCTTCTTGGTGGTCTCGAAGACCTTTTTGGCCAGGACCATGTTCCTTTCCTGAACATCCAGAGCCAGGACCGAATTGGTATAGGTCTTTTTGGCCGCGCCCTGTTCCAGGTCGATCATCTCCTTCACCCGCTCAATGGTATTGTCGTTCTTCTGGACATTGAGTTTGGCCTGTTCCAGTTTGTGTTTTCGGATGCTGCCGTTATACAGGGGCAAAGAGATGTTGATGCCCACCAGGGTGGTGTTGATCCATTTCTTATCCTTGTAAAAATCGAAACTATTCCGTTGCGCCTGGCTGTTGAACTGACCGAAAAGCGCCAGCGTGGGATATTTACTGAGCTTGTTGCGGCGCACATCCAGTTTCAACAGATCGCTCGTCCTTTTGAGCATCCTGATCTCGCTGCGTTCATCATAATTGAAATTGTCATTGGCCAGCAGGTCGCCTTTCACCATATCGGTGCTGAGGGTATCCTTCAATGCCAGGCTGTCCGTTTGTTTCAGTCCCATGGCATTCTTCAAGACCATATAATTGATGTCGATGCCGTTCTGCAATTGATAGGAGGTGGCCTTCAGGTTATTGAGGGATACATTGGTCTTGTCGATATCCAGCCTTTCAGCGAAACCGTTCTTGAAGATCTCCGTCTGGTCGTGCACCAGTTTTTCCAGCCGGCTGATGCTTTCCCTGAGGTAGATCATTTGTTTCTCCGCGATCAGTACCGCATAATAGGTCTTGTAGACATTCAGTTTCACCTCGTCTTCCTTGATGCTGATATTGCTTTCGGCAAAAGCCATCAGGCGCTTGCGGGCTTTAAGGGCGATGAACACATCAGGCTGGAACAGCAGCTGGTTCAGTTGAACGCCGGCGTTCATGTTCCAGGGATAGACAAAGGAAAAATCAAGCGAAGGGTCTACCGCGCTGGCCGGCCGGATGATGGTGCTGCCATTAGCGCCTTTCACCCCTTGGTTGATCAGGTCGTTATAGAGGTAATAATTGGAATTGGCGAAATCGATCGTAGGCTGGGAAAAATAATGGTTCATCCCCATTGTGGCATTGATCTGCGGGTAAGCCGCAGAAGTATATTCCTTGTTCTTGGCCTTTTGCAGGTCGTAATCGATCCTGGCGTTTTTGATCTCGGTCACATTCTTAAAGGCGATGTCCACCGCCTGCTTCGCAGTGACCGGTATCACGGATTTGGTTTGAGCAGAGATTCCCTGGACGAACAATATAAGTATGGCCACCAGGCTCGCTGTTTTTTTTGTTTTCATCACTTTCCTTCTTTATTGATTCGGGCTTGTTGATATTTTAAAATGAGTTTGTATCCTTTGAGGGTGACCAAGCCGTACAAGAAATGAATGATCAGTTCGGTCTGGATCTCGGCCATGGAATTTTTCAGGCTGCGCTGGAATTCGGGGTTGAAGGTGACCATGATGCTTTCCACTCTGAACCTTGCCATGATCTCCACATCGATCTCGGGGCGGTACAGTTCCTCTTTTATCCCTTTCAGAATATTCTCCTTCATCACATTGTAGAGGTATTCATTCTTATGTTGCTGGAAGAGCCTGAACGCGTTGGGATGGTACTTATGCATGTCGTACACGATCGAGGGGTTCATGGACCGAAACATCTCCACCACCATTTCCATGGCCAGGAAGATCTCGTGAATGGCGTTCTCCGCCTGTGCCTGATCCCGCTCGCAATCCTGTTCGCTTTTGCGGATCACATCACCCACCACGGCCACCACCAGTTCGTCCTTGTCAGCGAAATACTGGTAAATGGTCTTCTTGCTCATGCCCAGGGCATTGGCGATATCGTCCATGCTCACGCTACGGATGCCGTATTGCATCACCAGGCCATGAGCCGTTTCTTTGATCCGTTCCTTGGTTGCCAGGTCTGTCATAATGGGGCACAAAACTAAGGAAACTTTTGATGTAATAATAGTTTCCATCATTTATTTTTACCATTCATAACATTATTTTAATCCCCGGCCCCCCGGCATCCGCCTTCCGGGGGTCTCCCGCAACCCTTGCTAAACAACTATCTTTGCCCTCTAAACCGAACACGCATGAAAAAGCCATTTCATTACCGTAAACTGCTTCAGTATTTCTTCCAGGGCCTGCTGATACTGGCGCCCGTGGCCATTACGGCTTATTCGATCTACTTCGTGGTGTCCACGATCGACAACTGGCTGCCGATCTTCACGGTCACCGATCCCAACGGGGTGGTGCATGTCCGCAATTACGGTATCGGCTTCGTGGTCATCATCGTCGCCATCGTGGTCATCGGGTATTTCAGTTCCTTCTTCATCACCGGGCGTATCGTCAGTTTTCTCGACAAATTGCTGGAAAAAACCCCGGGTATCAAGCATATCTACGCCACCACCCGCGACTTTTTTGAGGCTTTTGCCGGGGATAAGAAGAAATTCACCAAGCACGTACTGGCCAATGTGGACGACAATGATGTATGGCGTTTCGGATTCATCACCCGGGAGGATATGGCGGACTTCGGACTGAAAGATTATGTGACGGTCTATATTCCCATGGCCTATTCGGTAGCCGGCAATGTATACGTCATACCCAAGAACAGGGTCAGGCCCATCAGTAATATCAGCGCTTCACAGACCATGAAATTCGCCGTAAGCGGCGGGGTCACCGATATTGACGAGTCGGATGTTTAGGAGAAAAAAAACGTTTGCGGAAAGAAAAACTACCTGCTGAACATCCCGGCTCCAGGGTACTTTCGGTCAAACCCCTTGACATGAAACCTACCCTTCCGCCACTCGCCCTGCTCCTCTTATCCCTTCTTCAAAGCCTCAACAGTTTTTGCTGGGGATTCTACGGCCACCAGAAGATCAATTACATCGCCGTCTTCCTGTTGCCTCCCGAAATGCTGTTCTTTTATAAGCCGCGCATCCAATTCATCAGCGAACACGCCGTAGACCCGGACAAAAGACGCTATGCCGTTCCGGGAGAAGGATTTAAACATTATATCGACCTGGACCTCTATGGCCCCTACCCTTATGATTCATTACCCCGCAAATGGACAGAGGCTGTTGCAAAATATGGTGAAGACAGTTTATTGTCCCGCGGCATCGTTCCCTGGCAGGTCCAGTTCATGCTGAGCCGTCTGACCAGGGCCTTCCGGGAAAAGAACTATGGACAGGTCCTCATCTGTTCGGCCGAACTGGGACATTATGTGGCCGATGCCCATGTGCCGCTGCATACCAACAGCAACCACAACGGACAATTCAGCAACCAGAAAGGCATCCATGCATTTTGGGAAAGCCGGGTGCCCGAACTGCTCGCCGAAAAAAACAACCTGTCTGATGGTTTCGATTTCATCATCGGAAAAGCGCAATACCTCCGCAACCCCGGCGACTTCATCTGGAAACGGGTACTCGAAAGCGCCAAGGCCGCAGATTCGGTCCTCCAATTCGAAAAGATACTGAGCCAACAATTCCCCGGCGACCGGAAATACGCTTTTGAAGAACGCAACATGGGAACGATCCCTAAACTCATCCGGCAATATTCGACCGGCTTTACCATCGCCTACGACAAGATGCTCAATGGCATGGTGGAAAGAAGGATGCGGCAGTCCATTCAGTCCATCGCCTCCCTCTGGTTCACCGCCTGGGTCAATGCCGGTCAACCCGGACTTAAGGAGCTGGAACAAACCCACTTCACGGCCGAAGACCTTAACCTGTTCAACATGATGGATGAAGGATGGAAAAAGGGCAATACCATGATCGGAAGAACAGAATGAAGACCGGATATCACCCGAAATGCCCGGTGAGCAACCCCTTCGGGCGAAAAGGCAATTTGACCGGCCGGTTTGCAGGCAATTAGGTATTTTTGCGGCTGAAATTTTATCCCTTATTCAATCAGTAGCCGTGATCCACAATTTTAACGCAGGCCCTTCCATCTTACCCAGGATCGTTTTTGAACAGTCGGCCCAGGCCGTCCTGGACTATGACCATACCGGGTTATCGCTGCTGGAGATCGGCCACCGTACCCCCACCTTCCAGGCCATCATGGACGAGGCCCGGTCATTGGTGAAGGATCTGATGCAACTGGATTCCGATCATGAAGTGCTGTTCCTGCACGGCGGCGCTTCCACCCAGTTCATGCAGGTACCCATGAACCTGCTCGACGACAAGGAAACGGCCGCTTATGCCGATACCGGCGTATGGAGCGCCAAAGCCATTAAGGAGGCCAAGCTCTTCGGCAAGACCGAGATCGTATGCACCAGCAAGGAAGAGGATTACCGCTATATTCCGCGTGATTTTGCCGTACCTAATGACGCCAAATACTTCCACATCACCACCAATAACACCATTTACGGAACCCAATGGCAGAAGATCCCGCACACCAGTAATGCACTGGTGGCCGATATGAGCAGCGACATTTTCAGCCGTCAGCTTGATTTCAATGCCTTCAGCCTGATCTACGCGGGGGCGCAAAAGAACATGGGACCGGCCGGTGTGAACCTGGTGGTGGTGAACAAGAATATCCTGGGACGGATCAAAAGAGCGATCCCCACCATCATGGATTACCGAAACCATATCAAGGAAGGAAGTCTGCTCAACACCCCTCCCGTCTTCGCCATCTATGTCAGTATGCTCACGCTTCGCTGGCTGAAAGCGGAAGGCGGTATTGACGCGATCGAAGAACGCAATAACCGGAAAGCGGCCCTGCTCTATGAAGCCATCGACCGGAACCCTTTGTTCACGGGAACCGTGGAGAAAGCCGACCGCAGCAAGATGAATGTCTGTTTCATCGCGAAGGACGCATCCGTAGAAGAAGATTTTTCAACCTATGCCAGGAACCAGGGGATCGTGGGTATCAAGGGCCATCGGCTGGTGGGCGGGTTCCGGGCTTCCTTATACAATGCACTGCCCGTCAGCAGTGTCGAATTCCTGGTTGAGCTCATGGACGAATTCGCCGCCAGCAGAGCTTGACCCAATTCCGTACCTTAAACAACCATTGAATCACATGATCTCCATACAACCCTTCAAAGCGCTTCGCCCCGAGGCCCAACTGGCCCGCCAGGTAGCTTCCCGTCCCTATGATGTACTGAACAGCCTGGAAGCGCGGACCGAAGCACAGGGGAACCCGCTCAGCTTTCTGCACATCACCAAGAGCGAGATCGACCTGCCCGAGGACACCGATGTACACAGCCAACTGGTCTATGACAAGGCCAAAGAAAACCTCGATACCTTCATCAGCCGCAAATTCCTGTTCCTGGAGAACAAAGCCTGTTACTATATATACCAGTTGGTGATGAACGGAAAAAGCCAGACCGGGCTGGTCTGCGGCAGCTCGATCAATGACTACAACAACGACCTGATCAAGAAACACGAATTCACCCGACCGGAAAAAGAGCAGGACCGCATCAACCACATCAAGACCACCGGGGCACAGACCGGAAATGTCTTCATCGCCTACCGGAATGAGGAAGCCATCGACCAGGTGATCAACGACTGGAAAAAAGAACGGAGCCCCGTCTATGATTTCATCGCCGAGGATGGTGTGGGCCATACCGTTTGGGTGGTGAACGATGATGAGGCCATTCAAAAGATCACCCGCTTATTCAAAGAGCTGGTTCCCTGTACCTATATCGCCGACGGTCATCACCGTGCCGCATCGGCGGCCAAGGTCAGGGCTGAACTGGTGAAGACCGGCGGACCGGTATCCAATTATTTCCTGACCACCCTATTCCCTTCCGACCAATTGCACATCATGGATTATAACCGGGTGGTGAAAGACCTGAATGGTTTGTCCGAATCCGACCTGCTACAGGCCATCGAGAAAAAATTCTCCGTGATGAAAACGGAAAAAGCCTTTTCCCCATTACAGCTCCACGATTTCGGCATGTACCTCAATAAACAATGGTACCAGCTCACCGCATTGCCCGGCACATTCACCGAAGATCCGATCGGTGTGCTGGATGTGACCATCCTGCAAAACAACCTGCTGGATCCCATCCTCCACATCCGCGATCAGCGCACCGACAAGCGCATCGATTTCGTGGGAGGCATCCGCGGGTTGGTGGAACTGGAGAACCGCGTAGACAGCGGAGATGCCGCCATCGCTTTCTCCCTGCACCCGGTGAGTATCCGGCAATTATTCGACATTGCCGACAGCGGCCAGGTGATGCCGCCTAAAAGCACCTGGTTCGAACCCAAATTAAGGGACGGCCTGCTCACCCATTTGGTGGATAGCTTTTAACAGATCCCGGCAAATGCGAAAGAGTATGCATTTTCATTGTAAATTTATCATGATGGGAAAAATCAGGGCCTTCGTTTTGATGATCGGTTTCAGCTTCCTGGCCTCCTCCGCATGGGCACAGGATGTCAACCAATTGCAGGAGACCGCCCGCATCTTCATGACCCAGGGCGATTATGCCAATGCCATCCTGGTACTCAACCGGGCGCATAAGCTGCAACCCGGCAATATGGAAGTGAGCAAGAGCCTGGGACTCAATTATTATTTCGCCAAGGATTACGCCAAAGCGCTGGAGATCTACAAACCTTTGCTGGAGAGCGAAGACGCCGACGACCAGTGTTTCCAGGTCGCCGGGGATATCTACATGGTCCTGGATGAAGTGAAGGAATGTGAAAAGGTCTATCGTAAGGGCCTGAAAAAATTCCCTTCGAGCGGACCCCTGTACAATGAACTGGGGGAACTGCTCTGGACCAAGAAAGATTATACCGCCATCAAATACTGGGAAAAAGGTATTGAGACCGATCCCGGATTCTCAAAAAATTATTACAACGCCTGCCTGTTCTATTATTTCAGCACCGACAAGATCTGGAGCCTGCTTTACGGCGAGACCTTCCTCAATATCGAACCCCGGAGCAGCCTGGCCGGCGAAGTGAAGAACATCCTCCTCGAAGGCTATAAGAAACTCTTTGCCGAAGTGGACCTGGAAAAAGGCATCACGGATCCTAACAGCTTTACGGCCGCTTACCTGCAGACCATGAACAAACAAAGCCAGATCGCCGCTATGGGAATCACCACGGAATCACTGACCATGATCCGTACCCGATTCATCCTGGAATGGTACCCCGAGAATGCGAAAAAATACCCTTTCAAACTATTCGAACTGCATCAGCAACTGTTACAGGAAGGCATGTTCGACGCCTATAACCAATGGATCTTCACTGCGGCGCAAAGTCTGCCCGTTTACCAGAACTGGACCACCACCCATGCCCAGGAATACGGTGAACTGATCCGCTTCCAGTCGGGCCGCATTTATAAAGTACCCCTGGGACAGTATTATCATCAAACCAATTGACGGTCCATCTCCCTGTTCTTTAACCAAAAATTCATTATTTTCATTAACTTGTTTCACAAACCGGTTTATGGAAGAACAACGTGATGAGAAACTCTGGCGCCTGGCCAGGAAAAGGGCTGATTTTCAACGCAGCCTGGTTTCCTATTTTATTGTCAATGCATTCCTTTGGTTCATCTGGTGGTTCACTTCCGGACGTCACAATGGAGGACATGGCATGCCCTGGCCCATTTGGGTGATGATCGGTTGGGGGATCGGCCTGGTTTACCAGTACCTGAACGCCTATGGCGGAAGCCGTAAGGACCTCGTGGAAAAAGAATACGAAAAGTTGAAAAATAAGGATAAATAAGATCCTTTCTCAGAAATATTGCTTGCTTATGAATGAACAATCCAGGATATTCGATAGCCTAGAATACCAGTTGAAGAAATTTCCGAAACCCGATATGTTTTGCGGCAAGGAAAACGGAACCTGGGTTTCTTACTCTACCAGCCAGGTACAAAAGACGGTGAATGAACTGAGCGCCGGCCTGTTGAAACTGGGGGTCAGCGGACAGGATATGACCGTTGAGAACCAGGACAAGATCGCGCTCATCTCCAAGAACCGTCCGGAGTGGCTGATGCTGGACATGGCCTGCCAGCAGATCGGCGCCTTGCTCTGCCCCATCTATCCCACTACCAACATCAACGAACTGGAATTCATCTTCAATGACGCCACGGTAAAATATGTATTCATCAGCGGACAGGAGATCCTCGACAAGGTAAATGCACTCCGCAACCGTGTCCCCAGCCTGTTGAACGTATACAGCTTTGATGACCTGCCGGGGGTGGATCACTGGAAAAAGATCACCGGGACGGTTGGTCCTGAAGACCTGGCCAGGATGGAATCGGTGAAAAGCACGATCCTTCCCGAACATTGCGCCACCATCATCTATACCTCCGGCACCACCGGTACACCGAAAGGCGTCATGCTGAGCCACCGGAACATCGTGACCAATGTGATCAACTCGAAGAAGAGTTTTCCCTTCGAAGACCGTGTTGACGCCCGTTCCCTGAGTTTCCTGCCCCTTAACCACATCTTTGAGCGGATGGTATCGCTGATCTACATCACCAGCGGCATCTCCATCTACTACGCCGAAAACCTCGATACGATCCCGGAGAACCTGAAAGAGGTCCGGCCCAACTTGTTTTGCACGGTTCCCCGTTTGCTCGAGAAGACCTACGAAAAGATAATGGCCAAGGGAGCCGAGCTCACCGGGTTCAAAAGGACCCTGTTCGACTGGTCGGTGAAACTGGCCAATCAATATGACAATATCAAATCCAATGGCGCCTGGTACCATATACAGCTGGCCATCGCCAATAAACTCATCTTCAGCAAATGGCGCGAGGCCCTGGGTAACCAGGTTGAATTCATCGTGACTGGTGGAGCGGCCTGCCAGGTTCGGCTGATCCGCATCTTCACAGCCGCGAGAATACCTATTTATGAGGGTTACGGTCCTACTGAAAACAGCCCGGTCATCAGTGTGAACTGCAAAGCCAGGGGCGGCACCAAATTCGGGACTGTTGGCCCGGTCATTCATGGCCAGGAAGTGAAACTGGAGGCGGATGGTGAGATCTGTGTAAAAGGCCCCAGCGTGATGCTGGGTTATTATAAGCGGCCCGACCTGACCGCTGAGACCGTCATCGACGGCTGGTTGCATACCGGCGATATCGGCATCTTTGAAGACGGCAAATTCCTGAAGATCACCGACCGGAAAAAAGAACTGTTCAAGACCAGTGGCGGCAAATACGTGGCGCCGCAACCGATCGAGAATAAAATGAAGGAATCTCCCTTTGTGGAACAGATGATGATCGTGGGCGCCGAACAGAAATTCGTCGGTGCGCTGATCGTTCCTTCAGAACCCAATCTCCGTGAATGGATGGTCCACAAGGGCATCCCGTTCACGACCATGGAAGACGCCGTGAACAATCCCAAGGTATTAGACCTGTATAAAGAACTGATCGACTCCTTCAATACTTTCTTCAACCATGTCGAACAGGTGAAGAAATTCGAGCTGGTGCCCCGCGAGTGGACCATCGAGACCGGCGAACTCACGCCAACGCTCAAACTGAAGCGTAAAGTGATCATGGAAAAGTATAAGGGAGCGATAGAACGGATCTATAGTTAATGAAAAAGCCCTTCAGAAAATGAAGGGCTTTTTTTTTGTCAGTGGCCTCGCCAGGAATCGAACCTGGATCTGGAGCTTCGGAAACTCTTATACTATCCATTGTACGACGAGGCCATTATTTTACTTTACATCAATTGTTATTTTTTTTAAATCCGGATCTGGAGCTTCGTCCCGAAAGCTTTCGGGATTATACTATCCCCGTCCGAACGGTTTTGCCGTTCGGGCAGGCATTGTACGACGAGGCCTTCTAAACTCTATTTTCCCAAATGCGAAAAATTGCTGCCGAATATCTTCACCGCAATGGCCAGCAATATTACGCCAAAAAATTTTCTGATCACGATCATCCCGTTGGGGCCCATTACCCTTTCGATCCATTTCAGTGATTTGAGCACCAGGAAGATCACAATGCAATTGACCAGTATCCCGATAAAAATGTTCACATCGCCATAATTGGCCTTCAGGCTCATGATGGTGGTGAGCGTTCCCGAGCCCGCGATCAGGGGAAAGGCGATCGGTACCACGCTGCCGCTTTTGGGATTGCCGTCGGTCTTGAAAAAATCAACCCCCAGGACCATTTCCAGGCCGATGATGAAGATCACGATACTCCCGGCAACCGCAAAGGACTGAACATCCAATCCCAGGATATGCAAGAATTGCCGGCCGATGAACAGGAACAGGATCATCAAAGCACCCGAGGCCAATGTGGCCTGCAGAGACCTGATCTCTCCCCCCATCTTGGCCCGTAGGGATGCCAGCACCGGGATATTTCCCAGCATATCGATCACCGCGAACAGGGTAAAACTCACCGTGATGATCTCTTTCAGCGCTATTTCCCCAAAATCAAACATCGGCCGATTTTTCGGGCAAAGGTAATGGCTTTGCCGCTATAGGGCATTCATTTTTTACCGCTTCGAAGCATGCGGGACCAACACAGTCGCCGTATTCCCGCTGCAAGTAATCCTTTGCGGCCTCACTCAATACGATGCCATAACAGTGGCATTAGGTGATTTTACCCGGTTTGCAGCTAACCTTCCTTTTTAATAGCGTCCCGAACAGGATGCCGGTAATGAGAACTGAAATCAGCCCAATTCTAAATTCATCCTTTCCGGAATGCCCTATCCTGTTAAACCCGGTACAAGAAAAAAGCCTGAAACAGAGGTTCAGGCTTTAATGTTGCCACTCCATTCATGAAGAAGGAAGTTGGCATGATTTTTTTATAAGGGCAGTTATATGTTGCCGTTGATCCTCATTCAGGTATATTGAATCCCGGGCAGTAAACTGGCTAAACGCACCATGGTTTATTCCTCCGCCTTACGGCATTCTCCCACGATGGTATGGAAGGTATCGTGCGCTTCCTTGATCATTTTCTTAAGTTTGTCGTCTGGCGATTTCTGTGAAACCGCATTCCTGATGGCCTGGCACTGCTTAACCAGTTTATCCAGGGCGGCCCTGGTTTCTTCCGGTTTGAAATCGGAGGGTATTGCTGATGCTTTCCAGGATTGGGCGGCTATCAGCAAACTGTCGGCCTTTGCCTTCAAAGGCACCAGGTCGCCATCTTCAGACGGATGAAAAGTGGATGACATGAAGGAATGAAAGGTCTTCATTTCCGGCCATGTTTTTTTGGTTGTTTGCGCAATGGTGATGGTGATCATAGCCAGTACGGTAAATAACAGTACGATGATTTTCTTTTTCATTTTTTTCAATTTGATGTTTTAATTGCTTTGTTTACTTGATTTTGACTGATCCGCTATATAAAGCGATGGATTGCTCACAAACTCCTGCTTGCATTCGATGGCGCAAAACCCGTAAATTTTACCTTTAAAATGCGCGGTATCCGAAACACCGGTCCTGACCGGCATACCGCAAACCAGGTCTTTTTTTGAATCGAGTTCAACCGTTGCCAAAGATGGTTTGGGAGCCGCTGATACCGGATCTGTTTTTTGTATCATCACAGGCTCTTTTTTTTCCTTTTCTTTTGCCGTACAGGAAAGTACTACCAGGGCTGTTAGGATCAGACTGTATTTCATCATATTTTGAATTGGGTTATTAAATTGTTTGCCGTTATGGAACATCCGGGCCGGTTTAGCCTGCAAAACCCAGAACTATGGATTCAGGATGATCTGTACCGTTTTCTCTCCATGATTCTCGCTATGGTCATGGGCTTCCACTTTTAACGTGGCGTTGGTCAGCACCGCTACCGAATTGATCCAGTTTTCATTAATAGTATAACTGGTCAGATTATGAACACTGATGGTTTTTGTATAGAGAACGGCGCTGGTCGCATTGTTGGTGATGGTGATCTCCAGTTCATGCAAACTGTTATCGGTAACGGTACCGTTAATGGAGACCGTACCGCCGCCGGCATAGGACTGGCTGGCAACCGGCGAACTAAGGGTGACTACAGGAACACTCAGGTCCTCGTCTGTACTTTTTTTGCATGAACCGAAGCCCATGACCATGCAAAGGCATATGAGCATATGAATAGCTTTCATACTAAATAATTAATTTAATGAATAATAGCGATGGCTGTGGATTGAAGAACAATCAGGCCTGCGGAGGATGGAAAAAATCGAATGACCTGTCGGTCAGGGGATGACTTCTTTCAAAAGAAACCATTCCGGGAAGGGTTATATAAAACAACTCCGGTAACTGAAAGCCGGATACCGAAGAGAACACCAGTTCATTGGTCTCTGTTTTGCGTTCAGGGCACTGCTGGTCCTTTTTTTCTTCCTGCTGAAGTTTTTTCATCATCTGGCATTTGCCATTACAGTGCAGTTTGGGCCTTGCCTTGTTGATGCAGTTTCTGGCATAGGACGCCGTATTTGTGATATAATCAAATACGATGAGCGACCCGCTGAAGGTTTGAAATAGAAAGACCACAAAAAGAATAGCAGAAACAACTTGCCGGATCATGCTGCAAAATTAGCGCAAAAATTTCAGGATTTTTATCCGGGCAGGTATAGGGAACTGAAATTCACCCGGAAATCAATATTTATTTGTCTCCTTTCAGTATCTTTTCAGCATGCAAGCAAAATCAAACCAACTCAATCTGTTCGATCTGTCCATGATCGTGGTCAGCCTGGTCATCGGTATGGGTATTTTCAGGAATCCCGCCTCAGTTGCCGCCACTTCGGGCAACAGCAACATATTTTTCCTGGTTTGGACCGTGGGTGGTTTGATCGCTTTATGCGGAGCGCTGACCTACGCCGAGATCGGCCTCCGGCTTCCCTCCATGGGCGGCTATTATAAAGTATTCGCCGAATGCTACCATCCGGCCGTCGGATTCACGGTCAATGCCCTCATCCTCATCAGTAACGCCGCTTCACTGGCCGTTGTGGCGCTGATCGGCGCCGATTATGTGAGCGACCTGTTGTTTGGCGCGCCTTCAGGCATTTATTTCAATACGGGCATCTCCATCATCGCTGTCGCCCTGTTCTACGGGGTCAACCTGATGGGATTGAAGACCAGCAGCCGCACCCAGAACATCCTGATCGTGATCAAGATCGGACTGGTGTTGCTCTTGATCGCCAGCATTTTCAAAGGCGTGGTCATTGAGCCGCATGGTTATGAACAAAACGCGCCCCTGTTCACCCTGGCCGACAAGAACGGCCTATCCCTGTTCCTGATCTGCCTGATACCGGTCTGTTTCTCTTACGGCGGTTACCAGCAGACGATCAATTTCGGTGCGGAAGTAAAGAATACCCGGATCCTGCCCAAAGGGATCATCATCGGCATCATCATCGTGGTCGTGTTGTACCTGCTGATCAATTATTCCTATACCCAGGTGATCGGCTATGATAAAATGAAGAATGCCAGCGCCATCGGCTCCCTCCTTTGCGAGGCCTGGTTCGGAAAAGCCGGCGGAAAAGTGTTCGATGCGCTCATGTTCCTGTCGGTACTGGCCTATGTCAATATCCTGCTCATGAGTAATCCCCGGGTGATGTATGCGATGAGCATGGACAAAGTGTTTCCGAAGATATTCTCCTATCGCAGTCCAAAGACACAGGCACTGGTCGCCGGACTGACCACTTTCGCCCTGATCACCATCGTGATCACCTTTTTTGGAAAGGGAGTGGACAATATCCTGAATTTTACCATGTTCCTGGACAGCATCGGGATGAGCACTTCCGCGGCCACCATCTTCATCCTCAGAAAAAGAATGCAGAACCAGCACATGATCACCGGGACCTGGAATCAGTTCACGCCCCTGTTCGCTTCCTTTTTCGTGTTCAGCTATTTCATGGTGGCGGCAGGGGTGATCATCAAGGATCCCAATGCGGCGCTGATCGGGGTTGGATTGCTGGCCTTGTTGCTGGTGATCTATTTTGTGTTTTATTTCAGGAAGAATGATCATAAAGATGCCGAGGGAAAGGGCTAAAGCCCTATTGAGGGGAGGAGCTTTTTATCCCTGCCCTAAAGGGCAGGGCAATGCAGGCTTGGGTAATGCAGTCAGGGGCAAAGCAGGGTGAGTCTTAAATTGAAAATTTAAAAAATTGCATCGAAGCTTTTTTCTTCTTCAGGAGTTTGAAAAAACTGGGATGTAGCATTTCAACTTCAATTCCTGAAGAATAATATCCTTTGTCCCGGATACTTTGCCCCGGCCTTCAGGCCGGGGGCATAAAGAAGATAAAACCCAGGACTTTAGTCCCAAACAAAATAACCTTTTAAAAAATCCTTCCCATGGATCTATCTTACATCCTCAATGAATTCGCCGAAGAAAGGGAGAATTATTTCAACGCCGTTTCCCCTCCCATCATGCAAACCAGCAATTTCACATTCAAAACGGTGGCCGGGTTGCGGGAAGCATTCACGGATGAGTATGCGTCCATGTTGTACAGCCGCGGCAATAACCCGACCGTTGACATACTCCGGAAAAAACTGGCCGCATTAGATGGCGCAGAGGATTGCCTGGTCTTCAACAGTGGCGCGGCGGCCATCTTCGCGGCCGTACTGGCCAATGTAAAAGTGGGCGACCATATCGTGAGCGTGGACAAACCCTATACCTGGGCGCAGAAAATGTTCAATGATATTTTACCGCGCTTTGGTGTTACCACCACGTATATTGACGGTACAGCCATAGAAAATTTTGAACGTGCCATACTCCCCAATACCACGGTCATCTACCTCGAAAGTCCGAACAGCTGGGATTATGCCCTGCAGGACCTCAAAGCGGTTGCTGAACTGGCGAAGGCCGAAGGCATCGTGACCATCATCGACAACAGCTATTGCACCCCCCTGTATCAAAAGCCCATCGAAATGGGTATCGACCTGTCCATGCAGACCGCCACCAAATACATCAGCGGGCACAGTGACACCCTGGGTGGCGTACTCTGCGGAACCCATGCCATGATGAAGAGGATCTTCAACAGTGAATACCTGAATATCGGATCAGGCATTCAGCCCTTCAATGCCTGGCTATTGATCCGCGGTTTGAGAACCCTACCGGCCCGACTCGACCGCATCACGGTCACTACACAAAAAGTGGCGGCCTGGTTGAAAACACACCCCAGGGTGGAAGAGATCATATTCCCGTTCGACGCGGACTTCCCTCAATATGAACTCGCCAAAAGACAGATGAAAGGCGCTTGCGGATTGCTCAGTTTCGTGATGAAAGCAGGAACGATCGGGGAGATCGAAAAATTCTGCGAAAGCCTGGAGCATATCTTCATGGCCGTTAGCTGGGGCGGTCACGAAAGTTTGATCATTCCCAAATGTTCGGGTATCATGCCCGCTGATTTCGATGCGGGAAATAAGGAACACCGGATGCTCAGGCTGTACACCGGGCTGGAAGATCCCGAATACCTGATCCGGGACCTGGACCAGGCTTTTAACAAGAGTTGATCTTATTCAATGATCCTTTCCTCATGGATCAGTTTTCCCGATTCGGTGATCCCTTCCAATACGATCCGGAATCTTTTAGTGAGGTCATTATTGTAGAAACTGAGCGGCACCCGGGTCATGTTCTTCCCCGTAAAAATATAAGGCTCCCAGAGCAAAGTGCTGCGTGCGTCGGTGCCCATGGAATCCATGGCCAGGGAATAATCGGGTGAATAGAATTCACGGACCGGGGAATATCCCGGGATCTTTACCATCACCTGGTCGGTGAGCTTTGGCCGGATATTGATCCGGTCATCCCCTTTTTTGAGATAAATGCTCAGGGCGGGGTTGATCGTACTCTGCCCGGGACCGATCAGCGCTCCTCCCATGAACTTGGGTATGAATTTGATATAGGCGATCTCGGAAAGATTGATCGCTTCTATTTCAGTAGGCTCCACCTGTTGTTCATTGATGAATAATAAGACCCCGTTGGATCCCATTTCATTGGTCTGTTGGCTGTAGATGAAGGACCTTTGATTACCCACAGCCAACCCCTTCGGATAACCCACGGTAAGTCCGGGAACTTTTCCCATCATGTAACTATAGATATCCAATTTCCTTTGGGCCTCTTCGTCATTCACCAGGTCAAAGGCGAAAGAATAAGCTCCTGAAGAGAATAAACCGGATGTGTATTTCTCATCCATTTTTAACAGGGGATCATTCTTCCAGTTGCGTCTTGATCCGCTCCTGACCGTCACCTGTTCCAGCAATTTCCCTTTTTGGATCTGTTCATTCTTATTATTGGAAAGTTGGTATTGGAACAATGCCGCCATCCGGTTTGATGCGGCGACACCGGCACCCCTGTCCAGGAACCTCGCATAGGAAGCTAGGGTCACGGGTTGCACCATGCTGAAATTATAGGTACTGAAGGCCACCTGGTTATTCAATTCCTTATTCTTGTTCAGCGAAGAATAGATGTTGGCGGTATCGTAGAATATCAACCCCATGCGGGTCAGGTATCCTTTTTCATCCGGACTGACCTGGTAAAACGTATTGGTGCTGTCCCTGGTCCTCAACCAAATGTTAACCCGGTCGTCTGACTTCATTTTTTTCAATGCGCCCTCGCTGATCTGTCCATAAATACCTAGATAGTTATCCTGTGGAAAACGAATGCCCGGCCGCTGCTGGTTTCTGAGCAGGTCCCATTGATACCTGCGCCATCCATGGGTGAGCATGACCAGGTCCAGCCGGAATGCCGCTTCAGTATCCGGTTCAGGACCGAAATAATAGGCCGGGTCATGGATGTATCCCCGCACATCTCCACCCAGCAGCATGCCCGTGATGATATTCGTGTTCCGGGGCTGGTCATCGATATCCGCGTCGGTAACGGATAAGGACAGGTTTGCGGGAATGGTATCCGGGAGACTGATCTCAATACTGTTCTTTTGACGGCGCTCCAGGTTCACTTTTTTGTAATTGATCGAAACCGGCTGGCGGAACCGGTTATTCCGAATGAAACAAACCCTTTCCGCCACCGGCAGCCATTGGTCATTAAATACGGTCAATTGCAATACCCCGGAAGGAAAACTATCCAGGGGGATGAAACCGGTATAGCGGTCACCGGCAGTTAAGGGGAGATCGGACTTATAGATCACCTTTTGGTACATATAGGCCAATACGTGCAATTGATCGGTGGCGAGTTTGTTTACAACGTGGTACACCAAACCCGACCGCTGTTGAACCATTCTCAGGGATACCCCCATTGATCTGGGAGCAGGCAATGCGGTCCGGTGCCATTGGCCATCGGGATCCTTCCATTCGGCATAATACGGTTCCCCGGGTTTCTGGTCCAATTCAAAACGCCCCATCCCGTCGTGGATGGATTGAAAAGTGGTTACAATGGTCGTGGAATCGGGCATTTTGACCACTCCATTCACCGGTATGGGTAAACCCCGGCCGTTCGTAGCCAGGAAGGCGATGTTGTTCTTTTCCCCTTCGATGATATCTCCGCCTTCAGGGAAAAAGACCAGTTTGAAATCGGTTGCCGGCAATGGATTTGAAGGGCGAAGCCGGCCATCCAAAAGGGGGATGGTCCTGGTAAACAGAAAATCCTCATCGAAATTCATCATCCAGCCGGTATACGCCCTGCAGATCAACTGGTTGCTCCTGATCGTATCCGGAATGTCGAAATGCCCCTCTGTACTGGAATTGATGATGGGATAGAATTTCTGCTGAAGGGCTTTTCCGTTCTCATCATACAAGCTGACATAGAGATTGGTGCTCCTCGCAGTGGGTTCATTCTCCTCGAAAATATAGGCTTTGAACCAGATGGTCTCCCCCGGCAGGTAGGACCCTTTATCAAAATGGAGATAGACCTTCTCGCCCGGGAATTGCTCCCCGTAGAGATCAATCATCTGATCCATGGTCTGGGCCCCTGAGCCCAACCAACTGTTCAATAAGAAAAGGAGCATCAGACTCCCCCGGGAAATGGATGTCATAAGTATGTGAAAGTTAGTTTATTTATCATGTATACAGCCTGTCCCCTGAATTTTTAATAACTGATTTCAATCATTTACCGCTGATAAAATGGTTGTCATTCATTTAACAGGGATGTCATATTTTTGTACTATGCGTTTTACCCGATTCGTCATCCTTGCATCAGCCCTGCTATTCAGCCTTTCCGGGCAGGCACAGAAGAAATGGAACCTGCTGCAATGCGTGGAATATGCGATGGCCAATAATATTTCGGTGAAGCAGACGGATCTGCAGACCAAACTGGCCGAATTACAATACAATCAAAGCAAATGGGGCCGGTTGCCCAATTTAAATTTCAGCGGTGGCCCTGCCTATAACAGTGGCCGAAACCAGGACCCCACCTCATTCAGCCTGATCACTCAAAGTTATCTCTCGGCCAATATGCAACTGCAAAGCAGTGCCGAGATCTTCAACTGGTTCAGCCGGAAGAACACCATTGCAGCCAATGAATGGGAAGTGCAGGCCGCCAAAGCCAGTACAGATAAGCTGAAGAATGATATCGCCCTGACGGTTGCCAATGCCTACCTGCAGATCCTGCTGGCCAGGGAACAGGAAAAGATCGCCGGCGTACAGTTGCAGCAATCCCAATCTCAGTTGGTGAATACCCGCAAACTGGTGGATGCCGGGGCGCTTCCCGAACTCAATGCGGCCGAACTGGAAGCCCAGGTGGCCCGCGACAGTTCCACCTTCATCAGCGCCCATGGCAATGTGGAACAAAGCCTCCTCAACTTGAAATCCTTTATGTCCATTGATGCGGGCCAGGCCTTTGATATTGACATGCCCCCGGCGGATAAGATCCCGGTGGAAAAACTCAGCGACCTGCAACCTGAGGCGGTATATGCCTCCGCCATCGCCAACATGCCGCAACAACGGTTCAATGATTTCAAATTAAGGTCTGCCCGGAAAACATCGGCAGCGGCCAGGGGCGATCTCTATCCCACCCTTTCGGTCTTTGGCAGCCTCGGCAGCGGTTTTAACAGCCGGGCGAAAGAGGTCACCGGGTCTTACCCGCTGAACAGTCCGCTGGGTACGGTTAAAGTGGGTGGTACCGATTACAGCGTATATCCTTTTCAGCCCTATACTACTTATACCTATGGCAAGACCGCCTTCTTTTCACAATTGAACGAGAACTTCCGTCAATCGCTGGGACTGACACTGAGTGTCCCCATCTTCAACGGCAAGTCATTGAGAACGGCGTATGAAAGGACCAAAGTGAATATCCGGAATTTTGAATTGCAAAAGGAAATGGATGACCTGAAGCTGAAACAGGATATTTACCAAGCCTATAACGCGTCTACCGTCGCGCTCGAAAAATTCAATGCCAGCAAAAAGACCGTGGAAGCCGCTGAACGTACCTATAGCTTCGCCAAAAAACGTTATGATGTGGGCATGCTTTCCACCTTCGAGCTGATCACCAACCAGAACAACCTCTTCAGGGCCAAATTGGAATACGCATTGAACCAGTTCGACTATGTATTCAAAATGAAGGTGCTGGAATTTTATAAAGGACAGGGATTGAAATTGTAAATGGCTTTTCCCCTCTCGACGCAACCCGCAGGGAAGCGGATAGGAGGAGATCGAAGAATAAAAACAAGTATGGATATCAACCTGCTGAAAAAAATTTAAAATTAAAAGAGCCCCATTCGGGTTCCCCTCTCCTGAGCGTGTCGAAGGAATGAGCGGATTCGGGATGAGGCTCCTAATTATTTTTTATGAGCAAAACGCTAAAATGGATCCTGGTCTCGGTCGGGATTTTACTGGTACTCCTGGTGATATTATCAAAGACCGGTGTTTTTGGCAAGGCCAGCGGCACCAAAGTGACCGCTGAAAAAGTACAGAAGCGCACCATCATCGAAGTGGTGAATGCCAGCGGCAAGATCTATCCCGAGGTGGAAGTGAAAGTAAGCCCGGATATCAGCGGTGAGATCACGGAACTCATCGTTGCTGAAGGCGACTCGGTAAAAAAAGGACAGGTGCTGGCCCGTATCTATGCCGACATCTATAATATCCAGCGCAACCAGGCCGCCAGTGGTGTGGAGCAAAGCCAGGCCCAGGTGGCCAATTCATCGGCCGCCCTGAATGCGGTCAAGGCTCAGCTTGAACAGGCCCAGCGGACCTACGACATGCAGAAAAAACTCTACGATGATAAAGTGATCAGCCGCAATGAATTCAATGTGGCGGATATGAATTTGAAAAGCAGCAAAGCCAATTACGATGCGGCCGTACAGGGCATACGCGGAGTACAGGCCTCGGTGAAGACAGCCCGGGCCAGTCTGGATAAAGCCAATAAGGACCTCAGCCGTACCACGGTCATCGCCCCCATGGATGGAGTGGTCAGCCTGCTCAATGTAAAAGAGGGCGAACGGGTAGTGGGCAGCAACCTGATGACCGGAACGGAAATGCTGCGGATCGCGGATATGAATAAGATCGAAGTGCGTGTTGATGTGGGAGAGAACGATGTTCCCAAGGTCAAACTCGGCGACAGCGCCATCGTGGAAGTGGACGCTTACAGCAACCGGAAATTCAGGGGATTGGTGACCCAGATCGCCAGCAGTAATAACGGCGCGGCATCACAGAACGCCCTGACCAACGCCACCAATGATGTGACGCAATACAAAGTGTACATCCGCCTGTTGCCTGAAAGCTATATGGATCTGATCGGCAAAGGCTTCTTCCCATTCCGCCCGGGCATGAGCGCCAATGCGGATATCCAGACCAAGACTCACGCCAGTGTACTGAGTATTCCCATCAACGCGGTAACCATACGCGACAGGAATGACAGTTCAAAAACGGAAAAGAAAAAAGAGGAGGATATGAATGCAATGACAACTACAGGCCTGGATGAAGACGTGGACGTTGTGGTTTTTGTACTGGACAAGGATAATAAGGTGAAAAAAGTGAAGGTAAAGACAGATATACAGGACATCAATTACATTGAAATAACCGAAGGCCTGAAGGCAGACGAACTGGTCGTCACCGGCCCATACGATGTGGTCAGCAAGACCCTCAAAGCGGGGCAACTGGTGAAAGTGGTGGATAAGAAAGAACTATTTGACAAATAAATTAACCGCCACCAACCCTTCCGTAATTGAAACAAGTCCTGGTTTCGCTGATCTGCCTGTTGTATTCTATCCAGGCGGTAAACGCCCAACAACCACTACCCCTTAAGATCATGCTGAAAACACCACGGGCGGATACCGCGGTCAACATCTCTTTACAATTATACCAATTACCCGATACGATACTGAAAGAAAGCAGGGTGGTCAAGGGATCATCAGCCGAATTCAGTGTCAGTTCATACACCAAATACCTGATCAAACTGAGTTCCGTTACCTATGAAGCGATCAACAGGAACCTGGATATCGCCGGCAAACCGGTTACGATAACCCTTGAACTGAAGAAGAAAAGCACCACCCTTCAAAATGTGGTGGTGGTCTCTAAAAAACCCCTGGTCAAGCAGGAAGATGACAAGACCGTCGTGGATGCCGCCGTATTGGCGAACAGCAGCACCAACGCGATGGAAGTGATGGAAAAGACACCCGGAGTGATCATCGACCAGGATGGCAATGTGTACCTGAACAGCATGACGCCGGCGACGGTGTTCATCAACGGGAGGGAAATGAAACTCAGCAGCGCCGACCTGGCCTCCTTATTGAAAAGCATGCCGGCGGGGAGCATCAGCAAAATAGAGATACTCCGGAATCCTTCCGCCAAATTCGATGCCTCCAGCAGCGGCGGCATCGTGAACATCGTTTTGAAAAAAGGGGTCAAACTGGGCAGCAACGGCAGTTTCAACCTGGCCTATTTCCAGGGCATTTACTCTACACAAACCGCAGGAGTCAATATCAATAAGAACGCGGGCAAACTCAACAGTTATTTCAGTTACCAGTTCACCAAACGGAATAATTATGAAGAACTGAATTCCGACAGGCAGATCAGGACCGACTCTTCTTTATTGGCACAGCGGGCATACACCACCTACCCTTCGCTGAATAATTACTTCGGAGGCGGACTGGACTTTGAACTCACTAAAAAATTCAATATCGGGTACGACCTGAGGATCAACCAGTCTTCGAGCAAGAGTCATGCGCTCAATTCCAACGACGTTTTCAAGGATCCGGCTTCCACCTTACTGGCGAGGAGCGAATCCAATACCAACAACAGCAATCATTCGCTATACATCGGGAATAATTTTTCATCCAAATACAAATTCGATTCAACGGGAAGCGAATGGACCGTTGAAGTGGATTACAATTACTACAATTACAAGAACGCACAGGATTACTATAACCGTTACGATTTCCCGGTCAGACCCGGCGTTTCGGGAGACGGATCCACCCGCAATGTGAAAAATATCTTCGTTTTCCAGACCGACCTCGTTTACAAATTCCCAAAAAGTCTGACGCTGGAGACCGGATTCAAAGCCACGATCAGCCATAGCCGGAACAGTACCGTTTACTTTGCCGACACAGGAACAACCGGGAGACACCCTGACAATTTCCAAACCAATACTTTCACCTACGACGAAAAGATCACGGCGGCCTACCTGCAGGCATCCAAGACCTTTTTGGGTTTTACCCTGAAGCCGGGCCTTCGGTTGGAAACGACCCATATCCGGGGCGTTCAGACCGTACCGAAAGACACCAGCCTCTTGATCAACCGGACAGACCTCTTCCCCTATGTCTATCTCAGCCGCAAATTGTTCAAACTATTTGGGGTTCAGCTGGTGGGCAATGCCATCTACCGCCGAAGCATCAAGCGGCCCTATTACGAATTGCTCAACCCTTATCCGAAATACATCGACCCCTATTTATTTGATGTGGGGAATCCGCGATTATCTCCCCAGTTCACCACCAATTACGAGTTGAATGTATCCTTCGACAACATACCGGTACTGGCCTTCGGGATCAATCATACCAAGGACATTTTCAGCAATGTCACTTACCAGGACGACCGGACCAAGATCGCTTATCGCACCTATGACAACCTGGGTAAGAACAAGGAATATTATTTCCGGCTGATCGGTGGCATTCCGCCCGGAGGCAAATATTTCATTTATGCTGGCACGCAATACAACTACAACGAATACAATGGTCTTTACCAGAACAGCCCGCTGGCCTATAAAAGGGGGAGTTGGTTATTCTTCATGTACCAGGAGTTAAAGGCCACCAAGACCCTGACCCTGAACATGCAGGGTTTTATGCGGACCCGGGCCTTGCAGAATTTTTATGAGCTGGGAAATTTCGGCGGCATATTCCTTTCGGCCAATAAAAGCATCTTCAACAAGAAAGCAAATATCATCCTCTCTATAAGCGACCTGCTTCGTACCAACCAGGTGAGTTTCAGTCTGAACCAGGGCAACGTGAGCGCGACAGGGAAACGAATAAACGATACAAGGAAAATAGGCATCACTTTCCGGTATAATTTCGGATTAAGCAAACCCAAAGAAAAAAATGAGTTTGGCGCGCCGGAAGAAAACAAGGATAATTGAATCAGGAAAAAAAACCTTCCGCTACTGCCACACTCTCCGGTTTCCCCACATCTATGAGTACATCCCCCGAATGATCAAACCCAAGAATGGCATGTTCCGGTGCCAGGTCCAGGTAGGTCTCGGTGAGTGAAAATTTACCCTGTTGCCGGATCAATGAAAATATTTCAGGCTGAAAGACCACCACGCAGCTATATGCTTTTTGTACCAGACTTTCTTTGGGTATAACGATCTTTTCTTCACCGGTGAGATTGTTGCGCCAACCGCATAACCGGTCCTTTTCATCAAACAGAAAGTTCCGGGAGGTCTTCCGGTTGGTAACGCCAAAGGAAATAAGGGGATCCCGTTCCCGGTGAAACGCAATGAGCCGGTTCAGGTCGAGGTTGGTCAGTATATCCACATTCAGCGTCAAAAAAGGTTCAGATCCTTCCAGCCAGGGCCTTGCCTTGAGCAATCCTCCTCCGGTCTCGAGGACAAGGTCGGTCTCATCACTGATCGTTACCCGGCTTCCCCATCCCTTATTGACCTGGACGGCTTCCCTGATCTGAGCGGCAAAATGATGAACGTTGACAACCACATCGGTAATGCCGTATTGTTGGAGGTATTCGATATTGCGCTGCAGCAAAGATTTGCCGTTCACCAGGGCCAGGGCCTTGGGATGCATATCGGTCCAGGGCTTGAAACGGGTGCCCAGTCCGGCGGAGAAGATCATCGCTTTCATTTTACCCAGTTTTCTTTATTGGTATGCTGGAGAATGAGTTTCACTTTGAACTTATTGCGCAGGTGCCTGGCCAGGGCTTCTGCCGCATATACGCTCCGGTGCTGACCGCCCGTACATCCGAAATTGACCATCAGGCTTCCGAAATCGCGGCGGATATAATCTTCCACCGAAATGTCGATGATGTTGAACACACTGTTCAGCAATTCCGGCATACGGGTCTGCTGTTCCAGGAAATCCTTGACCGGCTTATCCAGTCCTGACTGTTTTTTATATTCTTCGATCCTTCCCGGATTCAAAATGCCCCGCATATCGAATACGAATCCGCCGCCGTTTTCGGATTGATCGGCGGGGATCCCTTTTTTATAGGAGAAACTATTAATGGTCACTACCAATGGCGTTTCGGCCGTTGCCTGTAAGGGGGTGTACTCCCTGATCACTTCATCACTGATGCATAGCTCCAGTACTTTTTTGAATTCGGGAACCGCGATGCCGATACTTTGGCTATGGAAAAAGGTCTTGAGGTTTTGCAGGGCCAGTGGGATGCTGGTCAAAAAATGGGCCTT
Source organism: Chitinophagaceae bacterium (assembly GCA_016721725.1). GTDB lineage: Bacteria > Bacteroidota > Bacteroidia > Chitinophagales > Chitinophagaceae > Ferruginibacter. The sequence goes on along the minus strand of JADKHN010000001.1, from coordinate 1,311,640 downwards.
TCGCTCGAACAAACCCCTGAATCCGTATGCGCCCAGAACCTGCAACAGCCGGATCAGCACGTACCCGTTATACTGACTTCGAAACGTATCCCGGTCAACCGTCTCCCCAACCTGTTCTTCAAATGCGCAGATATAATCCTCCAGCAACCGTTGTTTCCATTCTTCGGGCAGGTTGGCCCTGGCCTGCCAGAGCAGGGAGGCCACATCGTATTGGGGCGCGCCTTTCATACCGCCCTGGTAATCGATGAAATGAATGCTGTTATCCTTACCCAGGATGATGTTCCGCCCCTGGAAATCACGGAACATGAAGAATTTATATTCGGTATGCGAGAGGTAATTGCTCAGCGCTTCAAAATCATCGATCAGCTTCTGTTTATCATAGGGTCTGCGAAGCGCATCCAGGAAATAATATTTGAAATACAGGAGATCCGCCATGATGGCTTGCTTACCAAATACCGAATTGGTGAGACATTTCCTGTAATTCAACCCTTCATGGCCGATCACCTGCAACCGGGCCAGTTCTTCCAGGCTTTTCCGGTATAAGGCATAGACCTCCTCCGTAAAACCCGATCCTTCCAGCTTATCCAACAGGGAAATATCCCCCAGGTCTTCCTGGATATAAATGTCCCTTTCGGGGTTGATACAAAAGACCTTTGGCGTAACCAGTCCTTTCTTATTAAAATGATCGGAAAAGTACAGGAAGGTTTCATTCTCCTTCAAGTTGGTTCCGTAGGTTGCGATATACTGCCGTCCGGGACTGTGAATACGATAATAATGACGTTCGCTGCCGGCCTGGGGCAGTTTTTCCAGGTCCAGGATCTCATCCTTTAAACAGGATGAGAATAAAAGTCTTATTCGTCCGGTCGTTTCGGTCATCAGGATCAATTATGGCGCAAAAATAGAATAAAATACCTAGCCCGGTCTGCTTACCAGTTTGTGGTATTTTATTTACCTTTTAAAAAGAGTACATTAGTATCGTCTATTTGACCGATGACCTCGAACTGCATCCATTAAATAGGCCTCCTGCTTTACCTCTATCTCCATCCAGAGAGTGTTTACTCATTCCTTTTTGCCCTTTCATTCATTTACCCCCAAAACCAACCCCCCCATTATGAAAAAGTCTCCAATCCTCCTGCTGGCCGGTTGCCTGCTTTCAGCAGCCATGGTCAGTACTTCTTCGGCACAGGTCAATGCCCGCTTTTATCATCCCGCACCACAAAAAAAGGGGACTCCCGAAATGCTGGCGGGACAAGGCACTAACATTAATGTGGTTTACCACCGGTGTGTTTGGCGTATCCATCCCGACTCCCCTTCCACATTTTCACCGGCCAAATACCTCCGGGGCAATGTCACCACTCATTTTGTGACCCTGCAGAACAATATCAGCCAGGTCACTTTTGACTTCAACAATGTATTCACCATCGATTCCGTGAAATACCATGGAGTCAAGTTACCCGGAGCCAATATTGTCTGGAATACCTCCAGGATCCTGCAACTAACCTTCCCGTCTGCCATTGCCAATACAGGTACGCTGGATTCCCTGACGATCCATTATCGAGGCACCCCGCCGGCTGTCAGTGGCCAGGCCATTGGTTACCAGCGAGGGGGAACCAGTACCAATAATTATATCTATACCTTATCGGAATCCTATGAAGACCGAGACTGGTGGCCCTGCAAACACGACATGACGGACAAGATCGATTCGATGGATATCATCGTCAGTGTACCCAGCGCCTTTTGGGTGGCCACGAATGGTAAAATGACTGATTCGTCCGTATCCGGAACAAGCCGGATATTTAAATTCAAACACCGGTATCCCATCGCGTCCTACCTGGTTTCCCTGGGTGTGGCCAAATATTCAAGATACTACCGATCCCCGGTGAATATCAACGGCACTAATGTACCGGTCGTTTACAATATCTTTCCCGGAAAGACCCAGGGCAAGATCAACAGTATTTTAAACGCTTTGGATGTCAGCCGGACCGAACTGGTTGAATTCAGCAACAAGTATGGCGATTACCCTTTTAAAAATGAAAAGCACGGGTACTACGAATTTGGATTCGGTGGCGGTATGGAGCACCAGACCTTCTCCGGGATGGGCAGTTCCGCGCTCACCAGCTGGTCGGTCATCGCCCATGAACTCTCTCATCAGTGGTTTGGTGATAAAGTGACCTGTTCCACCTGGAATGACCTGTGGATCAATGAGGGATTCGCCCGGTATAACGAGACCCTCGCCGCTGAACTGGTGAGTGGACTGACGAATCCGATAACTTATCGGGGAAGCATCAAATCGGCTGCAAGAAGCATAACCACCACGCCGGTCTATATTGCCAATGCCACTTCTTCGAATACCATCTGGACCAGCAACAACGAAACAGCGATCTATGAACGCGGATGCATGGTGGTTTCCATGCTGAGAACCTTATTGGGCGATACCCGATTCTTCCAGGCTTGCCGCGATTACCTGAATGATCCTACCTTATCTTATCGTGCAGCTGCAACAGCCGATGTTGAACGAAATTATGAGAACCAATTCGGCCTCGACCTGAGTCATTTTTTCAATGCCTGGATCTACGGATACGGCAACCCGGCCTATACGGTCAATTGGAGCACGACCGGAAATAATATCACGGTGCAACTCAACCAGACCCGATCTGCCGGCGCATCGGTCAATTATTTTCCCATGCCGGTCGTATTACGGGTGGCCAATAGCAATAATTCGCAGAACACCACCCTGATCATATATGACAGGGGCGATTCGGTTTTCATCGCAGGCGATGGCGTTGGAGCGGCAACAGTTGGAAACACCATCAGCTTTAACCTGGCTTTTGCGCCGGCAACGGTGAGCTTCGATCCGAATAATGCAACGATGGCTACCGGCACCACTACCCAGGTTCCCGGTTTCGCAGGCCGAAGCATCGAAACGGCAGAACCTAAACAAGAACTGACCACTCTTTATCCCAATCCCACTTCAGATGAACTGATCATTCAAAGAACTGGTGGAGGATTGGTTTCTACAGTCAGTTTCCAGGATATGAACGGGAAGACGGTCCTGACCCAACAACTGACCGGACCGTTGGAAAAGATCAATACAAGCCGCCTTCAATCCGGCACTTATTTGGTGAGCATCATCGAGAATGGAAGATTGATCAGGAGAGAGAAGATCATTATACAGCATTGATGAGTTCCATACGAAAACTATTTATGCTTTGACCGATTTGTAATATCCAGATCATTTTACAGGAACTCTCAGGAAACATGATCATTCCTGAAAAAACAGTTTCCCTTATGGAACAAATGAGCCCCGACCTGTTGCCGGGGCTCATTTGTTTGTCATCAACGGATCACCATCTTACTTCGCCGATCTCCACCACACCATATTGATTGTCGACGAATACGTTTTCAATTGATAATGCCTGCCCGGTTTGCTGGAAATTTTTAAAACTGATGATCCGGATGATCTCAGGCGCTTTTTGATACCAGTTGTGCTGACCATAAATATCCGCTTTGATCCGGTATTTACCCTGTGCCGCTTTTTTAGCCAGGTATTCATTTCCGCTTTCTCCGTAATAGCTGCCGAAGTACCCATTATTCTGCGTAAATCCGTTGGCAAAAAAGCGCCCGCCCGACCTGCTTTGTGGCCTACTGGAATTACAAACCTCTCCACCGGGTTCAACAACCTGCATATTGTTGATGTAACCATAATTGCATTCCAGTGTTATTTTCAGATCGATCGGCATTGTTTTCACCAGCCAGGGTTCAATTTTACTGAGGTCCAGGCTGCTTTTATGTGCAGCGATCACCGCATTCATTTCATCTAGGGCGAGTTCCCGTATCCCGTAATGTCCCTCCGTATTGCTCATCACGATTTCCCGATAGGTATCCAGTGAAACCTGGTATTGCTTATCCTGGTAATAGGCAAGGGCTAAATCCCGGCGAATGACCACGTTATCCGGGTTTTCGCCAAGCAGGTCCTTATAGATGGAAATGGCTGTTTCGAACTGGCCATGACGCTCTAGAATGTAGGCTGCGGCTTTCAGTGAGGCTTCGGTTCCGTTCGCTTCTTCAACCCCGTCCAAAAGGATCTTATAGGCCATCACAGACAATCCTTTTTCATAGAACAGGTCGGCCATATCGAAATAAAAAGTCGCGTTTTGTCCGTGTTCCGTTTTTAGTTCTTCATAAACAATCGTCAGTTCGGACCTTGAAGCACCCCGGATCTCCGACATGTAGTCAACTTCTTCCAGCTGGCTCAACTTATATTCGCTCCATTGATAGGAGGAATAGGATTTCCGGCCTTTTTTTGAATTGATTACGATCGCGCCGTTTATTCCTTCCGGTCCGAATAATGCAGTTGCCGCCGGACCCTGTAAAACCGTAATGTCTTCGATATCATCCGGGTTGATCTCGCCGGAATTGGGCATGACCGTTCCATCCTGCACATAAAGAGGCCCGTTGCCGGCTACGAGACCGTTCTCGCGCAAGCGGATCATTGATTCTCTGCCCAATGCTACGGCAGACTGGCTCCTGACCTGTGCACCCGCTACTTTACCCGCCAGGATATTGTTGATATTTGATGACCGGATGATGTTGATCTGCTCAGTGCCCAGGTTCTGAACAAATGATGCAGTTGAACGGGCGGTCCGTTTTGTTCCGAATGCGCCAGTGACCACCACTTCCTTCAGGTCGCCTCCTGATCCAAAACTCCCGGGATTGTAGGACACCAATTGTCCAGCCGTATTATTTTTTATGATATTGCTGTTTGATAAAGATTCTGAAGTCATTTGCGTTACCGCTGTCTCATTCAACGGCGATTTACCAATTACGATGAGTGGTTCAACAGGGTTCCACCAACGGATACGCTGATTATACAGGTCGATCACGTTCTGTAATGCTTCTTCCTTTACATTCTTTTTGATCTCGTACTGACGAAATTCGCTTCTGTACACATAATTCAATTCGGCGCATTTTTCCTCCAGTTCTTTTGGCGGAGCGATTTTGTATTTTATGTAATCCTCCACCCGTTCCAGCACCAGGTAAGCCGTTTGCCGGGTCACCACTTTTTCACGTAATCCGAAGAGCAGTATTTCAGTCCAGTTGTATCCGGTCGAAAGCCGGTCGAATTCCTTGTGCAGGGTCCATTTTTTAAATGTCGCCTCATCGCATTGATCATGATCTGACAAGGGAACGGCAACAACCTTGTTGATCCGGCTGCTGTTGCCGAATTGCAGGAAAAGCGTATCCGTTTGTTCGAATGTTCCGGATATCCGGATGTATTTGTTAAATGGCATGGGCAGGGTTTCAGATATCTTCACTGAATTCCGGGAAGAAAAATACCCATATAAATAATTTTCGGATTGGCTGGTCTTTTTCACTGCCTGCAGCGCGGTTATCAGGCCCAGGTGTATGATACTCCCGCCATTCCCGGCGGTAAATCGCTGGAGAGCCTGGTAATTGACCGGGCCTCCGGAGACCACGCAGGTCATTGGAACCGTTGGCGAAATGATCTTCCTGCTTCCCCAGGAGGCTATGCCATCCGAGAAGAGGAGGATCGCATCCGCTCACCTGGTCTCGGTAATCACAAACCCTCGTGAAGGAATAGGATCCCGCACTGTATTGGATGCTCCGGATCAGTTGCCCGTTGAACAGGTGGATCGTGGCCGTTTTTACCTGGTTATCGATGATATATTGTTTCAGGTAATCGAGTTCTTTTCCTGTCGCGGTTTACGGATGATCTTGAGACATCCCAGTAAACCACCAGGTTGTTTACCACAGTACTATAATAACGGTCTATGTCCGGCCGGAGGTTCAATAAGAATGCATTCTTGCCGCTTGCTTTGGCCACGCAGATCTGCTGTTTATTTGGGCTATCCGCCAACACAAATTCAATAGGTTTGTTCAGTCGTATATTCATCGCCTCCCAATCAAAAGATGCATGACCTTTCTCCCAATGAAAAGGGAGTGAATTGATCAGGCCTTTGGTGAAACCGGGTAATTGACCAACTCCTGTAACTTCCGCCGTAAGAGAAATAAATTTGACGCTATCCTGGAATTCCAATGGCAACCGGTAGGTGAATCCCCCGAGTTCAGGCGTCATCACCTGGCTGATGGTGAATTTTATTTTCCGGCTGCCGCGTGCGGCAATCGGGTATATGCGCAAACTGTAGTGATCCTGGTAATCCATTTGAAGAATGGCGGGGTCGATCCGTTTTCCAACGATCTGGCTGTAAGCGCGAATGGCTTTCCATCTTTCATCAATGCTTCCTTCGCGGTATTTGCCGTTCAGTTCCAGTTGAAAATCCGTGATCACCTGGCCATTATCCAGCTGAAAGGTCCGATAGCCCTCAACTTCCTTGTTCTGCGGATTATAAAATTCCATTTCAATAACGGTCGTTGCCAGATATCCATTGGCTGCTATCTGTATGTTGCAGGACTTTAACTGAACGGGTTGATCGAATGATTTTTGCTGGGCGTTTGCCCGGGTAATCAAAACGGTTACCAGGAGCAACAGGTAATGTATCTTCTTCATAAGCTGTTTTTTTGAATGATGCAGAAAGAAGAAATTTTACATACAAAAATTGAAAATGGAAAAACGTCCGGCAGGATTCGCCGGACGTTGAACCAGATGTTGAACCTATCTGTCAAATACACTTTGACAAATCGCTCTAAAGCCTTTCAGCACATTCATCAAGACGTAACCTGTATGTTGCAGGATCATATACCTGCACTTTATTTCTTGTTTCATCCACCGGTCTTTTTGTTCTTTTAGTTTCAAACAGGCTGATGATAAACCGGGTTATCATCACTGCGATCAGCCATTTCATTTCGCCCTCCTTTTTTATTCCGGGCCAATAAAAAAGCCCGGTCAGTGATTGAATCCGACCGGGCTATCGCTGGTTGCAGGAGATCATCCTGCTCCTTCGGCTTGAAGCCACGGGCGGTGTTTTGCAAAAGCATCCCCATTCCGGCGATCCTTGTTTCCCTGGTTGCTCTGCGTATGACAGGTGAAAGTCATGAGCGGAGCGTTTGTTTTTAATTGTGTCATTGGCAATAATTTGATCTTGTTTATTCCCTTTTTTTACGGGCACGAAAAAGCCCCGTCTTGCGGAAGGGGCTGTTATTATTACAGTTAGTATTGAAACCGGTTACTGTTCACAAACCCCTCCCAAGGCCTTGTTCCCTGCGGGATCAAAGCTTTGTATTGAATCTATATTGATCAATAGGCGGAGCATGATGATTTTTTTTTGGAAGGCAAAGATGAAAATATTTTTTCTGATTCGCCAAATTTTTTCAAAAAAAATTTCGGCGTAAAAATTCCTTTTATCAGATCAGAACAAATTCATTTGGCCGCCGGGCCGCCTGAATTTCGTACAATCCAGGCCCCACCGTTCCGCGTTTAGTCCATACAGCCGGCCGTATTTTTTATATTGCTGCGCCACCAATTCCGCGATATTCCCTTCTCCCCGCATGCGGATACCCCAGCGGCTGTCGTTCACTTTGCCATCATGACTTTGCTCGATGAGGTGCCATACCTTTTCGGCCCGGTCGGGAAAATTTTTGAACAACCAGTCATGAAAGATCAGTTTGATGGCGCCATTGAGCCGGATAAAAGTGTAGGCGGTGAACGAAGCTCCGTTATCAGCCGCTGCTTTCAGGATACGTTGCATCTCGTGATCATTGAGGCCGGGTATCATGGGTCCGAGCATGACGCCCATGCGCACACCGGAGCGGCTCAATTCACTGATCAGCCGCAACCGGAGTTTTGACGTGGTGGTCCTGGGCTCCATGATATTCCGCAGTCCTTCATCCAGCGACGTGATAGAGACGAGGATGGAGACGAGTTTTTTCGAGGCCATTTCCTGCAACAGGTCCTTATCCCTTAACATACCGGCATTCTTGGTGATCATCCCCACGGGCTGGTTGAATTCATTGCATATTTCGAGCAATTGACGGGTGATGCCGAATTTCCTTTCTGCCGGCTGGTAACAATCCGTATTGCCGCTCAGCGAGATGGGCATGCACTCCCATTTTGGGTCCATTAAAAACTTGCGCAGGAGTTTCGGGGCGTTCATCTTCACCATGATCTTTCTTTCAAAATCCAGTCCGGCGCTGTAACCCCAGTATTCATGCGTATTGCGTGCATAACAATATACGCATCCATGTTCGCAGCCCTGGTAGGGGTTCATGCTGTAGAACATACCCACATCCGGACTCTCCACTTTATTAACGATGCTCCTGGCCCGTTCTTCCAGGTAGATCGTGGCCGGGTTCGTTTCTGACCAGTCGTCAATGCCTTCCGTATGCAATTGCTGCCTTGACTGTTTAAGGAACCGGTTGGGCGGGTTGAATTGTGCGCCCCTGCCGCGCCGGTAATTTTGTTCATCCATTTTAAATGTTTACTTTTCTTTTACGATGTGTTTTCACTATTCACTGACGAAAGAAAGGACAGCGATCGAGTTGTTGCTGCACGCCGACTGGGATGATATGGACTGGCAGCCCGTTCATCATGCGGATGGTTTTACCTTTCCGGCCATGCCCGTCATCACCCAGGAGGAACCCGGCAGGATCAAAACCTATCACTGGGGGCTTATCCCCCATTGGGTAAAGACCTCATCCGCTGCCAACCAGCTGCGTCTGCAAACCCTCAATGCCCGATCGGAAACGATCTTTGAAAAGCCTTCTTTCCGAGGCTATATCCCCAACCAGCGCTGCCTGGTGATCGCCGATGGTTTCTTTGAGTGGATGGATTTCCAGAAAAAGAAATACCCGCATTATGTATACCTCGATGACCACGCCCTGTTTTGTTTCGCGGGTATTTACAGCCACTGGACGGACAAAGAGACCGGTGAACTCCTTTCCACGTTTTCGATCATCACCACGGAGGCCAACCCGATGATGTCGCGTATCCATAACCTGAAACAACGGATGCCGGTGATCTTATCCCCGGACCAATACAGTCTATGGCTAGAACCCGATCTGTCCCGGGAAAAGATCATGCGCCTATTAACTCCCTACCCCGATTCTGGCATGAAAAATCATACGATCAGCAAACTGATCACTTCGCGTACCCAAAGCAGTAATGTTCCGGAGGTACTGGAAAAATTCAGTTATCCTGAACTTCAGTTATTGTTCTGATCCGCTCAGAACAAAGCCCCCTGTTGAATTCCGATGGGCAGGCTGTCCATTTCAAAACGGCGGATGATGCGGTAACGCTCCTGCTTGTTCCCCCGGGCCAGCAACAGGACCGAGGAAGCCAGGAAGCGCCCGTTGAAATGTTTTCCGGCGTATTCCTTCATGGCCGACAGGTAGATGTCCTTGTCCATCCTGGCCGCCAGGGGTATCACAGGGTCGTCGAGGAAATGGGGCGCCTCCCCCCTGGCCCTGAGCAGGGGCCGGAGTTCTTTATAGGCCTTCACCAGTGCTTTGATCCTCTCACGTGTGCGAACCCGGATATAGATGCAATGCATGGGATAGCCGCCGAAATCGCTGAATTCGACCAGGAAGGGCTGTTGCGACAGGGTGATGAGCAATAGGCGGTCGATGATCCTTTGTTCCTCCTGCCGCCCGGCCGAGAACCTCACCAGGCCCACATGCGGCCTGCCCGTTTTGGGCTGGCGAACGGGGTAGTTCGTCATCAGTTCCTCCCGGGCTTTCTCGATCTTGTGGCGAAGCGCCTCGGGAATATCGATCACGATCAGGTACTCCTGCAGGGCATAGCCGGTCATGGCGTGTGTCATCATAAAAAATAGTGTTTGCTAAATTTGTTAGCTAATTATTTTAGCATAAATTTACTAAATAATTTAGCTTATAAAAATCTTTTTATATGGAAGTAGAGAATTTTTTCCCGGCAGGATACAGCGGCAGCAAACGCTTTACGCAGGCCGAAGTGCCCACGGCCAATGCCACGGGATTCACCGCCGCCGCAGACGACTACATGGAACGGGGGATCGACCTGAACGAGCAGCTGATCCGGAACAAGCCGGCCACCTATTTCATGCGGGTGTCGGGCAACAGCATGACCGGTGCCTGCATCAACGACGGCGATATCGTGATCGTGGACAAGAGCATCAAGCCGGTGAGCGGTAAGATCGTGATCGCCGTGATCGATGGCGAAATGCTGATCCGGCGACTCGAGAAGACCATCAATACCATGCGGCTGATACCGGAAACGCCCAGGCTTTCGCCAATTGACGTGCATGAATTCAGTGAGGTGAAGATCTGGGGCGTAGTGACCTATGTGATCCGGTCCTTGTGACCCAGATCCGGTCATCAGGGAGTATGATTCCATGTCCAGTTTTCTCATGGCCCGGCATCTTGCGCTGCCCTGGTGTTTTGAATTAACCTGGCCTTCTGCCTTGCCCTGGCCTTTTGCGTTGCCCTGGCCTTCTGCCTTGCCCTGGCCTTCAGGCCAGGGAATAAAAAGAATAAAAAACCCCGGGCTTTAGCCCTGACAATATGAAAGCCATCATCGATTGCAACAGTTTCTACGCCGCCTGCGAAAGGCTGTTCAAGCCCTCCCTCCTGGGCAAACCCGTCGTGGTACTCAGCAATAACGATGGCTGTATCGTATCCCGTACCGATGAGGCCAAGGCGCTCGGCATCAAAATGGCCGGGCCCTATTATGAGGCCAAAGAGATCCTGAAACAACACCAGGTGGCTGTCTTCTCCAGCAATTACCACCTCTATGGCGACATCAGCTGGCGCGTGATGGAAACCCTGCGGAGACTTTGCCAGGATGTGGAAGTATATTCAGTGGATGAGGCCTTTGTTGACCTGGAAGGCATTCCCGTGGAAGAAATGTGGGCCTTCGGTCTGCACCTGCGTAATACCGTTGAGCAATGGACCGGCATACCCGTTTCGGTAGGCATCGCCCCGAGCAAGACCCTGGCTAAAGTGGCCAACCACATCGCCAAAAAGAACAAGGTCGCCACGCAGTGTACGGTCGCCCTGCTGACGCCGGAGCAGATACGCCATGCGCTGGAGAACACTCCGGTGGGTGAACTCTGGGGTGTAGGTTCCCGGAGCACCGAAAAATTGAGGTACCTGGGGATCGACACGGGCTGGAAATTGCGCAACATGAGCCGGGAATGGGCGCAGAAAAACCTCGGCGGTGTGGTGGGCGTTCGGCTGATCCGGGAACTGAACGGCGAACCCTGCATCGACATGAAGGATCCCCTTGAGAAGAAAAAGATGATCGCCACCACCCGCATGTTCGGGAAACCCGTTTATACCCTGCCCGAACTCAAAGAAGCGGTGGCCACGTATACCGCCAGGGCCGCCGAAAAATTGCGCCGGCAATTTTGCGCCGCCCGGGTCATCAGCGTTTTCGTGGTCACTAACGATACCGGCGGCGCCTATAATTACGACCCACGCAGCCGCGGAACCTACACCACCCTGCCCATGGCGAGTTCTCTCAGTCACGTACTGATCGCCCATGCGATGCCCCTGATCGAACAGCTTTACCGCGAAGGTTCGAAATACCTGAAGGCCGGCGTGATGCTGAGCGGCATCGTACCCGACAATGCGATCCAGTGCAACCTCTTTGAAGACCCCGCCGGGCGGCACCTCCACGAACTCATGAAGGCGGTGGACAATGTGAACTTCAGCATGCGGAACGACATGGTGAAATTCGCCGCCTCCGGCACCCGGCGGAACTGGAAGATGCGGCAGGAAATGCGCAGCAAACGGTTCACCACGCGTTGGGAGGAATTATATGAAGTGAAGTGACCGCTTAACGAAACGCCCTGTCAAATAAACCTTGTTTTCCACCCCGGATTAAGGCATTCATCGTAATTTTGCGCAACTGCAAAACATGATCCAGGAAAACAACAAGACCTGCGCAATAATCGGTGCCGGGATATCCGGTATCGCCGCTTCCATCCGCATGCGCAACAAAGGATACCGGGTAACCGTATACGAAGCCAACCCCTTCCCCGGAGGAAAACTATCCAGTGAGACAAAGAACGGCTACCGCTTCGATATGGGTCCGTCTGTATTCACCTATCCCGAATTCGTGGATGAACTCTTTGTACTGTCGGGCAAGAACCCGCGAGACTATTTCAATTACGAAAGGCTTGACCCGGTTTACCAGTATTTCTTTGAAGACGGTTCCGTGCTGAAATCACGCTCCGGAAAAGAACCCTATGCGGAAGAGATGGCCTCGAAAACCAAGGACAGCAAGGAAGACATCATCCGGTACCTCAATAAGACGGAGACCATCTACAATCTAACAGCTGAAGTCTTTCTCTATAATTCCTTACACAAGATCAGGAACTATTTTACGAAAAGGGTACTGAAGGGATTTTTGAATTTCGGCAAGATCGGCGCCTTCGACACCATGAACGGAGCCAATGAAAAATCCTTCAAGGATCCCCGGCTGGTGCAGATCGCCAACCGCTATTCCACCTACAACGGATCCAGCCCTTACCTCTCGCCGGCGACGCTTAACGTCATCCCTTATGTGGAGATCGTGAAAGGCGCCTATTATCCTGTCGGAGGCATGTACAGCATCACGTCTTCCCTGGTCCAGCTCGCGAAAGACATCGGTGTCGAATTCAGGTTCTCCACACCGGTGAGGGAGATCCTCATTGAAAATAAGAAAGCGACCGGCATCCGCACGGATGCTGCATCTACCGCCTATGATGTGGTGATCAGCAATATGGATGTGTACAACAGCTATATGAAACTGATGCCTGCGGCCAAAAAACCGCTCCGCACCCTTTCACAACCCAAATCCAGTTCCGGTATCATCTTTTACTGGGGCATCAAGAAAGAGTTCCCGGAACTGAAACTGCACAATATCTTGTTCAGTGCCGATTACCGGGAAGAATTCGATACCCTTTTCGCAAAGAAATCCATTTACCACGACCCGACCATTTACGTCAATATTACCAGCAAACATACTCCGACCGATGCGCCGGCAGGCGGTGAAAACTGGTTCACCTTCATCAATGTACCCAATAACCAGGGACAGGATTGGGACCAGTTCATCGCCGAAGCCCGGAAGAACATCATCAACAAGGTCAACCGCCTGCTGAAGACCGATATCGAACCCCTGATCGAAGCCGAGATCGTTTTTGATCCCAGGGTGATCGAAAGCCGCACTTCAAGCGCATTTGGGGCCATCTACGGCAATAGTTCCAACAACCAGTTCGCCGCCTTCATGCGCCATGCCAACTTTTCCAGCAGGATCAAAAACCTGTACTTCTGCGGAGGAAGCGTTCATCCGGGTCCCAGCATACCCTTGTGCCTTCTCTCGGCCCGGATCGCCACAGGCATGATCCGGTAAGAGCATCTTGGTGACTTATGCCGAATAGCCTATTTTTGCGGGCGCTTTTCACAGAACCCTTTATCAGATTATGTTTGATATGATTTATATCATTCATCCGTTTCCCTATTCCAGGAGCGGAGTTCTGAAAATGGGTATTCGGATCCCGGCAAAAAAATGAACCCATCTCCTATCATAGAAATCGAGGGACTGACCAAAACTTTCCGGCATGCTACTGAAGCTGCGGTCAAGGGGATCAGTTTTTCAATAAACCGTAATGAGATCTTTGGTCTGCTGGGACCCAATGGCGCCGGAAAGACCACCACCATTTCCATGCTCTGCGGTTTGTTCCCGCCCTCCAGCGGCAGTATCCGCATCAATGGCAGGCATTTCCACCAGCACCTGGCTGATTTTAAGAAACTCATCGGGATCGTACCCCAGGATATCGCGCTTTACCCTACCCTTACCGCCCGGGAGAACCTTGATTTTTACGGACATATGTATGGCTTAAAAGGGGCGGATCTCAAAGAGCGGAGGGAGAGCTGGCTAATAAAACTCGGATTGACCGACGTCGGTGACCGGAAGATCTCTTCGTATTCCGGAGGAATGAAACGACGGGTAAACCTGATCGCGGGTGTATTGCACAGTCCGGAGATCCTGTTCCTCGACGAACCTACCGTGGGAGTTGACGTGCAGAGCCGGAATGTGATGATCGAATTACTGAAGGAAGTGAACCGGGCTGGAACCACCATCATCTACACTTCCCATCATATGGAAGAGGCCGAAGACCTCTGTACCACGGTTTCCATCATTGACTATGGCAAGATACTGGACCAGGGCAGTCCGGGGGAGCTCATTGCCCGTCATCCCGGCTGCGAAGACCTGGAAAGCGTATTTCTGAACCTGACGAAAAGAAAACTGAGGAACGGATGATGCACAAACTGCTGGCCACGATAAAAAAGGAGTTCCTGTTGCTGATCCGCGACAAAGTGGGGCTGTCGATCCTCTTCATCATGCCCATGATCCTGATCATGGTGATGACGCTGATCCAGGACGCGGCTTTTAAGACACTCAATGAGAAAGGCGTGCCCCTGGTCTTCGTGAACAACGACCAGGATTCCCTGGGCATCCTGATCAAACAGGGGCTGGAGAATAACGATCTCTGCGATTTCAGCGATTCCATCAATGGCAGGCCCGCCACGGCTGAAATGGCCAGCATCGCCGTTTCTGAAGGGAAATTCCTCGTGGGCATCATCATTCCCAAAGGCGCTACCAGCGCGATCCGTAACAATGTCACCCAGCTGGTCAATGAAACGCTGAATACAGACACCGCTGCTTTGAATACCACAGCCGACTCGGTTGAGATCACGATACTGATCGACCCGGCCACCAAAAAATCGGTACTCAGCGCCATCACCAGCAATATGCACGAATTCATCTCGGAAGTGAAGAACCGGATCATCTTCCAGACCTTCTCCGAGCAGATCGCCGAAGTGATCCCCAACAAATCCAGCGCTCCGAAGAACGCTTATCAGAAGACACAGCTGATCCGGTATAAGGAGGTCTATGCCTCGGTGACAGGAGACAAGATCGTTCCTAACGCGGTACAGCACAATGTACCCGCCTGGGCCATCTTCGCCATGTTCTTCATCGCGATACCGCTTTCCGGGAGCATCATGAAAGAGAAGAACGAAGGAAGCGTATTTCGGCTCAACACCATGCCCAGCTCTTATCTACTGCTGATGAACGGGAAGATCATCGTATATGTGATCGTTTGCATGATCCAGTTCCTGCTGATGCTTTCTGTCGGATTGTATATTCTCCCCTTATTCGGATTGCCTGCATTGGTCATGGGCAACTCGATCCTTGGTATTTTTTTACTGACCATGGGTACCGCATTTGCTGCGACCGGCTATGGCGTGATGGTGGGCACTTTATCCGCCACGGAACACCAGGCCGCCATCATGGGTTCGCTGTCCATACTTTTATTGTCGGCTTTGGGAGGCATATGGGTTCCGCCCTATATCATGCCCGAAGTGATGCGCCAGATCAGCGCTTTTTCACCACTCAACTGGTCCCTCGAAGGATTTTACAGTTTATTCTTAAGAGGAGGGCAGGCGAAAGATGTCCTCTTCGATGTGCTGAAGCTCATGCTCTTCTTCCTGGGTACCATGACCATTGCTTCCATCACTAACCGAATCAAACGAAATATTTAATCCATGGACCAACAACAGATCATCAACGATATCAGGCAATATATCGAGACCAATATTCTCTCCGGCGACATTAAGATCAATGCCGACACGGTATTGCAGGACGCCGGGATCGATTCCTTTTCCATCGTGGAGATCATCCTTTTCATAGAAAGAAAATACGGGGTGGCCATCACCGATGACAAACTGGTTCCGGAGAATTTCCGAACCCTAGAGTCGCTTTCCCTAACCGTCCTGGAATTAATGAAACAATCATGAACCTGTTCAGTCATTCACCGCTGCCTGAAAAGATACCTTTAAGCGGCTCCGATTGCTTTCACCTGGTGCTGGACAAACACGCCCGTAAGTATAATGCCGGTGACAATGTGATGCGCATCGTGTTCTATTTCGACAAAAGCTTATCGAAACCTGAAATTGAAGAACGCCTCAGCCATTCAGCCCTCATTCACTGGCTTTGCAACATCAGACTGGTAACCCCTCCCTTTTTCCGGAAGCCCTATTGGAAATATACCGATGGTGGCAGAAAGATCTGTGTTCATGAACACGAGCACGCGGAAGAATTTTCCATTCCCGAAACCGTGCTGAACCGGGATATTCCCATCGATGCCGAAAGATTCATCGAGTGCGATATCGTCCGCTACCCGACCGGCCGTTCTGTGCTGTCGCTTTCCTGGAATCATATCCTGATGGATGGAAGAGGCATCGGTATGCTGGTGAATCACCTGAACGAACTGGATGAAACGAACGGCCTTTCTCCGCAGGATCATTTTCCCGTTGCTGAAAAAAGGACCGGGATATACAGGTACATCAGGAACATGTATGAAGTGAAACGGTTCATTCAGGATTCCTCCCGTTTACCCATTGCCTCCATCGCCGGCAAAAACGCGAAAAGCTCGAAACATTTCAGCAACCGGATCATTTATTTCACCCGCGAAGAGACCGCATTGATCGACCAGGCTGCCTTTAAACATGGGGCCCGTTTTGGCGCCAACCTGTTCTATCTTTCCTGTTGCGCCCATGCCGTGAACCTCATCAACAGCCAACGGGGAACGGAAGGTGACCTTTGGCTGCCCATCCCTTATGATGGCCGCCTCAAAGGATCAAAAGGACCGGTGATCTCCAATTTTGTAGCTTATTTATTCTATCGCCTTACATCCACTGAATTACTTGATGTTAAAACCACCGTTGGTTCCATGAACCGGCAGATGGCCGAACAACTGAAAACCGAAATGTCCCGTAAATACAATATGCTGCTGAAAATGATGAGACATTTTCCACTCTGGCTTTATTATTTCCTGATCAGCCGTACGGGAGAAGGCAATTTTTCCAGTTTCTTATATTCATCCACCGGAAATAATTTCAACCAGGTCAACCATCTTTTCGGGATGCCGGTCAAAAACCTGACCATCTATCCGTCTTCTACCTTCCCGCCGGGACTCACTTTTTCATTCCTGAGACACCATGACGCGCTCAATATCAATATTGCCTATTCTTCGGATATATTGAGTAAGTTTGAACTTGATTTTTTGGAAGAAAAGATGAGAAATTTACTATTTGCCGGCTGCTGATGCAAGAGAAGATAAATACCGATGTAGTGGTGCTGGGAGGCGGTCCTGCGGGTATCGCAGCCGCCGTTGCAGCCGCGCAGGATGGGATGAGGGTCGCACTCATCGAACGCAATGGCTTCCTGGGTGGCAAGGCGACCGCTGCGGAAGTGGGTACGGTCTGCGGGCTCTATAAATTCAGCAAGTCCGATACTTCAGAATACATTGTGAATGGCTTCACCCGTCAGTTTGCCGAACAACTTAAATCACTTTCCGACAGCTCCCCGCTTCATAACCGGACCGGTCTTCATTACCTCCCTTATGATGTCGAAGCATTTAAGAGGATCAGTAAGGATTTTCTGGAGCAAAACGGCGTGACCGTTTATTACAATACCATTCCCTTCAAGGTTAATATGGATGACGGGGTCATCCGATCGATACAGATCAGCGGCGATGACCGGGACATCCGGCTTGAACTGGGTTCCCTGATCGACTGTTCAGGCGAAAGCATCATCAGTCAACTCACGGATTCCCCGCTGATCAAAAGTGCTAATTACCAGGCCGCAGCCCAGGTCTTCACCCTGAAACAGGTTGACGAGGAATGTGAAACCCGCCTGGGCATGATCCTGATAAAGGAATTAAGATCGGCCATCGACCGGCAGGAACTACCCGATTATTTCGACCGGGTTTATATTGTTCAGGGTTCACTCACCAGGAACCAGGTAACCCTCAAACTCGGGTTACCCCTTCCTGTTACCCATACCCATGAAAATCTGGAATCGTTGAAAAAACTGGCGCATTCCTTTGTTCATGAATTGTACGATTACCTGGTCAAACACCTGTCCGTCTTTAAGCATGCGGTCATTGAACACATCGCTCCGGAGGTGGGTATCCGTGTGGGATTCAGGACCACTGGCAAGTACATTCTCACCGAAAATGATGTGCTGAGCTGTCGGAAATTCGATGACGCCATCGCCAACGCGTCCTGGCCCATTGAAGAATGGGAGCAAAACAAAAGGGTGAGGATGCG
The DNA here is from genome assembly GCA_016721725.1 of Chitinophagaceae bacterium. Classification (GTDB taxonomy): domain Bacteria; phylum Bacteroidota; class Bacteroidia; order Chitinophagales; family Chitinophagaceae; genus Ferruginibacter. The sequence continues at coordinate 1,293,586 of JADKHN010000001.1, read as the reverse complement.
GTATTTTGCATACGATGATTTTTACCAGATCCCGGTATCCTGCCTGCAATCAGGCTCGATCCCCAACTTGTTCATCGCGGGTCGTAACATTTCCGCTACTAACGGCGCGATTGCCAGCGCCAGGGTCATGGGGATCTGCCTGCAGACGGGATATGCTGCCGGCCGGATGGCGGCTGCCAGGGTAAACGGTATCCCTGATAACGAAATGATCCGGAACATACAATGCGCTCAATTGTAATCCATTTTCTGCATGAACAGTCCTGACGTATATTCTGTTTTGGCCCATGCGGCCCGGCAATGGCCGGAGCGTCCGTCCATATACGACCAATGGGGCATGATGAGCTTCGGCGAACTGTATGCAGAGACCGAGATCCTTCGTAACCAGTTGCTGGAATCAGGTATCAGATCCGGAATGTGCATTGGCCTCAGGTCGCCGAATGGCCGGGGTTTTATCATTGGATTATTTGCCATAGTGGGATGCGGGGCCGCGGTAATGCCCATGTCGCACCAGCTGAAGGAACAGGAGATCGATGAGATGATTGATGAAGCCGGGCTTCATGCCATTCTGGAAGAACTGAATTCAACCCCGGCATCCGTTCAATCCGGCAAGCTTATAAAACTGGGTGCCGTTGAATTCCTGCTGAACTTTCAAGGCATCCCTACAGAAACCCCGTTTGCTCCGCATGTAGCGCATCCGGCATTCATGCGCTTCACTTCCGGAACCACGGGAAAGTCGAAAGGGGTGATCATCTCTCATCAATCGGTCATTGAACGTATTGAAGCCGCCAACCTGGGATTGCATCTTGGCCCGGATGACACGGTCGTTTGGGTATTGCCCATGGCCTATCACTTCGTGGTCTCCATCGTACTGTACGTCCGGTTTGGCGCCGCGATCGCCGTCGCCAGGGATTTCCTGGCCCGGAACATCATTGACCTGACGAACCGTTTCAACGGTTCGCTATTGTACGCTTCTCCGGTGCAGATCCGCTTATTGGCCAATGACACCGGAACGGCCATGATGCCTTCACTGAAAAAAGTGATCTCCACTTCCGCGGCCATATCCCTGGATGTTTGTGAGGCTTTTAAAAAGCGTTTCGGCATCAACGTAAGCCAGGCCTATGGCATCATCGAGATCGGGCTCCCCATGATGAATATGGAAAAATCGGCGGTATACCCCGATGCGGTGGGTTATCCGTTGCCCGGTTACCAGGTAGCGGTGCTCGATGAGGACTTTAACCCGTTGCCTTCCGGAAGTATCGGGCAGCTGGGCATCAGGGGGCCGGGCATGTTCGACGCATATTTGAATCCGCCCGCAAGCCGGGAATCCGTAATGAAGAATGGTTATTTCATGACTGCCGATCTGGCCTCCATTGCCGCCGACGGATTGGTCAAGATCGAGGGTCGATCCAAATCCGTCATCAATATTTCGGGCATCAAGGTATTTCCCGAAGAAATAGAAGCCATACTGGAACAGATCCCGGGCATCAAACAGGCCTATATCTACAGCAGTCCGCACCCCTTGTTAGGCCAGGTCATTGAAGGTGAGATCGTATTGCAGGAAGAGGCTGTGGTTGATGTGGAATCCGTACTCACTTATTGCCGGAAAAGGCTATCCGCTTTCAAAGCGCCGCAAAGACTGAAGATCGTGGAATCGCTTCCCATGACCGGAAGCGGGAAAATACAGCGTCACTAAGGTTTTGGACAAACTATCTTCTTTTCATCGCTTTCTCGTACAAGGCAACATTCATTAACACCAATAGCATCCCGTAAAACACATCCTCAAAAGGAATGGTATATATCCGGATACCCAGGTTTTCAGCATCATTATAGCTTACCACAGGCAATGCGGTCAAAAATCCATTGACCGCCAGGAAAGGGAGAAGGATGATGAGGTAAGAGACCAGGAAGGATATGGCGGCGAAGCCCCTGAAGAAAATGCGGAACAGGAAGAGGGCAAAGATGAACAAAGAGGTTCCGATAAAGGCCCAACTGGTATAATACCGGTGAACATTCAATACCCCGGCGATCAGCAAGGCGGTCGCCAGGAGGATCATGATCCCGGAGGCGGCCCGGTTGTCTTTCAGTCCGGGAAAATAGCAACGGATGCATTCATAGATGAAGAGGCAACAATAGGGAACGATGAAGAAGAAAAGGACCTCTTCCAGAGGGAGGTTGTATATATAGATACCGGTGATAAAATCCGGGTTGAATGACCATACGCCCAGTGAGGTGAAATACATGTCCCAGGCAATATAGATCAGGGCAGGAAAGATCAGAGAAACCGGCAGGTACCGCCATTTGGTATGAAAGGCCACTTTTCGGTCAAAACTGAGGCCAATGGGACCGGCAACGGCAGCAAGCAGGATCAGTAAGTATGTATAGTGATTGGACAACGATTATGCGGCGTTTCGTTTTTTGTCCTGTTTTACTTTTTCCCAGTATTTTTTGGCCACCCATAACATTCCATAACTTTCCCCTTCGTGCTTGTCCAGGTGTTTATGGTGCATCTTATGCGCCCAGCGTAAAGTGCGTATGTAGGTATTATTGCTTCGGGTAAAGAATTTGAGCCGTTGGTGGATGATCACTTCATGAACCATGAAATAGGCGAACCCATACAGGGTGATCCCGCTGCCGATGGCGATCGAGAGTGTACTGTGATAGATCACGCCCAGCATGATACAAAGCCAGCTGGGTATGGCGAAGATGAGGAAGAAAGCGTCGTTCTTTTCAAAAAAGCCGGGGCCTTTCTGATGGTGGTCGCGGTGAAGATACCACAGGAACCCGTGCATGACATAGCGATGGGTAAGCCAGGTTATGCCTTCCATGACACAAAACGTAATCAACACAATCAATATGATCAGGAACCAACTCATATAAAAGTTCTTAGCAGCAGAAAAAACATCAGCTGTATCAATAACAAATTTATGGCGAATTTGTTATTTTTCGAAAAAGACATGAAATGGAAAAGGCCCAGCAGCAGAAGGCTGACGCCAAACCAGCAGAAATAGTTAAAAAAGGGTATTTCCCCGTTTCCCAGCCATTGCCAATAGCCGAGTTTTACGGCAACCGGTTCCATCACCCAGTCAAAGAACACCGCCAGCGTGGCTCCATCCACCATGACCGATAAAGCCTTCAGAACACGGGGTTTATTTCCTTCCCCGGCGGCAACCCGGTTGATCAGTTTCATCAGAAGCGTATGTATGCTGATGCCGCAGCAATAGATGATCAGGAACCAGTTGATCCCGATGATCAGCGGAACCTGTTCAAACCGGGGGCCCAGGACAGTTCCGTAACGGTAATCTCCAAAAAGCAGGCCGGTGCTCACCCCGATGACCTCCACCCCGATCCCCACCACAAAGCAAGCGGAAAAGAAGACGATGAAACTTCGGTTGATACCGGGTTGTGTCCATATCAGCAAGCCGAACATCAGCAGGAGGTTAAAGGGAGTGGAACGGATGAAAAAGTCCCGGTCGGAGTACAGGATGCCCAGCAATCCGATCAAATGAAAGAAAATGGCCAGTGCGGTAGCCACCTGATATTTTGAGAATTTGCTGAACAAGGATCTGTTTTTTTGTATAACAAGGGTCAAACTAAGCGGCCGACAACCCTGAACGGAATTCCATCAGCCGGGGGAATGCGATCTTGAACCATTCGGTGTACTTATGGGGATGACTCAACATGGAATCCCGGATCTGTTCGAGTGGCTGAAAACAATAATCACTCACTTCATCGGGATCGGGTCTAATGTCTCCGAAATAGACACCGGTAAATACATGATCAAATTCGTATTCAGTCAACCCATTTTCGAATGATACCTTGTAGATGAAACTGAACAACGGGCTAAGCGGGGTGTGTATGCCCATTTCTTCCAACAAACGGAGTTCAGCCGATGCGAGGAGTTCTTCGCCGGGAGCGGGATGGCTGCAACAGGCATTCGTCCATAAGCCGGCACTGTGGTATTTCTTATCTGACCTGCGTTGCAGGAGCATTTCACCCTTGTCATTGAAGATGAAAACGCTGAACGCCCGGTGTAAAAGTCCTTTTTGATGGACTTCCATTTTTTCCATGGTACCGGAAGGGGTATCACTCTCGTCGACCAGTATGACCTGTCTCATGATTTTCCCCATTAATAAAGATTGAACTGGCTTCTTAAACCCGCTTTCGCCACGATATAAGCCTTCCCGTAATTGGGTATCCGAATGCGTTGTTCCAGGATATTGGCCGGAGTTGTTTTCTTGATCTTCCGGAAAAGCGAGAGGTAGTATTTATAGGCCACATAGACGCCAAACCTTGCCTTGGCGGGCAATTGCAATATCCCTTCGTAAGCGTTTTTGAAATCCAGGGCGATGTCTTCCTCGATCTGTTTCTTCATGGCAGGCGTGAAATTATTGAAATCGACCTCCGGGAAATAGGTCCGGCTCAGCATTTCAAAATCCGCTTTCACATCCCTCAGGAAATTGACTTTCTGAAAAGCCGCTCCCAGGGCCTGTGCCGAAGGCTTCAGCTTTTCATACATGGCCCGGTCGCCTTCGCAAAAAACATAGAGGCACATCAGTCCGACCACTTCGGCGCTTCCATAAATATAATCCCGGTAACCGTCACTGTTATAGGTGGTTTTGCTGAGGTCCATCTCCATGCTCCTGAAAAAAGCCTCGATCAGTTCGTGGTCGATATTGAATTCCCGGACCGTATGCTGAAAACTGTGTAAAATGGGATTCAGGCTGATCCCCCGCTCAATGGCCGCATAGGTCTCTTTTTTGAATTCCACCAACAGTTCTTCTTTGTGGAACTGGTGAAAGGTATCCACGATCTCATCGGCAAAGCGTACGAATCCATAGATATTATAGATGGGAGGCCGTAGGTCGCTATGCAACAACCGGATGGCGCTGCTGAAAGACGTACTGTATCTTTCGGTAGTGGCCTTGCTGCAATGCTGGCTCAGTTCATTGAAAATCTGCATCATCCCTGTTGGTCTTTTTTCTTGAATGCTGTTTATTGATCGCCGGCTGTCAATCACGTTCAGCCAAAATGCTTTTTCACCTCCTTCGACACCACTTCTCCGCTGATCAGGCAGGGAGGCACTCCGGGTCCCGGCACGGTCAGTTGACCGGTGTAAAATAAGTTTTTTATTTTAATACTCCTACAGGCGGGCTTCAAGACCGACGTTTGCATGAGGGTGTTTGCCAGTCCGTAGGCATTTCCTTTGAAGGAGTTATAGTCCATCGTGAAATCCGTTACCCCATAGGATCTTTTACAGATGATCGAGTCCCTGATGGTATGTCCGGTGAGTTTTTCGAACCGATCCACGATCTTCCAGAAATATTCATCGCGTAAGGCTTCGGTATCTCCGGTCAATCCTGCCGCAACGGGGATCAGGAAAAAAAGGTTCTCACAACCCGGAGGAGCAACCGACTGTTCCGTGGCAGATGATATGGAAACATAAAAGGATGGATCGGCGGGCCACTCTTTGGTCTTATAGATCTCACGCCCATGTCTTTCGAAATCAGTATCGAAGAACAGGCAATGATGCAGGAGCCCGTCGAGTTTTTTATTGACCCCTACATAATACAACAGGCAAGCCGGGGCCATGACCCTTTTCTCCCAGTATTTGTCGGAGTATGAACGGTATTGTTCAGGAAGAAGGCTGGTTTCCATGAAATGATAATCGGCGCCGCCAATGACCACATCAGCCGCATAAACCAGTTTATCCTGCTGACCGTTCGAAGCTGCAGTATTTTTTGCGGTCACCGACCGGGCCATTTTATGGTCCACCTCTATCGAAATGACGTCGTGGTTGAATTGGAATTTCACACCGAGTTCCAAGGCGAGACCGTACATCGCTTCCACCACACTGTACATCCCTCCTACAGGATACCAGGTACCCAGTTTGATATCCGCATAATTCATCAGGCTGTATAACGCGGGCGTGTCCTGGGGCAATGCCCCCAGAAAGAGGACCGGGAATTCGAGCAACTGCCTGAGTTTGGGATGAGTAAAAAGGCTGTTGATGTGTTTGCGCATGGATGTCAGTACATCCAGTTTGAACAATCCCCTGGCCAGGTCCCAATCCAGGAATTCGGTAAAAGACTGTCCGGGTTTATGTACTAATTTATTGATGCCAATATCATATTTGTAAGCGGCCTCAGCCAGGAATTTGTCGAGTTTCGCAGCAGAACCGGGTTCCGTTCTCTCAAAAAGGGCCTGCAATTCTGCATAATTGGCCGGAATGTCCATCGGCTCGTCTTTCCAGTAGATCCGGTAGGAAGGATCCAGTCTTTTGAGTTGGTAATAATCGGAGGGCTTTTTTCCAAAACAGCCGAAGTAATGTTCGAACACATCCGGCATCCAATACCAGCTGGGGCCGCCGTCAAAGGTGAATCCTTCCGCTTTCAACTGCCGGGCCCTGCCACCGGGGGTTGCATGCTTTTCAAGTACCGTCACATCCCAGCCATCCCTGGCCATAAAAGACGCAGCCGATAAGCCTGCAAATCCGCTACCTATGACGACTACTTTTTTCAATGCGCAAAAATAGGTTTATTGAATTGAATATGCACCAGTACCGAGGGGTATTCTGACGTCGAGGTCAAAAACGGGAGATCTGCTGTTTGAGCAATTTACGGGCAAAGTGTATCCTGCTTTTGATGGTACCTAACGGTTCAGCCAGCGTTTCGGCGATCTCATGGTATTTATACCCTTCAAAATACAGCAGGAAGGGCGCACGGAATAATTCGGGAAGGGCATGGATGGCGCCTTCGATATCTTTTCTCGATAAAATGCTCTCCGCATCATTGGAAACCGCCGATTGATTGGTATCGATCAGGTAATCGTTGGCGGAAAAATCGAAGATCGTTTGCTGCCTTGCATTGCGCCGGTAGTTATTGATGAAGATATTCCGCATGATCGTATACAACCAGGCCTTGATGTTGGTTCCCACATGATACCTTTCCCGGTTGGCCAGTGCACGAAACATGGTTTCCTGGATCAGGTCCTTTGCATTCTCCGAATCACGGGTCAGGGTTATCGCAAAAGGCCTTAAATATTCGGCGTTATTAAGAAGCATCTGGTTGAACTCTACCGTTGACATATATTTTGTTTAATTTATTATAGTGTAAAATTAAACATAAAAAATAAGAAGCAAAGGATTTTTGTTTAATTTTATTTGTTAAAAATTAAACACATTGATTTACAACGATCTATGTCTGGGATCTGGTATCAAATACCTAGCACAAATTCCATGATCTCGCTTGCGGTTTTTTTAAACCGGATGGAGGGCGGAAGCTTTTGCGTGTAATTTTGAGTCACCTGACCTGATATGATAACAGGAGTATGCGGGAATTTGGCACCCAATTCGACCATGAATCGTTCAAACTTGAACCGGTTGCCGGGTGAGGTGATATGGGAATAGATATAGTCAGGTTTCCGGATCAAGGCCACATATTCCACATCATCCAAGGGAATATTGGCTCCCAGGTAGATCACGGAAATACCCCTGCTTTTCAATGTGTAGTACATAAAGAGTAAACCCAGCTCATGATATTCGCTTTCGGGAAGGAACAGTAAAACGGTTTTATCGATGCGGATCGAGCTGAACACTTCATCAATGCCAACATTGAGTTTCCTGCGAATGATATTTGATACCAGGTGTTCCTGGGCAGGATTAATGTGATTGGTGAGCCAAAGAATGCCGATCTTCTCGAGGAAGGGGAACAGGATCTGCGTAATGGTCTTATCGATCCCCCGGTTAAGGATATGGCTGTTGACCACCGCTTCGAACTGGTCGGTATCCAGATCGACCATATATTGGATCAGATCATTGATGATCCGTTCCTGCTGAGCCTCCATTTGATTCAACGAGAGTATCTTTTCATTGATCTCCTCGTGGTTCATCTTATCGATATGAGAGATCTTATAGCCATACTTGTTCAACAAGGCGATGTTCAGCAGGTTCTTCAGTTCTTTATTGGTGTAGTACCGGATATTGGTGGTGGTGCGTTCGGGCTTTAAAAAGGAATACCGTTGTTCCCAAATGCGGATCGTATGGGCCTTGATCCCCGATAAATTCTCCAGGTCCTTGATGGTAAAAGAGTTCATTCCCGTTTGTTTATTCCCTATTATACAATCGGCCCGGTGATTTGTTTAAAAAAAGGAAAAAAATAAGACCCGCTCCAATGCTAAAATGCCCGTTCAGGCAGATCCTTAAATACCCGGTATACGAGCCGGTTCCCGGGGAAAAGGATCGACCAGGCTGTGAGAAAGATGATCATTACATCGGTATACCCCGAAGCGTGTTGCTGATACCACAGTTCCAAACTTCCCTTGTAGGCATAAATCCGGGCATACATGGCCTTGGGGTCATCTGCATCGGAGACGATCTTCTCCTCATCCCGGAAGATGAGGGAACCGATACCGGTTATCCCCGGTTTACAGTTATAAATGACCGACCTGACCTGTTCGGGATACTGGTTAAAACTCACCTCCATCAGGGGCCTTGGGCCAACGATGCTCATCTCACCGGTGAACACATTGATGATCTGGGGCAATTCATTGAGTTTAGAGATCCGGAGAAATCTTCCAAATTTTGTCACGCGGGGATCGTTGCGGAGGGTGATCTCTCCTGTCCCTATATTGGGACTGTTCTTTAACATGGTGGCGAATTTCCAGATCCCGAAGGTCTTGTTCTTAAACCCTACTCTTTTTTGGAGAAAGAAAACCTCATTTTCGCCGGTGAACAATAAGATGAGCATGCAGATGACCAGCAGGGGCGATAAAAGGACCAACGCGATCGTTGCGATGAGCAGATCAATAATGCGTTTAGCGGGTTTATACATGCTTGAACCGTTCTACTGGACAGGGAAAATTAACCGATTTCTGCCCGGATGTTAATTTTTACCAAAGGAACGAAATTTTGATTCAATTGTTTTCTTATTTGATGTCGGGCATTCTTGTGATATCTTCAATATGGATCAGTGTCAATTTCCATTCTCCGCTGCTTTGCTTTGACCATACAAAGCTGTAGTTCCCTTTTTCCCTGAGCAAAGGTCCGCCGGGAGGGGTCAGGTCCAGACTGTAGGTTCCGCCGGAATAGGCTATTTGCCCATCCCCTTCCCTGATGGCAGCAGTTGTTTTAATATTGCTGAGCACTTTTACGCCGCCACTGATCCATTTATCGGCGATCTCCTTCGTGCCGGTATGGATCAAAGAATCATTCATAACAATACCGTTGCCGGCGATGGTATTCATGATGGCGGCCGAATCCCTGTTGTTCCATCCGTCCAGGAAAAGCCTTTCCAGCGAATCGACATTCACGGATGCCGGCTTTACGGTTCCGGTCTCATTGGCTTCGTGATGATTACAACTGATCAGGGTTATACCGATCATGATGATTGAAAAATATTTCATGCTGTTTAATTTATGGACTGAACGGTTGACTGTATTTCGGTGACTCCAGACTTTTAAAAAACCGACCTGATCTTTTCACTGACCGCTTTGATCTCCTCATCCGTGATATTGGTTGAACAGGGTATGCTCAGGCAATGATGATAAACATGATCGGACCGATCGCTCTTATGAAAAAAGATATTCTCCCTGAACATGGGCAACTGGTTCATAGGCACCCAGAAAGGACGGCTTTGCATCTTGTTCTCATTCAGGATCTTCAGTACCTCTTTTTGCTTTTCGGTATAGATCGTTGGCAACCACCAATTGGGATCCACATCCGCGCTGACTTCCTGGAACCTGATATCACCGACCCCATCCAGTTCTTTTTTATACAAGCCGATGATCTCCTTTTTACGCCGGATGAATCCAGGCAGCAGTTCCATTTGCGCCACCCCCATGGCGGCAGCCACATTGACCAGCCTGTAATTATAGCCGATCGCGTCATGAATATATTCAAAGGGATCGCTCTTGGCCTGCGTGGTGAGGTGCTTAGCCCTTTTGGCCAGGACCTCATCGTCCGTCACGATCATACCGCCGCCGCCGGTGGTAATGATCTTATTGCCATTGTAACTGAACGTACCCATCAGTCCGAAACTTCCCGCATGCTTTCCCTTATAATAGCTACCCAGCGCTTCGGTACTGTCTTCAATGACGATCAACTGATGCCTGGCCGCCAGGGCCATCAGCCGGTCCATATCGCACATGTTGCCGAGCACGTGAACCGGCATGATCACGGGGATTCGCCGGCCGTCTTTTTTATAGACACAGGCTCCGTTCCGCTGCTCTGTTTCGGTATCCAGGAATTGCTCCAGCAGGTCAAGGTCCATTTGCCAGCTGCCGGGATCACAATCGATCAAAATGGGATCGGCTCCGGTGTATTTGATGGAATTGCAGGTAGCGATGAATGTGATGTTGGGTGTGATGACGTAATCGCTTTCATTGACTCCCATCATCACCAGGCAGATGTGCAGGGCGGTGGTTCCGCTACTGGTCGCAACCGCGTACCGGGTACCCGCGAATTCGGCGCTCATTTTCTCAAACTGGTCTACATAGGCCCCAACACTGCTCACCCAGCCGGTATCCAGGCAATCCTTGATGTATTTCCATTCGTTTCCGGCCATGTTGGGGCCACTGAGTAATAGCATACTGATGGATTTTGCTTTACAAACCTATTAAAAAAATATTCCCCGGCCTAAAGGCCGGGGCAAATCATAAAGACCGGGACAAATCATAAAGACCGTCAGCGAATAAATCAGATATTCCTGTATTTCTGCCCGAATGAATCGGTGACGATACCGGTGGACAAAAGCTTATAGATCTCTTTCACTCCGTCGGGTACCGTTTTGGTTATGGTGAACCCGAGGGTATTCTTGATCTTATCGAAGTTGACCCGGTAATCGCGGGGATCCTCATTCATCTCCACGTAATGCACTTTCACATTGGGCACCACTTTGCAGACTTCCTCAATGATCATGCCTTTATTATAATTCTCTTCCGTGCTGCCCACATTGAAAACATTGGCCCGTACCTTTTCCACCGGACTGTCCAGTACCAATACCACCGAACGGGCCAGGTCATCCACATGACAATAGGGCCTCCAGAACTGGGCGCCCCAGATCTCCTGTTCGCCGTTGATGGTGGCGTTACGGGTGAATTCATTGACGGTGAGATCGAAACGGATCCTCGGTGAAAATCCATAGACCGTGCTGAACCGGAGCGCCGTACTGCAGATATTGGAATCCTTTCTTTCCTCCAGCAAGTACTTTTCGAATTTTACTTTTAGTTCGGCGTACAGGGAAACAGGATTCAATTCAGAAGTTTCAACAACGAATGAATCGGGGTCAGGCATTTTTCCGTAATTGCTGCAGGTGCTGGCGAAAACAAACCGCTTTACGCCCGCTTTTTCGGCTGCATCAAACAAGGCCACACTACCGTCCCAGTTGGTCTGGCTGGCTTCTTCACTATATTTCTTACAGGCAGGATCACCCACGATGGCGGCCAGGTGAGCAACCGCATCGATACCCTCCAGCCCTTTCTGTACCTCATCGGGATTACGCACATCCCCTTTCATGAATTCAAAATCGGGATTCAGCATCACATCATATAACGCGTCGCCTCCGAACTTGAGGGAATCAAAAGCCCTGACCTGGTGGCCAGCGGCCAATAATTGCCGAACGAGTACCGACCCGATATAACCTGCTCCGCCAGTTACTAATACCTTCATAACCTGTTTATTTTTTTCTTAGCAAATTTAGTCAATACCCGTCGAATGCCGGATGGTTATTTAGCGGGTACGCCCATGACCGTAGTGTTATCCGGTATATCCTTCACTACTACGGCGCCCGCACCGATCGTTACCTGGTGACCGATCTTTATGCCCTGCCGGATGACGGCGTTGGCCCCGACAAAACTCCTTTCGCCCACAGACACATTACCGCACAATACCGCACCCGGGCCGATATGCGCGAAGCTTCCAACACGGCACTCATGCTCGATGATACTCCCGGTATTGCAGATAACGCCGATGCCTAGTTGCGCCAGGGGGTTGATCACCACACCGGCAGCGATCATTACGCCATGTGAAGCAACGGTTGCCGAGGGGTCAATGACGGCATGGGGATGAATGGCGTTACCGGGTAAGAGATCCTTCGCCGCAAGCTGATCATAAACCTGGCCCCGGATGACATTATCACCGATGGCGATGAAAAAACCATGTTCACCAATGGCTTTCATGCCCGAATCGGAACCCTCCGGGCCGAAATAGGAAAGGGAGAAAGGATTGAACGATTTTTCAGACTGATCGCAATAGCCGCTGGGGCTGATGCCTGCCGCTTTTAGAATGCCGCAGACCACGAAAGCATGACCTGAATACCCGATTAGGATCATCTGAACCTGATTAAGGGTCTAATTTACCAATGATTTGTAAGCCTCAAGCAAATTTTGCCAGATATTTTCACGGCGGTAGTTTTCCCTGATCTCCTGTTCAAGCGCCGCAGCCATTTCGCTCACCTTTTGGGGATTGGATAAGGAGAATTCCACCTGGTTGAACATATCCGCCTCATCCCGGTCATCGAATATCAGTCCTGTCTTCAGGTGTGTAACAATGTCAACATTTCCGGCAATTCGGCTGCAGATGACGGGCAATCCCATCGCACCGGCCTGTAACAACACATTGGGGAAGCCTTCCCGGTGTGAAGGAAAAATAAAATGGTCGGCAACGTGTAAAAAATATTCCACTTCATCAGCCCAGGAAATATGAATGATCGCCGTATTTTTCTCTATTTCCGATTCAATATCGGCAGGTAACGGGTCCAGGTTTTTTTCGTAATCACCGACCAGGATCAATCGCAGGTAAGGATGTTTTTCCTGCAGGCGGTCAAATACCCTGATCAATTCAACGATCCCTTTGTCGGCTACCAGTCTGCCGATACAAAGCAGGTATTTATTCGATGCGGAATACCCGATGGCCGACCTGGCCTGCTGGATCTTTTCTTCCTGTAATGCATTCACAGAAAAACGGTCCAGGTCGATGCCGTTGGTCGATCCTTTGCCGATCACCTGCAGTTTGGCGGCCGGCGCCAGTCGCTCCGCCCTGATGAAATCGCATAATGAATGGCTATTCGGCCAAACCTGTGTAGCCGATGAATAAGTCAGTTTTTCCGTCAACCGGAGAAGCCGGTACCTGAACCCTTTTTCAACCATCAAGGGCAATCCGGCCACAGTATGTATCCTTATCCTGACACCGCAGAACCTGGCCGCCAGCATGCCCAGCAAGCCCGCTTTGGGTGTATGGGTATGTACGATATCCGGTCGCTCTTTCCGGAAAATGCGGATGAGCCGGATCAGGCAACGGAGATCCTGCCAGGGAGTGATCTTACGGGTCATGGGCACAATGAGGTGCCGGCATTGTTCGTTCCGGATAACGGATTCCAGTTCCCTGCCATTTGCGCTGATCATCAGCACCTCAAATCCGTGAGCCGACATGTAGCGCATCTGCCCCGGCAGAAGATACCGCAAAGCCATGGGAACAGTAGTGATGCGTATGAGCTTTTTGTTGGCAGACATTCCTTGCTGAATAAAGCGATGAGGGCGTTGGTCGAACGGGTTTTTCCTGCAGTCAAAAATAACTTCATATTATTTGAATGACAAATTAGAATTTAGGATAAATTTGAATGCTGTACCGGCAACATATAAGACCATTCAGCGTTTTTCAATAACAAACTCAAGCAATGGGATTAACCGATCTGATCTTCTACCCGGTCTATTTGTTGCTTTTCTATTTTTTCTTCAGCGCCAGGCGTAAAAATATCCATGATCCGGTCTTAAAGCATTACCACCGCATGGGATTCTGGATCAAAGCGCTGATGGTGATCCCTTTTGCCCTGTTCAACTCAAAGATCTCCCCGGGCGATTCCTATGTACTGTATCAGATAGAGGGCGCCAATATTTACCACCTGATCACAAAGGATTTCTCCAACCTTCACTGGCTTACCGGTCTGGGTACGGAGTACGACCAGAGTGGTTTGCTGGCCGACACCTGGAATTCGGGCTATTGCCGCGATCCGAATAATTTCATGGTATGCCGCATTGTTGCGGTCATCTCCTTCTTCACCTTCGGAAAATACCTGATCACCTGCCTGTTCTTTTCGATGATCTCCTATTCGGGTGTCTGGCGCCTGTACCGGTTCTTTTATGAACAGTATCCGCACTTACATAAGCAGATGGCCATTGCCATCCTCTTTCTTCCCACCTTCGTATTCTGGAGTTCGGGAATTCTGAAAGATCCATTATGTACGGGAGCATTGGGATGGATAACCTATGCCCTTTACGAAGGCATCTTCAAAAAGAAACACCTGATCAAGAATACGGTCATTGTTATCCTATCGGGTTATGTGCTGGTCTTGCTGAAGATCTATATCCTGGTGGCTTATGTGCCTTTCCTCCTGCTTTTCCTGGTATTAAAGAATGTGAACCTGGTGAAAAGTACTTTCTTCAAGGTGGCATTGACCATGGGGCTGATGGTGGGCATCATGGTCGGCTTCACCGCGATCATGAAACAGCTCCAGAGTTCCATGACCAAATATGCCGGCGAAAGCATCACCAAGACCATCCAGGGCTATCAAAAGAATTATGCGGCCCAGGAAAGCTGGGCCCAGTCCAATTTCTCCCTGGGCGTGGAGTTCGACGGATCCATGATCAGCCTGGTCAAGATTGCGCCGGCAGCGATCATCGCCACGTTATACCGGCCCTTTATCTGGGAAAGCCGGAAGCTGTCTACACTCTTATCCTCCCTGGAGGGACTTGCCATCATGATCTTTACCTTTCGCATGTTGTTATCCATCGGACTGATAAAACTGTTCAAGGCCATGCGTGATCCGGCCATTATGTATTGCATCCTCTTTTCCCTGCTCTTCGCGCTTTTTGTGGGTGCCACAACGCCAAACTTCGGTACGCTTTGCCGTTACAAGATCCCCTGCATGCCTTTTTATGTCATCGCCCTGATCCTCATCATGGACAAGTATGGGAAGTTGAAATTAAAAAACAGCCCCTTGGATAAAGGGGCCGTTCAGATTTCAGAGGGAGTATGAGTTAAACCGTAATCTCAGGCATTTGCCGCACGCCTGGTACGGGCGGTTGATGCGGATGACATTAAGAGAGAACGGAAATTTTTCAGGTAATTATTCAGGGCAGAAGCTACCGGGTAAGCCGGGCGGGTCTGCAGCCTGTTCAGGATCGCCGGAGGCGTGGCTTCGAAATTATTCGTAAAGGCGTCGGTTGCGGGCCACATCAGGAATCCCAGTTTTTTCAGCTTGTCGGTCTTCTGGAACAACAAGACGATACCGGCGAATGCGAATAAAAAGCAGCAGTAATGTAAAAGGGCCACGGCTTTGTTATTGAATTTCACCTGGTGGATATGGAATCGGTTGCGTACATAGTAATACATCTTCCAGCCCGACCGGTAATCCCAGTCCTGTTTGATGGAAAAAGCGGTGGAAGGATGATAATGTATGCTGTCGGTCACGGTACAAACGGGAATTTGATTGCGCCTGACAATGCGGTAATAATATTCGGTCTCATCACCCCAAAGAAAGAATTTGGGTTGCGGGGTTCCCACCCTTTCGATGATTCTGCGATGAAGCATGGTCCCGTTGAACGGATGACCGATGCCTTCGATGATCTTTTGATCCACTTCGCCGATCGTCTTGAATTCGCCGGTCTTCCACACAAAAGATTGTTTATCCTGTTTATCGACCACCGCGCAATTCATCAGCCGGAGGTTTCCGTTATCAGCGGCCAGCAGGTTTGCCAGCGCATCTTCCTTCGGGTATCCGTCATCGTCCATGCACCAGATCCAGGAATACCCCTTCTGGTAGGCCCAGTTGATCCCCGTACTGAAACCTCCGCTTGAACCCACGTTCTTCTGGGAAACAAAAAAGACATCAGACTGGGTCTTCAACCACTCTTCGGTTGAATCGGTACTGCCGTTATTGATTACGAGGATGGCATCCAGTGAACGGGTCTGCCGGCGCAAAGCATCGATGCATTCGGATAGAAGTGCCTGACGGTTGTAAGTAACAACCACAGCTATAACCTTCTCCATAGGATGAGCTATTGGTTTTAAATAGGAATAAGTTGGACCTTACTATAACGGGGGGGATAGCGGAATATTGTTCCGCTTTGTGTTTTTTTTAACTGTTTTCGGTATTGGGGAATACCGGCAGTGGAGATCCGCTCTCCAGATTCAACAAAAACCGGGCCGAAAAATCCAAAGCCTCACCAATGACATGGTGCATATCCATATACCGGTAAGTGGCCAGGCGGCCCAGGAAGGAGGTCTTTTTAAGGGATTCCGCCTCTGAACGGTATTGCATCAGCAGTTGTTTATCCGCTTCGAGCCTTTTGGGGTAATAGGGTATATCGGAGGGCGTGGTTTCCTTGCTGAATTCCCTGAAACAGAGGGTATCGGCATGTTTTTCCCAGTAAGCGAAATGCTTGTGCTCAGTGATCCGGGTATGCCCGGTTTCCAGGTCACAATAATTGATCTGCGAAGTGCCCTGGAAATCGCCTTCCGCATAGAATTTTTCAAAGGTCACGGTCCGGTATCCCAGCCGGCCATATTTATAATCAAACCAGGCATCGATCGGTCCGGTATAAAAAACATGATCATAATCCGACAAGTCGGTTCCCGGAATGAATTTCCGGTTCAGCGTCACCTGGATGGACGGATGGTCCAGGATCTTTTCGATCAGGGCTGAATACCCTTCCACGGGTATGCCGGTATAACTGTTATTGTGGTAATTGTCGTCGTAATTGAAACGGACCGGTATCCGTTTTAGAATGGAAGCCGGCAATTCGGTCGGCTCGCATCCCCATTGCTTACGCGTATATCCGTAAAAAAAGGCTTCATATAATTCACGACCGATGAAACGGAGGGCCTGTTCTTCGAAATTCTGAGGATCCTCAATCGAGGTATCCGCCTGGGTAGCCAAAAAGTCACGGGCCTCGGCCGGTGTGAATGATCTGCCGAAGAACTGGTTGATGGTATGCAGGTTCACGGGCAGGGGATAAACATTACCCTTGCTTACGGCCTTTACCCGGTGTACATAAGGCCTGAATTCCATGAAACCGTTGACATAGTCCCAGATCTCTTTTCGGTCGGTATTGAAGATATGCGGTCCATACTGGTGTACCATGATCCCCGTCTTCTCATCCCGGCTGGTATGACAGTTACCCCCGATATGATCCCTTTCATCCCATACCTCGATCCGGCTATCGGTTTTCACCGCCAGTTCCCGGGCCAGAACGACGCCGGAAAATCCCGAACCGATGATCAGCATTCTTTTAGGCATCCTGCAAATTAATGATTCAAAATGGCGTGATAAATTTTATTGTATTTTTCAATGGCCGTTTCCAGGGAATAGAATTCCCGGGCGCCTTCCCTGATCCTGACCGGATCGAATAGTTTACCCGAAACCATGGCATCAGCAGCGGCTCGGAAATCGGTTTCGCTGAATTGCCGGATGATGATACCCGAATCGTATCGATGAACGATCGCTTCCACATCCCCTACTCCGCTGTTGGTGACCAGGGGAATGCCCATGGCCATGATCTCGCCATGCTTGGTAGGAGATGAAGATAGTTTAGAATAACAGGGCCGGATGAAAAAAACCGAGAACTCACTCAGGGATAGCAATACCGGAACCTGTTGCCGGGTGGCTTTGCGCATGATGATCCTGTCTGGCGGAATACCGGCTTTCTGCGCGGCTGCAGCGATCTCTTCATGACGGTGTGGGGATATGAAGAGGAATTTGACCCCGGGCTTTTGTTCCAGGAGTATCTTGCAGAAACGCATCATCTCCTCGGTCAGATACCATCCCCCGATGGATCCGAGGTAACTGACGATATGATCGCCGTTTTCGATCTTCAATTCAGCCTTGAGGTCATTTCTGCCGGTCTCGCTGATCTTTGTTCGATCGAACAGATCCAGGTCAGCGCTGCAGGGGATCACTTCCAGCGGACAATCCTGAACGTACTCGGGCCACTGCTGCACGATCTCCTTGGCTGCGTAGGTCAGACAAACAATGCCATCGCTCTGGCGAACCTGCTCCGCTTCCTGTCGCTTAAAATACCGGAAGACCATCTTATACAGCGGGTTCTTCAGGTTCCACATATGCCCCTCCACGCGGCTGTCGGCATAGAATTCACGGATATCGTTCAGAAATTTGACGCCCAGTTTCTTTTTCATCCATAAGCCCACCAGCGCCGGTACCCCGGGCCGGGTGTGTACCATATGGATCTGGTAGTCGCGGTGTATCTTTTTGGCCGCCCGTTTCAATTTGAGGATGTCGACCAGGGTTGACAGGACCGGCGGTTTCTTGGTATAGTTCATCGGATGCCATTGAATGGTATATCCGTTCAGCATGTTTTCCACCAGGGATTTATTCCGGGCAAAGGCCTCTTTTTTTTCACAGCTCAGCAAGTGAATGGAATACCCGTTCCTGCTCAGGCCCTGCAAATAGGGGATCACCTGGCTCTGACCCAGGGGATCGGTCATGCCATCATAAGATATGAACAGGATATGCCGGCTGGTTTCGTTCATCGGTCAATTGTTGTTCATCCACTTGTCGTACCACATCTGGAACATCAGCAGGTACCAGATCTTTTCCGCCCTTTCGATCTTTCCTTCGTAAAACGATCTTCGGATACGTTGTATCTCATCGTTATTGAATATCCCCTGCTTTTGGATGAAGGCTTCATCCAGATAGAGGTCGGTAAACGGTTTAAGGTCTTTCTTCAACCATTCCGCAATGGGAATTCCGAATCCCATTTTAGGGCGGTCCATCATTTTTTTGGGGATATGCCGGTGAACGATCTCCTTCAGGATGAATTTCTTATTGCCCTTGTTGTATTTGTATTGATCCGGCAATTGTGCGGCCCATTCGATCACACGTTGGTCCAGGAAGGGTTCGCGGCCTTCCAGGCTAACGCTCATGCCTGCCCGGTCAACCTTTTGCAGGATATCATCGAGCAGGTAGGTCTCATAGTCGATGGCCAGCATGAGGGAGAGGGTGGAATGAAATTCCTTTTTCAGCTCCTTACTATCGAAAGCCGTATCCAGGTGGCCAACTTTCTGCCTGAACAGTTTGACCAGCGATTTATCATTCATCTGCCGGGTAAGGCTCATCAGCATATTGAGTTCGGATGGATTCCTGAACAGGGTCTTGAGTTTTTCATACCGGCTGTGAAACAGGTATTTCTTATTGAGCAGGGGGATCGAATCCGCAGGTATGACATCCATCATGGCAGCGGCGGACCGGCGCATGAAACCGGGTATCGACTGGATCTTTTTTCCATAACGGATCACATAGTCGTAGCGGTTATAACCGGCAAAGATCTCATCCCCCGCATCGGCCGATAGCGCCACCGTCACTTTTTCCCTGGCGATGCGGCTGACGAGTGTTGTCGGTATGGCGCTGCTGTCGGCAAAGGGCTCGTCATAAAAGAACGGTAACTGAGGAACGATCTCCACCGCCTCCTTATGCGTACAGTAGAATTCGGTATGGTCCGTTCCCAGGTGAGCCGCTATGGCTTTTGCAAAGGGCGCTTCATTGAGCCCTTCGTCGGGAACCCCGATGGTGAAGGTCTTGATCTTTTCGGTATTGTTCCGCTGCAGCAGGGCCGTGACACAGGTGCTGTCGTACCCCCCGCTGAGAAAAACACCCACCGGTACATCGCTGACCATACGGTACTGGAATGCATTGGTAAGCAATTTCTCCGTCTCTTCAATGGCTTCGGGCAGATCGATCTTCAGTTTGGGTTTGTTATACGCATCATACACATTCCAGTACTGATGGGTGGTCAAAGACCGGGTCGCCAGGTCGAACTCCAGGTAATGACCGGGATTCAGCTTATGGGCATGATTGAAAATGCAATGGGGCGTGGGCACATATCCAAACTGCATATAGGCGGCCGCAGCGCTGAGGTTGATGTCCTTTACAAAACGGGGATGTTGCATCAGCGCTTTCAATTCAGATCCAAAGAGAAAGAGGTCGTCCTTCTGGTAATAGAAAAAAGGTTTTACGCCCGCCCTGTCCCGGCAGGCAAAAATGCGTTGCCTGGATTCATCGTAGATCACAAAGGCATACATCCCGATGAATTGTTGCAGGGCCCCGCTTCCCCATTCAGCATAGGCATGCAGGATCACTTCCGTATCACTGTGGCTGTTGAACTGGTGTCCTTTGTCCTCGAGGCGTTTTTTTATTTCAGCATAGTTATAGACCTCACCGTTGAACGTGATATGAAGTGACTGAAAGGTCTTCGGCTGACTGCCACCTGCCGACAGGTCAATGATACTCAGGCGGCGATGGCCCAGCCCCACTTCCGCATTTCCGCTGGTGAAAAGAGCATAGCCTTCTCCATCCGGACCCCGGTGAGCCATGATCCGGTTCATTTTTTCCAGAATTTCCTTTCCAGTCTCTTGCTTAAAATCAGCGAATCCTGATATGCCGCACATAGTTTATTTACTGTTTAACGGGGCAAAGGTATGGTTAAGCCGTTGATGATACCTCCTCCAGCGCTTCATCATATATCTTCCTCAACCCTTCCATATGTTTTTGAAGGGTGAATTGATCCACGGCGCGTTCCCTGGCCTT
Organism: Chitinophagaceae bacterium; assembly: GCA_016721725.1. Lineage (GTDB taxonomy): Bacteria > Bacteroidota > Bacteroidia > Chitinophagales > Chitinophagaceae > Ferruginibacter. The sequence goes on along the minus strand of JADKHN010000001.1, from coordinate 1,272,995 downwards.
TTCACCAAGGGCCTTCAGTTCAGCGGCCGGCATTTTTGAAAAACCGATCAGCTTTTCAATGAGATCGCCGGGGTTGGAGAGTGAGAAAAATGTGGCGATCCCCTCGCACTGTTCCCGGAATGAAGGAATATCACTCAGCAAGAGGGGCATCCGCATGGCCATGGCCTCCAATACACTCAATGAAAAACCCTCGAAGCTGGATGACATGACATACAGGTCGTATTGCGGTATGATCGTTTCAATATGCTGCACTTCCCCTTCCAGGATCACCCTGGCCCCGCTCTCCCTGATCTGGCGCCGGAGATCCGGCAACAGGTTTCCGGTACCATAGATATGCAGCTCGATCGGCAGCTCTTTCATTTTCGAGAAAGCGTTCACGAGGTAGGTATAGTTCTTTTGTGTTCTCAGGGCTCCAACCGATATCACCCGGAAAACCGGTGATGGTCCTTTATCACCTCCCGTCCCGCCGGTAAAACGGCCGATATCCACAAAAGTGTATAAGGCATAAGATTTGTAAGGCTTCAGCTTCAAAAAAGAAAAATATTCCTGCAAAGCGCCTTTAGCGACAACGATGATGATGCTTTTACGGTACCGGTAACTGATCTTGTCGAGAAACCGGATATACCAGTGCGTATATTCAACCGACGATGCGATGAAGGCATGAATGGTGGTAATGAGCGGAATGCGTTTAGGCACCGCAAACCTGGCGATGAAGGTGGGCCAGAACAGGTGGGTGTGCACCATATCCGGTTTTTCCCTTTTCACCAGTTTTCGGAAAGTGAATATCGAAAAGGGTAGTTGAAACAGGGATCTAAGGTTGAGGCAGATCAGTTTATCGCATTGCAATTCAGCGCCGAAATGGTCGATGGGAAAAAGGGTGACCACGATATTCTCATATTCCGGCAGTTCTTTGATGACCCTGACCAACATGGTCTCGGCCCCACCCCTCCCCAGGTTGAAAATAAAATGGATCAGTTTTTTCTTCTTCATCCGTTAAAGCGCTTATAATTTCTCGAAAACAACCGCGATATGCGAGCCGTTGATGCCGCCGGTCAGTTTTTTAATGATCGCGGCCGGTACGGTGACGACCCCCAACAGCAACATCCTGATCTTTTCAGACAAGCTATGTTTACCGGCCGGTGTTTTTATATTGGCCATATACTTGGCTTTCAGGTAAGCATAGGTTTTCATACTCCCTTTCACATCATAGGCTACCTGCAATAATCTGAGGTTCAGCATCGGGGCCATCTTTTCAAAGACCGATCTGTTCCAGAGTCCCATATGATGCGGGGGCAGGTTGAGGGTGCAATACTTATCATAGCCCTGGAAATAGGGTTCGTTGTTGGGCACCCCGATGACCAGCTTTCCGCCTTTTTTCAATGCCGCGATCGATTCTTCCAGGAATGTCCTGACGTCATAAATATGTTCCAGCACCTGGAACATGCAGACTACGTCGTAATACCCGGGTTTATGTTTGGCATGTTCACCGATCATTTCATTATACACATCAAGACCGTTACCGCGGCATACCTCCACCGCTTTTTGGTTCAACTCCAGTCCCGTGACCGATTGAGCCTTATCTTTCGCACGGCTCAGGAATTTGCCGATACCACAACCGATATCAAGTACCCGGTGAGCGGGTTCGATCAGGTCGTAAGCCAATTGATTCTCGAATTTCCAGTCGTGGTAATAACCGTCACCCAGCCGTTGTTGCAGGTTTGCGTAAAAGGCCCCGTCGCCATCCATGCCTTTCGGGTGATAAAAGCGGTAACCGGTCTCTTCGCAACGATACAGGTAAAACTGGTCGAAGCCGGAGAAAAAGGCCGATACATCCATATCCAGCTGGGTACGGTACAGTCCGATGATATCGTTCTTGTCGAAACGGTCGGTTAGTGCGGTATGATAGCTGGCCGTTAGGGGGCTTTGGGGATTGGTCATAGCTGAACTGACTGAAACTTCATTAATTCGTTAACAATATATATAATTTGCCCGGAAACATGGATAACGTCCGCATTCCCGCTATTATTTTCCCTTGCCGAAAATGGCCCTGAGATCCAGCCAGGGAAGCTGCAAACGGCAAACCCGGTTTACCGTGATGAATAAAGTGATGAACAGGATCCCGTACATCATCAGGTTCGCGTAAGCGGCTCCCATGATGCCGTAATTCCTGATAAAATAATAATCAAGTCCGATACAGATCAATGAACTGAATATAGAGAAGATGATGACCACTTTGTTCTTCTTGTAATAATACAGGAAGCCCAGCAGGAGCGCGTACAATCCCCAGAAGAAATAACCAAAGGCCAGCCAGGCCACATAGGGGATCCCGGGATGGTATTGTTCATTGATGAATAATTGATAGATATAAGGAATGGCCAGGCAAAGCGTCGTGGTACAGACCAGGAGGAACGCGGCGAAAAGATATTTGATCTTCAGCATTTTCAATTTATTCTCCGGTGTGAGATTGGCCAGGAATTTATACAACATGGGCTGATATGTGAAGAAAAAAGCGCTGACCAGCACATTGATGATGAAGGCGAACTGGCTCGACATGAAATAAATGCCCAGCCCGCTTTTGTCATCCGGGTTCAGGTAGTTGATCAGGTATTTGTCGGTTGCACTGAGTATGAAAACATTGAACTGGAAAAAGACCTGCGAGATCCCGAAACGAAATTCCTCTTTGATGTATTTCATACTGATCCCGGAGTGGATCAGGCCGGTACGCATAAAGTAGAAGAGTCCGAAGAGGAATACCGCCGCGCCGGTCAGCAAACCAGACAGGATCCTGCCTTCCGCCCCCCTGCCCAGTTGGATCACCAGGATGATCACCAGGGCGATCTCGAGCAGGTCCTTGACCGCGGAGATCAACAGGAAACGATAGGGCTTATTCAGCACCCGGGTATAGGCGAGCAGGTTTTCCTGGAACAGGTTGAAATAAGCGTATAACATGCCAAAGAGCAGCAATCGGAACGGAACGGTCATCACACCGGATATAAATTGACCCGCAGACAAAAAAAGGAGGAGAAGGATGAGGAATGAAAAAGAAGACAGGGCCAGCGAGGACGAGAAATAAGACCTGAATTCCTTTTCATCCAGTTTCGCGTGTTCGATCACCAGGGAGCTGGGCATACCCAGGATCACAAAAGGCAACACGAAAAGAACAAATACACTGTAGAGGGAGAGGATACCGTTTTCGTCCGGAAGGATATAATGGGAGAGAAAAAAAGCCAATATCGCCATCATGCCCTTGTTGAAGAAGGACGCGGCAGTGTAAATACTGAAAGATTTGGCCAGGTTCATGTTCGTTTCGGGTTCTTGTTCAGGGCCATCAGGACTTGATGCCCTTAACAACGGCTGCCCTGCAGTTTTCGTATGTGACCATTCCGCCCCATACTTGTGTCATGCCATTCTTTTTGAACCATTCAACCACTTTGCTGATGCGTTGCGGCTGGTCGTATTCCGGTGAAAACATGTCGAAGGTATCCAGTACGCAGAGTTCCCGCAATTGCGCATAGGGCAATCCTTTGGGCAGGGTTCCATCGATATCGCAGATGGGCAGGAACCTGTTGAAGAGCCTGCCAACACCCAATCTGGAAAAAAAGCGGTAGGTTTTGATCAGCCAGTCGATATTACGGTCGATCTTCTGATAGAGTTTTTCATGCGGCATTTTTTTGGTCCAGGGCCGCAGGAGGTACTTGGCGTGTAGTTTTGTCCACCAGCCCGTGACCGGGTAGAAATCCACCACCACTTCGCCTCCGGGTTTGGCCATACCGATGAGGGCCTTGACCGATCTTTCCACATCCGGCGTATGTTGCAGGACCCCGATGCAAAGCACTTTATCGAATTGAGCGGGGGCAAAAGGGAGTTCGTAAATGCTGGCCTGGAAGAGATGCAACCGCTCATTCGGACCGTTGTTACGGTAATTGGCTTCAACAGCATTGGAATAATCAACACTGTAAAGGGTTCCTGCAGTCCGGTCGAGGATGATCTGGGAGAAGCGGCCAGCACCTGAACCCACTTCAAGGATGTTCTTACCGCTGAGGTCTTCCTTGTCCCACTGTGTTTCTGCAAAAAAGCGCACTTCCGAGATATCAAGCTTGCTGGATTTGTCTACCTGGGTTCCGTAGAATTTATTCCACTGGTATCCGAAATTGCGGGTGTAATTATTGTCTTCCACGATCCGGTAAGCGCCTTCCCGGAAAGAGAAAACAACCGAACCTTCATCTGTTAATCCTTCTGCTGAAGAAACCAGTTTTCTGCCATTAAAAGGATTAACCAACACCATATTCATGTGGATCATACTTGACCCGATAAAAATACGGCATCAGGGTGGATTTTAAAGAAATGACCGGCGGTTTTTCGGAATTGCAGCGCAAAAGAACAATTGGCTATCTTGCGAGAAGAATGTAAAAAAAGGTTTTGATGGCCGGACCGGCAACTGGACTTTTTTTTTACAGCCCTAAAAACAAACGCTTTTTCCGACCGATGCAGCATATAACGATATACGATTTCCTGTTATTGCCGGTCTATCTGTATATCTTTTATATCATCATCAAACGCCGATCATTCAAACTGGAAGACGGGGAGCTCAGGAAATACTTCATGATGGCCTTCCTGCTCAGGATGTTCGGTTCCATCGGCTACTCCCTGATGGTCCAGTACTATTACGGTTATGGCGATTCATTCACTTATTATTCCGGCGGCAATTTCATCATCGACCAGGTGCAGAGGGACATCGGCAATATCGATCATCTCTGGTTCTCGTCCGAAGACCTTCAACGGGCCTATACCATACAGGAAGGGGATAGCGGATGGCTGAACGGCTATATCTCCATCCCTTCTTCGGTTGCCATGATGAAGATCTCTGCGATCGTATCCATCCTCTCTTTCAATAAATTCCTGATCACCTCTATCCTCTTTGGCCTGTTCTCTTTTGCAGGGCAGTGGAAACTGTTCCGGGTATTCGACAATATCAACAAAGGAAAGAACCGGAAACTGCTGGCCTGGGCGGTTTTGTATACCCCGTCGATCTGGTTCTGGGGGAGCGGGCTCATGAAGGAAGCGATCTGCCTGGGCGGACTGGGATTCATCTGCCATATCTTATACAAGATCTTTATCCGGAAAAAAGTTTCCTTACGGGATCTATTGGTCATGGCCATCCTGGTCTATATCATCGGTTTGATTAAAAGCTATATCCTGATCATCTTCGCGGTAAGCCTGCTTTCCATTTTCTTTTTTAAAATGTTGAGCATATTCAAAAATGTGGCGATTAAGGCCCTGGCGGTCCTGGCGTTTCTTTTTTCAACACTTGTTCTGGCATTTGTCACCAACATAGCTGAGCAAATTCAAATACTCGCTGAAGAATCCAAAGCGCAAGTGGATACCTATCAGCGGAACTATGAAGTGGTGAACCAGGAAGATGAGAACAGCGAGGCCGGTGTTTCTTCAAAAGAGATAGACGCCTCGATCCCCGGGCTGATCCTCCACAGTCCCGTCGCCATATTCAACTGCCTGTTCAGGCCATTCATCTGGGAAAGCCGGAAGATCATCATCTTCCTCACCTCGCTGGAATCCATGACCCTCCTGTTCTGTACGCTCTACCTGCTGGTCAGACTGAGGATTTTCCGGTTCTTCAAAGTCGTCTTCTCCAATGAGTACATCCTTTTCTCCCTGATCATTTCCTTGCTGTTCGCCCTGATCATCGGGTTCACGACCTATAATTTCGGAGCCATCGTACGCTACAAGATCATGCTGCTGCCCTTTTATTATTTCATGCTGGTGAGCATTTATAATACCATCCCCCGCAAAATCAACCCGGCCATAATTGATAGGCCCCAACCCGTATAATTTTACTATTTTGGGCTGATTTTTACTGAAACCACACCCCTATAATCTGAATTCGCATAATGACTAACGGAAAAGCGCTGCCCGCTGACTATAATTTAACCCCCACCAATAAATATACCTCCCGGAACCGGGAGATCGCAGATTTTACCCATAGTAAAGAGGATGCCAACATCGATATGGATGTGGTGAAGTCCTTCGGGGAGGAATGGAATAAATTCCACGAGTTCTCCAAAAAGACGATCGACCTGATCTGCCGGGAATATTTCGACATCATTGACGAAAGCATCGTGAACAAGGACACCTACATGATCGACATCGGTTGCGGCAGTGGCCGCTGGAGCGAGTATTTCCTGGATAAGGCGGCCTTCATTGAAGCGGTGGACCCCAGCGATGCGGTTTTTGCCGCCGACAAACTATTGGGTAAAAGCGATAAGCTGCGGATCACCCGTGCCAGTATCAATACGCTTCCCTGGCCGGATGAGACCTTTGATTTCGGGATGAGCGTGGGCGTATTGCACCATATCCCCGATACCCGCCTGGCGCTGGAAGAATGCGTGAAGAAGATCAAGAAGGGAGGACATTTTTATGTCTATATCTATTATAAGCTGGATAACCGGGGCATTTTGTTCAAGTCCCTGTTTTATTGTTCCGATATCATCCGCAGGGTGGTGAGTAAAATGCCCTCTTTCCTGAAAAAAGGGATCTGCGATATTCTGGCGGTCGTGGCCTATATGCCCTTTATATTATTGTCCCGTTTGCTGAAATGGGTGGGGTTGAAAAAACTGAGCCAGATGCTGCCGCTTTCGGCCTACGCCAATAAAAGTTTTTATGTGATCCGGAATGACTCGCTCGACCGGTTCGGCACCAAACTCGAACATCGGTTTACCAAAGCGGAGATCGAATCGATGATGAAGGAAGCCGGGCTGACCAATATCCGTTTTGGAAATGACTCCGCTTTCTGGCATGCGGTTGGTCAGAGATCGTGATGCCGGGTTTATCCTTGTTGCAATACCTGTTCGTACAGTTTCACCGCTTCCGCGGCATTCTTCTTCCAGGAAAAAGATTTCAGTCTTTCCCTGCCTTTTGCAGCCAGTTGATCACGAAGGCCTTGTCCCCCTTCATAGAAAGACAGAATGGCGGCTGTGATCTCGGCGGTCTTATAGGGATCGAAATAAAGGGCTGCGTCTCCTGCGATCTCGGGCAGCGAAGTGGTATTGGAGCAGAGTAAAGGAAGGTCATAATAAAATGATTCCAGCACCCCCAACCCGAATCCTTCGGAAAGTGAAGGAAAAATGAATGCATCCGCATGCTGGAAATAATTTTCCACGCTGGCCTGCGAAAGATAACCGGTAAAGATCACCCTTTTACCCTCCCGGTTGATATTCCTGATCACGTCCAGGTCTTTTGGCTGCAGATGTTTTTCACTGCCTATGACCAGCAATTTCTTTTCAGCGGGTAATGACCTCATCGCGTCCCGGAATGCGATCAGCAGGTTCGAGATATTCTTATGGATACGGAATGTGCCAACGTACAACAGGTAGTCGCTGCCGGCCAGTACAGGCTCAGTGCCATTACCGGCATCGGCGTCTTTTTCATGAACCAGGTGTTCCCATCCCTGGTGGATGACCCGGATCTTGTCACTGAGAGAACTCTTGAGCTGATAGGTGTTGATCAGGTCGTTCCGGGTGGCCTGTGAGACCGTGATAACGGCTTTCGCATTTTTAAGCGCGTTCCGGATGACCTTGTCCATATAAAAAGGCGCCAGCTTAAAAGTAAACCTTGGATTATCGAAATATTTTTTGAACGTGATGTCATGGATCGTACAAACGCCTTTTTTTAAAGCAAAAGGGAAGTTATTGGACGTGATGTGGACCAGGTCAAAGGATCGCTGGTACTTGCGCAGGAACCAGAACATATCCCAATCCCGTTTGGGACCGATCGGCGATATCTTTGCTTCGATGACATGGAGCCGGGGATCATTCAGCACTTCTTCGATGGCCTTGCGCTGTAATCCTTTATTGACCAGTACGCTATAGTCGAAATGCTGAAAACTTTCTTCCGGCAGGTACTTGATGAGATTCAGGATATAATGCGAGAGCCCGTCCAACTGTGAGGTGACGGTACTGGCATCGATCAAAATCCTTTTTTTCATCCTATGGTTTTATCAACTGGTTAAAAAGATCACGGTAAGCTTCCACCATGCTGTTGTTGGAGAAATGCTTTTCAGCATATTCCCGGGCCGCAACAGAAAGAGTCCTCTTTTTTTGGTGGTCTGCCAGCAGATCCAGTATTGCCTTGCAAAGCGCCTTCGGATCCTTTACGGGAACGAGCATGCCGGTCACTCCGTCCTGTATCATATTTTTTATTCCCTTCACATCCGATCCGATCACCGGCAATCCGCATGCCATTGCCTGCATGATGGCCGTACTCATGGTTTCACCCAGTGAAGCATGCACATATATGTCGACCGACCTTAAGAAAGAGAGCAGGTCCTTTTCATCCAGCATGCCGGTGAACTCAACATGACCAGACAGGTTCAATGCAGAAGCCCTTGCTTCAAGTTCCCGCCGGTAGTCTCCGTCTCCCGCGATCCACAACAAAGGACAGGGGGATTCTTTCGGGTGCAAATCTACTAAAAGGGCGAACGCTTCGAGCAGGGTCATATGATCTTTCAGTTTCACCAGCCGGCTCTGCATGCCGATAACGGGACGCTGACCGGTGTTTGCCGGAGAAGCTTTAAACTGATCAAGGTCAATGCCGTTTGGAATTACGGTGATCTTTCCGGGGCGGTAGAACCAGCTCAATTTCCCGGCGACCTCTTTCCGATAGTCTTCACTTAAAAAAACGATGCTGTTGGCCCAAAGCATGGCAACCGCCAGCCAGAGCCATTCCATTTTCGCCTTGAGGTGGTTGGCCTGTGTTTCGCGAACAATGACAGTTTTCCTTTTCTTACTGAAGAGACTGCCCAGTTTGGCAGGCAGGATATAGGCGCTGCTGTGAATGAAAACGATATCGGCATCACTGCGCCGGATATGCCCGATCAGTTCCCGGTAATAACGCAGGTCAAAACCCGGCTTCTTGGCCACGAACTGCCAGGGAATGCCATATTGCCTGCATTGGTCAATGTATTCCGGCTTCACCCCTTCAATACCATTGAACAGCGCTTCATATTTAAATTCCGATCGGGTATCTCCTTTTACGAATGAAAAGAAAACATTTCCGTGCCCCCCCAATCCAGAATAAAGTACATGCAATATTTTCATTCCCGGGTGATCTTTTATGTTTACATCGGCTTCTTCGCATTGGCTTCCACCCCATTCCCTCCATATTCGCACCAGATATCCACGGCGCCGAGTTCTTCCAATACAGACCTGATCTGCTTTTTATTCCGAAGCCATTTATACCAGTCGGTCAGCCCGTCATGTGTATCCAACAAAGCCCATTCTTCCTGTTGCCGGTCGTTGAGCTGAGGAAAGGCGCTGTAATAGGAAGTGACCGGGGATATCCTGTTGAGCAAAACACTCATCAGCTTGTTATGGGCGAACCGTTTGTGCAAAGGAAGGTATTTTCCCACGATTCTGCGGGTGGCGGGTATCGTCACGCTGGCGGGTTGCTTACGGTAGTACATCCGGTAGAAATAATGCAGCCGGAATAACCTCGACCGGTTGAATGTATAATGATCGATGACCAAACGGCCTCCTTTTTTCACCAGCGCATACAGGTTCCGTATGGTCTGCTCCGGATCGGGTGTATGTTGTATCACGCCCATACAAATGACCACATCGAAGGTCTCATCGGCATAAGGCATATCATTGATATCGGCCTGGATCACCTGGTGTTTTTCTGAAACCGGAAAATTCTCAGCATTCACTTCCACGGCCGAACTGAGATCTGCTGAAACCAGGGTCGCCCCTTTTTTCAATAAAATCTCGGTGAAGCGGCCAGCGCCGCACCCGGCTTCCAGGACCAGTTTGTCATTCAAATGATCTTTCAGGTCGCCTAAACACCTGTTGAGCCGGTTTTCCGAAATGGGAGAACCGGAGAAAGAGTCGAGTTGCGTTTTTTTATAGCGTTTCCACTGGTCGCCGAAAAGCGAAGCATAAGACCCGCTTTCAACGAAACGGGGAATACCGTCTATCAATGGGATCGACCCGACCTGGTAAAGTTGTTTTGATCCCCGGTCATAAAAGGGTGGAAAAGAAGGCATGAAGTGGTCAAACCGGTTTTTATACTGATAATTAATCCGGCAAAAATAAGCGTTTATTGATTTACCAGGCTATCAAAAGCAGAGAACTGCGGGTATTGGATGGGAAAAAGGATCTTACCGTTCCTGTTGGATGACCTCATTGTAGATGGCCAGGAGTCTTTGAATATAGATATCACGTCGGACCGTGGTTTCGGCATATTGTTTTGCCCGAACGGCCCTGGCATGAAGGACGGACCGATCATTCGTCAATTCAGCCAATTGAGAAGCCGCTTTTTCCGCATCATCCAGTCCGAAGTAGGTCGCGTGCTCCTTCACAATACTGGTCAGAGGGGGTATATCAGACAACATCAGCGGAATACCGGCCGCCATGGCTTCAAATACAGTTAAGGGGAAGCCTTCGAATTTCGAGGACATGATGAACAGGTCATATGCGGGCAATACCTCCGATAGCTGGGGTACAGGCCCCATCATCCGGACCTTCAATCCTTGTTCCCCGATCACCTTTTCGTAGGCCGCACGGTCACCCTCCCCATAGATATCCAATGCGATATCCTTTTCTTTCAAATACCGGAAGACCTGGAGCAGGTATTCGAAATTCTTGATGGCTTTCAAAGTACCCGCTGCCATCACGTTGAATGTACCGCCGGAATCATTTTTGCGCATTGGTTGAATGTCAAAATACTGGTCAGGTACAAAATTATTCAATACAAAGGCCCTTCCTTTAAATGGAACCGAACTTAAAAAATCCGCTTTCGTGTAATCAGACAATAAGATGATGTTGCAGCTTTTCTTTTTGAAGTACCCCTCACGCTCCAGAAGCAATTTCAAACGGCTGGTTTCCGTATCCATGGAATAGGTCGTATGCAGGGTATGCACCTGGGGAACTTGTAACGGAATACAGAGATGGGTGTACAGTCCGGCCGGGTTAAGGTGGGTATGGACGATATCGATCTTTAGATCCCTGATGATACGGCGGAGTTTGAGCAAGGTCCCCGGCAGGTAAGGAAGGCCTTTATAGTTCAATGGAATGACCTTTACCCGTTCATCGATACGGCCGGCGATGCCGGAAGTCCCCTGGAAAAAGGCGATGTAATTCTCCGTATGTTCCTGCAGCCCGCCCGGAGCCAGCGAATTGACCAACAGGTTTTCAGCGCCGCCGCTGGTGAGTGAGTTGATGACATGAAGGACCTTTTTTTTCATGCCTCACTTGGTTAATACGATTAAGGAAAAACCTCCCATCGCTTTAACTGCGAATGAGGGTTTGATAAAATACAGGAAACGGCGGAAACCATTGATCAGGGTGCCTGTAAAGCCAAGTCCTTTGTTGTTCACCTCAAAGGCGCCCTTGGTATAGAACCAGTCGATGATCTCCTGGCCGGTATCTTCAAGGGTGGCCAGGGCGGTATCCTTCATGAAGTAATGCAGGTGTCCCACTTGCTTACGTGCACCAACGGGATAATTGGTCAGGATGGAAAAAGCGGACATGTCCAGCGGAATATGATAGATCTTATAAGTCGCTTTTTTAGCTGCGGCTTTAATGAACCCCAGGTAGTCGTCCACGTGCTCAAAGACGTCGATCATCAGTAAAAGATCGTAATGACCATTCGTTTGTAAAAGATCCTGCTGTTCAAAGTGGAGACGTTCTTTTTCCCTTGACCGGGTCAGTTCGAAAGCATCGGGGGCAATTTCAAACCCGCTGAACGCAATGGATTTATCGGGCAACCGCCGATGCAACTGGTTGAGGATCTCTCCGGCTCCGCATCCGATCTCTACCACGGTCCTGGGTTGAAGCCCGTTGCGTTCCATGAGTTTCATGATCTGGGTCGCCTTCCAGGGTGAGTCTTCCACATGCCAGGTTGGGTTAACCTGCAGGTAATTGCTGTTGTTCCTGATGTAATCGTTATTCACCATGGCCGTGTTTATGCTTTCTCTTTAATGAATTCAGCGAGGACCCTGACCTGGTTTTCCCGGCTGAATGTTTCGATATATGCCTTGTCCGGTTGGGCTTTGATGCGGCCGGTCTCCAGTTTCTCCCTGATCAGCCTGTCCAGTTTTTCCTCTATTCCTGCCGCATTGTCAGCGATCAGTCCCAATCCCGATCTGGTCAGTATGGATTCCAGTATGTCATGGTCATTGGGATATAAAAGGACCGGTTTTTGGAACCGGATATAATCAAAGATCTTGCTGCTGGGGATCCCCTTAGCGCCCTGGTAGGCAAGCATGATGAAAGCATCCGCATCCGCATGAGCCCGCAGCGCTTCGGGATAGGCTACGCGGTCCTTCAGTACAAAATGCTCCCGGTACCCGTCAAATACCGGATCCTGCCTGAATGGGTCATTTTTATAGCGGGTGCCCAGGAAGATCAATCGCACCGTTATCTTATCCCGGTATGTGTCGATCAGTTTTTTAAACACGTCCACCAGGGTCCGGTAGTCCTGGGCCGGATACATGGATCCGCTGTATAAAAAAGTCACTTCTTCCTTGTTTACGGCTTTTTCGGGAAGCGGGTCCCCCTCATTGAAAAAGCCGTTGTAGATCGCTTTGCCCCTGATGCCGGTTGTTTTCGATAGGCAAGCCTCCAGGTAGGGGGAAACGGTGATGAACTGATCAGCGGTTCGCAGCCATCTCTTTTCATGATATACATTGGACGGTCTTTCCAATTTACCCAGGATCCCTTTCGGCTGATCGTGATTTCCACTTGTCCACCCATCCCTGTAATCAGCGATCCAGGGTACATGATACTTTCTCTTTGCCAGGAAACCGATCCTGAACAACTGAAACGGGCTACCGGAGATCAGCATCTTGTCGACCGGATGATCCCGGATATAATCGAGGCAGTATGCATAGAGGTTGCTGTAGGGTAAAAGAGCGCGGAAAGTGTTTTTAAAAAACAATTCGAGCAAAAGGAATATCCGCCTGGGCGTTTTTTGTTTATCCGGGCCGTGCTTTTCAAATGAACGGGTGAGGTAATTCCCCCGGAACGGGAGGTAATGCACTTCGTAACCGTTGTGTTTTTCGATAATGAGTTCCTTGCCCACCGACTGTATTTCATAAAGTTCACCCGTGAATGCAGCCGGCCATTGGCGCGTGATGATGACGGAATAGATACCGAATTGGTGCAGGTACCTGGCCCAGGAATAAGTACGGTTGGCAGGCGTCAAAGTACAGGGAGGAAAATATAGTGTGCAAATTAAAAGACGCATCGTAATGTGAATATTTTTCCGGGATGCCGGTTTACCCATCCGCCTGTTAACCGGCCAGTCCGGGCCCCCGCTTTTTACCCGGTGAAAACCCTTTACTGAATGATCGAAGCTGCCATCCAAATCCTCCAGTCCTGATCCTTTCCCATTTCTTTAGACTGCATGGTGTGATTGATGATATGTTCCTTCACCAACAGATGCTTTGCGGCTTCTAACTTCTCTTTTACTTCAGCCCTGTTCATCCAGTTGTCCTGTGGTGATGAATAACCGATCTTGTCTGTTCGCCAGCAGATCTCAGGGGGTAATTCCTGTGTGAATGTTTCCCGCATGATCCACTTGGTCCAGCCTTCGTGGATCTTCATTTCAGCAGGCAAAGTTAATAAAAACTCGACCAGTTCATGGTATAGAAATGGCAACCTGACCTCCCTGCCATGCGCCATGCTGTTGCGGTCGGCGTATCTCAGCAACTCCTGCAGGCCCTGATCGAAAAGGCTGTGATACAAGGCCTGGTTGAGGTTTTCAAAAACCGGTATGTCCGCGGCTGAAGTATCGCGGAATGCCCGGTAGAATCCCGGTTCAAAGACCGGGTCTTTCAGGTGCCTGAGATGATGGAACCATTTCCTCAAACCGGGAGCGGTATTACCGGCCGAGATCTTCATCCGGGTGAATACGTTACTCCGGATATCCGCGTTGATCTCACTGTTGCCGTGCATGGCCTCATAGGCGGCGATCTCCTGCCGGAACTTTTCGGGGGCTTTCTTCTTCATTTCACGGAAGAAAGGAGGGTAAAAGACATGGTAGCCAGCCAGGATCTCGTCGGCACCCTGTCCGTCCAGCAACACCGTGATATTATTTTCCTTTGCCAGTCTCATTACACAGTATTGGGCGTAGATGCTCGCGCTCCCGAACGGTTCTTCCTGGTGCCAGCTGATTGTATCGATCGAATCGATCAGGCCCGTCTCATCCGGCGTAACGAAATGCGGTGACAGGTTTGTTTTGGCGATCACGTAATCCATGTATTTACGCTCATCCTTCTTGAAACCGGGGAATATCGCGGAAAAACTGTCCTGCCGCAGATTGCCGTCTTGGTTCAACCGGTCGATCACGGCCACTACGAGGCTGCTGTCAAGTCCGCCGCTGAGGCTGCTTCCCACGGGTACATCGCTGCGGAGCCTGCGGCTTACGGAAGTATAAAAAAGCTCGCGGAATCTTTCCTTTGCCTGTTCAACAGTGATCCTTTGGTTGGTATTCCGGTAATCCATGTCGTAGTACCGTTCTATCCGGATCGTACAGGTGTCGATATCCAGTTTGAGGTAGTGGCTGTGCGGGAGTCTCCTGCAATTCTCATAAAAGGTTTCACCGGGATCATTCCGGTTCTCGAGGCTCGCGTAAGCCAGGTAACCGTATAACATCCGGTAATTCACTTTTTTTTCAACCCCGCCCGCCCAGAGTGCTTTCATTTCACTGCCGAACAAAAAAAACCCGCCCGGCTGATGGCTGTAAAAGAAGGGTTTCTCGCCAAAGCGGTCGCGGGCCGCGAAGACCGTGTTTTCCTGTTCATCGTAGATCACGAAGGCGAACATGCCGTCCAGGGAACTTAAACAGTTCTCCCGGTCCCTGTGGTATAAGGCCAGCAGGACCTCGGTATCGCTGGCCGTTTTAAACCGGTATCCCTGTTTTTGCAGGGTCTCTTTCAATTCGACATAATTATAGATCTCCCCGTTGAAGATCAGTGTATACCTGTCGAGGTAATGCATGGGCTGATCGGCCTCATGACTGAGGTCGATGATCGACAGGCGCCGGTGTCCCAGGGCCAGTTTCCCATTGGGACTGATCCAGTGTCCTTCGCCGTCGGGACCGCGATGGGAGATGCTGTCGGTCATTTTTTTGACCCTCAGCAGGCTCACTTCACGCCCGTCTGCTGCAATAAGGCCGGCTATGCCACACATGTCATTTTGTTTATGATACCGGGAGTCGGATCATGAAAGAATTTTATTCCAGTATTCCTGCACCCTGTCTTCCCCAAACTTTTCCAGTATGATCTTTTTATTGGTATTCACCTGTTCGGTTGTCAGCCGGGTCTCCAGTTCATGCCTGTTTAGATGGTCCTGTATATTGAAAATAAAGACGCCCCATTCGACAAAGTCAATGTAAATACTTGAGTGCTTATCTAAAAATATCTTCGTTCCCATCCACACCAATCCGATGATATTTCCCACTCCCTGCTGGACTTTCACATTAATAACCGCCCAGCCCGCTTCACTAAGTTTTTGATAATAGGCAGACTTATCCAGTTTATTTTTCAAAACCTCTATGTTATTAAAAACCGATCTGGCCTTTTCAATGATCAGACCGGCATATACACTGTCTCCGTAGACCAATGGCAACAAAACCGGGTAATCCTTGCTGAGCGCCCCAATTTTTTCAATGACCTCATAGTGGTTGCCGTCCGGGGAGGCGGAATGACCGATCATGATCTTGTTTCCTGTTGAGCTGAACTCATTCAGCGCAGGCATGATCTTATTAATGGAAAGGTAGGCAAAAGGTTCGTATGCGATTCGATTGGCAGGTATGATCTTGTTCAGAAAATAAAAATCCGTCGGGAATGGAGAACAAAAATAATGTACAAGCTGGTTCGCGTCTTTTAACTGCTGCCTATAATTTTTTTTTATGCGGGCCCAGCCCCTGATATTGATCATCCCGCTTACGATGGATTGCTTTACACGGGCTGAAACTGAAGTTTTAGACCTGATATATTTCAGGGCGAAGGGTTCGTACAGTTTATTCACCACATGTGGTAAATTATAAAACTCATAACTCCAGCAGATCCAATAGACTTTTACGCCAGGAAACTTTTTTAGCAATTCCTTCAAAAATTCGTAACCAGTGAAATTATATGGATGAAAAACGACTTTACTCACCTGTTCAAGCGTGTTCATGTATTCTGTGAAGGAGGTCTTTGTTCCAGAAATGTAGACTACGCTATTGTCCTTTAGTTCGGCATTCGTGCCGAGGTTTACGATAATATTTCCCGTCCCGTATCCGGAATGCCTGATGCGGTCGGCAATTTCCAGGGTATATAATCCATACGTATCGGATGTAACGTGTAAGTTCACTTTAGTTGTAAAACTTTTTAATGAGATCGCAAATAAGATTTACTTCCGAAAATTCCAGGTTAAAAAACATAGGTAATCGCAGCAGACATTCTGTATAATGATCCGCATTCTGCAAAATCCTGCCGTCGTGCTTATTCTTGTAATAAGCGCTCTCATGCAATGACAAATAATGAAAAACAGACAAAATATCATGCTGCTTCAACAGGCTGATGAGGCGTGTACGTTCATCCAGGTTCCTGCAAACGATGTAGAACATGTGGGCATTATTGGTGGCGTATCCGGGAATCTCAGGTAGTTGTATGATCGAACGAAGCGGTTCCAGTTCGGTTGCGTAAAGGTCCCACAAAGCCTTTCTTTTCTGCTGAATCATATCCAGCCTTTCCAGTTGGGCGAAGAGAAAAGCAGCAATTAAGTCGCTGGGTAAAAATGAGGACCCGGGTTCCACCCATCCGTATTTATCCACTTCGCCCCTGAAGTACTGGCTCCGGTTGGTTCCTTTTTCACGGATGATCTCCGCCCGCTTGATGAATTTATCATCGTTTATGGCCAGCATGCCGCCTTCACCGCTGCTGATATTCTTTGTTTCATGAAAACTGAAGGCCCCTAAATGGCCGATGCCACCCAGCGGGCGCCCTTTATAAAAACTGTCGATGGCCTGTGCGGCGTCCTCAATAACGTAGAGGTTGTATTTATTCGCCAGTTCCATGATCACATCCATATCACAGGCTATTCCTGCGTAATGCACAGGTACGATTGCCCTGGTGCGAGAAGTGATCAGGGGTTCTATGGCATTTACATCCATATTCGGATTGTCCGGGCCGCTGTCCGTGAATACCAGTTTCGCGCCCCGCAATACAAAAGCATTGGCAGTACTTACAAAGGTGTAGGACGGCAGGATCACTTCATCGCCCGGCGCAATATCGATCAACAGGGCGGCCAGTTCCAACGCGTCGGTACAGCTTGTGGTGAGCAGGCATTTCTTAAACCCATACCTGTTTTCAAAGAATTCGTGGCTTTTTTTAGTAAACATCCCATCACCTGAAATCTTCCCGGATGCAACGGCTTCCTGAATATACTTGAACTCATTTCCCGTCAGGAATGGTTTATTAAATGGGATCATTTCTTGATAATATAAGCTTGTTGTATGCCGAATCCACCGCCTGAGAACGATTTCTCGATATCGTAAAATATTTTATTGATGGGGTTAGTGTACCCCGGGTAATCCGAAGGATTGGTCACCAGCTCCCTTAAAAAGCGGGATCCCAGGTAATAAATGGAACTGAATTCCTCAACGGAAAAAACCAGTTGCCTTTGCTGAAGCCATCTTTCCAGTTTTTCCTTTTTAAGATACCGGTTGAAGTCATGCTCCACAAGAGCCGGCAGACCTTTCAGGTTACGCAAGCTGTTCAGCAGGACCAGGGGTTCCCAAAAAGCTTCGGAAAGGATAATGGTGCCGCCGGGCTTTGTGATGCGGATGCACTCCTCGATCCCCTTGATCTGCTCTTCCCAGTTGGGCAGGTTAATGAGCACCCTGGTTGTAAACACCACATCGAAATAATCATCTTCAAATTGGAGATTCGTGATATCGCCTACTTCAAAAAAAACGTTTTGATTGTCGGCAAGCTTGGCTTTATTCTCATTGGCATAAAGGATCATATTTTCCGCGTAGTCCACCCCGTAGAGTTTGCCGGGTTTTTTCTGCAACATGGCTAGCGTGGCATGACCGTTAGCGCAACCGACGTCGAGAACGACGTCACCCTCCTTGATATGGGTTGAGATATTCTCGATCTCAAGATCGATCGCGTAATTGTCTCCCCAGGAAGCACTGTGTGAATCCTTAAATGTAATGGCCTGTTTTTCCCAGAAATCCTTGATGAAATTACTCATGTAATCTTTCGTTTTTTATTAGATAAAATTTAGTTGAAGCATCAAAATTATTTATTTTAATCATTCCCCCAACCTTCCGTTCGGATCGGGGCCCTGAAATATATTTTTAATTTTACGCAGGAGGAAAAAATTGCGCTCCGGCATGAAAAGGTTGAGCGGATGTACATGATATGTCCTGCAAAAAACGACCTCACTGATAATGGAGGCGATCAGGTAGGCGATCGCAGATGCCGCGGCGCCGCCATAAAGTCCGTATCGGGGTATCAATATAAAATACATCCCGGTTGAGATCCCGAAAACGATCAGGGAGATCCAGAAACTGACCCTGAAATTCCCCATGGCAGCAAAAAGGCTGGCCAGTACGGTTGGGATGCTGAACGGGATCACCCCGATGAAAAAGATACCGATCAGGTTGAACGCGAAGGTGAATTCGCGGCCGTAAAGCACCGGGATCAGGAAATAAGCAAGCCCCAGGCCAATGATGGCGAAAACCAGTGTGGCATAGAAAGCGATCTGTTTCAATTTGATCGTATACCGTACCGCTTCTTCCCTGCCCAGGCTGCCGGCATAGGAATAAAGCACCGTTGCGATGGCTGATGGCAGCATCCACAACAATTGGGACAATTGGGCCGCCAGGGAATAAATACCCAGTTGCGACTTGCCCCAATACGCATCCACTACCCAAAAATCGAGTTTGTAATTGAAAAAAGTGGCTACGTTCCCGATATAGGCCATCGAGGAGAACAACACAAACTGTTTGATCAGGGTTACGGGGATCAGTTTTTTTCCGGGCCCGATCGCCAGGTATCTCACCACCAAAATGATCAAAGACAACGTGGAGGCGAGGGCCAGCAGCGCCGTGATGATCACGATGATCTTAAAGGCTCCGGCCGGGGTATATGGGATCACTCCAAAATACAGCAGGAGGTAGACCACCAGGGGCAGGAACTGGAACAGAACGCTGTAGATGGCGATCTCTCTGAATTTTTTATAGGCAGAAAGAAAACTGGTCAGCACCCCGTTGACCAATGAGGTGATATAGATCCCGATGAAGATCAGTTTGTATTGCCAGTTCTGTATGGACCCCGGCAGGGCCCAACCCAGTCTGCCAAAATGATCAAGCAATTCCAGGGTGAAATAGAGCAACAGGGTACTGCCTAAGATATAAACGATCATCGTGGACAGCACTTCTTCGGCTTTCGCCTTTCCCGAATTGATAAAATAGGGAATGGTTGAATTGATGCTGAAGCCAAAGAAAAGAACGGCGAATGCGATGGAATTGGTGAAGATGGCATTTTCCCCCCTGCCCTCGGTACCGAGGATCCGGGTGATGATCACCGAGGAAACAAAGCCAATGCAGGTATTGATCAGTTGGGCCCCAAACGTGAATGATATACTCTTTTTTAAAGTCAATTAACTTTATTTATACTGACTGATTCCTGATTTGATGAACCAGTTCAATGGATTTCCGTGTCTCATTCAGGGTGAAACCCTCTCCGTTGATGATATGGATATAAGATTGCGTGTGCAGGTCGGTAAAGCCCTCGCTGAACTCAAAAGCCTCGCCGTCGATCGTCAGCGACCTGAACGTACGTTTTCCAGCGGCTTTCGCCTCTCCCGGCAGGGTATCGGCGTCAATGCTCAGCATCCAGTCCACGCTTGCCTGTTCCAGTTCCAGTTTACCCACGGCCGTTTGAGCCGAATGTTTGATCACCGTATTTTCCTTTACGTCGCCGAATATCCACAGCAGCATATCGAAAAAATGCACCCCGATATTGGTAGCGATGCCACCGCTCTTTTGGATATCCCCTTTCCAGCTGGTGTGGTACCAATGTCCGCGTGAAGTGATGTATTGAAGTTTGATGTCGTACTTTTTATCCTTTGGACCGGCAGAGATCTTTTTTTTCAGCGCGATGATGGCCGGGTGGAGGCGCAACTGCAGGATGGTGAAGACCTGCCTGCCGGTCTCCTTTTCAATTTCATCCAGGGCGTCGAGGTTCCAGGGATTGAGAACAATGGGCTTTTCGCAAATGACGTTGGCACCGATACGCAATCCAAACCGGATATGCGCATCATGGAGGTAATTGGGGCTGCATACGCTTACGAAGTCGGTCCGGATACCCTGGCGTTTCAATTTTTCGAGGTGCCTGTCGAAACGTTCGAATTCAGTGAAAAAATCAGCTTCCGGGAAATAGCTGTCGAGTATGCCCACCGAATCGTGCTTATCCAGCGATGCGATCAGGTTATTGCCCGTATCCTTTATGGCCTTCATATGCCGGGGTGCGATATACCCGCCGGCGCCGATCAGTGCGAAATTTTTCATTTTTTTCCCTTCATTGCTATTAATTAATGGGCTGTCAATTTTTTCAGGTATTCCCCATAGCCGCTCTTGAGGAGTTCTTCAACCAGCACTTCCAGCCGGGCCCTGCTGATGAAACCCATCCGGTAAGCGATCTCTTCCGGGCACCCGATCTTCAGGCCCTGCCTTTTTTCGATCACCCTTACATATTCCGAAGCGTCGTGCAACGATTCGAATGTACCCGTATCAAGCCAGGCGAAACCGCGGTCGAGCACGGCCACTTTCAGTTTGCCCCGCTGCAGGTAGTGATCATTCACGGTGGTAATTTCGTATTCGCCCCTTGCACTCGGTTTGATATTCTTCGCGATCTCCACCACGTCGTTGTCATAAAAATACAAGCCGGGCACGGCGAAATTACTTTTAGGCGCCGCGGGCTTTTCCTCGATGCTCAGGGCCTTTCGGTCTGCATCGAATTCCACCACGCCATACCGCTCGGGATCCACCACCGGGTAGGCGAAGATCACTGCCCCGTCAGGATCCACACAACCCTGAAGCATCTTGCTGAATCCGCTGCCGTAAAAAATATTATCCCCCAGTACCAGGGCGACACTGTCTTTTCCAATGAACGATTCCCCGATCACGAAGGCCTGGGCCAATCCATTGGGCACTTCCTGTTTGGCATAGGATATGGCACATCCCCATTGACTGCCATCTCCCAATAATCTTTTGAACTGATCCTGGTCTTCGGGCGTGGTGATCACCAGGATCTCCCGGATCCCCGCCAGCATGAGTGTGCTCAAGGGATAATAGATCATGGGCTTATCATAGATCGGCATGAGCTGCTTGCTGATCCCCCTGGTAATGGGATATAGCCTGGTACCGGAGCCGCCTGCGAGGATGATTCCTTTCATGATTTATCTTTTATGATATTGCTGATCGTAATACCGGAGGTAATTGCCGCTCGTCACATCATCCAGCCATTCCTTATTCGCCAGATACCAATCAATGGTCTTCGAGATCCCCTCCTCGAACTGTAAGGACGGCACCCAACCCAGTTCGTTCTTCAGCTTCGTGGCATCGATGGCATAACGCAGATCATGGCCGGCACGGTCTTTTACAAACGTGATCAATTGTTCACTGGTCCCTTTATCACGTCCCAGCTTCTCGTCCATTTGCCGGCAGAGTTCCTTCACCAGGTCGATATTCGTCCACTCGTTGTGCCCGCCGATATTGTAGGTCTCACCGACCTTCCCCTGGTGGAAAATGAGGTCGATCGCCCGCACATGGTCCTCTACATAGAGCCAGTCACGCACATTCTCGCCTTTTCCGTAAACCGGCAGGGGCTTGCTGTTGATGATATTGTGTATGCAAAGCGGGATCAGTTTCTCCGGAAAATGATAGGGCCCGTAATTATTACTGCAATTGGAGATCTTCACCGGCAATCCATAGGTATGATAGAACGCCCTCACCATATGATCGGAGGAGGCTTTGGAAGCGGAATACGGACTGCGGGGATCATAGGCTGTCTTTTCCGTGAAAAACCCTTCCTTACCCAGTGAACCGTACACCTCATCCGTGGAAATATGGTAGAATACTTTATCGTCCATGGCTCCTGTCCAGGCTTCCTTTGCAGCCTGCAACACAGCCGCCGTACCCAGGACATTGGTGGTGACAAAGGAAAGCGGATCGGTGATGGAACGGTCCACATGGCTTTCCGCCGCGCAATGCAAAACCCCGGTGAACCGATGTTCGGCAAAAAGGCCGCGGACCTGTTCCAGGTCGGTCACATCCCCTTTTACAAACTGGTAATTGGGCATACCCTCGATATCCTTCAGGTTCTCGAGATTACCGGCATAGGTCAGCTTGTCGAGGTTGACGACCCGGTAATTGGGGTATCGGGTCACAAATAAACGGGTCAGGTGCGACCCGATAAATCCTGCCCCTCCGGTAATTAATATCGAATGCATGAAGATCAGTCTTTGAATGGGTAAAAATAGCTATAAATTAACGAACAGCGCCTGTCAGAGGCCCGAAAAGGCGACATGGAAATACTGTTTTATTTCCTCCACATCAAATTGCCGGGCCCTTTCCGTTGCCCGGGAAGCGAATTGGTCACGCAATTCCCGGTCTTCATAGATCCTTTTCATGGCAGCTGCCAGTGCGGTGATATCATTCACCGGGGTTAAAATGCCATATTCGCCGATCTCGTAATTATTGATGGCCCGGTGGTGCAGGTCGGTTGAAGGGGCCAGTAATTCCCTTGGACCGGAGCTGCAATCGGTGGAAATGACCGGTTTTCCGCAGGCCAGGGCCTCGATGAGTACATTGGGAAAGCCTTCTACCTCGGAACTCAGCACAAAGCAATCGCTTTGATTCACATATTTGAAAGGATTGTTTACAAAACCGGTGAAGATCACTTTTTCACCCATGCCCAGGTCGGATACCTTTTGCCTCAGGCCCTCCTCCATCACCCCGCCACCGACGATAACCAGTTTGCAGGGCAGGTGCTTGATGATGTAAAAGGCCTGCAAGAGGAGATGGTGGTTCTTTTCGCGTCGGAAACCGCCCACATTCACAAAATGAAAGACCCCTTTATCAAAAACAAGACCGGATGGTTCCGTTTTATGGATCTGGATGTATTTCAGGTCGATGGGATTGTATATGACCGTTACCGGTGTTTTAATATTAAAATGCTCCACCAGGTCGGTCTGCATAGCATAGGAATTCGTCAGCACCAGGTTCGCCCTTTTGTAAGAATACTTCACCATGAAGCGGGAGAAAGCGCGGTAAACGGCTGATTGATTCTGCAGGAGCGTGGTCAGGTGGGTACGTTCACACATGATGATCTTGCCCTTGAAGCCCCACCAGCTTTTCATCAGTGCGCTGATGTAGCAGGGTCGCTTGAGAAAGGATACGGTTATCCGGATCTCATTTTTCTTACAGTACTTATACACTTTACGGGCCAGGAAGGGGATCGTGAAGAGGCGGAAAAGGCGCGGCTGATCCAGCGGCTGTTTCAGGTCGAGTATCCTGATCTCCGGCGGGATCTTATAATCGATGATACGGGTATAAAGCGCCAGGTGGATCTCAAAGTCGTTCTTCAGGTGTTCGAGCAACAGGGATACCACACGCTCCGCTCCGCCCGATTGAAGGGTATTGATAAAGATCAGCAGCCTGGGCTTGATTCCGTTCATTAAGAAAATTCTTTTATCCGGCGGTGAGGGCAGCAAATATCCGTTATTTATCTCAAGAATCTTTGCCTTACCCCGGTTACAAAACCGAACGGAACAATTTCTCCGTTTCCTCCATGATCACGTCAACAGCATAACGTTTTTTTGTGAGTGCTATTATCTTTTCGCGGTCAAATGAATGCTTCAGGGCTTTATTAATGCTCGCTGCAAATAACGGCTCATCATGGTCCCTGACCAATAACCCGTTCTCCCCTTCCACGATGATCTCCCCGATCCCCCCGGGAGCATCGAAGGCCACTGCGGGAATACCCAGCATACCCGCTTCACACAAGGCATTGGGAAAACCTTCATAATGCGAACCCATCAGAAACAGATCCATGTCCGAGGCATGAAGCCAGGGATTGAGTTTTTCCCCTTCCAGGAAAACCCTGTCACCCAATTGCAACTGGTCGATCAATTGCTGCAGTGTTTCACGCTCTTTACCTTCGCCGATGATGTGATAATGAAAAGCAATGCCCAACAGAGAAACGGAACGGATCAGGCGGTCGATCCCCTTTTCTTCCGATAAACGGGCCACGGATATAAAATGTGGAATGGGTTGATCTTGTTTTGATCCTGCGACCGGCAACAGGGTTTCCGGCACAGCCACCGGGTTCGCCAGGTGCCGGGTCTTATTGGCCGGAATATGAAAATGTTTCACGAGGTCCATTTGCATGTAGGCCGACTGGCAGATGATGAGGTCAAAACGATTATAGAAATTCCTGATCAGACTG
Source organism: Chitinophagaceae bacterium (assembly GCA_016721725.1). Taxonomy (GTDB): domain Bacteria; phylum Bacteroidota; class Bacteroidia; order Chitinophagales; family Chitinophagaceae; genus Ferruginibacter. The sequence goes on along the minus strand of JADKHN010000001.1, from coordinate 1,248,475 downwards.
ACATAGAGTTCCGGGTAATTCGCCCGCTTGCTGTTGAGGCTTACGATACTGGATTCCCGGGCGATGAACAGCATCTTTTTGGGGAACATCCACCGGAAGGTGGCCAATAATACATTGAGGTGATTAGCTGCAGTATAAACAATGTCGGGGTTCTTTTGCGAGATCACTCGTTTGATGGCAAAGAGCGCGTTGCGTACCCTTTTGATCCCCAGTTCCACCAACTCAACGCGGCGGGCATCCACTTCAAAGAAAGGATGACTGTTGTCGAGCACCACGAGGGTCAGTTCAAATTGTTCCACATCGATGTGGCTGCACAACAACGACACATAGCGTTCAGATCCCCCGCATTCAAGCGTGGGAATGATGATGAGTAGTTTTATTTTTTGTTCTATGCGCATGTCATTACATTGTCAGACCGGAGACGGAAGGGCGATATAGTCGTCCAGTCCCGGTAACTGTTTATTATGCCGGCCCGTATGCTGCAAGGTATAACCCAAATCCTGTAAATACCGGATACATTCTTCTTTTACACCCGGCAAATGACAATCATGCGTGGCCAACAGGATCCTGGGTCGGCAGGTTCTGATCGTTTCAACCGCTCCTTTCAAGACGTCCAGTTCGGCTCCTTCCACATCGATCTTGATGATATCGGGCTTTTCATATCCCAGTTGCAGGAGGCCGTCCAGCGAATACCCTTTGATCCTGATCCTGTTCTTTGATGCTGCATAAACAGGTGAAGAGGTCAGGTAGGTATTGCCGTCGATGGCCTCATCAGTAAAAAGGAGTTCCTTTTCCCGGTCTGTTATGGCAAAGGGCAGGATCTGGATCCGGTGGGCGCCCCGGATATTCAACCGCAGATGTTCCTCAAAAACAGCCCGGTTCAGGGAAGACGGTTCAAATGCATAGATCTTGCCGGTGATGATGATTCGATTGGCCAGCAGGGAATAGAAACCGATGTTGGCGCCGAGGTCGTAAAACACGCTATCTGGTTTCAGCCAGGAATCAAAGGTGCCGATCAGCGCAGGATCTTCATAGGTACCCAGGAGGTATTCGTAACTATACTGAGTGGACCAAAGACAACCTTTCAAAGGGCCGGCCATGACCGGCAGGAATTTTTTCCGCAAACCATAACGGCAGAACCGGATATATTGACGTTTAAGAAAATCGCTTCCTGACATATTGCAGTACTTGTCCGGGTAATGGATTGAGCTTTAGCCAATGATTGAGGAACAAGCCGATGATAAGATAGGAAAAAAACCCGATAAGCAGTTGAGGGATATCGCCCTGCGCCAGGTTTGGCAGGCCGAAATAAAGTGACACCGAGATCGCTCCGTTGATCAGGAACAAAATACCCGCATAGGAAAACAGTGACGCGTAATCGATGTGCAGCGGAAGTTTTTTACACATGAAGTACATGAGGAGGAAATTCAATGCATAGATCACGATCATCGCATAAGGATAACCAACCGCGCCATAATGAGTTGTAAAAAGCCAGATCGCCAGGATCAGCAGGCTGTTAAGGACCAGTTGATAAAGGAATGCAAGCCTGATGAATTGGGTGGCCATGAAGACACGGGATACCAGCGCATTGATCCCGACAATGAAAATGGTGGCCGAAAACAACCGGAGGTATATGGCCGAGCCGGCTACCGAATCCGCCGTGAATTGCCCGCGCTGGTAAAACAGCCTGACCACCGGTTCGGCAAACACGAAAAGGAAACAGGCGATGGGGATGAGCAGGAACAAGAGCAGTTTGCCGGTTGCCACAAAAGACGAGTTGACCCCCTGTTCATCTTTTTTCGCGACGAGTTCATTCAATTCGATACCACTCACCCCGGTTACCTGGGCGGTGACGAGGGTATTGGGAATGTCGGCGATATTTTTCCCGTAGTTCATGAGACTGATGACGCCTTGTCCGAAGCCGCTCAGCAGGTACAAAGGAAGAAAACTGCTCGCCAGGGTGGCCAGTTGCCCCAGTTCCGCGAAGAGGATATTGCGTCTTACTTTTTTCCCCGTGGAGACCGGACGCGCGTAAAAATCCCAGCCGGCATGCCGTTTCAGCAGGAAGAGCAGAAAGAGCAGGTTAACGCCATAAGCCACAATACCACTGAGGAAGACACTCTGTACATCAAATTGCCGGTGCAGCAGCAATATGCCGGCGATAACCAGGCAACTGTTGATCCCGCTGATGATCATCGGTACCGTGAAAAATTTCAGCGAAGCCAGGATGGTGTTGATATAGCTGGTCAGCAGCATGAGTATGAAAAAGCCCGACCCCAGGAGGAAATAATTCTTATATAAATGAATATCCGATTCAGAAAAACGCGAGATCAGGGCAAAGAGCCGGATACCGAAAAAGTACATGAGCAAGGTGAACAGGATGCCGATACAGGCATAGATCCACAGAAAACGGTTAAGGAATCCCATCGCCGCTTTTTTCCCTTCCGTTTCCCGCAGGCGCATCGACTCGGGAATGAGGACGGCCGTATCGATGGCATTGATGAAACCGGAGAGCAAGACCATGCTGCTGTAAATAAAAAAATAGAGATCGGTACGGATGCCCGAGCCGAAATAGGCGGCGATAAGGACCGTGAGCAGGAACAGGATACCCTTGGCGAACAGGTTGAATAATACGGAAAGGGCCATTCCCCGGGTGTACGATTCCGTCTGTTTCAGCAGGGAGGGCGGCATGTTTATGGATTCGGTGAGGGGATGATCGTAACCGCATCATGGGAAAGGCGGTAGGTGCTGCCGTCGCCGGGACAGGTGGCCAATCCGGCTGCATCGAACTGCAGTTTATAACCCTGACGGCTCATCCAGCCTTTTTGCCGGGCGGGATTGCCGGTGACCAGGGCATAGGGCGGCACGTCTTTGGTAACCACCGAACCCGCGCCCACCAGGGCGTATTCGCCGATGCTGATGCCGCAAACGATGGTGGCATTGGCGCCGATGGTGGCGCCTCTTTTCACCAGTATCTTTTTGAACTCGGTCTTGCGCTCGATGAAGCTGCGGGGATTGATCACGTTCGTGAAAACCGCCGATGGACCGATGAAGGCCTCGTCTTCGATCTCCACGCCATTATACACCGAGACATTATTCTGGATCTTGACCCCGTTGCCGATGATGGCGTTGTTGTCGACGTACACATTTTGCCCGATGATGCAGTTGCTGCCGATGACCGCCGTGGGCATCACATGACAGAAATGCCAGATACGGGTACCTTCGCCGATGGTCGCCCCGGCATCAACGACTGCTGTTGGATGTATGACTGTAGCCATGAAGAAAAAAGTTGAAATGCTTGATGCCGTACAAGGGAGTGACACAACAGGAGCTGAGCTATGAGCCGCCGCTGGCAACCATCTTATACCATACAAAAATAGTCCTTCATTCTTAATTCTTAATTCTTAATTCATCCATGACCCGTTACCTTTGCCGCCATGCATTACGCGTCGATAGAAAATATCAGTAAGTCCTTTGGTATCCGGACCCTGTTCAGGAACATTTCTTTTCATGTGGAGGAGGGCGACAAGATATCCTTCGTAGCCCGTAACGGAAGCGGAAAATCGACCCTGCTCAAGATCATTGCCGGACTGGAGACCGCCGACAGCGGGACGGTCTGGGTACATAAGGACATCAAGGTGATCATGCTTCAGCAGGACACCCCTTTTGACGAGAACAAGAGCATCTGGGATAATGTGCTGCGCATGGAGAATCCCGTAGTGAAGGCCGTAAAGGAATACGAGATGTGCCTGGAGGACGAGCCGGAGAATATTGATAAACTTACCCACCTGATGGCATTGGTGGACGAACTCAATGCCTGGAATTTTGAAAGCGAACTGAAGCAGATCCTCGGGAAGCTGAACCTGCATCACCTGAATGAACCGGTGAAGAACCTCAGCGGTGGCCAGCGCAAACGCGTAGCCCTGGCCCAATCCCTGATCGAAGCACAACTGCACGCCGGCAAATGCCTGCTGATCCTGGATGAGCCCACCAACCACCTGGACGTGGGTATGATCGAATGGCTGGAGGATTACCTGTCGGCGCAAAAGATCACCCTGCTTTGCGTTACCCACGACCGCTATTTCCTGGATGCCGTTTGTAACGAGATCCTGGAAATGGATGAGGAGAAGATCTATGAGTACAAGGGCGACTATGATTATTTCCTGGAACAGAAGAGCCTGCGCCACGAGATCCAGCAAAGCGAACTGCAGAAAGACAAGAATATCTTCCGAAAGGAACTGGAATGGATGCGAAAGCAGCCCAAGGCCCGGACCACCAAATCCAAGAGCCGCCAGGACGCTTTCGCAGACATCCAGGAAAGGGTGAGCCAGAAAAAGGAAGACCTGGATGTCAGCCTGCAGGTGAAAATGACCCGGCTGGGCGGCAAGGTGCTGGAGATGAAGAAGATCAACAAGAGCTATGGCGATAAAGTGCTGATCAAAGGTTTCGACTATACGTTCAAGAAGGGCGAAAGGGTGGGCATTGTTGGTCAGAACGGCGTGGGCAAATCCACATTCCTGAAGATCGCCCTGCACCAGGAGAAACCCGACAGCGGCAAAGTGAATCATGGCGACACGGTGGTCTTTGGCAATTTCAACCAGGAAGGCCTTCAATACAAAGAAGATAAAAGGGCCATCGAATACGTGAAGGATTTCGCGGAATTCTTTCCCCTGGCGGACGGCAGCAAGATCTCGGCCAGCCAGTTCATGGAGAAATTCGGTTTCAGCGGCGAACAGCAATACACCCCGCTGAGCAAACTAAGTGGCGGCGAAAAAAGGCGGCTGCATTTATTGAGCGTACTGTTCCTCAATCCCAATTTCCTGATCCTGGATGAACCGACGAACGACCTGGACCTGCAAACGTTGAGAACATTGGAGGAGTTTTTGCTCGATTTTCCAGGATGTATTTTGATCGTAAGCCACGACCGTTATTTCATGGACCGGCTGGTGGATCATCTCTTCGCTTTTGAAGGCAACGGGGTGATCAAGGATTACCCGGGCAATTATACCCAATACCGCGAGGCGCTGGCCAATGAAAAGTTCACCGGCTATGTGGTGGCTGAACAAACAGCCGAGCCCGAAGTCAAACCAAAACCGAAGAGGCCGGCTTCAACAGAAAAGAAAAAACTGAGCTTCAAGGAAAAACACGAATTCGAGACCATCGAAAAAGAGATACCCAAACTCCAGGAAGAGAAACGCGTACTCGAAGAAAAAATGAACGGGGGCGCCATGAACTTTGAAACGCTGCAACAGGCCGCAAAACGCATCGGCGAGATCGTTCAGCTGATCGACGAAAAAGAGATGAGGTGGCTGGAATTGAGTGAGCGGTCAGAATAAGAAATGCGGCCTCCGGTAGAAATTCAGTCTATTTTATTATCTTACTTTCAGTTCTTGGTTTTTAGTTTATTAGTTCATGATTTGACCTGTTTTAACCCGGAACTAAAAACTAAGAACTAACCAACTGACCATGAACCAACGTTTCCACTCCCTCGACATCTTCCGCGGCGCCACGGTGGCGCTGATGATCCTGGTAAACAACCCGGGCAGTTGGGGACATATCTATCCGCCGCTGGAACATGCGCCCTGGCATGGCTGCACGCCAACCGACCTGGTATTCCCTTTCTTCCTCTTTGCGGTGGGAAACGCCCTGGCCTTTGTGATGCCTAAACTGGAAGCCGGCGGCGAAGCAACGGTCTGGAAGAAGATCATAAAAAGGACCCTGCTCATCTTCTTCATCGGCATCTTCCTGCACTGGTTCCCCTTCATCAAATACAATGAGGCCGGTGAACTGGTGGCGAAGCCTTTTGAGAACCTTCGCATCTTTGGTGTCTTGCAACGCATCGCCGTATGTTATTTCTTCGCTTCGGTGATCATCCATTATTTCAAGGTAAAAGGGGCCTTCGTGTTCAGCGCCTTTTTATTGCTGGGATACTGGTTCCTTTGTGTGGCCGCTAACCCGGAAGATCCATACAGCCTGGCCGGATGGTTTGGAACGAATCTAGATAAGGCATTGCTCGGCGAAACTCATATGTATCACGGAGAAGGCGTCGCCTTTGACCCGGAAGGACTGATGAACAGTTTCGCCGCCATCGTGCAGGTGGTGCTGGGTTATATCGCCGGTAATTACATCATCCAAAAAGGCAAGACGCCCGAGATGCTCAACGGCATCTTTGTTGCCGGTTGTGTGCTGGTATTGACCGGACTCAGCTGGGGTATGGTCTTCCCCATCAATAAAAAAATATGGACCAGCAGTTATACCATTTATACAACCGGACTGGCCTTATTGGTGATCGGCGTTATGATCTGGCTGGTGGAATTCAAACAACGTTCGGGCGCCTGGAGCCGCTTCTTCGATGTGTTTGGCAAGAACGCCCTGTTCATCTTTGTACTGAGCGGATTACTGCCCCGCCTGCTGGCCCTGATCAGGATCCCCGGCGCCATCGGCGCCGATGGCAAACAGAAATACCTGACACCTTTCGGCTGGTTCTATGAACATGCCTGTAAACCCATATTGCCCGCAGACCCGAGGGTAGGCTCTTTCCTCTATGCCCTCTGTTTCATTGCGATGATGTGGTTCTTTGCCTGGGTGCTGGATAAGAAGAAGATCTATATTAAGGTTTAGCGATAAGAGTTTACACCTTTTTTAAAGGTGTAAACTCTTATCGCTAGATGGTTTAGAAAAAAAGAAGAAGATGCCAGAATTGAAAAAAAGAACCGGATACATTTCCTGGGATGAATATTTCATGGGGGTGGCCCTTTTATCCGCCATGCGCAGCAAGGACCCAAACACCCAGGTGGGCGCCTGCATCGTGAACGACAAGAACAAGATCGTGGGTGCGGGTTATAATGGCCTGCCCATGGGCTGCGATGACGATGAATTTCCCTGGGAGAAGCAGGGCGCTTTCCTGGACACCAAGTATCCCTATATCTGTCATGCCGAACTCAATGCCATTCTCAACAATATCGGTATGGACCTGAGGGGCTGCAAGATCTATACGGCCCTCTTTCCCTGCAACGAGTGCGCCAAAGCCATCATCCAGTCGGGCATCACCGAAGTGGTCTATCTCTCGGATAAATACGCCGGGACCGATACGGCAAAAGCCTCCAGGCTGATGCTGGATAAAGCCGGTGTCCGTTGCCGTGAAGTGGTGGCCAGGAGCAACAGCATCCTTCTGTCATTCCGTGAAGAAGATGTTTGATCTCCCTACAGATAACGCATATAAAAACTGATATAAAGCACTGCATAGGCGATCGTATTCAACACAACAATGATCGCCGGATTTTTAACAGGTTCCCCGTCTTCTGCTGTATGGATGAACGGAGCACGCATAAAACCCACGATGATCAGGAAGGCGAACGTGACCTGGTAAAAATCGTTGATCATATTCCCGTTCAGGTCTTTGCGGATGATGCTGTCGTAAATACCGACGGTCATATAAGCATATAGAAAAGTGCAGTAAAAAGAATAGAAGACCTGGAACAGAATGCCGGGCAGACTGGAACCCCAGCCCAGTATTCTCTCCACCTGTTGTTTGGAAAGAGCCTCAGGCTTATAAGTCAGCCGAATTACCCAAAAAGCCAATTCGGCCATGACCATGATCAGCAGGATGATGAAAAAAGGCAATTCCAGACCGATCATCCTGAATGAAACAAACAGGATATACATTTTCAACGCCCATCGCCAGAACATCATACCGCCAACCTTGCCCAGGTATAAAGGGATCTGCAGGAAGATCTTCAGGAATTCCCAGAGGGCGACATACCATATCCCCGCCTTGCCGGCGTTCTCAACCGTTTCCTGAACTTTGAGTTTGTTTTCCAAAGCAAGCTGTTTACGGTATGCCACGATCAGTCGCTGGTAATACCAGATGACCGGGTCCGAGAGATAAATGACAAAACCCATGACGCCCAGCATACTATTCGGCGTACTAATATGGAAAGAGGGGTCAATCAGGTTCTTATAGTCCATTACGGCCTCCAATTCCTTATGGTAATACGGGAAAAGATAATAAGAGAACAACAAGGTCATGATACTGAACAATACCCAGTTCAGGCTCAGGTGCAGCAAGGGGATGAATGTTGTTCTGACCGGCTGAGGGAGTGGGATGAGCTTCGCTGCCGGTTCAGCATACACAGGTATTTCCGGTATCCGTTCTTCCGGTCCTGTTGTTTCAGAACGCCCGGGTGGCCTTATTTTGTTCTTTTTCTTTTTCAAATCACTCAACGGTAATAAACGAAATAGGGTTCGTTTTTTATTTGGGAATAACATACTCAAGACCGAATAGCCGCGCATAATCCTCCAATGGCCCGAGTCCCATTTTTGCCCTTCGGACATTTACTTTTTTTTCATCGCGGATGGGGTAGAATTGATTCCTGCCGTCGGGACCCGTTTTCAGCTGACTGCCATAGATCTGTTCTTTTCCCTGCCTGACCAGCACCCGGTCTTCCAGTAAAGCGAGGTCCTGTGCCCTGGCGCTTCCTTTTTTTACCGCTTCTCTCATCAAGGGCAGATAGTTGACCTGTGTCAGTGAATCGGCATGCTGTATGACCAGGAACAGGGCCGAGTTTCCGGAGTAACCGATCTGGTCGGGTCCTAACCATCCATGGGTATCCATGATATTCTTTACAATGACCAGGTTTACAGAATCCTGCCTGTCGATCTTTTTGATCAGGGAATCCATTTGTCTGGATTGCCATCCATACTGTTGCTGAACCGCATCCATCTGGTAACGGTCGGTCTGGTCATTCCTGATCACGGTATCCAGCAGGGCCATCAATGGTTTATTCATCCTGGCTTCCGGTATCACGTTATTGGTGGTGACCTGCCTGATGAGCGCATCCCATCGTTTATCGCTATGCAGGCTGTCCAGGTCGCTGTCCGCAAGCACATTGGCAAGGTTCACCCACTCCGTGGTGATGAGGGATTCCTGTAAATAAAGAAAGGCTTTATTCCTGTTACCGGCCAGGGCCCAGGCGCAGGCGGCATTGTATTTATCGAAACGGTTGCCCTTGCCTTTCCCGCCCCGGAACAGGCTATCATAGGTTCGGGCTGATCGCCCGTAATCCTTTTCTTCGTATAAAGTGAGCGCACTGGAGGATATTCTTATATAATCCGGGGAAGGAATGAAATTGAATTGGGCGGTCACTGGATTGAATTTCCAGAGCAAAGAGAAAATGAGAATAAACCGGATCATGCTTATTAGTTTAAGACAAGAAGGCGTTCCGCTGTCAACGGGCTCAGTTAGTCATACAAGGTCCGGTTCCCCCACTGGTTTCCACCAGATAGGTTTCAGTCCGGATACCGAAACGACGTTGATAATGATCGCTGGCCTGTTGAACAAATTGATCGATCGCGTCATCCCTGACAATATTGATCGTGCATCCGCCGAATCCTCCACCCATCAGCCTGGAGCCGATCACAGCCGGATCTGATCTCGCCTGTTCAACCAGGAAATCCAGTTCTGGACAACTCACCTCATACCATTTGCTTAACCCATCATGACTGGCGAACATCAGTTCTCCCAGTTCTGCCATATTATTTTCCTGCAAGAACCGGGCGGCTTTCTGTGTTCGTATGATCTCCTCCACTACAAAAAGACAACGTTTGAAAACGAGCTCACTCATCAAAGGACGGTAAGCCATCATCTCATCGGCGGTTTTCAGATCACGGAATGAATTGATCCCATGTCCTTTCATGATCGTCAGGCCCTCTTCACATTGCCTGCGCCGGATATTGTACTCGCCGGCCGCCAGTTCATGGTGCACCTTGCTATTGATGAGTACCAGGGTATGGCCATTCAGCGCAAGCGGGAAATAACGGTAAGACAGATCACGGCAATCCAGTAGAATAACCTCCCCCCTCTTTCCCATCATATTGGCGAACTGGTCCATGATGCCGCAGTTCACGCCGGGGAATCCGTGTTCGGCCCGTTGGCAGAGCAGCGCCAATTCAGTGCGTTCCAGTCCGCAGTCAAACAGATCATTTAGAGCATAAGCCATCCCTCCTTCTACTGCGGCTGAGGAACTCATACCCGAACCGATGGGTATATCGCCGCCGAATACACAATCGAATCCGCTGATCTTTTTACCCAGCAGCAGAAATTCCTGAACCACGCCCAGAACATAATTTGCCCAGCCTTCGCCTTTTCTTATGTCCTGGATATTTTCCGCCAGGTCTTCTCCTTTGTCAGCAGCATGAATATGAATGTCCGAAGTTCCGTTAACGGCGACGGCATAGTAGATCCCTTTGTTGATGGCGGCGGGCATGACGAAACCATCATTATAATCCACATGTTCGCCAATGAGGTTAATGCGGCCCGGAGAAAAATAAACGGCAGGCTGAGCCATGAAATGACTGTTGAATAACTGAACAACATTAGCTGCGATCGCATTCATGCAATGAAGGTAAGAAAGGAGATTTTAAAAATTCAGTTCTTCAGCGCCTTTCCCGCATCACCGGTTGAACAGATAGGCGGCTCTGAGCCCAACCACGCTTTCCCCATGGGTCTCAGCGAAGAAGAATTGCCAGTAGACCGACATGGCCAGGTTCATCCTGCCCGGAACATAATTGAACTTTTTACCGGCATATACTTCCATCATGAAACCGATGGGCGTAGAGCCGTCAAATTCCTCTACAAAACCGAATCCGGTCTTGCTATCCCCTTCCAGTTTCACATAAGCCATACCAGCCTCCAGGCCGGCAAAATAACGGGGACGAAAATTAAATTGCACACCTGGTTTCAGGCTCATGATCGTATAGTCCCTGTGTTTATTGGTGAATTTTAACACAGAATCGGGATAATCCCTTTTGGCGAAACGATGGTCATATTCGGCCCTGAGGCCGATCTCCCAATGTTCATTCAGATCCATCATGGCCCTGGCGCTGAGCCCTAATCCCAGCGTATGCGTGCGCATCAGGTCGTCATGGGCCGGAAGCGAGAAATTGATACCCCCTTCAAATCCAACTTTTGCTGAAGGCAATCTAAACCCAAAATTCTTATTATTATCCTGAGCTAAACAAAAAACGGGGCCGGTTAAATACAACAGTATCGTAAATACTTTTTTCATGATCGTTCCAGACGTTCCGGTCTGGCTAAGATGAATCAAGGTCCTTCACCGGGTTCCGGAATCTCAAAGGGCGGCGGCGTTTCGAAAGGATCCTCATCGGGAATGATCTCCGGATCTTCCACCGGGATGATGGGTTCCTCCGGATCAATCGGGGGTTCTATTTCCTTTGGCTTTCCCGGTGAGGGGATCTCTACGGGAATCTGTTGATATTTCTTTTGCATATACCTGGTTTTTATTGATGATGTACCATACGTATCCATCCTTTTGATCGTCCGTCTGCATCCGATCTGTTCACATTACAAAGTGACGCCGGACTTGCCGGTCCAGCAATGTTGCCCATCAACATCACGAATGATTAACATCATACAAACCAAATCGGGCCCTGTATTTCAAAACGGTGAGCAGTATCAAGGCTTTCTTTGATGGCGGTCATCATAACGGAAACAGCCGCAGGTTAGCTTTACGTAAACAAAACCATACACCATGCCCGAAACCGTTAACCGCATCGCAACGCTCCACAACCTGCTGGATCATGATGCACGAAAATTCACCAGCGCCGAGATTCAATTGAAGAACAGCCTGGAAGACTGGATCAGCAAGGCCATCTCGCTGAAACTGAAATCCATTATTCAGAAATACCATGCCATTGTCAAGGATCATGTGCAACTGTTCGAGGAATTCTTTGAATCCGAGCAGATCCTTTCGCTGAACCTGAATAACAGGGTCATGCATGCCTTTATTGAAGAGGTGAATGAAAAACAGAAGCTATGCAGTGACGCCGCCACCCGGGACGCCTGCCTGATCGCCGGTATCCAGGCCATCAACCATTTCAAGATCAGCACTTATGGCACCGCCGCCGCCTTCGCCCGTACACTGGGAATGGAAAAAGAGGCCGCCTTGTTTCATCAGGCCGAAGTGAATGAGAAGCAGATCGACGACCGGCTGACCCAACTGGCGGAATTCGAAGTGAATGCCAAAGCCAAAACACCGATCGAATTGCACGCCTGAGAACAAATTGACGACAAACACCAGGACCATTGACCGCAGTCATTGAAATCGAATATCCGGTGATATTACCTTTACTACAATTCAAAACGGAGTAGGTCGGTCAGGAAGGGAATCGGAAGTGCTGCTTAAACGACAGCGGGACTGTATGACCGGAGGGCGGAAGAAAAACCGCAGGCCTGATCAGGACGATGAACGTGATGAACAAATCGTTGCAGAATAAGAACCTTAAAAAGTACGACACTGCAATCATTGAATGCAAGGTAGGTTTCGCGATCTACCTTGTTTTTTTATTATACCCATTGAACTGACCAGTATGCCCCATTGCGTTGATACCCGTCATTCTTCTTCGTGCCTGGCTGTGCTAACTTACTATCCTAAATGTTTAAACCATGAAAACAACGATCATCATACTGTTTACCCTCTTCCTGGCAGGGTGCAGCGCATCCAGGATCACTACTTCCTGGAAAGCCGACAATGCGGCCGCTAAAAAATACAATAAGATACTTGTATTGGGACTTATAAGGGATGCCGACCGTTCAGTGCAGACCAATATGGAAAACCACTTTACCGATGACCTGAAATCCATGGGCATCAACGCCGTTTCTTCCATGCAGATCTATGGACCCAAAGCATTCGAAAACATGGATGAACAGGCCGCCCTCAGCAAACTCAGGAACAGCGGGATCGATGCGGTCATGACGATTGTCTTACTCAACAAGGAGAAAGAAAAAACCTATGTCCCCGGCAGATCCTATTATACCCCGTATGGCTATTATTATAACCGTTTCTGGGGTTACAGCACTACCCTGTACCGCCGCATTTATGAACCGGGTTATTATGTCACCGACGTGAAGTATTTCTGGGAGACCAACCTGTACGATATGTCCAACCAGGAATTGTTGTATTCCGTACAAACGGAAACCTTCGATCCGGCGGATTCTGAATCCATGGGCCATGAATACGGGCAACTGATCCTGAAGGACCTGATGAAGTATAACCTCCTGTTAAAGTAAACCATCCCCTTTGAGCGATCAAAATGGAAGGAAAAAACAAGACCGGAATTTTTTATAGAGAAAGGATTTATCAACAATTAAAAAAAATCAAATGGGAAATCTGCTTTATGTAGTTGCCGTCATCCTGATCATCGGATGGGCAATTGGTTTCTTCGCTTATAGCGTAGGGGCTGTTATACATATCCTGCTGGTACTGGCGCTGATCGCCATCATTTTCAGGCTCATCCAGGGAAGAAAAGTAGCCTGAGGGTTACCCATTCTTTCCAGGTTATCCATTGCTGGTCACCCGGACCGTTCGCCTGACGCTCAATGAATGAACCCAACATGGCTCAATGATATTTCACCTGTAAACTAAACAGGTTTCCGTATTTTTCTTCCAGAAAAGCCGGTGCTGACATCGGTATGGCCGTAATGGGAAGAAACTCCTTGAAATCCTTCTTCTTCAACTCCCTGGCGCAACAGAAATAATAATAAGCGTAAGGCATGGTGAAGATGCGTGGAACATAAAGTTCCGAGGGAAAATTCCATTTGCCTTCGGGATCACTGACCTGGTTATTGGGAACTTTTGACCCGTTGAATTGCTCCCAGGCTTTCTTGTATTCCTTTTTATGAAATAAGACGATGCCTTCCATGAGGGTTTCCCAGCCGCGGTAATCATTCAGGGCGCTCATGGTGTAGGTCCGCTTATGAAAACCTCCTGCAATAAAATTCAGGGCCTCTTTGTCTTTCCCTGTTATGGCCAGCGCCTCAACATAAGGAAAAGCGAATTTGATTCCGGCTGCCCAGGGGGTGGATTCGATATACCGGGTGAGGGAATCGTATTGCCCGCTGCGGCTCAACAACCGTATAAACTGTTCCTCATAAACCACTTCCTTTGGGTCGGGTTCCTGTTCAGCCGAGGTGATCGGTTTTTTATAGAATTCCATCACCACCTGCTTTATCCCCCAGTTCCCGGTAAATTCAGGGATCCTCTGCCTGTCATTGACAATGGAAGCCATTAAAATATCGGCGTGTAACGACTTCCCTTTTTCATAACCCAGTCTTTGAAAACAAGCAGCGGCATAACCGATCGCCAGGGAATCGAAGCGGGAACGCTGACCGATCTTTTTGAGTTTAACGGCATTTTCATACATGGCCAGCGCGCCAAACGGAGCGCCCATTTTCTTATACCCCTCTTCTTCTGCCGTCAGGGGTGTTTCCCTGATCTCCCGGGCCTGTTTCTCTTTTTCCGCTACCTTTTGTTTTTCCGCATTGACCAGGTCCTCCTCCTGTTTGGCGATGGCCGCTTTTTTTTCTTCAACAGCCGATGGAACGGTCTCCGGATATTTTCTCTTTTTCAGAAAACGGGGTTTAAGCCCAACCTCTTCCAATGAACCCACGCCAAAGCCGTATTCTTCTTCCGTGTACTCCGACAATTCTTCCAGGAATGGCTTTGCCGCTTCGCGCAGATATTTTTCACCGCCATTCTGAGCGAACCGTTTCATTTTAAACAGATCCAGCGCCCTTGAGGCTGGCTGCAGTTTTTCTCCGTAATAGGCTTTCCAGTATACCTGCGGGGCATGCCGGTAATCCTCTATCCGCTTCAATCCGGCATCCACCTTGGCCAGGAAGATGTTTTTTTGTTTCATCGCCACTTCGGTGATCCTTGCCAGGGTTTCCCGGATCTTTTCCTTATCCCCCTTATGCAACAGCGCCATCAGGTATAATTCCACATCGTTATTCCGGATGCTGTACCAGTTATAGTCGCGGGAATAGAACTGGCTGTCCATGGGCGCCTGCATCCGGGGCTCAACCGCCTGGATGAACAGATCGGCTTCATCGCCCCTTTCTACATACAACCGGTACTTGACATAGTTGTTATAGTCATTCACCGTCAGGTTGCGACCGTAGATGATGCTGTCGAGGAACTGGTAATTTCTTTTTACGAAGGCATATTGTTCCGGGTTTTTGGCACGAGACCACTCATTCTTCGATAAGAGCCCATCGTCGATATTGACCAGCTCATTCAATATCCTTAATCGTTCACTGTAATCCTCAGTGTCATTCCAATAATACTCGAGCAGGTTGCCGGCCTCCTCCACATTACCCAGGTAAAAATGGTTGATGGCGATCTGGGGCAAAAAGGCATCCATGCTGTCGATCCTGGGCAGGTAAAAATCCAGTACGGAACTGAATATTCTTTTCCCATCCTCCTTTTTATTCAAATTGGCCAGCAGCTCAACCAGGTAGAGGTCGGCTAAAAAACGTTGACGGATCGTATAGGTAGAAAAACCCGGTCGTTTATTCGCATTCACATTATCCAGGAAAAAATAATACCGGGATTCGAATGGAAGTAGCTTGCTGATGTCCGGCTTGTTCGGATCATAATAGTTATAATAGTCATTTGGGGTGAAACCGCCGTTGTAACCCAAGACGGCCAAATTGGACACACCACATTTTACCGCAGACAGGTATTCATAATAATTACGGACATTGTCATATTTACTGATCTGCGTATAGATCTCATCCCAGTTATTATTGGTTTTACTGGCCTGGCTGGTTATCATCCTCAAAACCCTTGTGATGGTATTATAACAGATCCGGTACATGCCCATATTGAAATAAGCAATGGCCTCATTTAATTTCTTCCCGTATTCCACAGCGGTTTCCTTGGCTTTGGCATCCCGGTATTGCCGGGCTCTTTCCATTCCCTCATAATCGATGTTTGAAGTGGTTACCGACCATCTCGATTTCTTTTCATAGCTGCCGGAAGAATAGCCGCCTCTAGAACCTGAACTTTGTGAGGTCCTGGAAGTGGCCGGTTGAACATTTATATTATAGGTCTTGAGGGGTATGTCATAACTCTTGGTCCATTTAGGAGGTACATAGGGCCCGCCCCAGGTATTGGGGCCTGTTTTGGTAACGCTTAAGGATTGCCCTTGCAGCCATTGAACCATTGGTATCAGCAGGACGATGACCAGATAGATACGAGTAAGCATGAACGGAGTATTGATACTTTAAATAAGTGTAAAAATAAAAAAAAGCCAGATTGAAACAGCCGCTTAAGGTCCTGGTTCCTGAAGTTTAAACCGGTCCATGGCTCATTACCTTGTTGACTATTTAGTCAGCGCCCCATGGATCCGGCCGGGGTAAAGGACCATCTGTAAGAAATTCAGCTCGATCTGTTGCAGGTTGATCTGTCCGCCGGCTGGCATTTTCAGGTTAAGCCAGGGGAAATAACGGATATTGGTACGGACACCCCACCAATCGGTCCGGGTGGGCCGGATATCCCATCCCGCAATGATACCCGGGCTGAGGAATTGACGGCTGTTCCGGTAAGTTTCAATTCCCTTCTCAAACTCCTGAACCCGGATGTCTTCGCGGCTGATCATCCCTCCCACAAAGGGTACAAAGCCATGGTAATCACCGAGGAACTTGTATAATCCCAAAGCGATAGAAGTTCGCTTTACCTTTTGATCATTCTCATAAGCATATAGGTTGGATCGGAAAAATCGAAGCGATAGATTGACGGCCGCATCATACCGGTAATGATAATATCCCAAACCGATATCCGGGAACAAGGCTGTAACCTGGTGGTCGTGCAGGTAGGGTTTATGATTGAGGTTATAACTCGACCGACCCAGGATGAAGGAATAGGCCGGGCCGAGGGCCAGCGATACGCTATTCAGTTTTTTCCTTTTTTTCAGCATCTCATATTCGGCTTTCAATTCTCCCCTTTGCTCCCGGCGGAGGGAGTTCACGGAAAGGTCAAAAAAATATTTATAATCCGCTGAGAAAGAAAAGGCCGGAATGGCCATATCCACTGCTTCGGTCTTTGAAATATAGTATCTGTAGCGGTTAGCGTAATGATAATTAGCTCCCAGTTCCAGCAGGCCTTTCCGGAAAGAATAGGTCAGGCCGGCCAGGATCGAACCATCCGCGTGTTTATAAGAAACGCCGTCGCCCTGTTCATAGGAGAATGAAGACAGGGCCATACCCAGGTAAGGTCTCAGCTTGTTCATCCGGATGGGCCAGGGAAAGATCTTGAACCCGGTGGCCCCAAACCGCTTATAATCTCCGTGGGCGGTGTCCCCGGACAGATCGATATCCGGCAGGGAAAAACTGGTAAAGAATTCGGCATGACCCCAAAAATGCAGGCCCGTGATACTGATCGTGGGAGAGAATGAATTTCCGATGCGGGCCCGGGTCAATTGATTATTATTATCCCGGAAATAGGAATGACCAATGGGCGGCGTGTATTCCAGGTCGTAACCAAAGGTGGTTTGAGCGAAAGTATAGCGGTTCTTCCCTTCAGACTTGTACACCTGTGCGGCTGCTTGCCCAGGGATCTGCAGGCAAAGCAAAATGCCAAATCCCATCAAAAGCAACCGGTGATCTTCTCTGATCCGACTGAACCGGAAACATGTGGATAAAAAAAGGGAATCCAATTTCATCGGGCTAAACTAAATAAAAAGAGGCGGTAAAAAAAAGGTTAAACCCATTCGTCAAAGGGTCAATTGACAGCCGGATACAACAGTCTCAGTGCGTTAAAAACAGCCTGGTGAGAAACGGTCGCATGGTCTTCATTGGGCAAATAATCGAAATATACGCGAAGGTTCTTGTTCCCGGCAGCTATTAGTTTATCAGCAAGCAGGTTGGCGTCCACTTCCATCACATGCGGACTGTCGCCCGGTGCCAACCCCTCTTTTCCCACACCGATATAGATGTCCGTTCGACGATCATATCCCGGCTTAAGTATCTCTGACCGCTGTTTGAGTAAAGAGGCGTCATCCCACCATAAACTCGGACTGACAATGATGTACCTGCTGAAGAGTTCCGGTTTCCTGAACAGGATCTCGGTTGCCAACAGTCCGCCAAGGGATTGTCCGATCAGGGTCCTTTCATCAGTGGCCTTGTAATTCCTGTTAACGAAGGGTTGCAATTCCTTTTCAATGAAGGCGATGAAGTTGGCCGAATGGCCGGCAGTGGGATTTCTTTTCTGATCCGACTCTATGGAAGTTGGAAAGGTGAAGTCCCGTTTCCGGTCCACACTGGCGATGCCCACGACGATCGATCTGGGCACGCGGTTGATCCAGGGAAAATTATTGAACTGGAATAAGCCCACGATATGGATGAAATCTTCGTCTGCGGAACCATCCAGCAGGTAAACAACCGGATAGCGGGTCGTATCCTTTTTATCATATCCATCAGGAAGATAAATATTCAGCACCCGGTTTTCGGCCAGCTGAACAGAGTGTATCTCTTCAATGATCCCCAGGGCAAAGCTTTTTACCGGGTTAACCCTCATCGGGTCAATGGCCTGTGAAAATGCCTGCTGGACGAAAAAGACGGACAAGAGAATGAAGATCTTCATGACTTAAATATACCATCATAATCAATGAAAACACCTCTCCTGACCGGGTAAACTGATAACCCTGGTTTCACGCTGCAGAAAGGCTGGTCCTGACCGATCACCTGTTCTGAAGATCGAGCACCATTTCCTGTCCGTTCTTCACGGCCCTGATCTCCCCGTTCTTGCCGATCTTGATCTTCTCATATTCATTTTTCACCAGCACTTTGCCCTGCTTGTTGATCATACCCGCAAGCCCGTTTCTCCTCGTGATGGCGTAGAATCCCTTGAATCCGCTGATCTCCTCATATATATTCGGAACCACAACCTTACCTTCCATATTGATCATGCCCATCTTTCCGTCTTTTTCGGTGTAGGCGATCGCATCATTTCCAAAAGCGCCGATCTTGTCGTATTGCGGTTTGACGATCTCTTTTCCGCCCTGGGAGATCAGTCCGCAATGTCCGTTCTTCCATACCACGGCAATGCCGTTCTTGAATTTTCCGATCTTGTCGTATTGTTTTGACAATTCCTGACCGTGTGCCTGTATTGCGATGCATGACAATAGAAAGAAAATGACCTGTTTCATATACCGGAATTTTATCGTGACCGAATTAATTTTCCTTAATAAAGTTCGATTCCCAGTCCTGTTAAAATACTGATGCGATTCAATAAAAATGATGACAATGGTCATTTATGCGGCAACGGATCGGGTATTGTGAATATGATTAATATCCCATATCTTGAAAACTCAAACCAAATCAATTCAGATGAAACTATTGAAATCTTGCCCTGCATTATTAATGGCTGCAATCCTGTTTACCGCCTGTGGAGGATCTGATAAAAAAGAAGGAGACCCCAAGGCGCCTGAAGAAAAAAAAGAAATACTAAGTAACAGGAACGGCTCCCCTACTAAGCTGGAAGGATCCTGGGAGATCAAAAGGGCTGAAGGCGATATGGCCAGTACCAATATGGGAACCGTTTATGAATTCAAGGGCAGCAAATTAGCTTTTGGAAAAGGTGATTACAAGAATCCGGGTAGTACCGAGGTAACCGATTCAACCTTCAGCTTCCAGGCCGATGGCAACCAGCTCAAGTTCTATTACAATTATCATTTCAACGGAGATACCCTGGTGGTCAGCATGAAGAACGGGGTTGGGCAGGTATTTCATATGGTAAAGCAATAAGCTCGTCTTGGTTGTTCATGGGGTATGAACTGTTCTGCCGGTTCCTTGCGGGATAGTGTTTCCCAACAGGTCAAATTCAAAATAATCAGTTCCTGGCTTGATCACTCCGGTTCGCTAAATTACCTTCTGCATACACACGCTGTTCTCAATGTGCAGGTATTGCCCGTAATTTTCAATACGACTGTACCCCGCCTTCTGGTATAAGCCGATGGCCTCGGGTTGATTTTTACCGGTTTCCAGAAAGCAGCTATGGTTACCCAGTTCCGCCGCCCAGGATTCAAGGGCCTTCAATAAATGGGAAGCGATCCCCCGACCCCGGCATTCCGGCAATACATACATGCGCTTGATCTCCACCTGCCCCTCTTTCTCAAACGGCCTGAATGCGCCGCAGCCCACCGCTCTGTCTTCTTCATAGCAAAGGATGACATTCCGTAAAAGATCGGTCTTGTTGAATTGAGCATAAAAAGCATGTTCATCCCCGTCGCGAATGGCAAGCTCGGCATCCAGTAATTTAACCAGTGCCTGGAAATCGGTGGAAGTGGAATCCGCTCTGATTAATTTTGGCATTCCCTTTTTTAAATAAATTATGGTTAACGCACAACTTGATTGATTGATCGATCAGGTACTCTCCTATTTGATTTAAAAAATCATAATCAACAGGAAGTCGAATTAAAAAAGGAGCGATCAAAAATAATTATACTATATCCGGTTGGCAACTTGAATCCATCATACTGGTCATTCCTTTATCCGAACCTGTTGATGACTTTTCATTTCAAGCAATATAAAATGAATGGTAAATGATCAAATGAATAAACCCCATTCATCTTCAAATTCATCCTTTTTAAATGTTGCAACCCAAATTTTGAATAATTCCCTGAATTTATCAATCTCCTCCCTGATGATCTGCCGATGCTCGGGTTCCATGACCTCTTCAACCATAAAACCATTGGTTGATATTTTGATGTATTGAGCATTTTTTCTGATGATGGCGGCATTCTCCATTCGGAGAATATACATGCCCACCTCAGAACTTTTTATTTTTGCGGCCACTTCGTAACCATCGCCCATGACCCTGCTTATATGATCCTCAATCATTTCCCTATATATCTGTTTATCTTCAATCGGATATTTAAGACTTTCGAAGGTTGCTTTAAGTATTGTCATCACCGAATTCCATTGAAGGTACATGGCTTTACAGGCTTCCCTGGTTGGGTTCGGTTTCCAACTTTCACCCTCCAAATCAAAATCATCATCCTCCCAGTCTGGGAGTTCGTTTAAATCATCGATTTTCATGCCCTAAAAATATTGCTTTATAGGCTCAATTATAAACAGAAAACCCTCCCTTCTGATCGTGTTTTTCAACAACCAAAAGGGAGGATTAAAGATTTTATGTATCCTGATATTTATTTGAAAGGGTTACTCCACCTCGCATCCGTATACACCGCATTCCCTGACAAGGTATTCAGGAAAGCGATGATACTGTTCACTTCCCCGGCAACGAAATTCAGCTTTTGCCCCTGGCCATTGGGCCTGAGACGGGGATCCAGGTTGGTATTGCCCGGGGCGAGATTGATGGTACCGTAATGACCGATCGCGGTTTGCAGATCCGTGAGATTGGCCGTATGCATTAGCGGACCATTCAGCAGGCCACCCGCGCGGGTCAGGTTCCGCAAACTGGGGGCACGGGTCACCGTGATATCGATTCCCGTTCCGGATATCTTACCGATGATGCCGTTATTTCCCGTATTGGGGTCAATATCGAATTCAGGCGCATTATGACAGGCGTTGCAACCGGCGCCCCCGCTGATGCGGGTACCTGTTCCGTCGAACACAGGCGCCGTGAGGAAAAGTTGTTTGCCATTATTTTCCTGGGGCGTGAAATTAGGGAATGGCTGGCCGTCGTTGGCCACCAGCGCACGCCCGGCATCGTATTTGGAATCGAAGGACTGGATGCTGCGAACAAAAGCGGCCAGGCATTCCTGCAGACGGGCTTCGGAAACGATGATATCACCATAAACGAACTTGAACAGTTCATTATAATAATTGATGCCCTGCAGTTTGGTCAGCAGGCTCGCGATTCCTGGTCTCCCGCTTTGGCCGCTGAAACCCATTTCCGCATGATCCTGTACGGGTTTGGTGGTCTGCTCTTCGAGATTTGCTGCCCGCTCGTCCCAGAAGAATTTCTGTTCAACGGCGAATCGGGCGTTCACCAGGCGCATGGAATGACGTGCGGTGACCCCTCCCGCCACCCCTTTGCTGGCGATGGCCGTATCACTGAAGGCGAACTCCTGTTTATGGCAACTGGCACAGGAAATGGTATTGTCGAAGCTGAGGTTCTTGTCGTAGAACAAGACCCTTCCGAGCGTGGCCTTGGTATCCAGGATCACGCGGCCGGCCGAATTGTCCTTATTGACATAGGCCGGTTTGCCCTGGTTGGCATAATTGGCCAGGTTCGCGGGGTCGATATTGGTACCAAATGTGGCCTTAATGGCCGTATAGGGATCCACCGGGGTTGGTGTGGTGACTGCGGTGGTATCGGACTTCGAACAGCTCAGGGCGATCGAGGTCATTACCATTACGGCGCATAAGCCGAAGGAGCATTTTCTCAAGCTTGGGTTTAGCATTTTCAGGGTTTACTGGTTATGAGTTTCAGGATGATAAGTGATTAGACGGCTTAAGTCAGAAAAGCCTTCGGCAGTGTTTGATTTTTTTTTAAAAAAGGATCTTCTGATCGTCATTGTAATAGAATCCGGAGATCGTCCAGCCCGTACCATTATTATACAGGTAAAAATCGAAGGAGAGGAAATACATTTCGAATTTGAGCAGGTAGCGGCGGCGGATCAGGATGTTCTTGATCTCTTTTTCCTCGATCAGGTCGAAGCCCACCATCTTTTTGTAATTGTATTGTACACTGCCCATCTGACTGCTCATGGATTTGTCTAGATTGTCCACAAATCCCGCTCCCAGGGTTGAATTGACCTTCAGCAATTGCACCGCCTCGGAAAACCTTCCGCTTTGGAAGGTCTGCATGAATTTATCACAGAGTGCGCTGATGCCGGCCCGGCTGGAATCGGGTTTTAATTGCCCGGTGGATAACAAGGCCGTCAACAAAAAAGAAAGGAACAGGAAAGATCTACGCATAACAAGGGTTGAAACCTAAGGTACAGGAAAAAAGGGAATTTCTCCACCCCTCCACCCTGGTCGGTGTCTTTCCACCCTGGTCGGTGTCTTCACCGACCGGAATCTAACCCCCCTGGTCGGTGTCCTCACCGACCGGAATCCGATTTCGAAATTGAAACAGCAACTCATTTTATAAAACAGGCATCCATGGCGGTCTTTACCAGGGCTTCATACTCCTTCAGTTCCTCCGCGTTCGGGGGCAACCCGAATAACAGGTGTATTTCCCCGGCGAAACATTTGTCCCAAACCCTGACTCCGTATTTCCGCAATTTAGCCGCATAGGCGATGCCGTCGTCTCTCAACGGATCAAATTCGGCGTTGATGATCAGGGCCGGCGGGAGGCCGGCCAGATCTTCCGTTAAGATGGGTGACACTTCCGGGTTATCGTATTGACCGGGCGCGTAGGATTCGATGGCGAAATAACAGGCCGCCTTGGTCTGCCAATATCCTGCTGCATTTTCCCGGTAGGAAACGGATGTCTCCATATTCCGGGGGCGGCAATCAGCCGGAAGTCCGTTCAATACCTGCAGTTTTATCTTATTACTGATGCCTTCTTTCTTCGCTTTTTGGGTGATCACCGCAGCCAGGTTGGCCCCCGCACTGTTTCCCATCAGCACGATACGGCCCGTATCCCCGCCGAATTCACCGCCCTGTTCCGCGATCCATTTAAAAGCGTTGTAACTGTCATTGACGGCAGCCGGGAATTTACTTTCCGGCGCAACGCGGTAGTCAACAGCGAAGACCACGGCCGCATAATTCCTGGCATCCTGCCAGAGCGAATACTCCAGGCCCGGCAATAAAGGAGAGATAAAACCCCCACCGTGGTAATTAATGATGATGCGCAGGTTCTGGCCGTGGGTGGGATTAAAAACCAACACAGGAATACTATCTGCCGTTACTTTGATCCGCTTTACATCTGCCGGAGGATAAGGCCTGACCGGAGGTCCGGCATATTTGACCTGGGCGATCGGCATCTTGCGGAGCTGTTCCAGGGAGAGGTCGGTATAGCCGATCATTTTTAAAAAGGAGGCGACCCGCGGATCCAATTGACGGGTTCCGCAGGATTGAGCCATGATCCCTTGCCGGCTGGACAACAGTAAAAGACATAGAATTAAAAACAGTTTTTGCCTGATCATAAACAGATTATTCTTTAACTGAATCGAATGGACGGTAAATAAAAGTGCTTATTCCGAAGTATTGAAAAAATTATTTGCCCGGACACAGACCCGGAAAACAAGCCGTCAGAAGTGATCCCGGAGAAATGGGTACAGGTTTTAGCTGACTGGCTGGGAACACTCGCGGCGAAGGGGAAAAACCTGAACCTGTGGACCAATCCAAACTACTTTGTCGTCTTGGCGCCTATCTTTTTGCCCAGTTTTTCAAATTCCATGTCGTTGGGTTCCCATAATTCGATCTTGTTGCCTTCGATATCCATGATATGGATGAATTTCCCGTAATCATATCGTTCAATGGTATCCACAATGACCACGCCGCCTTTTTTAAGGTCATCAACGAGCCCTTCCATATTATTTACCCGGTAATTGATCATGAAGTCCTTCGCAGAAGGTTCAAAGTATTTGGTCTTTTCCGTAAACGGACTCCATTGGGTAAATCCTTTTTGGGTAGAGTCGGCTCCCTGTCTCCATTCAAAGACCGCCCCATACTGGTTGGTGTTTAATCCGAGATGGGTCTTATACCACTCCCTCATTTTTTTGGGGTCCTTGCATTTGAAGAATATTCCGCCGATCCCCGTTACCCTGTTTTCCGATGGCTGTCCCTTTCCGCTTTTTGTCAGGATCGAATTAAAAGCGAATCCCAGGACAAATGCCGCCCAAATCTAAAGTCAGGGCACAGGTGCGTCCGGTAATTAAATTTCATTCCCCCCGGTCTCAGGAAAATTCACCACCTTTGTTGTGGCTTTTCCTGTCGGTTACCATGAAGATCGTGGTCTTTACAATTTTCGACAGGTCGCTTCCGGCTTCTTCCAGCACGGTCTTAATATTCAAAAACTGTCTCGCGCTTCAAAATGCCGTCACTCAGGGACCCGGCCGACGTTCCCAAAATTTCCTTGTTGAAAACTGTATGCAAGGGTTACGCACAACTCCTAAATATACGCATAACAAATAAATACTACGCGTCAACCCCTCTTAAAAAAAACCCTACTTCCCCTCCCAAACATTATTCTTCTTATCCCGGTCCGCCGCATAAGTGCTGCCCAGCACTATTTTTTTGAGTGGCTTGTTCCCGGGGAGGCTGATCAGCGTGGTCTTATTCCCCTTCTCCCATACCGCGATACTGCGGTGCAGTTTTTCAACAGAATCATCCTTATAGGTGATGGTAAGGTCGATGGGAACGGGCTTCTCACCGATGCTTTCAATGGTGACCTGCCGGCCGTTCACTTTGGCGATGGCCAGGTCGGGTACCCCGCCGTCGAAGAACCATTTCTTCCAGAACCAGTTGAGGTTCCTGCCCGCGCCCTTGTTCATGCTGTAAAAGAAATCATAAGGCATGGGATGTTTGCCAGCCCAGTTACGGAAATAGTTGTGGAGCCCTTTATAAAAGAGATCGTCGCCCAGCATGTCCTTCACATAGAGATACCCCAGCGCGGGCTTGGGATAGGAATTGATGAAGGAGGCCGTACCGTTCTGCATATGGGTGGTGGTGGTGATGGGCGGGTCGCTTTCCGTTCCGGCGGCGCCGTTGACCGCCGCCATGCCGTACTCATCCACGATGGTGGAATCGATCATGGGGGAGATCAGCCATTCGCCGATCGTCGCCCAGCCCTCGTCCATCCAGCCGTACTTGGTCTCGTTGATACCCATGTAAAAAGGGAACATCGTATGGAAGATCTCATGGTCGGTGAGCTCGATGCTTTCGGCCCGGTCCTCAACGGGATTGTCGTTCACCATCATGGGGTATTCCATCTGGTCCAGCCCGTCGAAGACGGTCTCATGACTATAGGGATAGGGCCATTTGGGAAAACGATAGCTCATCGCCTCCACCGTCTTCCGGGCATCTGATGCCACCCAGTAATAGTCCTTGTGTTTGGGATTGAAGACGGCATCCACCCGCGTGCGCCGGCCCGTTGCGGGGTCCACCACCAGGCTCGAGGATTGCCAGGCATAATGATTGCTCACCGCTACGGCCACATCACTTACGTTATCGGCGGTGAAGCTCCAGCCCCGGCCGGTATTCTGCGTGATGCCACCAGCCTTGATCTCTGAACTGTCGATGATGTCGATGATGGCATCATTCAGTTCGGCCTGTTTCAACCGGCCCGCATATTTCGGGGTAAGCACTTCTTCGGGGTTCTTCAGTTCGCCGGTAGCCCATACCAGGTAATCATTCGGCACGGTGACCGTCGTCTTGAATTTACAGAAGTCATTATAGAACTCGGCCGTACCCAGGTAGGGGTTCCGGTTCCATCCGTCGATATCATCATACACGGCCACCCGCGGGAAAAAATAGGCGATGAAGAAGGCCCCTTCGTCCACCTGCCCGGTGCGGATATGAGAACCCTTGTTGAGGGTATAATTGTACTTGATGTAGAAACGGATCGATTGCCCGGGCGCCAGGGGCTTGATCCTCACCGACATATTGGTGGCATCGATGCGTAACTTTTTCACATCCTGCTCTTCATTATCGACCAGGAGTTTTTCGATGACCATCCCGTCGGTGGCATCCTTGTCGTCGATCTTCATGCCGCGTGGGGAGCCCTTTTTATAGAGATTGGGATAGAGCTTGAAGAGGATCTCCTTCAATGTGTCCGGACTGGTATTATAATAGGCCAGGGATTCGGTGCCGCTGAGTAAACGGGTGGAGGGCTCGAAGTTGATATCGAGGATATAATCGGCCTTGTTCTGCCAGTATTTTTTCCCGGGAGCGCCGTCAGGGCCGCGTGTGCCTTTGTCGTAAGTAGCCTTCAGGTTCAAAGGCATGGGAAGGGTAGTTTGCGCAGAGGCCCCAAGATAAAGGGTCAGGAATGCAAAGAGGAAGAAAGGTTTAGTCATATCGATGGTTTAGCCGATAAATATAAGCAAAAGCATTGTTCGTGTCTCGGATGGATGGTTTATATATTTCCCTCAAAACAACCCACTGGCGGGAGATCAATGGGCACAAGGAATGAATAGAGATGATTGGGCTAAAGCCCGGTGGTTTTTTTATATTCGGATCCCCGCTCTAAAGAGCGGGGCAACGCATAAAGAGCGGGGCAACGCATAAAGAGCGGGGAAATGCATAATGAGCGGGGAAACACATAAGCAGTTTTATATGCTGAAAAAAAGGCCCTCCCCTTGTTGATGTTCATTAGCCTGGTTTGAATTTACATGAACTTGTTAAATTAATGTTTAAACATCTTATTTCATGAGATAAGCCGAACCATTTTCAAGGCCTGTTGTTTTATTCGCAAAACAACCAATTATGAAAATTACAATCTTATCGCTGGCCTCATTGATAACCATGGCCAGTTTCGGACAAACCAACAAGAAATGGCATTCCGGCAACATGACAACCCTCCAGGGTATCGGTGTCAGTTTCCAGCAATTCAGCGGACTGAACAGCCGTGTCGCCGCATTTCCTCAGTACAAGACACTCAGGGACCAGATGGGAACGCTAAGCCTGGGGTCCAGGAATGTAAACAAACAATTCATTTCTGAATTCACCGTAAACGGGGCCAGCAGCATGAGCGGCAACCGGAATAAGAAAAGCAGTACCATCCGCTCGCTGGGAGCACAAATCAACCTCGGGTATGATTTCATCCGCGCGGAGAAATTCATGTTGTATCCGTTGGCCGGTATCGGGTTCGAAGGCTACCAGGCCAAATTTTACAAGGATAATTCAGCCGTCAATTTCAATGATGTCCTGAATTCAACCACTACCCAGCAATCCATCACCGCCGTCAAGTTCACCAATTCCTTTGTTACCTATAACCTGGGAATGGGTTTCAGCGTCAAACCCGCGAAATGTGACGGAGCCATTGGCATCCAGGCCAGTTATACGGGCAGTTTCAAAGACCGGGCCTGGAAGGGAGGCGATCGCCAGGAACTGGCCAATGCACCAACTGATCGGCTGAGCCGTTTCCAGGTTGGACTGGTGTTCAGCAGTGTGACCAAATTCATGAAATAACCTTTCCGGCTACCAATTCGTCCTCGTCTCTGACGAGGATGAATTGGTTATTCGTCTCCGACGATTGAACCGTTAATCTCTCACTAAGCCAGGAAGGCCAATAAGCAATTAAGAACTGCGTTTCATACCTTACCCATATACTAATTGGCAGTTTACCGTTATGACCGATCCTGAATCAGTTGGTCACAGGCTTCCGGGGAAAAAACAGGGTGCAAATCCAAACTGCTCTTTTCTTTGTGCCTTTGTGGGAAACTATTTCAAATCAATCATGAGGCGCATGTTCCATCACTTTGAAATAATGCAGGAGGTAGGGGAAAAGCGCATCCATACTTTCCGCCGCTCCGCGTGTTGAACCGGGAAGCGCCAGCACCAGGGTCTTGCCGATCAGTCCGGCCAGGCTCCGCGACAACATCGCGTAAGGCATATGCTCCTGTCCATAACTCCTGATGGCTTCAGCGATACCGGGTATCTCCCGGTCGAACAATGGCCGGATGGCTTCGGGGGTCACATCGCGGTCGGATAATCCTGTTCCTCCGGTGATGATGATGAGTGAGGCCTGAACTTCGCAGAGGGATCTGACTTTTTTACGGATGATCTCCACTTCATCCGGTATCACACTGTAATCAACGAGTTCAATCGCCAGTTTTTCCAGTTTGGAGATGATGGCCTTCCCCGAAAAATCTTCTTTCGTGCCGGCTGCGATGCTATCCGAACAAACCAATACTGCTGTCCTGACCGGGCTCGAAGGATTGTCCGTATATTGATCTTTTCCTCCCTTTGATTTTATGATCCTGATGCCGGTGATCTCCATGCCCTTGTCGATCTTCTTCAACCGGTCATATACCGTCAATGCCGCAACAGAGGCGCCATGCAGGGCTTCCAGCGTGATGCCCGTTTTACTAATGGCCTGTACTTCCACTTCGATGACAATATCCAGTCCTTCGATACGATGATGCACTTCTGCATAGTCGATGGGAAAACTATGACTATCGGGAATGGTATCGCCAGTTCGCTTTACCGCCATGATGGCGGCGATACGGCTGGTAGCGAATACATCCGGCATGGATGCATCGCTGATCGCCGTAATGGTATCCGGATTACTTACCCGGACCGTCGCAGAAGCGATGGCGGTGCGGTGGGTCCTTATGTTGTGAGAAGTGTTTTTCAATGCAAAGATTTTATTAGGGAATCAAAAGGTCAGCATTCAGCCTAACCCTTAAACGACTTAAACCTTTAAACGTCTTAAACGTTTCAAACCCCAGCTTTCTCTTTCTTATACTTCCCCTTGCTCTTCCGGATATTCACGGCCACGACCTTATATTCAGGGCACATGGCTTCACTATCGCTGATGCTGGAGGTGAGATCGTTCATCTTGATCTCCGGGAAATGGAAGGTGGAGGACAGGATCCCTTCACGAACTTCATCGGTAACATGCGCCTTCACGTCGATCTTACCCCTGGCCGAGATCACGCAAACCATTTCGCCTTCGCTGATCCCGTGTTTAACCGCATCGGCGGGATTGATGAGCAGGACATCATCCGTTAAGATGATCGCATTGCCCGTGCGGCGGGTCATGGTACCGCAATTATAGTGCTCCAGTTCCCGGTTAGTGGTGAGTATGTAAGGAAACTCTTTTCCATGGTCAAGGATCTCTTCCGATTCCCGGAAACTGGCTACCTGGAATTTACCTTTCCCTCTTTTGAAGGTCTCCAGGTGAAGGATCTCCGTATCGCTGCCATCGGGCAACACAGGCCATTGCTTGCCGTTCTCACCCAGCTCATCCCATTTCACACCAGCGAAGAAAGGAACGATTTTCGAGATCTCTTCCAGCATGGTCTTGGGATCGTAATCGGGCTGGGCGTATCCCATCCGGTTCATGATCTCCACGATGATCTGTCCGTCGGGTTTGGTGCCTTCGATGGGTTCCACCACTTTTTGCACCCGCTGTATCCGCCTTTCTCCGTTGGTAAACGTACCGCTCTTTTCGAGGAAGGAAGCCGCTGGCAATACTACATGGGCCATCTTGGCCGTTTCGGTCATGAAGATCTCCTGCACGACCAACAGGTCGAGCTTGCTCAATGCGCTGATCACGTGTTGGGTATTGGGGTCGGTTTGCACATTATCCTCTCCCATCAGCCACAGCGCTTTCAGTTTGCCATTCAGCGCCGCATCATACATCTGCGGGATCTTGTAACCCACGTTCAGGGGTAATTTTGCCTGATAGAAATCCTCGTATAAATGATGATACTCCGGGTTGGTGATGTCGAGGTAACCGGCGCCCTGGTGGGGCTGGCAGCCCATGTCGGCAGCACCCTGTACATTATTTTGACCGCGTAAAGGATTGACGCCCACTCCGCGCCTGCCGATATTCCCGGTGATCATGGCCATGTCGGCGATGAGCATCACGGTATAGGTTCCCTGTGAATGTTCGGTCACACCCAACCCATGGAAGGACATCGCATTGGGCGCCTGGGCATAGGCCATCGCGGCTTTCCTAACGAGGCCCTTGTCAACACCGCAGACCTTTTCCATGGCATCCATATCTAGACTGAGAATATGCTTTTTAAAATCATCATAGCCTTCGGTCCTTGTTTCAATGAATTGCTTGTCTTCCAGTCCTTCGCTGATGATATAATACAACATCATGTTCATCAACGCTACGTTGGTACCCGGGCGCAGTTGCAGGTGGTAGGTGGCGTACCTGGCCATTTCGGTCCGGCGAGGATCGATGACGATGGACGTACCCTTCATGGCGAATTGCTTGAGCTTGGCGCCGGTGACAGGGTGCGCATCGGTTGGATTGGCACCGATGACCATGATACATTCGGTATATTCCAGGTCAATGATCGAATTGGTGGCAGCGCCGGTGCCAAATGTGCGTTGCATGCCCAGCGCGGTTGGTGAATGGCATACCCGGGCGCAACTGTCGATATTATTGGTGCCGATGACCGCCCGGATGAATTTCTGCATCAGGTAATTCTCTTCGTTGGTGCAACGGGCAGAGGATATGCCGGCGATTTGATCAGGACCGTATTCTTTCTTGATCCGGTTGAGTTCGGTTGTGATATGATCATAGGCTTCATCCCAGGTAGCCGGGACCAGTTCCCCGTTCTTTCGGATCAGCGGAGTGCGCAGCCGGTCGGGATGATTATAGAATGAGAAGGCGAAACGGCCCTTCAAACAGGTATGACCCTGGTTCACTTCAGCGTCATACGGCGCCTGGATGGATTTCACTTTGCCATTTACCACGGAGACGTCGAGGTTACAGCCTACACCGCAATAGGTGCAGATCGTCCGGGTCTTGGTATCGGCAACGATGGATTTGGATTCAAACACGTCGGAGATGGCAGATGTCGGACAAGCCTGGGCGCAGGCTCCGCAGCTCACGCAATCCGAATCAAAGAAACTGTTGTCATAGCTTTTTACGATGTGGCTGTCGAATCCCCTCCCCGCCATACTGAGCACGAATTCTCCCTGTACTTCATCACAGGCACGTACGCAACGGAAACAGTTGATGCATTTGGAAAAGTCTGAGGTCATGTAAGGATGACTGAGGTCCTTCTTTTTATCCAGGTGATTCTTCCCAGCAGGATATCGCACATCACGGATTCCCACCCTGGCGGCTACGGTCTGCAGTTCACAGTTGTTGTTCACTTCACAGGTGAGGCAGTCGAGCGGATGATCGGTCAGCACCAGTTCAATGATATTTCGGCGAAGTCGGGTGATCCGCTCGCTATCGGTATAGATATAGGAATTGGCAATGACCGGTGTATGACAGGAAGCCATCGCCTTAGCCGGACCGTTAGGCTGCAGCGCGACATCCACGCTGCATACGCGGCAGGAACCGAAGGGGTCCAGGTTCGGAGCGTCGCATAAGGTGGGCACCTGTTCCTTTCCCAGGTGCCTGCGCACAAAACTGAGTATCGTCTCCCCTTCGTTGAAGGTGTGAAGCTGGTCGTTGATATAGGCCGTTTGTGACATGGTTGTATTTGATTTACCGCTAAGACGCTAAGGCACAAAGAAACGCTAAGATCTTATTTATGGTTCTTTGCGAAACTTCGCTACTTCCTGTCTTCGCGGTTATGCAAAATATGCTTTCAATTCTTCATCAAAATACTTCAATGCGTTCTTCACCGGCAAGGGCAAACCGCCACCGAGTGCGCAAAGGGATCCCGTTTCCAGGGTCTCCAGCAGGTCGTTCATCAATCGCCGGTCGATCTTGTATTCGGTTGACTGCGCTTTTTCGAGCATCTCATAACCCCGGGTAGATCCCAGCCTGCAGGGAAAACATTTTCCGCAACTCTCATGGGCCGTAAAACGGAACAGGTGTTCCAGGTATTTGATGAGCGGGAAATTTTCCGGAATGCAGACCACCGATGCATGGCCCAGTAAAAATCCGGCGGCGGCGAATGAATCGAAATCGACCGTCAGCTCATCGATCTTAGCGACCGGCACCAGTCCGCCTAGCGGCCCCCCAATATGCATGGCCTTGACCGGTTGGCGGAAACCACCTCCCAGCTCATCGATCACCACACGCAGGGGAGTACCCATATTCACTTCATAGATTCCCGGGCGGTTGAAAAAACCGTCGAGCGAGATCAGTTTTGTTCCGGTGGACTTTTCGGTACCGATGGCAGCGAAAGCTTTCCCGCCCTCTTGCATGATAAAGGGCAGGTTGGCCAGGGTCTCCACATTGTTCACCACGGTGGGTTTGTTGAACAATCCCTGTTGGGTGGGATAAGGAGGGCGAACCCTCACTTCGGGACGCTGACCTTCAATGGATGACAGCAAGGCGGTTTCTTCCCCGCAGATATAAGCGCCCTGCGCTTTGATGACCTTGAAATCGAAATCAAAACCTGAACCCCTGACACGCTTACCGATCAGTTCTTCTTTTCTTAACGCCTCGATCGCATCCTGGATGATCGTTACCGATTCGGGATATTCACCCCGGATATAGACCACGCCATGTGCTGCGCCGGTGATATAACCCGCGATCATCATGCCCATGAGCAAGGCATGGGGCCGTTGCTCCAAGATATACCGGTCGGAATAAGCCCCGGGGTCTCCCTCATCCGCATTGCAGACGATGAATTTGATATCGCTCTTCACATTCCTGCAGGAGTCGAGCTTGAATGCCATGGAAAATCCCGCGCCTCCCCTGCCCCGCAGACCGGAAGCCTTTAGTTCATCCAGTAAGGCTTCGGGTGTTTTGTTGAGACAGTTGAGGAATACCTGGTAATACTCCTTTATCTCCCCATAGTCTTTTGTGATTATCGGGGTCCCCATGCTGCCTACCTGGTAATGGTCAGCAATGATGGCGTTCTCTTTCTTTATATTTTCAATAGCGGTGAACGCATCACCGGAATAATTTTTTCCACCGGCATGAAAGGCGCTGTTCTCATGGCAACGGCCCAGGCAACACATCTCCCCGATCTCCTCGGCGGAATAATGCTTACCCAGTTCTTTGCTTAATGCTTCCTGTGTACCTGCGGTCATGCAGGCGCTGCCATTGCATACATAAACTTTCTTGCCCTTGTTCTCCGGCTTCAGGAAATCATAAAAGGTCACCGTTCCATATACATTGGCCTTCCCCACCAGGAATTCTTCCCGGAGTTTTTCCATGGCCTCGGTTCCGGGCGACCCGCTGCCGTCGGCGGAGATCCCCAGTTCTTCGAACAGGTTTTTGTCCAGACCCTTACGGCCGGAGAGTTCACTGAGATTTTTCGACATGGCGTTCATGATTGACCGGGCCGGTCACAAAACCATCATGGTCGTTGATCACTTGCCCGGGTTTAGAATAAATGGTCAGCTTCTTATTGCGGCAAAAAGCCAACAGGCTGATCCCTGCTTTTTCAGCCTCATCAACAGCGAGTGAAGAGGGCGCCGAAACAGCGGCCAAAAAAGGAATACCGGCCGCTTTGGCCTTATGAATGATCTCATAAGAGACACGCCCGCTCACGGTCAGGCATTTCGCCTTACCCGTCAACTGATGACTCACGAGGTATCCGATCACCTTATCCACCGCGTTGTGCCGTCCGATATCTTCCTGCACCGTCAGCAATTCGCCCTCAATGGTAAAGGCTCCGGCCGCATGAGTACCACCGGATCGCTGAAAAGCCATTTGCCGGCTGCTCACCTGTTCGAACATCTTATTGACCAGCGCCGGATCAAGCAGTTCATGATTGATCAGGCTTTCATTTTCTTCTTCAATGGAGGTCTTCCCGCAGATACCGCAGGATGAAGCCGAGATGACATTGCGTGTGCCGGCAAAATCCTTAAGTACTAAATGAGGCGGTATGGTTACTTCAACGGCATTGATGAATCGGGCTTCATTATGTCCGGTCACCGTGATCCGGGGATTGTCAGTCAGACTGCGATAGATATTCTCGGAAAAAAGAAGTCCGCGAACGAGTTCTAACTCGTTTCCCGGCGTTTGCATCGTGACGGTAAATGGAACACCATTAATGGAAATGGCAAGAGCCACCTCGATGGCCAGTATATCTTCCACCGGGGAGCAATGACCGTTCTGGTAAAACAAACCTTTATATGGCTCAGTGTTCATGATTGTTTAAGTGGCATCAGATCGTAAACTACATTAGGACAGTCCGGTGATCACCCCCTGGTTATCGATATCCATTCCTTCTGATGCAGGAACAGAAGGCAATCCGGGCATCCGCATCATCTCTCCCAGTATCGGCACGATGAAACCGGCACCGGCGGCCAGCTCGAATTCCCGTACACTGATGGTGAAATTGATTGGGCGGCCGATCTTCTTCTCATCATCTGAAAAAGATTTCTGGGTCTTGGCCATACAGATCGGCAGACCATTGAAACCGTTCTTGATGAAATCATTCAACTGTGATTTGGCCTTGGGTGAATAGGTCACTTTAGATGCGCCGTAGATCTCCGTGGCGATGGTGTTGATCTTATCTTCGATGGACAGGTTCCAGTCGTATAATGGGTGATAATGATTCACCCCGCTCTCAATGATCTCCACCACAGCCTGCGCCAGTTCAGTGGTTCCATTGCCGCCATCGCTCCAGCCTTTGGATACCACTGCTTTTACACCCATAGAGGCGCAGCGTTCCTTCACAAAATTCACTTCCTCATCCGTATCCGTGAAGAAATGGTTGATCGCCACAACCGGCGTCAATCCGAATTTCTTACAATTCTCAATATGTTTTTCCAGGTTCTCGAATCCCTTGGTCACCTTGGCCAGGTCGGGCGTATTGTATTCGTCTTTTTTAGCGCCGCCATGATGACGAAGGGCACGGATCGTTGCAACCAGGACCAGGGCCTTGGGCTTCAATCCGGCAACGGGGCATTTGATGTCGAGGAATTTCTCAGCCCCCAGGTCGGCGCCGAAACCGGCTTCCGTTACCGCGTAATCACAAAGTGAAAGGCCGGTCTTGGTGGCGATGATCGTATTGGTACCCTGGGCGATATTGGCGAAGGGGCCCCCGTGTATAATGGCCGGGTTCCCTTCCAGGGTCTGTACCAGGTTGGGTTTTATCGCATCTTTCAGCAGCAGCGCCATCGGCCCCTGTGCTTTCAGTTGCCGGGCGAAGACGGGCTTCTTGTCGTAGGTATAACCCACAATGATATTGCCCAGCCTGTGCTTCAGGTCATCAAAATCCTTTGACAGGCAAAGAATGGCCATCACTTCCGAAGCGGCGGTGATGTTGAATCCGTCTTCCCTGGGGACACCGTTACCGGTTCCGCCGATGCCGATGATGATGTGACGAAGGGCCCGGTCGTTCATGTCCATCACCCGTTTCCAAACAATGGTACGGGGGTCGATGCCCAGGTTATTGACCTTGTTCTGGATATTGTTATCGATGAGCGCGGCCAGCAGGTTATTCGCTTTTTCGATGGCGGAAAAATCCCCGGTGAAATGAAGGTTGATATCCACCATCGGGATCACCTGCGAGTATCCGCCGCCGGCAGCGCCGCCCTTGATGCCGAATACGGGACCCAGGGAGGGCTCCCTCAACACGACGATGGCTTTCTTGCCGATCTTGTTCAGCCCGTCGGCCAGTCCGATCGAGACGGTTGTCTTGCCTTCGCCGGCCGGTGTCGGACTGATAGCCGTTACCAGGATCAGGTTATTGTTCTTTACTTTTTCCTCATCGATCAGGCTCAGGGGGAGTTTGGACTTGTGTTTGCCGTAATATTCCAGGTCATCGGCGCTGATGCCGAGGTTGGCGGCGATCTCCTTGATGTGGCGGATCTTTGCTTTCTGTGCAATCTCGAGGTCGGACAGGGGTGCTTCGCTTATCATACTTTCAGGTTGGTTAATGCTTTTTCCAGGTCTTCCGGGGTGTTGATATTGTCAAATAACGGGTCGTTGAACAGGGGATTGCCGCCGACATCCAGTTTCAGCAGGTTGAAGCAGGCAATCAGTTCCTGCAATTTAAGAAAACCCCGTCGAATAAAGGCATCCCATCGGGGTAAAACCGCTTTTGAATACAACCCGAACAGGGGTTCGGTCTTTCCGTCGTGTACCGGAATGATGATCTCGGCGTCCGAAGGCTGGCTGAGGAGGTAAAGGATGGCAGCTGACCGGATAAAGGGCATATCACAACTGACCATGAAATTTCGCTCCGAAGAACTGTTCATCAGCGCTGCATGGATGCCGCCGGCCGGACCGGAGTCGGGGATGATATCCGGAATAACTTCCAGGCCGGATTTACGGTATTCGGGATTATTCGAAACGATCACCACGCGGTCAACCACGGGTTGTACCTGATCGATGATGTGTTGGATGATCAATTTACCGTTGAACATCATCAGCCCTTTATCGGTACCCATCCGGGAACTTTTTCCGCCGGCCAGGATAAAACCGGTTACCTTATTGTTGATATCACTGGACAATGGAATAGATTAATGGATAAGCGTGATGATGACCAACTCTCCCGGCTCAAAGGTTTCTTTTTCTGCCTCCAGTTCCACCAGGCAATCGGCCAGCGCGAAGGTATTCATCTTATAACTTTCCTGGTCTTTCAATATCGTCACCCGGCCCTGTTCGATCCTGCCTTTTAGGAAATGCGTCATGCCCGGTTTCTTTTTATGACCGGCTGAAAGCGGAAGGACTATTTTTTTGAAATGGTCCTGCCGGGTTTGCCTGCAGATCGCCGGTGCAATATATTCATAGAAACAGGTGAGTGCCGCAACAGGATTGCCCGGCAATGCGAAGACCAGGGTTTCGCCGGCAACACCGAAATAAAAAGGTTTACCCGGCTTTTGCTGAACAAAATGAAAGACCTCCTGTACACTGAGGCTTTCCAATGCCGGCTTTACGAGATCATAGTCGCCGGTTGAGATGCCGCCGGTGATGATGATCAGATCAGATGACAAGGCCTTACTGATCGCCTGTCTGATCGGGCCCTGATCATCCTTAACCTGTTGAACTGAAACCGGTGCGATCCCCATCTGCTGAAGAACGGCAATGAGACCGGCTGAATTGGATTCATAGACCATGCCTTCGGCAGCGAGCCCTCCGGGTTCAACCAATTCATTGCCGGTGATGATGATGCTGACGGTGGGTTTGGAATAGACCATTACCCGGCTGATGCCGGTACTGGCGAGGAATGAAACGGCTGCGGGACCAAGCCATTGCCCGTCCTCCAGCAGCAGGCCGCCTTTTTTTGTTTGGGAACCGGCAGGACGAACATTACTGTACCGAACCAGTTTATCATCCAGTATGGTGATCTCGTTACCGGATGATCGAACTTTTTCCTGGATGACCACGGTATCACTGCCCGCCGGCATGGGAGCGCCGGTGAAGATGCGCATGGCCTGGCCGGGCCTCAATTCGGTTGCGGATGATCCGCCGGCCTGGAGTTCACCAATGACCTGTAAAGAGGAGGATCCATCCCATGAGTCAAATGCAAAAGCATAGCCATCCATGGCCGACTGATCGAAAGGGGGCGTATCGACCGGGGCATACAGGGTTTCGGCCAGTGTAAAGCCACCGGCCTCAAGCAATGGTAATGCTGCTTTTTTTTCGGAATGGCCATATTGCCCGATCCGTTGCCGGGCTTCCGACACGGAGATCATATACCGAAAGGTTTGGTCATGATCCAAGTTACTGTTTTTTAGGTAGTCCCGGATCGAAGACAATAGACTGCCCTTCGGTCATCATAACCGTTTCCGATAAAACTTCAGTCTCTGGATCAGATCTTGATGACGCTGTTCGTTCCCCCGTATTCGTTAGGGGCCATTTCGTCGGCTTCAGTGTCGTTGAGCCATTCGGATTTGTTGACCAGGTATTTAAACTGGTGCTGGGAATCCTTGGGCAGGTTCACTTCAGTGGAGAAGGTCCCGTCTTTTTTTCTTTTGAGTATGATGGAGTTTTCCCAATCGCTGTTCAGTCCGAGTACCTCTACCGTTTCCGCATTTTCGGGGGCAAAGCTGAATTTCACTTTGCAGTAATCTTTTGTCTTGTAATAGGTCTTTTGAATCATTTGTTTTGGTTTGTTTGTTATATAAATATCCCGGCAAAACCATTGCAGGGTTAGTTATAGCAAAATATATCGTTAATGAGAACCAGGAACGCCGGGGGCATTCCTGACGGTTAATACCTTTTTTACTGAAAAGTAACCCAGGGTGGAATTAAAAATGATAATTGATCGCGAGATTGTAAAGCACCATATTCACTTTATTGAATTCGTATTTCTTATTGCTGTAGGTCTCCCCTTCTTTCGATTTTCCGGCAATGAGTACCTGGACTTCAAGCCCTTTCATAAATCCGGCGAATTGATATCGCAGATCAAGGTTGATCTGTGCATAGGAAGGCAAGCCGTATTTATTCAGCCGGTAGTTCTTTACATCCGGCAATTTATAATATCCTGCGGCCAGGTCAGCTTTGAACCGGATGGAGGGGATACGATAACCGATCCTTCCCACGATCGCATGTACATCACCCAACCCCTCATTGCGCTCCCGGGGCATAAAAGTGAAAAAAGGTTCCCTTCCCCATTCCCGGGGCATCAGGTAACGACCCGTGGCAGTAATGCGGTTATAATTGATACTGGCGTCCCAGCGTTCGTTTTTCCATCCGAACCTGGCTCCAAAAGTCATGGAACGGCCGCCTTTTTCAAAATAGGTTTTTGCGGGATCCGCATTACCCCCGTTGTTCACCGCATCCTGCCGGATCAGTTGCGCAGATGCATAGAAGGCGCTTTTGTTTTTTAAAGGAAGCTGAACATCTGCCTGCAGTAAAGCCGTATTGAACAAATTCATCGCCAGTACATTCCAGCCCGTGCAGTTTCAATCCCGTCATTCAGCTCGACAGTGCGTACCGAGCATTAGGATGCCCTTACTTTCGAGGTTCCCGGGAGTATAGGGATTTGTAGCCGTTCTCATTGACGCCTCGGGAATAGATGCCAACCGATCTCCCGGCAGAATACCATTTGGTACTGCCCGCGGTGAAACTCCATATAACCAACCGCCTTCCAGCCTGATTTTTTTGAACTCATTCCATTCGAACCAGACACCTTCCACACCCGTAGGCCGCATGCGTCCGTCCTGCAGGTTGATGAAGGGCGTATTCAGCAATTGACGGCCAAATGTAACCGACGAGCTTTTATAATTATACTTTATATAGAGCTCTTCCAGCCTGTCGATGTCTTTTTTATTGTAAGCATTCTCCACATCAAACAAAGCGATCTCATAGCGGTTGGTCTGGCCTGTGATGCTGTCCGGTTTACCCAGGTCGGATGAACCGATATTAAAAGTATAAAAACCGCTTACTGCGAATTGAAAGCCGTGAAATTTTGCGGTCTCGAAACGAAGGCCGCCGCCCACGGCATTGGCGTAATAATCGGTAAGTCCGTTTTGATTATTCGTTGCCATGAAAAAATACCGGAAATGCCCGTTGACATGACCTTTTTTAAATGCAGCCAGCAATGAAGTGGTGTCAATACTTTGTTCGGCTTTTCCCTTGTACATGTTAGGCTTTTCCGATATTTCCTGGTGCTGGGCCCGCACAGCATAGCCTGCAAGCAGCACAATCGCCGCTATGATGATTCTCTTCACTTTTTTTTACTTTTTAATGGAGTTCAGAAACCAGATTTGATATAGCTCCAGCCTTCTTCCTGGCGGGTCACGATCTCAATGATCCCGGCTTTCACAAAACCGGCTTCGGGTATGATCTGTTCTTTGGTTACTTTTCTTTCGCTCATGGAGAATTCACAGGCTACGAAATCAACGCCCTTGTCCTTCATTTGCCTGATCTTTTCCTGCACAATGGTCTTACCGGTGATCAGCATGCCTAAGCCCGGACCATGGCATACCACTTCTATTTTTGTACCGGGCGCTACCGTGGTGATATTATTCAGCTGCTTCATCAGCGCTTTTTGCGCCAGGGTATCATCGGTACTCAGCTGAAACACGATGCGATGGACCCGCTTTGCGTTATTATCGGCTTGCGCCATGCCGGTCAATGCAGACAGTAAAACGAACAGGGCGAACAGTACTCTTTTCATATTCAATAGATTTTAGTGGAATTGATAATCGACGCCCGTGACCTGGGTGAGCAGGGTTTGCGGCGCGTCCAAAACATCGGCGTTTTCCGGAGGCGTAGGTGTTACCGGCGAATGAATGGCCAGGTAATCCCTCATCACCGAATGCAGGGTATGCTGTGTGTTCTTCGCATTGAGCACGTTCCTCATCCGGCAAAGCATATCACTGGGGTCGCCGTCCCGCTCACAGGCACAGATATTGTATGTTTTTTTCAGGTCGAGGGGCGTTCCGGCCACCCATACCTGTTGAACCCTTTTGTCTTTTTCGCCAAAGGCATTAAAGGCCACTTTCATCCCTTTGAACTTGATGACCCATCCGCCAAATCGTTCCACCGCTTCTTTGGCGAAGACATTATTCAATTCACTCTCCAGCCAATCGTGTATCTGCTTCCCCGTCACTGTCCCGGTTCGTACGGTACTGTCCACCGGGAACATGTCATACAGGAATCCGTTTGTGATGGGGATATTCCCGGTATGGTCGGGTGTGGTACGCGGCGGACAAAATCTGAACCCGTTCGATAAGACGATGTCCACTTCAGGCACTTTCCATTTCAACGCATCCAGGATCATCGTATCGATGGGGTTCTCCACCACAAAATACCGGTACAGGGGGATGGTGCTGTAACCGGCAATGCTATATATGTCTTGCTGAAAAGGCTTTTCATTCTCCTTGATCAGTGTGGTCAAACGTTCAGATGGTTTGTATTTTGAAGCGGTGATCTCCACCAATTCATAATGGTCGGCAATCACTTTTCCGTTTTGAATGGTGAGGTTGAGTTTACCCACGAAAGAACCAAAAGCGCCCGGTTCAACCACTTTGCTGTACTTACACTGGATTGGCTTGCGCACCCTTTCATGGGTATCACCGCCCAGGATATAATCCACCCCTTCGCATTCCGGCTGGTTGGCCAGGTGAATCTGTTGTGATAAACCCAAATGCGCTACGATCAATACATAGGCGCATTGTTCCTGGTTGCGCAATACATCCACATAATGAGCCAGGTTCTCTTCGGGTTTGGTATAGATGATGCCCTTGCTGTAATTGGGGGACTGCCTCAGGGGAACCAGCGGATCTGTATATCCTAAAAATCCGATCTTAACGCCCTTCACATTCCAGATATGGTAAGGAGGAAAAATAAGTTCGCCTTTTTTCCCATCTCCCAGGTCGTGATACATATTGGCGCAGACCTTTGGCGCGTTCAATGAACCCAACAGGGTTTGCATGGCTTTCTTGTAATAGATCACTTCCCAGTTACCCGGGAGGTAAAGGTCGTAGCCGAGGGCGTTCAACAAGGGCACCATGGCCTTACCGGTTGTTTTTACAGACAGTTCACTGCCCTGGAACATATCGCCGGTATCGATCAGGAAACTATTGGGGTTTTTCTTTCTTTCCTGCTGCAGGTAAGTATCGAGATGAGCATAACCACCGGTTTTTCGGAACGTAGGTTTCCCGTTCTCCCAGAAAAACTCATCGTGCGGATGCACCTGGCAATGCACATCCGTGGTTTGCAGGATGGAAAGCGTGAAGGACTGATCATCCGCTTCGCTGCCAGGCTGCGAGGAAGGGTTGATGGCATCAGCAAGTGCCATGACCGGTGTGGCTGCCAATAAACCCGCTCCGCCCATTGTTCCCAGGTTCCTGATAAAATCTCTTCTGCTTTTTTTCATCCTGTCTCTTTTATTTTTTAACAGCAGCGGTAGTTGGTTTATTCTTCAAGACTTCTTTTCTCTTTTGTTCTTCGGCTATGGGTTTGAAAGGACCCAGCTTGTGTTGCTTTTCGGAAAATGCGTCGGCATACGGACCAAAGGGATGATCAACCGGTTTTTTGGCGATGTCCGGCCAGTCCTTTGGCACATTGATATGGGGCCGCTGCCGGGTGACCACGAAGGCGGCCACATCCCAGGCTTCCTCATCCGACAATTGCGGATTCTCATGCGTGGTGCCCTGCGGCATATTATACTTCACGTATTTGGCAAAATTGCTGATCCGGTATAAACCCGCACCGTCATTGAAACCGCTCTTCCCCCATAATGCCGGAAAGGTGAATTCGGTCTTTTCGGGATTCAATAATCCTTCGCCATTCGGCTGGTGGCAACTCTGGCATTTCGCCGTATAGACCAGCTGACCTTTATCGGGATCGGTGGCCCGATCTAAGAATGCCAGGTCCTTGAAACCGGAACCCTCCGCTTTTTTCCCTTTCTCTACATTGGTGCCGAGATAATTGATGTAAGCAACGATGGCCTGCATTTCTTTACCCGCTGTATCGATCGCTTTTCCGTTCAAACTGCGTTCAAAACAATCGTTCACCCTTTTATATATATTTTCCACGCTTCCGCTCCTGGCCCTGAACTTGGGATAAAGCGAAGCGACGGAACCATAATTATTGCCGAACACCGCCGTACCGGCCTGAAGATGACAGTTCTGGCAATTCAATCCGTTACTGATCCGGGCAACCGAGCCATTGGGACCAAAGTATTTGGCGGTATGGGAGATCAACTCTTTGCCGTATTCCACCTGCATTTTCAGGGCAGGGTCAGTAATTGCGGACGGGTCTGGCGCCATCCAATAGCTGCTATTGTCTTTCTTTACCCCGGTCGTGTTTATCGCCGCGTCTGTCTTTTTTTCTTCGATTCCTTTTGGCTTATTGCTGTAAAAATAGATGATGGGCATGGCAACCAGGGTGATCACCAGAACGATGATGATCAGGATCAGTTTGCCAATGATCGCGATCAATCCCTCTCTTATCTTATCATTATCCTGCAGGTTATTCATTCGGGTTCATTTAGATTTTAATGCGGAAGCCTGT
Source organism: Chitinophagaceae bacterium (assembly GCA_016721725.1). Classification (GTDB taxonomy): domain Bacteria; phylum Bacteroidota; class Bacteroidia; order Chitinophagales; family Chitinophagaceae; genus Ferruginibacter. The sequence goes on along the minus strand of JADKHN010000001.1, from coordinate 1,205,237 downwards.
CCTTGATGGTGCCATATAAATAGGTCCCGATGATGGCGAAAAGAAATACGATGCCCATGGATAAAAAACCATACCCGATATTGACCACCATGGGTCCCGGGCAGGCACCGCTCAGGGCCCAACCCAATCCGAAAATGATCCCTCCGGCCAGGTAGCGGACAACGGATCTCTCTTTGGGGTGAAACAAGATCGGGTTGCCATGAAAATCCCTGATGCCGAATTTTTTGATCAGGGCCACACCGATGACCCCCAAGGTTACTGCAGTTCCAATGATCCCGTACATATGAAAGGCCTGGAACCGGAACATCTCCTGGATCCTGAACCAGGAAATGGCTTCAGACTTGGCCATTACGATACCGAAGACGACACCCAGCACTAAGAATTTGATGAATTTCATGGGGTCAGAATATTAATGGGAGAATGAAAAAGGTCATTACGAGTCCGCCGATAAAAAAACCGATCACCGAGATAAGAGATGGCACTTGCAGATCGGATAAGCCACTGATGGCATGTCCGGATGTACAACCCCCTGCATAACGGGAACCGAAGCCGACCATCAACCCGCCAAAAGCCAGTACCCCGAAGCCTTTTAACGAAAGGATGGCATCCAGGCCAAACAATTCTTCCGGCTGCAGCGAAACGGGTGCAGCGATCCCCAGTTTTCCGAGATCCCGGATGGTCGCCGGCGAGATCTCAACGGGTGTATCGGTGGAAAGAAATTGCCTGGCGATAAAACCTCCGATCACGGCTCCCGCTAAAAAGACCAGGTTCCAGGTCTGTGTTTTCCAGTTGAAGTCAAAGAATTTGGTCTTTTTCCCCAATCCGGCTGCCGCGCAGATGGTTCTCAGGTTTGAGGAGAATCCGAATGATTGCCCGAAATACAAGAGGAAGAACATGATCCCGGCGATCAATGTTCCGGAAAACCACCAGGGCCAGGTTTGTATGAAGAAATCCCGCATGGATGCCAAAGGTTTATTTTAAGTGAAAGGAAATGATGGGTTTAAAAAGATGGTTGATGAGCTTTTCGGTGGCGCTGTGATGAAAAAGGCCTCCCCTGCCGTGTGTTCCGATACAGATGATATCCATATTGATCATCTGGTTGAAATGGATCACACCATTCTCCACATCCTTGTCACTGATCAGGTGGCATTCATAATTGACAATATCATTCAGTTCCGCGAATATTTTCATTTTGGCCTCAACAGTGGCTTTTTCGGTCTCCGGTCTTCCGCTGGTGATCTGTAGCAGGTGTAATTTCGTATTGAAGGCGCGGATCAGTTTCTGCATCAGGTGAAGGTCCTCACGGGCAGGCTCGCTGAAATTATGGACCAGTAAAACGTTCTGAATTTTCAAATCTGACCGGTCGCACATCAGTGACAATAATGGAATTTTAGACCTTCTTGCGATGAATTGTGTTTCTGAACCCGATAATTTTTCCTTTAAACCCCAGGCTCCCTTGGTTCCCATGACGATCAGGTCGAAATGATTGGACTCCGCAAAACTGACGATGGAATCCGTGACCTTACCCAATACGAAATGGGTTTGGATGGCTTCCCCGTAAAGTATTTTCAGGTTGGCCAATTTCCGTTCCGCAATTTCTTTTTGCTTCACCACGTATTTAACATCGATCTCGCCGCAGGTTTGAATAGCGCCATGGGTATCCATGGTCACCGTATCCGGAACGTTCATGACGTGCAGGAAATGTACGTCAACCGGGATATGCTCTTCCAGTTTTTTGACCATCAGGTAGGCGAATTCAGCCTGTACCGAGAAATCAGTGGGTATGAGTATTTTCAGCTTCTCCATATCGGATGCGTTTAAGTCTTTAATTTAAGGACAGGCTATGTTCTGCCAGGCGCCTTTATTTTCCACGTTTTTGACGCCCTTTTCCTCCAGCATCATTTTCGCCGAGCCCGCCCTGTTCCCGCTGCGGCAAACGACGATCACTTTATCATAGGCCTTCAGGGTTTCAATCTTTGCGCCCAATTCATCCAGAGGGTAATTCACGCTGCAATCGGCATGTCCGTCCTGGTCCCATTCTTCTGTGGTACGAACATCAACTATGATGGTCTTCTCTTTTACCGGCCGGTTCGCATCCGTTTTCAGCGTATTCTTTTCTGGTACATTCTCTTTACAAGAGACGAATGCGATGGAGATCGCCATCAGCAGGGATAAGATCTTTAACGTTCTCATGACAGGTACTGGTTGACGTTTTCCCAGGTTCCACCGTTGACCACGTTCTTAAAACCAAGCTGTTCCAGGATCATTTTGGCTTGTCCGCTGCGGTTTCCACTCCGGCAGAACACAATGATATGCTGTTTGTCCCTGAATCTGGCTGATTGTGCCGTTACCGCATCCAATGGAATATTCACGGCGCCGGGTACGCTTCCCATGGCAAACTCGCCGGGACTCCTGACGTCTACCAGGAAGGCGCCCTCTTTAATCAGGTTCCTTAGATCGGCGGTCTGAACGCCTCCGAATAATTGTTGTAAAAAAGACATGGCTAAATGTTGTTTTAATGTGAGGATTGAATCTGTTTTTCTTAAGCAAATGTAGAATTAGGTCAGGGGGTATACGGTAACAAAGGTTACACTCTGAAATGCCCTGCTGTGGCTATTTATAGAAATAGGGAACAATGGATAAATAGGTCGGATTTTTAACTTTTCATTGACCAAATATTGTTACCGGGCTGATCCTTGATACCCCGGGAGACAGTTGGTATTTACCTGCCTTGTTTTTTGATATAGACCTTGATGACCTTGTTGAATGCCTTGCTTTCTTTTCCGGTATTATCCCAAAAGATGTTCTTATCGCTGCTGTTGATGCCGCCGACGATGTATCCGATGAGTACTTCCTTTTGTTGAAGGGCTCCCAGGTCGGCTATGTCCTTTTTGTACAGGGTGACATCGGGCATGAAAATAAATTCCGCGGCTGCGCCCAGGTATCCGGGCATTTGAACAGGCAGGTAGGTTTCTTCCGTTTTGTCTTTACTGCGCATGATGACACTGATCGTTTTGGTAAAAGGCACATCCTTGTTGCTGATGATCTTACCGGCCGGGTCGGGATAATACTGGGCGATCCCGCCGAAAAACACCGTGTACATGTTTTTTACCGATCGGTCATAGAGCGGAAGAACCGCACTGTGATAATGATTTAATTTTTGTTTGAAACGCTCGTTCACCGAATAGGTTCCGGATTTGATGTCCACATAACTGGTAAAAGGAATATCCTCATTATACTGAAACACCCCGGAATACATGGTAAAGCCGGTTTCGTCCCCTTCGAAAACCTGTGGCACTAAATTATAATCGCGGCGATGCAAAAGCAAACTGTCACGGATGGCAGTATAATAAGTGATCGCCGGGATCTTTGAACCCAGGTCAAGATTGAATTTCCTGATCTCATTGGTATATTGCTGAACAAAGCCCGGCCCGTGATCGGGTCCGTGGGGATTATATAAACCGTCAAATCTTTGTCCGCCGGCCAGGATCAGGGTATCCCCGATGCTGGCCAGTCTCCCGCCCGTGACCGCCATTCTTTCATCCCTGATCTGAACAACTGATTGTGCCACGGTCCCGCCATCGGAGATCGCCCTGATCATATCGCTTACATTGATAACAGACAGGTAAGGATAGGTGATGTGATCATCTGCCGTTTTACTGTACCCATATCCTCCGGTCAGTATCAGCCTGTCGCCGATTTGGCAAAATTCCAAATTGGTACTGCTCAACTGTTCAGCGATGCCGGCAGGCAGGCCCTGCAATTCCTTTTTCCAAACCCGTTTCTTTACCGGGTCCACCACATAGAGAAATTTATTCTGCCCTTCCTCATTGAATGTGGCCCAGGGTTGTCTGCGGTGAAGGCCGTCCACCCGGCCTCCCATCAACAACCATTTTCCCTCCCAGGTGGCATAGGCAAAGGAATGTAAAGCGGGTAAGCCGGCCATTTCCGTTTGCTCCAAACGGATCTGGAAGGGCAAAGATTTACCTGCCTGCTGAGCTCGGGTAACCATTACAGTGAATAAAATGATGATGGTCGTGGTAAAGTACTTTTTCATCTTGATTGTTTTAAATCGCCGGATGTTATTTAATTGAAATGACCCAGGGCTTTATGCTTGTCGATCATTCTATTTCTGCAAATCAAATTTCCATATTGCAATCCTCATACTCGGTTACTTTTGTTGCTTTCCATTCAGCGTAATGTGAAAAAGGCCCCTTTCGGCGGCCTTTTTCACATTACCAAAACCAACTCTTATTTATGAAACGACGGGTTCTCCGGTATTGACCCATTCATTGATACCGCCGGAAAAATTCGATACATTGGTAAATCCGTTCTTCGCCAGTATGGAATACGCGATCGAAGCCCTGTCGCCTCCCTGGCAATAAATGATGACCGGTTTATCCCTGCTTAATTTATCCAGGTGTTCAGGGAGGGTGCCTACAAAGACATGCTCCGCTTTTTGGATATGGCCGGCATTGTATTCTGAAGCGCCCCGCAGGTCGACCAGCTGAACGCCATTGTTAGTGATCCTTTTTTTCGCTTCCTCCAGGGAAATAACGGCTGCCGTTTGCAAAGAGCCTCCGGCTTTAGCCCACTGTTCTGTTGAGGGGATATATCCGAGTACCTGGTCCAGACCAATACGCATCAATTTCCGGGTGAGGTCATCCAACTGGCTTTCATCGGCCAGCAGGATGAAGGGTTCGTCATATTTCAGGAACCATCCCGCCCAGGTGGCAAAGGAATTATTGCCCTGGATATTGATGCTGCCGGGGATGAAGCCCGCCGCGAATTCCGCTTTCGGCCTGGCATCGATCAGCTTGATCCCTTTATCCATGGCTGCTTTCAGTTCCTCCAGCGAAAGCTTTTTTTGTTTGGGAACTTCGGTGAGTAAGGGACGATCCACTTTATTCAGGTGTTTCATCATGGCAAAATACCTGGGCGGCTCCGGCTGATCAGTCAGTAAATACTGCACAAAACCGGGCTCATCTGCAGCATATTGGAAGGCCCAGTTCCTGGCCTTCTCATATCCAACCGTTGTACTGGGAACCGCGCCCAGGGCCTTACCACAGGCAGAGCCGGCGCCATGCCCGGGCCATACCTGGATGTAATCGGCCAGCGCGTCAAATTTTTTGATCGATGCATACATCTGGTGTGCTCCGATCTCCTGGGTGCCTTTCATGCCCGCTGCCTTTTCCAGCAGATCGGGTCTTCCGATATCGCCAACGAATACAAAATCGCCGGTGAACAGCATTACCGGTTTGTCACTGGCCGGGTTATCGGTCAGTAAAAAACTGATGCTCTCAGGCGTGTGACCAGGAGTATGCATCACTTCAAAGGTTAGATTACCCAGTTGTACGATAGAGCCATCTTTTAAACCCTTATGAGGGAATTCATATTCCCATCCCGGACCGCCTTCATCAGACAGGTACAAACCGGCTCCGGTGAGCTGGGCCAGTTCCCGGGAACCCGTTAAAAAATCGGCATGGATATGCGTTTCAAAAATATGGGTGATGGTCATGTTATTGGCCTTCGCGATCTCGATATAGGTATCCACATCGCGCTTGGGATCAATAACAGCGGCCACGCCCGCTTTTTGGCAACCGATGAAATAACTTGCCTGGGCAAGGGTCTTGTCATAAATGTGTTGAAAGAACATAGTTTTCTGTTTTTATTTTTTTATACGGCAAAGATGCGGTTTGTTTAGTGCGGGTTTTGGTAACATTTGTTGCAATGGGCGCTTATGTAACTTTCATTACACAAAGGGTTATTGTGGATTTAATGGATGATATCTTTCAGGAAACAAAAAGGCCTTTACGCGACAGCCTTTCCCAGGATAAAATAGCCTGAACCGTTTTTAGTGACCTCCGCCGGTTGGGAAGAAGACCTCCTTGATGATGATATAGATCCCCATGACCAGTACGAACCAGCCAAAGGCTTTTTTCAGTTTCTCGCCGGGAATTTTTTTAGAGAGCAGGATGCCGATAAAGATCCCCGCTACCGAAAAGGCGGTGAAGAATCCCAGTAATTTCCAGTCGATGACCTCGCTGCCCTGCAGGTCGCCGATGAAACCGATGAGTGATTTGGCCGCGATGATGAACAGCGAAGTACCTACGGCCAGTTTCATGGGCATGCGGGCGAGCAATACCAGGGCGGGTATGATAAGAAAACCGCCGCCGGCGCCTACCAGTCCGGTGAGCATGCCTACCCCTGCGCCTTCCATCAGTATCATGGGATAATTATATTTCATCTTCACTTCAGCAGCCCCTTCTTCTTTTTTCTTGCCCGACCGGATCATACTGATCGAAGCCAGTATCATCACCACTGCGAATAACAGCATCAGGGCGATCGCCTTGGTGACCACCAATGAGCCGATGGTGAACAGTTCTTTGGGAATGAAAGGCACGAGCCACATACGGGTGGCATATACGGCGGCGATGGACGGCACCCCGAAGATGAGCACTGTCTTAAAATCAACCCTCTTCTGCATGGCGCTTTGTATACCCCCCACCAACGCGGTCGATCCCACGATGAAGAGCGAATATGCCGTTGCCAGGACCGGGTTCACCGACATGACATAGACCAGGATGGGCACCGTCAGAATAGAACCCCCGCTGCCAATCAGTCCGAGTGAGATGCCCACGAGCACAGCCAATGCATATCCTAGTATTTCCATGTTCTTATTTTAATAATGATTGCAAAGATGCCGGTATGTAATTTACAAGTTGGTCACAAATGTTACAAAATACATGATTTAACAGGAAACCGCCAGACCGGCATTCCGGTGCAGTTTGTTAGCGGATGATATGACAATGGTCATTTGAACGATACTGCAGGTCCGGTAAATTTATATTCCTAATTCTGCCTGAAGGAATACGGTATGATCCATTCAAAGCAAGTATCAATGAATATGGCCGGTGGTGGCCATCACGATGACCATATCACCGTTGCCCTCAGCGATGAAGGGGTTGAGATCAAAGATCATCTTAAATACACCAGCAGCCGGTTTTCCCCGCCACCGGACGGATGCATCCACATCGATACGGGAAAAGGGAACGACATCATTCATATTGAAGTGAATGGGCTTTTAAAACGGGCTTTCACCGTATATATCGATGCCAGTGGCGGAGATAAACTCATTGTAGGGACCCGCCACCCCAAGGTTCAGTTACAGGTCACCCATGCAGATGAAAAGGATATCGTATTGCCCGATGACCGCGAAAGCACCTACGAACATTTTGCCCAAAGAATACGCCAATGGAACGAATGTAACCGGAAAGGAGATGGATTATTTAAGAAGCTGAAAAGAAGATTCATTTATTTTTTTGGTCGCGACCTGCGGTTCAAAAGGCCTTTTATCGTTGAAAAACTGATCCGGACCTGGGTTGCACCGGCGCTGAGCTTCTCAAACCATACTGATCCGGACAAGGTTCATTATTACAGTTCCCGCACCCACCTGGAAGAACTGGAAGCCCTGGCCTGTCCCGGGGATATCCTGTTGCGCTACCAGGACGGTTATCCTTTTGACCGGTATTTTGTAGGCACCTGGCAGCACGCGGGAATCTATTATAAAAAAGGACTGGTGATCGACGCCATGGGAAACGGGACCTACCTGCGTACCCTGGAACAGTTTGGCGAAGCCGATGGCCTGGTACTGATGAGTATCCGGGATATCAGCCGTAAGCAGGTGCATCGGGCGCTAGCCTATGCCTTTGAACAGATCGGGAAATCATACAGCGTGGATTTCAATGACAATATTGCGGAACAGTATTGCAGCGGGCTGATCGTAAACGCCTACAAATTTGCCGGGGTATTGCCGACGGGATTTTTCAGCAACAAGGCCATTCACCCGGACGACCTCTTACAACTGCCTAACCTGAAGATCATTTGGACCAACCGGAATGACCTGCTCAGGCAAAGTATGAAAAGGAGGAGAGAAGAAATTTCCCGGTTTCAGGAAATCCTGTAAATAAAAAAGAGCGGAAATAATCCACTCTTTGGTAGTCCCGACAAGAATCCCTGCCTGCTTGACGCAGTCAGGCAGGGAACTTGTATCTAAAGTTTAGGAAACTTCTATTCCCTGCCTGCCGGCAGGCAGGTATCCATTGAACTACAGGACCTGTGATTTCAGCAACTTATGTAAAAAAAAAGAGCAGTAACTAACCGCTCTTTTGGTAGTCCCGACAAGAATCGAACTTGTATCTAAAGTTTAGGAAACTTCTATTCTATCCATTGAACTACGGGACCATTGATTTCAGGAATTCTTTACCAATTCCGGATTTCAAATATATTTCTCTTTTCCTTGCATCAAGCCTGTTGGATACTTTTTCTGTATAAAGTAATTCCCATGGCCTGTAGCCTTTTGTTGATTTCGTTTTGCCGGCATTATGCTCTTTTAATCTCACTTCAACATTGCTGCACATTCCCACATAAATTCTCCCATCCTTTTCACTCCTAATTGCATATACAAAGAACATTGTATCTAAAATTTAGGAAACTTCTATTCCCTGCCTGCCGGCAGGCAGGTATCCATTGAACTACGGGACCAATTGAATATCGAACAAGGAACAAGGAATTCAGAATGTTGATCATCGATTTTCGGAGGGCAAAAATAAGTAATTCCGCCATCCTCCATGCCATTAAGCTCAATTTTGACCCGAAAAATGCTGTAAGCCCCGTCAACTCTGATCTCCTCTTCCTATCTTTGCGCTCCCGCACAACCAAAAAAACGGTTCCGGGGGTAAATTTTCAGCCATATGAAGTTTTTCAACCTGATCATCAAATACCGCCTCTGGCTCGGGATCGGCCTGCTGGCACTGGCCATTTTCACCCACTGGCAAACCAGTTTCTGGCCCTCCTTCGTACTCTACCTGCTGGCAGTCGTGTTGATCGTCGGGCATTTCCTGTTCGGGCCCATGCGCCTCATCCAGGGCTATATGGAAGACGGTGATGTTGAAGGCGCCAAAAAAGTGGTGGATTCCATCTGGTTCCCCGCCCTGCTGATCAAACCCGTACGTTCGGTCTATTATACCATCAAGGGCAACCTCGATATGGTGGAACAGAATTTCGACAGCGCGGAAATGAATATGAAGAAAAGTCTCGCCCTGGGCGGTGGGTCCATGACCAAACAGGCCGAAGGGCCCAATAAACTGCAACTGGGCATGCTCTGCATGCAAAAGGGAGACATCAAACAGGCCGAAGCCTATATCCGTCAGGCGATCCGGGCCGGATTACCCGATAACGAGAACAACGCCGCGGCTTACCTGCAACTCTGTTCCATCATGATGAACAAAAGGGAATTCAGGGCCGCCAAAGAATATTTCCGCAAGGCCAAGGGCTTTAAACCCACCACCCCGCAGATCGTGGACCAGATCAAACAGATCGAGAAGTATATCACCCGGATGCCGGGATAGCTGTTCGTTTAAGGGTTTAAAAAGGTTGAAATCGTTTAAAGTTGGTCCGCTAATGATCTCCGGACTTGCAAACGTCTTAAACCCTTAAACGATTTAAACGTCTTAAACGATCAAACGGTTCCAAACAAATCCTCCACCTTCCTGAACCGGTAATCAAATATCCCCTTCAACTGTTTCTTCACCAATACACTGTTGGCGATATCCCCCAGTAACCATAAGGGTAGTTTGTAATGAACAATGTCCGTCATCTCCACCCCGCCCTCAATGGCTTTGAAATGATGCTGGTGATGCCACATCCGATAAGGGCCAAAACGCTGTTCATCCACAAAATATTGCTGATCCTCCACATGCGTGATCTCGGTCATCCAGTACAGGGGTATCCCCAACAGCGGGCGAACGGTATATTCAATGATCTGTCCCGGATACATGATTTCTCCATGGTGTTTGGAAATGATCCTGAAACCCAGGTTATCGGGAGTGATCGTTTGCAGATTGGCCGGACTGCTGAAGAAATCCCAGGCCTTCTCCAGGCTGACCGGTATCTGTTGAACGGTCTTGATGCTGTATACTTTGCTCATAATAAATAGTATAACAACCGTTGAACTGTTTGGTTGTATCAATAATCAATTTATCCTCTTAGTCAATAACCTCAAACTTCCAACCTCAAACCTCGACCCAAATATCCAGTATCTTTGACCCATGCCGGATCATCGTGAAATATTAGCGCAGAAATTCGCCGAGGAATATGACAGACTGAATGCCCGCCAGCGAATGGCCGTGGATACCATTGAAGGACCCGTTATGGTCATCGCGGGGCCGGGTACCGGAAAAACTCAGATCCTGGCGGCCCGGATCGGAAAGATATTGCTGGAAACGGACGCCTTGCCCGAGAATATCCTCTGTCTCACCTACACCGACGCCGGCACCATCGCCATGCGTAAACGCCTGCAGCAATTCATCGGCGCCAACGCGTATAAAGTGAACATCCATACCTTTCACTCGTTCTGTAACGTGGTGATCCAGGATAACCTGTCCCTTTTTGAAAAAAGTTCCCTGGACCCCATCTCCGAACTGGAAAGTATCGACCTGCTGAAAAGACTGATCGACACCCTGCCCAAAAACCATCCGCTCAAAAGATACCGGGGGGATGTGTACTTCGAGATCAATAATCTGCGCAGCCTGTTCTCCTCCATGAAAAGAGAAGGCTGGTCACCTGAATTCATCAGCTCCCGGATCGATGAATACCTCATCGACCTGCCCAACCGGGATGAATACATCGCCAAACGAGCCGTCGGCGCTTTCAAAAAAGGGGACGTCAGAACGGACAAGATCGACGACGAAAAAGAAAAGATGGAAAAACTCCGGGCCGCCGTCAATGAGTTCAACCGTTTCCAGGAACTGATGCGCAGCAGGAACCGCTATGATTTCGACGATATGATCAACTGGGTCATCCGCGTATTTGAAGAGAATAAGTCCGTGCTGTCCAATTACCAGGAAAAATACCAATACCTGCTGGTGGATGAATACCAGGATACCAGCGGCAACCAGAACAAACTGGTGCACCTGCTCATCAGCTACTGGGACAAGCCCAACATCTTTGTAGTGGGCGACGATGACCAGAGCATCTACCGCTTCCAGGGTGCCAATGTGGAGAACATGCTCGAATTCGCCGGCGCCTGGACCAAAGACCTGGTCACCGTGGTACTCACCGACAACTACCGCAGCACGCAGCCCATACTCGATGTTTCCAAAACCCTGATCGACAGGAACCGGGAACGGCTGGTGGAACAGATAAAAGGATTGAGCAAGGACCTGGTGGCTTCCCGGACTACCTTGATGGCACTTAATAACCTGCCCCTGATCCGGGAATACCATTCCGTGAAAGACGAAATGGCCGGCATCGCCCTGGCTATTGAAGGCCTGGTCCAACAAGGAACGGAGCCGGGCAGGATCGCCGTGATCTATAAAGAGAACAAATACGGTGAAGAACTGGCCGGTTACTTCAGGCTGAAAGGCATACCGGTCTATAGTAAACGAAGCATCAACATTCTGACGCAACCTCTCATTAAAAAGATCATCCAGCTGCTTCGGTACCTGAACGCGGAACATGATATACCCTATGGCGGTGATGAGATGTTATTTGAGATCCTGCACCACGACTTCTATCATATACCGCCCATTGAGATCGCGAGGATCACAGTGGAGGTGAACCAGCGCAGGTATAATGAAGAAGCCGCCTCTATCCGGAAATTACTGTCCGATAAGTCCAATACACCGGCCAAGGATCTTTTCGACAAGGGGATTCACCCGGCATTAAAACAAGTCGGTCAAACACTGGAAAAACTGATCGGCGATGTTTCCAATCTCACCCTGCAGCAATTGTTTGAAACCGTGATCCGTGACACCGGTATCCTCGACCAGGTGTTGAAAGGCGATGACAAGATCGAAAGCATCAGGATGATCACCGCGTTGTTTGACTTCATCAAAGACGAATCCAGCCGTAACCCTTCACTCAACCTGGAAGAACTGATCTCGGTACTCGACCTGATGGACAAAGAAGGCATCCCTCTTCCCCTGACACAGATCGCCGGTAATGAACAGGGCGTAAACCTGCTCACCGCCCATGGCTCCAAAGGACTGGAGTTCGAATACATCTTCTTCGCCGGACTGAACGCTGGTTCCTGGGAAAAGAAAAGGAAACCGGGCGGCGGTTACAAGCTACCCGACACGATGTTCAATTCCGCGGCCAGCGGCTCTGATGAGGAAGAACTGAGAAGACTTTTTTATGTCGCCCTCACCCGGGCCGAGAAGCATCTCTGTCTTTCCTACGCCCGCTTCCGGAATGACGCCAAGGAAATGGAACCTTCCATGTTCATCGCGGAGATACTGGAACAACATGAGATCCCGGTTGAAAAGATCAGTTTCACCCCCGAAGAGCAACTGGAATTCGCCGTCCTGCACATCACCGCCATGGTCCCCGAGATCGAAGCCGCGGAAGCCGATTTTATCAAAAACCTGCTCGATAAATTCGTGATGAACGTGACCGCGCTGAACAGTTATCTCAACTGCCCGCTGGGATTCTATTACCGCAATCTCATCCGCATACCGTCGGGCAAGAGCGAGGCCACCGAATTCGGCAGCGCCGTTCACCATGCGCTGGAAAAACTGTTCACGAAAATGCAGCAGGCCAAAACCGAAAGATTCCCCTCCGAAGAAGAGATGATCACCGACTTCAAATGGTATATGCAGCGCCACCGCGAGAATTTCACCAAAGAGGCCTTTGCCCGGCGCATGGAATACGGCGACGAAGTGCTGCGCAACTATTATCGCAAGTACATCAACAGCTTCAACAAGGTGGTGGCTGTTGAACGCAATATCCGGGGTGTCGTGGTGAATGGCGTGCCCCTGAAAGGAAAACTCGATAAACTGGAATTCAACGGCAAGGAAGTGAACGTGGTGGATTATAAGAGCGGCGATATCGACAAGGCCATTCCCAAAATGAAAGCCCCGCACGACAAGGAACCTAACGGAGGAGACTACTGGCGCCAGGCTGTTTTTTACAAGATCCTGGTGGACAATTACGAACAAAAGGACTGGAAAGTGATCAGCACCGAATTTGATTTTGTGGAGCCCGATAAGAAGAAAGAATACCGCAGGGAAAGGATCGTCATCAGTCCGCAGGACCTGGAGACCGTTAAGCAACAGATCACCACCGTCTGGGAAAAGATCCAGGCCCGTGATTTTTATACCGGCTGCGGCAAAGCCGATTGTTACTGGTGCAATTTTGTAAAAGATAATAAACTGGCGATCGCCCTGCACCAGCCCGATGAGGAAGATGCCGGCCAGGCGGATTAAGGGTTTTTTTATGATTTTTGGCCGGACTAAATAATCGAAAGGGGCTATGTTTGCAAATAATCGCCCATCAACATGAGGTTTTCCGTTATTTTTTATTTCCTGGTATCCATAATCGTCATTGGCTTAGCGGTCGGTGATTCGGGCTGCGCCCAGATCGGCGCTCCCACCGGCGGGCCAAAGGATACGATCCCTCCCCGGCTCATCAGTTCAACCCCGCTGATCAACAGCACCTCCTTCTCCGGCAATAAGATCACGCTGACCTTCAACGAATACATTGAAGTAAAAGACGTACAGAACAATGTGCTGGTATCTCCCTATCAGAAAACCACCCCGGTCATTGAATACAAGCTCAAGACCGTAACCGTTAAACTGAAAGACACCCTGCTGCCCAATACCACCTATTCGATCGATTTCGGCAATGCCATCGTGGATAACAATGAAGGCAACCCGCTGAAGAATTTCACCTATGTATTCTCCACCGGCAAAAGCATCGACTCACTTGATCTTTCGGGCAGGATGATCCTCGCGGAGACGGGCGGAACCGACAGTACCATGATGGCCCTGCTCTACCGCAACGCGGATGATTCAGCAGTACGCAAACGAAAACCCGATTACATCGCCCGGATCGATGGAGAAGGCCGCTTCAAATTCTCCTATCTTCCCGGCGGCAGCTACCGCGTCTATGCCCTGAAGGACGGGGACGGGAGCAAGACCTATAATGCCAAAGTGGAAACTTTCGCTTTCGCGGATGGGCCGGTAACTGTTTCCACATCCACGGTACCGGTAGTTCTCTATGCCTATACCGAGGTCAGGGACACCCGGGGACTGATAAAACCGTCTTTGAAAACGGCTGCAGAGAAAAAATTACGCTATACTGCGGCGGTATTTCAGCAGAACCAGGACCTCCTGACCCCTTTGCTGATCGAATTCAACAAGCCTTTGAAAAAATTCGATGCGGCCAAGATGGTCCTCACCGATACCAATTATAAGCCCATCGCCGGCTTTACTCCCCTTCTCGACAGTACCCGGAAAAAGATCAGCCTCCCCGTAAAATGGCAGGCGGAAAGCCGGTATTACCTGATCCTGGACGCTGCGGCTTTTTCAGATTCTTCTGATATCAGTCTCAGCAAATCGGATACCCTTCGCTTTAATACCAAGAAAGAATCCGATTACGGAAAACTGACCCTGCGTTTCAGCAATATCGACCTGGCCAGGCACCCTGTACTTCAATTCATACAGGGCGAGGAACTCAAGGAATCATTCCCGTTGACCACACCCGAATGGAGCCGGCCTTTATTTGTTCCCGGGGATTATGAATTGAGGATCCTCTTTGATGATAACCGGAACGGGCAATGGGATCCCGGTAACTATGGCCGGAAACTCCAGCCGGAAAAAGTGATCCGTTTGCCCCAGAAACTCAATATCCGGGCCGATTGGGAGAATGAACGGGAGATCAAATTATAGTGATCGGTAAAGCAACGGGCAATTGATAATGAGGCAATGAAGAATGGCAAAGTCCATCAAAATCAAAACATTTTCCATTTCTCATTTTCCATTTCTCATTAATCAATATCCATTTCCGCTTTATCTTTACACCATGATCTTCTCCTCCACTCTCCTGGAAAATGCCGTAAACGAATTTGCCAAACTACCCGGCATCGGTAAGAAGACCGCCCTTCGACTGGTTTTACACCTGGTCAAACAAGATCTACAGGATGTGACCCAATTCAGCGACATCATCGCCCGCATGCGAAATGAGATCAAATTCTGCAAACGCTGTTTCAATATCGCCGATGACGAGTTATGCAATATCTGCAAGAACGGATCCCGGAAAACCGAGTTGATCTGCGTGGTGGAGAATATCCGTGATGTGATCGCCATTGAAAGCACCCAGCAGTTCAACGGGGTCTATCATGTACTCGGCGGCGTTATTTCTCCCCTTGACGGCATTGGACCCGATCAGCTGACCATCGATCCCCTGCTTGAACGGTTACAACAAGAATCCGTTGAGGAAGTCATTTTCGCATTGAGCCCAACCATACAGGGCGACACCACTATTTATTATATCAGCAAGAAATTGAATGCGGGGGGAAAAGGACCTGCCGGTGTAAAGATCAGTACCATCGCCCGGGGCATTGCTTTTGGCGGGGAACTCGAATATGCCGATGAAATGACCCTGGCCAAGAGCATCAGCAACCGGATACCGGTAGAAAATTTTATCGTCTCGGGCAACTAAGTGGCCCTTTTTTCCCGTTCAGGTATCTGTTATACCTGTTCGGACAGGAACTGTACCAGGCTTTGGGCAAGGTGGATACTTTTGTCTGGATTTCACATGAACCCTAACTCATGGCACCTACTACCAAAAGAATCATCTTATTCTCCGTCCTGGGCATTGCTGCCATTGGCGGAGCTATCGGCTATTACCTCTACAACAAAGGGCCGGTCGATGTAAAGAATGCCACTGGCACAAAAATTGCAGCTACGGCATTATACCAATCCTTCACCAAAGACTCGGTCCAGGCCAGGAAACAATATGGCGATAAGATCGTAGAAGCATCGGGTATCGTTGAAAAAATCTCCCAGAACCAGCAAAACGAGGCGATCATATTATTGAAAACCGGGGAAGGCGGAGCCTATGTGAATTGTACCATGGAGGGCCCGGCGACCAACATCAGGGAAAAAGACAGTTTGTCTTTGAAGGGGATCTGTACAGGGATCGGGTCGGGAGATGTTGACCTGGGGATCCTCGGCGATGTTTATCTGGTCAGGTGTTATCTGGTCAAAGAATAAGGATTTAACCACCAAAAATACTTGCATGAAAAAAATCGTTTACCTGCTGACCTCAGCCGTGCTGACCATTGCATTGATCAATGCTTGTAAGCATGAGCCCATCTCCCCGGTGACCACTACGCCTCCTCCGGTGAACGGCGGGACCAGCGAGGTCTGTTTTCAGTCACAAATCCTTCCCATCTTTCAATCCAACTGTGCCAAATCGGGTTGCCATGACGCGGCCAGTCACGAAGAGGGATATGTGTTGGACAGCTATGCCAATATCATCAAAAAGGGACTCCGTCCCGGAGATGCCAACAATTCAAAGATCTATGAAGTACTTTTCAAGAATGGAAGCGACCGGATGCCGCAAGCTCCCAATGCTCCGCTGACCACGGAACAAAAAGCCCTGATCGGCCGCTGGATCAATGAAGGCGCCAAGAACACTATTAATTGCGGCACCAGTTGCGACAGCACCCAGTTCAAATACGGCGCCAATATCAGTCCGTTGCTCTCCACTTATTGCCTGGGCTGCCACAGTGGTTCAACCCCCTCTGGCAATATCAATTTAAGTACCTATGCCGGGGTTTATAATGTGGCCATCAACGGCAGATTGGTCGGCTCGGTGAGCCATACCGCCGGTTATTCCGCCATGCCTCAAAATGCCAGTAAATTAAGTGAATGCCAGATCGCCCAGATCAGAAAATGGGTGACTGCCGGTGCATTGAATAACTAATCCCAATATTTACTCCCAATCAACAGTATGAGCAATCAAACCCCTAACGGCAAAAAAAGAATCGGAGCCTGGATATTGAGCGGATCGATCCTGCTCCTGGTCTCCACCAGCAGTTGTTATTATGATAAGGCCGAGATCCTCTATCCCCAGACCATCTGCGATACCGCCGCCGTAGCCTACAGCACGGCTGTAACCCCGATCCTGAGTTCCAGTTGCAACAGCTGCCACGGCGGTAGCATCCCGTCTGCCGGGATCAAACTAGACACTTATACCGGTGTGAAACAACAAGTGGACAATGGCCGCCTCTGGGGTGCTGTTTCCCATGCTGCCAGCTATTCCCCCATGCCCAAGAACGGCAATAAATTGAGTAGCTGCAACCTGGATAAGATCCGGATCTGGATCGCCGCCGGAGCGCCAAACAATTGATCAACTTTTTATATTCTATAACCCCCTATCTGTTAAAAAACAAACAAACATGAAAAACCTTATTCTCAGCCTGGCCTTACTGGTGGCTTTCACCCAAACAACCCAGTCGCAAAATTTCTTTACCAAGAACGGCAAGATCTCTTTCTTCTCTAAAACCTCGATGGAGAATATCGATGCCGTCAACAACCAGGTGGTGAGCGTGGTCAATAACCAGACCGGAGATATGGCCTTTTCCGTGCTGATCAACGGATTCCTGTTCAAAAAAGCCCTGATGCAGGAGCATTTCAATGAGAACTATATGGAGAGCGCCAAATTTCCCAAAGCCAGTTTCAAAGGCAAGATCGCCGATCTCGCGAAGATCGATCTCGCCAAGGATGGCAATTATCCCGTTTCGGTCACCGGCGACCTGACCATGCACGGCGTCACCAAGAACCTGACCGTACCCGGCAATATCATCGTCAAAAGCGGCAAGTTCTCCGCCATGGCAACCTTCAATCTGCTGCTGGCCGATTACAACATCAGCATCCCCAAGGTAGTGGAGAATAATATTGCCAAAAGCATTGAAATCAAAGTGGACTGCAATTACGAACCCAAATAATTGGCCTTAACCCCGATAACCTGCATAGCATGAAACTGTTCAAAACGATCTTTGCCTTTTTATTGGTCATGGCCTCCGTTAATGCCATCGCCCAGGACACCACCGACCTGATGAGCCAGTTGGAAAAAGAACTGGGCCCTGATAAGGACCAGACCTATTACACCACGGCTACCTTTAAAACGACCCGGCTGGTGAACGGACATTCCGTTGAAAATGTGGGAAAGGGCGTGCTGGATGTCAAGATCTCGCACCGCTTTGGCAAGATCAATGAAGGCGGATATGCCTTATTCGGCCTGGATAATGCCACCATGAGGATGGGCTTTGATTACGGGATCACCCGTTACCTGATGGTGGGCTTCGGCAGAAGCACATATCAAAAGACCTACGACGGTTATTTCAAACTAAAAATACTACGGCAGTCCTGGGGCAAACGAAAAATGCCCATCACCCTGAGTTATGTGCCTACGATCGCTTACAGGACCCTGAAATTCGAGGACCCCACGATCAAGAATTACAATACCTCCAGGTTGTTTTTCACCCACCAGCTGATCATCGCCCGGAAATTCTCCGAAGGAACTTCCCTGCAACTGATGCCCACCTTCATACACCAGAACCTGGTCAACCTTTCCACCGATCCAAATGACATGTTCGCGATCGGCATCGGGGGCCGGCAGAAGATCACCAAACGCATCAGCATCAACGTTGAATACTATTACCAGATCCCGGGTTATAAACTGGAAGGCACCACCAATGCCCTATCGGTCGGGTTCGATATAGAGACCGGCGGCCACGTGTTCCAGTTACATTTCACCAATTCACAGGGCATGAATGAAAGGACCTTCATCACCGATAATAAAGGCCGGTGGGACAAAGGCGATATCCTTTTCGGTTTCAATATTTCCAGGGTGTTCACGATCGGTAAAAACCGTTAAGCTGGTACAGAAACAGTATTGCATACATTTAAAATAAAATATTATCTTACCCTCTTCGTTGCAAGTATATGGTTTAAACGAAAAAATGGCATGTTCAAAAAACCGGCGATACTTTTATTCTCCCTAATCGTTCTATCCGCTCATGCAAATGCCCCGAACCTGATCTTTTCGGTAAGCACAGGCAGTATCACATTCCGTTCAGATGCTCCGATGGAGCTGATCAAAGCTTCCAGCAACCAGCTGAAAGGCATTTTCAGCGCTGAAAAAAAACAATTCGCCTTCACCATCAATGTCAATTCTTTCAAGGGATTCAACAGTCCCCTGCAGCAGGAGCACTTCAACGAGAACTATCTGGAAAGCGATAAATTCCCGCGCGCCTCCTTCGAAGGCAAGATCATCGAGGATATGGATATGAGCCGCGACGGCCTGTACATCATCAGGGCAAAAGGGAACCTGACCATACATGGTGTGGTTCAGGAACGCATCATCAAATGCGAGATCAACATCAAGAACGGTATCGTGAGCGTGAAATCGAATTTCACCGTCCTGTTGTCAGATCATAATATCACCATCCCGAAAGTGGTGCACGAAAAACTGGCATCAGAGATCAAAATAGAGGTTAAAGCCGAACTGATTGAAAAATAAGTTCCAGACATATGCTTATGGGCTGTTCAGTTACCTGGCGGTGGCCATGGCCTGCATGACAGGTAATGGCGCCCTCGCCCAGGAACTGGGTTTCAAATCCTATAAACTCCAGGAAGACAACCGTCCTTTCAAGATCAATACGCTCTTCAAGAACAACGATGGCTATATCTATGCCGGTACGACGAACGGGCTTTATTCATTCGACGGGATCAATTTCAAAAGGATCATTTTCTCAAAATCTTCGGCACGGGATACGGTGACCGCCGTTTTCCAGGACCATAACCGGCAGGTATGGGTGGGATTCAAGAACGGTCACCTGGCCAGGATGATCAACAACAAGCTGGAGTATTATCAACCGGAAGAAGGGACGCCGGCAGTGGCCATCACCGCGTTTGCGGAAGATAAAGGCAACAACCTCTGGTTCGCCACCAATGGCGAAGGCGTATATTATTTTTCCAAAAGCCATCTTTATCTGTTCGATTCGGCCGACGGATTGAGCGACCTGCATATTCGCAGCCTGGTGGTAACCGAAAAAGGAGACCTGCTGGCCGCAACTGACCAGGGCATCAATATTCTCAGCCTGGCCGGGGGCAAAAAAAAGGTCACTGTGATCAGTCCTAAGAACGGATTGCCGGACTATTACGTTACCGCCATCACACCCGCGGGAAATGACCGTTATTGGATCGGCCTGCAGGAAAAAGGATTCTGTCTCTATGATCATACCACCGGAACGGTTTCTATTCCGCCTGCCGTTCAAAACTGGACCTATGGACAGGTGAACAGCCTGCTGGTTTCACAAAAGAACCTCTGGATCGCCACGGAAGAATACGGCTTATTCAATCAGGCCGGATTCGATAAGCCGGTCATGGCATATAAAAACGGCACGGCATTTCAAACCAAGATCAACAACCTGTTGCAGGATAACGAAGGCAATATCTGGATGAATACCCCGTCGGACCTCGTAGCCACTGCAGGTCATATCCTCAGACTTTATCCCGTTTACAACCAGTCGGTTTACGACAATATCCATTCCATGCTTTGTGATCACCAGAATAATATCTGGGTCAGTTCGGATGGAGGCCTCATCAGGTATATATTGACAGAGAATGGTTTTACAGAAAAGAAATTCCGGATCGCCGGATTGGATGCCAGGACCGATATCACCAGTCTCTACCAGGACATATACCACCATATCTGGATCGGCACCATGGGCAGCGGCATCTTTTTACTCGACCCCGAGACCGGCCAGTACCGTAACCTGGATGAGAACCCCCTGTTAAAGAAAGCCAGTATCCTCTCCATTACTGGCCGTGGAAATACGGTTTGCGCGGGTGGACTTGAAGGCGTAGCCATGATCTTTAAACTTGCGGAGGTCAATCGCAACCTGACAGCCGGGTACAGTTTCACCAACTACAACAACATCGACAACATCGGCAACAACTATATCTACAGCATTTATAAGGATTCAAAGGACAGGATCTGGTTCGGCACCGATGGAAAGGGTATAACCGTCCTCGAGAATGGAAAATTCAGCCGGATCGATAAAGAGACCGGATTGAAAGACGATCATATCTATTCCTTTACCGAGGACCTGGACGGTAATATCTGGTTCAATACCGAAGGAGCCGGAATTTATCGATTTGACGGCAAGACCTTCAGAAACTATTCATTGGCCGAAGGGATCAGCGACCTGAAGATCATCGCCCTCAAGACCGGACCGTTAGGAAATATCGTACTGGTACAGCGTAAAGGACTGGATATACTCGACATCAGGAACGGAACGGTCTCTTATTTGGATAATAAACAGGGCATCCCCGAGGTCAATACCGATGCCGGCAGTGTAACCCAGGACAGCATGGGTAATATCATACTCAGTACCTCGAACGGGATCCTCGTGTATACCCCGGTGGAAAACACCATCCATTATCCGAAGACCGTGATCGAGAATGTGCAGTTGTTCCTCACCGATATCAACAAGGAGGTGCCCGGCAGTTTCAATTACGATCAGAATAGTTTTCTGTTCAACTTCACAGGAATCTATTATACCAATCCCGATGAAGTGCACTACCAGTACAAACTGGAAGGTCTGGATACGGCCTGGATCCCCACCCGGGACCGGAG
The DNA here is from genome assembly GCA_016721725.1 of Chitinophagaceae bacterium. GTDB lineage: Bacteria > Bacteroidota > Bacteroidia > Chitinophagales > Chitinophagaceae > Ferruginibacter. The sequence goes on along the minus strand of JADKHN010000001.1, from coordinate 1,183,745 downwards.
TGTTTCTTTTTTACGCCTCCAGCCGGGCACATACCGGTTCCATGTCCGATCCTCCTTAAGCGAGAATTTTGAAGGGGCCCATGAAGCCACTTACGTTTTTGTGATCTCGAAACCCATCTGGAAAAGGTACTGGTTCATTATCTTATGCATATTGGCCGGCGGCGGACTGATCTACTGGTATATGAAAAGCCGCGAGAAGCAGTTCCGGAAAATGCAGCAGTTGCAACAGGAAAAGATCCAGTTCCAGTTCCAGGTTTTACGCAACCAGGTGAACCCCCATTTCCTGTTCAACAGTTTCAACACCCTCATCTCCACCATTGAAGATGACCCGGCCATGGCGGTGGGTTATGTGGAGCAACTCTCCGGATTCTTCCGGAACATCGTCAATTACCGGGATAAGGACATCATCAGCCTGGGTGAGGAGATCAGTGTGGTACAAACCTATTTTTACTTACAGCAAAAAAGGTACGGCAACAACCTGGCACTGGAGGTGGACATCACCGACGAGATGAAAAGAAATACCTTCATACCGCCGCTCACCCTGCAGTTGCTGGTGGAGAATGCCATCAAGCACAACGCGGTATCCAAGGAATCACCGCTGGCGATCAGTATATTTGTGGAGGACGAAAAGGCGCTGGTGATCCGGAATAACATCAATCCCAAAATGACCGGCGAGTCGGGTGCGGGCATGGGTTTGCAGAATATCGTGAACCGGTATAACCTGCTCAGCAGGGAACCGGTAACGGTGAATAACGATGGCAAGACATTTACAGTCATATTACCATTATTAAAGCAATACGACAATGAGAACACTGATCATTGAAGATGAAGATCCGGCTGCAAAACGCCTGCAGAAATTACTGAAAGAGATCGAACCGGGTATCCAGGTGCTGGACCAGATCGTGAGTGTATCTTCCGCGATCAAATGGTTTGGGGAGAACGAAATGCCCGATCTCATCTTTTCGGATATCCAGTTGTCCGACGGCCTGAGTTTCGAGATCTTCAAATCGGTCGGTATCACCTGCCCGGTCATCTTTACCACGGCTTATGACCAATACGCCATTGAGGCCTTTAAGGTGAACAGCATCGATTACCTCCTGAAACCCATCAAGAAGGAGGAACTGGAACAGGCCGTGAACAAATACAGGCAGCTGTCAACCACCGCTTCCGCCCCGGCGATCGACATCAACAAATTATTACAATCCCTCCATCCTACAGGCGGGGAATATAAGAAGCGGTTTGTGGTCCGCTACGGCGAACACATCAAAACGATCGATATCGAAGAAGTGGTGTATTTCTACACCGAGGACAAAGTGACTTTCCTGTGTACCAAGGAAGGACGCCGGTATGTGATCGATTACAACCTCGACAGCCTGGATGCGGCGCTGGATCCCAAGACCTTTTTCCGTATTAACCGACAGTATATCATCGGCATCCATTCCATTTCGGAGATGTTCGCCTATACCAAGAGCCGCGTCCTGATCAAACTGAACCCGCCGGCAAAGCACGAAACCATCGTCAGTACGGAACGTTCTGCCGATTTCAAGCAATGGCTCGGGGACGACAAATAAACCGGTTTCCGGCTCGGGAACCGAAAATTCCGGTTCATCGGCCCGATTTGACCATTCGGGATCCTTTAATTTGACCTTAACGGGAGCTGCTTTAGTTTTACAGGGTATTTAAGTTAAGTGTTTTAGAATCTGTATCCCCCTTGAAAACCAATCCAAACATCCTGTAAAAAAGCCAGGTAGTCAATATCCGAATCCAAAGAAAACAATTGCTACCAAAGAAGCTTAAAGTTTTTAAAAAGCCCCCTGTTCAGGGGGTTTTTTATTTCCGGCCGGGTTCGTTTTACCGGTTCAGCGGCCAAAAATGCCGGTTCAGTCACCTATAGCCGGTTTTCGGTGAGTTCCGTTTGCATACCCCTGTTTACCGGTATATCTTTACGTTAGAAATCAAATCCAATATCCCTTAGAACGAACCGATCCTATCCTATCCTGAAAAACTTTACCAAAGAAACCGAACATTATTAAGGCCCCGATACCCCGGGGCCTTCCTTATTCCCCGAACGGACAGTCGAAATAGTGCCTGGTTCCGGTTCAGCGTCCAAAAATGCCGGTTCGGTCATCCAATGCCTGTTTTCGGTGAGTTCCGCTTGCATACCCCTGTTTACCGGTATATCTTTACGTTAGAAATCAAATCCAATATCCCTTAGAACGAACCGATCCTATCCTATCCTATCCTGAAAAACTTTACCAAAGAAACCGAACATTATTAAGGCCCCGATAACCCGGGGCCTTCCTTATTGCAAGGAGCATCATTACCCGGACAGGGTCATTCCGGTTCAGTGCTGAAAAATTCCGTTTCGACATCCGAAATGATCAGTTGAACAGGTTTCATTCTTTGAACCCTGAAACCCATGTTACTTTTGCACTATCCAATATCCAGATCAAAGACCAGATCCAATTCACCCTTGAACAACCAAACAGTTAAGATCCAACGTCCTGAAAACAACACTTACCTAAAAAACCCAAAGTTTTTGAAACCCCGAAAGATCGGGGTTTTGTTTTTTTATGATTTTCCATATATGAATCGGTTTATTCTGGTTCAGGGATAAAAAAAACGGGTTCGGTGTGTTTCAGTTTTTTTCGCTTTCGGTAATCAGCATCTTTACTTCGTCAACAACATTGTAACCCCTAACATTACAGATATGACACACACCTTCAAAACCAGAGGGATCAATTTATTCCTCGCCCTTTCACTGGTCACCCTTTTCACCACACTCCAATCCTCCACCTGTTCAAAAAGCGACGACGTGGTCACCAACACCACGGGAACCCCGGCAGGAACCTGGCGGGTTAGTCTTTACTGGGATAGTAAGGATGAGACCTCCAAATTCACCGGCTACAATTTCACCTTCGCCGCAGGCGGACAGGTCACCGCTACGAACGGAGCCAGTACAGTAACCGGCACCTGGACTGAAACCAGTACCCGGATGATCCTCGATTTCGGCGCCGATCCCCTGTTCAGCAAGATCAGCGACGATTATCTCAAGGAGGAGAAAACATCCGTCAGCATAAAATTGAAAGATGACAACCCGCTGAAAGATGAAAAAGTGCAGTTTGTCAAAAACTAAGCGACCGCACTGAAACAACGGGCCCTGTTATTCTGCTTCCCGCTGAGATCCATTGTCCCTGCTACCAAGAGATTGATTGAAAAACCGCTTTCCCCGTCGTTGTTGTTCAACCGGGTTCAAAGGCTTGTGTTTCCGTGCCTTCCATTAACCAGCCGTAACATTTTGTGTTACGGCTTTGTTAGTTTAAATTTGTGTCGCGAACGGGTGGATTTGTTTATTGTTCAGCCCGCTTGCCCTCCGGCCCCGACCAGGGAGCCATACCGGAAAATGAACTAATAAACGAAGCCTTTCCAACCTGCTGCACGGATCGATTCTCGTTTAACAGTTCATGAACCTCATGGTGTCCCGGAATACCGGCGCAGCAATGTGCAGGATAAGCCGTGGTCGGGGAAAATGCATAAACCAGTTCACAGATATGAAAAAAACACTGCATAAATGTCTTGAAGAAAGGATCCTCATCATTGACGGGGCCATGGGTACCATGATCCAGCGCCACAAACTGACGGAGGCGGATTACCGCGGCGATCGATTTGCCCAATGGCATACCGATGTCAAAGGCAATAACGACCTGCTCAGCATCACGCAGCCACAGATCATTACAGACATACACAAACAATACCTGGAGGCCGGAGCCGATATCATCGAAACCAATACCTTCAGCAGCACGTCCATCGCCCAGGCCGATTACGACATGCAATCCCTGGCCTATGAACTCAATACCGCCTCGGCCAAATGCGCCCGGGATGCCGCCGACGAATACACCCTGAAGGATCAGGCCAAACCCAGGTTCGTGGCCGGCGCCATCGGTCCGCTGAACAAGACCCTGAGCCTCTCCCCCGATGTGAACAACCCGGGTTACAGGGCTGTGACCTTTGATGAAGTGGCTGCCGCTTACACCGAACAGGTAAAAGGACTGGTTGACGGGGGTGTGGACATCCTCCTCATCGAAACCATCTTCGATACCCTCAACGCCAAGGCTGCCATCTATGCGATAAAAAAATATTTCCGGGATAACAAAAGATCCGAATTGCCCATCATGATCAGCGGCACCATCACCGACGCAAGCGGAAGAACCTTAAGCGGACAGACCCTGGAAGCCTTTTATACTTCGGTGATGCACGCCAACCCGCTGAGCATCGGGCTCAATTGCGCCCTCGGCGCTTCCGAAATGCGGCCGCACATCGAAGAGCTATCACAGATCGCGGCCTGTTATACCTCAGCTTATCCCAACGCAGGATTGCCAAACGCCTTTGGGGAATATGATGAGCAACCTCACCAGACCGCACACATCATAGAAGAATGGGCTAAGGAAGGATTCGTGAATATCGTGGGTGGATGCTGCGGCACCACCCCCGATCATATCAAACACATCGCTGAAGAAGTGAAAGATTTCAGACCCAGGGCCTTGCCTGTTCTGGATACCGAACTCGCTGAACAATAATTTTACCATGAGTGACCCAATGCATATCAGACCCTTTTTAAGGTTATCCGGACTGGAGCCGCTTGTCGTTCGGCCGGAAACCAATTTTGTGAATGTAGGTGAACGCACCAATGTCACCGGGTCAAAAAAATTCGCCAGACTGATCCGCGAGGATAAATATGAAGAAGCCCTCAGTGTTGCCCGCCAGCAGGTGGAAAGCGGGGCCCAGGTGATCGACGTGAATATGGATGATGCGTTATTGGACGGCGTGAAGGCCATGACCACTTTCCTGAACCTGGTACAGGCCGAACCCGACATCGCCCGAATCCCCATCATGATCGACTCCTCCAAATTCGAGATCATTGAAGCCGGGTTGAAATGTGTTCAGGGCAAATGCATCGTGAACTCCATTTCCATGAAGGAAGGCGAGGAGAAATTCATCGAACAGGCCTTTACCTGTAAAAGTTACGGAGCGGCCGTGATCGTGATGGCCTTTGATGAAGTTGGACAGGCGGATACCAAAGAACGGAAAGTAGAGATCTGCAAAAGAGCCTATAAGATCCTGACGGAACAGGTGGGGTACGACCCCCAGGACATCATCTTCGATCCCAATATCTTCGCGGTGGCCACCGGCATCGAGGAACATAACAACTATGCGGTTGATTTCATCGAAGCCACCCGGGAGATCAAAAATAGCATGCCGCTTACCAAGGTCAGTGGCGGCGTAAGCAATGTTTCTTTCTCTTTCCGGGGCAACGATCATGTCCGGGAGGCTATACACAGCGTTTTTCTCTATCACGCCATCAAAGCGGGGATGGATATGGGCATTGTCAATGCGGGACAACTCGTGGTCTATGATGAGATCGAACCCGAACTCCGCCAGTTGTGTGAAGACGTGCTCCTGAACCGGAATAACGACAATAATGAAGCCACGGAAAAACTGATCCGCTTCGCGGAGACCGTCAAGGCCAAGGGCAAGGTGGAAGTGAGGGATGAAAGCTGGAGGAAAGAGCCCGTTGAAAAAAGGCTGGCGCACTCGCTGGTGAACGGTATCACGGATCATATCGATGCAGACACGGAAGAGGCCCGTCTCAAATACGCCAAACCACTGGACGTGATCGAAGGCCCCCTGATGGATGGCATGAATATCGTGGGCGACCTGTTTGGCGCCGGCAAGATGTTCCTGCCCCAGGTGGTGAAGAGCGCCAGGGTGATGAAAAAAGCGGTTGCTGTACTCACCCCCTATATCGAACAGGAAAAAGAAGACCGCAAACAGGCCCACCTCGCCGCAGGGACCATCAATGAAGAAAGCGCAGGGGCACCCAAGATATTATTAGCTACTGTCAAAGGCGATGTACACGATATCGGCAAAAATATCGTGGGCGTGGTGCTGGGCTGTAACGGATACGACATCATCGACCTCGGTGTGATGGTTCATACGGATAAGATCCTCGAGACAGCGGTCAGGGAAAAGGCTGATATCATCGGGTTATCCGGACTGATCACCCCTTCCCTGGATGAGATGGTGCATGTCGCCCATGAAATGAAACGCCGTGGCATGAACCTGCCTTTGCTGATCGGTGGCGCTACCACCAGCCGGATGCATACCGCGGTCAAGATCGCCCCCCAATACGATGAAGGGGTTGTTCATGTACTCGATGCCAGCCGAAGTGTAACCGTGGCCGGTAGTTTACTGAGCAAAGAACAAAAACCGGAATTCCTCAACGGCATCCGCGATGAATACGATAAACTCAGGGCTGATTTTGGCCATAAGAACACGGGCAAGTCCTATTTACGCTTTGATGAAGCACAGGCCAATGGCGCGAAGATCGACTGGAAAAAATATGTCCCGGTTACACCCGCTTTTACCGGAACGAAGACCTTTACGGAGATCACCCTGGCGGAGATCGCCGAGTACATCGACTGGCAGCCCTTTTTCATCACCTGGGAGATGCATGGCAAATTCCCGCAATTGCTGGTGGATCCCGTCATCGGAGCTGAAGCATCGAAATTGTTTACGGATGCCAAAAAGCTGTTGCAACAGGTCGTGGAAGAGAAATGGTTGCAGGCCACCGGAGTGGTTGGCTTTTGGCCGGCCAATAAAACCGGCCCTGATTCGGTGGACGTTTTGAACGGTACTGACGTGGTAACCCTGGAATTTCTTCGCCAGCAGGTCAAAAAGACCGCTGGCCAACCCGATCTTTCCCTCGCCGATTTCATCGCCCCGGCCGAAATGCCCTACCAGGACCACCTGGGCGCTTTCAGTGTGACCATCAGCGGCATTGAAGAACATCTCCGGAAATTTGAATCGGCACATGACGATTATAATAAGATCATGTTGCAGGCCCTGGCCGACCGCCTGGCCGAAGCATTCGCCGAACTCTTACATAAAAGAACAAGACTCGGATTTTGGGGATATGACAAAGAAGAGAACCTGGATCATGAAGACCTTATCGCTGAGAAATACCGGGGTATCCGCCCGGCACCGGGCTATCCGGCTTGTCCCGACCATACCGAAAAATTAAAGCTGTTCGCCTTACTGGGCGGTGAGGGGAATACCGGGATCCGCCTGACCGAATCCCTGGCCATGTACCCGGCCTCTTCCGTTTGCGGCTGGTATTTCGCTCATCCTGACAGTAAATATTTCGGTGTGGGAAAGATCGGTGAAGACCAGCTCGCGGACTATGCCCGCAGAAAAGGCATGGACCTGGAGGAAGCACGCAAATGGCTTCGCCCGATCCTGGACTAACCTTGCGGCTAAGAAGACCGGAAATATTCATCCAAACAAACAGAATGTTTTGGCCGGTCAATCCATAACTGATTAAGTTTGTAAAAAAAATGCGCATCATCTCTTATAATGTCAATGGTATCCGGGCCGCGATGAAAAAAGGATTCATCGACTGGCTGAAGACCGATCCGGCCGACATCGTCTGTTTACAGGAAACCAAGGCCACCAAAGACGATGTGGATGTGAAACAGCTCGAGGCCCTTGGCTTCCATCATCACTGGTACAGTGCGCAAAAGAAAGGATACAGTGGCGTGGCCATCTTCTCCAAACAGAAACCCGATCACATCATTTTGGGCAATGGCCATAAGGCCAGTGATGACGAGGGGCGGGTAATACAAATGGATTTCGGCGACATCCGGCTGATCAACGCCTATTTTCCCTCGGGCACTTCGGGCGAGGAAAGACAGGGATTCAAATACCAGTGGCTGGATGAATTCTATACCTACCTCAGCAAACTCCAAAAAAAGCATCCCAAGATCGTATTGCTGGGCGATTATAATATCGCTCACCACGAGATAGACATCCATGATCCCAGGGGGAACAAGAACAGCAGCGGGTTCTTACCGGAAGAAAGGGAGTGGATGACTAAATTCCTGAACAGCGGCTGGGTGGATAGTTTCCGGGTCTTTCACCCGGAACCGCACCGGTACAGCTGGTGGAGCCAGCGCTTTCCCAGTGTGCGACTCAATAACAAAGGCTGGCGCATCGATTACATCTGTGTAACGGAAGCCCTGAAGAAACAGCTCACCGACGCCGATATCTATCCGGATGTGAAACACAGCGACCATTGCCCGGTTTATATTGAACTGAAATAAGACGCCGGATTGTAAATACCATCGAAACATTGCCCGTTACAAAAGAATAAACATGTTCATCTATAATGTCACCCTAAAAGTTCAGGACGCCATCAAAGACGAATGGCTGAACTGGCTGAAAGAGGAACACCTACCCGAGGTACTGGGTACGGGTTGTTTTTCCGGTGCCACGATATTACAAATACTCGAACTGGACAACACCGAAGGACCCACCTATGCCATACAATACCGTGCCGAAAGCAAGGCCCTGTACAACCGCTATATCGAACAATTTGCGGACGACATGCGGCAGCGTTCTTATGAAAAATGGGGCGACCGCTTCATCGCTTTTCGCACCCTCATGCAGGTTGTGCACTAATTGTGCAAAAATGATACGGCAATCTTTTGCAGATTCCTTCGCTATTTTATAATTCGCTAAAAGCCGCTTGCAGTCAGGTTTTTACCCAATCTTGACCGGAAAAGCCCTGCAGTAAAGGGTTTCGGAGGTCCGTACCCCGGCCCGGAGACGCCGGACATCCCGGCCGGGCATCCCAAAATCCTTATTCCTTGCGGTTTACAGCGGGTTTACCGGGAATAATTTTTTTTGAAAATAATTTTGTCGCAATTAAAAACCGTCTATATTTGTTGCAGTTAAAAAATTTTAAAAAATCTATCATGAACAAAGCTGAATTGATTTCAAAACTTGCTGATGATGCAGGTATTACAAAGACACAAGCAAACGCTGCCCTCGATTCTTTTGTTGAAGCAGTAACAAAAACTTTAAAAGGCGGTGGCAAAGTTACTTTGGTTGGCTTTGGTACATTCTCTGTTTCTAAAAGGGCTGCCCGCAACGGCCGTAACCCTCAAACAGGTGCTGTTATCAAAATCAAGGCGAAGAAAGTTGCCAAATTCAAAGCCGGTAAAGAATTATCTGCTAAGATGTAATCGTGCATCAAAAAAATTAAAAAGCAAGGTGCATTGCGCCTTGCTTTTTTTGTAGCTTGTAAACAATCCAAACAAAAAAATACACATTATGGGACGTGGTGACATTAAAACAAAAAAAGGAAAGATCTTTAGTGGTTCTTTTGGTAAATCAAGGCCTTCAAAAACAGTAAAGAAGGCAGTAGCGCCAAAGAAGGCGGCTAAGAAGAAAGCTTAATTAAGTAATTGGGAATTAGGGATTGGGAATTAGGAAGACTGAAACAGTTCAATAATGCTGAACCTATTCCCAATTACCAACCCCTTGCACTGGCTAAGGAGCCAATCGTTCGATCTTCCATCCTCCATCCGGCTGTAACGTATACAAGATCCTGTCATGAAGACGGCTGGGCCTGCCTTGCCAGAATTCGATCTGAACGGGCCTGACCAGGTAACCGCCCCAATGGGGAGGCCGGGGAATATGACCTTCAGGGTATTTTTTCAGGTAATGTGCCAGGTTCTCTTCAATGGTGTCCCGGGAAGGGATGACGGAACTTTGCGGAGACGCCCATGCCCCCAGCCTGCTATCGGATGGCCTTGAATGAAAATATTCATCACTCTCTCCTTCACTCACTTTCTCCACAGTCCCTTCAATTCGGATCTGACGCTCCAGGGAGGTCCAGAAAAATACCAGGCAGGCAAGGGGATTCTCAGCGAGCTGTTGCCCTTTATGACTGCTATAATTGGTGTAGAAAACAAAACCCTGGGGAGTTGCCGCTTTCAGCAATACGATCCGTGCCGAAGGTTTCCCATCCGCAGTGGCGGTGGCCAGTGTCATGGCATTGGCTTCTTCCACCTCGCTCTTCACCGCTTCATCCCACCATTTTCCGAACTGGCTGAACGGATCTTGTTCAACCTCTTCTTCGAGCAGGGATTGCTTCATATACTCTTTTCTGATATCGGCGATAGCTGGCATATCCGGATTTTCTACAAAAGTCCAACAATTCATACAAACAAAAAAAGCATGACCGGGAAAGTCATGCTTTTTTTTAAAAATACAGAGTTTAGGTCTTTGCCTTGTCCTCGATATCCTGCTTCAGGCTGTCGAATCCGCCCTTGATGCTGTCCCCGGGATTCCTGAACATATAGGCACAGGCCAATACGCCTATGGCTGCTGCCGCTGCAATGAAGATCCCAAAGCCATAGCTGACACCAAAACCTCCTACAGAGCCAGAAACATTCAGGAAATAAAGTAATACGCCCAAAACGGCCAATGCTCCACAGGCCAGGGCGACAAACCAAAAAGTCTGGGCCATGGGTTTGGTCTGATCACCCAGGAAGGCCGCAACCCCGGAACCAATGAATCCTATAAAAGCCATCAATCCCCAGCTGTGCATTCCGTTCACACTGCTGCTGTAACCAAAAACGCTCACGGATACCCAGGGTAAAAAGCAGGCGATAATGCCAAGCAGGGCGGCGATCAATACAAATTTCCTTTGTTTGTTCAACGTTTGAAAGTTCATAGACAATAAGTTTTAGACAAGTAAAATATAAAAATGAACGCAGGAATGCAAGCGTTTGCAATATTATTTTTATACCCTGATCCGGAATGAAGTTCTTCTTTTGACCAGAGCCGGCGTCAATAAGCATTCTAAAAGACCTAAAGGGTGGTTCCCACTTGCTTCTGCAGCTCCTCCCGCTCCATAACGGCATTGGCTAACTGGCTTTCCAATTCACCTATTTTTCCGGCGATCTTCTGGAGTTCCCGGTTCCGTGAATTCAGTTCTTCGATACGGGCCTGCAGGTCGGTGAGCTGGCTCTGGATATAGGCGTAATGGCCCACCAGTTCATTGTATTGTTGCTGAAGCCTGGCCGCTTCAGTAAGCTCCTCCTGAAGTTCGGCTTCCCGCTCACTCGCCCCCAGGACCTGGAGTTCCTTTTCTCCGATATGGTCCTGCATACTATGCAGTTCATCGAGCTGGTTATCGAGCCGGCTTCTCAGTTCGGCGGCCTCAGCCTGGCTCTTCCGCAACAGGTTCAGTTCCTCCTCCCGCTGGGCAAGCACTTCGTTCACATCGGCCAATTGAACCTGCAGGTATTCATTTTCCTCGATCAATTGCCTGATATGCTCTTCCGATAACATGGTCGATTTTGGGTTAGATCTCATCAAATTAGGGGATTTAGGGGCTAAAAACAAGAAATACAGCCGTTTTTTGTACCTTATAAGCAATAAACCGGGTTTAGGCAGCGTATAGAACGGACCAGGTATCTATCCAGGGATATCCGGGTGTAAACCAACCAGTCATTGACAGAAGAAGAACTCATACGAGGATGCTTAAAGGAGGAGGCTGCCTGTCAGAAGGAGCTTTTTAACCGGTATGCCAGCCGTATGCTGGGCGTATGCAACCGTTATGCCCGATCGAGTTCCGATGCTGAGGATATCTTACAGGATGCCTTCATCAAGGTATTCGACAAGATCCACCAGTTCAAATTCGAAGGCTCTTTTGAAGGATGGATCCGCAAGATCATGGTGAACACGGCCTTAAAGAAATATTCCTTACGGCGTTACGAAAAGGAAACGATCGGATACGAGTTCAGGGACCGGGATGAAAGCGGCATGGAGCCTTCAGCTTATTCGCATCTCACCCAAAAGGAATTACTGGAACTGATCAACCAGTTGCCCGACGGATACCGGATGATCTTCAACCTCTACGTGATCGAAGGTTACCAGCACGAAGAGATCGCCGAAATGCTGGGCATCCAGCCGGGTACGAGCCGGAGCCAGCTTGTGAAAGCCAGGAACATGTTGCAGAAACAGTTATTACAATTACAAAAAGTTGCGGTATGAACCATAACCAACTATTTGACAAACATATCAAAGACCGGCTGGGGGATTATTCTCCTCCTGTGGATCCGCGTATCTGGGACCGGATCGTTGAACAAAGAGAGAAAAGAAAGCCCGTGGGATTCTGGTTTGCCCTGCTCAGCAACCGCAGGAACCTGCTGCTGATCGCCGCCCTGCTGATCGCCGGCGGCAGCGGCGCTTTATACCTCATCAAAAGATCATCCACAAACCAGGTCCCGCAGATCGCGGCCGTTAAACCCTCAAATAGCCCCGATCAAAATACCGCCCGATCATCAAATAACAACAACCCTGAAAACAATTCGATCGAAACACCCGTGACCGTTAACCCGGCCAATGATCCGGCTTCGGCTTCAACGGATCTGACACCCGGTATCAATACCCTTACCCCGTCAGGCAATACTCCTTCCGGCCCGACTGTTGGCACGGAGGCAGATAAACAGACCGCTTCATCCTGGATCAATAAAAGAACGGCCCGAACCGCAGGCAACACCCGGATCAGCGCCATTGCGGGCGGACTGGCTGAGGATCCCACCAGGGTTCTACAGGATCCGGCAGTAGATGAGATCCCGGTCGGAGGCACGCTGATCAGCCGGCTCAACTTTTTCGCTCAACGGATCACCGCAGGAAAAAACACCACCGGTGAACCGGTATTGCGCCTTTCCCCCTTTAATTATCTGCCCGACTGCCCCTCATTGGAAAGAAATGCGTCTGGCAATAAAAAATACCTCGAATTCTATGCCGGTCCCGACTATGCATTCCGAAGTCTGAAAGACACCGGCAATTCGGCCTATCTCCAAAAAAGGAAGGAGAGTACGAAGTTCACATCCGCTTACAGCGCGGGTATCCGGTACACCCGGGTCTTCAGGAACTCCATGAGTATCCGGGTTGGAGCCAATTACAGCCAGATCAACGAGAAATTCACTTTTATGCAGGGCGGCCTGATCCAGGTGACCTATATTATCAATGCCAATGGAGATACCACGGGCAGCTATATCACGACTGGCACGCGCTATAAGACCACTCATAACCGATACCGGAGTGTGGATGTACCGCTCATGCTGGGTTACGAACTGGGCAACAGCAAACTGCATGTGAACATCAATGCCGGCGCCGTGGTGAATGTATACAGCTGGCAAAGCGGCGAAGTGCTGGATACGGCTTACCGGCCGGTTAACATCACCACCGGAAAGGGATCTTCACCTTACCAGTTCAAGACAAACGCAGGAGTAGGCTTCATGGGCGCCGTTTCGGTGTATTATAAGCTGACGGACAAGATCCATATCCTGGCCGAGCCCTATTACCGGCATAGTTTTACCCCGATGAACAAGGAAAACCTGACGTTGAAACAAAAATACAATACGGCCGGACTCAGACTGGGCCTGAGAATTGATTTGCGCTGACAGGCAGCAGAATACGGCCAGAACGTATCTGAATATTGACAAACTATTTAATGAAATGAATATGAGCAGGAAAATAGTTGGACTTTTTTTGATCGGGACAGGCTTCTTGCTGAATGCCTGCCAGAAAGACACCGATGTATTTGTTCCGGACCCGGGCCAGACCAACGGACCGGATACCAACTGGTATGCCAGCATCGCACCGACCATGCCGGTGAACACGCTGAAGAACGCCTTGACCTTTGGTGTGTATACCGACAGTATCCAGGTCAACAACAGCAACGCTTATGTCCTTACACCCTTCGGACTACAATGCGGGTTCCCTCCCAATTGCTGCACGGGCGCTTCGGGGCAGGCTATAACCGGGACCGTTACCGTTGAATTGATGCTGATCAAGAAAAAGGGTGATATGATCCGGTTGAACAGGCCTACTGTCTCCAACGGACGCCTGCTGATCAGCGGAGGTGAGATCTATATCAGGATGAAAAAGAACGGACAGGAAGTTCAGCTGGCACCCAACGTCAGGATCACTCTTCGGTATCCGGATGCGCCCATCTTCACCCAAATGAAATTATTCATCGGGGACGAATCGGTACCCAACCTGTTCAACTGGCTGCCTTCACCCGATCTGCCTAATAATACCGTTACGGTCACCTCCCAACAATATGAGATACAGACCAACCAGCTGCGCTGGCTGAACAACGCCTATTTTGCCGACACCAACGGGTTGCGTACCAAGATCAGTGCAACCCTGGCACCTCAGTTCACCAATGCCAACAGTATGGCTTTCGCGGTATTCAAGGATTTCCGGTCCGTTGTTGCTTTGGGTGCCGAGGTCAGTGCCCGCCAGTTCACCAGCATCAAATTACCGGTGGGCAAGGAGTTCACCCTCGTGGTCATTTCCCGCCAGGGCAACGATTATTTCATGGGACATACCACAACAATGACCGCCAGTCCGGCCGCCAATACCACATTCCAGCCCGTCAGCGTTAACCCGGTGATCACCAATATGACGAACATCATCAACTACCTCAATACCCTGTAGAGCTTACCATAAACCGCAAAAACGAAATGCCACAATGAAAGTTGTGGCATTTTTAATTAAGAAGAAAATAACGCTGATTAATATTGATTAAATGATTTCGCAGATTATTCTGTCAGCCAAATCATTTACCCGATTTTGTAAATCGGTGTATCCGATTTAACTGACGAGTGTTCCTACTTTATCCCCCGTCACCACTTTCAGCAGGTTGCCGGGTGTATTCATATCGAACACTACGATGGGCAGGTTGTTCTCCATACATAATGTGAAGGCGGTCATGTCCATCACTTTCAGGTTCTTCTGGATACATTCGCTGAAGGAGATGGTCTCGTATTTTGTTGCGGTGGGATCTTTTTCAGGGTCTGCCGTATAAATGCCGTTGACCCGGGTGCCTTTTAAGATGACATCGGCCTTGATCTCGATGGCCCGGAGCGAACCAGCCGTATCCGTGGTGAAATAAGGGTTACCGGTTCCGGCGCCAAAGATCACCACGCGGCCTTTTTCCAGGTGGCGCATGGCCCTGCGGCGGATATAGGGTTCGGCGATCTGTTCCATTTTAATGGCGCTCTGCAAACGGGTGTAAACACCCGCTTTTTCCAATCCGCTTTGTACAGCCATCCCGTTGATGACGGTGGCCAGCATACCCATATAATCTCCCTGGGCCCTTTCAATCCCGGTCTCCGCTTCATTCATCCCGCGGTAGATGTTTCCCCCTCCGATCACGATGGCCACCTGCACACCCAGTTCGGTGATGCTCTTGATGTCCTGTGCATAGCGGGCGATGACATCGCTGTCCAATCCGAAGGATTTATCGCCCATCAATGATTCGCCTGAAAGTTTGAGTAAGATCCGCTTGTACCTGGGAAGCATGGCAGTGAAAGTTTTAGCGAAGATATATTTTTATGCCGGTTTGATCGCTTTTATGGAATACATCATCGGTAATTTCTCTTCCATGCCGGTGATCCGCCACAGGCCATCGGCGCCCTGTTCCAGGTTGTTGAAACAATTGTAAGGTGAATAAGGGTATTCATTAAAAGCGTTGATGGTAAGGCCCTGCCCGAGCAAAGCCGCAAAGAGTTCACTGAAGGGATGGTTCCAGCTGTACTCTTTGGAGCGGATAGGTGCATTCCGGTCGGTATAGGTTCCGCTGATCTCCTCAGCGATCACGGCCGTATTGAAATAATCGTATTTGACGGTCTTGAATTCCTCGTCCATCATCCAGAGGACCGGGTGAAAATCGGCTATGTAGAAAAGTCCGCCGGGTTTGAGGGAACGGGCGATCACGGCGGCCCATTTGTCCAGGTCGGGCAGCCAGCCGATGGTTCCGTAAGAGGTGAAGACAATATCGAATGTCTCGTCCAGGTGCTCCGGCAGGTCGTATACATTGCAGCAGACGAAGCGGGCATCCAGCCCCAATTCCGTATTGATCTCCCGGGCCAGCTTGATGGCTTCATCACTGAGGTCAACTCCAACGCATTGAGCGCCGAGGCGTTGCCAGCTCAGGGTGTCCATCCCGAAATGACATTGCAGGTGTAGCAGGGATCTCCCGCTGACATCTCCCAGGCCCTCCAATTCGATCGCATTGAGGGAGGATCTGCCTTTTTTGAATGCGTCCAGGTCATAAAATGCGGAGTCCTTATGAACCGCCGTTCGTTTATTCCAGGATTCGCGGTTGGATTCGAAAAAAGTTTGTGGGGCTTCCATGCTTGGCGATAATTAGTTCAAAGATAGTATCCATAAAAAAAACAACCTTATAAAATGAATCATAAGGTTGTTTATAAGAGTTGTGGTTCTGATTAACCTAAGGCAACGCGCTTGAATTCGGTGACCTTCAGGTCAGCGTCAACGCTCTTCAGGTAATCGGATACTGATTTACTGCTGTCTTTTACAAAGGCCTGTGCCATCAGGGTGTTCTCCTTGAAGAACTTGTTGACCTTACCCATGGCGATCTTCTCGGCCATTTCTGCGGGTTTGCCTTCCGCCTTGATCTGCTCGATGGCAATGTCTTTTTCACGGGCGACGAGATCGGCTGAAACGGAGGATTCATCAACGGCCAGCGGGTTCATCGCGGCGATCTGCATGGCCACGTCTTTTCCGGCTTCGGCGGCTTCCTTGGTCATGGCAACCAATACGCCCATGCGGTAAGCGCCATGGATATAAGATGCCACATAAGGAGCATCCACCCTTTCAAACTTGGAAACGGCGATCTTTTCACCGATGGCGGCGAGTTTATCGTTGATCATTTCGGCAACGGTGGAACCGTTCACGGAAACGCCATTCAATTCTTCTGCTGATTTCACATTATTGGCGATCGCCGCGTCAGCGATGCTTTGAGCAAAGGAAACGAAATCGGCATTCTTGCTTACGAAATCAGTCTCGCAACTGATGCAAAGCACGATGCCGCTTTTTTTATCGGCGGTGGTCTGTGCGATCACCACGCCTTCTTTGGCTTCGCGGTCGCTGCGTTTGGCGGCCACTTTCTGGCCCTGTTTGCGCAACCAGTCGATCGCGTTCTCAAAATCGCCGTTGCTCTCTGTGAGGGCCTTACGGCAATCCAGCATACCGGCACCGGTGGCCTGGCGTAATTTATTGATATCTGCTGCGGTTATTGTAACACTCATGATCAATTAAGAATTAAGAATTAAGAATTAAGAATTTTTTCAACCATCGGGAATGTTCCTGAATAATCGTCTGCTGAAACCAGATTTGCGGTACAAGTGAGTGACACAACGATGTCGAATGGAATTACAACTGCTGGTCAACAAAAAACCACAAACCCTGAACAACAAACTTATTTACCTGCCGGTCTTCTGCCACCCTGGCCCGGACCTGCAACACGACGCTTGGGTTGTGAGGCTACGCCCCTTCCGCCGCCGCGTTTGTTCCTGTCGTCGCTGCCTTCGCCTTTTTGTTCAAAACGGGCTGCCTTGGCTTCTGCGCTTTCTTCGGTCTCGTTGCTGTCCTCATCGTCCTTATCGGCCTGGCGCTCCTGTAATCCTTCTGCGATGGCTGCGGTGAGGTAGTTCACGATGATGGCGATGGATTTGGTCGCATCGTCATTGGCGGGGATGGCGAAATCGATCTTATTGGGATCGCAGTTCGTATCCACCATACCGAAAGTGCCGATACCGAGTTTCTTGGCTTCGGCCAGGGCGATGTGCTCATGACCGATATCCACCATGAAAAGGGCGGCCGGTACACGGCTGATCTGGGAGATACCACCCAATACCTTTTCCATCTTTTCACGGTCCCTGCTTAAGGTAAGGCGCTCTTTTTTGGTCAGGCTCTCGGCGCTGCCGTCGGCCAGCATTTTTTCGATGCTCTGCATCTTCTTCACGCTCTTGCGAACGGTGTTGAAATTGGTGAGCATTCCACCTAACCAGCGTTCCGTAACATAAGGCATGTTGACACGCTTGGCGCAATCGCTTACGATCTCCTTGGCTTGCTTCTTGGTCGCCACGAACATGATCTTCTTTCCGCTGCGGGCGATGGCTTTCAAGGCCGCGGCGGATTCCTGCAGACCTTCAACGGTCTTGTTCAGGTCGATGATGTGGATCCCTTTCTTTTCTGCGAAGATGTAAGGTAGCATCTTGGGGTTCCACTTCTTTTTCAGGTGACCAAAGTGAACGCCTGCTTCGAGTAGCTGTTGCTGTAAGGAAGTGTTATTTTCCATTGTTATTTTTTTGAGCTGTTAGCTTCTAGCTTTTAGCTATTAGCTGACCAGCAGTATGAAGTGTTAAAAAATTAGATGAACCGGCTAACCGCTATTAGCTAACAGCTAACAGCTGATATTCCTTAACGTTTGCTGAACTGGTAGCTCCTACGGGCTTTCTTACGGCCTGGTTTCTTACGTTCAACGGAACGGGAATCGCGTTTCAGTAATCCGGCTGCTTTCAGCGCGGGACGATAATCGGCGCTCACTTCGAGCAGGGCCCGGGCGATACCCAGTTTGGCCGCTTCGGCCTGGCCTTTGACACCACCGCCGGTCGCGTTGATGACCACGTCGAACTTGTCGGTTAATTCCACTGTCTTAAAAGGCGCTTCTACCTGGTTCTGCAGGTAAACCAGCGGAAAATAGGTTTTGTAGTCCTTGCCGTTTACCGTGATCTTACCGTCTCCCTTGGAGAGGAAAACACGGGTAACCGCTTCTTTCCGGCGGCCGACTGCGTTTTTTTGTTTTTCCATTTTTTACTATTTGGTCCCGATAGCAATCGGGATGATTAAACGAATTGTTGTCCTCCTGAGCTTGTCCTCCTGAGCTTGTCGAAGGGTTAGAATTTCAATGCCTTTGGTTGCTGCGCCCCGTGTGGATGCTCAGCGCCCTGGTACACGAATAACTTCTTGTACATCTTGCGACCCAGGCGGTTCTTAGGCAGCATGCCTTTTACAGCCCTTTCGATGAGTACTTCCGGGCGGCGCTTTTGGAGGTTCTTGGCCGATTCTTCCTTACGGCCACCGGGGTAACCACTGAAGGTATCATAAACCTTGTCTTCCATCTTGTTGCCGGTCAGGATCACTTTTTCGCAATTGGTGACGATGATGAAATCGCCGCAATCCACGTGCGGTGTGTAATAGGCCTTGTTCTTGCCACGGAGTATCGCGGCGATCTTGGCGCACATACGACCAACGGTTTGATTAGTACCGTCTACAACGTACCAGTTGTGAGTAACGGTAGCCTCGTTCGCATGCTTGGTGGTGAAATGTAATTTGCTCATTGTTTTTTGTTTAAGTGAACTCCCGGCTATCCCCGGGATTTTAAAATTGGACCGCGAAGGTAAGTGAGAAGGGGGTGAATTTCCAAGGAAAAGGGGAAGTATTTTTATCCGGACTTTTGCAATAGATTGATTATCAGTAAAATTTTTGACTATAAATTATTATTGCCTTACCGGCCCGTGATTTCCAACAGGATCCGCGGAATATCATGACTCAACCGCAATGATCAATCCATTATGAAAGGCAGTTAACACGAAATTGAACATTGATGGTGGTTATTGAATTGGTAATCCGTTGTTGTGGTCGGACTCCCCTTGGCCTGGACTGTGGAGAGCGGACTGAAATCGGTCCCATTCGTACTCCGTTGCAGGTTGAAGTATGATGTTCCCTGCTCATAGGCGGTCTGCCAGTTCAGTAAGACTTCACCGCGGTTATTGGTTGCGGCAAAACTATTGAGCCGGATGGGCAGGATGCCGATGATCTCCCCGGGACCCAGGGCCCGGTTGTAAATACGGATATTGTCGATCTTACCATTGAAGCCGTTATACTGCGGCGGGCTGAAACCGTTAAAGAACATGGATCCGATGCGGGCCGGAAACGAGTATACCGGTGTCATGGTACCTACCGTTCCCGTTGCATTGAGTACCCCATCAATGTATATTTTCGTTGCGGTGCCCTATTCAGGAACTGCATGGCCCTGTTAGCCATGCCGGAATTGGTCGTTGGGGTTGATCCGGCATTGGTGCCGTGGATGGCATTGGTCCAATAATCGATATAATTCCCATCCATGGGCCAGTAGGCCACCAGTCCAAGGGTGGTTTGGGCTACTGCTGCTTTCATTGAACAGCTGATCAGCAGGCCGAGGAAGATTTTTTTCATGCTTAAGATTTTGATGATGGGAGAATATCCGGTGCAAATCTTGTTATTCGCCAGGAGCGGAGAAAGAGGGAATTGACGGGAAATGGGAGGGTGAAAACACGGTAGGCAGATAAGATCACCCAGGCGCCGGCACTATTCATTACCAGCCCAGAAAACGTTTGGGATTTTCATAAGCGATCATCTCAAAAAGGGCATCGTCACCGAGTTCCTTTTTGAAAAGATTCAGCAGGTCGCTTTCATCGGCCACGCTGGCCACTACATAGTAATCGGTCCCGAAGAGGATCTTTTTATTGATGGATTCATCTTTTAATAACTCTTTCAGCTCGCTGTAAATGGCTTTATCATGGAGGGTAAAACTGATATCCGCATAGACATTCGGGTATTTCCGGAGCAGGTCAATGATGATGAGCAGCCATTTGTAGCGGTCTTTACCGAACCAGTGATGATCAATATCTAGGTAATTGGTATTGGCAACCTGTTTCACCACCTTTCTTGTCGTAAAGAAATTCATCATAGTGCGTTTGGGCAACCATTCCCCTTCGCCCCCGAAATGACCGCGATTTTAATTGCGAAGATGGGCGCATCCGAGTAGTTTTTAGTATCTCCCGGTTCAGCAAACATTCATAATTGCGTGGCCAGTCATGGAAAGCATCCATGCTGCATTTGGTGATGGGATGCCCTGACCGTTGGTGTCCGGTAGTACACGGACCGTCAATGCATGGGTTACGGCAGGTCTGGAGGGCATATTCATAAACGCCACGAGATTTTATCAAAGAAGCCGGCCGATAATAATGCCGCTGAAGGGGGCAGGGCTTCGATATAATTTTACCAGATGGGTGACATTGTGCCTGGAGCAAAACAAAGGAAAGATGATGTCTTTCCACCGGTCCCTGATGTTGGATCTCGAGTTGTCGCAGACCTGGTCCCACCAGAATTCCATATCCATTGTCAGGGGTACGAATCTGAACTGGACCGGCATCCAATCGGCATAATTTTTTCAGGACCAGGTGCTGCCGAACTTGGTAGTCCTTTAATTTGCCAACGTTTAGCGGTGTCTGAAGAGACCCCGAATGTGATCTCCCGGGTGAGCAGCCAAACCACGAAACTGTTAGCTGGCCCCTCAGTACCCACGCACCCCCAGAAAGTGGTCGGCAAGCTGGGTGTGCATGTTGATGTTAAGGGGCAGGCATATTTACAAAACCAGATTCAGGTAATGAAGAGCTGAACCTTTTTTTAGTGCGGCAGGACTGTAGTTCTCTTTCTTCCTGAACCGCCTTCTTCATTTTGGGATCTGTGACTCTTTGACCGGAGGGCAGGTAAACTTACTACAATGGCTGAACGGCAAGTTTTAGTAACAACCGTAGTTCGTAGGTTCCTGGACCGCAACCCCCCAGCCAATAAAAAAACCACACCTAAACCACCCGCTCCAGCCCAGCTAAAAGAAGCCTTATAAAAAACACTGCGGCTTGGCAAAAGTACAACGGTCTTGGCAGGAACAATTTCCAATGGTGCATGGTGCAATTTGCTCGTACCCGATTTAACCTTTTGTACAAGATTGGTTCCCTCCCGGCGCCCAGTCGCGGCAGGCCGGACCGAGAACCGACCGCAGGGCACCTTCCCGTGCAACGGCTGTTCGGATAAGGCAGGCTGTCCGTGTACACCGAGTAAGCTGTAACAACCCGAGGTCCGAAGGATTTGTTAATAGACCGAACGGGGTAACCCTCCTCTGTAAGTTGAAGGGAGGGTCAATTTGTTCAAAAACGGTCATGTGATGTCAAACACTTTGACCGCTACCGACGTGCCAACGAACAGTTTCCCTTCATCCAGGAATAGGGTGAGGTTCCATTCGTTTTCGTTATCCCTGGCCATAGGAATATAATGAGTGACTTTCCCGGTATTGGTGCTGATGGCATTGATGCCGTTTTCTCCTGGCAACACCCATAAAAGGTTCTTCAACGTGACACGCCAGTTCGCATATGAAAACCCGTCGTCAATCGGTCAAGCCCCCTGGGTAGCATGTAGACAAACCCATACTTATCCTGCAGCCGGCGGACAAAAAACTGCTCAGCCGTCTGGGGTGAATTTCGAAGGAGTTTTGGTCGTTGAGCAAAGCTTGGGAAAATGACAAACAGCAAACAGCAGGTAAAAAAAATACCAGGCAATAAAAAAAGTCTCCTTCGCATAAGGTTAGTCCAATTATCAGCTTTAATATACCATTAATTTGATAAACCTTTCTATTAACATGGAAATTTGATATATTGTTTCACAAACAGAAGTAGCTTGCAACAGAAACCGCGACTACTTACCCTGGGCTTCTGATTTATAACGATTCGGTTATGATAAAGAAAGCCGGCGATATACCTATGGAATGGCAAAAAACGGACTATGACCGAGCAAAGACCACAGAAAATAAAGTTCATTCTGAGGTCAATATCATGAGAACAAAATACCATTGCGTCAATCTCCCGGAACTTGGGCTTTCCTTCAAAACACAAAACACCGAAACCAAGAAGTTATCAGAGATCTTTCAACCGTTAGGAGCGGGCTAAGAACAATGTGTTGTCACGGACCATTGCGGGAAAGGCCCGAACCAAAGGGGCCGAGGATGGGAGGCAAAGGGCGAGGATTAACCAGGAAAGTGGGATCCAAAAAGGAAACCAGTAAATCCCCTTGATCAAACCCGTTGACTGTGGAAAGTCGGCCCCCACCTTCTGAGACAGTTCCGTTGGTAGGACACCAACCAGGGAATTAAATAATCAGCGTAATCACCAAAGCATTTCAATCAGCGTTTCCCATACACTTTCTCCCCGTTCACATAGGTCGCCAGCACCTTCGTCTTCAGCACCTCATTCACCGGGCAGGTCATGATATCCGTATCCAGCAGGATGAAGTCGGCGAATTTCCCGGGCTCCAGGCTACCCTTTTCTTTTTCCTCGAATGAGCCTTTCGCCGCCCAGATCGTCATCCCCTTCAGGGTCTCTTCACGGCTGAGGGCATTTTCAGGCTGGTAACCCTTTTCGGGGTAACCCTTGGCATCCTGGCGGGCCACGGCGGCAAAAAAGGTCTTGAATGGACTGATGTCCTCCACCGGGAAATCCGTTCCCAACGGGATCCAGTTGTTCTGCTGCAGCAGTCTTTTGTAGGCATAGGCGCCTTTCTCCCGCTCAGGCCCGAGGCGCTGACCGGCCCAATACATATCACTGGTGGCATGCGTGGGCTGAACAGAAGGGATGATGCTGTATTCATAGAACAATTTAAAATCGGCCTCGTTGACCACCTGTGCGTGCTCTACCCTCCAGCGACGGTCGTTCTTACCGCCCAGGATCTTCGCATACACTTCCAGGATCATCCGATTGCCCGAATCGCCGATGGCATGGGTGCAGGCCTGGAATTTTGTTTTGTAGATCTCGGGGAGTATCTGTTCAAAATATTTTCTGTCCTTCAATAAAAAGCCCTGCCATCCCGGCTTATCAGAATAAGGTTTCAGCAAACAGGCGCCGCGGCTGCCCAGGGCACCATCAGCGTACAGTTTGAATCCATTCACATTCAAGCGGTCGGTTTTATAGGGGCCTGCCTTGAGATAATGTGCGTAATTGAGCGAATCATCGGACAAGAGAATGTTGAGGCGCATTTTTAGAACACCCTTTTTTTGCAGGGAATCGATAGCTTCTACCGCATAACGCGACAAACCGCAATCCACGATGGTGGTGAGTCCAACCGCGAAACAATTGGCCTCAGCCTCGCTAAGACCTTTCCTGTATTTTTCCGGTGTTTCTCCCGGCACCACTTTAAACACCAGGTCCTCCGCATTGTCGATGAAAATACCGGTGAGTTTACCTTCTTTAGTTTCCACCGTTCCACCTTCGATCTGCTGACCAGGCTTGATACCGGCCAGTTCCATCGCCTGCTGGTTGGCGATCAACGCATGCCCGTCGATCCTGACAAGGACTATTGGATTGGCCGGGAAATGTTTATCCAGTAGATCCTTATTGGGAAATTCTTTTACCGCCCAGTCATTCTGATCCCATCCACGTCCCTGTATCCAGGCGCCGGCGGGGATGTTCTTCTTCGTTACAAATTCCCTGATCCTGCCGATACATTCCTCCCAACTGTTGGTTCCTTCCAGGTTCACCTGTAACAGCGACATGCCATATCCCACAAAATGTGCATGGGCGTCGATGAAGCCGGGGAAGACCGCCTTGCCCTGCGCATCCCGGGTTTCACCAGCTTCATAGCGGCTGAGAATATCGTCGTTCTTGCCGAGGGCAACGATCTTCCCTCCCTTGACCGCCATGGCTTCGGCCATACTGAAAGCGGAATCAACCGTATAGATCTTCGCATGATGAACGATCAGGTCAACCCTGGCCTTGCCGTTGCAGGAAACAAACAGGACAAAGCCCAACAGGGTCAACGCGTGATACAGGAATTTGGAATGGAATGACATAATATTGTTTTGCCAAAAATAAGCAAATGTGGCACACAGAATTTTTAACTTTGGCCCATGTACGATGCACAACAAACCAGGAAACTTCAGGAGCACACAAAGACAATGCTGGTGAAAAAGGAACCGGGAATCGGGCAGGATGAAGTTGAACCCCTCCGGGATATCCTGCGCTTTCACGAATACCGCTATTATGTACAGAACGATCCCCTGATCAGCGATTTTGAATACGATACCCTGTACAAGAAACTCGAAAAGTTTGAGCGGGAACATCCTGCTTCGGTGACCGCCGATTCCCCCACCCAGCGGGTTGGCCGGGGACTGATCAAGGATTTCCCCAAAGTACAGCACCTGGTGCCGATGTTATCGCTGGAGAATTCATACAATGCGGAGGACCTCCTGGACTTTGACCGGAAGGCACGCGAATTATCCGGATTGGAAACCATCGAATATTGTGTCGAACCCAAGTTTGACGGCGCCAGTATCTCGCTGATCTATGATGGCGACCTGCTGCAACGAGGCGCTACCCGGGGCGATGGCGTCACCGGCGATGAGATCACCGATAACATCAAACAGATCCGTTCGGTACCCCTATCCGCCAAATTCAGCGGCTATGGCATCCAACAGGTGGAGATCCGGGGAGAAGTGCTGATGAACAAAAAGAATTTCAAAGACTATAACAACGCCCTGATCGAAGAAGGCATACCCCCGCTGGCCAATCCGCGGAATGCCGCTGCAGGGTCGTTACGTATCAAGGATACGGCAGAGGTTAGCCGAAGAAAACTGGAAGCCTTCCTGTACCATGTGAGTTACACCGCAACAGGCAACAAGCAAACGGCGTCGGGTAAGAAAGAACCGGAAACCCATTCCGGCATGCTCGACCTGTTGTGGGAACTGGGTTTCCGGAGTCCGAAAAACGAGATGAAGGTCATCAACGGCATTGCCGGCGTCATCGAACACGTGCAGGACTTTGAAAAGAAAAGGGACGGTCTCGATTATGAGATCGACGGCATGGTGATCAAGGTCAACGATCTTCATTTGCAGGAGAGGCTGGGCATGACCTCCCATCATCCGCGCTGGGCCATCGCGTATAAGTTCAAGGCAAGACAGGGAACGAGCAAACTGCTGGCCGTAGAGTTCCAGGTTGGTCGTACCGGTGCGGTCACTCCCGTGGCCAAGATCGAGCCGGTACCCGTTGGCGGCGTAACCGTAGGAAGCATATCCATACACAATGAGGATTACATCCGGGAAAAGGACCTTAAACTGGGCGATACCATTCTCATCGAACGCAGCGGGGATGTGATCCCGCAGATCGTCAAGTCTTTCGCGGAATTGAGGACGGGCGCTGAAAAGGAGATTCATTTTCCCAAAACCTGTCCTGTTTGCGATAACCCCTTATATAAACCGGAAGAAGATGCCGTATGGCGCTGCATCAACCTGGCCTGCCCGGCACATATCGTAGAAGGGATCATTCATTTTGTGAGTAAGGACGCCATGGACATCCGGAGCTTCGGGGAAGCCAATGTGCGTAAATTTTATGAACTGGGACTTTTGAAAGACATCCCGGGCGTTTACCGCTTACCCTTCGATAAGATCCGGGATTTGGAAGGGTTTGGAGAGAAGTCGGTCACCAATCTCCAATCGGCCATCGAAGCATCAAAAAACCAGCCCCTGTACCGCCTGATCTACGCGCTGGGCATACGTTATGTAGGCGAAACTACGGCCAAGACCCTGGCCTCCGCCGTTGACCACCTGCTTGATTTTACACAGTTCAGCGAGGAACGCTTGCAGGAACTGGAGGATGTGGGTGTAAAAGTGGCCAAGAGCGTTTTTGGGTTCTTCCATAACCAGGATAACCAGTCTTTATTGCGGGAACTGGAAGATCTGGGGGTTCAGCTGAAGAACGAAAAAAAGGGCGGGGTGACCGGGGGCGGACTGGAGGGACAAAGCTTCCTGTTCACGGGTACCCTGGCCCGGCTGAAACGCAGTGAGGCCGAGGGCCTTGTTGAAAGTAACGGGGGTAAGATACTGGGCAGCGTCAGCAGCAAACTGAATTACCTGGTGGTGGGCGAAGAGGCCGGCAGTAAACTGGAGAAAGCCAGGAAAATTCCCAGCATCAAGGTCATCAGCGAAGAAGAATTTTTAAAAATGCTACCTACTTTATAAAAAATAATTTATATTTATAGGTCATCCCTAATTCGTAAAAAATTTGTTCAGGCAGACCCTGTATGTCTGGCATCACCGTTTAAATCATGCCATTATGATTAAAAAAAATCCAGGCGAGGTTTGGAAACAGATTCAGTTCAGCGGCCACAAACAGTTAAGAAAAAAATACGCGGTCTCTTCTCACGGAAGGGCTGCCAGTTATTCGGAGCACATTGAGAAGGATGGTAAACTCCTGAGCGGCTCACTCACATCCGGATATAAAACGCTGAACCTGCATATTGAAAATGGCAATGGCACCATTTATATCCACCGCGAAGTGGCGAGGCAATTCTGCAAGAAGCCTTCTCCCAAACACAAGTTCGTGATCCACCTCAACCATAAGAAGAAAGACAACATCAATAAGAACCTGAAATGGGCCACACTCGACGAAGTGAGTTCACATCAGCAGAACAGTCCCGAAAAGATCGCCTACAAAAAGCGCCAGGCCAACCGCACCGAGGGACTTAAACTCAATGCCACCCAGGTCAAGGCTATCAAGGATATCATCAAGAATCCCAAGCGGAAATTAACCTACAAACAACTGGCTAAGAAATACAAAGTGAGCGAAATGACCCTGTATAGGATCAAGAGCGGAGAGAATTGGGGGAAGGTGAAATAAAGCCCCTCCCAGCCTCCCCGGTGGGGAGGAGGAGCCAATGATCGGATTTAAACTGATTAATCCTAACAGGCTTCACCTCGTTAGAATAGTAAAAGAATAATGATCACCAAAATCCCGGGAATCCCGGGATTTTTTATTTTGTAATTTTAGCCAAAATCATTTTATGCTTCAAAAAGAAACACTGAAGTTTCTGAAAGAACTGAAGAAGAACAACAACAAGGCCTGGTTCGAACTGCACCGTAAGGATTATGACCAGGCCAAACTCGATCTGACCGGTATGGTTTCTAAACTCATTGAAACGATATCCAGATTCGACGCCCCGATAGGTTCCCTGCAGGCGAAGGACTGCCTGTTCCGTATCAACCGGGACGTCCGGTTCAGCAAGGATAAGAGTCCGTATAAGACCAATATGGCGGCCTATTTCAACAAAGGCGGCAAAAAAAGCAACGGCGCCGGTTATTACCTGCACATCGAACCCGGCAAAAGCATGGTCGCGGGCGGCATGTGGATGCCCCTCCCCGCGGATCTTGCCAAGATCAGGCAGGAGATCGACTATGGCTTTGCCGACTGGAAGAAGTTCACCGGGTCGGCTAACTTCAAAAGTATTTTCCCGGGGGCGTTATCGCCGACTCTTCCTTATCACGCCCTCCCAAGGGTTATGATGAACAGAATCCCGCCATCGGTTTCTTAAAAATGAAGAGCTTCATCGTATCCAGGCCGATTGGTGATGCTGAAATAACGGATAAGGCATTCGTAACCAATGTGGCCCAAACGTTCCGGGCGATGAAACCCCTCATTGATTTTCTGAACCAGGCCATTGACTGATGTGAAGAGACCGGTTCAGTATCCGACCGCAACGGCCGGACAATCATATTGGCTCTTCGATCCGAATTTATACACGAGTCCGACCGTGTGTGAATGATAATAATCCTTTCGTTTGGGGTTGGCAGACTGGCTGAACCCGTCCAGGTAATCGGTGAAGGTGTACCGGAAAGCCGTTTCCGCTGTGAGTGAGATCTTGGGAGTCAGGTAATATTCCACTCCAGCACCCAGCGGCACCACCAGGGTTGCCCGGGGTGGTCTTTTGGCCATATCCGCCGCCAGTCCGTTCATCACTTCCGTATTCTCGGCGAAGACGGTCGGGTTCATCCCGCTATAGTCTCTGCTAACTTTTAAGATGCTTACTCCCGCTCCTCCATACACATACGGAGAGAACCGGTATCCTTCTTCATTACCATTATTACGCAGGATATTCCAGACCAGCAGTTCGGAGATCTCGGTGACCGGTGAAGAGAACTTGAAATTTCTTTCTTTTCTCCACCAGGGACTGGCATAGGCCGCATCAGCTCCCTTTACAGATCCCCGGGTAAAATTGGTGCGCAGGATGAAAGATGGCGAGAGGATGCGGGATACGTATAATCCGAATCCTGGACTGAGGGTTCGGTAAGATCCCAGGGCAGAAGGGGTGAGATCGCCCTGGTAAACAAATACGCCCCCGTTCACGCCCACCTGCCATTTACTCAGGTTGAGCTGGGAATAAGAAAGCTGGGTGCTGAAACACAGGGTAAAAAGAGAGAATACCGGCATCAGGGTTGGTTTGATCATGGTTACATTTTTTGGGTAAAAAAATAATCCCATGCAGTCAGGTGTTGTTGGCGATGTTGTGCAGGTATAACTCAGATCATTTCGTGGAGTGGGCAGGGACGCAGGGGCCGTCTGCCGGGTATCAGGTTTTGACCATGATAAGTCAAAAAATTGCGCCGGAATTTCACAATAAAATCATAAAACGGGAATCGAACGGGGAGGGCCTTAAAAAAGATGGCCAGAGATAAAAATCTCCGGCCTTGCTTACCTCTGAAACCACAAGAAAAAGGTAAAATATCTTAAATGATGTTTGTTGAGATCAAATAAATAAAATGTAAGCACACATGGTGCTGATTCAATTAAGGTTTTTGATAAGATGGTAGAGGATCGGATAACCAGGCAGGCTGTAAAATTAGTATTTTTTTGAAATTATCATAATTTATTTTGAGAAATTGACCCATTTTATGATAATTTTCACCCTTTTTGTTACACTAAAACCCCCTCCAATCGGGCATTTGCTCAGATTCGAAAATGCTTACCCCTGCAGATCCGGATTAAAATTTCAGTCAAAAAACAAATAAAAACTAATAAGTGTTAGTTTTGTAAAAATTGGTCATGTCCAAGATCGTCACCGCAAAAAACACTTCGAAAAAGGACGCCATCATTCTAAGGGCCTCCGGGCTTTTCAAGAACAAGGGGTATAATGCGGCCTCCATGAGGGAACTGGCCGAATCTCTGGGTGTGGAGGCACCGAGCCTGTATAACCATATCGGCTCAAAAAGCGAACTGCTGCAGGCGATCTGCTTCAAGGTAGCCGAAGAGTTCACCAGCCAGCTTCACCAGGCCGAGATCAGCCACAAGGGTAGCCAGGCGACCGTGGAAGCCATCATCCGTTTCCATATCCGCATGATGGTGGAGCACTATGATGAGGTATTTGTGGCCAATCACGAATGGAAACACCTGAAAGAACCTTATTTAAGTGATTTCCTCAACCAGCGGAGGACCTATGAAAAGAAACTCGTAGCACTGGTTGAGAAGGGAATAACGGAAAGGGTCTTCCGGAACATCAATCCCTATGTGGTGGTATTGAACCTGCTTTCTGCAGTACGCGGACTGGAGTTCTGGCACCGCCACAAGAACAAGGTCGATACACAGGAACTGGAAGAAGATATGGTCACCCATTTATTAACAGGCATGGTAAACTAACATTTCATGGCAGTACATTTTCATTCCCTAAAAGTAAAACAGGTAAAGAAAGAAACGCCCGATTGCGTATCCGTTTCATTTGAAGTACCTGATTCGCTAAAACAAGAGTTCCGGTATGAACAGGGACAGAACATCACGATCCGGAAGACGCTTGGAGACGAAGAAGTCAGGCGTTCCTATTCCATTTGTACGTCTCCTTCCGAAAACGAATTAAAGGTGGCGGTGAAAAAAGTGGAAGGAGGACGATTCTCCTGTTTCGCGAACGAGGAATTGAAAACCGGGGATATGCTGGATGTTTTGCCTCCCACCGGAAAATTCAATACGAGTTTGAATCCCGCAAACCAGAAACAATACCTGGCTTTTGCGGCCGGAAGCGGCATCACCCCGGTATTGTCCATCATCAAGACCACGCTTGAAAAAGAACCGCAAAGCCAATTCACCCTGGTCTATGGCAACCGCAGCCGGGCCTCGGTCATCTTTTTTGAAGAGCTGGAAGGCTTGAAGAACAGGCACCTCACCCGCTTTAATTTCATCAATATCCTCAGTCGAGAAAAGACCGATGCGCCGGTGAATTTCGGCCGGATCAATGAAAGCAAACTGGATGAATTATCCCGGCTGGTCAATTATTCTGCCACGGACGAGTTTTTCCTCTGCGGACCGGAAGCCATGATCTTTTGCGTAAAGGACTACCTCGAAAAAAAGGGTATCGAAAACAAGAAGATCCACTTTGAATTATTCACCACACCCGGGCAGAAGAAACCGGCAGCTGGCAGCAGGCAGCAGGTGATGAAGGATGAAGGCGCTAAAAGTAATATCACTGTTAAACTGGACGGCCGGAGTTTTGATTTCGACCTTCCGTTCAGCAGCGATACCAGCATCCTGGACGCGGCGCTGAAACAGGGCGCCGATCTTCCCTTTGCCTGCAAAGGCGGTGTTTGCTGCACCTGCAAGGCTAAATTACTGGAAGGTGAAGTGGACATGGATGTGAACTGGGGACTGGAACATGAAGAAGTGGAACAGGGCTATATCCTCAGCTGCCAGAGTCATCCCAAGACCGAAAAAGTGGTGGTGGATTTCGACATCAAATGATCACAACCTTTTATCCGCAATCATGAGAACGATCCTTTTTTTATTATTCCTGATGCCCCTCCTGTTCGCTGAAGCGCAAACGGAAACCGAAATAAGGACCCACTACCAGGAGATCAATCAAAAGATCACAGAATCAGCTGAACAGGGCTATGAGGGCCCGCTTTACCTGAATGAATGGGTAACCAATAAGCACGGAAGAAGCTGGCCCGCCGTGGGCATCTACCAAGAGACCGTCGGTTTTTGGTACGACGACGATCCCAATCACCTGCCCGCATCGGAACGTGATCCCAAGACGGTCCTTCAAAAAGTGATCGTCACCCGCAGGTCCTCCGCACTCACCGTTAATGAGGAGTACCTTTTTATGAACGGAAGGCTGGTCTTTTTTTTCAGCCAGGAATCGGAAGAGGGTAAGCAATGGGAGACCCGGGCCTGGCTGAACACGAAAGGGATATTTAAAAGAAGCCTGAAAGTGGACGGACAAGAGATACCAGGCGCGGAACTGAACAAACCCGACTATGCGGATTTCAAACGCAGGATGGAGAGCCTGATCAAGATCGGAAGATCTTACCTGGATCTTTTTCTGAAACAGATGATGTTCCCGTAAATCCGAATCTTTATTGAATTATCCAAAGACGATCACCACAAACAACAGGATGATGATCACCAGGTCTTTCTTTTCCATACCATGATTATATTGATAAAATACCATCCCGTTGCTGCATTGCAACGGGATGGTATTTTATTGTTTCACGATTTTCAATACTTCCTTATTGCTGAGCCTGATATAATAAACCCCGTTGACATAAGCCTGTAAACTGAATGACTGGCTATTTGCAGTGATCCTGATGTTCTCCAGCAGTCTTCCATTGACATCATAGAGAGCGGCTTCAGATCCCACCAGGGCCTTGTCCCCAACCAGGATGGTGATCAAACCTTGAGTGGGATTGGGATAAACGATCGAATTGACCATACTGTTTTCATTATACCTTAACCGGACGATATTGCTGTATTTGAATCTTCCGTCCAGGTCGATCTGTTTCAACCGATAGAACATGTACTCGCTGTGGAGCCGGTCAATATCATGATCGGTATACTGATATATTTTGGTCTGACTGCTGTTACCCGCAGCATTCACCACGGTGATCCGGTTGAAAACGGTTCCATTGAGGCTTCTTTCCACATCAAACTGTTTGCTGTTTTGTTCATAGGCGGTGGCCCATTCCAGCAAATTGTCTTTTGAAACGGTCTTGCCTTTAAAATAAAGCCAGGTCACCGGTAATGGTGGTCCGATTGATGTACACCTGATCTCTCCCGGCCTCAATACTTCAGCATTGCCTACCCGGTCGGTGGCCAGTACAAAGAAACAATAACTGGTATCCGGCGGAAGGGTTAGCGTGGTATCGTTACGCCTGATCTTAGGAATGAGTACATTAAAATTCACCTGGTCGGTTGAATAGTAAATGGTATAATAATCAATACCGCAACCACCGGCATCATCCGTTCCAGTCCAGCTGAGCGTAATGGGGTTGGTATTGCTGGGTGGCAGTGCGGTCATATGACTGGTAGGCGGAAATGCATCGATGGTATTCACATGGATATTGGTGGGTATGGTATCGTTGGCGTCGAAAACGATATCAGCACGTGCTCCGATGGTATCCAGTGTTATGGCGTTTTGTTTGGGTTTGATGCTGAAATTCACGAAACCATGCCCATTCAGTGGCTGGGTACTGTCCTGCAACATCAGGAATCCCTTCAAGGGGTCAGCCGGCGGCAGCAGGGTGAGCGGGTCGATGGACTGGAATTCCCAGAAGGCTTCATTGGCGATCTGATCATAACCCGCTGTCACGTCCACATATAACCCCAATGAGTCGCGGCAATCGAGACGCTGGTAATAAGAGACCGTATTGGGCGGAACGGCAAAGGTCTGGTTGTTGAATCCAAAACTGCCCAGTTGAAAAGTTGCGGCATCCTCCTTAGGCTCGATGGGTGAAATGACCCTCACCCTTTTGGCGGGAGCAGATGCGGAAGCGGCATTCTCATACAAAATGGTATATGGCAACCTGTCTTTTACACTTACCCAATGATTGGGTGTAACCCCATCCGGACCGATGATGGCGTTGGGATCATAGGATTGTATGATCTCAATGGAATCTTTTGAGCCGGGGAAAAGGGGCCGTTTTAATCTCGAACCGGCACAGGGACAGTTGGGCAGTTGACCATAAGCCAAATCCCCAAAGAATCCTGATATCGCTACCATAATGAGAAATATTTGTTTCATGCAGCAGTATTTACAATTCGACAAGCATATTAGTATTTGCGAAATTTTATTAATTGTTTCAAAATTTTAAAGGTATTAATATCCAAAGGCAGACCATCCGGCTCCAGAAAGATATCCCGGTATGGTTGCAACAAAACAGAACCCCATTTCAAATTGTGCCGCATCTGGATGATTGTCCATCCAGTTGCCATGCATTTCCCCTAAATCCAGGAATCGGGTCGTAAGGCCGCCGCCTGTTTCAGATGGAATGGCTAATTCAAAGCCCCAGTCAACCAGCGAATAGGCCGAACCGATCCCGGTGTAACTAAATAATGTAAGCCCCACATCAAAATTCAATCTTGCCTGTTCAAAACTTGTTCTTTGCACGATATTGCCACATGCATCTTTTTTGGGTTCGCGGGCTTTCCATACCTTGTATCCAAGGTCAATGGTATTAAATAACGGGCCACCATATTTACTTAGTTTAATCAATGGATTAGGCTTTACGACCTTATTTATTTTTGATACAGTAGTTGTGGTATTAGTAAGTATCTCCTCGGTTGTTATCAGGCTTTCCAGATTTTTCATTTTTCTGGCTAATCTCTTTGGTGCATTCTTGAATACTTTTTCCCATTTCGCTTTTTCCTTATAGTATTTGTCCGGAATGTTTTTTACCAATTCTTTTGTGACCGATTTCACATCTTCCAGTGCTTCAACATTTTTCTGAATGGTTGGATATTTTTCTCCCAAAAGCCCCAAACTGGTATTGGTGTTATTCAATAGATTGACCACATCCTGCAGGGGGTCATTTCCCAGGCTGCTGAAGGGCCCGCCCTTTAAGCCCATTTGATCTGTGTAAGAGGCGGGATTATTGTGTGCATACTGATACAGCCCCATACCATCAAGGTACCCTGTTGGGTCTCGTTGGTTAAATGTTCCTGTAACGGGTGAATAATTTCTGAAATGAAAATGAATGCTCTTCGATTCAGAATCGTATTCCTGACCGGTAAAGCCAAACCTGTTTCCAATGATTGAATTGGCCATCGCCTGGTTGGCTGAATCATAAATCAACTGGTTACCAAATGCATCATAAACATAGCGTTCAACTAGGTTCCCGTTTGCTTTTGTTATGGCGTCAACTGAATTCATCTCATTCAAATGGTAGTAATAGATCTGTCCGTTTTTCATATGAGCAACTGGTGTATTAAATCGAACGAAGACCATATTATCCAAAAGAGTATCCGTGTTACCGTCACGTTGTTGAATCTGACAGATCCCGTCGTAGATATACCTATACGGAATGCCATTGACTGTTTTCGTAATCCTTCTGCCAAACGCATCATACAAATACTGGATCTTGTTTGAAGGTGAAGCCGAGTCAATCTTTAATCTTCCTTCGGCATCATACACTTTATGATACGTGCCATCATAGGTAAGATTTCCGTTATTATCGAACGTATAATTTATCGTTTGGTTGATGTTTGAGCTGTTTGTAAGTTGATTAAGATTATTGGCTGTGTAAGTGGTATTAGTTCCGTTTGAATTGAGAGAGGTCCTGTTACCCAAAGCATCATAACCATATAGCTGATGCAGATCAGGCGTACTTCCAATCTGCCCCCTTTTATATTCACTTAACCTGTATGCCGCATCGTAATTGATTTGCTCAGATTCACCTGGGATTATACTTTTGTTTACAGTTGCCTTATTTAACTCTTTATCAAATGAATAAGTGTTATTTTGAATGGCTCCATTTCCTGTTGATAGATTACTTAGCCTGCCTGCAAAGTCGTATTGCATATTGGAAATCAATCCGTTTGAATAATTTTTTGAAGTAAGCTGATTGGCTTTGTTATACTGATAGCCGACAACAGAAACATTGTTCATGGCGATTCCTGAAAGTAATTTTCTGTTATTATACGACTTCGTGACTATCGTACTGTCGGGATAAATAATATTTTTCCGCATCCCCGGTATATCATATGTAAAACCAGTCGTTTTACCATTCAAAGTCTCTGAAGTCATAAGATTTAAAGAATTATAATTACGGGTGACCGTTGAGCTGTTATTCACAGCAGAAATGAGCCGATTCAGGGCGTCATATCCAAAACTGACAACATTTCCGTCGGGCAGGTTTTTAACAACCAGACGATTTATGGAATCATACTGATAATTAATTACGCTTCCGTCTGTCGCTTTTTTGGAAACAACATTACCCAAATTGTCATATGTAAATTGCAAGAATCGTCCGTCAGGGTAAGTAGTTGCCATTAGCCTGTTCAGGCTATCGTAACTATGGCTGGTCACATGATTGTTCTGATCATTTACTGATAAAACATTTCCACCTGCGTCATAGGTAATACTTGTTGTGAAATTATTTTCATCAGTATGAGCTATTACCCTGTCGAGCTGGTCATACGTGTAACTTACCGACCTGCCATTTCTGTCCTGCACACTTAGCAGGTTTGAGTTATTGTCATAATTATAGGTCCTGATATTACCCAGCGGATCGGTAGCTGTTTTGATCCTGTTCTGCGTATCGTAAGTATAACTAAGCAAAGATCCGGAAGCCAAAGTTCTGGAGGTAAGGTTGCCATTGTTATCATAAGTCAAACTTCCCATCAATCCCATGCCGTCTTCACTTTTAATAAGCCGGTTTAACTTGTCGTATGTATTATTAATCACCCTCCCTGAGGGAAAGGTAACTGAGACAAGGTTTCCATTTCCATCATATACAAAGTGACTTGAATTTCCCATGGGGTCACTGAGGTCTTTCAACCGGTTAAACCCATCGTAATTCAGAGAGACCTTTTTGCCCAAAGCGTCGGTCATTTGAATAAGATTATCCACCGCATCGTAGGTGAAAAATGTTTTATACCCCATCGGATTAGTATTCGCAACAACCCGATTTGAAGCATCATAAGAAAATTGATTTATCTGACCGTTTTCATTTGAAATGGAAACCAGGTTTCCTTCTGCATCGTAAAACAGACTTTTATTATGCCCCATTGGGTCTGATGCGCTTTTAATTCTATTTAATGAATCATATTGGTAGGTATAATTAAAACCCCTTTCGTCAGTTGCAGAGATCAAATTACCCCTGGCATCATGCAAAAAACTCATCGAAATTCCCAATGGCTGTGTAATAACAGCTGGGTTTCCAAATGCATCATAAGTGTACTGTGTAACCTGCCCCCCCGGATTTGTTATACTCATCAAATCTCCATTTGCAGAATAAGTCAAACTGGTGACCGATCCGTTAGGTTCAATGAATTGTGTGAGATTTCCCCGCACATCATATTGCATCGTTTGTACATAATTCATGGCATCCGTATAGGACAACATGTTGTTAAAGGCAGATGAATATGTGAAGGTTTTTGTATGCCCGAGAGGATCAATAATCTTGATCACATTGCCATTGCCGTCATAACTATAATTTGTTGCATTCCCATTTGCATCGGTCTCTTTTACAACATTTCCGTTTGAATCATATTCAAAGCTTACATTATAACCACAACAGTTCCCCGACTTACGTACCAGCCATGAAACATCGTCAAATTTCTGAAATTCATATTTAGAAACCTGGTTATTGCCATTTACAATATGGTCAGTTACCATGGTGGTGTTGGTCAATTCATTATATGAAAAACTCAATCGTTTGTTACATCCGATCAATTCACTGACTGTAAAATCATTATAATAAATAACATTAACTGTATTGTTGTTTTTATCCGTAATGGTTTTCATTGGTCCGTTTATCAGATAGGTATATTTATTTGTTCCGCCCATTGGGTTGGTCACCTGCTTCAGGTTTCCAATTGCATCATACGTATAGGTGTATGTGTAAACAGGAGTTGCCATGGCATCAACTACAGATGCCAATCGGCCATTTGCATAATAAGTGAATGCGATACTTTGCCCGGCTGCATTGTTCACAGAAACCAAAAGACTGTCTGAATAATTAAAATTGAGAAAATTGCCATTGGGATCTTCGAGCCGGGTTATTTTTCTATGGCTGTTGTTGTCGAAAAAATATTTGATGCCATTCAATTCTTTAAGCAAATATTTACCAGGCTGGTATTGAGTAAGTGCCGAGTAGACCCCTTTTGGCTTTTTGTAAGCATTTCCCGGAAGTGCAGCATAATGATCTTCCCTCCCGTCACCCCATACGATTGTTTTACTTCCTGCGGTATCATCGATGCATTTTATCCCGTAACCGAAACTCCAGCCATTACCAAAGCCCTCATTTTGATCATACCTGAAACTATTGTAGCTAAAATTGATATTGAGATCAAACCCACGAGCCTGAGCATATATATCATTTCTGGAAATGTACAAATTACCACTCAGCGTATTTACCTGAGTGCCCAACGGGCCCATCTTATTTGGTGAATTTACATTTTGAGCTTGAATGTTTGAAACAGCAAATACGATCATTATCTGCAGGAGTATATTCATAACCCTTTTAATAACACGCATAATTTTCTTTTTTTAAATAATAAGTTCAATTACAATTTCTACCCCCCCCTCCCCAATTATTTCAGATTAAAAAATACAAATGTGTGTGCCGGTATGTTTAACGGGGCTTTTGCATAAACCGTAACCGTTCCGCTTCCGCCCGCCCGGATGATTCCCGGAGGGCCGCCCGGCTCCGTTAATTCAAGGTACAATGACGTTGTGCCATTGTTGACACCCTGGGGCGTCAGCGCCATTAAGATGCCGCTTTCGCTATACAGTATCCGCACCTGCGCCGGTACATCCATATTGGTTGGGTTGTTGTAATTGATCTGTATGACAAAGGGCCATCCCGCAAATACTTTATCGGGTATCACCATTTCCGTTACCAATTGAGAGTTGATGCCCCCTGCCGCACCCGGATCACATCCCGGGGCATTTCCATTGCCCGCACCGGTATTCACCCCGCCGCCGTTATTGATGCCGCCGTTGTTGGCGTTCACCACCGAGAAGCCATTCACCAAAGTGGCCATCGCCGAATCAGGTTTGATCAGTGACAGGTCATAGATGCCCAATGGCTTGCCCTGTAAATTGAATGTGGCATAAACCGTGGTGCTGTTGCTGAAGTAAACCGCGGAAGAAACGATGGTGGTTCCGGGTTTGCTCAGCCTGGCCGTCATATTGTTAGTATAGAGTGAGCCGGTAATTTTCACCGTTACATTGCCGATGTTTCCGCCCGAATTGGTGTGCACGTTCAGGATGGCGAAAGGCAGTTTGACCGCCTTCAAGGTGATGTTCTGTATAACCGGACTGGCCGATACACATCGTACGGTGATGTAATAGTTTCCCGCCGTCACCGACGACATAAAGATCTCCTGGTTCCCGTAATTGGGGGTGCTGTAGGTATAATCAAAATGTGCCGCAGACGGTATATAACCTTTTCCGATGAACAGCTGATTTTTCATGGTGAGTGAATCGCCCGACTTAAGGGTGACCAGTATCGTTGAACCGCTCAGTGAATCGGGAATCACCAGCTTATAATACCGGTTTACATTGTACAGTGTATTGAGCGTAAGTACATTCATCGGCAGCACATTTACTTTCACATATATCTGTGTGGCCGAGATCCCGGTATTATTGGTCTTGTCGGATTCAACGATATTGTTCAGCAGGTCGGTCTTAACGATGAGGTGGTAATTCCCTTCAGGCACATTGTCCACCAGTGGCCGCAGGAATATGGAGTCGTTGGAAAGTGGCCCCATGTTGATGTTCTTGTGTTTGATCCCCAGTAATACCGCCGTTGAATCCAATACATTGCTTTGCGATAAATAGATGCCGTCGGAAGAAACTCCCGAAGCGGCATTGGCCGAATTATTCCGGATCACCCATTTGGCTGAATCAAGGGTATTACCCAAGACCACCGTATCCGGTTTGCTGATGCTTTCCACGATCAGGTCAGACGGAGCCGGCCGGTAAATAGTGATATAACGGAATGCCAGGTTATTGGCGCTGTTGGTTTCAAATACATTTCCGGTTGCATTGGTCTTATGGATCAAAACATAATTGCCTGGTACGATATTCAACCCCAGGGTAATATTCGAGGTATCGTCATACGACTGTCCGGGTTGCAGCGCGCCCACGTGATTTTTGGCCGACAATGTGATATCGCCTCCATTTCCCGGAACAAAATCAGTTGAAAGCCAGATATAATCACTCCAGTTCGCCGGATAGGTAACGCCGGGACCTATATTGCTGATTCGGTTGGTGATCGTCATGGGTTGACCAACCGCGGCAACAGTTGGGGCATATAAAATGGAATCGGCCAGGTCGGGCAGGGACGGTTGTATGATGTGGATCTTTTTAGCCGCCCCTGATCCGTTACGGATGAAGTTGGTGTTGTTATTGATCACAAACTCACCCCCCAGGTAACTATTGAAATTGGTGATGGCCATCACATAATAATCGCCGGTGGGAATATTAGGTATGATGACATTCCTTGTATCCGTATAGGCCTGGTTGGTATTCAGTGGAGAATTCTCCTGATAATTAGCAGCGAGTATATCATTGCCGTTACGAATGGAATCGGGAGAAAGGTATATGGCATCATACCAGCCATTATAGTATTGAGTGCCTGGATTATAGCCCAGGTTCTTAACCGTCCAGGTGGTTGCAAAGGGCCTGGCAACGGTTGCCGTATCCGGGCCGGTCACATTTGTAACAATATGATCCACCAGGGGATTGATCAATACACGAATCCCCGTACCGGTAACATTATTATTGCCATTCGCACCTTCATAGACCACATTGTCTGCATTCGTTTTAATGAAGAAATAGGCCAGGGAATTGGTTACCTGCGGGAAACAGTTATTGATGTAAAAGGCAAAGCGAATATTCAGGTTGAACGAATCGGCATAGCTGCCACCTGTTGTGATCACTTCATTGTGCGTTCTTTTACCGATATAATAACTGGTGGCCGGGCTGAAAGTTGAATTACAACTGATGAACAGGCTGTCCGTCCACGTACCGGCTGTTGTTCCCGAACCGTTGTTGGTAACGGCATAACGGAAATAAGTGGGATAAATGGTATAGACCGTATCCGCCAGCTGAATATTGGAAACCACCAGGTCGTTTGCGGTGGCCGGACCCATCACGATCGCAGCGCCTGTGCTGATGTTGTTGTTGGGATTGGTTTCGCGAAAAGCGCTGTCGAAATTGGTATGCACATAAAAATACCGGGTGCCCGATGTGGAAACGGGGAAGGTATGACTGAGTGAATGGCTCACCGGTGTACCCATGGTTAAGTTCTCGGTATAGATCTGCGTAGAAATAAGTTGGGCGCTGCCATCGAAGACCGGGGATGAACTAACATAGACCTTATCCCTTCTCACATGATTGAAAACAGAGCCCGGGCCGGTATTCAAAATGCTGTACTGGATCGTAATGGGCTGTCCGCCGGTTCCGTTAACGGGGACCGAAACAGATGAAACGGTTGCATCAGGCCTTTGGATGCTGATGGGCAAAACACTCCTTTTCGTTTCTGGTGTGCCGGGGTATTCATAAACAGTTTTTGCGGCATTGGCCAATACATACACAAAATAATTACCGGGTTGCAGATCAGAAGGAACCGTGAAGTTGCCGGACTGGGGATGATTGGAACCCGACCTCACCACATTGAATGTATTTACATTAAACTGGCCGGGGTTGGTACCCAGTATTTTACAATCAAAGAGGAAGAGGTTATCGCCAGCGCTTAATCCGGAGTTGAAGATACCCTGTGACGTTTCATTGACCAATATGGCCGTATTGGTATTCAAACCGGTGGAATCGGTACTCAGATATGTACGGTCGACCCAGTAACTGGACCCAAAGCCTAGGCTATCCCTGAACAATATGCCGGGCGTTCCGTTGGAGGGAATCGAACAGGAACTGAAGGGAACGATATAATGACCTTTGTTCTTTTCTATATTGTCATTGAACCCCGTATTGCTGATATTCCAGTTGACCCCAATGGGCTGTGTGGTACTGGCAGATGTGACCGGCACCGTTAATAAGTTGACCGTCAGGTGTGGCGTTGGCGTCAGGAAGACCTGCACCAGGCTCCGGTTGGTATTGTTGTTTGCCAAGGCGCCTTCATATAAAGTATTGGTGACGTTGGTGAACACATAAATAAAATAGGACCCGAAGATAAAATTGGGCACCACCACCTGGATATTCCGGGTATAGGAACTATCTCCCAACAATTGAGTGTTATTCAGGAAAAAAGCATCCACAGGATTGGGATAATAACTTCCGTTTGGACGGGGTAATTTGACGGGTATCGCCGAATTGATATTGAAGATGGGGCTTTGAGAAATATAGACCTTATCCGTCCAGGTTGAACCCGACGGAGTGAGCACACCATAGTTCTTCACTTTATAGGTGAGGCTGATCGTACTGCCCGAAAACAGCGTATTAGGAGTGAATACCGTATCCACCCTGAGGTCTGGCGTGGGTGATAAAGTGACGATCACAGGTAGCGGCGTCCTGGCCGTATCATTCACCAGGCTGACCTGCTGGGGAGCCTGGGTACCGGCCGGATAATTGCTGATCACATACACATAGAGCGGCTGGCTGTAATTCGCCGGCAGGGTGAAGTTGACCGAATTACTGTATTGCTGCCCGCTGTCCAATGCACTTACATTGGGACGCGTTGCAATGAGCAGGGTCCTGATCGGAAAACTCAATTGGCTCCATGCTCCCGGATTGGTATTGGGCGGCAAACTAAAATTGGGTATCGTATCAAAAGAAAGGAATACGGCATCTGTCCAGTTTTGATTGGTGGTGGTATGCCCTGGACCGATATTCCTTACGGTCCAGTTGATAGCGATGGTCTGACCAGAGAAAGCGCTGGTGGGAGCCTGTACATTTTGAACCTTCAGATCGGGCAGCGGGATCAGTGTGAACTGCTGTATCGGACCCGTATTAACCGGTGTACAGGAACCGTTATGCGCCACCACCATCCATTTATAAGGCTGGTTGGTTAACAGGCCGCTGTTCACCGGTATCACATAATTCACCGAGGTCAGGTTGGCGGCATAGGGCGTTCCGGGTTGCGGCAGATCGGCTCTCCAAAGGTATAGATCGAATGTATAGAACAGATTGGGTTGTGCAGGCACCCAGGAAAGGGTAAGCGGCAATTGCTGGTTGATCGCCCCGTTAGGAGGCAACATCGTATGCACCGAATCCGGTTGAATGCTATTGATCACGGTTACCACCAGGGTATCATTTGCGCTGGCCGCACCGCAGGGACCACTGGCTGAAACCAGCAGGGAATAGGTTCCCGGAGTTGACCAGGTTACAATGGCGGTATTGGATGTTGAAGGCAATATGGCACCACCGGCGATGCGCCAGAAATACGTTGCACCCGGAATCATATTTACGCTATAGGTTGCGGCACCCGGACATAATAAAGTAAATCCGGAAATGGGATTCAGTTGAAATACCCGTGTACAAAAACTCCGGTCAACCGGTGTGGCGGGCAGGTAATTCGTATCTCCGCTTTGAGCAGCTCTCACCGTCACGGTTCCCAGTCCGGTAAAACTAGCCAGGTTCCCGGATACCGTTGCCGGGCCGGATACCTGGCTGTAAATTACCGGTAACCCGGAAGAAGAAGATGCGTTCAGGGCAACCGAGCCGTTGCTGATATTCTGTTCAGGGATGGATTGGAACGTGATCGTTTGCGGGGCTTTATTCACGGTAAAACTACGGGTTACCGGTGCCGCAGTATCGTAGACATTGTCTCCGATCTGGCTGGCTTTCACTGTTACCAAACCGGTACCGGTAATGGTGAGCAGATTGGTTTGGGCATTGATGCTAGCCGGGCCGCTCAATACGATCAGAGCAACCGGCAATCCGGATGAGGCTGTCGCATTGGGTACAAAGGGTGCGTCACCATAAGTTTTATCGGCCATGGCCGGGAAGATGATGGTTTGCGGTATTGAATTGGCTGCAAAGCTGATCGTGTTTGAAACCGGACCGTTTCCGCAGAAATTGGCATACCTGATCGTGTAGGCTCCGGCAAGCGATGCATAATAAGCAGCATTGGTGGCACCTGCGATCAACGACCCGTTCCTGTACCATTGGTATCCCGACCATGCAGGAGCCAGGGATGAATATAACCAACGGCCGGTGTTATTGATGGCCGGGGTGTCAGTTGGCGAAGGGGGCCTTACTTCAACCGTCAGAAATTTTTGCAAACCATTGCCGCAATGATTTGAACTGGTGAGGAACAGGGTATGAAACCCGGTTGTGGTCCAGGTGACATTCGCCGTATCTCCGCTTGTGGTGAATGTTCCTCCGCCAGATAAGGTCCAGCTGTAATTGGTATTGGACTCATGAATACTGGGATAATATTTCTGTACTCCATTGCCGATGCAGGAAGGTGCGGGACCGATGATTGAAAAATTCAATTGTGGTACCCGGCTCGGTATCACCGTTTTTGTATTGATACTTGTATCACGGGGCAGGTTCCCCACCACTCTAATTTTGTAATGACTTCCCCAGTTTAGGATGAAAGGCATATAGGCGAGAATGGTATCGGATGAGACGGAGACCTTGGAACCCAATGAAGGATTGAATCCATTCGAAAAATTACCCAGGCTATCGGAGATCTGTACACTGAAGATATTGCCGGTGATCATCAGGGTATCCAGAGAGAATGGAACAGGGAAATAGGTGCCCGCACAGGGTATGGAATCCACATTGCCCAAGGTGATGACGGGCTTCCTGATGGGTTTGAAAGATAAGGTCATGGGTCCGTAACCGGTGACCGGGCCATTGGTGATTACGGTTCCAGCCGACATATTTCCATTGAATCCGCCCGTACCCCAGTTCCTCCACAAGGATCCATTCCATCCGGCCACCTGTAAGAATTCATACAACAGGGCGGGGCCGCTTCTGGAGCTGTCGTAACTGAGTGTCACACTTACAGTAGAGCTTCCGTTGTTGCGG
This sequence comes from Chitinophagaceae bacterium, assembly GCA_016721725.1. Classification (GTDB taxonomy): domain Bacteria; phylum Bacteroidota; class Bacteroidia; order Chitinophagales; family Chitinophagaceae; genus Ferruginibacter. The sequence continues at coordinate 1,139,450 of JADKHN010000001.1, read as the reverse complement.
TTGAGCTTCCAGTATTCTTTTCCGGATATGCCGCCAAAGCCCGGTGTATACAATGAAGTATCATATCCGTCATTACCCGGGTTGTGATGAAAATATTGTGCGGTGAATTCATCGGTTGCTGAAGATGGAGCCGAAATGGTCAACGGGGCGGACCAGTACGTATTGTTTTCAAAAACACCAATGGGAAAAGTGAAGCCCTGGTTACCGATCTTTTTTACAGGACCCAGCACCGAGCCTCCGTAAACCGACTTATTGACGATACAGTTGTTTTCCAGGGTCAATAACTTATTGGTATCCGAAAAAATGAATCCTCCGAAATCATCCAGCTGCAGTTTCTGCAGGATATGAATTCCGGAATCGAGGTAAACATCTCCCCCGTTTTTTTGCATATACAGGTTATTGATCTCAACCGGAAGTGTTCCGGTTTGAATGATATGCGCATCGGCGCCATCGACAAAAGTGAAGTTATTGATGTCGACGCGGCCGCTGCTGGCATTCACCGTAAAGTTGCCATTGACCCAAAGGGGATTTCCGCCACCAAGGCCAACCGAAATATTGGCCGTGGAATTATTGTAAACCGTCAGGTTTCCCTGGACATAATCATGCGAGGGCGAGGCGTTGCTCAGGTAATTGTTCCCGTAATTGCTGTTGTTGGTGAAAGTGAGGTCTCCGTAGAAGTTGTTGAAAAAGGTTGAACTGCTTTCCGTTCTTCCCGTACTGTCGCTCAGGATCGTATTGCCGTTGAAGTAATTGCCGATGATCTCTGTAAAGCCGCCATAATCCTGCAGGGTGAAATCGCCAACCAAAGTACTGCTCTGTATACCTGGGGCATACGCCCGGGTTACGATTATATGGCTGGCGTACAAAAGACTGGCGTTCTCCAAATTAAATGTCCGGGTCACTTGCAGCTCAAAGTTGTTCATATCCAGACTTGATCCATTTTCCATGATCAGTCCGCCGATCGAAATATTCCCGGCAGCCAATGGGGAATTGGGCGTTGCTGAAGGAATGGTCACCTTTGTGCAGTAAGTTGGAACACCGGAAGGCGTCCAGTTGCCGGCATCGTTCCAGTCATCACTGTTGATCCCGTTCCAGGTACTTTCGTTGCCGCCCGGGCAATTGTTGTTGCAAATAGTAACCACTTCCGCTATGGTAGAACAGCCGGGAGCATTGTTTTCAATGATCGCTCCGCCGTTGCCGGCCAGGTAACTGCAGATCGGGGCGAATGAACATATGGCCAGCTGTCCATTGTTGGTGATCCTAACCGAATCAAGGTATAGGTTTTGGATGATCAGTCCGCTGTTCAATGATGCCAGGGTTTGCAAATTGCCATTGCCATTTATCCACAAACCGTTTCCGATCGTTGTGATGTTTCCCAGCCCGGTCAGGTCTGACAGATCATTGCAATATGCGATCTCTAATTTTGCATCGTTGATTTCAGTTACATTTTGAAGGGCCGTAACATCGGTGAGTACCGGGTTATTGTAAATGGTTATTCCGCCGCCGATATTCCCGCTTAGTTTTTCCAGTCCGTGAAGGGAGGTCAGATTTGGATTGCTGAACAGGTAAAAATTAGAGGATGAAGTGATGCTGTCCATTCCCGTCAAATTGGTCAAACCTGTATTATTCATCCAGAAAGTGCCGATATTGGTATTGACCAGGTTATTACTGAGCCCTGCGATACTGGTCAGATTCGGCATATTGCCGAAAAGGAAGCCCCAGGTTCGGGTCAAATTATTGAGCCCGATACTGGTCATGTTCGGATTGACTTCCAGATACAAATAACCGTTCAGGATCGTGGTCAAACCGGATAAACTGCTCAAGTTGACAAGTTGGGTATGCATCAATTCAAGGTTCCCCCCGGTAATGCTGTCGATACCGCTCAGGCCATTCAGGTTGGTCAGGGCGGCGGAATCAATATGAATGGATTTGATGGTGTTCAGGTTGTTACTCAGGCCATCAATGCTGTTCAACAGAGGATGACCCGTAAAAACGATGGAGCCCAGCGAATCCAGGTTATATAATCCGATCTGCGTGAGCAGTACATTATGCTGCAACTCCAGCGTATCACCGATGAGAGTCAGGTTGTTAAGGTCGGATAAACTGGTGATGGAGGTATGGCTGATCCTGAGTTTATGCAGAATCTGATTCAGTCCGCTTAAGCCTGCAAGGCTGGTAATCGCCGGACTGGCGCCCGTGCCGTCGATGAACAGGTATTTGGGGTTGGTACAGGATGGATAATTTGCAGCGAAATTGTCAATGGCAGACTGACTGGTCAGTATGATGGTATCCACCAAACAAGAGCTTGGATTATTGGAACCGGGTGCATTCCAGGCCTGGCCGGGTAAACTGATCCCGGTGGGAGGAAGGATCGTCCATCTCACCTGCCCTTTCAGGTTAAGCCCGCTAAGCATTAGAGCGGCTATTAAAAATAACAATACCCTTTTTTTCATTCATTCATTTTTTGAAAATCACACTGAGCCCTATTGGAATGATCTTTTCCGATTTCAAAAATGTCGCCAAAATACCGTTCATTCAATACTCAATTTGTAGTAGGAGCGCCGAAACCCGTTGGACAATAATATTTTATTGGATATATTTATAGGCAGGAATAAATCGTTTACATGAATTTTCGCAGCCCCCTGTTTTTCAGTTGTTTTCTTTTCCTCCTTCCTTTCGCAGGCCAGGGGCAAACGAAAACCATCGATAGCCTGAAAAAGGCGGTTTATGCGGCTTCCGGCAATACTGAAAAGCTAAAAGCCATTTTCGACCTTTGTGAACAAGGGTATTCCCTCCATCCCGACACTTTGTTGATGTATACCGGTGAAGCCAAAAAAATCGCTACCCGAACCAATCAATTACATGACCTGATCCGTGCGATGTACTACGAATCAGGGGCATTGACCACCAAAGGGTTGGTAGATTCTTCGCTGAACCTGGCTGAGCACTGCCTCATTCTACTGACAGGCAAGATCAACGACCCTGTCCTGGAAGCTAATCTCTATAATCAAAAAGGCAGGTGTTTCATGCGGATGAATCACTACCGTGATGCGATCGACATGGGTAACCGGACCATCAACGGAGGAGAAAAAAACAACGATGTGCTTTTACAGATAAAAGGCAAAACGCTGATCGGATGGGCTTATCTTGAAATGGGGCAGACAAAAGAATCCCTGGCCTGGCATCTCAAGGCCCAGAGGACCACTACCGATACGGTGCTTTTACAAAAATACGGCATCCTTTTCGCCAACCTGGCGCTCAATTATATCGGTTTAGGCCAGGCTGATTCCGCTTTTTATTATATCAACAAGGCCATTTATTCCTCCAGGAAATATGAGAATCTTTTCGCCCTTTCCAATTCACTGGCCATACAAGCCCAGCTACTGGTAAGGATTGGCCAGGCCAGGGCCGCCGAACCCGTGCTGAAAGAAGTGGTGGAGATCAGGAAGTTGATCGGAGATCCTTTTTATATCGCATCCGATCTTTCGCAACTCGGGCTTTATTACGCCAACAATGGCCAACCCGAAAAAGGGATTGCCGTTTGCAAAGAAGGGATTGAGATCGCAAAAAAATACAAACTCGACACTAAACTATTTTTCCTGTACGGCAGCCTGGCGGATAATTACAAAGCCATGGGCAATACCGGAAAATATGCGTCCGTATTGGAAGATATCATCGCCCTGAAAGATTCGGTCTATCAAAAAAATTCCGCGGCCTCATTAGCTGAAATGCAAGCCAAATACGATTTGCAGAAAAAAGAAACCCTGATCATAAAACAAAAACTGGACCTGCAGAAAAAGAGTTACCTGTTTTACGGATTATTGATCCTGCTGGTCTTTGCCACATTGATCAGCTGGCTGGTATTCCGGGAGTACCGCAGAAGACAACGCATCAAACTACAGATCATGAAGGATGAGGAAAAGATACGTTCCGTGATCGCCATCACCAAGGCCGAAGAAAATGAACGTAAGAGGATCGCCGCGGACCTGCACGACAACCTGGGTGCCTATGCGGCGGCGGTTGCCAGTAATGTGGACCAGATAGGAAGGCAACCGGATAACTTGCTGGCGCTGCAGGAACTGAAGATCAATGCGCAGTCGATCGTTTCGCAGCTCAATGACACCATCTGGGTTTTAAAAAAAGAAAATCTTTCCCTTACCGCGATCAGCGACAGGATCAAGATCTTTATTCAGCGCATCGCGAATTCTTATCCGCAGATCAACATGGAGGTCTTTGAACAAATCCATGCCGATAAACTGCTTCCCCCGGCTCAGGCATTTAACCTGTTCCAGGTTTCCAAAGAGGCCATCATCAATGCCCTGAAACACAGTATGGCCAAAAACATCAGGGTTTATTTTGAAAGTGAAGGCATTTGGAAGATCACCATCTCGGACGATGGTAAGGGCATCGCAGAGATCGACAAGAAAATGGGAAGCGGGAACGGATTGATCAATATGAAGAACAGATGCCGGGAAGCCGGATGGAATATCAGCTGGCAGGCCAATGAACAGCATGGAACCGATGTGGTGATTTCACCTACTACAAATTGATTATAGATTTTCTGACCTGTGTAAGTGAATTTTATATCAGATTATGAACTTTTCAGTAGCACTTACGGAAGACAACAACATCAACCGGAAAACATTTATGCAAAAAATAAATGCATTCCCGGACCTGACGGTCATTTTCTCTTCCAACAACGGGCATGAATGCCTTGAGCACCTGAAAGGACTTCCGCATCAGCAATTACCACAGGTCATTTTCATGGACCTAGAAATGCCTGAAATGGATGGTATCGAAACCATCCTGATCGCGAAATCGTTATACCCGCAGATCCATTTTGTTGTGCTGACCGTTTTTGATGACGATGAAAAAATATTTGAAGCCATCAAGGCCGGTGCTTCGGGGTACCTGCTGAAGCACGAACCGGCGGAAGCCCTGCACGAAGCCATACTCAATGTGATCACTTATGGTGGCGCTCCCATGAGTCCGGCTATTGCCCGTAAAACGATGTCCCTGCTTAGCAAATCCTCGTCTGATGTGGCAACCACGGCGGCCATCCCTAAAATTTTGACCGAAAGGGAACAGGAGGTCCTCCAACACATGGTAAAGGGATGGGACGCCAAACGCATATCGGTTGAACTGAACCTGAGTGTGCTCACCATCCGCAAACACATCGCCAATATCTACCAGAAACTGCACGTCAACAGCAAGGCCCAGGTGATCAGCCTGGCGCATAAGAACAACTGGGTTTAAAACCTGTTTTTATCCTAAAATACCCTGTAGAAGGTATATTTTCCCGCCAAGGCGGGGTTACATTTACATTTTATATCATTAACGCAATTCAAATCAAAATCATGACAAACGTAAAACAATGGATGAGCTGGGAAGGTGGTGTTGACCTGGTAGCCGTAACAGCTCCAGATCTTCAGATGCCCAATGTGATCGTTCACCTGGGCCGTATGGTGAATACACCTGTGGGCAATGCCCCCAGTGGCATGATCTTCTGGCAACCCGATCCCCAAGCGGCCCCTGCCGTATTCGGTTTTGTAGGTACGGACGCAACGGTGGGCGCTTACTTCGGTCCAAATATTTTCGCCGGCACGCCTTTTGAAAATGCACCCGTATTGGATGCGACCATCGATATCAAGATCAATGCAGACAGCGCCTATGCCAAATGCACGGTAGGTGAAACCACTTTTGAATTGGAAATGTCTGATTTCAGCGCTCCCTATCTCATTAACCGGGAACCCGCCGCCATGCCGCCCTTTTACCAGCAAGGCGTGGAGATCCACGCACAAAAAGCTTCCCTGAAAGTGAATGGCGCCGAGATCGACATCATCATCCCTCCTGTAGGGATCAGCGGTGGTCCCGCAAGCGTGGTCAGTCCTAACGGGGTTTATGCCCGTTGATCCGGGAATGGAATGATCAGTTTACGGAAGCACAGATAAATTAACTGCTTATCTTTTCCGGGCGGCTCTCTGGAGCCGCTTTTTTTTGATCAGGCACAAGAACTAACAGTTGTTAGTTTTTTTACTATTTTTACCACCTAAACGGAAACCTATGTCCATTACCAATCTGGAGCAGTTATTCCAGGACAAGATCGATGCCGAAACCAAGATCGAACCCCGCGACTGGATGCCGGATGCCTACCGGAAAACCAATATCCGCCAGATCAGTCAGCACGCGCACAGCGAAGTAGTAGGCATGCTGCCTGAAGGAAACTGGATCAGCCGAGCTCCAACCCTGAAACGCAAGGCGATATTGCTGGCCAAGGTACAGGATGAAGGCGGTCATGGATTGTATCTGTATTCGGCCGCGGAAACCCTGGGGATGAGTCGCGACGAAATGATCGCTGACCTGCTCAGCGGCAAGGCCAAATATTCTTCCATCTTTAATTATCCAGCCATCACCTGGGCCGATATGGGCGCCATCGGCTGGCTCGTGGACGGAGCCGCGATACTGAACCAGGTCATGCTCTGCCGAACCTCTTACGGTCCCTATGCCCGGGCCATGGTTCGCATCTGTAAGGAAGAGAGTTTTCACCAGCGCCAGGGATTTGATATCCTGTTGTCTTTATCGAGGGGAACGGATGAACAAAAAGCCATGTGCCAGGATTCGATCAATCGTTGGTGGTGGCCCAGCCTGATGATGTTCGGCCCCAAAGACAGCGAAAGCACCAACAGTGACCAGAGCATGAAATGGAAGATCAAACGAAAGACCAATGATGAGCTACGCCAGCAGTTCGTGGATATGATCGCAGAACAGATCAAGACCCTGGGCATGAGACTGCCCGATGACCAGCTTAAATGGAATGAAAACAGAAAGCATTATGATTACGGTGAGATCAACTGGGAGGAATTCTGGAACGTCGTCAAAGGCAACGGCCCTTGCAATAAACAGAGGCTGGAGGCACGCAGGAAAGCCCATAACGACGGAGCCTGGGTGAGGGAAGCGGCAAAAGTACATGCGGAGAAGAAAGCGGCGAGGGAGAAACAAGCGGCAGCCTGAAAAGGTTGAAGGTTGGAGGTTGGAGGTTGGAGGTTGGAGGTTGGAGGTTGGAGGTTTTAAAATTTTTAAAAAAAAACAGGTATGAAAATAGCGATCCGAAAATTCTATTACGGTGATATCCCGGAAGACAAAGCTGGTGGAGCCGGTGAAACGGCCAGATCTGAAGACAAGGCTCAATGGCCGCTCTGGGAGATCTTTGTCCGCAGCAAGCAGGGCCTCGACCATAAACATGTGGGCAGCCTCCACGCCACCGATGCCGCCATGGCCATCGAAAACGCACGCGATGTCTATACGCGCAGGCAGGAAGGCATCAGCATCTGGGCCGTAGAAAGCAAATATATCCACGCTTCCAATCCCGATGATGCGGAATGCTTTTACGAACCCGCGGAAGACAAGATCTACCGGCACCCGACTTTTTATGAGTTGCCGGATGAAGTAAACCATATGTGATCACAGTTTAAAAAGATTAAATGATTGCACAGATGAATAGTTCGCTGATCGACTATATACTCCATCTCGCCGACAACAGCCTTATCCTCGCCCAACGAAACAGCGAATGGTGCGGACACGGACCTGTCCTGGAGCAGGATATCGCGATCACCAATATCTCACTCGACCTGATCGGGCAATCGAGGAATGTTTACCAGTATGCTGCGAAGCTCATCGGTGGCGATACGGATGAAGATAAACTGGCCTACCTGCGTACCGAACGGGAATTCAAGAACTGCTTACTGGTTGAGCAGCCTAATGGAGACTGGGGCCAGACCATCTTAAGGCAGTTCCTGTTCAGTCAGTATCAATACCTGCTGTACGAAAAATTGAGTTCGGGTGCCGATGAACAACTGTCTGCGATAGCCGCCAAGGCACTCAAAGAAGTGGCCTACCATCTTCGCTGGAGCAGTGAATGGGTGATCAGGCTGGGCGACGGAACGGAAGAGAGCCATGACCGTATGATCAAAGCCGTGAATGAATTATGGCCATACACCGGAGAATTGTTCATGCCGGCTGAATTTGAATTAAAAGCCGGACCGGATGTTTCCGCTTTCGCGTCGGCCTGGCTTGAAAAGATAAAAGGGGTCTTTGGTGATGCCGGTTTAGCGGTTCCGGAGAAGGTCTTCATGCAAAGCGGTGGTAAGACCGGTACCCATACCGAGCACATGGGCTATATCCTGGCCGAAATGCAAACCCTACAGCGAACCTACCCCGGGGCCAGCTGGTAACCGATCATGAAGATCCTCAAAGAAATAATTTATCCCCTGCTCGCGATCGCGCTGGTGGTTTGTATTCCTCATACCGGGATCATTCCCTTCCCTTTCGGCTATTGCCTGCCGGTATTGTTATTTATATGGATCTTCCTCAAATATTATAAAGAGGATTTTTCAACGGTTGGTTTCAGCCTGAACAAGTTCACCTTTAAGGCCCTGCTGATCGGTTCACTGGCCGCGATCGGGTTATTCGCTTTTTTGACCTGGGTTTTCTTTCCCCTGCTGAACCAACTGGCCGAACTGCCCCCTGCCGACCTGGGCGATTTCGCTTCGATCAGGCACAACACCCCCTTCTATCTTTTCCTACTGGCCATGGGCTGGATCGTGGGAGGTTTCTATGAAGAACTGGTCTTCCATGGTTTCCTGTTCACCCGGTTGGAAAAAATGATGCCCGGAAAGATTGCCGTACCCGTCGCCTTTTTACTGTCCAACGTGATCTTTGCCGCATACCATTTTCAGTTGGGGGCCGAAGGCGTGATCAACGCATTTATGGCGGGTTCGGTTTACCATGCGCTGATGCTGTATCATAAAAGAAACCTGTGGTATGCGATCATTTGCCATGCCGTTTTTGACACCATCGCCTTAACTTACCTCTATGCCGGATATTGAACTGCAAAAAATAAAGAAGATCCTCGATGAGGTCTGCGACCCCGAGATCCCCGTTTTAACGATCGCCGACCTGGGCATCATACGGGATGTAAAGATCAACCAGGGTGAAGTGGAGGTCATCATCACCCCCACCTATACCGGTTGCCCGGCGATGGATATGATCACCATGAATATTAAAATGGCTTTGCTGGAACAGGGTTATAAAAAAGTGAAAGTGACCTCCGTACTCGCCCCCGCCTGGACGACAGACTGGATGAGTGAGGACGGGAAAAGAAAACTGAAGGAGTATGGCATTGCTCCACCGGTACCCCTGTCAGACGAGACGTCAGACAGGGTCATCGAATGCCCGCAATGTCATTCCTCCAATACCAGGCTCATCAGCGAATTCGGCAGCACCGCCTGTAAATCGCTTTATCAATGCAATGATTGCAAGGAGCCCTTCGATTATTTCAAGTGTCACTAACGACAATGCCCATTTGATAATGCACCACTCCTGACCAGCAGGGTGGAATTCCCTTAAAAAAAGCGGAGTATTGATTATTTTTATTACTTTCCGCAACGCAACCAACTCCCTTTATCAATTTAACCCTGTTTATGAAACGTCATTTCGCCCTTTTGATCAGTATGCTCTTTTTTATTCATTCCGGTTTTTCACAGGCTACGGAAAAAAACGCGGCCGACAGCGGCAACAAGAAGTTCTATTTCCCGGCTTCGCTTCATACCGATTCGGTAGCGCTAACCCGTGCGATCCCGCAACTCGCCCGCGAGGTGGTAGCCGGCCTGACGGAAAAGGAAAAAAAGGAGTTTGACAAAGTTGGGGCCTTATTCCTGATCGCTGAAGATTATCCCAAAACGATCGAAACGATAGATTCCTTACAAGGCAAAAAGAACGACGCCTCCGAAAGCATGGAACTGAAGAGTTATGCCCGGGCCAGGATGAGTGAGAAACAGGGAGGGAAGAATTTCGAACAGGCGTTCACCGAGGACTTCAAAGCCGCTCATGCCAAATTATCGTTCCGGAAAAAAGTGAACATGGCTTTGCTGGATACGACCATGCTGAAAATGATCAATACTGAATACACCGGTATATTGGAAAAGATAAAGAACCAAAAAGGAGACAGCCTGGATCTCGAGGACGCCAGGTCACTGGTCGAAAAATTCGCCGGAGAGTCGGTTATGAAGAAGATCTTTCCGATCATGTATCCCCTGGTGACCACAGAACCCTACCGACCCGTGTACCCCGCGATCAAAAGCAGCATATGGGGAGGGGTCGCTCCCGTACAAGGCATCAATGAATTCCCGGATACCAAGATGCCTTATAAATTGCTGATGGAACTGACCGGCTTTGCCACTAAAGGAATGGAAAAAGAAGCACCCAAGGAGATCAACGGTGGTTTGAGTGAGGTGGCCAGAAAAATAAACCTGCATGTGGCAGCCGGTATCCCTAAGAAGAATATCGACGTGGTGGTGGCGGTCCATGCCGGCGCCATTTTCGCATTCCTCAAAAATGAAGAATACAAAAGAAAGTTCAAGACCGACAATCCCAACATCGCGATCATTAAAGAACTCCAGAACTTCGGGGTCAAGTTCATCGTTTGCGGACAAGCCATGACCTTTTTGAAGACCGAAGATGAAAACCTGGTTCCGGGCATTAAACTGGCCTTAACGGCTCAAACCGTTCTATCAACCTACCAGTTGAAGGGGTATGTTTATTACGATATCAGGCTGGACTGATCCCTGGCTGGCAAAGGCCTCACAGTTGTTCATGGTGCCGTCTTACCGGTTACCCCATACCGCTACGCGTGACCTACCTTTACTGAAACCCTTGGTCTCGTACCAGAATTCAATACGCTTGATGTGACGAAGCCCGCCATCCAGATCGATCACACGGCTCTCTCCACCCTGAGGAATGCGAAGACGGATGTTTACATCCTGAACGGTACCATTGTCGAAATAAACCTTCATATCGTACATCTTCAAGGGCCCGTTGGTCACTTTCAGTTTGAGTTGCCTGAAGTCATCATTGGTATTACCGGTCACGATCACGTCGTGGTCAACGCCAAAAGACACCCATTTATCGGCGATGAAACGCCATTGGGCATTCACAGAAACGGAAATGGCGAAATTTACGATGAGTAATAAGAACAGTTTTTTCATGTTTACAGTTTTTGAAGAAAGGGTTTTGAAATATGAATTGGTGATTAGCCGATGCCTTTATTTGATCTTGAATGTATAGCTGCCCTTGATCTCCCCGCTCCCCTTTTTATCCCATACCCTGAACCGGACAATATAGTGGTCAACTGCGGGATCGGCCTGTGTGAGTACGGCAGACAAGGTGATCACTTCCGATTCCATGGCAGGCAAACCGCTTTCTTCGTAATCCCTGAAAATATCCGGGGCATCCACGATGACCTTCCCATTTGATGTTGTCAGTCTTTCGGCTGCTCCCAGGTATGACTTGCCGTTCTGCTTGACCCAACCCGTATCGGTTTCCAGGTAGAGATATATCTTATCCCCCACCGCAGTAAGATTCTCGGTCAATGGCTTCCTTTGCGCATCCCTCAGATAGGCCGAGTTCAATTTGACACCCGTCGCTTCTATATCTATATTATTTTTTATGGTAGCCCCGTTCAGCGGGGTATTATCATTTGAAGTGACCGGCTTGGCCTTGACGGATTTATTTTCTCCTACCGAACAGTTGAATTCGCAGCCTGATAAAATGAAAAGGATAAATAGGCTATAAGCAATGGATAAAGGTTTAGTCATATGTGCTGGCTTGTTTTTATACCGTTGATTGATCGCTGTTTTTTCCGCCCTTTTGTTTATTGCGTTTTGTCTCACCCGTTCTTTCAATTCATCCTACATGTTTTTCACCCTGGTCTTTGGCGACTTGATCATCAATATTGAATCCTCTGCCCGCAATTGTTTTTGAGATCCGGATCTGTTAGCCGACTGTGTTCCGGATGATCTGTTCGCAGATTGCGTATTCGCATTGGTCCCCTGTTTCTTTACCTTATTGGTGGGTTGCCCGCCCGATTCACCCCAGGAAAAATTATTCGGCTGTTTGGATTTCTGTTTCCCATTTCCCTGGGCAAGCCCAGTTATTCCGGTTGTTCCGAAGATGAAGGCTAAAAGTAAAAATTTCATTTTCATTTTTATACTTTTTTAAATGACAAATTTCTATTTTTAAAGATGTTAATATTCCTGCATGCTCTCCTCACCCGTTCGGGTGGTTTTCCCGGGTCATTTCATTAACTGCAGATCATTGTATCCTGAACCAGCTACTGCCATTGCTCTGGAGGGTGATGGAGCTGTTTGGAGGTACCGAAGTTGAACTACCCGAAAAATCCAGGTAAGAGCTGACCGTTTGTACGGAAACGCTCCTGTTCACGATCACATACACCCTCCTGGCCGTACCGGCGGCAGCAGGCAACGTGATCGTTATGCTTCCTGCGGCAGTGCCGATCACCAGGGTATGATCGTTTTCATCCAATGTAGTGGTCGTGGTCGTGGTTCGGATGGCATTACCAAAGCTACCCACCACATCCAATCTGCTTTTCGGGGTACCCGATGGATAGATCCCCACATACCCTGCTGTATCAACCCTTACGATCGCATTGCTTCCGGTTAAAGAATCTCCATAGGCGATGGCATAATTATCAAAAGCATTCATACCCGTTATCCAGGCCCTGTTGCCCGGCAAGCCATCTGGCCCCCCGTTCTTGAATGACAGGGTAGCCTGTCCCGTGGTACCGGCATTCGTGTTCTGTATCATGAACGTATTGGCCAGGTTGGTGGTGCCGCCGGTATTGTTTGCAAAATGCAGTTTATATAACGGGTTATTGGTATTGACACCCACATTGCCATTGTTCAATACGGTAAACGCATCGTTCGTGAGCGTATTGATCAGCAAATTACCATTGCCATTCAAGTTGTGTACCAAATTAAAATTGGCCTGTGTTAAAGTGGTATTGCTTAAGAGAGTTCCGCCCAATGCCACATTGCTGCCGGTAAGCGTTAGCCCGTTATTTGCGGTGGTACTTTCTCCGCTTACTGTTGCCCAACTAACTGTACCCACACCATTGGTTCGCAATACCTGGTTGGTCGATCCATCGGCAATGGGGAAGGAATAATCATTATTGATATTCAGGGTTCCGTTCACCCTTAACAGGTCGGTTGAAAAATCTCCGTAAATGAGGGGTGTTGCAGTATTCGAATTGTCGATGTATAATTTGTTCGAGCCCGCTTCATTATATCCCGCATTATACCCCACAAACACATTACCACTGCCCGTGTTCAGATATCCCGCCGAATTACCGATGACGGTATTGGTACCCCCCGTAACATTACTGTAGAGGCTTCGGTATCCGATGGCCGTGTTTCCGGTACCGGTGGTATTGTTCCATAAAGCCTTGCTTCCAACGGCCACCAGGTTGGAAACCGTGTTGTTGTACCCGGCGCTGTCGCCGATCGCTACGTTATAACTACCCGTGGAGTTATCAAACAAAGCCGCCTGGCCGATCCCGATATTGGTCCTTCCGGTGGTATTGGTACGCAAGGTATAATACCCCAATCCCACATTGGCCATACCGGTTGTATTCACCCATAAGGTTTGATGACCGATCCCGATATTGGCATTACCGGATGCCTGGCTCAGTGCGTCATTCCCGATCCCGATATTATAAGTACCGGTATTATCCTGTAAAGTGCCATAACCGATGGCAACATTATAATAACCCAGCGGGCCGTTGTTCTGAAGTGCAAGTCCGCCGATGGCCGTGTTCTGTAAACCGGAGGTGCTCTCAGACATGGCGTTGTAACCAATGGCTGTATTATTGCTTTGCGTGTTTTTGTTTAGCGCTCCGTATCCCAACGCTGTATTTGAAACGCCGGTAATGTTCGAATAAAGCGCATTATTCCCTATAGCCGTATTGTTACCCCCGGTAGTATTACTATATAAAGCCTTGTTTCCCTGGGCAACATTATCCATCCCGGTCGTGTTTTTTCTTAACGCCCCATTACCCACCGCGGTATTAAAATCTCCGCTGGAATTGCTGTACAGGGCCGAATCGCCGATCGCCGTAATGTCGGAGCCTCCTGTATTGCTGTATAACGCCTTGCTGCCCACAGCCACCAGGTGAGAAAGAGTGCTGCTGTTGGCAGCGGCACTATCGCCAATAGCCACGTTATAACTACCTATTGTGTTATCATACAATGCCCTTGCGCCAATGGCAGTGTTGGTTCGTCCACTACTGTTTGTGAATAAAGCCTTGGTACCAACTGCCGTATTATTGCTGGCACCGGTGGCAATATTAAATAATACGCTATCTCCAACAGCCACTGTATTGTTAACGGTATAACTTGTTGCCGGCCTGCCCATCGCATCGCCGCCTATGGCTGTATTGGAATATCCCTGCAAACTAACGGCAGTTCTGAAACCTAATGAAGTATTATTCCTGTTGTTTGTAGTTGCTTCAGCCTGGGAAGCATATCCAATTGCTACATTATTGGCACCCGAAACATTTGCACGCAGTGCCACATCACCAATGGCAATATTTTTATCGCCGGTAATGTTTTCCAAAAGTGCAAACCTGCCGAGGGCAATATTCCAGTTGCTGGTATTTCGGGGTAAAGCCGAATCGCCGATGGCGATATTGGCGAAACCGGTTTGATTGTCCTTTAGCGCATTGTATCCGATCGCCAGGTTTTGAAAACCCGTACTGTTCTTCACCAGGGCGGAATTACCCAAAGCGATATTCTTATACCCGGTCGTATTGTTATATAAAGCCGAGTCTCCGATGGCTGTCAGGTTTGTTCCCCCCGTATTGGCAAACAGGGCCTTGCTGCCGATCGCCACCAATTGGGAAAGGCTGCCATTGCTATAACCCGCGCTGTCGCCGATGGCGATATTATGACTGCCGGACACATTACTCCGCAGACTGAAATAACCGATCCCGATATTCGCGTCTCCACTCAGGTTATTATACAGTGATGCGGTACTCAAGGCGATATTCCTGTCGCCCGTTTCATTCAACAGCATTGTATTGACACCCAGCGCCAGGTTATGGACGCCGGAAAGATTAGAGCTCAATGCACCGCCTCCAAAAGCGGAATTGGAATGACCGCTTATGTTGGAAAACATGGCGGATTCGCCCACGACAGTATTACCATATCCGGTGGTATTACTGAACAAGACCTGGCTGCCAACGGCCGTATTCACCGAACCGGTGGTATTCGCATTCAGTGCATTGTAACCGATCGCCGTATTGTCGGTTGACGTGTTTGAATATAACGCCTGGTAACCGATGGCCGTGTTTTGAGAGGAAGCGATATTCTTCCGCAATGCCCGGTAACCGATGGCCACATTTCCCAGGGCAGTGGTATTGCTGTACAATGCACTGTCCCCGATCCCGATATTATGACTGCCGGAAGTATTGCTTCTTCCCGCCCATTTACCCAGAAAATAAGTGCCGTTATTGGTATTCCATTGCCCCACCAGCAAATTGTTCTGCCTGAACCGGAGTGGCATGTTATCCGTTGTACCCAGGAAATTCAATGACGTATCTGTGCCCCCATTACCGGTTATATTCCAATTGTTACCGCTGCCAACTGAAGGATTGAGCCATATCCAGGCCGATCCGCTGTAATAATGAAATCCCACACTATCGGGCACCGCCTGATACACCAATAAGCCCAATGCGGGTGCAGCGATCGCATTCTTCTGGGCCTTCGTCATTCGTGGGATCAGCACCCCTTTAGACGTACTGCTTACATCCAGTATGGCGCTGCTGTTGGCCGCGGCTCCGGTGGCATTGACGGCAAGGCTTTGAGCGTTGGTTGTTTGGATAGCGGTAAAAAACAGCAGGTATGCCAGGAGACCTCGTTTCATAACAGGGTATTTGGTTCCCTGTAAATATGATGCAGGAAAGGACACGGCTTATCACCCAAAAGGGTGGTTTTATACCGCTATTTGTTCATCAGCTGACGGAGTCGCACGATGAGGTTATAGCGGGTATTCACATCCAGTTTCAGGTAGATGTTCTTGAGGTGGGTCTTGATGGTGTTGAGGGAGATGAAATGCTGTTCGGATATCTGACTGTTAGTGACCCCGTTGTAGACCAGTCCGGCGAGCTGGAACTCCCGTTCGGTGAGGGGCGAAAGCAAATGCTGATTGATCTTTTCCATGTCCAGCGCGGGTTGTGTCTGGTTGTCTTCCGATGCGAAATTGGAGATGGCGATCTCCAGGGAGGCCAGGAGGGTCTTCTCGTTGAAGGGTTTTACGATATACCCGCTTGGTTTCACCGCCTTGGCCCGGTCGAGGGTATGCTTATCCGAATAAGAGGTTAGGAATAAAAAAGGGATGTGGATCTTGCTGTTGATATAGCCCGCGATATCGATCCCGTCCTGTTCACTTTCCAGGTTGATGTCCATGATCACCGCGTCGGGTGTATTGGCTTCCAGCTGTTCGATGGCCTCATCGCTGTCGTAAGCGATGGCGCTTACTTCAAAATCATTATTGTCGAGGTAAATGGAAATATTCTCCGCGATCACGGGTTCATCCTCAACGATCAGTATCTTGAATTTACTCATGCTACTTTGAATTTTGAGATCTGCATTTCCACCACGGCCCCGTTGTTGTTGTACACTTCCAGTTTGGCTTTCAGTTTCTGTGCAAAGGCCTTGATCATTTTCAATCCGAATGACCTGGCCGATTTCAGATCCACATCCGCCGGGAAACCCACCCCGTTGTCGCTCACTTTCAGGAACAGTTTTTCGTCTTTTTCCTGCAGCAGGATATCCAGACTGCCCTTTTGCCGGTCATTGAATGCGTATTTGAACGCATTGCTCACCAGTTCGTTCAAAACAAGTCCCAGCGGGATCATCGTATCCACATCCAGGTTCAGGTCGTCGATGCGGGCAACGATATCCACCTTTTCCGTTGTGATGTTGTATGAATGGCAGAGGGCCTGGAGCAGGTTGGTGATGTATTCCTTCACGCGGATCCCCTTGATATTGCCTTCGGTGTATAGGTTCTGGTGGATAAGCGCCATGCTCTGAACCCGGTTCTTTCCTTCTTTCACCGCGGCGCTGGCCTGTGAATCGGTGATGGTATGGCTTTGCAGGTCGAGCAGACTGGAGACCACCTGTAAATTGTTCTTCACCCGGTGGTGGATCTCTTTCATCAATACCTGCAGGTCGTCCGACTGTTTCTGGATGATGCTGTTCTTTTTCTTCTGCTTACGGTACTGGTACAGGATAACGCCTCCCAGTAGCAACAACAGGAAGGACCCCATCATCAACCCGTATTTGATCGTCTTTTCCCTGCGCAACTGCTGGGCCGCTAATTTGTTCTCCCGGTCAAGGGCCGCTTTAAGTACGGTCTCTTTTTTCAGTTCATTCTCCCGAAATACATTTTCCCTTTGCAGGGCGTCACTCAACCCCTTCTCTTTCGCCAGCAATGAATCCGTAAGCGCATTCTCCATTTCCAGGTTTTGCCGCATCAGCCGCTCCCTTTCCAGCTCGCTTTGTTTCAATCCGTTCTCCATGGCGAGCAGTTTCGCCTCATCCTTGGAAGTGCTCGCGTTCATGATGTTCTCCAGGGAACCAAGGTTGGCCAGGTTCCTCCCGGAATACATCTGGGTGATGTAATTATTGTACCGGGTAAAATGTTCATAGGCTTCTTTCAGGTCGTTCCGTTCATAATAACTTTCGGCCATGTTCCGGTATACGAGCGCATTCATTTCGGGAAAGGCATTTTCATCCGCTATTTTTTTTGCCTTGTTATAAAAGGCAAGCCCTTTTTCCGTATTCCCCCTGGAAAGATGATAATTTCCCCAACAGATCTCATACCGCAGGCGCCGGTTCTCGTCCTGGTTGTTATAGACCTGAGTTTCAAGCCGGTTGAGGATCTTTTCCGCTTCAGGCCAGTTCTTCAACCGGATGAATGACATGGCCTTGTTCAATTCAGCCATATAGGCTTCTGTGGCCATCCCTTTTTTAGAGGCCATCGCGCCGGCGAGGTCCGAATAATACAGGGCTGAATCGAACATCCTTTTCCGGTAATAGGTCTCTCCTAAGATCTGTGCAACCCGGGCCGCTCCTTTTTCATCATTGATATTAAGTTTTATCTTGTAGGCCCTGATATAATAAGCGGTCCCTTCATTGAAGCCCTGGAAGGAATTGTATAAGAGGCCCAGGTTCTCCAAAGCCTCCGCTTCATAGACCTTATTGTTCAGTTTACGGGCCAGTTGAAGGGCTTCCACGAAATTATTGACCGCCAGCCGGTAGTTACCGCGGTGGTATTGTGTACGGGCCAGGGCGATGGTCACTTCCGCGACCAGTTCATCCGCTTCGCCATTGATAAACGTGTTTTTCGCCTGGCTGTAATTCCCAAAGGCCCGGTGATAGGTTTCAAAAGCGTAGAACATATCGCCGATCTTGATCGAAGAACGCAGGTCCAGTTGGGTGAAATTGGCCTTTCGGGCGCGGCTACGGGCCTCGCTGAAGATCCTGAACGCGGCGGCCGTATCTTTCCTGGCAACCGCCTCATCCCCCTTTTTAAAAAGCTGAAGTATATTGAGCGAATCTGACAGTCTTACCTGGGCAGCGTCCTGACCCCGGGTAGACATTGATGCCGCCAGTAACAGAAAAATAAAGACTTGCAGGTATTTCATGAACCCCGGTTTAAATTTCACCAACTACACAGGGAATCCCTTTAAACCAGCTTCCCTTCTATCGCATTTTAAATGTAGTTTGTTTTTTGCTGTTCTCAAAAGTAGTCTCAACGATCAGACGGGCAATCACCCATCAAGGTGATTCATCCCCGTTGATCTCTTCCATTATTGAGACGGCTCAAGACCGGGGATTTATTATCTTTATGCCACAAAGCAATTATATGAGTTCCATCCTATTTGAGATACGCCATTCGGTGGCCCATATCACGCTGAACCGGCCCGAAAAATTCAATTCCTTCAACCGCGAAATGGCCCTGCTGATGCAGGCCAGGCTCGATGAGGCCGCTTCTTTCCATGAAGTGAGGGCGGTGTACATCACCGGCGCGGGCAAGGCTTTTTGCGCCGGTCAGGACATCAGCGAACTCGTTGGCGATGAGAAGATCGAGATCAAACAGATCCTTGCAGAACATTATAATCCCATCGTGAAAAGGATCCGCAATATGGCTAAACCCGTGATCGCGGCGGTGAATGGCGTGGCGGCGGGAGCTGGCGCTAATATCGCCTTATGCTGCGATGTGGTGGTTGCTGCGGAGTCTTCCTCCTTCATACAGGCCTTCAGCAAGATCGGACTGATCCCCGACAGCGGCGGAACTTTCACTTTGCCCAGGCTCATTGGCTGGCAAAAAGCCAGTGCGCTGATGATGACGGGTGATAAGCTCAGCGCTCATGAAGCGGAAAGGATCGGGTTGATCTATAAGGTCTTTACCAATAGTTCTTTCCCGGAAGAAAGCCTTGCCCTGGCCAAAACACTGGCGCAAATGCCAACGAAGGGGCTGGCCTATACCAAGCACGCCCTCAACCATTCCTTCACCAATTCCTGGGAGGAGCAACTGTTATTGGAGGATGAATACCAGCAAAAAGCGGCGCTTACGGATGATTATGCCGAGGGGATCAGTGCTTTTTTGGAGAAAAGGGAGGCAAGATTCAGGGGTTTGTGATCGTCTGAATGAACATTGAGCATTGATCGTTGAATATTGAACATTAATTTTTCTTATGCCACCCACCCCGCAACAGGTCGTTGACCATATGATGCAGCACGACGGTTTCAGCAAATGGCTGGGTGTCGAAGTGCTCGACATCAAAGAAGGATACAGCAAGATCAAAATGACCGTCCGTTCCGAAATGATCAACGGTTTCGGTATCGTGCACGGCGGTATCGCATTCTCGCTGGCCGACAGCGCCTTCGCCTTCGCCTGTAACAACCGCAATGTGTTATCCGTCGCCCTCGACACTTCCATCAATTTCACCAAACCCGTTCATGTTGATGATATCCTTACCGCTGAAGCGAAGGAATTGCACAACGGCAAAAGTACCGGGCTCTATCATATCACCATCACCAACCAGCACGACCATATCGTGGCCCTTTTCAAAGGAACCTGTTTCAGAACGAACAAATCGCTGATATGACCTACTCTTTCGGAGACTATATTCCGGTTGTACACGAATCCTCCTTCATCCATCCTCTCGCAGCCGTAACCGGCAATGTGATCATCGGGAAGGATTGCTATATCGGTCCGGGTGCGGCCCTCCGTGGCGACTGGGGACAGATCATCCTGGAAGACGGATGCAATGTGCAGGAGAATTGTACCCTACACATGTTCCCCGGTGTAACGGTTCTATTGAAAGCGGGTGCCCATATCGGGCACGGCGCGGTGATCCATGGCGCCACGATCGGCGCCAATTGCCTGGTGGGCATGAATGCCGTGATCATGGATCATGTGGTGCTGGGAGACGAATGCATCGTAGGCGCTCTGAGTTTCATCAAGGCGGATGAACAATTTGAATCCCGAAGCCTGATCGTGGGCAACCCGGCAAAAAAAATAAGAACGGTGAGTGATGAGATGATGGCCTGGAAAACGGAGGGCACGCGTTTATATCAACAGCTACCCCAAGAAATGTTCAACGGATGGGCGGCATGTGAACCTTTAAGGGAAATTCCGGCAGACCGGAAAATACAAGCCCCGGTTTATGACACCTGGAAGAAGGCCGGTCACTGAACGGCTTTCCAGATCAGTTTTTCGTTGGTTGCCGTTTCATGAAAATCGGGTAACCGCCCGTCGCCCTTTCCCGTAAAACCGCCGTCCGGCGAACCCAGGAGATTGCACTTGTCGTCGTAAACTTCATTGAAAAAATCGCAGCAGGGCATTTCAACATAATACACCTTTTTACCTTTGTACCGGTATTCCACCACTTTTTGCGGCTGCACGTGTTTCTCCGCCACCTTAAAGGAATCGATCTTTTTCTGTATGCAGGGCGGTATGCCGGCAGGATCATTCTTAAAATCACCGGCAACGGAGGTATCTTTTCCGGCATTCACAACCATGACTGAATCATTCTTCTCCCCCATACCGCCGGACTTTGTAGGACCGCAACTCAATATGAACAGTCCGGGGATCAGTAACATTTTGATCAGCATATGTTTATCGTTTTATTCTATACAAATGTAACGCCTTATTGACTTTTTGGCCTGATCGACCATGTTAAAGAACAGATAACTGCCGCTGGTCGCTGAATTTTACGGACCTTTGCCCTTCGAATGGAAAAATCAAATTTTGTAGATCAGATCAGGGTGTTCTGCCGCAGTGGACATGGCGGAGCCGGTAGCAAGCACTTCATGCGCAATAAACTCACGGCCAAAGGCGGGCCTGATGGCGGTGATGGCGGCCGGGGTGCACACATCATCTTAAGAGGTAATTCGCAATTATGGACCCTGTTGCACCTGCGTTATTATAAGAACGTACTGGCAGAGGACGGGGAGAACGGCAGCAAGAACCATTCCACCGGAAAGAATGGAAAAGACATCATCATTGAAGTGCCATTGGGCACCATCGCAAAGGATGAAGGGACCGGAAGCATAGATGGCGAGATACTGGAGGACGGTCAGGAGATCATCTGGCTGAAAGGGGGACGTGGCGGTCTCGGTAACAGCAATTTCAAATCGGCCACCAACCAGGCTCCCGATTATGCCCAGCCCGGAGAGGATGGTGTGGAAGGCTGGAAAGTGCTTGAATTGAAAGTATTGGCAGATGTGGGACTGGTTGGTTTCCCCAATGCGGGCAAATCCACCCTGCTCTCCTGCATCACTGCGGCCAAACCCAAGATCGCCGATTACGCGTTCACCACCCTGGTTCCGCAACTGGGTATGGTGGAATACCGCGATGCCCGGAGTTTCTGCATCGCCGATCTGCCCGGTATCATCGAAGGGGCGGCGGAAGGTAAAGGGCTGGGCCATCGATTCCTGCGCCATATCGAAAGGAATTCCATCCTGCTGTTCCTGATTCCCGCCGACAGCAAGGACCATAAGAAAGAGTTTGAGATCCTTTACAATGAACTCAAGGAATTCAACCCCGAACTGCTTCAAAAGGATTTTGTGATCGCCATCAGCAAGAGCGACATGCTGGACGATGAACTGAAAACCGCCATTGTGAAAGAGCTTCCCAAAAATATTCCCCATGTTTTCATCTGCTCCATTACCGGACAGGGACTGCCCGAATTGAAAGACCTGCTCTGGAATACCCTGAATGCCCCCCGGCCTCAATAACTACCTGTTTGTAGTATGGCGGATTAAAAAAAGGTATTGTACTTTAACGTGACCAAAAGTTACGTCATGAACCCCTTCTTCAATTTCATCTATAAGGTACTGAGAAGTATTTGGCTGCTGGTGAAAAGACCACTCCAGGTTTTTACCGTTTTCCTGCGAATGGTTTGGCTGCTCTTCCCGGCCTTCCTGTTTTTCATCCTGGCCTGGATGGCCTTCTGGAATTTGTCCCAGGGCCGGGATATCCTGATCGGTACGCTGGAACGGACCTGGGTGGGCGGGGTGATCCTGGTGGCCGTATTGTTCTGGGCCATGGTGAACTGGTACAGCAGCCGGATCCTGATCTACAGGCGCAACCAGCTCTATATCGATAACCCGACTATTGCCTATCATACTCCACGCCTCCTGGGATTCCTGAGTTTCAGCCTGGTCTGGATCAGTTTACTTCGCTTACCGGTATTGCCTGAACTGCATTTCAGTATCCATGAACCCCGTTGGCTCGACTGGGTTTGGGTGGCTGTCAGTATCGCCGCCTATATCGGTCTGACCAGGGCCTTTGAACATTACCGGAATAAAAAGTTGAACATCATCCGCGACATGGAACTGGACAGTGAGGCCGAACTGCTTGCAAAAGAAAATAAGGAAAAACGGAATTTTCGAAATGCATATATCCTGGCCGGTATACTCACCCTGCTCATCATCATTGCCAATACCATTACCTTCATACCCGGTTCTTTTCTGGGCGGTATCAAGGCCTGGACCCTGTTCATATCCCTCATCGCTGTACAATGCATATTCCTCTTCATCGTAGTGGTCCGCCGGGGCCGTTTACCGGTGAAAGACCGTACCCATACCCATTATGAGATGCCATTGGAATTCGATTCGGTGGAAGAATGGCAGGAAGCGGAGAGGATCAAAGGCAATACATTCTCAATCGGGGTTTGGGAAAGGGTACTCTATAATGCCAATATACCCCAGAAGGAAAAATGGTTTTTCATCACCTATAATATCATCGCGGTCATTTCCCTGGTCATCTATGTTTCCGCGATCATCAGTTACAACTGGTCTGTGATGCTGGGCAGTTTACCCACCGTATTGATCGCTTTTGGCGTTCTGACCGGTATTTTTTGTGTGATCACTTTTTTCTCCGTGGTGTTGCGGGTGAATTTTCACATGGTCATACTCCTGCTCATCCTGTTGTTTGGAAATATCTTCAATGAGCCGCATCATGTCACCCTGATCAAAAGCAAAACAGATTCCGTCTTTAAGAAAAGGCCCGGACTGAAAGAATATTTCACCCGCTGGGCCCAACTTCGAAAGGATTCGATCGAAAAAGGCGAGTATCCCATCCTCTTCACCCTGGCCGACGGTGGCGCATCTCGCAGCGGTTACTGGACGGCCGCCACCCTGGGCAAACTCCAGGATACGACCCATGGAAAATTCTCTGAACACCTGTTTTGCCTATCCGGCGCTTCTGGCGGCAGTGTGGGCAACGGAACCTTCCTGGCCCTGCTCAACATGGATGGCAGGATCAAGAACAACGCGTCGGATTATACCCGTCAATCGGCCCTGTTCCTGAAAAGCGATTTCCTCAGTTATACCCTGGCCCGTATGCTGGGGCCTGATTTCGTCCGCCCGATCTTTGGCGGGCTGCCCGTCAACGACCGGGCGGCCGCACTGGAACGTGCCATGGAAAACGGCGAAGACAAAGAAGCGCTGTTGTATGGTGAATTCAAACGACCCTTTTCGGATTATATCCCCAACGATTCAAACAGGCTGCCCATCATCTGCATCAACGCCACCAGGGTTCAGGATGGAAACCCCTCCGTGATCTGCAATATGAAACTGGAACCGGCTGTTTTCGGAAAAAGGGTGGACATCCTCAATACCCTGGAAAGCGATAAGGATATGAAGTTGAGTACGGCTGTTATTTTAGGAGCCAGGTTTCCCTATGTAAGTCCGGCGGGCAGGATCGGTAACAGCTACTATGTGGACGGAGGTTATTTCGATAATTCGGGCGCGGGATTCATCCAGGAAATGATCACCGAATTACAACGGATCATCAAAGACAGCCTGGCCGTCAACCCCAACCATTACTATAAGAATCTCTCTTTTAGTGTGATGCATGCCCAGAACGGTTATAACAGTTCAAATCTCAGCAAGATCCAGCCCTTCATGAACGACCTGGCGGCGCCCCTGCTGACCCTGGTCGGCGCCTATGGGCAACAGACCTCCGTCAACGACTGGCGCCTGAGGAAATACCTGGAGGATATCCATCGCCTTTCGCCCGACAAAGGCTATTTTCCGGTCAACCTCTATACCAATGCCGCAAAGGGTGATGAATTCCCGATGAACTGGGCGATATCCAATTATTATATCCGTAAGATGGACGCACTCCTCTATACCAACAGCGATCTGAAAAAGCTGACCGACTGGCTTTTCTTGAAGTTGAAGATTAACCCTTGACGTTAGTTGAAGCGGCGGAAGCGATGCTTCCGGCTTGGCCGTTTGCTTTATCTTTATCAAAACACCCTCCTTGCCCGACATCTTCAAATATATCCGGGATTATTACCGGCATGCTTTCAACTGGTTATATTTCGCCCTCATCCTGGCGATGATCGCCACGCTGATCTACCTCAACTACTGGCATTTCCTTGAGATCAAACTGGTGAACTTCGGCCATAGTGGCTGGACCCGCTTTGCAGGTTATTACCTGCTTTATTTCACGCCCTTCGTCGTTGCATTCCTCTTACAGGGCCTGTTCTTCAAGGGTTGTGATCATTTCAGGTCGCCCTGGTTCTGGGCCATCCTCTTGCTCGCCCCGGCTTTTTTTTCCTTCCGGGTGAACTTCGATCAGCAGGAAAGCTGGGTGAAAAGCATTTGGAGCGGTGATGAACAGGTCTATTACACCCATTGTTTCAACTGGGTGGTCAGGGTCGGGGTGGTCATGACGCCCGTCGGGATCATCTGGTTCCTGAAAGACCGGGGCAATCAGCCTTTTTACGGAACCAGGCCCCTGCACAACATAAAGCCCTATTTACTGATGCTGGCCATCATGATCCCGCTGATCGCGCTGGCCAGTACGCAAAAGGACTTTCTGTCGATGTATCCCCGGGCCCGTTTCATCGCCCAACTCGACCTGCCGGCCACCAACTGGCGTTATTTCTTTTATGAGTTGTGCTATGGATTTGATTTTGTGAGCATCGAGTTCTTCTTCCGGGGATTTTTGATCCTGTCCCTGGCGAGGATCTGCGGCCCTCATTGCATTGTGCCCATGGCCTGTTTCTATTGCACCATCCATTTCGGCAAACCCCTGGGTGAGGCCATCAGCAGTTTCTGGGGCGGACTCCTGCTGGGCATCGTCAGTTTCAATACCGGCAGTGTATGGGGTGGTTTACTGGTCCACCTGGGTATCGCCTGGTTCATGGAAGCCGGGGGATGGCTGGGCTCACTGATCAAAAAATGAATACTTCCGTTTACCCTGTCAGGTTCCGGCAGCGATTCTCTCTTTAAAAGGCTCTTCGGTATAGGAAAGGCCGGTTTCAAGGGCGCTTGGATTATTGCAGATCTGGAAATGGATGTTTATTTTTAAAGGATACATGAAAAAAACAACGATCATAGGCTGGGGTTTTCTGCTGAGTACGGTACTCTGCGCTTGTCCCTTCAGTTCTGTGTACCAGCTTGAAGACGAGCCCTCTGCCTATGTCGAGGATCAGCTGCTGGGCAAATGGGCGGCTTTCATGAACAGTCCCTCCGGCAATAAGCCCGAACCGGTGAAGATGATCCTGTCAAAAAAGTCGGACATGGAATACGAGATCGACCTGATCGGATTCGTCCATGAACTGAGATCCTTCCGAGTGTCCAACACCGACACCCTCAAAGGCACTGCTTTCCTTTCCTATATCGATGGACGGAAATTCTTCAATATCCATATCCGTTCCCAGGTCTATATCGCCGAACTGAGGATCAAGGATGATAAACTTTCCCTCTTGCCTTTGTCTGAACATTTCACCGCCAAGATGATCCGCAACAATAGCGCCCTGCGTAAATCCGTCGAGATCCATTACAAGACCCGGGTGATGCCCATGCTGGATGATGATTTTTGTATCAAGGATATGATCCGGGTGAATTGAACCAAGATCCCGGGCTCCCATCCAGCCTAATTTTCCAGGATGAACAAGTTCCATCGTTAAGTTGCAAATGAAACAGTTGCAGATCATGCACTATTTTGTAAATTGCCCGATTAAACAACGATTGCATGCTAAACAGTAAGATCGCGGGCATTGGATTTTATGTGCCCAAGAACACCTATACCAACGAGGACCTGAAGAAATACATGGATACCAGCGATGAATGGATCCAGGAGCGTACCGGTATCCAGGAAAGGCATTATGCCGACCGGTTGACGGAAACCACGACCACCATGGGGGTTGAGGCCGCAAAGATCGCCATGGAACGGGCCGGAACGACTCCCGATGAGATCGATTTCATTGTTTTCGCCACCCTGAGCCCGGATTATTATTTCCCCGGTTGCGGTGTATTGCTCCAACGGGAACTTAAAATGAAAGAGATCGGGGCGCTGGATGTGAGGAACCAGTGCAGCGGCTTTGTTTACGCCCTTTCTGTGGCCGACCAGTTCATCAAGACGGGTATGTATAAGAATATCCTGGTGGTCGGTAGTGAAAAACATTCCTTTGGCCTCGACTTCAGTACCCGCGGCCGGAATGTGACCGTGATCTTTGGAGATGGAGCCGGCGCCGTCGTGCTGCAACCCGCCACCCGGGAAGGGCAGGGCATCCTCAGTACACACCTGCACAGCGATGGCAGCAGCGCAGAGATACTGGCCATGTATAATCCGGGCACCCATGCCAATCACTGGTCTCCGCAATTTCCGGCCAAATTTGATGAGGCGGAGATCGGGCAAATGTTCATGAGCCATGCCATGATCGATGAGGCGCAGAACTTCCCCTATATGGATGGACCCGCTGTCTTCAAGAAAGCCATTGTCAAATTACCCGAAGCCGTGGAGGAATCGCTGAAACAAAACGGGCTGACCACCGCCGACCTCAATATGCTCATCCCCCACCAGGCCAACCTGCGCATCGCCCAGTTTGTTCAACAGAAATTACACCTCCGGGACGACCAGGTGCATAATAATATTCAGCGATACGGTAACACCACCGCGGCCTCCGTTCCCATCGCCTTATGCGAAGCCTGGGAAATGGGCAAGATCAAAGAAGGCGACCTCGTATGCCTGGCCGCTTTTGGCAGTGGATTCACCTGGGCCAGCGCACTCATCCGGTGGTGATATCCCGGGGTTACTATGGATTTTTTTAATATATTTATAGGCACAAAATCTTTCAACATGAAACGTAATTTTTTCTTTTTGCTGTTCCTGACCCTATTCAGCGGCAGTGTTTATGCCCAATGCACCGTAGATGTGTTCATCAATGGCATCAAATCGGGACAATATAAACTGAATGATGGCCAGCAAGATGGCGGGATCTCTTACAAGAAGTCGGTTTATAAAGGCATGGACAAATTGTCCATTCAACTCAGCGGCAAATCAGTTGACGGCCCTTATTTCCGTAAAGTGGAAGTGATGGGTGACGATGAGAAACCAATGTTCATCGCTTCTGAAACGATCGGTGCCGCCGGTCAGTTCATCCTCACCGACAAGGCCGTCTTGAAAAGACTGGCCAAAGGCAAGCCCATCAAACTGATCGTGGAAAAAACACCTTCCAATACCAAGAGCATGGAAGCCATCAGAAAGATCTACATCGGCACGATCTCCACGTCAAAATAATGCATGCCCCGGAAGATCCTCTATTTTATCAACCCCATCTCCGGCACCAGAAAGAAAACGATGGTGCCGGAGATCATACAGAAACGCCACGGGGTAAATCATATTCCCTTCGAGATCCTGGCCACTGAGGCTTCGGGCGAATACGATTTTCTGAAAAAAAAGATCCGTGAAGAAGGGGTCACCGATGTCGTGGTCTGCGGCGGCGATGGTACGGTGAACCAGTTGGCCAATGCTTTAAGAGGCAACCCGGTGAACATTGGCATAATACCCCTGGGCAGCGGCAACGGTCTTGCACTGGCTGCAAAGATCCCCCGCAATATTGAAAAAGCGCTTGACGTCATCTTCGCCGGCGATACCACAACCATCGATAGTTTTTACATCAATGGCCGGTTCAGTTGCATGCTTTGTGGTCTGGGTTTTGATGCGCAGGTGGCCCATGATTTCGCCGGGCAAAAAAAACGTGGCCTGCTCACTTATGTCAAACAATCCGTGAAGAATTTCTTCCGGGCCAAACCTTACCCTTTCACCTTGGTGGTTAACGGCCAGGAGCTGCGGACCGAAGCATTTTTCATCAGTATCGCCAATAGCAACCAGTTCGGCAACCAATTCACCATCGCTCCGAGGGCCAGTCTGCACGACGGATTGCTGGATATCGTAGTGGTGAATAAAATGAGTAAGCTGAGGATGATCTGGGTGGTACTGAAGCAGATCCGCAACGGACAGATCAGGCAATATGAGGATAAAAAATATCACCGAAACGATATCCATTATTTCCAAACCCGCGAACTGATCATCCTGAACCCGCGGCAGGCACCCCTGCATATCGACGGGGATCCCGTTGATACCGCCGAACGATTCGAGATCAGCATCATCCCCAACGCCTTTAAGCTGATCATGCCGGGCATCAATGAAATAATACCCTGAACCGCTTCAGTGATTCCCGGTTGAATGGATTGTTAAAAGAAGCGGTAATATCCCGCTTTTCCCTTGCGGTCAGGTGAAAATTCAGCGCCGCACCCTTCTCCTCTTTTTCCGGAATATACATGAAGGTCACCAGGTTGAGCAGGGAGTCCATGTTCGCATGCAGGTAGCTGTACTGGCTGCTTTCACTGTAATCCTGCAGCTTGTACCAGTTATGCTGCAACATGGTGGCCGGTTTGATGAGTATGTCGGTCACGGAACCGGTCTCAAAGGGCTGTTGCCAGTTGTCCTTCAGCCGGTCTCTCAGTTGTACGATGATCACTCCGCCGGTATTTTCCATGATCCAGTCTTTGAAGTATTCGATGAACCGCAGGGTCGTCTCCTGTCCGAAATTATCCCGCAATCCCGCATCCATCACATCGATGACGGGATCCGTGGGCAGCCATACATTGGGCAATACATAAGGGAAGGTGGCATTCATGCGAAGGGCGCTGAGTAAACGCAGGTTCATCGGATCCTGTTTGGCGAACAGGGCGTTGAAGTCAACGGCATCCGGACTGACGCTGCTATCATTCGCGGCAATCGCGGGTTTCATTAAAAAAGAAATGGGTTGCGAACTGATCATCATCTTCCTTCCATCCCGGGAGATGGTTGAATTGCTGATGAGGAGGGGGATGCGGGCGAGGCTTTCATCAGATTGGTAATCCCTGATCTGGGTATTGAGGATCCCTTCACTGTTATGCAACAGTTGCTGCTCAAAGGCGTAGCCCCTGTCCTTCACATACCGGTTCGTTCCAACCGTGAATTTTTGCACCGGCGCGAAAATATCCCTGGCGATCATCGATGAGAAGACGGGATTCAGGAGGTCTTCGGCGATCCGGTTGGTATAGTGGGGATCGTTTCTCTTCCATTGTGATTGCCCATGGATATTGAGACGATACAATTCGCGGTAATAGGCGGCGGACAACATACCCCCGCTGGCCCCGCTGATGAGAAAAGCATGCTCCATGAATTGTCCGCCGGTAAGACTATCCAGTTGCTGCAAGGTATTCATCACGAAAGTGCCGCTGCGCAAACCGCCTCCGCTCACATTGATGAAGATCATGACCGGCCTGTCTTCTTTTTGCTTTTGTTTCCAGTGATCAAGGATGGTCAGCATCCGGGCCCGGTCTTCCCGGATCTTCTCGGGCGAACAAAGCGATTGAAGGGTTTGCTTATTGTAAGCAGGGCGTTCCTGCCTGTTGGTATAATTCAGCCCATAGGCCTTGTTCCGGGGATCGATGATCTCCCGTTGGTAAAGGAAGTCCGTGACCAGCACCACAATGATGATGAAGGGAATGCTCCAGCTTTGCAGGAAATAGGTAAGGGCGCCGATCACGGCCATCAATACCGCGAAGAAAATGAAGATGCTCGCCGCGGCAGGCACCTGGAAGAACGGACTGTCCATGAAAAAACCAACCACGATGAGAAAAGCGAAGGCCAATACGATGCTGATGATCCCGGAAAAATGGTGACGCTTGAATACGAGATCAAGAAAATTCTGGGTATAGTGTGAAACATTCCTCACTTTTTTCAAACTGAACCCCGTACTTATGAAATAACTCACCCGCATGCCGAAGGGATCAGGCTGATCGTCGGGTCTGATCTCCTCAGGAGGGTTGAGGTGCTGGGAAGCAGCCATGATCGGCGATAAGGTACGACGTATCTGTTTCTCGGCGCCGAAAAAAAAACCGAATGAAAAGATCAGTACCAGGATCAGTCCGATCAATAGGCCCAATATCAAAAGCAATACCTCGCCGGCCGGCATGAGTTCGCGGTATTCATCAAATCGATAGAGCCTGATAAAATAATAGACCAGGAAGGTCAGCGGAAGCAGGGCATTGTTGATGCAGTATTTTAAAAAGGGGTTGTTGGTGGTAGCCAGGAATTTGCAGCGCTTGCTGTGCAGGATGAAGGTCGTCACATTCCAGCTCATGATAAATACACCCAGGGCCACGCCAACGATCCCGGCGCTGAGCATATTCACCTGGCCCAGGTATTCGGGTGAAAAGAACAGGGCGTCGGCTCCGTAATTCTTCATGAAACCACTGCTGATGGTACTGACCAACAAATACCAGAAAACGAGTAATACCTGGAATTTTCTGAAATGAAGGATGAACAGCTGTATCGGGAAAGAATAAAAAAAGGCGGTCAGGAAGGATCTCATGGAATGGCTGTTACCTAAATTTACTACAAAAGGGTAGCTTATCGGACAGGATTTTTCCTGAACACAAACAAGAGGCCAAGCCAAACCATGACCAGGGCCATCGCGGTAAATTGGTGGCTTACGCCAAGTATCACCAGCCGGTCGGCATGTGTCGCGTTAAACACGGTCAATATCCCGAGGACCACCTGCAAAAGCACTAATCCCAAAAAGGCTGTCCGCAACCAGGTAAAGAACCGGCTGCCGGGGATCCGTCTGCTCTGGTACCAACAGGCCAGTATGAGGAAGAATAAAAGATAGGCCAGGGAACGGTGAATGAAATGTACGGTGATGGGATTGGAAAGGAGGTTGGCGACAAATGGCGACTGTTCGCCCATACCAGAAGGAACCAGGCTACCATTGATATCCGGCCAGGTAGGAGCAGAAATGGCGGCTCTCAACCCGGCCATGAATCCTCCGTAGATGAGTTGCATGACCAGTACGAAACCGATGAGAGCAAGGAATTGCTTCAAACCCTTATTGACCACCTGCTGTTCGGTCTTCACCAAAAGGCCAAGTGCGAACCACAAGGTGTAACACAAGAGGCCCAATGCGGCGATGAAATGGACGGTGAGTTCAACATGCCCGACAAAATATTTTTCGGGCACCAGTCCGCTCTTGACCATGAACCAGCCGATGCCTCCTTGTATGCCGCCCAGGATGAACAGGATGATCATGGGTTGGATCATGTCCCGGCTGAATTTTTTTCGCACCAGGAAATAAACAAAGCCGAAAATGAACACCAGTCCCATCAAACGGGCCCAGACGCGGTGAAACCATTCCCAGAAAAAAATGAATTTGAAGTCGGATAGGGAGAAATGCCGGTGAACATATTTGAACTGGTCGGTGAGCTTGTATTTTTCGAATTCGGCCATCCAGGCCGCTTCATTCAGCGGAGGCAAGGTACCGGTAACGGGTTTCCATTCGGTAATCGACAAACCCGATTCGGTCAAACGGGTGATACCCCCCAGCAGGATCTGCACCACGATCATTCCCACGCCGATCAGGAGCCAGATCGCCACCGGCCTGTTGTTTTTTTCCATCTGCAGCTTATCCATATCAGCCGCAAATTTACAGCGGCATTTGTTGCAAATGCTTTCTGTAGAAGTTTTTTATGGATTTAGCGGATATTTGCCCTCTCGTCCCTCTCGTCCTCGTCTCTGACGCGGATGAACTGGTCCAGAGACTCAGCCGTTTCGTCCTCGTCTCTGACGAGGATGAGCTGGTCCTGAGACTTTGTCTCAACTAATAAAAAAATAACGTGCTTTCACCCTATTTCGATAGTACCCTCCTGGAAGCCGGCATCGATGAAGCCGGCCGGGGGTGTTATGCCGGTCCTGTTTTCGCCGCGGCGGTGATCCTGCCCAAGGATTTCCATGATCCTTTATTGAATGACAGCAAGCAACTCAACGAAAAACAAAGGGACCGGCTCAGGCCCCTTATTGAAAAAGAAGCTCTCGCGTTCTCCGTTCAGCAGGTCAGTAACCTGGACATAGACCGGATCAATATCCTGCAGGCCACCTACCGGGCCATGCACGGGGCGATCGCAGCATTAAAGATCAAACCTGAGCTCTTACTGGTGGATGGCAACCGGTTCGCCCCCTATCCGCAGATCAGACACCACTGCATCGTTAAAGGGGATGGGAAATTCGCTTCCATCGCCGCGGCCAGCATCCTGGCCAAGACATGGCGTGATGAATTCATGCAACAACTCCATACCGAATATCCCCAATATGGCTGGAACAGCAACAAAGGATATGGTACCGCAACCCACCGGAAGGCAATTGAACAATACGGCCTCTGCGACCATCACCGGAAAAGTTACCATATACTCCCTTCGGATCCTTCGCTTTTTTAACCTCTCCGATTAAACCCCTCCAACTGTTGCTGGTCTATTGATCAGCAAGTGTATTTATTCACCTTTTTTAATTACCCTTATGCAAACAAAATTCATCCTCCCCCTTGTGATCATTATGTTCTCGGCATTCAACCCCGCTGAGGCGCAGGTCCGTTTAAGATCGGCGAATCAGCACAGCCGGATCCGGCAGGGCGTTCGAAACGGTGAACTGACCCGGGCCGAGACCATTAACTTGT
Organism: Chitinophagaceae bacterium; assembly: GCA_016721725.1. GTDB lineage: Bacteria > Bacteroidota > Bacteroidia > Chitinophagales > Chitinophagaceae > Ferruginibacter. The sequence continues at coordinate 1,106,230 of JADKHN010000001.1, read as the reverse complement.
CACGCAGAGAAAGAAGTATCCGAAGGGAAATGAGACGGGCCAAAGCGGACGGCGTAGTAACCCCGGGGGAAAGAAGGCAGATCAACCGGGAACAACGGCGCTTGAACAGGAGTATAGCCCGAAAAAAACACAATAAGCGTGACCGGAATTTCTGATCCGTTCAAGCTCCGCCTTATCCAATATCCCATTAAAAACAAAAAACTATTGATGAATTGAATTGCAAACGGATCCTGTCATGTCAAAAAATGCCCTGCTCCTGGCGGGGCGTTTTTATTCAAAGATGATCTCACCGGCTCCCTGCCGGGTGATCTTCCATTCGTCGGTTGTACAGTCCACGATGGTGGAAGGAACCATACCTCCGATACCGCCATCGATGATCATATCCACCCGGTCCGAGAATTTTTCCGCGATCACTTCAGGATCCGTGTATTCTTCCACCATCTCCCCGGGCAGTGAGGCGCTCAGGATCGGATGCCCCAATTGATCCAGGAAGGACTGGCAGATGACATTGTCGGGTACCCTTAGACCGATCGTGGATTTCTTGCTTTGCAGTATCCTGGGCACCAGTTTACTGGCGGGCAGGATAAAGGTATAAGGTCCGGGCAGATAGCTTTTCAATAAGCGGTACAGGGGGGTATCGATGCTGCGGGTAAAATCGCTCAGATGGCTCAGGTCGCGGCAAATGAACGACAACTGGGCCTTTTGTGGGTCTACCTGCTTAATGGTACAGATCCTTTCGATGGCTTTCTGCTTCATGATATCGCAACCCAGTCCATAGATCGTATCGGTAGGATAGATGATGACGCCCCCATCCTGTAAGCATTCCGCCACCTGGCGGATCAAACGGGGTTGTGGGTTCTGGGGATGGATATGGATCAACATCGGTAACGAATTTCAGGTTGTTGGTTAAAAGGAGATGAGAAGGCAAAGTTAACGCATACGGGCTACTATTCAGGGCTTCTGCCTTCAGGAAACAGTTTGCCGAAAACAAGCGGCAAAGCATTATTTTTGCACCGGTTTTCATAATCCCAATCAGTAAAATCAATCAGTCCATGTCAGTAATCACCGTTGGAACCATGGCGTTCGACGCGATCGAAACCCCTTTTGGCAAAGTAGACAAGATCGTAGGAGGTTCGGCAACCTATGTTGCCTACGCGGCCAGTAATTTCATAACCCCTGTTCAACAGATCTCCATTGTGGGATATGATTTTCCCAAGGAGGAAATGGATGAACTGAAGGTCCGCGGAGTTGAAATGGATGGCGTGGAGATCGTGCCCGACAAGAAGTCTTTCTTCTGGAGCGGGAAATACCATATTGATATGAATACGCGGGACACCCTGGTCACCGACCTGAATGTGCTGGCCGATTTCAATCCCATCGTTCCCGACAGTTACCAGGGAGCCGAATTCCTGATGCTGGGAAACCTGATGCCTAAGATCCAGATGAACGTGATCGACCAGCTGAAGGTGCGCCCGAAACTGATCGTGCTGGACACCATGAATTTCTGGATGGAGATCGCGATGGACGACCTCAAGGAAGTATTGAAAAAAATTGACGTACTCCTGGTGAATGATGGCGAAGCCCGTCAACTGAGCGGCGAGGTTTCCCTGGTAAAAGCGGCGAAGGCCATCTTGAAAATGGGCCCCCAGTTCCTTATCATCAAGAAAGGAGAACACGGGGCCTTATTATTCCATGGAGAACATGTTTTCTTCGCTCCGGCCCTTCCGCTGGAAGACGTGTTCGACCCCACCGGCGCTGGTGATACCTTTGCCGGGGGATTCATCGGATACCTGGCCAAGACCAAGGACATCAGTTTCGAGAATATGAAGACGGCCATCATCGTTGGCAGCGCCATGGCCAGTTTTTGCGTGGAGAAATTCGGCCCCGAAAGATTAAAAGAGCTCACCCGGGAGGATATCGATGCCAGGCTGAATGAATTCGTGCAACTGGTGAATTTCGATATCGACCTGGTTTAGTCTCGTCCTCCCCGCAATGCTGCGGGGCAGGCGTCTCCGGAGCCTGTCCGAAGAAATGAGGGAAGGATGAATAGGTCTTGAGACTTTGTCTCAGACAAACCATCCCATCCCATCAAACCAAAACGCTTTTATGCTCGAGATCATCGCCCTCATTTTCCTCACCCGCCAGATCGGGACCATCGCCATGCGCAAAGGTCTCAAGCCAGGAACCTGGAAACTTTATACCGTACTGAGCTGGTTCGCCGGCGAGATCGTAGGATTGTTCGTCGGGTTCATGTTATTTGGCAGCGATAACCTGATCAGCATCTTACTTGTGGCGATCGGCGGCGCACTCGGCGGATATTTCATCCTCAAATCCACCCTCGACAAAAAACCCGACGCGATCGATGACGACATCAATAGCATTGGCGTGAACGATCTGCGGCCCTGAGCTTTCGTTTATTTTCCGCTTCTCGTCCTCGTCTCTGCTAGCCTGTCCCGAAGAATTGAGGGAAGGATGTTTTGGTCTTGAGACTTTGTCTCATAAAACAACAAGGGTAATGCCTACTTTTTAAATCAAAACCACTTTTACCAATCCTTTCCTCCCCGCGTAATCCCTCGCCGAACTATATAAATACTCCCCCTCATACTCTACAATGCCCGCACGTACCGGATTTTCATGAATATAATTCATCCGGGTTTGAAACATGTCTGGTTTAAGGGGGTCCAGGAAAATGGCATAATATCCATCCTGCCAAAAATGATACTTCTCTATCCTGCGTTTGAACTTACCTGCAAATTCAAAACGATACAACATCCAGTCCCGTCTGCTTTCAGGTTCATTCACAATGGCTTTGAGAATGGTATAGGCGGTGAATTTTTTGAAATCACGGATTATATGTGAAAGCTTATACCCGGGTCGGGCTTCAGCCATCAGGTGCAGGTGATTGGTCATAAGACACCAGGAAAACAGGGTAAGTCCTTTTTGTTCTATACAGTAATTCAATGAGTCAACGATGATCTTTTTATAGACCGGTCGTATGAATACATCCACCCAGTCAACAATGGTCATGGTTAGAAAATAAGTGGCGTTTTGGTCGGTAATGATGTAGCGGTCGCCAGACATTTTAATTTCATTTTTATTCTACGTAATAATACAAGTCAGAGACTTATAACCAGCTCATCCTCGTCAGAGACGAGGACGAGGACGAGTCAACTCCTCCTCGCCAGCACGATCACATTTTTAAACCGCTTTTTCTTTCCGTTCAAATTAAATATTTCGGTGTAAAATATATATATGCCAATGGGTAGTTTTTGGTTCTTCTCTCCCAGTCCGTCCCACCGGTAATTTCCGCTGATCCCGCACAAGGCATTACGTTGCAGGTAACGGACCGGCACACCGTTGGCATCGAATACAATGATATTGGCCACATATCCGGGTGAAGGGAAATTATATTCGATCGTGGCAAAATCATCGGTCCCGTCATTATCGGGAGAGACGATCTCCGGCGTCACTTTGACCTCTCCTTTCAGTTCTTCACCCATCCGGTATTGAGAGTTCCTGGTTCCGGGTGTGCCATATCCGACGGAACCGGCCGCCGAATACCAGTTGTCGGGCTGCTGGGTCGGCGCCGACGGATCGATCCTTTCCAGTGATACGCCTTCGGGGTTATCGATCAGTTTGAAATGCCATGCCGAGGAATAAGCCAGTTCGTCAATGACCAGTCCCTGGTCATTCAATACAATGACAATGCCTTCATCATCATTATAGGAAGGCAGGGTTGGCAGTTCCAGTAAGGCTTCGGGGTCAGCAGCAAAGTATTCCTTTTTCACATTGGCCAGATCCGTGCTCAGCAGTTTATATTCCGAAGGGAAGAACAAGACATGATCCGGGGCGAGCGGATAGATATTGGCCACCTGGCCCGTGGTATTCCTGTTGGCGAGGTAGATGTTCTTCAGATCCAAGAGTTTCTTGCTTCGATTATAGACCTCAACATAATCCGACCCGCCGGACCTGGGGTTGAACAAGACCTCATTGATTACGATATCCGAACCAAGTGCCAATTCACTCAGTCCCACCCGGACGACCTTACGGTCCCCGATGAGATTACCGGCGCAATCAGACTGTGCATTGGCAGTGACCGTAAAGATCCTGTTTCTCTGGAGAGGAGTATTCAATCGAAGGTTTACCTGGTCGAACAGGGGTGCCATGGACTGGGCGCTGACCGGTGTTCCAATGCCGTCACTTAACGTATAGTTACCGGCTGTAGCCGCTTTGCCGCTATCGAGCGTTTCGCTGAAGATCAACCGGATATTCAGGCTGTCGATCGCAAAGGCCCTCAGTAAAACTGGCGCATCAATATCCGGATTCGTCGCCTTCACCGAATTGGGTCTTCCCGGTGTTCCCCCGCTGGCATCCGTACCGGCTTTCCAGTTGCCGGCTCCTGTGCAGGGATTTTTTACATCGATCATTTCCAGTGTCCAACCCCCTTCTTTTTTCAACTCATTCTGATACCATTGATCGGAATAACCGACAGCATGAATGGTCTTGTTTTGAGGGGATCGCAGGTAGATCAGGTCCCCGGTATTATCCAGGGAAGGAAAACTGGTCACCGGAACCACCGGACCGTAGGCCGATAATACCGCAACAGCGCTGGCCGTACAAACCAGCAGTACGCTATCCGGCTGCAGGATATAAGCCGGCATGGGGCCGCTTAGAGATGAGGCGTCACCGATACGCCATCCGGCCAGGTTGATGGCGGAGCCTGAATTGTTGCGCAGTTCGATCCATTCTACATTGGGCAGGCCTTGCTGCGGTGAGGGATCGGCCATGAGTTCGTCGATGATGATGTCGTAACGGTTGGCTGGCTGGGAAAAGGCATGGGCATACCACAACAGGCATACCAATACCAGGGTACTGATCTGTTTCATGATAGGGTAGATTAAAGTGGGACTAAATGTAAAAAAGGATTTTTATTTTAATTAATCGCATCCGGATAAGTACTTTTGCGCTCTAAAATATTCAACATGAAAGTTGCTGTTGTTGGCGCTACGGGCCTCGTGGGAAGTAAAATGCTCCTGGTTCTGGAAGAGCGGAATTTCCCGGTGGATGAACTCATCCCTGTAGCCTCTGAGAGATCTGTAGGTAAAAAAATTGAATTCAAGGGCAAGACTTATACCATTGTCAGCGCCGCTGATGCGATCTCGGCAAAACCGGATGTAGCGATATTCTCTGCGGGCGGAAGCACTTCGCTTGAACTCGCTCCTCAATTCGCCGCAGCCGGCATCACGGTCATCGATAATTCATCGGCCTGGCGGATGGACCCCACCAAAAAACTGGTGGTGCCTGAAGTCAATGCTGCCGTATTGACCAAAGAGGATAAGATCATCGCCAACCCCAATTGCTCCACCATTCAGATGGTAGTGGTGCTAAAGCCGCTCCATGATAAATACAGGATCAAACGTGTTGTAGTGAGCACTTACCAGAGCGTGACCGGAACCGGCGTTAAGGCTGTTGCCCAACTGATGAACGAAAGGAAAGGCATTGAAGGTGAGATGGCTTATAAATACCCCATCGATCTGAATGCCATTCCCCATATCGATGTGTTTCTCGATAACGGATACACCAAGGAAGAAATGAAGATGGTGAACGAGACCCGTAAGATCATGGGTGATGATTCGATCGCCGTCACGGCCACTTGTGTTCGGATACCCACGGTGGGCGGACACAGCGAAAGCGTGAACATAGAATTTGAGAACGATTTTGACCTGAACGAAGTAAGGGAATTGCTCAGTAAGGCGCCGGGCGTGGTGGTGAAGGATGATGTGGCCAACTTCATCTACCCGATGCCGCTGACCGCTCATGATAAGGACGACACGTTTGTAGGAAGGATCAGGAGGGATGAAACACAGGCCAATACCCTCAATTGCTGGATCGTGAGTGATAACCTGCGTAAGGGCGCGGCCACCAATGCGGTGCAGATCGCGGAGTATTTGGTGGAGAAGGGATTGATTGCAGGCTAAGAGGTTAAAGGAGAAAAAGAGAATAAAGGAAAAGAGTCTACTTCAAAAAAAGTTTTTTTTTAAAAAACTACTTTAAAAAAAGCGCCTCCTGGTCCGGGAGGCGTTTCAATAAGGCAGGGTCAGGTTCCCCCTTTAGGGGGCGGAGGGGGTTAATTGATCACCCAGGTCTCGCTTCCCCTTAATAATTTATCCAGGTCGCCTTTGCCGCGCTTGGCGATCACTTCTTCAATCTGCATGGCCATGGAATCCTCGTAACAGGCTCTTTCTGTTTCATAGAAAACACCGAACGGCCTGGGCAGGTGCCCTTGCAGTTTTGGATCGTCGAACATACGGATGAGGATCTGCGCCTTGTAAAAATCCTTTTCGTCATGCACCCACAACTCATCGGTTGAAGCGCCGGCGGCCATGTCAACGATCACGGGCTTGAACCCGTCAAGCTTGATCCCCTTGTTTTGCGTAGCGCCGAAGACCAGCGGCTTGCCCTGTTCCAGGAAAAGAACTTCTTCCGCCTTGCTGCTCTTTTCGGTGAATATCTCAAAAGCCCCGTCGTTGAAGATGTTACAATTCTGGTAGATCTCCAGGAAGGAGGCTCCCTTATGTGCCTGAGAGCGGATCAGCATGGCCTGCAGGTGTTTGGGGTCGCGGTCCATGGTCCGGGCGATAAAGCTGGCATCCGCGCCCATGGCCAATGCCAGGGGATTGAAAGGATGGTCGATACTGCCGAAGGGGGTGGATTTGGTGATCTTATGCTCTTCGGATGTGGGTGAATACTGCCCCTTGGTGAGTCCGTAGATCTGGTTATTGAACAATAAGATGTTGATGTTGAAATTCCGGCGGAGCAGGTGGATCGTATGGTTACCGCCGATGCTCAATCCGTCACCGTCGCCGGTGATCACCCAGACACTCAGTTCGGGGTGAGCCGCTTTCAGTCCGCTGGCTACGGCGGTAGCCCGGCCATGGATGCTGTGCATGCCGTAAGTGTTCATATAATAGGGAAAGCGGCTGCTGCAGCCGATCCCGGAGATCATCACGATATTCTCGCGGGGAATGCCCAAGGTGGGCATTACTTTCTGGACCTGGGCCAGAATGGAATAATCCCCGCAACCCGGGCACCAGCGTACTTCCTGGTCGGTTACGAAGTCTTTTGATGTAAGCGGGGCGGCGGTTGTCAATGTATCGGACATAGCATGATATTAGGTGATAAAGTTACGGAAAAAAAAGGTTCAATGCTCACTGAGCATCCCCCTTCCCCAATAGCGCTTCCCAGTACTCCGCCGCCCTCCGTGTATGCGGAATCACGATGGTTCCGCCCACGATATTGGCTACGGCGAAGACCTCGTACATTTCTTCCGTGCTGATACCCAGCTCATGCGACTTACCCAGGTGGTATTTGATGCAGTCATCGCAGCGGAGCACCATACTGGCCACCAGTCCGAGCAATTCCTTGGTCTTTACATCGAGGGCGCCAGCGGCATAGGTGTTCGTATCGAGGTTCCAGAGGCGTTTGATGACCAGGTTGTCTTTGGAGAGGATGACCTCGTTCATCCTTGAGCGGTATTCGTTGAATTCGTTGACGAGATTTGACATGTAATTGTATTTTGTTGATTTGAAGATTCAGATTCTTGTTTCTGCTTTTAAAGCTAAATGATGGTTTGCCTTTGGCAAATTATTTTTTACCACAGAGCGTCACGGAGGATTAACACAGAGCGTCACGGAGAGAGCATGATGATCGTTACGCCCCAAACCGAAAAGAGCTCTCGGTGTATCTCTGTGTTTTCTCGGTGTATGGCTGTGAAAATATCATCACAGATCCTTGTTCCATACTATTTAAATCTAAATGATGGTTTGCCGTTGGCAAACTATTGTTTTTTACCACAGAGAGGCACAAAGGATTAACACAGAGAATCACGGAGAGATTATTCTAATCACTACACGCTGAAATTAAAAGAGCTCTCTGTGTCTCTCTGTGTTTTCTCGGTGTATCTCTGTGAAAATCTCTTCGCAGTTCCTATTCCATGCAAAGAAGCTTTCGCTTGTCTCAAACCCTTCAATAAAAAAAACTACATTTATACCAAAGTTATCGCATGAAACTCAAAGCCTTCTTCCTCCCGCTGATTGTGCTGCAAACGCTGTTTTCCTTTGCACAATCCATCGATTCCCGCTACTTCAACAGTATGCAGTGGCGGATGATCGGTCCGCACCGGGGAGGCAGGACGGTAGGCGCCGTGGGCGTCTCTTCACAACCCAATGTGTTTTATATCGGCGTCAATAATGGCGGTGTCTGGAAGACGAATGATTTCGGCCGTACCTGGAACCCGATATTCGACAGTCAGCCAACCGGTTCCATCGGTGATGTGGTGGTATCTCCTTCCAACCCGGATGTATTATATGTAGGCAGCGGCGAAGGTTTGCAACGGCCCGACCTTTCGGTCGGGGACGGCATTTATAAATCCACCGACGGCGGAAAAACATGGAGCAATACAGGCTTGCGGGATGGGCAGCAGGTGGGCGGACTGGCCATCGACCCAAAGAACGAGAACCGGGTTTTCGCCGCGGTCCTGGGACATCCCTATGGCGCCAATCCGGAAAGAGGCGTTTATCGTACGCTGGACGGCGGCAAGACCTGGGAAAGGGTATTGTATAAGGATGAGAACACCGGGGCGATACAAGTGACCATCGACCCCAACAATTCCAATATCATCTATGCCGATCTCTGGGCCGGCCGCCTCGCTCCCTGGGAGAACGGCACCTGGAACGGAAATGAAAGCGGTCTGTTCAAATCCACCGACGGAGGCAATACCTGGAAGAAACTCACCAAAGGGCTGCCCACCACTGAACAGGGACTGGGAAGGATCGGTTTCTGCATCGCCCCTTCCAATTCGAATCGTTTATACGCTACCGTAGATGCCGGCAAATACGGCGGCATTTACCGGAGCGATGACGCCGGGGAAAGCTGGATCCTGGCCAATCCCGATGAACGGCTTTGGGGAAGAGGCTCCGATTTTGCAGAAGTGAAAGCCGATCCACTCAATGCCGATATCGTGTATACCGCGGATGTGGTGGTCTGGAAAAGCACCGACGGCGGAAAAAAATGGGAAGCATTCCGCGGCGCACCGGGCGGAGACGACTATCACCGGATCTGGATCAACCCCGTCAATCCAAAGATCATTTTACTGGCCAGCGACCAGGGCGCCATCATCACCGTCAATGGGGGCGAAACCTTCTCCTCCTGGTACAACCAGCCTACCGCCCAGTTCTATCACGTGAGTACCGACAACGCCTTTCCCTACAATGTTTACAGCGGCCAGCAGGAAAGCGGCAGTGTGGGCATCGCTTCACGCGGGAATGACGGACAGATCACCTACCGTGAATGGCACCCGGTGGCGGCGGAAGAATACGGATATGTGGCGGCCGACCCGCTGAATCCCAATTTCATCTATGGCGGGAAGATCTCCCGTTATGATAAACGAAACGGACAATCGCAGAACATCTCACCCGAAGCCCTTCGAAGCGGCAAATACCGGTTCCTTCGAACGGCCCCGGTACTGTTCAACCCCATCGATAACAAGACACTGTACTTCGCGGGTAATGTCCTCTTCAAAACCCTCAATGGCGGCGAAAAATGGGAGGCCATCAGTCCTGACCTGTCGCGTGAAAGCTGGGATATCCCGGCCAATATCGGCATCTATGCGAGGGAGGATCTCAAAAAAATGCCAAGACGCGGGGTCATCTATACGGTTGCTCCCTCCTATGTAGACATCAACACGATCTGGTGCGGTACAGACGACGGACTCATTCATGTTACGCGGGATGGTGGCAAGACCTGGACCAATGTCACGCCGCCTGCGGTCACTTCCTGGAGCAAGGTCTCCCTGATGGATGCCAGTCATTTTGATGCCAATACCGCCTATGCCGCCGTGAACTGCATCCGGCTGGATGATCAGCGTCCTCATATTTATAAGACAACCGATGGCGGCAAAACCTGGACCGAGATCACTAACGGCTTACCCAACGACCCGATCAATGTGGTCAAGGAAGATCCTAAAATAAGAGGTCTTCTCTTCGCCGGCAGCGAACGGGCCGTTCATGTTTCCTTCGATGACGGCGCCAACTGGCAATCCTTACGACTGAACATGCCGGCCACTTCCATCCGTGACCTGGTGATCAAGGATGACGACCTGGTGATCGGCACCCATGGCAGAAGTTTCTGGATACTCGATGATATCACCCCATTAAGACAGATCAACAAAATTCCGGCGGGCAGCCCGGCGATTTTGTACAAACCGCAGAACGCATACCGGGTTCGCTGGAGCATGTACCCCGATACGCCCTTACCCCAGGAAGAACCGGCAGGACAGAACCCGCCCGATGGGGCCATCATCAATTACTACCTCGATAAAAAAGCGAACGAATTGAGCCTGGAGATATTGGATGAAAACGGTACCTTGATCCGCAAGTACACCAACCGCGATACCCTGTATACCATTCCGGACGTGAATATTCCACTCTACTGGATCAGGCCGCAGGAAATACTTTCCGCCGGGCCGGGCTCACACCGTTTTTTATGGGACATGCATTATAACCCGCTGAACATCCCGCCCTCCTATCCCATTTCCGCAACCTATCGAAATACGGCGCCAAATGAAACTGCTCCCTGGGTATTGCCGGGCAGGTTTATCGCCAGGCTGACCGTTGACGGAAAGGCCTATAACCAATCCTTCGAAGTGAAGATGGACCCGCGGGTGCTGACCTCGGATGAGGAGTTGGAAGCGATCCGGAACCTGGCTTATATCTGTTATGATGGCCGGAAAAGGTGCATGGATATCCTGGCACAGATCAAAACCTATCGGAATAAAATCAAGGAACTGGGTGCTAAAGCCTCCAATAACCTGGCCGCAAAGCTGAAGGAGACCGATGAACATCTTGACCTGCTGGAGAATTCAAGACCCGGAAACCCTGATCGCGGATTCAAACGCATGAACAATGATCTCGCCACGCTCTTCAATATCATCAATGAAAGCGACCTGCGAATGACCAGCCAGACCACCGATGCGGCGGTAAAAGCCAAAATGGACCTGGAATTGTTATTGATCAAATGGAATGAAGTGAGCCGGAAGGAAATACCAGAGTTGAATCAATTGCTAAAGAAAGAGAAACTCGGAGAACTATAATGATTATTATTTCAAAATTGTAGATAGAAAAAAATCACAGATTTTAAATGATTTATTGATTTCACAGATTCAGGCCTTCGGCCTCTCGTCCTCCCCTCAATTCTTCGGGGCAAGCGTCTCTTGAGCCTGTCCCTAAGAATTGAGGGAAGCCTGCCTGATGGCAGACAGGGATGCGTTGGTTCAGCGACTCTGTCGCAATAGCCCGAAAAAATTCAAGATTGAAAGAATAAGAATGCACCCATTTTTATGTAGGATAACTTCAAGATAACGCCTTCCGGAATGCTCACTGATCCTTCTTGCAACTTGCCAGGAAATCACGGATCCCCTGCACGATCTTCTGCGCCAGTTGCTGCTGGAAACCCTCATCCAGTATCTTCATTTCATCCTCGGGATTACTTAGAAACAAGGTTTCAACCAGGGCATTGGGATATTCGGTCGGACTGTTCAGCATGAAGTTGAAAGACCCGTTATTGCCTTTGTCATTCAAACCCAGTTCCAGCAATTGTTTGAAGATATCCCGGCTGAGGTTCCTGAAACCCGGATAGCGGTAAAAGGTGCTGGTGCCGCTCACACGGATCGGATCGGCGGCGGAATTGAGGTGGATGCTGATCAACAGGTCGGGCAGACTGTCGCGATAAAATAAAATGCGTTCCTTATTATCTACGAATTTCTCGGTGTACCGGGTCATGATCACTTTAACGCCTTCCTGCTCCAGTAATTTTTGCAGTTTCAGGGATACCGCCAGTGTCAGTGCTTTCTCAGAAGATCCGGTTGGGCCACCCGCTCCGGTATTGGTACCTCCATGGCCGGCATCCACGGCGATGATCAGTTTATGAAGGTCAAGATCGGCCGGCTGGCGACGGATCTTGATGATCAGGGTATTGCCCCTGTAAAAGATCATATGGCCCCAGTGCTGACGGTGTTTCAATTCGATTGTGATCCGAAAGACCCCGTCTTCCACCTGTTCATAGGATACATTCCTGATCTCTTTCACATTATCTAGTTGCGTTATCCAATTGGTATTGTTGGTGGCGCCGAAAACATCCACTACGATCTTCGAAGGATCAAGTACCTGGAACGATTGGTATGGCAGCCGTACCGATAAACCCAGCTGTACATAATCATAGGCCGAATCGCCGTATACCGTCCAGCGGTCGGTCAGCGACTCGGGGATAAAGGTTCCCTTGGGCAAGAATTCCACTCCATCTTCCGGAATATAGGCGGTGCGGTACCTGGAGAGCTGGATCTTGTAATTGACACCCACTTTCCCGATGATATGCAGCTGGACCAGGGAGTCGAGGTACCCGATCTTGGCCCCGCCAAGCCGGTCATCACCCAATCCATACAGCAGGTGAGCCAGCCTTCCTTTGGTGACCGCGATATCAGGCGCCAGCGGACTGAACATCGAGATCCAGCTGGTTGATTTTTTGGTGACTGCGTTGCCCGACTTATCCGTTATGGTGAATGGTATTTTTGAAACAAGAAAACTGTCGGTCTCCTGAACCGTGTATTCGCCCTGGTAGATGCCGGGCATTTTATTCGTGGTCATTTCATACAAGGGAAAATCGTCCAGGGCGGTAACGGTACAACCAGCAAGTCCTTTCACCCGAAAACCGATCCGGTCACCGGCCTTTACATAGAGGTTGCCTTCGGGAAAGGTTTCGATGGAAGCGATATCCAGCGTCTTTACCGTATCCGGGATCACCGGGGTGAATGAATACTTTATTTTCTTATTGACCGATCTATCGGGAGACGAAAAAGCGATCAGGGAAAAGGAACTGTCGCCGGGCTTCAGATTCAATTCATATGCGAATGCCCCGGTGGGATAGACCTTTACCGGTTTGCCATTGACAGTGAGGTTGCAGGTCTTACAGGTACTGCCGATCAAAAACTGGCGGGATGCTTTGACATTGACCTGTTCTTTCAGGGGTTCAACGAGTTTGATGAAGGGCTTGTCGTTATTTTGGGCGCTCAGCTTTAAGCCCGATAAGAGTGCGATGAAAAGAGTTATTTTATTCAGCGTGAACATCAGCATTAAAATTAAGCAATATTCGATTGCCACTCTGAACACATTCGGCAGCCCGGACATAAAAAAAGCCACCCGTATTACCGGATGGCCCTATTGTCGTTTTTCATTTATTACAGATAATACCTGTTTTCCGCGATCAGCTTATCCGCGATCCGGCGACGGGCGTCCTTGCTGTTGAAGGGTTCCGTTTTGGTGAATCGCTTCAGCCCCAGCAGCATCATGCGTTGTTCATCACCACCGGCGAAGGCGTTGATGGCTTCTTTTCCTGCCTTGTTCAACCTGTCTACTGCGTCGTTGAGGTAGCAGCGCATGATATCGGTCTGGACGGTAACGGATGCTTCTCCCTGTTTGTCGGACAATTTCATGATCCTCAATAAAGTGCTTTCCGCGATAAAGGTCTCCAGCGCCATATCGGCGATATTCATCAGGATCTCCTGTTCATCATTCAGTTTCATCATCAGTTTTTGAACCGCGGCGCCGGCCACCATGAGGATGGCCTTCTTCATGTTCACGATGGTCTTGCGCTCTTTGGCGAAAGGCGTTTCATCCTCATTGCCGAATTCAGGTATGCTCATCAGTTCCTTGGAAACCGCCATGGCCGGACCCATCAGGTCGAGTTTACCTTTCATGGCGCGCTTGAGGATCATGTCGACGGTGAGCAGGCGGTTGATCTCATTGGTGCCTTCATAGATGCGGTTGATCCGGCTGTCGCGGTATGCGCGGCTGATCACGTATTCATCACTGTACCCGTTGCCCCCGTGCACCTGCACGCCCTCATCCACCACATAATCCAGCACTTCGCTGCCTTGTACCTTTAAGATGGCGCATTCCACCGCGTATTCTTCGGCGGCGCCCAGCAGGGCCTCATTGAATGGTTTGCCCGCGGCGGCCAGTTCCACTTCCTTATCATCGATCCATTTGCTGGTACGGTATAAGGCGCTTTCACCGGCGAAGATGCGGATGGCCATTTCGGCCAGTTTATATTTTATGGCGCCGAAATTGGCGATGGCGGTCTTGAATTGTTCCCGGGTCTTGGCGTATTCGATGGAAGTGGTCAATGCCATCTTCGATCCGCCCAATGCGGCTGCGGCCAGTTTCAGGCGACCGATATTGAGGATATTGAACGCGATGATATGGCCTTTGCCGATCTCGCCCAATAAGTTCTCAACCGGCACAATGCAATCCTGGAAATACAATTGCACGGTGGAGGAACCCTTGATACCCATCTTGTGTTCTTCCGGCCCCTGGGTGAATCCTTCCATGCCTCGTTCCACGATGAAAGCGGAGAATTTATCTCCGTCGATCTTGGCGAAAACAGTGTATACATCTGCGAATCCCCCGTTGGTGATCCAGCATTTCTGCCCGTTGAGGATATAGTGCTTGCCATCAGCGGAAAGTGTTGCCGAAGTCTTGGCGCCCAGGGCATCACTGCCGCTGTTGGGTTCGGTCAGACCGTATGCGCCTTTCCACTCCCCGCTGGCGAGTTTGGGAATGTATTTTTTCTTTTGTTCTTCCGTTCCGAAATACAGGATGGGCAAAGTGCCGATACCGGTATGCGCCGCGATGGCCACACTGAAGGAATAGCCTCCACCCAGTCCTTCGTTAACGAGCGTTGAGGTGATGAAATCTTTCCCCAATCCGCCGAACTCTTCGGGTATGGACGTGCCCAGCAGTCCCTGCTCCCCGGCCTTGACCATGAGGGAAGGCATGAGGCCTTCTTCCATTTTATCGATCCGGTCAACAACCGGCAGCACTTCGCTGTTGAGGAATTGCAGGCACATGTCTTTCACCATCTGCTGCTCTTCATTGAAATCCTCGGGTGTGAAAGTTTCGAAAGCATGGCTTTCTTTGATCAGCCATTCGCCGCCTTTGAGCGATGTGGTGGTTGTGGTGGTCGTGCTCATAATGTTTGATTTTGCCTCCTCTAAATCCCCTCCTATGGAGGTGACTTCAAAGAGAATATTATTTAATAATAGCCTACTTCTTTAAAAACTATTTGGCCTCGCATACTTTGGTAAGTCTCCCCTTCCGGGGGAGACCTGCCTGCCGGCAGGCAGGTTTAGAGGGGGCCTCTATTTCAAATTATCATACACATTCTGCAACACTTCTTTCGCGATCTCGATCTGCCCGTGTGTCACACCGTCCAGAGCCTCATTCAGGGTCTGGTTGGCGATCTCCATGGTGCGTTCCTGCAATTGCTGCGCCTCTTTGGTCAGGTAGATCATGTTGATGCGGCGATCATTCTTTGACGCGACCCGCTTCACGAGTTTCAGTTTTTCCAGGTTATCGACCAGGCGGGTGATACTGGGTTTGTCTCGGAAAGTGGCCTCGCATAATTGCTGCTGACTGAGCCCGTCCTCTTTCCACAAATGATACAGCACACTCCACTGCTCGATCGTGATATCGACATTATTCTGCTTGAAATTCTTCTGCAGCCTCCGGGCGATGGCGGTACTCGCCTTGCCGGTGATGAAACTGTATAATTCCCCCCGTTTAAATTGGTTGTTTGACATATAGTTGTTTAAGCAACTATTCAAAGATAATAATTATTTTGGTGGGTAAAAATTTATTTTTGTGTTAAAGGTTGTACAACTGGCCGCTGCGGGATTTTCGTCAGCCTAAAGCCATGGGTATCACTTCCATCAATTCCTTCCCACCATGACAGCGGTATTAATCCTCAGCATTTTACTGTTCCTTGGCTATGCCGGCTTGTTGCTATTCTACAGGAACAGCTGGAGGTCCATGCCGGTATTCCGGGCCGGGACCTTCACCCCTTCTACCCGGATCTCGGTGATCATCCCTGCAAGGAATGAAGAAAAGCATATCGGACCCTGTCTCCGATCGGTTTGTGATCAATCCTATCCCAAGGAACTGTATGAGGTCATTGTGGTGGATGACTTTTCAACTGATCAGACGGAAGCCGTCGTCCGGACTTTTACCGAGCCGCAGATCCGGTATATCAAACTGGGTGATCATGTTGTTGGAACGTTGAACGCTTATAAAAAGAAAGCGATCGAAGTGGGTATAGGGCAATCTGCCGGAAGCCTGATCGTCACCACCGATGCCGATTGCCGGGTTCAAAAGGATTGGCTGCTGACGCTGGCCGACTTTTATGAAAAACGTCATCCGGCATTTATCGCCGCGCCGGTATCCCTTGTTACCGGAGGAACGTTCCTCGGTATATTCCAGGCGCTGGATTTCATGAGCCTGCAAGGCATCACGGGTGCCGGCGTACACAGCGAATTCCATATGATGTGCAATGGCGCCAACCTGGCTTATGAAAAAAAAGCCTTTAGCGAGGTCAATGGTTTCGAAGGGATCGACCATATCGCCAGCGGAGATGATATGCTGCTCATGCAAAAGATCCAGCGCCGGATGCCCGGCAGGGCCCTGTTCCTTCCGGCCAAAGAAGTCATTGTGGAAACCGCCGCCGCTCCCTCACTGGCTGCTTTCTTCCAACAACGTATCCGCTGGGCCAGTAAGTCGGGTCAATACAAGGACAAGAAGATCACCATCGTCCTGCTGATCGTTTACCTCTTTAATCTTTCCCTGCTGGTGCTGCCTATCATCGCGCTCTTCGATCAAACAAAATATTCAATATTCCATATCCAATATTCAATCCTTATATACTGGTTCGCTATGGTCATATTAAAAACCGTCATTGAACTGATCTTCCTCTACCCCGTTGCCGGGTTCTATAACAGGCGGACTTTACTATGGTGGTTCCCGTTGATGCAGCCTTTTCATATCCTCTACACCATCATCGCCGGCTTTTTGGGCAGATTCGGGTCTTACCAATGGAAAGGCAGGAAAGTGAAATAGGCTGTTCAGCGGTTGGTGCGCTCACTGCATAAAATGTTTAATTTACAGTATGGCTGAATCCGAACATTCCATTTCAAGACAAACCTGGAAACGTCTGAAAAAAAACAAGGGCGCCCTGTTCGGACTGTTCCTCATCGGTCTGTCGGTGATCCTGGCCGTGTTCGGTTACCTGATCGCCCCGGATCATTCGCCCAATGCCGATCTGCAGACCGTGGAGATCCAGGCTAAAAAGCCGGGCTACACGCAAAAATTCCTGAGGATCTACGATGGACAGCAAAATAAAAAGAATGGGTTCTCCTGGTTGCTCTACGGCCAACCCCTGAATTATCACTTGATCCCGGTTCAAGGCAACCCGCGTTATAATCCAACGGGAGATTCTCTCCTCATCGATCGATATGTTGATGAAGGCATCAGTGTACGCCAGGCCTATTCCGTTATATGGCTCATGAATAATTCGGGCAAACAACCGGATGATTTTTTTGTGACTAAAAAATATTGGCTGGGGACCGACAAGTTTGGCCGCGATATCCTGAGCCGGCTGATCATCGGAACCCGCGTCAGTCTCTCTGTTGGTTTGATCGCTGTCCTGATCTCTTTGTTCCTGGGTATCCTGCTGGGCTCCCTGGCCGGTTATTTCAGGGGCTGGATCGATGAAATGATCATGTGGCTGGTGAATGTGACCTGGAGCATTCCCACCGTGTTGCTGGTCTTTGCCATAACGATGGCCGTGGGAAAAGGATTCTGGCAGATCTTCATTGCCGTTGGACTGACCATGTGGGTCAGTGTGGCGAGGTTGGTCCGGGGCCAGGTCATGGCCATCAAGGAACTGGAATACATCCAGGCTGCGAAAGCGATCGGGGCAACGAACAAAAGGATCATCCTGCGGCATATCCTGCCCAATATTTCCGGTCCCATCCTGGTGATCGCCGCCGGTAATTTCGCTACGGCCATCATGGTGGAAGCGGGATTGAGTTTTTTAGGCATTGGCATACAACCGCCTCAACCGAGTTGGGGGCTGATGATCAAGGAGAATTACAATTTCATCATCACCCATAACCCGATGTTGGCACTCATCCCGGGATTCGCGATCATGCTGCTGGTATTGGCTTTTAATTTACTGGGAAATGGATTGAGGGACGCGGTGGACGTGAAGACGATTTGATGATTTGGTGATTTTAAAATGAGAAGAATCTGACATTCGTAAACGGCTTGCATCTTCAAATCAGCTAATCAGCTAATCAGCTAATCTTCAAATTATGAACTTGGGGCCACCTGCACATTTCTATTAAATCCTTCTTCCAGGGAAATAAAAGTCTCGGTCCTTTCGATCCCCTTGATCTTTTGCAGTTCATCGTGCAATACGGAGCGCAGCTGGCTGATATCCTTGCAAACGATCTCGATGAACATGCTGTAGTTTCCGGTGATGTAATTCAGCCGCACGATCTCCGGGATCTGCATCAGTTCCTTGGCCACCTGGTCATAGAGCGAACTTTTTTCCAGGTAGATCCCGACAAAGGCCGTGATGTCGTAACCCAGCAGTTTCAGATCCACATTGAGTTTCGTACCTTTAACGATACCAAATTCCTGTAGTTTTTTGATGCGCACATGAATGGTACCGCCACTGACAAAGAGTTTTTTCCCCAGGTCGGCATAGGATATCTCTGCGGTCTCCATCATTTCATGGATGATCTGCAGGTCCAGTTTGTCAAGATTTAATTTAGCAGCCATTTTAAGATTGATTTTTATATATTTTCAATATTAAATACAAATATTTGAATAATATCTATATTTTCCAAATTTTTTATAAAATATTTTCAAGATAAGGATAAGATACTTAGATTTGTGTTATCAAGTTACCAACCGGTAGCGAGTTCTTAAAAATTGTGGGGTGATGAAATTTTTGGCAGACATGCCCCCTTGTCTCGGGGGTGAGGACAACAGGATAAACGTAGCATAGAGCCGCTTGGGTAGCAATATCTGGGCGACCGGGGTCGACCACCGAACTTTGTACTACAGCTAACTGCCTCGTGAAGGTTCGAACCCTTCCCCTACAGCAACCTGCATTAAAAAGCCTCCGTTCAATAACGGAGGCTTTTTTTATACCCTGTCGGCGGTCGAAGACCCCGACAGCGGTATAAAAATTATTCAGGAATTAACTTCGTACGGAGCATTAAATTCTAATTCCCTGCAACATTCAAAAGCTCTTGCATCCGATTAAAATTATCCATTAAAAAGGAACTACTTAACGATAGCGCTGTCGGGCCTGCCTGCTCGTCTTCGCGTAGCCGCTAAGGCAGAGCAAGGCCGGTAGGCAGGGTCTTCGACCGCCGACAGGAAATCAGGAATGATCGATCGTTACGCGTGATGGATCCCCTACATCATATTTTACCATGATCTCTTTTCCGGGCTGGTATTTTTCCAAAGACTTTTCGCTGATCACCCCCTTTACTTTCGCCGGGAATGAAGGTAAATCGGAAGGCAACACTTCAATCTCCAGTTCACTGTATGGATTGTTCCCGTTGATATTAACCCCCAGCCAGGTGTATTTTTTAATGAGGGCCCGGGCTGACCGCCCCGTTAAGCGGATCGCGTCATTAGCCGCCTGCTCTTTCATCAACTCTTCCTTCAAACTGTTTTCCTGTGCCCTGCTGAATGCATTTGCCGTTTTACTCAACGTTCCTCCGCTGTCATCCAGCACAATATTCTTCTCATTGTTGGGATCGATCAATACCGCAACCGTCATCCCCGGTTGATAAAGATTGGGCCGGATCCGAGAAACCAATACCCTGATCGTGGCATCATAGCGCTGGCCCAGCGATCCTTTTACATCCAGTACCAGTTTCACCTGCGGGTTATTGTTGATGGTGACACCGGTATCCAGCACTTCCCTGATCGTGGCCTGACCGGGTAACCCGGTCTTTTTCAAACGTGCCGCCAGGATCATCGGTGCAAAGAATAAGCGGTAGAACAAATAGAACATGCCACCAAAGATCAATAGTATGCCGGCGGTTATATATATGCCTGCTGACCCCGCTGTCGTCAGCACACTCACAATGGCAACGATGATACCGGCCAACCCGCCGAAGATGCCGATCCAAATTCCCGCATTCATTTTCATTTGCTATGATTTATGATTTATTGAGCCTTCCGGTTGGAAGACCCGCATTTTTCTCCCGGATTACCTCCGACGCAATACTGACCGCTATCTCCTGGGGTGTCTTACTGTGAATGGCTAAACCTACCGGCATGAACACTTTCTTCAGTTCGGATTCACTCACTCCTTCCTCCCGCAATTCACTGAATATAGTATCCGCTTTATTTTGGCTTCCCAGTACGCCCAGGTAGGCAAATTCTTTTTGCACCAACTGCTTCAACACGATCTTATCGGTCCGGTAACCGGTGGTCATGATCACCACAAAATGCCCGCGGTTTTCGGGGATGTACTCGTTTATATTTTCATATGCCGATACTGTGATCTTCTCATTGGCAAAGAAATTCTGCAGGATGGTATTCAGGTCTTTCCGGTCATCGTAAACCTTGCTGTAAAATCCCAGGAAACACATCAGCTCCGATAAGGCAAGCCCCACGTGCCCGCCGCCTATAATGTGTATCACCGGTTGATGATAGGCCCGGTCGGTATAATCCCAATCCGTATCTGAACGGTAAAGAAGTCCTTTGACTTCACCATCTTCCAGGGCCAACCCCTCATGGGATAACCGAATGATCCTATTGGGTGAATCATTGATCAGATCTATGCAATGCTGATCCTTTCCGGTCAGCGGTATCAGCGCGATCAGCTGGCTTCCGCTGCAGATCATTCCCGACTGCTGTTTGCCACCCTCTTTGTCGTGATACTGGCGGATCAGCAATACAGACGGATCATTTTCCGCCAATAAGGCTTTGGCTTTCTCAACCAGTTTATATTCCATGATACCGCCACCGATGGTGCCTGAAAACCCGGCATCAGCCGCTACAGCCATGAAGAATCCTTGCCGACCGGGGGAGCTGCCTTCACTTTCCACCACATAGAGTATCTCTACCGGTATGGATGCTTTCAATTTTGCTTGGATGAATTGCCAGGTCTCCATGTTATGATTATGTTCCTTATTTTATTCAGTTCGGACTGTAAAAGTATAAGGTCAGCCATATAACCCCATCAACACCTTTTCGGGTGTCAGGGGTGCGGAATAAGGTATCGGGGCGTTCTCATTAAAAGCCAGCACGGCATTGCGCAGGGCAAAGAAGGCGCCGATACCATACATCAGCGGAGGTTCCCCCACGGCCTTTGATTTTAATATGGCCATGCTTGGTTTTTCATTCTTTAAAAATTGTACCTCGATCTTCGCGGGAACGGAATAGATATCCGGGATCTTATACGTCGACAGCGCATTGGATAATAATTTACCTTCTTCGTTATAGATCACTTCTTCCATCGTCATCCACCCGATACCCTGAACGATACCGCCTTCACACTGGCCCAGGTCCACGGGTCCGTTCATGCTGATGCCTGCATCGTGCATGACCTGTACCGAGTCGATCGTATAGGTACCCCTCAGGCAATCAACAGTGACCCGGGTAAGCGCTGTACCGTAAACATGATAAGCAAAGGGATGTCCTTTTTCGATCGATTTGTCAAAATGGATGATTGGTGTGGCGTAATGCCCTTTGGCGCTGAGGTTGATCCTTTTCAGGAAGGCCTGCCTGACCAGGTTGGTCCAGTTGAATACCGTGGCCTCCTCATTGATGTACACCACTTCGTTTTTGATCTCTACCGTTTCATCCTCATTATCGGTGAGCTCGGTCTTTACAAACGCGTATAGCCTATCCAGGATCTGGTTGCAGGCATCCAGCAAGGCCTTTCCATTGAGGTCGGCGGTAGAACTGGCCGCTGATGGCGAGGTATTGGCCACCCGGGTGGTGTTGGTACTTTCCAGTTTTATCTTTGCGGGATCGATGCCAAAACTTTCCGCCGCCACCTGGATCATTTTAGTATTGACCCCCTGCCCCATTTCAACTGCTCCCGTACTGACTCCTACGGTCCCATCGGAATAGACATGCACCAAAGCCCTGGCCTGGTTCATCATGGTATTGGTGAAGGAGATCCCAAAACAGACGGGCATCATGGAAAATCCCTTTTTGAGAAAGCGGTTACCGGCATTGAAGGATACCGTTTCGGCCCTGACCTTTTCCAGGTCGCAATGCGCATCCAGTTCATCCCAGCTATTGATCGCTTCGCTGTCCTTCACGATCTGCCCGTAGGGAAATTCTGTTCCGTCATCCATCAGGTTCTTGCGCTGAATGACCGTGGTGTCCACGCCGATATGTTTTGCAGCCTGGTCGATCGCCGCCTCGATCACGAACATGCCCTGGGGACCGCCGAAGCCGCGGAACGCGGTATTGGGAGGAAGATTGGTCTTACAGGAATGCGCCGTGACCTTTACATTAGGGATATGATAACTATTGGTGGCGTGAAAAAGAGTTCGTTCAAGAATAGCCGGGGACAGATCGGCAGCGGCGCCTCCATTCTGGTAAAAGGTCGCTTCAAAGGCGATGATGCGGAACTCCTCATCAAGTCCGATGGTGTAATCGCTGCTGTAAGGATTTCGCTTACCGGTCATGCGCATGTCTTCCATGCGATGGGGTATGCATTTGGCCGGCCTTTTCAGGATCCAGGATACCATGGCTGCCATGGCCGCCCAGGATGAAGCCTGGTCCTCCTTGCCGCCAAAACCGCCGCCCAAACGGGGTACATCCACTTCCACGCGGTTCATCCCCAATCCCAATACCCGGGCAATGGTCCTTTGCACTTGTGTAGGCCCCTGTGTGGAAGAATATACTTTGATACCGTCGCTTTCGGTGGGATATGCATAGGCGCCCTGGGTTTCGAGATAGAGTTGTTCCTGTGCCCCGGTTTCGGCCTTGCCCGAATAAACGTATTTGCAATGCGCAAGATTCGATCTGGCATCACCCAGGGTAAATACCCGGGACGGACTCAGCAACTGGCCCAGTTTAAAGGCTTCCCTTGGATCGGTGATAACTGGCAACGGTGTGAAACTGATCTCGATCTTCCTGATCGCCATTTCAGCCGCATCGGCAGTATCAGCGGCTATCAATAAAACCGGTTGCCCGCAATAATGCACTTCGCCGTCTGCCAGCAGCGGTTCATCCGGTATGATGCCCCCGATCTGGTTCTCACCGGGTATATCTTTCGCGGAAAATATACGGATGATCCCCGGCACCTGTTCAGCGGCCGAATAATCAAGAAAGCTGATCTTTCCATGGGCAACGGCTGAATCGAACACCTTCACATGAACCATGCCTTCTATCACCGGTATATCATCCACATAAACCGATCGCCCGGTAACATGTCCCGGGGCATCCACATTACCCGATATCCGGGTTGTATCCGGCTTCTTTACATTCATGCGAACAGGATTTCATGTACAGAGGTTTCCGCAGCCGCGAGTTTGATCATATGAGCCAGGAACAATTGCCGTAATAACAAGCGTTTGTATTCTTTGGTTCCCCGGGCATCA
Organism: Chitinophagaceae bacterium; assembly: GCA_016721725.1. GTDB lineage: Bacteria > Bacteroidota > Bacteroidia > Chitinophagales > Chitinophagaceae > Ferruginibacter. The sequence goes on along the minus strand of JADKHN010000001.1, from coordinate 1,082,694 downwards.
CTGATCGGCGCCACTTCGCTGTTCATGATGCGTATGGCTTCTTCCAATACCGGTCCGGCGGGTTTCTTGCCAGACAGGAATGCTGCTGTTTGAGCCAGGTACTTTGGATAAGGTGCGACTCCTCCGGCCGACAAATGGATCTCCCTGATAGAACCGTCATCAGCCAGCTGAACCAGGCATGCGCTATTCACACTGGCAATGTCGAGATGGGTTCTCTTGGATACCTTTTCAAAATGGAACCGACGATTTTCACCCGGCGGTTCGAACAGGATCGCTTCAACCCATTCTCCCTGTCTTTTATCCATTTTTTTATAGGCCAGGTAAAAATCACGGAGTTTGATCTCCCGTTTTTGTTTACCGTCATTCATCAGGATCGAGGCGTCCAGTGCCAGTAAAAAGACCGTCATATCGCCGATGGGTGATGCATTCACCAGGTTGCCGGCCAATGTGGCCATATTGCGTATGGGTGTTGATGAAATGAGTTTTATGTATCGGGCCAGGTCCGGGAAATGATCCTGCAGGACCGGCGAACCGGCGAACCGGGTAACGGTAACGGATGCCCCGATACGGACACGCCCGTTCTCCAGGGCGATCTCCTGCAATGAGCTTGTATCATACACATGATCAAGCGAAGCATTTTTCACTGCCAGGTGTTTTTGCACCACGAGGTCGGTTCCGCCCCCGATCATCATCTCTCCGCGGACAAGAGGCATTTGACTGTTGAGGTCTTTTTCCAATAAGGTCAACCTGGCCGGTATCTTTAAAAAATATTCGGGGATGAACTGATGTTGTACCAGCCAGTCCAGATGACCCTTCGCCGGCCTGGCCCTGGCCATTTCTACGATCAGGGCAGCGGCCCTTTCAATGGATTTGTAACCGGTGCAACGGCAGATATTCCCGTCGATGGAAGCGATGGCTTTTTCATGATCCCCGGAGCCCGGTTCCAGGAGAAAGCCGGTGAGGGACATGATAAAACCCGGTGTACAAAATCCACATTGTGTTCCGTTTTGATCCACCATCGCCTGCTGCACCGGGCTTAATGAACGCATATTGAGACCTTCCACCGTAACGATATGTTTACCGGCCGCATTGCCCAGCGGCATCAGGCAGCTGGTCATGGTCTGATAACGCAATTCCTCATTGACCCATTCACCAACCAGGATGGTACAGGCGCCGCAATCACCTTCACGACAGCCGATCTTGGTACCGGGCAACCGCTGATGGGTACGAATGAAATCCAGGACCGTACTACCTGAAGGAAGCGCCGATTCGATCGATTGTTCATTGAGGAGGAAACGGATCATCAATATTCCTTTTTGGTTGTGCTCTTCGTCCATTTTTCAAATGCAGCCAGGGCTTCTTCCCTTAACATTTGCCTGGTGAAGAGTTTTCTCTTTTCAACCGGCAGGGCGATCTCCTCGTAGATGAACTGGTCATCAAACTGAATGGCGGCGGCATCTTCCTTACTGTTGGCATAATATAATTTATCGGGACGCGACCAGTAGATGGCGCCCAGGCACATCGGACAGGGTTCGCAGCTGGCGTATATTTCGCAACCGGTGAGTTGAAAAGAGTTCAAAATCTTACAGGCTTCCCGTATGGCCACCACCTCGGCATGCGCCGTTGGATCATTATCCATGGTCACCTTGTTCACGCCCCGGGCGATGATCCGGCCGTCCTTGACCACGACAGCCCCGAACGGACCACCATTGCCTTTTTCCACGTTTTCGACAGAGAGCCGGATGGCTTCCTGCATAAATACCTCGATATCCTTATTCATGCTATCAGGCTTTTTTTACAGACTACCGAAGTCTTAAGACTACGGTAGTCTGCCTAGCTCCTTTAAAAATAACAAATAACCCTTAAGGAGACAAATGAAGAATGGAGGCTATCTTTGTCGGATCAGTGAATGCCAAATCAACATCAGACAGAAGCTTGTCCACTTTTTCATCCGAACAACGACTCCTCGCCATTCAAAGACTGACCGCTTTGTGGGCTTTCACCGAATCAGGTCTGGGTGGAATGTTGCATGCTTTTCAACTCCCCTTCACCGGGCTCATCATCGGCGGCATGGCCGTGCTGCTGATCACCCTGATCGCTTTTTTCGCCGGAGAAGAACCGATCAGGATTCTGCACTCCATGCTGATCGTTCTCATTGTGAAAGCAATGGTTAGTCCGCATACGCCGGTAACCGCCTATGTAGCCGTTTCCTTCCAGGGGATACTGGGTTTCGGGCTGTACAAATACTTCCGGGTAAACCGGTTCACCATTTTACTTTTATCCCTTATTGCCATGCTCGAATCGGCGGTGCAAAAACTGCTGGTCCTGACCCTGTTCTTTGGCCGATCCTTCTGGCTTGCCGCAGATGACCTTACTGATTATGTCACCCGACAACTGGGTGTAGCCCAGATCAACGGAAGCAACTGGATCATCGGCATTTACCTTTCCATCTACCTGTTGGGTGGCCTGCTGATCGCCTGGATGGCGCATAAGACCATCGGTGAACTATTCATTGAAAAACCATTGTTCAACGGGATAGCCGATAAGGGCATGAACACCGAATTGCCCGTAAAGCATAAAAAAAGCCAAAGGATCTGGATATGGCTCATCCTCCTCCTTATGATTTCAGTGGCGTTGTTTCTCCTGGCTCCGGATGACCACAAAGGCTGGATGGCCGTATTAAAGGCTTTCATCTGGACCTCCACCGCCATCTTATTATGGTATGGCCTACTGAGCCCGATCATCACGCGTCTTATTCAAAGAATATTAAAAAAGAAAGCCGGCCGGTACAGCGAGGAGGTGTCGAATGCCTTATCCTTTTTACCCGAGCTGAAACAATTCGCCTTTATTGCCTGGCGCGAAAGCAACCGGTTCAGCGGTTTACACCGGTTGCGGTATTTCTGTTCAGTCTTGGTACAATGGTCGCTTACCGGACTGGTCAAAGCCCCACCTGCAAATAAATCCACATGAGTATCATCGTTTTCTCAAAGCCCGTCCACAGTGGCAAGACCACAGACCTGATGAACTGGTGTTCCGGGAAAAAAAATACCGGGGGTATCCTGATGCCTGATATGGACGGCTGCAGGATGATGCTGGATCTCCGGACACAAGAGATCTTTGAAGCGGAATGCCCGGATCCGGAGGAGAGCCTGAATCCCTTGCAAAATATCGGCCGCTTTCATTTTTATTCCTCCTCCTTCCGCAAAGCGAATGCGATACTCCTACATGAAATGAGGATCGGCCCGTCCTGGCTGGTGATCGATGAAGTGGGAAAGCTGGAGATGGAAACGAATGGGTTTTATCCTGCACTGAACATTCTCATTCCTCATTACCGGTCTAAACCGGAGCCCGGAGATCTTTTACTCGTGATACGGAACAGCCTGGTACAAAACCTGTGCAGTTTTTTTGAGATCGACGATGTGAAAGTCATTGACAACCTGGGCGAACTGGCCTGAACATATTTGCAAACACTTATTCGTGGATCAGCATGATCGGCACCTTGCTTTGGTAAGTGAGTTTTTGAGCCCTGCTTGTGGAAAATATTTTTTCGATGAAGGACTGATTCTTCCGTATGGCGATGATGAGGTCGATCCCCCTGCTTTCCGCGAAGAGGTTGATCGCTTCATCCACATCATAGAGACGCATGAAATAAAATTCAGGGCTATAATCCGCGAACATTTCCTTCAGATCTTTTTTTTCTTTTTCATACTCTTCGGTCAGGGAGATGAAATGGTCCTTATCCACATTCACGATATGCAGGTGGGGATTGAACAGGTCCAGGAAATCCTTGATGGGTACGGAGGGGGTGGTATTGAGTGTGTTCTTGAAATCGGAGGTGAGCATCACATGTTTGATGGGGGTGAATGGCGTGTTCTCCGGCACGATCAGGACCGGGCAGGCCTTGGTCTCGGCCATTTTCAATGTATTGCTGCCAAACAATACCTGGGCCAGTGAGGATTTTCCGGTTATGCCCATGATCACCAGGTTGGCTGAACGGTGACGAACCGCCCTCTCAAGGCCATCCACAAAATCATCTTCTTCATGGGCCAGCGTTTCGATCTTGACGATATGTTCTTTCAGTATCTCTGCCTTCAGCGCTTCCAGGTATTCCTTGGCTGCGTCGGCCTCACCAGGCTTGGAATAACTGTGGTAGAGGATCATGTTAACATCAAAATGCCCCTGGAGTAATTGAGCGGCATATTTGGCGGCATGTTCTGCGACCTGGGAAAAATCAACGGGAACAATAATGGTATTCATATGTAGAAGTCGTTTATCTGTCCAATGATAAATCAGGAACCATCGCAATTTAGGTTTTTTTGCTTTAATGCTTTGTCAAACCCTGCAAAAAATGCCTGATCCTATATCTTTGCCACCATGGCGCAAAAAAAACTGAAGCGTTTCGCCGAGATCAAGGCCTTTGCCAATGTACTGGAGTATCCGCCGGACATGAAAGGCGGGTGGCGGGCTTTTTTCAGGAATGACCACCCCGTTATACTGGAACTGGCCTGCGGCAGGGGCGAGTATACGGTTGGCTTATCCGCAATGTTCCCACAATCTAATTTCATCGGCGTTGATGTGAAAGGGAACCGGATGTACATCGGTGCGAAGAAATGCCTTGAAAGCCCCTTACCCAATGCCGCTTTTTTAAGGACCCAGATCGAGATGCTGCCGGATTATTTCGCACCGGGTGAAGTGGATGAGATCTGGATCACCTTCCCCGATCCCCAGTTACGGACCTCCCGGGCCAAAAAAAGGCTGACCCATCCCCGTTTCTTACGCTTATATAACCAGGTATTGAAACCCGGGGGACGGATCCATTTGAAAACGGATTCTCCCGCACTATTCCAATTCACCAAAAGGGTGATTGAACTTTACGGACTTTCACTTGTTGAAGAAAGCGATGACATCTATGCGGATCCGGGGATCCCGAAAGAACTGACCATCAAAACGCATTACGAGAGTCTGGATATTGCCCAAAGCAAGAAAATTCATTACCTGGCATTCACCCTGCCCCCTATGATCAGGGATCTTGATCAGCAATTACAGGAAATATTAAAGCATGAAGAACAACCTGGTTGAAGGCGAGGATTACTATTACAATGAAGAGGGTTACCTGGTGCTCACCGCCCGTTATCACTTGGAGAGGGGTCATTGTTGCGGGAACGGTTGCCTCCATTGCCCCTATCAATATAACCAGGTCCCCGAACCCCGGCGCAGCGAATTGCTGAGTTCAGCAAACCGGCCGGTCAACAACATATCTGATAATTGACGTATCTTTTGGGTAATGAAAAAAAGGGCCCTTACAAAGCCAAATACAGAAAAGCCGAAAAGCACCACCAAGGAATACAGCTTTTTTGCAGATGTATATGATGTGGTCAGGCAGATACCGAAAGGAAGGGTCACTTCCTACGGTGCCATCGCCGCATACCTGGGCACCAGGCTCAGCGCCCGAATGGTGGGCTGGGCCATGAATGCCGCCCATGGCTCCAAACCCAAGGTTCCGGCACAGCGGGTGGTGAACCGGAATGGCATGCTCACGGGCAAACATCATTTCGCTACGCCCACCCTGATGGAAGAATTACTCAAGAAAGACGGCGTGACCGTTAAGCAGGAAACCGTTGTTGATTTTGAAAAAAGATTCTGGGACCCTTCGGTAGAACTGAGTTTATGATCCCGATCAACACAAATGCCCATTTCCCTACCGGGATAAATCTGAAACCATGAACCCTGCACCCCTCACCGGAACCGTTTCCTTTGTCAACCACGAAAAAAAGATCATCACCATTGAATATGTTTTCAATGACAGAAAGAAATCGATCACGGGTGCTACAGAAATACCGGGTCCTCAGCATAAATCAGGCAGATCCCATCCCTTTCACATCGGCGATACGGTGAGTTTTATTCCCGCCCTTTCAGGCAGGGGGGATAAACAGGTGGCCACGCAGGTGAAATTCCTGTATAATTCGGCGCTGGAAGTTTTGATCAATAAGGCCCGGGTCGATAACCGTTTCCTCGGTTATCTCAAGCTGGCTGATGATCAGTACTTTGTCAAAGAGATCGACAGTTATCTTTTCTTCCCAGTACCTTTTTCTCCCTGGCAGGTCAGGCCAACGGAAAAGGAATTGAATGAACCAGTGGCGTTTTCTCTTGAACATCTCGATAAAAAAGACCGCATCAGTGCCAGGCTGCTGAATAATCACTATATCCCCGAATTCCATAAAGCCGTAAAACTCCAGAAATCAAAGACACCCGTTGAAGCGGAAGTGTATAAACTCAGTCCGCATGGGATCTACCTGAATCTGATCGGGGAAAAGATACAATCTAAATTACCGGTTGAAAAATACAAAGGGGCCGACCTGAAACCCGGCGACAGGATTAAAGTGCTGATCACGTATATCGGTGATGCCCGCATTACCGTTGAACCGGCAACGGCTGCAGCCGCTGAAGGTCAGTGATAATAAGGACTGATCATCCAGTAAACGGCAACGCCGGTTACCGCTACATAGAACCAAACCGGCCAGGTGATGCGGACGAGTTTCTTATGCGCATCATATTGAGCGGTCAGCGCCCGGTAAGCGGTGAATAGGATGAAGGGCAGGATGATGGCCGCCAGGGGGATATGGGTGAGTAACAGGAAATAATAGACGTATCGCATAGTTCCAGCCTGCGCTTTTTCTTCATCACTTACGATCCCGTTGAAATCCAGGTCGCCGAATTTTGTTTCTCCCGCCAGCAGGTGATGAGCGATATAAGACAACAGGAATAAGAGCGACAGGGCGATGGCCGCCAGCATGATCTTCTTATGCAAAAGGAATCTTCCTTTTTTCACGGCAACTAAAGCAGCGATCAGCAGGATGGCTACCATCGAATTGATCCCGGCGTTCGCCAATGCGAATACATGTACATCAAATCCAAGATTCACATTCAATTTGTATTTGCTCAGGAATACGACCGCGGCGAAGACCACGATTGAAACGGTATAGATGACTGTTCGGGCCTTTTTATCATTGGGCTGGAAGGATGCCGGTAACATAGCTGGGGGTATTTTATTTTTTTTGTTTGCTGAAGATGATGAGCCCGACGAAAACGAGGCCTATGCCGACAAAGATCACCGGAAGCAGGGGGATGAATTCCCGGAAAATGGAAGGCGCTTTCCTGTCCTTTTCCAGCATCAGCAAGGGTATGTCCCGGACCAGTTTGGCCTGTTTCACCGTGTCGAACCCATTGTACCATCCCCGGACGATATGGTTGCTGTCGAGCAGGAAGAAATTCTCCGTATGGATGAATGCCGTATCGATACCCGGATCGGCGATGCTGGCCTTCAGTTCCGTCAGCGCGAAATCGTAGATTTCTTTTTTATCGCCGGAAACCATCCACCAGGTATCGTGGTTGATGTTGTAGCGGTCGGCGAATTTCCGCAATTGCGGAACCGAATCGTGTTCGGGGTCAACACTGATGGAAATGAATTGCACGATGGTATCGTTCTTCACAAATGAATCCTGTAATCTCTTCATGCTGCGGGCCAGTCCCGGGCAGATCGTCGGGCAGCGGGTAAAGAAGAAATCGATGACGATCACTTTTCCCTTCAGGTCGTCGAGCATGACTGATTTGCCCAGCTGGTTGGTGAACCGGATGTTCTTTACTTTATGCCATACCGTATCGGAAACCGTTTTACCGTTCTTTTCGGTTACCACTACACTGTCATAAAAAAACCTGGGCGGCATATGTACGGCGTCCGAGCTGAAATATTTCACCAGAAGATAACCGGTCACCGGCATGAGGATGGCTAGAGCCAGGGATAAGACCGCTTTTTTATTCATTTTGAGAAAGGGATAGTGACCGCAAATTTACATCATCGCCGGGCAATTCCACCCGACAAAAAAGCCATCCTTCCCGGATGGCTTCCCTTATAACAAAATATATGAGCTTCGGTTTACTTTTTCGCGTCTTTATCCACGGGTTTGGCCTGGTGTTGTTCGGTTTGTGCAGGGCGTGAACCGGCATTGGTATTCTTCAGGTTCCTCCAGCTGTTCCCGTCCCAGAGGAAGGCGGCAATGAACCAGATGAACAGGCAAAGCGGCACGACGATGGTCATGATCATATTCCTGATCTCATCACCCAGGTGCATGAATACCGATACGATATAGAATGCCTTGGCCAGGGACAGGATGCAAAGGGCCCCTTTTACGAAAAGGATGGCGGTGTGGCTCGTTTCAGGATCTCCGTACCAGTGTTTGGCCAGGCCGAAACCCAGGACCAGCTCAACCAGGGTGACCACTGATAACAGCCAAAAGACTTTCCATATCCTTCCGGTGCCGGATGACGGGGCGTGAGGTATGCTGATTTCAGGAGAAGATACTACGTGTTCGCTCATAATTATTTTTTTATAAAACAGGTAATCAAAATCAGGATCAGATCAGGTAAAAGCAAAGGAATACGAATACCCAGACCAGGTCTACAAAGTGCCAGTACAACCCGGCCTTTTCGATCATTTCATAATGTCCGCGTTGGTCGAAATGACCCAATTTGGTCTTCAGGTACATCACCACATTGATGACCACCCCACTAAAAACGTGGAAGCCATGAAAACCGGTGATGCCGAAGAAATAGCTGCCGAATGATGGCGGACCCGGGTGTGCGACCTGCACTTCGTTCAGGTTGATCTTACTGATGAGATCAGCGGAAGTCAGGTTTTGCAGGGAAGCGGCCGTAGCGCTGTGGTCGTGCTCCATGACCATGCTCCTTAATATTTCGGGTGAAGTATTCTGCATGGCCTTCACCACTTCATCCTGTGCGGCAAAATGTCCCCAGGGGTTATGACTTACCGTGGTATTCATCGTATCGATCGTTCCGTTCACCAGTACAAAATGCTCTCCGGTAAGCAGGTGGGTCCACTCCCAGGCCTGGCAACCCAGGAACGCGAGTCCGCCCAGGATGGTCAGGATCATATACTTCTCAACACCTTTCCGGTTCATATGATGCCCTTCATGAACCGCCAATACCATGGTCACAGAACTGAAGATCAGGATGAAGGTCATGAGACTCACAAAGGCCAGCGGCAGATTCTCATGCCCGAAGAACGGGAATGCGTTGAACACATGGTTTGCATCGACCCAGCCGTTCAGACTGAAGCGTAAGGTGGCGTAGCTGATCAGGAATGCGCCGAAGGTAAAGGCGTCACTCATTAAAAAGTACCACATCATCACTTTACCATAGCTTGCGTTGAACGGGCTTCTTCCGCCGTTCCACCATTTGGTATTTGTTGGTAGCGCTGTTGTTGACATGTTGAGTATTGAGTTCTGAGTATTAAGTTATAAGTATTAAGTTATAAGTCCGTTTTTGATTCCTATCTGATCATCAGCAGGAACACCAGTAAATAGATCCAGAGCAGGTCCACGAAATGCCAATAGGTTCCGGTGAGTTCTACAGGCACCTTATTGTAGTTCCTGGACTTCTTGCTGAAAGCTCCCGCAAAAAGAACGATCAGGGCAATGATCCCGCCGATGACATGGGCCGCGTGCAATCCCACGATCACATACAAGAATGAATAAGAAACACTGGCCTGTAACGTGATCCCCTTCGCCCACAATTGCTGGAAACCGATCCCCTGCAACACTAAAAAAAGAACGCCCAGCAAAACCGTTACCGATATGAGTAACCGGTACCTGGCCATCTCCCGCCCTGAAAAAGAACGACCCGCCAGGTAAAGCGTAATGCTGCTGGCGAAAATGACCGCGGTACTGTACCAAAAAACAACGGGCAGTTCAAAACTGATCCAGTTGGCCTGGTTACGCTTTACGATATAGGCGCTTGTCAACCCGGCAAACATCATCACGATACTTCCGATCCCCAGCCACAGGGTGAACTTATGCGGATGAATCCTCTTTCTTTGTTCCATAGCCACTGCACTCATAATATAATCTCGTTTATCCCTTACCCCGGTCACAATTTATTCGCATATAAACTCAGCATCACGATCATCAGGTAAAAATAAGAACCAAACATCACTTTCCTGGCGCTGCCGGCATCCATCCTGATGAACAACAGGATACTCAGCATCAACATGGCCGCATTACATCCCAGTATGATCCACATGCTCACGATGCCGCTCATGTTGTAATAATAAGGCAACACACCGACCGGGATCATCATCGCGCTGTACATGACTGTTTGCAACGCGGTGAATTTGGTAGGACCCTTATCCCCGGGCAACAATTTGAAACCTGCAATGGCATAATCCTGGTGAGCCACCCAGGCGATCGCCCAAAAATGCGGGAACTGCCATAAGAACTGGATCGCGAAAAGGATCAGGCCGCCCGTCCATACAATGGGTGTTTCGTAAAATCCGGCCACCCATCCGATCAGACAAGGCAAGGCTCCGGGAAACGCGCCCACCAGTACGGCGATGGAATTCACTTTTTTCAACGGGGTATACACGAACCCGTATAAAAAAAGACTGAATAAACCCAGCATCGCGCTCTCCACATTAAACCAATACCACATGATGAAAACGCCCAGCGCCGCGGTGATGATGGCAAAAGCCGTCGCCTCGCCCACACTCATCCGGCCACTCGCGACCGGCCGGGTGGCCGTTCGTTTCATCAGCTGATCCGTTTCCTTCTCCAGGATCATGTTGATGGCGTTGGACGAACCGGTGATCAGCATACCGCCCGTAAAAAGTAAAAGAACTTGAACTCCGTCGAACCGTATGCCCGGAGCGAGCAAATAACTCACCACTGTACTGAACACCACCATGAAGCTCAGCGTAAATTTGATCAGCTGAAAGTAATCTTTCACTTTACTCGTCAACGCGAACGATGATGAGTGGCGCAATGGTGTCTTCTCCTGCATTTATTTTAATTTGCAAATGGCTCTTTTGCCTATTTGCTCATTTGCAAATTTGCCTGTTAATGACTCGTTTCATCCGCGCCCACCGGTACATTCTGCGGAATGAATTCCTTACCATCCTTGGCATAATCGTAAGCGCCGCGGTATACTTCCGGTATCTCGCCCGGCCAGTTTCCATGACCCGGTTTGATGGGGGTGGTCCATTCCAGGGTGTTAGATCCCCACGGATTGGTGCTGGTCACTTTCCTGCCTTTGAATATGCTGTAGAAGAAATTGAATACGAAGAGCAACTGAACGGCGAATACGATCATGGCCACGAGGCTGATGAATTCGTTCAGTCCGCCGAACATCTTAAACGATTCCCAATTGGCGAAATCATAGTAACGGCGCGGCATACCGGCCAGCCCTTCGTAGTGCATGGGCCAGAAGATCAGGTAAGCGCCAATGATGGTGACCCAGAAATGGATATAGGCCATCGTGTTGTTTAGGTAACGGCCGAACATTTTCGGGAACCAGTGGTAAACCCCGGCGAACATGCCGAAGAAAGAGGCCACACCCATTACAATATGGAAGTGGGCCACCACAAAATACGTATCGTGCAAGTGCAGATCGAGCGCGGAGTTACCCAGGAAGATCCCGGTCAGGCCCCCGCTGATGAACAGGCTGACAAAACCGATCGCGAAAAGCATACCCGGCGTAAAGCGGATATTTCCCCGCCATAAGGTGGTGAGCCAGTTGAATACCTTGATGGCGGAGGGTACCGCGATCAACAAGGTTAGCAGTACAAAGAAGGATCCCAGGAACGGATTCAACCCGGTGACGAACATATGGTGCGCCCAAACCAGGAAGGCGAGGATCGCAATGGCGAACAAAGAGCCCACCATGGCCATATATCCGAAGATCGGCTTGCGGCTGTTGGTGGCCAGGATCTCGGAGGACATGCCCATGGCCGGCAACAGGATGATATATACTTCGGGGTGGCCGAGGAACCAGAACAAATGCTGGAACAGGATGGCGCTTCCCCCTTCGTTTGGTAATATTTTCCCGGCGATCACGATATCACTGAGATAGAAACTGGTGCCCAGGTTACGGTCGAACAGGAGCAGGATGGCGCCGGATAACAATACCGGGAAGGAAAGTACGCCCAGCACCGCGGTGAAGAAAAGAGACCAAACCGTCAGTGGCATACGCGTCATGCTCATCCCTTTGGTACGCATGTTCAGGATGGTGGTAATATAGTTCAGACCGCCGAGGAGGGAGGAAACGATGAACATGGCCATACTGACCAGCCAGAGGTCCATACCGATCTTACTTCCGCTGGAAGCATCCCCCAAAGCGCTCAGGGGGGGATAGATGGTCCATCCGCCGCTGGCAGGCCCGGTTTGTACAAAAAGAGAAGAGAACATGATCACGGAAGCCAGGAAGAAGAACCAGTAGCTGAGCATGTTCAGGAACGGAGAGGCCATATCCCTTGCGCCGATCTGCAGCGGAATGAGAAAATTGGCGAAGGTTCCGCTCAGTCCGGCCGTCAGTACAAAGAACACCAGGATGGTTCCGTGCATGGTCACCAGGGCGTAATAGAACTCGGGTTTCAGCTTACCACCCGCTGCCCAATGGCCGAAGATATCCTCCAGCCAGGGAAAGGTGGAATCGGGATAACCCAGCTGAAAACGAAACACGACGGAGAACAAGCCACCGATAATGGCCCAGATGATCCCGGTGATCAGGAACTGCCGGGCGATCATTTTATGGTCCTGGCTGAAAACGTACTTGCTGATGAAGGTTTCATGATGATGATGTTCGTGATGCGAATCATGACCTCCATGAACATCAGCTCCGTGTAAAGTGGCTACGCTACTCATATTCTGATTTTTATACTAATTCCTTTTAATTATTTTTTTGCCGGCAGCAATTGGGCGGTTTGCTTCACTGCTACGGTATCCGTTATGATGGGTTTGGGCGCTTTGTCGGGGAACACGGTGAAGTATTCCGGTTTTTGCTCTGCAAGCCATTTGCGGTATTCTTCCATGGTCTCCACAATGATCACACCCCGCATGGAGAAGTGACCCGCGCCGCACATCTGGTCGCAACTGATCTCATAGGTGAAATTGGGATTGCCGGTCTTTGCGCGCATATCCGCCGTAGTGATCTTAGGCGTGAACCATTGGGTGGTAGGAATGCCCGGAACGGCATCCATCTTGATCCTGAAATGAGATAAACCCACATCATGGATCACATCCTGGGCATTGATCACCATTTTAATCGGTACGCCAACGGGAATGTGCATGGTGGTACTGACGTGAATATCATCCAGACTGGCCGGATCGTTGAAATCCACACCAAGGCTGTTGGTGGTAGTGGTCAATTTATAGTCTTTCTTACCCAGCACTTTATCGGCTCCCGGGTAACGGTATTCCCATCCGAACTGGTGACCCGTCACTTCAACCACGATCGCATCTTTAGGTGCGTCACCGGTCATCTTGAACCAAACACGGAGACCGAATACCACCAGGACCGCCAGTACAATGGCCGGGATGGTGGTCCAGATCAATTCCAGTTTGGTGCTGTGTGCAAAATAAAAAGCCTTGCGGTTATCGCTTTCCTGGTATTTATAGGCGAACCAGAACAACAAGACCTGTGTGATCACGAATACGAGGCCGGTAACGGCGATGGTGATCAGCATCATTTCATCGATCTTTTCTCCTTCCACAGAGGCGGAACCCTGGGGAAACAGGGTCTTCCCGTAATACAATTCGTTGCAATACCAGGCGCCAAACAGACCCACCACTAAAAATCCCAGCAGGATGAATGCGTTGATCCGGTTATTCTGCTTGCGTGTCTTTTCCTCGCCTTTCAATACGCTCACGTATTCGCTGGCTTTCGCGATCTGGAAGATCACAACGAAGATCAAAACACCTAGAGCGACCATTAAAAACTCCTTCATGATTCAAAGTTATTTTCTGTAAATATTGTTCTATAATACGATTCAGCCTGTTGTTGGACGATCCCTTAAGTATGGTGTATCATACTTTCTTTCAGGAAAGGATGATTCTTGGCCAGTAAGGAATGCTTGCCCAGGTATTGACCTGCTCCCCACATGATCAGTCCGATGAAAAGACAGGCGATACCGAATTCGAAAGGCATCAATTCCGCTTTTTCATGCAAAGTGCCCGGCATCACCATCTGGTAGAAATCGATCCAGTGCCCCAGGATGATGAGTACGGCCATGAACGTGACCACGGTCCAGTTACGCTTGGAGCCTTTCTTCATGAGGATCAGCAGCGGGCAAAGGAAGTTGACGATCACATTGAAGAAGAAGATCCCTTTGAACGGCCCCGCTTTTTCAGCAGTCCCGATCCTTTCGATGAAGTATTTCGTTTCTTCCGGCTGGTTACTGTACCAGATCAGCATGTATTGGGAGAACCAGAGATAGGTCCAGAATACCGAAAAGGCGAACATGAACTTACCGATATCGTGCAGATGCTCATCGGTCACATATTCCAGCTGACCGCGGTTCTTGAGATAGATGATGAACAGGGCGATCAATGACATGCCCGAAACAAAAGTGCTGGCGAATGTGTACCAGCTGTACATGGTGCTGTACCAATGAGCGTCGATGCTCATGAGCCAGAGCCAGGGAATGGTGGAAGCTACCGTAAGGGTAAATACGACCGCGAACAAAGAAGCGTAAACCGTATTCGTCCAGATCCATTTCTTTCCGGTCTCATAATCCATCGGTCCGTTCTGGTCGCTTTTCAGACTCAGGGAACGCATTTTCCTTCCCAGCGCCCACCAGCCGAAGATGGTGAGGAAGGACCACACGGAGAAGAATATCGGGTTGAGGAATCCTTTTTTACCATTCAGTATCGCATCCTTGGCCACCGCCTCCTTATCCAGCCAGTGATAGATATCGGTACGACCGCCCCAAACAATGGCCATCAAGATGGCAAAGGTGATGACCCCCAGGATGGGAACCACACTGGAAATGGCCTCAGGCACACGCCTTAAGGCAACCTGCCAGCCACCCATGGCCATTGTGGTCACGCATAAAAAGAACATGGCCGCATTCACCACCAGCAACCAGAACACGCTGTTCTGCAAGAGCACAGCCCAGAAACGGGTGCTGGACGCATTGCCATGACCATGACCCGCCTGCTCAAAGGGATGAAGTGCAATAAAGCCATACAACAAAGCGATCACACCGGCGCCAATCAGTCCATACGTCCACTTTTTGTAACTGCCCGGTAATTGAAATTGATGGTTCATCTAAACGTTATTTTTTGTGAATCGGGACCAGGCCATAACCGGAGCACCCCGACTTGATTAATATTATTAGGTCAACATTATTTCGTTTTCTTCGCCGCCGCGCTGTCTGTTACTGCAGTAGCTGATGCTGCCGTAGTGGCCGCACCGGCCTTTGGTTGCAGGGACCGGATGTATTTGATCACCATCCAGCGCTGTTTCCTGTCCAGCTGAGAAGCGTAACTACCCATATTGTTCTTGCCATAGGTTATGGAATGGAACATCGTACCGTCCGCCATGCTCACATAAAGAGGAAGGGTCAGGTTGGCGATGGCGCCGATCTTGGCTGATAAAGGACCATTGGCCACGCCGGTGGCGCCATGGCAAATGGCACAATTGATATTGTACAAACGACCCGCTTCCAGACTATCCGCTTTAGTCCAGGGACCTAATGGATTAAGAACCTGGGCGCTCATCTTATAACCGATACTGTCGTTAGGCAGGGTGTAGGGGAATAATTCTCCCCGTTGAATGGTCCCGTTCACCGGCTGGTTGTTGTAAAAGATCTTATGCCCCAGGTCGGCCGGATCGGAAGTAAAGATGTTGGAGTCGCGTAAGGCATAGGTCTCGTAGGCGCGACTATAGGCCATATCGGGCATATAGATCCTGCCGGGGTTACGCTTGCTTCCGCAACTGCTTATCGTTACCATGATCATGGTAACCAGGATGGCCGTGAATAAAGTAATTCTTTTCATTTATCAATTATCATTAAATAATTATCGATCCTTTCTTGCTGGCTCCGCTTATCCGGAAAACCAATATGACTTAGTACCCTTTTTCTTCCTTGTACAATTTCTGTTCGCGGTCGTACCGGCCGATCCACCATCCGGTCTCGGCATTCTGTACATTCACTTCGGTGGCACCTGCCTGTTGCAGGAAGGCCTGTACTTCGGCGTCATTGGTCTTGTCGGTACACTCGATGGCCATGACAAACAGGTCATCGGTGGCCCTGGCGTGGAAATGATGCTTCTTGACGAAGGGCGCCAGCTGGCAGAGATAACAGAACGTGAGCACCATACCTACCGCCGAGAACAATACCGTCAATTCGAACGTGATGGGTATCCAGGCGGGTAAGGCGAAGTGCGGCTTACCCCCGATGTTCAGCGGCCAATCCTTGGTGAAAACCCAGCTGATAAAGGTCAGCGCGGTAGTGGTTCCGGTGATCGCGTAGATGAAACCTGCGGTATGCAGACTTGTTTCGCGGATGCCGATCGCGTGGTCCAGTCCATGCACGGGAAAGGGCGTATACACATCGTGTATCTTGTACCCGGCCTTACGCACGTTCTTCACCGCGGGAAAGAGCACTTTCTCGTCGTCGAAACAACCCACAACAAATTTTTTAATTCCTCCAGCCATAAGATATAATTCAAAAGTTAAAAGTCAAAATCAAAAAACTCCAACAAATCAAGTACTCCCAGTACCCCCTTCAGGGGGCGGAGGGGGTTAATGGGCGTGCTCCACTTCCTCCACATAGAACTTCTCTGCATCCGCCTTTTCCAGGTCGGTCATCTTCACTTTGTAATTCTCCCCACTGGTCTTCAGGATCGCTTTGATCTCCGCCACGGCGATGACCGGGAAGTATTTACCAAAGAGGAAGAAGCAGGTGAAGAACAAACCGAAGGTACCGAGGTAGAAACCGATCTCCCAGATACTCGGACTGTAATACGTACTCCAGGAAGAAGGCAGGTAATCACGGTACACGGAAGTAACGATGATCACAAAACGCTCGAACCACATCCCGATGTTCACGATGATGCTCATGAAGAAGGTGACGGTGATATTCCTCCTGAGCTTGCGGCTCCAGAACAACTGCGGGGAAACCACGTTACAGAACATCATCAGGTAGTAGCTCCAGCCATACGGACTGAACAGGTTGGCGCGGTTCTCTTTGAAAGCGTACCACTCGTAAGGATTTTGTCCGTACCAGGCGATGAACAGCTCGGTGAGATAGGCGCAACCCACGATACTACCCGTGAGAACGATGATCTTATTCATGGCCTCGATGTGGCCGATGGTGATATAGTCTTGTAGATTGAGGACCTTCCGCACCACGATCATCAGCGTCTGCACCATGGCGAAACCGCTGAAGATGGCACCCGCAACGAAATAAGGCGGGAAGATGGTGGTATGCCAGCCCGGTACGACCGAAGTGGCGAAGTCGAAGGATACGATGGTGTGAACCGACAATACCAGCGGCGTACTCAAACCTGCCAGTACCAGGGCCAGTGATTCGTGACGCTGCCAGTGCTTGGTGCTACCGCTCCAGCCAAAGGAGGCTACGCCGTAGAACATCTTCCTGAACTTGGTCTTGGCCCGGTCACGTACGGTGGCCAGATCAGGTAAAAGACCTGAATACCAGAACAACAGGGAAACGGTGAAATAAGTGGATATCGCGAATACGTCCCAAAGCAGCGGTGAGTTAAAGTTCACCCATAATGGTCCGCGGGAGTTGGGATAAGGAAGTACGAAGAAAGCCATCCAGACACGGCCCATGTGCCAGATCGGGAACTGGCCGGCGCAGATAACGGCGAAGATGGTCATGGCCTCGGCGGCGCGGTTGACCCCCGTACGCCAGCCCTGGCGGAAAAGCAGGAGGATCGCGGAGATCAGGGTTCCGGCGTGACCGATACCGATCCACCATACGAAGTTGGTGATGTCCCAACCCCAACCGATGGTCTTGTTCAGGTTCCATTGCCCGATACCATATGTAACCTCACGGTAAATACTGTACACACCAAAGAGCAATAAGGCGACACTGATGGAAAACCCGATGTACCAGAGCCTGCTCGGCTTCATCTCAATAGGGCGGATGATGTCTTCCGTGACCTGGTGATAATCCTTGTTACCATCTACCAGCGGTTCCCTGATTTGCGATTCGTATTTGAGTAATGACATATCTTAATTAGCTTTTGGCCTTTTGTTGTCAGCGGTTAGCTGTTTTATTATTGTATGCTTTATCCTTCTTTTTATTATGCGTGTGTTTTCACCTCATGCTTGGCTTCACCCGCTTTCTCTTCCATCACGCCGATCTCCCGGTCGGTATTCCTCACCTTGGCCAGGTAGTTCACATTCGGCAGTACGTGCAGTTGCTCCAGTACGTAGAAAGCCCGGTGCTTCTGCTCCACGTTCCTGATCTTATAAACATCGCTCTCCTTGTCGTTCACGTTACCGAAGCTGATGGCGCTGGTAGGACAAGCCTGCATACAGGCCACTTTCACGTTGCGCACCAGGGTAGGATCTCCGGCCTTCTTGGCGTTCAGCTTGCTTTCCTGCAGACGCTGTACGCAGAAAGAACATTTTTCGATCACACCGCGAGAACGGACCGTCACATCCGGGTTCAGCACCATGCGGGTGAGGTCGTCGTTCATCTGCAACACGGATTCGTCCATATAGGTACCGATCATTTCCTGCTGGTTATCCGGGAAGCTGTCGGCTCCGGTATAATCGAGCCAGTTGAAACGGCGTACTTTAAACGGACAGTTGTTGGCGCAATATCTTGTACCGATACAGCGGTTATAGGTCATCTGGTTAAGGCCTTCGCTGCTGTGGTTGGTGGCGGCCACCGGACAAACGTTCTCGCAGGGCGCGTTATCGCAATGCTGGCAGAGCATGGGCTGGAACACCACATCGGGGTTGGCCAGGTCGCCGGTAAAATAGCGGTCGATGCGCAGCCAGTGCATTTCGTGTGCACGCTGGACTTGCATCTTACCCACCACACTGACGTTATTTTCCGCTGTACAAGCCACCACGCAGGCGCTGCAACCGGTACAGGTATTGAGGTCGATGCTCATGCCCCACTTGATGCCGGGCTTTTCATAATCGGGATAGATGGTGCCGTCCTTCACAAAATCCTTGGCGCCTTCCACCATGATATTCTTCCTTTCCTCGTTGAGTTCTTCAAATAAAGCCTCCGGATTGGCGCTATAGCTTTTCAGGTTGGTCTCATAAATGACCGGGCGGCTTTCGGTGAAGCCATGCACCTGGGTCTGGGCCAGCGGATAGGTCTTGCCGGTCTTTTCAACCGTGGCAATTGCCGAATACCGGTTGCTGCCGTCGAACCCTACCATCGGGTAAACATTCTGGCCGGCGCCTTTGGCGGAACGACCGATGAACTCCGATGTTTTATTTACATCATTGCTTTCCCTTCCGTAACCAACAGCTACGGCCACCACATCGGCATGCATACCCGGGATGATGATGACGGGAAGTTCAATTGACTTTTTATTCACGGTGATCTTCACCACCGGTTTTTCGGGGTGGACCTCGTAATTGCTCTGGTTGCCGTACTCCTGGTTCATCACGTCAAGACCCAGCAGGCTCTTGGCCATGGCCGGGCTCATCATCGCGTAGTTATCCCAGGTCACTTTCGTAACGGGATCGGGCAACTCCTGTAACCAGGGGTTATTGGACTGGCTGCCATTGCCGATGGAAACTTTCTCGTAGATGACCAGTTCCACCGCACCCGATTGAACCGCGGTGATCTTGGCAGTTGCATCGGTCAAAGTCGCACCATTGAACGCCGCTGTGCCCAGGGGCATGGTAGCGGGTTCCACGATACCATCCTGCAAGGCTTTATTATATAAATCGCCGCTGGTGAGTTTGGTGGTCCAGTAATTCTTGAAGTAGGTTTCGTAATCCGGTGTGGTGCTTGCACTCCATTTCAACAGGGAGGTTTGGAAGGCCCTGGTCTTGAACAAGGGATTGATCGTCGGCTGCATGAAGCTGTAATAGCCGGTCTTGGGTTCCGCGTCGCCCCAGCTTTCGAGCCAGTGGTGGGCGGGGATCACGTAATTGCAGAGTTCCGTGGTCTCATCCATGGTACCGTTGAAGGAGATGCTCACCACTTTGCCCAGGACATCGGTGAATTTCTTCTTGTCGGCATAGGTATAAACCGGGTTGACGCCATTGATGAGGACCGCGCCGATGGTACCCGCCGACATTTCAGCGATCAGCTTTTCCATGTCAGCGTCCACTCCGTTACGATAGTTGGAGGTCACGGCCCAGTTGATGGTCTTGCCGTTAGCGCCGATCGCCTCGTTGATGGCGTTCACCACTACCTGTACATTCACGTCATTGCTGCCGCAAACCACGAGGGCATTGCCCTTATTGGCGAGGAGTGCCGCAGCGGCGGCATCAATGCCTTTCAATAATCTTTCGTCTTTAAGACCAGAGGCTCCGGCTCCTTGTCCCAGTTTGGCCAGTAAGGCCAGGGCAACAGCCCCGGTTTGGGAGGGTTTGTGTGTATAACGGTCATCCGCATTGCTGCCGGTCAGGCTCATCATGCTTTCGAACTGGAAATGACGGCTGAGCTCCGGTTTTTCGCCGGTGACCTTGCGGTTCTGGGCGTATTGTTTGCTGAATTCGGTCGGACTGAGCCAGGTACCCAGGAAATCGGCGCCCAGGCTCACTATGACCTTAGCATTCTCAAAATGATAGGAAGGAATGGCTTTTTTGCCATAGCAGGCTTCGTTGGCCTGGATCATCCCACTATAGCTTACCGCATCATATTGTACGTGACGGCTGCCCGGGAACTTGGCGACAAATTCGCTGATGATCTGTAATGTTGAAGGGGAATTGACGGTTGAAGTGAGCACGACCACCGGCTTACCGGCCAATCCGGCCATGGCGTTGACCACGAGTTTATCCATGGCATCGAAGCCGGGCACCTCCTTGAATTCCTTACCCACTTTTTGCATGGGATAACGAAGACGGGTATTGTCGTACAGGTCGAGAACGGAAGCCTGGGACTGTGCGCTGGTAGCGCCTTTGGTAATGGCAGACAGTTCGTTACCTTCTATTTTGATGGGACGGCCATCCCTTTGTTTAACGACTACGGGAATAACATCACCACCATTAACATAAGTGGAAGCATAGTAATTGGCAACACCGGGGATCAGGTTATCGGGCCTTTGCAGGTAAGGCACGGCCTTACGTACGGGCATTTCGCAACTGGCGGCTACCGCGGCGGCGGCCGTACTGAATCCCAGGTATTTTAAAAAGTCACGGCGGGGAGTTTTGGCATCCAGAAGGCCTTTGTCATCAAGGTCCGACAAGGGTGGCAACTCTTCCCTGAATTCATTTTGGGAAGTTTGTTGAAACTGCTCGGTTTGATTCAGTTCTCCAAAACTCTGCCAGTATTTTTTCTTGCTCATATTATGTGCTTATTCTGTATTAAACCTATTTTATCCGTTGTTGGAAATGGAAATCACAAAAATTCCAATAGCTTTTAAAGTTCGTTTAGAAGTGACATTTCTGGCACTCGGTACCGCCGATATTCTCCACCGTCACACTATCCATCTTGCCCTTTTTGATATCGTTGTGGAATTTCTCGTAAATGCTGTAAAACTTGTTACCGGTACTGTCTTTTTTGTTGTAAAAGTCAACCTTGGTATCGCGGTGACAGTTGATGCACCAGCCCATGCTCAGTTCGGTGAACTGGTATACCTCGGGCATTTCCTGGATATTGCCATGACAGGTCTGGCATTGTTGCTTGCCCACCTTGATGTGCTGGCTGTGGTTGAAATAAACGTGGTCGGGCAGGTTGTGGACCTTCACCCACTGGATCGGACTGGCTCCGTCGGGGATACCGTCTCCGTTGGTGTCGGGATTGTAGGCCTTGGTGGTGGAATTCCAGCCGGCGTATGCGTATAGCTTTTCGATCTCGGCCGTTCCGTTCACCGCCGTTCCATCTTCACGCTCCAATACATCAGGTCCTTCGTATTTACTGATGGCCTTATGACAGTTCATACACACATTCACAGAAGGAATGCTGGCCTGCTTGCTGTCCTGTGCGCCGCCATGGCAATACAGGCAACTGATCTGGTTGGTGCCGGCATGTACCTTATGTGAATAGAATATGGGTTGAACGGGCTGATAATTTTGCTGGCGGCCCATGCCGATGGCGCCTTCCATGGTAAAATAACCGCCTACAGAGAAAAGGACGAGGATGGCGGCCATGATATAGGTCTTGTTCTTATAGAAAGGAACGGGTTCCGGACGAAGGACACCTTCTTTTTCGTCGGATAATTTACGGAGGTTGGTATTGACCTGCAACAACACAAAGGCGATCAGGGCCAGGACCATGGTGAGGATCCCGAAAATGAGGGTATTATCCGTAGCGCCGCCGGGTTGGCCTGATGGGCTTGTTGGAGCGACTGGTGGCTTGTAATCGTCCACATATTTCATGATGGCGTCGATCTCTTCCTTCTTCAGCTGGGGGAAGGGCGTCATCTGGATCTTATACTTATCGAACATGGCCTTGGCATAAGGATCCGAGGCGATCAGGGCCGGGGGATTGGCGATCCATTTATAGATCCAGTCTGCACTGGGTTCCCTGCCTTTCCAACCCTGGAGGGCGGGACCGGTATAATCCTTGTCGGGCTTATGACAGTTGGCGCAATTGGCTTTGAAAAGCGCTTCACCATCGGCAGCATAGGATTTTTGATAAAAACTGAGGGAAACGAGTAAAAGAAAGGCGGTAAAAACCGGGTTAAAGATTTTTCTATAGCGACTCATACAGTTAATAACGGGGCTAATGTGGAAAAATATCCTGATACGGGTGCAAAAATAAGGCAGGATACTGACAAACTATCAACATTCGGGAATTTTTTTTTCCCTTATCTGGCTTGAGTTTCAGCCAAAAATGAAGCATCGTATTAGGTTATTGTCATGTATTTGTAAACTGTTTTTTACGGGCTACTATTTTTTGCCCGGTTGCATTATTTCACAGTTTTTTATTCCACTTTTGCCGAATGCTGGAAAAACTGAAAAAGCATTGGGGTGTAAAGAGCGTCGACCTGGTACTCATCATCACCACGTTTGCACTCGGAGGAAGCCTATGCGGCTATGCCGGCCGACAGCTGCTTTTATGGACCGGTTTGGAGAGGGGATTGGTATGGATCGTCTTCTATATTATTCTCATCACCCTTCTTTGGCCGGTCTGTGTTTTGCTCATCAGCTATCCGCTGGGACAGTTCGGTTTTTTCCGCAAATATGTGGCCAAGATCGGCAGGAAGGTCATCGGCCGCCATCGGCGTAAATCCCCGGTACGAATGGCCATTTTCGCCAGCGGGGCGGGTTCCAATGCAGAACGGATCATCAACCATTTCGCCGGATCTGAAGAGGTGGAAGTTTCCCTGGTCGTTTGTAACAATCCTTCAGCGGGCGTCCTGGGCATCGCCCAAAAAGCCGGTATCCCCACCCTGTTGATTGAAAAAGACATTTTTCTTAACGGGTCGCATTACCTGCCCGAATTGCAGCAGGCCGGGATCCGGTTCATCGTGCTGGCCGGTTTTTTATGGAAGATCCCCCAGGCCCTGATCAGCGCCTATCCCCAAAAGATCGTCAATATCCACCCCGCCCTGTTGCCCAAATACGGGGGAAAGGGCATGTACGGCCATTTTGTTCATGAGGCCGTCATCGCGGCCGGGGAAAAAGAGAGCGGGATCACCATCCATTATGTGGACGAACTGTACGATCACGGTCAGATCATCTTCCAGGCCAAATGCCCCGTGACAGATAAGGATACGCCTGATACCCTGGCCCACAAGATCCATGAACTGGAACACGCCCATTATCCCGGGGAGATCGGAAGTCTATTGCAAAAGCAAAATCCCCGTTAAAAGAAACTCCCTTAAATACGGTCTGCTCCGCCTGGCGTAATTTACGCCCTCTAATTTTACGTTTATTGTCTTCCCTTATAAAAATAATGCTGGTTACGACCATGGCCCTGGTATCGACCCGGCTATCTGCCCAGCTTACCCTCAGCGGCGTGGTGTACGATTCTTCCCGGATCAATTTGGTGGAAGGCGTGAGGGTGGTTAGCACAGGCGGATTATTCACGGTAACCGATTCCATGGGCCGCTATGCCATCACTGTGAATGAAAAAGACTCGGTGACCTTCCTGTACCGTAACAAACCCACGCAAAAATTCGCAGTGAGCACGATCCCCGATCCATCGAAGTTCAATATTTCCCTGCATGTAACGGTAAAAGGAAAATACAGCACCCTGAAAGAAGTGATCGTCTATTCCAGGTCGTACCGGCAGGATTCACTGGAGAACCGGCAGACCTATGCCGATGTATTCGATTTTCAGAACCCGACGGTCCGCACCAGCACTTCGCCCGACGGCATGGTGGGTGCCGACGTGAATGAGCTCATCAATATGTTCCGGTTTAAAAGGAATAAGCGGCTGCGGGCTTTCCGGTTGAGACTGGAAGGCCAGGAGCAGGACCGTTATGTGAATTACCGGTTCAATAAGACCACCGTAAAACGGATCACCGGGCTGGAGGGGGAGGCGCTGGACACTTTTATGTTGCGGTACCGGCCCGATTATGAATTCGTTAGTAATGCCGATGAATTGCAACTCAACCAGTATATACTCAATGCGTCTTACCGGTATAAGATGGAGTTGTTGAAGAAGTAGGGCCCCCTAAATCCCCCCGTGGGGGACTTCCGCAGAGTTTGATACTTTAAAAGAGTCTTCTATTTCATAGAGTCTTCCCGCCGTTGTTGGTATGCAGCAGGGCCTTGCAGCCTGGCGTACCAATAACAAGGTTGGAATAAAATGTTCAATACTCAACGCTCAATGATCAATACTCAATGAAAAGGCAACCAACACTCCCCGCCGTTGTTGGTATGCAGCAGGGCCTTGCAGCCTGGCGTACCAACAATAAGGTTGGAATAAAATGTTCAATACTCAACGCTCAATGATCAATACTCAATGAAAAGGCAGCCAGCACTTGAATATTGAGCATTGATCATTGATTATTGAATATTTGCTTTCGCTCACCATTCCGGTTGGTGTGGACACCAACCAGGTGTAACCCCCGGCAAAAAAGACCTTATATTCACCTAAAATCTCCCGGATGCATCCACTCAAAAAAGGCCTGACCGCCCTCCTCCTCCTGCTTTTCGCCCTCTCCTTATCGGCGCAGCCCTATAAAAAACTACATTTCCGTTCCATCCTGATCGATACCCATAACGACATCCCGACCACGGCGATCGACAAGGGCCTAAGCTTTGACCAGGACCTCAGCAAAAAAACGCATTCCGACCTGAAGCGTATGGCAGCCGGCGGCATTGACGCCCAGTTCTTTTCGATCTGGTGCGACGGCAATATGAAGAACCCCTATGCCTGGGCCAACCGCGAGATCGATACGGTAATGGCCTGGACCAACCGGAACCCCGATGCGATGATGCTGGCCCTGAACAGCAGCGATATCAAAAAAGCAGTGAAGCAAAAAAAACTGGCCGTCCTGTTCGGTATGGAAGGCGGGCATATGATCGAGAATGACCTGGCTAAACTGGACGCCCTCTATGCAAGGGGCGTACGGTATATGACCCTCACCTGGAACAATTCCACCGACTGGGCCTCCTCGGCGCTGGATGAGACCACCAACCCGCAAAAACAAAAAGGCCTCACGGATTTTGGCAAGCAGGTGGTGAAGCGGATGAATGAACTGGGTATGCTGGTGGATCTTTCGCATGTGGGCGAGCAGACCTTTTGGGATGCCATCAATACCTCCACCAAACCGGTACTGATCTCTCACAGCTGCGCCTACGCGCTATGTCCGCACCGGAGGAACCTGAAAGACGACCAGATCAGGGCCGTGGGTAAGAACGGCGGTGTGATCCAGCTCAATTTTTTCAGCGGCTTCATCGATTCGGCCTTTGAAAAACGTAGTGCAGCATTTACCGCCAACCATAAAGCGGAAATGGATTCCTTGTTGAAAGCGAATCCGGAGCCGTATTTTATGGAAGTCTATCTTTTTGAGAAATACCCGGATGAAGTGAGCAGTATACGCCCGTCGGTCAGTATGCTCCTCGACCACCTCGACCATATCGTCAAACTCATCGGCGTTGACCATGTGGGCATGGGCAGCGATTTCGACGGGGTGAACAGTCTGCCCCGGGAGCTGAACGACGTAACCGATTACCCCCTGATCACCAAGGGTTTGCTGGAAAGGGGCTACAGTAAAAAAGATATCCGGAAGATCCTGGGCGGGAATTTGATGCGGGTGTTTGATGCTGCCAAATAAAGGTGTCAAGACGGCTCAAAGCCGTCAGACACCTTCTACTGACCCTTTTCTCCCAGCGATAATTTTTCTTAACTTGAAGCATGGATAAGCGCACCTTCATCAAGAACATCTCCCTATTGGGAGCTATTCCTGCCTTTGGCAGCATCGATAAATGGGTTAAAAAATACGAGCACATCGCGCCGGCCCAACTGGCTTCCGATGAAGACTTCTGGGCGGGTATCCGTAAGGGATATCGTCTCAAGCCCGACTACATCAACCTCGAGAACGGCTATTACTGTTTCCTTCCGCAGGAAACCCTGGAGCGCTTCATTGAACAGGTACGTGAGGTGAATTACCAGGGCTCTTACTACATGCGTACCAAACGGTTCGCCGATAACGATGCCATGGCAGAAAAACTGGCTGTGCTGGCGGGCTGCTCAAAAGAAGAACTGGTGATCACGCGGAATACGACCGAATCCCTGGACCTGGTGATCGGCGGCACCCACTGGCAGGCGGGAGATGAAGCCGTGATGGCCGAACAGGATTATGGGGCCATGCTGGATATGTTCAAACTGGTGGCCAAAAGGTACGGTGTGGTCAACAAGGTCATTTCTGTTCCCAACCACCCGGCATCGGATGAGGAGATCGTGCAATTATATGCCGATGCCATCACGCCAAAAACAAAACTGCTGATGGTCTGCCATATCATCAATATCACGGGACAGATCCTGCCCGTGCGGAAGATCTGCGACATGGCCCACAGCAAGGGCGTTAAAGTGCTGGTTGACGGAGCCCATGCTTTCGGACATTTCAGGTATTCGCTTTCCGAACTGAACTGCGATTATTACGGAACGAGTTTGCACAAATGGCTCAGTGTCCCACTGGGGCTAGGTTTCCTGTATGTAAGGAAAGAGAACATCGAAGGGCTTTGGCCCCTGCTGGGCGAAAGCCCCAGCGTAAAAGAGAATGATATCCACCGGTTGAATCATATCGGCACACCCCCGGTACACACCTACCTGGCGATCACCGATGCCATCGCCTATTTTCAGAAGATCGGCCCTGAAAGGAAAGAAGAGAGACTGCGTTACCTGCAACACTACTGGAGCGATAAAGTACGGAGCAACCCGAATATCATCGTGAATACGCCGGCCGCGGCCGAAAGATCCTGCGGCATCGCCAATGTGGGCATCAAAGGCATGAAACCCGCCGACCTGGCGGAGACCCTGATGAAAAAATACAAGATCTATACCGTGGCCATCGATTATATCAATGTACACGGATGCCGGATCACCCCCAATATCTATACCACACCCAAAGAACTGGACCAACTGGTGCTGGCGCTGAATGAACTGGCCGGCTGATCTTAATCCACCCCACCCTTACGCGTAGGTGATCTTTGTTCGGGCCATTTGCCGGGTTCGCCGGTACGGGAATTGGCCGGCAATACTATTTTTTCGCGTGGCGCCTTTGCCGGGTCTTCGCAGGCCATATAGACCATGATCGCCGTGAGGATGGCGTTGTTGCGCACATCGTCAAAGACGATCTTGTCGTAGGTATCGCGGTTGGTATGCCAGGTGTAGCTGCCGTAGAGCCAGCTGTTGGATCCCAATCCGAAGGCCGGAACCCCCGCTGCAACAAAGGAAGCGTTATCCGATCCGCCACCTGCCGGAGAGCCGGGGAACCGGGTCTCTAAACCCTGTTTATAATTGGCAGGTACCCTGGACAGCCAGCGGCTCAGGTATTCATAAGAATGAAGAAATCCGGCGCCCGAAAGATTTACTACGCGCCCGGTACCATTATCCTGATTGAAGAGGGCCTGCATGTTTTTGATGATATCGGGGTGGTCCTCCACGAATGCACGGGAACCATTCAATCCCTGTTCTTCGCTGCCCCAGTGTCCCACCAGGATGGTACGTTTGGGATTGGGGTATATCTTTTTGAGGATGCGCATGGTCTCCATCATCACAAGGGTGCCGGTACCATTATCGGTTGCGCCGGTTGCGCCGTCCCAGGAATCGAAATGAGCGGAGAGCATCACATACTCATCGGGTTTTTCCGTTCCCTTGATCTCGGCAACGGTATTGAAGGTTGGCATCATCCCCAGTTCTTTTGAATCGGCCCGCACACTGATCTTCGGGTTCTTCCCCGTTTCCACCATGCGGTAAAGCAAGGCATAATCTTCCAGGGCGATGTCCACGGTGGGGATCTTTTTGGTCTTGGCATCGAAGATCTTGTTCACGCCGAAGCCGGCCGACCAGTTGGATCCCACGATCCCGGCAGCGCCGGCTTTTTCCAGGGCCAGGGCCAGGTCCTTATTGGTGTAGCCGGTCTTGCTGATTCGTTTGCGCCAGGCGTCGGTTTGAGCGGTGCGGTCTTTTTTCATCTTTTCGAAGGATTCTTTGGTGGCGAATTCCTCCCAGTTATAATCCGGTCTTCCGGTAGGCTGTTTCATGGAGATCATGACGAATTTACCCTTTACATTGGGCAGCCATTGCTGGTAGGCCATGGAATCGGCCAGGTCGGGCAGGATGATCAGTTCGGCGGTGATCGCTTTCCCTCCGGTTGAAGGGCACCAGGCGAGCTGCGTTCCTTCCAGTGATTTCACCCAGGGAGAGATCATATCGATGTGCGTGATGCCTCTTTCCCAGCCGCGCCACTCGCCCCATTTTTCATTGCGGGCGTTGATGCCCCAGCTCTGGTAATTGGCAAGGGCCCAGTCGTGCGCCTGCTGCATCTTGGGGGTACCCACCAGGCGGGGCCCGATATCGGTCAGGAGTTCGGTGGCCAGGTTCTCGAGCCTTGAGTTTTCGGTGGCCTCTTTGATGATGGCGACGACCACCAGGGAGTCCTTACTCTGCGCGAAAGAAAACACAGATAACAACAAATGGGTGGTCAGCAATAAGGTGGCGATCTTTTTCATGCGATTAATTTTTAAAGAGACTGAGTTGATAAGGATTAAACGTTTTGTGCTATTAACGAAACAAATGATTTAATAATAATTTGAAGATTTTCTAAAGTTTTTATTTGTCACTTTTTGCTTGTCCCCGAGTTCCCCTATCTTTCGCCCCCCGGCCCCCCCCCCCCCCCCCCCCCGGCCCCCCCCCCCCCCCCCCCCCCCCCGCCCCCCCCCCCCCCCCTCCCTCCCCCCCGCCCCCCCCCCCCCCCCCCCCCCCCTTCCCCCCCCCCCCCCCCTTTTCTTTTTTTTTCCTTTTCAAAGCACAACATCAAAACAATGTACTGTTTTTTACTGAATTTTTAATGGCTATGCTTCCTACCGGTTAAGGGTCTGGTTTCGATAAAGTCAACCAGATCATTATTTAACTCTCCTTCGAAAAGTTCAGGCTGACAAATTCAGCCATACCGGAATTTTCATGTTGACGCAATAGCCTTTTCCTGTTGATCACCTAATTGATCCTGGTTCGGGAGGATGTAAGAAATTGAATAATTCGTCGTTCTTGTTTATATTTCATAGCTAATTGGCATATATTTCCTTTTCGAATCAGACACCGAAACTAAACCAACGCCATGCAAGCCAACTTACAGGCCCACTCCAAACGCATCGAATCCATCGACATCGTCCGCGGCATCGCCATGGTGATCATGGCGCTCGACCATGTGCGTGATTTTTTCCATGTCGCCGCCAATACCGATGATCCGCTGAACCTGGCCACCACATCACCGGCCCTGTTCTTCACGCGTTTCATCACGCATTACTGCGCCCCCATCTTCGTCTTCCTGTCGGGCACTTCCATCTTTCTGCAAAGCCAGCGAAAGACCAAAAAAGAACTGAGCGCCTTCCTCATCAAGCGAGGCCTATGGCTGATCTTCGCGGAGTTCGTCATCATCGCACTGGCCTGGACCTTCGATCCCTTATTCCACATCATCCCGATGCAGGTGATCTGGGCCATCGGCATCAGCATGGTGATCCTGGGCCTGCTCATCCACCTTCCTTATAAACTCATCCTCGTACTCGGACTGATCATCGTATTCGGACATAACCTGCTCGACATTCCCGAAGCGGCCCCGGGCTTCAAGGCCGGTTTCTGGTGGGACCTTTTTCACCATGGGTATTTTTCACTCTATTCCCTTAGTCCCGGTCGTTACCTGATGATGGTCTATCCCTTTGTGGCCTGGACCGGCGTGATGATGCTGGGTTATTGCATGGGCGTATTCTTCACTTCAAACTACCGCGCTGAAAAAAGAAGGAAGATGATCATGTATACCGGACTGGGCCTGATCGGCCTCTTTATCGTTGTACGATTGATCAATATCTACGGCGACCCTCATCCCTGGCAAACCCAATCCACCGGACTGCTGACCTTCTTCGATTTCATCAAGGTGAACAAATACCCGCCTTCCCTGCTGTACCTGTGCATCACGCTCGGACCGGCCTTGCTGCTGCTGGCATTCGTGGAAAGGATCAAGAACGGCTTCACCAACATAATGGTCGTGTTCGGACGCACGGCGTTCTTCTATTACATCCTTCATCTCTACCTGATCCATATCCTGGCCACGATCCTCTTCTTCGTGAACGGGCATACCATGAAGGAAGCGGTCGATTCCA
Source organism: Chitinophagaceae bacterium (assembly GCA_016721725.1). Taxonomy (GTDB): domain Bacteria; phylum Bacteroidota; class Bacteroidia; order Chitinophagales; family Chitinophagaceae; genus Ferruginibacter. Next base: position 1,051,962 of record JADKHN010000001.1, on the reverse strand, counting down.
TGGCCAAACTACCCTTCCTGTTCGTATTGCCCGGCGAAGGGCTTGGGCTGGCCCTGGTTTATGCGGTCTGGTTGTTCGTCGTTGTGGCCCTGTATCCCTTATGCAAGTGGTACGACAAATACAAGACCAGCCATAAGGAGAAGTGGTGGTTGAGTTATTTATAACCTGAAAAAAATGATCATATGGAAACATTGAACAAACTCCTGGCCATCGACGCCAATTTGATCATCATAGGAATGCTGTTGTTCTTTTACACACTGGAGCAAGTGCTGAGTACCCCATTCCGGTTCAGCAGACGTCCTCAACACCTGATAGAGAACGCGACGCTCTGGGTTCCCCTGCTGATCATTAATTATTTTTTTATCCGATTCCAGGTGTTTAGCATTGAATGGCTCAACGGTTACAATCCGGGCATCAATAATTTAACCGTTATCCCCTACTGGGCAAGACTTATCATCAGTGTCGCATTATATGACCTGGTCACCTACTGGATACACCGCGCCACACACAAAGTGCCTTTGCTATGGCGTTTTCACCGGGTTCATCACAGCGACACAACTTTGGATGCTTCTACTTTTCTACGTTTTCATCCCCTGGAACTGACCCTGGTCTTTGGAACCGGCAACATTTTAACGGCCGGGCTATTCGGGACCGACCTGTTCTCCATGGTCCTGTATTATTTCGTTCTGAACATCTTTGTTTTTTTTGAACATTCCAACCTGCATTATTCAACCTGGCTCGATAAAACACTGGGCTGGATTTTCGTTACCCCCAACCAGCATAAAGTTCACCACGAACAGGATCAACAGTACACCGATTCCAATTTTGCCGATATCTTCATATTATGGGACAGGCTCTTCGGCACTTATCGGTACAAACCGGTCAAATCCATCAACTTTGGCTTAAAGGAATTCGAAGAAGAAGAAAAGCAGGGACCCTGGTACCAGATCCGACTGCCTTTTTTGAACGTGAAGCGGATCAGTTCGGATGAACTGGCACGTATACGGGAGCATGAAGTGTAAAAAACGCAATTCAGTCAACGAACCATCTTTTTTGAATGAAAAATATCTTCTTGCTTTTCCTATGCTGTTGTCTCTTTTTTAAAGGCCTGGCACAAGCCCCTTCGTCTCAAAACGGCAACCGGTTCACCGACAGCCTGAAGAATCAATTGACCAAGACCACCAAACCCGCTGAGCGATTCAACCTCCTCAACCAGATCACTTTTTATGAGAACGGATTCCTGGGCGACAAGGTCGATTCGGCGAATAGCCTGGAAATGCTGCAGATCGCTGAACAACTGGATGAGGACTCGATGCTGGCCATCAGCTACAACTGGATCGGCAGCTACCTGGCCAGCGGCAAGGGGGACAATGCTTCCGGGCTGGAATACTTTTTCAAGGCCCTGCCCCATGCCGAAAAGACCCGGGACAAACGAAGGATCAGTTCCCTGTATTTCGATATCGCCCTGTGCTATTTCAACCTTCAGAACAATGAAGAAGCCCTGAAGAATATCCGTAAAGGCGGCGCTAACCTGCCCGATCCCTCTTCGCCCATGCACGATTATATGCTGGTACAATATCAGCGCGGTATGACCCGGTATTTTTTAGCGGTGAAACAGCCCGATTCGGCGTTGAAATACAGTTCTGCTATGGCCGAGACCAGCCGCAGGGTCAGAAGTAAACTTTTCGAATTCGGCGCCCTGTACCTGAACGGGTCGGCCTATGCCCAGCTGGGGGATGTGAAGATGGCCAACGTGTATTTCAAAAAGGCCAATGCCTATTCCGACTCGATCGGGCACAACCTGACCAAACAGACCTTCTACAACCATTACATTCCTTTCCTGCTCAGCCATGGCATGATCACCGAGGCACGGGACCAGGCGAGAAAGGTCTGGGAACTCGGCCGGCACAACAACAACAACCTCCTGTTGCAGACCGGGGCGGCCTTTCTCCGCCAGGCATTCGACAGCCTGCACCAGAACGACAGCGCCTATCATTACGCCCGGATGGAATCTGAACTCAACGCGCGGATCTTCAGCCAGGACAATATCAACAAGGTACAGGCCCTGGCCTTCAATGAACAACTGCGTGAGATCGAGGATGAAGCCCGGGCGGCCGATGAGGCGGAAGCCCGTAAGAATAATATCCAGTATGCGTTGATCGCCATCGGCATCATCGTCCTGTTCATGCTCTATCTCTTGCTGAGCCGCAGTTTCATCACCAATACCCGGCTGATCGAATTCTTCGGGGTGGTGGCCCTCCTGATCGTATTCGAATTCCTCAACCTGTTGCTGCATCCTTTCCTGGTCAGGATCACCCATCACTCCCCCATCCTGATGTTGCTGTCCCTGGTTGGCATCGCTTCCTTATTGGTACCGCTTCATCATAAAATAGAAAAATGGACCACGGCCAGACTGGTGGAGAAGAACAAACAGATACGCCTGGCAGCCGCGAAGAAAACGATCGAGCAACTGGAAGGAAAGGAAAAGAATTCAACATAAGAAGATCATTCGCAGGTTTTGTTTTTCAAATCTTATTTTTGATTAAACAACAGCAATGGAAGAAGAACAACTCAACCTGGGGATCGGCACCCGTTTGCAACATACCCAGTTCGGTCCTGGCGTGATCGTGGGCGTTCGTTACGCCACTTACCTGATCTCTTTCATCCATCATGGCATCAAAGAGATCGACAAATCGGATTCCCATCTCGACGAGATCATTCCTGAGAACGTGACGGCAGAAATTGAAACGGTTTCCGAAGTGGAGAAGTCCTTATTGAAAATACTACGTCAATGGAGCGATATCACCGAGATCGTTCCCCTCGGCGATAAATGGGTGGGCGGCACGATGCTGCTACAGACCGCCGACAAGACCCTCAAGCCCAAAGAAGTGCCCATCGACGATTTCTTCCACAAGATCGTGATGCTTCGCGATCGCCTCAGGGTACTGGAACAGAATATCAACAGTCACAAGAAGCTCACCGATGAAGAGAAAGTGAGCATCCAGCAATACATCACCCGCTGTTACGGTTCCCTCACAACATTCAACGTATTGTTCAAGAACAAGGAGAACTGGTTTGTGGGTGATAAGAAGACGGAGGGATAGAGGTTGGAAGTTGGAGGTTGGAGGTTAGAGGTGTCAAGACGGTTCAAAACCGTCAGACACCTAAATCCCTCAGCCCTGTTCAATGTCCTCACCAACCGGTATCCCCCATCGGATCAGCGTCTCCCCATGCTTTGATGACCATCACCAACTCCGCTGCCGGCCATCATTTTAATCGATCCCACTCCGGATTACTTTTGACCTGTGAATGTCCGGTTCCCAGTTGAATCTTAAAACGGGCCATTCATTCCATCTTCATGGAAACCATTATATGGGTATATCGTTTTAGACTAAAATTACCTCATCATGAAAAAGTTGATCATATTAGCCGCAACCTGTTTTTTGTTCGCCGGATGTGCTAAAGTGGATACAACGCCGGATTCACAACAGAACAATGTGGCGAAGATCGCACCTGATCCTCAATTGCAGATACAGCCTTTTTTCAGGCTGACCAATACTGAAACCGAACAGGGAACTGTACCTTACGTGGCCGAATTCACCGACTGCAATGACGTGCTGCAAACCATCACCCTCAACATGGGTGAAAGCGATGTCCTTTGCCTGAAGTATGGCACGGTAAATACCAATTTCGCCTACTCCCTGGTGAGGATCATAAAATAAAAAGTGATCCGGTACCTACGGAGATCATTCAGGTCGACAGGATACGGACCGGGTGAAAGATAAAGACCCTTGAAGAAAACAGGTTTAACGGAAGCACCCGGCTATCGCAGGGTGCTTTTTTTAATCTATGCCCTTATTTTACGGTAATTAGCCTTCATTTATTTATCTTCCGTGAGCGATAGATCCATTCATGCCAAAACTGTTCAAAAGTCTTTACTTCCAGGTATTAGTTGCCATTGGCATCGGCATCGCCTTGGGTCGTTTTTACCCTTCATTCGCTGTTGAACTCAAGCCCCTGGGCGACGGTTTCATCCGCCTCATCAAGATGATGATCGCCCCCATCATCTTCTGCACCATCGTTACCGGGATCGCCGGCATGCAGAACACGAAGAAAGTAGGCCGGGTAGGATTAAAGGCCATCCTCTATTTTGAAGTGGTCACCACCATCGCCCTCCTCATCGGACTGATGGTGATCAACATTATGAAACCGGGCGCCGGCATGAACGTGGATCCCTCGGCCATCGATCCCAAATCCGTTGAAAGCTATATCACGGAAAGCAAGAACCAGTCGGTTGCTGATTTCATCCTCCACATCATTCCTGAGAACATCGTCAACGCCCTGGCCACCGGAAGTATTTTACAGGTCCTGTTCTTTTCGATCCTCTTCGGATTCGCCCTTTCCAAGATCGGGTCCAAGGCCTCCCCTCTTTTGAAAGGCATACAGTCGCTCGAAGACGGCCTTTTCGCCGTGATCAGGATGATCATGCGGCTGGCGCCTGTCGGCGCTTTGGGCGCCATGGCATTCACCATCGGCAAGTACGGACTGGGCTCACTGGCCTCACTCGGACAACTGATGCTATCCTTCTATATCACCTGCATCCTCTTTATCGTACTGGTCCTCGGCGGGATCTTAAGATATACCGGCTTCAACCTGTTCAGACTACTGGCTTATATCAAAGAAGAATTACTGGTCGTCTTAGGTACCTCTTCATCCGAGGCCGCCCTGCCCAGTCTTATGAACAAACTGGAAAAAGTGGGTTGCTCCGAGCCGGTGGTGGGACTGGTGGTACCGACCGGCTATTCATTCAATCTCGACGGAACGTCCATTTACCTCACCATGGCCGCCGTTTTCCTGGCACAGGCTACCAATACGCCGATGGACCTCTCGCATCAACTGACCTTGCTGCTGGTTCTCCTGCTCACCTCAAAAGGAGCGGCCGGTGTGACGGGCAGCGGATTCATCACCCTGGCCGCCACCCTGCCTACGGTGGGTCATATACCGGTTACCGCCATCGCCCTGATCCTGGGTATCGACCGGTTCATGAGCGAGGGCCGTGCCCTGACCAATATCATCGGCAATGCCGTGGCCACCATCGTGGTAGCCAAATGGGAAAAAGAAATTGATCTGCCGGTCGCCAAATCGGCGATTGGATAATGGCATGATTATGTATTTATGAAAAGACGATTTTTGTGCTTAGCCTGGATAACTTTTTTTTGGCTGGCAGATTCTTTTGGACAAACAAAATCACTCCCTAACATCATCCTAATCATCGCCGATGACCTGGGTTACAGTGACCTGGCCTCTTATGGCAACAAAGAAATCCGTACCCCAAACATCGACGGACTGGGAAAGAAGGGAGTCCGCTTCACCGAAGCCTATGTCACTTCTCCCATTTGCGCCCCTTCGAGGATGGCCATACTCACCGGGCGTTACCAGCAACGCTTCGGCGCTGAATTCATGCCCTATGATCATTTCGATCCTTCGGTGAAAAAGAATATCACCCGGCAATTCCTCTCCACCGAAAAGAAATCGGAAGGAGTAGCCGCATTAAGACCCGATTTTTTCCTGAGCCGGTCAAGCTATGCCACTGATCTCCCCGCCAGTGAGATCACCATCGCCGGAATGCTGAAACAAAAAGGTTATGCTACAGGACTGGTAGGAAAATGGAACCTCAGCTCTTCACCCGATGTGTTCCCGGATCAGTATGGTTTCGACTATAGCTATTTTTTCAACGGCGCATTAAGCAGGTATGTTGATGTTCCCGATGACACCCTGCATTATGTACATCAACACCTGCCCTGGGCCTTTTCCGAGATCCCGGCCTGGGCGCCAAGGCATGGTTCGACCGCCATCCAGGAAGGGAGGAAGATCGTCAGGGACACCGGCTATCTCACATTTTCATTCGCCAGCAAGGGAGTCGACTTTATTGAACGAAACAAGGCCAATCCCTTTTTTCTTACCCTTTCCTTCAACGCCCCGCATGATCCATTCCAGGTACCTAAGCAATATTTCGACCGCATCACCGGAGTGACGGATACCGTAAAACGCGTTTATTACGGCATGATCGAAGCGCTGGATGACGGCATCGGCAGCATCCTGCACAAACTGGAACAGGAAGGACTGACCAACAACACCCTCATCTTTTTCATCAGTGACAATGGGGGGGCCACCTATACCCGGGCCACGGACAATGCCCCGCTCCGCGGCGGCAAGTGCACGCATTTTGAAGGCGGGATCACGGTACCCTTCTTCCTGCAATACCCCTCTGCCCTGACTGGCGGCCGGGATTATCGACAGGCGGTCTCCTCCCTGGATATCTTCTCCACCATCGCGGCGGTGACCAACAGCACACTGGCTACCGACCGTAGCTATGATGGCGTGAACCTGCTTCCTTTCCTGAACCGTGATTCCATGCGACCGCATGACCAGTTCTTCTGGCGCAGCGGATATTCAAAAGCATTCCGGCAGGGCGACTGGAAATTATATTTGAACGAAAAAAGCAAGGTCAGTTTCCTGTTCAACCTGGCCAATGACCGGGAAGAGCAGGTTGATCTTTCGAAAAACCGCCCGGATAAGTTAAAGGAGTTACGTGATGCGTTGAAAGCCTGGGAGAAAAAGAACACGATCGATCCGGCATGGCCCAGCGCATCCGACCTGATCATTGAGGTGAGGGGAAAGAAGTTTAGGTTTCCGAGTTGAGACCCCCTCTAAATCTCCCCCCAAAGGGGAGACTTTGAAGACCATACAAATTCAAAGATTCTATTAAAGTATTTTGCTCTCTGAAGTCCCCCACGGGGGGACCTGCCTGCCGGCAGGCAGGTTTAGGGGGCCATCACACACCTGAACCCCGAATGCCCAACCCTGTCTGCCTGTTGCAAAGCCGGATTATTCTTTTTAGATTAGAACCCGCCAACGGTATGACCAAACCCCGGTGATGGCCATTTATATGGACTTGCAAAATGAAAATTCACATCAGCCCGGCAATGAACCCAATAGTCTCCCGGTAACATCTCCACCAGCTTTGAGTCCGGTCGCCAATGAAGACAGCGGCTCGGCATCCGCAGTCACCCAGGCAGCACAACTGGCAGGATTACATCCTTCGGTCAAACAACAGGAGAACAGGGGTCCCGAAAATTATCCAAGAAAAAGATGGAGGGATTACCTGTTCGAATTCTTCATGCTCTTCCTGGCGATCACCCTCGGTTTCTTTGTTGAGAATAAACGGGAGGATATCAGCGACAACCGGAAAGAGAAGAATTATATCCGTTCGCTGGTGGAAGACCTCAGGTCGGACACCCTGAAAGTGGATTCCATGATGAAGTATAACGCCATGGTCTATTATGGCCTCGATTCCCTGATCAATTCCATTTACCAGTATTCTCCCTATGATCCGGCCTCCGTTGCCCGGATCTATCACCTTTATACCGCGTATGCCCGGAATTACTACAACGTGAATTTCACCGATCGCACCATGAGCCAGCTCAAGTTCGCGGGGAATATGCGGCTGATCAGATCCCAGTCCACCTCAGACAGTATCATCAATTATGAGGAAATGGTCAAACTGTCCACCAGCCAGGGAAACCAGAACAAGGATAAATGCGATAAGGCCCTGGAATACTCGACTACGATCTTCGATTACCGTTACCTGAGAGCCGATCCTGCCAATCCCTATAATGCCATGCAACCGGCTGCCTATTTCAAGCTTTTAACCGAAGACCCGGTTGTTTTCAGTCATTATGCCAACCTGCTGGAACTATGGAGGGGTGTCATCTGGGTGTATATGTCGGACTTGTACTGGACAAAGATCAGGGCGTTGAACCTGATCGGGTTTTGAAGAAGGAATATGATCTGTAAATTTTTTGCCTTGAGAACGACAGGAATAGAGCCGGTGTTGATCGATTCAGTGCTCTCTATTCGGTTGAATGCCTTAATTAATTTCATCGTACCTTTTATAAAATCAGCATTATGATCAGGCTTCTTTTATTATTGTTGCTCCCGGTTTGCACTTTTGCCCAGCCCTTCAGCGCCACCGAGATTACCCGCTGGGAAAAGCAGGCGCAGCAGATCACGATCATCAGGGACCATTACGGAGTGCCGCATATTTACGGTAAAACGGATGCCGATGCGGTCTTTGGGTTGCTCTATGCCCAGTGCGAGGATGATTTCAAAAGGGTGGAACTGAATTATATTGAAAAGCTGGGTCGGCTTTCGGAAATAAACGGGGAGAAAAACCTGTATAACGACCTGCAGATCCGGCTGCTCATAGACAGCGCGGACGCCATGCGGGATTATGCCAAAGCGCCGGCCTGGTTAAAAAAGATCCTGAATGCCTATGCAGACGGGATAAATTATTTCCTTTTTAAGAATCCCCGGGTGAGACCGGTTCTCCTGCATCGCTTCCAACCCTGGTATCCCTTATTATGGACGGATGGTAGTATCGGCGCCATCAGCACGGGAGGTATTTCCTTGAATGAACTGAAGCATTTTTATTCGGGAAAAGACGAGGCTTTGGCCCGGGTTGAAGAATGGGAGGAAGTGCCAACCGGCTCAAACGGTTTCGCCATATCGCCATCCATTTCTGAATCAGGCAATGCCCTCCTGTACATTAATCCGCATGTTACTTTTTATTTCAGGCCCGAAGTGCACATGAACAGTGAAGAGGGTTTGAATGCGTATGGCGCCGTCACCTGGGGCCAGCCTTTCATCTACCAGGGATTCAACGCCCACTGCGGCTGGATGCACACCAGCAGCGCGGCTGATATTTCAGATGCCTACACTGAAAAGCTCGTTCAAAAAGACGGAGCCTGGTTCTGCGAATACGAAGGAGAATTAAAACCGGTCATTCAAAAAAAGATCAGCATCGTCTGCAAAACCGATCTTGGCTTTGAGACCAAAACCTTCAAAGCGCTTTACACTCAACATGGACCGGTGATGGCGAAACGGAACGGGCAATACCTTAGCCTCCGGCATAATAACCGGGATACCAAGGGTTTCATTCAAAGCTGGATGCGCACCAAGGCAAACAACTTTGCAGACTTTAAAAAAACAATGGACATGGGTGCGAACCCTTCCAACAATACGGTCTATGCCGACGCGGAAGGAAATATCGCTTACTGGCATGGTAATTTCATGCCGCGGCGTGACCCAAAATACAATTGGAACGAACCGGTTGACGGCAGCATCAAAGCCACTGAATGGAAAGGTTATCATTCGGTTGGAGAGACGGTTCATCTCTATAATCCGCCGAACGGCTGGTTACAGAACTGTAATTCCACGCCCTATACCGTTGCAGGCAATAACAGTCCGAAACAAAAAGACTACCCTGCCTATATGGCCCCCGACGCCGAGAATTTCAGGGGCCTCAACGCGGTGCGGGTTTTGAGTGAAGAAAAAAAATACACACTCGACAAACTGATCAGCGCAGGATATGACAACCGCTTAACAGCTTTTGAAGTATTGGTTCCGGCCTTGATCTCCGCCTATGAAAAAGGTCCGCTCCATGATTCCATTTTCGGATCGGTCAAAAATGCGATCGGCATCCTGAAGCAATGGGATCACCGTTGTACGGTGAATTCTGTAGCCACAACCCTGGCCGTTGAATGGGCGGAACAACTATCTCCGGCCATCAGCCGGATTAAAATATCCGAAGGAAATCAGAACGATTTTGTACAGAAAACAAAACAATTCGTTGCCACAGCTCCGGCTATTGACCTGCTGAATGCGTTATGGCAGGTAATACAATCCTTACAAAACAAATACGGAAAATGGGATATCCCCTGGGGGGAGGTCAACCGCTTTCAGCGGATCTCCTCCGACATTGACTCAAAATTCGACGATGGCAAACCCAGTATTCCCGTAGGGTTTGTCTCTTCCACCTGGGGGATGCTGCCCTCTTATATCAGCCAAAGATTCCCGGGTACGAATAAACGCTATGGCCTGCATGGGAACAGTTTCATCTGTGCCGTGGAATTTGGCAAAAGAATAAAAGCAAAGTCCTTACTGGCGGGCGGTCAAAGCGGTGATCCAAATTCACCGCATTTCTTCGACCAGGGAGAGATGTACAGTAAGGGGATCTTCAAAGACGTGTTGTTTTATAAAGAGGACGTATTGAAGCAGGTGGAGAAGCAATATCATCCCGGGGAATAATGAAACCGCAGAGACTGGGAGACGCAGAGTTCAAAGAGTTTACACCTTTTTAAAAGGTGTAAACTCTTTGAACAACGGCTATTTTACCAACTCCTTAATATGATACTCCTGTATCAACGCGGGATTCTCCGGCGACAAGGTGAAGAAAACTTCCAGGCTGGCCTTTTCCCCTTCGATGATGAAGGAGCCGCGCAATTGATTCTGGGGTTTCATGGCTTTCACCTGGATGATCTTCCCGGCCCTGGCATACAGACCCCTCGCTTCCTTCTTCAAACTGTCGATCGGGTAATCCGGGAAGAAGTTCTCGGCGAAGATGCCGCTCTGCTCGGCCTTGTTCCAGTCGGGTAAGATCTTCAGCAATTCATTTTTACGTTGTTCCAGGATCTTAGACGGAGCAAGCTCCCTGGGTTGGAGCCCGGCTATTTTGATCAGCGTATCCAGCACCCGGAGGTTTATGGTTCCCATTGGTGCGTAGGTCCGGTTGGCAAAGGCCACCACGCCGATCCCGTAATCGGGCATGATACGCCATTGGCTCCCAAAACCCGGAAGGCCGCCACTGTGAGAAATATAGATCTTCCCATCACAATCCTTCAACCATCCCAATCCATAACAATACGCCGTTGTGGTCGCGCAGGCTCTTCCATCAGGAAACAGGAAGTTCGCATTGAAGGCGTTCACCCGCCAGGGATGATGCATTTCCCTGACTGAGCTCCTTTTAATGGGACCGTCATCCTTTGCATTATTGGGAGGCCAGGCGGATAAATGAAAAGCCATATAGGCGGCAAACTCATCGATCGAACTGATCATGGCACCCATGGCGCCCCAGCTGCCGTCTTTGGTATCATGCAACAAGGTTTCTTCATTCCATGTTGAATTCAGCCAGCGGTACCCATGGGCCAGTTTATCGGGAGCCACATCACCAAATTCATAGGTTGTTGTTTTCATGCCCAGTGGTTCGAGGATATTCTTTTTGATATAGTCCTGGTATCGCATACCCGAAACCTTGCTGATGATCTTGCCCTGCAGGGCGAAACCGAGATTACTGTATTCATAGGCGATGCCGGGCGGATTGGAAAAACTGATCTGCTTTCCGATGAATTCCATCAGGTCCTTGTCATTGTCGGCCAGCTGCCGGTCGCCCCAGGGATTGTCTTCCGGGAAACCCGCCCCATGCGTCATCAAATGGCGAATGGTAATTACCGGCGCATCAGCCGTTGGATATTTCAAATCTTTCAGCTCGGGAATATATCTATAAGCTGGGTCATCTAAATTCAGTTTCCCTTCATCACGCAGTTTTAACATGGCCATACAGGTAAAGCTTTTGCTCATAGATGCGATGCGGAAAAGCGATGATGAACTGGCCGGTATCTTCTTTTCAACATCGGTGTAACCATAGCTGTTCTTATACAGTAACTGCCCATCTACAACAATACCAAAAGATATAGCCGGGAAATGATTGTCTGTGGCATGTTTTTTATACAAACTGTCTATTACCGAAAAAGCCGCTTTAATTTTCTCCACCCGGCTGGTATCAGCAAAAAATTGTGGCAAATAAGCAGAGTCATACAACACTGCTGACTGAGTTTCTTTATCTGCTTTTTGTTTGCAGGAAATAAAAACGGTCAAGACTGCGATGCCAAAAAAACATTTTTTCATTGTAATTATTTTAATGTTTCCCGCTTTGCTCAGCTGCTGCTTCCTGCACAAATGTTGCAATTGATTTTTGCTCGGCCATACATTCCATATGGGCAAGCTCCATCAATTCAATATCTTCCGGTAATGTAAGACCGGCTTTGGAAAACCCGTTTTTTACTTCGGCATACCATTCTTCAAAAGAAATTTCCGTAAACATGTTGCTTTTATTTTAAAGTTAAAAAGGATTACCATCCGCCGCCACCACCACCACCGCCACCGCCACCGCTGCTGCCACCACCAAAAGAAGAACCGCCGCCCGATGAGCTGGAAGGCGGGGAACTGGCCGACGAGATGGCGCCGCTGAACGAAGAAGCGAAAGAAGAACCGAAACTATGGCTGTCACGACTGATGCTTTGAGAAAAGGAGGTGGTGGATTTACCATCCAGGTAAGCGGAATTGATGATGTCCTCGAATTTCTGTCCCCACTCGATCTCACAACCCAGCGCAATGGCAAAGGGCAGGTACTTTTCATAAAGCTCCAGTGATTTTTTAGGTGGGTTCATCGCGTCGAATCTTTTTTCATCGGCGGTGGACAGGAAGAGGCGGAAGCCTTCGATCTTATCGGCCAGTTTACGGCCTTCCGGACTATAAGCCTTTAATAATTTGGAGAATATCCGCAATACCAATGAGCATAACCAGATGCCGGCGATGAAATAAGCGATCTGCCAGAAATTGGCCAATCGCAAGGCTTTCACCAATCCCCCGAAGAAACCCCATATCGCCGCCACCACGCAAACCAAAATGGGAATGGTGGTGTAGGTGTTGTTCAATGCGAAGAACCCCTTGTAATTTTTCTTTACAGAACCGTCCTTGTTCTTATAGTTGCTCTCGCAATATTTTTCCACGGCGGTATTGAGACCGCCCAGGTCGCTGTTGTATTTCCCTTTTTCAATGGTGGTATCGATCAGGTCTTCCACATCCGATTCAAATTCCTCATAAGCGCTCAACGGAGGCTTTGGCGTTTTATCACTCTTCAGGATGTTGTATTCATTATGTTTGAAAAGAAATCCTTCCCGTTCCACATCGATCCTGATCTTATTGCGAACCGCCGCGTCAACCAGGGTTGCAGCGGTCAACTGCCGGTCGAACTTCTGATAGTAGATATAGCCCAACGCCGCCGGTGAGAATCCCGCAGGCGGCTGAAACTGTGGATAGGCCACCCCTTTTTCGGGATCTCTTCCATATCGGCGCCAGAATACGAAACAGAACAGGGCGCTGAACAATGCCGCCAGGGGTAAAAAGAAGACCGCTTTGTTGTTCCAGATATAATACCAAAACTGTTTCCATGCCGGTGGCGTTGAAACAAATCCTTTTGGCCAGGAGACCGCGATCGTCAGACCCTGGTTGGGTAAGAGGGGCCGGCTGGTCTTGAAAATGATATACGCGCTGTCGCCCACCATTCTGCTTGTCATACTGCAATCCTCCTCTGTACTTCCCTGGAAGCCGGTATAACATTTACCGGATAGCATTTCGGCACCCCGGGGCAGGATGACGGTACATTGGGCCGAATCGATGCGGAAGGACCATCCGTTGCCGGTTACATTCCAGTAGAGCTCATCGTATCGGCTCAAATACTTCAGCTGGTGATCCGTCTCATAGGTGATGCGGTAGGCATAGGGCCCCGGGTCGAGGTACTGATCACTGCTACCTGTATAAAGCAATATGCCGTTCTCATGGAATTCAGTATGGTATTTTTCCGCCTTTCCATCCCGTTTAACTTCCTTCAGTTTAAAACTGGTGTTTTGAAATAATTTGTAACGGTTGACATAATAGAGCGGAAAGGTTCTTACAATACCCCGTTTGATCTCATTATTCATCATGCCGGCTTCGATCAACTCGGTGTCATTGCTATAAACGGATCCCGGTGAGCCGTTACCATTATGGATCGAGATGTTCTCCTGCACCAGCAGCGATCCGTTCTGTTGAACCCTGATGATGCTGTTAAAACTGGTGATGCGGTCGCTATTGTTAAGGACCAGGTATTGCTGCAAGGTCCTGTTTTCGGAAAAGGCCTTCTTCAACTGGGTAACCAACGCATCGGCATAGGCGTTCCGGAGTTGATCGGTTGCGGGTTTTGCGGCAGGCCTTTTTTCAATATCCCGGAAAGCCCTGATGATATCCATTTTACTGGCTCCAATCAACAGGCTCTTCACCGTTGGATATTTTTTTTCAAACAAAGCCGTTGGTATCCCGTTCTTTGAAAAGATGGAAGCGACAGTTTGATAAAAGAGGGAGTCTACGGTGGCGTCAGTCAAATATTTTTCGCTGGCCGGTGTATAATAGTAGGTTGCCGGTCTCCCTTTTTGCGCAGAAGCGGAAAAAGAAAGCAATAGCAGGATGAATATGGTAATGAGTTGGCGCAAGTTGTGTACGCGGATCAGAATTTTACCTTGGGCGCCACTTTCGCGTCGGCATCTTCGGCAAAGAATACGGCCGGTTTGAAGCCAAAACTGTTGCCGATGATGTTCTTGGGGAAGATGGCCAGGTTCTGGTTGTAATCCCTGACCGTACCGTTATAATATCTCCGGGCATCATTGATCTTTTCTTCCAGTCCGCCCAGTTCCTGCATCAGTTCCTGGAAATGCGCATCGGCCTTCAGCTCAGGATAGGCCTCGGCGATCGACAGCATGTTCATCAGGGCCTGGCCCAGTCCTTTGGAAGCGGCATTCTGTTCTTCCACCGTTGAAGCGGCGGCGCTCTGGTTACGCCATTTCACCACTTCCACCAGGGTCTGGTTCTCATGACCGGCATAGCCTTTCACGGTTTCCACCAGGTTGGGGATGAGGTCGTTCCTTTGTTGCAGGCAGGTGCCTACGCCGCTGGCTCCTTCCTGGGTAAGGATCCGCTTTTTGGTCAGTTCATTATAAATGGAAACGAGCAGGACAATCAGGAAAAGGACCAACAGTCCGATGGCGACAAAAATGATGGTGGAGGTTGACATACGGCAATGCTTGGTTTTGGTAAATGGTATAATGCAGGGTGAAAATAAATTTTCTTTTTCATAATATCACCATCTGCAACCATAATTAATACCACCCCCTTTTATCAGAGAAGAAAAAGCTGGCATATCCTCCTTCCCTGTCATTTCTTTCGTCAAGATTTCGCAGGGAAAAATCCTCCCTCCCTAATTTAGGCAACGGCTTGTGTTCATGTTTTTTTACAGGAACAACCCGCAAAACCTTCCTTGGTTTCCTTTTCACAACTTCCCGTGCAGGCGATTTTATGACAGGTTACATTGCCTAAATAATCCACCCGGGCATAACAATCAACCAATTGTTTATCAATTAACATTCCGGTATCTGGATTCAAGGCCCTGATCTCCAGTTCAATCCCTTCCTTGGTTTCCGTTTTCTTAACGGCACAACCATACAATGAGATGCTGATTATCTTATCCATAAAATAAGTTTTTACTTGAGCGCAAGGTATCCAGCGGTGAGGTAGGAAACAATGACACTGATCAAATCAACCGGTAATATGGAGCAGGATAATGGCTGAATAAAGGAGAATGGCTTAATACTCCAGCAGCCGGTTCACAACCTCTTCCAGCCGGCTATAAGCCATGAAATTCTTCTCCAGGTCGAGATTAAAAGGGATAGGGGTGTCCAGTGATGCGCAGCGCAGTATGGGCGCATCCAGGTATTCAAAACAGTTTTCCGCGATCCAGGCGGCCAGTTCTCCGCCAATACCCCCGGTGAGGGTGTCTTCGTGTAATAGTAAGACTTTGCCCGTTTGTCTGACGGCCGCTCGTATGGCATCGTAGTCCAGGGGAAGCAGCGTGCGCAGGTCGAGCAGGTGAATGGAAATGTCGGGGTGGTTCTTGATATAGTCCAGCGCCCAATGCACTCCGGCGCCATAAGTGATGATGGTGATATCCTCTCCTTCCTGAACCAGCCGGGCCTTGCCGATCTCGATCTCATAATACTCTTCCGGTACGGGGCCGCTGATACTGCGGTATAATGCCTTGTGTTCAAAGAACAGGACCGGGTTGGGATCGTTGATAGCGGCGATCAGCAATCCTTTCGCGTCTGCAGGGGTTGACGGATAGACCACTTTCAACCCGGGTGTATGGACAAACCAGGCCTCGTTACTCTGTGAATGGAAGGGGCCCGCTCCCACCCCTCCGCCCGTCGGCATACGGATCACCACATCGGCGTTCTGGCCCCAGCGGTAGTGTATCTTGGCCAGGTTGTTGATGATCTGGTTAAAACCCACGGTCACGAAGTCGGCGAACTGCATTTCCATCATGCTCTTGAATCCTTCCAAACTTAACCCCAATGCCGTACCCACGATGGCGCTTTCGCATAAGGGGGTATTTCGCACCCTGTCCTTTCCGAATTCCTGAACGAACCCTTCGGTGATCTTGAAGGCGCCCCCGTATTCGGCGATATCCTGACCCATGAGGATCAGGTTCGGATGTTTTTGCATGGATTGGTGCAGGGCTTCCTTGATGCCGTCTACGAAGCGGTGCTCGGGATACTGAATGCCGGATGCTGGATACTGGGTGCTGGATGCCGGATGCCGGATGACTGCATATACGTCTTTCAACTCTTCGTCGGTATCCACCACCATGGCTTCGGCTCCATAAGCGATGCGCAATTCAGATTCGATATGATCCTTGATCTCATTGCGCAATTCGGCCACATTCATTTCAGTCAGAACGCCCTCACCGATCAGCCACTGCTCGTAATTCCTGATCGGATCCTTTTTCTCCCATTCTTCAAACAACTCCTTAGGTACATATTTGGTGCCACTCGCCTCTTCATGTCCGCGCATCCGGAAGGTCATGCATTCGATGAGGTAGGGCTTTTGCGTACGAATGCAATAATCCCTGACCCCGCTGATGGTATCAAACACTTCCAGGATATTGTTCCCGTCGATGCGAACGCCCTCCATGCCATAACCCTTCGCTTTATCCACCAGGCTTTCGCAACGGTATTGTTCATTTACGGGCGTACTTAGTCCGTACCCATTGTTCTCGATCACAAAGATCACGGGAAGGTCCCACACGGCGGCCGTATTGAGCGCTTCATGAAAATCTCCTTCGCTGGTTCCGCCATCCCCGCTGAAAGCCAGGGACACCTTGTTCTCTTTTTTCAGTTTATAGGCCAGCGCCACACCGTCGGCGATGGCCAATTGAGGGCCGAGGTGGGAGATCATACCGCAGACATGATGTTCCCGGCTGCCGAAATGGAAACTTCTTTCTCGTCCCTTGCTGTATCCGTCCTTATTGCCCTGCCATTGCATGAATAATTTGCTGAGGGGCATATTTCTACCTGTGAACACACCCAGGTTACGGTGCAGGGGCATGATCCATTCGTCGGACTGAAGCGCCATAACGGCGCCAACCGAAATGGCTTCCTGGCCGATTCCGCTGAACCACTTGCTGATCTTTCCCTGCCGGAGCAATACCAGCATTTTCTCCTCGATCATGCGGGGCAATAGCAGGTTTTTGTAGAATGCCAGCAGTTGCTGGCTGGAGTAATTTTTTCTGTTGAATGGCATATGCGGGAATGGAAGACAAAAGTAATTAAACAAAGCGGGAAAAGAGTTTACACCTTTTAGAAAGGTGTAAACTCTTTCCAGCCGGTGAGTCACCCTCCTGGGGTGACTCACCGGTTTGAAGGATCCCCCTTGTTGTCCAATTGTTAAAATAATGGGAAAGGCCATTTATTAACAGGTTCTTTTTATGAAATGGTTTTTTTCTTGGCATCTTACCGGAAACTAATGAATCATGAAACCAACTTCAAAACTACTCAGCACCCTCATCATTACAGCCGCCGCCCTGGGCACCATGGCCTTTAGCGATGGCGGAAAAAAAAGGCAGAAAAGCAAACCCCGCATGGAAGAAAAGCCTAAGATACAGGCGGCCATCCTGCTCGATGTCAGCAATAGCATGGACGGTCTGATCGAACAGGCCAAGGCCCAGCTCTGGAACATGGTCTCTGTAATGGGTAAGGCCAAATGCGATAATGACCAGGCGCCTCAGATTGAGATCGCCTTATATGAGTATGGCAGGAGTACCAATGCCGTCTCGGATGGCTATGTGAAACAGATCAGCCCTTTTACCACCGACCTCGACAAACTTTCACAACAACTCTTCACCCTCACCACCAATGGCGGGGATGAATATTGCGGACAGGTGATCTTCACTTCGCTCAACCAGTTGAACTGGGACGCTGGCAACGGCAATTACAAAGTGATCTTCATCGCGGGGAATGAAGATTTCCTGCAAGGCAATTTAAACTATACCCGGGCCTGTGCGGAAGCGAAGAAAAAAGGCGTGGTGGTGAATACCATTTATTGCGGTAGCCGGATGGATGGCATCAAGGAACACTGGAACCTCAATGCCGAATGCGGGGCGGGCAGTTTCACCAACATCAACTCAAACGCCAGGATCGAAGAGATCCCAACGCCCTACGACAGCATCCTTTTCTCCCTGAACGATAAACTGAACGGCACCTATATCGCCTATGGCTATGCGGGCGCCGGCAAACAACTGGCCCAGGCCTCAATGGATATGGCCAATACTTCGATGAGCAAATCTGCCGGACTGAAACGCGCCGCCGTAAAGGGCAATAAGAACCTGTATAAAAATGACAGCTGGGACCTGGTGGACCGTGGCGATATTGAAAAAACCGATGAGTTCCTGGTGAAACTGGATAAAAAGACCCTGCCCGACAGCCTGCAAATGAAAAGCACGGAAGAACTGAAAAAGGTCATCGCGGTGAAGAAACAGGAACGCGGACTGATCCAGAGATCCATTGAAACCGCCAATGCACAGCGTGAGGCCTATATAGCAGCCGAGAAAAAGAAGAACGCGGTGAAGAACAATGAGGCTACGCTGGAGACCGAAGTGGAGAAGATGATCAAGGTGCAGGCGAAGCGGTATAATATGCGGATCAACTAAGCTACCAGTATAAAGGAGTAATTAGAGAAATTGAGTTTCTAGGGGTTCCTATTTTAAATTTTTCAAAGTTTAGTTTAGAAAAAATGAATAGAACTATGTATTCTTTGGAATTACATTTTTTTGCTCCTCCAGTTGTTTTTCTAAAAGTTTAATCATTTTTTCAGAAATTTTATTTATCAAAATCTGAATTTCAAGTTCAGTCATGTTTTTAGATGGCTTTATTTTAACATCGCCAACTTCTGCCTCGTTTTCAGAATTCAATATTGCAAAATCGTCTTCTGTAGAAAAAAAGGAAGGATAAAATTCGTTTACGCTATCATTCTGCAAACTCATATAAAATAAATTATAAGTTTTTAAAATAATGTTCGTTTAATTCCTTTTTAAAATAATGTTTCCGTTTTATCCAAATAAATCCGTCGCCTTTTGTGATTACTGCTACATCAACAGGTCCGCCAACACTTTCTTCGGCGAAAGTAAATCTACGCTTAAGATAAGTTAAATAAATTAAACTCTCTGACATTTCTGCTAAATCTTCTTTTGATAATGTATTGATAGCCCCCATCATTGGATTAATATAGTTTCTTTTTAATTCGGCGTTTATTGATTGTATAAAAGGTTGTACAATTTGTTTAATATCTAACTTTCTAATTGTTTCAGCAAGTCCATGGTCTGTCTTATCAATAATTTTGCTAATAGTATCATTATTATTAACTATAAAATGCTCAAATTGTTGTGTAAATAGCCTAAATAAGCCTGGGTCAATTCCAGACAAGATTGTGTCAATGACGTCTGTTTGAGCAAAGGGCCGAATTGCACTACTCATTTCATGTGATATAATACCATTATTATCAACATCGCTAAACCACCTTAATCGATTGTTTAATGCTAATGAAATTTGAATTGGCAATATAGATGGGAATATCTCTTCCGTTCCATAACCAGTGAAGACAAGACCTGAAAAAAATCCATTAACTTTTTTTGCTTTTAGCATAAAAAAAATCAATCTTTTTAAATCAGGAATCACATGATCCGGAATAGGTATCCCTTTTTGAGTAAAATTGGTTTGTATAGCTTGCTGAAGTCCAGTATATCCCAGTTTTTCAAATTCTTCAAATGTAAAATCAGAAAATTCTTCGCTATAATCAGTATTAGTCTCGAAATTTGTCAAGGCCTTCATTATTTTCTTGACAACAGCAAGCCCCAAGTTATTGCCAGCATCAGGTCCCCAATTTTTTAAATTCTTTTGTTCTTCTCGAATTACATCTTTCCAAAGCGCTTCGAGAAAGGTTAAAATAAAAAAATGTAAATTCTTTTTATGTTGTTGAATATCGCAAAAAAATGATTTCGAATGTAAATATTTGATGAAATCCGATTTGTATTCATCCAGTTTAGAAAAGTGTTTTTCAGAAAGCTCATTTCGATATTCCTTAATAATAACTTCCCATGGGGTGCCCATGAAATCTCCATTATTATAAATCATTAAACCTACAGGTTCTTTTTTTGAAAGACGGAATATTTTGTTTGCTCTATTGAATATTTTAGCACCTCTCTGTCCTGTGATAGTAACTGCGCTATCAGCAGCAATGGCAGCACAATTTTTGTTAATTATTCCTATAACTGCCGTCATTTAAAAAATTATGATTTAATTCAATATTAAATTTAGATAATTTCTCGTTATTCAGCGGCTTTTTTTGAATTACTTTCCGGAAACGCCTTCTTATGCACCAGCGAATTGAAGAAAGATAACAACACGCTGAACAGCAGCGCATGCCAGAAACTCTCCACTTTGAATCCATGTACAAAATGTGCATCCAGTAGGATGATACAGGCATTGATCACGAACAGGAAGAGTCCGAGTGTAAGGATGGTGGCCGGCAAAGTGAACAGGATGAGCAGGGGTTTCACGATGGCATCAAGCAGGGAAAGCACCACCGCCACGATGATCGCCGTGAAAAAATCAACGATCTCGATACCCGGGAGTATATAGGCCAGGATGAAAACATTCACCGAGCAAACCAGTATTCTGATCAGCCATTTGTTCATGGTATCAAATTACGACTAATTCATAAAAATCATCCGGCACGAGGTATTTTTTTGCCAGTTCCTGCAATTCTGGCGCCGAAATGGTTTTGATCGTTTGGATCGACTCGTAGAAATAATTCTCTTCCAGTTTGTTCAGCAAGAGGTTCTTCCAGCGGCCCATGATCTGGAAAGGACCGTCCAGGTCGCCCAGGATCGTACCCATCAGGTAGTTCCGTACAAGGGAAAGTTCTTCGGCGCCGATGGGTTCTTCCCGTAACAATTTCATCTCCCGGTAAACCTCTTCGATCGTCGCCTCGCAAACATCCTTGCCCGCCTCGGTGCTGATGAGCCAGGCCGATTGCTGCAGGTGATTCTGCACATAACTGTGAATGCCGTAGGTATAGCCTTTGTCTTCCCGGATATTGCTCATCAGCCGGGAACCAAAGAATCCGCCGAACAGCGTATTGAGCACCATCACTTTCATGAAGTCGGGATGATGCCGGTTGGGAAAGGGCCGGATGATGCGGATGGATCCCTGCACCCCGTCGGGATCATTCTCGATCCGGTATTTTTTTCCCGTGACCGGTTCAACGGCTATGGGATTCACGGAAAAGGAAGGCTTACGCAAGGATAATTTTCCGAAAGCGTTGTTAAGTTGCTGTTGCAGGCCGGCGGGCAATTTTCCCGAAACAAAGAGAACACATTCGCCGTTGACATAGTATTGTTGAAAGAATGCTTTGATCTCCGCCGTTTCCAGGGCGTCGATGTCCTCCCTATTGGTGTAGCGTCCATAGGGATGGTTCTCACCATAAACATAGGCATCCGACAAACGGGCGGCCACAAAATCACTTTTCTTCAGGTTGACACTGAGCCTTTGTTTGCTGTTCTGTTTGTAGATGCTCAATTCGGATTCCGGGAAGACCGAATCCGTGATCATCTCGGCGACCACCGGCAGCAGGAAAGGCAGTTGTTTGTTGAGGGTGGACAGCGTGATCACCGCCGTTTCATTATAACAGGCCCGGTTGCAATAGGCTCCGTAATATTCAAAGTCCTCGTTGATCTGGTAGGCCGTCCGGCTGCCCGTTCCGCTCTTCAGCATGAAATTGGTGACCGCGGCCAGGTTCTTTTTTTCCTCGATCCAGTTGCCGGCGTAAAACACCATCTCGATCTGCAATACATCCTGCGCGCCCGCGTCGATGCAATAGACGGGAACGCCATTGTCGAGCGTGAAATGCTCATAGGGTTTCAGCTGAAGGTTGAATTCAACGGCGTCTTTTATGGAGGGCGATGCCTTGCGATTGATCATGAATGTTTGATTTTTTTCCTGAATAGGGCTGATAGGATCGGGCCCAATCCCAAAAACATATAGCCGTAATAATGTAGTTTCAATGGAAAGACCAGTATCCAGAGGATAGCCAGTAAAAAGGAGATCACCATGGTTCCGATCGAAAAAGTGGCGTACCTGAATGCCTGATCGGCTTCTCCTCGAAGGTGTTTCTTATTCACCAGTTTGTACATCCGGTATAAGATGACATTGCTGAACAGCGGCACGCCCAGGTACAGAAAAACCTGGAGCTTAGATATGGCGCCTTCAAAAAGCGAATTGAACAGGAACCCTGTACTGAATGGAAATAAAATGATGACGAACAGGAGCCATAAATTAATGGCCATGAAGCGAAGGTCGAAATTGTCAACATAACGGAATAACTGGTGATGCCTCAGCCAGGCGCTCCCGATCAGCCAGAAACTGACCAACAAACCCAGGAATTCAGGAAGGATCTCTTTGATCTTTTCCCAGACCATATGTTCTGATTCTCCCCGGATGATTTTTGGTGGATGAATTTCGATCGCCATCAGGGTGATGGCGATGGCGAAAACGGCATCGCTGAAAAAAGCGATCCGTTCGATCAGGAAATCATGGCGGGGATGTCTGGTCTGGTTCATCAGCCCTTAGTTTTGTGAATAATAATAAAGGGTATTGCTGTTGTTCTCGTCAAAAATGATCTTGCATTCCTCCTGCAGCTGCTCTGCCGTGACCGCCTGGTATCTTTCCAGTTCCTTATTGATCAGATCGGCATCACCGAGCAGTTCGTACATGGCGAGGCTCGCGGCCCGGCTCATGATGCTCATGTCTTCAAAAGCGATCATGCTTTCGGTCTTATTCTTCACCTTTTCCAATTCGCGCTGACTGATACCCTCCTGTTGCAGTTTCACCAGTTCTTCCTGCACCGCCGCCTCGGCCACTTTCATGTCCACCCCTTTCACCAGTTTGCCTTCGATGGTGAGCAGTCCCGCATCGGTACTGCCCAGGTGATAACATTCGATATTGCTGAACAGTTGTTTTTCCTTGACGAGCGACTGGTACAAACGGGAGGATCCGCCCCCGCTCAGGATCTCCGTGATCAGATCGGCCACATAATAACGCATATCGGTTCTTGGATAGATATGCCAGCATTTGTAAAGGGCGTCCAGCGGAACATTGGCTTTTACCTCCTGTGCCCTGGGCGCCGTTTGTTTCGGTTCAACCGGCAGGTTTCGGTTGTATTTTTCCCCTGCGGGAATGGGGCCAAACCATTTTTCAGCCAGTTCCTTTACTTGTTCCGTACTCACATTTCCCGCGACCACCAGGATGGCATTGCAGGGAGTGTAATGCTTGAAAAAGAAGGATTTCACGTCCTCCAGGGTGGCGTTCTCTATATGGCTGAGCGATGCCCCGATGGTCATCCAGCGGTAAGGGTGGGTGGTATAAGTTAGCTCCCGCATCTTGTGCCAGACATCGCCATAAGGCTTGTTGATGTAATGCTCCTTGAATTCCTCGCAGACCACTTTGCGCTGGACTTCCAGGCTTTTTTTACTGAAGGCCAAAGAGAGCATACGGTCGCTTTCAAGCCAGAATGCGGTTTCGATATTCTCGGCCGGGAGCTGGCAATAATAATTGGTGAGGTCGTTGGTGGTATAGGCGTTGTTCTCTCCGCCGGCCTGTTGCAATGGTTCGTCGTAGACGGGTATGTTGACGCTACCCCCGAACATCAGGTGTTCGAACAAATGAGCGAACCCGGTCTTTTCAGGATCCTCATCCCTGGCGCCCACATCATACAATACATTCACCACGGCCATGGGCGTGCTCTTGTCTTCCTGAACCAGCACCCTCAGTCCGTTGGATAATTGAAAACGGTCAAACTGTATCATGTTGCAAATGTACGGAGACCCGTCAAGCGGCAAATAAATGTTTAGCGGATGCTGAGGGTGAACATCGTCAGTTCCAGCAACTTCCCATCCCGCTTAACAATGAGCCTGACCTCTTCGTTGGGAGTTTGCAGGATGTTCTTATAGATCTGGATATTATTGGAAAAATTCTTGTTCACCGAGATCAGTTCGTCGCCCGCCCGGACACCGGCCTTATACGCAGGCGACCCCTTGATCACATCCTCGGCGATGATCTTTCCATCCACAACATAGATCCCCAGGCCCGTATAGGCATAATCGAAACTCTCGTTGAAGTGTTTGTTGGGCAACAGGTGGATCTCCCTTCGCGGATAATTGAATACCATATTGAATCGACGCAGGAGGTCGTTGCCCACCAGTCCTCCCGTGAAAGGATAGGAGGTCACATTATAATTATCGGTGTACAGGTAAGTGGGCACCTGGTGAAAATGGTAGGGCCCCAGCCGCAGTTCCTTGATCAGGGTCAGCCGCATCTGCAATTTACCCCCCATCCCTTCGGCCTGCGTGATCACCGGCTTACGGCGCGAGAGGAGTATGCCGCTGTCGCGGGCGAATTGTTCACTCATGAGAAAACAAAGACCGGCCCCGGTATCCAGGTAAAAATTAAAGCCCATTTTCACCTTGTCCTTGATATTCAGCCATTGGATGGGCAGGGCGGTGAGTACCGGGTGAAGGATGGTGCCGTTACGGGGATAAGTGAAATTACCCGGACTGTACACGCTGATCATGCTGCTGTCAAAGTCGATCCCCACAATATAGCGGCTGAAAAAACTGTAACCAATGATCCCGTCAACCTTTTCTCCATACACACTGGACAACACGGAATAATCGTTGACATGAAAATTGAGGTGATCCATGGTAAGGCCCGGAAGGTGCAGGGTCTGATCAAAGGCGAAGGCGACCTTGCGTATCCCGGCGATCCCGGTGATGGTGGTATCGGTGGCGGTAAGCGGTATCCTGAATTCATCACAGGTCATCGAATCCAGGGAGATACCCCCGCTGCCCGTATCCAGGATGAAATTCAGGGTATCGGGGATATTGCCAAACCGGGCCTGCAAGACCATCACCCCTCCGCTGAATTGTTTGAACGGGAAACGGGTGAGGAGCCTGGCTTCGGGCTGGGATAGAAGCTCCTGGGCGCCGGAAGTTCCAAAAGACAGGGAAAACAGACATATGGAGAAAAATTTTTTCATTCCCGGGATAAATTAAATATACAACCTAATGGATGTAAATTTGCGACTTATTACACAAGTGGCGCCTATGGACCTGAATACATTATATGACAGGGCTCTTCGTTTCGACCTCCTTTCCGTTGAAGAAGGCATGCACCTTTTTGAACAGGCCCCGTTGGCCGATCTGATGTATGTGGCCGATGAACTGCGGAAGAAACAGGTGCCCCATGGCCGGGTGACCTGGCAGATCGACCGCAATGTGAACACCACCAATGTGTGCATCGCCAATTGCAAGTTCTGTAATTTTTACCGGGTACCCGGGCATGAGGAATCCTATATCACCGATATCGAAACCTATAAGCAGAAGATCGAAGAAACGATCAAATATGGCGGAGACCAGTTATTACTGCAAGGAGGACATCATCCCGAACTGGGACTCTCCTTTTATGTCAACCTCTTCCGCGAACTCAAACAGCTTTACCCCGACATCAAGTTGCATACCCTGGGCCCTCCGGAAGTAGCGCACATCACCAAACTGGAAAAGAGCACCCACCACGAAGTGCTGAAAGCCTTGAAGGAAGCCGGGATGGACAGTCTCCCCGGCGCCGGCGCGGAAATATTAACGGACCGGGTGAGGCGACTGATCAGCAAAGGGAAATGCGGGGCGCAGGAATGGCTCGATATCATGCACGAGGCGCATAAGCTCCATATCACCACTTCCGCCACCATGATGTTCGGTCATGTGGAAACCCTGCAGGAACGGTTTGAACACCTGGTCAAACTCCGGGAGGTACAAAGCCGCAAACCCGATACGGCCAAGGGATTCCTGGCCTTCATCCCCTGGACCTTCCAGGATGTGGATACCCTGCTGGCCAGGATACGGGGCGTACATAACCTGACCACTTCGGAAGAATACATCCGCATGATCGCCCTGAGCCGCATTATGCTACCCAATATCAAGAACATACAGGCCAGTTGGCTGACGGTTGGAAAAGCGGTGGCCCAGTTATGCCTGCAGGCCGGCGCCAACGATTTCGGCAGCATCATGATCGAAGAGAATGTGGTGAGCGCGGCCGGCGCCCCTCATCGTTTCACCAGCACCACCATTCAACAGGCCATCCGGGAAGCGGGATTTGAACCCCAGCTCCGCAACCAGCAATACGAATGGCGCGAAATACCGGAAGCGATCGTGGAGCAGGAGATCAATTATTAAGGCAAAGCCTCGCCTCGCCCTGGTTGGTGTCCTCACCAACCAGAATAAATTTTAAAAAACATGAACAACGATTCTTTAAAAAAACTCCTCTACCGTTTCAGGATGGTCGCCATCGCCGAAGGCATCTCCTTTCTCATCCTGCTGGGTATCGCCATGCCGCTGAAATATTTTTACAACCTGCCTGAAGCGGTCAAATTCTTCGGTTGGGCGCATGGCGCCCTGTTCGTAGGTTATGTTTACCTCGCTTTCAACGTGATGACCGAATTCAAAAAATCGATCGGCTGGCTGGCCCTTGCTTTTGTAGCGGCCATACTCCCGTTCGGGACCTTCGCCCTGGACCGCCAGCTTAAGAAAGAACAGGCTGCAATGAGCTGAACCCGTTGTTTCCCGGGTTAATTACCAGCCTGATTTGGCATTACTGAAACAGACCAACAAATTTTCTTAAATTTAGACCCTATTTAAACGGTCTGTTTATGCGTAATGGAAAATCGATCTTCGTCAGATATAGCTTCGGGCTTTTATCCCTTCTGACCTGTAGTGACCTGTTTGCCCAGGACAAAGCGCAAACCCTGCATGCCCTCAACGACCTCCTGGTGAACACCGTGATGGTCGATCTTTTTCCTCCCCCCATCGCCTGCCGGGTCTATGTTTATCCCCAGATCGCTTTTTACGAATGCATCCGGACCGAAGACCCCTCCATGCCCTCGATGGAAGGCCGTCTGAACGACCTGAAACATCTGCCCAAAACACCCGGCCATGTCGATCCCTTCATCTCCGCCTGTGTCTCCTTTTCTTATGTGGCACAAAGCCTGGTGGGCTCCGAATTCAAGTTCGAGGAATGGAGAAAGTCCTTCACCGATTCCCTGTTCAGGCAAAGCGATACTTCGCTTACCCGGGCCTCCATGTCCTATGGCAAGGCCGTGGCCGATACCATCATTGCCTGGACCAAGCGGGACAATTACCTGAAATCGAGGGGCCTTTACCGTTATGTCTTATCGAAAGCCCAGGGCGCCTGGCAACCCACGCCGCTGGACTATGCCCAGGGCCTTGAACCGCACTGGAATACCATACGGCCGATGACCCTGGCGAATGCCTCCCAGTTCTCCCCTCAGGAAAAACTGGTGTTCAGCACTTCGAAGAACTCCCTGTTCTATAAGACCATGATGGAGGTTTACCGGATCGGCAATACCCTGGACACCGTTCGGAAAGCCACGGCCCTCTACTGGGATGACAATCCCAATGTGGCCGTCAACATCGGGCACCTCAGTTATTTCGTACATAAGATCTCCCCTGCCGGGCACTGGATCATGATCGCCAAACAGGCCTGCCTGCAAAAGAACGTATCGGTGGAAAAAGCGGCACAAGTTTATGCCTTGTCCGCCATCGCGATGTTCGACGCCTTCATCAGTTGCTGGGATGAAAAGTACCGAACCAGTCTCATCAGGCCCATCACCATCATCAACCGGCTAATTGATAAAAATTGGCAACCCTATATCCAAACTCCGCCATTCCCCGAATTCACCAGCGGGCATTCCGTGGTCTCCAATGCCTGTGCCACCATCCTCACCGACCTGCTGGGTGAGCCTTTTGCGTTTACCGACAAGACGGAGATCCCCTTCGGTTCTCCCCCGCGCAGTTTCCATTCATTTTATGAAGCTTCCCTGGAATCCTCTACCAGCCGGGTGTACGGAGGTATTCACTACCCCGAAACGGCCAGGATCAGTGTGGAGCAGGGAAAAGCCGTGGGCAGGCATGTATTAGCTGTATATAAAAACGCCCGGGCCAGCCGGTGATTCTCCATATGACAAATCTCTTTAACCGTTCACTGATTGCCCTCATACTGTGCTTGCCAACAGTTTGCGTAACGGCACAACCATCAGGGAACAATAAACGCTTTACCCTGATGCCGGGCAACAGCACCGGCATCACGTTCAGGAATGATGTGCTGGAGGACGCGACCATGTTCATGTACCTGTACGAGAACCTCTATGCCGGAGGAGGTGTCGCCATCGGTGATATCAATAACGACGGCTTGCCCGATATCTATTTCTCCGCAACAAGAGGCTACAATAAATTATACCTCAACCTGGGTGACCTCAAATTCAGGGACATCACGGAATCAGCCGGAGTCAACGGCGGTGAAGGACTCAAGACCGGTGTCAATATGGTGGACATCAACAACGACGGCTACCTCGACCTCTTTGTATGTAAGTCCGGCTTCAAAGACCCCTCGCTGAGGAAAAAAATGCTCTACATCAATAACAAGAACGGCACCTTCACCAACCGGGCAGCGGAATACGGACTGGAAGACAAGAGTTTCACCATACAGGCCTATTTCTTCGATTTCGATAAGGACGGCGACAAGGACGTTTTTTTTGTGGACCACCCGGACGATTTCAGCAAGACCATGACCATCAATGCCGCCATGATCAACGGCAAACTCACCCGGATCGACGATACGGTGACTGTGAATACCAGCGACCGGCTTTATGAGAACCGCAATGGGAAATTCGTTGATGTGACCCGGAAGGCCGGCCTTATCGACTTTGCATTCGGCCTCAGCGCCTCCATCCATGATTTCAATAATGACGGCTGGCCGGACATCTACGTAGCGAACGATTTCAATAAACCCGACTGCATCTATATCAACAACCGGAACGGGACCTTCACCAACCGGATGACCGAATACCTGAATCATGTCAGCTTCTCGGCCATGGGGTCCGACATCAACGATATCAACAACGACGGACTGGAAGATATTTTTGTTGTGGACATGGCCGTGGATGAGCCTGTAAGACAAAAACAGCTCTTTGCCGTGAATCAGAACTACGACAAGTTCCAGCTGATGATCGACTATAACCTGTTTTTCCAATACCCCCGGAACACCCTGCAACTGAACAACGGGAACGGAACCTTCAGCGAGATCGCCAATTATTCGGGTGTTTCCGCCACGGAATGGAGCTGGGCGCCATTGATCGCCGACCTGGATAATGACGGGTGGAAGGATATGTATGTCACCAATGGTTTAAAACGCGACATCACCGACTGGGATTATAAGGTCTTTGTACTGGATTCGATCATGAAACAAATGAACAGCGGCCGTTCCGTAAACCTCAACACCTGGCTATCCAGCATCCCCTCCGTAAAAACAAAAAACTATTTTTACCACAATAACGCTTCCCTGAAGTTTGACAATTATTCGGATACCTGGGCCGATCAGCCGGGCTCCCTCTCTAACGGTGCCGCTTATGCGGACCTGGATAACGACGGAGACCTTGACCTCGTGGTCAGCAATGTGGATGACCCGGCATTCGTATACCGGAACAATTCCCGGGAAATGGGCGGCGCCAATTACCTGCGGTTCAAATTATTGAGATCCAAAGTTTCGCCCGATGAACTATATGGGACCATCGTGAAATTGACCGGCGCCGATGGTACCACGCAGGTGCAGCATTATGATCCGCAACGCGGCTTCCTCTCCAGCGGTGAACACGTCCTGCATTTCGGAACGGGTGACCAGGCCATCATCCCCCGGGTGGAGATCATTTTCCTTTCCGGGAAGAAGATCGTGCTGGAACAGGTGAAGACCAACCAGGTGCTTACCGTTTACGAATCGGATGCCACCCAGCCCGTCGCGGCTCCCCTTAAACCCGATCCCCTATTCAAAGACATCAGCAACGAAGGCAAATTGAAATATGTCCAGAGTGAGAACAACTATATCGATTTCAAACGTGAACCACTGATCCCCTACAAGTGCAGCCGGAAAGGCCCTTATCATGCCCTGGGTGATGTGAATGGCGATGGACGCGAAGACCTCTACATCGGCGGAGCTGCCGGCATAGCCGGAAAATTATTGCTCCTGAATGCCGATGGGTCATTCACGGAAAAAAATCAGCCGGCTTTCATTGCCGATAAGTCATACGAGGATATGGCGGCCCTTTTCTTTGATGCCGACGGGGATGGCGATAAGGATCTTTATGTAGTAAGTGGCGGCGCCGAATTTGACCGGGGTTCTGTTCAATACCAGGACCGGCTCTACCGGAATGACGGCAAGGGTAATTTTACAAGGAATACCAATGCCCTGCCGGCCGAAGGATATAACGGGTCCTGCATCCTTCCGCTCGATCTCGATGGCGACGGAGACCTGGATCTGTTTGTCGGGGGTCATGTGCTGCCCGGTAAATTTCCCCAGGCCGACAGGAGCATGCTTCTCCAAAACAACAAGGGCGAATTCACCGATGTGACCGCAAGCTTCGCGTCGCCGCTGCTGAACCCGGGCATCATCAACCAGGCCAACTGGTCTGATCTTGACGGGGATGGCAGGAAGGAACTCATCCTCTGCGGAGAATGGATGGCCCCTATGATCTTTACCTGGCAGAACGGCCAATTCACCAGGAGCAGCAATACCGTGACCATCAGCCTCAGTAACCCGGTGAAAAAAGACAGTCTTGTTGACCTGGATGAACTGAAGGGTCTTTGGTATACGGTCAGGACCGAGGACCTGGACAAGGACGGAGACCTCGATATCATCCTGGGTAACCGGGGATTGAATTCCACGATTGGCGGCGACTTCCATCATCCTTGTACCATTTACGCCAAGGACTTCGACAATAACGGCAGTTACGATGCAGTACTTGGTTTTTACAACCAGGGGAAATGTTACCCGCTCTTCAGCCGTGACCAGCTGATCGACCAGATGCCTTCGATGAGAAAGAAATTCATCCGGTACAAGGACTATTCGGGCACCACGCTCGAAAACCTGTTCACACCTGAACAAAAAAAGGGGATGGATGTGTACATGGCCCGCTGCTTTGAATCAGGTGTGCTGATCAATGAGGGTCATGGCGCATTCCGCTTCAAACCCTTCCCGGAAAGGGCGCAATTTTCGAATATCAATGACCTGGTGGTGGAAGATTTCGACCAGGATGGCATCAAAGATATTTTAGCCGTTGGAAACACCAATGACCCTGCCGTGATGGTGGGTAATTACGATGCCACTGCGGCGATCCTGCTCAAAGGAGACGGACGGGCGGGATTCATTGATATTCCGGCGATCCGGTCGGGATTGAATGTCCGCGGCGAAGTAAGGAGGATCGTTTATCTCAAAAATAGCAAGTCCCGCTCCGTGATCCTGCTGAAGAACAGCGGGGAAGCCCGGGTGTTCTCGGTGAAATAAGATTGAATAAATCTGTGAATCATAGGAGGCCGTTATAATGATGCCTTAATTAATTATAGCCGAAAAGCCGAAACCCCTCCGGGAAAGGAGGGGTTTTTTTATTTACCGGGCATCTTTCTGAATTCGTAAGTACAAAAGCCTCAATAGGGTTATTTTTGCAGCCATTCCGGCAGGACATTCATCCGGAGACCTTTATTTCTATTTTGTCTAAGCGCATCAATATCGCATTGGTTGGCAATCCCAACAGCGGAAAAAGCTCCCTGTTCAACGCCCTGACGGGACTGAAACAGCAGGTGGGTAATTTCCCCGGGGTGACCGTGGACAAGAAGACCGGCCTTTGCCGGATCGGAACGGAGATCGAAGCCACCCTGATCGACCTCCCGGGCACGTACAGCCTCTACCCCAAGCGCCACGACGAATGGGTGACCTACCGGATCCTGCTTAACCAGGACCCCGCGATACGCCCTGACCTGGTTTTGCTGATCGCGGATGCCAGCAATCTTAAAAGGAACCTGCTCTTCTGTACCCAGATCATCGACCTGGGCGTACCGGTGGTGGTGGCGCTCACCATGATGGACCTGGCCAAACAAAAAGGCATACAGATCGATATCCCGGGACTGGAAAGGGAACTCGGTGTTCCGGTTGTTCCGCTGAATCCGCGCAAGAATAAAGGCATCGACCCCCTGAAAAAAGTGCTTGAACAAAGCGCCGAACAATTAACCGCATTCTCCGGCCGCGAATTCATCAGCAACCGTTCCTTCGCGCCCGATGCTGTTGCCGGGGTCAGGGAACTGTTCCCGCATATCAGCGATTATGCCGCGATCCATTACCTGATCAATCATGAGCACTTCATGCTCGGGGAAGACCTGCAGGATAAAATAGAAAAGATCGAAGAGGGCAACCGGTTCAATCCTACAAAGACACAGGCCGAAGAGATCATGCAGCGTTACGGGCGCATCAAGCACATCATGCAGCAGACCGTAGTGGAGCGCGACCCCCTTCAAAAAGCGCTGTTCAGTGAAAGGCTTGATGATCTGTTGTTGCACCGCCGATGGGGGTACCTGATCCTGCTCACCGTTTTGTTCCTCCTCTTCCAGAGCGTTTTCTGGGTGGCCAAATACCCTATGGATGGGATCGAATGGTCCTTCGGACAGATCAGCGGCTGGCTCAGCAACCACCTTCCGGTGGCCTGGTGGAGCGACCTGCTCATCAACGGTGTTGTGGCCGGCCTGAGCGGAATCCTGGTTTTTATACCGCAGATCATGATCCTCTTCGGACTCATCACGCTGTTGGAGGATACGGGATACATGGCCCGGATCAGCTTCCTAACGGATAAGCTGATGCGCAAAGTGGGACTCAATGGCAAAAGCGTCATGCCCATGATCAGCGGATTCGCCTGCGCCGTACCGGCGATCATGAGCGCGAGGAATATCGAAAACAAGAAAGAACGGCTGCTCACCATCATGATTACACCACTCATGAGTTGCAGCGCCCGTTTACCCGTCTATACCATCCTGATCGCGCTGGTGATCCCGTCCAAACTGGTGCTTGGTTTTTTAAGTTTACAGGGACTGGTGATGATGGCCCTTTACCTGATGGGTACCGTAATGGCCCTGGTGGTGTCCTGGGTGATGAAGTGGTTCATCAAAAGCACGGAACGCAGTTTTTTCATCCTCGAGCTGCCCATGTACCGCGGCCCCCGCTGGAAGAACGCACTAACCACCATGATCGCCAAGGCCCGGATATTCGTATTCGACGCCGGAAAGATCATCATGCTCATCAGTCTCCTGCTCTGGGGACTGAGCAATTACGGTCCGCCAAAGAAAATGCGTGAAGTGACGGCGAAATACGAGATCCTGATCAAGGCGGATCCCGGGCAGGAGGCCGAACTGAACAAGCACAGGAAAACGGAATTACTGCAAAACTCCTTCGCCGGCATTTTGGGCAGGTCCATAGAACCGGTCATCAGGCCGCTCGGATATGACTGGAAGATCGGCATCGCCCTCATCACTTCTTT
Source organism: Chitinophagaceae bacterium (assembly GCA_016721725.1). Taxonomy (GTDB): domain Bacteria; phylum Bacteroidota; class Bacteroidia; order Chitinophagales; family Chitinophagaceae; genus Ferruginibacter. The sequence goes on along the minus strand of JADKHN010000001.1, from coordinate 1,018,386 downwards.
CGCGGCCAGGGAGGTCTTTGTGGGTACGATGGCCACGCTCTACAGTGTGGGCGAGGATGCCGATGCCAGCGGCAATACGCTGAGGCAAAAAATGGCTGCGGCGGTGAGGCCCGATGGTTCAAAAGTGTACGACCTCGCCACGGGATTATCCTTACTGATCTTTTATGTCTTGTCGATGCAATGCATGAGCACCCTGGCCGTGGTGAAAAGAGAAACGAAGAGCTGGAAATGGCCGGCCATACAATTGGTGTATATGACCGGGCTGGCCTATCTCATGAGCTGGATCGCTTTTATGGCTTTCAGCTGAAATAAACTTCTTTTTAAATTAAGTGAACCCCTTCGGGCATCTTACCAGCTCACCACATTGGCGATGCGGTTCTTCACCTGCGGATAGATGCGGCGGTATAACTCGTTCAGCACATCTTCCTTCCGGGGCTCGTCAAAGCGCCGGTTGTTGACCAGGTTCCAGTCCTGGTCGCTGAGCGCACGCTGGTCGCCGGTGTAGGTGGCATTCTCCTCCTGCCAGGAATAATCTTCACGATAGGTATTGGTGCTGACTGTTTTTCGGGTAGCGGCATCCGTTATGTTCACCTCCATTTCCACCCGGGCGGTGAAGCTGGAACGGGCGATATTCACTGTGGCGTAAACATTCTGGTAGATATCCCGGCCGCTGCTGTCCTTGCCCACGCTGACCTGGCGACTGCTGTTGCGGCTGTAATTTTGCGTAGAGGGGCGTGGTATGTCGAGGTTGCGTAAGGTCAGGCTCACCACCAGGTCGGGTATCACCCGGATCCGGCCCAGGTCCCATTCGGTGTAAAAACGGGCGGGATAACGGTTGGCATTGACGCCGCCCAGTTCGCGGATCAGGTTCTGCTGAAAATATTCATTGCTGTAATTGGTCCCGTAACTGCCCCAGCTGTTGTTGAAGAAAAAGGTACGGTCTACCACCGGGTTGATGAGTACCTCAACAATGGCGGCCTGGTAGGCTTCGTTCATCCGGCTTCGGGATTCCTTATAGCCGGGCAGGAGCTTGTCGGCCCGCTTATAATAACCATAGGCGGTCCGGGCATCTGTTTTATTCTCCCGGGCCAGGAGGGTCTCGGCCTCCCGGTAATAATCTTCCGCGGCCCGGTTCCTGTTCTCCACCAGGGCCGATTGATAATCGCTGGGAACCACCAGTCGCCTGGCCGCGTCAGTCTGGGAAATGACGTCATACATTTTCTGCAATAAACTGTATTCATTGATGATCTTATCCCAGCGGCTCAGTTCCGTGGAATTGCCGTAACTGCTGATCTTGTTCAGGTGTTTCTCCCGGGCATGGGTATATAATGCGGGTAAAGCCTTGGCCGCAACGGAATCATCCGCGTGTTTGCCCAGCGCCTTAACGGCGTCGAACAGGGTCTTGTCCTCATCGATCCTGGACATATAATCCTTGCTGCTGCTGCAAGATGCCAGGGTCAGGACAGCGAAAACCAAAGGGTAAAAAAATTTCATGATCTGTACCTCCTGGATAATAAATGAACAAATGAAAGACCGTTTTCTGCGGGTCCCCGGTTCTTATCATAATATTAACAGCCCGCTTACAATAATCCCCGCTTACCCTAAAGATAGTTTTTTAACCCAAGGGGTGAAAACCCTAAATTCAAGCTTTCTCCCAGGTGAAAATGGGGTTAAACAGACCCATTTTTGTCCAAAAAGCCCCCGTCCGTCACGCAAAAAGGACCGTTTATCCCGAAATGAAAAATATTTTTACCGACCTAGTTTTTAGCAAAACGCAATACAGTAAAGGTTTTCATTGGAATTAAAGCTATTATTCAGCACCCACTACTAAAAAATATATGGTATTATGTCTTGCATAGTACTAAAAACTTATTATCTTTGTATCAGAAAGCGGGAAAATACCCTTTTCAGACAAACCGGGAACCGGAACCGGGGTCAGCAGAAAAGGAAATCGGAACGCTTCACTTAAAGTATAGCCATGAACAAATTATTTTTCTCCAAGATCTTCACCATCACTACTTTTCCTGCAGGATCGGGGTGGGGTGATATTAAAACAATGAAGCCATGAACATTGATAACACAGCCAGCCAGATGCGGAAAGGGGTCCTGGAGTTTTGCATCCTCTCGGTCATCAAGCAGGGTGAGGCCTATCCTTCCGATATCATTGATAAGATGAAGGCGGCCAACCTCAACATCTTCGAGGGAACCTTGTACCCCCTGCTTACCCGGTTAAAGAACGCGGAATTCCTCACGTACCGCTGGGTGGAAAGCAATAGCGGTCCCCCAAGGAAATATTTTTCGCTGACCGACAAAGGCCGTGACTTCTACAAGGAACTGGAAGCCACCTGGTTTGAACTGGCCAATGCCGTTAAAGCGCTGACCGAAGCCGAACACGAACAATCAAACAACAACTTCAACAACTCCTGAACTTAAACTAAAGTATAGCCATGCTTTTTTTAGGGTATCAACAACTAACGAAACGAAAATATTTTAAGCCATGAAACAAGTAATCAATATCAACTTCCAGGGACGGGTTGTTCCGATAGAAGTTACCGCATTCGATACACTGAAGGCCTATACGGAAAGCCTGAACAAGCACTTCGCCAATGAAGAAGGCAAAGATGAGATCATCAACGACATCGAAAGCCGTATCGGTGAACTGTTCCAGGAACGCCTGAAAAACGGAGCCACCTGCATAACGGATGATGATGTCAACGCGATCATCAACAGTATGGGACGCCCGGAGGATTTTGAATCGGAAGAAAGCGGTTCCATCGGCACTGGCAGCACTTCAGGCAGCCAGCAGTCTGGCCAGCAACATCAGTCGGCTCCCTTTACCCCAACAGGCAACAAGCGCTTGTACCGCGATGAGGAACATAAGATCCTCGGCGGTGTGTGCTCCGGATTGGGCAACTACTTCAATATAGATCCCGTGATCGTCAGGATCATCTTTGTAGTGACCTTTGGTGTGGCCTTCCTGCCTTACCTGATCCTCTGGGCTGCCGTACCCGGCTCTTCTTCCAATGTATTCGGAGGTGTTCGTAAAAAATTATACCGCGACAGCGACGACAAGATCATCGCCGGTGTGTGCAGTGGTATCGGAAGTTATTTCGGTATCAGCGCCTGGATCCCGCGGGTATTGTTCCTGCTGCCCTTCCTGTCCTTCGTATTTCGCTGGGGACACTGGGGTATCGGTGACTTTCCCAATTTCCTTCGCGTCGGTTTCAGTCCGGGTGCCCTGATCATCTACATCATTCTCTGGCTCGTGATCCCGGAAGCCAATACCACGGCCGAAAAACTGGAAATGAAAGGAGAGAAAGTGGATATCGATTCCATCAAGAATTCTGTGATGGAAGAGATGAAGGGCGTTCAGCAGAGGGTACAGAAATTCGGAAAGGAAGCTTCTACCGTAGTGGGTGAGAAATCCAAGGCGTTCACCGCAGAAGCCGGAAACGTGGCCAAACGAAGTAGCCGGTCCTTTGGAGACATCATTGTATTCCTCCTGAAGATCTTCGCCTATTTTGTAGTGGGATGCGTTGTATTTGCCCTCGTGATGGCTCTTTTCGGACTGGGTATCGCCGCCATCGGGCTCTTCCCCCTGAAGGATTTCCTCATCAGTGACGGATGGCAGAACGCCTACGCCTGGGGAACCCTCTTGTTCTTCATCGCGGTGCCGATCATCGGCATCATCACCTGGATCATCCGCAAGATCGCCAAGTCGAAGAGCAACAGCAAGATCATCGGCATGTCCTTCGGCAGCCTTTGGGTACTGGGATGGGTGAGTTTCATCTTACTGGTCTCTTCCATTTTCCGGGATTTCAAGTTCAACAGCAAGAACCTCTATGAGCAGGAGATCGTGCTCTCTGATCCTAAAGTGGCCAAACTGGAACTGACCTCGGTCTCTCCGCTGGAAAAATACACCCGCAGCCGTTGGTTGAGGTTCGAACCCTTCCAGTCGCTCGAAGAAGATACCGCTTATGTGAAAAACTTTGATATCCGTATCGTAAAATCACCGAACGACAGTTTCCGGGTCACCATGATCAAGATGGCTTCCGGAAGGACAAGGCCCATTGCGGAAAAGAATGCAGACCTGATCCAGTTCGGCGGTGTACAGAAAGATACGATCCTGCAACTGGATAAAGGGATCGCCGTCAACAAGACCGACAAGTTCCGCAACCAGCGCATCGTGATCACCGTTTATGTACCCGTAGGCAAACACATCATGGTTGACCGCAGCGTAAGCTGGTTCAATAATGTCAACTTTAACGGGCCCTGGAATAACGACGAATGGGATTATGATTATGATGACGCAGCACATGACTGGTCGGCCAATGTGGAATACGAAATGAGGGCCGACGGCCACCTCTACAACCTGAAAGGCATCCCCGCCGGGAAACCGGGCAGGACCAAAGTCACCATCAATAATAATGGTGTGGAAGTGGTGACCGATAATGAGGACAATTACCGTTACGACAACACCCAGCCGATGAATAAGATCGATTCCCTGAAAATGAAGATCCAGCTGGAAGAACAGAAACTGAAGGACTCCCTGCAAAAGGCAAAGGAAAAGATCGACAAGCAACTGGAGAAAATGGATAATGTGGACGGACCCGCCCAACTGGTCTCCTTCAAATTACCCATGTACGGTCCGCTCGCCAATATGAATTAAACTCGTTTCAATAGTTGAGTTGAAGTTGAAACCCAAAAGTCCTGCCAGCAATGGCGGGACTCTTTTTTAGGGGTCCTCCCTTTTTTATTTTACTTTTGCCCGCAGTAACGATCAAACCAAAAACGCATTCATGAAGAACACGCCCTTTACCGCCAAACACATCGCACTGGGTGCAAAAATGGCCGAATTCGCCGGTTACAATATGCCCATCAGTTATTCCGGCATCAACGACGAACACGCCGCTGTACGCAACAACGCCGGGGTATTTGATGTAAGCCATATGGGAGAATTCATCCTCAAAGGGGAGAACGCGCTTGACCTCATCCAGCGGGTGACCAGCAACGACGCTTCCAAACTGACGGATGGCAAAGCCCAATACAGCTGCCTCCCCAACCTGGACGGCGGCATCGTGGACGACCTGCTGGTGTATTGCCTGGAAGCCAATAAAGCCTATATGCTGGTGGTGAATGCCAGCAATATTGAGAAGGACTGGAACTGGATCAAACAATTCAATGATAAGAACGTGGAGATGCACAACATTTCCGACAAGACCTGCCTCCTCGCCATACAGGGACCCAACGCCTGTAAGATCCTGCAGCCGCTGACCGAAATGGATATCATGAACCTCAAATATTATACGTTCACCAAAGGGGTTTTCGCCGGGGTGGAAAACGTACTCATCAGCGCGACCGGTTATACCGGGGCCGGAGGCGTGGAGATCTATTTTGAGAACAAGGACAATGATGCCGACAAGATCTGGGATGCCATCTTTGCCGCAGGGGCCGCACAAGGCATCAAACCCATCGGTCTCGGCGCAAGGGATACCCTCCGCCTGGAAATGGGATTCTGCCTCTATGGCAACGACATCAACGATACCACCTCCCCGCTTGAGGCCGGACTGGGCTGGATCACCAAATTCACCAAGGACTTCACCAACCGGGCCCATTTTGAAAAACAAAAAGCGGAAGGCCTTTCTCAAAAATTGGTCGGCTTTGAAATGATCGAAAAGGGTATCGCACGCCACGACCATGATATCAAGAGCTTTGACGGGAATTTCATCGGCAAGGTCACTTCAGGCACCCAATCCCCTTCGCTGGGCAAGGCCATCGGCATGGGTTATGTTAAATCCGAATTCGCTGCCATCGATTCCGTGATATACATCAGCATCCGAAATACCATGCTGAAAGCGAAAGTGGTCAAAATGCCATTTGCATAATGGCCAATTAACCTACATGCCTTCCATACACCTGACCACCTTCATCGCAGCTCCTGACGAACGGGTCTTTGACCTGAGTCGCAGCATTGACCTGCATACCGTTTCCATGCAGGATACAGGCGAAAAAGCCGTAGGGGGTACCACCACAGGACTGATCGGTGAAAATGAAACAGTGACCTGGGAAGCCAGGCATCTTTTCAAGACCCGTCAATTCACTTCGAAGATCACGGCCATGAACAGGCCCTTTCATTTCACAGACGAGATGATCAGGGGCGATTTCAAAAGTTTTCATCACGAACATCATTTCAAACCGATCGAGAACGGGACCATCATGATCGACCTGATGAACTTTGAAACACCCTATGGCTCACTGGGCCGCCTGGTCAACCGTTTCTACCTGTTGAAATACCTCGAGAAGCTGATCAGTCGCCGGAACGCCATCATAAAAGAATACGCCGAAACCGAAAAATGGAAATCGATATTGACCTAAATTTGATCAGATGGACAACGAGAAGCCCTTACTATACACCAGCCTTTCTCCCGCCTTATTGCATTTGTATGACGTAAGCAGCAGCATCGTGGTGATCATTGATGTGTTAAGGGCCACTTCCACGATCGCCACCGCTTTGTTCAATGGCGCCAAATGCGTGATCCCGGTGAACAGCGTGGAAGAGTGTATCCGGCTGGGCAGGCAGATCGACGGCGTGACGGCGGGTGAACGTGACGGTAAGATCGCTGAAGGACTTGAATACGGCAACTCCCCTTTTGAATATCCGGAGGAATTCATCAAAGACAAGACGCTGGTACTTACGACCACCAACGGCACCCGGTTGCTTCACATGGCGCTCGACAATAATGCCCGGGGCATCATCACAGGCTCTTTCCCCAACCTCTCTTCCGTATGCCGGTACCTGGTGGACAAAAACAGAACGTGATACTGGGTTGCGCCGCCTGGAAAGACCGGGTGAACCTGGAAGACACTTTGTTCGCCGGCGCGGTGATCAACTCCATCAAAGAACATTTCAACATCAACTGCGATTCTTCCCGGATGGCCGACAGCCTCTACCAGGAAGCCCGCAATGACCTCTATGGTTTCATGAAAGAAAAGAACGCTTCCCATTACCAGCGGCTGACGGGCTACGGACTCGAAAAGGATATCCGTTATTGCCTCACCCCGGACAGCGCGGATGTGCTGGTGGAATATGAGGACGGTAAACTCTTCGCCCGGAAATGACACCCGTCCATATCGACGGACCCACCCCTTTAACAAAATTTTTCTTCATAACCTTTAACTGAAACACACCTCCCTCGGGTATTTTCCTTTATTTTTGCAAATTGCCCTTTTCACATCGGGCCATGCAGGAATAACCTATAAAATTCGCAACCCCTTTGGCATTACCGCACCTGATCAAATACGTTTACAACAACGGGTCCGACGAAGTGATCCGTCGTGGAAAGAAGATACACGCCCAGGGTTTTGTTGAACTGGTGGAGCATGACCATCTGATGGCCAGCGTCGTCTTCCGGGTGAAGGACGACAGCTACAGCACTTTCTACAAGGTTTATATCCAGAAATATACCGATCCCAAGACGATCACAGTCCGGTGTACCTGCCCTTATAACCTGGGCGATATCTGCCGGCACGAAGCGGCCGCCATGCTGCGCATGCAGGAGATGATGGACAAGAACATGCTGGGCAATACCAGCATGCAGTACAACCAGCGGCATACCGTGGCCAAGATGAAGCACATCGATCTCAAGATGATCAAGCTGCTTTCTTCACCCGGTATCTATAGTGAAGCCGAGAACAACCTGCGCACCACCAGGGCCAATATCACCAGCGCGGCCGACGAGCGCGTGGAGGCCGAACTCAGCATCAACGGCGAACTGTTCCCCCTCGTGATACAGAAGAATGAAGAACGGAATTTCGATACCTCCTGCCGCTGCGGCGAGACCGAACATCCGCTCTGCGAGCACAAGACCCTGCTCTTCCTCCAGTTACTGAATGCTTACGGTCCGTATTATTTCGATTCGATCCGGAACTGGGACAAGGAAAAGAATAAGCTGCTGCAGATCTATGGATACAGCCTGGAAGACGATCTGAACGGAAAATTCGAATTCACTTACAAGGAAGGAAAACCCTTCCTGAAGGTGCTGGACCCCAACATCAAAAGGGTATCGGGTGGAACCAGCTCCAAACCCGCCGAAACATTCGTGGTACCCGAACTGGTGAAACCCGAGGAGGTGGCTGTGGTACAGCCGGATAAAAAACTGGGCGTGGTCATCAATTTCAACGCAGCAACCTATCCTTACTTCATCGTGGACGCCGTTCAGGGAGAAGCGGATGAGGACAACCGGAAATATACCGGCAAAGTGGAAAAACTCGACCTGGCCAAATTCGTGAACACCGAGGTTTTCAGTGAAGAGGACAAGCAATTGCTGCAACAGGTCCGTAAACTGCAACCCTCGGAGATCAACAAATACCTCGACAGGAACTCCCCCTTCAGCGGCATCTGGGAGAACATCATCCATACCGACGGCGATGACCTGCCCGAAGAGACCAAATCCCTCATCGCCGAATTCCTGCAACCCAAACTGAAAAAACTGTTTGAGGAACAGGCGGCCAATCATTTTATCTTCTGCCTGCTGAAAAAGAAATCCTTCATCACCGAAAACCTGCGGGGGATCGAACTGAGCGATAAATTCATCGCTCCCGTTTTCAAAGTGGTTGCCGCCAACAGTCATTTCGAGATCACCTGTACCGTAAAATTGCAGGGAGACAGCATCCCCTTCACCAAGAACAAGTGCGACAGCAGTCTCCTCTTCCTGTATGATGATATAATCTATCTCTGGCAAAAACCGGAAGACGTATTGCAGGCGGAAAAATTCCTGAAAACAGGCAATATCAAACTCAGTCGCGAGAACTGGACGGAAAAGATGCAAAAGGTCATCCTTCCGCTCACCCGCGAATACCAGGTGGAATTTGATAAGAGCCTGGTAAAAGAAGTGAAAAGCGGAACGCCCGATGTCAAATTGCAACTGCTCGAAAAAGGCGACTACCTGGTCTTTCAACCCATTTTCATCTATAAGGGCTTTGAAACAAAGGCCACCGACCGCGATACCATCATCCTGCCCGACGGCGACAAGATCCTGATCATCAACCGCAACCTGGAAGCCGAAGAGGCTTTCATCAAAAAACTCGAAGGCCTGCATTCCCTGTTCATCAGACCGGGTGACGGGAACGGACTGGTGCTCAAGGGAGCCGACGTGCTGCGAAACAACTGGTTCTTCCTTTTTGTGGACGCGATGAAGGAGATGAAGGTCCCGGTCTATGGTTTTGAGGCCCTGCGCAATTTCCGTTTCAATACGGCAAGGCCCAATACCCATATACATGTAAGCAGCGGTCTCGACTGGTTCGACGCGAAAGTGGAGATCGAATTCGGTGAACAACGGGTAGGAATAGATGATATCAAGAAGGCCCTGGTCAACAAACAGTCGTTTGTACAACTCAACGACGGAACGCTCGGCATCCTGCCCGACGAATGGCTGAAACGGTATTCCCTGCTCTTCAAAGTGGGTGAAGGCCGCAACAACCAGCTCCGGCTCTCTAAATACCATATGAGCGTCATCGACGAGCTCTATGAGAACCGCGATGAAACGGAACTGAGTTTCGAACTGGATGAAAAATTCGAAAGACTGAAGGAATTCAAGAACATCCCTGAAGTAGCGCCGCCTGAAGACCTCCAGCATATCCTGCGCCCTTATCAAACCTCCGGGTACCAATGGCTAAACTACCTCAACGACGTGGGGTGGGGCGGTATCCTGGCCGATGATATGGGTCTGGGTAAGACCGTACAGGCGCTCAGCATGCTCCATCATTACAAAGCGGTCAACGGATCACTGATCGCCCTGGTGGTTTGTCCGACCACGCTGATCTATAACTGGAAGAACGAAGTGGAGAAATTCACCCCTTCCCTGAGCTGGCATATCCACCACGGCAGCACCAGGAGCCGCCTGCCCGATGAATTGCTCAAACACAATATCATCATCACTACCTACGGTACCCTGCGCAGCGACATTCAATTGTTCTTGAAGATCAACTTCGACTATATCATCCTCGATGAAAGCCAGGCCATCAAGAACCCGGCATCCAAAGTGACCCGGGCCGCCTGCCTGCTGACCGCGAAGAACAGGCTATGTATGAGCGGAACGCCCCTGCAGAACAATACCTTCGACATTTTCGCCCAGATGAACTTCCTCAACCCCGGCCTGCTGGGCAATATGGAATTCTTCCGGAACGAATTTGCCACTCCGATCGATAAGTTTGGCGAACCCGAACAAAAAGAGCACCTGCGTAAGCTATTGTACCCTTTCATCCTGCGCCGCACCAAGGAACAGGTGGCGAAGGATCTCCCCGATAAAACGGAGACCATCCTCTTCTGTGAAATGGAAAAAGAACAGCGCAAGATCTACGAGGCCTACCGGAACAGTTACCGCGACAAGATCCTGGGCACCATCGACGAACAGGGTATCGACAAGTCGCAACTCACCATTTTACAGGGCTTGATGAAACTGAGGCAGATCTGCGACAGTCCGGCCATACTCAATGAAGAAGAGAAACATCCCAACCATTCCATCAAGCTCGATGAATTGGCCCGTGAGATCGAAGAGAATATCGGTGACCACAAGGCCCTGATCTTCTCCCAGTTCCTGGGCATGCTGGCGCTGATCAGGGAAAAACTCAAGGCCGATAATATCCCTTACGAGTATTTCGACGGAAGCACGTCTTCCCCCGACCGGGAAAAAGCCATACAGAATTTTCAGAACAATGATGAATGCCGGGTATTCCTGATCTCGCTGAAAGCGGGTGGTGTGGGCTTGAACCTGACCGCGGCCGATTACGTGTACATCGTCGACCCCTGGTGGAATCCTGCCGTGGAGCAGCAGGCGATCGACCGTACCCATCGTATCGGCCAGACGAAGAACATCTTCGCCTACCGGATGATCTGCATTGATACCATTGAAGACAAGATATTACAACTGCAGGAACGCAAACGAAAACTCGCCAGCGAACTCATCGCGGATGATGTGGGCTTCGTGAAAGCGCTGACCAAATCGGACGTGGAATACCTGTTCAGCTGATGATGCCGTTCACCGGATACCAAATGCCTTCAGGAAGAGATGAAATCCTTCAGTCGCCTGAATTCCCTGTTTGAACCTGAACTGAAAAAGGAGGAGATCGACCTGGCGATCTGCTTTAGCATACCTGTGAAGGTGATGCCTGGTGGAGTTGTTTTTCTCATGATACCGGATTTGAGGTTAAAAATACAAACCGGACGATCAATTGTCCAGCGCATTTTTGCTGATTTTTGGGCTCGGTATAATCCCTGAGGGTAATGGTTATTTTACGATGTTTTCCTGCCAGTTTCTCCTGAAACGACGGCCTTTCTTATAGTATCTTATCGGGTAAATGTCCGGGTTCTGCCTTAGTTTTCCGAAGAAATTCCTGATCGACCTGAACAGGTCCGGAACGGAAGGGTTTGTGGGGTTCGGTTTTTTCATAGTTGACGCTTTGCAGGATAGGATAACGAACCAGTCCGGGATTTATTGCACAAAAAGCAGCGCCTTTGTGGCCGCTGCTGAAAAACAGGTAGTGGACTGTCTTAATTGCCCAGGGAATTCACTTCGGGCAGGGGTACAAAGCAGGATGCCGCGATCCAGCATACCAACAGGATAAAGACCACCGCTTCCATCCTGGACAATTCGAGTGGTATATTCTTTTTCATAAAAAGGGTTTTTAGTTTCTGAATGAATCTGAATAATAGACTGCCGCACCAGGCCCGGGTTTAATGCACTTCCTGCATTAACCTTGTTACAAAGTTGATCATGCGCTTTTACCCAGCACCCTTCAGTTGTTAACCTCAGAAAAAAGGGGCTAAGGTGACCGGCAGGTCAAGGAGGGGCCGGTTCCGGGCTTTTTAGTTAAACCCGATACAGAAACCGCAGTGCCTATATCATTCACAGGCCGGAATTATAAGTATTGTGTAAAATTATAGACCGGGATGCGGTTATCCCGATCCCTTAATTACCTTTGTTTCTTCAAAAAAGATCTTATGGTACGTCTGCTCTTATTGCTGGTTTTCGCCACCCAGGCTCTCTATGCCCAAAAATCAAAAAAATCCAAGAACACCGATAACATCATCCTCAGCAACCTGCAGGCTCATGTCGGTTTCCTGGCCGATGATAAACTCGAAGGCAGAAGGACCGGCAGCCCCGGAGAAAAACTGGCCTATGAATACATCAGCAACCAGTTCTCGCAGATCGGGCTTACACCCCGGGGTGATAATGGCGGTTATATCCAGGATTTTGAAGTGAACGAAGGAAGGCAGATCAATAAAACGACACGGCTCCTCATCAACAACTTTGTCCTCGTTCCCGAAAAGGATTTCTTCCCCTTCGCATTCAGCGCCAACGGTACGGTGGAAGCCAGTCCAACCATCGCCCTGGCGGAAAGCGGGACCATCTGGTTCCTCGACCTGAAGGAAATGCTGGAAGAGAACAAGAACAATCCGCACTTCGATCTGTCGGATGCCATTCGCCTCAAAAGCAATGATGTGGCCGGCAAGGGCGCAACCGGACTGATCGTTTACAACAGTTCCGCCATCGCCGATGAACTGAAATTTGAACCCAAGGCGAAGCCCGAAGCAGCGAAGATCCCCGTGGTCTACATCACCAACAACATGAAGAAACGCTTCATGAAGGATGAAAGCGCGGTGGTGAATATCAATATGACCGTGGATATCGGCGACAAGAAAAGGACCGGCCACAATGTGATCGGGTACATCGATAACGGCGCCACCACCACGGTGATCCTCGGAGCCCATTACGATCACCTGGGTTATGGCGAAGACAAGAACTCCTTATTCACCGGACCAACGCCCGCCATCCACAATGGCGCGGATGATAATGCCAGCGGCACCGCCGCCCTGATTGAACTGGGCAAACTGCTCAAGACGACCGCCTCTAAAAAGAACAATTACCTGTTCATTTCCTTTTCGGGTGAAGAGCTCGGACTATTCGGCAGCAAGTATTTCACCGAACATCCCACCATCGAGTTGTCAACGGCCAACTTCATGATCAATCTCGACATGGTGGGCCGCCTGAGCGACAGTACACACGGTCTCAGCATTGGCGGCTATGGAACTTCCCCGGTCTGGGGCGAATTGCTGAAAGAAAAAGATGATTTCTTCACCATCAAGTTCGACAGCAGCGGCACGGGTCCCAGCGACCATACCTCTTTTTACCGCAAAGACATCCCGGTACTGTTCTTCTTCACCGGCGTTCACGGCGATTACCATAAGCCCAGCGATGATGCCGACAAGATCAATTATTCCGGCGAACTGCAGGTGGTCAAATACATTTATAACCTGATCGGCGCAGCCGATGGCAAAGGCCGGCTGGCCTTCAGCAAGACCCGTGAAGCTCAATCCAGCGGCAAGAGCAGTTTCCGGGTAACGCTCGGCATCATGCCCGATTATACTTACAGCGGAGGCGGCGTAAGGGTTGACGGCGTAAGCGACGGCAAGCTGGCCCAGCGCGTGGGTATCAAGGCGGGCGACGTGGTGATCCAACTGGGCGACCATAAGATCCCCGATGTACAGGGTTATATGGAAACACTCGGCAAATTCAAAAAAGGAGACGCCACCAAAGTGAAAGTGAAGAGAGGGACCGAAGAAGTGGAATACGATATTGTTTTTTAAACCACCGGTACATGGCAGGACTTAAACTGAAGATCGACAATGAAGCCCTGGCGGAAGAGTTCTTCGAAGACGCCTTATTGCTGGGCATTGTGGCGCCGGTTCATGATTATATGTTCTGCTGGCAGATCAACCAGGCCATGGGCATTGATTTCAGGGTGAACAACGACATCGAGATCCAGCTCACCAAGAAGAACCGCAAGTACTTTTTCTCCATCTACGAATACCCGGTGCCGGCCATCAAGCTGGTGCATTATCTCTACAACAACCAGAACGACGGGGAATACCTCCTGCCCGAATTCCGGCACCTCGATTTCCTCTGGCTGATCAAGGGCGAAGGCGTCGGCGCGGAAGACCTGCTCTCCCTCACCCAGATGATCCGACATATGCCCGGGGTGCAGCTGGTCACGGAAATGACGAGCGAAAAGATAAAGAACAAACAACACCTGATCTTCTGATGAACAGGATCTGCAGCTTTTCTCAACCAACACCTAACCATTAACCCCTAACCTTTTATCTATGTGGCCCGAGATCGACAACAAGCTCTACCAGAAATTCATTTTTAAAGATTTTTCAAAAGCCTTCGGCTTCATGACCAGGGTGGCCCTGGCTGCGGAGAAGATGGACCACCACCCCACCTGGAAGAATACCTATAATGTCGTTGAGATCTGGCTCTCTACCCATGATGCGGGAGATGTGGTCACGGAGAAAGATCATAAACTGGCGGGGATCATTGATAAACTGGTGGATTGATCCTTTATTTTTTTTAACCACAAAGCACACGAAGGTTTTCACACAAAGAGCACAAAGATCAATACGATCTTTGTGCTCTTTGTTTTGCTTTCTCTTTGTGGTCTTTGTGGTTAAATTCTAAATTCCTACTTCGTTCTGATCTCCTTCAACGCGATATAAAACCCGTTCCGCATCCGCAGGATGATCGGCAGCTTGGGTGAAGCGTAAAAGCTGATGAAGGTCTCGTCCGTGGCCACATGTTCGCCCTGGTCGTTGAGCACCCCGGCATTCAATTCCTCCACCGTATCTTTTTCTCCGTCGATGGTCACCTTGATCTCCTCTTCGTCGCCATAGATCCCCATTTTCTTCACTTCCCCGTCGGTTTGAACCTTGATCAGCGTACCCTTGCCGGCTTTCTTGAAAGCGGCCTGGGTGGACTTGCTCAGCCATACGCTCAGGGTATTGTCATCCAGTGTCTTGGAACCCGGCCGGAAATAATTATACATCGTATTCCCCGTCAACATGGCCTGCGGCGTATGGATGATGGTACCGCTGATGCTGGCCGGTGCCGTCATCTCCCAGTCGAACTCCACGGCCGGAACCAGTTTTTTTACCGTAACGATGAAATCGTATTTCTGATCACCCGATTCAACGGCATAGATCAGCTTACTGCCCACTTTGACCATGGATTCGATATTGGCCTGGGCGAATGTTACCATGCTCATCAATATTAAAACCGGCAAGAAGAATAATTTTTTCATGTTGCGATATTTAAACAATGATAGTTTCTACTAAAATAAGATTTTATACCCATCAGCCGGTATTTTTCAGATCAACCGCCTGACTGTTTTCTTATATCGGATATAGGCTTCTCCATGTTGTTGTTCCAGGAATGCTTCCTCCAGCCTGATCTGGATCTGTATGACGAAATACGTGAGCAGTACCAGGCAAAACGTGATTGCATTAGGCAATACAAGGAACATACCCAACATGCTGATCATCATACCCAGGAAAACCGGGTTACGGCTGACGCTGAATAGCCCCGTTGTTTTCAATGCGGCTTTATGTTCCACATCGATACCGATGCGCCAGCTGGTACTCATCTGGAATTGGGCAATGCTGATCCAGACCAGCGACAGATGGATCAATACCAGGCCGGTGATGCAGATCCAGTAACGCTGAAGAAATGCGATGGGTGAAGAATAAGAATAAATCCGGCCTCCAGCCGAATGGGATACCACCACCACAAAAAGCAATACGATCAATAACTTCATGACAAACCCGATATAATCATGCGCATTATCCTTTTGACCAAAGGTCACCGGATTGATCCCTGTTTTCTTCCAGGTCCTCCAGGTGGGCAATAAAAAGGCCATCAGGAGATAAAGTACGAGGTAGGCGGGAAGATATGCCCTTAAAAACAGTTCCACAGTTTATAGTTTTATTTTGATGCCGCCATTCACCACAAAGCCTTCCGTATGATTCCAGATGTCGTCGAAAGAGGGATCATTATGTGGCGGGTTCGATACCCTTTTGTATTTGCTTTGGCGCTGGTCGGTGAAGTTCTCAAAATTCACGAATACCGAGACCTTCCTGAATGTTTTCTGCGCCATGAAACCGAACTCCCAGAAAGAAGGTGTTGTACTGCCATTATACAACACCTGCCTGTCGGTCAGGTATCCTTCCAGTCCCAGTTTAAAATTATCCTCTTTTTCATACATCAGGGTAAGGTTCAGTTTATTCTTCGGCATCAGGGGCAGTAAACGGTTGGATGCCAGGTAGGTTGCCCTTGCATTGGTAAAGGTATAGCCGATGAATAGTTTCAGGTCCTCCTTGTAAATGAATTTCACATTGGTCTCGAAGCCGTTGCTGATGACCGGACTGTTCTTATTCACGAAATAATAATTGCCGGAGGGATCCAGTTCCAATACCAGCGGCCGGTGAATGGCGGTATAGAAGAACATTTGATTGATGCTGAAGGAAAGGGCTTCGCCTATTTTAGTCTGGAAATTGATATCCGCGGTACCGCCATAACTTCTCTCCGCCGTTACCTGGTCCAGGGCCAGCAAATTTTGATACCGCATATTCTCAGTTTGTTCGGTGAAAATAGTGGGTATCTTATACCCCATTCCCCCGCCGATACGGGAGCTGAATTTCCCGGAGATCCGGAACAGGGCGGATATCCTGGGCAATACAAAGGCCTGGTTCTTGTTGTAGTTGTTGTTCCGGTAACTCACCTGATCGATCCGCAACCCGCTTTCGATCTTGACATCATCGGAGATATCCCAGGTATCCTGGAGGTAGGCTCCCGCTGAAAAGGATCGGGCATCCAGGGCATTGATCTTCTTTTGCCTGAACTGGTCATAGACCAGGTTGATCCCCGTGATCAGGGTATGATGCTTTTTATAGAAGACATAAGACAAATCGGTAAAACTGTTCGTGTTCCTCCCGGAGAAAAAATAGCCGGGAATATCGATCTGCCGGTCAAAGATCCCCAGGCTTTGCTTTAGCATGAAGCTGCTTTTATTCGCGAACTGCTTGTCAAACTCCAGGGTGGTGGTGTTCCGGACAGTCCTGTTCTTTTCAAAATATACATGGTATGCGTCCGCCCTGCCTTTGATGACCGACAGGTCGCCTCCGGTATTATTGCCTTTGGTCAGACTGTTGCCGATCATCACCCTGGTGCCCGGGTTGGGATAAAAGAACAGTCTCGGGTTGATCGTGAAATTATTGCTCCGGGGCAATTCCGAGAAATCATCCTTGTCCACATCATAGGCTTGTTGAAAATTAAGTTGTCCCAGGATGGCATAACCGAATTTCCCTTTCTTTTTGGAAACGTAGCCGCCGATATTGGTCTGTCCCACATGCGACTGGTTAAGGATAAAATCGCCTTCAAATTTTTCCCTCGGCGTTTTGCTGATGAAATCGATGACACCGGCGATGGCGCCACCGCCATACAAGGTCGAGGCCGGACCCTTGATCACTTCCACTTGTTTCAGGTCCAGCGGAGGGATCTCCAGGACACTCAGCCCGCTTGCGAAATTTCCGAAATTCGGATACCCGTCTTTTAGCAACTGGGTATACCGTCCATCCAGTCCCTGCACCCTGATGCTGGCATTACCGCTGGTGGCCGAGGTCTGCTGTACCTGTAGTCCCGTGCTTTCGTGCAACAGCATGGAAACGTTGGCGGGCCGCATATTGTTCTTTTCATCCAGTTCTTCGCCATCGATCGTCTCAACCCGTGTGGGCGTGTTTCGGATGGTCCGGCTGGTCCGGGTACTTTGTATGATCACTTCTTCCATTTCCTCTTCTTCGGTCTCGAGGAAAATATCCAGTTCCGCAGAACCAGACAAGGGGAAGGTCAAATGATCGGTATAGGTCTTATATCCGCTGAAAATGACGGTGATGACCCGTGGTCCATCGGGTATGGCGCTGATCTCCCCCGTGCCGTTATTCTTTGTGGTCACGCTGAATTGGCCTGACCCCAGCTGTATGGTAGCGCCGGCCAAAGGTTCTTTTTTCTCCTTGTCCCTGACCGTGACGCTGATCCTGTTTTGTGCTTTAACGCTGATGGCCAAACCCATCGCCAGCAGCAACGCAATTATTTTTTGCATTGAATATCCTTGTGTTAATTGTGGTAGATAAAAATGAATGAAGTGAGCATCGTGTCAAAAGATGTGACGATGCCTGATCAACCCATCTTCGGAGGCTGCCAGATATTTCCGAAATAGTCGGACGAAAGAGAGATGTTATGATAAAATAAAGCCTGCTTTAATAATGCAGGTTGCTGATACTGATTATTGACATTGGGTTGCAGATTGGAGGTTACCAGGTGTCCGCAACAGGCGCATCCGCAAAACGGACCACAGTCTTCCTCCCCGTTCTGTTGATCATGATCCCGGTTTGACGTGTAATGGCTGACGGCCGCAGGTTCGTCGGTACACTTCTCGCTTTCCATACAAGGGAAAAGCGGAAAAAACAACAGGTAAAAGGCAAACAGGATGGTCAGGAGTTTCACCTTGCAAATATATTAATTTAAAAGAGGATCTCATGGACAGGCTGGTGAACTCACCGATCTTCAGCAGTATCTCAATTTGAATAGCTTTCACCCTGCCTGTCCCGCAGCATTGCGGGAAGCCTGTCGAAGGGTTGTCAGACTGAGCTTGTCGAAGTCCTGTCATCCTGCCTGTCCTGCAGCATTGCGGGAAGCTTATCGAAGGGTTGTCAGACTGAGCCTGTCGAAGTCCCCACCATCACCGTCTTCTCCCCCGCTTCCATAAAATACCCGATGGGTTCCGCAAAAGCTTCCAGTCCGTTCGCACGGAATAAGGCCTTGACTTCATCTGCACTGTTCTCATTCACCGCCACCAGCAACCCGCCATTGGTCTGCGGATCTGGTAAGAGGTTGAAGGCCTCCATGACATTCACGCCCTTTTCAAAACCCGTTTTGGTACTATACCCGTTCCAGTTGCGGTAGGTTGCATCGGGCACAATGCGTTGCGACAGGTATTCTCTAACTCCTTCCGCAACCGGGATCTTTGAATAGCTGACGGTTGCGGAGAGTCCGCTCCCTTCGGCCATTTCGATCAGGTGACCGAGAAGTCCGAAACCGGTCACATCCGTCATGGCGCTGACGCCGGGTATCTTACCCAGTTGTTCCCCGATACTATTCAGTTTTGTCATTTGATTGATCATCACCGGCCCGTGTTCGGGCTTCAGCAACCCTCTTTTTTGCGCGGTTGATAATATACCTACCCCCAGGGGTTTGGTGAGAAAAATAAGATCTCCCGCTTTAGCGGTATTGTTCTGTTTGAGATTAGCGATGTCCACCAGTCCGCTTACGGCCAGCCCAAACAAGGGTTCGGTGCTATCGATACTGTGCCCGCCGGCCAGGGCGATGCCAGCCGCCGCGCAAACAGCCCGACTTCCTTCCAGCACCTGTTGCGCCAGTGATGCCGGCAGTTTTTCCACCGGCCACCCCAGTATGGCGATGGCCATGATGGGACGACCGCCCATCGCATATACATCGCTGATGGCATTGGCCGAAGCGATGCGCCCGAAATCAAAGGCGTCATCCACGATCGGCATGAAGAAATCAGTGGTGGAGATCAGCGCGGTGCCATTGCCCAGGTCATAGGCCGCGGCATCATCCTTGCTGCTGTTGCCCACCAGTAATTTCGAGCTACCCGGTACCGTTATACTACCCTTCAGGATCTCATCGAGCACCTGCGGCGATATCTTGCAGCCACATCCGCCACCGTGTGAGTATTGGGTGAGGCGGATGGGATCATCGGGATGGTTTATTGTTTTATTTTCCATGGATCTTCAATTGTTTTTTGCCGGTATCCGGCATGATCGAACTTTATTTTCGCCTCCTGAACACGATCGCCGAATTCTTCGTCATATCCCCGCTGAAGCGTATCTCGTAAATATCCTCTCCGTCATGGACCACCAGCAGGCCGGTATTGGGTGCGATACTGCCCAGGTTCTCGGCATACATGATCAGCTGGATGCTGTCGGGCATATCGGGGGTCAGGTAGATCGTCTTCCGGACGGCTCGGGTACTGAGTCCAATCCGTGGCATGATGACCTTCCCGTTCATCAGCACGCTTACCGTATCGCCGTCCACTTCACCGTTATCATATAAGGTGAGTACCAGGCTGTCGGATTTGATATTGACCGACTGTACCGTTTCGATACGGCGATTGTTCACATTCGCAGCCGGACCGGTTGGAACTGCAACAACCGCTTTGACCGGTTCCGCATTTTTTATTTCCTTCACCGGACCGGGGTCCGTCTTGGCCACGATTGCCCTGGTGGTATCGATCTTCAGGTCCACCGGTATATTCCTGGATTCTTTTATTTTGACCTTGTTCTTATTGTCGGTCTTGGCGACCGCGTTGACGGATTGTTCCCCGATCACCGGTTGAGCGATCGCGGCGATCTCCAGGGCGGTAAACTCCGGAACAACAAAGGAAAGGTCTTTCGCCAGCCCCAGCTCTTCCAAATGGGGCACCAGGGCCGACTGTCGGTAATTATTCTTACGTTGTACATAGATGCTTCCGGTAAGTACGCTGTAAACTTTGGTGGGATTGGTGGAGAAGGGCCCGCTCAGGATCATCAGGCTGTCCCGGAGTTCTAATGTGAGCACGTCGAGCTGACGAACGCCTTTCGCCGGGGGTATGGGATAGTTGTTGGCGATGAGTTCCTGGTCCTGGATGATGACCTTATCTCCGTCTCTCTTTACTTTCACTTTCTTGAGGCCGAAATATTCCTGGTCATTAACAATGAAAAAAGTATGGGAGTAACCGTAGAGTTTTCCCTTGTTCTCGCTGATCGCGATCTCATATCTTAAATTCCTTCCCGTGGTATCATTGTGCATGGTGCCCTTCCAAAGACCGGTCACGTCCACATCCTTCAATTCCGGGTACTGGGCCATAGCGGCCGCCGGTAAAAGGAAGATCAACAGGATCAGGATATGACGGAAGATTGGCATGATAATATCTTTTGGGTATTGGTTTTTGTATCAACGCCCGTACAGGGTAATTTATTTAAAAGGGAGTCCAGATTTTCGCGGTTCTGCAGGGCCTTGCCATACCATTTATCGTAATAGGTCAGCAGGATGCGGAAACTCTCCTTGTAATTGTTCTCCAGCAGGAAATTGATGGCGTTCTTCGTCTCCAGTCCGCCAAGACGTTTCTGTATGCGGATGATGGCATTCACCAGTTTCTCCTGCTCCAGTTTACCGTATTCTTCGGTGATGTAGTCCAGGCGCTCCTCAAAAGGGATGTCCAGGAAGAAGACCGGGCTTTTCCGGATCGTATGCCAGAGCGGCATGGGGATCTGGAGGTTGCCGATGCGCTGGGATTCGTCTTCCATGAAAATGGTTGGAGGTTGGAGGTTGGGGGTTGAAGGTTGGAGGTTGGAGGTTGGAGGTTGGGTTCTTTTAATTTCCAAATGCTCACTGCCAACTGTTGACTGCCCACTGGTAACTGCCAGCTGCTCCGCCAGCAGATTCTCGAACATCTCCTGCTTAGGTTGTTCGCCCATGTTTCCGAATGCGGAACCCTTATGATTGGCCAATCCTTCCAGGTCGATGATCGTCTGATGATTTGCTTTCAATTCATGGAGCACCAGGGTCTTGCCGCTACCGGTATAGCCGCCGATGATATGTAAAGGGTATTCTTTTTCAAACTGTGCCAGTACCCATTTGCGGTAAGCCTTGTATCCGCCAACCAGGGTATATACTTTGAAGCCGTAAAGATCGAGCAGCCAGGCCACCCCCGCGCTGCGCATGCCACCGCGCCAGCAATGAACGAGGATGCCGGTTGGAAGTTTAAGGTTGGAGGTTGGAGGTTGGGCTCTTTTATTGGCTAACTGCCCATTGCCAACTGCCCACTGTGAACTGCCCATTGCTGACTGCCATTCTTTAACCATCAACTCAACCTCCTCTACCATCTTCCGCATCTTCACGCCGAAAAAATCCAGTCCGATCTTGGTGGCCGCTTCCCGGCTTTGCTGTTTGTATGCGGTCCCTACGATCTTCCTTTCTTCGTCGGTAAAAAGCGGCAGGCTGAAGGCTCTGGGGATATGGGCATGACCATACTCACCGGGACTTCTCACGTCCAGCACCGGCATTTCGTTACTGAGCGACAGGAATTGTTCTATGGTGATCTTCTGTATGGCCACTTATCGCAAGTTAAACAAGAGTGTTAAGAGGTGAGTGAAGAGAAGAAAATAAATTAGCAAAGAGATCAAATGAGTTAAGCATTTTTTCAGTTCCCCCTCCTTTGCTCTTTTGAACTCTTAGCCAAACTCTTCAATATAAAAAGCCGCCGAAATCATCAGCGGCTCTCATTATCCATTTTGAGTTATCCATTATCCATTCAACACTATCCATTCATACTCGTCAGAAACTCCGCATTGTCCTTCGTTCCCTTCATGTTCTTCAGTAAGAGGTTGATGGCTTCCTCGGGATTCATGTCGGCGATATGCTTGCGCAATACCCACATGCGCTGGAAGGTATCCTTGTCGAGCAGGAGATCGTCACGGCGGGTGGAGGAAGAAACGATATCGATGGCCGGGTAGATCCTGCGGTTGGAGAGTTTGCGCTCCAGCTGCAATTCCATATTACCAGTACCCTTGAATTCCTCGAAGATCACCTCGTCCATCTTGCTTCCGGTATCCACCAGGGCTGTGGCGATGATGGTGAGTGAACCGCCGTTCTCGATCTTACGGGCGGCGCCGAAGAATTGCTTGGGCTTTTGCATGGCATTGGCTTCCACACCACCGCTCAGTACCTTACCGCTGGAAGGCGCTACCGTATTGTGTGCGCGGGCCAGGCGGGTGATGGAATCAAGGAGGATCACCACATCGTGGCCGCATTCCACCAGTCGCTTGGCTTTTTGCAGGGCGATGGTGCTCACCTTAACGTGTTTTTCAGCGGGCTCGTCAAACGTAGAGGCGATGACCTCGGCCTTGACGCTGCGTTCCATATCGGTCACCTCTTCCGGGCGTTCGTCCACCAGCACGATCATCAGGTAACATTCGGGATGATTTTCGGCGATGGCATTGGCCAGCTCCTTCAGCAACATGGTCTTACCCGTTTTGGGCTGGGCCACAATGAGTCCGCGCTGACCCTTACCGATCGGGGTAAAGAGGTCCATGATGCGGGTGCTGTAATTATCCGAACGGGTGCAGAGATTGAGTTTTTCAAAAGGGAACAGGGGGGTCAGGTAGTCGAAGGGTACGCGGTCACGCACTTCTTCGGGCGACTTGCCGTTGATGGTCTCCACTTTCAGCAGGGCGAAATATTTCTCCCCTTCTTTGGGCGGACGAACACTGCCGTACACGGTATCCCCGGTCTTCAGACCGAATAATTTGATCTGGCTGGGAGATACATAGATATCATCGGGAGAGGAGAGGTAGTTGTAATCGCTGCTGCGCAGGAAACCGTAGCCGTCGGGCATCATTTCCAGTACGCCTTCTCCGAGGACCACCCCGTCGAATTCAATATTGAAAGCGGGCTGTGAGTCGCGGCGCTGGGCATATTGCCTGGCCTGCAGTTGCGCCTCGTCCATCTGTACTTCCGGCTGCTGGATATCTTCTTCCTGCAGCATTTGCGCAATGGCGGGAGGCAGTGAACTTTGTCCGTCGGGAATGGGCTGAAGCAGTTCATCCTCATCCAGTTGTTTCTTGACCGGCTTTTTCTCCACATCCGGTTTTTTATGGCGGGCGACAGGCGCTTCTTTTTTAGGGGCGGGAACGGGCGCGGCCTCCTGTACCACTTCGGCTTCCTCGGTGGTGTTCGCGGTGGACGCTTTCACGATGCGTTTGCGTTTGGGCTTTTCGTCATCGTTCTTAACGGATGCATTCATAATGGATTGTTTGTCGAGGATCTTGTAGATCAGGTCCTGCTTGTTTAATTTTTTGGCGTTGGGGACTTGTAATTGTTCGGCAATGTCGAGCAACTCAGGAACGAGAAGATCGTTCAGTTGTAAAATATCGTACATAAAAAATTGAAAATGATTTTTTCAAAAAAGATCGTCAAATAAGTCTGAAAATGGTTCCCGAATCTTTCGGGGAGAATTTATGTTTGGTGGAATATGAAATCCTGATAAAGAGAATGATTGGATAAACTTATCAGCCAGTTCCGGCTCAAAAGTAGGTCTTTTTTTGCAAAATGCAAGTTTTTAGGGGGCCGGGCACCCCGTGAGCCGCCAATAACGGGTATTTTAGGAGGAACGGCGCCCGGGCGGGATGAACGCCATATTAACTGTCACACTGAGCGTAGCGAAGTGCCGTCACATTGAGCGTAGCGAAGTGCCGTCACATTGAGCGTAGCGAAGTGCCGTCACACTGAGCGTAGCGAAGTGCCGGAGCGTAGCGAAGTGCCGTCACATTGAGCGTAGCGAAGTGCCGGCGAAGTGCCAACAAAACTACGCTCCCGTTCCTTATCTTTGCAGCCAATTTTTACCATTATGTTCAATCAGAGAACCCGCATCAAGGACCTGCTGGCCGGCGATAAGGCCAACTATGAGACCACGGTCATGGGTTGGGTACGCAGTTTCCGCAATAACCAGTTCATCGCCCTCAATGACGGCAGCACCAACGCCAACATACAGGTGGTGGTGGCCCTGGGCATGCTGGATGAAGCAACCCAGAAACGCATCACCACGGGAGCCTGTATCAAGGCGGTCGGGGAGATCATCCCTTCGCTGGGCAAGGGCCAGAAGATCGAGCTGAAAGCCACGGAGATCCTGATCCTGGGCGATTGCGATACCGAAAAATACCCCCTGCAGCTGAAGAACCGTCCGAGCCTGGAATACCTCCGGGAGATCGCTCACCTGCGTTTCCGCACCAATACCTTTGGCGCTGTCTTCAGGGTTAGGCATGCCCTGGCCTATGCCATCCATAAATTTTTCAATGATAAGGGATTCGTTTACCTCCATACTCCCATCATCACCGCCAGTGACGCTGAGGGCGCCGGAGAAATGTTCAAGGTAACGGCCTTTCCGCTCGACGGCACCGCACCCAGGAACGAGGACGGCAGCATCAATTTCAAGGAGGATTTCTTTGGCCGCAGCACTAACCTCACCGTAAGCGGACAGCTTGAAGGGGAGCTGGCGGCCATGGCCTACAGCGATATCTATACCTTCGGACCTACTTTCCGTGCCGAGAACAGCAATACCACCCGGCACCTGGCCGAGTTCTGGATGATCGAACCCGAAGTGGCTTTCAACGACCTGGAAGACAATATGAACCTCGCCGAGGAATTCATCAAGTATGTCATCCGACATGCCATGGAACAGAACAAGGAAGACCTGGAATTCCTGGCCCAGCGCCTGGAAGAAGAAGAGAAACAGAAGCCGCAGAACGAACGCAGCGAAATGGGACTGATGGAGAAGCTGGACTTTGTGGTGAACAATGATTTTGAGCGGCTGACCTATACCGAAGCCATCACCATTTTAAAAGAGAGCAATCACAATAAGAAGAAGAAGTTCCAGTACCTCATCGAAGGATGGGGTGTAGACCTGCAGAGCGAACACGAGCGATACCTGGTGGAGAAGCATTTCAAGAAACCGGTGATCCTGACCGATTACCCGAAAGAGATCAAGGCTTTTTACATGCGCCAGAACGATGACGGCAAGACCGTAGCGGCCATGGATATCCTGGCCCCGGGCATCGGAGAGATCGTTGGAGGCTCGCAGCGGGAAGAGCGGCTGGATAAGCTGCTGGAACGTATGGAGGAGATGCATATCCCCGCCGATGAACTCTGGTGGTACCTGGATACGAGGAAGTTCGGCGCCTGTCCGCATGCCGGCTTCGGACTGGGTTTTGAACGCCTGGTACAATTCGTTACGGGCATGGGGAATATCCGGGATGTGATCCCGTTCCCGAGGTATCCGAAAAGCGCAGAGTTTTGATTTCGGATTTTAGATCCCGGATTTTAGATTTAGGTCTTCGGATCACTGGTGAATGTCCCAAGCAAAGCAGCCTGTAAAAAGAAAGAATTTTTTTTCTTCATTTTTAATTCCTGTCTTGCTTTATCTTAGCGCTTTGAAATCTACGATCTTAGATCTAATATCTACAATATTCACGGGCTGTTAGCTCAGTTGGTTTAGAGCACCACGTCGACAACGTGGGGGTCGCAGGTTCGAGCCCCGCACAGCCCACTCTCCTGGTCCCCTCGTCCTCGTCTCTGACGAGGATGAGCTGGTCCTGCGACTCCGTCGCATTTTCCCCTAAAGAAAAAATCCGCAAATAAGAGTATACTGCTCTCGTCGTCCCCGCAATGCTGCGGGGCAGGCGTCTCTGGAGCTTGTCCCGAAGAATTGAGGGAAGGATGAGCTGGTCCTGCGACTCCGTCGCCTTTCATTTATCCCACAAAGAACGATAAGGGCACGAAGAAGCCCCTTTAAATGCCCTCCATGTTTATAAGCTATCTGGTCACCCATTCGGAATAGATAGAAGAGGCCCTTTGGAATGGGCATCAATTGTATTTAATATTCTAAATTCGTTCTTCAAACCGATCACATGAAAATGCTGTTTTCCATACTCCTCACCGGTGCGGCCTTTCTTTCAGCCGAAGCGCAATCAGATAAAGAGGAGTACCCCGAATACACCGGCAAGGACCTGGGCCTGACCTATACCCCGCAACAATCCAGCTTCCGCATCTGGGCGCCCACCGCCAGTAAAGTGCAACTGAAACTCTATGCCCAGCCCCTGGGCGGAACGGCTACGCAGACCATCAACCTGAAGAAGGCTGAACAGGGCAGCTGGACCGCCACGCTCGACGGCGATCACCTTGGAGAATATTACACATTCAGCATCAAATACAAGGGCGACTGGCTCGACGAGGTCCCCGATCCCTATGCCAAAGCCGTAGGCACCAACGGTAAACGCGGCATGATCATCGACCTGGCCGCGACCAACCCCCCGGGCTGGGATAAGGATGTAGCACCGGTATTGAAAAGTCCCAATGACGCCATCCTCTATGAACTGCATGTCCGCGACGCCAGCATCGACCCCAGCTCGGGCATTCTCCATAAAGGAAAATTCCTCGGACTCACGGAAACGGGCACCCGTAACCGGCAGGGCCAGCTCAGCGGGCTGGACCATCTTGTTGAACTGGGTGTAACGCATATCCATCTCCTGCCCGTGTTCGACTTCAATTCGGTGGACGAATCGGACACCGTTAAGAAACAATACAACTGGGGTTACGACCCGCTCAACTTCAATACGCCCGAAGGCTCCTACGCCACCGATGCGGCCGACGGCAGGGTCAGGATCAAAGAATTCAAGCAACTGGTGAAAGCCTTTCACGACAAAGGCTTAAGCGTGGTGATGGATGTGGTGTATAACCATACCGGCTTGACCGAAAGATCCAATTTCAACCAGCTCGTTCCCGGTTATTACTACCGGCATAAGCCCGACGGCAGCTTCAGCGACGCCACAGCCTGCGGCAACGAGACCGCCAGTGAAAAAGCGATGATGCGTAAGTTCATCCTGGAATCGGTATTGTACTGGGTGAATGAATACCATGTGGACGGATTCCGTTTCGACCTGATGGGCGTGCATGATATCGAGACCATGAACCTGATCTCCCGTGAACTGCATAAGATCAAACCCGGCATATTACTATACGGTGAAGGCTGGACCGCCGGCGCTTCACCATTGCCTGACAGTCTGAGGGCTTTGAAAAAGAATGCGGCCCAACTCGACCGTATTGCCGTATTCAGTGATGATATCCGCGACGGACTCAAGGGATCCGTTTTCGAACACGCCGATAAAGGATTTGTGAGCAACAAGCCGGAAATGGAAGAAAGCATCAAATTCGGCATCGTGGCTTCCTGCCCGCACCCCCAGGTGGATTACAGCAAGGTGAACTATTCCAAAGCGCCCTATGCGGCGGGGCCCTGGAGCACCATCACGTATGTCGAGTGCCATGACAACCATACCCTGTTCGACAAACTAGCGATCAGCGCCACAACGGCAACCGCGGCCGAACGCATCGAGATGCAGAAGCTGGCGCTGACCATCGTTCTGACCTCACAGGGCATTCCCTTCCTGCACGCCGGCACGGAATTCCTTCGTGGCAAAAAGGGCGTGGAGAATTCTTATAAAAGTCCTGACAGCATCAATGCGATCGACTGGAATCTGAAAACGATCAACCGCGACTATTATAAATACCTGTTTCAGCTGACCAGGCTGCGCAAGGCACACCCGGCATTCCGCATGCAGACGGCTGAACAGATCAAAGACCATATCGAATTTTTCAACTCCGGCATGAAAGGCGTCATCGGCTACAAGATCAACGGAGCCGCGGTTGGCGACAACTGGAAAGAGATCCAGCTCTGGTTCAACGGCACCAATGAAGAGAAGACCATACCGGCAAGCCTCATCGGGGGCACTCAATCGGCATTGCTGAACAACCGCATCGTGATGCCGGTGAAAATGGAGAAGCTGGTACTGAAGGCATTTAGTTGCGCGATCTTGTATAAGGATTAGGGGAGCCACTCCTTTTCCCAAAAGCAATCAGGACTCCTAAGCGGGAGGCTTTGGAGAGGCTGCAAATTTGAAAATTATTTTAACGTATTAACGAGTTGTGCTGAAAAGCTGGAATCAGTAAAAAAAAAAAAAAAAAAAAAAAAAAACACAACATATACTCTCTGAAGTCCCCCCTCGGGGGTCCCGATAGATATCGGGATAGAGGGGGCATTTTTTGTATATTTAACCCCCATGCCCCGCAAAAAGATCCTCGTCTCCGGTTGTTTCGATATGCTCCACAGCGGGCACGTGGCCTTCCTCACCGAAGCCGCGGCAATGGGCGACCTCTACGTATGCATCGGGTCGGACGAGACCGTGAAGAACCTCAAGGGCCGCTACCCCGTCAACACCCAGGAAGAAAGAAAGTACATGCTTGAAGCGATGGCCGCGGTGCACGAATGCCGCATCAATACCGGCAGCGGGATCCTCGACTTCCTCCAGGAGCTGAATGAGATCCGCCCGGATATCCTGGTGGTGAACCACGACGGACATACGCCCCAGAAAGAACAGCTTTGCCGGGAATCCGGTATTGAATATGTTGTACTGGAGCGAAAACCCTTCGCGGAACTGCCCGCCCGCTCCACGACGGCTTTGCGCGACCACTGCGATATCCCTTTCCGCATCGACCTGGCCGGCGGCTGGCTCGATCAGCCCTTTGTATCGAAATACCATCCCGGACCCGTGCTCACCATTTCCATCGAACCCGGCGTGGCCTTCAACCACCGCAGCGGCATGGCCAGCAGCACCCGCAACAAGGCCATCGACCTCTGGAAGACCAGTCTGCCCAAGACCGACCCGGAAAAAACAGCGCGTATCCTGTTCAGTTATGAGAATCCGCCCGGCACCAATGAGGTCGCCGGATCACAGGACGCCCTCGGTATCGTATTACCCGGACTCAATCACCTCTTTTATGCAGGCGGCTACTGGCCAACCAAAATAATATCTGTAAACGAAGAAGGAATCCTGCAATGGCTCGAACAACATCTCTGGCTCATCAACCTCGGCCCGCGTGAGCATGATTTCGTGGTGCTGGAAAATACCAACGTGACGGCTGAAGGGGCAAAGGCCCTGGCCGATAGCGCCGAAAAATGCTGGCAGGCGATCTTAGAGAAAGACCTGGAGCAGTTCGGCCAGTCCTTCTCCGATTCCTTCCATGCACAGGTGGCCATGTTCCCGAATATGGCGGACGGGAATATCTACCGGCTCATCGATACTTATAAAGAAGAGGTTAAGGGATATAAACTCTCCGGCGCCGGTGGCGGCGGTTACCTGATCCTGGTCTCGGAGAAGCCCGTGAGCAATGCATTACAGGTGAGGATCAGGAGGAAGGGGTGGTTGTAGAAAGCCCCCTTTAAATGGCCCCCTCCATCCCGATATCTATCGGGATGGAGGGGGCTTAAGAATAAAGATATGAAGACGATGCTACCAGCGTATTGAAGTTCAATATATCTGCCTGGACGAATGGGTTGTATATCATTCGTCCTTGATTTTTTTGCTTCTTTTTGTATCAAGACAAAAAGAAGAGAAAAACTTGCCGGTGAAACCGGTTAAATCACCATGATGCAAAAAGCAAATAACTCAAAATCTTACCTTATCCCCATCATCCTCGTCACCAGCCTCTTCTTCTTATGGGGCCTGGCCTACGGACTGCTGGACGTACTCAACAAACATTTCCAGGAGACCCTGCACATCAACAAGATGCGCAGCACCTTATTACAAGCCGCGTATTTCGGCGCCTATTTCCTCATGGCCCTGCCCGCAGGATGGGTGATGAATAAGCTGGGCTATAAGAAAGGCATCATTGCGGGTCTGTTATTATACGCCGCGGGGGCCCTCCTGTTCTATCCCTCGGCACAACAGGCCAGTTTCCTGTTTTCCTCGCCGCCATGTTCATACTCGCCTGCGGACTCACCTTCTTAGAGACCGCCGCTAATCCTTATATCACCGTACTGGGCAATCCCGAGACCGCTGCCTTCCGGCTCAACCTTTCTCAAAGCTTCAACGGGGTGGGTTCCTTCCTCGGACCGGTCATCGGCGGTGCCTTGTTTTTTGGAGATCAGGAAACTGCCGGCGCTGCAGAGTTGGGTAATGTGAAATTCGTTTACATCATCATCGCGGTCATCGTTTTGGCCGTTGCCTTTCTTTTTGTCAGAGTGAATATGCCGGAAGTGAAGGATGAAGAATTGCCCGGTGAGGGATCTTCGCCTGTTGCAGATAAGCCGCTGTTCAGTCAGCCGCATTTTGTCTGGGCCATCGTCAGCCAGTTCTTTTATGTGGCGGCGCAGGTGGGTATCGCGGCCCTGTTCATCAACTACTGCACCGAAAAAGGTCTGGGCATCGACAGTGAAAGGGCCGCCTACCTGTTATCTGCCAGCCTGGTGTTGTTCACCATCGGGCGATTCGCGGGCACGGCCCTGATGAAAAAGATCGCGCCGGCCAGGTTGATGGCGATCTATGCCGCCGTCAATGTCGCCTTATGCGCAATGGTGATCTGGGGCGAAGGCATGCCTTCGGTCTATGCGCTGATGGCCATCTTCTTTTTCGAGTCCATCATGTTCCCCACCATCTTCGCCCTGGGCATCCGCGGACTGGGAGCTCATACCAAGCGGGGATCGAGCTTCATCATCATGTCCATCGTGGGCGGGGCGCTGGTGCCTTATGCGATGGGGTGGCTGGCAGAGAATTATGGAACGCCGTTTTCGTATACCATACCGATGGCTTGTTTCGCCGTAGTGTTCTTTTACGGCCTGGCCGGACATAAACTAAAATCACGTTCATGACACGTTATTGCCTGGCGCTCGACCTGAAGGATGATCCCCAACTCATCGCGGAATACGAAGCGCATCATCAACAAGTATGGCCCGAGATCCTCCGATCCATCAAAGACTCAGGCATCTGCTCAATGGAGATCTGGCGCACCGGCAACCGCCTCTTCATGATCATGGAAACGGATGATGATTTCAGTTTTGAAGAAAAATCCGCTGCCGATACTGCCGATCCCAAAGTACAGGAATGGGAAGCGCTGATGTGGAAATACCAGCAGGCCTTACCCTTCGCCAAGCCTGGTGAGAAATGGATGAGGATGGATAAGATATTTGAATTCCCGGGTTGAACGAAGTTAGCGGCCAATAATATCCCACAAAGCCACAAAGGAAAAACTTCTGGGCCCCCTCTAAATCTCCCCCCGTGGGGGAGACTGAGAGGACTCTACGATTTCGAAGGTTCTTTTAAAATATTTTACTCTCTGAAGCCTCCCCCACGGGGGGAGGTTTGGAGGGGGCTTTTCCCCCTACTCTCCCACCCCCTTCATCTTCATCAGCTTGTAGATCTCCTCCACTTCCACCGGTGATTGCGGCGT
This sequence comes from Chitinophagaceae bacterium, assembly GCA_016721725.1. GTDB lineage: Bacteria > Bacteroidota > Bacteroidia > Chitinophagales > Chitinophagaceae > Ferruginibacter. The sequence goes on along the minus strand of JADKHN010000001.1, from coordinate 986,605 downwards.
GAGGTTCTCGGCGCCGGTGGCGGTGATCACGATCGTATCTTCCAGGCGGAAATGCATCTTCTTCTCCTTGATCTCGATGATGGGCTCCACGTTGAAGACCGTGCCTTTTACAAACGGTTTCGTGTAATCGCCCACATCATGGACTGACATGCCCACAAAATGTCCGATGTATTTGGGATAGAGGTCGCCGAAGCCGTGTTTGATATAGACCGCGCGGGCCGCGTCCTCCAGGTCCTTGAGATATACACCCGGTTTCATGATGCCGATGACAGCGCTTCGGGCCTCCTTGATGCAGTTATAATATTTCAGTTGCTCCGCGGTAAAGGTCCCCGAAACGGGCCAGGTACGGGTGATATCGGTCATGTAATAATTGAGTTCCGGGGCATAGTCGATCAGCAACACGGTGCCCGATTCCAGGATATGATTATTGGCGTTATAATGCCAGTCGAGCCCCTGCTCCCCGGAAGCCGCGATGGGGAAATAGGCCGGGAAGGAAGCGCCGTTATTGGCATACACGAAATCACAGGCGGCTACGGTCTGGTATTCGTAGATACCCGGGCGGGTGACCTTGATGGCTTCGTCAATGCCCAGGCAGCCGATACGTCCGCATTCGCGGATCACAGCGATCTCCTTATCATCCTTCACCGCACGCATGTCATCCAACATCATGGAGAGATTCTTGATATTGATCGCGGGGTATCTTTCGCGCAGGCGGTTGATGAAATTCGTTTCCCTGGAGACGCGCCCATCCCAGGGATCATTCAAACGGCGGACATTCTGTTGCAGGCTGCGGTCGCGGCACATCTCCTGCATTTCTTCTGGTGTGAAGGATACGTAGAGGTTGGCATTGCTGTTGGACAGTCCCTGCAGGAAATACCCGAACCGGGTCTTGGATACCACCTGGTCAAATTGATATTCCTTGGCCGCCTCTTCTCCCGGCGTGATGCGGGCCTCTTTACGGATATCCTTATAGAGTTCATCCGGCACCAGTAGGGTGGTGCGTTTATTCCTTCCGTCGAGGATCATCACCGCATCGGGTGTTTCAACCCCGCTGAGGTAATAGAAATTATTGTCCTGCCGGAACTTGATATACCCTTCGGGCAAGGAAGCGCCCTGCAGGATGGCCACGCCGTCACCGATCTGGTCCATTACCCGTTTACGCCTTGCGCTGAAATCATCCGCGGAAAAATATTTCCACATGGTTTGGGAGAAGGCGGACTGGAATAAAGAGATGCTGAACAGCAACAGGATAAGATGTTTGATGCGGGGCATAAGGGGAGTTTTAGACGCTCAATGTAAAAAGAATTTGGCAGTTTTTATGTATGGCGCTTTACCGCGGAGGCGCAGAGAGAGAAAGAAAAACAAATATTCTATATTCCTATTCACTCGTCCTGAGAGGCCTGGGTGATCCCGGAACTTTCGGGAAAATGGAAAGTAATGCGTAAGGAATACTCATGCCAAATAAAGGAACCGCTACAGCTATCGCTGCGGAATGACTCAAAATCGACTGCTCTTCAGTTTCCTCGCTTCCATTTCGAGCGCAGCGAGAAATCTGATTCTTCTTTTTACAAAACCACTGTCTTTCCGAGCGAAGCGAGGAACCTAAATACTGAGCGAAGCGAGGTACCTAAATACTGAGCGAAGCGAGGTACCTAAATACTGAGCGAAACGAGGTACCTAAATACTGAGCGAAGCGAGGTACCTAAATACTGAGCGAAGCGAGGACCAAATGAGGAAGGAGCAAGCTAAATACTGAGCGAAGCGAGGAACCCAAATACTGAGCGCAGGAGGTACCTAAATACTGAGCGAAGCGAGGTACCTAAATACTGAGCGAAGCGAGGTACCTAAATACTGAGCGCAGCGAGGTACTTAAATCCCAAGCGCTGCGAAGAAGCCCCACAACAACAACTGCAAAACACCTCGAAACCCACTGCCCTTAGGTTTCCTCGCTTCGCTCGGAATGACAGCAAGTGCTGTGTGTAGAGAGGACAGACTTCTCGCTTCGCTCGAAGTGGGAGTGGTTAAAAGCGTTTTATGATCTTTTCCGGTGGCCATTGTCCGCATATTTGCTCATTTAAGAAAACCCATTCGGGATTCTTTGTCTGGATCAGCGCTTCTTTCTTTTCCCGGTTCCATTTCTTGATTTCTTTTTCCCTGGCTATGGCTTTTTGAATGTATTGAAAGGCTTCATAGTAGATGAGATTGTGACAAAAATACTTTCCGGCGAATGTTTCAGGACGACCCCTGTTCATCCAATGCTCAACGATCCTGGCTGGCAAATTATTGGTAACACCAATATATAATGTCGTTTTGTTCGGGTTGGTAACAATGTAGATATAATATACAGTGCCGGGTCTGTGCATCGTGATAAATATTCCTGATCACAAAGATTCGTCCATTAAGTAAAATATTCACTGTGCTTTTCACCATAAAACCGCGTGAAAAAACGGTTCGCTGACTTCCATTTCGAGCGAAGCGAGAAATCTTTTCTTCTTTTTAAAAAACCGTTGTCATTCCGAACGAAGTGAGGAAACCTAGCTACCGAACGAAGTGAGGTACATTGTTACCGAGCGCAGCGAGGTACCTAATTTTATAATTTTCAAAACAACTGTCATTCCGAACGAAGTGAGGAACCTAGTTACCGAACGCAGCGAGGTATCTCACTTCCGAACGCAGTGAGGAACCTAGTTACCGAACGCAGCGAGGTATCTCACTTCCGAACGCAGTGAGGAAACCTAAGCTCCAAACCCAGCGAGAAACCCAAGTTTCCTCGCTTCGCTCGGAATGACAGTACGTGTTGGTTGGAGAGAACAGACTTCTCGCTTCGCTCGAAGTGGGAGCGACTGAATTCATTTTACAATTCAATGGGGATCCATCCTTTAAACTATCTCCCGTACAACCCCCGGAACCTCCAGCACCAGGTCCTCCCCATAGGCGCTGGCCGGGGTCTGGTAGCCCGGCTTGAACTGTCCATTCAGTACCTTTTGTACGATGATCAGAGCGCTGTGCGTAGTGAGGGTATATCCTTCCGGACCGGAAAGCCTGGCGGTAGCCGTTTGTCCGGCTGCATTGGTCACCTGCCCCCACACGAAACCGGTAGCCCGGCGTCTTTGTTCATCGGCAGGACCGGCAGGGCGGCTGCTGATCTTCTTTTTGATGTAGTTGCGGACGAAACCGGTGCGTAAGAGCCAGTTGAACAGTGGTTGCAGTTTTAAGAGGCGGTAGAGTTTTTTGGGCACGCCGGTAAAGGTTTCGATATCCGGTATGCCCGTGGTGAAGTAGGCGGTGGAGATATCTCCCCAGGGAATACTCATGACGAATAATCGTTTGGCGCCAAAATCGACCCAAAGGCCTTTTTGTCCGAGCGGCGCCCTTACGATCCGGCCGTTCTTGCGTACCGCGCCGCCCTCGCCGATCTTGCTGGCCATCGTCATCGCCGTGCCATGCGAGATCCCGCCGCCCAGGGTGGCAAAAGCCAGTTTGAGTGATACCGCATCCGGGAGCTGTTTTTTCAGCAGCGCGGCCAGGCAATCGGTGGGTACCACATCAAATCCCGCTCCCGGCAGTAACATGACCCCGGCCTGTTTAGCCGCTTCATCGTATTGCCTGATCAGCTCGAATACGGAAATATCCCCGTTGATGTCCAGGTAATGGGTACCGGTTTGCAGGCAGGCTTCCACCATCTGTTTGGCCGTGAACTCAAAGGGTCCGCTGCATGAATGACCGCAGCCACTTCGTTCAGGCCGATACCAGGGCTGCTTTGTCATTGAGGTCGATGACCAGCCAGGGCAAGCCGAGCTTTCCGGCCAGCGGTTCGATCATTTCTTTTCTGCGGCCGGCCAGTATGGGCTTGAGGCCATATTCGGCGGCATGCCGCGCGATCAGTTCGCCGGTGTACCCGTTGGCGCCATAAAGCAAGAAGGTGGATGAACGCATGAACTAAAGGTACGAAAGAAGCAGATGGGTAGGGAACACTCCTCTTAGAGGAAAGAACTGCTACAACAAGCTCTGTAAGACATCTGATTTCTCTTTAAAAACATTGTCTTTCCGAGCGTAGCGAGGAACAGCAGCCCTTGCAAAGCGAGAAACTGTCATTCCGAGCGCAGCGAGGAAACACATTCCGAACAAAGTGAGGAAACTCACTCCGTGCGAAGCGACGAACTGTCATTCCGAGCGCAGCGAGGAAACACATTCCGAACGAAGTGAGGAAACTCGTTCCAAGCGGAGCGAGGAACAGATCCCTCGCTCCGCTCGGAATGACAGCTGCCAAAAAAAAGAAAAGACACAGACTTCTCGCTGCGCTCGAAGTGTAAGTCCATTTACCCTCTTTTTATTACCACTCGCTTTCACTAACTTTAGCCAATGTCAATCCCAAAGCTCATCATCAGCTACCTCCTTACGACCCTGGTCTTCTTTGCCATTGATATGGTATGGCTGGGACTGATCGCCAGGAACCTGTACCGCAAATACCTGGATCTTTTTGAGTGATACCGTGAACTGGACCGCCGCCATTATCTTTTACCTCCTGTTCATCGTGGGTATCTTTTATTTCGCCATCTTACCGGCCATAGAGAAGAACAGTTTGGCAAAGGCCGTGCTGAGCGGCGCCCTCTTCGGCTTTTTTACCTATGCCACTTACGACCTCACCAACCTGGCCACCCTCAAGAACTGGCCCCTGCCCATCGTATTCATCGACATGGCCTGGGGGGCCCTGCTCACCGCCCTGGTCAGCACCGCCGGTTATTATATCGTAAAATGGGTGAGCTGAATGATGACCCTTTTCATACAATGCGGACTGATCATCCTCGCCTATGCCAGCCTTTGGTACGGGGTGGCCCTGATCAAAAAAAGAAACGACGTGGCCGATATCGCCTGGGGACTGGGCTATGTACTGCTTTGCGGCTTCCTGTTCTTTACCTGCCCCCGGTATCCTGTGCTGACCTTGTTATACGCCCTGGTGACCCTTTGGGGCCTGCGGCTGAGCGTGCACATTTACTTAAGGAATAAGAACAAGACCGAGGACTACCGCTACCGGGCCTGGCGGGAGCAATGGGGCAAGACCTTTTACTGGCGCAGCTACCTGCAGGTTTTTTTATTGCAGGGCCTTCTGCTGCTGGTCATTTTTTCGCCGGTGATCAATGCCGCGGTGGCAGAGCCGGCTGGCTGGGGACTTAGTACCTGGACCGGAACGGCCTGCTGGCTCATCGGGTTCTTCTTCCAAACTGTCGCCGACTACCAGTTATCGGTCTTTGTCAAACACAAAAAGCCCGGCGCCATCCTGCAGACCGGCCTCTGGAAATACTCCCGCCACCCCAATTATTTCGGTGAGATCCTCATGTGGTGGGGCATCTTCATCATTACCCTCCCCCTGGAGAACAGCCTCTTCTTCATCATCAGCCCCCTCTCCATCCTGCTCCTGCTGGTCTTTGTATCGGGCATTCCCTTATTGGAGAAGAAAAAGGCCGGCAACCCCGCTTTTGAGGAGTATAAGAAAAGGACGAGTGTGTTGGTGCCGTGGGCAAGGGGGAAGTAGAGGGCTCTAACAGTCGAAATCTTGTCTGCGGCCTTGCTCCGTCATATTTGCTGCGCAATGGCGGGCAGGCGGGCTTACGCCAATGAAAAGGGAATCATACTTTGTTTTAAGTATAGATACCCTTTCCCATCCTTTTTACAGTTCCAGTTGTTACATCTTACTGATTTTTTGTATTTTACTTTATCTTGTTTATTATAAGACTATTACTCTGAATTGTCGTAAAGTCAGATACTCTGACCTGTGGGTATTTGAGAGTTGGCGGTAATTTTAAAAGAAAATCGTCATCAGTTAAGGCTTTATTTTATATACTTATTACGCGAAATTTAAACAAAATGGTACTTGATTTTTTTGAAAACGAAAGACAGCAAATAAAAAAGGTTGTTGAATTTTCAAAAAACTACATTTATCAGACAGACGACATACTCGATATGATGAATGGCGAGTTTGCTACACCCGGCGAGGACCCTGGACACTTCGGTACTTGTTGGGTCGGACTTTTGGATATTTATTATCTCGTAGACCATCCGAATAAAGGTCGTTGCCATTATTTTCACATTAAATCTGAAATATCAGGTGAACTCAGATAAACCTCAAATGAGTACATAGTGAAAGAGTTCGGAATTGAAAATCCTTTACTGGATGAGCATATTAAGGTTAATAACGATGAAATGGTGGTTAATATCGCTCTTCCAGTTCGTTCATAAAAAACTACCGCCAACATCGCCATTTACACAATTTGGGCCTGACGTTAGCTCATCATCTGTAAACGACTGGCCTCGTCCGGCCCACGAGTTCCCCTCCAAAACCACTTCTCTATTATCGGGATGGCTAAGGATAACTTGTGCCTATCTAAGAAGTCAGGATTCAATAGCTATCGGATCCTGGAGAGTTAAAATTCCCAAGTGATCCTGGAGGCGGCATCTAAATGGAGTGGTATTGTGGTGAGGAACACTTGCGCCAGAGGGGTGATCTAGGGATCACTTGTACCTCTCATTGTTTTGTATCAAAATCCCTTTTGATTGTTGCGAAATATTCTTCCAAATTAAGTGACTCATCAGATGCATACAAATTCCCTAACCGATACGACCAATCTAAAATAAAATCATCATTGGCTCCAGTTTTTCTGATAACATTTTCAACAATTGCCCAATAGTTCAATAGACCATCGTCCTCTAATTCAGAATAAACAGAAACAAGAGTATTAGGTAAATACTTTTCTTTATAAACCAAGAAATGCAGTTGTTTTAGGAATACATTAAAGCACTCTTTAGTCTTCTCTTCGGAAAGTTGAAGCTGTTTTGACAATTCTTTAATCATGATCAGGTTTATTTAAGAGGATTTCGAAAACTGTTACGCCAGCAACTTCTCTAACTTCATTTTCCACTTTTCCCAATCTCTCATTTCCCTAGTTGGTAAATCAAGGAATTTTTGAGTGTGGTCGTGATGAACTAAATGGCAGAGTTCGTGGATGATCACATATTCAATACATCCTTTGGGGGCCTTGATCAATTCAGGGTTTAAGATGATTTTTCCCTTTGGCGTACAGCTTCCCCAGCGGGTTGGCATTTCTCTCAATACGATTGAGCTGGGCGCTACTTTGTGTTTTTTAAATTGGTTAATTAAGGGCTCAGCGATTGTGCTAAACTTTGTATGCGCATGCTGCAAGTACCAGTCCCAAAGCAGCTCTTTGGCACGTGCTTTATCAGGGCATACCACTTCAATGAATTGCCCTTTTAACTTCACTGATTTAGTTATCCCGAGTTTTACTTGTAAACGATATTGTCTGCCCAAATACAAATGAGTTTCTCCGCTAATAAACTTCCTTTGGGGTGTCTTGGGTTGAAAGGAGAGAAAAAAACTTTGCTGTTTAATGATCCAGGGGGCTTTCTTTTTGATCTTCTCTTTCACTTTTTCCATGGACGTGCCTGCCGGCGCACTCACTAGAATTTCCATATCCGGCGTTACTGTAATTCCCAGTGACTTTCTTCCTGAATGAATCACCCGAAAATCTATTCTTTTGCTTCCGAATTGAATGAAGGCTTTCATGACTTGTATCGGATTTTGGCTACTTCAATGCAATCCCCGGCGATCTTATCCATTTCACCAAATGACAAATCACTTTGTATTTGTCTCTGTACTTCGTCAATAAGGTAGTCCCCGATTTCAATGAGCAGCTTACCCGAATATTTGTTTTGAATTGCCAGTCAATGATGGATTTGCCGTTGTCTAGAACCGACTCCCCGGATAAGATCATCAATGCAATGCCGCCTCTGTAGAAACCATTTTGCAGATAACGCCATCCTGGATTTTTCTGTCAGTGCTTCAAGAGTTAAGCCATAAAAGGCCCGGGCTACATCCCTATCCTGGAGCTTCTCCGGCATGTCATGGTCTGTATGTGCCAAAACATGGTTCATGATCTCCATCACCCTGCCCAGGTATTCTGCTTCACTAAGTCGTTTGGCTTCGTATTCTGCAATGGTTTCTTTTAACATTTGTGAGAACTTTTTGTAAAAGGCAGGATCCTCATCCATTTTTTCAGTGATGTGCTTTGCTGTCCGGCTGGAAATCTTGTCCGCCTTGGCAGCTTTTCCCAACGTGTTTTCGATTTCCTCCTGGAATTTTTCTTTATCAAAAATGTTAACCAGCCCGGTAATGGTTTCAATTTTCTCTGTGGTGATATGGGTGTCGATCAGTTTCTGAATTTGCCCTTCATATTGCCTGTAGTCAATTTCATCACTGTATCGTTCCACCACCGCCAAACGTAGTTTCAGGAACATGCCCAGGTCTTCTTTGTAGCGGTTGATGGTCTTTTCTTCCACTTCTTTGTGAAACTGAATGGAAGCCAGAGCTAGTTTCAGGCTCTTGGCAAATGCCGCCAGTTTATCGTAGAAGATGGCCCTTATCGCTTCGTCTTTCAACAATTGCTGGTAAGCTTCCGCATCCCGTTTATTGGTAATGGTCTTGAAAATATCCCAAAGCTCTGAATGCTTTTGCGGTAGCTTATTGATCTCATCTGACATATTGGTAAGGGTACCTGTCAGGTCTTCATTTTCAAATTCCTCAAAGGAGGAATACATTTTCAAGGCATCTCCTAGGTTTTCGATCACCCCATAATAGTCAATGATGTAGCCGAATTCCTTATCGGGATAAATGCGATTTACCCTGGCAATAGCCTGTAATAACTTATGGCCCTGCAGGTTCCTGGTGAGATAGAGCACGGTGTTCTTTGGCTCGTCGAAACCGGTAAGCAGCTTATCCACCACGATAATGATTTCCGGGTCGGGCTGATTTTTAAAGCGGCTAATGATGTTTTTCTCATAGGTTTTGGGGTTCCCGTGTTCGTCCATCATTTTTTTCCAGAACTGATTTTCCTTTTCAGTCGACTTGGCATAGACGCTGTCCTCCCCCTCACGCTCGTCAATGGATGAAATCAGCACCTCGCTGCTTACAATGCCAATTTCGTCTAATATCTCCTTGTACTTAATGGCATTTATTTTCTTGTCGCAAACCAGCTGACCCTTGAACGGTGTGCTTCCCTGCCAGTTGTCCCGGAAGTGGTAACTGATGTCCCAGGCGATCATTCTCATTTTCTGTTCGGCTGAATTCAGGTGGTCGTACCGGGCAAACTTTCTCTTGATGTCTGCTTTTTGATAGTCGGTCAATGGTTCTGAAACCATGCTGAAAAAAGTATCAATCGGACTGGCATTTACATCCTGTAAGGCCAATCTTCCTTCATACAACAGGGGAACGACTGCTTTATCGGTAACCGCCTGGTCAACCGTATAGGTGTCAATCATGCCTCCAAATTTGACCGCGGTGCTCTTGTCCTTTTTGAAAAGTGGAGTGCCCGTCATGGCAATGAAACAGGCATTGGGCAGGGTCTTTTGCATGTCGATGTTAAAAATGCCGTGCTGCGTTCTGTGCCCTTCGTCCACCAAAACAAAAATGTCGGGGCTTGTTAAAGGTTTCTTTATTTTCTTTACCGCTGCCACAAATTTGTTGATGATGGTGGTTACCACCGCATCAGTTTTACTTTCCAACAATTCCACCAGGCGTTGACCGGTGCCGGCATTTTCTACAAACTTGCCACATTTCCTGAACGTGCCGGTGATCTGATTGTCCAGGTCGGTCCGGTCGGTAACCAATACAATTTTAGGGTTGCGAATGCCCGGCTCCATAGCAATGGCCTGTGCCAGCATCACCATGGTCAGGGATTTTCCGCTTCCCTGCGTATGCCAGATAACACCACCTTTTCGCCGGCCATTCTCAATGTTCCGTATCCGTTGCATGGATTTTTTTATCGCGAAAAACTGCTGGTACCGGGCGATTTTCTTCCTCCATTATCGAATAAAACGAAATTGAAAACAAGATCTATCAGCCTTGTCGGGCGGCAGAGCCCATGCAGGTATTCATCCTGAACTGTAGGCAATATTTCCTCCTGCTCCAAAGCGTCAAAGTACTGGCGAACGTATTTAAACCGGTCGGCAAATAGCTGGTCTTTTGCAGCATTGGAAAGGGGTCGATTTTTCAGATCAAGCAAATGTGTCTTATAATCACTTTCTTCCTCCTCACTGCTGAATTTCTCCTGCCACTTCGCCCAAAACTTTTCGGGAGTGGCATTGGTGGCATAAGCGGCTTCTTGGGTAGCGATTGCCAGGGTAAGCTGAGCATACACATACAGGCTTCGGATACCATCCTCCTGCTGGCTGCGTAAATGCTGGCTGATCGCCTGTTGCAATGGCTTTTTCATGTCCGGCCGCTTGCACTCAATGATGCAGAGCGGAATACCATTGACGAACAGTACCAGGTCGGGACGGTAATGTTCCTTGCTGGTGCTGCGCATGACGCTGAATTCTTCGGTTACATGAAATACATTGTTCCCGATGTTATTCCAGTCGATGTATTGCAGGGTAAAACTCTTTTTGTCGCCGTCCACGCTTTGCTCCAATGCCTGCCCAAGGGTGAGTAAGTTGTAGGCCTTTTCACAGGCGGCAATATAACCCTCGTTCATGGGCAGGGTTTTCAGTGCCAGGACCCCCTTCTCGATATTCTCATCGGTAAAAATGCTGGTTTTGGTGGCGCTGACCCGGATGCTGTTGATTTCCTTCAACTGTTTCCGCAAAACATCTTCCAGCAACACATTGGTGCTTTTCCCCCCTCTCAATCGCTCGGTCTCCGCCGGGCTTAAATAAGTATAGCCGAGGTTCGCCAGCATTTGTATTGCCGGGATCTGGCTGACATGGTCTTCTTTAAAGCTTGGTGTGTCCATTAAGTAAATCTTTTAGGAGTAAAAAACTTTGTTGGCTCTTGCTCTTCATTGTTACTTATCAGATTTATTGCAGCAACTTCTTCTCTTTTTTCCTGAAAGACAATAATATCACCCCTTTTTGTAGTCATTAAAGGGATATTTCTAGCGCTTAATAAATTCCGGATGTTTAGCCTTGGGTGGTCATACTCATTTCCGTGATTTGAAGAACATACTGCTAGTTTGGGTTTTACTATGTCCAGAAATGTCCCTGTTAAGAAACCATTATCTGCTCCATGATGTGGCAGAATTAATACATCAACTTCTGTGGTAATAAAATTTACTCTTAATAAATAATTAGCAATCTCTTGTGATTCACAATCTCCCAGACTTAACACATTAAAGCCATTTGAACGAAATAACTTTATAAGCGACATGTTGTTCTTATTATCATTTTCATAAGTTGAATGATAAATTACGTTATTTGTACCTAGGGCTTCAGCAGTTGGCAATTGATCAATATACCCCTTAGATATTATTTGTACATTGGGCTTATATTTCTGATGAATATCATCATAACCTAGAATTGTTTTTTTACAAAGCCGACCCGAATCCGTTTCGGGTTCATAGGAGGGGACCTCAATCAGATTTGGTCTCAGATTATTTAAAATTTGAATTAAATCATTATAACTACAATGGTCGGTATCCCAGCTTGTAATATGTAATACATCGATAGTCTCTTTACCATGTAGTTTTATATCCTCAATTAAAATTGATAGTCCCTTCTTCGGAAGCCTGGCTTCGATCAAATAATACGCATTTTCTTTATAATAAGAGAAGAGTGAACCATCAGTTTCTAACTGAAACGCCCTGAATTTTGTGTGAAAATCCATAACTCATTTATTTTCCATTATTGTTTTCTATTACTTTCGTTTCAGAAGTAGGGTTGCCGATTTTTGCCTTGGCAAAAACAACAGATATCACTTCTGAATTTTATGTATTAACTCATGACATCCAAAGCCCGATAAAAACCCTACTGCGATAAGTGTAAAATAGGATTTAAGATTTTCGGAGGTGAATTGTTTTAACGAAATTAAATTACTGTCAAGCAGAGATAGTAAAATCAATGCCAGAACACCCCCTTGTATTGGTCTATATAAATACCAAAAAACCATGTCTTTATATTTAGTCCAGTGCTAGGTCCTGTTGATGAATTGTCTATGGGTGTAAAAGTTTCACCTAATCTTTGGTAGAGACTTCTAAGACAATAAAATGCCCCTCCCAGTAATCCTGAAAAAAAGTCCATATGTAATCGTTTCATTTACTTCTAAGGTCGTAAGAGAAATCAAAGTTGATTTAAAGTCTCTGAAAGAATTGATGAATAACCATAAAAGGGTAAAAACTATTATATCCAGGTTAGATAATGCAACTAAAGCGACTAAAATCTTCTCAACCCCCATCGAATTTAGATTGATTCATTTGTTTTAAATTTTTTAGATTATAATTTCAACCTTTTTTTTTCGGTTAATAAGAATCTGCATCAACCCCTTCTTCTGCTCCCTCAACTTCTCTGCTTTGGCTTTCAGCAGGCTGATTTCTTTATCTGCCGCTTGCAACACCTTGGCAATAGCGCATTGTTCTTCAATGGATGGAAGTTTCATTTCGAGCTGAAGAAACGTATCGAAATCAAAAGTCATTTTCTCAATATGTACACCGTAGCTTGAGATATATGTTTGATGATAGAAGTAAGGAGTTTGAGAATACCATTGAAAAAACTCCATATTCAATAACTTCATATCTTTTGGAACAACAGCTATATAGGAGCCAGAAATCTTCGCCCGTCGAATTCCTTTGTAACCAATGCCGATGCCCCGTGTAAGATTTGCATTTTTGAAAACAGAAAATCTCCTTCATTTGCTGTTCTTAGAGTCTTTACTAATATTTGACGTCCATACAAAGCCTCACGATAGAATATTCCACCTGACCTACGCCTTACGCTTATCAGTTTATACAACTCGTTTTCATCCCAATCAAAATTTCGTTTGATTACTTTTAGAATCTTCTCATAAGAATATTCTTTCCACTCCCCACCAAACCCCTTCAATCTTTTCTTCCCTGTCAACAACTGCTGCATCAACCATTTTTTGCGGAGTTCTTTTTGGGCAATGATTTTTTCGGTGGTATGGATCGCAGTGTCTGCCGTACTCAGAATGCGAGCTATGGCTTTTTGCTCAGGAAGAGGAGGGAGGGGAATTTTCATTTTTCCCAACTCACTTCTTGCAATTCTTGTTCTGGTTGAACCTCCACATCTTTCTCTTATTTCATTAAACCAGTTTGACGTGGTCATAGAAGCTATTAAAAATTCTCTATCAGAAACATCTTCTTTAGGACGATAAATAGACACATCAACAGAGGTTATCATTTTTTCTTCACCAATATCTGGTAGAATGCAGGCTCTTCCAGCTGGGTCTGCCAATCGACAAATAAGAATATCGCCAGCCTTTAATTCTTTGCATTTTAATTTAGTGAACGACTCTTCGGATATATATTTCCTTTTATCCTTGTTAATAAAAACACCTTCTCCAATATTCCCAGTTTGAATAAGCCTTATTCCTGCATCAGTTAAATATTCAGCCTCTATCCAGTCCCCATCATCGAAATAATCTTTATTATTATCTGCTAACGAAGCAATTGTTAAATAGCTCCCATTCTTTCGGATATTTGACTTTTTCTCTCATACGCCCAATGATATTAAGATGTTACAAATTTCTCCTTGCACATATTTCAATTCCTCTTCCAGTTGATTAATCTCCATCTGCACGGCCTTGATATCCACTTCGGCTTCTTCTTCAAAGGTGTCCACATAGCGGGGGATGTTCAGGTTAAAGTCGTTTTCCTGTATTTCTGCGGCAGTGGCTACATAGCTGAACTTGTCTTCAACTACACCGGGTTTTAGCTTGCCGGATGTTAAATCACTGTAGGTATTAACAATATGCTCAATATCGCCGGCCCTTGCTTGTTTTGGTTTTGGCGCTTTCGTAGTGCTGGCTGGCATCAATGAACAAGAAGTTGTCGTGCTCTTTTGCTTGTTGAAAATGAGTATCGCTGCGGGGATGCCGGTACCAAAAACAGGTTGGCGGGTAAACCAATCGGCTTCCAGCAGGTTTTCTTCAATAGTGCGCTGGCGTATGCGGCCTTCGCTGCTTCCCCTGAACAATACACCATGCGGTACTACCACTCCGGCTCTGCCGTGCTCGTTCAGGGTCTCAATCATGTGGCTGATAAAGGCCCAGTCGCCCTTGCTCTTGGGCGGGGTGCCCCGCCAAAAGCGGTTGTATTTATCGGTTTCGGGGTCAAAACTGTCACTGGCTTTGTTTTCTTCCTTGTCGTCACTCTTGCCCCATTTGTCCAGGGAAAAAGGCGGATTGGCTACCACGGTATCGAATTTCATCAGCATGTCGCCTTCCTTCAGTTTAGGGTTACGGATGGTATCGCCCCAGCGGATGGTGGCATTGTCGAACCCATGCAGGAACATGTTCATCACCGCCAGCGCCCAGGTGCTGCCATTGGCTTCCTGGCCGTACAAGGAAAAATTATCCGTACCCACCTCTTCGCCGGCTTTGATCAGGAGTGAAGCGGAACCACAGGTAGGGTCGCATATCCGTGAGCCGGGTTTTGATTTGGTAAGCTTGGCAATCAGGGTAGAGACTTCTTTGGGTGTGAAAAATTCACCCGCTTTTTTTCCTGCATCGCTGGCAAAGTTTTCAATGAGGAACATATAGGCACCCCCGATGATGTCCACCACATCCAGATGTGAGGGCCGCAGGTCGAGCGCTTCCTTGTTAAAATCAAGCAACAGGTTTTTCAAGCGGGTGTTTTTGTCTTTAGGTTCACCCAGCTTGCTGCTGTTAAAGTCAATGTTTTGGAAGATCCCGGCGCCGTCCTCGCTGTAGAGTTTCTCCCGGTTGGCTTCTTCCAAGTCGGTCAGGGCTATATTAATGAGTTCGCCGATATTGGCTTCATTGCGGTGCTCATAAAGGTATTTGAAGTGACTGTGGTCGGGCACCACAAATCGTTCGTGCTGCATGGCCCGCTTTGCCCGTTCATGGTCGCCGCTGTATTTGGCCAGGTAGGTCTCGTATTTATCGTCGTGTACATCACTGAGGTACTTGATGAAGAGCATGGTCAGTACATAGTCTTTATACACACTGGGGTCAATGCTGCCGCGGAATGTGTCACAGGCTTTCCAAACCGCATCGTTGATGTCTTTCTGGGTGATCTTTTTTATCATGTTCATTATTTTATGGCTTTGCTGATTTGTTGTTGAATTTGTTTTTCCCGAAGAGCCTCTATTTGCTGTTTAATGCTTTTCTCCTTATTGCGCAAGCCGGCAATGGTTAAAACCGCCTGTTGTGTTTTCAGATCCGGCAGGGGGATAACCAGGTTTTCCAATACCGATTTTGATATGGAAACGATGGCGGTCCCAATCGCCTGTTCTTTCAAAGTCTGCTGAACCTTTTCACTGTTCAGCAGCCAGGCTAAAAAATCCGGCTGGATGGTTTTTTCCTTACACCGAATAACAAAAAATGAAGTAGAAGCCACGGCCGGGTAATCCTGTTGCTGAAAAACGGCGGCCGTATTCCTGGTTCCTTTAGATACCAATAATACATCCCCGGGGGAAAGCAGGTGTTTTTCTGTACCTGGGTCATAGCCCAACCTGGGAAACAGGTTATTTTCCAATTCGCCGTTTTCTTTAATATGTCTTGCCTGTAGGTACAGGACCTCTCCTTTCGCGGCAGGTTTGGCAAAAAGGCCAGTTTGTATAGATGCTATATTTTTTACAGCCGTTTTCAATCGATTATAAACGATTATTTAGGCAAAGGTACATAACATGATCACAAAAACAAATATTTAAGCAAATTTATTTTCAAGTAATGTGTCTACTAAAATATATTAGGACCCTTCAGGCATTTTAATACTAAATTAAAAATTAACTTATATCTCTAATTAAATTGCTTATACTATGAATTAATTGCCTATTTTTACCGAAATTTTACTTACAGGTGAAATATAAACCGAACCCTTACGTTAACTTAGCCTATCCTGTTTAATCAAGGTGAATTACGAAATTGTTGAACTCGAAGACCTTTCCGGCAGCATCACAACCATCTACTCCATCGTCCAGGAGGGAGATGATCGTACTTTACTTGAGCATTTCATCGATGAAAATATACCTTTTTACAAAGCGGAAGTGAGTAATATACTGGCCAGGATCCAGGCAATGGCTCATAAGTTGGGGGCTAGAGAACAGTTTTTTCGATTAAACGAAGGAAAGCCAGGCGATGGGGTTTGTGCTTTATATGATGACCCTGATAGCGCTTTAAGGCTCTATTGCATCCGGTACGGGACTATTGCTATCATTCTGGGAGGAGGAGGCCCTAAACCACCCGGCATAAGAGCCTGGCAGGATGATGAAAAATTGACGTTGAAAGCTGAAACAATGATACAAGTTTCAAAAGATATTATGCAGCGACTTAAATCCGGGGACCTGAAATGGTCGCCAGATGGATCCAGATTAACAGGAAACCTAACCATAACCGATAATGACGAATAGCAAACAGGCAAAAAAGCACAGCAGCGCTGTACTTAGCCAGTTACTACAGGAAATAACTCCTTTGGAGAGGGAGCAGATCAACAATAAAATGTCCCTGGCCGCCCGCCTCGATGACCTGATCAAGGCTAAGGGCTGGAGCAAAAGCGAGTTTGCTGAAAAAGTGAACAAGAACCCTTCGGAAATTTCAAAGTGGCTGAGCGGCACCCAAAATTTTACAGTAGACACACTTGTTGAGATTGCGGCGGCATTGGAGACCTCCGTAGCGGAACTTTTTGCGCCTAAGCAAATACAGGTGGTGAACAGGGTGCATATAGTTACTACAAGAAGTGAAGCACCTCAAAGCATTAAGATTGATACTCCTGTATCCAAATCAATTGGTTCTTGGTCAGTACTTTTTTCAGGAAGCCTTTGTGAATCATTGATTCCTTTAACATCACAAATGAAAGCTTAATTACTATGTCTCAAATAATTGATAAAGACTTAAAAGTCGATTTGCAGTTAAAAGCGATCGAACTATTGAAGGGTACAATCAATTTACCTTTTGAAACAGGAGTGTCTTTTACCAGTTTTTCTTTTAATATTAATATTGAAAGTAAAGCGGATGCAGGCAATAAATTAATCTTTGTTATTGTTGATATTGAAATAAAAAGTGAGAACCATAAGCTTATACTGGGTTCCTGTGGCAGTTGCATTTACTCAGTACACAATTTTGATGAGGTAATAACCACTGAAACAGACGGCAAAATTGTTATTCCAAAAGCCTTGGTGGAAATACTAAATTCCATTTCTCTATCCACAACCCGGGGTATCATGTTTTCTACATTTAAGGGAACGTTTTTGCACAATGCTTTTTTGCCGATAGTTGATCCGAGGACATTTGTTGCTGAAAAATAATCTTTCTTATTGGTGAATATTGAGCTTGTTTTTTAGTTGTTTTTAAATCCGCTTGTCTTTTTTTTACTGAATGGTTTTTATAAATTATTCTACGAATAAACATTATATTGTTATTCAATAAATCAAAATCTTCCTTAACGCTTTTAAACTGTTTATACATGGCACTTGTAACCAAGCTCGTTTTAGGGCATAAAGATCGCGAGTCTATACACAAAGAGGTTGATTGTACTTGCTATATCATTGAAACCGTAAATGGAAAGAAAATTCTGCAATTGGACACTTATGGATCTGATGAGAGAAAAATGCCAGGGAAGGTTAGCCAGTCAATACAGTTTTCAAGTGAAGCCATAAAACAATTAAAGGAAATATTACAAAGAATTTCATAGCAGCCTATTTATAAAGAAAGTTTCTACCTTCCCCTCAGTAATCCCATGCTCCACACCTCCCTCAGCCTCCTCACCCGTTCCCTCAATGAATTCCTCATGCAGCGGTTCAAGCTAAACGAAAGCTGCGCCATCCTTTCCGCGGTGCTTAACTCCGATGGCAGCATGCCGGAACAGGCAGAGAATAAAGTGGCCCTTTCCCTGGTGCGGGTGGAGGAGGATAAAAACCTGAGATCCCAGGCGGTACAGGCAGAAGGCAGCAGGATTGGACATACCAAATTGTATGTACTGGTCTCCGCGTATTTCAACCCCCTTAATTACGGGGAAGGATTGAAATTCCTGGAGCAGTCGATCCTGTTCTTTGAGCAAAACCCGGTCTTTACACCGGCCAATGCACCGGATTTGGATCCCGGGATACTGCAGATCAGGGTTTCCCGGTATTCGCTCAGCCTCGGGGATACGAGTGCCCTGTGGGCTGGCCTGGGGGCGAAGTATATGCCCTCGGTCTTGTATGAGGTGCAGGTGGAATACGTGAAAAACCTATAAGGTTTGCAGCCAGGCTATTGCGCGGGTAACCTTATAGCGTTTGTTGTAGTATATATAAAAGAATGATTAACCGCTTTCCCTGAAACGCTATAAGGTTTCCACTCACACATGGCCGCCCGGCAAACCATATAGGTTTTTGTAAGTCAGCCCTATTGCCACACCGTCCCCGTACAATTCACAAACTGCACATTCGCGGGTTTGGGACCGGCCGGCCACCTGCAATTGGTGAAATTACAATAGGTAAATACAACCTCCCCGTCAAAACGGCTGCGACTGAAATTACAGTTGTTGAAAACGACCTGCTGTGAAGGATCAGCCCCGCCGGTCACCTGCAGACGGTTGAAGACCGACTTGAGGAAATGGGTGTTCACCACATAGCCCAGTTTCCATTTGGTATTGGTGAATTCGGCGCCGATCTGGCAGGTCTGGAAATTCAGGGTAGATAGATAACAATTCTCGAATACGCTCAGGTTATTGATACTGTCGGTTCCCGCCAGGGTGGTCGACACCAGGTTCATGTTCAAAATACTGTCGCTGTCAAAACGCATGCCGATGAACTTCACCGGGTTGGCCGTGGATCCAGTACAGCGCCAGCTGTTGATATTACTGTTTGTAATGCGGGAATTGGTCATGGTCATACCGGCAAAACTGGTATTGAACAATCGTCCTTTATCAATTACCAATCCATCTGAAACGGATCTGCCCTTAAACAATACATTGTTCCAAAAAGACTCCCGGTTATGGGTTATGGTCGTATTCTTCAGTGTAACATCCGTAAAGGTGGTATTCTCCATAATGGTATTTACCAAACTGCTGCTGTCGATGGTACAACCTGTAAACCAGGAATCCTGTATGCGCCAGTTTCGGAATCGGGTATTGATCAGTTTGGTACCGGTTCCGAATGTGGTGCTGGTAAGATCATTGTCCGATTCCCCCAGCGCTTTCTTAACGCCGATGCTGTTGCGCAGGTTCACGCCGGAGTAAAAAGTGCCCCGGTGCGAACCCTTGGCAAAATCCAGGTAGCTAAGATTCAGGTTCACCAGCTTCATGCCGTCAAATGAATACAGCCCGCCGCCTGCCAGCATTTCCGCATCCTTCTGTAAAATGGTGGTGCCCGCCCTACTGGTGGCAACCACCGCGTTGAATGGCAATTCATACCCGTTCCCCTTGGGATTCTGAGCCGCAGCCGGGTTGATGTTCCCCAGGATGAAAGCCGCAATCCCATAAAAAAAGATCCTTGTTCTGTTGTTCATACTACTGATGTGTTTTATCAAATAAATATATCCAATAATATTGAAAACAGATGACCGGGAAAGCGCTATGACGAAAACCGCGAAGGCGCTAAGACGCGAGGGAACGCGAAGGTTTTCTAATTTGCTCTGTACTAATAATTATGAAGACAATTTTACCACAGAGCGCACAGAGGGAAGGCAACTCAGAGAACACAGAGATTCTACTTTGTGCTCTCAGTGCAAAATCTCTGTGGCCTCTGTGGTAAAAAAAACCTTCAGCTTCGTATTCGGGGGATTGCTTTCCCGATAGCTATCGGGATACCTCCTCGCAATGACGGTAACCGGGCGCGAAGGTTTTCTTGGTGGCTTGGTGTCTTTGTGGGATCATTCGGCCGCAGGCCGCAATCTGTGTAATCAGCTAATCTTTTATAATCTGTGATCCTTTTTCACCGGTGGTATTGGTCTCCGCATTCGGGGGCTTTCCCGATTGCTTTCCTTGCTTTCCTTCTATACATCAGGATGCCTCCTCGCAATGACGGTAACCGGGTGCCTTATTTCCCCCAATAGACCACCTTCCCCATCTTTCCAGGATCGAAGTAATCCATATCGAGGGTGAAATTCTCCTTCAGCTCCCGGTACTTTTCGGTCTGGCGCAGTTTGCCGTTGATGAAGAACTGGATGCTGGTCTCGCATAAGCCCCGGCCCAGCGGTACATAGTCGTCGCAGAGGATCTCGGTCTTCTGCCCGTTCTTGTTGTTGAGGATCCGCACCGTCACCAGTTTTTCGGCATCCACCCAAAACTGGTTGCTCTCGGTCTCGTCCTTATCGGTGCCCAGCACCACAACGGGCCTGCCCTTCCAGGTGGTAGTGTAAGTCTTCTCCGTATCGTAGCCGATGGCCTTCAGTTTCTTGTAGGCTTCCTCCAGGCTGAAGGAATACATGCCGCCCAATACAAAAACGAGGTCGTGCGGCTGGTAATTCCTGCCCTTCAGCTCCCCCTTCTGGAAGCGATAGGCCGAGTCGTTCACAAAATAGATGGCGTTGCCAGACCTGGGATCGTCGATGTCGATGCGCAGCTTGTCGGGGTAGACGAGCACTTCGTACCAGGTGGCGGTCTTGCGGAGTGTATCGTTCACGTAAAACCCGGTCTCCTGTACAAAGGAGAGGCTCTTGCGGAAGCCCTTGGCGTGTTTGTCGAACATCCGCTGCACGATGGGCTGGGCCTGGGTGGTGGCGGTGATGAGGATCAGGAGGGAGAGAAGGAATTTTTTCATGGTCTGGCTTTTTTATCGGGCCGGGGTTAAATGTATCGAAAATGCCCGGTTTGGGTTTTGTTTTTACAGCAGTGGTTGTGGGGGGTGGTGGGAGGTTTCAGTGGGAAGGCGCGAGGGCATTCTCTGTGGTAAAAAAATAGAAGGAAATTTACCACAGAGGGCACAGAGGGTTAGCCCCCTAAATCCCCCCGTGGGGGACTTCATAGAGTAAAATACTTTTAAAGGAATCTTCATTTTCGTAGAGTCTTCGAAGCCTCCCCCACGGGGGGAGGTTTGGAGGGGGCCCAGAAGCTTTTCCTTTGTGTCCTTCGTATAAAAACTTAGTGCCCCCTGCCTACCGGCAGGCAGGTTTGTGGTAAAAATTAACCGCGAAGGCGCAGAGACGCTATGTTACGCGAAGGTTTTCTTAGTGGCTTTGTGTCTTTGTGGGATCCATCGGCCGCAGGCCGTAATCTGTGTAATCAAATAATCTTTACAAATCTGTGATCCTTTTTTCACCGTTGGTATTCCTCTCCGTATTCAGGGGATTGCTTTCCTTCTATACATCAGGATACCTCCTCGCAATGACGGTAACCGGGAAGTTGTTGGTACTCCATCACACAATTCCGGGCTGCATACCAACAACGGCATGGGTTTGCTTTGTGGCTTTGTGTCTTTGTGGGAGACATCGGCCGCAGGCCGCCAAGCCGCAGGCGTTAGTCTTCGTATTGGGGGGATTGCTTTCCTTCTATACATCAGGATGCCTCCTCGCAATGACGATAACCGCGAAGGCGCAAAGACGCAAAGGTGCGCGAAGGTTGTCTTTGTGACTTTGTGTCTTTGTGGGAGACATCGGCCGCAGGCCGCAAAGCCGCAGGCTTAAATCAACAACTCTTGAATACGGTTCCCGGTTGCTCTTCCAGCAGGGCTTCGATGCGCTTGGCGGCATTGGTGATGGAGAGGCCGCCCAGGTTGGTGCAACGCAGGGTATGGTGGATGCGGTCGCCGACGGCCTTCATGGTGGCGATCACTTCGTCTAAGGGTACCAGTTGTTCGTAATCCGATAAGGCCATATTGGCGCAGGACACGGCATTGCTTGCGGCCATCACGTTGCGGCCCAGGCAGGGCGCTTCCACCCGGTTGCCGATGGGGTCGCAGATGATGCCCAGCGAGTTCTGCAAGGCCAGCGAAGCGGCAGACAGGCACTGGTGCAGGGTCCCGTTCTTCATGCCCGCGATACCGGCCGCGGCCATGCCCCCGCCCGAGCCGGTCTCGGCCATACAGCCGCCCACTTCGGCGGCAAATGTGGCGTGGGCGGCAATGAAGACGCCGATCAACCCGGCCGCAAGCATGGCTTTCACCAATTCACCCTCCGGCAATCCCAAACTATGCGCCGTGCCGATCAAAGCGCCGGGCAAGGCCCCGCAACTGCCGGCCGTGGGCGCGGCCACGATCACCCCCATCGAACTCTTCACTTCCATGATCGCACTGACATACATGATGATCCGGTTATTGGCATCGCCGCCCAGCAACTGGTCGCCTTCCATTTTATCCCTGAACTGCAACGACTGACTGCCCAGTATCCGGTCGGCATACTGCGTTCCCTTTAAACCGGTCTCAATGGCATGGCTCATGATGCGCACGATACGGCGCATCTGCTCGAATACTTCCGTTGCGGTAATATTCCCGCGCGCCGATTCATAATCCACCGCCAGTTCCCAAAGCGATTTATCTTTTCCTTTATTATAGGCCAGCATCTCATTGCAAGTGATGAAGGGCACGCTGAGCCCCTTTCTTGCCAACACGGGCAACACGGGCTCCAGGTATTTGATACAACGGACCCCTTCCATGGCCAGCAATTCCTGGCGTATCGCTTCAGCAGGAAAGGCCTGCGACTTGATCTCGATGAATCCGTTCTCCCCATCATGCAGGTTGAGCTCATCATAAGGGATGGAAGCCTCGATGAAAGGGATCAGCTTTTTCAGATCCACGCCATAGATCAACGTTTCATAATAATCGCCGGCCATGGATACGGCTTGCCCGTCGATCTCGGTCACTTCGATCATGCCGCCGCCGGTGGAAATGGCGGTGAGGTGGCGGGTCTCCTTTTCGTTGCGCATCGTGAGCTTGTAGGTATTGGGATGCTCCGCGCCAATGTCCGCGATCTTGATCGTGACCGCTATGCCCGATGTAACGATATGCTTATCTGATTCCGGCAGGCGCTCGTCATCGGCTTCCATGCCCAGGAATCCGCCGAAGAGGCCCATATCCGACCCCTGGCTCTTGTGCGTGGTGGCGAGGGAACCCTTGGGGTCGAATTCGATGAGCACTTCTTTCAGGTTATCATCCGCCAGGTTACGGCAAAGCCGCGCGATGCGCAGGGCCGCGGCGCAATGGGAACTGGAGGGCCCGCGCATCACCGGACCGATGACATCGTTGAATATGCTGGGGTAGGTACTCATGGGTGGATTTTGAATAGAGAAAGTTAAGGTTTTTTTTAACCACAGAGAGAGGCCCCCTCCAAACCTCCCCCGAAGGGGGAGACTTCAGAGTGTATAATACTTTAAAAGAGTTTTCATTTTCGTAGAGTCTTCAAACCCTCCCCCTTCGGGGGAGATGGAGGGGGCCCTAAAGTCTTCCTTTGTGCCCTCCGTGCAAAATCTTTGTGGCCTTTGTGGTAAAATTAACCGCGAAGACGCTAAGACTCAATGGTACGCGAAGAACTTCTTTGTGCTCTCAGTGCAAAAACTTTGTGGCCTCTGTGGTTAAATAAAATGCCGAAGGCATCGCGACAAAGTCGCAAAACCAATTCATCCTCGTCAGAGACGAGGACGAGATTACAGATTCTCCTTCCAGAACCTTTCCATCATCCTCCGCATATGCAGGGTCGTGTTCTTTCCCTGGCTGATGCCGTGATCGCGCATGGGATAGGCCATCATGGTGAACAGCTTATTGTTCTTCACCAGTTCATTCACCAGCAGTTCGAAATTCTGGTAATGCACATTGTCGTCGCCGGTGCCGTGGATGATCATGAGGTTGCCCTGTAATTTGGAAGCATGGGTGACCGGCGAGCCGTCGCGGTAGCCAGCCACATTATCGTTGGGTAATCCCATATAGCGCTCCTGGTAGATGTTGTCATATAATGTCTGCTGTGATACAAAGGCCACGGCAATGCCGGTCTTGTAAACATCGGCATGACGGAACATACAATGCAGGGTCATTTGCCCACCGCCGCTCCAGCCCCAGATGCCGATGCGCTTATCATCAATGAAGGAATACATGGCGCTGATCTTTTGTGCGGCCTTGGCCTGGTCATCGGCCGCTAGCAGACCGATCTGCCGGTAAATGCATTTCCTGAAATCACGTCCACGGGGCACGCGGGTACCCCGGTTGTCGATGCTGATGACCACGCAACCCAGTTGGTTGCTCAGGTACTGGTGCCAGAGGTTATCTCCCGTGCCCCAGTTGTCCTGCACGGTCGATCCGGCGGGCTCCCCGTAAACATGTACGATGAGCGGGTATTTCTTCTGCGGATCGAAATCGATGGGTTTGATCATCCAGGCGTCCAGCACCACGTCGCCGATGTCCACCTTGAAGAATTCCTTGTCCCGCAGTCCCAGCTCTTTGATCCGGGAACGCAATACGGCATTGTCTTCCAGCAGCCGGATCTCCTGGTGCGTCGAGAGGTCGATCAGCGAGATCCTCCTGGGTGTGGTGGCGTTCTCAAAACTATGGATGGCATAGCGGGCGTCGGCGGAGATCTGGTAACTATGCTGGCCGGCCATCGCAGCGGGTGATACGCGCTCCGCATTACCCACTCCGTCTAAGCGGCTCCGGTAGAGATAACGCTGGGTGAAATTCTCGGGCGATGCGATATAATAGACATAACCGCCCACCGGATCGATGCAGTTGATGTTCACCACATCGAATGCCCCCTTCGTGATCAGCTTCATCTCCTTCCCGTCGCGGGAGACCTTATACAAATGCAGCCAGCCGTCTCTTTCGCTGGTCCAGGTGAAGGACTTGTTATCATCCAGCCAGACGATATTATCATGGATGTCGAGGAAGGCGCTGTCCTTATCCGTCAATATATTCTTCAGCGCCATCGTTTGGGTATTGCCCACCCAAACGGTATTCGTGTTCTGCAGGCGATTGAGCTGCTGGATCATCACTTCGTTGGAACCGGGGATATAGTCCATCCTCGCCAGGTAATTGTTGCGCGGGTCGCCGGGTACCTTGAACCAAGTCGTCTTCCCGCCCGCGGCCGGCACCACCCCTACTTTCACGGCCGAGTTGGTGGTACCCACTTTCGGGTAAGGCAGGGGTATGGGTACGGAATAATTGGAATCCACGTTGTTGATCATGTAGAATGTGCCCACGCCCTTGGTATCGGATTGCCAGTAGGCGATCTGCTTCCCGTCCGGGCTCCAGCGGAATCCATCGCGGTCGCCCAGCTCTTCTTCATACACCCAGTCAAAAGTGCCGTTGATGATGTTCTTGCCGCCGTCCTTGGTCAGCTGGGTGATCTTGCCCGTGGCCAGGTCCTCGGTATAGATATTCAGCTTGCTCACATAGGCCACCCTGCCGCCGTCGGGTGAGAATTTGGCGAACATGAGTGTGGCCTCTTCAAGGCCCTTGCCCAGTTGCTTCAGTTTACCGTCCGAAAGGTTCAGCACCCAATAATCTCCCCTTGAATTCAGTCGCCATACTTTCCGGGTATTGGTGAACACGAGTAATTTCTGGTTGTCATCACTCCAAATATAATTGTCTATCGATAGGGGCTTGGAAGATCCCCCTGGCACCAGCTGACGGGTGCTCACCAGTACCTTACGGGCTCCGCCAACCGCCTCATACCGGACGATATCGCTGCCCCCGGCCTCCTTATTGCTCTCGAGGGTGGAATAACCTTTGTTATCCTTCATCCATCGAACGGGACCATAGCCTTTGGAGCCATAGAGCCTGTTCTCATAGATGTCTTCCAGGGTCAGTTTCTTCGTCTGCGCAAAACTGTTAGTCAGGCATACCATGACAAAGAGGAAAAGAAAGGCTGGTCTGCGGTAAAGCTTCATGTTACTGATTTTAAGATTGGTGATGATCGTCCTTATTCCACCCGGTAAACGGCGTTCTTCACCGTACCGAATGAGATGATGCCGTTGGGCTGTATCGTATAGCTGATCTTTTTTCCGTTGCTGCTGATGCGCATGCCGGGCCGGTGTACCAGCCGGCATTCCTGTCCGGCCTTGGATAAGATGCTCAGTCGCGTCACCTCTTTGTTCTTCCAGGCAAAGTCGAGCTCAAAAGCGCCCCGGGCGCAAACACCTTTGAAACTTCCTTCGTTCCATTCGTCGGGCAGGGCGGGCAACAGTTTGATGACCCCTTCCTGTGATTGCATCAGCATCTCGGTGACGGCGGCGCTGACGCCGAAGCTACCGTCTACCTGCAGGGCTCGTCCGCACAAGGCGAAGAAGGAATTACAGCACTGGTCTTTCAGGTAACCCTTGTAGATCTTGTTGGCGCGGTTGCCGTCTTCGAGCCGGGCCCAGAGTGCCATCTTCCAGGCCCTGGAAAAACCGGTGGAGGCATCGCCTCTTTCTTCCAGCACTTTCTTATAAGCTTCGATCAATGCCGGAGTTCTTTTTTCGTAAAGCACTTTACCGGGATAGAGTCCGTACATATGCGAGAAATGCCGGTGGTTCTTTTCCAGCGAGCGCCAGTCGTCGGCCCATTCCTGCAAAGACCCGTCGCGGCCGATCTGCGGGGGCACGAGTTTTTCCCTTGCGCTCCTCACTTGTTGTACAAAGGCATCTTCCTTTCCCATGATCCTCGCCGCTTCCAGGTAATAACCAAAAAGGTCGTAGAGGATCTGCATGTCGATCGAGGAGCCGGCGCAGATGGTGGTGCCTTCGCGGAATCCGGCGGTCACTTCATCGAAATAAGGTTTGTTGCCGCCCCCGTCGGGAAAGTTCTCCGGCGAAGTGGAGGGATTGGTCACCAGCCATTTTCCATTAGGATGCGGCACTAAGAAATCCAGGAAGAAGGTCACCGATCCTTCGATCACCGGAAAGGCTTCCTTCAGGTAATCTTTGTCCATCGTATATTGATAATGCTCCCAGAGTTGGGTACAAAGCCAGGCGCCGCCCACGGTGAAGGTTCCCCAGGTTGGACCGTCCATCGGAGCCGCCACCCGCCAGAGATCGGTATTCTGGTGGAAGACCCAACCCCTGGCACCATAATGTTCACGGGCCACCTGGCTGCCCTGGTCGGTCAGTTCTTTGACCATCTTGAAGAGCGGTTCCGAACATTCGGGCAGGTTGCCGCTTTCCACCGGCCAGTAATTCATTTCGGTATTGATATTGGTGGTGTACTTCGAATCCCAGGCCGGATTCATGTCATCGTTCCAGATGCCCTGCAGGTTAGCGGGTTGCGTACCCGGACGGGAGGAGGCGATCATGAGGTAACGGCCGAACTGGTAACTCAGGGCCGCCAGTGCCGGATCGGGCAGGGACTGGATCTGCTGTACCCGTTCGGGTGTGGGTAAGAAGGAATTCGCCGTAACGGGCAGACTGAGGGCAACGCGGTCGAAATAATGTTGATGGTCGGCCACCGCTGCGGACAGGATGGCGTTGAACGAACGCTGTTCTACCTTTTTGAAATAGTCGTTTACGCGTTGGTGTTGGTCGGCGCTCACATCCTTGTAATTCACGAAGTTGGTGGCGGCCGCGAAATAGAGGGTGACGGCATCGGCGTTCTCGATAATGAGATCCACCCCGTCGGTGCGCATGCTGCCGCCTTCCGGGACAGCTTTGATGCGGGCCTCGTAACGGAGCTTTCCTTCCACGCCCATATAATCGGCTGATTTGCCGGTGAGGACCAAACCGTCGGAGCCATAGGGATCCATCCGGAAATAATCGGTGGCATAATTGGAATGGGTCTGGTTCCTCACACCCCGCAGGTTGGCGGTGAAAGAGATGCTACCGGGTTTGTCGGCCCTGATCCGGATCACGATCACCTGGTCGGGCGCCGAGGCGAAGACCTCGCGCTGGTAACGGATGCCGCCGGCACTGTAGGAAACTCCGGACACCCCGTCTTCCAGGTTGAGCCATCGTTTGTAATCGCTGACGGAGTCCTGCCCTTTGAAGAAGAGGTGCAGGTTAGCCAGTCCCTGGTATTTCTGTTGTTCAACCGGGTAGCCCATCAGGTTACGACCGAAGAGGTTATGGGCTTCGAGGTATTTACCGGCAAAGACCTTTTGTTGGATCTCGGGTAAGACCTTGTATCCGCCTTTCACCACGGTGGAATAAGGGCCGCCCGACCAGACCGTCTCTTCATTGAGTTGTATGCGTTCTTCCCCGTTCTTACCAAAGACCATGGCGCCGAGCCGGCCATTACCTACCGGCAGGGCGTCTTCCCATTTTTTAGCCGGGGTGTTATACCAGAGCAAGGTTGAAGGGTTAAAGGTCTTACTGCTGATGGCGGCGGGGATATCAGTCTGCTGGGCCTTACCCATCGCTGAGACAAGGAAAAGAACAACAAGACAAAACAGGGAACGATGCATGACCGGGTGTTTTATGAGCTCAAGGAATAAATGGAAGAACAGCAGCAGAATGCCTGTCCTTTAAAAGTATCATTTTTTTCCGGGCTAATGCATTTAAAGGAGGCGCCTGCGGTATTTTTTTTAACCACAGAGAACACAGAGAGAAGGCAACACAGAGTACACAGATATTTTTCTTTGTGCACTCCGTGCAAAACCTTTGTGGCCTTTGTGGTAAAACTTAACCGCGAAGACGCTAAGGCGTTAAGGAACGCGAAGGTTTTTCTTTGTGCTCTTCGTAAAAGAACTTTGTGGCCTTTGTGGTAAAAATCTTCGCCAATGGCAAGACGCCCGGCATTGGCTATTCTCCTTATATTTACGCCCTAAAACAAATGACCATGAAAAAATTCATTCTTTCCCTGCTTACCCTGGTGAGCATTGCCGCCATGGCACAGTCGGATAAATCGAAAAGGCCCAGTCCGCCGGCAAAGGTATCCGAGAGCCTGTCCTCGGACCTGAGCCTCACCATTGATTACAGTCAGCCCTCACTCAAAGGCAGGAAGATCGGTACCGAGATCGCCCCTTACGGCGAAGTATGGCGTACCGGCGCCAACGAAGCCACTACTTTCGAAGTGACTAATGACGTCTTTGTCAACGGCCAGACCCTGCGTGCTGGCAAGTACAGCCTGTATTCCATCCCCGGCGAGAAAGAGTGGGTGATCATCTTCAACAAGACCTGGAACCAGTGGGGAACCAAGTATGAAGAAGCGGAGGATGCGCTGCGTATCAAAGTGATCCCTTCTTCCGTGGATGCCAGTACCGAAAAGATGACCTTCATGATCTCCAAGGAGGGAAAAGTATCCTTGTTATGGGGGACGGTCAGTGTTGAATTTAACGTAAGGGAAGCGAGAGGAAAGATGTAATGATCAAAATAGCCTTCAGGGAATGGCTCTTGGGAACAGGAGCCATTTTTTATTTGGAATGCACACCTTCTAAGGTCATTGCGCCCCCCTTCTACCGTCATTGCGAGGAAGCATGACGAAGCAATCCCCTACCGGTTACCGTTATTGCGAGGAGGCATCCCGATAGCTATCGGGAAAGCAATCCCCTACCGGTTACCGTCATTGCGAGGAGGCATCCCGATAGCTATCGGGAAAGCAATCCCCCCAATACGGAGAGCAATGCCACCGGTGAAAAGAAAACCGCTGATTGCTAAGGCCGATTAATTGATTACGCTGATTGAAGGCCTGCGGCCTTTTTTAACCACAGAGTTGCACAGAGGATTCCAGTTACCACCCCACCCAGCAATCCCTACCGTTACCGTCATTGCGAGGAGGCATCCCGATAGCTATCGGGAAAGCAATCCCCCCAATACGGAGAGCAATGCCACCGGTGAAATAAAACGCTGATTGTTTAGGCCGATTAATTGATTACGCTGATTAAAGCCTGCGGCCGATGGATCCCACAAAGCCACAAAGGCACAAAGAAGACCTTCGCGCACCTTTGCGTCTTAGCGCCTAAGCGGTAAAGAAGAAAAAAGAGCACAAAGATTTTATCTTCATGCTCCGTGTTGAACTCTCTCCGTGCCTCTTGGGTAAAAAAATAAAACGCCTGAACAAACCTCCCTTGTTCTTTCAACCAAGCCCGTTTTTCATCATGGCTTCTTCGGCACGCATTTTTCCACTTTTTTGGGCACTTTTTTTTCTTCGTAGATCGGTATTCCTGCGGCACTCAAACCCACCATCACCATGAGGGTGATATAAATGACAACAATCATCACGTATCCCATGCAGGGGATCTCGCGTTGGGGTTCGGGAAGCGACAGGATCCATTCAACCTTTCCATTATGGTCGAAAGCCTTTACTTTGTCGAGCCAGATCGCATCATCGCCATCTGCCCTGAAACGGGCGATCAACTCATCAATGAAAGCATCCGGATCATTGATGTCTTCCTTAAGCCTGATGTTTTTGGGATCCTGGAGCAGGGTCTCCATGTCTGTTTTGAGTTCCGGAATGATGATTTCCGGTAATGTGGTTGTATCCATATAACTGTTTTTCGTGAAGCTATATTTTCCTGGAAGGGATTGCGATGACCATGGTTGAAGCAAGCCATGATTGTCATCACCGGGAAAGGCTAAAATAGTAAAGGGGTTATCTCAAAATTTTACGGATGTTTTCCACCAGCCCTTTAACCGGCTTATCATCCTTCAGCTCCCAGAACATGATGCCGCCCAGTTTTTTATGCCGAACGAAGCGGGCTTTTTTCCGGATGCTCCATTCATCATCGAATGTGGCAAAGAGGCGTTTTTCCTTGTTGTACCGGAATGGTGCGGCTGCCTCGCGGTCGCGGTAATACCGAAATCCGGAGCTGTCGCTGAAATAGGTATCGAAATTTTTAAAGGAGACACCGCGCTGGAATTTTCCGCTTTGATACAGTCCATGAAGCGTATCCGGCACCTGCTCCCATACCCTGGCGTAAAAAGCTGCGCCGATGATGAGTTTAGATGCCGGAATCCCGTGGCTGATCAGCCAGTTCACACATTTTTGGGTGGACTCCTGCCCGGGACGATAATCCCTTAGCGGGGTATGGTGGCCGGTAACGGTGCTGTAGCCGCCCACCAGGTCGTAGGTCATCAGGTTGATGAGATCCACTTCCGGGACCACGGCATCCCAGTCGATCGAATGCTCGAGGTATTGAATGAAACCTCCCGCCGCGAAGCTGAGCAGGAATTGAGAACCCATTTCTTTCCGGATCCTTTTTACCAGGAGCGTGAAATGGGTCTTGTCGGCCGTATCGTACCGGTGCCCCGGGTACCCTTCTATGGCCGGGTATTCCCAGTCCAGGTCAAGTCCGTCAATATTGTAAGCCTTAAACAGGGTGATAGCGGTTTCCGCGAACCGGTCCCGGTGCTCGGCAGAAGCGAATAAGGCCGAACAGGGAGCACAACCTCCCCAGCCGCCAATGGATACCATGATCTTTAATTCAGGATATGTTTTTTTCAGCGCGACCAACTTCTGCAGTTGCTGCTTTTGCCATTCATTGTGAAAACAAACGGTGTCGTTCTGTAATTTTAAAAAACTGTAAATGATATGCGTCAGCTGACCAACGGGATATTTGAGGATACTGTCGGCATTGCCCGTGGCATAGGCGATCACCCGGTAGGGTCGCTGCCCGTTAGCCTGGATCGCCATCATCAATAAAAAAACAACCCCTATTTTTTTCACGGCATGAAGATAATGCAGATACCCAGAACCGGGCCAGAACCCGTTAAATCGAACTATTAACCGTTTAACATAAAGGCGTGGAAGGATCTTCTGCAAGCGTTTATCTTAGCCGGTATGACAGGATTATTGCGCCGGTTTTCTTTTTTGATCATTGTTTTTTCCCAAACCGTTCAGGTGATCGGACAGGGAAGCCAATCCGCAGATAACGGGTTGCAGATCCTTTTGCAAACGGATAAGAAGACGCCTTTACCGCATGCCACTGTTGAACTGTTTGAACAAGGCAGGATGGTGAGGACGGCCATTACCGATTCGGCCGGCCAGGCGAGCTTCCCGGATCTTAAAGCCGGCGAATATGTGATCACGGCCAGCCTGAAAGGATATGCCAAACAAAGCACCCCGCCTTATCGTTACCCATCATCGAACCGTTCCATCAGCCTGATCATGAAACCCGTTGTCAGCACATTACAGGAAGTGAGTGTGACCGGACGCAAGGCGTTCATTCAGCAAAAACAAGGCAAGGTCATCGTGAATGTGGATGCGGCAGTGACCAATACAGGAACCAGTGTGCTGGAAGTGCTGGAGAAATCACCGGGGGTGATGGTGGACAGGAACGGCGGGATCGCCCTGCAGGGAAAGACGGGCGTACTGGTGCTCATTGATGATAAGCCCACCTACCTCAGTGGCGGTGAACTCAATAATTTACTCAGCAGCATGAGTTCCTCGCAGGTCGAACAGATCGAGCTGATGGCCAACCCGCCCGCCAAATACGACGCCAGCGGAAATGCAGGGATCATCAACATCAGGACGAAGAAGAACAAGGTCAAGGGCTTTAACGGCACCCTCACGGTTTCGGGCGGACAGGGGTTCTACCCGAAAAGCAATAACAGCCTGGTGATGAATTACCGCAACGGAAGGGTCAATACCTTCTTCACCTATAGCATGAACGCCAACAAGTACATGACCGACATGTACGCCCTGAGAAAATATTACGACAACAACGGGTCGCTCACTGCCGTGCTTGACCAGCCCACGCTTTTTGCCGGCACCGTTTTCAACCAAACGGCCAAAACAGGCATCGATTATTCCGTTTCGGATAAGACAACGATCGGACTGGTCCTTGGTGGAACCCTCATCAGGCGAAAGGGAGATAATGAGGCCGATGCCACCTGGCTCAACGCAACCGGCGCGGTTGATTCGGCCATTTCAACCACCAGCAATACCAATAACCGTTTCAGGAGCGGTTCCGTGAACCTGTATGCGCGCCATACCCTGAACAGCCGGCAGGACCTATCCATGGATCTCGACTGGCTGAACTACCGCATCGCAAACGCCCAGTTGTTCAACAGCGCGCTGCAGGCTTCAGGCGGATACAGTGAGGCTTCAAAAGGAGACATTCCCTCCACCATTCAGATCCTGTCCGGGAAGATCGACCATACCCTGCGCTTTGGGAAGAACAGTTCCTGGCTGGCCGGCTGGAAATCATCCAGTATCACGACCGACAACCTCGCGGAGTACCAGTATAATGACGGAACCCAATGGACCGCGGATTACGGGAAAAGCAATCATTTCCTTTACCGGGAGAATATACACGCATTCTATTCCAGCCTCGAGACCAAATACAGGCGACTCTCCTTGCAGGGC
Source organism: Chitinophagaceae bacterium (assembly GCA_016721725.1). GTDB lineage: Bacteria > Bacteroidota > Bacteroidia > Chitinophagales > Chitinophagaceae > Ferruginibacter. The sequence goes on along the minus strand of JADKHN010000001.1, from coordinate 953,509 downwards.
GGACTGCGTTATGAATTCACCGGGTACCGGGCTCATCAGTTGGGCAACATCATGCAGAAGGATTCGGCCTTTTCCCGCAACTACGACGGCCTGTTCCCCAGCGGTTCCATCAGCCTGGAAGCCGATTCTTCCCATACCATTACCTTAACGGTTGGCCGCCGAATCGACCGGCCGGCTTTTCAAAAACTGAATCCCTTCACCTTCATCATCAATAAGTACACTTATCAAACGGGGAACCCTTTCTTTTTACCGCAGTACAGCTGGAATTTCGAACTGAGCCATCAGTATAAAAGCCTGCTCACCACCACGGTCTCTTACAGCGTCATTAAAAATTACTTCTCGCAAATGTTCTTTGCCGATACGGCGAAAGGTATCCTGTATTATTCCGAAGGCAATGTCGGAAGAGCCATAAACCTGGGATTGGCTGCCTCACTGTCGTTATCGCCGGCCAAATGGTGGTCGCTAACGGCCCAGGCCAATTTCAACCATAAACAACTCAGGGGTTTCAACGGCAACAACCGTTTCAACTCCGACGTCAACCAGCTCAGCGTCAATATCAGCAACCAGTTCACCCTGCTGAAAAAATATACGGCGGAATTATCGGGTTATTATATCACCCGGGCGCGCAATGATATCCAGGAGATCCTGTATCCAACGGGCCAGGTGTCCCTGGGCCTGTCGCGACAGGTATTCAAAAAGAAAGGAACGATCAAGATCAGCGCAAGGGATATTTTTTATACCACCGCCATGGAAGGATTCACCCAGTTCGACCGGGCCACGGAGTATTTCATCCTCAAACGCGATTCCAGGGTGGTCAGCCTGGCCTTCACCTGGCGCTTTGGGAAAGCCTATAAATCCACCCGCCGTTCGGGCGGTAGCGCGGGGGATGAGATAGAAAGAGTGGGTAACGGAGGTTAGAAAACAAGACTACGGTAGTTTTTTAGACTACCGTAGTCTTTATCCTTAAACATGTCCTTCAGCCAGCATGGCGTCGGCTACCCGCACGAATCCGCCGATATTGGCGCCCCGCAGGTAATCGATACTGCCGTCGGCATTTTTGCCATAGGCGATGCATTGCTCATGGATCTTTTGCATGATCCCTTTGAGGCGGTTCTCTACTTCTTCCCGGGTCCAGAACAGGCGCACCGAGTTCTGCGACATTTCCAAACCGGATACCGCCACGCCACCCGCGTTGGTCGCTTTGCCGGGTGCGTATAATATGCCATTCCTCTGCAACAGCGCGATCGCCGCAGGCGTAGTGGGCATATTGGCGCCTTCGGCAACCAGCCGGCATCCGTTATCTACCAGCATTTGCGCGTCATCCTCATTCAATTCATTCTGAACGGCACAGGGCAGCGCCACATCGGCGGGTATCTTCCAGGGTCTTTCGCCTTCAAAATATTCGCAACCGAATTTTTCGGCGTATTCAACGATGCGGCCTCTCCGGTTGTTTTTCAGGTCGAACAGGAAAGCGAGTTTTTCCGTGGTGATGCCTTTAGGATCATAGATGAACCCGTCGCTGTCGGATGCGGTAATGGGGATGCCGCCGAAGGCGATGGTCTTTTCAATGGCGTATTGCGCCACATTGCCGCTTCCGGAGATCAGCACTTTTTTGCCCTTGATCGAATCACCTTTTAGCTTCAGCATCTCATCCACGAAGAACAAGAGGCCGTAACCGGTGGCTTCGGGCCGGATCAGGCTTCCGCCATAAGCGAAACCCTTGCCGGTGAGCACCCCGGTGAATTCATTGGTAAGGCGTTTAAACTGTCCGAACAGGAAGCCGATCTCCCGGGAACCCACCCCGATATCTCCGGCGGGGATATCCGTGTCCTTTCCGATATGGCGGAAGAGTTCGGTCATGAAGCTCTGGCAGAAACGCATCACTTCATTATCGGATTTTCCTTTGGGGTCGAAATCAGATCCGCCCTTACCGCCGCCCATGGGCAAGGTGGTGAGGGAATTCTTGAAGACCTGCTCAAAAGCCAGGAATTTCAATACGCTCAGGGTAACATTGGGATGAAAGCGGAGTCCGCCTTTATAAGGCCCGATGGCATTATTCATCTGAACACGGTAACCCCGGTTGACCCGGAAGTTCCCGGCATCATCCATCCAGGGTACCCGGAATATGAGGATGCGTTCGGCTTCGATCATGCGTTCGAGGATATTGGCTTTCTGGTATTCAGGGTGTTGCTCAATGAAGGGAATGACAGCCAGCGCCACTTCATAAACGGCCTGGTGAAATTCGGTCTGGGCAGGGTTGCGTTGTTCCACCATCTTCATGAACTTGTCGATGGCGGATTCTTTGGTAGCGATCATATAGCAAAATTTAATCGTTAAGGAATCGAGTATTGAGAAACATGCAGATTTCTGCGGTATAAAAAAAGCAACTATAAGGTAATAACAATATGATAAATATCATCTATAACGTAGCTATTTATCATTCCTTTAGCAATTGGCCAATGGGGCAGTGAAAAGCTAGGCACTTTTCAGGTGACGAAGGTCGGACGAAGGCTTTCTACCTTTTATTCCGGAAAAGAACAGGATGATCTTATTGAGGTCGGCCTCTTCATCTTGACCGGTATAAAGGGGCTCGCCGATGAGGATCTGCTTATGTTCATAATCAAGCCCGGCCGGAACGATGGGTACCCCGGCCTTTTTAGCGATATGATAGAAGCCGGTTCGCAGCTTGTCTACCCGCTTCCGGGTACCCTCAGGCGCCATAGCCAGGATGAACTCATCGTTCGCCGCGAAGAGATCGGCCACCTGATCCACCACGCCATGGTGACTGAAACGGTCAACCGGGGTGCCGCCCATTTTACGGAGCAACCATCCCAACGGGCCAACAAATAATTCTTTTTTCCCCAGGAAAGCGGAGTGCCGGATCTGTAACTCATTGCGTGCGGCAAGTCCCACAAAGAGGTCCACCCAGCTGGTGTGGGGCGCCACAACGATGACCATTTTTTTGATCTGGCGTGGAAAGGTTCCAGCGACCTTCCAGCCGGATACCTTCCAGTAGAATTTAAGGAACAGGCGGAGCATACTGTTAAGATAATGGATTTTTGATTGGCCGGGGAAGGTCTTCAGCATGAAAGTTATCCTGCCTCATCCTGTTTTTGTGATGAATATCAAGAAAATCCCTGTTATTGGTCATAAACCGTTTGGGCCATGTTGGACTACTTTTAGAAGGGATTTGTTCAGGTATGAGTTGGGTTTATTTGAGAAGGTTTGTTATATTTAGTGGCAAGGAAGCCGTTGCTTCCTCTATTTGATTTATGATCCCGTTATTTCATCATCAAAAAATAAAATTATGAAGATGATCAGATCCATTTACACCGCATGCTTATTCGGTGGAATGTTGTTCGCCCTGTCCTGTAATTCGGGGGAACAGAAAACCAATCAAGACGCCGTACTTAAAAGCGATTCCGATACCGCCAAAAAAGACGTTGCCCCGGTGAAGCCGGCCGACCTGATGATCATAAAGCATAAAGTGGCCGATTTTGACAAGTGGCTGTCTGCCTATGAAGCCGATGATTCCGTCAGGCAATTGTACGGATTGCATAATTATGGCATTTCCAGGGGTGTCGATGATCCCAACCAGCTGATGGTCACCCTGAAGATCGACGATATCAACCGCGCCAAGGAATTCGCTTCCCTGCCCGCACTCAAAGCCAAAATGAAGGCAGGCGGGGTGACCGGGGAACCCGATATCTTTTATTTTGACCGGCAGGAACTCGACCTGTCCACGAACAATATACCCATCAGGGTGATGATCAGGCATAAAGTGAAGGACTGGGCAACCTGGAAAAAGGAATTCGACAGCCATAAGCAGACCCGCCTGGATGCCGGTATCGTTGATCGGGCGGTGGGTTTTGAAGTGGGCAATAACAAACTGGTGAATATCGTGGCCGTGGTGAACGATCTGAAAAAGGCCAAGGCCTTCTTTGCCTCAAAAGACCTGAAAGATAAGATGCAGGCCGCGGGAGTGGAAAGCGAGCCGACGATCGACTATTACAACCTGTTCAGGAAGTTCTGAACTAAAGGATAAAAGAGCAGAAAGAGTTTACATCTTTTGAAAAGGTGTAAACTCTTTCTGCATTACGACTAACTTTATCCTATGGACGCCATCCTCTTTTCCGTGCTCATTCTCTCTTCGACAGCGGTGCTCTTTGTATTACTGTTCAGGAAAAAAAAGAAACGTCCGGTATTACTCAACCGATCTCTCCCGGAACCGCTGAAAAAGATACTGCTCGAAGAAGTTCCCTTCTATCATCAACTGGGTGAAGACGGGCGACGGAACTTTGAAGCCCGGGTACAGGTTTTCCTGGACCAGGTTCGCATCACCGGCGTCAATACAACGGTGGAAGACATGGACCGGGTTCTGGTTGCTTCCAGCGCCATCATTCCCATTTTTAATTTTGAAGACTGGCAATATGTGAACCTGCATGAAGTATTGCTCTACCCGGATTCTTTCGATCATGAGTTCGAACAGCAGGGATCCGGCCGCAATATCCTGGGTATGGTTGGGGAAGGAGCGCTCAACCATATGATGATCCTTTCACAACAGGAGCTCCGCCAGTCATTCAGTGATAAAACGGGCAAGAACAATACGGCCATTCATGAGTTCGTGCACCTGGTGGATAAGACGGATGGCAGTATCGACGGCCTGCCCGAAGTACTGTTGCAGCAGCAATACCTGGTACCCTGGCTTCGGCTTATGCGGCACGAGATCGAACAGATCAAAGACAACAATTCTGACATCAACCCTTATGGCGCCAGCAACGAATCGGAATTCTTTGCCGTGGCCTCGGAATATTTTTTCGAAAGACCCGATCTGCTTCGGGAAAAACATCCTGAATTATATGACCTGTTATTGAAGATTTTCAGTCCGACCCAAAATGTTAAAAACTGAATCCGGACCTCATTCTCTGCGAACCAATCCTGATCTTTACTGTTAAACAACGGGCTATCCGCCTTTAGTCAAAGTCAGTTTATATGAAAAGATCCTTTTTTATTTTATTTCTCCTGTTCAGTCTGGGTGCAATGGCCCAGGATTCCGCCAAATATACCAGTGACGAGATCGTCTATGCCCGTAAGGACGGCATGGCGCTGACGATGATCAGGATGACCCCGCTTGAAAAAAACCGCGGTAAGGCCATCATCACTGTGGTGAGCGGAAACTGGATGTCCAATTACAACATGTCGGGAAATTTCATCCGCAGGGCCAATACCTTCCTGGCCGGCGGATATACCGTCTTCCTGGTCTATCATAGTTCTCAGCCCCGTTACGCCATACCCGACGCGACCGAGGATATCCGCAGGGCCATTCGCTTCGTTCGGTATCATGCGAAAGACTATGGCATCGACCCCGATCATATCGGGATCACCGGCAGTTCATCGGGCGGACACCTGTCACTGATGGCGGCACTGATGGATGACAATATCAAGGTTTCGGCGAAAGACCCGGTCGACCGGGTATCCTCCCGTGTACAGGCGGCGGCGGTCTTCTATCCGCCCATCGATTTCATGAACTGGGGTAACACCAATCCCGAGATCCAGCGGGAGATCCTCCGGAGGACCAGGCTGATCGGAGCCTTCGATTTCAAACGCTTCAACGATACCACGGGATTATACGAATCGGTACAGGGTGAGGAGGCCGTCAGGAAGATCGCCGCGAACTATTCGCCCATCAACCAGGTCAGCAAGGACGATCCGCCGGTGATGATCGCACATGGCGACGCGGATATCGTGGTCCCGCTGCAGCAGTCGGAATCCATGATCCGCAAGTTGAAGGATAACGGTATTCCCAATGAATTCATCATCCATCCCAAAGGAGGACATGGTTGGAAGAATATCGAGGAAGAGGAACAAGGGTTCCTCAGATGGTTCGATAAATACCTGAATTGAGCGGATCAGTACATTAACCCTTTCTTGGAATTATTTCTCCAGCCCGCCTGGCTCTCATAGTCCACGAAATAGATCTTCAGGTCGGCCTGGCTTTCGTAGTCCACAAAAAAGACCTTCTTTTTGGCCTGGCTGCCGTATTGGGTGAAGTACCATTTACCGTCGTTATCGCCCGCCTGGCTTTCGTACTTGACCTTGTAAACTTTCAGGTCGGCCTGGCTCTCATATTTTACTACGAACACTTTTACATCGGCCTGGCTGCTGTAATCCACGGAAAACACTTTTTGAGCCCGGACGGCCAACTGGATGAACAGCAAGAGGGTGAGGACCAGCAAGGATCTCTTCATGATCAATAGTTTTTTTGGTTAGAAATCATTAAGCGCAGTTCAAAATACGATTTTATTTTCGTTGGTGCAACCCTTCGACAAGCTCAGGGTGACAACCCTTCAACAGGCTCACCTTACAAAACCATGAACTCCCCTGTCACCCTGAGCTTGTCGAAGGGTAAAGAACGCAATGCTACCTATTGGGCATGGCTTCGATAAACTCAGACTGTCTTCGACAGGCTCAGACTGACAACAAGTAAAAGAAAAGCATTATCGCAATAGGATCACTGTGCCGGACAAAGTCTCATCGCCCACATTCAACCGGATAAAATAGACGTAGGTGCCCACCGGCAGATCGCTTCCCTTCATCCGGCCATCCCAGGGCCTGTTATCCTTCCTGCTTTCAAATACCTTCTGACCGAAGCGGTTGAAAACCGACAATTCAAAATCGGGGTAAGCGCCCAGGGCGGGTATGTACCAGTTGTCATTCTTTCCGTCGCCATTTGGGCTGAAGGCATTGGGCACATACAGGGCTTTGTACCATTTGACCTGTACCGTGTCCGTCGCCACCGGGCAGGCCCTGGAGGATACGTTCAGGATATAAGTTGCGTCTCCCGGCGGGGTAACGACCGGGCGCAATGAACGGATATCGCTGATGAAGGCCGGGGGAGACCAGGAAAAACCGGTGATGGTACCGGAATAAGAGCCTTCCAGCGTTGCACTGCGGCCCAGCACCAGGCTTTTATCCGGACCCGCATTGGCCGAAGGCTTTACCGAGACTTCCAGGTTGATATAGGCCGTATCCCGGCAACCGATGGCATCACGCACCACAACACGGTAACGGGTAGTGGACAGTGGGGAAGCCTTGGGATTGGAAATAGCCGTATCGTTCAGTCCTGCCGCCGGCTGCCAGGCATACCCGATACCCCCTGAGGCGAAAAATTGAATACTGTCGCCCAGGCAGATGGCTGAATCGGAAAAAGAAGTGATGGGGATCGGTGAGGCATTCACCTGTACGAAGGTAAAAGCCGTATCGACACAACCATAAGTATCCGTGGCCAGAACAAAATAAATGCCCGATTGATTGGGTTGGATGTTGCCGATGGAGACACTGGCACCGGAGGCCAGGAAACCATTGGGTCCGGTCCAGAAGTATTGTGAAGCGCCGTTTGCCGTGAGGGTAAGAACGGTCTTGGAGCAGACCGGTCCGTTATTGCTGGCTGTAGCTACCGGAATGGCATGAACGATAATGGAAAGTATTTTGGAAGAGACCCGGCATTGAAGGCCCGGGTTGCCGCTTTCCGACACATTCATGCGGTACCCATAGATGCCCGGCGGACTCAGCGATAGGAATTGCGGTGAAAAGGCCGTGGTATTGGCGCCGGGTATGTCCAGCCAGGGCCCGCCATTGAACCGTTGTTGCCATTGGTAAACGGGGTTGATGAAACCGGCCGATACCGTACAGTTCAGGTTGAATGTACGGACCTTTCCCTCGCAAAGATGGGCGGTATCGCTGGTAATACCGTTGATACCGGGCGTCAGCCTGGGGCCACAGGGCCTTAAGGTAATATCGTCCAGCGCCAGGTCATTACCGCAACCGCCGGCGGCATTGTTGACGATGCGCAGCACGATATCCGAAACACCGGCAGGTGTGGTAAAGTAGAAACCATATTGTTTCCAGGTGGGTAGGGAATCGGTAGAAATATTTCCGCTGTTATAGGATTGCAGCAGGGTGCCATCGGTCTTTTCGATCCTGAAATCGAGGTTGGGCTGGATGGCATTGCCGCCGCAGGCGGTCTTGTTCACCACATTGATCACCCAGGCGGCAAATTCATAACTGATGTTACTGCAGAGTCCTCGCAGGGTATCTACATAAAAAGCGCTCGGTTGCAACGAGGCGTTCACCAGCATGAAATAACCGTTGGGATCACCGGTATGGTCGGAGTTCAGACTGTGCCAGGAGTTGCCGAAGCAGGCCGTGGTATTGTTGCGTACCGTATAAAATCCGTCGCCGGGGCAATCGTTGGCCACGTATTGGTATGCTGTGGATGCTGCGGCCAGCGGGCCACCGGGGTTGGCGCCTGAACCGAAATTGATATTGATGAGCGGATCACCCAGACTACCGGGACAAAGCTGCGCAATAGAGGAGAACCCAAAAAGCAAAAGACAACAGGTAAAAAACGATCTCATCATCAGACAGCAAATGTCCTGAAAGTTTGGGTTATTTGATGATTTGGTATAAGATTAAAATGGAAATTCTTCTTTATAACAATATTTACCGGGGTTACATTGACCATGGTCATGCCAATCATTGGCCATTATCATTGCCTGTTGCACTCACAATCACCGGTAAAAATTAGGAAAGGGCTATACCCTTAACGTACTTTGGAGGTCAAATAAAGGCTATGCAAACGAATTAAAACGCTGGCCATGGGATCGCTGGCCAGCGCTTACTGTAACCACCACCTACAGCAGATCCAACCCAACCTTTTTACAACACTTGATAAACTGATATACGCCGATTACGTATTGAACATTTATTAAGCCAACAACTAAAAACTAGTTTTATGAAAACGAAGTTCAATAAATTGTATTGGCTGACAACATCGTTATTGGCCATTACGGCATGCGAAAAAACAAATGACCTGACCCTGCCTGTGGTACAGTCGGAACAGAATAAAGTGGCGGTCATATCGGATAATGGCGGAAACATCTATGCCGCCAACGCGCTCACCGGCACAACACTCTGGACTTATCCAACGAACGGGGGATCGGTCACCAACCAACCTGCCATGAACAATGAGGTGATTGTTTATGCGGATGCGCAAGCCGGAACCATTTCCTGTCTCAATACACAGACGGGTGCCTTAAAATGGAGCAAAAGCCAGTTAAGCCTTTCCTGGTTGTGTTCACCGATCATTGTGAACAATATCGTTTATACCGGCGGCGGCTCAAGGATACTGGGACTGTCACTTACAGATGGCAGTATCGTTTTGGATAAACCCATGAACAATGGGGTGAATCACCTGAATTATTCCAACGGATTGCTCATTGCCAATTCCTGCGGCGGTTATCTCTATGGGATCGACCTTACAGGAAATATACAATGGACGTATGAGTCCAACAGTTCCTGCTACCACAATAACCCGAGCATTTACAACAAGACCGTCTATATCATTTCTTATGGCGGAAAACTATCTGCTGTGAATATCACCACTGGTGTCGAATTGTGGAGCGAAATGGTCAACGCCTATACCCACAACGCCACGGTTGTATACAACGACGGGCTCCTGTTCGTACCGGGCGATTACGCCAATAATTTCTACGCATTTGATGCCGTTGACGGTTCCCGCAAACACATTTATACCATGCCTTCCGGGCAAACGATCAATGGATACCAGGCTCCCGCAATCGTTAACGGGGTGGCCTATGTCTTTTCTGCCGAAGGAAGTTTGTTTGCCTTCAATGTGGCGGATGAAAGTATCAAATGGCAGAAAGAACTGACCGTTCAGGATGTTCAGCAAACCATGACAGCTTCGGTAACGGTAGCCAATGGCTATGTGTTCGCCGGAGCGGGTAAATACCTGTATGCAATGGATCTGAATGGTGCCGTGAAATGGCAGATGAACACTTTGTCTGAAGTGTACAGCTCACCGGTGATCTTGTCCGACAATAATAAAGTGTATCGTTCCGGCATGGCCGGTATCGTTGAATAGTAAAAAAGAAGCGTGATTTTTTCACTGGCCCTCCGGTTGTCCGGGGGGCTTTTTAGTAAGTATCCATTTCGGGCAACAGTTCTTCAATGGGATTGCGGCCCAGTTGCTGCAGTACTGTATTGCAGCGGTAGAGCAGAGAAGCGGGTATCTGCACGGCATCGGCATGGTTCCAGAAAGTGAGCAGGAGGCTGGCCTGCAGGGGGCTCAGCGGCTCTTTCATTTTCATGATGAGGCGATGCAGGGAGCTGATCTCTTCATCCTTCAGGTGACTGAATGCGCCCCCGGCCAGCAGGTCGATGGTGAGCGGCAGGATATGTTGGTAGCGGTTCATATATCGGTTTAAGATGCAACAATCTCTCCCAATAGAATGAATAAAAAGTTAAATTATTGTTAGATAAATGTTCCGCCATCAAAATGTGGGAAGGGTGTGGATAAGCTGGCAGAAGCGTTTACACCTTTGTGAAAGGTGTAAACGCTTCTGCTGCTCCATTAATGGATATTTGCTCCGGGACCCGATAATGGCGGAGACCAGTTGTGTTGGTACCTGAATATCCGGGCTGTGAAAGGCGCTTTGTAAGGTTCTTTTAAGAAAACAATAAACCCGTCGGAGGAACAAGCGCTCCTGATGTCCGACAGGGTGATCGTAATTTCTGATTTGCCTGAAACCACATCCAATGCAACAGGAGTATGTCCGCTGCTGAAATTATTGTCATTCTCTTTCCATAGCCAGGCCCCCAGGTAAACCGGCATACCGTGCTCCAGGTTGAAAAAATAATCCACTTCCAATGTCACGCTATTGGCCGTCATGTTCTTGATCCTGAAATAACTGATGGTATCCAGAAACATAGGAGCCAGCATCTCGGTACCCTTATCTTTGAAATAGGCCTGTGCCTTTTCCCATTCCGTCCTGTTCTCCGTTGCACCATTCCCACCGGGACTGGTGGTGGCAGTTTCGGGAATTTCGGTATTCGTGCTTTCGTCGATTGGTGTATTGGCGTTTTGGGCTGAGGTTTTGTCTGGGATCGGTTTTTCCTGGCTCGATCCGCTTGTTTGCTGATAAAAAATAAAAGAAACGATGATCAGGGCAACCAATACCGTCGATACAATGAGCCATTTCCTCTTCTTGCCAGTTCCGCCGCCAGGACCCGATGGCGGTTCAACCTGGACGCCTGTTTCCGGAATGATCCTTTCTACACTGGCAAATAGCTTGTGATATTCCTCCGTACTGATCTTATCGCTGTTCTCAAAAAACAAGACCTGCGTCATGCCGAAACCGATCGGCGGTTCGGTATGATCAAAGGTTATGGGGAGCAGCACATTACGTCCCAAAGCTTTCCTGGCCTCGTCCTTTACATTCCTGGATTGAACGGATAATGGCGACCAGATCACGATGACACATTTGGCCTGGTTCAACTCGCGTTCAATGACCACGTCATAATCTTCTCCGCCCAGCAGATCATGGTCCCACCAGACCGTCCACCCGGATGATTCCAGTTGTTGAGCGATCAGACCGGCACGGTGTTTATCCTCACGTTTATAACTGATGAATATATCAGGCATAGGGATTCCTTGAATGAAGCAGTAAGATAATAAATATTACAATAAAATGCAATACTATAAAGAGTTTACACCTTTTGAAAAGGTGTAAACTCTCTTTTCTAAAGGGGGATATTGCCGTGTTTCTTTCTCGGCCTCTTAGCCACTTTGTTTTCCAGGATGGCGAAACACTTGATCAGTTTCTTCCGGGTATCGCGGGGCTCGATCACTTCGTCTATGAATCCCCGTTCGGCGGCCAGGTAAGGTGTGGCGAATTTCTCGGCGTATTCGGCTTCTTTTTCCAGCAGTTTCTTCGCCGGGTCGGCGGCCTCGGAGATCTCCTTTTTGAAGATGATCTCGCTGGCGCCCTTGGCGCCCATCACCGCGATCTCAGCCGTGGGCCAGGCGTAGTTCATATCGGCGCCGATGTGCTTGGAGTTCATGACGTCATAAGCCCCGCCGTATGCTTTGCGGGTGATCACGGTCACGCGGGGCACGGTGGCCTCACTCAACGCATAGAGTAATTTGGCGCCATTGGTGATGATGCCGTTCCATTCCTGGTCGGTGCCGGGCAGGAAACCGGGCACATCCACCAGCACGAGCAAGGGAATATTGAAACAGTCACAGAACCGCGTGAAGCGGGCTCCTTTTTTTGAACTGTCGATATCGAGCACGCCGGCCAGGCTCATCGGCTGGTTGGCCACGATGCCGATGCTTCTTCCGCCGAGACGGGCAAACCCCACCACGATATTCTCCGCATAGTCGCGGTGGATCTCAAAAAAGGAATCACCATCGCAAATGCCATAGATCACATCCCGGATATCATAAGGCTGATTGGGACTCTCCGGTACAATGGTCTCCAGTTCTTCCCGGGTCTCATCAGCCGGCGTGTAGGCTTCTTTGGGAGTCAGGTCCTCACAATTCTGCGGCAGGTAACTCAGCAATTTCTTCACCTGCAGGATGCATTCCATATCATTGGCCGCCGTCAGGTGGGTGACACCCGATTTGGTGGAATGGGTGGAGGCACCGCCCAATGCTTCAAAGCTCACTTCTTCATTGGTGACCGTCTTCACCACATTGGGCCCGGTTACGAACATATAACTGGTATGTTCCACCATGAGCGTGAAATCGGTAATGGCCGGGGAATAGACCGCACCACCGGCACAGGGGCCCATGATGGCCGAGATCTGCGGGATCACCCCGGAGCTCAGCACGTTGCGGTAAAAGATATCGGCATAACCGCCCAGCGACCTCACGCCTTCCTGTATGCGGGCTCCGCCCGAATCGTTGAGTCCGATCATCGGCGCACCGGTCTTCATGGCCAGGTCCATGATCTTGCAGATCTTCTCGGCATGGGTCTCGGATAAGGCCCCGCCAAAGACCGTGAAGTCCTGCGCAAAGACATAGACCGGCCTGCCATTCACGGTTCCGTAACCGGTGATGACGCCATCGCCGTAGAACTGCTGGTTCTCCATACCAAAATCCTTGGTCCGGTGGAGTACCAGCGCCCCGATCTCTTCAAAGGATCCCGGGTCCATCAATAAGGTGATGCGTTCACGGGCGGTGAGCTTGCCTTTCTTGTGCTGTGTCTCATTCCTTACCTGGCCACCGCCCAGTTTTCCGGCTTCCAGTTTTTCCCGGAGTATTTGTTTCTTCGATTTCATGTGTTGTTGTTTTAGGCCAGCCTTCTTTTCCAGCTGGAGGTCTTGTTCACCACCGGTGTTGTGATGCTTTGCTGCTCTAACAGGTAGGTGAGCGCAACCAGGGCCGCCACGGCCGCATTGTCCTTCTGTTTCTCTTTGATCTTTTCGGGGGTATAGTGATCCTTTACAAAATGGGTGTCGAAATGCCCCGAAACAAAGGCTTCGTGTTCAAACACGAAAAGGCCGAAGGGTAAAGTGGTGGCCACGCCTTCGATATGATAATCCCTGATGGCGGCTTTCATTTTCTGCAGGGCCTCGGTACGGTCCATTCCCCAGGTGACGAGTTTGGCGATCATCGGGTCGTAATAAATGGGGATGGGCATGCCTTCCTCAAAGCCATCATCTACCCGGATGCCTTCACCCACCGGTTTGACATAGCGGGTCAGGGTACCGATCGAAGGCAGGAAATTATTCAAAGGGTCTTCCGCGTAAACGCGCAACTCCAGGGCATGGCCATGGATGCGGAGATCGTCCTGGGTAAAGGACAGTTTTTCACCCCGGGCGATCCTGATCTGTTCTTCCACCAGGTCGATCCCGGTGATCATTTCGGTAACGGGGTGCTCCACCTGCAGTCGGGTGTTCATCTCCAGGAAATAAAAGTTCAGTTTATCGTCCATTAAGAACTCAACAGTGCCGGTGCTGGTATAGTTGCAGGACCTGGCCACGAGTACCGCCGCTTCGCCCATGCGTTTCCGTAATTCTGGAGTGAGAATGGCCGAGGGGGATTCTTCCACCACTTTCTGGTGCCGCCGCTGGATGCTGCATTCCCGCTCGAAGAGATGGACCACGTTCCCATGCATATCAGCCAGCACCTGGATCTCCACATGCCTGGGGGAGCTCACGTATTTTTCAATAAAAACGGAACCGTCGCCGAAAGAAGACCTGGCTTCGCTGACCGCCCGCTGCATCTGCTCTTCGAGGTCTTCTGCTTTTTCCACGATACGCATGCCCTTGCCACCGCCGCCCGCTGAGGCCTTGATGAGGATGGGAAAGCCGATCTTCTTGGCGGTCTCATGGGCAATGCCGATGTCTTCAATGGCCTTATCGATACCCGGCACCATGGGAATGTCGTAATGTTTCACGCATTCCTTGGCGGCGAGCTTAGAACCCATGATGCGCATGGCTTCCGGGCCAGGACCAATGAAACGGATACCGGCGTCCTCTACTTTTTGTGCGAACTCGGCGTTCTCGCTCAGGAAACCGTACCCGGGGTGGATGCCGTCTACGCCCAGCTCTTTGGCGAAGGCGATGATCTTGTCGCCGTTCAGATAACTTTGGGCCGAAGGCGGGGCGCCCAGGCATACGGCCTCATCGGCATATAATACATGCGGGGCATTGCGGTCGGCTTCCGAGAAAACGGCAACCGACTGAATACCCATCCTGCGTATCGTTCGCATGATACGAAGGGCGATCTCGCCGCGATTGGCCACTAATATTTTTTTCATCAGGACTAGTTCAATGATTCAATGATGAGTATTATTCGAGTTCCACCAGCACCTGTCCTTTTTCAACAGCCTGGCCTGATTTGACATGTATCTTCTTGATGGTGGCATCAGCGTGTATGACGATGCTGTTCTCCATCTTCATGGCTTCCAGGATCAGGATCTTCTCGCCTTCCTTCACGTCCTGTCCAACCGTTACCGCGATCTCCAGTACCAGTCCGGGCATGGGCGCCCTGATCTCCTTGATGGTCTTATGGGCACGGGTATTGAAACCCATCTTATCCAGCATCTGGTCCAGCTCATCTTTGATCTCGATCACATAGGTCTCACCCTCCACTTCAACCGTCATTTTCTTCTCACCGGGTTCTGCAGACAAGACCCTGGCGCTTACCGAACGGTGTTCCTGCACCAGGTGAAATTCAAGCGGGGATCTTTTGATGATGTCGGCGGATTCAAGTTGTTCTTTGGAAACGGGGATCACAAATTCATTCGCTTTGACCTGCCAGGAAACGGTTGGATCAGACATGAGGTTGATTTTTATTCTACTGTAATTTATGGATTGAAACGCAGAGCGCCAATAGCTTCCTCCATCCCGATAGCTATCGGGACCTCCAGGGGGCTTTCTCCTCACCACTCCACCTCATAACTCAACCCCGCCAACAAAAACTGCTGGTTCAAATGTCCCCAGGTGAACATGTACTCAATATGTGGCGACCATTTGCCAAGCGTATAGACCATGCCGGCGCCGGTGTTGAAGGACCAGAACCGGTCATAGATCACTTCACCGTTCACCTTGTTCCATTCTTTTTCGGAAGTATGACTGATGCCCGTGAGGGGGTATGCTTTCAGTTTTTTAGTAAGCGGGATCAGGTAATGGAAGTTCAGGTCGAAGTCCCAGGAAGACAGTTCCATCTCTTCTTCCTTGATGCGTTGAAGATTCGGAAAGAAACGGTTCATTTCAATTCCGCCGGTAAAGCGTTCGGAGAAATGATAAAACCCGGAGACATTCAGTCCGTTCAAATGATGACGGATGTTCCTGACACCCGCGATATCGATGCTGGCCATGCGTTGTGCGCTGGCGGGAAGGGTTAGCCAAAACAGGCTGGCGATGCAGAGTCTGCAGATCAGTGGTGCGTTTTTCATCCTGCAAAGCAAGAAACTTGCGGGCAGGTGAAAACTGAGGCGGATAAGCCAACCAAGTGATTATGATCATTTTTTTCCGCGTTCGGAGAAACCCGTCTTCCGGTTCTGATCATTTCAAACTATACCCCAGGGTTCCCTCCGCCCGGATCGCGACCACAGTATTCTGGTAGACAGAGCCGATCTGGGTGTATTCGGCCGGCACCGCCACTTTGCCGCTTTTATTGATCAGTCCGGCCTTTCCATTCTGTTTGATGATGGCATAACCGTTCTTCATATCCGATCCATCGGCATATTTGAATTCGGTGAGCGCCTTCCCCTTATTGTCGAGCAGCGCCCATTTCCCGTCCTTTGCCGCCCATGCCCGGTCTTCACTGATGGGCCGGATATTGTCATACTGGAACCCGATCACGGTATTCCCTTTCTTATCCACTACCCCGACCTTCCCCTCTTTTTTTACGGGGAAGAATCCATTGTCGGGACTGGCCGCCGCTTCAAATCGCTTATCGCTGGTGGGTGTGCCGGTCTTGTCGATGATCAGGTAGGCACCGTCTTTCTTCACGATCGCGGCTCCCCCGGTAAAGCTGCTTACTTCATCGTATTGCAAAGGGATCACCAGGGTGCCGGACCTGTCGATAAAACCCCATTTGCCGTTATCCCTGACAGCGGCCAGTCCTTCTTTGAATTCCGAGATCATTTTCCACTTTTTCGTACCGATCATTTTCCCTTTTTCATCCACAAAGAAATATTCGCCATAAGGGGTCAGGATCGGTATCCGGCCTTCTTTGCAGGCGCCGCCCTCTTTACCCTCCACCTCAAAGACCCGGTTGCCCTTTTTATCGATATAGACCAGCTTGTTGGTTGAAGCATCCACCGTAAAGGCGAGACCTTCCGAAAAAGGCCCTTTAAAACTGGTGTAGAGGGTGGAGATCTTCTTAAAGTCCTTACCGGCCAGGTAGGGAAGATCAAAGTTCCCGGCCTGGAGGGCACAAACTCCCTCGGCAAAGGGCACAGCCGAAGGGTAGGAGATCGGACTCACGATCTCCCCGCGGTGATTCAGGAAAGAATAGTAGACCGACCTTGCCATGAAATAGCCCTCTTCACTGAAGTCGCTGGCTTCGGTAAAGGGCAGCATGCTGATCTTGTTGGTGGAGAGATTGATCAGGCAAACCATCTTATCATGCCCGATATAGAAGGAATCCTCTTTGGCGCTGAAGGCCGAACCATAGACCTTCGCATTGGCTTGTTCGATCGTCTTCAGGAATTTACCCTCCGCGTCAAATACCCGGATCTTTTTCTTATCCAGGTAAACGATCTTCGTTTTGCCGAGGTAAACATTCTCGGCCGAATCAGCTGCAATGAGCTGTTTCAGCGAACGGTCCAGTACAGTGTATTTCCCTTTGGTCTTGGTGTAGAGCTTATTGAACTTCACGTCGGAGATATAGTCGTATTCGGGTTGCAGGAACAGAACGCCCTTTGCATCCGCCATACCGTACTTGTATCCCTTTGTCCTGAGCCGGAAGGTGCCTTCCCCTGAGGTATTGATGTCTTCGTATTCCGCGGGAATGATGAAGGTTCCGGTGCTGTCGATGATGCCGTATTTCTTATTGGACTGGCCGTTTTGTTCAACCGGGGTCACTAAGAAGACACCGCCTTCCTTGCGCGGGGAGATATAGGCATAATCAAACCCGGTGATCTCCACCCCTTTCTTATTGATGAGTGCCACTTCATCCGGACTGCTTTTCCCGTTCCCCAGGTTTTGCCCTTTTTTTCGTTTCACGGTCGCATAGCCTTCATAGAAATTACCGGCTTCCACATATTTGGCGGGAATGACAACCTGGTTGGACTTATCGATATAGCCATATAATCTTTTGTCCGGAAACCGGACCGGGGCCAGGCCGTTACCAAAATCAGAAAGGTTATCGTACTGGGCCGGGATGATGATGGTATTGTTGCGGTCCAGGAAACCGGTCTTATTGTCTTTCTGAAAATTCATGAGTCCTTCTTTCAGCGGACCCAGGTATTCGTATTCAACCGGTATCACGATCTTTCCGTTGACATCAACGGCTCCCCAGTTGAAGCCATAGGGCTTCTTTTCCTGTTTCACCACGGCCAGTCCGTTCACGAAGGGTTCGATCTCGTAATAGACCCGTTCCGTGATGAATTTGCGGGAAAAAGCGTTGAACAGGCCGGTCAGGTTAAGCGTATCCGTTACTTTATAAACGCCTGGTTCAACCGTTGCGATGAGTTTAGAATAGATGACCGGCAAGACCAGGGTGCCAGCCGGATCGGTCAGGCCATACCGGGTTACGTTATCCGGAGCGGAGTATGCATTTTTCCCGGGTTTGGAGAAGGATATGGAAACGGAGCTAAATCCATCCTTATTAGTGTTCCTGATGGTATAATCCTGCGCCTGAACCCTGCTGATACAAAGAATGCCTAAGACGGCAAGTATCAATAATTGTTTCATGCCTTTATATTTTCTTAAAAATACCGAAACAGGACCGGTATGCTATACCGCCGGGAGGGTATTTTCTTCAACAGGGGGATCCGGCTTGTTATTCGGGAGACGTGGAATTATGTGAAGGATTTCTTTGTGTCTTTGTGGGAAAATGTAACCGCGAAGGCGCTAAGACGCGAGGGCGCGCGAAGGTTTTCTTTGTGCTCTTCGTAAAAGAACTTTGTGGCCTATGTGGTAAAAAAAAGCCGGAGGCTTCATTCAGCGTTATCATTTAATCGGCTTAAGCAATCAGCGTTTTTCATTTCACCGGTGGTAGGGGTCTCCGTTTTTTTTTTTTTTTTTTTTTTTTTTTTTTTTTTTTTTGGGGGGGGGGGCCCCCCCCGGCGGGGGGGGGGGGGCCCCCCCCCCCGGGGGGGGGGGGGGGCCCTTCTCCCCCCCCCCCCCCGGGGGGGGGAATTTTTTTTTCCTTTTCCCCCCCAAAAAAAGTTTGTGGGGCTTTTGGGGAAAAAAGTTGTCACCGGTGGTAGGGGTCTCCGTTTTGGGGGGATTGCTTTCCCGATAGCTATCGGGATGCCTCCTCGCAATGACGGTAAAAGGGGCTCGCAATGACGGTAACTGATGCGACATCCGGCAACCATTAAAAACACATCAATATGTGATTTTGATTCTTCGGCATAAATATTATTTTTATCCTTTGAAATCCCGGAACCTATTAGGTCAGGGAAAAGTATAAACCTAAAAACAAAAACTATGCGACTTACATGGATCAGTGTCATGCTGATGAGTGCCGTTTCCATCTCGGCATTCACGGCCTGCAACAATGAAGGAGAAAAGAACACCGGCGCCGCTTCCGGCGCCGACACCACCAAACGCGTGGCCAGGGGCGAATACCTCGTCAGTGCCATGGGCTGCGACGATTGCCATTCACCCAAACGGTTTGGCCCACAGGGACCCGAGATCATCCCCGAAACAAGACTCTCCGGTTATCCCTCATCAAGACCCATACAAAAACCCGACAGCAATGTGATCAAACAGGGATGGGTAATGATGGGCGGAGACCTCACTTCAGCCGTTGGCCCCTGGGGCATGTCCTTTGCGGCTAACCTGACCAGTGATGTGACGGGTATCGGGGGATGGGCCGAGGAGAATTTCATCACGGCCATCCGTAAAGGGAAATTCAAGGGGATCGAATCCAGCCGGGATCTGCTGCCACCCATGCCCTGGCAATCTTACCGGAACCTGAGCGACGAGGACCTGAAATCCATCTTCGCCTACCTGAAAACGGTGAAGCCGGTCTCTAATGTAGTGCCCGCGCCGATGCAGATAGCGGCGGTAAAATAATAGGTCATGAACCACAGATCGCACCGTTTTTTACCGTGTGATCTGTGGTTTCAGTTTTATTGATATTGTATATAGATCGGCCTGGGCTGCAATCCCAGCAGTTCTTCCGGCCGCATGATCCGTCCTCCGTAATTCACATCATTCTTATAAAAGATCTTGAAGCCCGTGAACTGCACCGGCTGCCGGCTCACGAAGGCCCGGTAGGAATCTTTTTTTAAGGTCGGGGAACCAAATCCATCCATATTGATGACGATCTGTACTTCGGGCCGGGTCAGGATATCGCGGTAGCGGGTGAGCATGAGCTCAGTGAAACGGTGGATCACGAGGATCTTTGGCGACAGACGGTATTTTTTCACCCAGTCGGCCAGCAGGCCACCGGCGTAGTTGATGTCAGCGGCGTCGAAGGTTCCGATGGAAGTACCGGGCCGGTTGCCCGATTTCATGGAGAACTCGGGATCGATGCCCAGGTGTACATTCGGCAGTTTCAGGAATTTTTCCAGCCGGGAAGCTCCTGCTGCAAACTGCTAAGTCCCACCTGTATGTCCAGGAAGACCAGCCCCTTCACCGAATCGGCCAGTCGGATCGCTTTTTCGATCTCCGCATCGGGCATTCGTAAACGGTAGTTGCCGTCGCAGGCGCTGGCCTGGGCGGTCACGGCGATATAGTGCAGGGCGGGGATCACCGGCGTGAGGGAATCGGCTTTCTCCCATTCAGCCGCTTGCGTCCTCAGTTTTTTCAGCATCACCGCCGGAGCGAATTCACCCAGGATACCCATCTGTTCACAATAAAAATTGCCATAGAAGGCCACCACCCGTTTAAACGGAAGGATTGCCCCGGCTTGAGGGAGTATGGTCTTCGCCGGCCACCTGCCGCTCTTGTCGCCATTGGCGAGGATTTGCATCCGGTACCGGTAGGCGATCGAATCCTGCCCAACGGCATTATTCAGGATAAAGAATAAAAACAGGAGGGTAAAGGTCAAAATGACTTTGAGCCTGTTTATTGTATTATGGTGACCAGTGTTTTTCAAGGGTAACTATTGGATATAAAGGTAGCGGGGAAAGGGTGCCGGAATGATGAATAAAGAGAGGGGAAAGGGTGATTGTGGTCAGTATGGTGCCCTTTGTGGGAAATTACTTCGTTTTTTTTACCACAAAGGACACAAAGTTCTTCGACGAAGGGCACAAAGGAAAGGATTCGGGCCTCAGGAGTTAGGGATTATCAAATTGATCAAATTCTGTGTAATCTGTGTTGACCTCCCTCTGTGTCCTCTGTGGTTAAATTTTTTTCCACAAAAGGCACAAAGTTTTTAAACGGAGGGCACAAAGGAAATATTTCGGACCCTCCCCTACGGGGGTCCCGATAGCTATCGGGATAGAGGGGGCTTTTCCCCTTAACAATCTCTGGCCTGGGAATTGAATGATCAAGCCATATGAGCAGGTCATTCATTAAAACGGGAGCATATATCGTACTGGCCATATCCCTGGCCGCCTGCAGCCGCAGGCATGTGCCGGAGGCCGCTCGGGAATTGCCCCCTCCCTCAAAGACCGTTGTAGTGAAAAAACTGCCCGTTCCCCGGGTCATCTCCGTGAATGACCGGTATGCCCGGAAGAGCGTGGACGGCCGTTTATACTATGATGTGGATGGCCGCCGCTACTGGCGCAATTACCGTGACGGGAAATATTATCTCTTTCATAGATCGATGTACGATAACCCGGATTTTAAACCGAAACAATGATCCTCTTGCCCCTCTCTCCTTTCCCTGAATAAAAACTTCAAAATGCATTAATTTTATCGCAATTCAATCTTAAAGAACATGCCATTGCAAAAGACCTTTTTTTTCCTGTTCCTGCTTTTTTTTGTTTTGAATGCAAAGGCGCAGACACCCCTGGCAAAAGCCTTGAGTGAAAAAGACACCGTCACCGCCATCGCGCTGATCAGGGCGGGAGAGAACCCCAACCAGAAATACGGGGAGGCTTCCTTATTGTCGATGTATTGCCGTTATTCGGAATCCGATACCCTGGCCTACTTCCTGATGCGGCAAGGTGCAAAGCCCGATACACTCCGGTCTCCCGCCGGCAGAACGGCCCTGCATATCGCCGCCGCCTATTATGCCTGCGAGCCCCTTTGTGCCGCACTGCTTGAGGCCGGAGCCGACATCAACGCCCGGACCAACGACGGAGCCACCCCGCTGATGCTGGCGGCGCTGAGCGCCAAACTCCGGCTGGTGAAATTCCTCATCAGCAAGGGCGCCGATCCCAAACACAAGGACAAGGCGGGGAAGACGGCCTACGATTACGCCCTCCGCGCCGACGCTATGGACGATTTACCGGAAGCGAAGGCTAAATTTGAGAAGGCCTGCGGCTTCAATAAGCCCGCCACCGTGGCTTTTTTTAAGAGCTTACAGTAAGGCAGATACGATGAACGGCAAATCCCTTTGTATTAACGTCAACCATTCATTTATCAAGACAACAGTATACTGATGTTCAAGAAGATCATCGTCGCAGCAGGATTTTTTGGTTTGGTCATAGCGGCAAAGGCGCAGACCGTTTCCGAAGCGCTGAAAATGCTGAATTACGAACGCTATGGCTCCGCAGCGCAGATGCTGGAAAAGATCACCGTTCGCGAACCGGCCAATGCCGAGGCCTGGTACTGGCTGGCACAGGTTTACCTGCAGCAGCCAGACCGGGATCTTGAAAAATCCAGGTCCGTCATCGAATCGGGTTCTTCGAAGAACCGAAACAACCTGTTGCTGGAAGTGGCCCGGGCACAGATCGGTCTACTGGGAAATGACGCCAGCGGGGCAGATCAGCAACTCAGGCAACTGTACTCGGCTAACAGCCAGGATCTCCGGATCGTGAAAGCGATCATCAGGGCCAGGCTCAGCGCGGCTACCCGGTCTTCTTATTCGGGCCTGACCGGCGAAGCTTTGCGGAGCGCCTCCAGTAAATTCGAAAGCCTGGTGATCAATGAAAAAGAAAAATACAAGTCCCAGCTCACGAAAGCCTATGCCTACCTGGCCGGTCATTATACCAACAGCGGAACCAATAAGGAAAAGGCGATCGGCTATATTAAAAAATACCTGGAACTGGATCCCGGGAATGCACAGATGAAGGCTGCGCTGGAAAAACTGGGCGGTCAGTGAGGATTGGTTTCATTCGCTCCATATTGGGGGGATTGCTTCGTCATGCTTCCTCGCAATGACGGTAACCGCAAAGGCGCGAAGACGCAGAGGTGCGTGAAGGTCTTCTTTGTGCCTTTGTGGCCTTGTGGGATCCATCGGCCGCAGGCCGCAAAGCCTTGCTCCGCCATAGCGGCTACGCGAAGACGAGCCGAAGGCTTCATTCAGCGTTTTTCATTTCACCGGTGTCTGTATTCTCCGTATTGGGGGGATTGCTTTCCCGATAGCTATCGGGATGCCTCCTCGCAATGACGGGAAAAGGGGCACTTCGTCGTACCTCCTCGCAATGACGGTAAAAGGGGCGCTTCGTCGTGCCTCCTCGCAATGACAGTAGCCGCGTTTCACCATATCGATAAAAGAGGGGAGCCCCTTTCGGAACTCCCCTTTTCTTCCACTAAAAACAATCCTGATCAACAGGCATCTGATGGTATTGAACCGTCCTGACACCTGTTATTAAATAACCGTTATGCCATTTCAGGATGGTGCCGAAGTCCGGCAATAGCCTCCCCGATCTCCACACCCAAACCTTTCGCCACCTCCATGCCCAATTGTTCATCCACCCTGAACCAATGGCAAAGTTGCCGGTTGATGATGGTTGATCTCTTATTGCCGCTGATACCTTTCATGGCTTCCACGATATTAAGGATAGTGGCTTTCTTTTCAACCTCGTTCATCACTTCACGGAATAAAATGCCGGGTTGGGTATAATGATCGTCTTCGCCTTTTTCATTGCGGTCGAACCAGTCGGCAACCAGGCTCTCCATTTCCATGGGGGGTTGTTTGTAAGAAGGATCGATAAAGGTATCGTCGAAACTGTTGGGATAATAGTTGGCCGCACTTCCGCCGTTCTCATCCACCCGCATTTGTCCGTCGCGGTGATAATTATGCACGGCGAAGGGACACTGGTTGACGGGGATCTGTTCAAAATTCACCCCCAGGCGGTAACGCTGGGCATCCGGATAGGAAAGCAACCTGCCCTGCAGCATCTTGTCGGGGGAATAGCTGATCCCGTCCACCACATTGGCCGGTGCGAAAGCGGCCTGTTCCACATCCCGGAAATAGTTGTCGGGGATGATGTTCAGTTCCATCTCGCCCACTTCGATCAGCGGGTAATCCTTGTGCGGCCATACCTTGGTGAGGTCGAAGGGATTCCAGCGGTAGGTCTTCGCGTCTTTTTCGGGCATGACCTGGATCTTCAGGGTCCATTTCGGGTACTCCTTCCTGCCAATGGCATCCACGAGATCGCGCTGTGCGTGGTCAGGGTCCTTCCCTTTCATCTCAATGGCATCTTCGTTTCTGAAATTGAGAATGCCCTGTTTGGTGATGAAATGGAATTTTACCCAGAACCGCTCATCCTTATCATTGATGAAGGAATAGGTATGGCTGCCAAAACCATGCATGTGACGATAGGTCAGCGGTGTGCCCCGGTCGCTCATGAGTATTAATACCTGGTGCAGACTTTCGGGATTGAGTGACCAGAAGTCCCACATCATCGCAGGACTTTTACAGTTGGTCCGGGGATCGCGTTTCTGGGTATGGATGAAGTCGCTGAATTTCTTGGGGTCCTTGATAAAAAATACGGGGGTATTGTTACCCGTGAGGTCCCAGTTACCGTCCTCGGTATAGAATTTCACGGCAAAACCGCGGGGGTCCCTTTCGCTGTCAGCTGAGCCCTTTTCCCCACCCACGGTGGAGAATCTTACAAAGACACTGGTCTCCCGGCCGATACGGCTGAACAACTTGGCACGGGTGTATTCGGTAACGTCTTGGGTCACGGTGAATTTTCCGAAAGCGCCTGTTCCCTTGGCATGAACCACCCGTTCGGGGATGCGTTCCCGGTTGAAATGGGTCATCTTTTCATGCAGGATATAATCTTGCAGCAGGATGGGCCCGCGCGGACCAACGGTCATGGAATTCTCATGTTCAACATAAGGAATTCCGGCCGCGGAGGTCAGTTTTTTCTTGGTCGTGTACATATAAAATGAATTTATGTTAACGATGAGATCAGATCCTCCGGTTGAATGCGCAGGATAGGAACGCAAATTAACCGGCGGTAACTCCTTTTCCGGTGACGCCCATCACCGGATTTGATGAAATTGATTAAGGCCCGGGAAGCGTTTCTTATTTTATTATCTTACTGACCTAAACGATCATATGAACAGCGCGGCTGAACTCATCGAACAATTCAACCTGCTGCCACATCCCGAAGGAGGCTGGTACCGGGAGAACTATAAAAGCAGCGAAAGCATTTCCCGGGAGGCCCTTCCCGAAAGATTTACCGGAAACCGGGCTTTTTCCACAGCCATCTATTTCCTGCTGGAGCAAGGTGATTTTTCCGCCTTTCACCGGCTCAAAAGTGATGAATGCTGGCATTTTTATGAAGGTGACCCGCTGGAGATCTTCGTCATTGAGCCCGACGGGAAACTGGAGATCACGATCCTGGGGAACCATCTCACTGAAGGTGCGGTTTATCAATATGTCGTTCCGGCCAATTGCTGGTTCGCCAGCCGGCCCGCCAAAGAAAGCCGGTTTTGTTTTGTCGGGTGTACCGTAGCGCCGGGTTTCGATTTTGCCGATTTTGAAATGGCCGTTGCCGAAGGCCTGTCCCTGGACAACGAATCGGATCTTCGCCTGGTCAGGGCCTTATGCAGACCCTGAGACCGGACCCCGTTCAAAGACCTGGCCCCAATCATAGGATTTGACCCCTACAAACTTTATCTTACAGTACAAATGAAGAACCCTTAATCTTAACGTGGTAAAACAAAAAGGTCAATCCCATAGCCCCCGGTTCTCAAAGGACATTGATGCGGATACGCATTTTAAGAACCTTCGCGAAGCCGTCAACGACCGTCTTAAGACACTTCCTTCTTCCCGGTTAAACATCGCTGTATTCAAGGCTTTTTTACTGCCAGCCATTTACCTGGGTATTTATATTTCCGCCTTATACCAAACCGGGTATTTCTTTTTTTGCCTGGCCTATGTCTTTCTCGGATTCATGCTGGTGATCCTGTTCCTGAACCTGGTTCACGAATCCTGTCATCATGTTCTTTTTAAGAACAAGAAGTCGAACCAGTTGTTCATGTTGCTTTTCGACCTGATCGGTGCCAACAGCTACATGTGGCAGAAACGGCACGTACGACTGCATCACAATTACACCAATGTGGAGGGCTGGGACAGTGATATAGAAAAAAGCAAATTCCTCCAGGTGCATCCGCAAGACGACAAGAAGATCAAACACCATTACCAGCACCTGCTGATCTGGCTCTACCCGCTCTTCATCACCAACTGGTTCCTGGTCCGGGATTTCAAGGATTTTTTCAGCCGGAAGATGATCGTCAGGAAAATCAGCGACCCAACCCTTCGAGAATACATCAAGTTGTTCGGCTTTAAACTTTTCTTCATCGGTTACCTGGTGGTATTGCCCGCGTGGATCACGCCCTTTGCCTGGTGGCAATGTGCCCTGGCTCTTTTCATCATGCTGGTGAGTGCCGGCTTCTTCGCCCTGCTGGTATTGCTGCCGCCGCATGTGAACACCAGCAACCAGTTCCCGGTGGCCGACAAGAACCTCAGATTAAGCCAGAGCTGGCTGATGCACCAGTTGAACACCACCAACGACGTCAGGAACACCAACTGGTTCACCCGGCACGTAATGGCCAATTTCAATTTTCATATCGCCCATCATCTTTTCCCGAACATCCCGTATGTGTATGCCAAAGAAGTGACCGACGTGATCGCAAGCTATTGCAGCCAGGCCGGGTTACCCTACCGTTCTTACCCGATCGGATATACCCTGGTCAACCATTACCGGCTGATCAAAAGGAATGCGCGGGTGGCCGAATTCATGGAAGAAGACCTGTGACCAAGTCATGATAACTTATGGGAAAATTCCGTTACACTGATATACATTGTCACCCCAACCTGAAGACCTTCGGGCACAGTTTTGACAAGGACCCGGGAACGAAAAGCGATATGTGGCAACCCGATCCTCCCACGTTGATCTCTAAGGGTATTCATCAACTAACCGGGATCACCAAATTCGCGCAATGCGATTTCACCAGTATGGCGCAAGCGGGCGTCCGGGTCATCTCGTTATCCCTTTATCCTTTCGAAAAGGGATTCTTCATCAATCCGAATGTTACGCCTAAACTGGCGGCCTTCCTGGCCGACTGGGGTATCGAGATTGGTTACCGTCGCGTGAGGCACCTTCAACAGCATACCGATTATTTCAGCGACCTCGAATCCGAATACCGGTTCGTGCTGAACAGCAAGACCACCCGGTTCATCAACGGAAAGGAATGGGAGTTTGAACTGGTGAACCGGCGTGATGAGCTTGAGAAAGCCGTTTTAAAAGAAAACACCATCGCGGTGGTCATCTCCATCGAGGGGGCACATGTCTTCAATTGCGGACTTTCTGATTTCGGTGTCCCACCGGATGAAAGCGAGATCCTGGCAAATATTCAAAAAGTGAAAGCCTGGCCTTTTGGGCCCCTCTTCATCGGACTGGCCCATAATTTCAATAACGATCTCTGCGGCCATGCCCGCAGCCTGCAGCGCCTGGGCAATCTCGTAGACCAGCGAAAAAACCTGGATACCGGCATCAACCCCATCGGCATGCGGGTCATTCATTCGCTGCTCGACGACCGGAATGGCCGGCCCGTCTATATCGATCTCAAGCACATGAGTATAAGCTCCCGTAAAGAATACTTCCGGTTACTCAAAACGGATTATCCCAACAGGCGGATACCCCTGATCGCCAGCCACGGATCGGTAACCGGTATATCCTTTTCGGGTAGCCGACAAGTAAATGGCTGTTATGATATCTTCAATACCGGCGACATCAATTTCTTTGATGAGGAAGTGTTGGCCATTGCCGGATCCGGTGGGCTGCTGGGCATACAAATGGATATCGGCAATAATGCGGATCTCACAAAACTGGCAAAGGGTCTGCCCAGGGTCCCCGGAGAATCTGCCCTGAAAAGATCGGCCAGGATCATCTGGAACCAATTACAGCATATCGCCTTACTGCTCGACAGCAAGGGGCTTTTCGCCTGGGATACCGCCTGTATCGGGAGTGATTTTGACGGCAGCATCAATCCTTTCCCGGGTATCCTGACCGTAGCCGGTTTCGAACCTTTGTCCCTTGAATTATTGCCGCTGGCTGATGATTTTCTAAAATCCCGTTCACTTACCCTGCCCGAAAACCAGGAAATAACAGCGGAGGAGATCATCGATAAATTCTTCTACGGTAATACAATGCGGTTTTTGCGGGACTTTTTTTAAAGGATGCTGGTGATCATACCCTGGTATTTTCGGCCAGACAGGAAATACCCGCTGGCAGGTATTTCATTCCCTGTTCTTTTTATCGTAATTTGTAAAAAATAATAACTATGAAACGGAGTATTCTTCTTTTATCTGCTTTTTTACTGGTTGCCTCTTCGGGTGTCATGGCCCAGGGCCGTACCCTGAAAAAGGTCCTCGAACTGAAAATGCCCAAGACAGCCGGTGACGATATGTGCGGCACCCGCGGTGCCGGGGTATGCTGGAACCCGATCACCAAAAAATATTACGCAGCCTTCGCCGGGAATGTGGGTTATCCGCTGGGCGTTTTTGATGCCACGGGAAAATTATTGTCTGATGAGGACCTAACCACCTTGCAGGACCTCCGTGGAATTTGGTACAACCCTGTAACCAAAAAGATCTGCGGTAACACGTATAATGACGGAGGCTGGTTCAGCTATAAAATGGACAAGAGCGGTATACCCGTTGACGCGATCACTGATTTTCCGGGCATGAACCAGCCCGATGAACAAAGTGTAGGCGCTTACAATGCAGCGGGTAAATCGGTTTGTTTCCTGAACAAAGGGAAGATCGTTTTTTATGGCGTGAATAACGCAACGGCAATGGATAATTCGCTCCCCATCCATTTCGGCCGTAAAAAATCAGATGGCCCGGCAGAAGATGAAAATCCGGATAATGAAAACTCCGATTATAATACCAATGCGATCATCTATACCGGCATTTCCAATGCCGAGATCGGGTTGCTGAATGTTCCGGAACGCCGGATCGAACTGTATGACATCAAACTGGGATTTTTACAGCAAAAGCTGAAGATACCGGATGAGGCCATGGTCGAGTCGACCTTCAATTTTTCCTACAGCAACGGCATTTACTGGTTATTCGATATGGAGAACCGGGTTTGGAAAGGATTCAAATGATTTTTCTGACAAGCATAAAAAAAACCGGATGATGACATCCGGTTTTTTTATTTTATTTTTTGCCGTAAAGGAACCGGCCTGTTAAATTAACCGGGGGACGCCCGCCTGCTTTCTGAACATTGATCTTGACCATATAATAGGTGGCAGACAAGGCTTTGACAGGATATTTCAACTGGTTCTCTCCCGATCTCAGCTGTACCGTAGCGAGGTCCTCGATCTTTTTTCCCTGCAGGTCGTAAAGAGCGACTGAACCCGAAGCATCATAACCCGACCAGACGGACAACTGCAGGTTCCCTTCAGTTGCGGAAGTGGAAAGCAAGACCATTTCCCCGTCGGACTGACTGCCGGCTCCCACATGAATGATCTTTGAATATTTGTATTTGCCATCGTTGTCGATCATCTTTAAACGATAGAATACGGAAACGGGGAAAAGCGGGCCATCGGAATAATCATATCCGTTTTGTCCTGCCTGCTGATTCCCCTTAGCCGGGATCATGCCAATCTTAACGAATCCCGAATTATTGGTGGAGCGTTCCACTTCATACCGGCTGACCTGGTTTTCATTGGTGGTCACCCAATTGAGCTTTACCTGGTTGGTGGCTTTGGCCGCGTTGAAACTGATCAGCGTCAACGGCACAGGGTTGACCACCGACAATTGTATGTCATCAATGGCTACTGAGGGATCGGTTCCCGATCCGTTTCCGTTGTTACGCCAGTGAAAACCGATCCTGACATTGGGGTTATTGTCGAATGCGGCGGGTAATGCAAGGGTATAAGTGGTCCATTGTCCCTGGCTATAACCGTTGCATGCCCCGCAGCAAACCGAAGTCAGGCAATACTGAAAGCCTACGGGCCAGGTGGCCCCGTTATCGGTGCTCAAATGAAGCTGCGCCCTATCGTCTGAACAACCCGCGCTTCCGTAAGCGATAAAATCAAATTTCAGCGTAATGGTACTGCGTCCCACTGTAGAGATGGTTGGCGATAAGGCCCGGCGAAAAGTAGCGTTGGCTGCACCTGTTTCATTATATGAGGCCCCTATATCTCCTCCCGAGCCCGGATCGGCCCCGATGTGTAAAGAAGCGTCTCCGATACAGGAACTTCCGCAACCAGGCGGGGTGATCCCTTCTTCCGAGCAACTAACATACCAGTTGTTGGGCGAACCCCCGGTTACACCACCAACATTATCCTGCATGGTCCAGCCGCCGTATGTATTGAGCAGGCAATTAGCGGCGCAGCCGTTGTTGAAATTCACCGACCAGAATATAGTTTGCGAAAAGGCAATGCCTGATAAAAAAAGCATTCCAATGAACAGAAAAAATCTTTTTTGGGTAAGATGCATGAACAAGTGAGTTGAAGGAGTGTTTTATCTAATCCGCATTAAAGATAATATTTTTACAATTTCCACTCGGTTCTTATATTATTTAAAGCAGAACGGTCAGGTATATAAGGCATAGATGAACAGTACGATCACGGCGGGCAACAGGCCATAATTAAAAAACCGGATGGCGGGCTTGCCAAACAGGACCAGCAGAACAGGAGGAAGCGCAGCTGCCCAGAGGTACCCATATGTTTTTCCGCCCGGCGAAAAGAGCATTTCAGCCGGGATGAAGGCGAGCAAGATCAGTCCGGCACAGGTCAGACGCATGATCATGGGATGGGTGAAATAAGACTGGAGCCGCTCGGGCAGTCTTCCCGAAAAAATTTCCTTTGATACCCCGATCAATGTACCGCAAAATAAAATACCCTGGATCCATTTAACCGGGAATCCGATCATCGGCGCGTTGAAACTTACATAGCCGAGTATGGAAGCCGCTAACATGACCATCGCTTTCATCAGGCTGTTGAGCAAGGGCACCCGGTTGAGATAGAGGGGTTCTTCCCGGAGTAAAAACAAAAGGGCCCATAGCAGTGCCAGACTGAAAGCTATTTTACCCGACATCAGGCAGCTGATGAGAAGCATCAATAATACCAACCCGTTTCCCGCCCGGTGGCCGGCTCCCGGGTTCACTTGTATTGTTTTTTGAATACCCGTATAAGCCGACAGGCAAACGGCCAGGGCCAGAAACAGCGGGAGCCAAAACAAAGTGGTGGGTGTCAGGTCCCAGTTACCCGGATAATTCTTCAGGGCCAGGATCATGCCCGTAAAAGTGAACAGGATGCCGGTTAAAACGGTTCCCGGGGAAATAGACTGCATCCATTTTTTGACCGTACCCGGCGCGTACCGGATACCGGCGATGAATAAAAGCCAGACATCCAGCGTGAGTAAAAGCAATACCGTTGACTGATCATTGTGCTGGTATTGCAGATGAAAAGCGCTCACCAGGTAACCCAGCAATAACGGAATTGCGCCCGAAAGAAACAGGACCGTATAGATGCACAGCGCACCGGCAAGGCCCCATACGATACTGTTTCTTTTGGTACGGATATAATTGAAACTGGCCAGCACCAGCAGTGCGATCTCGATACGGATACCCATCGTGGCCCCCCTGGAAAAACTGGAACCCCCGATGGTGAGATAAGACCAGAGAATATCTTTCCAGGAATGCAAAGAGAGATAATTCATTTTTGCGCCGATACCACCGGTGAGTATCAGATCGATGATGGGCGCCGTAAGGGCGATGGAAAAAAATACAATGGCCAGTTTGGCCACGCGGAGGATCTTCTCCCCGGAAAAGAGATGCAGCTGAATGATGAAGGCCAATACGATGAAGATGAACCATAGTCCGATGTGCAGGACATCATCCGTGGTGAACAATCGGCGGCTGGAAAAAAATTCCAGCGCCAGCCGGATCGACAGGATGGCGGCGAACAAATAGAAATACCGGCTGAAGGCGGTGTTGTTCCCTTCAACCCGGGCAACCGTTTTCTCGAAAAATGCCTGTATCTTTTTAAACATCCGGAAATTCTATTGACTGAATATATACATATTTCCCGTTCCGGCTTCTTGCTCGCTTCCTGCCGGGTAAGCCGCAATAGCCCCCATCCAAAAAGAAGCCCTGTTGGCCATCACTTCCTGGTCTTCCTTTCTCGGCCGTATGGACAGCGAAAGATTTTCTTCCGGTATCATGACCGAGAAATTCAAGGGATATATTTTTCCGGAACGGGAGGGAAATATTTTGTTTCGGTCGGGATGGATCGACAGGCCGGGGCATTCTTTTACCCTCCCTTTTTCATCCCAAAGCAATGCCGAGATCTGCCTGGCTTTCATTTCCCGGTCGATCCCGAAAAATAAACTCAGTCTTTTCCCTGATCGCAGTGACAGGTCGAGCCAAAAGACTTTTTCCCGGGTCGACCTGTTCAAGAGAACTTCCCTGCCGGAGAAAGCCCGGATAAAGACCGGAGCCCTTGCCTCGGCTCTTTTTGCACCCGACACCTGTATAAGCGACGAAATGGGATTCAACGCATGAGAATAAGGGGATCCCGGCATGGACTGTCCCAGGAAGGGCTCCTGTTTATCGTAGGTTGACCGGAGATCAAAAAGAGAACGGGTTGCATTCCCTCTGGCATTGGTGGCCGCTTCCAGCTTAAAGCCCGAGCGTGTCAGCTGCCAGCGCCATTCATTTTCCGATGAATCCCGTCCGGGTATGCTGAATCCCGTTGGAAAGCGCTGATTGGATTTCAATTTAGCGCGGCCGCTGCTTTGCAGGCCGAATTCATAGCTATTCTTCGATTCGGACCATAAGGAAAAAAAACAGGACGCGTAGTCATCCTCTCCAGCCTTTTCCGCATTCAGTAAAAAGCAGACATGTAAATCCTTCTGCTGATCATCTTTTACAACCGTATTGATGATCCACCATTTCGCCTCCTGCGGGTCGGGCAACAGTGCCTGTTCGCCAAGATAAACCGGCCGGGTTCTGCAGCCCAGTACCAGGGTGATCAGGAATATTGACAGGAACGAAATTTTGCTCATGCGGAAAATGGGGAATGGTGAAGATACCAGTTGAGCAGGCTAAGCGTCAGCGCTGTGGCAAAAACATATTCTTTCTTTTGATACCGGGCTGAGGCAATGGGGAAGTCGCCTCCATCCCAATAGCCCCTGCTGTTCTGACTGGCCAGGAGAAAATCAATGCCTTTGTTCAGGATGACGGGATCCGGCTTTTCTGTAAAACGCAGTGCGGTTAACATGAGCGCGGTCTGGAGGGATGCTGATACCGTCCGGGTTGAATGGCTATTTGCATCAAACCAGCTTCCATTCTCCAGCTGACGGGAACGCATATAGGCCAACGCTCGCTCACGGGCCGCTTTAACAGCATTGCCAGTCCTGCCCGACAAATAGCGCATGACCGGCCAAAGGGCATAAGCCGGACAACCATAATATTCCCAGGCCATTCCCCAGTGTCCTTCCGGATGTTGTTGTTTCAACAACCAGTCGATCGCTTTTTCTTCATTGACCGGTTGCAATCCCGCATCAGATAAACTACTTAAAACAAAAGCGGTCACGGAAGGAAATTCCTTTTGCTCCCGTACATCCGGATTACCGATCTCCCATTGACCGGTAGTTTTTTGCCAGGACAGAACCGGAAGAAGTCTTTGTTTAACTTCTTTTCTTTGTCCTGTTGCATTCAACAAGGATAAATAGACTGCGCTGGTTTCCAGACAAAAAGATTCCTTACACTTCACATTGTGACAAACCAATCCATCCTTATTCTCATTTGCCCGCAGAAAGGCCAATGCCTTTCTCAGGCCATGATCATTGGTATCACCCTGGATTTCAAAAAGGGCAGTGGCCGCCAGTGCGGTCTCCCAGGTCTCGAACAGGGGATTAGCCGTATCGCGGATGGATCCGTCCGGTTGTTGAATTGAGGTTAAAAATTTCTCCGCGCGGGAAATGGCTTCCCTGATCTTTTTTTCCCGGTCCGGGGTATCCTGTACGGAGAAAAACGAAGTCCCTGTTATGACCAGGTATGACACCGTGCAGATCAGGATCTTGTTCATCGTTTGCGTCATGACGGTCCGGGAAATTTGATTCAGTTGAAAAAACGGTGAAAGAACAAAATTACATTTAAAGCCAACAGGGAAGAGAGATAGATCAGGAATACCGGTTTCTCGCGATAAGGTTTCCGGAACAGCAAATGAATATGCAAGACCGCCATGAGCCCATTCAGCGGGTATAACCAGTACAGGTTTAACAGGATGCCCGCCATCCCGTATGCGACCAGGGTACAAAGGGCGATGATGATCCTGGCCTTGTATTCTCCGAAGATGACAGGAAAGGTCCGGATCCCCATACTGCGGTCTCCTTCTGTGTCCTTCAGGTCCACGAAATTGGCCGCCAGGGTCAGGGGGAACAGGATGAACAGGGCCCAGATGAGGGGAAATTGACCCGGTGTTCCACCCGCCAGCGCATAGCCACAAACCGCTACGGCAAGGGAATTGATGCCGATGAGGAATTTGGAAACAAAGGGGATCCGTTTTAACCGAAAGGGTTTGCAGGAATAAAGAAAATACACCGTTGAAATGAAGGCGATGCAATAGAATATGATCCATTCGGTCAGCCCGGCGATCACAAGGGCGATCAAAAGGCTGAAGATCCCGGCGTTCAAATAACGCTTCCTGTTGATACCCGATGCAAACAGCGGCCTGTGCGGATTGGTCAGTTTATCGCCTTCTTCGTCGGCCATATTATTACTGACGATGGCGAAGACCGCCGCATAGATCAGGGTGATGATGAACAGGGAAAAACGGATGAGGAGAGAAACAACCGGTATCCCCTCGCTGGCAACCGGTTCCTTTAAGCAAAGGGAAGCTCCCAGGCCGGCCAGTAAAACATAATGCAGGATCCGCAACACCCGGAGGTCGTGCAGAATGGCTCTTACCGTTTCCGGATACCTGAAATATAAAATGACCGGCAGCAATATACCGGCAGCCAGCAACAAAATCGGGATCAGCAGGGTGTTTTCCATGATCGTTTCCTTCGCGGCAATAATAACCAATTATTCATCAAGGAGCGACCGCTTTTCTTTTTCACGCATTATGAAACATCAATGGAGAATATTATCTTCCCCTTTTTTTATTAAATAACCTGACCGCTTATGCAGAACTTAAATCCCGTTCAAACCAGTGAAAGAGAGATCTTCATGGATGTGCTCCGTGGATTCGCCATCCTCGGGATCTTCATCGCCAACCTGGGCACCGGATTCAGTTTTTACAACGAAGAAGCTCATTTGAAAGGATCCTTCCTGGTAGAAGGCTGGGATCATAAGATGACCTTCCTGCACCACCTGTTCATTGAAGGGAAATTCTATTCCATCTTCAGTCTTTTGTTCGGCTGGGGGATCGCCCTGCAGATCAAAAGAGGAATGGACAAGGGCGTCGATGCGGTTCCCCTCATCCGGAGAAGACTGCTCTTTATGCTCCTGTTGGGATTCGTACACCTGCTGATCTGGAACGGAGACATCGTTTTCTTTTACGCCATGCTCGGATTCATACTCATCCCGCTTCGCAAGTTTTCCAATAAGACCCTGCTGATCACCGGGGGGATCCTCATCTTATCTCCCATCCTCCTGTATTGGCTTAAAATGCAATGGCCGATCCTGAAATATCCTTCAGACCTGCTGGTACAGGCCGGCATGAAGGCGGATTCCGTGATCACACACATTGATAGTGATGAGGGGTATATGAACATGATGAAACACGGAACCTGGTTCGACCAACTGAAGATGAATATGGTCGGGATCTTCTTCCGGTACCAGTACCTCTTCTTTGTCAGCCGGATCCCCAAAGTGATCGGCATGTTC
Source organism: Chitinophagaceae bacterium (assembly GCA_016721725.1). Lineage (GTDB taxonomy): Bacteria > Bacteroidota > Bacteroidia > Chitinophagales > Chitinophagaceae > Ferruginibacter. The sequence continues at coordinate 917,813 of JADKHN010000001.1, read as the reverse complement.
CTGATCGGCTATGTCATCGGCCGAAGCGATTTTTACAAACAGATCGGCCAGCACCGTAAACTCATCTACCTTGTCATCGTTGCCGGACTGCTCATCGGATTACCCGCCAATTATTTCCTGGCCAAGTACATGACCTGGAATATGGGCGATTATTTCCAACTGAAGACCAAGGGCCTCTATCAAACCATCGCTTATGCGCTTGGCGTTGTGCCGCTGGCCCTGGCTTATGTAGGACTGTTCATGCTCAGCTTTCAATCCGCTGCGGGGAAAAAGATACTCTCCGTCATGGCGCCTGTCGGCAAGATGGCCTTCAGCAATTATATGATGCATTCCTTCATCGGAAACTTCGTTTTCCTGGGAGCCGGATTGGGTTATATGGGACAAGTGGGCCCGGTTTATTATACCCTGTTCGCCATACTGGTATTCATCTTCCAGATCATCCTGAGTACGGTCTGGCTGAACTATTTCCATTTCGGGCCCATCGAATGGTTCTGGCGAAGCTGTACCTATGGAAAATGGCAACCTTTTCTGAAGCGAAAGACGGAATAGGGTTTTCGTTTTTGGATTATTAAAGTTAGTTTTGGTCCTTGCTCTTCGTTTCTTAATTGACATGATATGAAAAAAATACTTTTGCTTTCACTGGCCCTGGTCCTGATCGGACAGGTATCTTATTCCGATAATGGAAAGAATAAACGTTCCAAAAAAGGGAAGGTTACACAGACCAGGCTCAAAAAGACTTGTCCCAACCGGCCGGGATGCATTTGCAACTGATCACCATATTATTTTCCATATCAACCCATTGCCCAGGCAATGGGTTTTCTTTTGAAGGCCAGCGCCTATCTTTACCTTTACGTTAAACGTATGTTGTTCCATGAGATTCTCCGAACGCCTGAAAAATAGTTTGCGCACGCCGGGGTTGCTGATCAGGATCATCAACCAGGTGGGCCGTCAAAAAAAATTCATAGTCCAAAAGATCGACCCGGTGATCGGCCCCTTAAGATCAATGAACGACGGCAGTCTCGATGAAGCGGATATCAAAAAACTCAGGGGCTACTATGGACTTGCCGTTCCCGCCATCCTGGGTGAGGCTTTCTGCGCCCTTCGCGGCAGTCGGATGACGAAACAGGAAAGGATGGCCAGTACCTGCCAGGGAGCCATGACCGGCTTGGGGGATGATTTTTTTGACCGGCAACGATTGACTGACCAGGCCGTTAAGGACTTTGTAGAAAGACCGTCCAGCTTAGAGGGCGAGACCGCCAGTGAAAAGCTCTTTCTCCATTTCTATACCACCGCCCTTTCTTTGGCTCCGGATGGATTGCAGATGCAGGGGCAGTTGCTTAAAGTCTTTCACGCCCAGTTGTTGAGCAAAGAACAAAAGAAGGGGATGCTCAATAACCAGCAGATACAGGACATCACGCTGCGCAAAGGCGCCGAATCGCTTTTATTCTACCGCACGGCTTTCAGTCATCCCCTGGCTAAAGGAGAAGAGAAGATGCTGTACTGCCTGGGAGGACTGATGCAGTTAAGCAATGATATCTTCGATGTATATCCCGATCTGCAGGACGGGATCGATACGCTGCTGACCACTGCCGATAAGATCCAAAACATCCGTACTTTATTTCTGTCACTGTTAAAGATCGGAACTACGGCGGCTTATCAAAGCGATTATGACCCCGGGGATATCCGGAAATTCCTGGACATCATATCGATCGGCATTTTCAGCCGATGCCTGGTGTGCCTGGACCAGTTGGAAAAGAATCAAAAACGAACCGAGGGTCTCTTCAAACCCCGGTTGTATAAACGCAAGGACCTGGTCTGTGATATGGATACTGCGGTCAATAAATGGAGATCGGTGAGGTATCATATCAGGTCGATACGATAAAATTTTTTCTTTAGACCGTTTAGTGAGGTCGACTGAAGAAAATTCTTCGTGTTCTTTGTGGTTAAGATCTTCCGAATAGCTGTACGATCAACTCCCGCTCATACCCTTTTTGCATGAGATGATCCTGGATCTTTCGTTTCCGGACAAAGAGATTCTTCTCCCCTTTCAGTGTTTTTGATTTTTGTTCAAAAAGTGTTTCAAGTTGTTTTTGATAGTCATCCTCATCGATGGAGGCCAGCGCTTTCTTTATGCAATACTCGCTCACCTGCCTTTGTTTCAGCTCATAGCGGATCTTCACCCGGCCCCAATGCTTGATCCGGAAGCGGCCCCCCGCAAACTGGATGGCGAATCGTTCTTCATTGAGGTAGTTCTCTTCAATGAGCAGGGAGATCAGTTCATCCACGTCGTTCCGGTGTAAACCAAATCCGTAAAGCTTTTCCTTGACCTCGCTGTGGCTGCGCTCCTGGTAAGCGCAGTAGTGCTTGATCTTATTCAGGGCCTGATCGGGGGTAAGGTTTTGTTTGTTCATGTTATGCAAAAATAAGCGGGCTAAAGCCCGGGGAGATAAGATTTTTTTTATTTCCTCGCCCTGAAGGGCGAGGAAATGCATGAAGGGCGAGGCAAAGCATGAAGTGGAGGAGCAAAAAAAAGGGAGGAAAAAAAATGAAGCAGAAAGTGCGCCCGGTTTTGTGGCTTTCTGATTTGAATACAGCCTAAAAAATTGCTGGACTTAAAAATACCCAAGAAAAATGACCGGTTAAGATCATGTCTTGGGGTCAGTTTGCATTGCCCGGCTCTTTAGAGCCGGGAGGTGGATCATGAAATGAACCAGGGCTTTAGCCCTTATTTAAAAAGCCAAAGCCCTCGATTCATTTTATAAGATTCTTCAACAAGATGTTATGCTAATTCTTCTCATCTTTCACCTTAGCCCTATCCTTCACAAAGAAAACGACCGGCTCGCTTCTCGCTTCCCCGCTGCCATCAGTTTGAGTGACCGGCAGACCATGGTCATCCAGGGTTTGTACGGTCCAGATGAAAGGCTTGCCCGGGTATTTAGGGTTTGCCGTTTTATTGTTTTCTGCTCCGGTCTCACTTTTTTTCATTTTTCCCACCGGATCAAATGTTCCATCGCCATCTAAATCACCCGGCTGTATCCAGATAAATGAAATTTGCGGCCGCCAGATATATTGCGTGGTCGCTTTCACCTCCTGGTCCAGCAACGGCATATTGCTTCTTAACGCCTGGACGGGTGTTTGGTTTTCCAAAACCTCGAAAACCTGAACCCGGTAACTCACCGGTGTTGTGGTCCGCGGCAATAAAGCGGTCCATCGAAAAGTGATCGCCGTCTGGGCTTGTTTTGCATCCAGCACTTCTTCGTTATACGGCTTCATCAGTATGGGCAACTGTGTTGAAGCCAGGTAGAACGTTTTACATTTCACCTCGGAGGCCGGTGTATAATCTATGGGTCTCACCAGTTGAACGCACAGACTGTAATTATCGCTGGGCAGCTTCCCGGTCCGCTGCAGGGAATTCTTGTATTTACCGGTGAAGATCATCTTGTCGAGCGGCAGTACGTCCGTTGCAGTAAAGATGGTTGCACTGGAAGAATTCCGGAATACGGGTACCGTGGCCAGGTCGGAGGTTCCGATCACCGTTCCATCGGTGGTCTTGATCTCGGCCTTGATCTTGTAATCAATGTTAAGGCCGGGCTGACTGGTTACGATCAGGGTAAGCACTTCACGCCGGTTACCCCACTCCGACAATTGGGCGGGTGGTGTTGAACTCATCACCAGGTCGATCTTGAGCTGGGCGAAGAGGTTGACCGCAAAAAGATTGATGAGTATTAAGAGGAATGTCTTTTTCATGATGGTGTTGTTTTATTTTCCTTTCCGGGGTTCAAAACGATATTGGAAGCCCGTGCGTACATTGCTTTCCAGGTAATTGGCGTTATTGGGGGTGATCTCGTTCCCGTATTTGAAATAGTTGGTGCTCATGAAGCTGGTCCAGGTGAGTTTCTTCCCGATCTTGACATCCACATTGCAGGAAGCGATCAGGTTATTGTTGCTGCTGAAGCTGTTGAGTTTTCCAAGAGTGTACTGCAACTGTCCCCGCAACCTCAGTTTATTCTTCGCCGCAGGCATGGCCAGTCCGGCGCTGAGGGTGAACAGGGATATCTTCGCCGCTGGCACGTCATTATAAAAGTACATGGCACTGAAATCGGGTGACAGGTCCTTCGTCAGGTATGTGGGCACATAAGTCAGCAGAACCATATGGGTGTTGTTGGACGTGGTCAGCCCGGTGATCACATCCCGCTCATCATACTTGCTGTAATTATAACTCATGCTGAGCAGGTGCATCATTTTCGTGTTCATCCAGGTGAAGGTCGGATTCACCCCCAGGTCGTTGCTCACATTCTTGATGCCGTAGGGATTGATGCCGCCGGCTGACTGGAAGCCGAAATTATTATAATTCACGTTCAGGCTCCAGTGATCGTTGAACTGGGTGTACCAGTTGAGGTTGCCGATGAATTGTTTTGCCTTCAGCGCGGTATTGCTCACATTGTTCACCCGCTGGCCCACACTGGCCACTACATTGATCTTTTTCTTCCAGGCATTGAACCGGGTATTGACGGTATAGTCGAGCCGGTCGGGTTGCAGGTAAGGATATCCAGTGGTCTGAAATCCGGCGCCCAGGTATTTGGTGGTTAGGCCGATGTCAAAATTGGCCGACTTCTTACCCATGGTGGCCTGAACGGCATAATCCGTAACGGTAGATGTACGGGCCCGGATAAAGGGCTTGAAATCATCGATCAAAGGATTGTAGGGCGTGGTGATATCCTTGGTGAAGGTGGATCTCGACCCTTCCGTCTTCACATACCAGCCTTTTTTAAAATAGACATCCCCTACCAGGCTCATCACAAATCCTTCCTGCGGACGAACGGTCAGTGGAGGCGGTGCCGATGAGGAGGCCACATCCTTTCCTTTGGCGAAATTCAAAGCCACCAGGTACTTGCCTTCTTTCTCGGCGCCCAGTTGGAACATCCAGTTCTGGCGTTTATAAGCTCCCGTTACCGACGGCGGGCCGGCGAAAAAATTCACGCCCTGCTGGGATATCCCGGTGAAGAACTTGATCCGGTAAACACCCGGCCGAAGGTCGAAGCCCGCGCCGAAAACCCCGATATCACCGGTAGATAACTCGGAATATTTCAGGTACTGGGTTCCCAATTGCAGTTCGGCCCACTTGTATTTTGGGTTCAGCCCGAAATTGTTCATCGGGTTGGTGATGAACTGCCCGAAGTTCTGCTTGGCCAGTCCGGCATAAGGCCCCGCGAAATTGGTGGGGATGGCCGCGAAATTGAAATTGAAGGGCAGGCTGAAGTTCTTGCCGAATTTGAAGGTTGGCGTAAAATTGAAGCGAACCTGGTTCCAGGGTTTACGTGGGCTGTAACCCAGCCAACCCGAAGGCCTGCGGCTCAATCCGTAACCTTCATAACTGATGCCCGCGGTTCCGCTGACCTCGACCAACTTCTTTACATCCTGCGCTTCAGCCCCTGGAAGGCTCATGAATAAACAACAACAGATCGCACCTATAATTTTTTTAGGCATAGGGATGATTTTTATTTGGGAATATTCACCTTGAATTTACATTCGCATTTCTTACCCCCGCAATTCCCGGTGATGGTGTATTCATACAGGCCGGTCATGGAGAGGAAGGTATAACTATAATTGGGTCCCGACAATATCTGCGAACTGTTATCCGGCCTCGTGATCATCACCGTCAATGACGAACCAGCGCAATCCTTGCCGTTCTGGTTCTTGCAGGTGAAGTTCGGGTTCAGGTTCACGGGTATATTGCCCAGGAACAGGTTCACGGTTTCGCCGCAGTTCACTTTTTTGGCGGGATTTCCTTCGTACGACAATACCGGGTCGATCTTGCATTCACAGACCTCCGGATCATCATGTCCGCCTCCCTTGGGTTTGATCACCACGGTAAAACAAGTGATGACTTCACATTCCTTGCAATCCTTGTCCCGGAAAGTGAATTTCACACAGATCTTCGCGGTAAGCTCGCAGCAATCGATGATGGATGCCGGCGGCAGCAGGAACTGGATATTCAGGTTGTTCGGCAGGGCGAATGGCGGGTTGCCGGTCCACACCACTTCGCGGGGGTTTTGATACATTCCGTTACCTGCCGGATTGAAGGAAGGCGCCGTTGAATTATACATCGTGATCTTCGGCGGTATGGCTCCGACCGTTCCGGCCTGGTAGATACTGGCCCAGGTGTATGGATAGCTCTTGCAGCTCAGGCATTCGTTATTGAAATTACTGAACAGGTTATAGCTCATCACTTCGGCCCTGATCTCGGTGAAGAGATTGCCCGGAGGTCCGGTGATCGCGAAATTGGCATTGGCCACGGTCGCATCCGGATTACTGATGGTGGACAACTGGATGGTGGGATCCTTGACCGTTATATTGTACGGACAGCAGGCGCCAGGCACGGTGTCGCAATTGGTCTTGAAGGAGATCACGCAACTGTCACAGATCGTTGTACCGCACCAGCCGTATAAGGTAAGTGTATAGATGCCGGTCAAATTAAGGATAAAACTTACCGGCGCGTTTCCGGTCGTAGTTCCCGAAGGCTGAACCAACATATAGGTAACTGCGCCATTGCAGGTCGGGTCAGCGCAATTATAATTGGCATTCACACTCACCGTCGTCTTGCATTTCACCTCAATGGGTTTGTCGCCCGGTTTTTGGCAATTGAAGGATTTTGTCGCCCCGTCGATGGTATAGGTCTTCTCTCCCCATTTGCTTCCTTTGCACTCGCATTTCTTGCAATCGACGATGATGTCGATCACGCAACTGTCACAGATCTTGTTTCCACACCATCCGTACAAAGTCAGGATATAGGTTCCGGTTTGATTGGGCGTGAACGTATAGGGAAGGGTACCGGTAATGGGCAGACCCGTTGGCGGCTGCAGTGAAAAAGTGACCTTCCCGTTGCAGGCCGTATCCGCACAGAGATACGAGGCATTGAGGGTATAGGGTTTATTGCAATCCATTTTTGCAGGCACGCCGCAGTTGAGCGTGACCGGGTTGCCGCCGATCACCGCCACATTCGCTTTTGCATTATCATCCTTGATCGGACCCTGTTCACCGGGAGTGGCCTTGATCGGTCCCCACTTGCTTCCCTTACAATCACAGGTATCGCATTTGGGCACCACGATGGAATATTTGTTACTGGTGTCCTTGCAACCGGTCAGCTGGTCGGTGATGATGATGTAGTAACTGCCGGTCTGTACACCCAAACCTCCGTTGTTATACGAATTACCGCTTCCCAGCAAAGCATTGGTATTGCCATTATACCAGTTGATGGAATAATTGGAGGCGAATACCCCGATCAGCGGGTTGGGGGCATAGAGCACGAAGGGACGAATACAATTACAGGGGATGCTGTCGCAATAATGCGGGAACAACCCGGCAGACGGACGCCTGTTGACCACATACTTGCCCGTGCTGGTGCATCCGGTCACCGGGTCGGTATAGGTAGCCACATAAGTGCCCGCCTGGTAAACCGTGATACTGGTAGTGGAGGCGCCGGTGTTCCAGGTGATGTTACTGGCGTAGTTGGTGACTGAAATGGTGATGGGCACGCCTTCACAGGAACCTGAGCCGGTCAGTATCGGAGGCGCCGGCGGTGTGTTGACGGTAATGGTTTGCGTACAGGTGTCCTTGCATCCATACTGGTTGGTGAGGATCAGGCTGTACACCGTGGTAGAGGTTACAAAGGTCATGAAGATCGGACTGCTGCCTATCGGACTGCCATAATTACCATTGGCGATCCAGGAATAGGTGTAACCACTGATCATCGGTCCGGTCAGGGTGATCATCCCACCCGGCGCACATAAGTTTTTAGAAGGAGATACGCTGAAGGTGGATTTGGGCTTGGGCACCGCTTTCACCTCTACCGTATTGGACGTACAGGTACAACCATTGGCATTGGTGATGATGACATGATAGAACCCCGGAACCAGGGTAGTATAGGTAGCGGTATTGTTCACTCCCGGCGCCGGTACAAATACATTCATGTTGTTCTGCACTTCCCACTGGTAAGTATAAGGACCTGCGGGAGCGGTTAGCGTGGCCGGGGTGCCCGGACAAAGATACGCGGGCAGGATGGTGCAGTTGCTGATGCCGGCCAGTACCGTATCCGGCCTGGAGGCCGTGCAGGTATTCCCCAGCAGGTCGGTCACGCTCAGGGTAACATTATAGATCCCCGCTGCGCTGTAGATATGCACGATCGGTGAAGTGTAAGCCGTGAAGCCATCACCGAAATTCCAGGCATAAGTGACAAATCCGCCCGGCGAGGAACTGAAGGTCACCGGCTGATCTGAACAAACCGGTCCGCTGATGGCGATGCTGAGCGGCGTGTATACCACGGTCTGTGTTGCCGTCTTGGTGCAGCTGATGACGCCGTCGTTATAGGTAACGGTCAGGGTTACCGTATAAGTTCCTCCATTGGCATAGCAATGCTGAGGCGGATTCTGTAAAGTGGAAGTGGTGGCGTCGCCGAAATTCCACAAATAAGTGACAAAGGCGGGGTTACCGTATATGGCAGATAAGTTGGTTACGTCCAGGCATCCATTGCATCCCAGTTTGTAACTGAAGTTCGCTGCGATGGGTACAACGGCCTGTGTCACAGCACAGTTGCCGGTACAGTTCGTCGGGTTCGGACTTGGCGGGCCTACGCAAAAAGTGACGCAGTATACGCCGGCATTGCTATAGGTATGTGTGATGGGCACACCTGAGGCGCCCGGTGCCGTAATGCCATCCCCGAAATTCCAGGTGATGGTGGCGCCGGTAGGATTAGGTGTTGTACCGGTAAACGTATAGGTATCACAAGTTACTTGTGTGGTATTGGTGATCACCGGATTATTCACATTCGGGCAACAGACTTTTTTAACTACGAAATCCAAACATCTCGTACAGTTGCCGTATTTGACGATCACGCAATAATTGCCGTCGGCCGGTGCCGTAAAACTATTGGATAAGGAGGCGCTGGTAGTCGTTTGTAAGATCCCTCCCGGTGAAGCGCAGGTACCGCTGCGCCATTCATAGGTGAAGGTACCGCTGCCGGGCTTGATCACCTGGACACTCAGTTGTTCATTGGTGGCCAGTCCGTTGCAGAAGCCAACTCCACAGGTACCCGGTATGATGGCAAAGGGATCGGGCACCGTATAAGTTTGTGAAAAACTGCATCCGCCTTTCGTTCCGGTACAGGTATAGCTGCCCGGTGTGCTAACGGTGATGGTTTGACCCGGCCCGCCGGGTACCCAATTGAATGTGGTGCCGCCCGGTGCGCCGGTAGCCGTCAGGGTTACACCTGCCGGTTGACAGATATCAAGACCTGTCTTAATGATGCTGAACGTGAATTTGGGAGAGACCATGATGCCACCGAATGGTGTGGGATTTCCACAACCCGTGGTAGCGCTGACCGTGGCGGGTCCCCATGGGCCTGGACCACCCTGGCCATGCCATACGATCGTGATCGGCCCGGTCGTTCCCTGGCCGGAGATGATCGTACCCAAACTGGCCGGACTGATGCTCCAGGTAACCGTGGTTCCAGAGGGAAGGTTGCCGCCGCTCAATGAATAGGTCCCTGTGCCATCCACACAAACATTCGGTGTACCGGTGATGGCTCCCGGTGTAGCTGCCGTAACGGTGATGTTGCCGGCGGGTATATTACAGAACGGGGAAGCGCTTTGTCTCAGATTGACCGTGATCGTGCCCGACAAACTGGTCCACTGTACATTCACATTATCTCCAGTTGTCGTAGTGAGCGAGCCGGGCTGGAAGGTTCCGTTGGTGATCGTCCACTCATAATAATAACCCGATGGAGCCGCGGTGCTCATATTGTAAGCATATTGTCCACCCACACAACCTACCAGCGGGCCCTGGATCGTACCCGGTACCGGAACGGGAATCACCGTTGTGGTGGTGGTCGCCGTATTGTTGCAGAATGAACCGGAAACATCGGTTGCGGTGATCACATAAGTACCGGTGTTGGCGAAGCTGGCGGTATAAGAAGCCGCACTGGTGGCCGTTGGCGGACTTACGCCCAGGATGGGATTTGCGGCCCAGTTGAATGTACCCGAGGGATTTGTTGAGAAGGATCCGCTCTGGCCGGCACAAATGGTAGAGGGTCCGTTTACCGCGAATTTCACCCTGGGATTGATGGTGATGCTGGCTGTTGATGTACAGCAAAGGTGTTTATTATTCAGGTTGATGGTGAGCTGGTAGGTATCGGTTGTACTTGGCCAGTTGACCCATACGGTATTATTGTCCGGATACGTACTCAACAGGTTGTTTGCGTTGGAAGCGGTCGTCACATTGGTCAGGGTCCAGGTATATTCCGTTCCGGGTAAATAGGGAACCGAATAGGAATTGGAGCCTGGATTACAGGGCGACAAGCTGCCGGTGATGATCGGCGTGGTGGGAACGATGGGAATGGTCACATAAGAAGTGCAGCCTCCGCAGCTCACCGATATCTGCCCCTGCGGGTTACCGTTACCCCATAGGATCGTTACGGTGTTTCCGCTGGTGCTCTGGATGGTTCCGCCAACCGGTGTACCCCAAATTGGTGATGCGCAGCCCACCGCCGTATAGGTTTTTGTAGAACCCGCGCAGACCGTGCTGATACATTCGATCTTCAGAGTGCCCGGGGCAACGGTTACGGTATGCGATATCGTATCGGCACAGCAGCTGACCAAGGTCAGTGAATCACCGGGCTGGCCATTGGTGTTCGAGTTGGGAACCAGCATGGTGCTGTAAGCGATCAGGGTGACCACATAAGTACCTGGACTATTAAAGATATGCGTGGGGTGTTCGATCTGGGAGATATTATTCGGTCCTGATGAAGGATCACCGAAATTCCAGTTGTATGCGGGAGTACCCGAAAAGACGGTCCCGTTGGTAAAGTTGACCACTGATCCCGCACAGGCGTTATTGGGCGCGAATGTAAAGGCGGCGACAGGTTTCTGCTTTACACTAATTTCAATACACCGGGTATAGGTGTTTCCGGCGCCATCGGTAACGGTAAGGGTAAGGATATACGTACCCACGACAGGCCAGGTGATATTGATATTGGCCGAGGTGGCGTTCGGATTGATGGGTGGTGTGGCCGGACCAGACGTGATCGTCCACAGGTAACTGGCCCAGGGTCCGCCTCCGGCCGTATAGGCCGTGGCCTGGTTCACACAGGCGCTGGCTGAGGTACAAGATCTGCCCTGTCCGCCCGGATTGGCCGGCCCATCGGTGCCCTTGGATTTATAGCAATCCGGTTCCTGCGCCTTGATCTCGGGCTGGTTACAGTTTTGCGCATTCAGTACGGCGGTAAAGGCCAGCATGAATATCCCTGTGAACAGGATGGCCATTATATGCTTCATGGTGATTTTATTTCTTTTCATGGCCGGTTATTTTTGGTCGTTAATAGGGTTAGGGTTTCCTTTCGCACAGCCTTCTTTCTTTTTTTCATAACAGATCAGTTTGTTGCACACCGTGCAATCATCAAAGGTCACCACATACCGGATACACCATCGGATGGTGGCGTCGCAGCATTTGACCGTTGGTGGCACAGTGATGGTCAGGGATGCACTGGTTCCGCCGGTCAGGTTCTGGGGAGGCGCGAAATTCCAGACCATTGAATGCGTACCATTACCCGTTCCGTTCGTATTGCCCAGGGTTCCGTTATCAAAATTGCCGAAGGTCTTACTGTCCTTATTGCACAACATGCAATCGTCGCTTTCGGGTTTGTATTCGTAATACACCAGTTCGGCCTTGACGGATTTGACCGGCTTGGGACCAATGTTCAGGCTGATGTTCTGGTTGATGTTTCCGTTATTGTCGAATTTGATCTCTTTCGGTACGATATCGATCTTGACACTGTCGCAGGCGTCGCACTTGCAGGGACCCACATTCACACAGGTGTCTTTCGAGGCTTTCCAGAACGCGTTGCCCACATCCTTGATCTCCGCGCCGATGCAGATATTCGATAAATTCACCGCGGCGTTGATGGTTCCGGTGATGGTCAGCTGGTTACCCGCCGGGATGACGGTATTGATCGGAGGGGTAAATGCGGATATGGAAGCTCCGGCGGGAACACTTGATGTTACCGTGAAGAGATTCAGGGTAGCCGGACCCACATTCGGATTCGTAATGGTATAGGAGAAGGAATATACACCCGGCTTATTGGTACAAAGCACTTTGATCGAATCGATCTGGATGATGTATTGTGTTACCGCGAACATCGTCGGCGCGCTGGACGCGATGACCTTGGGCGCGGTACCCGCGGCATTACGGGTGAGGGCCTCCACGTTCCAGATGAAATCACATAGATAAGGAGGTCGGCAGGGGCCCGTATAAATACCACTTACCGTTGTTTCCGTTAGGTTGTCCACGTCTTTGGTGACGATGGGTTGATTGGAGCGCATGGCCTGGGTTCCATTCTGGCCCTCCATCAGTTGCCATACTTTCAATCGGTAAATCACTGCTTCGGCTGGTTTGGGGGTCAAGGGTGTCCACCGGAAACTGGTCGGGGCCTTCATCTGGTCGGGGGTGAATTGCTTTTTGTCTTCCGGAACCACATTCCTGATCGTACCGGTAACCTCGCTCGCCTTGACCGAGAACTGGGTGGGTTCGCTGGTCGCCACAACCCGGGGCGCTGTTCCCGCGGCATTCTGAAGCGTGGCTTCCACCAGCCAGATATAATCACAGAGATAAGGCGGGCAGCAAGGGCCGCCGGTACAGTCGTTACGCAGGATGGTCGCTACCTCCACCTGCATCATGTTATCCACTTCTTTTGTCACGATCGGCTGATTGGACCGCATGGCGGCAGAACCATTTTGTCCCTGCATGAGTTGCCATACCTTCAAGCGGTATCTTACCGGTTCGGCTGGCTTGGGCATAAGGGGTGTCCAGCGGAATGTTACCGGAACCTTTACCTGTTCGTATGTGAACTGCTTTTGGTTTTCGGGATAGGTGTTGGCGATCGAAGCCTTGGTTTCGGTCTCATTCACTTTAAAGGTCCAGGGTTCACTGGTGCCATTGTTCCGGCCGATCGGTTTGCGTTCCTTGTTGATGGCCTGCACATTCCAGATGAAATCGCAGAGGTAGGGCGGCCGGCAGGGTCCTGTGATCAGATTGGTCACAACCGCCTGGGTCATATTGTCCACATCCTTGGTCACGATCGGCTGATTGGACCGCATGGCAGTGGTTCCATTTTGTCCCTGCATCAGTTGCCATACCCTTAAACGATAGGTCACCGGTTCCCGGGGTTTGGGAACCAGCGGCGTCCAGCGGAACATGACCGGCTTTTGCATGTCGGTCAGGGAAAACAGCTTTTCATTATCCGGGGTGATGAGGGTTGGCGGAGAATAATCAACTTCCTTGGGGGTTTCTACGGAGAAAGGCTTGCAAACCTCATCGCTGATAGCCACTTTATCGATATTAAAGAACTGGGCGCAGAGCATATAATTGCCTTCTTTCAGGTCATGGCAACCCGAAAGGATGCCCGTCAATTCTCCGGCCTGGAAGGTCCTGGTAGTGAAATTATCCACCGGAAGCCCCGTAGCTACGTTGTTTCCGCAATATATCGCGCCGTTGGCCTTGATCTGGAGGACGAGCCGGACCCCTTCAAGTCTTACCTGGGGATTCTTTTGTGCCACCAGCAACAGGGCGCCGGGAATACTGTTCCAGTTATCGATGCTGGCCGGCAACTGGTTCTTCACGGAAAAGCTCACGATCTTGATATGTTGTATCTGTCCGAAAGCCGTTGCGCCGTTCAGCGCAAGCAGGAGTAAAAGCAGTTTGATCTTTTTCATAAACAGTCGTTTTTATAAGCCGGCAGCACGCCGTTTTCTTACCGGGTACAAATATGGAGATAAGAAATATAAATTTTTATCGAAATGTATAGGTGTGGGATATGATTGTATAAGCGTAAATGAAAACGCAGGGAGAATTATACGATTACCTTATTGTATTTGTCATCCCGACGCCAGGAGGGATCAAAACAGTATAGACCGAACTATGTTTTCCGTCGGAGCCACTTCTCGAACCGGGACAGGAAATCCTCCTTGCGCCGGGCGGCCACGGGAAGTTCCTTCCCGTTCTCCAGGACCACTTCGCCGCCGCTGCCCTTGATGTATTCGCGGATGAAGGACAGGTTGATGATGTATTTATCGTGGATCCGGGTGAAGTGGGTCTCGGGCAGCAACTTCTCATATTCACCCAGTTGCCGGCTGACCAGCACGGGCTTATCGCTGTTGGCCAGGTAGAAACTGGTGTAATTGCCATTGCTTTCGCAATACAGGATATCCGAAAGCTTGACGAAGAGCAGGCCGCTGCTGGTAGACAAGGGGATCTTCTCGGGCGTTGTCTTTTGAGTGTTCTGCTCCAGCAGGGAAAAAAGATTCCGGTTGATGTTCTTGTCCTCGATCTTTTTTGTGGCGCTCTGGACGGCCGCGATCAGCTTGTCGGACTGGATGGGCTTGGTGACATATCCCGTAGCCTGGTGTTCAAAGGCTTCAATGGCGTAATGGCTGTAAGCCGTAACGAAAATGGTCTCAAAGTTGACCGGCTCCAGTTTCTTCAGCAGGTCGAACCCGTTGAGGTGGGGCATTTCCACGTCCAGGAAGACCAGTTCGGGCTGCAGTTCATCAATGAGCAGCAATCCGTTCTTCGCCGAAGTCTCCGTTGCCAGGATCTTTACAGAGGGACAATGCATCTCCAGCATGTTCTGCAGCAGCTTGATGTTCTGCGCCTCGTCGTCTATGATGATACAGTTGATCATGGCTTAAGGTCGAGTGGGATCTTTATAATGATGGTCGTACCTGTGGCGTTGCCCGCGTCGTCTTTCTTATCGATCACTTCCTGTTGAATATGGTAAAGTGCCGCCCGTCTTTTTGAAATGCTCATGCCCTTTCCCTGGTATTCGATGTGCATCCTGCTCTTCAGCTCCGTCGCTTTTTCACGGCCGATGCCATTATCGTCAATTTCACAGACCAGTAAATCGTTCTCCATCCTGGCGCTGATCCGGATCAGCCCTTCCCGGTTCTCCAGGAACCGCATCCCGTGACGAATGGCGTTCTCCACATAGGGTTGCAGCAACATCGCCGGTACATAGATCTTGTTCTGATCGAGGTCCGCATCCGGCTGGATCACATACCGGAATTTTTCATCGAACCGCAGTTTTTCCAGCTGCAGGTAATTGTCAAGATACGCTATTTCGTCTTTCAGTGAAATGATGGAAGCGTCGGAATTATCAATGGTGCTTCTCATCAGGTCGGCGAATTTATCGAGGTACTTGTCGGCCTGTGCATAATCCTTGTCATAGATGAATCCCTTGATCGAATTCAGGCAATTGAAAACAAAATGTGGATTGATCTGGGCCTTCAGGGCCTGCATCTCCAGCTCCCCGAGTTTCTTTTCCGTGAGTATCTTTTCCAGGGCCTTTTTCTGTTTCTGCCGGTTCCTGTTCTGCAGTACCAAGACACTGATCACAAAAAGAAGAATCCCCACCGAGGTCCAGAAAATACTGTTCTTCCAGAACGGGGTCCGGATATAGATATTGATGCCGGTGACCTGCGATGAGGGCGTGCCGTCGCGTTTCAGGGCCCTGATCTGCAGGTTGGTCTTGCCCGGGGGAAGCCGGAGTTCAATGCTGTTCTTATCCGTCCGCAACCAGTTGCCGCCATTGATGCGGTATTCAAAGAATGGAAAATAACCCGTGAGGTCCACCCCCGAAAATTCAATGCTGATGTCGTTCTTATCGTAGGGCAGCGAATAGTCGTCCATGACCAGGGTGTCCTTCCCGTTGATGGCCACCTTGGTGATGAAGGTGGTGATATCGGTCACGGGCAGGTGCAGATTGACCGGGAGATAATTGATCCCGCCATCGGTGGCCACATAGAGGGTGTCGTTATAAATGGCCATGTCGTTGACCTGCTGACCAATGAGCCCGTCTGCTGTACTGAAATAGGTGTTACTATAGGACAACTCGTCTCCATTCAGTTTGTATTGGATCTTGTTCAATCCTTTATTGGTGCCCAGCCAGATCTCTCCGGGCCGGTTGCTGAAAAGCGACTTGCACACATTACCCGGGATGATATTGCCCAGGGGGATGGATTGGATCAGCTTATTATCCCTGATCACCAGCAGTGAGTCGGACCCCAGTCCGATCCAAACCAGGTTGTCGGCAGTTCCTTCGATGGCGCTGACCCGGTAAGTGAATACTTTATACTGGTCACCGAAATAATACAGTGAATTTTTGTCCCATCGGAATAGCCCCTCATTGGAACCGATATAGATCTGCTTATCCCTGCTTACACCAAAAGCGGTGATCCTTTTTACCGCACTGTCGGTGTAGCGGCCACTGACCGTATTATATTGATAAGCCCGGCTATGGTCACCCAGCAAGATGACCGAATCATTGAGGGCAGCCGCGGCCTTGGTGGACCGGTTAAGCGACCCTTCGAAACGGCGCATGATCTGCAGGGTCGATTTATCCAGCATATAAGAACCGGTCTGACAGGCCACATAGATCCCGTTCTTCATCTCCACCAGGCTGCGAACGGTTCCGTCGACATTCTTTTCCGGGAAAAGCGAGGCCCGCTTCACATCATAAACACGGTCGTAGGCCAGGGTCTCTCCGTAAATATTGCCGGCAACGATCTTTTTCCCATGGAGGAGCAAGGTGTTGAAGACCTGTATCATTTCCGGACTTGCCGTAAAAGAGGAGATCCGTTTTTGCTGGATCTTGATCAGTCCGCGGTCGATGGTGGAGATCCAGATGCTGCCGTTCTTGTCTTCCAACACACTTCTGACCGGTATCTTATATAAAAGGGGATCCTTGAGTTCAAGCGTCGCCGTATCAACCGGGTAAGTGGTCCCGTTGAAAGAAGTCACGGCCAGGTCTTTGCCTGCCTTGCAGAAGATCCGAATGGGAAAGGGGAAGTCTTTGTTGAACAATAAGGTCACTTCTCCTTTTTCCGATACCCGGTACTTGCTCATCTGGTTACCGGCGATGGTGAAGAGGGTATGCTGAAAGTATTCGCTGTAAAAACCGGGTTTGCCGAACGGTACCGTACGGGTGATGCGGCCATCTGAAAAATAGCGCAATGAATCGGAGCAGATCAGGATATAATGATCCGGTTTATATTCTATGATCCGGTCGGTACGGTCGGTACGCCAGGCATTGAGCAATCCCTTATAAGCGGTTGATCTCCCGTTCTTATAGATGAAAAAATTGCGTTCGTTATTGGAGAAAGCGACGCCGCCATATTGCAGCACGCTGCCCCGGCAGGCATTGCCCTGTTCGATCTTCTTCAGTTCGGCGTTGGTCTCATCGTTTTCGAAACGGTCTTTCACTGGGTTGTAATAAGAGATGGTCTTTCGGAACGGGATCACCCAAACGGTATGGTTGCTGTCGATGAAAAGATCCGTGATCTCGTTGTCGGGCAACCCCTGTGCCGTGGTATAGATCTTGAAGGTTCGGCCGTCGAATTTCGCCAGTCCGTTCTCGGTGGCGATCCACAGGTAGCCGTTTTGGTCGAGCACGGTACGGTAGACCGAATTGGAAGGCAGCCCGTCCTTCGTAGTGTAGGAAAGGGTTTGGGTGGTTTGCGAAACGGCCGTAACCGCATGGCCAGTCAGGCAAACGATGAGTAAAGTATGGAGCAATAGTTTCCGCACAGCATATAAATATAAATAAAGGATCGCTGATTATGTCTTTTGGCCTGCGGCTTGTCGGCCTGTGGCAGGTTTTTTACCACAAAGGTCACAAAGTTTTTACACGGAGAGCACAAAGGGAAAATCCTTTTAACGTCATTGCGAGGAGGCATCCCGATAGCTATCGGGAAAGCAATCCCCCCAATACGGAGAATGCTGCCACCGGGGGTATTGATAGCTATCGGGATGAAGGGATTGTTCTTTTACTCGATCAACCGGTCCAGACAATGGAATTCCCTTTTCAAACGGTCGTCGTATTCATCGGCCATCTTGAACAGTTTCTGAAACTGCGCCTTTCCGCTTTCAATGGTCATGTCCATATCGTACATGATACAGGAGAGTACGATGTTCTGTCCGCTGCAGCTCAACACCAGTCCGTTGAGACGGTAATTCTCTTCGAGCAGGAAACGATACAGGGGTTTTATCTGTGTCGCATCGGAAGGCATTTGACATAAAAAGGCGTCGCCGGCGATGAAAAAATTATCCGGGTTATAGGCGATCTTGATCCGGGCGCTGCCTTCTTCCACTTCCCAGTTGTTGAGTCCGTTACGGGCCAGCTTGATGTCTTTACCGAGTTCTTTCAGGATCGTTTCGATCGTCTTCGCCACACCAATGGGTTCGGCTTCTTTTTCGGGTAGTTCAGGCAGTTTTACTTCCGTGCCGCAACTGGGGCAATATTTGCCCGAATCGATATTGGCCAGGGTGACCAGGTAATCGCAGGAAGCGCAGCGGGTACCTGCATTTCCCTTATTGGGCAGGTACAATTGCAGGGCGGTCCGTAAATAACTGACCGGCAGGGCAAAGCCCAGGTTATCGCCGCCGCGGATGATGAATGAATTGACCCCGATCACTTCACCCCTTTCATTCACCAGGGGACCCCCGCTGTTACCGGGATTGATGGCCGCATCGATCTGGATGTATTTCAACCCGTCCCGGATACGGTCCACCTTGCTGATCACGCCCTGGGTGGCCGTATAGTTCAAACCGAAAGGATGGCCGATCGCCACCACTTCATCCCCATCCTTCATCTCTTCATAAACGCCCAGTTTCACCTCGGCCAGTTCGCCTTGGGGCGGGGGCTGGAGAAAAGCCAGGTCATGTTTGCGGTCGGTGTACCAGACCCGGCTCAGCGATTTGGGAAATACCTTTCCCTGGATCGTCACTTCCGTGGCATTGTCCACCACATGATTGTTGGTCACGATGAGATCGAACTCCTTCAGGTAAAAGCCGCTTCCGGTACCGCTTTGTGTTGCGATCTGGATGATGGCGTTCTGGTATTTATCGATGATCTGCGGGCTGGTCATTTGCTGTCGAAGTTTAACTGTTCCAATTCAGCGGTGAAGCTGTGGTTAAAGTTGAGCAGGCTGTCGAAACGCAGGTTGGCAGTCTTGAACTCGAACTGGTTGTATTTCTTTTTCCAGGCCTGCTGGATATGGTTGATCCTTTCGATGATCCCTGCATCGTTGAACTTGTTGGCCGTATCGTCATAGTACCGGTCGGCATATCCCAGGGAGGTGAAATAATCCGCATAATTCACTTTCATCAGCAGCAGGAATAATTCAGATAAGGGTTTGGGAAGACTGTAGGAATACTGGCAATAGGCAATGCCGTATTCACAGATCTGCCGGGCGATGTGATGATAATTATTATCCCGGTACCAGATCATGTTGTTGTTGGCGGCGTATATCGCATCGGCGATGGTCTTATGCGGCTGTGGCGCCACGATGGCGAAGCTGCTTTTACTGCGGAACAGGTTCTTGAAGACGGTTTCCCGCGGGAGCGCCAGTAATTTCTCAAAGGCGCTGATCATCTCTTCGTTCTTGACCTGTGCGGGGCGTTCATCCTTGGTGAAATACAGGACGGGGATCTTTTCCAGTTCGGATTGCAGCTTTCCTTCGGGGCAAAGGAGATAGTCGATCCGGAAAGCCAGTGTCAGCAAAAGATAGGCGATGCCGCCGCTGAACTTTTCCTTGTCCAGCGATTGCACTTCCTGCAGGGTCTCACTGATCCATTTCTGAAGGAAGGCGTACTTGGTCTCCCGCTCCGCTTCGGGCACTTCGCCGATATGTTCGGTATCGAGGCTTTCCAGCGAACTGAAGTCCTGCACCAGCAGGTCGTCCTGCTTATCGGCCTTGGTGGCCAGTTCTTTCAGCGCATAATAGAGCTTATTGGGGTTGGCGGTATGGATGTCGCTGTCGAAGCGCATACAAAGACGTTCCCCGTCCAGGGCATAGCGGTTGTAATAAAGCGTGAAGTTCTGCTCCAGCAGCCTTCGCATCACCGGTACGGAAGGCTGGGGCATTTTGGCCAGGCTCACTTCGGCCCTCAGGTGTTCCGCATCACCGCTTCCCCTGACGATCTTTGAACCCTGGTAAATACGGAATTTGAATTCGGCGCCGTTCCTTTCCAGCTGTACATTATCGGCGTTCTCATCCCGCAGGTAATCAAAAAAAGCGTCGATGCTTTCGTGGTATTTTTTTTCCTTGTAGAGATTATCCGCATCGGTCCACCGGTTGGTCTTCTCCACCGTCTTATTGTTGTCGCTGTAGCGGCCGAAGGGTATCTCGGGATCGGAGGCGGCGGGTTTTTTCCCCCATCCGAAGAGTTTATCAAACATGCTTTGCGAATTAGTGAAACTAAGTTAAGGAAATTAGTAATAGACAAGGGCAAATAGCAATTGGCAACAGGCAATTGGCAAGGGGTCTTTATTTCCGGGGCCTGTTCATTTGTCTTTTGCCTTTTACGCATTGTCCATTGCCTATTGCCTGTTGCCTGTTGTACATTAATCCGGGGGTCAAAATTTAAACAGAATTGTTGGTAAATACCCCGTATTTTTAACCCCGTTAATTTTATATTTGCCAACTAAAGATCGTATTATGAAGTTTATCGTTTCTTCTTCGGCCTTACTCAAACAACTGCAACAGATCAGCGGTGTGATCAACGCCAATACCGTACTGCCCATCCTGGAGGATTTCCTGTTTGAGATCGAGAAGAACAGGCTCACCGTTGTGGCCACCGACCTGGAGACGGTGATGAAAGTTCACATGGATATCGAAGCCAAGGACAGCGGCAGGGTTTGTATCCCGGCCAAGATCTTGCTCGATTCCCTGAAGAATATCGCCGAGCAGCCCCTCACCTTCAACATCGACAAGAATTTTGCCGTAGAGATCACCAGCGACAATGGTAAATATAAAGTGATGGGCGAAAACCCCGATAATTTCCCCAAGGAGCCCGCCGCCGACGATGCCAACTCCTTTACCATGAGTTCCTCGGCGCTGGTGACGGCCATCAACAAATCACTGTTCGCGGTGAGCAACGACGATCTTCGCCCGGCCATGACCGGCGTCTATTTTGAGCTGGATAAGAAATCGATCACTTTCGTGGCCACCGACGCCCATCGACTGGTCCGGTATACGCGCAAGGATGTCACTTGCCCAAAGAAGGATAGTTTCATCGTGCCTAAAAAGCCCCTCAACCTGTTAAAAAGCGCCCTGCCCGATAACGAGGACGAACTGAATATCAGTTATAACAGCAATCACCTCTTCGTGGTGCATGGCGGTACCGAACTGGTCTGCCGCCTCATTGACGCCCGTTTCCCGGATTATAAAGTCGTGATCCCGACCGACAATCCCTACAAGATGACCGTGAACAAGCACGATTTTCAGAACGCTTTGCGCCGGGTCAGCGTCTTCAGTAATAAAAGCACCAACCAGGTGGCGCTGAGCATCAGCGGCAGCGAACTGCAACTGGCCGCACAGGATGTGGATTTCAGCTTTGAAGGAAATGAGCGCATGTCCTGCCAGTACGACGGCGAGGACCTGCAGATCGCCTTCAACGCCCGTTTCCTCATCGAAATGCTGGGCGGCGCCGATACCGGCGACATCAATATGGAACTCAGCACCCCTACCAAGGCCGGTATCATCAAACCCACCGAGCAGGAGGAGAATGAAGAACTGCTGATGCTGGTGATGCCGCTGATGTTGAATAGTTAGAGGCCCCCTCCATCCCGTAGCTATCGGGACCCCGTAGGGGAGGGTTTTAGGACTCTACAAAATAGAAATACTCTTTAAAAGAATTTTACTCCCTGAAGTCTCCCCCACGGGGGAGATTTAGTGGGGGCCAATCTGTGTAAAACGATTCACCCCCGTCTCCTTTTTTTTGATGAACTTAGAAGTCTAAATCTCTTCCCATGCTCTTAGTGATCCTTGGCATCCTCCTCCTCGTGGTAGTGGCTGTCGTCATCAGAAAAAATCCGAACCTCGCCCGTTTCAAAAATGCCGGAAGGTCCCTGGGTTTCCTTTTCATCGTACTCGGTATCGTTTCATCCTGCATCGTACAGATCAATCCGGGTGAGATCGGGGTGAAGATCCTGTTCGGAAGCGTACAGAATGATGTACTCAGCAGCGGCCTGCATTTCGTGAACCCCCTGCTCGAAATAAAGAAAGTGGATGTGAAAACACAGAACTACACCATGAGCGGGGTGAATGATGAGGGCCATAAGGCAGGAGATGATGCCATTCGTGTACTGACCAGCGACGGACTGGAAGTGACGATCGACCTTACGGTACTCTACCGGGTAGTAGGATCCGATGCGCCGAAATTATTAAGGGAGACCGGAAGCGATTTCACCGACAAGATCGTTCGGCCCATCACCCGGACCAAGATCCGGGACAACGCCGTTTATTACCAGGCGGTCGATCTCTTCGGCAGTAAGCGGGATGAGTTTCAACAACGCATCTACCGCAGTATCGAAGATGATTTTAAAAAACGCGGACTGATGCTGGAACAGCTCCTCGTCCGGAATATCACGCTGCCCAATTCTGTGAAAGCCTCCATCGAGTCGAAGATCAACGCCGAACAGGACGCGAAGAAAATGGAGTTCGTGCTGCAAAAAGAAAAACAGGAAGCCGAACGCAAACGCGTGGAAGCACAGGGTATCGCCGATTACCAGCGGATCATTAATACCGGACTCACCGACCAGCAGTTACAATACGAACAGATCAAGGCGATGAAGGAGCTGGCCCTGAGCAGCAATGCCAAAGTGATCGTGATGGGCAAAGGAAACACCCCCCTGATCATCGACGGAAAACAATAAATCAAACGAACCTTTTATGATGATCCCCTCGTCATTCAAGTCCGTTCATGGAATATAAACAGATCGCCACTTACGATAATTACCTGCTGGCCAACATGACGCTGGGCATGTTGCAGGAAAACGAGATCGATTGCCATTTGAAAGATGAATACATCGTGACGGTGGACCCGCTGCTGAACCCGGCTGTGGGCGGTATCAAACTGATGGTGTCTGCACATGATTTCCCCGCTGCAGGTGTTTTGATCACAGAGGCCGAGAACGAATACCTCAAAGAGATCCCCTGCCCGTTTTGCAAGAGCTGTTCGCTGGTGGTGGAGGAAAAAACCGATAGGCCCGATAGCTTCTGGGGACGAATGAAAAACCTGGTCGCCTATGGCCAGGAAGAACTCCACCAGAAATATTATCGCTGCCAGGGTTGCGGAGGAAAAGTTGACGAAATTCCTTCATCATTATAAACCATTGCCCATGCGAACGATCGCCCTCTTCCTCATGTTCGTTTCTTTTTCAGCAGGTTCACAAGCCCAATACGGTTATTACAATGCGTCCAAAGCGGGTCTCAGCTTAAGGGAACAACCCGGCGTCAATGGGAAAGTGCTCGATAAGATCCCCTATGGAGAAAAATTGGTAACGGTGACGGATGAGGGTGAGAGAAACCGGTTGTGCTGGAAGGCATGAGCGGATCCTGGCTGAAAGTGAGCTATAAGAACAAGACCGGTTATATCGCCAGCGCTTATACCATGCCGTTACCGCCTCCGAAAGAAGGCGTCGCCAATTTGAAAGATTATTTCGCCCAGGTTTCATCAGCGGTTGGTAAACCACTGGTCATCAAGAATTCAAAACCGGACCTGGCGGAAATGGGGGAATCTTCGCTGACCAAGCAATTATATAAGAACGGAATGGAATGGCACGAGAGCCGGGAATACGAAAGCGGTTCCGAGGTCTATATCCTGCCCGAGTTTTCGATCGAACAGGCTTTCCTGCTGCTTCGCCTGCTGAAACAATATCCCAACCTCATCGGCGAAAAAGACCCGTTCCCGGATCGCGGATCCAAAACAAAGACCGCAGAAGGCAGCAGAACGATCGAAGTGGAAAAGGACAAGGACAGTATGATCATTCCGGCCCCCGTCAGGAGGATAAAGATCTATGCGGAAGAGGGCATTGTCACCGACTTTGAACTGTTCATGCTCAATAACCAGGCGGTGATCTCCTGGTCTGCAGGCGTATAAAAAATTATTTCGTTTACTTTGGGTCATGAAAAAGATCGCCATGATCCCGGCACGCTATGCGGCCACCCGTTTTCCCGCCAAACTGATGCAGGTGCTGGGCAACAAGACCGTGATCCGGCATACTTACGACAATACCCTGGCCACCGGTCTTTTTGATGAAGTGGTGGTGGTCACTGACAGCCCGGTCATCTTTGACGAGATAACCGGTCATGGCGGAACGGCGCTGATGAGCATCCGGGAACACGAAAGCGGAAGCGATCGCATTGCAGAAGCCGTTGCCGGTATGGAGGTGGACATCGTGGTGAATGTACAGGGCGACGAGCCCTTTGTACAAAAAGAACCCCTGGAAAAACTGTTATCCGTCTTCACCGATGAAAGCGTTCAGGTGGCTTCGCTGATGCAGGTGCTGAAGGAAGAAAAATTCATCCAGGATCCCAATTATGTAAAAGTGGCGGTAGACAGGAACAACAATGCTTTATTCTTCAGCCGCAGTCCCATCCCTTACCACCGCGACAAAAATGTAACTCCGGTTTACTACGAACACATCGGCGTATACGCCTTTCGTAAACAGGCCTTATTGAATTTCACCTCCTGGCCCGTCACTCCCCTCGAAGCCGCTGAAAAGATCGAATGCCTGCGTTATCTGGAATACGGAGTTCCCCTCAAAATGATCGAGACCGAATATATGGGTATCGAGATCGACACGCCCGAGGATCTGGAGAGGGCAGCGAAGCTGTTGTGATTTTTAACCACAGATTACACGGATTATTTTCTCAGATTAACACGGTTTTTTTCACCTTACTATTTTGCATGGCTCTACTATTTTGCATGCATATAAAATAGGCTATCATGGAAGGTATTAATGAAATAACCCGTCAAATAATTAGTTCAGCATATAAAGTACACAGCTCTCTTGGACCCGGCTTATTGGAAAATGCTTATAAGGAATGCCTTTATTATGATCTAGGAAAACATGGCCTGAATGCTGAAAAGGAAAAAGCGTTGCCGCTCATTTATGAAACCATAAAAATGGATGCCGGGTATAGGGTCGATCTGCTGGTAGAGAGAAAAGTTATTGTTGAAATCAAGGCTGTGGAGGCTTTTTCGGATGTTCACATGGCCCAGATCTTGACTTATTTGAAACTTTCAGGTTGTAAAATTGGCTTATTGCTTAATTTTAATGTCACAGACTTAAAAAAAGGAATTAAAAGAATAATATTATAACAAGCCATATAAAACCTCATATAATTATCAAAGATTGATACAGTCGTAAACTGTGTTAATCTGAGAAAACAATCTGTGGCCATCTGTGGTAAAAATTTTATCTATGAGTTTCAGAAATTTCAAAATGGTCGGCTATGTTGTTTACGGCCGCGGCTCCTTCAACCAATTGGATGAGATCATCGCTCCTCACCGGAAAGGGAACGCCCCGATGGTCTTCCTGCTGGATCATTTCTTTGAAGGAAAAGAGCTGGCCAGCCGGATACCGCTTCGCGGGAATGACAAACTCATTTTCGTTGACGTGACCTATGAGCCCAAGACCAGCTATGTGGACAGCCTCGCCAACCAGTTAAAAGAAGAGTTCGGCACCGTCAGCGGGATCATCGGTATCGGCGGCGGTTCGGCGATGGACCTGGGCAAGGCGGTTGCCCTGATGATGAACAACCCCGGCAGCAGCGCCGACTACCAGGGCTGGGACCTGGTCAAAAATCCTGCCGTCTATAAGGTCGGGATACCCACCCTCAGCGGAACAGGAGCCGAAGTCAGCCGCACCACCGTACTGACCGGCCCCACCAAGAAACTGGGCATGAACTCAGACTTCACCCCATTCGACCAGATCGTACTCGACCCCGAACTGACCGCCAACGCGCCGGCCAACCAGCGTTTCTATACCGGCATGGATTGCTATATCCATTGCATCGAAAGTCTCAACGGAACTTATCTTAACGAATTCAGTAAAAGTTATGGTGAAAAGGCCCTGCAGCTCTGCCGCGAGGTGTATGTTCACAAGACCGGTTGGGATGCCGACAGCGACGAAAAGCTGATGATGGCCTCTTATGCCGGAGGCATGAGCATCGCCTACAGTCAGGTGGGGGTGGCCCATGCGGTGAGTTACGGACTGAGTTATCTGCTCGGCACCAAGCATGGTATCGGGAACTGCATCGTGTTCGATCAGCTGGAGGAATATTATCCCGAAGGCGTGAAGGAATTCAAACTGATGGTGGAGAAGAACCGGATCGAGATCCCGAAAAATATCTGCGCGGGATTGTCCGATGAGCAGTTCGATAAGATGATCGACGTATCGATGGGCTTGAAACCCCTTTGGGAGAATGCCCTGGGTAAGGACTGGGAGAAAAAGATGACAAGAGATAAGCTGAGACGCTTGTTCGAGCTCCTGTAGACCGGTGATCATTCCCTGTTCCCTCATCGCGAATACCGATGACCGCGGTTTTCCCTGAATTAAGCAAATAACCCCTTTATGTGATACCCGGGATACCGGATCTTCTATACTTTTACCCTGCCAAATAGTTAAAGTATAACCATCATGAAAAATCTATTCGACAAGGACACTTACGATGAGATCCTGCAGCGTCTCAACACACTCGATCCGCAGTCGCAACGCCAATGGGGAAAAATGGACGTGGCGCAGATGCTGGCGCATTGCAAGGAAGCCTTCAAGGTTCCGCTGAGCGACAAGAAGATGCCCCGCATCTTCCTGGGACTTTTGCTGGGCTGGACGATGAAGTCAAAACTGTATAATGAAGATCCCTGGAAACGGAATCTTCCCACGGCGCCCAATTTCATCATCAAAGACCAGCGGGACTTCAACAAGGAAAAATCGGAACTGTCTTCCATGATCGAACAGTTTCACCAGCTGGGACCCGATAAGGTGGGCCGGTTCCCGCATCCTTTTTTCGGAACGCTCACCCCGGAACAATGGGGAAAAAGTATGTACAAGCACCTGGATCATCACTTGAATCAATTCGGGGTTTGATTTATTAACCACAGATGGCCACAGATTCAAAAAACCACAGATTGACACGGTATGCCATATTTCAAGAACACTAATCTGTGTTAATCTGCGGTACTTAATCTGTGGCCATCTGTGGTTAACTTTTTTCTTACAGCTTAATCAACCTTTCCGCTGCCGCTTCCAATGTACTTTCTTGTTTTGAAAAACAAAACCGCAGCACCCGGTTGTCCTCCCCGTTCTTATAGAAAGCCGATGTGGGTATCGTGGTCACGCCGTATTCTTTGGTGAGCCTGATGGCGAATTCCTTTTCGGTCTCATCGCTGATCTCCGCGTAACTGTACAACTGGAAATAGCTTCCACAGGAAGACAGCGCCCTGAACTTTGTCTGTTTCATCAGGCTTGAAAAATGATCCCTTTTTTGCTGAAGGAAGGAGCCGAGCTGAATATAATGATCCTTTTGGGTAAGGAAATCGGCCAGGGCCACCTGCATCGGACTGTTACAGGTAAAGCAATTGAACTGGTGAACCTTCCTGAATTCTTTCATCAGTGCCGGCGGAGCCACACAGTAGCCCATCTTCCACCCGGTGCAGTGATATACCTTCCCGAAAGAGAAACAGACAAAGCTTCTTTCCATCAGGTCGGGATAACGCAATATGCTCTCGTGCTTCTTTCCGTCGAAGATCAGGTGTTCATATACTTCATCGCTGAGGATGAAGATGCCCGTGTCCTTCACAATGCCTCGCAGTTGTTCTATGTCCGAATACTCCATGACACTGCCGGTTGGATTGTGCGGCGTATTGAGCATGATCAGCCGGGTCTTTGGCGTGATGCTGTCCTTCACTTTCTCCCAGTCGATCCGGTAAGGGCCCCCATCCTCCGGATAGATCATCGGTACCAGGACCGGTATCCCGCCATTGATCTCGATGTTGGGGATATAGCTGTCGTAGGCCGGTTCGATCACGATCACTTCATCGCCGGGTTGCAGGATCGCGGTAAGCGCGGTGTATATGGCGTAGGTGCCACCGGGGGTGACCGTGATGTCGTTATCAGGGTGTACCGATGCGTTATACAACCCGTTGATCTTTTCGGCAAGCCGTTCCCTTAAAAGAGGAAGTCCGTTCATGTGAACATACTGGTTATGGCCGCTTTTCATCGCCTGGTTCACCAGCGCGATCAGTTCCTCATTCATCGGGTAATCCGGGAATCCCTGTCCGAGGTTGATGGACTTGTGTTCATTGGCCAGGACGCTCATCACGGTGAAGATGGTGGTGCCAACGTTGGGAAGTTTGCTGTGGATGGTGGGTTGCAATGTGAATTGATTTTATCTTTTTTTTTACCACAAAGGGCACAAAGATTTTTACACAGAGAACACAAAGATTGAATAAAGATTCCTTAGTGTTCTCTGTGTTGACTTCTTTTTGTGTCCTTTGTGGTAAAGATTTATTTCTTCTTCTTCCTGGGGTAAAAAACAAAGATCAACGGAAAGATCCAAAGAATTTTAGACGCAACCCCCGTAACCGTCTGGAACAATTTCGCATTGGTCGCGTATTTCTGGTTGATATTGCCATGCGTCACCTTCAGGTCCTTTCCGAATTTCCAGTCCAGGTCCCTGAACCGGGCCGTATCATAATATTGCTTGAGGTTGTCTGCCCTGGCACCCCAATAGTTTTCGAGCCGCTGTTCATTGCTGATGCTGGGCTCCATATTGGGATCGAAATAATACCAGTTCCCGTTGATGAGCACTTCCAGGGCGAAATGATGCGGGAAACCCACACTGCGGTAAGACAAGCCCTTGCGCTTCAGGATCTCCATCATCACCATGGCCTGTTGTGAGCAGGCGGCAAAAGGATGGCGCATGATATCATCGGGCTTCACCTTGCTGGCCAGGCCATACCCGATGATCCTTTCGGCAAAAGCGGCGATCCAGTTCTCCTTCAGGGTGAAATGAGAGAAGCCGTGGTAGAACCGCTGGAGGATAGCGTCGGAGATGGTAGTCACATAAGCAACCGAATCCCGGCTGATCGAACGGGATGCAACGGTGCTGTCAATGTGTTTCTCCAGCATGTCCAGGGTTTTGATATAGGACATGCCCGGGTTGTATTGCTCTTTCTGGTCGTATGGCAATACCTCATTGATATCGACATCGATAAAATTCAGCGATAAAAGGACCGCGGAGATTGAAATGAGTATGACGTTCTTCAAAGTCAGGACCGGAGTTGTTGTACTTAAAGTTAAGACTATCGGGTAAATTAAAACGCAGCTCAGAGGTATTTATCACCCTTGTTTCTTTTGATCTCCGCAACATATTCCTTGATCTCCTGTTCGTTCTCTTTTTTACAGATCAGCAAAACATCTTTGGAGTCTACGATCACAAATTCATCGAGTCCCTGCAACAGGACCAGTTTTTTATTATCGGCGTGAACGATATTGTTGGTCGCGTCGATCACCATCACATTATCCCCGATCACGGCATTACCCAGGTAATCCTTCTCGAGGTTATCGTATGCGCTGGCCCAGGTACCCAGGTCGCTCCAGCCAAAGGAGGCCGGGATGACATAGACATTATCGGCCTTTTCCATGATACCGTAATCGATGGAGATATTCACGCATTGCGGGTAGATGCGCTCCACCGCCTGCTGTTCTTCGGGTGTGTTGAAATGGGCTTTCTCTGTTTCGAACACTTCATGGATCTCGGGCAGGTGTTTCTCAAAAGCCTTGATGATATTTCTCACCTGCCAGACGAATATGCCGGCATTCCACAGGAAGTCGCCGCTCGTCATGAAGGTGCGGGCCAGCTGCAGATCGGGTTTTTCGGTAAAGGTCCGAACCTTGAAAACGTTCTCGCTCACCCCGTGTTGGTCGAACTGGATATAGCCATACCCCGTATTGGGGTGGGTAGGCTTGATGCCCAGGGTGACCAGGGCTTTGATATGCGCGGTGAATTGCAGGGCATCGGTGCAGACCTTTTTGAAACCGTCCACATCGGTCACGATATGGTCGGCAGGGGCGCAGACCAGGTTCGCGGATGGATTCAGCTGATGCAGTTTGTAAGATACATAAGCGATACAGGGCGCCGTGTTCTTCCGGGAAGGTTCACAAAGAATGTTCTGAGGAGGCACTTCGGGCAATTGTTCCCGGACGATGTCCAGGTATTGGGCCAGTGTTACGATATAGATGTTCTCCGCGGGGATGAAATTGACGAAACGGTCGTAGGTCGATTGGATCAGCGTCCTTCCGGTATTCAGGATATCGAGGAACTGCTTGGGATAATGGGCCCGGCTGACCGGCCAGAACCTGCTGCCGATGCCCCCGGCCATGATCGCGACATAATTGTTTTTATTCATCGTGCAGAGATCCTTTCCTTGATTTTTTAAAAATATAAGACGGGTTTCAGATCAATCCTTCCTTCACGAGGTCGTGTAAATGAATGATCCCCGCGTATTTGCCTTCGGTTTCAACGACCAGCTGGCTGATGTTCTCGTTTCTCATTTTCTCCAGTGCGTTCACGGCGAGTTCTCCTCCCTCTATCTTCTTCGGGTTACCGCTCATGATGTCTTTGGCGCTCAGCTGCTCAAAGGGGATATTCCTTTCCAGCATACGGCGCAGATCGCCATCGGTGATGATGCCGGAAACCTCACCGTTCTCGTTCACCACCACGGCGGCGCCTAAACGTTTTTTGGTCATCTCCATGATCACTTCCTGTATCGTGGCGGAAGGCAGTACCAGTGGCTTTTCATTCTGGGACGACAGGTCTTCCACCCTTAAGTATAATTTTTTTCCCAGCATGCCGCCGGGATGGTAGCGGGCAAAGTCCTCGGTTTTGAAGCCCTTCACTTCCATCAGGCAAACCGCCAGGGCATCGCCCATGACCATCTGTGCCGTGGTGCTGGTGGTGGGGGCCAGGTTATTGGGACAGGCTTCCTGCTCTACCGTCGTGTTCAGCACCCAATCCGAGTTGGCGGCCAGGAAGGATTGCATATTGCCCACCATACCGATGAGCGTATTGCCGAAATTCCTCACCAGGGGGGCCAGGACCTTGATCTCGGGACTGTCGCCGCTTTTGCTGATGACCATCACGATATCCTCCGGCTGGATCATGCCCAGGTCGCCATGAATGGCATCGGCCGCATGCATGAATACCGACGGGGTGCCGGTGCTGTTCAGCGTGGCCACGATCTTCTGGGCGATGACGGCGCTCTTGCCGATACCACTCACGATCAGCCTTCCCTTGCAATGGGCGATCTTCTCTACGGCGGCAACAAAATCAGATTGGATGAAAGCGGTCAGCCCTTCTACCGAACGGGCTTCCAGCTCAATGGTACGCAGCGCGACAGCTATGATGTTCTCCTTGTTCATCGGCAATGGCGCAAACCTACTTTAATTCAGCCATAATGCAAAAAACGGCCCTTATTCCGGCCTTCTCTTTTCTCCCGCCTTGTCATTCCGACGATAGGAGGAATCTGGCCGAAGTAAAAAATAAGGCTGCCGAAATACCCGGATAATGTTTGCATGTTGGCTTTTTTTCGTTATCTTAAAGATTAAACGAATCGTTAAATCGATAGGACCAAGCTCCTGCTATTTGCTATGGCGCCCCCATTGGCTTAACTTCGCTGCCCATTTTAAAAATCAAAACCATTTGCAGAGCCTGATTGGCGTGTAGGTATCATTATGGCAACAGCTAAGGCAAAAACAAAGACGGCAAAGAAAAGCACAACGGCAAAACCCGCCGACCGGACCGTATTATTGACCAAGTCGGAGACCAGTCACCAAAGTCTCACTTTACAATTACAGGAGCAATTCGGTTTCGACGCTTTCAAGGAACCGCAGGAAGCCATCATCAAGAGCCTGCTCGCTGGCAATGATACCTTTGTGATCATGCCCACCGGCGGCGGAAAAAGCCTGTGCTACCAGTTGCCCGCCATCATCAGCGAAGGGGTGGCCATCGTGGTCTCTCCCCTGATCGCCCTGATGAAGAACCAGGTTGACCTGGTAAGGAGTTACAGCAGTAAGGACAATGTGGCGCACTTCCTCAACAGCACCCTGAATAAGGGACAGCAGAAAATGGTCAAGGACGATCTCATGAGCGGCAAGACCAAAATGTTCTATGTGGCGCCCGAGACCATGACCAAGGAAGAGAATATCACTTTCTTCAAGGACCTGAAGATCTCTTTTTTCGCGGTGGATGAAGCGCATTGCATCTCGGAATGGGGCCACGATTTCCGACCCGAATACCGGAGGCTGAGGGAGATGATGGACATGATCGATGAGCATATCCCGGTCATTGCCCTTACGGCCACGGCTACCCCGAAAGTGCAGAGCGATATCGTGAAGAACCTGGGTCTGCGCAAGCCCAATATCTTCATCTCTTCCTTCAACCGGCCCAATCTCTATTACGAGATCCAGCCCAAGATCAACCTGGAGCAGACCAACAAGAGCATCGTCCGCTTCATCCAGCAACACAAAGGTAAGAGCGGCATCATCTATACCCTCAACCGCAAGACCACCGAAGAACTGGCCAGGATGCTCATGGCCAACGGGATCAAGGCCGTGGCCTATCACGCCGGGCTCGACAGTAAGCTCAGGGCCGAGCGGCAGGACCAGTTCCTGAATGAGGACGTAGACGTGATCGTGGCCACCATCGCCTTCGGCATGGGGATCGATAAGCCCGATATCCGCTTCGTGATCCACTACAATATCCCCAAATCGATCGAGAACTATTACCAGGAAACGGGCCGCGGAGGCCGTGACGGCATGGAGGGTAAATGCATTCTGTATTATTCACACAAGGACGTGGCTAAACTCGAACACCTGATGCGGGACAAGCCCCTCAGTGAACGGGAAGTGGGCGCACAGCTCATACACGAGACCGTTAGTTACGCCGAAAGCAGCGTTTGCCGCCGCAAGATATTATTACACTATTTCGGGGAGGAATACGACGACAAGAAAAGTTGCGGCCATTGCGACAACTGCCTCAACCCAAAGGAAAAGATCGAGGCGAAGGACAGCGCCGTCATCGTGCTGAAGATCATCAAGGCACTGGAAGAGCGCTACCCGGTGGAATACGTATTACTGATACTCGCCGGCAAGGCGACGCCACAGGTGAAGATGTACCGGCACGATGAACTGAACGTGTTCGCCTCGGGCAACGACCGCGACAATCATTATTGGAACAGCGTGATCCGCCAGATGTTATTGGGCGGACTCATCGAAAAGGATATCGAGGAATACGGCCTCCTGAAATTCACCAAGAAGGGCCAGGCCTTTTTGAAAAAGCCCGCTTCGTTCAAGATCGTTTTGAACAACCTGTTTGAAGAAGCCAATGCCGATGATGAGGAAGGAGATGCCGCTGCGGCTGCTGCCGGAGGCGCGGCCGACGAGAAACTGGTGGAGATGCTGAAGGATGTACGCAAGAAAGTGGCCAAAGAAAAGAACCTGCCACCCTTTGTGATCTTCCTGGAAAGCAGCCTGGAAGACATGGCCACCATGTTCCCCACCTCGATGGCCGAACTGGAGAAGATCAGCGGCGTGAGCAAGGGCAAGGCCATGCGCTATGGAAAACCCTTCATCGACCTGATCGCCCGATATGTGGAAGAGAACGATATCGTGCGTCCCGATGATTTTGTGATGAAAAGCGTCGTGAACCGGAACAACAATAAGATCTTCATCATCCAGAACGTGGACAAGAAGATCCCCCTGGAGACCGTGGCCAAGAGCCGCGACCTCCGTATCGACGAGCTTTTAGAGGAAATGGAAACCATTGTGGCCAGCGGCACCCGACTGAACCTGGACTATGCCATCAACGAGATGGTGGACGAATACGAGCAGGAAGAGATCATCGATTATTTCAAGAGCTGCGAGACCTCCTCCCTGCAGGTGGCCCAGGAAGAGCTGGCCGACAGCAATTTCAACTGGGAGCAGCTGAAGCTGATGCGGATCAAGTTTCTGAGTGAGTATGGGAACTGATGAAGCCCTTAAAGAACGAAATGGCCTTGAGTATTGATCGTTGATCAGTTGAATATTGAATATTTTTTCCTTTTTCTTGTAATAATCAATACCCAACGCTCAATACTCAATGTTCAATGTAAAGGCAGATCGACATCTTGCTTTAGTCTGAAAAAAACCACTGAAACTTAAGATTTTACCTGTTTTTCTTTTTTCAGGTAGCTATTTTCCCTATTTTTGCTGCCCCGAATGGGACTATGGTGCGTTTGCGCACCGTAGCTTTAGCGAAGGTGCGGTAGCTCAGTCGGTAGAGCAAAGGACTGAAAATCCTTGTGTCGGCGGTTCGATCCCGCCCCACACCACAAAAAAAGCCTGAATTACACGCAGCCGCGTTGTTTTCAGGCTTTTTTCTTTCTGATCAATAAAGACCTTGGTTTTATTCCGCCTTGATCACTTCACCAAAAATTCCGAAACACCCATGCCCGCCATTTTAACAAGCGTGTCGGTTGGGAGGTTTTCACCGGAACTTTTATTGACAAAGGATCCGGGCTTCAACCCTTTCCAGTTGAAACGGGTTTCCCGGACCATGGGCTCCGGGTTATATAATCTGGACCAGGAATACGCCCCCTTCCAGTGGAGATACATTCGTTACCATGATGTGGTCATCGCTTAATTCGAATAATCCCTCATTGAAAATAACGGCTGCGTTGACCGGCACCCCAACCAGGGGTTGTGCAAATGCGGC
Organism: Chitinophagaceae bacterium; assembly: GCA_016721725.1. Classification (GTDB taxonomy): domain Bacteria; phylum Bacteroidota; class Bacteroidia; order Chitinophagales; family Chitinophagaceae; genus Ferruginibacter. Next base: position 883,167 of record JADKHN010000001.1, on the reverse strand, counting down.
CGCCTTTTTTTCCGTTTCGGCATAACTGAACATCCCGTGAGGCCGCAATACATATTTATTGCGGTTGATCCCGTCCTGGTCGATCTTGAAATTGGTATGCCAGTAGTTGTTCATCACATAGCTGAACCAAAACGGGGTCGGGGTCCCTTCCTTTTTCCATTCCTTATGGCTTTGGTGGATCTTCAAGCGCTCATCGATCATACTCCCCGGTTCGATCATGGGCGATTCCAGCAACATCAGCTGAATGCCCCTGTCCATACCCGATACATCCATCCAGCGACGGCCATAGATATAATCCGCATTGGATCCGGGAAGCTGATCCCCCGGGTATTGCTGTGATCCGTAGCCGGCATCCACCAGGGTCCTGCGGAATGTCGTATCGAAGGGGAAACCATAATGCACGGCTTCCTTGGTCCTGATGGATTTCTTATCCAGGTAATTCCCGATCTCCAGTTCATCACCGCCACGATAAAGCGTTAGCTTTCTTTCCAGTCCATTAGCACCGGGAGCGGATGAGGTCATGGTGATGGTAGTCTGTACCGGTCCGCTTTCGGTGACCCCTACCTGCAATTTTCCGTTGCTGACCGCTTCAGCCGGATCCAGCCCGGGTACATACCAATAACTGTTCAGTCCCTGCCGGTTGAATTCACCGGCATAATTGAAATGGTCGGGTGTCAGTAATTTCATGATGCTGCCGTTCTCTTTGTTCCATTCAACGGTTAATCTGCCGTTCGACAGGGAGCTGTCTGTCGAGACAAAACCCCCGGTCGTTTCTGTTACAGCCTCTCCGGATATTTCATACAGCGCCGTCCCTAAAGCGGGTACATCCTCTGCCATGAATACATAATTGCCATCCGATAATTTCTGCAGGGGCCGCTTTTTCCCATTTGGGTCAACAACCGATCTCCCGCTCACCAGGGAGCTGAAGACCACCGGCCCGCTTCTTTTCCAGGAAAGGGTATTGAATACGGCGATCTTCCCGGATCGGGGATCCCGGATCGGCTCCTGCCAGTCCTTCTCCAGGGCATTGACCTGCTCCTCGCCATCCAGCAGGTACTGCCGCTTGATCCGCCACTGCTCAGTCACAAAGGGTTTATCCGGCTCTGAGATACTATTATACGCACCCCAGGTATGTTCCTGGAAGAGCAAGACATTCCGCCAGGCCTCATAGAATTTATCGGGATCGTATCGCCCGGGCTGCACCATGGAATACAAGGTGGTGAGTTGCTGCAGCCGCAGGCTGTTCACCCGGGTCCTGCCTTCTTCGTTGGCCGTGGATAGGGCTCCGTCTTCCCAATAAGGGGTCATGTCGCCCTTCACGACGGGTATCTCCTTCCCGTATTTTTGTTCAAAGGCCTCAAACAGTTTTTCCGTGGTGTTTAAAATGATCTTGGGAGAAGCGTATTTTTCATTCCATTGCCTGACAAAGTCAGCTATCGTGGAATCGATCGGACCGTTATCGGACACGATATTATACCGCCATTGCACCATCTCGTATGGGTAACCGGAAGCATCCAGGTCGTTCAGGTAGGCCGCGATCTTCTTATAGCCCCGATCGGCGATCCCGCCGATGGGTGTTCCATGCCAGGACGAATAACCCCGACCGGCGGTCCAGAACAATAACTTTTCTTCACCCGAGGGAGAGACCCACCAGACCGGCTTGTCTCCCCAGGTTCTCACAAAATGCCCCACGCGATCGCCCAGGTAAGGATGACTGGGACCGAGATAATTCGGTCCGCTGGAAAAATATCTTACCCCGCTTTGGCAAAGGCGGTGACGATCGTCCAGGTTGATCCGGGAATATCCGATATCATGGCGCTGTTGATCCGGATGCCCAGCTCTTTTTTTAACCGGTCTGTATAATCCGTATAATGAAACTGTTCCTCTGGTTGACTGAGTCCCGAGGTGATGTTGGCATAGAAGGCCGAAAGGCCGATGCTCCCTTCCCGGATCGCGCGGGCCAGGTTTTCCTTTTGCGCCGGTGTCGCGATCTTCAGGTAGTTCTCCACCGCCCATAAGGATTCAATGTTCCATTTGAACCTTGCCGCTTCAGGATAATCCTTTGTTTTGCTGATCATCCGCAAAGCGTCGTCAATATTCCTGTTGTGGATGGCGATCACTTCGGGCTGAAGGTTTGAATAACCGATATCCGTATGGGAATGATGGAGAAAATGCAGTTCGCGGTACCGGACCGGCTCCAGGCGTATAGACCGTTCTTCGGGAGCCCTTCCGGGGGATCGTACGGTGATCCGTATGCTGTCTGGTTGTTGCACAGCCGTTACCGGCACATCGAAGGTGTTGATCCCGTTTCGCAGTATAAAAGAGAATGTTTCAGCATTGTTGATGGTAACCGATATGGGTTGATCCTTCCCGAAATGCAAGGCATTCAGCACGATGGGTTGCCGCCCGTCTTTCAACAGGAAGGGCATGGGCAGAAATTCGATCTTCTCTTCAAAGGAGAATTTAAAGGTCATGTACCAGTCGTTGCTGTTCTGCGCCTGCCCAACCACTTTTAACCGGACCGGCTTGCCGGGTTTCACCCGGTTCAGGGGCAAGCGCAGGTAGGCGAGACCGTGAGCATCGTTGGCCGCATCCCGCTTCATTTGCTGAAATACCAGGGCCGAACTGTCGGGCGCGGTGAATATCCAGTCCGGGTGTTGATGAGCCGGATAGGTGGAAAAGGTCAGGAGTTTTTCATCCTCCAGGTAGAGGTCGAAATACCGGACGCCACTGCTCGTTCCGGATGAATGGGCCGCCACCCAGCTGAAGTAAACATATTTCCCTTTCAGGTTCCGGGGGACCGGCCCGGTCTCCCATTCGATCCATTTTGTTCCGTTCGTTGCGCGGGTCAGCAGGGATTGTGTTGCGTGATCGGGGAAGGCGGAAAAATAGTTCAGGGTCTCCCCGTTCATCTCCCGGGCATAGCCATTCACCGGAACGATGTTACCGAAAAAAGGAGCGGTGGTTTGCGCCAGTCCCAAAGATGGCTGTATGATCTGCCATAGGAACAAACCAACGATCAGGGTTCGGGTTCTCGGGTTCATAAATGCTGTTTGGATGATTCAACTGATTACCGTTCAAAAGATACAACACAAAAAAGGGATTCTGTAAGTGACCGGCAAGAATCTGACGTCCCCCCTCCCGGAGAGGGAGGGAAGAACCCCTCATCATCACATGCAAGATCTATTTCCTTACTTTTATTCCATGAAAAGATCCCTTTTCCTGTTTTGTATGTCCCTGATGCATTTGATGTCAATATCCCAACCGGCAGTCAACCTCACCGGCAAACAATGCCTTTCCGGCAATTGCGTGAATGGCAAGGGAAGGCTGCGGCTACCCCAGATGGAAAACCGCGAATATGAAGGCAGTTTCGTCAATGGCTTGCTGAAGGGAGAAGGCAGGGCCTATGCCAGGTCGGCGGGCGGCAGGCTCTACCTGGAGCAGGAAGGTCTTTTTACAAATGGCGCCCTGGTGTTCGGAAAGATCTACGATGAAACGGGCAGGGAACTGATGAACGGGACCTTTAGTTATGATGGCGATAAACGGAAGCTGATCGGCGGTTCGCGTCTCATCACCTGCCGCGGCAAGCCTGCCACGCTTTTTTGTATGGATATGACCACCAACAGCGAGACGGGCCTGATCAGCTATACGGGTCTGGTAGACGTTTATGAGGGAACGAATGGCAGAGCCGGGCGGCAACTCTCGCAGGCCAATTACCTGTTCGGCAATCGGCACGGCCTGGCTTATGAATGGGATTATGATAACAATGTGCTTCACTACCTGAAATACAATGACGGCAAACGGCTCGACAGCACCGTGATCAAGACCCTCACCGGCGATACGGTGATCGCCTCCCTGGTCCGCTACGTAGCTTCCGAAAGCGATGAGTTCTTCCTGAATATCGAACGGGGCATGTTCCGCTTCGGTAAGCACAACCGGTACTATCTCATCAGCAATACCAGCCGGGGAACCCTGGCTTATTTCAAACAGGAATACGATACCTATAACCCTTTCGACTACAGTATCATCAACGGGCAACCCGTCCGAAAGACGGCTGAACAGGTGAATGCGATGCTCAACCGGTTTCCGCCGGCGAACAGCCAATCGCAGGGTTCATCCAATAATTCGATCGACACCAGGGACCTGAGTCCGATGCAACTTAAATTCCCGGGTAACAAGTACTGGGACCAGGTGGCCAGCGAAGGTGTCTCCGCGCTGACCTTACTGAACGATAATATGCAACGATTCTATTCAGATGCTGAACGGCTGGTCAAGTACACCATACAGCGCAGTTATTATACCAATAAGAAGAGACTGGATGACATGCGCGAGAATATCCTGAAGGAGATCGACTGGAAGGTCCAGGAGTGGACCGAAAAAGTTCCCAATCGTTTGATCTACGCGATCACCGATGCCCGTCGAAGGATCGAAACGAATTACCAGATGCCGGGGCCGGGGGCCTTTCCGAGAAAACTGAATTAGGATGCGCTTCCCTAAATGTATTTTGAAACCCGGGATTCAAGGGTTGTTCATCATCACGATGACCGCTTCGCATAAGCCACCGCGATCTTTGCCCCAACCTGCGCGTTGTGTTTGATCAGCGCGATATTCGCTTCCAGGCTCTCGCCATTGGTATGTTGGGCGATGTATTGTAATAAGAAGGAGTTACTTTTTACCCAGGACCTGCTTTTTCTTTGGCTGCGGCCAGGGCCTGCTGAATATGGCCTTCCATCTCTTCTGGTCCTATCTCCTGTTCCGAGGGTACCGGGTTGGCGATGAGTACGGAACCCGTTAAACCGAGTTTCCATTTGGTATCCAGCAAGGCCGTGATCTCCGCCGGTGTATCCAGTCTTAACGGTGCTGCGAACCCGCTTTTGCGGGAATAGAAACTGGGGAATTCATCCTGGCCGAAGGTGATGACGGGGATGCCTTTTGTTTCCAGGTATTCCAGCGTGAGGCCAATGTCGAGTATCGATTTCACCCCGGCAGAGACGACCGCCACGGAGGTCTGGCCCATCTCGGTGAGATCGGCCGAAATGTCCATGCTCGTCTCGGCGCCCCGGTGTACGCCTCCGATTCCACCGGTAACAAAGATCCTGATCCCGGCCATATCCGCGATACGCATGGTGGCGGCGACCGTGGTGGCCCCGTAGAGCTTTTTACTGATCACGTAGGGTATGTCACGCAGACTCACTTTCCAGACACCCTTCGCCTGCCCGAAATATCCGATCTCCTCCCTGCTCATCCCCACATGGCATTGTCCGTTGAAGATGGCGATGGTTGCCGGAATGGCGCCGTTTGCACGAACTACCTCTTCTACCGCAAGCGCGGTCTCCACATTCTTCGGGTAGGGCATCCCGTGGGATATGATGGTGGATTCAAGGGCGACGATCGGCTGTTTGTCAAATAAAGCAGCTTCAACCTCTTTTGTAAGTGTTATAAATTGGTTCATTTGTTATTTTTCTTTTTTACTTTTTTGCTTGCCCAAAAGAACCCCCGAGTTCCGCTACGCTCGTCGGGGCGGGCAAAAAAGACACCCGGCAATCATTACCGCTCCCGATAGCTATCGGGACCGGGCAGCCTTGATTAGGCTTTTGTACTACTGTAAACTGAACTTCAGTTCCCTGACACGTAGCAGAAAAACAATTGTTGTTTCTTTATTCACTCAATGTCTTTTAATCTGGATAATATTTATGGACCAGGCTCAGCAGTTTTTCCTGGTTGAGGTGGGTGGCGATGGCGCCATTGACCTGCAGGATCTCAGCCGAAAGGGTATGTGCCAGCTTCAGGCAGTCCAGCCCTTCGCGGCCCAAATGCCTGGCCAGCAGGAAGCCGGATAAGGAGCCGTCGCCGGCCCCGGTACAATCCACCACCTCGATCAGGGGCGCGTGCAGGGTCACTGCCTTTTCTTTGGTATATAAGGCAGATCCGTGTTTGCCGTTGTGCAGCCAGATCTGTTCCACACCACGGTTCAGCAGTTCTTCCACTTGTAATTGGGTGAGGAAGGCGCTTTCTGAGCAAAGAACCGGTAACTCGTCTTCATTGGGCGTGATGAGGTGAAGTCCTTCGAGATTCGCCTCCTTGTACTTCATCGCCGGGGGAACCGAAACGGGCTCAATGATAAAAGGTATTCCCGTCTCCTTGCTGAAAGACAATAACCATTGCGCGGTATCGACATTTATATTGGCGTCTGCCAGCAGGTAGGAAGCGGTATTCAATAATTCCCGGTGACGCTCCAGGTGTTCGGGCGTGATCAGGTGATTGGCCGCATTGGTCAGAAAGGCCGAGAACAGTGATCCGTCTTCATTCAGGATGCCGGTATACTTGCCGCTTAATCCTTTTCGGGTGATGGAGGCGTCCAGTTTGACCCCGGCTGATGTACAGGTCTGTTTCAGCCAGTCGCCGTCGCTGTCATCTCCAAAAACACTGATCAGCTGAACGGGCACTCCCAGGATAGCCAGCTGGTGGGCGATATTTCGGCTAACCCCACCGGCAGTCTTGGTTACGCTCGCATTGTTGGTGGTGGCCAGCAGCATCTCTCCGGTGGCATGAAAGAGTTCATCGACCAGGGCCGCGCCGATACAGATGACGGGATTTGACATGTAGTAAAGGTAAGAAGCAATGATTGTTTTACCACAAAGGACACAAAGCGTTTTATACAAAGATTACCGAAATCCACCCTTGTTTACTTGGTGATATCCTCCTTTTGTGCCCTTTGTGGTAAAAAATAAATCATATCGTTATTCACATATAACCGCATTTAATCCACTTATCCGGATCATCGTTTATTCAGCCCTTTTTATAGACCATTGTTTAATACATTTACTGAATAAAAGAAACCGGTTAAACCTTTACTGTTTATCCCGTTCTAACCCGCATGTCAATCAACACCCTTCAATCTGAAGAAAAGCTCGTGGTCAGCCGGCACCAGGTCGCCCATGTGCTTCGTCACACCGGGACAGGCCAGCAATCCCTGCACGCAGCGATTCCATTCTCGACGGGTGAAGTGATCTGCGCTTTTCATGCCGGTATCACCCAGAACTTCGCCACCTACCTGACCGTTCAAACCGGGGTGGACAGGCATATCACCCTGGTCCCTGAATTTCTTCAATACATCAATCACAGTTGCGAACCCACGGTTTTTTTCAATACGGATACTTTTCAGCTGATCTGCCTGAAAGCGCTGGAACCCGGCGATGAACTGACCTTCTTTTATCCCAGCACCGAGTGGGAAATGGCCCAGCCCTTTTTGTGCAGCTGCAAAAGCCCCTCCTGCCTGCAACTCATCAACGGCGCTTCACACCTGGAACCGGAGACCCTGGCCAGATACCGGTTGAGCGGTTTCATCGAAAGACAGATCAAACTAAAACAAAACCGGTAAGCCCAACATGTCTCCTTCCCATCCTTTCTTGTCGGCCATACCCCTGAACCAGTTATTCGTATGGGTATTGGCGCCCCATCTCGAAAGCAAGGATGCCAATATTGATTATTATTATGATTTTTCCCAGAGCATCGCGGAATATACCCGGACCTTCAACGAACTCGACGTTCCCTGGAAATGGCAACCCGTCACCATCACGGACTACCCGAAGATCATCAACCGGATCGCTGCGGAAAGCGCCAAAGACAGCAGGACTCATATCGTATTCAACCTCTGTGACGGGGATGAGGTGAACGGTACCCCCGGCATCTCGGTAGTGAAACTCCTGGAAGAAAAAGGATTGATCTATACCGGGGCCGACGAATATTTTTACCGCATCACCACATCGAAGATACCGATGAAAAGGGCCTTTGATGAAGCCGGTGTGCCCAATGCCCCCTGGGAACCCATCACCAGCCGGGAACAGAACCTGGATGGTTTGTTTGATAAACTCGGCTCCCCCCTCATCGTTAAACCCTCCGTCTCGGGAGGCAGCATGGGGGTTGGGGTTAGGAATGTGGTCAGCAACGGGACGGAATTGAAAGAACAGGTGGAAAATATGTTCAAGGGATACCGCGGATGGGAACTCGTCAGCGATGGCATTGTGGCCGAATCTTTCATCAACGGACCCGAATACACCGTGCTCATTGCCGGATCCTATGACCAGCCCGAGAAAGCCAAGGTCTATGATCCGGTAGAAAGGATCTTTCATCCCTCGCTTCCTGACAAAGAAAAATTCCTGAGCTTTGACCGGCTCTGGGAGATCTATGAGGAAGAAGAGGCCATGCCCAACCAGGGAAATTTTTACGAATACGCCTTACCGGATGCGTCATTGATCGGGGAGATAAAAAAACTCAGCCGGGATGCTTATGTGGCCACCAAAGGAAGGGGCTATACGCGTGTGGACCTTCGAATGGACAAGGAGACCGGGAAGATCTTTGTACTGGAAGTGAATGCGCAGTGCGGACTGAGCGAAGACGAGGATTATACTTCCATCGGCGCGATCCTCCGGCTGAACGGAAAAACCTTCACGCAACTGGTGGTGGCCATCATCAATGATGCTTATCAAAGAAAAAAAACGGCAGCCCGTTCATTGAAACGCAAAGGCTCCCTGGGCATATAGGCATCGCCCAGCGAAAAATAACCCGATATGAAAATTTGCGTGCTGCAACCCGATTACTCAACTTCTGATGTTGATTATAAGAACTATGATCCCGCACGGGACCTGTCTGCTTTATTGCCCGGAGAGGAATTTGAACACGTATCCCTGAACAAACTCACTACTTACCGCCAGCTAAAGGAACTCGGTAAAAGAAGTTCGACATCTTCGTCAATCTCTGTGAGGGATATCTCGAATGGGAGGTTCCTTCCATCGATGTCATTTATTCGCTTGAACTACTGAATCTTCCATTCACTGGACCCACCTCTTTGTTATATGATCCGCCCAAGGAACTGATGAAATATGTCGCTTATGCCGAAGGCGTCAAAACGCCCGCCTATGCGCTGATCGAAAATGAGGAGGAGTTGGAAGAATCCTGTAAGGGCCTGGTATTTCCCCTCTTTGTAAAACCTGCAAAGGCGGGAGACAGCCTGGGTGTGGACGAGAACAGCCTGGTTCAGGATCTGCAAGCCCTGAAAGAAAAGGTCAGTGCCATCCTGCCTGAATACGGTCCGCTGCTGGTGGAAGAATATATCAGCGGCAGGGAGTTCACGGTGATGCTGGCGGCCAATGCCGACGGAAAGACCGAGACCATTTTCAAGCCGGTGGAATACATTTTCCCGGAAGGCAACCAGTTCAAGACCTATGCGCTCAAAACCTCGGAGCTGCATCCCAATGCCAATATCGCGTGTAACGATCCGGAATTGGAAAGGGAACTGAAAGAATCGGCGGCCCGGATCTTCCGAAGCTTCGGCGGGGTGGGGTACGCCCGGCTGGATTTCAGGGTAAATGAAAAGAAGGAGGTTTACTTTTTAGAGATCAATTTTACCTGTTCGGTCTTTTATAAGGATGGTTATGAAGGCAGCGCGGATTATATCCTCAAACACGATGGCTTCGGGCAACAGAACTTCCTGAAGCAGATCATCAGTGAGGGGATTGCCCGCCATGCCCGCAAACAGAAGAAATACCGGATGAAGGGCAATTCCATCGACGGTTATGGGATCTACGCTACCCAGGATATCTTTGCTAACGAATTGATATTCAACGGAGAAGAGAAGAATCACCGCATCGTTACCAAGCGGCATGTTGACCAGAACTGGACTGTTAAGGAACAGGAAATCTTTGCAAAATACGCTTACCCCCTCAGTAATGAGGTATATTTGCTCTGGGATGATAATCCCGGCGGATGGGCTCCTCAAAACCACAGTTGCGATGCCAATACCGGATATTCCGGACTGAATGTGATCGCGCTGCGGGATATCAAGAAAGGCGAAGAACTGACCCTAAACTACGCGTCCTTCCTGGACGAGACCATGGAACCCTTTACCTGCCGGTGCGGATCACCCAATTGCAGCGGCCTGATCACCGGCATTCCCGGTAATTCCGTAACCGAAAGAGAAAAAACCGGCCGCGCTTTAAACTAACCCAACATCTTTCGGTCTTAGTACTAACCCGTTAAATTCCACACTGCAATTTTCGGATGCAACCCCGTATCTACGGCGTTACAGGCGAAAATTTGAAGAATTCGGCATTTTTTGAACCATTAGAACAATACCCATGAGTCGCTTTCAGATCTTAAGGAGTTTAATGAACAAGCACCGGAATCAGCTGGTGTTCACCTATATCTTGTTTTCCCTGGAAATGCTGGGCGCCCTGCTTCGTCCCTTCTTTTTGGGGGAGGCCATCAACGACCTGCTCAAGGGAAGTTATCGGGGGCTCATCATTCTCTCCGTGGTTCATGTGGCCTGGCTGATCATTGGTACGCTTCGTCACATGTATGATACCAGGACCTATTCCGCCATCTATGTATCCCTGGTCACCAAGTTCCTCAGTCGCCGGATCTATAAGGCCGACGTCAGCAAATTGAGCGCACATTCCACCCTGGCCCGGGAGTTCGTGGATTTCCTGGAGTTCGACCTGGTCTACGTGATCGAAGCGGTCTATAATATCTTTGGATCCCTGGTCCTCCTCTATTTTTACGACTCCACCGTGGTGGTCCTCTGCCTTTCGGTCTTGATCCCCGTCATTCTGATCAGCCGGGTATATGGCAAAAGGATGATGTTCCTGAACAAGAAGAAGAACGATGAACTGGAACAGCAGGTGGATATCATTGCCAGCGGCGACCGTAAATCCATGCACGATCATTATAACAACCTGCGCAAATGGCAGATCCGTATCAGCAACCAGGAGGCCTGGAACTTCGGTTTCATGGAATTACTGGTCATGATCGTCCTGGGCGCCAGCCTGCTGATCACCTATAAAGTGACCGGGCCGGCCATCGCTGCCGGTAATATCGTCGGTATCTTTTTTTACGTGACCAATTTCACCAAGGGGCTCGATACCATTCCCTACACCGTTCAACGGCTCACTTCTCTGAGTGACATCACCCGCCGGATCGAATTACAGGTGGAAGACTTTCCGGAAGACAAAAAACGGATCCTGGAAAATGCAACTTCCGGGCAACAGCTTAACCCGATCCCCGAGTTTAGCGCATAGACATCCTATTCTTCTTCTTCCCGCTTTAACAAAAGCAGCCAGTTATTTTCCAGAGGCAGGTAACCATATTCATAGCAATAATAACAGGGGTTCCCTTTCCGGTTGGTTGAAGTGTGGGTGAAATACCGGAATTGAAAGCCCTGCTGGATCAATTTTTCCCGGTTCACTTTCGCTTTCTGGCCATCCCGGGGCAACAGGTTTTCCAAAATTCGCCTGTTCCGGGCCAGCGCATTATTGATATTCCTGACCAGGTTATTGCTGACGCTCTTGAGTTCATTGTTGAACGAAGAACGGCAGTAGTCGTCGCAGAATTTCTTATCGCTTCGGCCTTTGAGCGTTTTGCCGCATTTTTTGCAGCCTTTCAGGATTTGTTGTGTGGTGAGCATAGGGTGTATCATGGTGTATGGTTTTGTTTATTTATTGATGTTTCATTACGGGGCGCCTCCCTTCAGTCATTCCGACGAAAGAGGAATCTAAACCTCCTGGCTAATCGTATACTCTCCCTTTCTTTTCACCCAGCCTCCTTCCTCATATCCGTTTATACGCAGGTATAAATGTAAATACAGGTTTATTCTCCGGGTAGGGGATTTTCACCGCCTGATATTTGTTTTATCAACGGATCATGACGTCTGATCCGGAAGGTTGAAATAGATTCATTAACCGCGGAACCGTTGAAAAAGCCGGGGAAGCACAAATCAAAAAATCATGAACGCTTTAAGAAACAAGGTTCAACTGATCGGCAACCTGGGCCTGGCGCCCGAGATCAAGCATACCGAGTCCGGTAAAAAACTGGCCAAGTTCAGTGTTGCCACCAATGAGGTTTACCGGAACGCCAAGGGCGAAAAGGTGAAAGAAACCACCTGGCACAACCTCGTTGCCTGGGGAAAACTGGCGGAACTCGCCGAAAAGTATTTAACCAAGGGTAAGGAAGTGGCGATCGAAGGCAAACTGATCAGCCGCAACTATACCGACAAGGACGGCAACAAAAAATACTTCACCGAGATCCAGGTGAATGAAATGTTGCTGATGGGTGAAAAAGCCTCCGGTTAAGTCTCCCCGACTCCAAGAGCATGGGCTGAATCGTGCCCGTGCTCTTTTTCTTTCTATCTTTATTCATATGCAACCCATCGAGCGTAACGAGATCTTCGACCTGGCTTTCCGTTTTGTTACCGAGACCTCCGAGAATATTTTTCTGACGGGAAAAGCCGGGACCGGAAAGACCACTTTCCTGAAATACCTGCGGGACCATGCGGCCAAGAATATCATCGTTGCAGCCCCAACCGGTGTGGCCGCCATCAACGCGGGCGGGGTTACCCTCCACAGCCTGTTTCAGCTTCCTTTTCATCCTTTTTTACCCACGCGCCAAAGCCGTGACGAATTGTTGTCGAAGATCAGGATCAATAAACAACGTCAGCAATTGTTGCGAAAAATGGAATTGCTGATCATCGACGAAGTGAGTATGGTCCGGTGCGATGTGATGGATGCCATCGATGCGATCTTAAGAAGCGTGAGGCGTAACCACCAGGCCCCTTTTGGCGGTGTTCAGCTCCTGTGCATCGGGGACCTTTACCAGTTACCCCCCGTGGCCCAAAACGCCGAATGGTCCATCCTCTCCGAATATTATGCGTCGCCCTTCTTCTTTGACAGCCTTTCCGTAAAAGAACAGGCTCCGCTGTTGATCGAACTGGAAAAGATCTACCGGCAGAAGGAAGATGGCTTTGTACGATTACTGAACAAGGTTCGGAATAACCAGATGTCCGGGGATGATTTTGAAGATCTGCACCTCAGGTTCAATCCGGGGTTCGTTGCCCCGACTGAAGAGAACTATATCACCCTGACCTCGCATAATAACCAGGCCGATCAGATCAACCAGTTGCAATTGCATAAACTGCACGCTTCTGCATTTACCTATCCGGCGGTCATCAAAGATGAATTTCCGGAGAACATGTACCCCGCCGAGGCTTCGCTGGTATTAAAAGAGGGCGCCCAGGTGATGTTCCTGAAGAACGATGTGGTGCGTAAACGGTATTTCAACGGAAAGATCGGCCGGGTTAAATTATTGGAAACCGAAAAGATCATCGTGGAATGCGATGGCGAAGAAATCGAAGTAGGCTTGGAAACCTGGGAGAATACCCGTTATACCCTTAACCGGTCAGACGGAAAATTACAGCAGGAGACGCTGGGCAGTTTTACCCAATACCCGTTGCGGCTGGCCTGGGCCATCACCATACATAAAAGCCAGGGACTCACGTTCGACAAGGTGATGATCGATGCCGGCGCTGCTTTCAGCAGCGGGCAGGTCTATGTGGCCCTGAGCCGGTGTACCAGCCTGGAGGGGATCGTTCTGCTCAGCAAGATCCCGCCTACGGCCATCTACAGCAATGAAAATATCGCCAAGGGTCAGCAAAGCCTTCAATACCGGGGCTCTATGGCGGAGCGTTTTGAGGGGGCCAGGCAAATTTTTACACTTGAACTCCTGGAAGGACTTTTTTCTTTCCGGATAATGAATGAGGCGGCTGAGCATTTGCTGGATGCGGTCCGGCAAAACCAACAACAATTAAATACCGATGCGTTAAGCTGGACGCAAAATTACCGATCGCGGATCTCTTCACTTCAGGCTGTGGGGCTTCAGTTCCTGAACCAGGTGAACGGACTGATGAAAGAAGAGTCTGTCGTTGAGAAAAACGAAATGCTGCAAAAAAGGATCCGGGATGCTGCCCGGCATTTTATTCCCCTGTTAAAAGAGTTGATCAGCGAATTAAAAAACCATCCGCTGCTCACTGAACATAAAGAAAGCGCTGATGCGGTGGATGAGCGTTTTTCAGTACTGGCCGAGGCCCTTCATATCGGCCATTACTTTATGGAGTATTGCCTCGGGCCCTTTACCGTTCCCGGATTCTTAAAACACAAACTGGCGCTCTCGGTCCCCCGGTTCAACATCAGCGCATACGCCCGCGGAAAGAAACAGGTGGTTACCGATACCCTGAACCCGGAATTGTTTGCCACGCTGAAACGTTGGCGCGATATGGTATGCGAGGAAACCGGCCTTCCCATTTACATGGTGGCCAACCAGTCGGCGCTAAAGGAGATCTGCACCTTCCTTCCGCTCAATAAAAAGGACCTTCAACTATTGAGCGGTTTCGGCAAGGCCAAGGCGGAAAAATATGGTGACGATATCATCGATGCGGTGGCTGAATATTGCAGCCGAAACCAGCTTGAAACGAATATTTCCGCGAAAGCCGGTGAACCTAAAAGAGAAAGAAAAGTGAAAACCGGCGGGGTCAAAGTGGATACCAAATCGGTTTCCTTTGAACTGTATAAGCAGGGGAAAAAGCCGGCAGAGATCGCCAAAGAACGAAACCTGACGATCGGTACCATTGAAAACCATTTAACGCATTTCATTGCTTTGGGGGAGATCGAACTCAATGACCTCGTCAGCCAAGAGAAGCAAAGACTGGTTCAAGACGCGGTGGCCATACATGGCAACCTCAGCCATAAAACCCTGATGGAAAACCTGCCCGAGGGATTCAGTTACGGGGAGTTGAAGATGGTGCTGGCGGCTAACCGAATATAAGATCAGTAACGCGGTGGAAGCCCTTCGCCAATCCTTCGACAAGCTCAGGGTGACATTCCCTTCGACACCCTTCGATAACCCTTCGACAAGCTCAGGGTGACAAGCGAAGGATGACAAACTCCCCGCAATACTGCGGGGCAGGCAGGGTGACAAGCGAAGGTGACAGGCTCTTTTCTATGCATGGAGTGGTCAACGTTTTTGTCAGGCTGAGCCCGTCTTTGTCAGGCTGAGCCCGTCTTTGTCAGGCTGAGCCCGTCGAAGCCTTGCTAAACAAATGGTTCTTATCTTCCGAAATCATCCTGCAGCCGCACAATATCATCCTCATCGCTGGGATCATCCGCATCGGTGTGTTGCCAGATCTCGGCCACGATGCCCCAGCTTTCATCGGCACCCATTAAGCGATGGCGCTTTCCCTTGCCCAACTGAACAATATCGCCCGGGTGAAGTTCTTCGCTCACCGTCTCTTCATCATCATCGCTGGTCATGATCCTGGCTTCGCCGCCGACCAGTTTCCAGATCTCGGCCCGGCGGTGATGATACTGCCAGCTTAAACGCTTGCCCGGTGCTACCATCAATATCTTGGGACTCAGCTTTCCGGCTATCACCAGATCCTCTTGCGTGAGGTGCGGGAAAAAGGCGTTGATGAATTTCGCTGAGTCTGCTTCGGAGATCACAAAGAATCCGCCCCAGGGCCGGTGCTCATCCCGGGAATCAATATGCAAGCCCTTTTCATCCAGTAGTTTTTCCACTGCGGCGAACACTTCGGTTCCGGGTCTGTCTAGGTCAAAAGAAAGTTCCATAATCGTTTTATCTGCCCATGAAAACCATGAGTATCTGCACATCGCTGGGGTTCACACCGCTGATGCGGCTGGCTTGTCCCAGTGTACGTGGTCGTATTTTAGTGAATTTCTGCCGGGCTTCATTGCTGAGTGAGCTGAGTTTATCATAATTGAAATGTTCTGGTATCACCAGGTCTTCCAGCTGGCTCATTTTTTCCACCAGGTCTTTTTCCTTTTCAATATAAGTGTCATATTTCAACTGGATCTCGGCCTGCTCGAGCACCTCCCGGTCAAATCCGCCAAGCGCGGTTGCCAACGATGGCAGCTGCCGCATCATTTGTTCCAATCCAAGCATGGGCCGCAAAACCAGCTGGGAAACCCGCTGTTTCATTACTAACGGTGAAGATTGTACGCTTTCAAGGAATTCATTCGTTTCGGTCGGTTCTAAGAATGTATTACCGAGTACCTCTTTCAGTTTTTCCACCTGTTCCTTTTTCGTTTTCACCCGGTCCATCCTTTCCTGGGAGGCCAGACCGATGCGGTAACTTTTTTCCGTGAGCCGCAGGTCCGCATTGTCCTGGCGCAAGAGGGTCCTGAATTCGGCCCGACTGGTGAACATGCGATAGGGTTCATCGGTTCCCTTGTTAATGAGATCATCGATCAATACGCCGATATACGCTTCGCTTCTCTTCAAGACCACCGCGTCCAGTTCTCTTGAACGCTGGTGCGCATTGATGCCCGCCATCAAACCCTGGCAGGCCGCTTCTTCATAACCGGTTGTACCATTGATCTGGCCGGCGAAAAAGAGGTTGGCGATCAATTTGGTTTCAAGGCTGAATTTAAGCTGAGTCGGTGGAAAATAGTCGTATTCTATCGCATAACCAGGTCGGAACATCCGGCAGTTCTCAAACCCGGGAACCATTTTAAGTGCTTGATATTGAACTACTTCTGGTAAAGATGATGAAAATCCATTGACATAGATCTCCACCGTATTGAAGCCCTCGGGCTCCACAAAAAGCTGGTGCCTGTCTCGCTCAGCAAACCGGTTGATCTTATCCTCAATGCTCGGGCAATACCGTGGGCCCGTACCCTGGATTCGCCCCTGGAACATAGGGCTTTTTTCGAATCCGGTCTTTAATATCTCGTGTACAGCCGGACTGGTATAGGTGATCCAGCAAGAAAGTTGTTCTGATGGTTTGATCTTTTTTGTATTCAAATAACTGAATCCCACAATTTCATTGTCGCCTTTTTGCTCCTCCATTTTGGAATAATCCAGGCTTCTCCCATCGATCCGGGGTGGAGTGCCGGTTTTCAGCCGGTCACTTTCAAAACCAAGGGCCACTAATTGCTCTGTTATTCCCGTTGCGGCTTTTTCGGCCATCCTACCACCTCCCAATTGCTTCTCTCCGATATGGATGATACCATTTAAGAAGGTCCCATTGGTCAAAACAACCGATTTTGACCTGATCTCATGCCCCAAACCGGTCATAACCCCGTGAACACGGCCATCTTTGATCAATAACCCATTTACCATATCCTGGTAAAAATCAATATTTGGGGTCTTTTCCAGCATTTCGCGCCACTTGGCGGCAAATAGCATCCGGTCACTCTGCGCCCTGGGGCTCCACATGGCTGGACCCTTACTTCGGTTCAACATCCTGAACTGGATCATGCTCTCATCGGTGACGATGCCACTGTATCCGCCCATAGCGTCGATCTCTCTTACGATCTGACCCTTGGCAATACCGCCCATCGCCGGATTACAGCTCATTTGAGCAATGGTCTGCATATTCATCGTGATCAACAGAACCTTGCTGCCCAGGTTTGCGGCCGCAGCCGCGGCTTCGCACCCGGCATGACCCGCGCCCACTACTATGATATCGTATTCTGGAAACATGTAAGCCGCAAAGGTAAGTCAAAGGATTGTCCCTGTTATTGCATGACTATAATGATTGGGTATGTATACTAGATTCCTCCATTCGTCAGATTCCTCCTTTCGTCGGAATGACATGCGTGGAGCGCATGGAAAGAAAGGGGTAGGGGTCATGTTCCACGTGAAACAGTCCTTTTTCATTTCCTGGTTCCACGTGGAACAGTTAAAAAATACGCTTTCAGGCACTTATCTTCCTCCCTGGTCATCTTTTCTTTATCTACAGGCGTTTTGTCCTTATACCCGCACAGGTGGAGTGCACCATGAAAGATCACCCGGTGAAGTTCTCTTTTCAAAGTAACCCCCAGGTTCCTGGCGTTTTCTTTTATTCTGTCGGCGCTGATATATATCTCGCCCTCTAAATCTTCCGGGTTTTCGCTGAGGTCGAATGTGATGATATCTGTATAATCGTCATGGTTCAAAAAACTTTGGTTGATCCCCAGCAAATAATCATCGGTGCAGAATATATAACGGAGGGTCGGGTTCTTTTTTCCCTTCCTTTTTAATAGCCTCAATAAAAAGCCTTTTAGTCGGGTTCTTTCGGTAAGCGTGATTCGGGCTCCCTCGAAGAAAAACTGAATGTTCATATCTATTTTCTTAAATCGAAATTAGATAACAATGTTGAATTGATACATTTGTAATTAATTAGAAAGCGGGTGTCGGATCAATAAAGATTACATGAAAAAAAGACTGTCTGAGATCGGAATAGGAAAATCGGCTATTATCAGTTCATTTGAAAACGATGATATCTTTTTAAAATTGATGGAAATGGGTTGCCTTCCTGGCGAGACCGTCAAGATCGACCAGGCGGCCCCCTTGGGTGACCCAATCTCGATTTCCGTGGCCGGATACCACCTGAGCCTTCGCCTGGATGAGGCTAAAATGATCTGGGTTGAAGAAAATGTTTAATTATTATAATGTTTATTAAATTGATATTCATCTAATTATGAATATTGGGCTTTTTTTTGGTTCTTTTAACCCGGTTCATGTCGGACACCTGATCATTGCCAACCATGTAGCCAATAATACCGATCTAAACCAGGTTTGGTTTGTTGTTTCCCCCCAAAATCCTTTCAAGCAATCCTCCTCCCTGCTGAATGAGTACCACCGTTTACACCTGATCAAGAGTGCGATTGACGGAGAGAATAAACTAAGGGCCAGCAGTGTGGAATTCAAACTGCCCAAACCCTCTTATACGGTAGACACCCTGGCCTACCTCAAAGAACAACATCCCGAACATCGGTTTTCGATCATCCTCGGAAGCGATGGTTTTCAAAATCTGGATAAATGGAAAAATTACGAAGTGATCGTAAAGAATCATCCGCTGTTCATCTACAAAAGGCCGGGATTTGAGATCACACAGGATCATGGCGCCCGGATAACCGTTCTTGAAGCACCGCTCCTCGAAATATCATCAACCCGCATCCGGGAACTGATCCGGGAAAAGAAATCGATCCGCTACCTCGTGCCCGATGTGGTCAAAGAAGAGATTGAACGAAACGGCTATTATCGTCCCGCCTTAAAAAATAAAACCGAGTAAGAGACAGAACAAAACAATGAATGGTGTTGGCAAACGACTGAGTTGCAGGACCAGGAAAGTTCCGGCGATCACCGCGATATTTATGATATTGACCCCGCTTGAAGAAATGATGGAAACATCTTTCAGCAGGTAAAGCGTGGCTGCGCTCATGATACCTACCACGGCCGCATTAATGCCTTCCAGTGAACGGTAAACCACCACGAACTTCTTCAGGTTCTGCCATACCGGGAAAAAAAACAACACCAACAGGGCGCTGGGTAAGAAAATGGCGATCGAGCCGATGATACAGCCCATAAGCTGCCCCGACCGCCCCTCGTTCTTCATCGTCATACCACCCATGAATGAAGCAATTGAAAATACCGGACCAGGAATGGCCCTGACCATGCCGGCACCGGTAAGCAATTCATCCCGCTCGATCTTCAATACCTCTTTATTCTGATTCTGGATCCGGGGAGAGGCTGGCCGGGCAACGTATTGATCCAGCATCATCGGTATCAACACATCTCCGCCTCCAAATACAAAGCTGCCGAAACGGTAGAAGTTCTCAAACAGGTTGAAGGCTTTCCGGTTCTCCCAGTTTTGTTTTCGCGCCGTTTCACTGAGAAACCCGGCGATGACGAAGAGGAGAACAAAGAGCCAGATATTGGTCCACCTGATATGTCGTGGCTTGATCACTTCTTTTTCAGGTATACGCCTGCTGCTGAAATTGGTGGCCATACCTCCCAGAACGATCAGGATGGGAAAGATCCAGGGGGTCTTAAACAGTAAATAAGTGGAGACCAGCGCAACCGCCATGATCACCCGGGTTATGGTATTGTTCACCGATATCCTGAAAGCCTTATAAGCAGCATAAGCCAGGAACCCGATGGCCATGGGCTGGATGTATTTAAAATAACCGGTACCCAGGTCTTTGTTATCCAGACTGGTCACGAGAAAAGAAAGTCCGCCCATGAGGAAACAGGCGGGGAAGATCCAGATCATCAGGGTCAACACCGCCAGGGGTACCCCCCCTCTTTTATACCCGATCAGGGTGAGTGTTTGAGTGGAAGAGGCGCCGGGGAGCATCTGGCAAAAGGAGATATATTCCATCAGTTCCTCCTGGGTGATATCCCTTCTGCGTTCCACGAAAGTTTTGATCATCATGCCCATATGTCCCTGGGGACCGCCAAATGCCGTGAGGCTATGCAGAAAAACGGCTTTGAGAAAGGGAATGTGGCGAATGAGCATATGTAGTTATGGTAAAATCGGATCCCGAACTAAATATTACGGTTCAACATGCATTATTAAATATTTCTTAAACAACAGTAGATTTGATAATGAAAAAATACAAAAGATATTTCTTAATCACCCATAATGCCGCCTTAGTTTTTTCCGTTTGTCTGCTTTTTTCAATAAGCTCCTGCAGTAAAAAAAATTATTCCGGTCAACCCGCATATGCGTTCCGTTCTTCTGATGGAAGGCCCGATTATAAGCAACTGGATTATTGGGCAGCACATCCAGCCAAAAAAGACCCTTCCGATAGCATCCCCGAATCTTTACGGAACCGGGTAAACACCCGGGAAGCAGATGTTTTTTTCCTGTATCCCACCTCCCTGACCGATGGCTCAGATCCAAGATGGAACGCGGAAATAGATGATGCGGAGATCAATGCCAAGACAGATTATTCCTCGATCCTTTACCAGGCCAGCGTATTCAATGCACAATGCCGAGTGTACGCGCCCCGTTACCGCCAGGCGCATATCCGTTGCTTCTTCCTGGCCGACAGTACCACAAAACCTTATTTCGACATGGCTTATGAGGATGTCCGAAACGCCTTTCTTTATTACCTCAACACGGAAAATAAAGGCCGTCCGATCATCATTGCCGGACACAGCCAGGGTACCCTGCATGCCGCCCGGTTGATGAAAGAATTTTTTGATGGCAAACCCCTGAAGCGACAGTTGGTTTGCGCTTACCTGATCGGTATGCCGGTCTCAGAAAATTATTTTGCAGATCTGAAACCCTGTAAGGATTCAACCGCTACCGGATGTTTGGTAAGCTGGCGGAGTTTTCAGCGGGGTTATGAAGGAACGGTTTATGTTACCCGGGAGACGGAAAAAATGGTGGTGGTGAATCCGCTGAGCTGGACGACCGATCCCGGATATGTTTCGGCTGAATTCAACAAGGGGGGTGTACTAAGAAATTTCAATAAGATCGTACCCGGAGTCTCCGACGCCCAGATCCATAAGAATATTTTGTGGACCCGAAAACCCGATGTGCCTGGCAAGATCTTACTGACCACCAAAAACTACCATGTGGGTGATATCAACCTATATTACATGAATATCCGGGAAAATGTGGCGACCCGCATCAGATCATTCAAAAAGAATTCGGAGATCCATTAGTAGGTGGACCCGGCTATATTTTGGATGACCTGCCCGGTCAGTTCCCGGAAGTTGAACGTATCGGTATTCTTAGCCGATAGGATATGGGTCTCTGCGCGGATAAAACCCATATCGGATGTTTTAAACCAGGCTTTATTGGTAAACTTAAAACGCTGAATGGAATACAGCGTACTGTCGTTGGTCAGGTTCCCGGCGAATTCCACCCTGATCTTTTTTGTTCCTTCCGGTATCGGAGACCTTAGTTCCTGGATGCTTTTAAAATAATGCATATCCGGGAATTGTCCGGTTACATAATTGAGGGATAAGACATTCAGTTGGTTGTTTTGATAATAAGACACTTTCCCGTTGATCCCGGCATCCAGCTTATTCTTCAGGCTGTCCATACAGTTCCCGATTTCCACATAGTAGGTTACCTGTTCTTTCTGATCATCCTTTTCCGAACAACCGGTTTGGAAAAAACTGAATCCCAGGATCAATATCAGGGTCTTCCAGAAAATTTTATAGTCCATATTGTGCACTTAATTCCAGCATTTTATCGATCGGCTTTTTAGCGGCAAGCCGTAATTCCTCGTCCATCGTGATCTCGGGTAATTCGTATTTTAGACAGAGATAGAGTTTTTCCAGGGTATTGAGTTTCATATGGGGGCAGTCATTACAGGCGCAACTGTTATT
The DNA here is from genome assembly GCA_016721725.1 of Chitinophagaceae bacterium. Classification (GTDB taxonomy): domain Bacteria; phylum Bacteroidota; class Bacteroidia; order Chitinophagales; family Chitinophagaceae; genus Ferruginibacter. The sequence goes on along the minus strand of JADKHN010000001.1, from coordinate 861,213 downwards.
GGGCGGAGCTGGAATGAATGTCTTTCCGGGATTCAATTTCTGCATCTGGTGAAGGATCCCGGTCTCGGTCACTACGATAAACTCATTAGCAGGGTCCTTTTTTGTATAATTCAATAATCCGGTGGTACTCCCGATATAATCAGCCAGCGCTAAGATCGGCTCTTCACATTCGGGATGGGCGATCACTTTGGCTTTCGGGTGACGGATCTTCAGCCGGGTGAGTTTTTCCAGGCTGAATATCTCATGGACCATACAAGCGCCGTTCCATAAGACCATATTGCGACCCGTCTGTTTGTTGATATAAGCCCCAAGGTTCTTATCCGGAGCAAAAATGATGCGTTGGTCGGCCGGTAACCCTTCAACGATGCGTTGGGCATTGGAGGATGTACAGATGATATCGCTGAGCGCCTTCATTCCCGCGGAACAATTGATGTAAGTGATCACGATATGCCCCGGGTATTTATCCTTGAATGCTTTGAACAGCGCGGGAGGAGCTGAATCACTGAGGGAACAACCGGCCTTCAGGTCGGGTAAAAGGACCTTTTTCCCGGGGTTCAGGATCTTGGCGGTTTCTGCCATGAAATGAACGCCGGCGAATACGATCATGTCGGCATTAGTCTTTTCTGCTTTCTGGGCCAGGCCCAGGCTATCGCCTATAAAATCCGCGACATCCTGTATATCGGGTTCCTGGTAATAATGGGCCAGGATGATGGCGTTCTTTTCTTTTTTCAGTTTTTCAATTTCTGCAAAAAGATCAAGCTCAGGATCAATGTTCATATCGAGAAAACCTTTTTCACTGAGATGAAGAATCGCCGTGTTGATATCTGCCATAATATGTATTAATACTTATTATTTATATAATCACCTACTACTACTATGTCTGTTAATTAGTGGAAAGATAATTGAACCACGCTATTGCAAAATTAAAACCTTTAGTTTATCCACATTCATCAACAGGAAATTAACATCGTTAAAATACAAACCATTGCCCCGGATCAACCGGTCAGTATGACCTAACCCTGTAATTATATTTTTTTATGAACACGGGTTGATAAAAAACCCTGTGAAAAGAAAAAAACAAGATCCGGTATTTATCCCTGTTAATTGAGTCGGTATAAAATGCGAGTTTAGCACAGCCAATGAAGCGGTAACCCGTAAACCAAAAAGGAATACCCATTTTACAACCATTCTCAAAGGATATTAAACAGGGTTATTAACCCGAAAACCCCTTTATCCACAATCGGGTGTGGGTAACCCTGTTTTATACCGGATCATCCTATTTTCAATTGAATCCCCTAAATGAATTAAAAATATTCATTATAACCCGCTCTATTCCTTGATATAATGCCTTTTACAGCCTTATTTTTAGCTAATCATATCCTTTTTTACCCTATTTTTGCCGTCCATTTTAAACTACTATTATGCAAATTATCCAGGGAATACGTGATAAGGGCGCCGCGATCGTTATTGCGGTGATTGCACTCAGTTTGATCGGTTTCATCCTGATGGATGCCAACCAGGGCGCTAGCAAAATGTTCGGCGGCGGTTCATCTACCATCGGTAAGGTAAACGGTTCATCCATCGATCAGGCCGAATTCACCAAGAAAGTGAGGCAGATCGAAACCCAGGAAGAACAGCGTTCCCAATCCAGGACCACCGCAACCCGGTCGGCACAGATCCGCCAGCAGGTGTGGGACCAGATCGTGGCCGAAAAGATCTTTTATGCCGAAGCCGCTAAGCTGGGCATCAATTTCACTTCCAAGGAATTATCCGCCATATTATCCAGTAATGACCGCGACAACCCGCTGATGCAGGATCCCCAGATGCTGGATTCCCTGACCGGTAGACTGGATCCGGCCAAACTCAAGCAAGCCCTGGCCAATATCCGTAAGGCCAAAGGAGAGCAAAGGGACCAGATCGACGCCCAGGTGGTTGAGCCCCAAAAGCTCACCAGCATTTCCACAAAATATTACGCCATGCTGGCGGCCAGCGCCTATTATCCTTCCTGGATGGAAGAAAGCGATAACAAGGATAAGAAATCCTTTGCCACCATCTCTTATGTAGGCATTCCCTATGCGGATATCAGCGACAGCACCATTAAAGTGAGTGATGCGGATGTAGAGAATTACGTAAAAAAACACAAGGACCTGTTCAAACAAGAAGAAGGCCGCAAGATCTCCTATGTCAGCTTTAGCCAACTCCCGGGAGCCGAAGACAGCGCGAGGACAAGGGAAGCGGTTGCCAGTTTAAAAGACGGGTTTGCCGCCGAAACCAATATGAAGACCTTTTTGGCCCGTAACACGTCTTCTATTGAATTCGATAGCAATTACCAGCCAAAATCAAAGATCGTCAGCGTGGCCATTGATTCTATCGTGAAGTTTCCGATCGGTTCGGTCTATGGTCCCTATGTCGACAGGAACAGTATCGTTATGGCACGCATACTCGGTACCAAAATGTTGCCCGACAGCGTAAGAGCCAAACACATCCTGATACCGACCGTAGATCCACAAACCGGTCAGCCGATCGCCGAAGACAGTGTTGCCAAAAAAAGAGCCGACAGCTTATTCGCCGCGATCAATGCGGGTTCTGATTTCACCCTGCTGGCCATGCAGTTCTCATCAGACGGCAGTAAGATGAAGGGCGGCGACCTGGGTACTTTCGGATACGGAGCCATGGTTCCCGAGTTCAACGATTTCTGTTTCAACAAACCCATTGGATCCAGGGGTGTGGTGAAGACCCAGTTCGGATATCATATTATCGAAGTGCTCAGCCAGAAAGGCTCCAGCCCGGCATATAAGATCGCTTTCATGGGTAAAGAGATATTGGCCAGCGAAGCGACCATTAACAAGGCCAGCCTCGATGCCACCAAACTCTCAGCAGAAAAAGACCCGAAGAAATTCGACGCGTATTTACAAAAGAACGGCCTTCGTAAAATAACCGAAGCTTCTCTCATCAAGGAAAACGACGCGAGTATCGGCCAGTTGCAGGATGCCCGCCAACTGGTTCGCTGGGTATTTGAAGCCAGCCAGGGTGATGTAAGCGAGCCCTTCAGTATCGGAGAAGAGTTTGTGGTGGCCGTTGTGGACAAGATCGAGAAAGAGGGTTTACAGGATGTACAAACAGCGCGTCCAATGGCCGAGAATGCGATAAGGAATGAAAAGAAAGCCGAGCAGATCATCAAGAAACTGGGTAACGCCCCGACACTGGAAAGCGCGGCCGCGGCCTTCAATAAACAGGTGCTGACAGCGGGTACGGATTCAACCATCACGTTCAACAGTCCGCTGATCGGTAATATCGGCCCTGAACACCGCCTGATCGGCGCCTCTTTCAACAAGGAGAACCAGTCTAAAGTATCCTCTCCGATCGTTGGAAAGACCGGCGTTTACCTGATCAAAGTGAACGGATACGCTGAGAAAGCGCCCGAAAGCCCGGAAAAGGTTGCCGAAAATCGTACCCAGCAGATCAATACCCTGCGTACCCAGGCCGGAAACTCCTGGTTCGACGACCTGAAGAAAAGGTCCACCATCAAGGATAACCGGAGCAAATTTTTCTAATCAGAAATTCAAAACATAAGGAATAAGCCAGCCCGAAAGAGTTGGCTTATTTTTTTCCCAAAAGCGAAACCGACCCCGTTCGTCATCCCCCCGCACAGAATATTTTTGGCCTAACTTTGTCCTATGGAAGAGACCTTTGTCAATAAAGTTTCGGAAAGCGGCATCATCACGCTCGACCTGGAGGAATATTACCCCAAGGGTGATACGGTTACTTTTGATATGAAGGATCATTTATTCATGGGACTGATCCTGAAAGAAAAGGATTTCAGGGAAGCACTGAAGACCCTGGATCCAGAACCCTATGCAGGAAAGAACGTGGCGCTTACTTGTACCGCTGACGCAGTGATACCCATGTGGGCCTATATGCTTGCGGCGAGCTACCTGGAACCCGTTGCCAAAGAGGTTATTTTTGGTGACCCCGCTTTTTTACACAACACCCTGTTCCTTGAGAACCTGAAAAAAATAAATCCTGAAGATTACCGGGATAAGAGAGTGGTGATCAAAGGTTGTGGCGAAATGCCGATCCCCGAAACGGCCTATGTAGCGGTAACAAAACTGTTAAGGCCCGTAGTGAAGAGCATCATGTATGGAGAACCCTGCAGCACGGTCCCCATTTATAAGAAAAAAGCGAATTAGAACCAGCCTCTTCTTCGGAAGATCCGGATCATGGCCAGGGGGATGAAGAGCATCAGTCCAACGGAGATAAAAAATCCCCAACGGTTATGCAGTAAAGGAATGGCGTCGAAATTCATACCAAATATACCCCCGATCACGGTTGCCGGGGCAAGCAGGCAGGTCACTACCGCCATCACTTTCATCACCTCGTTCATCTTCAGGTTGACATTGCTCAGGTAAAGATCGTGCAGGTTCATCATCATATCCCGGTAATTCTCCGCCAGGTCGTTCGCCTGTACGATATGATCGTAAACATCCTTGAAATATTTCTCGGTCTTGGCCTCCACCAGGTCATTCTCGCTCCGGAGAATGCCGTTCACCAGTTCCCTAACGGGCGCCACGCTCCGTTTCAGCACGATCATTTCCTTTCGTAAACTGTTTATCTGTACCAGGCTCCGGGTGTTGGCATTGCGAACGATATCCTCTTCCAGCGCCTCGATCTTGTCTCCCAGCTTTTCCATCACCAGGTAATAATTATCCACGATCATATCGATCAGCGAATAGAAGAGGAAATCAGCCTTGTTCTGACGCACCTTGGTACCCGCCACCTTGAGTTTTTCCCTTAAGGGATTGAAAACATCCCGGCTGGCATCTTCCTGGAAACTGATGACAAAGTTCTTGCCCAGTACGATACTGATCTGTTCGGTCTCAACGGCAGAGTCCTTTTCATTGAAATAAAGCATGTTGAGCAGGCAGAACAAGAGACCGTTGATCTCGTCCATTTTAGGCCGCTGGCCGATACTGAGGATATCTTCCGTGATCAGGTAGTGAATTCCGTAATGGTTACAGATCGATTCCACTTCTGTTTTTTTCAGTCCGTCCACATTGATCCAGGTGATGGTATCCGAATCGATGTAAGGAAAACATTCGGACACCTTGTCTACCTCCTTCACGTCAATTTGCTGCGGGGTAAAGTCATAAACGAAGATCCTGATCTCATCGGGTTCGGCCCTGGGTGATACGATCGTGGGATTGACGTGCAAAACCTTTTTGGTACGCAACAGTTCCAGCGGGTTGATCAGGTATGAAAAATATTTACTGCCAAACATAAAAATTAACTTATAAAGATCATGGCGAATTGCCGGACAACATCACTGAAAATTAAGCATTAATACCCAATAAAATAAAAACCGCTTCGGTTAAGGAGCGGTTTTATATCGTGTGTGTTGTTTAATCTTTATCGGGTACCGGCGGTGCGTCGATTACCCTGTCCGCCTCCCCGAAAACCACCGCGTTGATTATTGCCATAACCCGGGGTCCTTCTTTTCGGCATTTCCTGTTTGGGCGCTGAAAAGTTTTGGTCCATAGCCGTAACCGAAGGTTTGAAGGGATGATCGGCGATGACCGGGATCGTCTTGGCGATGAGTTTCTGGATATCCCTTAATTCCGTTCTTTCTTCCGCGTCGCAGAAGGATACGGCGATCCCCGTATTGCCCGCCCTACCGGTACGGCCGATCCGGTGAACATAGGTTTCAGGAACATCGGGCAGTTCGAAATTGATCACGTGCGACAATTCGTCGATGTCGATCCCCCTGGCGGCGATATCGGTTGCCACCAGCACGCGCAGGTTTCCGTTCTTGAAATTGCTCAGGGCATTCTGCCGGGCGTTCTGCGATTTGTTTCCGTGGATGGCCGCTGCGGTGACCTGCGCACGGTGCAGCATCTTCACCACCTTGTCAGCGCCGTGCTTGGTCCGGGTGAACACCAGCGCGTTGATGATCTTATTATCTTTCAGGAGATGCAAGAGGAGGTTTGTCTTTTCTTTCTTATCCACGAAGAATAAGGACTGATCGATCGCGTCAACGGTTGATGAAACGGGTGTTACTTCCACTTTTGCCGGATGCGTGAGCAATACATCAGCCAGCTTTTGGATCTCCGGCGGCATGGTGGCCGAGAAGAAAAGCGTTTGTCTTTTCGCGGGCAGCTTGGTGATGATCCTTTTCACATCATGAATGAAACCCATATCGAGCATTCGATCGGCCTCATCCAATACGAAAATCGAAAGGTCCTTCAGGTCAATGAATCCCTGTGCCATGAGGTCGAGCAGGCGTCCTGGTGTGGCCACCAGGATATCCACGCCGCGGCGAAGGATATTGGTTTGCTGCAGCTGGGATACGCCGCCGAAGATCACGGTGTGAGAGATCCCGGTATATCTTCCGTAAGCCCCGAAACTTTCATCGATCTGGATGGCCAGTTCCCGGGTGGGGGTCAGTATCAGTACTTTGATCCTGGCCGGTCCTCGTTGATTTTGTTTATCGGGGTACAGGAGTTGTAAAATGGGGATGGCGAACGCGGCCGTTTTACCGGTGCCGGTCTGCGCACAACCCAGCAGGTCCCTTTTCTCAAGGATCAGCGGGATGGATTGCGCCTGGATGGGTGTGGGTGTGGTGTATCCTTCGTCGCTTAAAGCTTTGAGGATGGGTTCAATTAAGGTTAATTTTTTAAAGGCCATGAAATGGTTAATTTGAAATTAGGCTGGCAAAGACGTTGCATTTTCTGAATCAGCGGGAAAATAGTTATTACTGCACCGGCTTACAACCTGCCGTGATTTTGAAGTGGAGTAGGGCACAAAGGTAGGCTTTTCTTTTTAAATCACTGTTTACACATCATTATGGAAGAAATCAGGACCGCCATATATGCGAACCGATCTGTAATTTTACAGACAAATATCTGCCATGCCAACCCTCACTATTTCCCTGATTCAAACGAATATCTTCTGGGAGGAAAAAGCCACCAACCTGCGGCTGCTGGAAGAAAAGATCGGCCGTATCGAACAGAAGACCGAGATCGTGGTGCTGCCCGAAATGTTCTCTACCGGATTCAGTATGAATGCGGCGGCGCTCGCTGAGAACATGGAAGGAGAAACGGTGCAATGGATGAAAAGGGTGAGCCGGGAGAACGGCGTGGTACTGACCGGCAGCCTGATCATTGAAGAAGAAGGACGCTATTATAACCGCCTGATCTGGATGTTGCCCAATGGACAATCCGGGCATTACGACAAACGCCACCTCTTTGCTTATGGCGGCGAGGACAGCCATTACAGTCCGGGTAACAAGCGACTGATCGCTTCAGTCAAGGGCTGGAAGATCAACCTCCTGGTATGTTATGACCTTCGGTTCCCGGTATGGGCCAGGCAACAATCAGCGGGAGGCGAACCTGAATATGATGTGCTCATCTATGTGGCTAACTGGCCCGAACGAAGGAGCCATGCCTGGAAGACGCTCTTGTGCGCAAGGGCCATCGAAAACCAGTCTTATGTGGTTGGTGTTAACCGCGTGGGGAATGACGGAAACAATATCTACCACAGCGGGAACAGCCTGGTCATTGATCCGTTGGGCCAGGTGCTTTATCATATGGCCGACGAGGAAGACGTGTTCACCATCACGCTGCAAAAGGAAATGTTGCAGGAAACGAGAGAGAAATTCCCTTTTTTGAAAGACGCGGACGGGTTTAAGATCTTATAGCTGTTCGTTTGGTCTACCCTTTTGGAACAATACATTTACCTATTCCTTTCACTACCTGCCGCCTTGCCTTTGATCATCTCCATCACCACCTTCATTTTTTTATCGTACCCTTTTACCAGCGCTTCGTAACTGGTGCCGATATATACATCGGGCATCACGCCCAGCCCGTTTTTAGGCACATGGTTGTATTGCACAAGCCTGAACAGCGGGAGCCTCACCCGGAGACGGGTATTGGGCAGGGTGATGTCGGGAATGAGGATACCGTTGTTGCCATGCCATCCACCTCCGGCTTCTTCACCCACCAGGGTGATTCCCGGCTGTCCTTTCACCGCGTTGCAGAACAAGGTGGAGGCCGAAAAGGTCTGGCCATTGGTGAGTATATAAAGCTCTCCCTCGTAATGGTTCGCTTTCCTGGGCTGGTAATATTTTCTTTCCCAGTGACCGAAATGATAGAGGCCGTCGTCTTGTTTCCTGGTGAGGAAAAGCAAACCCAGGTTATTGATGAACCGGTTTTTGATGTATCGCGAATAGGGCCCGAGGGTTTTGGCCACCGCAAAGGCCGTATCGGCTACCTTGAAAGGCCTCCGGCTTACGTAACGGGTCAGCAGGGTAGAGAGATTGATCTTTCCACCCCCGTTGCTTCGCAGGTCGAGTACTACATGGGTGATCCCCGCCTTACGTACATACCGGAAACTTTGCCGGAAAAATCTTCTTAGTCCGCCTGTGGTAAAAGTGTTAAGCGTGATGACGGCGGTATTGGCTATCGTATCAACGGCCATGGACCGGATGGACTGAAGCCTTTGCTGCCGGGTTTCTTTCTTTGTTTTCGTGACGGGGGGCTGAGCGGGCCTTATTCTTTTCGTCGTATCCTTTGGAAATTCGAACAGGGGGACCACGGTGGTCCTTTCCTTACCCAGGCTGTCGAGATAATTGACGGTATATTTTTTACTGAGGCCGAATACATTCCGGTGATAATAAGGAAAATTACTGCTGAGGCGGATATAATTGATGTTGTCGGCGTAACCGTCCTTGGTAAGATAACCAAAGAGCGTTTGGATCATTTCCTTGTTCCTTACCCCGTTGATCCCGGTGATCATCGTTCCTCTTTTCAGCAGGGAATCCTTCCGGTTGAGGTTACTGGTGACCACCATGGTGTCGTTCCAGACCTTCATGCCGAGCGGAAAAGAGGCAAAGCGCCGGTTGGCTGCCCAGCGGTTGTAAGCGCGGCTCATGCCAAAGCTGGTATGTCCGCAATGGATCTTATTGGTGAGGGGAGCGAGGATCTTCCAGCCGAACTGCTGTTCGGTCATGCTGTCGCCGATGGATCGATAATACTTGTCGAAATAATAATCCAGGCTGTCTTTCGGCGTATACCAATAAGGAGAAGGGTGTTTCTTTTCGAGGATGTTGCGCAGAATGGAATAATCTTCCTGCAGCTGTGCACGGGAATATTTTTTTTCCGGGCTGTAGTTCATCCGGCTGCCGGTGCAGGAAAAAAGCGCAAGACCGAAACAGGCCGAAAGGAACAGGAAAAAAACTCTTATGTACATGCGGCTGAAAAAAGTAAAGTTAAGTTTCGGGGTCGATATTGAATTTATCGCCCGTAAAAATGATGCAGTGCACGGGTCATTAACGTAAATCTGTTTTATAGATTGTATTGACCCTATTTCAAATGATTCCAGCCCTGGGCCACCAGTTCGTGTTTGTTCCCGCCCCGGGTAATGATGGTTTTGCCTTCCGCCGCCTCCGTTATATAACCGATGATGCTCAGTCCGTTGTTGGCATTGATCTTTTCGTAGTCGGCTTGCTTGACGGTAAAAAGCAATTCATAGTCCTCACCGCCGCTCAGTGCACAGGCTGTAGGGTCCAGTTCCAGCTTATAGGCGAAATCCTTTGATTCCTCATTAATGGGTAATTTGTCTTCATAAAGCACACAGCCCACCTGGCTTTGTTTGCAGATGTGCAGCATTTCACTGCTGAGTCCGTCGCTGATGTCGAGCATGCTGGTGGGCATGATATCCTGTGCCGCGAAATATTCGATCACATCTTTGCGGGCTTCTGGTTTCAGCATACGCCCGATGATGTAGGCGCGGTCTTCCAGGTCGGGTTGCGCGCCGGTCTCTTCAAATATCTTTTTCTCCCGTTCCAAAATGGTGAGTCCGAGAAAAGCCCCGCCCAGGTCGCCGCTGATGCAGATGAGGTCATTCACCTGCGCGCCGTTTCTTTTTACATAACTGTCGGGGGCCACTTCACCGATCGCCGTAACACTGATCACGAATCCGCGTTGCGATGTGGTGGTATCTCCGCCCACCAGGTCAACCTGGTATTTATCGCAGGCGGCGTAAACGCCTTCATAAAACTCATCTAGCGCTTCCACGCTGAATTTATTGCTGATGGCGATGCTCAGCAGGATCTGCGTGGGCGTGGCGTTCATGGCATAGATATCGCTCAGGTTCACCACCACCGATTTATAACCCAGGTGTTTCAGCGGGGTGTACATGAGGTCGAAGTGAATGCCTTCCACCAGCATATCGGTGCTGATGACGGTCTGCCGGCCGAAATGGTCGATGACCGCCGCATCGTCTCCAACACTTAAGACCGTTGAGGCGTTCTTTGTTTCATTATTCTCCGTCAGGTGGCCGATGAGACCAAATTCGCCGAGGGAGGAGATTTCTGTACGTGGATCCATGAGTTTAATGTACGATTTACGATGTAAGATGTACGTCAGTGCTTATTTTCTGGAGGATATTATTGATGCTACAATTATTTTCAATAAGGTTTCCCCCTCTTTTAGTAAAAGTTCGATTTCTGATTTTTCCTTTTCATTAAAGAACTCTAATAATTCGAGGAAAAAAAGGCTTTCATCCAGCTCCTCCTCAACGATCTTTAGTTTATTAATAAAATCTGCATTTGACTTTGCCCTTCTGGATGCCCTGTAATTCGCACCAACCGAGCTGCTTGAACGAACAATCTGTCCGCTATAAGCCCTGTTAATGACTGTTGGTTTTAATTTTTGTGTTAACAGGGCCACATTGATGGCAAACATCTTTGTCCTGCGTTTCATTTCTTCCGAATCCATAAGTCAAATTTTACGACAAAAAAAAAGAATTAACAAACATTAGAGTGTCGTACACCGTACATCTGACATCGCACATGGGGAAACGCGCAAAAATCTAAAGCGTCTTCTTATTATTGATCACCGCCAACAGTTCCTCATGAATCCACCCGTTACTCGCCACCAATTGTCGCTGGTAGGGTGAATATTTATTTCCATTCATGTCGGTGACCTTTCCGCCGGCTTCTTCAACGATCAGGTATCCGGCGGCGGTATCCCAGGCCTGGAGGCTATGTTCATAAAAGCCATCGAACCGTCCGGCAGCCACCCAGCAAAGATCGATCGCCGCGCTGCCCAGTCGGCGGACGGGAATTCCTTTGCGGATGAAACGCTCAAAGACCTGCAGGGGGCCATTCGGCATATCGAGATAGGTGTAGGGAAAACCGGTGACCAGGCAACTGTGGAGCACTTCTTTTTTCTGACTTACCTGGATCTTATTTTCATTCAATGTGGCGCCAAACCCTTTCTGGGCAAAGAACATTTCGTTGATGAAGGGATTGAATACGGCGCCCAGGATCATTTCTCCGTTCTTTTCCACGCCGATGCTCACACAGCAAAGGGGGATGCCGCTGGCGAAGTTGATGGTACCGTCGATGGGATCGATGATCCATTTCACCTCGCTGTCCATGATGATCTCGCCCACTTCTTCACTTAAAATAAAATGACCCGGATGTTCCGCCCTGATGACGTCAATGATCGCTTTTTCGGCGGCATGATCGGCTTCGGTGACCCAGTTGTTGATGCCTTCCTTATTACTTATCTTGAGACCGGCATCATTGAAATAGCGCCTCAACTCAATGGCACCGGCTTCTACAGCCTTCAGGAGCGTTGTTTTTAACATGGCGCAAAGATACAAAGGCTTCTTTACTATATTTGGATATACTAAAACACGAATGGGAAAAACATACCGGCGCAAAGATTTTTTAAAGATGGCCCTGATGGCCCCCATCGGACTGCAAGCCGGAAATTGGGAGTTCATCCAAAAAAAATTTTCAGAAAAAACCAGGCCATCACCCGGCCCCGGGAATGTTACCTATTATAAGTCTGGCGATGAACAATATGAAACCCTCCGCAAAGGATTCAATAAGCGCATCGATAAGCGACCCGCCCTGATCGCTTTGTGTTTTAATGCGGAAGGGGTATCTGAAGCGATCCAACTGGCGGAAAAAAACAAGTGGCCGGTGGCCATTAAAAGCGGAGGGCATTGCATGGAAGGCTATTCGGTGAATGAGGGGGGGATGTGCATCAACCTGTCTCAGTTGAACCAGATCCTGTGGTTGAACAAGAACACCATTCAGGTTGGTCCCGGATGCACCCTGTCCAGGATCTATGACGAGATCCTGCCAAAGGGAAAGTACCTGCCCGGAGGATCCTGCGCCGGTGTGGGTATTGGCGGACTCGTATTGGGCGGAGGATACGGGTTGATGGGCCGTAAATTCGGACTCACCTGCGACAGCTTACTGGAGCTGACGATGGTGGACGGATCGGGCAATATTCATAAGGCGGCACCGGGAGATGAATTGCTTTGGGCCTGCAAAGGTGGCGGGAACGGCAATTTTGGGGTGGTGACCGGATTGACCTTCAAATTACACGAGGCGCCAAAGCTGATGCAAAGCCACCGGTTCAAGATACACAACACGGATCCCGCAAGGGCAATAACGGCTCTGCAAAAATGGTTCGGCCTGGTCTCCGACCTGCCGAATGAATGTTTCTCCGCCTTTGTGCTCAACCGGAAGACGGTCTATATCTTATTGACCAACGCAAGCGGCAGCAATACGGCGATACAAAAAACGATCACCGCGCTTTCGGCCATTACCGATAAAACCACCCATACTTCCGCAAAGCCACTGGCGACCGCGCTGAAAGTTTTTTACGGAAGGCCCGATCCCCTGCATTTCAAAAACGCTTCAGCCGGTTTGTATAAAGGGTTCGACGATATCGCGTCCTGCATCGAGAAAGTCATTCCCATGGTCATGGCTTCACCCGGCATGATCTACCAGGTGAATACCCTGGGCGGGAATATCCGGAATCCGGAATTTGAAAAACTATCCTCTTTTCCTCACCGGGCCTACCCGTATTTTTCGGAACTGCAAACCTATTGGGAAACCGAAAGCCAGGAACCGCAGCGGATAAAAAGATTCCGGGAAGTACAAAGCCTGTTCAACAACAGCGGCATCGTTGCGCAATACCGAAACTATCCCGATAATGATTTTACCCAATGGGAGCGTTTGTATTATGGAGGCAACTATAACCGGCTTCAGCAGATCAAAAACAAATACGATCCCCGAAATTTGTTCCGGTATGAACAAAGCATTAAAAATACTTAAAGTGAGATCATTCATTTCCTGAAAAGGGTTCAGTTAAAAAAGACCGTTTGCTGCTTTCTGTCATCATAGTAAATTATAACGTAAAATATTTCCTGGAGCAATGCCTGCTGTCGGTGCAGAAAGCCTGTGTTGGTATGGAAACCGAGATCATTGTGACCGACAATCATTCGACAGATAGCAGCCTGGACTATTTAATGCCCTTGTTTCCTTCGGTGAAATTCATCAGCAACCCGGTAAACCAGGGTTATGCCAAAGCCAATAACCAGGCCCTGGCCCACGCCTCAGGCGAGTACATCCTTTTTTTAAATCCGGATACCATTATTTCGGAAGATGTGTTGCAGGAAGGGATCGCTTTTTTTCGCGCTAACCCTGCGGCCGGCGCATTGGGTGTCAAGATGATCGACGGATCCGGAAAATTCTTACCCGAAAGCAAGAGGGCTTTTCCCTCACCCATGACCTCTTTGTATAAACTGTCCGGACTGTCCACATTTTTCCCCCGTTCCGCCATCTTCGCCAGGTATTACCTGGGCCACCTGGATGAAAATGAAGATCATGAAGTGGATGTACTGGCCGGCGCGTTCATGATGATGCCGAAACGTATACTCGACCTCACGGGTAGTTTCGACGAACGGTTTTTCATGTACGGAGAAGATGTGGACCTCAGTTACCGCATACAGCAGGCAGGGTACACGAATCATTACCTGGCGGGGAATCCGATCATACATTTCAAGGGGGAGAGTACAAAAAAAGGCAGCCTGAATTATGTCAGGCTGTTTTACCAGGCCATGAGCCTGTTTGTAAAGAAACATTACAGCAGCGGCAGGGCCGGCCTTTTTGTTTTTTTTATACAAACCGCCATCTGGTTCAGGGCCGCCTTATCGGCCATCGCCGGAATAGTCAAAAGAAAACAAACCGGTGCAAATCTTTCGCAAACCTCGATCCGCAAAAAAGAACCGGCCATCAACCTGCTGATCCTGGCATCCGGAAAAGAAAAAACATTCATTGAAACGCTCATTGATCATTCGGGCATGAACGACAGGCGGCTGGTTGAGAACGATGATACGTGCATTGAACAGCAAGATTTGTCCACGATCGTACAGGCGCTGAAAAAACAGATCGGGGAGCAACAGGTCGGGGAGATCGTATGGTGTGAAAACAAGATCAGCTTTAAAAACATCATCGCCCTTATACAAAAGTTGCCTACCGGTATCGGATACTGGTTTCACGCATCAGGAAGCAAAAGTATTGTGGGCAGCAACAGCAAGGACAGGAGCGGGAATTATATCGCGTGAGCGGTCTTTGCATGCAATTTCATCGTAACATTTTTTATATTTGTGAAAAACCTATCATGATACAATTTGTTTTTATCATATGTTCGATACTTTGTTTCTGCGCCGAAATAAAGGCACAGCCCGGAATTGATGGAAATTCCAATTATTCTCAGCAACAACAAAGAAACGCCAGAGAGTGGGCTGAAAAAGAAAGGCACTACAATAGCATGAAGCCGGCTTCGCGAAGCTCTTCCTCGATCATTAGCGGCAACTACAACTCGTATGGCTGGGCTGATTATAGTCGCATGAATGAAATAAATGCAGCGACAAAACGCATTAAGGCAAGAGAGGATGAGTACAATGCGAAAGTGCAAAAAATGCAACAACTGCTTAAAGAACGCAATATTGTTCTCTCAAAAGAAAATTATAACCAAATTATGAGGGCCGGACTGGATGCTGGTTTTAGCGAATATTACATTTCACGAACTTACGGAAATTACGACCCGAATTATAAGCCCGCACCAGATGGATACTATGACTGGTCGGGCAATTACATAGGTTCGGCAAAGCCAGCGACAATAGCGAATGAACCCGCTCGTCAAAAACCAAAGTCGCTGAACGACCTCAGCAGCAGCCAGCGACAAAACTTTGAGGGCCTTCTTATTAAAGTTAAGGAAGCGGGAGACCTTTATTCCAAGATCAGCTGGTCGGAACAAGCCCTTAAGGTATTTGAAGACCCAAGGGTGCAATATGACCTTGCCATTTTATACATACAAAAGGGAGACTATATTAAAGCCCGAACAATGCTATACGATTGCGGAAGAAACGAAATTGCTTCAGGCAGACCACCACTAAGGGAAATTACCCATCAGGAGGCTTATACTTACCTGATTGAAAGCTATTATGAATTGGCAGAAAAGAAATATTTTGCCATTTATTCAGAAGAAGAAAAAAACAAAGAGATCATTTGTGAAACAGCCAGCGCAAATTTTCATATTGGTGACTATGAACATGTGTATGATATTATGAAAAACGCGAACGAAAACAATCCTGAAAATAAAAACCTTTATACACTGGCGGGGTCAGCAATCCTTGCAATCGACAGCTCGTTTACCCATGCCGAAAAACTTTTCAGCAGCATCGCCCCTTTTGAAAAAGAGAAAGACCTTAAAAAGCAGATAGCCAAAAAATTGTATGATGAAGTACAAACATACCGTAAGCTGACCGGAAAAATAACCGTGGTCACCGTATTTTTATTAGACCTCGCAGTAATGCTGGACCCCAAAAATATTGATTACCGCGCTGAACGTTATGATAGCAACGCCTTTTTGAGAAGAAGTAAAGAAACCACCATCGACGAACCATTTTTGAAATAAAATAAATGAGAACAACAACCCTGCTTGCTATTCTACTGTCACTTTTTTCCAATTCGCTATTTGCCCAATACAGCGGCTACTGGTCTTATAAAGGCTATGCTGATGCCAAAGGAGAGGTGGTGGCGGTGCATTTTAATAATGATACAATTAAGCTATGGCGCATAGGCGACGGCGAACTGGTTTATAATGATAAACCGGGCGCTTTCGGCTACGCCAGCAAAATGCTGCGTTATAAAATTCAGGATGTAGATTGGAAAAAACGCGATATTTCGATAAGCAAGAGCAGGATGAATTCATATGACGGAAGCGAGGACTCCTATTCGGTAAAATACGGGCCTGAATATTTTACCGGTTTCGGGGTAAAAATTGACTATGCGGGAACAGGTAAAACATTTTTTGACGTAGACAATAAAATCACCCTGTTTAAAGAAGAGGTAGCTGGCGAAACCACCCTGTATAATGTGCTGCACTTAAGTTCCCCCGACTTTAAAGGCACCGGACCCAATTATACCAATATGAAAAAGGTATTGAAGCGTAAGGGGCTTGAATATCAGTATTTGTTTGACCCCCTGATATCCCCCAGCGGCAAATATGCGTTTCTGTATAATTATGGTGTAATGGTAAGCCTGGAGAAAAATAAAGAGTTATGGAATATTACCCAAAAGCCAGGAAAAAACTACCAGTCTTTTCACATTGCATTCAGCATGGATGAAAGCCAGATCGCAGTAACGGATATTGAAGCGACGCCTTACAGTATTTTTATCTATTCGGTAAACAAAGGCAATAAGGAAGGAGAGCTGGTATTGCCCCTGGAGTTACAAAAACGGCTGAAAACATTCCGAATATTTCCCGCCTCCGATATGAAATCATATATCGTTGATGGCGAAGTGAACAACGAGAATTTCAGGGAATGCTGGCTGGTAAAAGCGGATGGCACCACGCAAAAGTTAAAATTGCAGTAATAACCAGAGAATCGGACTGTTTACAAAATAAGGTCCGCAATGTTGACGAACGAAAACCTAACCTTTTTTCAATCCATCTATAAAACTGCGTACAACAGCCTTGAGGTCTTTCGAAATGATTTCAGGCGGGCCGCCAGTAAAAGTTCCGGCCTGATCCATCACCCGGTTCAATGAAAAATCTTCCTGGCACAGGCCATAAAACATTTTTTTAGACATAAGGTATTCGCCCAGGTATTCCTGTTCGGTCTGGCCCGGCGTGGGTACCAGTACAGCACGCTGTTGCAGTTTCACCAGGTCCATGACAGAAGAGTAACCACTCCGGCATATAACCAACTCAGAAGATTCAATTAGCTGATTCAATTCAGCGGAAGGCAAATGATTCCTGATCTCGACCTGTTTATTCGTAGTGAGGAGAATCGTTTTTTGTTCCGGCAGCCCCCTTAAGATCCAAGCTTTCCCATTGTAGTTTTCCAGTTCTTTCAGTATGAGGTTTTCAAACAAAGTTCTTTGTGGTTCGGGACCAGACAAAAGGATCGCCAGATCGTATTTTTTTTCTGCTCCCTTCTTTTCAAACCTGGACAAAGGCCCCAGGTATTTCACCGGAACCCGGGGCATTATTAGCGGGTGAGAAAGATCGCCGGCCAGGTTAAGATCGCCTGCGAGATCGGGCACCCAGCATTCGCTGAATCGATGAATGAACCGGTAATGTATTTTTTGAGCGAGCCATTGGGTAAACCGGTTGCCGGTTTTAATGCAAAGCTGGTGTGTGATGTAAACGCTCTTTACTCCGGGATGGTATAAACCCGGGCGGTTATCGGAGATTACGGCGTTGAAACCATATGTGGCGATCGCTTTTTTCAACCAGCGATTTTCGAAATAAACCCGGAAAATCAGTTTGGGTATTTGGAGCAATAACACGAGGGGTAAAAAAGATCTGTAGCGGCTATAATGGACATTATAACCCAAAAGGGGTAAAAAACGGAGATCCGGGAATTCTTCCTGTAATATTTTTTGAGCAGCCGGACCCGACCCGATCGTTACCTCGCATCCCTGCTCCAACAACTCACGGATGATTGGTATACAACGGGTAGCGTGCCCGAGTCCCCAGTCGAGAGGGGCTACCAGCACTTTTGGCCGGCGCTCCGTTGTGTTAAAGTTTTCCGCTTTCAAGTGTGGAAGGCAATAATTATTTGTGAAAATAGTTTAATTTGCTAACCTGTAATTATGCAAAGACTCATTAAAATATCATTGTTGCTTACGATCGTCATCAGCCTGGTGGCTGCCGGCTGCTCTTCTTCCAAGAAAAGCCAGTGCGGATGTCCCAGTAAAAGTGGCCTGATCGGATATTGACCGGCAACGGGTGAACCCGCTTTACCTGATGAACCATTCCAATCGTGATCTGCTGATCTTATTCAACCAGGAGCGAATGTCCCCGGGGGCCGTTGAATTAGAAGTGGAACGACTTCACGAAATGTTATTTACCGTAGAAAGAATGGAGAACCTGGCGATCGTCCATGAACTGATCGACCTCAACCGGTTCCGGGTCATTCATAAAAAACCCGTCTTACGCAAGATCCTTCGCTATAAACAATTAAAGCCTTTTGTTTTTTTGAACTGCCGCAATTAAGCGCTGATTTTTTGGATTGAATGATTACGCTGACGGATCAAATAACTCCGTAACAGGATACCCGATTTGAAAAGTCTGAATAATCGAAGGGCAGATCAACTTAATTTTTGCAACGCGGCTTTCAGCATCCCCAGCATCTCATCGATCTCTTCTTTTTTGCAGGTGCCCACGCTCAGCCGGTACCAGCTGCTGTTGGTGGAAGCGCCGAAGGCATAGAAGGGTACGATGGCGAGTTTAGCCTCGGAGAGTAAATAAGAAGTGACATCAGCCTGGCTGGCCAGCAATTTTCCATCGGCCGTTTTCTTTCCCGCGTAATCGATCTGTATCGTCAGGTAGATGGCCGCCTGCGGGGCGATGGCATCCACCGCGAACCCTTCTTTTTTCAATTGCAAAAATCCGTCTGATATTCTTTGCAGGCGTTCGTGAACCTCTGATTTGAACCGTAGGAAGTAGCGATCGATCTCGTCTGTTCGTAAGAGGTAGTTGGATACGGCTTTCTGTTCAGCCATCGGAGCCCATGCGCCGACATGGCTGTTGATGGACCTCATCTTGGCCAGTACTTCTGAGGGGCCCAGCGCCCAGCCCACCCTGACGCCGGTGGCGGCGAAAGCCTTGCTGATGCCGTCGATGAAAATGGTATAATCCCGCATGGCGGGCCGCAGGCTCACCGGATCGTAATGAACGGTATCGCCGAAAGTAAGGGTCCAGTAGATCTGGTCATACATCAGGTAGAGTTTCTTTGCGCCCTCCGCCCTTTTGCCGTTCTCTTCCAAGATCAGGTCGCAGATGGCACCCAGTTCATCCTTGCTGAATGTGGTACCGGTCGGGTTGAGGGGAGAACAAAGGGAGATCAGGGAAGCACCGGATATATGCGGTTTGATCTGCTCCGCCGTCAGCATAAAATTATTTTCGTGTCCCGCCTCAATGGTCACATGCTGACCCTCCGTGAAATGGACGTAATGGTTATTGTTCCAGCTGGGTGCGGGGTAGATCACTTTGTCACCCTTGTCCACGATGGCGCGGTAGAGGGAATAGATCAGGGGCCTTCCACCCGCCGCGATGAGTATCTCCGAAGGTCCGTAGTGCAAACCCTGACGGGAAGCAATGAAGGCGGATACCGCGTTCCTCAGTTCAAGGATCCCTTCGGCGGCGGGGTATGTCGTGTAGCCGTTTTGATAGGCGCTGATGATCTCCTCTTCAAGCTCGGCAGGGATGGGAAAGATGGCCGAATCGAAGTCGCCGATGGTGAAATTGTAAATGTGATTGCCCTGCCTGATCAGCTCTTTGATGGTGGCGCCGAGCCGGACGATTTCTGAACCATGAAGGGTTTCGGCGAGGTGACTCAGCTTGACGGTACTCATAAGCGGGGAATTACCTGCAAAATTATAAGTTTAAGGGGGGACGGCAAAGAATAAATAGGGATTTGAAGATGGGCCGATTTGGAGATTTGATACCCTAGGTGGTGTACACACCAACCGGAAAGTAAGGCTAAAAGCCGGACAGGAACCAATTGATTATACTCTAAACCGATAGGGCCGAAGGTTAAAAATCCATTACTCCTTCACAAACTGCAGTACCTGTTTCTCGCCACCGCCCTGCAGCCTGAGCCAGTAACGGCCGGGGGGCAGGTTATTGAGAGGGATGCGTAAGGACTGATTGGATACCGGCAGGCTGATCATCTGTATGACCGTTTGCCCAGCGGCATTGATGACCTGTACCTCCATCCTGCTGTAGGATCCGTTGAGTGACAAATGAAGGATATCGGTGGTGGGATTGGGGAAGACGAGGATCTCGGTTGAGCCATTATTCTGCAGTTGCTGGATATTGCTGTACTCGACCTGTCCGCTGATGCCTTTTATTTTGATGCGGTAGAACTGTTTGTTGTTTGATGCGTTGTTGTCGGTGAACAGGTAGGACTGAATGCCGGAAATATTCTTAGCCGGCAAAGAACCGATGGAGGTGAAATTAAATCCATCCAAACTCTTTTCGATATCGAAGCAACAGATGCCTGATTCCTTATCCGTTTTGAATTCCAGTTTGGCGGATCTGCCCTTTTGCATCCAGGCGGCGTTGAAAGAGACCAGTTCGATGGGCAGCACGCCGAGGTTATTGGCATCAATGATACTGGATACATAACGCCAGGACGAATAGACCTGCCCGGTGATGGCGGTCAAGGACGATATTTGACCCTGGCCCTGAGTTTGGTATAACGGCTAGTCCCAGGATTTTAGTAATGAGATTTTTGAGTTCGAATCCTGCGATGCCCAGGTCGGAATAGGCCGCCTGTTGGGCAGTGAAGGAAACGCTGTTGGTGATGGGCGTCCCGCTCCAGGAGTTGTAGTTGATGCGGCTTTCCCAGACCAGCTTGCCTTTGGCGCGGCCGAGGAATGATTTGGCAAACAATCCTGCACCAAAATTGGCGATGATAAAATTGCTGCTGTTGATGGGGGTGGTGAGATTGGTGTTATAGAGGCGTAAGTTGTTTCGTTTGTTAGCAGTAAATTCATTTCCATTATATAAAAAGGACCGTCCTTCATCGGCATTTGCCCCATCATTGTAAAGATAAGCCCCAATAGATACGTCACTGTATCCATCTCCATTAACATCTCCTGCTGTACTCACGCTGATGCCGAATCTTGCACCCGCCTGGTTGGCATCATCTAAAGTTGTATTGGGTGCGGTTGGTAATCCCGCTGAGGAACCCTGGTAAATAAAAGCCCTGCCTTCTTCGGTATTGGCGCCATCATCATAATAAGGCGCCCGACCACTACATCGCTGTATCCGTCTCCATTAACGTCTCCAGCGTCTGGCTACGTTATACCAAACCTTGCGCAGGCCTGGTTGCAATCATCGACGTGCTGTTGGGCGTAGCCGATAAACCAGTCCCGAGCCATGATAAACGTATAAGCCCTGTCCCTCTGCTGTATTGGCCCCATCATCGTATTCGGGAGCCCCAATGAGCACCTCGTTATCCCCGTCACCATTTACATCACCCGCACAGGCAACACTGTAACCAAAATTGGCGCCTGCCTGGTTGGCATCGTCGGGCGTACTGGAAGGACTTGCGGGCAATCCTGTTCCTGATCCATGATATACAAAAGCCCGGCCTTCATCCGTATTGCCGCCGTCATCATAACCATAAGCCCCGATGATCACATCGCTTTTTCCATCGGCATTTGCATCCCCGGCGGTAGCAACGCTGCATCCAAGGTAAGCGCCTGCCTGGTTGGCGTCATCGACTATGCTAACCGGACTTGCCTGCAACCCGGATGACACCCCAAAATAAAGAAAGGCCCGGCCCTCATCGGCATTGCCGCTATCATCGTAATAAGGAGCGCCGATGATCAGATCGCTGTAACCGTTGCTGTTGACGTCTCCTGCACCGGCAACGCTATATCCAAAGCTGGCGCCGGCCTGGTTGGCATCATCAGGGAGATTGTTGGGTGAGGCCGATAACCCGGCGGCGCAGCCATGGTAAACAAAAGCCCTTCCTTCATCCGTATTGGCGCCATCGTTGAATAAAGGCGCACCGATCACCACATCACTGTAACCATCTCCATTTACATCCCCTGCGGTGGAAACACTGAATCCGAATTGTGCGCCGGCCTGGTCGGCATCATCGAGGTACTGTTGGGCGTGGCGGATAAACCGGTTACTGATCCATGATAAACAAATGCCTGACCTTCAGCAGTATTGGCACCATCATCGAACTGATGAGCGCCGATGATCACATCGCTGTATCCGTCTGCATTTACATCGCCGGCAAGCGCAACAGAATAACCAAAATTTGCACCAGCCTGGTTGCCGGCATCAAGGTTGTTGGTGGGAGAAACAGAGAGGCCGGTTGGGGAGCCGTGGTAAACAAAGGCCCGGCCTTCATGGGCATTAACTCCATCGTCGTATTGATATGCCCCAATAATTACATCGCTATATCCATCACCATTTACATCCCCTGCAGAGGCTACGCTAATGCCAAATTGTGCACCTATCTGATCCGCATCATCAGGTGTGTTGTTAGGACTGGCCGATAAGCCAGTGGAGGGCCATGATAAACAAAGCCTGGCCTTCAGCAGAATTAGCCCCATCATCGAATGCAGGTGCTCCAATAATTACATCGCTATATCCATCGCCATTTACATCACCTGCACCAGCTACGCCAGCGCCAAAAGCTGCTCCTAACTGGTCAGCATCATCTGGGGTGCTATTAGGTGTGGCCGATAAACCAGTTGCGGAGCCATGGTACACGAAGGCCCTGCCTTCGGCTGTATTAACCCCGTCATCGTATAAAGCTGCTCCAATAATTACATCACTATATCCATCGCCATTTACATCGCCTGCACTAGCTACGCTAGAGCCAAAATGTGCGGTTACCTTGTCAGCATCATCTGGGGTGCTATTGGGTGTGGCGGATAAACCAGCGACGGAGCCATGATAAACAAAATGCCCTGCCTTCGGCTGTATTAGCCCCATCATCGTAAAAAACGTGCCCCAATAATTACATCACTGTATCCATCACCGTTTACATCACCAGCACCAGCTACGCCAGAGCCAAAAGTTGCACCTGCCTGGTCAGCATCATCTGGGGTGCTATTGGGTGTAGCGGATAAACCAGCGGCGGAGCCATGATAAACAAATGCACGGCCTTCATCGGTATTTGCACCATCATCATAACCCGATGAACCTACGATCAAATCACTGTACCCATCTCCATTTACATCTCCTGCGCAACTGACCGAAACCCCAAAAATTGCACCGGCCTGGTTAGCATCATCTGGGGTGCTATTGGGTGTAGCGGATAAACCAGCGGCGGAGCCATGATAAACAAATGCCCGGCCTTCATCGGTATTTGCACCATCATCATAACCCGATGAACCTACGATCAAATCACTGTACCCATCTCCATTTACATCTCCTGCGGAACTGACCGAAACCCCAAAAATTGCACCGGCCTGGTTAGCATCATCGGGGGTATTTGCAGGACTTGCCGCCAAGCCTGTTGCCGAGCCATGATAAACAAAAGCACGGCCTTCAGCAGAATTTGCCCCGTCATCATAATAAGGGCACCAACAATAACATCGCTGTATCCATCGCCATTCACATCTCCGGCAGATGAAACAGATTGCCCCAAAAATGCACCAGCCTGGTTAGCATCATCAAGTAAACTATTTGGGGTGTTGCTTAGCGGATCAACAGTAATTGGATAAACCGCATCTTTTATATTTACTTTTATGTAAAATTTATTTTTCTTGTTTTTCTGGATAGAGGCTTCTAAAGATTTGCCATCCGCATCCCAAACCTTTAACTGCCCATAATTGAGCACATTTGTCTTTTTGTGAAAGAACTGTAACTGGTTGCCATGCAGATAAGTTTTCAGTTTTGTTTTAATGCTAAAATTTATTTTCAGTTCATAATCGTTTGATAAAGGAGCACTCACAATAAAATTCTGCCGCATGCCTTCATCGTTGTTGATGTATTGAACTGTTATATTATCGGTAACGTACTCGGCTTTGTTATTTACTATTTGCCATTTACCATTGGTGGCCTGCTTTTTATCGAGGTTGAATCTTATTTTCCAGTTGGGGATGTTTTTATATTTTATCTCATCAGGCCTTTTCAGCGGATCAAATTCTCCGATGGGTATTTTGGTTGTGCGGGGTTCAACTGTAAACCCTTTTTCTGTGTAAAAAAAACGAAGATTGTTTTTACGGTTGGGCGAACAGTAAGCATTCAGTTTTTCTTCCCATTTAAAATGATACTCACTTTTGCGGATGTTTTCCTGTGCCTGGGCCATCCAGCCGGGGCTCCAGGGCTCGGCAATCTTTTTTTCGGGAGCAAATGGGTCGGAGGTAATCGGGTTCTTATAGGGGAATGGCTTTACGGGTCCGGTCCTGAAAAAGGAAAAATTCAGATCGGAACCGGCTTCCCTTTGTGATAAAGGGAATAGGGCAATAGCTGCCGCCAAAGGAATCAACTTATTCATCCCTGTTTATTAATTAAAAAAGCTGGTTGGGCGGGCTTTTTACAGGATCGGGGGAATACTAAAGATGCGAAAAATTATTGAAAAATCTAAAGAAGAGTTGACAACTCATATCAAAACTTCACAAACTGCAGTACCTGTTTCTCGCCACCGCCCTGCAGCCTGAGCCAGTAACGGCCGGGGGGCAGGTTATTGAGAGGGATGCGTAAGGACTGATTGGATACCGGCAGGCTGATCATCTGTATGACCGTTTGGCCAGCGGCATTGATGACCTGTACCTCCATCCTGCTGTAGGATCCGTTGAGTGATAAATGAAGGATGTCGGTGGCGGGATTGGGGAAGACCAGGATCTCCGTTGAGCCATTGTTCTGCAGTTGCTGGATATTGCTGTATTCGACTTGTCCGCTGATGCCTTTTATCTTAATACGGTAGAATTGTTTGTTGTTGTTGGCGTTATTGTCGGTGAACTGATAAGACTGAATGCCGGAAATATTCTTAGCCGGCAAAGAACCGATGGTAGAGAAATTAAAACCATCCAGACTCTTTTCGATATCGAAACAACAGATGCCCGATTCCTTATCGGTTTTGAATTCCAGTTTGGCGGATCTGCCCTTTTGAAGCCAGGCGGCGTTGAAAGAGACCATTTCGATGGGCAGCACGCCGAGGTTATTGGCATCAATGATACTGGATACATAACGCCAGGACGAATAGACCTGCCCGGTGATGGCGGTCACGGGATCGTATTTGACGCGGGCCCGGAGTTTGGTGAACTTGCCGGAGCCCAGGAGCTTGGTGATGAGATTCTTGAATTCGATGCCGGCGATGCCCATGTCGGTATAGGATACCTGTTGGGCGGTAAAGGAGACACTGTTGGTGATGGGGGTCCCGCTCCACGGATTATAATTGAGGCGGGTTTCCCAGACCAGTTTGCCTTTGGCTCTTCCAAGGAAGGACCTGGCGAATAGGCCGGTGCCGAAATTTCCGGTAATAAAATTACTGCTGTTGATGGGGGTGGTGAGATTGGTATTATAGAGGCGTAAGTTGTTGCGTTTGTTAGCAGTCAATTCATTTCCATTATATAAAAAAGCCCTTCCTTCATCAGTATTTGCACCGTCATCGTATAAATAAGCCCCAATAATTACATCGCTGTACCCATCGCCGTTCACATCGCCGGCGCATGCAGGACGCCCAAATATAGCATCTGCCTGGTCGGCATCATCAGGAGTGCTATTGGGTATGGCGCTAAGGCCCGTGGCCGAGCCATGGTACACAAAGGCCCTGCCTTCATTGGTATTTGCGCCATCATCATACGATGGGGCTCCAACAATTACATCGCTGTATCCGTCGCCATTCAAATCGCCGGCGCTGGCTACGTTATATCCAAAGTAGGCAAATGCCTGGTCAGCATCATCGGGTGTATTGTTAGGTGTAGCGGATAAGCCTGTAGCCGAGCCATGATATACAAAAGCCCTGCCTTCATCCATATTTGCGCCATCGTTATACGTATAAGCTCCAATAATTACATCGCTGTATCCATCGCCGTTTACATCGCCTGCGCTTGCTACGGTAATTCCAAAGAATGCATCTGCCTGGTTTGCATCGTCGGGGGTATTGTTGGGCGAAGCCGAAAGGCCTGTAGCCGAGCCATGATATACAAAGGCCCTGCCCTCATCTGTATTTGCGCCATCGTTATACGAGTAAGCCCCAATAATTACATCGCTGTATCCATCACCGTTTACATCGCCGGCGCTGGCTACGGAGCAGCCAAAGAATATCGCACCCTGGTTGCCATCGTCGGGTGTGCTGTTGGGCGTGGCCGACAGGCCGGTGGCCGATCCGTGGTAAACAAAACACCTTCCTTCATTAAAATTTGGTGCGTCATCGTAAAAATCAGCCCCAATAATTACATCGCTGTAACCATCACCGTTTACATCGCCGGCACCGGCCACGGAAGATCCAAAGCTGGCATTTGCCTGGTCTGCATCATCAGGCGTGCTGTTGGGTGTGGCACTCAGGCCTGCTGCCCCGCCATGGTACACAAAAGCCCTGCCTTCACCGGTAAATCCATCATCGTACGACGGCCCCCCAATAATTACATCGCTGTACCCATCTCCATTTACATCCCCGGCGCCTGCTACGGAAAATCCAAGGCCGGCACCTGCCTGGTCGGCATCATCGGGTGTGCTGTTGGGTGTGGCACTGAGGCCAGTAGCCGAGCCATGGTACACAAAAGCCCTGCCTTCAGTGGCATTTGCACCATCATCGTACTGCCAGGCCCCAATAATTACATCGCTGTACCCATCGCCATTTACATCCCCGGCGCTGGCTACGGAATATCCAAAGTTGGCACCTGCCTGGTCGGCATCATCGGGTGTGCTGTTGGGTGTAGTGCTAAGTCCTGCTGGTGAGCCATGGTAAACAAAGGCACGGCCTTCATTGGTATTTGCCCCATCGTCGTATACATAAGCCCCAATAATTACATCGCTGTACCCATCACCGTTTACATCACCCGCGCTGGCTACGGAAATTCCAAAGTTGGCACTGGCCTGGTCGGCATCATCGGGCGTGCTGTTGGGTGTGGCGCTGAGGCCTGTGGCCGAGCCATGGTACAAAAATGCCCGGCCTTCATCGGCATTTGCACCATCATTGTATAAATAAGCTCCAATAATTACATCGCTGTACCCATCGCCATTTACATCACCTGCGCTGGCAACGGAACATCCAAAGAAGGCAATTGCCTGGTCGGCATCATCGGGGCTGCTGTTGGGAGTGGCACTAAGGCCTGCCGCCCCGCCATGGTACACAAAAGCCCTGCCTTCATCGGTATTTGCACCATCGTCGTATAGATAAGCTCCAATAATTACATCGCTGTATCCATCGCCATTTAGATCACCTGCGCTGGCTACGGAAAATCCAAAGTAGGCACCTGCCTGGTTGGCATCATCGGGTGTGCTGTTGGGTGTAGCGCTAAGGCCTGCGGCCGAGCCATGGTACACAAAAGCCCAGCCTTCATCGACATTTGCGCCATCATCATAATAAATAGCTCCAATAATTACATCGCTGTACCCATCACCGTTTACATCGCCAGCGGAAGAAACTGACCATCCGAAATAAGCGCCCGCTTGGTTAGCATCATCAGGTGTGCTGCTGGGTGTGGAGGATAAACCTGCGGCGGAGCCATGATAGACAAATGCCCGTCCTTCATTTGCATTAGCACCATCATCGTATCCATAAGCCCCAATAATTACATCGCTGTACCCATCGCCATTTACATCACCTGCGCTGGCAACAGAAATTCCAAAGAAGGCACTTGCCTGGTCAGCATCATCTGGGCTGCTGTTGGGAGTGGCACTAAGGCCTGCCGCCCCGCCATGGTACACAAAGGCCCTGCCCTCATTGGTATTTGCGCCATCATCAAAACCAACCGCTCCAATAATTACATCGCTGTAACCATCACCGTTTACATCGCCGGCGCTTGCAACGGAATACCCAAAAGAGACTCCGAACTGGTCGGCATCATCGGGTGTATTATTGGGTGTAGCCGATAGGCCTGCGGCCGAGCCGTGGTACACAAAAGCCCTTCCCTCATTGGTATTAGCACCATCATCGTATGAATAAGCTCCAATAATTACATCGCTGTACCCATCGCCATTTACATCACCTGCGCTGGCAACGGAATATCCAAAGTAGGCAAATGCCTGGTCGGCATCATCGGGTGTGCTATCCGGTACTGTGCTGATGGGGTCGATGGTTATTGGGTAAACGGCATCTTTTGTATCTATGCTGATATAATAATTTCCCTT
This sequence comes from Chitinophagaceae bacterium, assembly GCA_016721725.1. Taxonomy (GTDB): domain Bacteria; phylum Bacteroidota; class Bacteroidia; order Chitinophagales; family Chitinophagaceae; genus Ferruginibacter. Next base: position 833,062 of record JADKHN010000001.1, on the reverse strand, counting down.
TTTATTTTTTTAAAAAGAAGCATCCAGCGGCTTATTATTTGCATCCCAGACTTTAAAGCCTTATAATTTAAAACATTGTTTTTTTTGTGAAAGAATTGCAATTGATTGCCGATTAATGTATGCCTGAGTGTGGTTTTTACGCTCAAATTTATTTTTAGTTCATCTTTCTTTGACAAGGGGGCATGCACAATAAAATTCTGCCTCATGCCTTCGTAGTTGTTGATGTATTGAACGGTTATGTTATCGGTTATATACTCAGCTTTGTTTTCTACAATCTTCCAAAAACCTTTACCAACCTGATTTTTATCAGTATTAAATTTTATTTTCCAGTTGGGGAGGGCACGATATTTTTTTTCATCTGGCCTGGCGGTTGGGTCAAATCCGATAGCTATCGGATCCCCAATGGGTATTTTGGTTGTACGCGGCTCAACAGAGAAACCGTTTTCATTATAAAAAAAGCGAAGATTATTTTTTCGATTGGGTGTACAGTAAGCATTTAATTTTTCTTCCCATTTAAAATGGTATTCGCTTTGGCGTATGTTTTCCTGCACTGTGGATTGCCAGTTCTGGCTCCAGGCTTCGGTTGGTTTTTTTTCTGGCTCGAAAGGATTTGCGGTAATGGTATTTTTATAGGGAAAAATATAATTAACAGCTTCTGTATTGTGTACAGTAAAATCTGTAGTTATAATTTTTTGCGAGACCGGAATTACAGAGACTGCAACAGCAAGGGTAAAAATTTTGTACATCATATAATTTTACTGTAAAGAAAAAAATACAATGGTTTTAACCGGATGTTGGTTTGAATTTCCGAAAATAATGAAAAAAGCAGCCTCATTGTGTTATTTCGGTAGTCAACATATTTTTACGGCTTCACAAACTGCAGCACCTGTTTCTCACCACCGCTTTGCAGCTTTACTATTGAGGTGTCAACTCTTAAGAGTTGACACCTCGGTTTAGTACTTCACAAACTGCAGCATCTGTTTCTCACCGCCGCTTTGCAATTTCAGCCAGTAGCGGCCGGGGGGTAGGTTGTTGACCGGGATGCGCAAGGACTGATTGGATACCGGCAGGCTGATCATATGTATGACCGTTTGTCCGGCGGCATTGAAGACCTGCAGATCCATCCTGGTGTAGGATCCGTTGAGCGACAAATGAAGGATATCGGTGGTTGGATTGGAGAAGACGAGGATCTCGGTTGAGCCGTTGTTCTGCAGTTGCTGGATATTGCTGTATTCGATCTGTCCGCTGATGCCTTTTATCTTAATGCGGTAAAATTGTTTGTTGCCGGTTGCGTTGTTGTCGGTGAACAGGTAGGACTGAATACCGGATATATTCTTCGCCGGCAAAGAACCGATGGTAGAGAAATTAAAACCATCCAGACTCTTTTCGATATCAAAACAACAGATGCCCGATTCCTTATCCGTTTTGAATTCCAGTTTGGCGGATCTGCCCTTTTGAAGCCAGGCGGCGTTGAAAGAGACCATTTCGATGGGCAGCACGCCGAGGTTATTGGCGTCGAGTACCGTGGAAGTATAGCGCCAGGGCCCATACACCTGCCCGGTGATGGCCAGCGAAGGACGGTATTTCACCCTGGCCCTGAGTTTGGTGTATCGGCCTGTGCCCAGCAATTTGGTAATGAGATTCTTTAATTCCGAGCCCGCAATACCCAGGTCGGTATAAGCCGCCTGTTGAGAGGTAAATAAAGCGCTGTTGGTGATGGGCGTTCCGCTGAAGCTGTTGTAATTGAGTCTTGTTTCCCAAACCAGTTTCCCATCCACCCTTCCTAAAAAGGACCGGGCAAACAACCCCGCCCCGAAATTACCCACATTGATGTTGCTGCTGTTGATGGGTGTGGTGAGATTGGAGTTGTAAAGCCGGATGTTATTGCGCTTGTTGGATGAGAACTCATTTCCATTATACACAAAGGACCGGCCTTCATCGGCATTGGCCCCATCGTTGTAAAGATAGGCTCCCAACAGAACATCACTGTATCCATCTCCGTTCACATCTCCTGCTGTACCCACGCTGATGCCGAATCTTGCACCCGCCTGGTTGGCGTCATCTAAAGTTGTATTGGGTGAGGCGGGTAAACCTGAAGAGGAACCCTGGTAAATAAAAGCCCTGCCTTCTTCGGTATTGGCGCCATCATCGTAATAAGCCGCCCCGATCACCACATCGCTGTATCCATCACCGTTAACATCTCCCGCAGTGGAAACGCTGATGCCAAACCTGGCCCCGGCCTGGTTGCAATCATCCAATGTGCTGTTGGGCGTAGCTGATAAACCTGTTCCCGAACCATGATAAACGTATACGCGGCCCTCTGCAGTATTGGCCCCATCATCGTACTCGGGAGCTCCAATGAGCACTTCGTTATCACCGTCACCATTTACATCTCCGGCACAGGCAACACGGTAACCAAAATTGGCGCCTGCCTGGTTGGCATCGTCTGGTGTACTGGAAGGACTTGCGGGCAATCCTGTTCCCGTTCCATAATAAACAAAGGCCCGGCCTTCGTCTGTATTGGCGCCGTCATCATAGCCATAGGCCCCGATGATCACATCACTTTTGCCATCGGCGTTCACATCTCCGGCGGTGGCCACACTGCATCCGAGGAATGCGCTGGCCTGGTTGGCATCATCAGCAACACTGACCGGACTTGCCTGCAACCCGGATGACACCCCAAAATAAAGAAAGGCCCGGCCCTCATCGGCATTGACGCCATCGTCGAAATAAGGAGCGCCGATGATCAGATCGCTGAAGCCATTACTGTTGACGTCCCCGGCAAAGGCAACACTATAGCCGAACCGGGCGCCGGCCTGGTTGGCGTCATCGGGGATATTATTGGGGGAGGCCGATAACCCGGCGGCGGAACCATGATAAACAAAGGCGCGGCCCTCATCCGCATTGGCGCCATCGTCGTAATAAGGCGCGCCGATCGCCACATCGCTGTAACCATCTCCGTTTACGTCACCGGCAGAGGAAACACTGAATCCGAACTGGGCGCCGGCCTGGTCGGCATCATCGAGCGTGCTGTTGGGGGTGGCAGATAATCCTGTTGCCGAACCGTGATAAACGAATGCACGACCTTCAACGGTATTGGCACCATCATCGAACTGATGAGCGCCGATGATCACATCGCTGTATCCGTCTGCATTTACATCGCCGGCAAGCGCAACAGAATAACCAAAATTGGCTCCGGCCTGGTTGCCGTCATCAAGGTTGTTGGTGGGAGAAACAGAAAGACCGGCAGGAGAGCCATGGTAAACAAAGGCACGACCTTCGCCGGCATTTGCACCATCATCAAATAACCTGGCGCCGGCAATAACATCGCTGTATCCGTCGCCATTTACATCACCGGCAGAAGCCACACTATATCCAAATTGGGCACCTGCCTGGTTTGCATCATCCAGAATATCTCCAGCTGTAGTTATCATACCTGCTGAAGCTCCAAAATATATAAACGCAGCCCCTCATCTGCATTCGCCCCATCGTCATAATTATCAGCGCCTATTATCAAATCACTGTATCCGTCTCCATTAATATCACCGGCGCATGCAACACTTATCCCAAACCTTTCTGATATCTGGGAAGCATCTCCAAAACTTACAGGAACGCCAGATAATCCCGTAGAGCTGCCATAATAAATAAACGCACGCCCAAAATCTGTATCAATTGCTACCAGATCATATAAGAACGCACCAACAACAACATCACTGTATCCATCGCCGTTTACATCTCCTGCACTTGACACACTATGACCAAACCGTGCATTTACCTGATTGGCATCATCCAAAATACTGATTGGTGAAACTGAAATTCCTGAAGCAGAGCCATGATAAAGAAAAGAACGCCCCTCATTTCCATTTACTCCGTCATCATAGTTTGGGGCTCCAATGACCACGTCACTGTATCCATCTCCATTCACATCTCCGGCTGAGGCAACACTTGTACCAAAATAAGCAGATCCCTGGTTTGCATCATCGGGGGTACTGTTTGGTGATGCAGATATGCCAGAAGCAGAACCATGGTAAACAAAAGCACGCCCTTCAAAAGCGTTTGCTCCATCCGTGTAAAACCGGGCACCAACGATCACATCGCTATAACCATCCCCGTTCACATCTCCCGCACATGCAACGCTTAATCCATAATTTGAACCGCCATCATTGGAGTCAGTTCGTATACTGTTGGGTGATGTTGATAATCCAGTAGCAGAACCGTGATATACAAAGACCCCCTTCAGCACCAAGCGCAATAATACTATAGCCATGGGCACCAATAATTACATCGCTATACCCATCACCATTCACATCACCTGCAGAGGATACCGAAGATCCAAATTGTGCATTATTCTGGTTAGCATCATCCGGCGTACTATTGGGAATAGCAGATAACCCAGTTGCCGAACCATGATACACAAAAGCCCTGCCTTCAGCATTATTTGCACCATCGTCATAAGAAGGAGCACCAATAATTACATCGCTATATCCATCTCCGTTTACATCCCCCGCAGAAGCAACACTTGTTCCAAAACCTGCCGCAACTTGGTTAGCATCATCAAGTGTACTATTTGGAGTTGCACTTAAAGGATCGATCGTAATTGGGTAAGCAGTATTTTTTGTATTTACCTGTAAATAAAATTTATTCTTTTTAGTTTTCTTAATTGATGCCTCAAGTGATTTACCCTCCGCATCCCAAACCTTTAACTCCTCATAATTCAGCACATTTTTTTGTTTATGAAAGAACCGCAACCGGTTACCATGCAAATAAGTTTTCAGCTTTGTTTTAATACTGAAATTTATTTTCAGTTCATCATTATTTGATAAAGGCGAATGCACAATAAAATTCTGCCGCATGCCTTCATTGTTGTTGATGTATTGTACGGTTATTTTATCTGTTAAATACTCCGCTTTGTTCTCACCCACTTGCCAGTTACCTCTGCCCACTTGCTTTTTATCAAGTCCGAATTCTACTTTCCATCCAGGAATTGTTTTATATTTTATTTCATCAGGCTTTGTTGTCTTATCAATTTCACCAATCGGGATCTTTGTTCTCCCTGGTTCAACACTAAACCCATTTTCATCATAAAAAAAACGGAGATTATTTTTTCGGTTGGGTGTGCACCAGGCTTTTAATTTTTCTTCCCAAACAAAATGGTATTCGCTTTTGCGGATTTTTTCCTGTGCGTTGGCCATCCAGTTCTGGCTCCAGGGTTCGCTTGGTTTGGTCTCGGGTTTAAAAGGATCAGGAAGTGTGTTTTTATAATGGAAGATATGGGAACGCTCTTCTTTCGGGTTATCAAAAGAAAGTTGGGATGACACCTGTTCCGAAACCGGCATCACAACTACCGCCGCCGCCAATAAAAATGTTCTATTCATCTCTTCCCGATTAATAAAGACTTACTGTGATGGTATATTACAGGATAAAGGGTTAAAGCCTTCTATTATTACCAGGTCTTTCATTTGTCATTTTACTGCTTAACAAACTGCAGCACCTGGTTTTCACCACCACTCTGAATGCGCAGCCAATATTGCCCTGCAGACAAATCATTCACAGGTAATAGGAGTGTTTGATTAGTTGCAGAAAGGTTGCGGAATTGCATTACAACTTGACCGCCTGCATTAATAACCTGCACATTCATCTTACCATAATTATTATTCAATTGTAACTGCAAGGCATCAGCAGTCGGATTGGGGAATACCAATATCTCTGTTGAACCACCATTTTGTAACTGCTGGATATTACTGTAGTCAATATTACCATTGATGGCTTTTATTTTTATACGGTAGAATTGTTTTTTATTGACTGCATTATTATCAATAAAATTATAGGTTTGGATGCCTGAGGTATTTTTTGCAGGAATGGTTCCAATTGTAGAAAAATTAAAACCATCTGTACTCTTCTCCATATCAAAACAACAAACACCGTTCTCTTTATCGGTTTTAAATTCTAACTGTGCGGTCTTGCCTTTCTCTTTCCATGCAGCATTAAAAGAAATTAATTCAACGGGTAGTATCACACCGCGGCTATTGGCATCAATGATATTGGATACATAACGCCATGGCCCATATACCTGCCCGGTGATGGCGAGAGCAGGATTGTATTTTACCCTTGCCCTTAGTTTTGTGTACCTGCCCCCTAGTAATTTTGTAATTACATTTTTCAGTTCCACACCAGACAATCCCAGGTTGGTATAGGAAGCCTGTTGTGCTGTAAATAAAGTGCTATTGGTGATTGGTGTGCCACTAAAGGCATTGTAGCTGAGCCTTGTCTGCCAGACTAATTTGCCCCTGTTTCTGCCCAAAAAAGATTTTGCAAAAAGTCCTGCGCCAAAATTGCCGATATTAAAATTGGTGCTGTTGATAGGTGTGGTAAGGTTAGCATTGTACAGGCGGATATTATTGCGCTTGTTTGTGGTGAACTCATTGCCGTTGTAAACAAAGGCTCTTCCTTCATTGGTATTGGCGCCATCATCATAGCCATTAGCTCCTACTATAATATCGCTATATCCATCGCCATTTACATCACCTGCCGAAGATGCAGAATTGGCTAAAAGCGTGTTGGCCTGGTTGGCATCATCAATTTGGCTACTGGGACTTGCTGCCAAACCTGTTGATGATCCATAATAGATATATGCCCTTCCTTCATTCACATTGGCACCATCATCATATTGTGAAGCGCCGATAATAACATCGCTGTATCCATCTCCATTTACATCACCCGCAGTTGAAACAGAAATACCAAAATTGGCATAAGCCTGGTTGCTGTCATCCTGTGTATTGTTTGGAGTGGCCGATAAACCTGTTGCAGAACCATGATAAATAAAGGCACGGCCTTCATCGGTATTAGCACCATCATCATACAAGTATGCGCCGATGATCACATCACTATAACCATCGCCATTTACATCGCCGGCAGAAGATACAGCAACGCCGAAGCAGGCACCGGCCTGGTTAGCATCGTCCTGTGTATTGCTGGGAAAAGCCGATATCCCGGATCCCGAACCATGATAAACATAAGCCCGGCCTTCATTGGCATTAGCACCATCATCATACTGGTAGGCCCCGATGATCACATCGCTGTAACCATCTCCATTCACATCGCCGGCACTGGCTACTGAGCATCCAAAAGATGATGAGGCCTGGTTGGCATCATCGGGTGTACTGTTGGGGTTAGCCGATAATCCTGTAGCAGATCCATGATAAACAAAAGCACGGCCTTCATCGGTATTGGCTCCATCATCATAACCGCTTGCCCCGATGATCACATCACTAAAACCATCACCATTCAGGTCTCCTGCATCAGCTACAGAAATTCCAAAGTTAGCATTGGCCTGGTTGGCATCATCGGGTGTACTGACCGGGCTTGCACCTAACCCTGTTGCTGAGCCATGATAAACATAAGCACGGCCTTCGGCTGTATTGGCACCATCATCAAAACCATTTGCACCAATGATCACATCGCTGTAGCCATCGCCATTTAAATCACCGGCCGTACTCACCGAAACACCAAAATTGGCTCCGGCCTGGTTGGCATCATCTTGGGTATTATTGGGGGTTGCAGCTAAGCCGGTGGCAGAACCATGATAAACAAATGCACGCCCCTCATCCACATTAGCCCCGTCATCATACATAAAAGCGCCAATGATCACATCGCTGTATCCATCGGCATTTACATCGCCTGCCAGGGAAACGGAATATCCAAAATTGGCGCCGGCCTGGTTGGCATCGTCTTGTGTATTGTTGGGGGAGGTTGATAAGCCCGCAGCTGAGCCGTGGTAAACGAAGGCACGACCTTCGTTTGTATTAACTCCATCATCGTAATATTGAGCCCCGATAATTACATCGCTGTAGCCATCACCATTCACATCACCAGCAGAGCTTACACTATACCCAAACCAGGAATCTGCCTGGTCGGAATCATCAGGTGTGCTTCCTGCCGTAGTTACTAAACCTGTAGAGGCACCATAATAAACAAAAGCCCTCCCTTCATTTGTATTGACACCATCATCATAGCCTATAGCTCCTAGGATCACATCACTATAACCATCTCCGTTGATATCACCAGCACAGGCAACACTGATCCCAACTCCTTCGCCTGTTTGAGAAGCGTCGCCAAAACTTGTTGGAGTAGCAGACAATCCTATAGCGCTGCCATAATAAATAAAGGCACGCCCAAAATCCGTATTGAGTGCTACTAAATCATACAAATAAGCACCAATGATCACGTCACTGTAACCATCTCCATTTACATCACCTGCAGAAGCGACAGAACAACCGAACAATGTTCCCAACTGGTTACCGTCATCCAGGGTACTATTGGGCGTAGTAGATAAACCTGTAGCTGAGCCATGATATACAAAGGCCCTGCCTTCATTGGTATTTCCTCCGTCATCATATTGAGAAGCCCCAATGACCACATCGCTATACCCATCGCCATTTACGTCTCCGGCAGAAGCAACAGATCCTCCAAAAAAAACAGAAGCCTGGTTTGCATCATCGTGCGTACTGTTGGGGCTGGCAGACAAACCTGTAACCGATCCATGGTACACGAAAGCTCTGCCTTCATCTGTGTTTACTCCATCATTGTATTGGAAAGCGCCGATGATCACATCGCTATATCCATCACCATTTACATCACCTGCCGATGCTACAGAATATCCAAAACAAGCGCCTGCCTGGTTAGCATCATCAAGGTTGCTGTTAGGGCTGGCGGCAATACCAATAGCTGATCCATGGTAAACAAATGCACGGCCTTCGTTACTGTTAGCACCATCAGTGTATTGAAAAGCGCCAATGATCACATCGCTATACCCATCTCCATTGACATCCCCGGCGGAAGCTACAGAACAACCAAACCGGGCAAGATTCAGGTTGGCATCATCGGGTGTACTAATGGGACTTGCTGATAAACCCGTTGCCGATCCATGATAAACAAAAGCCCGGCCTTCAGACAGGTTTGCACCATCATCATAATCAAGAGCACCTATAATTACATCGCTATACCCATCACCATTAACATCCCCGGCAGATGCTACAGAACATCCAAACTTGGCACCCGCCTGGTTTGCATCATCGGGCGTACTGTTTGGTGTTGTGCTTAAAGGATCAATGGTAATTGGATATGCGGCATATTTTGTATTTACTTCTATACTGTATTTACTTTTTTTACATTTTTTGATCACTGCTTCCAACGGCTTTCCCTCCGCATCCCAAACCTTCAACTGCTCATAATTCAAAACATTTTCTTTCTTACGAAAGAACTGCAACTGGTTGCCATGCAAATAAGTTTTCAGTTTTGTTTTAACGCTGAAATTTAGTTTCAACTCATCATCATTTGATAAAGGAGCATGAACAATAAAATTCTGCCGCATGCCTTCATCGTTGTTGATGTATTGAACCGTAATCTTATCCGAGACATATTCCGCTTTGTTCTCCCCAACTCGCCACTGGCCAATCCCAACTTGCTTTTTATCAAGATCGAATTTTACTTTCCAGTCGGCGATCGTTCTGTATTTTATCTCATCAGGCTTTGTTGTTTTGCCAATATCACCAATGGGTATTTTCGTTCTTCCCGGTTCAACTACAAATCCCCTATCATCATAAAAAAAACGGAGATTATTTTTTCGGTTAGGTGTGCAGTATGCTTTTAGCTTTTCTTCCCAGACAAAATGGTATTCGCTTTTGCGGATATTTTCCTGTGCGGTGGCCATCCAGTTCTGGCTCCAGGGTTCTGCAGGTTTAGTTTCGGCCTTGAATGGATCGGGTAAGGAATTTTTGTACGGAAAGATATAGGCCTGCTTCTCCTTCTTGCTCACAAAAGCAAGATCTGCAGGCGCCTGTTTTGATAAAGGCATGATGGCTACCGCCGCGGCAAGGGTAAAAAACTTGTACATCAAAACCTGTTTAATATAAAGAAGTACTGAGGCTTGACAAAGGATCTGGCAGAACAGGTTAAGTTAAGGTGACGGGCAAAATGAGCCTATAATCCATTTGGATAATAGCTTTGTTTGCCAGGGATTGCGTAATTTGAAATAAACAGCAACTGCCTGAAGACTCCGCTCATCATATTGGCGACCATCATTTTATCGGCTGGCTGCTTCTCAGCAAATTCGCAGGCCATCAAGCGATATAATACGTTCAGCTATAGTGTGAATGAAGGCCTCCTGCAAAGCACCATCGGCGATATCGGGTATGACAGGAATAATTTTTGCTGGATCAGTTTTCCCAACGGGATACAAAAATTCGATGGAAAGGATTTCACGATTGTACCCATTCAGCCCGGCCTGCCCGATGATAAGTTTGTAAAGTTCTTCCGCTGCAGTAACGGCGAACTGCTTTTCAGCCATTCGCAGGGTATCAGCAAATACCTGGTCGCCGGTAACCGGTTCATACAGGTTTACAAGCTTACGGGTGATAAAAAACCGGCGTTGTTCATCGGTGAGGATGGAGATATCGTTTACTTCTATACGGTGAATGGTGAGATCACGGGCATCGATTGCCATAACTTCAGGATAAAGAGTACCCTGAAAACCGGACTCCCGAACCTTGCGGAAAACTCGGATAACAGGCCATTATTCAGCAGCAATATCATTGATCATAAAACGATCATCCGGGTAAACGATGTGCTGTATTGCTGGGACCTGCAAAAGGGACAATTGACTGGACAATCTGCGCCCCTTAAAGCCAGTTCTCCTTATTTTTTGAGAATGAGATCTGCACAGGAGGTGTTTTATTACGACTATATCACCAATAATGCCCTGCAGCTTTATGACTTCAGCAAAAATACCAGCAGAACGATTATCCTAAAGGGCAAGGATAACCAACCTATTGGCCGTTGCATCATTTTCCCTGGCAAAACAAGACCCTGATCAGCTTCAACGAACACCTTTACGAATTCGACACGGCTAACCTGGCCCTCGGGGCTGAAATGGTGAATTTTCAAAATCAACCCATCGGCGGTACCGGCGCCATTGCAAAACTGGCAGAAGATAATTTCGGAAACCTTTGTTTAAGCACAGTAATGGCCGGCATCAAAAAAATAATCAGGAATAATTATCCTGTCAGGTACTATGGTACGCTAAAGAAAGATGACAATAACACGATCATCAGCGTTTTTCCCGATAAAAAAAGCAACAGGATACTGGCCGGTACTTCCGGTAATGGTCTGCTGGTATTCGACACTTTGCAACGATTAGTTAAACATATAAAGGCAATACCCGGCGATAGTTTGCCACTATCTTTCAACTGCATCATAAAAGATAACAAAAGCAATTACCTGCTATTTTCCAATAGTCATGATAAGGTATGGATCTTATCCGCTGATCTTTCCCGCATAAGTCAATTCCCCGCTTCATCCCTGTCGTCGCCGAAGATCAGCATTGATTATTTTGGTAACCCGATCTACCAGGATAAAAAAATGGCCATTACCCAGTCGCAGGGAAAATTATACAGGACAGATTTTGTCAGCAATACATGCACGGAATATGAATTCACCAGCTCATATACGCATAGCGGGCTTTATTATCACGGAACCATTATCAGCCAGGCCAATGATGAACTCATCTTCCTGGATGCTGTTAGCTTGAAAGAACTGAAAAAGATACCATTTAAGAATACGGGTAATGTGCGGTGTTTTGCTGAAGATGGCAGCAGGAATATTTTTATGGGAAGCAATAAGGGAATATTTAAGATCGACAGCACGGGAAAAATATTATCGCACCTCACGAAAGAAAATGGGTTGCCCGACGAATGCATCTATGCCATGGCAGTTGATGATGAAGGCGCTCTTTGGTGCAGCAGTAACAAGGGTATCTTTAAAGTGCGGGCCGATAACAGCATCCTGCAACTGAAAAAAGAAGACGGGCTGCAGGAAAATGAATTCAACACCAATGTGGTGGCGAGGTCTGCCGATGGAGAAATTTATTTTGGCGGTGTAAACGGTCTGAGCAGCTTCTATCCTTCGGCCATCAGCCGTTTTGAGGAAAAGATAAAGTTGCTGGTCACTAAAATTAAAATCAATAACGAAGAAGCATTTAAAGACACCGCTGTTTGGGATATTGAAAAGATAAGCCTGCCCTATTACCGGAATTCACTTTCGTTCGATTTTTTAGCAATGTCCGGCAATAACCCCGGCCAGTATATCTATCAGTATAAAATGGAATCCATCGATGATCAGTGGATACAAAATGACGGGTTGCAAACGGTAAGGTATCTCCTGCCGCCGGGTAAATATGTTTTCAAGATCTATGCCGGCCGTTCTTTTAATAAAGATGCTGTGCCATTGAAAGAGATCCGGATCACCATCAACCCTCCCTTCTGGAAAACCTGGTGGTTCATCTCAGCAATGGCCATTATATTGATAGCCTTACTTGCCTATGGGATCAACCGTTACAACAAAAGGAAATACCAAAAGAAATTAATGGAATTGGAAAGCGAACATAAGTTGCAATTAGAAAGAGAACGCATCTCCCGCGACCTGCACGATAATATCGGCGCTTATGCCAACGCTGTTTTGTACAATACAGAATTGTTGCAGAAAGAAGATGCCCCCGGTGAAAGGCATGCCTTGATGAACGACCTGAAATTCGCTTCAAAAGACATCATTGCCGCGCTCAGGGAAACCATCTGGGCTTTGAAAAAAGACCGTTATACAGCAGAGGAGGCCTTGTTGAGGATAAAGAATTTCAGCCAGTCCCTTACCCGATATTACCCCAATATCCATTTTAAAGTGGAAGGCCATGCCCCGGCGGGAATGTCTTTGCATTATACCCGGGCGCTGAACCTGGTGAGAATCGTACAGGAAGCCCTGACCAACGCCATCAAACATGCAGACGCCGGGAACATTACGATTGAAAGCCGCCAGGAGAAAGAAAAGTGGCTGCTGACCGTGAGCGATGACGGCAAGGGATTTGTACCGGAGGAACTTTCAGGAACGGAACAGGGTAACGGGCTGAACAATATGAAAAAACGGGCGCTTGATTCTAACATAGCGTTCTCCCTCGTATCGGGAAGGGAAACAGGAACTATCGTCCGGATGCTGATCTGAGGGTACCTGATTGGAGTAGTGATTGTGAGAAAAACTTTATAATATTTGCAGTAAACCATTCGTCATGTCTGTCAGGGTCGCCATTATAGATGATAAAGCCAGTAACCGGGCGATATTGAAGGACAAGCTCCTGAGGCATGGTCATTTTGAGATCGTGTTGGTTGCCGAAGACGGAGAGGATTTCCTGAATAAAATGAAAAACCTGTCCGTTGATGAATTGCCGGATGTTGCGCTGATGGACCTGGAGATGCCGAATATGGATGGGGTGGACGCCATTGCAACGGGATCTTCTTTTTACCCAACCGTTAAATTCGTGGTACTTACCATCTTTGATGATGAAGACAAGATATTCAAAGCCATCAAGGCCGGCGCCTTTGGTTATCTGCTGAAAGACGAGAGCGCGGAGAACATCACCGACATGCTTTGGCAGATGGTGGAAAACGGGGCCGGCCCGATTTCTCCGGGCATCGCCCATAAAATATTGCAACTCGTGCAAAAGAACCAGCTCACCATCCTGCAAAAACAACCGGCAAACGAATCAAAAGAATTATTCGACCTGACCGACCGGGAAAAGGAGATCCTGCAGCTCCTGGTAGAAGGATTATCCTATAAAGAGATCGGCACGCGGCTGGACATCAGTTCCAATACCGCGAAGAAACATGTCATCAACATCTATAACAAACTGCATGTGAACAGCCGTGCCCAGGCCTTACGGCTGGCCTATCAAAAGGGGATATTGTAATGAAAGGCAGGGTTTCCAACCCTTAGTACTTCACAAACTGCAGCAACTGCTTCTCGTTTCCGCTTTGCAGCTTCAGCCAGTAACGGCCGGGGGATAAATTGTTTACGGGAATGCGAAGCGACTGATTTGACACAGACAGGTTGTTCAATTGCTTTACCACTTGCCCCGCCGCATTGACGATCTGCACATCCATTTTGGAATAAGTACCGTTCAGCTGCAACTGCAATACATCGGTTGCGGGATTGGGGAAGACCAGGATCTCCGTTGAGCCATTGTTCTGTAGTTGCTGGATATTGCTGTATTCGATCTGTCCGCCGATGCCTTTTAATTTGATGCGGTAGAATTGTTTGTTGTTGTTCGCGTTGTTGTCGGTGAATTGGTAAGACTGAATACCGGAAATATTCTTAGCCGGCAAAGAACCGATGGAGGTGAAATTGAATCCATCCAGACTCTTTTCAATATCGAAACAACAGATGCCCGATTCCTTATCGGTCTTGAATTCCAGTTTGGCGGATCTGCCCTTTTGCAGCCAGGCGGCGTTGAAAGAGACCATTTCGATGGGCAGCACGCCGAGGTTATTGGCATCGATGATGGAAGACACATATCGCCAGGGGGAAAAGACCTGCCCGGTGATGGCGGTCACGGGATCGTATTTGATCCTTACCCTCAACTTGGTGTATCGGCCGCCACCAATTTTATTGATCAGATTTTTTAATTCCACACCGGCAATGCCCATATCGTTATAGGTAACCTGTTGTGCAGTATAAAGGGTACTGTTTGTGATCGGACTGCCGCTCCATGCATTATAGTTAAGCCTGGTTTCCCAAACCATTTTCCCCTTTGCTCTTCCTAAAAAAGATTTTGAAAAAAGCCCTGCACCAAAATTGCTGAAGATAAAGTTACTGCTGTTGATGTTCGTGGTTAGATCGGAATTATACAAACGCAGGTTATTCCGTTTGTTGTTGGTTAACTCATTACCATTGTATAGAAACACTTTGCCTTCATTAGAAAATCCGTCATCGAATTGCCAGGCCCCAATGATCACATCGCTGTACCCATCTCCGTTTACATCACCGGCTGAGGCAACCGAATAACCAAACCAGGCGTTGGCCTGGTCGGCATCATCGGGTGTGCTGAGGGGGCCGGCTGAAAGTCCGGCAGATGACCCATAATAAAGAAAAGCCCTGCCTTCACTTGTGTTTGCGCCATCATTGAATAAATTAGCCCCAATGATCACATCGCTGTATCCATCGCCGTTCACATCTCCCGCACCGGCAACTGAAATGCCAAATTGAGCGCCATTCAGATCAGCATCATCCAGGGTACTGTTTGGCGAAAGGCCGATACCTGTGGCTGATCCGTGATATACAAAAGCCCTGCCTTCATCAAAATTTATTCCGTCATCGTACCAATACGCCCCAACAATTACATCGCCATACCCATCTCCATTTACATCGCCGGCAGAAGCAACAGAACACCCGAAATATGCAGTTGCCTGATTGCTCTCCACCATTGCGGTAAAATTGTTGCTGATGCCTGTAGCGGAGCCATGGTATACAAATGCCGTGCCCTCATCTGTCTGACCATTGTCAAATTGAAAAGCGCCGATGATCACATCGCTATAACCGTCACCATTTACATCACCGGCCCCGGCAACGGAATAACCGAATTGTGCAAAAGTCTGGTTGGCATCATCGGGTGTGCTGTTGGGTGTTGACGATAAACCAGTTGCCGAGCCATGGTACACAAATGCCAAGCCTTCATCCGTACTGGCCCCATCATTATACCGGTAACACCCAATAATCACATCGCTGTATCCATCGCCATTCACATCCCCGGCCCCCGCAACTGAAACACCAAAACGGGCATCAAGCTGGTCGGCATCATCAGGGGTATTGACGGGGGAGGCCGATAAGCCAGCCGCAGATCCATGGTACACAAAGGCTTTGCCTTCATCCACAAAGCCATCGTCATATTTGTAAGCCCCGATAATTACATCACTGTAGCCATCGCCATTTACATCTCCAGCTCCGGCTACTGATTCACCAAACCAGGCACCGGCCTGATCGGCATCATCAGGTGTGCTGTTGGGTGTGGCAGATAAACCTGTTGCCGATCCATGGTACACAAAGGCTTTTCCTTCATCCACAAATCCATCATCATATTGCCAGGCTCCAATGATCACATCGGAGTAACCATCACCATTTACATCGCCGGCATTGGCAATACTAATTCCAAATTGAGCAGCAAACTGGTCGGCATCATCGGGTGTGCTGTTGGGTGTGGTGGATAGGCCAGCGGCGTAGCCGTGAAAAACAAAGGCCGCGCCTTCCGTACTTTCAACGTTACTATAACCCATGGATCCAACCACCACATCACTGTACCCATCGCCATTCACATCCCCGGCTCCGGCAACAGCGGTACCCAGGGTACTACCGGCCAAGTTGTTTTCCAGCACCGTATTGACAGCGGGATTGATACCGCTTGCAGAGCCGGGATAAAAAAAGGCGGCGCCTTCATTACTCTGACCGTTGCTATAACCGGGAACACCCACCAGGATATCGCTGTATCCGTCACCATTCACATCTCCCGCACAGCCCACTGAATTACCCATCGCTGCATTCACCTGATTGCTTTCCGCCGATGCCGAAGCTGTTGTACTAACTCCCGATGCGCTTCCGGGGTAAACCAGGAATTCTCCTTCATTGCCTTGTCCATTACTGTATCCTGTAGCCCCCACCAGCACGTCGCTGTAACCATCGCCATTGACATCACCTGCAGGAGCGACCGAATAACCCAGGTAAAGATTATTCGTATTGCCTTCTACCGATGTAACCGGCGTAGTATTGATGCCCGAACCACTGCCATGATACACATTAAAAATGCCTTCATCGGTCTGACCGTTATCGTATAGCCTCGCGCCCATGATCACATCGCTGTAACCATCGCCATTGACATCACCTGCAGGAGCGACCGACCACCCGAACTGGGCGCTGGCCTGGTTGCTTTCAACTACCGAAACGGCTGTCGCGTTGATCCCCGAAGCGGAACCATGAAACATAAAGAACGCTCCTTCACCCCCTTCAACATTGGTGTAGGCGGGTGCCCCAACAATGATGTCGCTGTATCCGTCTCCATTCACATCCCCGGCACCGGCAACGGATTGACCGAAGCGGGCATTCGTATTATCTTCTTCCAGCGTCAAAGCTGGCGTACTGCTGAGGCCGGTTGCTGAACCCAGGTATATAAAACAGGCGCCTTCACTGCTTTGCCCATTGCTGTAAAAAGGAGCACCCACCAGTATATCACCGTATCCATCGCCATTGACATCGCCCGCGGAAGACACCGAATAGCCCATTTGCCAGGACGCCTGGTTGCTTTCGACCATCAGCGCCGGCGTGGTGTTCATTCCTGTTGCCGATCCGTGAAAGACATAAAAAGCGCCTTCGCCCCCTTGTCCGTTGGAAAAAAAATAGGCTCCTACGATCACATCGCTGTATCCGTCTCCATTCACATCCCCGGCCGATGACACCGAATTGCCCATCCTGCCGCCGGCGTTATTACTTTCTACCATTCCAGCTGGTGTAGTACTGATGGGGTCGATGGTAATGGGGTATACGGCATCATTTGTATTTACTTCAATTACTAATTTTCCGTGGCCTGTTATTTTAAAAGAAGCGGCGAGTGTTTTGCCGGCAGCATCCCAAACATGCAGGTCTTCATAATTCAGCACATTTATTTTTCTATGGAAGAATTTCAGCTGGTTGCCGTTTAATTCACTCTTTAACTTTGTTTTGATTTTTAAATTCAGCTTAAGTGTGCTTCTTTTTGAAAGCGGTGAATGGATGATAAAATTCTGCCGCATGCCCTCTTCGGTATTGATGTACTGAACGGTTACCTGTTCTGTAAAATAATCGGCCCGATTTTCCCTGACCAGCCAGGTTCCTTTACCCACCTGCTTTCTATCCAGCTTGAATTGTATTTTCCACCCGATAGCTATCGGGTTTGCGATGTTTATATATTTTACCTCATCAGGGCGTTTCGACGGATCGAATCCGATAGCTATCGGATCACCGATGGGCATTTTTGTGGTACGGGGCTCCACAGTAAAACCCCTATTATTATAAAAGAAGCGCAGGTTGTTTCTTCGGTTGGGTGTGCTGTAAGCCTTTTATTTTTTTGCCATTTGAATTGGTATTCGCTTTTGCGGATGTTCTCCTGCACCTCACCTAACCAGTTCTGGCTCCAGGCCTCGTCAGTCTTTTTTTCAGGAACAAAAGGGTTGGTGGTCAGGGTGTTTTTATAAGGGAAGACATAGTTTGCCGGAGCGGTCAAACTTCCGTTAAACCCCTTTTCGATCTTTCCGGAATTGAAAAAAGGAGTAATGACCACAACGATGGCCAATGGGAGAAACTTTGTCATGCCAACGGTTTAAGAATAGCCAACCATTTTGTCTTTCATAAGGATCTTTATCAGACCTTAAATATAATAAAAAAACCGCCTATCGGGGCGGTTTTGATTGCGGAAGGGTATCCCCGGGTTTCTAACCCTTAGTACTTCACAAACTGCAATACCTGCTTCTCCCCGCCGCTTTGCAGCTTCAACCAATAACGGCCTGCCGGTAAAAGATTGACAGGTATACGTAATGATAGATTGGAGATACGTTGATCGTTCAGCTGCTTCACCACTTGCCCCGCTGCATTGACGATCTGCAGATCCATTTTTGAATAAGTACCGTTCAGCTGCAACTGCAACACATCGGTTGCGGGATTGGGGAAGACCAGGATCTCTGTACTGCCATTATTCTGTAATTGCTGGATATTGCTGTATTCGATCTGTCCGCTGATGCCTTTTATTTTGATGCGATAGAATTGTTTGTTGCCCGTTGCCTTGTTGTCGGTGAACTGATAGGTCTGGATACCGGAAATATTCTTTGCCGGTAAAGAGCCGATTGAAGAGAAGCTGAATCCATCCAGACTCTTTTCAATGTCGAAACAACAGATGCCCGATTCCTTATCGGTCTTGAATTCCAGTTTGGCCGATTGGCCTTTCTGCTGCCAGGCGGCGCTGAAAGAGACCATTTCAATGGGAAGTACACCCAGGTTATTGGCATCGATGATGAAGGAAACATAGCGCCAGGGTGAATAGACCTGGCCGGTGATGGCGGTTACGGGGTCGTATTTGACCCGGGCGCGGAGCTTGGTGAATTTGCCGGAGCCCAGGAGCTTGCTGATGAGATTCTTGAGCTCGATACCGGCGAGGCCCATATCGGTATAGGAGACCTGCTGGGCGGTGAAGGAAACGCTGTTGGTGATGGGAGTTCCGCTCCAGGGATTGTAATTGAGGCGGGTTTCCCAGACTAGTTTGCCTTTAGTTCTTCCGAGGAAGGATTTGGCGAAGAGGCCGGCGCCGAAATTGCCGGTAACAAAATTGCTGTTGTTGATGGGGGTGGTCAGATCGGTATTGTACAGGCGCAGGTTGTTGCGTTTGTTGAATACGGAATCATTGCCGTGGTATAAAAAGGCCCTTCCCTCATCGTTGTTTGCACCATCATTATATCCATAAGCCCCAATGATCACATCACTATATCCATCGCCGTTCACATCGCCCGCGCTGGCAACCGCAATCCCGAAATATGCGGTATTCTGATCGGCATCATCGGAGGTACTGTTGGGTGAAAGAGAAAGTCCCGCAGCTGATCCATGATATACATAAGCCCTGCCTTCCTGGTTATTCGCACCATCATTGAAAAAGTAGGCTCCGATGATCACATCGCCGTATCCGTCACCATTCAGATCACCGGCACCCGCTACGGACATCCCGAAATAGGCAACGGCATGGTTGGCATCATTGAATGTGCTATTGGGACTGGCTGACAGTCCGCCCGCCGATCCATGGTACACATAGGCGCGTCCATTATCGGAAAATCCGGCATCATACTGAAAAGCTCCGATGATCACATCGCCGTATCCGTCACCATTCACGTCACCGGCAGCGGCTACGGACCGGCCAAACTGGGCGCCAGCCTGGTCGGCATCATCGGGCATATTGTCGGGGGTAAGGGAAATGCCTGTGGCCGACCCATAGTAAACAAAAGCTTTTCCCTCATCGGTAAAACCATCATCATAGCTAGGAGCCCCAACGATCACATCGCTGTATCCATCCCCGTTCACATCTCCTGCGCCGGAAACGGACCGCCCGAAATTCGCACTCACCTGGTCGGCATCATCGGGCGTGCTGTTGGGAGTAGCCGAAATACCGGTTGCCGAACCATGGTAGACATAGGCCCTGCCTTCATTGTTATTCGCCCCGTCATCGTACAAATAGGCTCCGATGATCACATCCCCGTACCCATCCCCGTTCACATCACCAGCGCTGGCAACCGAATAGCCAAATAAGGCACTTGCCTGGTCGGCATCATTAGGGGTGCTGTTGGGTGTGGCAGAGATACCGGTTGCCGAACCATGATAGATAAACGCTCCTCCTTCACCGGAAAAACCTCCGTTATAATTGGAGGACCCGATGATCACATCGCCATACCCGTCTCCGTTCACATCACCGGCGCCGGCCACACTGATGCCAAAACTTGCATTCGCCTGGTTGGCATCACCCGGGGTGTTGTTGGGCGTGGCCGACAAACCCGTGGCGGAGCCATGATATAAAAAAGCCCTGCCTTCATTGTTATTTGCCCCGTCATCATAGAATGGCGCGCCAATGATGACATCACTGTACCCGTCGCCATTCACATCACCGGCACCGGCAACAGAAGTTCCAAACCAGGCATTTGCCTGGTCGGCATCATCGGGGGTACTGCCGGGGGTTAGAGAAAGTCCGGCGGGTGATCCATGGTATACATAAGCCCGGCCTTCCTGGGCAGTTGCCCCGTCGGTATAAAAATAAGCGCCGATGATCACATCGCTGTATCCGTCGCCATTCACATCACCGGCTGACGCCACACTTGAGCCAAAGGCGGCATCGTCCTGGTCGGCATCGTCGAGTTTGCTAACCGGGCTAACCATGGTTCCTGCCGCGTTTCCATAATAAATAAAACAGACCCCTTCATTGGTGTTAGTATCGTCATATAATTCGGCCCCCACCATCACATCGCTAAACCCATCACCGTTCACATCACCGGCTGAAGCCACGGAAGATCCGAAAGATGCGCCAAGCTGGTCGGCATCATCCAGGGTTATGCCGGGACTTGAAGAAGCGCCTGCAGCACTTCCAAAAAATACAAAGGCCTTGCCTTCATCAAAATTCGCCCCGTCATCAAGACCAGGCGCTCCGGCAATGATATCACTGTACCCGTCGCCGTTCACATCCCCGGCACAGGCGACGCTTATACCCAGGTTTGCGTTGTTTTCGTTGGTGGCGTCCAGTGTATTGTTTGGCGACGCGGCCAGCCCCGAAGCGCTGCCATGATATACAAAACATTTCCCGTCGTTTGTAAAAGAAGGAATCTCATCCCACTTATAAGCGCCGATCACCACATCACTATAACCGTCGCCGTTCACATCCCCGGCGCAGGCAACAGAATTGCCAAACTCGGCAAATATCTGGTTGGCATCATCGGGTGTGCTGTCCGGGCTAGCACTGATGCCCGTTGCGCTTCCGTAATACACATAAGCCCTCCCTTCTTCGGTATTCGCGCCATCGTCATACTGGTTTGCGCCAATGATCACATCACTGTACCCATCTCCATTCACATCGCCCGCACAGGCGACACTCCCACCAAACCGGGCATTCGCCTGGTTGCAATCGTCGGGTGTACTACTGGGAGTTGCCAATAATCCGGCAGCGCTTCCATGATACACAAACGCCCTTCCTTCATCGGCATTGACGCCATCATCATATAAATAGGCGCCGATGATCACATCACCGTAACCATCGCCGTTTACATCGCCGGCGCTGGCCACGCTGGTGCCAAAAAAAGCATTGGTTTGGTCCACATCATCGGGTGTGCTATCGGGTGTTAAGCTTAAACCCGCCGCACTGCCATGATAAACAAAAGCCTTGCCTTCATCAAAACTGGCCCCTTCATCAAAACGCGGGGCCCCGATGATCACATCACTGTAACCATCGCCGTTCACATCGCCGGCACTGGCTACACTGGTGCCAAAAATGGCGCCAGTCTGGTTTGCGTCGTCACCGATCCAGTCGGGTGTTCCGGCTATCCCGGTGCTGATGGGGTCGATGGTTATGGGATAAACAGCATCCTTTGTATCAACTTGTATGTAAAAAATCCCATTTCTTTTTTTGTGGAAAGAAGCGGATAATAATTTATTGCGGGCATCCCAAACCTTTAAATCGCGATAATTCAGAACATTTTTCTTTTTATGGAAGAACTGTAAGCTATTCCCGGTTAGTTTGGTTTTTAGTTTGGTTTTAATACCCAGGTTTATTTTCAATTCATTAGTTTCAGTCAGGGGGGCGTTCACGATAAAATTCTGTCGCATGCCCTCCTCATTGTTGATGTATTGAACGGTTATTTTATCGGTGACATACTCAGCTTTGTTTTCCGTAACGATCCACAACCCTTTACCAATCTGCTTTTTATCAAGATTGAAATTCACTTTCCAGCCAGCCCGTCCGGAAGACAGGTTGGGGAGGCAACGGTATTTAATTTCATCGGGTATGGCTTTAGGGTCAGATCCGATAGCTATCGGATCGCCAAGGGGTAATTGGGTTGTTCTTGGCTCTGCACTAAATCCTTTGTCATTGTAAAAGAAACGAAGATTGTTTTTCCGGTTGGGTGTGCAATACGCCTTGTATTTTTCTTCCCACTTGAATTGGTATTCGCTTTTCCGGATGTACTCCTGTGCTTCAACCATCCAGTTTTTCGACCAGGGCTCCGTGGTATTTTGAACAGGCAGGAACGGATTCTTTGTCGCGGTATTTTTAAAATGAAAAACCGTCACCGGCTTAACCATCCCGGTAAAAGGGACTTCAACAGCTGTCATGCTGCTTTTTGAAACCGGCATGATCATTATGGCTGCAGTAAAGGCAAGGAGTTTGAACATTTCTTAAAAAGCGGGAATTAACAATAGGTTGATAAAAATCAGTTGATCATAAAGGTAAAAACAAATTGTTGTACAGGAGAAAAGGCCGGGCCAGACCGAAAGGATAATGAGTAAAATGGAAACAGGACCACGGTGTAATCAATGACCGTAGCGCCCAAAGAAACCCCCTGTACATCGTATTGGGCATTCTTAAGCAAGGATTGTTTCAAAATAAATCCAGAGCCGGATTAGTGAACGGGTAATGCGTAACTATCCAGACTACCGTAGTCTTAAAGACTACGGTAGTCTGGACCCGGGTCCGCTTACTCCACCGGCTTATATTCCTTAAACGTCTTCATCGGCATAGCTTCCACCTGTTGCTGATAAGCCTTCCATTTGCCATTGAAGAAATCATTGGTCTTTTGTACCACCTCATTCACCAATCCTTCCGCGATCTCGATCAGGGCGATCTCCTGCTGGTCGGGGATCTTGTTCTTGCCGCTCACTTCGCGGCGGGCCACACCCAGCTTGCCGTTAACGGTGATCTGATCGAGCTGCCCATAGCCCTGTCTTTCCTGGGCTTTACCGAATATGAAATTCCGGATACTCTTAATGGAGTCGGTCATCGCCTTGCTCAGTTTACGCAGACTGTCGGCATCCTTGCCTTCCACATTCTTCAGTTGCGCTTCCACTTTGGCGATGGTTTCTTCGGCTTCCGTGAGCCGGTCGGTCACTTCCGTGAGCCTGACCGTACTTTTATCCAGTCGTTTAGACAACAACTGTTTGGCATCATAGATCTCCCGGCTCACCGGTACACTGGGATCCGCATTCACCTGGATGAGGGTGGAATCACTTTCCTTGCCCAGGCTCAGTACCAGTTTATACGTACCCGGGTAAACGCTGGATCCAAAGCCGCTGGATGGCTCGGGTGAACCCGGCTTGGGTTTGGGTGAACCGGGCTGCCGGATGCCCCTCATCTCAAATCCCCAGGAGGTCCGGTTCAGCCCGGTATCCGCTTTGATCTTCATGGTGCGGATATTCTCATTCGCTTCATTATAGATCTTAACGGTAACGGAATCCGATCTGGTTTTACTGCTGTCAGACTTTTCTTTGGGCTTAATAAAGAACGAGTATTGGGCGCCGCGTCCGCGGTTTTGTCCGTCATAAATACCATAAGTACTGTAATCATAGCCCGGTGCTGACCGGAAACGAGCCTGGTAGGCCACCGGCGCTTCGAACACGGTCAGTTTTTTACCAAATGCATTACCCTGGTTGGCTGCGGCCTTACGAAGCGGCCTGATATCGTCCAGTACATACAATGCCCGGCCGAATGTTGCGATACAAAGATCCGCTTCGCGTTCCTGGATGGCCAGGTCATAGGTGGAAACAGAAGGGTAGTTGTTCTTCCATTGCTGGAATGAGCCGCCATTGTTGAAACTCACCCAAAGCCCCTGTTCGGTTCCGGCGAAGATCAGATTGGGTTGTACCGGGTCCTGGATCATACAAAGAGCATAACCTTTCACTTTGTTCTCGTCAAGCATGCGCTCCCAGGTAGTCCCGTAATCCCGGGTACGGAAGATATAGGGTTTGAAATCGCCCCGGCGGTAATCGTTGCAAACCACGAAGGCTTCCGCCGCGTTATAACGGCTGGCCCTGATCTGCGGTACCCAGGCGCCAACCGGCATGCCGGGGATCTTGCCACGGAAATTGGTCCAGGTCTTGCCCCCGTCCCTGCTCAATTGCACGTTACCGTCATCGGTTCCAACCCAGAGCAGGTTGCGGTCGAGTTTAGAGGGTTCGATGCATAAAATGGTATTGTAGTTTTCCGCGCCGGTGATGTCGACGGAAATGCCCCCGTTGTTTTCCTGGTTCTGCTGCACCTTGTTGTCGGTGGTGAGGTCGGGCGAGATGATCTCCCAGGTCAGCCCTTTGTTGCGGCTGCGGTGAACAAACTGGCTGCCGAAATAGATCGTGTTGACCTCAAAGGCGTCTTGTGCAAAAGCCGAGTTCCAGTTGAAGCGGAATATTGTCTTGAGGTCGGTAGCCGGAGGCTTGATGCCCATCCTTTCGCCGGTGACCACATTTTGTTTGCTCAGTTCTCCTTCCTGGCTCATTGAATAGACCCAGTCGTTGTTTTCGGGATCGGGTGTTACATCAAATCCGTCTCCGCCACCAACGTTTTCCCAGTAATAATTACGAATGCCTCCATTGCGCCAGGTATAAGCCGGGCCGCGCCAGCTGCCATTGTCCTGCATGCCGCCCATGACATTGTAGGGGATCTTGTTATCTGTATTGATGTGATAGAATTGTCCAACCGGCAGTTGTTCATCGAATTTCCAGGTACGGCCGCGGTCCCGACTGATGCCAATGCCTCCGTCATTGCCATCCAGGATGAAACTGGGGTCCAGCGGATTGATCCAGAAAGCGTGGTGATCGGGGTGGATGCCGCTATAGGGAATGACCGACCTGAAAGTTTTTCCGCCATCCTCACTCATGGTGATGACCTGGTTGATGTTGTAGAGCCGGTTCTCATTGCCCGGATCCACCCGGATGTCCTGGAAATAGAACGGCCGGTTGGTCACGTCGCCCGGATTGCTGTTCACGAGTTCCCATTTGAAGCCACCGTCGTCTGTCCGGTAAAGGCCGTTTTTGGTGGCTTCCACCAGGGCATAGATACGTTTCGGTTCGTTATACGAGATCGTCAATCCGATCCTGCCGTAATTTCCATCGGGCAACCCTTCCTCCTTGCCCATTTTCTTCCAGGTCTTTCCGGCATCGTAAGTGATATACAGTCCGCTGCCCGGTCCGCCACTGGTGAAACTGTATGGCGTACGGCGGTGCTGCCACATGGCGGCCATCAGTTTATTGGGGTTGGAGGGGTCCATGATGAGGTCGGCGCATCCACTGGTATCATTGGTGTGGAGGATGAGGTTCCAGTTCTCTCCGCCGTCGGTCGATTTATACACGCCGCGTTCGGGATGCTCGGCATAAGGATTGCCAATGGCAGCGGCGTAAATGGTATTGGGGTTATTGGGATCGATGATGATGCGGTGGATGTTTCGGGTCTTTTCAAGCCCCATCATTTTCCAGTTCTTGCCGCCATCCAGTGTTTTGTAGATGCCGCCACCGATATTCAGGGAGTTGCGGGGGTTTCCTTCGCCGGTGCCCACCCATACCACCGATGGATTGCTTTGCTGGATTGCCACCGAACCGATATTCAGGATGGGCTGGTCATCGAAAACAGGTTGCCAGGTCGAACCCGCATTCTCGGTCTTCCAAACCCCGCCCGAAGCGGTACCGAGGTAGATCAGATCGGGATTGGTATAGAGCGCGTCGATGGCGGTCACCCTGCCGCTCATGCCCGCCGGACCAATGCTGCGGGGTTTCATGTTTTTGAACTGGTCAAGGGAGAGGGTCTGTGCGGATAATTGAAAAAAACTGCAAACAGACAAGGCAAAAGCAAACAGGCGGATCATGCGAATTAAATTTAACTATGAAGTTGAGATAAAAAAGCTATTGCACAAAAAAGAAATATGCGGTCATACGGCGGGAAAATGACCAGCGGAAAAGGAAGAAAATATTCAAAGTTTTTGTTTTCTTTACATTCACCAGAAAACTTAAATACCCGGATATGAAAAATGTACTGATCGTCGTTTTATTCTTTTCTCTTGGAACCTCCGCCCAAAAGATCTCCACCATTGAGGGCAACGGAAAGAAACTGATGGTGGCTGATATGACCGGGATGGACCGGATCACCTGGGGCGGCTATGAACAGATCGGCGCACCCGCGAAAAGCGAGACGGACGGTGCCGCCAACACCCGGGCCATTGTGGCTGCCGTGGGCAAGAACAGCGGATACGAGGGTAAGCCCTATGCCGCCAAAGTTTGCGACACACTGAACCTCGGCGGCTTTTCCGACTGGTACCTGCCCTGCCAGGAAGAGACCAATATCATCCACCTCAATTTCCAAAAACTGAACCTGGATGAGAAGATGACACTCTGGAGTTCAACGGAAGCCAGCGGTACGCAGGCGGTGACCAAGTACCTGTACAGCGGGGCTTTTTACAATGTACAGAAAGTGGACCTCTGTCATGTCGTTTGTGTCAGAAAACCGGATTAACTATTTCTCTTCTTCGGTTTTCTCAAAATCAAGGATCACCGAGTTGATGCAATACCGTAAACCGGTAGGTGGTGGTCCGTCGTTGAAAATATGGCCCAGGTGGGCGTCACAGCGTCCGCACATGACCTCGGTGCGTTTCATGCCATAGCTGTTATCGGGCGTATAGAGGATGCTTCCCTTGCTCACGGGTTCAAAAAAACTGGGCCAGCCGCAACTGCTGTCGAACTTTCCATTACTGTTGAACAGGGGGTTGCCACAGGCCGCGCAATAATAAGTGCCTCCTTCCTTATGATCCCAGTACTCGCCGGTAAAAGCCCGCTCAGTCCCTTTTTCGCGGGCGATATGGTACAGGTCTCCGGGCAGGATCTTTTTCCATTCTTCATTCGGTAGTGAAACTTTTTCAGTTCCTGTATTCTCGGGGTATTTGTTTTTTTTCATGCTTTGCTTACTGGGTTTGTGCTTTTGTCATTGCTCCTCAACACCGGCCATAGCGGTGCCGGTTACGCTAAACGGATATAATAATGTAACAGTTTTCGATATTGTAAAGTTCGATTATTATATTTGCTATCTTCACAAGGATAGTATTTTATATATGTTTAACCTGATTTTGTTCGGCCCACCCGGGAGTGGAAAAGGTACGCAAAGCGAAAAACTGATCGCCCGATATGGTCTGAAGCACCTCAGCACGGGCGACCTGCTGCGCCATGAGATCGCCAGCCGGACACCGCTGGGACAGGAAGCGCAGCGTTTCATGGACAAGGGTCAGCTGGTGCCCGATGAAGTGGTGATCGGCATGATCAGTTCGGCGCTCGAATCCAATCCCGGAGCCCGGGGTTTTTTATTCGACGGTTTTCCCCGTACCGCGGCGCAGGCGGAGGCGCTCGATAAGCTGCTTGAACTCAAAGACACTTCCATTGCGGTCATGCTGGCCCTGGATGTGAGTGAAGAAGAGTTGGTCAAGCGCCTGTTGAAGCGGGGTGAGACCAGTGGACGCAGCGACGATACCAACGAAAATGTCATCCGCGCCCGCATCACCGAATACCATAACAAGACGGCGGCCGTTGCCGATTACTATACAAAATTCGACAAGGTGGTACTGGTCAAAGGAGAAGGAACGATCGACGATATTTTCGCCGGCCTCTGCCAGGCCATTGACCAGCGTATGTGATCCATTCAATTATTTTATACAAAAGCAGGCCACGGGCCTGCTTTTTTGTTTGGTTAAAGTTTACGCCTTATAAAAAAGGCGTAAACTTTAACTTAGCAGGATGAAACTCGAAAATTATATCACCGGCAACTGGATCACCGGCGACGGTGACGGACAACAACTGTATAACGCGGTTACAGGAGAACCCGTTGCAAGGGCAACGACGAGCGGACTGGATTTCAAATCGATACTCGAATACGGGCGAACCGTTGGCAACCCGGCCTTGCGTAAAATGACCTTTCACCAGCGGGGTAATATGCTGAAGGCGCTGGCCATGCATTTGCGGAACCACCTGGATACCTTCTACCGGATCAGTTATCAGACCGGCGCCACCAGGGCAGACAGCTGGGTGGATATCGAAGGAGGTATCGGCAACCTGTTCGCCAACGCCTCCCTGCGCAGGAAGTTACCCGACGATGTCTTTTGTATCGATGGCGACAGCCACAACCTCAGCAAGAACAATAGTTTCATGGGCACGCATATCCTGACACCGCGGGAAGGTGTTGCCGTGCATATCAACGCGTTCAACTTCCCGGTCTGGGGTATGCTCGAAAAGATCGCGGTGAACCTGCTGGCCGGCATGCCGGCCGTGGTGAAACCGGCCACTGTGACCAGTTATCTGACCGAAGCCGTCGTTCGGGAGATCATCGCGAGCAAGATATTGCCAGAGGGTGCCCTTCAACTCCTCTGCGGCAGCGCGGGAGACCTGCTCGATCATGTCACTTCACAGGATGTGGTGACCTTCACGGGTTCTGCTTCAACTGGTCTGCTGTTAAAATCAAATCCCCATATCCTCAGTGGGAATGTTCCCTTCAATACGGAAGCCGATTCGCTCAATTGTATCGTATTGGGCGACGAGGTCAATCCCGATAAACCGGAGTGGGACATTTTCATCAAGGAAGTGAGGCGGGAGATGACCCTGAAAGCCGGGCAGCGATGCACCGGGATCCGGAGGATCTTTGTACCGGAAAATAAAATGGAGGATGTTTGGAAAGCGCTGTCCGCCTCTCTTTCACAAACCACCATCGGTAACCCCCTCAACGAAAAAGTGAGGATGGGATCCCTGGCCGGACAAACGCAACGCAATGAAGTGCGGGAACAGGTACAGAAACTGATGGCCTCCTCGCAGATCATCTATGGTTCTCTTGACAGTGTAGAGCTCATCGATGCGGATGAACAGAAAGGCGCTTTCATGTCGCCGGTATTGCTGATGAATGAAACGCCGTTCACATCAAAAGAAGCGCATGAAGTGGAGGCCTTCGGACCGGTGAGTACCCTCATGCCGTACAAAACAACGGATGAAGTGATCGCCCTGAGCAAGCTGGGCAAGGGAAGCCTGGTTTCCACGATCGTAACGGCCGATCATAAAACAGCGCAACGATATGTGGTGGGCGCCGCTTCGCATCACGGCCGGATCCTGGTGCTCAATAACGAATGCGCCAAAGAAAGTACCGGTCACGGTTCACCCTTACCGTTACTGGTTCACGGCGGCCCCGGGCGGGCGGGCGGCGGAGAAGAGATGGGCGGATTACGAGGCGTGAAGCATTACCTGCAGCGGACGGCATTGCAGGGATCCCCGACAACGATCACGGCCATTACTAATGTATACCAACAATACGCAGCCGGAAAAGATCCGGGCCAACATCCCTTCACCAAATACTTCGAAGAATTACAGATCGGCGACCAGATCATCACGGATAAAAGGGTGATCACCTCGGAGGATATCGACCGCTTTGCCGACCTGAGCGGGGATCATTTCTATGCCCATATCAAGACCACCGATTTTGAAGGAACCATGTTTGAACAACAGGTGGCGCACGGCTATTTCATCATGAGCATTGCGGCGGGATTGTTTGTGGATAGTTATGAGAAGAACCCCGTGCTGCTGAATTACGGTATCGACGAACTGCGATTCACCAAACCGGTTTATCCCGGCGCCGAGATCCATATCCGTTTCACCTGCAAGGAAAAGCTGCCCAACGACAAAAGGGTGGTGGAGAAGCCCGAAGACCTCAAGCGCGGTGACGATATTGACAAGGGTATCGTGAAATGGCTGGTGGAAATGATCGACGGTTCCGGCGAGATCACCGGGGTGGCCACGATACTGACCATGGTGCAGAAAAAAGAGCAGTAAGTTTATTTTTTCTGCATCAGCAAGCGGATCGCTTCTTTTAATTCGTTGATCTCTTTCTGCTGCTCTTTCATTCCCTCCAGCAGAACGGGGATCAGCCCGGTATAATTCACACTCAGCTCTCCTCGGTCGTTTTGTTTCACGAGCTGCGGATATACCTTTTGGACTTCCTGTGCGAGCAAGCCTATTTGCTTTTCCTTATCCTTGTTCTCTCCGATCCAGTCATACGAGTAGCCGCTTAGCTGCAACAGGTTTTCCAGTGCGGGGTTGAGCGGCTGAATATTCTCTTTGAGCCTTGCATCGCTCGCCTGGGTAAGCGTGCCCTGCAGCCAGGCGTTGCCGTTACCCTGTATGTAAAAGCGTTCACCCAGTACACCGACATTATCCCGGTTATAGAAAGATAATTTGGTCTGGTTGGCGGTCTCAAAAACGGATCCGATGAACCCGGTACGTTGCTCTCCGGCCAGGGCGGTGGATGCCCAGGTCAATCCGCCCAGTGCGCCGCTGCTGCCGTTGGAAGACAGGATGAGGTGCGACTGGACGTTTGCCCCGCCAACGGGGTTCTTTAATTCAATGATCTTATTGGTGCCCCCGTGCCCGTAAGCTACCGGTAAGTTGGTACCCAGGCCCAGGTCTCCATTTCCCTTTATCCTCAACAATTCGGTGGAGCTGAAACCTCCGGCATCGCCGGCATAGAAAACGTGATCTTCATTATTAAAGGATACCTGGTATCTCAATTCCCCGCTGATGCGGCCGAAGCCGAAGAAATTAAAATCGTTATTATAGTTGAACCCGGCGAGTACGATCTTCCGGTAGGCATCCGCATCGGAGAATTGCAAGGGCGCCTGGGGATTGCTGTTGCTGATGCCCACATAACCGTTACCCGAAATGCGCATGAGCTCGTTGGAAGCGGTGCCGGCATTGTTTCCCGCATAGAAGACATGGTCGGTGAAATTCCGGGGCACCTGGTAGCGAAGCAGTCCGCTGTTCACGCCAAACCCGAAGAAATCATGTTCATTATTCGGAAAGTTGCCGTGAAAATTATTGTGCAGCACGATCTTATGGTTATCATAGGCATCTTCAAATTGAAGGGCCGCGTTGGGGGTGTTGGTGCCGATACCGATGTTCCCGGAGTATTTGATGACCATCCTTTGGGTATTGTTCGTATTCATCATGATATCCCCGCTGCTGTATTTTGATAACTCCAGGTTATCGGCATCGTTCAGCCCCATATAGGCCAGTTCGGAATTGGTATTGAAATCAAGGATGGAGACTCCTTTTTTAGATACCCCCTGGGCGTAATCGGTCTGGATATTCAGCACCCCGGGGGATGGAGCGCCCGTTTTGACATGGCCGATACTGATGATCCCGTTCTGCATCTGCATCGTGGGCAGGTTGATCGCATTGATGACATCGCTCCCCACCCCGAAATTGATGACCCGGTCTGTTGTATTGGAACTGGTGCCATCCGTATAGTTCCAGATATAGCTTTTAAAGCCGCTCTGGATGTCAACACCCATCAGGAGCCCGTTTTCAAGGGTATTGTTGCCAACCTGGCCCGGGAACAGGATCCGGATACCATTCTTATTGGTGGCGGGGTTATTGGCCGCGGCGAATTGCGACATGGAATTGATGTCCAGCATGTATTTGGGGTTACGCTGGTAGATCCCTTGTCCCCACCCGGTGATGTTAAAAGCGGGAAGGATGCTGTTATCATAATAATCCAATCCCATTCTGATGGACCCGTTGATATTGTTGGCATGGTTCCATATGGCAAAATCATTGGCGTTGTTCGGGTTGCTGCCAATGACCAGTCCCTTATTCTTATTGTCGCTAACGAACAGATCGAACAGCGAATTGGGGATGATCCGCAATCCCTGTACCTGCGTCTCATTGGCGATCTCCGTGATCCTCATGTCTAGCGAATACTCGGGGTTCCTGTTGGACAACCCTATTCTTCCGCCGGTGGCAAATTGTTTCAGGCGCAGTAATTCATTTCCACCCGCCAGCAGGGATACGTCTTTCGCGTCAAAACTGCCGAGATAGGTATCGGTGGCATAATTGATGGGGGCCGAGTTGGATGAGGAAGGAGGGGTAGTATTCAGGTTGCCATGGAGCCCCCAGTAGCTGCTGTCGCTTTTTTTATTGTCTGTCAGCCAGTTCCACTGGCTGTTCTGGTAATAATAAAAACCGATGCTGTCCGGCGCGGACTGATAGATCAACAGGCCGTTCGCCGGAGTGGCTATGGCGTTTTTTTGCGTCTTGTTCATCCTGGGAATGAGCATTCCTTTTGACGTGCTTTTCACATCCAGGAGAGCGCTGGCATTCGCCGTACTGCCATCGGTATTGACCGCCAGGGACTGCGCCGGGGTTTCATGTACAATAAACAGCAGGGAAATAAAGAAGAGGCCTGTTTTCATAATTTAGATTTTAAAGCAAGCGGGAAAAAGGTCTTTAACAACAAGGAAATAGGTATAAAAGGTACGAAAAAAAATGAGATCTCCGGACTGTTTTTGGTCATCGGACTCAGGCAAAAAAAGGAGTAAATTGCATCCACTGATCAAAGCCATTTTTTATGAATACGGAAGCATATGTCAGATCCCATATCGAGCATGGCATCAACACCATTGAATTTTTTCATCCGCAAAGCAATTCATTACCCGGTAAAATCCTGGAGGAGCTGGCCCGTGAGATCCATTTCGCCGGAACCCATGAGGAGACCAAGGTGATCATCCTCCGGAGCGCCGGCGACCGCACTTTTTGTTCGGGAGCCAGTTTCGATGAACTGATCTCGATCAAAACCAAGGAAGAGGGACTTCATTTTTTCAGCGGCTTCGCCCTGGTGATCAACGCCATGCGCAAATGCCCGAAGATCATCATCGGCCGCATACAGGGGAAGTGCGTGGGCGGCGGGGTTGGACTGGCGGCCTCGGTGGATTACGCCATCGCCAACCGTCATGCCGAAGTGAAGCTGAGCGAACTGGCCGTGGGCATCGGACCCTTTGTGGTAGGGCCAGCTGTTGAGCGGAAGATCGGTACCGCGGCTTTCAGCGCCCTGGCCATTGACGCGGGAACCTTTCGCAATGCCGAATGGGCGAGAAAGAAAGGATTGTTCGCTGAAGTGTATGAGAATATGGAGAACCTCGATGAGGCCGTCTATAAACTGGCCAACACCCTGGCGCACTCAAGTCCGGATGCCATGGCCGAAATGAAGAAGATCTTCTGGAAAGGCACGGAACACTGGGATGAATTACTGAAGGAGAGGGCCGCGATCAGCGGAAGACTGGTGTTAAGCGATTTTACACGGAAGGCGATCGAAAAATTCAAGAATAAAAAGGGCTAAGAGGGTCAAAAGAGTTTACACCTTTTTAAAAGGTGTAAACTCTTTTGACCCGTAGCTACAAATTATCATACTCGAATATCTCATCGATCTGGCTCCCTGCAGGCATTTCGAATACCGGGTTGATGATCCCGTCGCGCAGGTCGTAGACCCAGCCATGTAGATCGGGGCTCTTCCTGTCTTTCCAGGCTTTTTGAATGATCGATGTTTTGGCCAGGTTCAGCACCTGTTCTTTTACATTTAGTTCGGTCAGGAGGTCCACCCGGGCATCCTCATCAGGCATTTCATTGATCTCTTTGCGGTATTGGTTATATACGTTCTTGATATTCCAAAGCCATTTGTCGATCAGGCCAAGACTATGATTCTTCAATGCCGCCCTTACTCCTCCGCAGTTATGGTGACCGCAGACGATCACATGCTTGACCTTCAACACTTCAACCGCATATTGTAATACGCTCAGCAGATTCAGGTCGGTATGTACCACCAGGTTGGCTACATTCCGGTGTACAAAGATCTCACCCGGGTCGGTCCCGGTGATCTTGTCGGCAGGTACCCGGCTATCGGAACAGCCGATCCACAAAACCTCCGGCGACTGGATCTTGATCAGCCGGTTGAAATAATCCGGATCGTTTTCCAGCATCTCAGCGGCCCATTGCTTATTATCCTGTAATATTTTCTCAAAAGGCTTCATCTGCTGACAAATGTACAGGTAAACAACTAAACGGGAGTTTTGTATTAACAGTAATTTATATATTTATTTACAAAATCAGCCCCTTTCTTATGGATTGGTTGACTATCTTTGCCGCTCGATGAAAAAAAACCTGATCATATGTTTTACGCTGTTAACGCTGTTTTCAGCGGTGCTGGAAAACTATAAAGGTTTTTTTGTATCAGCCAATAAGATCGAATTCGCCGACCTGGATGACAATAGCGGCAACGACTCCGGCAAGTCCATCGAAAAGGAAGACCTTAACGAAAAAGAGAAATACATTGATGCCGGGCTCTCTTTCGGCACCTATATCATTACCAAGAACAAGTTTTACATCATCCACGCGATATCGCTTCCGGCACCGTATACTTCCCTGCTGGAAATGCCTCCCGAACAGGCATAGGTCTTCTGTCGGTTTCCGGCAATCTCCGTTTTTCATTAATACCCAACAGTAATTTATCAGATTATGAACAAGAACATGTTTGCTCATGCAGGCAAGGATATACCTGCAGGCCTGGTTGTATTCCTTGTGGCATTGCCCCTGTGCCTGGGGATCTCCCTGGCCTCCGGCGCCCCGTTTTTCAGTGGCCTGATCTCCGGCATTATCGGCGGGGTGGTCATCGGTTTCCTGAGCGGCTCCCAGTTAAGTGTCAGCGGCCCGGCAGCCGGACTGGCAGCGTTGGTATTGGGCGCCATTTTATCCATCGGCGACTTTAGTTTGTTCTTATGTGCCGTACTCATTGCCGGGATCATTCAAATGGGCCTCGCCCTGGCGAAACTGGGCGGGATCGCCAACTATATCCCGGGTAGCGTGATCAAGGGCATGCTCACCAGTATCGGTATCCTCATCATCGCCAAACAAATACCACACGCTTTTGGGTATGATAAAGACGAAAAGGGGAATATCACCGAATTGTTTCCTTTCGGAAACGAGGATATGCACGAATTGTTACAGCCTATTCAACATATCGAACTGGGCGTATTCCTGATCTGCCTCTTGTCCATCATCATCATGATCGTTTGGGATAAACCCTTCATCAAAAAAAGGGTGAAAATCATACCGGGGGCCCTTGTCGCCGTGGTTGTGGCCATTGTCATCAATGAGATCTGGATCAAGACCGGCAGTAAACTGGCGCTCGAAAAGGAACACCTCGTACAGATCAAAGTGGCGGGCAGCGCCAGCGAATTCTTCGGATTTTTCACCCTGCCGGATTTCAGGGGCTTCCTGAACGGAACGGTCATCGTATATGGTATCGTGATCGCGATCATCGCTTCCCTGGAAACCCTGTTGAGTATCGAAGCGGTGGATAACCTGGATCCGGAACGCCGGGTGACCAATACCAATAAGGAATTGTTTGCCCAGGGAGTGGGAAATTCCATTGCGGGACTGATCGGCGGACTACCGGTGACCAGTGTTATCGTACGAAGCAGCGCAAATGTCAACTCCGGCGCTAAAACAAAACTGTCCGCCATCGTACACGGCCTGATGCTGCTGTTGTCGATCATCCTGATCCCGGGCCTATTGAATAAGATCCCGTTGTCGGCGTTGGCGGCTATCTTGTTGCTAACAGGCTATAAGCTCGCCAAGCCTTCCGTATTTACTAATTTCTGGAATGCAGGTAAATTCCAGTTCATTCCCTTCATTGTCACCGTCCTGGTCATCCTCGGCATCGATCTCTTTGCCCTGATACCGGCATTGAGCGGCAAGGGCTTGTTGGTGGGTGTTATGGCAGGACTGGTCACAGCCGCCGGATCCATCCTCTATGGCAATCTTAAGAATTCCTATTATTTCCATAAAGAGAACCACCACGAAGGGGATATCATCAAGATCCGGCTTTCGGAAGAGGTCTCTTTCCTGAACAAAGCAGCGATCAGGGAAACACTGGATCACATACCCGAGAATTCGAGGGTGATCATCGATGCCTCAAACACCAGTTATATCGACTATGATGTGCTTGAACTGATCAAGGAATTCCGGGATATCAAAGTTCCTTTGAAAGGCATCAATTGCCAGCTGGTGGGATTTCATGAAAAATATGAGATCGAAAATTATTCACATGTACAGTCAGTACACTAAAAAATCTAAATAATGAAAACCTTGAACAAAGAAATTCAAAGTACGATCAGTCCGAGAAAAGCCCTCGAAATACTGGAAAAAGGCAATGACCGTTTCGTCAATAATTTAAAGGCGAACCGGAATTTGCTGGAACAGGTCAATGAAACCAGCTCAGGCCAGTGGCCTTTCGCCACGATCCTCAGCTGCATCGACAGCCGGACTTCCGCCGAACTGATCTTCGACCAGGGCCTGGGGGATATCTTCTCCGTCCGGATCGCCGGCAATATCGTTAACACCGACATTTTAGGCAGCATGGAATTCGCCTGCAAGGTAGCGGGATCAAAACTGATCGTGGTGCTGGGACACACCAAATGCGGGGCGGTCAAGGGTGCCTGTGACCATGTTGAGATGGGAAACCTCACCGAGCTATTATCCAAACTGCAGCCCGCAGTTTATTCTGAAACAGAGACTTCCGGCAACAGGACCTCCTCCAACAGCAGGTTTGTTGAGAATGTGGCCTCGATCAATGTCCGCCGGTCGGTGAAAGCCATCATCGAACGCAGTTTCATCATTGAACAGATGGTGGAGAATGGCGAGATCGGCGTGGTGGGCGCCATGTACGATGTGGAAACCGGCAAGGTTGATTTTTACCCCGATGTGGAATACATCAAAGACGAAGAGAACCCCGAATTCAGCGTGGTTGAACTAAGGCATTAATGAATAGATGCGGATGAGCAGGTGCTCCGCCCGTTTAAATATAATTATGAACAAGCATTCATTCAATGAGGCCCAGGTCGTTCATGAACTAAAGCACTTTTTACCTGCCCAGCAGGCATTAAAGGATTTTATTCATCATAATTCCCTGCACGCCTTTCAGCACATGAAATTCTATGATGCGATCTTCAAGGCATCCAGGATCTTTGGCTTCCAGGTGCATCTGCAGTTGCCGGAATACCGGGAAATGCATGCCACCGGAAGAATTAGGGAAGATGTGCTGGAGATGGTCATTTGCCGTAAAAAAGGCCGGGACAACCTAAGCCACTGGAAGGATAAGCTCATCCGGCAGGACTACGATACCGTCAATCATCCGCGCATTGGCAAACTGAGAAAATACTGGAAAACCATTTATCATCTCGACCTGGATAACCAGGTACATCCGCTCCTGTTTCGCATTCTCTGCGCTTTCCTCGACCAGGGCATTGCCATCGCTCATTTCCCGGTTGTCCAAAAACCATTCCTCGACAGCCTGAAGGAAATGGAGCAGCATAGTTTTGTCAGTTTCTTTAAAACAAAGAAGGTCAGGCAGAAATTCTTAGCCGGGGATTTTTCGCTTACGGAATTACTGGGTACGATCGTTGGTAAGGAAGAGTACTACGAACAATATTTATTCGACCAGCAATTTGCGCATCATGGATGGAGCGGCTTTGTCAGCGCCGTGGAGGATCATCCGGAAACCCTGCTCGACCGGAAACAAATCAAACTGAAGGACCTGCTGGAATTTGAGCTGCTGCTGGAACTGGATACCCTGATTCATGCCTTCGGCAATAACTGGAAACCCCTGGCCTGCCAGGTTACGGAACCCCCTGTTGATTTATTTGCGGAGGTTGAAAAGACCGAATTGGCGGAGGTCATTGAATTGTGGCAGGACGCTTTTGAATGGAGCTATTACGATTCGGTATTGAAGGGGATATTGCTGGCCAACCCCGATCCCGCTCCGGGCGAAAGGGAGGAGCAAGCTGATCCCGGAAATTCCATTGCGGCAACCGGGCCGAGGGAAGTCTCTTTACAGGCCATCTTCTGCATCGATGAAAGGGAGGATTCCATACGCCGACATATTGAGGCCGTTGATAAACAAGCCGAAACTTTCGGTGCCCCCGGATTTTTCGGCGTGGAGTTTTATTTTCAGCAGGAGGGGGGAAAGTTTTATGATAAACTCTGTCCGGCCCCGGTAACACCAAAATATCTCATCAAGGAATCACAGGCCCGTTCGGTCCGTAAGGACGAGTTGATCTATACCAAACATACCCATGGCATCCTGTCGGGCTTCATCCTTAGCATCCTCTTTGGTTTCTGGGCCTTTGTGAAGAAGATCCAGTTGTTGTTCAGTCCTAAAATGAGTCCGGCCATTTCGAATGCCTACGGGCATATGGACAAGCATTCTGTCCTCACCATCGAGAACCGGGATCCGGCCGACGAGGAAAACGGCTTGCAGATCGGCTATACATTGGAGGAGATGGCAACCCGGGGTGAGAACTTCTTACGGGGCATTGGACTGGTTGAGCATTTTGCGCCCATTGTATATTTTGTGGCGCATGGCAGCAGCAGCGCCAATAATCCGCATCATGGCGCACATGATTGCGGCGCCTGCAGCGGAAGGCCGGGCGCTACCAATGCCCGGGTTCAGTCATTTATCCTGAATCATAAAAAGGTCAGGGAGATCCTGGCCGGAAGGGGGATCGTGATCCCGGAAACGACCCAGTTCATCGGCAGCATGCATGATACGGCAGCGGATGTATGGGGTTATTATGACGAAGATATCCTGAGCCCGGAGAACGCCAAAAGGCACCTCATCAATATCCGCAATTTTGAAACCGCGTTGAACCTGAATGCCAAAGAACGAAGCCGGCGGTTTGCATCGATCAATACCAAACAGGAGCTGGAAAAGGTCCGTAAGGCCATCCACAGCCGTTCAGTTTCCCTGTTTGAACCCCGGCCGGAATTAGGTCACGGAACAAATACCCTGGCGATCATCGGACGGAGAAGAACATCGAAGGGATTATTCCTGGACAGAAGGGCCTTCCTGAACAGCTATGATCATTCCACCGATCCGGATGGCGCTATACTGACCGCCGTGATGCGACCGATCGGACTGGTCTGCGGCGGCATCAACCTGGAATATTATTTTTCCAGGGTGGACAATATCAAGATGGGGGCCGGTACTAAACTTCCGCATAATGTGATGGGATTATTCGGTGTGGCGAACAGCAGCGATGGCGACCTCCGGCCCGGACTGCCCTGGCAAATGATCGAAGTTCATGATCCGGTCAGGCTGCTGGTCATCGTGGAGCATAAGCCGGACATTGTTTTGAAAGCGATTCAATCCAGCCCCGAGGTCTTTGAATGGTATAAAAACGAGTGGGTGCATATCGTGGCTCTCCACCCGGAGGAAAAACATTTCTATTATTTCCGGGACGGGGAGTTCAAACCCTACGTCCCCATTACCGCGGCCGGGGAAATAAAAACGATCCATAATATGGAAGAGTTCCTGGAAAACGCCCGGGAAATGGAAACGAATCATATTGTGCATGCCACGGAGGAAAATCTCCCGGTGTATTTACTTGATTAAACTTATTCAGAAACTGTCCCGGTATGAATCAACTACTCATTTTATTCATCGCCATCCCGTTCTTGTCCTTCCTGGCCACATTACTTTGGCAGAATAAAAGTGAAAAGGCCATCGGACGGATCGTACGGATCGCCAAAGTATCCAACATTTTGATGGCGCTGACATTTTTCCTGGTCTGGTTGGTCAATGGAATTGAACCCATCAGTCAACAAATCGCCACCCTCTATCAAACAGACCATTTTGTTTTCGCCATACAGTTGTATTACGATGAAGTGACCGCCGTGTTCAGCATTGTGGGTTCCCTGTTGTTTTTCCTGGTGGCTACGTTCAGTAAATATTATATGCACCGCGACGAGGGATATAAACGGTTCTTCAATACCATTTTGCTGTTCGCGACCGCTTTTAATTTCATCATACTGGCCGGCAATTTTGAGACCCTGTTCATCGGATGGGAAATAAAGGGGATCTGCTCTTTCATACTCATCGCTTTTTACCGCAACCGGTATTTACCGGTAAAAAACGCATTCAAGGCCGTTGCCAATTACCGCATCAGCGATGTGGCACTCATGCTGGCCATGTGGATGATGCACCACCTCACCCACCGGAATATCGGTTTCTCCGAATTGGGCGAAGCCGGCCGCGTGGCACTAAGCTCCGCCCAATCGGGCATGACCATCTTTATCGTCTGTATGATCATCCTGCCGGCAACCATCAAATCGGCACAATTCCCTTTCACCAGCTGGCTACCCAGGGCCATGGAAGGTCCCACCGCTTCTTCAGCGATATTTTACGGTTCGGTAAGCGTGCATATTGGTGTTTTTTTATTGCTGCGCACCCACCCGTTCTGGGAAGACATGCTTTGGGCCAAGGTTGTCATCATTTGCATCGGGGCGGTTACAGCCATTATGGCAACATTGATCGCCAGGGTACAACCTACGGTTAAGACACAAATAGCCTATTCTTCGGCAGCACAGATCGGACTGATGTTCATTGAAGTGGCAGTAGGATTGCATTGGTTGGTCCTGCTGCATTTTGCAGGCAATGCCTTTTTGCGCACGTACCAGTTGCTGGTATCGCCTTCCGTACTGAACTACCTGGTGCATCATCAATATTTCCATTATGTGATACCCAAGCAAAAGCCCCTGTCGAAATTCAGGGTGTCACTTTATATGCTGAGCGTTAAAGAATGGAACCTGGACAGCATCATGTTCACTTATCTCTGGAGTCCGTTCAAATGGGTGGGAAAAAAACTGCATTTCTTAGGATCCGGATTCTTGATCGGCGCG
Organism: Chitinophagaceae bacterium; assembly: GCA_016721725.1. GTDB lineage: Bacteria > Bacteroidota > Bacteroidia > Chitinophagales > Chitinophagaceae > Ferruginibacter. The sequence continues at coordinate 792,082 of JADKHN010000001.1, read as the reverse complement.
CTCACACTTGCCGGACTTATCCTTTTGATCCTGGGTTATACTTTTCACAATTCCGTTCCGGATTTAGGCAACGCCCTGTCAATCGGTTTGATGGCTGTAGCCTTGGCCGTGATCCTTTTTGCCTTTGTGTACAGGCGGTCGGCATTAAAGGCATGGACCTATCTGATGACGGCTCATTTGTTCATCATCGCTGCCGTTGTATTCAACGCTGAGCATGTTGAGCTGGTGGAGATCCTTTTTTATGCTACTGGTGTGATGCTGGCTTTTATGCTGGGTTATCATTGCCTGCATAAGATCAATGCCATTGACCAGGATATTTCGCTGAACCGGTTCCACGGCTATGTCTATGAACAGAACACAACAGGATTTTTGTTCCTGGTGGCGGCCATGGGGATACTGGGTTTTCCGATCACCGCGGCCTTTATCGGCATAGACGTCCTGTTTACCTATGTTCAACACGATCAGTATATATTGATCGCACTGATGGCGCTTTGTTTTGTATTCATTGAGCTGACCGCATTCAGGATCCTGCTGCGCATCTTTTTCGGACCGCATAAAAAATTGAACCACCCCGTCGCCTTCAGGTCATCATGATGAAAAAAACGATCCTGCTCTTTCTGCTGTTTCCATCGGTCAAAAGCCATGCGCAAAACGATCGCCTGAACGATCATAACCAAACGAACTGGATCCAGTTGTTCGTTACAAAATCGATCAGCAAGAAAACCGACTGGCTGATCGAATACCAGTGGAGGCGGACGAATGGTTTGAAAGACTGGCAACAGGGCCTTTTTCGGACCGCCATTCAATTCAAACCCACCCAGCAATTGAGCCTGGCTGCTGGATATGCCCACGCAGAGACCTTTCCCTATGGAGATTTTCCCATCGCCTCAAATGGCCGATTTCCGGAGCACCGCCTGTTTGAACAGGTGATCGTAAAACAAGCGGTCAAAAAATTATCCATCACCAGCAGGATCAGGGCAGAGCAAAGGTGGCTCGCGAGGATCAGGGCGGGTTCGGACCGGGAGGTTGAAGACTGGCTGTTCGCACACCGGTTCCGGTACCTGTGCAGGATACAGTATCCTTTCCTGGAAAAGAAACAACTCCAGCTTTACGGAGCCGCCGCGGATGAACTATTTATCGGGGCGGGAAAAAATGTAGGCGTGAATATCTTTGACCAAAACCGGGTATTCCTGTTGCTGGGATGCCGTTTAAATAAATCGGTTTCCGTTGAACTGGGTTATTTCAACCAGGTGTTACAGCAAGGCAGGAAGGTGAACAACAATACCATCATGCAGCGGAATAACGGCTTTGTCCTTGCGTCACAATTGACTTTTTAAGGGTTATCTCCATAGTATCCCCGCTGCCCATTGCAGGGCCTGGGCCGCCTTGTTGTATTTCACCGCCATTTCGGTCAGTTTGATCATGGTCTCGATCGCCTTGTTCTCCCGGCTGTTGACCAGGAACAGGTTGCTTTCGCCGTTGAAGAACCGGGTCTCCTCGCCCCGTTGCAGGCGAAGGTAATTGGCATAGGTGCGCTGGAGCAGACTGACCTGCGCTTTATAGTTCACCAGCTGGTTGTAATAATTCCTGACCTTGTTCACCACCAGCACTTTTTTATTACTCTGTTCAAGACGCGTTTCGGTGATCTTCAGCCTGGCCATCCTGTATTCTCCCCTTCCCTGGCTGAGACGCAGGGGTATGCTGAAGTTCACGCCGTACTGGTAATTGTTGTCGAACCAGGATCTCGTAGCCGTGGAGGCGATGTTGTAACCCTTTCCCAGTTGATTGTATTTCAGGTCTAGCTTGGGCAGCAACTCCTGGAATTTCAGTTTCCTCTCCACCTCCAGCGTATTCAGCTTGAAAGTATATAACTGCAATTCGGGATGAGATTTTTGTGCTTCTTCGGCCAGTTGTTCAATTTCCGGGAAATTCACCCCGTCGAAAAGATCGGTAACCTTTTTAAGGGCCTTACATCATCCGGCAGGGTATAAGCGTTATTGTTGGTTGTCCATAAATAAGCGCTCAGCGATACTCCGGCGTTCTGCCATTTTAAATTCGCCTCGTTTTGCTGGTATTCGAACTGCTGCAGCTGGACCAGGGCTTCGGTGGTATCAATAGCCGGCCGTTCACCATTACGCCAGGCCGCCTTGACCCAATCCAGTCTCTTGCGGTTCAGAACGATCACATCCTGGTAGGCCTGGTAAACCAGGTAGGCTTCCACCCATTGCCAGTATGTTTCTACGGACTCCATCATCAGGTCGTTCAGCATGACCCGTTTTTCCTGTTCCGAAGCTTTCACCATGATCTTCGCTTTTTGTAAGGCCGCCCTGCGTTTATCCATTAACAGGTTCTTCCCGAGCGGCACGCTGATCCCGGCAAAACTCGTCTGACCCAGGGTTTCATTCGGATCGGTCCGCAATCCGCCCAGGTATTCCAGTCCGGCCCGCAGTTCAATACCGTACCAGGTGGGGATATTCAATTGCACTGAATTATCCCGGTAATAATTGATCCCGTCGAAGGTCTTGTTTTGACCCCCGATACCCAACAAGGGATCAAAGCCTCCACGGGAGGCGGTCAGACCGGCTTTCGCCAGTTCAACCTGGATGCCTGCCTGTTTGGCTACCGGGTGATATTGTTTCACGATCTGCAGAAAGCCTTCCAGGCTCAGCACTTTGGCGCTGTCGTTGGCTTGCGTGTCCTGGAAAAGAAAGCACAGGATCCAGGGTATGAATAGTTTCTTCATTTTATTTTGTCTTGTTTTTTTCCATTCCCGGCTTATAAAAATCAGGCGGGAACCCGTTGATGTTCCGCCACAGTTCATACCAAACAGGTACATTTTTCAATAAGGCGATGCCTTGTGTGCCGGCCCCGATCTTCAGCTCTTTGGGCCAGGGCTTTTTTGAATCCAGTTCTTCGGTGACCAATACCCGGAATTTTCCATTGGGGCTGACCGAGTTCTCGATGGCCACCACCCGTCCGCTGAAAGTACCATACGATGCACTGGGCCATCCGCTGAAAACGATGGCCGGGAAGCCGTCAAAAAGGAACTGGACCTTCTGGTTGATGGAAACCAGGGGTAGGTCCATGGGTTCAACGAAGAGCTCTACCGCATAATCCAGTTTATCCGGCACGATCTCCACCAGCATCTCACCCTCCTTGATCATTTCACCGATACCGGCCTTCTTCGCCTTGGTCACCTGGCCCGATTGGGGCGCCGTGATATAATACATGCCGCTTCGGATATTGTAGTTGCTATACTGGTTCTGCAGCTTGGCCACATCGCCCTGGCCGCCCGCGATCTGTGAGAGCGACTGAAACTGGTCGCCCTGGGCCTTGGAAACCTTCTCCACATAATCCTGGTTGATGGCGTCCATCTCTATCCGGGCAATGATGAGTTCCTGCCGGGTGCTGCCCAATTTGTTTTCCGCCCCGATCTTTTTGGCCAGCGCGTTTTGAAAAGACTGGTTTCGCTGTTCCAGTTGAGTCAGGGATACCAGGCCGCTGTCGTACATGGATTGCTGCCGCTTATATTGCAGGGCGGCGATCTTGTAATCGTTGCCGGCGGCGATATTGTCCATGCTGTCGCTTTGCAGTTTGAAGTTAAGCTGGCGGATCTTGTTCTCAAGCTGTGATTGCTTGAGGGACCGGTTATTGTCCAGGGCTCCTATCTGGGTTTGTGTGGCGGTAACCTTGTTCTTGTAATATTCGATGCTCATCTGCTTGGCATCGAGTTGCTGACCGGTACGGTTCAGCAGGTTGGGGTCCAGGTAATCGTCTTTGACTTCACCGATCTGAAGGATGGTGTCGCCTTGTTTCACCAGGTCGCCTTCCTTCACATACCATCGGAGGATCTTACCCGGAATGATGCTGTTCAGCTCCTGCGGCCTTTGTTCCTGGCGAAGGGTGGTCACATTGCCCCTGGCCCTGATGTTCTGGGTCCAGGGCAGGAACAGAATAATGATGAGCGCTATTCCGAAACCGATGGCCCAGTATTTGATCCGGCTGTTCTTATCGATCCGGTAAATGGTTGAATATGCTTTTGAGGTTTTCATGAAGCGTTTTTTTAGCCTTGATCTTTATTGTTTACGGATACCTGGCAACCATCTTTTTTTAAATGGATGATCTTGTCGCAGGATTTTGCGTATTCTATATCCCGGGTAATGACCACGACAGTGGTTTTTTTCAATTCATGGAGCAGGAACTCCCGGGTTTGTGCCTGGTTCGTTTTTTCCAAACCGATCCAGGGTTCCTCAAGCAATAACAAACGGGGTTTGTTAAGCAGGGCCCTGACCAGCAGGATCTTTTTTATGGCATGACCCGGTAATTTTCTGCCGGTGGCGTATAATGGCGTATCAAAGCCGTTCTTCAGTGTGCTGATATATTCGGTCAGACCAACCTTGTCGCAGAGCCGCTGGATCTCTGCGATATCCGCATCTTCCAGCCCCAGGCAGATATTCTCCATGAGGGTGCCTTCAAAAATATCCTGTTGGCTGATCACCACGCCAGTCTTCAAACGGAGCGAGGGTAGTTGATAGTTGTTGACCGGGATATCATTGATCAGGATGGCGCCTGAAAAATCCTGGTAGGTCCCGGCAAGCAAGCGCAGCAAGGTTGATTTGCCCGAACCTTCATCTCCGTGGATGCAGACCTTTTCACCGGCATTGATCCGGAAAGAGACATCATTGACCACCGGATTCCCGGTATCAGGATAAGAGAAGGAGACGTGATGCAGAGAAAGGCTTAATCCTTCCTCGCTATCCGGGAGGACCACCGTACCGCTCCATTCACTTTCCTTGTCGGTCACCTGCTCAATTTTTTCAACCGCGGTCAGCACATCATACACACTATCCAGGTTGCTGATGAGTTTTTCAACCGAGTTGATGATGGTGAGGATGACGATCTCGGCGGCGATGAACTGCCCTACGTTGAGCTGTTGGTCAAGCAGCAAAAAAGTGCCTACAACCAGCATGGCCGTTGTGACCAGTGTTTTAAAGCCGATCAGCGTTTTGAACTGGATCTCCAGGATCTTATAATGAGCCGTCCTCGCTTCGAGGTAACGGGTCACGTTCTCGTCTGTTTTATTCAGGAGAAAATCAGTCGATTTGGAGAATTTGACCGAACGGATGATCCGGGCCATTTCTTCAAGCCAGCCGGCCGTCTTGTATTTTAACGTACTTTCTTCGATACTTTTTTGTAAGCCCCGGGTCCCTGAAAAATATAGAATGCCACTGATCACCAGGATGAGCAAGAGGCCGAACGCGATGAAGACCGGGTGATAGAAGGCCAGCAGCAGGAGTCCGAAAAGGATCTGTATGATGGCCAGCGGAAAATCCAGCAGGATCTTCGCCAGCCCTTTTTGCAAATTGCCGATATCGAAGAACCGGTTCATCAACTCGGGAAGATAATAGTTATCCACGGCAGATAATTTCAGTTCAGGGACCTTTTGGGCCATGGCGAACGAATATTTGACGAAGATCTTCTGCTGGACCTTTTCGATCACCTGCATTTGTTTTACCTGCAGCACTCCGGCGACAAAGACGCTGACCACGACCAATACAATGAGCAGTATGATGGAGGCGGATGCGGTGTTCGTTTGTGCAAAACCGATCAGCGCCTGGATGCCAACCGGGATGGCCAGGAGAATGAGTCCGTTCATGACCGCGTAGAAATAAATGGCGGAAATATCCTTTCGTTTTTGCCTGACCAGGTTGAATATCCGGGTTACAGGGCTGGGTCTTCCATTCATAGAAAACAAGTTGATTATGTAAGAAATAAGGGCAAAGATGCACTATGCATCACATGAAATGGTCGAATTTCTTCGAATTCTTAAACCTGATCGGGAGGAGGGGTTTCCACGAGGTGGAGCTGTACGGGAAGCGATACCGGCACCATTTGATGTAAGCAGGAATAGGAGTCCTGCTGGCAGAGATAGTTGGCGCTTAAAGAAAAGAGTTCCTTGTTCTTTTCCTTTTTACTGGTTTCTTCTTTGGCTTCGTCCATATCCATCATACATACCGGGTCGCCGAGGTGGATGACTTCTTTAACCGGAAGTACATACAGACTGGTGGTCAGGATCAATAATATGGAGAACAGCCTTTTCATTTGAGGTGCAAAGAAAGGCCTGAAGGCCCTGTCCGCCTAATTAACTTTGTCAAAGTTTTGTAAAAATGGACTCAGATGTTCAGTCCGCCGCAGGCACTGATCACCTGCCCGGTCACATAACTGCTCATATCACAGGCCAGGAAGAGGCATACATTGGCGATGTCGCCGGTGCTGGCAAACCGGCCCAGGGGGATATCGGCCTTGTATTTTTCGGCGCCTTCGCCTTCTTTCAGGTAGCTGGTCATATCGGTCTCCACAAATCCCGGGGCAACGGCATTGCAACGGATGTTGCGGCTTCCGAGCTCCTTGGCGACACTCTTGGTGAAGCCGATGATGCCGGCCTTGCTGGCGGCATAGCTGCTCTGCCCCGCATTGCCCATTTCGCCGATCACGCTGCTCATATTGATGATGGAGCCGCTCCGGGCCTTCATCATTGGCCGGATGACCTGCTTGGTCATATTGAATACGCTTTTCAGGTTGGTCTGCATCACCTCATCCCATTGTTCGGGGGTCATGCGCAGCAGGAGGTTGTCTTTTGAAATGCCCGCATTATTCACGCAGATATCGATCGAACCGAACTGGGCCATTACATCATTGATGAAGGCTTCGCAGGCGGCGAAATCTCCGGCATTGCTTTGATAGGCTTTCGCCTTCACACCCAGGGCCGTGAGTTTTTCTTCCAGGGCCTTCGCTTTTTCGGCGCTGCTGTCGCTCACATAAGTAAAGGCCACATTGGCTCCTTCTTCAGCGAATTTAATGGCGATCCCTTCTCCGATTCCCCGCGCAGCTCCGGTGATCACGGCGTTTTTTCCTGCTAGTAGTTTCATATGACTGTTTTCAGATCAACAAATGTAAACTTATTTTGTTTTATGTATTTGATGCCGGGCCGAAGGTTGGCGGGCTACTTATTCATTCCCAGGATATCTTCCAGAACCGTTCGGTCGTTGCTCAGCCGCGGCACTTTATGCTGGCCCCCCATTTTCCCCTTACTCCTCAACCAGTTGGTGAAACTGCCGGGCGGCAGGGCGTGTACAATGGGCATCCGTAAGGCGATATCACGGTGACGCTTGGCCTCATAATCGCTGTTGATACTCTTCAATGCGGCATCCAGTTCTTCGGTGAAGACACCCAGGTCGGCCGGCGCCTGGTCAAACTCGATCAGCCATTCATGGGTGCCGTTGCTGCCCTCGCTGAAAAAAACCGGGGCCGCGGTATAATCGTTCACGATGGCGCCGGTCTTTTCCGACGCGATCGCAATTGCCTTATCGCTATTGTCCACGATCACTTCCTCGCCGAACGCGTTCATGTAATGTTTGAGCCTTCCGCTCACCTTGATCTTATAGGGGTTCAGGGAGGTGAACTGGATGGTATCCCCGATGAGGTATCGCCACAAGCCGCCGGTGGTGCTGATCACCAAGGCATAGTTCACGCCCGGCTTCACATCCTTTAAACCCACGGTCACCGGGTTGTCCTTTCCATATTCCTCCACCGGCAGGAACTCATAAAAGATGCCGTGTTCGGTGAAGAGGAGCATGCCGTTGTCATCCGGGTTTTGCTGGCCGGCGATAAAACCCTCGCTGGCATTATAGATCTCGAGGTAGTTGATCTTTCCGCCGATGATCTTGTCGAATTGATCTTTGTAGGGGACAAAGGAAACCCCTCCATTGATATAGAGTTCGAGGTTGGGCCACACTTCCTTGATGGTCTTTTTATTCTTGATCTCCAGGATGCGTTTCATGAGAAGCAGGGTCCAGGTAGGAACTCCCGCCACCGAGGTCACGTTCTCGTTCGCGGTGATCTGGGCCAGCTTTTCGATCTTGTTCTCCCATTCATCGAGCAGGGCCACGCTTAATTCAGGCGTGCGCAGCCACTGGCCCCAGAAGGGGGAGTTCTGCATCAGTACGGCGCTGAGATCGCCATACTGGATGTCTTCATTGACCTTGCTGATCTGGTGTGAGCCGCCCACGACAAGGCCTTTTCCCGTGAGCAGGTCGCTGGACGGGAAGTTCTTGTAGTAATTGCTGAGCACGTCTTTGCTGGCCTGGAAATGATTCTGTGCCAGGCTTTCTTCACTGATGGGGATGAACTTGCTTTTATCGGAGGTGGTTCCCGATGATTTGGCGAACCATTTGACCGGGGTGTTCCAGAGGATGTTCTCTTCTCCTTCCATCATCCGGAGTATATAGGGCTTGATGTCGTCGTACTCGTGGATGGGGACGCGTTTTTTAAATTCCTTGACGTTGAAGAGTTTTGAGAATCCGTATTTCTTGCCGAATTCGGTGTACTGTGCGGCGGTGACCAGGTCCTGCAATACCTCGCGCTGGGCGGCAACGGGATGGTTGCTCCATTTTTCAATTCGCCATAGCCTCATCCTGGCCAGTTTTGATATCGCGGAGGAGAGCAGTTTCATTTCAGTGCCAAGATAAATAATTATCGGGCAGCTTCATCATGCAGGTAGTCCTTTCGTTTCAGTTCGAAATTGCGGCCCAGGTACAAACGGCGCACTTGTTCGTCGCCGGCCAGCTCTTCGGCGGTACCGTGTTTGAAGATCTTGCCGTCGATCAGCAGGTAGGCCCTGTCGCAGATGGAGAGTGTCTCGTTCACATTGTGATCGGTGATGAGGATGCCGATGTTGCGGTATTTCAGTTTGGCCACGATGGCCTGTATGTCTTCCACGGCGATGGGATCGACGCCGGCAAAAGGCTCGTCCAGTAAGATGAATTTGGGGTCTACGGCCAGCGCCCTGGCGATCTCGGTCCGGCGCCTTTCACCGCCGCTTAAGGTGTCGCCGTTATTCTTACGCACATGCTGCAAACGGAACTCATCCAGCAGCACTTCCAGTTTTTCTTTCTGGTCCTTCTTGTTCATCTTCTTCATCTCCAGCACGGCGGTGATATTATCCTCCACGCTCAGCTTGCGGAACACGCTGGCTTCCTGGGGAAGATAACCGATGCCCATCTGGGCTCTTTTATACATGGGAAGCCTGGTGATGTTGATGTCGTTGAGGAAGACCTCGCCCGAATCGGGCTTGATCAGTCCAACCACCTGGTAGAAAGAAGTGGTCTTTCCCGCGCCGTTTGGCCCCAGCAAGCCCACGATCTCACCCTGGGTCACATTGAAAGAGACCTTGTTCACCACCGTACGGCTGCCATAGATCTTGACCAGTTCCTGGGTCTGTATGGTTAAATTCAAAGCGGGCTGTTTTTACAAAAATAAAGGAAACCATCTACAAGCCGGGTCATCCGTTTTAATTAACAGGACTTTACAGGCGGGTAAAAAAAGGCCGGCCATGCTCGATTCAGGCTGATAATAACTAAATTTACCCCTACGCCATCATATAAATACATGAAACTACGATCATCCCTTCGCACCGCATCTCTGTTTTTAACGATGATCCTGGTTGGTTTTTCCTCCTGCCAGAAGGAGCTGGACGGAACCCTGACCGGTGGGGGCGGAACGGGTACGGGTGGCGGGACCCCCGTCAACCAGAAACCGAAGTTGGGAACCAAATGGTATTACCGCTACTCCACGTTCAATTCCGGCGGCGGGTTCATAGAATCCCATGATGTGACCTATAAGGCCCTGAGTGAGGAAACACTGGGCGGAGAGAAATGGCTGAATATCGTTGATTCCGCAACCAATAACCCCGTTTGGCTGCTCAATGAAAAAACAGGCGGGCTATACCATTACGCCAACAGTGCCTCCCGGTTGCTGTGCAAGAACCCGGCCTCACTCAACGATATTTACAATACCTATAACGGCAGTGTCACGCTCGACTTTACCGTCAAAGGCATCAAGGATTCCCTTCCGTTCGGCCTGCTGGGAAACCTGGCCGTGAATTATTATGAAGGCAGTTTGCTGCCACCCCCTCCCGGAACCCTGCAGATCGTGGACAAGATCTGGTTCAATGAGTATGTATGGATCGCCCAGCGATATTATTACAATAAGGGATTGCTCGGGAATGTATATACCCGCAGGGCCACGATCATACTTCAGAATATCGTTTACTGAACCCTGGCAGGCCTTACTGCAGGCAGGGGCCCTGTCAACATAGTTTGATTATGTTTCCCCGCTTAGTTAAGTTTGCAGTCTAAATCACCGAATGAAAGTCACCGATCATATCAAGCAGGCAAAAGACACCCTGATCTCCTTTGAGATCCTGCCCCCGCTTAAGGGAAAGGGCATCCAGTCTCTTTATCAGCACCTCGACCCCCTGATGGAGTTCAAACCGTCCTTCATCAATGTCACTTACCACCGGAGCGAACACATGTTCAAGAAGAATGCCGACGGCAGTTTTCAGAAAGTGGTGGTTCGCAAGCGGCCCGGTACGGAGAGCATCTGTGCCTCCATCATGAATCACTACAGCGTGGATACGGTCCCTCACCTGATCTGCGGGGGCTTCAGCATCAATGAGACCGAGGACGCCCTGATCAACCTGAATTATCTCGGGATCGACAACGTGCTGGTCTTACGGGGCGACGCGGCCAAGAACGAAACCGCTTTCCTGCCCGAGCCCGGTGGCCACCGGTATGCCAGCGACCTGTTGAAACAGGTGGTTGACCTGAATGCCGGCGTTTACCTGGAAGAGGACCTGAAGAATACCAGCCAGACCAAGTTCTGCATCGGCGTGGCGGGCTATCCCGAAAAACATTTTGAAGCGCCCAATATGGAAAGCGATCTGCAATACCTCAAGAACAAGATCGACCTGGGCGCGGATTATATCATCACGCAGATGTTCTTCGATAATGAAAAATACTTCGCTTTTGTGAAGGCCTGTCGTGATATCGGGATCCAGGTGCCGATCATTCCGGGGTTGAAACCCATCTATACCAAGAAGCAGCTCACCATGCTGCCCAAGGTCTTTCATATCGACCTGCCTACCGCACTCAGCAAAGAGATCATGAAATGCGAGACCGACGCCGATGTGGAGAAGGTGGGAACCGAATGGTTGTTGCAGCAATCGCGGGAACTGAAGAAAGCGGGCGTGCCCGTACTCCATTATTATACCCTTGGCCGGCCCCAGATCGTAGGGGAAGTGGTCAGGCAGATCCTATAAAAAAAACCCTCCGCCTGGAGGGTTTTTCTTTTCCGCAACCTATCATTTCAATAAAGAGTTAAAGACCTCTTCATTCACTTTTACAGGATATTTCTTTTTCAGGGTTTCGATCCAGCGGTCTTCCAGGATCACCTGGTAATCGTTGATCAGCAATCCGCGGGCCTCTTCAAAGCTCCGTTGTTGCTGACCGGGATAGAGTTTGATGAATCTGATGAAACTGGCCGATCCATCCAGGCTGTTCACCACCGGCGCGGTGATCAGTCCTTCTGCGGGTTCCACTCCCTTGTCCATGGGGATCTGGGCGATCTCGTACCGGCCCGAATCGGCCTGAACGGCGTTGTTCTGTTCTTCCAGCAGTTTTTTCCAATCCTTGCCTTTTTTAATGGCATCGACGGCCTCTTCAGCGATGGTCTTGTTGGTGCAGTTGAATACGATGATGTTGGCGCTGGCGGACCAGGTGTATTTCGCTTTGTTCTGTTCGTAATGTTTCATCAGTCCGACACTGTCGTTACCGGCGCTGCTCCAAACATTCCTTTCCATGATCTCGAACAATACATTGCCATCCCTGAACTCATCCATCTGGTACCTGAATTCGGGGTTATAGAATTCGAGGTTTTTCCGGTAATAATCCAGGACGGACGTGCTGATGAATTTTTCATACAGTGCGGCATTGCTTTCTCCTTTGTATAATTCGGCAGCGGATTTATAATCCCGTACGAATCTCAGCCAGTCGGATCCCTTGTAGGTCTTGGTGCCGATGTTGAGCAGGGCCTTGTCGTAGATCGGTATCTTCTTGTTCACCGGTTCCTGCAGGTAAGCTGAAATGGTATCTGCGTAACGGAACAGATCGGCCTCTTTAACGGTATTCAGTTTTTTCAATCCCACTTTCTCCGTCACTTCCTGGTAAAAAACGGCTTTCGCGATATTCACGCGGTTGTCCTGTAAAACCTTTTGTTTCAGATCGGCCAGAAAGCCATCATCGTTTTTATCAGAAGGGGTCGGGATCTGTTTGATCCTTTTGATGATGTGATAGCCGAACGGGGAAGCGAAGGCGTGGCTGATATCCCCGTCCTTCTTCAGGCTGAAGACCTCCTTTTCAAAGGAAGGATCATATTTGCCGGTACCGAACTCGGGCATTTCGCCGCCGGTCATGTAAGTCATTTTATCATCGCTGTAGTATCCGGCCAGTTTAGCGAAGTCTTCGCCATGGGCGATCAGGTCATGCACGGAATCGGCCCTTCTTTTCAACGCCTCGGTGTTGGCATTGGGTTCGCCGGGAGGGAAAGAGAACAGGATCTGTGCGATACGCCAGCGGCCCGCGCTTTTTCTTTCGCCGGCCAGGTAAAAGACATGCCAGCCCTTTGAGGTGCGGTAAGGCTTGCTGATCTCGCCGGTTCGAAGGCCATAGGCCAGGTTTTCGTATGCATAGGGCAAAGAGAAGACGGTGATGAACCCGAGATCGTTCCCTTTTACCAGCACATATTTCGCGGTCAGGTTGCCGGCGACCTGGGCCACATTATTGTTGGACGACCTGAGTTGGGATGGTATTTCCTGTGCGGCCAGGTAGGCTTTAAGGGTATCGCCTGGCTTCATGGCGCTGTCGACCGGAATGAAAAAATGAAAGAGGTGAAGGTCTTTCTGGCTTCGGTCAAAGGCTTCATCCACGAGCCGGTTCACGGCCGGTTCATTGTTCATATAACTCTCTTCGATCTGCCCGCGGAATGATTCCAGGTCGCTCCGCAGCTGGGGCAGGGTATCCAGTTTGAGGTCTTTCGCCGCTTTAACCTTGAGCTTGAACCGGATGTAGAGGTCGAGATAATCGCGAAGGGATCTTTCCTTGTCGGTGACCGGTGTCTTGTTCTTGTTGTAAGCCCTCTGGAACTCAGCCTTGTCCACCGTTCCGCTTCCATAAGTGAACAGGGTCTGCGCAGACAGGCAGGTATATGACAGGGCCGATACAAGCAGGAAAACTATTTTTTCATAAGCGCATGATTAGTTGGAAGTCTTGTTCTTCCATTTTACTTCCATCAGTTCATTGAGTTGTTTCCAGGTGAGTTTCTTACCCACGATATTCTTTTTGTCGTCCAGTAAATAAAGGGTGGGGGTCATGATCACATCATACAATTGCCTGAAGCTGGGCTTTTGAGCCTTGGCATCCGCCTCCTCCATTTCCCGGGTCTGGTATACATGTATCCAGTCGGGATCCAGTTTTTGCGTATTGAGGTAATTCACCCATTGCGATTTATTCAGGCCTTTGTCATCCGGGGAGAAGACCGCGTAGATCCTGACCCCTTTTTGCTTCCAGCTGGCGCGGTAGATCGAATCGATCCGCGGCAATTCTTCCTTGCAATGTCCGCAATTGGGGTCCCAGAAGATCAGTATGGTGTAGGGGGCTTCGACGCCATAGAGGGGAGCGGGTTTGCCCGAACTGTCGAGCATATCCAGGTTGGCGCCTTTTTCTCCGATCAGGTTCGACATCACCATATAGGCCCTGCGGCTGATGGACTCCATCTGTTTTTCATTGAGCCAGTTGCTGATGCCCTTGCTGTGGTATTTTTCAAAAAGGTGGACAAAGACCTCATCCTGACCCATGTATTTGGGATTGATGTATTCGTCGGTGAGCCAGTTGAGGAGGTATTTGAACAGTTCGGGAGCACTCCGGGCCAGCAGGAGTTTGTAATCCACGTCTTTGATGATGCTGTCGGCATCCTTGGGCATGATCTGCTGGTAATAGAGTTCCAGTTTATTGACGAAGAACGGTGTTCGGATGATCCGGTCGTCCATGAACGTGATGCCGTCCCAGAAATGGCTCTTATAATAGTAGTACTGGTTCAGGGAATCCTGGTGGGTGACCGGTATGGTGTTGGGCAGTTTGGGTTCTTTCATGGCGCTGAGCAATGCCGCCATCATCGATTTGGGCTGGGTCCTGATGATGCCATCCCGGTAATCGTTCAACTCCTTGCTGTAGGTGGCGTAGTTCTTTTCGTGGAGCAGGGAATCCGCCTTGGTCCTGGACTGCGCATAGGCATTTTTTTCCTTCAGCAATTGTCCACCCTTCACCTGGACGAATTTCTGGTACTGCATATACAGCACGTTCTCCGGGGAACCGGTGATCGTTGATTTGTTCACGATATCGGTGGTGTCGGGAACAGAGAGGGTGACCTGCATCGATTTATCGATGAGGAATTCGGCGCGGGTGGCCTTGCCGGGGAAAACGATCACGTAGATGCCCGGATTCAGTTTGGCGGGTCCCTTGAAAATGGCGGTTCCTGTATTGCTGATGGCGGCCGAATCGGCAATGGCCAGGTTCTTCCCCATATGATAGGTGAGGTAAACGATGCCCGATCTGACCTGCGGCGCCTTCAGGGTGACCTGGTATCCCTGGGCCTGCACATGGGTCATGATAAACAGGAGGGATAAGAGGGATAAGTATTTTTTCATCATAGTTTAAGGATAGCAAATGTATTTAAAATCAACGGTTATAGCGCATTGCGGCCTGTGACACACCTGTATTAATTACAATTCATTAACAAAACCAGGCCCGCAAAACCGGTGGTGGACGTCGGTATGACAAGCAAGAGGAATGGCAAGCCCGAAAAGGCCTGTACCGATTAATACGGTATTTTTGCTCCCGTGAGAAAAAAAAAGGACAGGATCGTACTGGAAGACCTGCAGGTCAGTGATTACGCCGCTGAAGGCAAAGCCATGGCCAGGCTGGATGGCAAAGTGATCTTCGTCTCGGGCGCGGTGCCCGGTGATGTGGCGGATGTGCTGCTCACCAAGAACAAAAAGGACTGGGCCGAAGGCCGCGTTTTGTCGATCAAAAGCTATTCGCCTGATCGTGAAACCCCATTCTGCGGACATTTTGGTATCTGCGGCGGATGTAAATGGCAGATGTTGCCTTATGCCAGGCAACTGCAGTTCAAGGCCCAGGAAGCCGAACAGAACATGAGAAGGATCGGCAAGGTGGAACTGCCTGAACTGCTCCCCATCATCGGGGCTGACGAAACGGTGGAATACCGGAATAAACTCGAATTCACCTTCAGCAATAAACGATATCTCACGACCGATGAAATAAACGATGAGGCTTCAACCTCCCTGCAGAACGCCCTGGGATTTCATGCACCCCGCATTTTCGACAAGGTCATCGATATCGACCATTGTTACCTGATGGATCCGGTGAACGATGCCATCCGGAACACCATCCGTTCCCATGCGCTGGAGAAGGGTTACAGCTTTTACGACATCCGCCAGCATACCGGCTGGCTGCGAAATATCATCATCCGATATTGCACCACCGGGGAACTGATGGTCAATATCTGCCTGAATCATGATGAGGAGAACCACCGGAAAGAACTCTTTGACCACCTGCTGAAAACGGTTCCACAGATCACCACACTGCTTTACACCATCAACCCGAAATGGAATGACAGCATCTACGACCTGGAACCACAGGTCTATTTCGGCAAAGGGTATGCAATGGAAAAGCTGGGTGGACTTGATTTCAAGATCTCCCCCAAATCCTTTTTCCAGACCAATACCAAACAAGCGGAAAAGCTCTATAGGGTGGCCCTGGATTTTGCCGGGCTCACCGGTAAGGAGGTCCTGTACGACCTCTACTGCGGCACTGGCAGCATCGGGATCTTCATGAGCAAGCAGGCTAAAAAGGTCATTGGCGTTGAAGTGGTGGAAGACGCCGTGGTGGATGCCCGCGAGAACGCGGCCCTGAACGGGATCGCCCATGCCGAATTCTTCGCCGGTGACGTCATCAAGGTCTGTAATGACGAGTTTTTCGCCCGGCACGGACGGCCCGATGTGATCGTGACCGACCCCCCCAGGGCGGGCATGCACGAGAAACTGATACAGAAACTGCTGGAGATCGCGGCCCCGACCCTTGTTTATGTGAGCTGCAATACGGCCACCCAGGCCCGGGATATCGGACTGCTGGCAGAAAGATACCGGGTTGAAAAAGTGCAGCCCGTCGACATGTTTCCCCATACCCACCACATCGAATGCGTGGCCCTGCTCAGACTGAAATGAGGATTAAACCGTTAACTTTGTGATATGGCTTACAATAATTACGGCAATAGTTTTCAGCGTACCACACCGATCGTACTGAACCTGATGATCATCAACGGGTTGGTCTTCCTGGCGCAACTGTTCCTGGATAAAAGTATGGATGTGACGAATCTGCTGGCGCTGTATCCCTACGAAAGCGGACTCTTCAAGCCTTATCAGCTGGTCACCCACATGTTCGCCCACGCCAATTTCTTTCATATCCTGTTCAACATGTACGGTCTCTGGATGTTCGGTACCGTTTTAGAAAGGACCTGGGGACCGAAACGTTTCCTGATCTTTTACCTGGTATGCGGACTGGCCGCCGGTATCGCACAAACCCTGCTGGTACATGATGCGGCATCGATCGGCGCTTCAGGCGCGGTGATGGGATTACTGGCCGCATTCGGTTTTCTTTTTCCCAACACTCAATTCTTCATCATTCCCTTTCCCTTTCCCATCAAGGCCAAGTACCTGGTGGCGATCATCGCGGCCATCGACCTGTTAAGCGGTGTTCATCCCGGCAAGGCGGACAATATCGCTCACTTCGCTCACCTGGGCGGATTAGTGATGGGGTTGATCCTCGTGATCCTCTGGAAATTCACCGACAAAAAAACAATTCGCTGAGTTCAACATTCTGTAGTGCAGGATGTTTTATTTTTGGAACAGGAATACAAACATGGGCATCGCCGACCGTCATATCGAATACCGCGAGAACCCCGGCCAACGGAGGTTCACCCTCGGGCAACCCGGCAATGCGCTGATCGCCATCATCAGTCTCAATATCGTGGTCTTCGTGCTGATCCTCATTTCCAGGGTATTTTACCTGTACACACACCAGGGCGGCGGACCCGAAGCCCTGAATTACGACGCTATTGAATGGCTGGCCCTGCCGGGAAACCTGACCCGGCTCAGCGAAAGGCCCTGGACCCTGATCACGTTCATGTTCTCTCATGGCGGACTGCCGGGATTCGCCTTATTGCTGAATATGCTAAGCAGCATGCTTTGGTTATATGCGTTTGGTTACATCCTGCAGGACCTGTCCGGCAACAAACTCATCTTCCCGGTTTACATTTATGGAAGCCTGGCCGGAGCTGTTTTCTTTATCCTGGCCTGCTATGCCTTTCCTTCATTGCCTGTGAACCAGCAATACCCTTACCTGTTCGGCTCCAATACCGGAAGCACCGCACTCGCTATAGCCGTAACCACCTTCTCACCCGGTTACCGGATCTTTCGGAATATCGGCAGCGGCATACCCGTATGGACACTGACCGTGCTATTCCTGGCCATCAATGTGGTGAGCGCGCTGGGTTATGGCAATGCCGCCAGCTTCGCGATTTTGGGCGGCGCCCTCGCTGGTTTCTTATTTGTGATTTTTTTGCGTCGGGGTATGGACGGCAGCCTATGGATGAATAATGTATACAACTGGTTCATCAACCTGTTCAATCCCGATAAAAAACAGGAACGGAGCAACATGAAAGAAAAGGTTTTTTACCAGACCGGTGGAAGGACACCTTATCAGAAAACGGCCAACATCACCCAGCAACGCATAGACGAGATCCTGGATAAGATCAATCAGAAGGGATTTCACTTTCTCACGGAAGAAGAAAAGAACATACTTAAAAGGGCGGGTGAAGAGTAAACAGAATATCCCGTCGCTGAATTATTTTAACAAGGCCATTTTTCCCCAAATCGTATCTTTAATCCATGCCCGGCAATTTCTTCAGGCGGTTCACTAAAACCATTCTTATCATCGTCAATATTGTTTTGGCGCTGGTCTTCCTGTTGGCATGCTATGGCGGCAACCTGGACCCTGCGACATGGTGGTATACCGGATTGCTCACCCTGTCGGCCTTTTACCTGTTCATCCTGCTGGTTGGATTCCTGGTTTTCTGGTTGTTCGCAAAACCCCGGTGGTCGATGATCTCGGTGGTGGCGATACTCATCGCCTTCAAACCGGTGAGCCGCATCATCCCCCTGAGGTTCTCCGCTCCTTTCGAGCTGAAAAAAGATACCGGCTCCCTTCGCGTGATGAGCTGGAACGTGGAGCATTTCGATATCCTGGAACACAAGACGCATCCGGAGAATAAACAAAAGATGCTCGACCTCATCAATGAATACCAGCCTGATCTGGCCTGTTTCCAGGAGATGGTGGGCAGCGACCGGGCACCCCGTTCGATCAATTACCTGCCCGATATCTCGAACAGCCTTGATTTCTCCGATTATTTCTACAGTTTCAATCCCAAGCTGGACTTTGATGATGTGCATCATTTCGGTCTCATCATTTTTTCGAAGTATCCGCTGATCAACAAACAGACCCTCAGTTTTTATCCGCACGATTATAATTCCATCTTTCAATATGCCGATATGGTGAGGGGGAAGGATACGTTCCGGGTATTCAACCTGCACCTCCAGTCTCTTAAATTCAGCAGTGACAACCTGAAATATATTGATGACCCTGAGTTCCAGGACAAGGAAGGCATCCGGCAGAGCAAGAACATCCTCGGCAAGTTCAGGGTGGGGTTCCTGAAAAGAATGATACAGGCCAGGCGGGTCAGGGCAGAGATCGATAAAAGTCCCTACCCGGTGATCGTTTGCGGCGACTTCAACGATGTGCCCAACAGCTATGCCTATCGTACCATCGGGCAGGGATTGAAGAACGCATTTGAAGAAAAAGGCGCCGGCATCGGCAGGACCTTCAGTGGCATTTCCCCGACACTCCGGATCGACAATATCTTCGCTGGCAAACGATTCTCCATTGACCAGTACCGCAGGGTAGTGAAAAAACTGAGCGACCATTTCCCGCTCTTCGCCGACCTGCGTTTGGAAAAAAATTGATATCTTCATGCTCCAGTCATGTTCACGATCCCCACATATCAACTTTTCTGTTGCCCTTGCGGCATAGCTTAATATCTTTGTAACTCATTACGATCACATTCCCGTTGCCGCCCAGGGCTGAGTCTGTACAAGTGTGCGACGCCCGTCCGACCGGAAATCCATCCGGGCGGGCAACGATGGTGAATGATGAACAACCGCCCGGACAACAAATAGAACAACCCCATCGCCGGCAGGCGATTTAAAAAATGATCAAACCATGGCATTAAAAATATACAACTCCTATACGAGACAAAAGGAAGAATTCGTCTCCATCACACCGGGCCTTGCAGGAATGTACGTGTGCGGACCCACTGTGAGCGGTGAAAGTCATCTCGGTCACGCCCGACCCTATATCACATTTGATCTGCTGTACCGCTACCTGACCCACCTGGGTTATAAAGTACGTTATGTGCGCAATATCACCGATGCCGGGCATTTTGAAGAAGAAGGCAGGGAAGCGGAGGACAAAGTGAGCAAGAAGGCCCTGCTTGAAAAGCTGGAACCGATGGAACTGGTGCAGAAATATACCAACCTCTATCACTGGGCCATGAAGCAATTCAATTGCGTGGATCCAACCATTGAACCCACGGCAACCGGGCATATTGTTGAACAGATCGGCATGATCGAAAAGATCATCGAGGCCGGGTATGCCTATGAAGTGAACGGATCGGTTTATTTTGATGTTAAAAAATATGCGGCCGGACATGATTACGGGAAGCTCAGCGGCCGGGTGATCGACGAC
This sequence comes from Chitinophagaceae bacterium, assembly GCA_016721725.1. Classification (GTDB taxonomy): domain Bacteria; phylum Bacteroidota; class Bacteroidia; order Chitinophagales; family Chitinophagaceae; genus Ferruginibacter. The sequence goes on along the minus strand of JADKHN010000001.1, from coordinate 772,250 downwards.
CTCTTGGAGACCACCCGTGAACTGGAAGGGCAGGAAGAGAAAAGAGACCGGGCCGATTTCGCTCTCTGGAAATCCGCGGCACCTGAACACATCATGCGCTGGAAGAGCCCCTGGGGCGAAGGGTTCCCGGGCTGGCACATCGAGTGCTCGGCCATGGCGACCAAGTACCTGGGCCCGCAATTCGATATTCATGGCGGCGGGATGGACCTCCTGTTCCCGCATCACGAAAGCGAGATCGCGCAAAGCACCATCTGCAATCACGAGAGCCCGGTTCGCTACTGGATGCACAACAATATGATCACCATCAACGGCAAGAAGATGGGGAAGAGCTATAATAACGTGATCAAGCTGACCGAGATGTTCAGCGGCGATCATCCGTTGCTCACCCAGGCGTTCAGTCCGATGACGGTCCGCTTTTTCATTTTGCAAAGCCATTACCGGAGTCCGCTCGACTTCAGCAGTTCTTCGCTTGAAGCCAGTGAAAAGGCATTAAAGCGGCTATGGGAGGCCCACGGCATCCTGCAAAAGATGAATATCACGGAAGGGATCGAAGCGGCGGATGCGGAACTGGAATCCAAAACGATCAAACTGATCAATGAGTTCGACGAATTCATGGATGATGACCTGAGTACGGCCAAGGTGCTTGCCAATATGTTTGAGCTGGCCCCGGTGATCAATTCGATGAAAGACGGGCTGATCGCAATGAACGCCCTGTCCTCAAACACAATGGTCATGATGCAGCGGTATTTCCGGGTTTACCTGGAAGATATCTTCGGGCTGAAAGACGAGCAGAACAATAACGACGGAAAACTGAACGAGGTGATGAACCTGCTGATCGACATGCGAAAGCAAGCCAAGGCGAGGAAGGATTTTGCCACTTCAGATAAGATCCGGAACCAGCTGGCCGCGATCGGGATCAATTTGAAAGATGAGAAGGGTGGGGAGATGAGCTGGGCTATGGAATAAGGGGAAAAACGAGAAAAGAAGGATAAATGAGATGGGACATTAGGTAACAGGGAAAATTGATTATTTATAAAAAGCTGTTTAATAATAAACAGCTTTTTTATTTTAAGGTTTAACAGTCATGCTTTTTTATAATTTTTTAATAAAAGTGAAGAACAAAATGCACCCCTCTCATGTTTAATTTTGAAACCAAAAAATTAAACAAATGAAAGCAACAATTAAAAGTTTTTTACTGGTAGCCATGTCTGGCGCATTGATCAGTTTGTCATCATGTAGTAAAGATGATGATCCAGTTGTAACCAACACCATTACAGATGTAGTAGTGAATTCTGCAAGCTATAGTGTTTTGGAAGAAGCCGTTGTTAAGGCCAATTTGGCAACAACATTAAGTGGTGCAGGACCTTTCACGGTGTTTGCACCGGATAATACTGCATTTGCTAATGCAGGCATCACTTCAGCTACAGTTGCAACGTTAAGCTCAACCCAGTTAAGCGATCTATTATTATATCATACCCTTGGTTCAAAAATTCTGGCAGCTTCTGTACCTGCTGGTCCTAATGCCAAGGTAATAACCGCCGGCGGCGATTCAGTTTTTGTTACCCGCAACGCTTCAGGTGTTTATATAAATGGCATTAAGGTCGCTACCGCTGATATTAGTGCCGATAATGGTGTTATTCACAGCTTATCTAAAGCCTTAAATAAACCATCAGGCAATATTGTAGCTACGGCACAAGCTCCGGGATCCGGTTTAGACTCGCTCGTAAAAGCCATAGTAAGAGCCAATAATGCTCCAGGCGGGGATCCAACTTTAATTGCCACATTAAGTTCTGCAACGCTTACTGTGTTTGCACCAACCAATGCGGCATTTACCCAGCTTTTAAGTGCATTAAGTCTCACGGATATAAACAATATTCCAGTTGGTACATTATTGGCCGTATTAAGATACCATGTTGTTGGTGGCAGGGCTTTTTCATCTGACCTGGCAAACGGCAACCTGGCCATGCTGGCAGGAGGAAACACCACGATCAATTTAACGAATGGAGCCGGTGGCGGCCCAACCATCAAAGGAAATGGCAATGGCGTCAACCTTTCTAATATTGTTGGCACTAACCTGATGTGCCGCAACGGGGTTGTGCATGTAATCGACAGGGTATTATTACCGTAATTATACAAAAAGGAACAAGCTATTAATGGTGAAGTGTTATCACAACATTTCACCATTTTTTATATAAAATAATTTTACGGAACTTACGTGTTATAAAACGTACAAATGCCTGCTGTTAACCATTTATCCAAGGACAAAAAACTAAAAAAGATCATCGAACAACAGGAGCCCTTTGTTCTGGTCAGGCGAAAGAACATTCACCTGCATCTTTGCAATTCCATCCTGAGCCAGCAACTGAGCACCAAAGTGGCCCAGGTCTTTCATAGGCGGTTACTGGAACTCTATGGAGGGAAGAATCCTACTCCCCAGCAGATCGCGGATACCCCGTTCGAAACCCTGCGGGGTATCGGACTGAGTAATGCGAAGGCCAATTATGTACTGAATGTAGCCCGTTTTTTCATCGACGAAAAGATCACGGATGCCACACTGAATAAACTGACCAACGAAGAGATCATCCTCTACCTGACGAAAATAAAAGGCGTTGGACAATGGACGGTGGAAATGATCCTCATGTTCACCCTGGGAAGGGAGGATGTATTCGCGGTCGATGACCTCGGTATCCAGCAGGCGGTTTGCAAACTGTATGGCATTGATGCCGGAGATAAGAAAGCGATGAAAGAACAGATGTTGACGGTTTCAAAGAAGTGGAGTCCGTATCGTACCTACGCCTGCTTGTATTTATGGGGATGGAAGGATACGCCTAAGCAATAATCCATCTGCCCTTAAAAGGTGGTGGTATCAAGGCTTTCAAGAACTTGATACAAGAAGACGGCGTTGTTTTTGTCTTTTCTTTCCGGTTGGTGGGGACACCAACCAGGGGAAAGAGTTTTTGTTTTTTCATTCCAGTTGGTGGGGACACCAACCAGGGGAAAAATATCCTTTTAAAAAGGCAATGCAGAAATGATCTCCTCCAGGTAAAGCATATCCGTTTCATCGAACTGAGCCAATGCCTCACTGTCCACATCCAGCACACCCAACACAGTATTCTCTCGGATGATCGGCACAACGATCTCGGACCTTGACAAACTGCTGCAGGCGATATGCCCCGGAAAATTTTCCACATCCTCCACGATCAGGGTCCGGCTTTCCTGCCAGGCGGTGCCGCAAACGCCGCGACCTTTTTTGATGCGGGTACAGGCCACGGGTCCCTGGAAAGGACCCAGCACCAGTTCTTCTTCGGCAGCATTACTCACGGAAGCCCTGACCAGGTAAAAGCCCACCCAAAGCCATCCGAACTGCTCCTTCAATGCGGCACAGACATTGGCCAGGTTGGCCACCCCGTCAGGTTCGCCTTCGATCAGCGCTTTGATCTGCGGGATGAGGGACTGGTAGATTTCCGCCTTGCTTCCTTGTATGATCCTTAGGTCTTCGGCCATGCCGCAAATTTAGTACTGTTAAACGGAAATCAATGGTTGATGATGCACCGGAAAATTACAGGAATTGGCGATGAAACACATTTGGTTGGCCTGTTCATGGAGTTCAAGGGCCTTGCCGAGCATATGGTCTTCAGTCACGGTGACTTTCGGGTAAAGCGTAACTGATATGAACCTTCCTCCACCCTCCGCGTTCTCATCCATGACTCCCTTCGCCTCATCTTCATAATCCGTTACGACCACGCCGGCATCGGAACAAAGATGCAGGTACCAGAGCATATGGCAGGAAGATAAGGAAGCCAGGAATAATTCTTCCGGGTTGTACCGGGAAGCATCGCCCTGGAAGGCCGGATCGGAAGAACATAAAACGGAAGCCTTGTTAAGGGCGGTAAGCGTATGTCCACGATCGTAGGAACGATAGCCTGAAGTGCCTGTGCCCTTGTTGCCGGTCCAGGTATTGGTGATGGTGTATTGGTGTTCTTTGTGCATGCGATGCTGATTATAATTGTCGGTCTTTGAAAATAAGACAATTTTTTATAGCCCCTGCTTCATCAATCCTCATCAGGGTTTGTAAATCCCATAATAAAATAAGATATTACAAAAAAATTACTCCATGGTCACCCGTAGAAAATTCATTCAGAACGCCGCCATGGGCGGAGCCGGACTCTTATTAGGAGCTGACGCCTTTGGCGGTTTCTTCCACACGAGAAAACCCAGGGTCATCATCATTGGCGCAGGTTTCGCCGGACTCTCAGCGGCCTACAAGCTGAAGCAAAGAAAGATCGATTATGTGATCCTCGAAGCCCGGAACCGCATTGGCGGAAGGGTATTCAGCCATACCATCGATCCGGCCGAGAAGCTGGTGGTGGAACTGGGCGCCGAATGGGTGGGCAAATCGCATAAGCGGCTCATTGCGTTATGTGACGAATTCAAACTGAAGCTGAATGACAATCATTTCGACAGCCGCCTCATCCGCAACGGAAAATATTCCGATGTAGGCCAGTGGGGTTTTTCCGAATCCTGGAAGAATAAGTTCAAACAACTGCAGGCTGATTATCATAAACTCACCGACGGCGGCGCCAAAAAACTGGATAAGATCGATTGGTGGCGTTTCCTGGTGAACAATGGATGCGACGGAGACGACCTGGAACTGCGTGAGCTGATGGACAGTACCGATTTCGGCGAAAGTCTGCGTCATGTTAGCGCCTACGCCGCCCTGGGCGAATATGCCGAAAGCAATGAGACCAATGAGATGGACCTGAAGATCGCCGAAGGCAATAGCCGACTGGCCGAGTCCATCAGCCAGGCCATCGGGCCCGATAAGATCTTACTGGAGCATAAAGTGGAGAAGATCGAACAGGGGAAGAAAGTGAAAGTGACCTGCCAGAACGGCAAGGCCTTTGAAGGTGACCAGGTCATCTGCACGCTACCCACCTTTAGCGTCAAACAGATCAAATGGCTGCCCGGCCTGCCACCCGAAATGGAGATGGCCCTGAATGAACTGCAGTACGCCCGCATCAACAAGAACGCCTCGCTCTATTCGCAACGTTTCTGGAAAGACGAGAGTTTCGACCTGGTAACGGATATGCCTGGCCATTATTTTTATCACGCCACGAAGAACCAGGCCTCATCCAAAGGAGTGCTCATCTCATATTCCATCGGGGACAAAGCGCCGGTGATCAAGGCACAGACCGACGAATGGAAGGCCGATATGATCAACCAGAGCCTGAAGCCCGCGTTTGGCGACACTAAACAATGGCTTGAAAAGCAGGTGGATTATTATTGGGGAGAAGATCAATATTCGAGAGGCGCTTATGCGTTATACGGGGTTGGGCAATGGTTCGGCATCATGCCGATCCTGCAGCGATCATTCCTGCAAACGCATTTCGCCGGAGAGCATCTGTCCGATGCCTGGCAGGGTTTCATGGAAGGCGCGATCGAAACCGGGGAAGCTGCGGCCATGAAGATCAAAGCCACTGTTTAAAGAAAATCAAAACCGAAATAACACCGCATGAACCTGAAACCCATTCCGCTTAAAAAGCGGCCCGTCGATATTGCGCTTATCGTTTTCTTCTTCATCAATTTCTTCTTCATCACGTATATGATCGATGTGGAGCAACTGGTGATCGCCGACCCGGATCATTTCCAATACCCGGTATGGCCGCCGCGCTGGCTGATCGACCTGGTGCATTGGTATGGGCGCAATTTCGATCCCGTACTCATGGCCCGGCCGGCCTGGTGGAGGGCCACCATCTGGATCGACAGCCTCTTCTTCGGCCCGTATTATGCCGTGGCCATCTATGCTTTCATTAAGGGAAAAAACTGGATACGCCTGGTGACCATCGTATGGGCATCGGTGATGCTGACGAATGTGACCATCATCTTGTTTGAGGAGGTGAACGGTTCCCACGCTTCTCCGGAACTGGGCAGGGTATTCCTGGCCAATGCGTCCTGGCTCCTTTTTCCGGTGATCGCATTGGTCAGGATGTGGAGGTCGGCAACACCGTTCTCCTTCAGGGAGCCGGGCTGATCATAACTGGTTTCTCAAACTCATCCAGCCACCGCCGTTATATACTTCCTTGTATCCGCTGCCGGTGAGCAGGCTTTTTGCCGTTGAACTTCTCATGCCGCTGGCGCAGCAGGTGATGATGGGCTGGTTCCTGTCCTTCAGCTTATTCAGGTTATTACGCAACTGGTCAATCGGGATGTTGATGGCGCCCTTGATATGGCCGCCGTCATACTCGCCTTTGCTGCGCACATCGAGGATCAGGGCGCCGTTCTTCACCAATTGTTTATAATCCGTTTTAGGGCCAATGCCGAATAAGGTCTTCAATGTTGAGATCATTTTCTTGTTTTTTTATTTCAGTGCGGAAACTCCGTTTAAGCAATTGCTTTTTCAGTGACACGGTTATTAAATAACAGCACCGTGTTATAATTCACTTCCCAGGTCACCGGTAACACCTGTTTCAGCATATGGCTCACACCGCAATATTTTTCCTGGGAATCGGTGACCGCCTGAAGGGCTGCATCCCGGGTTTCCTCATCACCGGTGAATTCGTAGTTCACGTGAATGGACACATATTCAATAGGGGCCTGCTTACTCAGTTCGCCGGTCACCCTGATGTTCAGGTCCCTGACTTCTTTACCCGCTTTGCGCAATATAGCAACGACATCCATCCCGGTGCAACCGGAGAGGGCGGTGAGGATGAAAGGTTTTGGAATAGGACCATGGTCCTCACCTCCAACCCTTTCCGGTGCATCCATGATGATGGTATGTCCGTTCACAAGGGTATTGAATTGCATCTTGCCCATCCACTGGGTATCGGTTTCATGATAGGCCATGGTTACTCGGTTTTGGTTTTACAGGTATTGATCCCGAAAGGAAGATAAAGCGGGCAGAAGCTTACCAGGCTGGTCAGTAAAAAAATACCACCGAGGGCCAGCAGAATGATGCCCAGGGTACCGGAGATGATATTGGTGAAATATAAGACAGCGATGACAGCGGCGATCACCACGCGGATGATCCTGTCGATTGAGCCCATGTTCTTTTTCATGTAGATCGGTTTTAGTTGTTAATCGGGTTGAATTGGTAAATGGAGTTCAATGATCCTGTCTGTCGGATACAAAATTAAACAACCCGTCAGGCAGGGTCGGTAATAAATGTTACACAGGTTCGGTAATTAAAGATGGGGATCCGGATAGCAGGTGACCGTTAAATCGTTTTTTTAGCCGGGGCCGTTGGGTGCATATGCTCAAAGCAATAGGCGGAGGGTTTGCCGAAGGTCTTGACCTGGTAGAGTTCCCGGAGCGACTCCGGTAAGGCTTTGCCGCTATCCGGTTCTATTTGAAAGGGATTGCTCCAGTTATAAAAAGGTTCATCGGGATGCAGTTGCCGGTAATGGGTGATGGCGAGCTGGATCAATCGCATCCGGTTGCTGAGCTGTTCCCTGTCATACAAGTTCTCCCTTAATGCCTGTTGGGCCGACATGAACTCGAAATACAGGACACGGCGTATCGGGTTCTTCGTCATCAGTCCGGAACTGTGTGCCAGCATCATATCATGGATCAGGATGCCGCCAGCCTTCACGGGCACTTCCACGGAAGGTTCATTCCTGAGTTCACAGATGTCCCGATCGCTTTTGTGGCTTCCGGGAACCATGCGAAGGGCTCCGTCCCCCGGATCCGCATCGTCCAGATAGATGCCCATGGTAAAGCACCGGCCGGTTCGCTGGTTGGGAACATCCAGGTGCCAAAGTACTTCGAGGTTGTCGCCCAGGATCTTGATCACGGCGAATTCCTGCAGGAGGAAAAAATCGGGGCCGCAGATGGATTCGGCCAATTCCAGGATGAAAGGAGAGCCCAGTAATTCCAGGCAGCTGAGGTTGCCCTTGCGGCATAAATTAGCCAGGGCCGATACGTAGTCTTTCCCTTCCAGGGTATTTACGCCCATGCCTTCATCGTCTTCGGGGTGGCTCATTTCCTGCTCAAAGAGATCCCGCAGCCTGGCCAGCAGTTCAGGCGGCACGGCATCCGGGAAAACGGTATAACCGGTTTCCAGCCATTCGTCTATTTTATGCTGTTCGATCATCGGGGCAATTTATTTAATTAATCGCTTCGATCGGGAGAAAAAAAGACCGCCCTGATCATCAGGGCGGTCGGATATTTTCAGAACAATCAGATTACTTAACCAGTTTCAATTCGTTGATCAGGTTCTTTGCTCCGCCCAGTTTGTCGATGCACCAGAGCACATAACGGACATCCACGCAGATGGTGCGGTTCAGGTCCTTATCGAAAGCGATCTTATGGCTGAGGGCCTCATAGTTTCCGTCGAACGCGAGTCCGAGCAGATTACCATTGGCATCGATGACGGGTGATCCGGAGTTTCCGCCGGTGATGTCGTTGGTGGTGATGAACCCGATGACCAGGTCGTTGGTGCGTTTGTCGATATACTGACCGAAGTCTTTTTTCTTCAGGAGTTCAACTTGTTTCGCCGGAAGGTCGAATTCATAATCCCCGGCCACATATTTTTCCAGAATACCCTTGCTGGTGGTCACATAATCATAGAACACGGCATCCCTGGGCCGGTAGCTTTTCACATTGCCATAGCTCACCCGCATGCTGAAATTGGCGTCGGGATACATTTTGGAAGCGGCAACCGGATCCTTTTGCATGATGCCTTTCATGTAGGCGCGGCCCAACTCATTATTCTTGCTCACAAAAGCCTGGTACAGGGGCGAGTACTTGGTGGTATAATTCTTCATGAAAGCACTGGCGAAAGCGAATGCCGGATCTTCCTGCAGTCCTGCCGCGGTTGGAGAGGCCGTGAAAGCGTTCCATTTGCTCTCGTCGAGTATCATCGTTTTGGAGAACACATCGCGGGCCCATTTCCTGAATGTGGCCTCGTCTTTCAGATCGCCGTAAACACTTTTCAGTGTCTCGTAAAAACCGACGGGGTGCTGGTTCTTGTCGATATCATTATAGTACATCATCGCTACGGAAGCGAGGATCTTTTCATCACTCACCAGGTCTTCGCCTTCCAGGAATCCCTTGCGGTTTGCCGTTGCGGCATCCATCGCTTTCTTCAGGTCGGCGGCTGATGTGGCGGGTTTAAGCAGTTTATCCTCCAGCGAGATCAGTGATCCGGCAAAGGCGGCCAGCGGAGAACCGTTGATGCCTTCATTGATATATTGCCTCATCTTGCTGTAAGGGGTCCATTCCTGGTAGTTTTTGGCGTAGTCTGCGAGGATATTCTCGAACTCCGGCTTTCCTTTGGCCCAGGCCGCGAAATTCTGTTCATACTTCTGTTTTTCCTCAAAGGTTTTGAACTTGATGAGCTGCTTGGTCTCGCCATCAAAGAATTTCCAGTAGTTGGCGATACCGGCATAGTTGCTGGCGAGTTTCAGTTTAACGGCCGGATCCTTGATCATCTCGTTGTACATATACTTCAACCGCATGTCGCGCAGGTTGACCAGGGAAGGATTCTCGATCTCATTCTTCAGCTTGATGCCATAACTCGTTTCATAACGGTTGGTTCCGCCCGGGTAACCATAGATCATGGCAAAGTCTCCGTCTTTAAAACCCTTGATGCTCACGGGGAGGAAGTGTTTGGGTTTCAGGGGCACATTGTCTTTACTGTAATCAGCCGGTTTGCCGTCCTTGGTGGCATAGACACGGAAGATGGAAAAGTCGCCGGTATGGCGTGGCCATTCCCAGTTGTCGGTATCACCGCCGAATTTTCCCACACTTTCGGGTGGCGCGCCGACGAGGCGAATATCGCGATAGACCTTATATACGTACATGATGTACTGGTTGCCTTTGAACATGCTGTAGATCCGGCCGGAAAGCCCGTTCTCCTTATCGGCCACCTTGTCGGTGATCGCTTTGTATACATCGGGGAGTTTTTTTACGCGGTCCGCCCAGGCCAGTCCTTTCACGCCCTCTTCCACTTCAGCGGTGACATCCACGATGCGGTCGAGGAACTGAACGGTCAGTTGACTTTTGATCTCCTGGTCCTTGCTGTAAGCGTAAAATCCGTCCTGCAGATAATTATGTTCAACCGAACTGGCGCCTGCGATGGCTCCATATCCGCAGTGGTGATTGGTAAAGATCAACCCCTGGTCGCTCACGATCTCTCCGGTGCAACCGCCGCCAAAGATGAGGATGGCGTCTTTTAAGGATGATTTGTTGATGGAATACAACTGTTCCTTGGTGAGTTTGAGACCTTTTTTCACCATATCGTTATAGACCTGCTGTCCGAGCAACATGGGTAACCACATGCCCTCATCGGCATGGGCTCTGAATAGGCTGATGGAAAACACCAGCGCGATAAAGAACTTCTTCATATAGCTTTAATTTTAGGCGATAAAATTACTCATTATTTGGCAGGTCGCAAGCAATTCATCTCTCATTCTTCGGGTTCAATACATTAAAATCGTTTGGCCTGCGTTTGAACCATGCAGGGCTTTTGGGCTTATTGATTATATTTGTTCACCTTAACCAACGACCCTTTAATGGCCTTCATCGATATAACCCTTCCCAAATCGATCGCCAGGGCGCTGAACCTTCCGGTCAGCGACCCCCGGCGTCAGCAATTGAAGGTGTTGAAGAAGCTTTTAAAGAAGGCCCGTTTCACCGAATTCGGCCAGCGTTACCGCTTTGATGAGATCCTGCTCAGCCGCCAACCCGGCCAGCGTTTCCAGGAACTGGTACCTACTTACGATTATAACAAGATCTATGATGCCTGGTGGCATAAGGCCAAAGAGGGCATACCCGATGTATGCTGGCCCGGCGTCATCAAATATTTCGCCCTCAGCAGCGGAACCAGCGATGCCACGAGCAAATTCATCCCCATCACCAAGGACCTGATCCGCAGCAATACCATCACCAGTTTCAAGCAGTTCCTCAGCCTGTCCAGGTACGAGAACGTACCCAAGAGCGCGGTGGGTAAGGGATGGCTCATCCTGGGCGGGAGCACCCAATTACAAAAGGGGCCTACCTATTTCGCCGGAGATCTGAGCGGTATCCAGCAAAGGAACATTCCCTTCTGGTTCCAGGGACTGGGTCTGTACAAACCGGGCAAGAAGATCGCCCGGGAAAAGGACTGGGCCAAAAAGCTGGAAGAAGTGGTGGCCAACGCCCCCAACTGGGACATCGGTTTCATCGTAGGCGTACCCGCCTGGCTTCAGCTCTGCATGGAAAAAGTGATCGAACATTATCAACTCAAGAACATACATGAGATCTGGCCCAACCTGGCTTTTTATGTTCACGGCGGAGTGGCCATGGAACCCTATAAAAAAGGATTCCAGAAATTACTGGGTAAGCCCATCACCTATATCGAGACCTACCTGGCCAGCGAAGGATTCCTGGCTTACCAGAACCGCCAGGATGCAGCCGGTATGCACCTGGCCCTGAACAACAATATGTTCTTTGAATTCATCCCCTTCGACGACAATAACTTCGACACTGAAGGCAATATGGTCGCCGAACCCGAGACCCTGATGCTCCACGAGATCGAGGAACATAAGGATTATGCCATCCTCATCAGCACCAATGCCGGGGCCTGGCGCTATGCCATCGGCGATACGGTGAAACTGGTGGACAAGGAAAGAAGCGAGATCATCATCACCGGCCGCACCAAACATTTCCTGAGCCTGGTGGGGGAACACCTGAGCGTGGATAATATGAACAAGGCCATTGAAATGGTGAGTTCAGACCTCAATATCTCGATCCCTGAATTCACGGTGGCCGGCATACCCTACGGTAATTTCTTCGCACACCATTGGTTCGTGGCCACCAACGATAAGGTGGATGCGGAGGACCTGAAGGTTCGAATAGATAACAAGCTGAAAGAACTCAACGACGATTATGAAGTGGAAAGGAAACACGCCCTGAAGGAAGTGGTGGTGGATGTGCTGCCCGAAAAAACATTCATGGATTTCATGAAAGCCAAGGGGAAGATCGGAGGACAACATAAGTTTCCACGTGTGCTGAAGGGCAGCATGCTGGAAGACTGGCAAAATTTCTTAACAGGCGGAAAAGCGAACTGATCGTTTATGAATGAACGGACAGCCGCCTACCTTCAGGCCTAAAAAGATCCTACTGCATGACCGATGCATTTTTAAAGGGCCTGGCCATTAGTTTGTTGCTCATCTTCTCGGTGGGTCCCGTCATTTTTACCATTATCAAGCAAAGCATCAATCACGGGCGCCGCGGCGGTTTCAGTTTCATCGCCGGGGTATGGCTCAGCGACATCATCTGGATCATCCTCAGCAACGGATTCTCCGAAGCCGTGAAGACCCTCCTTCATTTCAAGATACCCATCGGCATCGCCGGCAGTTTGTTCCTGATCGGCATGGGCATCTACTTCACCTTCCTGAAAAAGATCCCGCCCCGCAAATTGCAGGAACCGGTGGAGATCGCGGGCGATGAGATAACGCCGCAGGGTAAGCGGACCAATTATTTCGCCATTTTCAGTTCCGGCTTCATCATCAACACCCTCAACCCGGCGGTCATTTCCTTTTGGGTGATCATGGCCGCTTCCCTGGCCACGGTGTACAATTTCAAGGAAAGGATCATGGTGTTCTGCACCTGTCTGGGGGTGAATATGCTGAGTGATATCGGTAAAGTGCTGGGCGCCGGTTCCATCGGGAAAAAACTGAGCGACCGGAACATCCTCCTCATCAACCGGATATCAGGGATCCTTTACCTCATTTTCGGCACCGCCATACTGAGCGGGATTTTCTACACATTGATGAAAGATTAACAGGATTTATTCGCCCGGCCAGGGGCCGTTTTTTATTTTACACCATGAAGTCAGTTTTACTTTTGACCAGTCTTTGCATCAGCCTGATTACCGAAGCGCAGTCTTCCGATTTTATCCTTCTCAAGAAAAGGAGTAAAACGATCGAAACCTATTATGCCGGAACCAATATCGCCTTCACGTCCAATACCGGGGCTTACCGCGATGCCCTGATCGAAAAGATCAGGAACGACACCCTGTACCTCCGGGAATTCATCACCCAATACCTGCCCACGACCTTTGGTACCTATATCCTGGATACCCTGGGGAGTTATCATTTCGCCTATCACTACAACCAGGTCGCCGTCATCGGCAGGAAAGAAAAAAAATCATTCAATATGCGTGGAAGCGGCGCCGCGCTTTTTGGCGGAGGCTCCGTGCTTGTACTCGCCAGCGGGGTGGTGTTCCTAGTCGACCGTGCCAGGTTCAGCGCACCACTCCTCATTGCCTCGGCCGCCCTGGCCGTTGCAGGTTATTTCATGATGAAGGGTAAAAGCAGCGGCATCATTATCGGCAGGAAATACCGGTTGGTTTATATGGGGGTTGCGCCGGTTAAGAACTAAATCTTAGTTTTAACCTTTACTTCAACCATGAACAAAGAGACATTGAAAAAAATCTGGAAGATCATGAAGAAGATCTTCTTCTGGGTCTTTCTTCTTCACCTGGGCTGGTTCCTGTATTTCATCATCCGTAAATTCCCGGTTGAACATTTCCCGGTGCAACACCTGCAGACAAAAGTGTTGATCGTATCAGGGGTTTTGATCCTGGCGGCTTTGATCTATTGGATCTGGTTACGCAAGATCAGTCTTGTGAACAGGATCGCGGGGATATTGAAAGAGGTCTTTTATATCGTTTATATCTCTTCCACACTTTATGTCTTACTGGGGATCCTGTTCAACCCCCTCATCACCATTACGCAGGTGGTCAGCCTGGTAAAGGGAAACGGCTTGCAGCGTGATTATATTTCGTATCAGGAGATGGGCCCCAACATCAAACTTGCCGTGATCGCCAGCGAGGACCAGCTCTTTCCCGACCACGACGGCTTCGACCTCAAGGCCATCAAGCTGGCCATGAAATACAATAAACGTCATCCCAATAAAATACGGGGCGCCAGCACCATCAGCCAGCAGGTGGCCAAGAATGTCTTCCTTTTCCAGGGCGGAGGTTTTTTCAGGAAGGGGCTGGAGGTTTTCTTCACCTTCACCATTGAAGGGGTCTGGACCAAACGCACGATCCTGGAACGTTATCTGAATATAGCTGAAACGGGACGGGGCGTATTCGGTGTGCAGGCCGCCGCCAGAAAATATTTCAATAAGGACGCGAAAGACCTTACCCGGGGTGAGGCCGCACAGATCGCAGCCTGTTTGCCCAATCCCAAGAAGTATACGGTGAAACCGTTGAGTGCCTATGTGGCCGGCCGCTACGATGATATCATGCGCCAGATGAATAACCTGGAGGGGGATCCGGATGTACAGGAGATCATCAGGTAATGGATAATTGAAGTCATGGATAATGGATAATTCTTTCGGGTCGATGAGTAATTCTGAATTGACTATTTCAACGGGTTGAATATATTATCCATTTTCAGTTATCCCTTATCCATTAATTCAGCAACCGCTTCCACCGCCTTATCCAATCGCTCCGCGTAGTTGCCCTTTATTTCCACCCAGGGAACACCCTGATTCACCATGATGTCTTTATAATGATGGAACAGGGTCTCCCTGGTGCGCTGGTCGGGGTATTCCCGTAATTCATCCTTTACCCAGGGAAGATCAGGATGGCAGAGCAGGTAGAGGTCATATTTCCGGTCAACGATCCGGTTCAGGATCCAGTGATGGCATTTGCCGAAAACGAATTCGCACCAGACCTTCATAACATACAGGTCGGTATCGATGAAAAGAAGGTTGGGATTGTTGAGATCCTGGTTGCCAACTGCCAACTGCCTACTGCCGGCTATTGAATCTTCTCCCTCAATCTGTCCTTTGGCGATCGTCAGCAGGTCCTCGAACGAATAATCCTTTCCATGCTGCAGCAGGTATTCCCGGGCATATTCCTTCACCCAGTTAGTTTGATAATGAGCCGCCAGTTTTTCACAGAGCATGCTCTTGCCGGTGGATTCGGGTCCGATGACGACGATCTTCTTCATTTGCGTTTACTGAATTTATAACCGTCGATCAGCAGGGAGATGGTGAAAACGGAGATGAGGATGATGCGAAACCATTTCCGGAACGGGTCGGTCGGCGGGTAATAATAAAAATGAAAAGAGATGGCCAGCACGAAGAGGGCCTTGATGAACAACCATATGGTCTTGTTTCTCATCATTTGGTGATATTTAAAAATGGGGCTAAAGCCCGGTTTTATCTTTTTATGGATTCCGGCCTGAAGGCCGTGCAAGCCGAGACCATGCAACCGGGCCATTCAACCCTGGGCATTGCAAGCCCCTTTTCAACACAGACGGCACAATTGGTTTTTCCTTTTCCCTTTTCGTCCATTCCAGTAACCCGGCTACGGCCATCACCAGCAGGATCAGATAATAAACACTGGTGAACACATAATGTTTAACAAAATAGAGGGGTATGGATGCGATATTCGTGGCGATCCACCAGTACCAGCTTTCCACTTTCTTCTTTGTCATCAGCCACATGCCGGTGAAAGCGGTGGCGCTGGCGAATGCATCCGCCCAGGGGATCACGCCTTCGTAAAACTGCGATTTAAAATAACTGAGCACAAGGTAAATGGCGATATAAAAGAAACCGAAGAACCCCAGGTGATGCAACCACTCTTTCCGGTTGGAACGGGTGATGTGCAGGACGATCTCGTGCCTTGTGTCCTTCTTCAGCCACATGATCCATCCGATGATGCTCATCACGGTATAATAAAAATTGACGCCGGCCTCTCCGAATAAACTGCCCTGGATGCTGATATAAACGTAAATGATGGTATTGATGAGTCCAACAGGGTAGACCAGGATATTCTCGCGCCTGCTGTACCACACACTGGCGATGCCCGCCGCTACCGCCAGGTACTCGTACCAGGTGGTCTGCTGCAGGTCGTGAATAAACTGTTGCCAGATCTCTGTCATGGTTTTATTTATGGATTCAGACTGCGATACCATTTCCAGGGCCGCAGGTACTTGATGCCTTTGCTGGTGATAAAACGGGTGGCCACCTGCTGCCATTGCCGGTTCATGGCGGAGGTCCAAACGATGAAGTGCAGGTGCGGTCCGGAAGTATACCCGGTATTGCCGCTGAGGCCGATCACCTGTCCCTGTTTCACCGAATCACCCATATTGACCAGGGCGCCGTCTTTTTGCAGGTGCCAGTAGCCACTGCGCGAACTGTCAGCATGCCGGATCACGATGTTGTTGCCCTGGCTGCGGTATTTCTTTTTGAGTCCGCCTTTTTCCCCGTCTTCCTTCACCCGGATCACCACACCGTCGCGGGCTGCAAGTACCTTGGTGCCGGACTTCATCTTGAAATCCAGCGCCGCCCTTTCCTTATGGGAGAATTTTCCGAAATAACCCTGAACCAGCAAGTGGGCCTGGTTATTTTCAAAAGGTAATACATAGATAAAACTGGTATCGTCCTTGATCGTTCCGTTCAGCAGGCCTTTGATCTGCCTGCGCAGGGGATTATTGCTTACGGAGCAACTGAAAAAACATAGCGCCACGGTTACCAGGGAAATGATACTGAGATTCCTCGCCTGCATTGTTCAAATCTACGAACAAATAATCTCGGTACAGCCAGGTCAACGTTCTGAAAAACAAAAGCACCTCATTTACCGAAGTGCTTAACTTTCAACTTTCAACCTCCAACCTCCAACTTTCAACCTCTAACCCCCAACTACTCCGCTTCAGCCACAACCTCTTTCACTTCGGGGATCATCCTTTTCATCATGCCCTCGATGCCGGCCTTCAGGGTGATCATGGAAGACGGGCAGCCGCTGCAGGATCCCTGCATCATCAGGTTTACGCGGCCATCCTCATAACTTTTGAATTGTATGGCGCCCCCGTCCATTTCAACGGCGGGCTTCACATAGTTTTCGAGCAGTTCCTTGATGCGCTTCACCACATCATCATCATCCGCGCTTACAGTATTGCTGCTTTCGGTCTTCATGGCGGCCACCTCCTCTTCATTAACCACCACCTTGCCCTCTTCAAGGTACTCTTTCAGGAATTGTTTGATCGTCGGGATCACGTCCTGCCAGTCCTCGGTCTCACCCGTCTTGGTCAGGGTGATGAAATTGCTGGCGATGAAAACGGATTTGATAAATGGGAAAGTGAACAGCTCCTGCGCCAGCGGCGAAGGCTTGGCGCTCGCCTCATCGGCCAGGTCGATGCTCTTGCCCGGGTAAAGCAGCTTGTTGGCTACGAATTTCATCGTTTCCGGGTTGGGGGTCATCTCGGTATAGATGCTGATGACGGGGTTGCCTGTCTTGATCATGGTGACGTTTTTAAAGCACAAAGATACAAATTAGCCCTTTGGATTGTTTACGAAAACAGGAAAGAGCAGGTTCTTTGTATAAGGAGGGCCTGATCAGGACCCAATGCCGGGCCTTTTATCTCATGGGAAGATCTGATTCCGCATTTTTACGGGCGCGGTTCATTTTGTCGTGACCAGCCAGGCGATTCCCTGTACGGTGTAAAGGAAAAGGGCGAAAATAGACAAGCACCATAGGAAAGTTTGCAGCACTACAAGAGACCTGATCCTGCCGGGCACCAACTCGTAAGTGACGATGATGGAATAACCGGAAATGATGATGAATTGTATATAAAAATTGGCGGCATTACTGAAATCCAGGAACTTATTGGCGATCTGGTAAGGGATGAGCAAGATGAGTATGAATGAGATGATGTAACAGCAGGCCACCATCCATTCAGCCCAGTTGTATTTCAGTTGCCGGAACAGGACCATGCTGATCAGGCCGTAAAACGGCAAGAGCCCGATATGCAGCCATGAGTAGTATTTGGCTTCCAGGTAACGGGCATTCGAGATGAAGCGGGAATGAAAATCGGCTGTAATGTCTTCGGAATGGTGTCCCCCTTCGCTGAAATGCAGCCAGTAGATGATCAGGGCATAGAGGGTAGTGAGGATGAACAGAAAGGGGAAAGGTTTCTGATATGGCTTCCGGTGGCCCCGGACATATTCACGGATCATTTTCCCCGGCCGTATGGCCAGATCGATGATGGTACGCCAAAATCCTTCTTCCACATGCGTGATGGTGTGCCAGGCTTCGTGAATCAGGCGTTTGATGGTGATTCGGTTATTCGGCTGCATAACGCAAATAAAAAACATTTTTTTGAAGGGGAACCCGAAGAGCCCCATTTTCAAAATGGATGTTCTGAGATCCTGTTTACTCCACGATCCTCAGCTTCGCATAGTTCAGCATGATCTTCTTTTCCCCGTTCAGTTCAAATTTAACGGTTGCGATGGGATTGTGTGCGGCACCTTCCATCTTCAGTACTTCCCCGAAACCGAATTTCTGGTGCTCCACTTTTTGACCGGGCTGGAGGTTGGAGGTATCACTGGCCACAAAATCGGCTGAAGGAACATGTTCCTTTACCGTGGGACGGGCCACGGGGTTGATATAAGAAGGTTTCGATGTTTGTGGCTTTGGATCCCGGGTTTGTTGTTGGTAACCCCCGAAGCCACGGCTCATGCGTTCAAAAGCGCTGCCGAACGGACTGCCGGAATTCTTCATGGCGCCCCCGGCATAGGTCCTTTCCAGGTAATGTTCCGGGATCTCTTCCAGGAAACGGCTGGGGTCGTTCTGCTGAAGCTGTCCGAAGCGGTAACGGGCATTGGCAAAACTGAGCCAGAGCCTTTGCTTGGCCCTTGTGATGGCCACATAGAACAGCCTTCTTTCCTCCTCCAGTTCCTCCCGGGTATTGATGGACATGGCGTTGGGGAACAGTGTCTCTTCCAGTCCGCCCACAAATACCACCGGGAATTCAAGCCCTTTCGCCGCGTGTATGGTCATCAGTTTCACCCTGTCACTGTCGGGGTCCTTATCGTCATCAGCATCGGTGAGCAGGGTGATCTGTTGCAGGTAGCTGCCCAGGCCCTTGTCGCCCACTTCGCCATCCTCCTCATTCATCGGGGTCTCGGTGAATTCCTTGATGGAGTTCAGTAATTCCTGTACGTTCTCATAACGGGCCAATCCTTCGGTGGTCTTGTCGTTGAACAATTCCTTGACGATATTGGTGCTTTTACCCACCAATACGGCGAGGTCATAAGCGTTCTTTTTGACCAACTCACTGCGGAACATCTTGATGGTGGTGACAAAGCCGTCGATCGCTTCCAGCGTTCCGCTCCGGAAGCCGTAGATCGATGCGTTGCAAAGGATGTCCCAGAGGCTGAGTTCTTTTTCATTGGCGAAAAGTACGGCCTTGTCGAGAGTGGTCTTGCCGATCCCCCGGGCGGGATAGTTGATGATTCGTTTCAGCGCTTCTTCATCCTGCGGGTTCACCACGAGCCTTAAGTAAGCGATGAAATCTTTCACTTCCTTGCGTTGGTAAAAACTGATGCCTCCGTAGATGCGGTAAGCGATCCCCATGCGCCGCAGGGCTTCCTCAAAACTCCGGCTTTGCGCATTGGTGCGGTAGAGTATGGCGAAATCGCGGTTGAAATAATGGTTCCGGAGTTTTTGTTCCTGTATCGTATCGGCCACCATCTTCCCTTCATCATTGTCGGTCATGGTGCGCACCAGGCTGATCTTCTCACCTTCGGCGTTATCGGTAAACAGTTTTTTCTCGATCTGGCTTTTGTTGTTGGCGATGATCTCGTTGGCTACATGCAGGATGTTCTTGGTGCTTCGGTAGTTCTGTTCCAGCTTGACCAGCTTCACTTCGTCGTAGTCCTTTTGGAATTGCAGAATATTCTCAATGGTGGCGCCCCGGAAACTGTAGATACTTTGGGCGTCGTCACCCACCACGCAGACATTCTCGTGCATGGCGCCCAGCAGTTTGATGATCTCGTACTGGGCGGGATTGGTATCCTGGTACTCGTCGATTAAGATGTATTTGAACTTGCGCTGGTACTTGCTGAGCGAATCGGGAAAATTCTTCAGCAGCAGGTACATTTTAAACAACAGGTCATCGAAGTCCATGGCCCCGTTCTTGAAACAGCGTTTGGCATAGGCGTCGTAGATCTGTCCGATGGCGGGCCGGTTGGCACGGGCGTCTTCCTGCTGCAGGGCCCAGTCGTTGATGTATTCTGCGGGACCGACCAAGGAGTTCTTGGCCGCTGAAATGCGGTTATAGACCACGTTGGGTTTATAATGTTTGTCGTCGAGCGCCAATTCGTGGATCACGGTCTTCACCACGCTTTTCGCGTCATCCGTATCATAAATGGTGAAGTTGGAGGGATAGCCCAGTTTGCCGGCTTCGGTCCGCAGGATCCGGGCGAACACGCTGTGAAAAGTGCCAATGTAGAGATTGCGGGCTTCGGTATTGCCCAGTGTTCTCTCCACCCTTTCTTTCATTTCAGCGGCGGCCTTATTGGTAAAAGTGAGGGCCAGGATGTTAAAGGAATCCACTTTGTGATGTCCCATCAGGTGGGCGATGCGGCTGGTGAGTACCTTGGTCTTTCCGCTGCCGGCGCCGGCGATGATCATGATCGGGCCGTCCTTGTGCAATACGGCTTCTTTCTGTGGTTCATTCAGTTCATCCAGGTACTTCATGCGGTGAAGGTACGAACGAGCCTCTCAGAAAATCACCGGCTTTTTCACGAAAAAGGAATCGTTTTTTCTTTTGCCGGGTAAAAAATCCCCTTTTACACGCTTTGATATAAAAACAAAATTTCATATCAGGCAAAAACCTACCACTTTGTGGTATTGTTCAAATCAAAAATCTGTCTTCTATTTGTATGGCCTTACAAAAGGTAACATTTCAGTTCTTGCCCGTTTTTAATGATACCCGAAAATTTTTGAGAACAGAGGTTTACCCTTTGTAGATTTTTCTCATGCTTGAACAAACCCCCGTCCCGATTCCTCGGGATGGGCTTTTTTTATCCCGGTCCGGCTAAATAAGTTAACAAAAAAATACTAAATAAATTAGTGTTGATAAAATAAAACCCTTATCTTTGGAGTGCCGATTACATTTACAAGACAAACCAGATACATCACTTAATAAAACAAAACACATGAGCAACACAGAAAGAACAGAAAAGATCAAAGCCCTCAAACTGACGATGGACAAGATCGACAAGGATTTCGGCAAAGGGTCGGTGATGATGATGAGCGATAAGGGCTATGTGGAGCAGGAAGTCATTTCAACCGGATCCATCGGACTCGATATGGCCCTCGGCATTGGCGGCCTGCCCAAGGGCAGGGTCGTGGAGATCTACGGTCCGGAAAGTTCAGGAAAGACCACCCTGGCGATACACGTCATCGCCGAAGCACAAAAGAAAGGCGGTATGTGCGCCTTCATCGATGCGGAACACGCATTCGACAGCATCTATGCCCAGAAACTGGGTGTTGATATTGATAATTTACTGATCTCTCAGCCCGATTACGGGGAACAGGCCCTGGAGATCGCCGACCGGCTGATCCTTTCCGGCGCCCTGGATGTGGTGGTGATTGATTCGGTGGCCGCACTGGTACCCAAAAGCGAACTGGAAGGCGAAATGGGCGACAGTAAAATGGGATTGCAGGCCCGGCTCATGAGCCAGGCCTTGCGTAAGCTTACCGCTACCATCTCCAAGACCAACAGCTGCTGCATCTTCATCAACCAGCTTCGTGAAAAGATCGGTGTGATGTTCGGGAATCCGGAAACCACCACCGGCGGTAACGCCCTGAAATTCTATTCCTCGGTCCGCCTCGACATCCGCCGCATGGCGCAGATCAAGGACGGCGACGAATCCATCGGCAACCACGTCAAGGTGAAAGTGGTAAAGAATAAAGTGGCGCCTCCCTTCCGCCAGGCCGAATTCGATATCATCTATGGCGAAGGCATTTCCAAGGCCGGTGAGATCATCGACATGGGCGTTGAGCTGGGTATCATCCAGAAAAGCGGCAGCTGGTTCAGCTATAATGGCGATAAGCTTGGACAGGGCCGTGAAGCCGTAAAGCAGCTCATGCTGGATAATCCCGAAATGTCGGGTGAGATCGAAACCAAGATCCGGGAAAAGATCAAGGAGATGCAGGCCAGTTAAAAAGCGACTTATTTTGGGTTAGTAAGTAAATACAGCCGTTGCGGAAAACCGCGACGGCTTTTTTATTACCCTTATTTTTGTTACTCAAAACGCCCTGTTGAGAAAAGAGACCCTCGCTCATATCGCCCTGCTTTGTACCAACCTGTTCTTTGCCATTAATCTGAGTGCGGTGAAACACCTCACTCAATCCCAACTGGCCGGACCCTTTGGTATCAATGTGGTCAGGGTTGGAGTGAGCGTCCTGTTGTTCTGGCTCCTCTTTATATTCAAACCCGGAAATAACCGGATCGCTAAAAAGGATATCGGGCGATTCATCCTTTGTGCCGTCACCGGCGTCGCCATCAATCAGCTGTTGTTCCTGAAAGGACTTTCTCTCACCTATTCGATCCACGCTTCGCTGCTCATGCTCACCACCCCCATCCTCATCGTCATCATCGCGGCCTGGATCCTGAAAGAAAGGCTGAGTCTTACCCGTTTCACCGGATTGGCCCTGGGCGTTGGGGGCGCCCTGGTCTTGGTTTTAGGAAAGGATAACTCGGGAGAAGGCGGCAATGTGGTCCTGGGCGACCTCCTGATCATCATCAACGCGGTATCCTATACCTTTTATTTCATCCTGGTGAAACCGCTGATGCTCAGATACAATCCGATCATGATCATTCGCTGGATCTTCACCATCGGACTGATCCTGGTTCTCCCATTCGGATATACAGAGTTCAGCCAGATCCATTGGGAGCAGTTCAACACGATCGATACTGCCTGCATGATCCTCGTAGTGTTTGCCGGAACCTTTCTGGCTTACCTGTTCAACGCCTTCGGCATTAAAATGCTGGGAGCTTCCGTGGCGGGATTCTATATTTATACTCAACCCCTTTTCGCCGCTGCGATCGCAATGATCTTTCTTCATGAAGAACTTTCACTGTACAAAGGCATTGCCGCCTTGCTGATCTTTACCGGCGTATATCTCACCAATAAACCAAAAGCAAATGCCTGATTATGTTTTGGTGACGACGGAAGCAGAATACCAGGCCGCCTCGGAACTGTTCAGGGAATATGCCCGGCACATCGATGTCGACCTGGGCTTTCAGCATTTCGACGATGAACTGAAAACGCTTCCCGGTATCTACGGAGCTCCGCAGGGCGGCATCATCCTATGCAGGGAAAACGGTAAATACCTCGGTTGTGTTGCCATTCGCAGACAGGAAGAGGGTATCGCAGAATTAAAAAGGATGTTTGTAAAACCCGATGCCCAGGGCCGGGGCATCGGCCGGGAGCTGATGCAAAGATCGATCAGGCTGGCCTCAGAACTGGGGTATAGGAAGATCAGGCTGGATACGCTGAACAGTATGCATACGGCCATCCATCTCTATACCGCGTATGGATTTGCCGAGATCCCCGCATATTATTACAATCCCATTGACACCGCGGTTTATTTTGAAAAAACGCTGTAGCTATTTACACTTACTGTATTTCTTAATGACGCTTTTCAAACTGTAGATCCGGTAATCCAGGGTCTCCCAATCAGCATCCGTGATCTTTTTACAATCGCCCATGATGAGCCTGAGCTGGTTCACATAGCCTTTTTGAATCTCCAAATGGGTGGATCCGGCCGAATTGGCTTTGATGAGGGAAAGCGATTGACCCAACTCCCCGGAGATCATATAATTGATATAAAGCTGGATCGGCAGGGGGTCTTCGGGGGTCTTATAAAAGTAATACTGCTTTTTGAGATCATCCAACCCCCAGTAGAGATTCATTTTCGGGGTACTGTACACCTCGTCGATGATCAATACCGTATCCTTGACCAGCGTCTTATAATGATTCTGCTCCAGGTCGCTCAGGTTATCGGAATACACCTGTAATTTACAGGGGACCACCGTACTGAACCGGAAATTCTTAGAATGAACGGTTTTGACATCTTGGGCCGAAACCATCATACTGGTACCCGAAGCGGATTCCACCGTGAACTGCTTATTGACCAGTGAAATGTTTTTTCCATACAGGGTATCTCCGGTCTGTTTGACAAGATATTCGCTATTCTGGGCATACATAGTAAGACCAACCAGTAAGAGCGACAGTAAGATCGAATGTTTCATAAGTTACGTTTGGGATAATCGAAAAATAAAAACAGTTTATTTGCCTGGCCGAATTCCGACCATTTACCGGTCTGACATTCCACGGCGAAGATCCCGCAGGTGGGCATATTGTCTATGCGGATATCGGGAACCAGCTGATTCACAAAATAGGTGATACCCGGGTTATGGGAGAACAAGGCAACGGTTTCCAGGTCATCCGGAAGGTTGCGGATCTCCTCAAAAAAAGTTTCGGGGGAAGCGTGGTACAGCGCGGAGATCAACACAACCTCTTCTGCCGGTTTTCCAAACACACCGGCGAAGATCTCGGCCGTCTTTTTGGCCCTCCTGGCCGGACTGGAAACAAAAGCATCGATCAAAGGTTGTTTTCCTTTGAGTCGCTTCGCCATCTCCGGCGCGTCTTTCCTGCCGCGTTCATTCAGGGGCCTTTCAAAATCATTCCCGAAAAAAGACTGGTCGCTTTTGGCGTGTCTTATGATAAATATTTTTTTCAAATCCGCTCTTTCAATAAATATATCACAATTCAATGATAAATATTCTGCTGGTTGGCCGGAATAATAAACCGGACCCTTTCAATTGAATTGAAACTTATGTTGTATTTTGTTTGTAACTAAACCATTTGCATATGACAGCCGCTGCCAAATCCGTATATTATTTTGGGTTCTATCTCTATGTCGTGGGATTGACACTGATCATCATACCCAATGTTCTCTTAAAAACATTTCAATTGCCGGAAACCAATGAAGTATGGATCAGGGTTACCGGAGTTCTTGCATTGGCAATCGGTTATTACTATCATCGTATGGGGGCAGCCAATTATGCCAAATTCTACGTTTATACCGTTCACATGCGGGTTTTGGTATGTTGCGCCTTTATTGCCTTTGTCTTATTGAAATACATATCCCCCTCGATCATTGGCTTTGGGGCGGCAGACCTGGCCGGCGCCATCTGGACCTGGATGGCATTGAAAAAAGGAAAATAACGAGGATCCCATCTTTTTTATCCCCCTGAAAAAACATCAGATCAAAAAAGGGACGATGGCTTTCCGTTCAGCGGGGTACTCACTGAATCTCTTTTTATACCAATCGTGATGTGACAAAGCCCGTGGAATAAGGTTCGCCGCCGTCCAGATAAAGAAACCCCAGGCCGGCAGGTTCCAGCATAAAATGGCAAAGCCCAGCCATTCGATCATCTCGCCAAACAAGTTGGGACAACTGATATAATTGAACAGCCATTTTTCGGGGATCACATAATGGGTTTCTTCTGGTTTGCGCAGGGCGATCAGTTTATCATCGGCCTTCCAGTTGATGTACATGCCCGCGAAGAACAATAGGGATCCGGAGATGAAGCGGATGTCTGAAAACCAGTCGTTGGTATAAGCGGCGAAACGCGAGAAAAAATAACCCAATGAAAATCCGCTCACCAGGTTGAAAAAGATCCCCGATCCTACGATCAGCAGCGGCATCTTTTTCCCCTTGGTATGTAGTCGGAAAGGGAAGATGAATGTTCGGTTGATATAATGCAGGAAAAAAGACCGATCATGACCCACACCGGAGTTGACAGGGTATCCCGGTAAGGGAAGATAAAAAGGCCAACCACCACCAATACCGGCAATTCCATGATCACCCAGCCCAGCCTGTTGCTGATCAGGGGTCCCCACTTGGCCGAGCTATGTCTCCCATAAGGAGCGGTCACTTTCAATAACAGGAAGAAGATCAGTCCCGCCAGGATGATCCATGAATACATGAACACCCGGAAGGAGTCGAAGGTCAGGTTAAACAGATCCATGAACAACGCAGGTTGGTTTTGGTCGGATGCCGGTTTGGCAACCGTTAAACAAGATAACCTTTTTGTTTAAACCAATTTATGGTATCCGCGATCGTTTCTTCCAATGGGCGTGGGGTATAGCCCAATTCCCTGGATGCTTTCTCACTGCTGATATTCCGGTTGCCGCTTGCAATGGCTTCCAGGGCTTCTGAAGTATATAATGGTTCGGATCTGTTGATGAGGGCTAATGCGCTAACAACCGGTAGTCCCATTTTGCCTATCCATACCGGTAACGAAAGGGGCCTGATCTTCTTCGCCATGGCTTTCGAAAGCAATTGGCCCAATTGTTCAAAACTGTGCCATTTGCCCCCTAAAAGATAATGTTCCCCGGGCCTTCCCATCGTTAACGCATTGACAACCGCTTCGGCCACATCCCGGCTGTCGCAAAAATCGAATCCCCCGTTGAACACAAAGGGCAGTTTTCCTTTACAAAGATCAAGAAGCACTTTGCCCATTTTGGAAGGTTTGAAATCATATGGGCCGATGATGGATGTAGGATTCAGCACCAGGACCTCCATCCCTTTTTCATTAAAGCTTAAAGCGATCTCCTGTCCGGCCTTTTTCGAACGGTCATAGGCAAAGGCTTTGTCTGACACCATTGCCCGATCCTCGTCCAGGAGCTGGTTGCTGGGCTTTTGTTCATGGGCATGAATGGAACTGATGTGAACAGCCCGCTTTACCCCCGCTTCCAGTGCGGTTTCCATCACCATCCGGGTACCACCCACATTGGTACGGTGTACCATACCCTGCGGGTCGCCATTGACGGAGATCACCGCCGCACAATGGATCAACAGGTCCGCATCCTGCATCAATTGTTTCACTGATTCCTTATCAAACAGGTTCCCCCTGATGATCTCGATGGATTGATCTGAGTCCTGCAGCGAACTATTGTTCAGCAAAACCTTAACGGCGTGTTCTCTTTTTGCCAGAACAGGTAAAATGGCGGCGCCCAAATGTCCGGTTGCCCCGGTCAATGCTACTTTCATTATTTTTGAGGTTGTCGGTTAAGAGAACGGCCCGGATGCATGGCCCGGCTGAACGGGAATGCTCTAAAAAGTTAAGCCATTTTTGCGGCTTCACCACAATCAAAATTCAACTGTAACCACCGATAGGGTTTAAAAAAATCATTATGACGAGGCCCCTGCATCTTTTTTCCCGTTTAACCATCCTGTTGTTTATTATGTCCTGCGCAACGGTCAGACCGGTGGTTCAACCGGTTGCCGCTGTCAGCTCACTTAAACTGATCGGACAGTACGAGATCCCTTTCAACAAAACTTTTCGAAATACAACTGTTGGGGGATTATCCGGGATCGACTATGACGCCCGGATGGATCGTTATTTCCTGATCTGCGACGACCGGAGCGATAAGAACCCGGCCCGCTACTATACCGCAAGGATCAGCATATCGGCCTCCGGCATCGACACGGTTGAATTTACCGGGGTGAACTTCCTGCTTCAACCGGATGGCAGCATGTATCCGAATAATAAGCAAGACCGGCTCAGGACACCCGACCCGGAGTCGATCCGCTTTGATCCATCAGGCGGACAACTGGTCTGGACCAGCGAAGGAGAAAGGATCCTTAAACAAAATGATACCGTCCTGGTCGATCCTTCGATCATCCGCATCAAAAAGAACGGGACTTATGTCTCTTCGTTTGCGATCCCCGCCAATATGAAAATGCAGGCAGCGGAAAAAGGACCCAGGGTGAACGGGGTGCTGGAAGGCATGAGTTTCGCGGACAATTATAAGACCCTGTTCGTGAACGTGGAAGAACCCTTGCTGGAAGACGGGCCCCGCGCAGACCTGGTGGATAACAATGCCTATATCCGTATCTTCCGCTTCGACGCGGCCACGCAAAAGAACACGGCGCAATATGTGTACAAACTGGCCCCCATTGCCTACCCGCCATCCCCGGCCAGCGGATTCAAGGTCAATGGTGTCGCCGAGATCCTCAGCCTGGGTAATGAAAAGATCCTGACGATCGAACGCTCTTTTTCCACCGGCCGTTTACAAAACAGCATAAAAATTTTCATCGCTGATCTCAACGGAGCCACCGATGTTTCTGGAATATCCTCCCTGCGCGGGAACGATCGCTTTATACCCGCATCCAAGAAACTCCTGCTGGATATGGATAAACTGGGTGTCTATACGGATAATATCGAAGGAGTGACCTTTGGTCCTGTTTTACCCAACGGGCATAAGACCCTGTTGTTCGTTTCGGATAATAATTTCTCCCTGGTGCAAAAGCAGCAATTGTTGTTGTTCGAAGTGATGGAGTGACAATTCCTCTCGTTCTCCCCGCAATCCCCTCTCGTCCTCGTCTCTGACGAGGATGAGCTGGTCATTCGTCTCCGACGAATTGATCTGAAATTTTTTAGAAAGGAGTCACTCGTTTTTCGGTACAACTCATTTCAATAACAGCCTACCCAGCTTCCTCACTTCATCTAACTCGGATGTTGTCAACGGTTCATTATGGTCGAATTTCGATCTCAGGAAGAGTATCCTTTTATGCTGCGGATATTTTTCGAGTATGTTCAGCAATAAGCTTTCCGTTTCAACATCTTTTTCCGGAACCGCAATATTCCTGGTGGCCGCCGCCCGCTCGCGGGTGGGTTTCTTCTTGATGATGGCTTCCAGTGTGGCCAGTTTGCCGGCTGCGATCCCCGGGGTCTTGGCGGCCTTGGCATAAAGCCCCTCCAGTTGTTTTTTACTTAGTCCGCCCAGGTTGCAATACTGCTGGTACAGGCTGTTCACGAAAACCGACTGAGGGTGTGCCTCCACCATTTGTTTTAATATGTCCAGGAGTATGTTCATGCTATTCATCCTGGGTGAAAATAATGAAACGGGGCCTAATTTTCCTTTTTAAAATCGGGCACATTAGAGTAGTTTTGGAAAAACCGAAATCATGTTCAAGAAACAAATCCGGATCGCCGCCCTTTTTCTTATCACCATGGGCTTTTCCTTATCGGTCATGGCCTGGGGTATGCTGGGTCACCGCATTGTTGGACAGATCGCTGACAGTTATCTCTCCCGACAAGCAAGAAAAGAGATCCGTTTTATCCTGGGAAACGAGTCGATCGCCATGTCGAGCAATTATGCCGACTTCGTCAAGTCGGACCCAAAGTATAATTATCTCTACAACTGGCATTTCGTGAACCTGATGCCGGGCCTTGATTCGGGTTCTTTGCATAAGTTCCTCGACAGCGATACGGCCGTGGATGCCTATACCAAGATCAATTTCCTGGCAACGCAATTAAAGGATAAGGGCCTTCATTTTGAGACCCGGTCGCTCTACCTCAAAATGCTCATCCATATTGTCGGCGATGTTCACCAGCCCCTGCATACGGGCCGGCTGAAGGACCGGGGTGGTAACGATATCAAGGTGCTTTGGTTCAGGGATACGGTCAACCTGCACCAGGTCTGGGATGACAAACTCCTCAATTTCCAGCAACTCAGTTATACCGAATACGCCGCCGCCATCAATTTCGCCGGAAAGGACTGGATCAGGGAATTGCAGGCCGAACCGGTGAACCTGTGGATATGGAACAGCTACCAGCAAGCGGAAAAGATTTATGCCGGCATCAAACAGCCTTACCAGTCACTGGAGTATAAGTACAATTACCAGTACCTCAGCACGCTGAATGATCAACTGCTGAAAGGCGGGATACATTTGGCGGGTTTATTGAATGAGATCTTCAGGTGATTCCTGCGGCCGGATTTTTACCACGGAGGGCACAAAGATTTTTACCACGGAGAACAAAAAGATTTTGAATTGATCATTGTGTACTCAGTGTTATCCTCTTTTTGTGTCCTTTGTGGTAAAAAAAATCTTCCTAATACCCCCTGACATTCTTCCCTTCCATATAATTCATGAAGGCTTTATTGCAAACACGGTTACCGCCCGGGGTGGGGTAATTGCCGGTGAAATACCAGTCCCCTTTATTCCTGGGACAAGCTTCGTGAAGGGTTTCAATGGTCTGGTAGATCACTTCAACCGGGATATGGATCTCTTCGGAGGTGATGAGTTCTGCGATCTTATGGGAGATCTCTTCGAGTGTAAAGGGTTTGTAAACCTGTCGTACCAGGTTCTCGGTATGCAACTGGTTATTGCGTTGCAGTTCCTTGCATTTGATGAGCAGGTCGGTCAGCACGGATTCCATGCCCCGCTCCTTCAAGAGGGCGATGGCAGCGCGGAAGGCGATAAAGTCGCCCAGCTTGCTCATGTCGATACCATAGCAATCCGGATAGCGGATCTGGGGTGCTGAGGACACGACGATGATCTTCTTCGGTTCCAGTCTCGACAACATGCGGATGATACTTTCCTTAAGCGTTGTGCCCCTGACAATGCTGTCGTCGATCACCACCAGGGTGTCCTCGTTCTTCCGGACGGTCCCATAAGTGATGTCGTACACGTGCTGCACCATTTCATTCCGGCTATGGTCGGCGGTGATGAAGGTGCGGAGCTTCACGTCCTTGATCGCGATCTTCTCGATGCGTATCCTTCGCGTGATCATCTCCGTTAATTTGGCCTCATCGAAGGAGCGGTCCCAGCTGAGGATGCGTTCGATCTTGATCTGGTTCAGGTAATCCTCAGCCCCCTTGATCAGTCCGTAAAAAGCGGTCTCCGCCGTATTGGGTATAAAGGAAAAGATGGTGTTCTTCAGGTCGTGGTCGATGGCATTGAGAACCGGTTCGCTCAGGTTTTTCCCCAGGGCGATCCGTTCGCGGTAGATCTTTTCGTCACTGCCCCGGCTGAAATAGATGCGCTCGAAACTGCAGGCCTTTCTTTCCTTGGGCTCCACGATCTGTTCAATGCTGTAGGTCCCGTCTGCTTTAACGATCAGTGCACAGCCCGGCATCAGTTCCTGCACTTCATTCTCCGCCACATTGAAAACGGTTCGTATCGCCGCTCTTTCACTGGCTGCCACGATCACCTCATCATTGATATAATAATAGGAAGGGCGGATGCCATGGGCGTCCCGCATCACAAAAGCGTCGCCGTTGCCCACCAGGCCGCTGAAATGAAAACCGCCGTCGAACAACGGGACGGCCTTTTTCAGGACCTTGACGATATCCAGGTTCTGCTGAAAGGCTTCGTCGGCCTTGGTCAGAAAATGATGCAACACTTCCATCATGGCCGCCAGGTCGCTCTGTTTTTGAAAATCACCCGGGTTGATGTTCACCAGGTCGAAGAGTTCTTCGGTATTGACGAGGTTGAAATTACCTGCGAGGGCCAGGTTCCTGGAGGGGATGGTATGCCGTTTAATGAAGGGGTGGCAAAATTCGATATTGTTCTTTCCCTGGGTACCGTAGCGGAGGTGCCCCAGCAGGAGCTCACCCAGGAATTTCAGGTGACCCTTCATGAGCCCGGGATGATTCTTGATATCGGGCTGGTATTTTTCCAGTTCCTCGATCTCCCGGCCTACTTGTGCGAAGAGGTCGGCGATGGGCTGGTTCTCGCTGCTCCGCAGGCGGTGCATGAAAGGATAGCCCGGTTCCGAGTTGAGTTTTACCGTGGCGATACCCGCTCCGTCCTGCCCGCGGTTATGCTGTTTTTCCATCAGCAGGTACAGCTTGTTGAGGCCGTACATCACTGTGCCGTATTGTTGCTGGTAATAACTGAATGACTTGCGCAGACGAATGAAGGCCAGGCCGCATTCGTGTTTTATTTCGTCGCTCATGTTGAATGGTGAGCGGCAAAGTTAATGGATTGTAATGGCAAATGAAAATAGCGAATAGAGGAAGTGAGGAATGCCTAAGAGGGAAAAGAGAAAAATGAGGAACGGCTAAGAGGAGAAAAGAGAAAAGGGCGAAAAAGAAAAAGAGCGAAGGAGTCAAGAGTTCTCTCTTTTACCCCCTTCGCTCTTATATCTTCTTAGCCCAATAGTTTATAAACCACTCAGTGTCAAACCCACCTGCAATACTTTGGAATCCTTGGCAACGCCATCCTTGAACAGGTTGTTGATCTGGTAACTGCCGAAGATGGAGAAGTTCCCGTAACCGATCCGGGCTGTGGCGGCCATGCGGGTGGAATTGAAATACCGGCGACTGGTCTCCTTTTGGGTATAATTGTAAATGGTCTTGTCGTTCTTATCCTGCAGGGTCTTGCCCTTGGTATGCGCATTCAGCATGGTGCCGATCTTGAAGCCGATGGCCGCCTTGATGCTCTTGGTATCATTCTCGGGATCCGATGAAAACCGGAGTTCGATGGGGATCTCGAGGTAAGAAATGGCGAGTTTGTTCTTTTTGAAATGATTCAGGCTGTCCTGGTTGATGAACGGCAGGGTGGTATTGGTGGATTTCAGGTCGATGCCCAGTTTTTTAAAGTAGAAACTGCTGCTGCTGAAACCCACGCCGAAAGCCACGCTGAAACGGGGGGAACCCTTGAAGACCTTGTCGAGCATCACATAGGCGTTAAAGCCGCGGGGAATGCCCTTCATCCTGTCTTTTACGCTGTCGGCTACGCCCATCATCATGTCGTAGCTCAGCTGCATCATGATGTGGTCCCCTGCACGGCCGGTTACCTTGGTCCAGTCTTTTTTCTTTTGTGCCGATGCGACAGATACCGTAATGAACGCTATGACAACAAGTAATAATTTCTTCATAAATTGGTCTTGATTGGCAAAAGTACTTGCCCCTTGGGTTAACAAAAGGTTAAAGAAACATTTAAAAAAATTGCCCGAAAAAGATCGGGCTATTTAAGTCGTGGGCCCACCTGGGCTCGAACCAGGGACCCTCTGATTATGAGTCAGATGCTCTAACCGGCTGAGCTATAGGCCCTGTTATGGTTTACATAACGGACGGCAAAACTAAGTAAAAACAGCTATTTCCCCCCTTTTTTTATAAAATTATCATGACACCTGTTAAAAACATCATCTTCGATCTGGGCGGTGTACTGCTGGATATCGATTACCAGAAAACGACCCGAGCCTTCATCGATCTCGGGGTCATCGATTTCGATGCCATGTTCAACCAATTTCATTCCGATGAACTGTTTGCCCGTCTCGAAACCGGAAAGATCCCGGAATCCGAATTTTTTGAACGGGTGAGCAGGACGATTCCCGGAACGGTGGATGCCGGACAGATCGAAACGGCCTGGAATGCCATGTTGCTTGATTTCCGGGTGGATAGCCTTGCCTTTCTGAAAAAGGCTGCAGCGCGGTATCAACTCTACCTGCTGAGCAATACCAACAGTATCCACCTGCGGCGCTTCCAGCAGATCTTCACCAGGGATACGGGGGAGCCGGCCCTGGATGCTTATTTCCGCAAGGCCTGGTATTCGCATCGGATCGGACTGCGGAAACCAGAAGAGGAAGTTTATCGGTTCGCCTTGCAAGATGCGGGAATACGGGCGGAAGAAACCCTGTTCATCGATGATTCCATTAATAATATCGAGGCCGCGGCCGGATTGGGCATACAAACCCGTTTATTGCTGAACGGGGAAAAAGTAGAAGAGTTGGGTCTTTGAATCGATCGGTTTCCATGCTATTTGCTTGTCACCCTGCCTGCCCCGCAGTATTGCGGGGAGCTTGTCATCCTAAGTTTGTCACCCTGAGCTTGTCGAAGGGTTGTCGAAGGGTTGTCGAAGAGGGCCGAAGGGCTATTTGATCTCTTCATACTCGATATAATCGTCGGTTGAAGGCTGGGGCGCCTTCTCTTTTTGTGCCGACTGGAACTGGCTCTGCTGCTGCTGTTTCATCTGTTCATTCATCTTCTGTTGCATTTCACCCACTTTCTGCTTTACTTCACGGGTGGTCTGAAAGACCGGGATGATGAAATCGAAGATCAGCTTGTAGACCAGGTAGAGGACAAACAGTTCAAATAAGATTCTAAAAAGGCTCATGCCACAAAGTTATTGAAAGGTCGAATCCGGCCCTGTTAAAATTCTATCCATGGCCGAAAACAGATAAATAGCCCCCTTTTTGGTGGTTAGCCGAATTATTCAGTATATTTGCACCGGATAAAGACGCAAAAGAAGGGGACGATGACCGTTCCCTTCTTCTTTTAATATGACCCAAGACACCCAGATCCAGACAGTTGAAAAATTGCTCTTGCCGTTGCTCACGGATGATATATTCCTGGTTTCACTGAAGGTGAAGCCCATCAACAATATCAAGATCTACCTGGATGCGGACAGCGGTTTGGGTATCGAGAAATGTATCCGGATCAACCGGGCCCTTTATAAGGTCATGGAAGAAATGGGGCTTTACCCCGACGGGGATTTTTCCCTGGAAGTGTCCAGCCCGGGTATCGACGAGCCACTGAAACTGCTGAGGCAATATACCAAGAACATCGGCAGGTTTGTAGAAGTGCAAACGAACAGCGATCTCCGTCATGAAGGAAAACTGATCGCGGTGGACGGGGAAAACATCACCATCGAATACAGCGAAGGGAAAGGGAAGAAAGCCGTTACAGTGCAACTGGAGATCCCTTTCAGTGAGATCAGGCAGACCAAAGTACAGATCAAATTTTAATCATTTAACAAAAACCCATACCGGCGGGGAAATAAAAATGAGGCCGGAGCGGATTATGGCAAGTATCAACTTAATCGACTCGTTTCAGGAATTCAAGGAAGCCGAAAACATCGACCGTCCCACCCTCATGAAAGTGATGGAGGATGTGTTCAAAACGCTGATCCGGAAGAAATACGGCAGCGACGAATGTTTCGACGTCATCGTCAACGACCAGAAGGGTGACCTGGAGATCTTTCGCCGCCGGACGATCGTGGAAGACGATGACCTGTATAACACACTGACCGAGATAGAACTGAAGGACGCCATCAAGATCGAACCGGATTACCAGGTAGGCGAAGAGTTGTACGAAGAGGTGGACATCCAGAAAGAATTCGGCCGCCGAGCCATCCTGGCCGGAAAGCAGACCCTGGCCGCCAGGATCAACGACCTGAAGAAGAACATCCTCATCAAGAAATATGAAGACCGTGTCGGCGAGATCGTCAGCGGTGAAGTGTACCAGGTTTGGAAAAAAGAAGTCTTGCTGCTCGATGAAGAAGGCAACGAAATGCTCCTGCCCAAATCCGAGCAGATCCCGACCGATTATTTCAAAAAGGGAGAGACCATCCGCGGCGTAGTGAAAAAAGTGGAGCTGAAGAACAGCCAGGCGGTGATCATCATATCCCGGACCAGCCCGTCCTTCCTGGAAAAACTACTGGAGATCGAAGTGCCGGAGATATTCGACGGACTGATCGTGGTGAAGAAGATCGTTCGCGATCCGGGAGAAAGGGCCAAAGTGGCCGTTGAAAGCTACGATGACAGGATCGATCCGGTCGGCGCTTGCGTAGGGATGAAGGGAAGCCGTATCCATGGTATCGTAAGGGAACTGAAGAACGAGAACATCGATGTGATCAACTGGACGAGTAATGTGCAGCTGCTGATCCAGCGCTCCCTGACCCCCGCCAAGATCACCAATATGGAACTGGATATGGAAGCCAAGCATGCCAACGTGTTCCTCAAGCCCGACCAGGTATCCCTGGCCATCGGCCGCCGGGGCGTTAACATTAAACTGGCCTGCGAACTCACCGGTTTCGAGATCGATGTGTTCCGCGATAATGAAGGGGAGACCGAAGAATTCGATATCGACCTCGATGAATTCACCGATGAGATCGAACCCTGGGTGATCGATGAACTGAAGCGTGTGGGTTGTGATACCGCCAGGTCGGTACTCGACCTCACCGCCGAAGAACTGGAACGCCGGACCGACCTTGAAAAAGAGACCATTGCTGACGTCAGGCGGATCCTGAATGAGGAATTCGGAAAAGGATAGAATGAAAACCTGTCTGCGGAATAATCGCGGACCGGAATACAACGAAATATAAAATCAAGCCGGCCAAAAACCAGCCCGGCGATCAAATAGAAGAATGTCAGATAAAACAATCATACTGCCCAGGGCCATGAAAGCGGCCATCGAGTTCAACGTAAGCAAGGATACGCTCGTTGAATTCCTGGAGAGTAAAGGCTTTAGTCCCGATGAGATGCAACGGGATTTCAAGCTTACAGAAGAAATGTACCGCATCGCCCAGTCTGAGTTCCAGCAGGATAAGGCGGCCAAGGCGAAAGCCCAGCAGATCGAACTGGTTAAAACAGGCGGCGCTTCTGAACCCAAGAAGAAAAGAGACGAGGAAGACCTTTCGATCAAAAAGAAAGAGATCGTCAAGCCCAAGGAAACCGCCCCGGCGGAAGAAGTCAAAGCGGCTCCTGTGGAAGAGGTGAAAGAGGAGAAAAAAGAGACATCAGCCAAGATCACCAAGATCGATGCTCCCGAACTGGATAGTCCCAAGGTATTGGATAAGATCGATCTCGACCTGATCGATTCTTCCACCAGGCCGAAGAAATTGACCAAGAAAGCGGCCGAAGAAGAGAAGGCCGATACAGAAGCCAAAAAGAAAAAGGAGACCAAGGCGGAGGAGACCAAGAAGTCTAAAAAGAAGACGGAAGAGGCTGAAACGACCGAGGCGGTAATAGAGAAGCCAGCCGAACCTGAAAAAGCGGCTCCTCCCGTCATTGAGAATATACAGGCGGCAAAACTCACGGGTCCCAAGATCATGGGTAAGATCGAATTGCCCGTGGAGAACGATACCCGTCCGAAAAAAGACCTCGAGGAGAAACGCAAACGCAAACGCATTCCCATTGAACGCAAAGGCGACCAACCCCAAACGGGGACCCAGAACCGCCGCCCCGGAGATACGGGTAATAAAACCGGCGCCGCCGGAGGACGATTTAACCAAAGGGGAGCAACAACCGGTACGGGCCGTCGCGAAGACAAGGTCATCGATGCCAAGGAGATCCAGGATAAACTGAGGGAAACACAGGCCAAGCTGGCCGGTGCCGGCGGCCGCGGCAAGAGCCTCAAAGCCAAATACCGCAAGGCCAAGCGAGACGAACAGGCCGACAATAACACCGGCGCTGAAACAGGCAATAAATTACAGGTCACGGAATTCATTTCCGTGAGTGAACTGGCCAACCTGATGGATGTGAGCTTCGCCGATGTGATCAGCAAGTGTATGAGCCTCGGCATCATGGTTTCCATCAACCAGCGCCTCGAAGCCGATGTGATCGAACTGGTGGCCAGCGAATTCAACTACGAAGTGGAGTTCATCGGTGTGGAAGACGCATCCGAACTCGCGCTCGAAGAGGAAGGCGACGCCGAAGAAGATCTCAAGCCGCGTGCACCGATCGTGACCATCATGGGTCACGTTGACCATGGTAAGACCTCCCTGCTTGATTATATCCGCAATACCAACGTGATCGCCGGCGAGGCCGGGGGGATCACCCAGCATATCGGCGCCTACGAAGTGACCCTGCCCGACGGCCGGAACATCACCTTCCTTGATACGCCGGGTCACGAAGCGTTTACGGCCATGCGTGCCCGTGGCGCCAAGGTCACCGATATCGCGGTGATCGTAGTGGCGGCTGACGATGCCGTGATGCCTCAGACCAAGGAGGCTATTTCGCATGCCCAGGCGGCGAATGTGCCGATGATCTTCGCCATCAACAAGATCGATAAGGACGGGGCCAATCCCGAAAAGATAAAAGAGCAACTGGCCTCCATGAATATCCTGGTGGAAAGCTGGGGTGGTAAATACCAGAGCCAGGAGATCAGCGCCCGGAAAGGATTGAACATCGAACTCCTGCTCGAAAAAATATTACTGGAGACCGATATCCTCGAACTGAAGGCCAATCCCGATAAGGAAGCCAGTGGAACGGTCATCGAAGCGACGCTCGACAAGGGGCGGGGCTATGTGGCCACCATCCTGGTGCAGAACGGTACCCTGAAAGTGGGCGATATGATCGTATCAGGACAGTATTTCGGAAAGGTGAAAGCGATGTATAACGAACGCAACCAGCGCACCGATATCGCGCCTCCTTCTACACCGGTACTGATCCTCGGTCTGAACGGCGCTCCACAGGCCGGCGAGACCTTCAAGGTGTTTGAAAATGAAAGTGACGCCAGGTCCAGCGCCTACAAGCGCGGACAGATATTGCGTGAACAGGGTATGCGGGCCCGTAAGCACATCACCCTCGATGAGATCGGCCGCAGGCTGGCCCTGGGAAGTTTCAAGGAACTGAACGTGATCATCAAGGGCGACGTGGACGGATCCGTGGAAGCACTGAGCGATTCACTGCAGAAGCTGAGTACCGAAGAGATCGTGGTGAAAGTGATCCACAAAGCGGTGGGCGCCATCACCGAAAGCGATGTCACCCTGGCCAACGCTTCCGATGCCATCATCATCGGTTTCAACGTTCGTCCTTCTGTTCAGGCAGCCCGGCTCGCCGAGCAGGAAGCCATACAGATCAAATTGTATTCCATCATCTACAACGCCATCGAAGAGATCAAGAGCGCCATGGAAGGTATGCTTGAGCCAGGCGTTGAAGAGAAGATACTCGCCAACGTGGAGATCCGGGAAGTGTACAAGTTCGACAAGGCCAGTGTGGCCGGTTGCTTCGTACTCGACGGAAAAATGGCGCGGAACAACCGCATCAGGCTGGTGCGGGACGGTATCGTGATCTTCACCGGGGAACTGGGAAGCCTGAAACGTTTCAAGGACGATGCGAAGGAAGTGACCTCGAGCATGGAATGCGGCTTGACGATCAGGAATTATAACGACATCAAAGTAGGAGATATCGTAGAAGCGTTTGAAGAAGTGGAGGTTAAACGTTCGTTGTAAGTTAGTTTGTTAGTTCTTAGTTTATCAGTTGGTATAACAGGTTTTATGCAGATAACTAAATAACTAAAAACCAACCAACTGAATTAGGTCTAATCTTTTGTTAAATACAGGCCCATCGCGGCCCCCTGCGGTTCAGGCCGTATATTTTTGAATACTTTTGGATCAATATGAAGCAAATTTCCTTAGTCCTTATTACGGTCCTCTCCCTGGTCATGGTAGCCAAAGCGCAACCCAAAGGCGTGGTGGCCGACAAGATCGTTGCCGTAGTGGGCGACAAGATCATCCTCAAGAGCGATATTGAGAACAGCATCATCGATATGCAACGGCAGAACGTGGAGATCCCCGAGAATGCCGCCTGCCTGGTGCTTGAACAGGCCATGGCCATCAAGGCCCTGGTATTGCAGGCGCAGAAGGATTCCCTGCCGGTAACCGATGAAGAAGTGGACGCCGATATCGACAACCGGATCAGGAGCTTCATCATGCAATACGGTACTAAGGATGAACTGGAGAGGATCGCCGGCAAGTCGGTGTACCAGCTCAAAGAGGATTTTAAGGAACCCATCCGCGACCAGATGCTGTCGCGCGCCATGCGGAACAAGATCGTGGAAGACATCCGCATCACCCCCAACGAAGTCAAAAAATTTTACAGCAAGATCCCCAAAGACAGTTTATTCCTCTATGAGAGTGAGGTGGAAGTGAGCCAGATCGTATTGTTCCCAAAAGCCAGCCGTGAAGCCGAGGAATACTGTATCCAGCAACTGAAGGATTACAAGCAACAGGTGGAGAGCGGCAAGAAGGATTTCAAGACCCTGGCCAGCAACTATACCATGGATCCCGGCAGCAAGGAGAACGGAGGACAATACGAGATCAACCGGAGCCAGAAGGACCTCGATCCCATCTGGTTGTCGAAAGCCTTTACCCTCAAAGATGGACAGGTATCGAATCCCTTTAAGACCCGTTTCGGGTATCATATCCTTCAACTGGTGAGTCGCGCAGGCGATGACGCCGTCGTAAGGCATATCCTGCTCATTCCGCAGGTTACTTCCATTGAGTTGAAATCCACTACGGAAAAACTGGATTCCATCCGTAAGCTGCTGGTGGACGGCAATCTCACCTTCGGCGAAGCGGTCTCCCGTTTCAGCGATGATGAGGCCAGCAAGTTCAATGCCGGGCAACTCAGCAGCGCAAGGGACGGCAGCACCTACCTCACCATCGACCAGCTTGATAAAGACATGGTGGTGATGATGGAAAGTCTGAAAGTGGGCGAATACTCTCAACCGACCGCCTTTACCGACGACAGGGGAAGGAAGGGCCTGCGCATCGTTTACCTCAAATCAAAAACAGAACCGCACCGCGAGAACCTGAAGGACGATTATAACCGCGTTGCGCAACGGGCGCTGGAAGAGAAGAAGAATGAGGCGCTGGAGAAATGGTTCAACAGCAAGATTCCCACTTATTTCATCCAGGTGGACGAGGAATACCGTTCCTGCGAGGAGATGAAGAAATGGGTCTCCAATGCCGGCAGGAATTAAATCTATGAAGTTCTTATAAAAACGTTCCGGTATTGCGCCGGAACGTTTTAGTTTTATGCAGAAATTTTACCACAAAGTGCACGGAGATAATGCAACACATCTCGCATAAAGGTTACTAAAATTACTTTGTGCCCTTTGTGGTTAAAAAAACATTTTCAAATTGATAGAAAAAAAACTACAATCCTTTACCGAAGAACAGGCTATCCTGGTGGGGTTGGTCTATAAGGAACAGACTGAACAGATGCTGAACGAGTATCTCGATGAGCTCGCCTTCCTGGCCGAGACGGCTGGCGCCGTCACCGTGAAACGGTTCATGCAGAAACTACCGCATCCCGACAGTAAGACCTTTGTCGGGAAAGGCAAGCTCGAGGAGATCAGGCAATTCATACAAATGAAGGGCAATATCACCGTGGTGATCTTCGATGATGAACTGACCGGTTCGCAGATCCAGAACATTGAAAAGGAACTGAATGTAAAGACCATCGACCGCAGCGACCTCATCCTCGATATCTTCGCCAGCCGGGCCAAGACTGCCCAGGCCAAGACCCAGGTGGAACTGGCCCAATACCAATACATCCTGCCCCGGTTGAAGGGAATGTGGAAACACCTGGAACGCCAGGGCGGCGGGGTCGGTACGAGGGGTCCGGGTGAGACCGAGATCGAGACCGATCGTCGTATCGTGAAGGATAAGATCGGCTTATTGCGTAAACGCCTGGCAGAAATAGACAAACAATCATTTACCCAACGCAAGGACCGCGGTGAATTCATCCGGGTGGCCCTGGTGGGTTATACCAATGTGGGCAAATCGACCCTCATGAACCTGCTGAGCAAGAGCGAGGTCTTTGCCGAGAACAAGTTATTCGCAACACTGGATACCACCACGAGAAAAGTGGTGTTTGAACAGACTCCCTTTTTGCTCAGCGATACCGTGGGATTCATCCGGAAACTACCTCACCATCTCGTGGAGAGTTTCAAAAGCACGCTCGACGAAGTGCGGGAAGCCGATGTACTGATGCATGTGGTGGATCTGTCGCATGCGCATTACGAGGAGCAACTGAAAGTGGTGAATGCCACCCTGGCCGAACTGGGCGCGGCCGATAAGCCCACCATCACCGTCTTCAATAAAATGGACAAATACGAAAAAGAGGCTTTTGATCAGTGGCTGGCCCCCGAGGTGAAGCAGGAGATCCTGGCCGACCTCAGGCAGCGTTGGCAGAACGAGACCAAGGGCAATTGCGTGTTCGTATCGGCCACCGAGCGTACCAATGTGGAGGGCCTCCGCACCACCATCCTGCATGCGGTACGGGACATGTACCGGGTAAGGTATCCGTACCGGGCGGAGTTTTTTTATTGATTTTTAGGGATAACCACAGATTACACAGATTAAGGAACACAGATTTTATTTTGAATAAAGTGAACTGTGTTAATCCGGGATTTTTAATCTGTGTCTATCTGTGGTAAAATATAATTGATGAAATCAACCCTCAGTTGGTATAAGATCGCCGAAAGCCGGGAAGAAATTGAATTTTCTCCTAATGGAATGGCGGAATTGGAGGTCAGTGGCAAAAAGATCTGCCTGGGCCTTCACCGGGACACCCTTTTCGCCTGTACCCATAAATGCCCCCATGCCGGCGGCATACTGGCTGATGGTTACCTGGACGCTTCCGGAAATCTCGTTTGTCCCCTGCACCGCTACCGCTTCGATCCCCGGAATGGCCGCAATGTGAGCGGGGAGGGGTATTTTTTGAAGACCTTCCCGTTGGAAATCCGCGAGGAGGGTGTTTTTATCGGAATTGCCGGTGGCAGCCTGTTTGGGGGCTGAAATAGTTGCGTTGATTTTCATCTGGAAAACGAAAATGCCCTATATTTGCCACCCCAAATGGGGATATTCCTCCTTAGTCGTAGTTTTTCATTGCGACGCAGGAGCAATAGAAAAACAAGATCCCGTCGCAGGGCGGGACTCAGTTGAAAAAATAGATTCCTCCTTAGCTCAGTTGGTTAGAGCATCTGACTGTTAATCAGAGGGTCGTTGGTTCAAGTCCAACAGGGGGAGCAAAGACCTCGGCAATTGCCGGGGTCTTTTTTTATAAGATAATTGGCCTCCTTAGCTCTCCCGATAGCTATCGGGATGGTTAGAGCATCTGACTGTTAATCAGAGGGTCGTTGGTTCAAGTCCAACAGGGGGAGCAAAGACCTCCCCCCCCCCCCCCCCACACAGCCCTGCGGTTTTTTTTAAGATAATTGGCCTCCTTAGCTCCCCTCCTGATAGCTCGGGGGTGGTTAGAGCATCTGACTGTTAATCAGAGGGTCGTTGGTTCAAGTCCAACAGGAGCAAAGCCCGGCAGAAATGCCGGGCTTTTCATTTTAACAAATTTTAATAAAACTTAGCCTGTCTTTTGCCATCTGAGTATTGTAATGAAACATCTAAAAATAAATTACTCATGAAAAAGATCTTTACTTATGCGTTCGTAACGGCTTTGGCTGCCGTTTTAATCGCCAGTTGTACCAAGGAAAAGGTATATGA
Organism: Chitinophagaceae bacterium; assembly: GCA_016721725.1. Lineage (GTDB taxonomy): Bacteria > Bacteroidota > Bacteroidia > Chitinophagales > Chitinophagaceae > Ferruginibacter. The sequence goes on along the minus strand of JADKHN010000001.1, from coordinate 729,643 downwards.
TGACAATTCATACTGGCTTTCACAGGAACAGGGCCGTGTGGTCTATAGCAGTAATTCCTGCGGGTACTATGTTGTAGAAACAAACTATGGCTATACCATCATCCGTAATCTGGATGGATTGAGGGTCTATGAAGAGGATCTGATGTATGGAAACTTTGGCGCTTATGGCAACCGGAATTTCTATAATTATACAGCCAATATTATTACCAACGGAACCGTGGTGGAATATGATCTTTCCTATATTCAAGCCCAGGATGCCATTGATTATTATTGCCCTTATGGAAAAGCAAATGGATCAAAGATCAAGGAAAGTTCAACATCTCAGAGTAAAATGTCGAGACCCGCAACCTTGATGAACAAATAAAGTACAGTCCGGGAGATGCATACTCCCGCCCTTGTGTGAACCTGTGCACAAGGGGGCAGCGGCTTTTTACGTCAATAAGGGGAGCCACATCAAACTGCCTCGCAATCTATGCGGGGCCGTATGATTTAAAACCCGCAGGCTTGCAAATGCGATTGTCCAACAACCGCCAATTGACCCTCCCAGTAGGTAAAAACCTAACTTTAATGACTTTTCAGCCTTTTCAATACAAGCCTGACAATGGATCTTCTTGTTTTGATCCGATCAATGGTTATCATTTTTACAGTTGAACAAACGTGACAGAGCATAATAAAAAATTAGGGGAAATTACCCGTTTGCTGATGGAAGATCCGCTTCGTTACGGGGCTGTCAGTGAAGCAGCTTATGCGCTGAAAGACCTTTTTCAACAAGTAACCTCATTTGAAGGATCTGAGGTTTTGTCCACCCATATCGAAACAGACCACGGAAGGGCGGTAAGTCCTGTTTCTGCTTCTTTTTGCATCATTGATTTTATGCGTACCCGGATGTTCATAAAAGGAATAGCCGAGGCGATATCGTTTAAATTACTCGAAAAAAAGGGAAATCCTGTCACGGTTCTATATGCCGGCACAGGCCCTTTTGCCACATTGCTTACTCCGCTTACCACCCTGTTCAGTCCCTCGCAACTGAAAATGGTTTTGATCGATTTGAACCCGGAGAGTCTTGCCTATCTCCGAAAAACGATCGATCTGTTCGATATGGGAGATCATGTGCTTGAAATCATTCAAGCCGATGCATCAACCTACCAGGTTGAAACCGGACGACATCCGGATATCATCCTTTCGGAGACCATGATGCCGGGGTTATACAGGGAACCGATCGTGAATATTTTTGCCAACCTGGCCGCGCAATGTCCCCGCGCGATCATGATACCGGAATTGGTTAGGGTAGAAGCAGCCCTTATCAGCAATCTATCCGCTTCGGGGTATGAGGTTTTACCATTAAAGACCCTGATGGAATTATCGGCTGCCACTGCAGCCGAAATGAACAAGCCTGAATGTTGCCCGGCTATTTTTCATCAGGGAATTGAAGTTGAAATTCCTGTCAATTTGGATCCCGTCTATACCAGGCTTGTCTTGCTGACCTATATAAAGACATTTTCAGGAAATGACCTTGGTTTGAACCAATCCAGCCTTACCATTCCCTTTTTTTTCAAAACAGCCAAACTGATCAAAGAATTTCCTCAAAGGCTGCGGTTTAAATATGGAACAGATTCCTTCCCGGGATTTCAATATTGCGGTTTCACCGATCTTTCCCAGGGGTGGGCTCGCTGAAGCAGGCAGGAAAATGATGGCCCACTCCCATTTCGAGCGAAGCGAGAAATCTAATTTCTCTTTATAAAAACTCGCTTCGCTCGGAATGACAGTTGGGGTATTGTGTAAAGGAAAGACTTCTCGCTTCGCTCGAAATGGAAGCGGGGAATCCTGGGTTTAATAGATTTTCACTGAGGCGGGTGCTTGCATCTTTGAGCCGGCCTGACCATAAATCCAAATGCAATAGCGGGTCTTTGCACTTAATGCTTGTTTCGTTCGGCGGGAAACAATACATTTGGAAGCGATGGCCCCGGAATGAATTCACACGATAACATTCATAAAGACCAACAAACATGAAAAAAATAACATTATGGGCAAGCATGGCAGTATTGGCTGCCTTGTTGATCATCAGCTGTGGCGGACCGGCTGAAAAAACAGAGAATAAGCAGCAAAAACCGGATTCGGTAGTTGCCGGGACTGAAAAAGATTCTGTAGTGATCCCTGCCGCTGAAAAGCCCCAGACTGTTGATGAACGTATCCGGGAAATAAAACAATGGTATGCGGAAGCCCAGAAACTGGGAATGAAGAACTGCGTGGTAAAGACCAGGGTCCGGAAAGATGGTCTTCCATCCATGAAACTTCCCTATGACCAGGTTGTTAAAACCTGTAAACTGAATGATGTGTACGAATTGATCCAGGGGGATTTTAAGGGCCATGAATGGAGTTATACGGTAAACATTTATAAGAAGAAGGGGAAAATATTTTTTGTATTTAATGAAGGTGGTGAAGAAGCCTGGAGCTGGGAAAAAAGGTATTATTGCGACCAGAACGAAAACCTGATTCGTATGCTGGAATGGGAATCGAATGATGAAACAGCATTGACCGGACCCGGTAAAGAGGTGAAAATCGACTCGCTGAAGCCAAAGATCCAGGATAATATCCAGCTGTATTTAAAGGACATCGATTTTGTATTGGCAAAAAAATAGGCTTAGAATAAGAATTCAACAAGACCAGGACCGACTTTAGATCCGGGCTGTGTTTTTAAGCCCATCCATACAAGATTCCTATGCCGCGACACCCCGTCAGACGGCACTCGGCAAATAGGAGTATCTTCAGCACAGGATCAATAACAAGATGAATGAAACTCAATAAACCCCTTAAAACCTTTACCTGGACAAATTGGGTCATCTTGTCATTATTGACCTTGTTCCTGTTCTTCATTTTCCTTTTTTCGAACAACCGGGATTATGTCTTTAGCGGGGAAGAACAAATACTGACCAAGATCGATGTGGCTAAAGACATGGTGTTTACGCGGCATTACAAGCCGCCTTATGATTTTATCTTTATTAATGTGGGTAAGGACCTGGAACTGGTGAAGGATGATAACGGCGGGGATATTGCCATTACCGACCGGGAGAAGCTGGCCTCCTTTATCAGGATCCTGGCCGACCGGGATCAGCATAAATACTTACTGGCCGATATCTTTTTCGACCTGCCCTCTGATCATGACAGCCTGCTCACCAGCGAAATAAAAAGATTGAAGCGGGCGATCTTTCCCAAACACCTTACCGATACAGCGGAACTCCCTTCAGTGATCCCGGTCCCGTCCGCCGTAGCCGATTATAAATCGAATGTCAAGCAATTCAGCAAATTCAGGCTCCTGTACAAGGATAGCCTGAAAACCATTCCGGCGGCCATTCATGAAGAGCTGCAGGGAAAAAAATACACCTCGTCCTTCTGGGGCGTTTTTTGCAACGGCAACTATTGCCTGCAAACCATTCCGCCCCGCTATTATATCCGGCCGTACCAGTTGACTACAGCCAAGACATTTCCTTATTTCAACCTGGGCGACCTGCTGATACTCTCCGGCGACAGTACGTTCTACGACCAGTTCCTGAAAGACCGGTTCATCGTATTGGGTAATTATGAAACGGATATCCATCCCACCCCCATCGGTAAAATGCCGGGGGTTTTGATTCTGCTCAACACCTATCTTTCCCTGTTCAACGGGAAACAACAACCGGGTGCCCTGTGGTTCATTTACCTGTTCATCGTCTTCTTCCTGATCAATCTTTACCTGTTCTATGGAAAAGTGAAAGTGCCCAAGATCCCCGACAAGGAGAAGTGGTGGCATGTCTTTATCCAGGAGCAGCTGAACAGCCAGCTTGCCAAATTATTCTCTGTTGTGGGTCTTTGCCTGCTCATAACAGTCTTTTCAGAACTTGTTTTTAAGATAAAACCAAACACATTTATTATATTTATCTACATCATTACCTGCCAGGGCTTAATTAAATATTATAAAATATGGGCTGCAGAATAAAATTGGTATGTTGCCTGCTCCTGTCCTTGGCCTGGACAAGCCTTGCCTTTTCCCAGGAAACCTATTTTGTTACCCTGGTAAAAGGGGAGATCAAAAGGGGAGACGCGGTGAAAATAAAGGTGGGGGACAAACTGGTTACCCGGGAGAAAGTGATCTTTTCACGAAAAGACGGCCGGCTTATTTTATTGCACCCTCAAAAAGGCAGGTTCATCATTGAACCCCTTAATGTACAGCCGGAACCGTCCGGGGAATATCTGGTCTACCTGCGGGACAATTTCCTGCCCAATCAGCAAACCGTCAAGTTAAGTACAAGGGGTGACGCTGACCTGGATGAATACTTTACCATCAATCCCTCCATCAGCAAGAACCTGCTTTTCATCGGTGACAGCCGGATCAGTCTGGATAATGCGAAATACCGGATCAGCGATCCGTCCAATGATTTCTTTTTTCTCCAGTACAGTCCTGCTTCGGGAAAACCATCCAGTAAAAGGCTGATGGTTCAGCAGGATTCACTGCAACTGAACCGATCCGATTTCTTATTTAATGGAACACCCCCCTCCGACAGCGAAGAAGTCAGGATCGGGTTCCTTCAAAACTATTCGACCGACAAAAAGGTCACGAAAATAAGTTCCTTCTTCCCTGTTTTCATGAGCATTGAGGATTGTAAGGTCATCCTGCGGACCATTAAGGAGATCCTTGGAAATGACGAAGAGAAAGTGATCGATGAAGCCATGACGCAGCTCTATTATCAGTATGGCAAGCCCGATAAACACACCTTGGTCTCGATCTACCGATCACTTTGAAATGAGTGATACCACGGTTGTGATTACCGGCAGATACCCCTGAACTGTCATTGATTTTTATAAAGAAAAAACCAGCAAATGATTAAAAAAGTACTCTCTGTCAGCCTTTGGGCTGTCTGCCTGATCTCCGGATTGGAGGGTCTGGCCCAGCAAGCTCCTTTATGGAAAACAGATGTTGACCGGGACGTGAAATGGATGAAGGTCACCCCCTTTGGCCAGGTGCTGGCCTGTAATTCTAAGGGCTTGTCCTGCCTTGATCCCGAAACCGGGAAGATATTATGGAATATAGAGGCGCTTAAGAACTGCCCGCAGGAAACCTATACGGCCATCGAAGGGTCCCGCTTCTTTACCATTTCCCCGGACGGCTTAAATGACGTGGTGGATGTGGTGGATATGTTTGAAGGAACCGTGCTGTTCAATTCCGCAGATGCGGGCATCAAAGACATCAGTGACCAGTTTTACCTGCGCGACATGGAAAAGCTGTTGTTGTTTGGTAAAATAAGGGGTGGAAAAAAATCCTCCCTGATGGAACTGATGGTCGATCTTAAAACGGGTAAAACATTGTGGTCAAAGGAACAGACCTATCGTTTCGTGGGTAACATCGAAGCGGTAGGTCCCAATGAGGTACTGGTTGTATCACCGGCCTTCGTAACCAAGATCAATGCGACAACCGGGGAGGAGATATGGAAATCTCCCGTGAATCCGTTGTACGCCAACTCCACATCGATGCTTAAAAAGCTGGAGAAATATGTACCGGATACAAAAAGTGGAGAAAAGCTGGTAAAACTGATCTTCAGTCCTTACCGCCCCGAGATCTGTATAGTGGCCATTCCCAGTACGTCTTCGGTGGGTGGCACATCGATGTCATCAAGGTCTATATTCGACAAGAGTGACAAAGGCAAAGATGAGGAGATCAAGGTCGCCAATTTTTCGGCCTTCAATATCAATACAGGCGAATATGTATGGAAGGATCAGCTGGAATACGATCATGAATTGGGGGTTTGCTTTCCTACAGAATATGGGTTGCTGGTAGGATCAGGTAATGACGGGCATTTTAACATGTTCACCTATGACGGCGGTTCCGTTCTTTATAAAACGAAATTTCAGTTCAGTTTAAAGAAATCGAATCAGCCGGATAAGTTCAACAGCCCCAATTTCAAAGGGGTGCTCACCAATATCTCTTTGCTGAAAGGGAACCAGATATTACTGCAGGGACTAAAAGACAGGACGCAGTTGCTGCTTAATTACGAAAAAAGGAAGAAGATCAGTATTCTGAATATTGTCGACCCTCAAAATGGCAAGCTGGTCTTTGAGAATTCGACCGAGATAAAAGGAGGCATCAATTATATCAATGAGATCGACAAGGGGGTCCTGGTAGGAACCGACCGTTCGCTGGGTTTACTGGATCCCGTTACAGGCAATTGGATCTTTGAGACCGATATAGAGTGTAACCCCGAATTGATCATGTCGGATGAGAGCAGCATCTATTTCTTCAATCCCGATGACCGGCGCTTATATAAGATCGCTATGAACGGATCTTCCATTAACCCGGTTTCCGAACCGGTGAAATTCGAGGAAAAAGAATATGTCGCAAATATGGAGCTGATCAAGGAGGGTGTTCTGATCAGTTCCAATCAAAATATGACACTGCTGGGTTTTGATGGCAAACTGATCTACCAGAAATATTTTCCGGCGCCTGAAAACAAGACCATTGTGAAAATACTGGAAATGGCCAAATTGGTGGGTTATGCCGCCCTGATTGCCGCTGCTGAACGTTTGGGTGGGACTGTGACCGTTCTCGGCAAAGAGATGAAGGATGGAAAATGGGTCAACAAGGATTACATCCTTAGTGAGAGTAATAGCGCTCAGCCCTTTTCAAGCCAACTGGCCCAAAACCTGGAATACCTGGGCGGTACGAAGATGATGATGGAGATATGGAAGAAAAAATTCAATGCCACCAAACAGGGAAGAGATTACCAGGTGCTGATTACGCAGGAAGACGGGAACAGGAACAACCCGGTACTGTTAAAGAAGATCAATAAGTCAACAGGTGCAACGGATGCCGTCTTTGAACTTGGAAAAGATAAAGAACCGGTGTATGATGTAGACCTGATAGAGGGCAAACTCTATTACATTAATTTCAGAAATGAGAGTTTACTGGAGTGTTATAAATTCTAGCAGCACAATCAACGGATAACATGCGCATATTCTTAGCAGCGATATTCTTTCTTTTTTTCCCGGTCATCCACGGATCCGCCCAGGCTGTGAACAAAGAAGATTCTGTTAGTAAAAAATCAAGTGAAATTTCTCTTGATATACCTGACCTGGATGTTCCGCCTGTTTACCACGCCCTGCTGATCGCTGAAGACAGATATGATGACAACAGTTATACTCCCTTGCCAGGGTCCTTAGGCGACATACGGAAAATATATACCTTACTGGTCACTGCGTATAATTTTGAACCGGCAAATGTTCAGATATTGGTGAATGCTTCCAAAGCAACGATCTTAAGCAAGCTGAATGCGAAAGTGAAAGGGCTTAATGAAAACGACAACCTATTCCTGTTTTACTCCGGGCATGGCTGGGTAAAAAAGAATGCCGAAACCGGAAGACGGGAGGGTTACCTGGTACCCAGCGATGCCAGCCGGGGGAATGAGGTCAGTTTTATCAACAATTATGACATAGTGAGTATTTTAAACCGCTGTGTGGCCAGGCATATTTTAGTAGCCGTTGATGCCCCTTTTTCCGGTGGGCTCTTTCGGGAAATCTCTTCCGATGCACCGCAAAGCGTAAAAGATGCCTACAGGGAAAAAAGCAGGAGGCTTTTAACGACCGGGAATGAACAGGAATCGGCGGGTAAAAGCCTGTTTGTGGATCTGTTCCGGTCGGCCCTTCAGGAAAACAGGGAAAAATACATCACGGCCGGAAAACTGATTAACGGATTCAAGGATGCCTATATGGAGAGAACGCTAAAGATCATACAATACAACCCCATACCCAATGTAGACGACCAGGGGGGCGAATTCGTATTTATAAGACGTTAAAAAAATTAATGAGAATGATAAAAAGGGTAACACTATATTTTGTCACGACGTTTTTTGTTTCATTTAACGCCATAATGGGACCGGCGGCTTACGGGCAGGATCCAAAACTGGCCAATTTACTGAACGAACCTTCGGTCAGATATAACGGGGATCCCAGGACCGCGATAAAAATTATTTATTATTCGAAAAAGCTCAGAGGCGCTTTTACAAAGACCGGGGATAAAGAATGGACCGAGATCAACAGTAACGGCACCTTTAAGTTGATGGAAAAAACAGTTGGCGGCGGAGAGATCTGCCTGGTGGATGAAGCCAATAACCGTCAATTGCTCCTGAACCTGAAAGCAAAAACCATCATGAAGGGGAAAGTGGGGAACGCCCCCTTCTATTCGGAAATGGCCTCCATTACAGGCATTGAAGCGGATCCTTATTACAAAAAGCAGTTCAACAGCAGACCGGAATCGGTAGGCACGGTTCAGACAAAATCGAATACGGAAACCCCCGTTGCGGCAGCTAAGAAAACCACCCCGGTAACTGAAACCATACAGGACATACCGCAATTGGATGGCAACCCAGTTTTTCATGCACTCCTGATCGCGGAAAACGAGTACAGCGAGCCCAGTTACAACGCATTGCCCGGAACCCTCCGCGACATGCGGAAGATGTATAACCTGTTATCGGGCAAATACACTTTCGACCCCGGGAATATCGATACGCTGGTCAATGCCACCAAGGAAAAATATTAAGCACCCTGAATTCGATCGCCAAGTCATTAACGGAAAATGACAATTTATTCATCTTTTACGCGGGACACGGGATCATTAAAAGATATGAAGGGGTCAACGGGAAAAAAGTGCGGGAAGAGGGGTTTTTAATACCCAGCAACGCGGCAAAAGGAGATGAGGTTACTTTCATAAACAGTTATGATATCACGAGTATCCTGAACCGGTCCAATGCAAAACATATTTTATTCACCGCCGACGCCTGTTTTGCCGGCAGCCTTTTTCGCGACCTGCCGGCCGATGCCTCGTTAAAAGTAAGGGAAGCCTATAAGAACAAGAGCCGCAGGCTATTGACCAGCGGAAATAAGCAGGCGGTCTCCGATGAAAGCGATTTTGTAGAATCCTTCCGGCTTGCTCTGCAGGAAAATACAAAGAAATATGTAACGGCCGGTGAACTGGTCGACGGTTTCAGGGATCAATACATTTCTAAGACACACATGCAACTTCAATACAATCCCATCCCCAATGTTGATGACCAGGGGGGAGAATTCGTATTTTTTAAAAGGCAATAAGTTTATATGATTCTCCGGCATACCATAAAGGTGACGACATTATTCCTGGCACTAGTTTTCTTCCTGGCAGTTAGCGTCAGCGCACAGCTGGTGATCAGGGATGGCACCAAAAATAAACCCATGGCAACCAATTTGCCGCCTCCCGAAGTGATCAGGGTGGATTACGGGGCAGCCGTTTTGGCCCGGAAAGTGAAAGGCAGTTTCATCAAAACAGGGGAACGCAGCTGGATCCAGACCACCCCGGAAGGCGATACCTATTGGGAGGAGACGATCCGTCAAAACGGATCCATCTATTTATACGATACCGCAGCCAAAAAGGATATCCAGATCAATATCAGTTCGCATACGATCAATACGGCCGGCAGCTTCGGCAACAGCCTGTTGCACACCATCCTGGATATCAGGATGGGCAGACTGCAGCCGGCTTCGGGGGTGAACCTGGTAACCAAAAAAACGGTAGCCCCGAGCCCGGTGGTTAACAGTAATGGCTCCGGTCTAGATATCCCCGACCTGGATGTAACTCCCGTATACCACGCCTTCCTGATCGCCGAAAATAAATACAATGAAGCCAGCTATCATTCTTTGCCCGGTACGGTAAGGGATGTGCGAAGAATTTACGAATTACTTACATCCAGGTATACATTTGACCCGGAAAACGTGGAAATACTGGTGAACGCCACCAAGGATTCGATTTTATACAAATTGAATGAAAAAATCAAGTCGCTTTCTGATAACGACAATTTGTTCATCTTTTATGCCGGGCATGGATGGATCAAGAAGAATGCGGCTACCGGAAGGGAGGAAGGATTCCTGATACCCAGTGATGCGACAAAGGGAGATGAGGTCAGTTTCATCAACAGCTACGACATTACCAGCATCATCAACCGGTGTAAGGCAAAGCATATTTTATTTACGGCGGACGCCTGTTTTGCCGGCAGCCTGTTCCGCGATATCCCGTCAGAAGCCCCGACAGGAGTAAAAGAGGCCTATAAGGAAAAAAGCCGCAGGCTCTTATCGAGCGGAAACCTGCAGGCCGTGTCGGATGAAAGTGATTTTGTGGAATCCCTGCGCCTGGCACTCCAGGAAAATCGGGCCAAATACATTACGGCCGGTAAATTACTGGATGGCTTTAAGGATCAATACATTGAAAAGACCCATATGCAATTGCAGTACAGTCCCATTCCCAATGTTGATGACCAGGGCGGAGAATTTGTTTTTATCAGAAGGTAAGATGTCCTCATTTTGATCCCTCTTCCTCTGGCGCAAGTGTTCCCAACTTCATTGCCTGTCAAGTAGTAAAAAATTCAAGGGATCACTTGTGCCTGCCAGTTCCTGTCAGCATCCGATAGCTATCGGATGTATCCTGACCCTGCTTCGGCCTCATGTCGAGCGACGCGAGAAGTCTTTTCTCTCAGACCTACCCAAACATTCGTTCCTCGCTGTGCTAAGAATTTAGCTTCCTCGCTGTGCTCGGAATGACGCGGTTTTAGGGGAATAAGAAATAGATTTCTCGCTATGCTCGAAATGGAAGCGAAGAAACCTGGGTTGAATTGAATTCCATCTGGTCCGGGCTAACGATCAAGGAATACTTAGAAAGCAGTCAAGTTATCAGAAATGATGTTTTTTTTATTAGGGTCGATCATTTATGGGGTCTGTTGCTTTTAATTAATTTTAAGGCATAATTCAACAGCAAGGTGTTAAAAACCATTCTTCCCCAATCGCCGGTTCTTCAGCAATACATTGAGTTCTTCTATGTGTTTGAAACGGACAAGCCGGATCAGTTCAGTTATTTCGCATTTCCTCATTATAATACGGGCCTGTCATTTTTCAGGGATGCCCAAGTGACCAGGAAAGATTTCCAGGTTCATGTTGAAAAAACAGAGGGCACAGGCATTCATATTGAGATACTGGGCAAGTATACCCGCCCGGTCCTGGTGCATTATAATGGTCCGATACAGGAGGTTTCCGTCATTTTCAAGCCTTTCGGAATAAACAGGTTCATCAGGGAAAACTATCATACCATCGCTCCTGGTTTTTCACAAGCCTTTCAAAATGAAAAATGGGCGTTGTTCGGAAAAGAATTATTCGAGGGCCTGGCGGAGGGTGCCTTTGACCAATTAGAGGCTTTTTTGCTCCGGGAGCTGGTGGAAACAGAAGAGCTCGCTGCTATTCAGAGGTCCTTACCGGTTATGGAAGATATTGATTCGGGTTTTTCCATCCTTGAAGTGGCTGAGAAAACAGGGTATAATCTAAAGTCATTTCAGCGGCATTTCACCAGGCATATGGGCTGTTCGCCGGTGGATTACCGGCGAATCGTCCGGTTCAGGAATTCGGTCTCATCAAAACTGAATGCCAGTGAGCTGAAGACATTGACAGACATCACTTATGAAAACAATTATTTCGACCAGTCCTATTTCATCAAGGAGTTCAAGCGGCTTACCCACCTCAACCCGAAAAAATTCTTTAAGGAGGTCAGTCTGCTGGACGGGGATAAGATCGTTTGGGAAATTTTATAGTGTCTTAAAAATACAATTTCAACCGGGGGCATTGGTGTTTTTTTGTAAAAAAATAATCATGAAGCCTTCAATCAACAGAGTACTGTACGTTGGGTTCCTGCTGCTGGGCATGTACCAGGCGTTAATTTCCAAAGACTATATGCAGGCCGCCGCTTCCCTGGGAATCGGGCTTGCCTTTGATCCCTTTGATCCCGAGCAAAAATGGAATCACCGGCCTACCTGGCAAAAAGCTGTTTTGATCGTAAATTTGGGATTTGTCGCTGCGATGTTCGGTTTGGGGATCGGGCTGGATAGTCGATAATTACTCCTCTGGTTAACCGCCATCTGGTGCAAGTGTTCTCCATCCCTTTGTCTGTCAAGCAGTAAAAATTTCATGGGATCACTTGCGCCTGGCAGTTCCTGTCAGGGTTGCATCCTGACCATGCTACCCTCAACCTTAACTGCCCAGGTAAAAACCCGATGTATAATATGGATGAATTGGCCTACCCCCGGACACATCCAATGGCTATCGGTTCCGGGGAAACTAACAGACACAAGTGACCCCATCAGAATTATTGGAGGGAGACTTGCACCAGAGAAAAGTATTTTTTTGAAATGCACAAAAATCCCAATAGAAATCGGGGCTTTTATTGATGCATGAAAATCCTGTGTAATATCCTGGTTAAGCCAACCCTTGATTTAAAAATGTCGTTTGATTAACGTGAACCAATCCACCCGCTTACATAATAAGTAAAGAATTCAGGATTCCCTCCCGATACCGCCACACGGATATTCACACCGCCGATTGTTTTAGATGGATCATAGGAAGCGGTATAGGTTTTTGTGCCTCCATCTTTTGAAATGACCGGATTGTCGGATACCAGCAAGTTCACATTTGAAGCCTTTACCATGACCTCGGCTTTATAATCAAAATACGATACACCACCGAGCGTAGTCAGTTCGATCTTGATCGTAACTGGTCCGCTGGCGGCGGCATAGCCTATGAATTCGGTGCCATTATTCCTCCAACCGGGACTGTCTTTTGATTTGAATTTTCCCAGATTACTCATGGTCACCCTGATAAAAGCCCATGCATTGGCTGCACCTTTTTCTGCCGTGTAGGTTTCTCCCGGAGCCGTATTCGCTGTGGGTGCTGTAACTACCGGTTGTGCTTTTTTGGGAAAATGCAGCCGGGCGATCTCGGCAAATTTGGCTTTGTAAGCCGCCACCCCTCCCTGCGAAAAGGCCATGAATAAAGCCAATGCCTCGGGTGAATACGTGGGATGATCGCTATTGAGCGTACTGCCCAAAACCCAGGGATCAACGCCTATTGAAATCAGGTCGCGACGAATGGCACGGTTGAGCCAGAGAAAACGGTCGAACAGATCGGCCTCTTTGCTGATCCCATATTGTTCAAAATGATTTCGAAAATCAAAGATCAGTCCGCCCTGGCTTTCCATGCCTTTATAAAAATCGTACATACGCTCCAGCTTCACTTGCTCAGCCTTTGCTGCTGCTTCATCCTTCCGGGCCGCTTCAAATAATTGCACCATTTTATTATTGATCACTTCATCTGAGACCGACTTGCCCTGGAAGTATTTCTCCCGGATATAAGCAGCCGGACCGCCATACATCCTCACCAATCCATCACTGCCATATTCTTTGTATTTCTGGTAAGCCGCATCAAACTGGTTGTGTGTAAGAAAATCCCAGCCTGCTTTCTCGATGGTGATGGCTTTGTCAATACTCTTGCCCATGGCCGTCTGCTTCCAGATGATCTTGCCAATCGTCTCCGCTCCCTTGTAATAATCTCCGCCGGCCATGGAGCCCATGGCCTGACTTGCTTCGGCGGCAACATCCGGATAAGTGGTGAGCGTTTTGAGCATGCCCGACATATTGGATTCCGGCACATTTTCAGCGATGATCTTTCCCAGCAGCAGTTGGGAACTTAGGGCCGCTGCCTGTACATCACTGGAAGAAGCTCCTTCGTAGATCTGTTCAAGACTGCCCTTGTTATTGGCTACCGAAGAAAGGATCTTTCCCGCCGTGTTCTGGTCCAGTTTGTTCTTTTGAATGAATTCTTTGACCCCGTCCAGAAGAATATCTCCGGTCTTGTCTTTAGCCCAGTCACTGGCCCGCTTAGCCATCAATAAACTTTCTTTTTTGATGAAAGTATTGATTTCCTGCGACCTGGTCTGCTTGGGTTGTTGTCCATGCGCCATAAAAGGCAGAAGGAGTATGGACAACAAAATGAACAGCAGGAATTGATATTTTATTTGTGAACCCCCGTTCTTGCTAACCGAAAATTTCCCATTGATCTGCTGTGTGTATAACGTTGTACAGAATTGAGTACACCCAATACCATTTGTGATGATACTTTTCATAAAGAGGTTTTACTTACTATATGATAAAAGTAAGCGCAGGTAGGGTCTGTTACAATGATGCAGGTCATCAGTATAGCCAACGGTTTACCGGCATAGGAACCCTTTTTGTCCCCGGAAGAGTATTTTTTTCAGTGCCTTGTTTTGGTCTTGCTTTGGTTGACATAGGGGTTTTGGCTCCAAAACAAGAATTCAACAAGAGTTCAATAAGAATTCAACCAGGCCACAACACCTTTTATTTCTGTTCAAATTCCTGTTTTTTATCCCTCGCAATCACTATAACTCATCCAAAGGCCTTAATTTAAGTTCCCATAAACCAAGGTCTGCTTTATGAAAGTAACCTACAATCTGCTAAGACTACCTCAATGCTGGATGGCGGCCCTGTTCTTTGTTATTACAGGAACAGCCTTTTCGCAAGACTACCGCCGCTGGCAAATCAATACCGACGGATCCATCTCCTGGCCCGTCAGCAATACGATTCCGCACGACGACCATATTGAAATGAGCGGCAAGCGGATCTCCTGCATTCTCCGGTATGGCGTTGCGGCTGATGGTTCATTTCACGCTACCCGGAGCCTGGTATGGCCCATGCTCAGGACCATCCCCAATAATACCCATGCCAGTCTGACCCGCCGCTTTGCACAAGATGGATTTGGCCTGGTGACCGTCAACTACCGGCCCATTGCCGCGGAGAAGACCATCTCCATAACCCTTAACGGCTCCCTGCTGGTACAAACCCGGGTAGGGAAAGAACTTGAACTGACCCGCCAATACTTTCCGTCAACCGATCTGCCGGCCTACTGCGAGATCTATACCCTCAAAAATACCTCCGCAAAAAAATGCGTGGTGGAGATCCCCGGATCGAACCTGGTTTATCAAACCGATCCGGCAAAAGGAACCGATGGCAGTTATGCCTTGCATGTTGACTTATTCAACAGTGGCAGCTTTAACCTGGAGCCCAATGAGTCGGTTCGTTTTTCCATTCTCTATTCGGGCCTAAAGGCGAATGAACAAACGTTGGTTGCAGACCTTGAACAGGAAAAAGAAAAACGACTGGCCTTTGTCCGAACGGTATGGAGCGACCTCATCCTGGAAACACCGGATACGGTATTGAACCGGGCTTTCGCCTTTGCCAAGATCCGCGCCGCGGAAAGCATTTTTGAAACGAAAGGCGGTCCCATGCACGGCCCCGGTGGAGAGGCTTATTATGCCGCGATCTGGGCCAACGACCAGGCCGAATACATCGGGCCCTTCTTTCCTTACCTGGGTTATGACTATGGGAACAAAGCTTCCCTTAACGCTTATTTTCATTTCGCGAGGTTCATGAACGTCGCATTCAAACCCATCCCCAGTTCCATCATCGCGGAAGGAACGGATATATGGGACGGCGCCGGTGACCGGGGCGACGCTGCGATGATCGCTTATGGCGCCGCCCGATACGCATTGGCCGGCGGGGATAAAAAACAGGCGGAACAATTATGGCCCCTGATCGAGTGGTGCCTGGAATACTGCAGGCGGAAACTGAATGCGGAGGGCGTGGTGAACTCTGACTCGGATGAACTGGAAGGCCGCTTCCCTTCAGGCACGGCCAATCTTTGCACTTCCTCCCTTTATTATGACGCATTGATCTCTGCGGCTTACCTGGGGGCAGACCTGGATAAGGATAAAAAACTGCTGAAGGCTTACCGGGAACAGGCGGTGAAACTCCGGGCGGCGATTGAAAAATATTTTGGTTCAAGGATCGATGGATTCGATACCTATAAATATTATAAAGAGAACGACACCCTGCGGGCCTGGATCTGTATTCCGCTTACCATGGGTTTGTATGAAAGAAGGGCAGGTACCATTGATGCCTTGTTCTCTTCAAAATTATGGACGGCCGACGGACTGGCCAGTCTTGCCGGTGATAAGACCTTTTGGGACCGCTCCACACTTTACGCGTTGCGTGGCGTATTGGCTGCCGGCGAAACCGATAAGGCCCTGCGTTTCTTACACGATTATTCCAACCGCCGTTTATTGGGCGACCATGTTCCTTACCCGGTAGAAGCCTATCCAGAGGGAAACCAGCGGCATCTTTCGGCGGAAAGCGGGTTGTATTGCCGGATCTTCACGGAAGGGCTGTTCGGGATCCGGCCAACCGGATTGCATCGTTTCAGCATCACACCCCGCCTGCCCTCCGGCTGGCCGGTCATGCGCCTTCGTCATATCCGTGCATTCGGAAGGGATATGGATATTACCATTGAACGGGAGGCCTTGAAACTAAGGGTAACTGTAATGGATAGGGGTAAGATGATGATCAGTAAACTGATTAAAGATGGTGAATCTGTCATTGTGGGGTGGTGAATTGAGATTTGACCACAAAGGCCACAAAGAGAAGGCAACACAAAGCACACAAAGCGGATACTCTCCTTTGTGACCTCTGTGAAAAAACTTTGTGGCCTTTGTGGTAAAAAAAACGGCCGAAGGCCGCAAAGCCTCAGGCTTCAACTTGCCTACCGGCAGGCAGGTCAGCGTTTTTTATTTCACCTGTATCACTATCCTCCGTATTCGGGGGATTGCTTCGTCATTCTTCCTCGCAATGACGGTAAAATGGGCTCGCAAAGCCGAAGGCTTCTTTCAGCTTTTTTCACCTGGTCACCATCACCGTCCCCTGCAGCACATACCCCACCGCATCTTTCAACCGGATAATTCCGATCGGTGTACTCACCGACCGAGGAACCGGGTGATCCAGGCACCCTGGGTCTTACCCATCTGCTACCCATTTTTCAAAAATTAACCCTAACTTACCTTCTCTGGAAACTACGATGGGACTGGCTATACAGAAACAACCCGGAAATGTCGTTCAAGCACAGCGCATTTTTTTCATTGTTCAAACCCGCCTGGTATGAGGTCAAAAAATCTATACGCTGATTTCTTTTGCGAAAAGACTTCCAGGAAAGGGAAGAGTCCTTTTCTGACCTTTTTACTCCTCATCGCTGGAATTCTGTTATTCACGGGGAGTGCATTCGCCGGTAAAAGGAACTTTGCCCTGAGCGGACCCTATACCATCAACCAGACATTACCAACCGCGGGTAACAACTTCAACAGCTTCACGGATTTTTCCGCAGCCCTCACCGCACAGGGCGTTACCGGTAATGTGGTGGCCACGGTCACTCCGGGCACTGGCCCCTATACCGAGCAGGTGATCTTTCAAAACATCAGCGGACTGGGCGCGGGTGCAACCATTACCATTGAAGGCAGCGGGGAGACCATCACTTCGGATACGGCGATCAACCAGACCGGCTCCAATCCCAACCGGCATATCATCCGCCTGATCGACCTGCAGTATTTCACCATCAATAACCTGCATGTGGACATGTTCCCGGGCTCTACCGGGTTCATCGGGATCCATATCCTCAATTCGGGAAACCACATCACCATCAGCAACTGTGTGGTGAATATGGGTTCCGCAACCAGTACCCTGCTGGGCGCCTTTGTGGCCAATGGCATCGCGTCCAGCATCTTAACACCCGGCGGTACATTCGATCTCATCAGCTTTACCGGCAATACCACGACAGGTGGCGGCTACGGTGTTTCTTTAAGCGGACTTGCCTCCCCCCTGGCCACCAATGTGCTGATCAACAACAATACCATCAATGATTTTAACACCAACGGCGTATACCTGCGGGAGACCGACGGCGCCATCGTCAGCGGGAATCATTTCGATAAAAGCGCCGGCGTAACCGCTTCCGTCAATGCCATTCAGCTGGCGCAATCAGCAAATGTCAACGGAAGGATCTTTGGCAATTACATCAAGATGTCGCAAACCGCCGGCAGCCTGGTAGGGATCTACCTGTTCGCCGGCACCGGGCACAAAGTGTACAATAACCTGGTTTACGACATACGCTCCACTACCGGAACCATCGAGGGTATCCGGGTGCGTACCGGTGGCAGCTCGCCGGAGATCTATTTCAATACCATTTCCATTGATAATGCGGCTGCAACCAGTGGAAACTTAAAAGGATTCCGGGAAGAACTGAGCAATACGGGTTCGGTATTGCGGAATAATATTTTCAGCATCAAACAAAATACCAGCGGTACCAAGACGGCTATTGAGCTGGCCTCAACCAGTAACGTGACCACAGCCATCAACAGCAATTACAATGATTTCTGGGTGCCGGGGGGCAACGTGGCGATGCGGAGTACCACGGCTTACGCCACACTGAATGCCTGGCAAACGGCCAGCACGCAGGACGCTGCCAGTTTTGAGGCTGATCCATCCTTCCAGGCGGTGAATAACCCGATTCCCTCTTCCGGGGTCATCAATAACCAGGCCTTACCGGGTACCGGGATCACCACCGATATCACCAATGCCACCCGCGGCGCCGCACCTGATCCCGGTGCTTATGAATTCTCCCCGCCATCAGGTGATGCTTCAATCACCGATTTCATCCTGCCCCCGATCCCGCATTGCGCCAATACGCTTTCGGTACAGTTCGAACTCACCAATGCGGGAGGCGATCCCTTGAATACTGTAACGATCAACTGGACCGTGAACGGCGTTCCTCAACCCGTTGTGAACTGGACCGGCCCATCGCTTCCTTCCGGGATGTCAACCGTGGTTACGCTGGGAACCGTTCCGGTGACGGGGTCCAACATCTATAACTTCACCGCCACTACTTCCAATCCCAACGGCGGCCCGGATTCGAACCCGGGTAATGACAGTTATACCTACAATGGGTTCCGCAGAGGGCTGGAAGGAGTGTTCACCATCAATGGTGGCGCGCCTGCTTCTTCCACCAACTACCAAAGCTTCCAGTCCATGGCCGATGCTTTGAGCCTGCACGGGGTTTGTTCCGCGGTGACCATCAATGTTCTCAATGGACCTTATACCGAACAGGTGGTGTTCAATACCATACCCGGAACAAGCGCCGTGAACCGGGTCACCCTTAACGGGAACGGGCAGGTGCTGCAATACGATCCCACCAATGCCAGCATCGATCATATCCTGCAGCTGAATGCGGTAAATTATGTGATCGTGGAGAACCTGACGGTGAACAGCCTCAACGCCACACAAGGGCGGGGCATCCACATCACCAACGGTTCATCGAAACTGGCCATCCGGAATAATACCGTGAACGTATCCCTCACCAATGCCACTTCCTCTGCTTTCGGCATCATCATTTCCGGCTCCAACTGGTTGTTGGATGGCTCCCTGTCCGACAGTGTGGTGATCTCCGGCAATACCGTTTCAGGAGGTTATTCGGCGATCCAGTTATCGGGAGTACACTGGACCACGCCGCTGACCCGTATTTCGGTGATCAACAATACTGTGCTCGACTGGTATGGGTTTGGCGTTTACCTGTCCTACACCAATGGGGCCCTGGTGTCGAAGAACATCATCCGTCGCCCCAACCGGACCAATTCGGGCAGTGACGCGGTCACACCGGCTGGCATCACGGTTCCCGCGGGCTCCCTGACTTTCCTGCTGGAAAAGAACAGGATCTACGACCTGCACCTGGCCATGCCCGGTACATCAACCATCAGCCGGGGTGTGCACATGAGCGGAACCACCACGGCGCCCACCTCTGGGACCATACAAAATAACCTGATCTATGGCATGAATAATGACGGCGCGCAATACGGCATTCAAAATAATTCCGTGACCGGTCCGGTGAACATCTACCACAACACCATCGTATTGAATAACGCCACCGGCGCCAGTACGTCCAATACCAATGCGCTCAATCTTTCGAACCTGACCACGCAGAACGGCATGGATATCCGGAATAATATTTTTGTGGTCACCCGGGGCGGTACGGGTATAAAAAGGATCATCGATGTGGCCGCATCCTCCGCACCATTGACCTCCAATTACAATGCCACCTACCTGAACGCACCGGGAGGAACGCAAACCTATGGACAGATCGGCAGCACCACTTACACCACGTTCAGCGACTGGCAAACGCTCACCGGTAAAGACGCCAATTCGGTCTTTGCCGATCCGCAGTTCGTCAACCTGCCCGCCGGGGATCTTCAACCAACGAATGGAACGGTGGATGGCGCTACCATGGGTACCACCGCGGTAGGCGGCATCCTGGATGATTTCTTCGATGTGGTGCGAAGCGCCAATCCCGATCCCGGTGCCATTGAGTTCAGTCCTGCCGCCTGTTCAACCCCGACCGGCGGTACGGCGGCCACTTCATCCGGACCCTTCTGTAATTCGGGCTCGGGTACGGTAACCGCTACAGGTTATTCCGGGGGCGCCAGCATCAGTTATCAATGGCAGTATTCCAATGATAATTTCGTGACCAACATCAATGACCTGGCCGGACAAACCAATCCCGCCTCTGCATCCACGGGCACCATCACCAGCACCACCTGGTACCGGTTGAAAGTGACCTGTTCGGTCGGACCCACTTCCTCCTATTCCAATACCGTGATGATCTCGGTGAATCAACCGGTTTCCATCGCAACGCATCCTGTTTCACAAACCGTTTGTGCCGGCGCCAACGTGACCTTTACCGTTGTAGCTTCGGGTACTGGTCTCAGTTACCAGTGGAGAAAGAATACCGTGAATATCGGCGGCGCGACCAATGCTTCTTATACCATAACGGGCGTAACGGTTGGCGATGCCGGCAATTATGATGTAGTGGTGACCGGCGCCTGCGGACCGTTAACCTCAAATATTGCTGTGCTCACCGTGAACGCCGGTACTGCCATCACCACACAACCCGCCAGCCAGTCGGTATGTACCGGCGCCAACGTGACCTTCACCGTTGTGGCTTCGGGTACCGGGCTCAGTTACCAATGGAGAAAGAATACCGTGAATATCGGCGGCGCGACCAATGCTTCTTATACCCTGACCGGAGTTGCAGCGGGTGATGCCGGCAATTATGACGTGGTGGTTACAGGAACCTGCGGAACAGCGACTTCCAATATCGCCACGCTCACGATCAATGCGGGCACGGTCATTAGTATCCAGCCCGCCAGCCAGTCGGTTTGCGCCGGCGTCAATGTAAGTTTTACCGTTGCCGCTACCGGTACCGGACTTAGTTACCAATGGAGAAAGAATACCGTGAATATCGGCGGCGCTACCAATGCCACCTATACCATAACAGGCGTCGTAGCTGGCGATGCCGGCAATTACGATGTGGTGGTGACCGGTACCTGCGGCACAGAGACTTCCAATTCTGCCGCGCTCACTGTTAATGTGGGCACAACCATTACTACGCAGCCCCTCAGCCAAGCCTTGTGCGTCGGTGGGAATGTAACCTTCACGGTTGTGGCTACAGGGGGCAGTTTAACTTATCAATGGAGGAAGGGCGGCGGGAATATTGCCGGAGCAACCAACTCCTCTTATACCCTGACCGGGGTAACTGCCGGCGATGCCGGAAACTATGATGTGGTGGTGAGCGGGACCTGCGGCAGCATCACATCAGCAACCGCCATACTTACGGTAACGGCTACCGGAACCTGGATCGGGATCACCAGCAGCAACTGGAATACCGCATCCAACTGGTGCGGAGGGATACCTACGTCCGCTACCGATGTGTTGATCCCGGCCGGCGCTCCCAATATGCCCAACCTCAGCGGGGGAACCGGGGCAGCCCGCCACATCACCATCAATACAGGAGCTTTGCTTACGGTGGGTACTGGGGGATTACTGGAGATCTACGGGAACCTGATCCGGAACGGCGTGTTCAATGCTACGGCCGGTAACCTGGCTTTCAGGGGGGGCGCTCCACAATCCATTCCCGGATTCAGTACCATCAATGTCACCATGAATGGGGCCGGTGGTGTGATCCTGGGAGGACTTGCAGCCGTAACCGGAACACTCACCCTGACCAATGGTCATATCACGGTTGGTGGTTTCAACATTTCGCTGGCCTCCACCAGCCTGGGCTCTTCGGCTTCCCATATCATTACCAACGGATCAGGTTTTGTGGTGGTGTTGAACCTGGCGGCAGGCGAAAGCCGGGCCATTCCGGTGGGAAGTGATGCAGCCAGCTATAACCCGGTGGTCCTCTCGGGCAATGCGGGGCACCTGACCGATAATTTCACGGTTAGGGTGAAACAGGGTGTATTTGTCAATGGCGTTTCCGGAACATTGTACAGCAGCCAGGTGGTCGACCGCACCTGGATCATCAATGAAGGCATATCTGGGGGCAGCAATGTGAACCTGAAACTGCAATGGTCCGGTGTGCAGGAACTATCCGGTTTTACCCGAAGCCGCTGTTATGTGATGCGGCATAACGGTACTACCTGGACCACCGGTTCGGCCACCAATGCAACGGGTACCGAGCCATTCACCCAATCGCTCAACAACCTGACGGCTTTTTCCTCTTTTGCCTTGAATACGCAGGCGATCCCCAGGCCGGTTACCGGCATCTATCCGAACCCGGCCCGGTCTGTTTTGTATGTGGTGATTGATCTGCCTGCAGCAGGGGATGTTGACTTCTCGATCTATGATGCGATCGGCCGCCTGGTCAGTCGAACCAGCAGATCATTGGGCGCTGGCTTGAGCCAAACGATATTGGATGTGAGCAACTTGTCCGGAGGCCAATATACAATTAAGGTTACGACTTATGAGGAAGAGGAATTTGTGGTGGAGAAGTTCATCAAGTTGAATTGATCTTTGGCGGGAAACGGACTATATGCATTATATGCCGGCTTCCCGGGAGTTTAATTTCTTTTGATTAATTTTAATGGAATGGGAATAATAAAAACAAACTACATGAAAAAAATCTTTTTGTTCAGCCTGGTATCATTGATCTGCCTGTCCTCTTTTTCCCAGAATGACACTAAAAAGAGAATGGTTCTTGATCCAACCAAAGCTGTTTATGAACTGGAAGCCTCCTGTGGTACCTGCCAGTTCAAAATGAAAGCCAAGGGTTGCCCGCTTGCGGTAAGATTCGAAGGCAAGCCCTACCTGGTGGAAGGCACGGAAATCGATGATCATGGAGACGCCCATGGCAAGGATGGTTTTTGTAATGCGATAAGGAAAGCCAAAGTGCAGGGGAATGTGGTGGGGGATAAATTCGTGGTCTCGTATTTTGAATTACTGCCCCAACCCAAACAATAAACTCCCGAAGCAGGCTTGAGTCATAGAGTTTAACAGGAACCGGTTAATTCCTTTCCAGGGTAAGGTAGTCAGTCCCGCCACCTCCGCCACTCACATCTTCCAGGCGAATTTTAATGGTCGTTTTTTCAATGATATGCCAGTCGTGATTCAATGTGGCGATCACGGGAAGGATATTGCTGAAATTCAACAACAGGTTATTCCGGCTATCATCCGAATATGAACTCCAGTTTCCGGGGATCGCCAAAATATCATTGGCTGCCGAGACGGTTCCATTGGCAGAGAACGTGAATTTGAATCCGTTAAAATCTGAGGTGCCTTCAGTGCCGTTATCGCTGTAATAGGTTATCCTCCAGTTACTTTGCACCAGGATGGCGCTGGTGTTGGTAGGGTTGATCACACCCGGATCCGATTTCGAACAGGAAGAGAACAAGGCGAAAAAGGAAAACAGTAATGTGGATATGAATAATAGCTTTTTCATGGTAGTTGATTTGATTTATGAAGATCAAAGGTCTACCAGTACAACCCCTTATTTGTTACACAAGTTCTCCTATTGCTTACATGATTACCACAAAGGGCATGCTCGTTCTCGTACCGAAGCCTGTCGCGAAGAATTGAGGGAAGCCTGCCTGTCGGCCTTTGCGTAGCCGCTATGACGGAGCCAGTTCGGCAGACAGGGATGGTTTGGTCATTCGTCTCTGACGAATCAAAATGTATATATCCACAAAAAAACACCACGCTATTTCTGACCAGCAGACATAGACCTCCACCTTGAAAGGAGATGATTCGGTTACCCTCGATGCCTGGAGATACGGGGTGCTGGTGAAATGACGGGGCAGCCTCTCTCAGGCAGGGCTCCGGATTTTTGGAACGGATCCCTTTTATTTTGTAGTGAACAGGTAGTTTTCACGGAATGGACCCGATACAGGTCCGGGGTCAATTTTTTTCCGGTCACCCGGGTTGACCAGATCCTTTGTCTTACAATGCATCCTGTAACGGATGATCCCTGCGGAGATAAACGTAAGCACCCCGATGAAAAGGATGGCCGCCTGCACATTGACCAGGTCGGCGATCAGGCCGGTGAGCAGGGCCCCGATCGCGTATCCCAGGTCTCTCCACAACCTGAATATGCCAATGCTTTTCGCGCGGTCCAGCGGATGGGTATTTTCCGCAACCGTGGCCAGGAAGGTAGGATAGACCATGGCTGTTCCCCATCCCAGCAATGCGGAGATCAAAATAAAAACCAACAGGCTGTTCGCCCAGATCAGGGCGATGAGCGCGATGGCTTGCAACACCATGCCGGTGAACATCATGTCTTTCTTACAAAAGATATCCGACATACGGCCGGTGATTAATTGTCCGATGCCCCAAACGGCCGGATAGATGGCCGTAATCAATCCGATCTCCCCGAGGCTAAAACCCTTCGTCGCCAACAGGATGGGTAAGATGCCCCATACCATGCCATCGTTCAGGTTATTGATCAAACCGGCCTGGGTCACGGATCCCAGGTTCCTGTTCTTCCAGGTTGTTTCCCAAAAGATATGCTTTAGCCTGGGTATGTTATTGGTGACTGTTTCCAACGCCACATGGTGCTTGGTGTCCCGGATAAAAAACAAACTGCCCAGTAACCCCAGGGCCACCAGTACGATCCCCACATAAAAGGGATAGGGCCTGATCCCGTATTCACTGGCGATCCAACCGGTCAGAAAGGCGACCAGCGCCACCGCCAGGTAACCGGCGAATTCATTCAGTCCCATCGCAAAGCCCCGTTCCTTCTCACCCACGAGGTCGATCTTCATCACCACGGTACTGGACCAGGTGAGCCCCTGGTTGATGCCCAGGAGTACATTGGCCGCGATGATCCAGCCCCAGGATGGCGCCCACATCAACAGGAAGGGAATGGGCAGGGCGATGATCCACCCGGCCAGGAGTAAATTCCTCCTGCCGAATTTATTCGCCAGTACCCCGGTGTAATAATTGGTGATGGCTTTTATAATACCGAATACAATGATGAAGGAAAGGATCGCTGTTTTAGCCGCGATGTGAAATTCAGCATCCGCGATCCGGGGCAGGATACTCCGTTCCAGTCCCACCATGCCACCAACAAAGGCATTGATGATCACCAGTAAAGTGAACTGTTTCCAGTTCGCTTTCAGGCCCAGTTGAACATGCATTTTCCTTACGACACCCATGATTGAACTTTAGTTCCCAAAGGTGAATTTTGAAAATGGCTATTCTCTTATCATAAGATAAATAATCAGCGTTGCCCGCGGATGCGGCTTAGGCTTACGGGAGTGATGCCGAGGTAGGATGCGATGTATTTGAGAGGAACACGTTTTATGATGTCGGGCGCTTCGCTGAGCAGCGCCTTATATCGCTCTTCGGCAGAATGAAACTGGATCCCTTCGATCCGGTTCACCGTTTCCACATGGCTGGCTTCAAATATTTTCCGGAATAAGCGTTCTATCCCCGGGTAACGATCATATAATTTGAACAATTTGGCGGCGTCGATGGCAATGATCTCCGAATCTTCCATGGCCTGGATGGCTTTCCGGCTGGGTTTCCCGGTGAACAGGCTTTCCACCCGAACGATGATCTTGTTCTCAAAAGCAAAGCTGTCCGTTATGTCGATGCCATCCTTGTAATAATAAATGCGGGCCATGCCCTTTTTAATGAAATAGATGGTCTTGCAGGTATGGCCGATCGGTTGCAGGTCCTGGTTCTTTTTTATCGT
Source organism: Chitinophagaceae bacterium (assembly GCA_016721725.1). Lineage (GTDB taxonomy): Bacteria > Bacteroidota > Bacteroidia > Chitinophagales > Chitinophagaceae > Ferruginibacter. The sequence continues at coordinate 703,861 of JADKHN010000001.1, read as the reverse complement.
AATGATCCGGCTGATGGCTTCGATCGCCTGCATGGCCTCTTGATCCAGCGGGTTGAACTTGTTGAAATATTGAAACAGCTGATCCATCACGGTGCATGTATTTCCTAAAGTTAATCATATTGTCAGCAGCAACGAAGACCATTCAGGCGATCATGAACGGTAATGGGCGAATTGTTTTTTTTCTAAGCGGGTTTATTGCACTTTTGTCTTTTGAGATTTGTTTTCTAAGTATAATACATGACCCTCATCGGCAACATCCTGCTTTTTATCTCAGTCCTGATCTGGTTTTCCCAGATCTCCGTCTTGTATTTCAAAAAAGCGCCAAGGGGTGGCGACGCGGCAGTCAGTTATATCTGGGGCATCATCTTCCAGTACATCGCCTTTTCGGTATGTATGGCCCTCGCTTTGATCATGGTGGCCGGGGAAGGGGGCTTCAACTGGATCCCCGCCAATAAGGGCATGAAATACCTGCTGGTTATCCTTGGATTTTTGTCGGCCATGGTCACAACCGCCCTGAGCGCTTTGTTCAAAAATGAGAGCGGACCTGTTTCTCCCCTGCTCCGTTTCTATTCTGTTTTCGTGCCAATCCTGGTTCCCGGTTCCCTGATCCTCATTTTCGCCATCCTGCTCAACAGCGGGATCAGGCAAACCGTCCCGGTTGCCGTAGTTCAATGGCCGCTGGTCATTGATGGGGTATTGGGGGTGACCGGTATCCTGGCGGCCCTGTCCGACCTGGTCACCCAACGGAATCGTAACCGCACAGCCGTGCAGAAACGCCGGGAAAGCGATTATGATGACAATAATAAACGGATGATGCGGGAGATCGATGAGGTTGATGTGAATAAGAACCTGGTATTCCTTCTCGTGTTCACCGACTACAACAAGATCCCCGAGGTAAAGGACCGGGCCGTGGCCAAGCTCAAGACCAACCCGGAATGGAAAGCGGAATTGATCCGGTTGCTGGATACCGACTGGGCTCCGGAGGTTTTCACCTTCCTGGCTTCACATGCCGTGGACGAACCGGGACTGTTTGCCGAGCCGGTCCGCAGGGGGATCGGGGTGCAGGCCAGGTTGATCCGGGAACATATCCGTCGTTGTTCACATGACTCCCATTTTTATGCCGGACAATTTTCCTGGGAAGTGGAACGGGTATTGCTGACCGTTAGGCGATTCCGGGATTCGGGGATAGATTACCGCCCCGCTTTGCGGGAATTGCGGGCATCGCTGGATGAACGTTCGGAATATAAGAAGGTCGATTTTATGTGCATCCCCTTCCTGGATGAAGAGATCAGGAAACTTTAAATGAACGGGAAGGCAGGTCCTCAAATATTTTTCACAAAACAATCCCTGCCGTGAATGGATTGTTTTTCAAATCCCATGACCTTTAAAAAACGCAGGTGATTCTTATGAACGGAGGTCATATACACGATCCGTTTCACTCCTTTGTCCAGCAGTATCTGGTTCTCTTTTTCAAAAATATACCTGCCCACTTTATAGTCGCGGTATTTTTTCAGTGTATAGTTCAATACTACTTCGGCATCACCCGACGGTGAGATCCTGGCGCTGAAGATATTGGAGATCACCAGGTCACGGAGTACAATGAAATTGAGATTCCCCGGTAAATCCGCTTCGCTGAAAGCAGGGAAATAATCCTGGATATCGGTTTGATGGAATTCCATGAATTTCCTGACCATCTTTTCCTCCCCGGTGAATTCGATCAGGTCGAATTTTTCCTTCCTGCTGTATACCCTGACCAGGTAAGCGGCATTGATGGTTAACAGGATGCAATTAGTGATGAGAACCGGGAAGGCATTCAGTAAAAGGGCATAACAGATAAAAGCGATGTTACCGGCGGCGGTGAACCAACGGAATTTCAGGTCGTTGCTCATCAACAGGGCGATGATCAACAAAAGGGAAGCGAGGTATCCGAAATAAGGGGCGACCTGTAGCATGATTTTAGGACGAAGTTAAGGCATACTGTTTATGAACAAGTCCCTTGTCCACCCCCCAATACTGCAGGGCAGGCGTCTTCCTGGCGAAGATGAATTGATCTTGCGATGCTGTCGTATTTTTTTATCCCGCTAAAACACGAAGTAATCCCTCACTGAATCTGACATACCAGGGAGAATCATAGAAGCTGCTTGACCCCTTCTTAAAAATTGAATAAACCCGAAATACCGAAAACATTCGGTTTGGTGTCATTCAATCCTTTCATGTAGGAAAGACGCACTTCGATATTGCGGTATTTGCGACCCACGCCAAAACGAACCCCGGCATTGGCTGCCGGACCAAAGGTGTTCAGGCTCCTGGAACCGACATAGTTATAACCCTGGGCATCCGTTTCATCCACCAAAAAATCGCCATGATGATAACCGAAGCCCGCACCGACAAAGTATCCGAATTTTTGCCTGTTCTCTTTGGTTGAGCCGCGGCCCATGTTCAGGTTGACGATCAGGGGGGCGTTTATGACAAATCCAACAGACACATTATCGGTATAATCGTTAAAGTAAGAATCATACACGGTGGAGGTACTCACTGAAATGGCCAGGCTGAGTGGAATACCCACCGACACTGAAAGCTTTTCATTCTCAACGAAATTGAACCGGGGGGAATAGGTTAAACCCTCGCCATAGGAAAAATTGCCACCGGTGCTGCTGCCGAGTACCGTGATACCCGCGCCATGCATGAAGCTCTGGCTGAAAGCGGGGCATAAAAAACAGAACAGGAATACAGATAAGATCGTCTTTTTCATAAATGGGTTTTAGATTGAAAAAACACCAGCCTGAACTATTTCGCTGATGGCGGCCGCAAAGTTAGCCGCGACTGAACACACATCAAAAACCTGTTTAATAAATTATGGTGATTGAAATGTTAATAGCCATTAAAAAGCCCCTCTATCCCGATAGCTATCGCGATGGAGGGGGCTTTAAAACCGAATGCCCCCGTTTTAACGGAGGCATTGAAGCTTTTTTTGTTCAGTGGTAATTGGTTTTTTCTAAGGATTTGGATATTTAACCACCGGTTTTCTTAAGGATTTGGATTTGGACTTTCTTTCAGGATATTGGATAATTGGTTTCTGATGTAAACATACATCGGGAAATGGGGGTTAAAAACTAAAAGGCCACCAAAAGGGCAATTTTACCTCCGAACCGGCTTTTTTGAATACCGAACGGGAATGGGGAAAGATCTTTTGCCACAGGGGCTACAGAACAGGTCAAGCACAAAGGCCACAAAGAAATGAAGTTCTTTGCGGCCTTAATGTTTATAATGTGCAGATTATCAACTAAATAGTCCGCCTTTTTTGAGTTCCTGAACGCCTTCTCCGATCAGGAAACCGTTCTGATAGATCAATACCCGGTAACTGCCTTCCTGGAAGGATGTTCCGGGGGCAAAAGCGAATTCCAGGTTCTTCTTTGTGGCGGTTTCGATCGCTACGGGCATTTTGGCCGTATAGGTCTTTTCACCGTCCTCACGGGTGACAAAGGTTTCGGTTCCGGTGGTCATCGGTTTTCCGTCCGGGCCGATCACCAGTACATAGACATCCGTATTACCCGGTTCGGCGATGCGGTTGTTCACATCGAACCGGATCACCAGCTTATCCACCCGCTTGGCCGTATTGTTCACTTTTTCCTTTCCGCCATTTTTTACATTGATGGGAGTGATGACAATATTGGAAGCATTGAGCGTAGAGGCGATGTCGACCTTCTTTTCCAGTTCTTTCTTGGCGGTCGAGGTCTTTTCCAGATCCTGGTTCAGCTTTTCCTTTTCCTGGGTCAATACCATCTTATCATTCGCCAGGACCTGGTTCTCACCGGTCAGCCGGGCGATATCCGCCTCCAATCCCGTGATCTTGTTATTCAGGGAAGCGATGAGTTCTTTCGCTTTTGACAGCTCAGCGGCCGTAGCATTCTTCTTATTGAGGATCGTGCGGATCTCGGATTTTACCCGGGCGATCTCCTGGTTCTTGTCCGTCAGCTCGCTTTGTAAACCGGTGTTCACGGTAGACATGGAATCCAGCCGGGCCAGTGAGGCGTCAAAACTGGTTTGCAGACTGCTTTTTTCTACCGTGACCACAGCGATCTTGTCCTCTTTTTCTTTCAGGGCCATGCCGGCCTTGTTCTTTTCGTAAAAGAGAAATCCTCCCAGGCCAAGGGAAACGGCGGCCAGGCATCCGATGATGAGATTTTTGGGACTCTTGCGGGCGGCTTGTGGTTGCACGGCCGCATCCGGGAAATTGTTTGTAGTAGACATGATATTATGATTTTAAAGTGGTTAAATCGAAACGGATATTCTGTGCTCGGAGCACATCAGGGTTAATTTCCAAAATCATGCCACGATTTATTAACAGGATCAATGGGCGATGGAAATTCCCCGTCCTTAAACCATTTTAACTTCTTCTTGCCCGCTGCCAAAAAGCTAAACAGCTGCCCGCTTATTGCTTTTAATTTTATAATTTTAGCCGCTTTTGTGCCATTTCTAACGAAGTCAAATTTATAACCATACATGCCGGGATCATTTGCTGAGAATATGGAAGCCTTCCGGGCCTGTGTGATCATCCCAACTTATAATAATGCGGCCACCCTGGCCACGGTGATCCGGGATGTACTGTCTTATACCGATCGGATCATCGTGGTGAACGACGGTTCCACGGACCAAACCGCCGGGATAATGAAAGATTTCCCGGGTATTCAACTGATCAGCTATGAAAAGAACGTGGGTAAGGGTTGGGCGCTCCGCAAGGCCTTTGCCTATGCAATTGAGAAAGGCTACCACTATGCGATCACTATTGATTCTGACGGGCAGCATTTCGCCAAGGACCTTCCCGCCTTCCTGGATAAGTTAAGCGCGGAACCCGGCTCGCTGATCATCGGATCCCGGAATATGAACCAATCATCGGTTCCCGGTAAGAGCAGCTTCGGATATAAGTTCTCCAATTTCTGGTTCAGGGTGGAAACCGGGATCCATTGCCCGGACACCCAATCCGGGTTCAGGCTCTATCCCCTGTTACCCTTACAGAAGATGCGCTTCTTCACCCGCAAGTATGAATTTGAGATCGAAGTGCTGGTCAGGGCCGCCTGGAAAGATGTACCGGTAACCTCGGTTCCCATCACGGTCTATTATGCGCCCAAGGAAAAAAGGGTCTCTCATTTCAGGCCAACCCGTGATTTCATCCGGATCAGTATCCTCAACACCCTGCTGGTATTGATCGCATTCCTGTACATCAAGCCCCGTAATTTCATCCGTACGCTTTTCAACCGGGATAAATTCCGCCAGATGATGAACGATCACCTGTTCAACCCCCATCATTCGGCCCAGGTGAAAGCCCTGTCGATCGGACTGGGTGTATTCATGGGAATCGTGCCCATCTGGGGATTTCAACTGGTCACCGCCATATTTTTAGCGGTTCTTCTGAAGCTCAACAAACCGCTGGTGATCATCGCGGCCAATATCAGTATCCCGCCCATGATCCCGCTGATCCTGTTCCTCAGCCATAAGGCCGGAGCCTTCTGGATGGGGTCAGGGGCGCAGGACCTGCATTTCGACCGGTCCATCACCTTCGAAACGATACAACATAACCTGCAGCAATATATTTTCGGCAGCATCACCCTGGCTGTTGCGGCCGGAGTGGTCTTTGGATTGATCGCCTACGTGTTGTTGAAATTGTTTTCAAAGAAAACGGCGCCGGCCGGATAGACGAACGAAACATGGGAAAACTATTCATCCGTATTTATGATTTTTTTGAACAGCGGCGTGTTCTGCTTTACAGCCTCTTCATCGCGTTATTGTCTTTATTCGGATGGTTTGCCAGCCAGTTGAAATTTGAAGAGGACATTTCCAAGATACTGCCCCGGGACCAGAAGATCGAAAAACTGAACCAGGTCTTCCAGCAATCCAAATTCATGGATAAGCTGGTGGTCATGGTATCCCTGAAAGACAGTTCGGCCACCGAGCCCGACAGCCTGGTGGCTTTTGCCGATGACATGGTCGACGCCATAAGGGAAAAACTCAATCCCTTTGTCGCCAAGATCAGTGATAAAGTGGATGACGGCCTGGCCCTGGAACTCTTTGGCACCATCAACGATCACCTGCCCATATACCTGGACGACCGGGATTACCAGGCCATCGATTCGCTGATCACTCCCGGAAGGATCAGGCAAACCCTGGAGCAGGACCTGCGTACGCTCACATCCCCCGCGGGCTTCGCGCTGAAACAAATGATCAGCCAGGATCCGGTGGGAATCAGTTTCCTGGGCCTGAAGAAGATACGCCAGCTGCAGTACGATGAGAATTTCGAACTCTACGATAATTATGTATTCACCAGGGACCAGCGTAACCTGCTCTTCTTCATCACCCCGGCCTTCCCGCCCAACAATACCGGGAAGAATGCACTTTTACTGAGCGGGCTGGATGATGTGATCAGTCAATTGAGCAAGGGCCATTACCCCAATATTCAAACCCGGTACTTTGGCGCAACAGCTGTTTCCGTGGGCAATGCCCTTCAGTTGCGCCGGGATTCCCTATTGACCCAGGGGGTGACGGTGCTCTTCATCATCATTTTCCTGGGATTCTATTTCCGGAAGAAAAGAGCTCCCTTCATCATCTTGCTGCCGGTCTTATTCGGTGGACTCTTCTCCCTGGCCGCCATTTATTTCATCAAGGGGCAGATATCGGTGATCGCCCTGGGAACCGGTTCCGTCATACTGGGTATCGCCGTGAACTATTCGCTGCACGTCTTCAACCATTACCGGCATACCCGCAATATCCGCGACCTGATCAACGACCTGGCCATGCCCATGACCGTGGGCAGCTTCACCACCATCGGCGGCTTCCTCTGTCTTGAATTCGTGAAATCCGAAATGCTGAAGGACCTTGGACTCTTCGCCGCCTTCAGCCTGATCGGCGCTTCGCTTTGCTCACTCATCTTCCTGCCTCACTTCATCGCTTCCCGGAAAGAGAACCATCAGCAACTGGAAGTGAAACGGTCCTGGATCGACCGGATCGCCGGACTAAGGCCCGAGTATAATAAATACCTGGTGCTCCTGATCCTGGCGCTCACGGCCTTTTTCGCCTGGTGGGCCCCCAAAGTGAGCTTTGAATCGGATATGCAGCGGATGAATTTCATGGCTCCTTCCCTCAAGGCGTCAGAGGATCAGCTCAACCGTATCAATGCCTTCGCCCTGCAATCGGTCTATCTCGTTACCGAAGGCAACACCCTGAACCAGGCGTTGATCCATAATGAAAAACTCAGCCAGGTCATCGACCGACTCCAGGAACAAGGCGTAGTGAAAAAATATTCCGGGGTCTCGTCGCTGATCATTTCCGATTCGCTTCAGAAAGCCCGTATTGAAAAATGGACCGCCTACTGGACACCTGAAAAAAAGAAAACCTTATTGGCGACACTGGATCTGGAAGGAAGGACGCTGAAATTCAATCCTTCCGCATTCGCGCCATTCGCGGCCATGCTTGACCGGGAGTTCACCGTCGCTGGTGACAGCGTCATGGCCTCAGTGCGCAGGAATTTCCTGGATGATTACATCACCGAAAAACCCGGTCATGCCTCGGTGGTCACCCTGCTCAAGGTATCGGCAGGCGATAAAAAACAGGTTTACGACGCGTTTGAGAAGAACCCGGATGTCACGGTGCTCGACAAGCAATACCTCACCAGCAAATTCGTGGAGATCATCAACAGCGATTTCGGGAGTATCGCCATCATGACCTCCCTGCTCGTATTCATCGTGTTGTTACTCATGTATGGAAGAATAGAACTGACGCTGGTCTCCTTCATCCCCATGTTCATCAGCTGGGTCTGGATCCTGGGCATCATGGCGCTGGCGGGCATCTCGTTCAATATCGTCAACATCATCGTCTCGGCCCTGATCTTCGGGCTGGGGGACGATTACTCGCTTTTCATCATGGATGGCCTGTTACAGGAATACAAGACCGGCAAGAAGAATCTCTCTTCCTTCAAGTCATCCATCTTCCTTTCGGCGATCACCACCATCGCCGGACTGGGGGTGCTGATCTTCGCTAAACACCCGGCGCTTCAGTCCATCGCCCTGATCTCCATCATCGGCATCCTGAGTGTGGTGCTCATGTCGCAGGTGCTGATCCCTTACCTTTTCTCCATCCTGATCACGAACCGGGTGAAGCGAAACCGTTATCCCTGGACATTGATGGGTTTTTTAAAATCATCTTTTGCGTTCTCCTATTTCATCGGGTGGAGTGTGGCCTTTACCCTCATCTCGGGTGTCTTCTCCATCTTCAAACTGGGTGAAAAGGGTAAACTGGCCTTTCATACCATCATCAGCAAGGTCTGCCGCCGGCTGGTGTACGTGATGATCAATGTAAAAAAGAAGATCATCAATCCCGACCAGGAGAATTTCTCTGAACCCGCCATCATCATCGCCAATCACCAGTCATCCCTGGATATACTACCCCTGATCATGCTGCATCCCAAGCTGATCATGGTCACCAATAACCGCATCTGGAACTCGCCGCTCTTTGGCAAAGTGATCCGCCTGGCCGATTATTTTCCCTCCGAACAGATCGAGGCCGATACCGGCCCGGTGGCCGAACGAATCCGGAACGGCTATTCGGTGATCATCTTTCCCGAAGGAACCCGGTCGGAGGACGGTACGATCGGCCGTTTTCACAAAGGGGCCTTCTTCCTGGCCGAAAAACTGCAGGTGGATATCCTGCCCATCATGATCCATGGTACCAATTATACCCTGACCAAGCAGGACAAGCTGCTTAAGGACGGACAGCTGACGGTGAAATTCCTTCCCCGCATCAAACCGGGCGACACCCGTTATGGCGCTGGTTATTCCGAAAGGGCCAAACTGGTGGGCCGTTATTTCAGGGAGGAATTCAGGTTGTTGCGTAAAGAGATCGAGCAACCGGTCTATTTCAGGGAAAAGCTGGTGTATAATTATTTGTACAAGGGCCCTGTCCTCGAATGGTATATGCGCATCAAGACCCGACTGGAAAAGAATTACCGGGTTTTCAATGACCTGGTGCCGGAGAAGGGAAAGATACTGGACATCGGTTGCGGCTATGGGTTCCTGTGTTATATGTTGTCGTTCACTTCCGAGGAAAGGGAGATCACCGGGATCGATTATGATGAGGATAAGATCGCGACCGCAGCGCATTGTTTCAGCAAGACCGGCCGCCTGCATTTCATCGCCGCCGATGTAATGAGTATGGAACTGGATCATTATGACACCATCATACTGGCCGATGTACTCCATTACCTCCCGGTGGCCGACCAGCAAAAACTCCTGGAACGTTGCCTCGACAATCTCAACCCAGGGGGGAAACTGATCCTCCGTGACGGGGACAAGGACCGAAAAGACCTTCACCGGCGAACCCGGCTAACCGAAACCTTTTCAACCCGTATCTTGCATTTCAATAAAACGACCGGTAGCGGGCTGAACTTTTTTTCAGGACAACTGATCAGGGACCTGGCGGCTGCCAGGAATATGTCCTGTAGCGAGATAGCCGATTCAAAACTGACCTCGAACACCATTTTTATATTAACCGCTGCAGGGGGTACAATATGACGGAACCATTTGATATCGTGATCATCGGAAGCGGCATGGGAGGATTGGTTTGCGCCGACATCCTGAGCCGGGAAGGCTATTCGGTCTGTGTCCTGGAAAAGAACAAACAGATCGGCGGTTGCCTGCAGACCTATGTACGTGACAAAGTGATCTTCGATTCGGGCGTACACTACCTCGGGGGCCTTGCTGAGGGACAGAACCTTTACCAGGTGTTCAAATACCTGGGCATCATCGATAAGCTCAAGCTGCAAAAAATGGATGAGGACAGCTTTGACCGGATACTGGTTGAAAACGATGATAAGGAATACGTCTTCGCACAGGGTTACGAGAACTTCATTCAAAAACTGCTGGTTGATTTTCCCGGGGAAGAGAAAGCGCTCCGTCTCTATTGCGACAAGATCAGGGAAGTGTGCAGCAAATTCCCCTTGTACAACCTGAGGACCGGTGGTGATGTGAACGAGAAGACCACCGTACTCGAGATCGACACCAAGGCCTTTATCGAGTCGATCACTGATAATAAGAAACTGCAGGCCGTGCTCGTGGGCAACAATATGCTGTACGTATTGCAGGCCGACAAGACGCCTTTTTACGTGCACGCCATGATCCTGAACAGCTATATCGAAAGTTCCTGGAAATGCATTGACGGCGGTTCGGTCATCGGGAAGATCATGGCGAAGAACATCCGGGAGCACGGAGGCGTCATACACCGTAATACCGAGGTGAAAAAATTCATCGTGGAAGAGAATCGGGTGGCGGCCGTTCAACTGGCCGACGGATCGCAGGTGAAGGGAAAGCATTTCATCTCCAACATGCACCCGGTGCGTACCCTCGACATGCTGGAAACGGATATCATCAAACAAGCCTACAAGAACCGGATCAGGAACCTGGAGAATTCGATCGGCGGTTTTGTGCTCAACATTGTTTTCAAAAAAGACCATTACCCGTATAACAGGCACAATTACTATTATCATAAAGAAGGACATGTGTGGAATATGGCGGATCATACCGAAGCCAACTGGCCGCTTTGTTACGCGGTGTTCTTCTCGGCCTCCTCCAAAACAGACCGTTACGCCGAATCGATGACGATACTGGCCTATATGCGGTATGATGAAGTGCGTCAATGGGAAAGCACCTTCAATACCGTTTCCGCTGAAGATGACCGGGGCCCCGACTACGCGGCTTTTAAAAAACATAAGGCCGAGACCCTGCTGGATTGTGTGGAGGAGCGTTTCCCCAAATTGCGGGAAAGTATCAAGTCTTATTATACGGCAACGCCGCTTTCCTACCGGGATTATATCGGTAATGAGGACGGCTCGATGTATGGTATCGTAAAGGATTATCACAATCCGCTCAAGACCTTCATTTCACCGCGTACCAAGCTGCCGAACCTCTACCTTACCGGCCAAAATCTTAATTTGCACGGCATATTGGGCGCCACCATGAGCGGACTGGTGACCTGTACGGCTTTTTTAGGGAATGAGGACATCATAGAAAAAATCAGGAATGCTTAAGAAGAGGAAATTCTGGAAAAGGGTCGGTTATTTCTTTGCCGGCCTGTTCATTTTGTTGCTGGTCCTGGTCATCTATGTGGTGCAGGTGTCCAAAGTATCGCCGCCGGAGGTAAAGGACAAGAGCAGTCTGCAGCTGCAACGGGTGGATCATGGCGGCGGATTCTATACCCTGAAGGACAGCTGGTTCCGGAAAAGCAAAAGCGGCCTCTATGAATTATATGTGGAAGGCGACGGGTTTGAAAGAGGCGTGATCAACGGCAAGCTCACCACCGAACTGGTGAAACGGCAGGAAGACCATTTCGCGGAACAGATCACCAAAATGATCCCTTCTTCCTTTTACCGGCAGTTCCTGAAATACTTCATCGGATGGTTCAACCGGAACCTGGATAAGAACATCTCTCAGGAATACAAGGAAGAGATATACGGCATCTCGGAATCGGCTTCCGAAAAATACAAATACCTCGGTACCAATTACCAGCGCATCCTCAACTACCATGCTGCTCACGATATCGGGCATGCGCTGCAGAACCTCGCCCTGGTAGGCTGTACCTCCTTTGGTACCTGGGACGCCCGGTCGCAGGACAGCACCATGATCATTGGCCGCAATTTTGATTTTTACGTTGGCGATAAATTCGCGGAAGACAAGATCGTGGCCTTCTTCAATCCCAAACAGGGACATAAATTCATGACCATTACCTGGGGCGGCTTCATCGGCGCCGTTTCCGGCATGAACGACAAGGGCCTTACCGTCACCATCAACGCGGCCAAATCCTCCTATCCGCTGGGTTCGGCCACACCGGTATCGCTGGTGGCGAGGGAGATATTGCAATACGCCGGTAATATCCGGGAAGCGCTGGCGATCGCCCGTAACCGGAAGATGTTCGTCTCTGAATCCTTTCTCATTGCCTCCGCGGCGGATAAAAAAGCGGTGATCATTGAAAAGACGCCCGATGACCTGGATGTGTATGACCCCCAGAAAGATTTTATCGTTTGCACCAATCATTTTCAGAGTAAAGGACTGGCCAATTCGAAAAAGAATATTGAACAGGTGAAAGAGAGTGCTTCGTCTTACCGCTACCAGCGACTGATGGAATTGTTATCGGCCAACGGCCCGAACACGGTGCAAAAGACGGTCAATATCCTGCGTGACCAGAAAGGGCTGAACGGCGCCGACATCGGCATGGGCAATGAAAAAGCCATCAACCAGCTGATCGCACACCACTCCGTTGTCTTTGAACCGCAAAAATTGCTGGTCTGGGTATCCACCTCTCCCTGGCAGCTGGGTCAATATGTTTCTTACGACCTGAACAAGATATTCGCGCTGAAAGGAATGAAAGAGAACCGGGAGGTAACGGACAGCAGCCTGACCGTCCTTGCCGACACCTTCCTGCTGACCCCGGCCTACCGGCAGTTTGAAGCGTTCAGGAAAATGAAGCAAACCATCCTGGATGACGGCGTGATCAATACCGACAGCCTGGTGGCCAGTAATCCTAATTTTTACCATGCCTGGGCGTTGGCCGGTGATTATGCGTATAAAAAGGAACAATATCAAAAAGCATTGTATTTTTATCAGCAGGCCCTGAAGCTGGAGATCGCCACGGCGAAAGAGAAGGAGCAAATCAATAAACAGATCAGGAAACTGAATAAAAAACTGACTCCCGCACCATGATCACCGGATTGGGTATCGATCTTATTGAAGTGGAAAGGGTTGCTTACCGGGTAGGCAAAAAAGAAGGTTTCCGGGAATTGGTCTTTTCAACAAGTGAGATCGAGTATTGCGAATCGAAGGCCAACAAGTACGAACATTATGCCGCCCGTTTTGCCGCCAAAGAAGCATTTTTTAAAGCGATGGGAACCGGTTGGGTGAATGGAACGGCCTTTCACGAAGTGCAGGTGCTCAACAACGAGATTGGAAGACCCGAGATCAGTTTCCTGGGCACTACGGCCGAGACCATTGCTTCGATGGGCCCCCTTCGGGTTACGGTTTCCCTGTCACATCTTAAAACCATAGCTTCGGCTGTAGTTATAATTGAAAGCATATGAACTATTCACCCGACTTCGTTTTCAAAAGCCGCGAAACCATCAAGGCCATGCAGGAAAAAAAACTGCAGGAGACCATCGCTTACCTGAATGAGTTTTCACCCTTTTACAAGGAGCTCTTCACAAAGACCGGCTTCAATCCCCGGGGGATCAAGACCATCGAAGACCTGAACGTGTTGCCCACCACCGTTAAGGAGGACCTGCAACAACGGAACGATGATTTCCTCTGTGTACCCCGCAACAAGATCATCGAATACAGTTCCACTTCGGGCACCCTGGGTAACCCGGTGATGGTGGCCCTCACCGAAAACGACCTGGAACGACTGGCTTACAACGAATACCTGTCCTTCATCAGCGCCGGTGGAAATCAGGATGAAGTATACCAGATGATGCTCACGCTCGACCGCCAGTTCATGGCCGGGATGGCCTATTACTCCGGACTTCGGATGATGGGCGCCGGGATCATCAGGCTGGGACCGGGTGTTCCGTCCCTGCAATGGGAGACCATATTAAGACTGAGACCAACCGCCATCGTGGCCGTTCCTTCGTTCATCATCAAGCTGATCGATTATGCCCGGGAACATCATATCGACATGAACGCTTCCACCGTGAAAAAGGCGATCTGCATCGGTGAGAATATCCGGAACGCCGATTTCACGTTGAATACCCTGGGTAAAAGGATCACCGATGCCTGGAACATCCAGCTCTTTTCCACTTATGCGTCAACGGAAATGCAGACGGCTTTCACCGAATGCACCGAATGCAAGGGCGGCCATCTTCAACCAGAACTGGTCATCATTGAAATACTGGATGAGACCAACCAGCCCGTCGCTCCGGGACAACCGGGCGAAGTGACCATCACCACGCTGGGCGTTGAAGGCATGCCTTTGTTGCGTTACAAGACTGGCGACATCTGCAGCTACCATGATGAACCCTGTTCCTGCGGGCGCAATACCCTGCGGCTATCCCCGGTGATGGGCAGGAAGAAGCACATGATCAAATTCAAAGGAACCACCTTGTATCCGCCGGCCATTTTCGACCTGCTCAATGAAATGGAGGAAGTGAAGGAATTCGTGGCTGAAGTTTATACCAACGATCTCGGCATGGATGAAGTGTTGCTCTACGTATTGCCCGCGGAACGAAACGAACAGACCGAACGGAAGATCAGGGCCAACCTGCAGGCCAGGCTGAGGGTAAGCCCGCACATCATATACATGACACGGGAAGAGATACTGAAGATCCAGTTCCCCGAAACGGGAAGAAAGGCGGTGAAATTCATCGACCGGCGATAATAAAAAGGGCTTCCAAACGGAAGCCCTTTTTATTATGCTGACACAAAGTTATTAATAGATGTACTTGGCCAGTTTTTTACCGGAAATGGCATAAGACTCCGCGATGCGGGTACCGGTATCATAGTCGTAACCGCCCCAGGTGCCACCGGGTGCGTTAGTAACAGAAAGTACGGCGACCTTATTGCTCCTGTTGGCTGTTTCCACGATCCAGACCTCGGCGTCAATTTCCGCGTTCTTCCTTCCCCCAAAAGCCACCATTCCGCCGGCGACATTATAGCCGGGCTCAATGGACAGGGTTTTGAAGATCATCGTGTACTTGGCGTCCTTACTGAGGGTTTTATGGCTGGTGATGATGTAGAGGTCGGTGAATTTGGGCTCATACCTGGCCTGCCTGTCGTTGATCCAGTTCTTGGCCCAGATATCGCCGCGACCGGGGTCCTTGGCATTGTATTCATCGGTCTTTTTCTTGATATAGTCCTTTTCATTGTCAAACTTGCCAACGGAGATATTGTCGTAGGTGAATTCGATATTGATGTTGGATTCATTTTTCAAAACGGAGGGGTCGCCTTCCACCGTTTTGATCTTTTGCGCGTTCGCACTCATGGAAAAAGCCACCATGCCGGCCAAAACAAAAATCTTTGTGATTGATTTCATCTCTTATTGATTTTAATGAAAAATAAAATTAGAGAAAATAACTTAATCAATACCTTTTAGTTACTGGAGAAAAGTTAAAAACCTTTCGCCGGGAATAATGCATCCTCAGGGAAGATCGTGCCGTTCAGGAAACAGTCCGTATTTTTTTTATATTCATCAACAAGCTGCTCCGGGCTGCCCCCGTTGAATTAAATTTGCACCGGCTCAAAGGGCGGAACGGATCCGTTTCAACCTTATTTATACTTTAAAGGGGGATGAAGCCTCAAAAAATTAATAATTGCAATCTTTATTCTATTTTTACCGGCATCGTTAAGTACTATTGAAAGAAGATAAATAATGGATATGATACAAGTTGGCGAAGGCACCCTTACGCTCGATGATTTTTCGGAGATCCTTTTTAAGGGCAGTCCGGTAGACTTGCAGGCAGGGGCGCTTGATAAAGTGGCAGAGAATTTCGCTTTTTTACAGCAATTTTCCTCCAATAAGCTGATCTATGGCATCAATACGGGTTTTGGCCCGATGGCACAGTACAAGATCAGTGAAGAGAACCTCCTTCAACTGCAATATAACCTCATCCGCAGCCACAGTTCCGGCGGCGGCAACCTCATGCCGCCTCTGCTGGTGAAAGCGGTCATGATCGCCCGGCTCAACAGCCTCATCCAGGCTTATTCGGGCGTACACCCCGAAGTGGCCGGATTGCTGAAGGATCTGATCAACAAGAACGTATATCCCTGCATTTTCGAACACGGGGGAGTGGGCGCCAGCGGCGACCTGGTTCAGCTGGCACATCTCGGACTGGTGCTGATCGGTGAAGGAGAGGTCATCTACGAGGATAAGGTCCAGCCAACGGCAGAAGTATTCAATAAACTGAAGATCCAGCCCCTGAACATCCGCATCCGCGAAGGACTGGCCATACTCAACGGAACTTCAGCCATGACCGGGATCGGCATGGTGAACATCATCCAGGCACAGAAACTCCTGGAATGGTCGGTGATGTTGTCGGCCATGATCAATGAAGTGGTGGAAGCCTTTGACGACCATTATTCCCATGAACTGAACATCGTTAAAAAGCACACGGGGCAAAACAAGATCGCGGCCATGCTTCGCAATATCCTCAAGGACAGCAAGATGATCCGCGACCGTTCCGAACACCTGTACAACCCCGATAAGCTGAACCAGGAAGTGTTCGAGGATAAGGTCCAGGAGTATTATTCTCTGCGCTGTGTGACCCAGGTTCTGGGCCCGATTTATGATACGATCGTCCAGGCCGAGAAAGTGGTGGTCAACGAGCTCAACTCGGTCAATGACAACCCCGTGATCGACCATGTGAACAAGAATATTTTCCATGGCGGCAATTTTCATGGTGATTATGTTTCCCTGGAAATGGACAAGCTGAAGATCGCCGTGACCAAACTCTCGATGCTGTCGGAGCGCCAGTTGAATTATCTGCTGAACGAAAAGCTCAACCAGAAATTCCCGCCCTTTGTTAACCTGGGCGTGCTGGGCTTCAATTTCGGCATGCAGGGCATGCAGTTCACCGCTACCTCGACGGTGGCCGAGAACCAGACCCTGTCCTTCCCGATGTATCTCCACAGCATACCCAATAACAACGACAACCAGGATATCGTGAGCATGGGTTGCAATGCGGCCCTGATGACCAAGCGGGTGATCGATAACTCTTTTGAAGTGCTGGCCATCCAGATGATGACGGTATTACAGGCCATCGACCACCTGAAATGCGTTCCGAGGCTGTCCCCGGAAACGCACAAGATCTATCAGTCCATTCGGGCCATTTTCCCGAAATTCGTGGAAGACGCGCCGAAGTACAAGGACCTGGCGAGGATAAAAAAACATTTTGAAGAATCAGGCCTCCTGATCGCGTTCAACAACGGGACCGCATCAGCCTAGTGCCCGATTGCATCAGTAAGGGATCAAAAAAAGAATCATGAAATTTGCATTAGTCACCGGCGGTTCAAGGGGTATCGGAAGGGCGGTCTGCGTCAAACTGGCCGGTATGGGATATCATATCATCATCAATTATAAGTCGAACGAAGCAGAAGCCATACAGACCCTGGCCCTGGTAAGGGAAAGGGGTGCCGACGGGGAATTGCTTCAATTCGATGTTTCGGACCGCGGGGACATCAAACAAAAGCTGGGCGACTGGATCGAAAAGAATCCGGACAAGACCATTGAAGTGCTGATCAATAATGCGGGGATCCGGGAAGACGCTTTACTGGTGTTCATGAAAGATGAGCAGTGGGACAACGTGCTCAAGATCAACCTCGACGGATTTTTCTTTGTCACCCGGCTGCTGATCGGCGATATGCTGGTGAAGAAATTCGGCCGCATCATCAATATCGTTTCTTTGTCCGGTCTGAAAGGACTGCCCGGCCAGACCAATTATTCCGCCGCGAAGGCCGGGGTCATCGGCGCCACCAAGGCCCTGGCCCAGGAAGTAGGCCGGAAGGGCGTTACCGTGAACGCGGTGGCCCCCGGATTCATCAAAACGGATATGACCGAAGGCCTGGATGAAAAGGAACTGAAGAACATGATACCGGTAAAACGGTTTGGAACACCCGAAGAAGTGGCGCATGCGGTTGGATTTCTGGTCGCACCCGAAGCGGGGTATATCACCGGAGAAGTGATCTCGGTGAACGGAGGGTTATATTCTTAAGGCAAAAGTGAAAACCCAGAAGTCAGCGCTTTTGACAGGATGGTTCTTTCGATCATTGAGCAGTTTTAAATTTTGCCTTTTAATTTTTGACTTTTTATATGAACAGAGTCGTCATAACCGGTATCGGTATTTATTCCTGCATCGGCAAGAACCTGGATGAAGTGAGGGATTCCCTGTACAAGGGGAAGTCCGGCATCATCCTCGATCCCGTAAGGAAGGCTTATGGTTACCGTTCGGGACTGACCGGTTATGTTGACCGGCCCGACCTGAAGGGGCTGCTCGACCGCAGGGCGAGGATCATGCTGCCCGAACAGGGCGAGTACGCCTATATTGCCACCCTGGAAGCCCTTAAGATCGCGGGTATCGACCAGGACTATATCAATGCGAACGAAGTGGGCATTTTATACGGGAACGACAGTTCGGCCAAGGCGGTCATCGAATCAAACGACATCATCCGGGAGAAAAAAGATACCATGCTGGTGGGTTCCGGGTCGGTATTCCAGACCATGAACTGCACCGTGACCATGAACCTGGCCACCATTTTCAAGCTCAGGGGGATCAATTTCACCATCAGCGCGGCCTGTGCCAGCGGCTCCCATGCCATCGGGCTGGGATATCATTTCATCAAGACCGGATTGCAGGAACGCATCATTTGCGGAGGGGCCCAGGAGCTCAGTCACTTATCCATGGGTAATTTTGACGCGCTCTCTGCGTTTTCCGTTCTGGAATCCGATCCCACCCGGGCTTCCCGGCCTTTCGACCGCGACCGCGACGGGCTCATACCCAGTGGAGGCGCAGCCACCGTGATCCTGGAAAGCCTGGAATCGGCGCAAAAAAGGGGCGCGAAGATATTGGGCGAAGTGATCGGCTATGGATTCTCCTCCAACGGGGCGCATATTTCCAATCCTACCGTTGAAGGCCCGGTCCGGTCGCTCCATATGGCCCTCCGGGACGCGGGTATTTCCGCTTCGGAGATCGATTATATCAATGCGCACGCCACTTCCACGCCAGCCGGTGATTCCAGTGAGGCCCGCGCCATTGATGAGGTCTTCGGTGCCAGCAGACCCTTTGTCAGTTCAACCAAATCGATGACCGGCCACGAATGCTGGATGGCCGGCGCCAGTGAGATCGTATATTCTGTACTGATGATGCAGAACGGTTTCCTCGCACCCAATATCAACTTTGAGAATCCCGATGAGGATTCGGCCAAATTGAATATTGTAAAAAATGCGACGGAAAAAGATATAGTTGTATTTTTGTCCAACTCCTTTGGTTTTGGAGGTACCAACTCGTCCCTGATCATCAGAAAATTAACTTAACAGACCGCTTATGACGAACAATGAAATCATCGACAAGATCAATAGTTTCCTCACCGAGGAATTTGAAGTGGACGCCGAGAAACTGATCCCTGAAGCCAATCTGAAAGAAACCGTCGGGCTGGATAGCCTGGATTATATTGACCTGGTGGTGGTGATCGAAAGCAACTTCGCTTTCAAAGTAAAGCCTGAAGACTTTGTAGGCATTGTTACCCTGGAAGATTTTTACAACTACGTCATAACGCGCGTTAACGCAAAAGAGCTGGTCTGATGTCCTCCTGGCACGGAAAATCCCGGGGTACCAAACTGGGTTACCGGATCTTTGTATGGGTGATCAGGCGTTTTGGGGTCAGGCCTGCCTATTTTCTGCTGCGGTTCGTCACCGTTTATTTTTTTCTCACTTCAGCCAGGGCCTCCAAGGCAATTTATTCCCTTTACCGTCATAAACTGGGCTATGGCCGCCTCAGGTCGGTATTCAAGATCTACCGCAATTATTATATGCTGGGGCAGGGCCTTATCGATAAAGTGGTGGTGATGTCGGGCATACCCAACCAGTTCAGTTTTCATTTCGACGGAGAGGAGAACCTGCGCAAGATCGCGGCCATGGGAAAAGGCGGTATCCTGCTGAGCGCTCACATTGGTAACTGGGACATCGCCGGGCACCTGTTCAAACGCCTGGAGACCCCTATAAATATCGTGTTATTCGACGGCGAGCATGAACAGATTAAACAGTATCTTGATGGGGTGACCGGCGGACGGATCATGAATATCATCGTGATCAGGAATGACCTTTCACATATCTATGCGATCAGTAACGCCTTGCAGCGGAATGAACTGGTTTGCCTGCACGCCGACCGGTTCATCGAAGGCAATAAAACGATCAGGGCAGATTTCCTGGGTTCACCGGCCCGGTTCCCACAGGGACCTTTTATCCTGGCCGCGACCTTTAAAGTGCCGGTATCATTTGTATTCGCCGTAAAGGAAAGCCCCTTGCATTATCACCTGTTCGCTACGGATATCCGGGATTACAGCCAATTCAACCGGGAAAAAGTGATGCAGGAAATGCTGGAAGATTACGCCGTAACGATGGAAGAAAAACTAAAACGCTACCCGGACCAATGGTTCAATTATTTTGATTTCTGGAATTAAACAAAAAATGAATTTACCCGACAATACTATACTAACTTTAATCCCGCAAAGACCGCCCTTTGTGATGATCGACCGGCTGTTGTATTGTGATGAGACAACCGCCCGCACGGGGCTGACGGTAAGGGTCGATAATCTCTTTGTGGAGGACGGGGTATTGACCGCGCCCGGGCTGACGGAGAACATCGCCCAGACCGCCGCGGCAAGATCGGGTTTCAGCGCCAGCCAGCAAGATTTGCCGGCCCCGGTAGGCTTTATCGGGGGGATCAAGAACCTCCGGATCCACGCTCTGCCGAAGACCGGGAATGAACTGGTCACCGAGATCACCATCGTCAACCAGATATTCGACGTGATGATGATCACCGGCCGTGTTCTTTGCGGTGACGAATTGCTGGCAGAATGTGAAATGAAAATATTCATCAACCCCATAAAATAAACACTATGAAACGTAGGATCACCCTCAAAGGGCTTTTCGCCGCTTTGCTCTTCTGCGGAATTTCACTGACCGCTTCATCCCAGACCCTGAAAGATGTTTTTTCGAACAGTGAAACTCCATTGGTTTACCTGGGTATCGATTTCAGCAAGACCCGTATCCTCGACCAGGGTAATGCCGATGATATCCGGAACCGACTTTACAACAGCATCAATCAGCTTGTTGTGGATGAATTCAAGAAGTTCGACATCAAAGGCGCTTTCAGGAAATCCTATGTGGAGAATTACGCCAGCGCCGTTTCGGAGAAGAACCAAAAAGCGAACCTCAGCGATATCATCTCCAACAACCCTTCCGATTTCAATTTCATGAAGGAAAGTGATATTGTAACGGCGGTCAAAGGACTTGATATCAAAGGAAAGGAAGGCGTTGGAGTGGTATTCATCATGGAAGCCATGCGTAAGGTGGATAAAAAAGGGGATGCCGCCATCTGGGTGACCTTTGTTGACCTTAAATCCAAAAAAATGCTGATGACCGAAAGGATGGTCGAAGAAGCCAAAGGCGGTTTTGGATTCCGTAATTACTGGGCATCCACCATCAAGGAACTGATCGACGATATTGATAAAAAGAAATTCAAAGAATGGAAGAAGAGGTATGCTGAATAATAGCTGCCCAAGCTGAACCTTTATGCATAAGAAACTGATCTGCCGGACCGAAATTTCGATCCGGTTCAATGAGGCTGATCCACTCGGGATCGTCTGGCATGGCCATTACATCCGTTATTTCGAGGACGGCCGTGAGGCTTTCGGTAAAGAGCACAGCCTCAGTTATCTCGATGTTTTCAAACTGGGCTATGTCATACCCGTAGTCAGCGTGGCCTGTGATTTCAAAAAATCATTGCGTTACGGCGATACCGTGATCGTGGAAACCCGGTTCATTCCCTGCGAGGCGGCCAAGTTGAAATTCAGCTACCGGTTGTTCAATGCGGCCACCGGAGACCTGGTGGCGACGGGCTCCTCCGTACAGGTTTTTTTGGATAAGGAAGAATCCTTACTTCAGTTATCGAATCCGCCATTTTTTGAAGCCTGGAAAAAGAAACAAGGACTGGCATAATTCCAATCGAAGAAGAACATGGTTTTTATCATTGCCGATAATATTTATTCTCCCCTGGGGAAAACCTCGGAGGAGAATTTCAACCGGCTCACCAGGCTGGAAAGCGGCATCAGGCGGCATGAGAATCCCGGCAAGTCGGAACAACCCTTCTTCGCCTCTCTTTTTGACCCGGCCGTTTTTAATGAAGAGGATGTCCATACCCCTTTTGAGCAACTGCTCATTAATTCCATCTCCGAGGTCCTGAAACAAAACCTCATCGATCCTTCGGATCAACGGACCGGGCTGATCATCTCCACCACAAAGGGAAATATCAGCCTGATCGAAAACCGGGATCTGCCGGAAGGGATCCATCAGCGGGTGTCCCTGCACGATTCCGCTAAACGGATCGCCGCGCATTTCGGGTTCACACAACCGCCCCTGGTGATCTCCAATGCCTGCATCTCCGGTTTGCTGGCGATGATCACCGGCATGAGGCTGATCCATTCGGGCAGGTATGACCAGGTTGTGGTCGCCGGTGCCGACCTGATCTCAAAATTCATCCTCTCCGGCTTTCAGTCGTTTCAGGCCGTTAGCGACCAACCCTGCAAGCCATTTGATATCGCCCGCGCCGGGATCAATCTGGGCGAAGGTGCGGCTACGGTCATTCTTTCCCGTAAGGAAATGATTGAGCGATCCGTAAAACTGACGGGAGGTTCGGTCAGCAACGACGCCAATCATATTTCAGGCCCTTCAAGAACCGGCGAAGAGCTGTTCCAATCCATGCATCGCGCTATGGAAGAGGCGGGATTGACCTCAAAGGACATTGACCTGGTATCGGCGCATGGAACCGCCACACTCTATAACGATGAGATGGAGGCGAAAGCGATCAACCTGGCCGGGCTGCAGGAAGTTCCGGTGAACAGCCTGAAAGGATATTATGGCCATACACTTGGGGCGGCCGGTTTGATCGAGACCGTGGCCTCTGTTTGGTCGATGCGGCAGGGCATCATCCTGCCAACACCAGGTTACGAACAAATGGGGGTGAGCCAGCCGGTGAATGTCAGCAACCAGCTGAGGAGAGCAACCATTCGCCATTGTCTAAAAACGGCTTCCGGTTTCGGAGGCTGTAATGCCGCAATCACAATAACATCATAATAAAGATAACTATGCCAGAACCTTTTTTCCAGGATGACAAACTCACTGCTTTGCAAGCCAAAGAATCGGCACAATGGATCGCCTTTGGACCCACCGTTTTCCAGGCTGCCCGTGTACTGAGAAATTCGGGTATCCTGCAGGTGATAGAAGACAGCAGGCGAAACGGTATTGGATTGGATGCGATAGCGCAGAAAGTCAATCTCCCCGTCTATGGGGTTCGTGTTTTGCTGGAAGCAGGACTCAGCATCGGCCTCGTAACGGTAAAGGAGGATCTTTACCGGATCACGAAAACCGGCTATTTCATTTTGCATGATCCGCTCACTCGCGTGAATATGGATTTCGAACACGATATCTGCTATAAGGCCATGTTCACGCTGGATAAGAGTATAGAAACCGGAACTCCGGTTGGCCTGAAAGAATTCGGCGAATGGAAGACCGTTTATGAAGGACTTGCTCAGCTCCCTAAGCATGCCCAGGAGAGTTGGTTCAACTTCGATCATTTTTTTTCCGATGATGTTTTTCGAGTGATACTTCCCCTGGTCTATCGCGACGGGGTGAAAAAATTGCTCGATATCGGCGGTAATACCGGCAAATGGGCGATCGCGTCCACCCGGTACCAACCAGATATCACGGTCACCATTGTTGACCTGCCCGGTCAGCTGGAAATGGCCCGGGGCCATATCGAAGCGATGGGACTTTCGGAAAGGGTCTCATTCCTTCCGGCCAATATCCTGGAAGAGAGCTTTGCGGTACCCGCCGGTTTTGATGCCATCTGGTTGAGTCAGTGCCTGGATTGCTTTGCTGAAGCAGAGATCATTTCCATCCTTAAAAGATGCCACAAAGCATTGAATAATGAAGGCTTTTTGTTTATTTTAGAACCATTCTGGGACCGTCAAAGGTTTGAGATCGCGGCTTTTTGTTTGCATCAAACCTCCCTGTATTTTACCACCGTTGCCAATGGCAACAGTCAGATGTACAGCGCTGAAGTATTTCTTCGCTGTATCCGGGCGGCCGGTTTTGAAATACTGGAAGAGACCAACCAGATCGGCTTGAGTCAGACCCTCTTAAAATGCCGGAGATCAACAACTACGATTTAGAAAACTAAAAATCAATATCATGAAAACAGAACAGGTAGACGTTTTGGTCATTGGTGCCGGACCGTCAGGAACCGTAGCCGCGTCCATTGTGAACAAGGCCGGGTTCAAAGTAAAGATCGTTGAAAAACTGCGATTCCCCCGGTTCGTGATCGGGGAGAGCCTGTTGCCCCGTTGTATGGAAGCGCTCACTGAAGCGGGATTCATCGATGCGGTGAAATCATGCGGATTCCAGGAGAAATTCGGCGCCAAATTCGTCAAGAACGGCAAGGTCTGCGATTATTTCTTTGCCGACCAGTTCACACCCGGATGGAGCTGGACCTGGCAGGTGCCCCGCGAGGAGTTTGATCAGAAACTGGCGGATACCGTCGAAGAAATGGGTGTACCGGTCAGTTATGAGACAACCGTGACTGGTATCGAATTCAACGGGTCGGATTCGGTCACCACCGTAGAAGACAAAGAGGGTAACGTATCTCAGATCAGGGCCCGCTTCATCATCGATGGCAGCGGATACGGAAGGGTGATCCCCAAATTATTCGATCTCGACAGGCCTTCTCACCTCCCCTCCCGCAAAACCTTGTTCACCCATGTAGTGGATGTAAAGCGCTCCATGTCTGATGAGCCCAACCGGATCACCATCATCGTACACCAGAAAGGCATCTGGATCTGGGTGATCCCGTTTTCCAATGGCAAGACCTCCGTGGGATTTGTCGGGGAGCCCGAATTCTTCGATAAAGTAAGTGGCACCCTTGAAGAACAGTTGCGTGCCCTGATCGATACGGAGCCTTACCTGAGCGAACGGATGAAGGATGTTGATTTTGTGTTTGAACCCCGGATCCTTCAATCCTGGTCGGCCACTTCCTCCACCTTTTTCGGCGACGGATTTGTACTGACGGGGAATGTGACCGAATTCCTGGATCCGGTCTTCTCCTCCGGGGTTACACTGGCCACGGTTTCCAGTCAGCTGGCGGCCCACCTGGTCATCCGGAAACTCCACGGGGAGAACATCGATTGGAATAAGGAATATACCGAACCCATGATGCAGGGTGTGGATACCTTCCGCTCCTACGTCAATGCCTGGTACGACGGTACGCTGGATACGATCTTCTTTGCGGATAGACCCAACCAAGAGATCAAGAACATGATCTGTTCGGTTCTGGCAGGTTATGTCTGGGACCTGAACAATCCCTATGTTAAAGACCATGCCAACGCGTTAAAGAAACTGGCCCGGCTGATCCACCTGGAAGAAGGGATAACGGCTGCTCAATCAATGACCAGCAAACCATGACCCCGGCTACCGAATCCTATATAACGGCAACTACCGTCATCTGTCGGAACAAAGTGATCCAAAACGGCAGGGAGATCCTGAATCTTCCGGAGGAAGACCTGCCTGGTTTTTTACTGGCCGTTTACCGAAACCTGGAGGTTCAATATCCCAAGTTCCATAAAATGGACCTGCTCAGCAAGATGGGATGGCTGGCGGCTGAATGCCTCTTAGATGGAAGCAGCCTGAACCAAAGGGTCTCGCCACAAAGGATCGGTGTGGTATTGTCCAACGCCAATTCGAGCCTGGATACCGACCTGAAATATTTTGAAACCACACGGGTCATGGCCAGTCCGGCCCTGTTCGTGTACACCCTGCCCAATATTGTTACCGGCGAGATCTGTATCCGGCACGGGTTCAAAGGGGAGAACGCTTTTTTCGTCCAGGAGGAATTTGACGCTGATTTAATGCAGCAATACATGAGTCAACTCATTAATAATAATATCTTGCAGGCCGGGATCTGCGGCTGGGTGGATTTACTGGGCCAACAATACAAAACTGTGTTATTTTTGGTGGAGAAAGAGGCCCGGGGTCTGGCCCAGCCTTTCAATACCGCGAACATCATTAAAAACTTTACTACAGAAAATGGTTAAACTCATGTCGGATCTGAAGTCACAGATCATCGCCCAGCTGAATTTACAGGATGTAAAACCCGAAGAGATCGGCGACGACCAGCCGCTGTTCGTTGATGGCCTCGGATTGGATTCCATTGACGCCCTGGAGTTGATCGTATTGTTACAGCAAGAATACAAGATCAAGTTGTCCAATGCCGAGGACGGACCGAAGGTTTTCAAGACCGTAAGGACCATGGCTGAATACATTAAAGCACACCAAGCCCAGAACGCCTAAGAATGAATGAACCCGTCTTTGTTGCCGGCATCGGGGCTATATCGGCCATCGGTAACAATATTGCCGAGAACCTGAACGCACTGTTGAGTGAGACGACGGGGATCGGAAAAATGACCGGTCTTGATTCGGTCCATCGCGATCAGCTGCCGGTGGCCGAAGTGAAAATGGATCATCAGGCGCTGGCCTCACTGGCCGGTCTTCCGGAAGGGATCAGTCGTACCGCTTTGTTAAGCGCGGTCGCCGCCCGCGAAGCGCTGGGAAGCGCGGCCATTCCCGGATTCGGCAAATTACGTTCCGGTTTCATCTCCGCGAATTCGGTTGGCGGTATGGACCGCACGGAAAAATTCTTCATCCCTTTCATGGAAAACAACCAGCGCGGACGACTGCGTGATGTGGTTCATCATGAATGCGGAACGGTGACCGAACTGGTTGCCGACAAACTGGGTATCAAAGACCAGGTCACCACCATCAGTACGGCCTGTTCCTCTTCGGCCAACGCCATCTTCTTCGGGGCAAGGCTAATCCGCAATGGCCTGCTCGATGTAGTGGTCGCCGGCGGGGCCGATTCGCTCACCAAATTCACCCTCAATGGCTTTAATACCCTGATGATCCTCGATAGCGCCCTGTGTAAACCATTCGATGAGAACCGGAAAGGACTTAACCTGGGAGAAGGCGCCGGCTATGTGGTACTGGTATCTGAAAAACTGGCCGCAACCCTGGATCAAAAACCCATCTGCAGGCTCAGTGGCTATTGCAATGCCAATGATGCCTATCACCAGACCGCTTCATCTCCCGATGGCACCGGTTCATTCCTGGCCATGAGCGGGGCATTGCAAAAAAGCGGTTTGAATCCGGCCGACATCAGTTACATCAACCTGCACGGAACCGGCACCCAGAACAATGATATTGCGGAAGGAACGGCCATTAAACGGCTGTTCGACCCTCATTACCCGCCCATGAGTTCAACCAAGGCTTACACGGGGCATACACTGGGCGGTTGTGGCGGACTGGAAGCGGTTTATTCCATACTGGCCATACGGGAAGGCTTGATCTATCCCAACCTGCGCCTGGAGACACCGATGAAGGACCTGCCGTTCCGGGTGCAGACCCGTTTGCAAAGGCATGCGGCCGTAGAGCATGTATTGTCCAACTCATTCGGGTTCGGGGGCAACTGCACCTCATTGATCTTTTCAAAAGCATAAGATGAATTGTTATATACGGGCAACCGGGAACATATCACCACAACTCACCGCCGGGCATCCGCCATTCCTGGCCGGTCCACTTCAGGAGTATACGGGTACCCGGATGAACTGTGCCGAGCCGGATTATAAGGATCTCATCGATGTGAAACTGATCCGGCGCATGAGCCGCATCATACGGATGGGCGTAGCCGCCGCAACCGAATGCCTTCAGGAAGCGGGCGTGTCCATGCCCGATGCCATTGTCACCGGAACCGCATACGGATGCCTGGAAGATACGGGGCATTTCATCTCCAGGATGGTTTCCCAGAATGAAGAGCTACTGACACCGACGGCATTCATCCAGTCCACCCATAATACCATCGGCGCGCAGATCGGGCTGATGCTGAAATGCAACCGGTATAATAACGCGTTCGTTCACCGCGGCTTTTCCTTTGAAAGCGCACTGCTTGATGCCATGATGCTGTTACAGGAGGAAGAAGCCCAACATGTCCTGGTGGGCGGCATTGATGAGATCACCGATTACAGTCATACCATTCTTTCCCGCATGGGTTTATACCGGAGAGGCCATGCTTCAAACCTTGATCTGCTTGAACAACCCTCCAGGGGCACGATGGCAGGCGAAGGCGCGGCTTTCTTTTTGGTCGCATCCGAAAGATCAGCAACCGATTATGCCAGGCTGGACGGATTGGCCACCTTGTATAAACCGGATGGCCCAGCGGTCATTGAACAAAAACTGAATTCATTCCTGGAAGCGAATCAACTTGACTTCAGCGATATCGACCTGGTGATCAACGGGCGAAACGGGGATTTGAAGCATGACCAGGTATATGATGAACTCAAGGCTCTCCAGATATGTCCCCAGGTCAGCTATAAGCAGCTCTGCGGCGAGTATCCCACTTCCACCGCGTTCGCAGTTTGGATGGCCGCGAATATCCTGAAGTCAGGAGACCTTCCCCCATTGCTCGCACCATCAGTTGCTGAACAGGAAAAGATAAACCGTATCCTGATCTATAACCAATACGGCAACATACATCATTCATTCGTATTGCTATCCGCATGTTAAACTTCCGGAATACCAATTGGGTCTTTGCCGTACTTACCGCATCACTCATCGGCATACATTATTTCTACGGGCTGCCGTGGTATGTTTATCTCCTGGCTTTCATTCTATACTCATTGGTCGTTTTTTACGGTTGTTATAATGTGGGCTCGGGTTTTTTCATACCCATCACCTGTTCGGCCCAGACAACGGATAAAGTGATCGCCATCAGTTTTGATGACGGTCCCGCTGAAAAATTCACACCGCAGATCCTGCAACTGCTTCGTGAACAGGAGATCGAAGCGGCCTTCTTTTGCATCGGCAACCGGATACCGGGTAATGAAACTTTGTTCAAACGGATCAGCGAAGGAGGTCATATCATCGGCAACCACAGTCATTCTCACCATACCTGGTTCGACCTTTTCTCCACGTCCAGGATGCTGGCCGATATGAAGCAGATGGACCAGGAAACGATGAAGGTCATCGGCATAAGACCCCGTCTGTTCAGGCCGCCTTACGGAGTCACCAATCCCAACCTGGCCAGGGCCATCCGGCAGGGAGATTATATCCCCGTTGGATGGAATGTTCGTTCATTCGATACGGTGATCCGGGATGAACATAAACTACTCGAACGGGTCAGCAAAGGGATCAAACCCGGCGCCGTATTCCTTTTTCACGATACCTGCGCCTCCACCCTGGCCATCCTGCCTGTTTTTATTGAAAAAGTTAAAGCCATGGGCTATCGCATAACGCGGTTGGATAAAATGCTAAATTTGCCCCCTTATGCGTAAATTATTTTTTATCCTGACCCTATTGCTTGCCGGAATCCGCCTGACGGCGCAGTATACGGGTTATACGCCCATTGCCGACCCGGTGAAATTCAGGGAACAGTTCTCGGCGGCCTCGCTGAAGACAAACAGCATCAAAAGCGATTTCGTTCAGGAAAAGAACCTGAGCATGCTGTCGGAAAAGATCATTTCCAAAGGAAAGTTCTGGTTCAAGAAAGCCGGAATGGTGCGGATGGAATACAATCACCCGTTTCAATACCTGATGATCATCAATAAGGACAAGGTCTTCATCCGCGACGGGCAGAAGGAGAACAAGGTCTCTTCCAAATCGAATAAGCTATTCCAGCAGATCAACCGGATCATGGTGGATTGCATGCAAGGCACGGCCTTGAACAATACCGATTTCAAGACCAGGGTATTCGAAGGCAGGCCGGCCTACCTGGTCGAGTTGACCCCCGTGGTGAAGGGACTGAAGGAAATGTTCAGGACCATCACCGTCTATATCGATAAGAAGGACTTTTCGGTCATCAACCTGGAGATGCTTGAATTATCAGGCGACAATACCAGCATTCGATTCAACAACAAAGAACTCAACACAACCCTTACCGATGCGTTGTTTACTATTCAGTAGCTGCTTCATCTGGCTGACGGGCTGTGTAACGGTTTATAAAGAACTGCCCGCGGCAACCGGTAACGCCGCTGTCCTCCAAACCTTCAAGCCTGATTTTTCCGTTGCCCTGTACAGCGCTTCGATCGACGTGCTGGATAATCATTTGAGCGGCCTTCTCCTGATCAAGAAAATGCCCGACAGTTCGATCCGGATGGTTTTCTCCAATGAAGTGGGATTCAAATTCTTTGATTTTGAATTCTCATCCGGCGGCGGTTTCAAAGTGTATTCCATCATCAAAAAAATGAACCGCAAGGCGGTGATCAAAACCCTTCGTCACGATTTTGAACTGGTCCTGATGCAGGGACTCGATCCCGGAAAGCTCAACGTGAAGAAAGACGGGGACGGGAACCTGTACTATATTTACCCTGCCGGGAAAGGGTTCAGCTGTTATGTCACCAACTCCGGCGGAACGGAGTTGCTGCGCCTGGAGAGAAGTTCGAAACAGGAGCCCGTTGCCACTACGATCATGCGTCGTTATGTGAACGGCATTCCCGACACCATCGGCATCACCCACCATAAAGTGGATTTCACCATCGGTTTAAAAAGACTGGAACGATAATGTTACTGAACGACCTGTATACCATCAGCCGGTTCACCTCCGAAGAGGGAGCGATCGAAGCCTCACTGGAGATCCATGCGGGGCACCGGATATTCGAAGGCCATTTCCCGGGGCAACCCGTGACCCCGGGGGTTTGCATGATGCAGATGATCCAGGAGATCGCGGAAAAAGCGGTTGGCTGTCGTTTACAATTGCTGACAGCGGATGACATGAAATTCCTGGCCATCATCGATCCGGTAAGGAACAATAAGGTTGAGGCCCGGTTGAAGATCATGGCGGTGGATGAGGATCAGCTCCATGTGGTCGCGAGCCTGTTCAAAGATGAGCTGGTCCATTTTAAGTTCAAGGGTTCGTTCCGGAAACCGGGTTCTCCTTCATCAGCCAGTTGATGAGGTCCAGCGCCGGCCCGGTCATGAAAGTAGTGATGATGGCCATCAGCACCATCATGGTGAATATTTCGGGAGACAGGATCCCCAGGTCGTACCCGATATTGAGGATGATCAGTTCCATCAGTCCGCGGGTATTCATCAGCACACCGATCGATAAACTGTCTTTCCAGCTCTGACCAACGATCCTCGCCGAGATGGCGCTTCCGCCAAACTTCCCCACAACCGCCACCAGCACCACCCATCCGCAGATCACCCAAAGATGAGGTTCATTCAGCAACCCGATCTGTGTACGCAGCCCGTTGAACACGAAAAAGAGGGGCAACAGCAAAACGATGCTCACGTCTTCGATCTTATCAGTGACGATCTTCCGGAAATTCAGGCTCGAAGGCATGATCACACCCACCAGGAAGGCGCCGAAGAGGGCATGGATGCCGATCACTTCAGTAGCATAGGAGGAAAGAAGCAAAAGCATGAAGATAACGGCGATGACGGTCTTTCTTTTTATTTCGTGATGGGCATAGATGGTCCCCAGCTTATGCAATAAAGGTTTTACCACTAAGAACATCACCGATACATAAAGTAGTGTCAATCCCAGTGAATATAAAATACTGATGGAGGACCCGGCCTTTACAATGGCGATCACCGCTGCCAGCAGGAACCAGGCAGTCAGGTCGCCGATGGCCGCTGATGTGATGGCCATGGTGCCGAGGCTGGTCTTCGTAAGATCCTTTTCCTGTAGTATACGGGCCAGGACGGGAAAGGCCGTAATGCTCATGGCGACACCCATGAACAGGGAGAAGGCGAGGAAGGAGATATTGGCCGGCGCGAACTGGTCGTATAAGAAATAGGCCAGTCCCATTCCCAACGCGAAAGGAAAAATGATACTGGTATGGCTGACAATGATGGCGCCGAAGGCCTGTTTGCGAATGGCACTCACTTCCAGTTCCATGCCGATGACATACATGAAGAGGATCAACCCGATCTGGCTCAGGAATTGGATATTGACCAGCGAAGCCACGGGAAAGATGAAATGATTCACGGAAGGCAATACCAATCCCAATATCGATGGCCCCAGAACGATGCCGGCGATGATCTCCCCGATCACTGCGGGTTGACCGATCTTTCTGAACACATAACCCATCATGCGGGCGGAAGCCACGATGACGATGATCTGTAATAAGAGAATGGCCAGCGGCTGGTTGAGGTTGGCGTGAAACGAGTCGGTGAATAGCCTGAAATAATCGACCGGCTGTGAAAGATTTCCGGTCTCATTGTTCAACGAACCCAACCGTTCTTTTTGCAGGAGATTGCCTTTTTGAACGATCCAGTACATGGCCCCGCCAAAAATTACGATCGTGGTAAAATAAAATAGGAGTCCCTGCTTTTTCTTCATTGTTCAGATAGCGGTTAAGATTTTGGCATTGCGGTCGTTCCGGTAGGCAGAATTAATGCAGACAGGAATAATTCTGATACAGATCAACCGCTTAAAGTTATTCAGAATTATTCAATAATGGCAAAGCGTGATTGGATTGTTGAAATGGAGAACCGTTTTGCGGCATTGGATTTAAACATTCCGGTCAGATATTATAAACCTGGTGTAAATCGCGTGACCGGAAAAACTTTCATTAAATAGATTAACTTAGGGCATCATGCAGCCAAACGAATACGATACCATCATCATCGGATCAGGTGCCGGGGGATTGTCCGCCGCCATATGCCTGGCCCGCGCCGGACAAAAAGTGGCCGTGATCGAACAGCATTATGTACCGGGCGGCTGGTGTCATAGCTTTTACCTGAATGGCCACCGATTCAGTCCGGGGGTGCATTATATCGGCAGCCTGGATAAGGGTCAGTCGACCAGTAGATTATATGAGGGCCTGGGTATCGGTAAGGACCTGGTCTTCTTCCGGATGAATCCCGCGGGATATGAACATTGCTGGATCGGTAATGAGAAGATCGATATGCCCGCAACGCCGGCCCGTTTATATGAATCCCTTTCGGAAAGGTTTCCAAAAGAAAAAAAGGGGTTGAAGAAATACCTGGCGCTCATCCAGAAGGTCAGCAAGGAGATACAGCTGATCTCAACCATGAACGGTTTTTGGGATAATGTCACCATCGCTTACCGCACCCGGCACCTGGGCAAGTACGGTTTGTTCAGTCTGAAACGGGTGGTGGGCTGGCATATCAAGGACCCCCTGTTGCAGAAAGTGATCAATATACAATGCGGAGACCACGGGCTTCCCCCCTCAAAAGCCAGTTTCCCGCTGCATTGCGCCTTGATGGATCATTATATAAATGGAGGATTTTATCCGATGGGTGGCGGCGGCGCCATTGTAAAGGCCATGACCAATGCCATTAAGAAACAGGGAGGAGAAGTGAAGACCGGCCAATCGGTCAAAAGCATCCTGCTGGAACCGGGTTCAAAGAAAGGCAAATGGAAGGCTACGGGTATCGAACTCCAAAACGGCGAAAGACTATTGGCCACCCAGGTCATTTCCAATGCCGACCCGACTGCAACCTATGGACTTGTCGGGATGGAGAATCTGAGCGATAAACTGAAGGCCAAACTGGCCAAGACAAAGTACTCGGTCACTTCGCTGATGTTCTTCCTTACAGTGGAGATGGATGTCCGGAAAGCGGGACTCGATTCGGGGAATATCTGGCTGATGCCCGATTGCGAGATCGACGATGTTTATAATGACCTTACATCGGTCGATATCCTGGCTTCGGATGAGTTCCCTTCCCTGTTCATCAGTTGTTCCTCCCTGAAAGACCCCACCAGTTTCAATGGCCGCCAACATACCATCGAAGTGGTCACCTTTATCAATTACGATGCTTTTAAAGACAAACTGGCTCACCCGGAGCAACTGAACGGCGATTATAAGAAATTCAAGGAAAAGCTTTGCGATAAATTGGTGAACACCCTGAACAGGATAGTTCCCGGGATCAAAGATCATATCATCCACCTGGAATTGGGCACGCCGACAACGAATGAATTCTATATCAAGTCCACCCGGGGCAATGTATATGGGACTGAAAAGGGGTTTTTCCAGACAGGACCGTTCTCCTATTCGGCCCAGACCGAGATCGAGCAGTTGTATATGTGTGGCGCCAGCATCATGGCGCATGGTGTTTCCGGTTCAAGCTATTCGGGGGTGAAGACCGCCGCGATGGTATTGAAATGCAAAGAAGAAGACCTCATCCGCGAAGATCCTTCAAACGAAGTAAGGGTTTATGATGCGGATGATGATTCCAACTGGCCCGAATGGCTTCGGCAGAAAATAGCCGAACGTAAAAAGCGGACGAAGAGCGCTGCACAGCCGGTAATGCAGGTCCCTGAATGATGCCCTCCCCGAATTGTTTTTTATCCTAGTTTTACCAGGCGTCTCCTAAGAGCCGCGTCGGCCATTTACGACCATACTCAAACAAACAACAATTGAATTTATGAAGAGGATATCCGCTCTTATTGTATTGACACTATCTTTTTTATCATTGAATGCCCAGTTCACCAAGATCGCCGAGGGCCCGGAATTCGACGAGCCTAAAAGCGGTTATACCCAGCTGATACAGTTGAAAAGCGGCGGTACGGTCTTTTTTCGCGTAACCCTCAAAGAAGGCATTGACATCAGGGTGTACGATCCCAACCATAAAGAGAAGGTCGCCACAACGATCGAACCCGGATATGAAAAGCTGACCAAGGGCGCCAGTATTTCAGGGGCTTTTGAGATCAATGGCGACGTGGTCATCCTGATCAGCAACTTCGAGGATAAAATGCCCGTTCTGACCCGTTTGGTCCTTGACGGCAAGACCGGACGGCTTAAAAAAGAGGATCGGGTAAAAGAACTGATGAAGATAAACATGGGCCAGGGTTATGCCATGATGTTCGGCGGCGTTAAGATGCCGCAATTTTATGCGCATGCCAGTCAGTCGGGCAATTGTTACGCTGTCGCGGCATTCAACACCTTCGAGTCTGACCGGAATAAGCGGATCGAGATCCTGGTCTTTGGCCCCGACCACAAACAAATCAGCCGTACTTATTATTCTTCTCCGGAGGAGAAATACAAATACCTGGATTTCCTGGATATGGAATTGCTGGATGACCAGCGGGTTTGCCTGCTTGTAAACGGATACAATACCCGGGCATCGGGCGGAAAGTCAAGCGAGATCCTGCTGGGAGACCTTCCCAAGGGAAGCGGTTCAGTCAACTTTTACCAGATCGACCTGCCGAAGGACAGCGTGGTGCATCACGGCGCCATCCGGTACAATCCGATCACGCAGCAATTGATCGTTGTGGCCAGCCTGCTCGAAAAAGAAAGATCGCAGACGGTATATAACTATCTTACCATCGTAGACCCGGTCTCCCATCGTTCGATCAAGACGATCGCGGCGGCCCTTTCGGATAAAGTATATGGCAAATCCTATAGCTGGCTGAAGAAAAAAGACGATTTCACCGGGGTCTTGCGGGACATCTACATCAATGACGACGGAGGGTTCTCGATCGCTTATGAAGAAGAAGCCATCATCACAACACAAAACGGGAATTATTCCAATTCACACCTGGAGCTCAACAATATTGCGGTGAGTGTTCATGACCGGTACGGGGAGATGCGCAGCACCTACCTGGTTCCCAAGAGCAACTGGATCGAGCAGGAGTTTTACTATTCGGCCGATTACGGTTTTGGGAACCAGTACAAGAAATTCGCTTATATCAACAAGGGCGAACTCAGCTACCTGTTGCTGAACGATACGGAGCGGAACATCTCGAAGATCGAGAAAGATAAAGCGCCCATCAAGGTCATTGGTATCAGCGATTGCGACGCGTTTTACCTGCCTTTAGCCGGCAGTGAGCTCATCCCTAACCGGCAATATCTTTTTGGAAAACCGGAAAGCAACAAGGAACACAATATCGCCTCCTTTGGCGTATCGGCCTACGACAAGACGGGAAATGTGTTTGTAACCCTCCGGGCCATGCCTTCCGGCAGGGATAAACTGGCCAAACTGGTCTGGATGAAACTCTGATCGGTCATCAAGCCCGGCCTAGTAACATGAAGCCGTGCTGCTCTCCCCGGTAATTATTGTAAACCAGGATCCGGTTCAGGGCATTTGGGTTGCCCTTGCGTTTCAGCATATGCTCCGGGATGCGTTGCTGTTGCAGGATATGGCAGCTCAGCCAGCAACTGATCGCCGAAGCGGTGGTGAATTCTCCGCACAGGTGCTTGAAGCGGGCAATGGTCGTTCCTTCGCCCATCAGGGTTTCGCAGGCATGGTAGTACGGGTCGATCCGGGCATCTCCATTCTCTCCACTCAGCAGCAGATCGATCCTTTCTCCTTCAGCCAGGTTCTGTTCTAAGAAATTTACAAGGCTTTGTTGTACCAGGTTCAAATCAGGGGTATGAAGGGTTTTTATGGCAATGATACTGGCGGCCGCGTTTTCTTTTTGCCGATTGACCAGGAACATGGCAGCGCCTTCCCCGGCGATACTGCCCTTGGTACCGGAGTTGTAAAGCGTACCGGAACCGGTGTTCTCGTCTTTGAACCAATCGCCCAGCCAGTCTATATTGTAGTTATAGGCCGAGATCTCATCCACCGCACCCAGGAGATAACTGTTATCCTGATGATCGGCCAGTTGCATGGCCGCGTCGATCGCGGCGTTCTCAAAGGAAAGTCCCCGGTGAACATGCGTGATGTTGTACGACCGGTTCTTGCTGATCAGTCCGAGCTGGGCCGCTATGCCATTGGGCGTGCTTTGTACAAAATTACCCGGTGTCAGCTGGCCTTCTTCATATTGGATGATCTGGTTCAGGAATTTGATGCAATCTTCCATGCCGCCGTTGGCCGTGCCGATGATGATGCCGTTGATCTCCGCAGGCCCTTTGATGATGGGCAGCGCGGCGCCCACGCCGATTCGTACCGCTTTACCCATCCTGCGTAATATACCGGGCGGGATCCCGTCGTAGGAAGGCTCCCGCGCCATCAGTTTATTGTCCGCCGGCTCAAACAGCTGATCGATATCCACCGGCTCAAAGCTGGATTGCGGGGAAATGCAACTCGACTGGTGTATGTAAAACAGGGGCCTCATATTGTTGAAAAGATCAGGGATGAACAATTTCCTCCAAAGCCGAATGAATTGGACATCACGTGCTGTAATGCCGTTTTTTGGTACGACTGTACGGGGATCAAACCGGTCGCCGCGATGGGATGTTCAAAACGCAGACCGGGATAGATCTCCTGTTCGGCCAGGTTCAATATGCTGTACACGGCCTCAATGGCTCCGGATGCTCCCAGGGTATGGCCGGTATTGGATTTGGTGGACGCGAAGGCGGGCGGGTTCTTGAACAGGCGGATCATCGCCACGCTTTCCACCAGGTCGTTGTTCTCGGTGCCGGTGCCATGGGCGTTGATGAATCCGATCTGGGCGGGATCCAGTCTTGCCCGGTCCAGCGCTTCTTTCATGGACAGGTAAGGGCCTTCGCCTTCATCAGACAGAGAGGAAGGATGATAGGCGTCATTGGAATTGCCATGACCGGTGAATTCGGCATACACTTTTTTTCCGGTGGTATCTTCTTCCCTTTCCAATACCAGGAAGGCGGCGCCTTCACCGAGGTTCAACCCTTTTCGCTGTTCGTCGAAGGGCTGGCATTTATCCGGGGAAAGTATGTGGAGCGAGTTAAACCCGTTGATGGTGAATTTGGCCAGGCTGTCGGCGCCGCCGACAATGGCCCGTTTGGCCAGTCCGTGCCGGATGAGGTTCGCGCCATACACAATGGAGTTGGCCGAAGAAGAGCAGGCGGTATTGATGGTATTGATGACTCCCTTCATACCAAAACGATTTTGCAGGTAGAGGGTAACGGCCGCATTGTCGTAAGAGGAGAGATAGGGGGATCCCGCTTCTTTCTTATTGGCATCGTGGTACAACTCGTCGGTCAGGCACATGCCGCTGACCGTGCTTGCGCCAACCAGGGCGGTATCGGTGTTTGCTAGTTGTTCCGGGCTTAATCCGCTGTCGGCAATGGCTTCGTTGAATGCGTGTAAGGCAAGCAGTGAGGTTCGGGTAACGCCGGGTTCTTGCGCATGGAGCGTCTGGCGGAGTTCGTTATTGCTGACGGGCACCGTACCAAAGGGCAATACACCGGCATATTTTGACGGGAAGAGGTCGAGTTCGTTGCGGATGCCGCATTTCCCTTCCCGGAGCGACAGGTGGTTTTGCACCAGGGATCGCCCGATGGCGCTGACGATTCCCATGCCTGTGACAAAGATCCTGCTCAATGAAAGGTTATTTGGTTCTGTGTTGTTCGATATAGGCCACCATGGTATTGATGTCCACCAGTACTTTGCGGCCCTCCTTGGGGTCTTTGATGTCGATGCCGTATTCCCGGCCGAGCAATACGATCAGCTCGATGGAGTCGATGGAGTCAAGCCCCAGCCCTTCCCCGAACAGGGGCTCATCGTCCTTGATGTCCTCGGGTTTAACGGAGATCAGGTTGAGGAATTCGATGATCTGTTTCTTTAATTGCAGTTTTAATTCTTCGGTCTCCATAATTTTATTTTTCAGATCAGGTTCTTTCTTTTCAAGCCGTACAGCATGATCAGCTGAAAGAACCCGGTGATACCCAATAAAGGCAAAATATTGTACATGATATCGCTCAGCTTACCTCCTTCCAGGAAAAGGCCGTAAAAAGCCTCCAGGCACCAATGCAAAGGAGAGAGCTTCATCACGAACTGGAACGACTGTGGCATGGCGAAGCTGGGTACCAGCAATCCGCCGATGGCGGCCATCAAAACAATGGAAACCGCCCCAACCCCGTTCGACTGTTCCTGTGTTTGGGCGAATACGCCGATGCAAATGGCATAACTGACCGCACACCACCCGCAAATTAAGGAAACAATGATTACCCCGGTAATATCAGCCGGCAAAATCAGTTTGGGCAGTCCCATATGCGGGAATAACCAGATGCCGATGGAAAAGATCACCGCTACCTGCAGCAGGGTGATGAGGAGGTAGGTGATCTGTTTGGAGACCAGGGCCAGGAAATAATTGGTGGGAAGCGTCTTCAACCGGACGAAACTACCGCTCAGTTTCTCCCTCACCACGCTGCCGCCCAGGGAGATCACGATGAAGAACATCGCGAAGATGGTCCAGGCAGGTATATTATGTTGTGTGGCATTCGGGATACTCCGGCTGCCATCCCTGGATACGGGGATCTCGTTGATCTCAACCTGGTTGTTGAGGATCTGGTTCTCCAGGGAATCGGGAAGTTCTTTTTCGTTGAGTGAATAATAGAGGTTCTTCAATACCAAACGGCTTTGCACCATTTGCAGCGCGCTTTTCAATGCGCCGTTCATCGAGTGCCGGAAGGATTCCTGCAATACCGGGTGATATAATAAGGTGATGGGCTGAAGGCTGTCGTGGCCGGATCTGACGGTATCCACTTCCATCCCGAAATTCTTCAGGGCTTTGGAGGCGATGCTCTTGCACCGGGCTTCCGTTTTACTGCTGTAATCCGCCGGGATGATGATGGCTACCACGGCGTCTTTGGCATGCATTCTTTCGGAGATCTGCGCCTGGTCCTGATCTGCGCTGATGGTCTTGATCTCGAACATGCCCACCTTATCGATGGCTTTCACCAGGTCGATGCCGGCACGGCCGGTGTCCTTGTTGCAGAGCAGCAGGGGGACTTTATTTTTATTGAGGATCTCGAAAGTGCTGTTCTGAACCGCGGTGATCACAATGGCCAGCACGATAGGCATCACGAACATGAAGATGAGGCCGAGTTTGTCCCGGGTAAGGATGCGGATGTCCTTGATGATCGTGGCCAGTAGTTTCTGCATCAGTTGTCCCTGAATTTTTTTCCGGTTAAATTAATGAAGAGACCTTCGAGGCCTTCTTCACGATGGCTTTCCAGCAGGTTCTCCAGCGTATCATGCGCCAGTATGCGGCCCTCATCGATCAGGGCGATCCGGTCGCAAAGGTCTTCGGCCTCACTCAGCTGGTGTGAGGTATAGACCAGTGTGGTGCCGTTGCTGTTCAGCGCCTTCAGGTAATTGATGATGGCATGCCGGGTATGTACGTCAACGCCAACCGTGGGTTCATCCAGGAAAATGATCCGGGGGTTGTGCATCACCCCGATGGCCAGGTTGACACGGCGTTTCATACCGCCGGAGAATTTTTCAACCTGCTTATGCCGCACTTCGCTCAGACCGAGCACTTCCAGCAATTCGGTCGTCTTGTCCCGGATCTGTTTTTTGTCCATACCGGCCCAGGCTCCGAAGAAAGCCATGTTCTCTACGGGGCTTAGTTCGCGGTAAAAGGAAAGTTCCTGGGGGATGAAACCGAATAGTTTGCGGATCGACAATTGGTGCCGGCTCACTTCCTGGCCAAAGAGTTTGATATGGCCTTCCTGGATATTCAAGAGCCCGGTCATGAGGTTCATTAATGTCGTTTTACCGGCACCGTTCGGTCCGAACAGGCCGAACCGTTCACCGGCGCCGATCTCCAGGCAGAGGTTCCGCAGGCAGGGTTTGTCCTGGCCGGGGTAAGAAAAACCCAGGTTATCTATGCTGACAGCGGTCAAGCTCATGCCTTCCAGTTGATTTTAGCCAGTGTTTTAAAAGCCTCTTTTTCGATCCCGGATATCTTGATCAGGTAATCACCCATCTGGTCAAAATCGGCCTGGCTGCCGATCCTGCCTTTATAGATACCTGCCGCCTGAACAGCCGCGGCACGCCAGAGGTCGCCGGCCTCGGTGATCATTTTAGACACTTCGGGCAGGGTATCGATGGGGTGAAAGGCATAGGCTTCCTGCAGAAAAGCGCCATAGATATAGCGGAAACCTCCGCCGCCCGTACCGATCTCTTCCTGCATACGCACCAATTGGGCCAGGTAAAGCCCGGCCTTTTCAGGCCCCAGTTTGTCCCTCCATTTCTTTATTTTTTTTCCGGTATAGGCGATACCCTTCACGCCGGCGATGCTGCCGGGTATGTAGAGCATGTCCCTGACATTTCTTTTAATGCCGCTTTTGATGGCGCTGCGCAGCTGGTCGTCCGTGACGATCTTTTTCTCCCGGGGATAATAAAGCTGTCCCCTCGGCGCCAATGCTCCTTTGGCAAAACGGACCCTTTCCAGCTCGTAACGGCTTAAGGAGGTGACGTTTTCCATGACCGGGTCACTGACGAGATATTGATCTTCTTCTCTTCCATAAACAATGAGGTTATGCGCATTGAAATGAAAGCGGTATTCCTTGGGGAAATAGGTCAGGTAATAAACACCCACCTGGCATCCGACCGGCTGACCCGCACGAAGACAGTCTTCCAGCGCCTGTTCCGCCGCTTCCCTGGAACTGAATTTTTTCCTGACCACCGGGATGGCCAGTGATTTGCAGGTCCTTTTAAAGATCAGTCCGGGCATGGTCCGGAAAGCGAATGCCGGACCATTATTGATCTTGAGCAGGGGGATATAGATGAAAAAAAGGCCGGAACCAATGCCAAAGGAAAGCGGTTCGGTGAGTTGATGGGCGCCAACGGCACGCAGCAGGTTGGTGGTCACCCCGTTCTCACAATGTGCGGCCTGGAGGTGTTGAAATTCAGTCTTCATGAACGTTCATCGATTTTAATTCTTCGAGGGAGACATTGAAGGCCTCGGCATAGCGCTGTAATTTGTTCTCGGGAAGTTTCTCAAATACGCCGGGCTTCATATGCCGGCGGATGGTCCATTTCCAGAAGCCGGTATAGGCGGAAACGATCCCGATATCCATCAGACGTAATTCCATGAAATAAAGCAGGGGACTGGCTTCCCGGTTCAGTACCTGTTGGCGGGCCTTTTCGATCCGGTTCCCGATGTCCTTCCAGGCCAGGTCAAGCGCATTGGCCTTCACCTCCCATCCGGTACTCAGTTCCGTGGTGTATTTACCCGATTGATCGACGGCATAGACCACTTCCTTGGTCAGTTTGTTGAGTGCGCCGTCATCCTGCGGGATATCTTCTTTTTTCATAAAACAGGCTTTGGTGGACGGTTTAAGCGTGTGAACGAAATTAAAGCATTATGCGTTATCCGGCCGATTAGTTTAGGGGCCGGATCAGCATACCGTGAGCAGGCTGTACATATAGGAAAAGCGGGCGCTTTCCGGAACCAGCAGCAGGATCTTATCACCCGTTTTCAGCTTGCCGCTGTGGAACAGCTCGTCCACCATGAGGTAAACGGAAGCGGCCCCGACATTGCCTACCGTGGTGAGGTTGACGAACCATTTATCATACGTGATGCCGGTGCCATTCTCGATGAGCCGCTGAAAGATCTTGTCTTTGAAGAATTCGCTCGACATATGGGGAAGAAAATAATCGATCTCGGATGATTTTACACCATGCTTGTCCAGTGCGGCTTTGAGGCCTACGCCACCCAGGGGGACGATGTTCTCGCTGAGCAGTTTCACATCCTGTTTGATGCTGAGTATGGATTTGTGGATGATCTCCTCGGGTGAATATTCCATATAGCTTTTCAGGCTGCCATCCGGAAGTTTTTCACTGGCGCTGTACATGCAGGCTTCCATGGTGTTCGCATAGGAAACGCCTTCAAGCCATTCCACCCTCAGACTGATGCCGGTCTCATTGGGTTTATCCTTCATCAGGAAGGCGGCGGCTCCGTCAGACAACATCCAGCGCAGGAATTCCTTTTCAAAACTGATATAGGGGTTTTCTTCAAGCGCCTTGAGTTGTTGTGCCTCGTCTTCAAAAACAGAAGCGGTGAGCAGGGTGGAGAACCGCTCGGATCCGGTGGCCACCGCGTTCCGGGCCTCACCGGTCTTGACCGACAGGTAAGCGTATTTCAGGGCGTGCATACCCGCGCAACAAACGCCGGCAGGAGAAACCACTTCGATGGCATTGGTCTCCGGGAGCAGCCCGTGTACCATCACACCATGGGCAGGCATCACCTGGTCGGGTGTGGAAGTGCCACAAGACAGGAGGTCGATGGCTTTCAGCCCGGATTCCGTATTACCGGTGACCGCTTTCACGGCCTCCGCGGTGATCTGCGCATTGGTATGGGTCACTTTCCCGTCGCGGGTAAGGGCATAGTATCGGTTCTTTATACCGTTATTGCGTAATACGATACGCCGGGATTTGGAAGGTTTTTCGTTGATGAACCCCAGGTATTCCTCCATCTCTTCATTCGAAACCGGGTCGTTCGGGAAATAAGAAGAAGTATTGACAATGTAGACTTCGTTGAAAGACATTCTTGTAAGTTAGTTTACGCCTGAAAAATACTGTTTTTGCCTTTTGATCCGCTTTGATAAAAAGGGTTTGAAAAAGATCGCATCAACCGTTAATATGATGGGAGCTGCTATAAACAGTGCAATTAAAAGATAATATTTGAATACAACAAGCCAGGCTGTTCTTTTTTTTCTCCTGGAAATGAACCTTGCCCAGATCGTGAAAATGCGCTTGGCCTTGGATTCTATGAACATCAGATTGTATTTTACCTCTACGGCTTTTTTTGCCAGGAGCTCGTCCTGCAATCCGTCCCAGTTGCCCGAAGCGAGATGGGGTTCAACGATCGCGCCAAATACCGACGTATTCAGGATATCCTCATCCGACACGCCCGGCTTGGGAAATCGATTCAGCCATCGATCCTTCTTTCCTTTGAACATCCAGTAAAAGATGGTGACGAAGCTGATGAAATTATGATGTTTGTCCACCAGCGCGATATTGCCCACGTGACGGGCGCCCGCTTCTTTTAGCATGAACCTGATCCTTTCCATCGCGCTGATCCACATATTTCGGGCACCGGTAATGGTTATGACCGGGGTGTCTTTGAGAACGGCTTTTACGGCATCGGTCTTCAGGATCGAATTCACGGGGATGCTGGGGGAAAGGAACCAGGCCTGGTATCCCAGCAACACCAGGTCGTAACGGGATTCTTTTAACTGAAAGGGTTGTAAGGGTGCGGGCACTTCCCTCACCGATTCGGGCATCACGGCAAAGAAACTTTTTCCCTTCCAGGGGAAAGGATACGGGGTGACGGGTTGAACACAGACCTTTTCAATGGTATGTCCCGATCGCTGAAGGGGTTCAATGAAACGA
The DNA here is from genome assembly GCA_016721725.1 of Chitinophagaceae bacterium. Taxonomy (GTDB): domain Bacteria; phylum Bacteroidota; class Bacteroidia; order Chitinophagales; family Chitinophagaceae; genus Ferruginibacter. The sequence goes on along the minus strand of JADKHN010000001.1, from coordinate 660,009 downwards.
TCCAGGATCTCACCCAATTGACCCGATTGGGAATAATAAATGACCAGTATCTTCTTATTCATTCGCTTCAATTGAAAAAGGAGGCTTTCAGCACCGTTGATTTTTTCGCATAATCCAGGATGGCGAGTTGAACAGCATCCGGTAATGACCTGTAATTGGATCTGATCTGCCGCGTGTCGTTATCGATCTCGTTGCGGTAATTGACCAGTTTGGGCGCGTGTTCCTGTATGATGAGACGCAGGAAACGGTATTCCGCATTGTTCTTGTCGCGGGCAATGGAAGCCTCCAGCTTGGAACGGCCGGATTTGAACAGGTTCAGTTTTTCCTTTGCCTTGTTCATCAGTCCCGATTTTTTCATGAGCAGCGCTCCTTCGTAGGCCTCTTTTTCGGGACCGGAATAACTTTTCAGGGCAGACAGTTGCTGATCCACTTCATCCAGTTTGGAAGAGGCCATGGCGGCATAGAACGCCCCGCGTTCAAAGGCTTTTTGCCCGATCGAGCCGTTGGCCGGGAAAAGGCCCAAAGTCAATATTAAAGCCAGTATGATCCTGCTATTCATGTTGAAAAAATTACCAACTGCAAATATAAATGATATTGACTGGTCGGGGAAGTCTTAGTTAAGAGTAGTTAAATGACCTTGAGATCATAAAAACCAGGCAGGTATTCAGGTTTTTCATAATAAGCCACTCATTTGCCGGTCTTTTCAAGTAGACTTACCTCGTAAAATTACCCGTTATGGCATCACAATAAAAAAAATGCGTTTTAGCCTTGTCGTTAACACAATAAAAAGAGCTGATCATTCGCTTTAGTAAACAGATTTTGTAACCTCAACCCAAACCAAAGAAAATCAAGTTAACCCAACATTGGCCTACTCGTTGCAGGCAAATGCAACCGCCGCCGATCAAAGATACTTAGCAGTTAAAGGCTTTTTTCCCTCTACAGTTTTAAAGTTTTTATTGTTAGGCACGACAGGAGACAAAAGATCCCGCTATTATGGCGGGATTCTTTTTAGGCCAGCCCCCTCCATCTCCCCCGAAGGGGGAGGGTCCGAAGACTCTACGAAATTGAAACCTCTTTAAAAGTATTTTGCTCTCTGAAGCCTCCCCCTTCGGGGGAGGTTTGGAGGGGGCTTTCCCTCCCCCTTCGGGGGAGATGGAGGGGGCCGGCCTTTACATTATCACCACCGCCGCCACGAACTGGCAGCCCATTCCCACAAAAAATCCCGCATAGATATCCCTGGGTTCATGATCGCTCACGATCATCCGGGAGGTGCAGACCAGTCCTGCGATCAAAAAAGCCAGGGAAAGCGGCCAGGTCATCAGCATCGAATTGCTTTTCATGACGATGAGGAAGAAGCCCACCAGTCCGCCTACGCCCATGGCGTGCATGCTGATCTTGAAATAGATATTGAGCAGTAAGGCCGCCACGGTGGTGAGGAAGACGCCGGTCATGAAAGAAGCCAGCGCAACATCGGGTTGCGGATTGAATTTAAAATAGACCCAGGCCGCCCAGAAATAAAAGATCATCGCAGTCAGGTACGGAGCGATCCTTTCTTTTTGTGTGGGCAGCAGGACCGATTGAATGAAACCCAGTCCCTTCATCAGCAAGATGGAAAAGGCCGGGAAGAAGACGGTATTCAGGATGGTGGTGAGTAATAGTTTGAACCGGTCGTCTTCGCCGAATCCGGAGAAATAAGAAGGGTGGAACCGGAGCAGGAACAAGAGTACATAAACGGGAATGAAGAGCGGGTGGAAGAGGTAGGAGAAGAAATGGGCAAGCAAGCGCAGCAACAAAGGTTTTTTGCCGGAGGGTGCCTGATCTTTTTGAATGGAAGCCTGCATTGAAAAGGTTAAATTATATCGAGCGATTAAAATTCTAAGTAACAATTCTTATTTCTTTTGTTCTTTTTTGCTTGTCCCCCGAGCCTGCCCTCATGTGTCTTTCTCGGGGCAGGCAAAAAAGACACCCGGCAATCATTACCGCTCCCGATAGCTATCGGGACCGGGGGAGCCCTGATTAAGTCCCGAAAGCTTTCGGGATGCTACTGTAAACTCAAATTCAGTTCCCTGAAACGAAGCGTTCTATAATTCAGAACTCTCTTTAATAAAGGGAGCAATTAATTTTATAATTCTTTCCTCAGCCTCGCCACGGGCACATTCAGTTGTTCCCGGTATTTGGCCACGGTCCTGCGGGCAATATTATACCCTTTTTCCTGTAAAAGCTCGGTCAGCCGCTCGTCGCTCAGCGGATGCTTCTTGCTTTCCGCTTCGATCAGATCGCTCAGGATCTTTTTCACCTCCCGGGTGCTCACTTCCTCGCCGCTGTCGGTCTGCAGACTTTCACTGAAGAAGAACTTGAGCCGGTAGGTGCCGAATTCCGTCTGGACGAACTTGCTGTTGGCCACCCGGCTCACCGTTGAGATGTCGAGGTTGGTGGCTTCCGCGATGTATTTGAGGATCATGGGCCGCAGGGTGGTCTCATCGCCGGTGACGAAGAACTCACGCTGGTAATTCATGATGGCTTCCATGGTATTGAGCAGGGTGTTCTGTCTTTGCTTGATGGCGTCGATGAACCATTTGGCCGCGTCGATCTTTTGCTTGATGAAGAGCACGGCCTCTTTTTGGCGTTTATCCTTCTTGCTGCCGCGGTCGTATTCTTTCAGCATGTCGCGGTAGCCTTCGCTGATGCGCAGGTCGGGGGCGTTCTTGGAATTCAGGGTGAGTTCCAGCTTGCCGGCATTGTTGAATATGAAGAAATCGGGCACCACATAGTTCTCATTCTTGCCCGTTTCGCCGATCGTGCCTCCGGGTTTAGGATTGAGTTTGATGATCTGGTTGATGACCTCTTTCAGCTGATCATCAGAGAGGTTGAGGCCGCGCTGGATCTTCTCGTAATGCTTCTTGGTGAACTCATCGAAATATTTCTCCATCACCTTGATGGCCATTTCCACATGGGCCCCTTCATCCGATTTCCGTTCCAGTTGTAACAACAGGCATTCCTGCAGGTTGCGGGCGCAGATGCCGGGAGGGTCGAATTGCTGGATCTGCAAGACGAGCTGGCCGATCTCCTGTTCGGAGGTGATGATGTTCTGCCGGAAGGCCATGTCATCTACGATAGAAGAAATGTCGCGGCGCAGGTACCCATCGTCGTCGAGGTTGCCGATGATCTGTTCAGCCACCTGTTGCTGGTGTTCGTCCAGGTTGAGTTGTCCCAGCTGCTCCATCATCAGTTCGTTGAAGCCCGTCTCCACCTTGTGGGGGATGACGCGGCTGTCGTCGATCTCGGGATAGTTCTCGTCCCGGAGCTTATAGTCGCCCACGTCGTCGTCACCTTCGCTCACGTATTCGCTGATGTCGATGTTCTCATATTCATCCTCGCTGCCGTCCGCTTCAAAATCCTCGGTCTCGTCTTCCTTGAATTCATCCTTCGATTCATCATATTCGTCCTCATGCCCTTCTTCATCCAGTTCCAGGGCCGGGTTTTCCTCCATTTCCTCCTTGATGCGCTCTTCCAGTATGGCCGTAGGCACCTGCAACAGTTTCATCAGCTGGATCTGCTGGGGAGACAGTTTCTGGAGTTGCTTTTGGTATAGTCCCTGACTTAAGGCCATGTTTTATTGGGGTATGTTGCCGGTTTTTAGTACTTCGGGTCCAGTCAAAAACAGTAACTTTAAGGCCGGACCCGGCGTAAATTTACAGCTAAACCCCCTTGGAAAGTGAAGCAAAAAGCTAAATTTTTGATTTTCTGCATGATTTTTGTGGGGAACGCCGCTTTTGGTCAACCTAAAACGCCATCCCGGGTGAGGTATTTCCCTGCTGACAGTGGCTTTGAGCGCAGTTGCCGGCCGATCGACCTGAAAAAATATGCGAAGAAACCCAGGACCGATACCGCCTGCTTTCAACGGCCATTTTCATTGATCACCCTGCTTCCCGCCAATTTTTATTCGTCCAACCTGGGTTTTTTCTGCCGCCAGGAGATCCGGTTTGAAAAAAAGACCGGGTTGCCCTTTAAATTCAGGCTGGGGAGCGTTCAGGAATGTGACCGGCTGGAGGGGAAGGGGGGAAGCAGACTACCGTAGTCTTTGCGGTCTTATCCAGCGGGATACAGTTCGGAGAGCCGGTAAGGAATGAGTTGATCAACCCGGTGAAGGGGGTGGGGGCTGGTATGATATTGGGGACCGGGTGAAAAACAGGGAGGCTCCTGGATTGCGTATTTGAAATTGTTTGCCCCTCTTTTCAATTACGTATATTTATATAGATCAATCGTTATCAAACCGATACCCAAATAGACGCAGCTTTGGGGCAATCCTATTCAGCGTCTATTAAAGAGTTAACCGCCATATTTTGGCAGCTCCCATTTCCTAACCTATTGACAAATGCCTAAGCTTTTCGCAATAATAGTACTCTTATTTTCTACCCATGTTTCATATTCTCAAATAAAGGGCTCTTTTGATTGCAGCATTGAAATTTACCTTCTTAAAAAAAGCTACCCTATGTTTGACCCTGTTTCTAAGAGGCCAGTTTCATTTATGCCGATTCTCTCAGATCTTGAGGACACTGCCTTTATTAAAAACTCTGAACTTGTTTCATACACAATTGAAAAGTACTCTATGAACAACAAAGGTTCAAAAAGGCATTCAAAGCAAATTCATGTGGCTGAATATGGAATTTCAGTGGAAAAAAGGATGGAAATGCTAAACTTACCTGTACGTCAAGTTAGACAATTTGCCTTGGTTATAAATGGTCAGATAGTTTACGGAGGGTGCTTCATAGATAAGCATGTTTCCTTAGCTCCTTTAGGAGTAAATGCCTTTGTAAGTCAAAATGAAATTAGCTTTCAATATGGGTTCAAAGGGTCAGACCCACGAAATTCTAGGCAATTAATAGAATGCCTTAAGAAAACTAATCGATTAACCATCATAGACAATAAATACGGCGGTTAACATGGGTTTGGCGCAAGCGGGGCCTGACAATCTAACTTCAGCATTTGTGCATGGCCAGGCGGTGGCTCGGGGCTGGACCGTTTATTCTTGAGCATTTTTGGTAACTTCAAATAACTAAATTCTAAGGGCGACATCGGCCGGGCAGACGTAATCCTAATATCCCGCCTGACGCCAAGCCCTTGACGTTGTATGCAACCATAAAACCCCTTCTCACTATGATATGTTATAACTGCGGCGTAACACTGACAGATGAAAGCAAAACGTCTGAACACATTCCAGCTAAAAACCTATACGCGGGGCAACCAAATGAGTATAAGCAAAACTTATTGACTGTTCCGGCTTGTTTCGAATGCAACAACAAATTTTCTACAATTGACAGTGAGATAAGAGACATGATAGGAATTTCCAATGAGAGTTTAATAGAAAACCAAATAATAAGCGAAAAAACTGTACGAGGGTTGTTTAAACAAAAAGCATTTAACAGGTTGAATTTCGATCAACACGGACAAGTTGAAAGTGTAACCTTCAAACTAAAGAATGCTCTAGATATTCACACCAAAAACTTCAAAGGAATATTTTTTAACGAGCACGGAGAATTAGTTCCCGATGACTACTCTATTCATGTAGTTGCAGATGGTTGTGAAAATAATCAAATGACCCTTGGCTTTATATTTCATGATTTATTGCAACAAACAAATCCAAACTGGAAATATTCTGGTCATCCGAGCATTTTCAAATATTTAATTTCAGGCTTTTCATTTGATGAGAACAATATAATTTTCAAGGATGAAAAAAATAAAAGACCCGTAGTGTTTGCCGCTTTATTGGTTTATTATGACTTGATAGGCGCTGTCGTATTTTGTGGTAGTCCTGCACTAATGGAAGCAAGCAGGAAAAAGTAGTAGGCTGCACACAACATTGGCATTTGCAAAATTGGGGCCTGACAATGTAACTTCGGCTTTGTCCGTTTATCGGCAGCGGCCCGGGGCCTGACCGTTTCTTCAACGGCATTTTCGTAACTTCAAATAACAAATTCTCCGGGCGACACCAGCTAGGCTGACGGAATTCTAATTCCCCAACTTCGCAAATGCCTGCCCGTTAGCCACAAACTGTATAGTCCTGAAATAGGTTGACTCCAAAAAAGTGGATAAGTCAACCAAAAACAGGACAAAAAATGAGTAAAAAACAGAGCTCTAACCGAAGGGGATCCCAGCAATTATTCTACACGGAGGAATTCAAGCAGAAAATTGTGGACGAAGTACTGAGTGGCAAACTCAATAAGCGCCAGGCTTCGCTGCTCTACGGGATTAAAGGCAATGCCACCATTCTTTACTGGATCAACCAAAGCCGGGGCCTCCATGGCCGTGAAAAAGAAGCACGCCGGTGGCTAACTTTGCCGAAATGAGAAAGAACATCCACGACAAAAAGCTGGAGGAGGAAAATAAGGAACTCCGGGAGTTGCTTCGGGTGGCTGAACTTCGGGCCGACCTGTGGCAGCATGCTATTGAGATAGCAGAAAAGAAGTTCAAAATTGACATCGTAAAAAGTATGGTGCCCAACAATCAGCTCCTTCCAAAAGCAAAGGCCAAAAGAAAAAGTAACTGAGCTTTGCCAGGTGTTTAAGCGCAGCAAGCAGGCTTACTATAAGCAGCATCATCAAAATGCTGACAGCTTGTTAAAGGAAGAAGTCATTGTTGGGCTGATCAAAAAGAAACGGGAAATATGGAAGCGGGGCAGCGGCAGAAACCTTCACCAGAGCCTGCAACCTGAATTTAAAGCGCGGGAAATAAAAATGGGAAGGGACAAGTTCTTTGATCTGCTCAGAAACCATCATTTGCTGATCAAGTCAAAACGTTGGCGAACAAAGACAACGTGCAGTTACCATCATTTCAACCGGTATAAGAATCTTATTGAATCATCTAAACCACTGAATGCTAATGAGATCTGGGTGTCCGACATTACTTATCTGTGGTTAAAGCCCCAGGACAAGTTTTGCTACCTGAGCATTATTACCGACCTGTATTCGCGGAAAATAGTGGGTCATTGTGTTCATGACACCTTAAGCGTAAAAGGCTGTATAAGCGCCTTAAAACAAGCGATCAGGAGCAGAAAGGATAGCACCCGTCCCTTGATTCATCACAGCGACAGGGGAGTGCAATACTGTTGCCATGCGTATGTAAAACTCTTGGAGGAACAGCAAATACAGATCAGCATGACACAAACCGGCGACCCTTTGGAAAATGCGGTAGCGGAGCGGATACACAGAACGATCAAGGAGGAGTTTACGTACGATCGTCAGATTAATTTTAGTAATATTGAAGAAGCAAAAATAGAGATAAGGAAGTTCATTGATTTTTATAATCAGCATCGGCCCCACCGAAGTGTACAGTGGCTTACCCCCCAATGCGGCACATGAATGCACCGGAGCTTTAAAACGGGTTTGGAAAGCTTACAGAAGCAAGGTCTCTGCCTGGGGAGATTTGACAAAGGCATAGGCTGCAAATGAGTAAACAAAGTTAAATGCGAAGTACACAGTCAACTTATCCAGCTGTGGATAACGCAAAAAAGAGTCAACCAGAATCAGGACGACACAAAGCAAACGAAGCTCTTTTAATACTGATATATTTTACTGCAATTTAAAAAATGAAATACCTACTTGTCTTAATATTAATTTCCCCTTTTTTTTGCAAAGCCCAGAAATTTGGCGATACTAAAATCACTGTTACTGTTGCAGACAGTATTGATTTATATAAAAAAGTTAAAATAGTTCTGGTCAATTATGATTTTATAGTTAAGGATAATTACAATTACGACACGCTTACAACTTATTCAAAGGAGTTCACAAATATCAATGGGCAATGCAGAATAATGGCAGTAATTAATAAAAACACAGTTACGTTTTCGGGTATTTATGGACTGAAGCAAATCGATGATTGGGGTTACACTCAAAATCCCAAAAACATGCAGAACATAATTTATTATAAAGGAAGTAAAGGTTGGGCTCTATTAAGATCAATTGCTGAAAAATTGGGCGATAAATTTGAATTCAGAAACTAAATTCGAGGCACAAAAATGCCATGCTGCTAACAAGGGGTTTGGCGCAAGCGGGGTCTGACAATGTAACTTCGGCATTTGTGCATGGCCAGGCAGTAGCTCGGGGCTGGACCGTTTATTCTTGAGCATTTTTGGTAACTTCAAATAATTATATTCTTAGGGCGACATCGGCCGGGCAGACGAAATCCTAATATCCCGCCTGACGCCAAGCCGTTGACGTTATAAGCAACCCTTTGAGCTATCACTATGCCATGGAAATCATATCATACAAAAGACCTTACAGAAATATTTCTTTTTAAATTTATTCCCTTTCATCGGCTGGAAGACTTTTTATCACAAGGAAAAGTATGGTTTTCTAGAGCTGACAAATTTGGTGACAAAATGGAATGTGTAAGAATTGGTGATTTAACTAAAATCCCATTGAATTATAAATCGATTGAAAATCGAAAGCGAATGATTTTAATAAGTTGCTGGCATCTTGCCGATAAGGAATCGTTGGCCTTTTGGGATACATATTCAGATAACTTAGAAAACAGGAAAAACATTGCGATTAAATTTAAACGAGAGACATTACTAAATTCGTTTAACGAATATTTTCATAGAAATGATACTTTTTATTATCAAACAGAATGGCTACATGGTAAAGTGCAATACAAAAACTTAATAAATGCTAAATCGGATGTATTAAACCAATGCAGAATAAAATACCCTCCATTCAGAAAAGAAAAAGCATTTAGCTATGAAAATGAATACCGTTTTGTAATACAAAAAGTAGATGAACATTCGCAAGATGGATTTGGCTATTTTATTGGCGAGCCAGCTAACCTTTCTTTTGAAATATTAATAAACCCATTATTAAATAAAACTGAATTTGCTGACTTGAAGAATAGAATTATAAAACTTGGATTTGAAAGCAAAATTAATGACTCAATTTTAACTAAATGGTTACGTCCGGATATATGGTAAGTAAAGACCAGCAACCAACCAGGGCTGCTTATAACATGGGGTTTGGCGCAAGCGGGGCCTGACAATGTAACTTCAGCATTTGTGCATGGCCAGGCAGTGGCTCGGGCTGGACCGTTTATTCTTGAGCATTTTTGGTAACTTCAAATAACTAAATTCTAAGGGCGACATCGGCCGGGCAGACGAAATCCTAATATCCCGCCTGACGCCAAGCCCTCGACGTTGTACGCCACTTTAATTGAGCAGTATGATAAAAATTTGTCTCCCGGTTATCTTGCTACTGATATTTAGTTGTTCTAATAAGGATCAATCCAAAAATATTGGTAAAAAAGAAGTCCTAGCAAGGGATACCTTCACAATCAATAAGCTTATAGTTGACACAAGTCAGGAAGAAGGCTGGGGAGCTGACATACGAATTTCGGTAGTTGAGAACACGAAAACGGACACTTCAATAACATACATCGCTACTTCATCCTATGATAGTCGAATCGTAGGTCTGCAACTAACAATTCCGACAAATACCCCTAATGACAAAAAAGCTGATGCTCAACCTATGCTTATTAAAAGTCTCGGCGAAGCAAGCGATAATTTAATAATCCTTCTTTCTAGGCTTTATAAGCAAAAAATAGATTCATCCTTACATTTTGTAGGAACTAAAAGAATTGTATTTATTGATCTTGATGAATTTGCAAAAAAACAATTTGGTCAGTACCCAAATAATCCATCAGGATCACGAGGACTCAAAGCCTTTTTTGAATCAGAAATTGAAGACGATTATGGCGAAATATATATTAATCTAAATGAAAAGGAGCATTGGATTGAACTTAGGGAAAAAGATGAGGGATACAGAAAAGCAGTTCTTAAAGGTTTAACAAGTAATTAAGGGCAAAGCGGCGTACAACAGTGGGTTTGGCGCAAGCGGGGCCTGACAATGTAACTTCAGCATTTGTGCATGGCCAGGCAGTGGCTCGGGGCTGGACCGTTTATTCTTGAGCATTTTTGGTAACTTCAAATAACTAAATTCTAAGGGCGACATCGGCTGGGCAGACGTAATCCTAATATCCCGCCTGACGCCAAGCCCTTGACGTTGTACGTCACCCTAAACAACATCCTGCAAACATTTAAGCATCCATGACTTTGCCGACACGACCCCACGCTATTTTTAGCACATTGCAAGGCACACAAAGCCCTGACACAAAGCCAACCTTGCAAAGAGCTAAAAATGCCAACGCACAGCCCACCCACCCCGGCTGACGAATATCTATCAACATTTGTTCGACACTTCAACAACATATCATTACTGGACACCAAAGCCCACCCACCACCCAGCAGACATTGTGCTTATCGACTTGACTTTGAAACATCAGCAAACAGTTCCATTCGGCTGACATTGTGTACTTTTGTTTCTTAATTGACTTAAGCACGCAAGTATGAACATAAAATTTATAGGACAAGGTTTAGACCCTGAAAGTGATATAACTGCAGGAAATTTTATTATTGATTCATTCGAAAGCGAAAACTATAGTTCTTTCAATGCCTTTGTTGCTTTTGTAAGCACAGGAGGACTTAAAAATATTATTGATGAAATGCTTGCTTTCAAAGAAGCAGGTGGAGAAGTCAAATTGTATTTGGGTGTAAACTTAAACGCTACTTCAAAGGAAGCCTTAGAGAAACTACTTGAAAACGAAATTGAGTCATATGTTGTTTACTCACCAAACAACATCATTTACCATCCAAAAATTTACGCCTTTGAAGGCAATGAAACAACAAGGGCAATAATAGGTTCTTCCAACCTGACAGAAAGTGGTCTATTTCAAAACATAGAAGCGTCTATTTGCGTTGACTTTGAAAGTAATGATGAAAATGGCAATGAGTTCTTAGCTGACATTTACGACCACTTTAACGCAATAATAAATCAAGAGCATCCAAGCTGCCAGCTCCTCACACAGGAAGTTTTAGAAATTCTTATTGAAAGCAATGTTGTTTTACCAGAAGCAGCAAGCAGAGCCAAAAGCAATAAAATAAATAAAGAGTTTGGTCAAAAGGAAACCAAAGTAAATACAAGACTTCTTGAACTATTTGGTAAAGTCAAAGCTAAACGACCACCAAAAGGTTTCAGAAAGACCGTTGTTAAGAAAGAACTAATTGCGGAAGAAGAAACCAACGAAGTAAATGTTGTTGATGAAACAACAGAACTTGCAGCAGGTTCGATGTGGATTGAAACTGGACTAATGACTGGCGGGTCAAGAAATATTCTTGACCTTTCAAAAAAAGGAAAGTTAGACGGGGTAAACAAGTTTGGTAGCGTAAGCTACTTTGGTTTAGACCCTGAAAATACAAACGACACAAAAGATATTAATGTAATTTTTGGCGGAAAGACCTACATATCAAATCATGTCTTCTATGCAGAAGGAAATAGTAACTGGAGAATTCGTTTGAATGGTACGACAGCAGACGGAGAAAAAATTACTATTTTCTCCAAGCCAAGTCTTGGCGAAAACGGCGGCTTTCAAAACAAGATTCTATTGTTTACAAGAGTTGATGATACCGATTTCAGACTTGAAATTTTAGAGCAAGATGAAATGCAAAGACTAATTGAAAATTCATCAGACTGGGCTAAAGGTGGCAGTGGAAACGGCAGAGCTTACGGAATAATTGCTGAGTAACTTTTGCAATTCTTTTTTAAACCAACTCAAATCCTCTTTTGAATATTGCTTGCTGAATTCAGTAAGCACCAGTTGCACTTCCGAATCAGTCAATTTGTAAAGAGCCATAAAAAGCAAATCAATTTTTCTGACAGTCTCAAATTTGCTTTCGTTTCTGATTTCATTTTGCAAATCCAAATTTTGAAAAAGAGAATTTAAACGAACATCATTTCTTAAAAGAGAAAACACAAGCAAAGAAATATGATGTTCAATGGTGGCGAAGCCACCATTGAAATTTATTTTGCTTGTGAGTAGCTCAATGTTCGGAACAGGCATTTGGTTTATTACCGATTGAGTTAAATCAATCCCACTCAATTTTTTCTTCAAAATAAAGTCAAACACAACCGAATTAAAAAGCCCCGACAAATACAACAAGTCATTTTGGTTTGTAGTTAAGAACTGAACCGATTGTGATGCAGGGATAAAAGGCAATACGGTTGCAATGCAGGTTCGTGTGTTAGTTGCAGAAGTTAAACTTCTCCAAGCCAACATAAATTTCTCTTTGTGATTTTTAGAAAGTAGTTGCCACTTTTCAGCATTGATAAAAAATCTTGATTCAGGAAAATAATCTGCAATCGTTTTTTTTGCTTCATCAATGTTCACAGAAGAAGATTTGTTGCCATACCGCAATTCATCTTCTACACCATTAAATCCTGAAAACTTTCCGTCAAACTGGTTGAAGAATTTTCCTTCATAAATTGGAATATTATCTTCTTCTTTTTTCTTTGTGATAAACTCAGCATGACTTGTCAGGTGAACGATTCTACCGAATCTTACATTCTCATAAACATTTTTGAAAAAAGGAAAGTCATAAGAAACTCTTAGAAGAAAATCTGCTTCTCTTTTATTTGAGAAGTTTGGAAGCATCCCAGTAAATGGATTTAGCAACTTCAAACTTTCGAAAGACAACTCAATTTCTGATTTTACTTTTCCAATTTCCGAAACTTCGCTGAGGTTCATTGAAACATGAAATATTTCACTCTTAGAATTACCTAACAGCAAAAAACAAAACCTTTCTCTGCTATCAATATTGAAAATCTTTTTACGATTGATGAAATCATAAATCGCAACAACAAAATTTCCCTTTGTCAAATACTTGAAAAGATTTTGATTAACCTGGCTTGTTACAATTGCACTTTTCAAAACCAAGCCGACAACACCTCTTTTAGTTCTCAATTTTATAGAAGCATCGGTAAACAAAGCATAAGTGTTCAACTCACCACTGTTTGACAAAGCGAAAAAAGAATTCTTCTTTAAGTCTGACTTTGCTTTTTCAATTTCAAGTTTGAACTCTTTTGAATATTCAGCTAATTGAACATTGTTCAATTCTGTTTCTGTAATCTCACTTGTTCGGCTTGACTTGAAATGATTTTCAGCAACTGTATTTGAATAGAGAGCATAAAACTTCTTTTCTTCAAACCGTATTTTCTCCCAAGGTGGATTTCCTAAAACAACATCATAGTTATTCAGTTTGTCTTTGCTTAAACTGAGTTGCTCATGGTAAATAAATCCGCTTGAAAACACTTCAACCTTTTTTGATTTATCAATTGCAAAATCAGACTGCAATAAAAAGTTTGCGTGGATGAAATTTTCATTCAGCGATTTGTAGAGTGACGATTGCTTAATCTTCAAAAGCAGATTCAGTTTAGCTACTTCCAAAGCCAAGCAATCAACATCAAAGGCAGAAATATTTAAAGCAATTGCTTTCAGCAATTCCAATCGACTTTCTTCTTCAATGCTCCATTTTGAAAATAGGTCTTCAAAGTAGTCAATGACTGCAATTATAAAATTGCCACCACCGCAAGAGAAATCAGCAAAACTTATTGAAGCTATTTCTTTTAGAAATTCTTTGTCCACCCTTCCAAAATTCAATTCAAAAAAAGTATCAATAGTTTTTACAGTAACTGACTTTGCAAAGTTTGCAGGTGTGTAATAACTGCCTAACTTGTTTCTATAATTTTTTGATGTTGAAATTTCTGTTCCGTTACCCTCATTTCCAGTTTCAATTCCCAACAGCGTTTCATAAAGCGTAGGAACATCAAATGATTCAGCACCTATCAAATTGCAAATATTGTCATCAACCAATTTTATTAATTCTTCATTTGCATTATCTATGATTGATGAAAATAAATTTTCATCAGCGAATGAATTTTTCAACCAGTAATTAGTAACAGAAACAATTTTGCAATCTTCTCTTTTAGAATTGTTCTTCAAGAAAATAATTGAAGCGGTAAAAACAGCTTTCACTTTGAACCTTTCTTTATTGAGTTCAACAGGGTTGATGTTTTGCTGATTTGCAAAACATTTTGAAAGATATTCTTTCAGAATGTAGCCGTATATCTCTAACGCCTTATCCATTGTGAGCTTGTCCGACTGTTAAAGATTTATTGAAATAAGAAACCAAAGGTTTGTTGAAGAAGCTACTCTTATGATGCGTTTGAAGAATTGAAATAATCCGTTCAGTCAAGTCAGTTTGAACGTTGAGGAAACCATATTTTGACCGCATGGATTCAACCAACTTTGACAAATCAAAAATTTTAAACTTGTAAATTGAAATTTGCCTTACACCCAACTCATTCAAAATAATTTTGTGCAACAAGTCATTGAAATATTTTGCCTTTGTGATTTTGAAATCAGAAACATTCGTTTTTATAAAATCAAAAAGCGGTTTTGGGTTTACATCAAGTTTGTAAGACAAATCTTCAAACACACTTTCACTGCCCACTGAATAGCCATTGATTGCTCTGCTTGTTGACAAGCAATTCAAATCAATGTTTGCAGACAAAAGCAAATCCAACTGCTCTGAATCGATTTTCAAATATTTTTTCTTGTTGAAGAAAGGCGATTCACCAACAACACTTTTCACTTCGTTCAACTCTTTTGAATTGAAATTATATTGCTTCCTGATTTCAAGTTCAATTTTTGATTCCAAGAAAAGTCGTTGATAATCGCTTTCAATATCTTCAATGATTAACTTTTCAAGAAAGGAATCAAGATTTTTGATTGCTGAATAATTGATGTGTTCAAATTCAAAGTTTGGCAATTTATTTTGCAAATATTTCTCTTTTAATTCCAAGCATTCTTTGCTTTTCTCAGCAATAAATTTTGAATCCAAAATATTTTGTGCAACAGGGATTTTTGAAATGTAACCTGCACTAATCGTAAATTTTGGATTGATAAGTTTCAACAGAAAAGTTGCAATCTTTGAATTCAAGAAGGCAAGGTGGGCATACTTATCTCCTTTCAAAACTTGAATACCTGGACCTGATGCAATGAAAACTTGATTCTCTTTCAGCACTCTAACATTCAAACCCAAAGTTCCTGTATCGCTATAAACAAGTTGAGTTGTAGGAATCTTATCAATGTTTCTTAATGCACTTCCCTTATTTGCTTTTATTATTTCAGCGTTCTTTCCCCAATGCACTTTGTAATAATTCAAGCCAGCCCACTTGCTGAAACCGCCACCTTTGCTAACTAATTTCCAGTCAGGACTTCCGTTTACTTCCCAAGCAAATTTTACAAACTCTGTATTATTTCCCGTTGAAGTTCCTTGCATTGGATTTGCAAACTCAGAGTAAAGTTGAAGCCCTTGAATATTATCAAACCGATGTTCCAATTGATAATTGAATTCGAGATGACTGTTTTTCAAAAACTGATTTTGGTTTAGCTCAAAGGTCAGTTCAGCAGTAATATTTTTTTGCGATACCAACCTTTTTTTCTCAGAAAGGTTTTTGAATTTCAAATTGTAGAACCGTGAAGTTTTTATTTCAGAGTTTCCGATAATACACAATGCAACATTTGTTTTCTCCCCGTTAATATCTTCAAAAGCATTGCTGCCCAAATCAATGCACTCTTTTAATGTTTGCTTTGCTAAAAATATTTTTCTAAAATCTTTGAGTGAGGACAAATACATCCAGTTATTTTGTGACACAACACCCAACACATCTTTCTCATTCATCAACTGAATAGTTCGTTGAATGAATGACACACACAAATCACCTTTGCTTTCGGGATAGTTTGCAAGCAAATAATTTTTCAGCGAAGTGTCCATATCCCGTTTGCCCATGAATGGAGGATTGGTTACAAACACTTTTATTTTTTTCTCTTTATTCAGTTTCTCTAATTGAGTTTTGAAAGTTGCTCTACCAATTGAGTTTGAGGCAACGTAGGGATTTAAGAAACCCAATTTATCATTTGCAATTCCACCAAAAATTTTAATCGGGATTGATTTGCTCGGAACTGCATAGTCACAAGCTTTCACAAATAAAGACAGAGAAGCAATTTTAGAAAGGTTTGAATCCAAATCATAGCCGACAATTGAATTATTCAAAATTGTATCAACAATTTTTTGGTTAGCCCAATGCGGATTTGATTTTTTGTAAATATTGTAAAGGTGTTCAAAAGAATAATTCAAGAAGTTGCCACCACCAGAAGCGGAATCAATGACAACTACATTTTGAATATTCGTTTTGTCAAAGCCCGACAAAGATTCATTGACTAAATATTTCACCATGTATTTATCAGTAAAAAACTGAGTGGTGAAAAGCAAATCTGAATCCTCAATTTTTGCATTGCCTTTTCCGATTCTCTTGAAAGCCGATTTTTCTAAATCCTTTTTCAAAAACTGATACGACCATGAAATAATATCGTCAACATCATCATCGGTTTTTTCAAAAACAATTTTCAATTTCTCAAAGACATAAGAAAGTAATTCAGTTTTGAGTTGAGATTCAGTTGAAAGAAAAATCTTAATCAACGCAGGAAATCTTTGTTTGACAAGGTGAATTTCTGTTTTGAATTCAGAATAATAATCAGAAAAAGAAACCTCAATTTTGTCAGTTTTATTTTGCTTCTTTCTTAAAGTGAAAGTTGCAATCATGATAGAAAAAAAGATGCTCAAATCCTGCACAGGAATTTTCTTTTCCAACGGACTTAAACTTCCAATAAAATATGCAATAAGATTTTTAATTTTCTGTTTCACAATTTCTTCCCTTTTGACTTTGTGATATAAGGTGCTATTTGTTCATTGACAAGCTGAATAGCATCGTAAGTAGTTTCGTTGACACCATACTCTTTCAAAATTTTTTCAGCAGTGTGTTTTACTTTTAAACTTGCCTCGGACACTTTGTAAAAAGCGGCAAGTCGTTTTAACTGGTCATTTGTAGCTAATCTTTCCCCCCTTTCAATTTTACTGAGCATGGGAGAATCAATATCTGTTCCTTTTGACACCTGATGAAGTGTTTCCTGTCTTTCCTTTCTTAACTCTCTAAGGTATTGCCCTAATTCTGACTTTGGACTATTCATTTGGGAATTTTAAGACTTGTCATATTTTGACAAAAATAGAAAACAAAACTGAATACCAAAAAATTTAGTGAAAAGTTTATCCACAAATATCCTACGCACCAAGTCAGGCACATTTGCAAGGCACACAAAGCCGACACACAAAAGCTAACCTTGCAAAAGAGCCTGCCTTGTGCCAACGCACAGGCGACACTCTACGGTTGGACACAGACCCACATTATAGATGACTGAGGAGAAAGGGCGAACGTACAACAGGGGGTTTGCCAAAATACGGGCTGACGGAATACTAATTCCCGTACTACGGCAAGCCCTGTCCGTTGTGTGCAATGCTAGTCGTAACCTCTTTTTAAGGAAAAAGCTTATAAATGTCTTTTCTATGGACAAAACGAGCTAAAGTAAGGGTTGAATTCTCGAAAAAAAAGCCTAAACGATAATCTCCGATTCGGGCTCTATAAGCAGATTTATGACCTTTTAATTTTTTAGTATTAGGAATACGTTCGAGAGAGTCAGTTTTTTCCATTAATTCTATGAGACTAATTAATGAGTTCTTGATAGATTTAGAATCCAAACTATCGAGGTCTTTTTTAGAATTTCTTTAAAAATTCTACTTTCATCAGGCGGTTAATTTTTTCATAACTTCTGACCTGGATGCTTTTTTAGATCTATCAACATCGCGTAGCATTTTGGACATTCCAATATCTTCTAATTCCTCTTTTGAAAGGGAAGAGGAGCCAATACCCAGCTTTTTAAGTAGGTCAGCGAGGAATTTGAATTCATTCTCATTTTTTGGAGTAATAACTAAAGCTTTCATAGTGTAAATATATGTAAAATTGCACTGCACACAACATTGGCATTTGCAAAATTGGGGCCTGACAAGCTAACTTCAGCTTTCTGCAGTTATCGGCAGTGGCTCGGGGCTGGACCGGTAATTCAACAGTATTTTCGTAACTTCAAATAACACATTCTAAGGGCGTCACCAGCCAGGCTGACGGAATTCTAATGCCACACCTGCACAAAGCCCTGCTCGTTACCTGTGATTTTTTAGGAACCCTATCCAAATATTTGGAAAATTACCAAAAATTGGTAACTTTAAATAAACTTGTACCATGGGTCGTAATACATCTATATCATTAGGTGACCATTTTGAAGACTTTGTCGATAACAGGGTGTCAACTGGCAGATTCAAAAACGCCAGTGAAGTTATTCGAGCTGGACTTCGCTTGTTAGAGGAAGAGGAAACTAAGATTGCATCATTAAAGAAAGCAATTGATGACGGTTTCACAAGCGGGATAGCCAAAAATTTCAACCCAAAAAAGCATCTTGAAAAGCTTAAATCGGCAAAAAAGTTGAATGGCAAGTTATACTCTCACAAATAAGGCTGTCGATGACTTATCAAAGATTTGGGACTATACTTTTGAGGTTTGGTCCGAATCCCAAGCGGATAAGTATTATATGATGCTCCTTGATTCATGTCAAGATTTAGCAGATACAAAAATTTCTGGAAAACACTATCCTGAGATAAGCGATGAAATTTTTGGGTTTCGATCTGGACAACATATTATTTTCTACAGAAAGCTAAAAAATAGCAGAATCGAAGTCGCCAGAATATTGCATAGCAGGATGGACCTTAAAAACAGAATTCAAGAGTAAAAAACCACAGCTAACATTGGCATTTGCAAAATTGGGGTCTGACAAGATTACTTCAACATTGTGCGGTTATCGGCAGTGGTTCGGGGCCTGACCGTTTCTTCAACAGCATTTTCGTAACTTCAAATAACCGGTTCTACGGGCGACACCAGCCAGGCGGACGTACTACTATGTCCCCAACTGCACAAAGCCTCGCTCGTTGGCTGCTATAACCCTTAACTTTTGATATGCTTAAAAAAATTGGAATTTGTTTTTTTGTATTCTTTCTAATTATTGAAGTTTATTGTAGAGTAACAGATTATTCCTTAACTCATTCCTTCTTGAACATATTAGTGAAGTTATATTTGACAATTTTTATCCTAGTTGCAATCATTATTTTTTTAAGCAATTTGCCAAGGCCTTTTGCGGTTGGATTGACTATTGTAATGATAATCTCATTGATGCTATTTATAGCGTTGACATTTTCAGCGACACTTATTAATTATTCTGGACATTCAAGTTCATATCATCAATGGACGGGGAAAAACTTTAGAATAGAAAGTGAAACGGGACAAGATTGGGCTGGGCCAAATTACAATAACTATATCCTTTACAAAACTAAGTTTGCCGGACTTTTTAAAAAAGAAATTAGTGTCTCGCCTGCAAGTATACAGACAGATTCCTGCATAATAATATTTACCCAATACTCAAATGGCGACTCTTCAAAATATTATTTCGACAATTGCAAAAAGGAATTAAAGGAAAACAAAAATTAACAATACAGCAGCCAACATTGGGTTTTGTGTAAGTGTGGCTTGACAAACAAACATCGACTAATTGCAAATCCTGGCTGTGGTTCGGGCTGGACAAACTCCCGATAGCTATCGGGATTGAGCTTTAGTTCTTAACTTCAACTTCAGTTTTTCAATCAGCAGCGGCTGTGGGCGGACGGAATACTAATTCCACACCGGCCGCCAAGCCCTTGGCGTTAGCAACCATTTTAAACGACCATTAAAATGACTTTAAAAAGAATAATCACATTATTTGTTTTTTGCTTACAGACTTTACTATCACATAGTCAGGACACCGCATTGGTAATTTCAACTGTTGACAAAGATTTAAATAGTAGCAGAAAAACAATTTCTGATGTATTAAGCGATAGTAAATTAATTTATTTGCATTCGCTAACTCCCTTTAGAGATGTAATAAAGAAAAATGCAAATACAGACGATATTACAATTGTTACAACCACGGAACCCGGTATTAGAATTGTAGTGAATGGTACTGTAACAAATAGTTCCGGAAAACCGTTAGCTAATATTCTCGTCTATTTTTATCATACTTCTGACAAAGGCTGGTATTCAGATACTGGTGTTCATATTAGGAAAAACGAAGGCGATCATAGGCATTCCCGTCTGTTTGGTTATAGCAAGACAAATTCTAATGGAAAGTTTAGAATAATAACAATTCGGCCAAATGGGTATCCGCAATCGGACTTTGCCGGACATATTCATATTCAAATGTGGAAAGAAGACGGGACATATCTTTTAGGAGTACCAGGAGAATTACAATTTGACGATGATGTAAGAATGACAGAACAAAGAAGAAAAAAATCACTGACCGACGGTTTTCTGATAGCAAAAAATGAAGGAACAAGAGAGATGCCAGTCTATAATTTCCTAATTAAAACAAAGGATGAATAAAAACGACTGCTAACAAGGGGTTGGCGCAAGCGGAGCCTGACAATGTAACTTCGGTAGTTGTGCATCGCCAGGCAGTGGTTCGGGGCTAGACCCATTCTTCTCGGGCATTGGCATTGCAGAGCGACACCCAAAACAAAAAATAGAAAAAACCTCAATGACAATTTGAATAATGAAAAAATATTTCTCCCAAACGCTGGTTTTCACTTTTCTCATAATATTGCTTTTTGGCACTGCCTGCAACGGACCAGTTAAAAAGATCTTCCTGAAGAAAAGGAACATCCGAAATTGATAAAAACCATCGGCAACCCCCGATATGGCAATGTTCAGTCTAGCCTGCAGGACAAAGCAGGTAACCTCTGGTTCGGAACCACGGAAAATGGATTGTATAAATATGACGGGAAATCGTTTAGCCGGTTTTTAATGGCCGATGGGCTGAATAGCAATAATATTTCTTGTATGCTGGAAGATCAAGAAGGTAAGATCTGGATCGGTACTGATTCGGGACTTTGTCTTTATGACCCTTCAACTTCGCTCAGCACAGGGGGTAAGCTATTTGCTGAGATCAGGATCCCTTTGCCGGAAAACCTGCCTCCCAACAAGAATGAATACTATCGCAATTCGCATTGGGTATTCAGTATCCTGCAGGCAAAAAGCCGAAAGATCTGGTTCTCAACAATAGATGGTGTTTATGTCTACGATGGCAAAACTTTTACTCCGTTTATCATTGATAAGGCGGCAGGTGGTTTTTTGAGTAGTAACAATAACGCGGAACGTATTTTAGAAGATAAAGCAGGTAACATTTGGTTTGGCGGACGGGGTACCGAGGGTGTATTTCGTTACGATGGGAAATCTGTAACAAACCTTAAACTGAAGGAATTATTTCAGGATGGGCCAAAGCCAAAACCGCATAATTGGGCATTTCCTCAATTGCAAGACAAGAACGGGAATATTTGGTTCAGTAATTGGGGTGGCGCTTACCGGTATGATGGCAACTCATTTACACCTTTTACAAAAAGCGATGGCTTACCCGGTGGTGTTACCCGGATCATAGAAGACAAAAAGGGAAACCTTTGGTTTGGTGGCGATGCGGGTGCCGGACTTAGCCGTTACGATGGCAGATCTTTCACTGTTTTTACAGCAAAAGACGGACTGCTCAATAACAGTATTTGGTCGATTTTAGAAGATACCAGTGGAAACATTTGGGTAGGTACGAGAGAAACAGGTCTCTACCTTTACGACGGGAAAAAATTCATTACTTATTCGGAATATAAACACGAGCCTTAAATGACCTTGAAATAGAGTCCGGGACCGAATACCCTGACCAATTGATCAAAATGCAGGAAAGGCAAAGTGATTTTCTATACCGCGTCCTAGACAAGCCCCGAATAAAAAAGCTTTACTTTTATTCCACTGAATACCCCATCACGCAAAGTCTTTTTACTCATGAGATACATCCTGGTCCTCATTACCCTCTTTTTACTCTATGCCTGCAATCCCACTCCCCGCAAGAATACGGAAGAATCCAAGGAGGAAGCGGATACCCGGGAGATCAAAAAACGTACGGTGGACCGCCCCACTTATACCCTGCAGTATTATAAGGACTGGAACCTGGATACCACGGATACGGACTTTGATATCGACGCTTATTTTGTCCTGAACTCGCCTTCTGAATCCGGCTTTAATTCGCTCTTTCTGTTCAATACCGGTATTGATGAGGAAATGCATGTCAATATGCAGACCGAAGCGCACCTGAAAAAAACCATGAAGGGAGCTGAGGTCACCCGGTTCACGAAATGGGGGAATTTTACCGGGCATGGGGTGATCCTGAAAGGCAAGATCACCGGTATCTGGAAAGGAGAGCTCAAAGTGTTCGCTCATTCGGGAGAAGATCTTTCCTTCGTGAATGTATCCCAGCTGATCTATTCGGACAGCGCCAAGGATGCCAGGGGTATCCGGCTGATCGAATCCAGTCTCCGGCTTAAAAACAGCCCTTCTTCATCGTCATTGCGAGGAGGCACGACGAAGCAATCCCCTTAATACGAAGCAGTAAAACCGATCTGCATCAAACGCTATATGGTAATACGCAAAAATGCCCTACTGCAAACCTTATAGGTTTAGGTTTTCCACCTGCGCCTCATACACTCACCCGGTATTCCGCCAGGATTTTTTCGATCACAGCCACCATCTTCTCCCCTTTTTCTTTCAGTTGCTCCTCCGTCCAGGTCAGTCCGATCGCGGTGGATACGCAACGTCCCATGATGGCGTCGCTGGCGCTGAAATCCTTGGTGGCGTGGTGTATAACAGCAGCCTTGACCTCAGGGCTCAACGCATTAAGGGTGATGGCATTTTTGAGGTGGTCCCACTTGCGGATATAATGCCAGTTGTTGTCGAACCAGTAGAAATTACCGGCCAGTATGCCCTGTGCTTTCAGTTCGGCTACCACGGCACGGGTCATTTCTTCCGTAGGAAGGAACCAGCTCAGGAAGGTGCAACTGTCGCCCGCGGGATCGGGAATGCGGCGGAAGCTCACTTCAGGTATCGAGGCCAGCATGGCTTTCAAAGCGGTATGGTTCTTTTTCTGGATGGACAGAAAGGTATCGAGCTTTTGGATCTGCGCCAGTCCGATCGCCGCATGCAGTTCGCTGATGCGGAAATTATAGCCGATGAAGGGATGCAGGTCGGCTCCGCGGTCAACACCCAGGTGATCATGACCATGATCGCTGTACCCGTCGCTGCTGATGTACACGTCATCCCGGTTGCTCATCACCGCACCGCCTTCGGCACAAGTGATGGTCTTTACAAAATCGAAACTGAAGGTACCGGCATCGCCGATGGTACCGAGTTTCTTTCCTTTATATGTTCCGCCGATACTCTGGCAGGCGTCTTCGAGTAAGATCAAGTTGTGTTCTTTGCAAATGGTTTGCAGGGCATCCATATCCGCCATGCTGCCGCACATGTGCACGGGCATGACGCATTTTGTTTTTGAGGTGATCGCAATGCGTACGGCTTCCGGGTTGAGGGTCAGCGTGTCGTCCACATCCACCATGACGGGAATGGCGCCCACGCTCAATACCGCTTCAAAACTGGCCACAAAAGTGAAGGACGGCATGATCACTTCATCGCCATAACCTATACCCAGCGCGCTCAGCGCGGTGGTCAGTGCGGCCGTACCGCTGCTCACCAGTTGCGCATGCTTCGCGCCAAAGGTGGAACAAATGGCGGCTTCCAGCTCCTTCGCCTTCCAGATCCCTTTGCGGGGGCCATCGAAACCATAGCGCATCAGGATGCCGGTTTCCATTACGTCGTTGACGTGTTTGCGTTCTTCAGCGCCAAAAAATTCATATCCGGGCATAGGAGATAATTAAAAATGAATAATTAAAAATTAAGAATGTGAAGGGCTTTTGATTTGAAAGCCCCTTCATGGACAGAAGTCTCTCCACTTATTACTTTTAACTTACTACTTAAAACTTATTGCGCAAAGATAAGACTTCATCAATAATCCTTAAACTTACCGAACGGGCGGTGTCATTACGGGTTCCTTGAAATAATTCAACCGCAAACTGTCGCTCCAGCCATTGAGGTTCTTTTGCATGGATTTGGCGCTGAAGAAGATCATGCCCTGGATATTGGGGGTATTGCGGATGGCTTCGATCTGCCGGGGTAAGAGGGTCTTGTCTTTCCAGTTGGCCGTAGTGCCGCCCTTGTACATGCCCAGGCCGATATAGCAGTTCTTGCCATAACTGTGTTTGCTCCACCAGTCGAGAAGCACGCCGAAGGGCGCCGTACGGTGCTCGAACTCCCAATAGAGTTGCGGGGCCACATAATCGATCCAGCCTTTTTTGAGCCAGAGGAGGATATCGGCATAGAGGTCGTCGTAATTGCTTTGCGCTCCGTTGGTGCGGCTGCCATTGATCGAATCCTTATCGGCATTGCGCCAGACACCAAACGGACTGATCCCGAACTGGCATTTCTTCCTGGTTTGCCTGATGGTGCGGCTCAGCAGGGCGATGATCGAATCGGTATTGCTCCTGCGCCAATCGTCCTTATTCAATCCATTGCCCTGTCGCAGGTAGGATGCCTGGTCGGGGAATTCCTTTCCGGCGATCCGGTAGGGATAAAAATAATCATCCATGTGGATGGCGTCAATATCATAGCGTTCCACGATGTCGCCAATGATCCCGTTCACGAATAGCTGGGCATCCCGGTTGCCGGGATCGAAATATTTCTTGTCGCCGTAAGTGAGGAACCATTCCGGGTGCAGGCGGGTGATGTGGGTAGGGGACAGGATGGAGCTGCCGATATTGAAGACCGCCCGGTAGGGATTCACCCAGGCATGGAATTCCATTCCACGCTTATGCGTTTCCGTGATCATGAATTCCAGCGGGTCGTAGTAGGGGATCGGAGGTTGTCCCTGCCGGCCGGTGAGCCATTCGCTCCAGGGTTCATAAGGCGAGGGATAAAAAGCATCGGCGGCGGGTCGGACCTGTACGATGGCCGTGTTGATGCCGTTCTGCTTGAAAAGGTCCAGCATGCGGATGAATTCGATCCTTTGCGAATCGGACTGGTAATTGCCTTTTGCGGGCCAGTCGATATTATCCACGGTGGCAACCCATATTCCCCTGAACTCGGCTTTGGGTTGTGCGGCGGCAGATAAAGAGGCAAGAAAGTACAGGGATAACAGGCCAAGGCCTTTACATGGGTTCATCGGCGATCATTGACCGGAATTCCGGATTTTGTCTAATAGTTTATTCAGTGTTTTGGCATCAGCCGGGTTCAGGTTTCCGGCGATGGCATCCATCTCGTCCTCATATTTATCCAGTTTTTCGAGGAGCTTCTTCCCTTTGTCGGTGATGCTCACATCCACGAGGCGCTTGTCCGATTTACAGATATTCTTTTTCACCAGTCCTTTGACGATCAGCCGGTCCACGATGCGGCTGGTATCGCTCATTTTGTCGAGCATGCGTTGCCGTATCTGTAGGGTGGACAGCGGTGCGCCTGCTCCCCGCAGGATACGGAGTATGTTGAATTGCTGACCGGTAACATCTCCCCGTTCCAGGATGGATTTGGATTTTTCGGTGATCCAGTGATAAGTATAGATCAGGTTGATGATGGCCTTCTGGTGGTCGTTCCTGAATTTTTTCTGGTTGATGTCGTTCTCTAAACTCATAAAATGGTTTTTCGTTTTTATGCGGCTGGCTGATCAGGGGCCTTGCCGAACTCGTTCATATAGATACGGATGAGGATGATGAAATAACTCACCAGCAAAGGTCCGAAAATTACTCCCCAAAACCCAAACAAACCGATGCCGATGATCACGCCGAAAACCGTGACCAGGGGATGCACATCCATGAGCTTTTTCAATAAAGTGAGACGGGCCACATAATCGATATTGGTGATGAGCACCGCCGAGAAGATGAGCAGACCAAGGGCATTGCCGGTCTTATCGATGGCAAACAGGTAAGCGCAAAGGGGTACCCAGATGATGGCCGTGCCTACGATCGGCAGCATGGAAAAAACCCCGGTAAAGAATCCCCATAATCCAAAATCCTTGACCCCGAAGATCCAGTAACCGATGGTGGCCACGATGCCCTGTATGATGGCCAGTACCGGGATGCCGATGGCATTGGCCTTGATCATGTTCTTGGTCTCATTGCTCAGGAGGTCGACATTCTGGGGTTTCAGGGGGATGAACTTGTTCAGGAATTTCTCGGCCGTCCTGCCACTTTTCAAGAGGAAATACAAGAGGAAGAACATGATGGCGAAATTGCTGAGCAGGTTGGCCGAGCTGTTGAGCAATCCGGGGATCACGGCAGCGCTTTTTTTCTGGAAGGAGGCCAGGTTCTCATCGGTCATCAGCTGGATGCCGGTGAGGTCGTAGATCTTTTGTCCGACGATCTTGGCATCCCTGATCAGTTCGACCGGGTCGCTGAGTATGGAGGAGATCTTGACGGTGAGGAGTTGGATCGTAAAGTACAGCGGAACGGCGATCACCAGCAAGCTGGCGAAAACGTAAATCAGCGCCATGAAGGTCCTGTTCCGGTTCTTTTTAATGGTGAGATTGAAATAGGATTCACGCATTAATATATACAGGGTGATGGCACCGAGGAAGCCCGGCATGAAAACAGCCAGTTCTTTGAGCAAGAGGATCGCCAGCAGAAAGATGACGAGTAAGATCACGATCTGCCTAAGGCGGTTATTGAATGCATCTGGCATAGTATGAAAATACAATTTTTTAACGAGCCTGTACCGGGACAAAGAACTTCCCGGAGAAGAATCCTTAATCCCTCCAAACCGAAACCCCTTCGCTGCAGTTGGCGCAGATATCGATGTTCTTCCGGCTCTTCAACAACTCGGCCCTGAACTGGCGGTAATTATCGTTATACCAGATCTCCCGGAAGGATTGGGTCTTCAGGTTCCCCAGCTGGTGCAGGGCATCCTTGTCGAAACAACAGGGCACCACCAATCCGTCCCAGGTGATGACATTGGCATGTTGTAATTTCCAGCAGCGGTTTGCCAGTTTGTTCTTGGCCCGGTAAGTGCCGTCGGTATTCTTGCTGTAGCGGCTGAATTTATCGATCGTGGGGATCAGGCCGTTGGGATCGGTCTCAAAATCATAGACCTGCGCCGTCTTGAACCGCACTTCATTCACGCCCACTTCCCTGGCCAGTCTCCTGATGTCATCCACCTGGTGTTCATTGGGTTTCACCACCAGGAACTGGAAGAAGACGAAGGGCGTTTTGCTGTTCAGTTCCTTTTTCCATTTCATGATGTTGCGGGCCCCTTCCAGTACTCTATTGATGTCTCCGCCAACGCGGTATTGTTTATATACATCCTGTGTTGTTCCGTCAATGGAGATGATGAGCCGGTCCAGCCCGCTTTCCACGGTGGCTTTCGCCACTTCTTCGGTCAGATAATGGGCATTGGTGGAGGTGGCGGTATAGATCTTTTTATCCGCGGCATATCTCACCATCGATAAAAAATCGGGGTTGAGATAGGGTTCTCCCTGGAAATAGAAGATGAGGTACAGGAGGTCTTTATGGATCTCATCGATCGTCTTTTGAAAAAAAGAGTTTTCCAGCATGCCGGTTGGCCGTGTAAAAGCACGCAATCCACTGGGGCATTCGGGGCAGCGCAAATTACAACTGGTGGTGGGCTCGAAGGAGATGGAAACGGGATAACCCCACTGCACGGGCTTGTTCAACAGACGACTGGCGTAAAAACTGCCGAGGACCTTAGCTCCGTTCCACAGCCGCCTGGCGCTGAGTTTGCTCAGCAGGTTAAGACTGTCATTCCAATTGAAACGGGGCATGGGCAAAGGTAAGAGAAAGAAGCCCCCTAAATCCCCCCGTGGGGGACTTCAGAGAGTAAAATTCTTTAAAAGAACCTTTATTTTCTTAGAGTCTTCGAAGCCTCCCCCACGGGGTCTCGATAGCTATAGGGATGGAGGGGGCTACGCCTCAATTCGCCAAAATCACCGGCTCCCGGTCCATACTGATCTTCTCCGTCTTGAACCTTAAGTCGTTGGCGATGAACTTTTCGTAATTATTGAAAATGACATTGAGTGCGATGAAATTCATGACATAGGACCTGGTCTCCGCCGGCAAGTATTCTTTGATATCCCAAAAATCCGGGTCTTCCATACCGCTGCTTTTCATGGCGTTCCATACATTGCCGATGCCGCAGTTGTAACTGGCCACCATCAGCAGGATATCATTGTCCAGGTTTCGGCCCCGGTCGCGCAGGTAACGGGCGGCCGCATAAGTGGAACGGTTGAAATTCTTCCGGTCGTCTTTTTTCTTAGCGAGGGCTTTGATCTGTATTTCAGCCTTCTTTCTATCTTTTTTGATGAGCTTCTTTTTTTCGGCCGGTGTCAGTTGTTCCGCGATCCTGAGTCCGTATTCTTTGGCCACTTCATCCATGAACTGCCAGTAACCCACCGCCCCGGCTTTGGAAATAGCGTTGGCATTAAAAGCGCTCTCGAGTGCCAGCAAGACAGTAAGTTCACCGGGGAGCTGGTATTTTTTCAGAATAGCGCCCGCTTTTGGGAAAAACCGTTTACCGCGCTTATAGGTACGGATCAGGTATTCACGACGGTTATTGCTGAATTTTTCAATATAATCCATCGACTGCTCTTCATTCCCGGCCAGCAAGGTGGGAAAAACAACATTCGCCTCACGGAGGATAAAAGATCTGTTTTCAGACTTACCGCGATAAGCCAGCAATACTTTTTTACCGGTATCCGCCGGGGCGTGGGCAATGGCCTTATGGGACCCGAAGAATGAAAAGAAAAAAGCAAGGGAAAGATATAAATGAGGATGGAAGACATGCTTTTTTCTGGTCATACGATACGGTTATTAAAGGTGAATGCAATTGATCGTTCCGGGTAAGATTTAACGCCCGCCAGTTGCCTATATTGCCCTTTCACAAATTTTTAGGAACTTTAAAATCCGGGTGAACCAAAACCCGTACTCATTCCGATGAAATATACCCTCAACCTGTTACTGATACTGGCTTGCATGCAGCTCTCCGCGCAAACGGACGGGGACCGCTGCAAGTCTGTGAACGAGATCGCCCTGATGGAGCAACTGGCCCATCAGCGCCTGGACGGGCAAGGGGTTGATGGTACAAACGGCACCCTGGCCAGCAATAACTTCGATGTAAAATATTACCGTTGCGACTGGGAAGTGAATCCGGCGGTCCGGTTCATCAAAGGTTCCGTGACCATTTATTTTGTGATGACGGCCGGTTCGGCCAATATCCAGCTCGACCTGATGAATCCCCTCGTGGTGGACAGTGTCAAACAGCGGAATGTCCTCCTGGCCAAGTCGCATGTCAGCAACGTACTCACGGTCAATTTCCCCGGAACCATCAATACCGGCACCCTGGATTCAATAACTGTTTATTACCAGGGCGTTCCCCCTAACACGGGTTTCGGTTCCTTCGTACTTTCTTCTCATGCCGGTGTGGCTTCCATGTGGAGCCTGAGCGAGCCCTATGGCGCCCGGGACTGGTGGCCCTGCAAGAACGGGTTGGATGATAAGGCCGATTCTCTCGATATCATCGTGACCTGCCCCGCCGCTTACCGCGGCGCCGGAAACGGACTCTTGCAATATGATAACCTGATCGCAGCAGGGACAAAGCGTCAGGCTTATTGGAAACACCGCTATCCAATCGCCTCTTATCTGATCGCATTCGCCGTCACGAATTTTTCGGTGTTCAATAACAATGTGCAATTGGGGGCCATCAATATGCCCGTGCAAACTTATTGTTACCCCGAAAGCCAGGTCTCTTTCCAGAACGGTACGCAGAATGTGCTGGACGCGTTGAAGCAGTTTCACGACCTTTTTGGCGATTATCCCTTCATCAAAGAAAAATACGGTCATGTGCAGTTTGGCTGGGGCGGTGGCATGGAGCATCAGACCGCTTCCTATATCGTTTCCATTGACGAGGGACTGATCGTTCATGAACTGGCGCACCAGTGGTTCGGGGACAAAGTGACCTGCGGCAGCTGGGCCGATATCTGGCTCAACGAAGGTTTCGCCAGCCACCTCACCAATATCTATATGGAAAAGAAATACCCGGCCAGCATCATCAATAACCGGAAAAGTGAGATCAACCAGATCACGTCTTCGGCCGGTGGTTCGGTCTGGGTGGAGGATACCGCCAGTGTGGGAAGGATATTCGACGGGCGCCTGAGTTATACCAAGGGGTCGCACCTGGTCTACATGCTGCGCTGGAAACTGGGTGATTCTATATTCTTTAAAGGCATGCGGAATTATCTCGTAGATCCCAAACTGTCCTATGGCTATGCATTGACAGACGACCTGCGCCGCCACCTGGAAGCGGTCAGCGGCCAGAGCCTTACTGAATTTTTCAATGACTGGTTCAAGGGGCAGGGCTATCCCTCTTATAACGTCCAATGGTCTCAGATGGGCAGCAGTTATGTGAAGATCAAAATGAGCCAGGTCACCTCGCATGCATCGGTCAGCTTTTTTGAGATGCCGGTGGCGCTGAAATTCAAGAACGCCACCCAGGAGAAGACCATCGTGGTGGACAATAAGACCAACGGCGAGACCTTCATCCGCAACATCGGTTTTGTGGCCGATACGGTACTGATCGATCCCGAATACTGGCTCATCACCAAGAACAATACTTCGGCGAAAGTGCCGGATGCCAATAACGGTCAGAACAGCGTCCTGGTGTATCCCAATCCCATCGGGCCACGTTTCAACATCTACCTGAGTGGTGTCAATGCGCCAACCGCGGATATCATACTGTACAATTCGCTCGGTCAAAGGGTTTATACCCGGAATGTCACCCTGGTGAACGGCTCCGAATTCCTGGAGATCCCTTCAGCTCACCTTTCCTCAGGAATCTATACCCTGCGTGTACTCGCCGGTAAAGACCTGAAATATGTGAAAAAATTGTTGAAGTAAGGCCCCATACCAAGACTTCACCTGATTTCTCCCAACTGTTTTGCATATTTGCGAACCCGTTTCATCTATTGAATGATACGGCAACCCCTTGGCCAGAAAAAAAAGAAGTGTACTCCGGATCATCCTGTTACCCATACTCCTGCTGGCGGTCGCCGCGGTAGCTACGTATTATATTACCGGGTTTCTTAACCGCCCCCGCTTTGTGCGTTATCCCGCATTCGGCATTGATATACCCGTGAACTTTCCCATACACGGGATCGATGTGAGTCACCACCAGGCTTCGATCGACTGGAAAGATGTACAAAACATGCAGGTACAGCAGGTGAAGATCGGCTTCAGCTTCATCAAGGCTACGGAGGGACTGAATGATATGGACAGCCGGTTCCGTCAGAACTGGTTCTATGCCAAGCAATCCGGTTTGAGCCGGGGAGCCTATCATTTTTTTCATGCCGGTAAGAGCGGAAAGGCGCAGGCCGATCATTTCATCGAAACGGTCAGGCTTGAAAAGGGAGACCTGCCCCCTGTGCTGGATATCGAACAGACCAATGGAGCATCAGATGCGGATATAAGGCAAAGGGCCATGGACTGGCTGGTGCGGATCGAGACCTACTATAAGGTGAAGCCCATCATATACACCAATGTGGAATTTTACGAGCGTTTCCTTTCCCCTCAGTTCGACCGATACCCGCTTTGGGTAGCCCATTACCTGGTGCGTGACAGGCCTCGCATCAAAAGGCCGTGGATATTCTGGCAGCATAATGAAAAGGGACATGTCAACGGGATCAATGCCTTCGTGGATTTCAATGTATTCAACGGGGATAGCCTGGATTTCAGGAAATTACTGATCCGCTGAACCTGATTTAATTGCGATTCTTGTTATAATGACCGAATTTTAAAGTCAAATCGCCGCGTATGGGTATGGAAGATGAAACAAGGGATTTCCTGGTACTGATCATACAGACCATCTCGTGGATATTGCTCTGGATGATGCTGAATGTGTATGTGGGGATCTATAAGGATTACGCTTTCTTTGACCAGCGACTCAACTGGACCAACTATCTTTTCTACGCGGGTTCCCTGATCAGCCTGTTTTTTTTAGTGAGGTTTCTCTGGCGTAAATGGAAATTATAACTTCCAACTTCCAACTTCCAACCTCCAACTCCCAAACTAACTAACTACTGTGGTCCGCCACGATCACCCATTTGTTCTTTATTTTCCGGAACAATAGGGAGAAATGTCCGCCCACATCCCCGATGCTCCGGGCCAGGAACCATTTGCCCACCACGAAATAATGGGTATCGGAGATCCTTCTCACCTGCAGGATGTCAAAGGTCAGTTTGCCCATGGCCGCCGTGTCGGGATAGCCTTTTTTATAATTATCGAGCGTGTTCTGCCAGCCATAGGTTACACCGCTTTTCCCGATGAACATCAGGGAGTCATTGGCCCAATAGGTACTCATGAAGGTATTCAGGTCGCCGTTGTTCCATGACTTGCGCTGGGTTTCCAGGGCTGTCCGGATGGCCTGTTCGTCGGCATTAATGCTTTTTTGGGCAAAGGAAGAAAGGGATAAGAGTGATAAGATCCCGAATAGGGCGAGCCATTTTTTCATATTGCTGATTGAGGCATAAATATAATCAATCAATGGAAATTCTCGTCCTCGTCCCCGGAGCCTGTCCCGAAGAATTGAGGGGAGCCTGCCTGTCGGCAGACAGGGATGAGCTGGTCTTGCGACTTCGTCGCATAGATTCTTTTCCCACAAAGCCACAAGGAGAAACTCCTTATTGTCCTTCCGTCTCAACGGTAATATTTTTTCCCACAAAGCAGGAAAAGAATACAAAGAAAAATTCTTGAATGGTGATACTCCGCGCCTCCCCGTCTCAGCGGTAATATTTTTCCCACAAAGCAGGACAAGGACACAAAGAAATTCTACGCATTGCGTTCCTCAGCGCCTCCGCCATTGGGAATTATTCTTGCCCTCAATGCACATGATGCGGCGAAGCGCATTTGCTTTTATGGCAGAGCCGGTAATTGTAAAAATGCGCGCTGATGATCAGCGTTACGGCGATGATGAGAAAAAGGGTCTCGTTCGACCGGTAGAACTGTTTCAATACCAGGAAAACGAATCCGGCGGAAAAGATGAGTACGGGAACCAGGGAACGGTGGTGCTTGATGAACCCGTGATAGAGGGAATAGACCCCAACGGAAAAAGCCAGCCCGATCATGCCCCATTCGAAAAAGTCGTTGTGGATGATGTTGATCCCGAAGACCGGCAGGCTGCTCATCAGGATGGGCAAGAGGGCACAATGGATGGCACAGGCTATCGAAGTAGCAATGCCCATGGCGTCCCAGTTTAATTTGACCTTCATTTTGTGCGTGCGGGCAAAGGTAGTACTTTTGCAACAATGCTGCAAGTATTCGTTCACCTTCAACAGGGAAGCGCAGCAAGATGCAAAGGGCGTATTTTTGCCTGTAAATGAACCGATATGCGTAGTAAGATCTGGATCTATGTGATTTTTTTCGCCGTTCTGCTGGCCGGCTTTTATCTGCTTCTTCCCAAAGAGATGTTGAAGAAAGCCAGTCTGCCTGTATTAAATGCCCAAGTGCCGGCTTTTAACTTCACCGACCAGAATGGAAAGGCTTTCAGTGAGAAAAATGTGGAGGGCAAGGTTTATGTGGCTGAATTTTTCTTCACCACCTGCAAGGGGATATGTCCTAAGATGAACGCCAATATGCGCAGGGTATTCGATGCCTATAAGGATGAACCGGAATTCATGATCGTTTCCCATACCTGCATGCCCGAGACCGATTCGGTTCCATTATTAAAGGCCTATGAGACCCGGATGATCTACAGTGACCTGGTCAAAAATACCGACGGCTCTTTTAAATTCTCATCGGATTCAACAGCAAACGACAAGCAACAAACGGCAAATAAAAACTGGACCTTCGTTACCGGCGATAAGGCATCCTTATATCAGATGGCCCGCCAGGGTTATCTCATTGATAACAACAAGCCCGACAGCCTGCAGAACATCAACGATCAGTTCATCCACACCCAGTTCTTCGCTCTGCTGGATAAGAACCGCCGTGTCAGGGGTATTTATGACGGATTGCAGGAAGCCGATATCCAAAAACTGCTGGGCGACATCAAAGACCTGCTGTCGGAAAAAGTGGATCACCCCCGTTTCATGAACGGGTTCAACAATAACCCCAATTAATGACAACGCAATGGATAACATTACCTCCTTGTTCAAAAAGAACGGTCTGAGCATTACCGATGGCCGTAAAAAGATACTCAGCTATTTCCTGAACAGCGAAGGAGCGCTTACCCATGCCGATGTGGAAAAGAATGCCGGAGAACATTTCGACCGGGTGACGGTGTACCGGACCCTGCAAACCTTCGTTGACAAAGGGATCATTCACCAGATCCCCACCACCGATAATTCCATTTTGTACGCCCTCTGCAAAGACGATTGCGGGGCAGGTCATCATCATGATGACCATGTGCATTTCATCTGTGAGGAATGTGAGAAAACGATCTGCCTGGATGGGGTCATGGTCCCGCAAGTGAAACTGCCCAGGGGTTTCAAGCCAAGACATTCAGAGATGGTGGTGAAGGGGATCTGCGATGACTGTAAGTAATTGGTGCAAGTTGTCAAGACAGTTCAAAATCGTCAGACACCGGAATGATTAAGCTGATAAATGCTAAAGGTGTCAAGACGGCTCAAAGCCGTCAGACACCTGAATGTGGTCAATCCAGCGTTTCCATCTCTCGCTTCACGAATTCCATCAGCGTTTTGATCGTATCCGGACTGAGATCGAATGTCAATCCCGCCGCTTCAAATAGCTGGGGCAGGGTCTTGGTCCCGCCCAGGCTCAGGGCATTGCAGTAATGGTCCAGCGCCTTTTCCTTATCCTGCTTGTATTGCATCCACATACCGATGGCTCCCAATTGGGCGATCCCGTATTCGATATAATAAAAAGGCACTTCAAAAAGGTGCAACTGGCGCTGCCAGGCATTGCTGCGGTAGGCTTCCAGTCCGCTGTAGTCGGTCACCTCGTCAGAGAATTCCAGCAGGATATCCATCCATTTGTTGGTCCTTTCCATCGGGGTGTGTTTTGGGTTTTCGTAAACCCAGTGCTGGAACTTGTCGATGACGGCGATCCAGGGGAAAATGGTGATCACGCGTTCCAGTTGATGTTCCTTCGCTCTTTTCAGGTCCTCCTCCTGATCAAAAAAAGTTTCCCATTCATCCATGCTCATCAGTTCCATGGCCATACTGGCCACTTCGGCGATCTCCATGGGGTATTCTTTGAATCCGTTCAGTTCAAGCGGGTGTGCCAAAAAAGAATGTACGGCATGACCTCCTTCGTGTAACATGGTGGTCACATCGTTCATCTGCCCGGCGGCATTCATGAAGATGAAGGGGGCGCCGCTTTCAGCCAGCGGGCAATTATAGCCTCCCGGGGCCTTGCCTTTCCGGCTGTCCAGGTCCAGGTGTTTCATCTCATTCATCTTGCTCAGGCAATCGCCGAAAAAAGGGCGGATCTTGCTGAAACAGGCAACGGATTTATGGATCAGTTCTTCCGGGGTACTGAAAGGCTGAAGCGGTTTGACCCCTTCCGGCATGGCTTCACTATCCCAGGGACGAAGGGTGTCGAGGCCCAGTTTTTCTTTTTTCCTTTTATTGATCTGGCTCACCAGGGGAACCACATGCAGTTTGACCGCTTCATGAAAGGCGTAGCAATCTTCCTTGGTGTAATCGAACCGGCCCAGTTCTTTGAACCGGTAATCACGGTAATTATCAAAACCGGCATTAAGGGCTTCCTGGTTCCTTTTTTCGATCAACTGGTTGTATAGTTCATCAAGCTGTGCTTTATCAACCAGCCGGCGTTCATTGATCTTGCGGTAAACTGATTCCCGCAGTTCGCGATCCGGACTTTCCAGGAATTTAGCCGCTTGCTGAA
This sequence comes from Chitinophagaceae bacterium, assembly GCA_016721725.1. Lineage (GTDB taxonomy): Bacteria > Bacteroidota > Bacteroidia > Chitinophagales > Chitinophagaceae > Ferruginibacter. The sequence goes on along the minus strand of JADKHN010000001.1, from coordinate 624,314 downwards.
GTGTATATTCTTTGCCGTTCACCGAGACGGTCATCTTACCGGAGATCACTCCATATTGCTGTTGCATCACGGCCAATTCGGCCTGCAGAGGAATGTTCTCGGTCCGGAACAACTCGATGCTCTTCCGGATATTCCGCAGATACGTATGGTATTTCTCCGGCTCAAGTTCATTCAATAAGGGGTGATGGACGATCTTTTTATTCAGTGCATCAGAGTAAGGCTGGATCTTGGGTTGGATCTCCAGGAAGAAATAATTGAACGCTTCCTCCAGCGCCTTGTTCTCCGTATCACAGGTCATCCTGATCTGGCGCCAGCAGGCATCTTCATTCACAACGGCCTCCAGTTCACTCTGGTCTTTCAGCCACTGTTCCAGTTCGGATCTACTGTCGATCTTCCTGTCCAGCAGTTCTTTGAAGAAAGGCTCCAGTCCGGCCCAGTCGGTTACGGTAAAATCCTGCGGCAAATAATGCCGGGGTAGTTTTTTGATATCTGCGGTATACATATTGTGGTGGTGGGGGAGACTACGGTAGTCTGTAAGACTACCGTAGTCTGGGATTAAACCATCTTACGCGGAGCGTTCACTTTCTTGGCGGGTGCTTGCTTAACTGCGGCGGCCTTGGTCTCGGCAACCTTGGGCTTGCTTTCCGTTCCGGCAGTCTCGATCTCAGGGTTCTCAGACAGCTTGATCTCGATATTATTCGCTTTCAGTTGCCCGAACCAGCGGATCATCTTCTTCATATCACTGGCATAGACCCGGGAGAAATCCATAGTGGGATACACTTTTTCAAAATAGGACTTGATCCCGGCCGCGTCTTTTTCATCCGGCAGCACTTCGGCACTGGCTTTCATGGCGGTGAAAACGTCAACCAGGTTCACATTGTCCCCGGTCGTGAACACTTCGATGCTCTCCAGGTGGGAAAAGTTATGTATGCGGGTGCTAACGAATTTCGAGCTTTTATCTTCCAGGGAACGTACCACGCCTCCGTCGGCCTTTGAGGATAACAATTCGAATAATCCACTCAACCCGGTGACAGAAACCAATTTGCTGTATTCCATATATACGGTAGTTTTTTAGGGCTGCAAGTTAATTGTAAAAATGCAATTCAGGCCAGTTAAAAAAAAGCGAAAAAGACCGACAGTTTTTATTCCATCAGTCGTCTAATGACCGATACAACCAGCTTATATGATAAAAAATGCACTGTTTTTAGCGATTTTCACCCTCTCCTCCGTCTTTGCGGCCGCCCAGGGCATCACCCTGAAGGGGAAACTGACCGATAAAGCGGATAAATCCGCTATTACCGGGGCCACCATCAAGCTCACCGTAAAGAAAAACCCTTCCGACAGCCGGATGGTGGTGACCGACCAGTCAGGCAGTTTTGCCTTTAATGGCCTGAACGCTGATCTGTATACCCTGACCATCACGTTCAGCGGATATGAAAAAATTGAACAGCCCATCAATATACAGGCTTCCAACGCGAAAGCGATCCCGTTCTCCATTGCCAAAATAGCGACCGACCTGACCGGTGTCACTGTAGTGGGCAAGGCTCCCCCGGTCAGGATGAAATCCGATACCACTGAATTCAGCGCCAGCCAGTTCAAGGTCAATCCCGACGCGACCGCCGAGGATATGATCAAAAAACTCCCGGGCATCGTGATCGATAAATCGGGTAATGTGACCACCATGGGCGAACAGGTCAAAAAAGTGACCGTTGACGGGCGTGATTTCTTTGGTGATGACGCTACAGCCGCCTTAAGGAATCTTCCTGCAGAGATCATCGACAAGATCCAGGTATTTGACAAACTGAGCGACCAGGCGGCCTTTACCGGCTTCGACGACGGAAACAGTACGAAAGCCATCAATATCGTCACCAAGGCGGGCATGCGCAACGGGCAATTCGGCCGGGCCTATGCCGGGTACGGAACCGACAACCGCTACAGCGCGGGTGGCAATGTCAGTTTTTTCAAAAAAGACAGGCGCTTATCCTTTGTGGGTCTGTTCAATAATATCAACCAGCAGAATTTCTCTTCTGAAGATCTCCTGGGCGTTACCAGCAGCGGCGGCGGCAGATCAGGTGGCGGCGGAAACAGGGGCGGTGGTGGAAATCGTGGTGGTGGCGGCAGTAATTTCGGCGGTGGCGGGAACAATTTCCTCGTTGGCCAGACCAATGGCATCAGCGCCACGAACGCTTTCGGTATCAACTATTCCGACAAGTGGGGCAAGAAGCTGGATGTAAGCGGCAGCTATTTTTTCAACAACAGCAATACCAATAACGACCAGAGTTCAAATACTCAATATTTCATCAATGGCTCGGACGACCAGTTCTATAATGAGAACGATGAATCCACCTCAAAGAATTTTAATCACCGCATCAACCTGCGATTCGAGTATAAGATCGATGATAATAATTCCATCTCATTCACACCTGCGGTCAGTTTTCAGAAGAACAATGCTTTTACCGGCATCGACGGCGTGAGGTTCATCACGGCCTCCAACCTGGTCAGTTCCATTAAGAGCACGACCAATACCCGGACATCGGGCTATAATTCGAATAATAACCTCTTGTTCCGCCATGCTTTCAAAAAGAAGGGCAGGACCATCTCATTCAATATCGGCGCCGGTTTCAACCATAAGGACGGAAGCACCTACCTCAATTCGATCAACCAGTATTTCCAGTCCACCACCCTGCCCAACGATACCACCGACCAGTATACCGACCAGTTGGTGAACGGGTATAATTATTCAGCCAATATCTCCTATACCGAACCCATCGGTAAAAAAGGCCAGTTACAATTCAATTATAACCCTTCGGTGAACAAGAATAAATCTGACCAGGAAGTGTTCCAATACGACAAGTCAAACGGCAAATACTCCAGTTTCGACAGCAGCTATTCCAACAAATTCAACAATACCACGTCTTCCCAGAGCGTCAGCGCCAGTTACCGGATCGGCGACCGGGATAATATGTTCAGCGTGGGACTGACCTACAAGTACCTGGAACTGCACAGCGACCAGTATTTCCCCTTCGCGGTGAAAGTGAGCAAGAACTTCAACAACGTACTGCCAAACCTGATGTGGAGGAAAAAATTATCGGCTAAGTCCAGCCTCAATGTGATGTTCCGTTCCAACACGAACGCGCCTTCGGTGACCCAGTTGCAGGATGTCATCAACAACAGCAACACCCTCTTGCTCACCAGCGGCAACCCCGACCTGAAACAACAGGTGAGCAATACCTTCAGCACGCGATTCACCTATACCAATTCGCAGAAGAGCCAGAGTTTCTTTGCCAACGTGTTCCTGCAGCAGGCCAACAACTATATTGCCAACGCCACATATACCGCGGCGGCCGACTCATTACTGAACAACGGCACCATCCTGTTCAAGGGCTCACAGCTCACCAAGCCGGTGAACCTGAACGGTTATATGAGCCTGCGTTCTTTCCTCACCTGGGCTATGCCGCTCAAGTTCATGAAATCCAGCCTGAATGTGAATGGCGGTTTCACCTATTCCAAGACACCGGGCCTGGTGAATGCCAACAGCACCAAATCCAACAACTATACCTATAGCGGAGGGCTCGTGATCGCCAGCAATATCAGCCAGTATGTGGATTTCAATTTGTCCTATAATGCCAGTCTGACCGATACGAAGAATTCACTGGATGCCGCCCTGAACACCCATTATGTGACCCAGAGCGCCGGATTGCAGGCCAACCTGCTGACCAAGAAAGGCTGGTTCCTGCAGAATGACATATCCAATATCAGTTACAGTGGTTTGAGTGCGGGGTATAACCAAAGTTATTGGTTATGGAATGCCGGTATCGGCAAGAAGTTCCTGAAGAACCAGGCCGGTGAATTGAAACTGTCCGTATTTGATCTGCTGAAACAGAACAGGAGCATCACCCGTACAGTTGAAGCCGGATATATCGAAGACGTGCAGAACCAGGTACTGAGGCAATATTTCATGCTCACGTTCACGTATAAATTGAAAAATTTCGGCACAGCGCCCGCAACGAATACGAACAATAATCAAAATCGCGGGATGATGGGTCCGGGAGGCGGCAACCGTTCTTTTTAACTAAATTTAGGACGGACAAAAATGAACCGCCGTTTTGAACCAACCGGAATTGATCATACAACTGCAGCAGGGGAACCCGTCGGCCTTCAGGCAACTGGTCGACGAGTGCGAGAGCCTGGTTTATAATACGGCATTGGGTATAGTGCAGAACCCCCAGGATGCGGACGATATCACCCAGGAGGTTTTTATCCAGGCCTACCAGTCCGTTAGTTCTTTCAAAGGAGAATCGAAACTCTCCACCTGGCTCTACCGGATCACGGTGAACCGGGCGCTGGATCACGAGAAAAAGGCCCGGCGCAGAAAGAAGTTCGGATTCCTGCACTTCTTCACCGGACATTCAGAGGCCGGAAATCCGGAACAGGCCGTACTGGAACACCCCGGTGTTTTGCTGGAGAACAAGGAAAGGGCATCGGAATTGATGTTGGCGCTGAAGAAGATCCCGGATAACCAGCGGGTCGCTTTCACGCTGCACAAGATGGAAGGCCAGAGTTACCGCGACATCGCCGAGATCATGGGCCTTTCGCTTCAGGCTGTTGAATCGCTGATGGCCAGGGCACGCACGAATTTGAAAAAAGTATTGAAAGATTTTTACGAAAAAGAGAACCACTGACCAGTAAACCAAATCATATGGACAACAGGGAACAAACAGAAAAAAAGATCGAAGCCGCGTTGAACAGCCTGGACGGCATGCACAAAGCGGAACCGGCGCCCTTCCTGATGACAAGAATACAGGCCAGGATGAACCGGGCTTCTGAAAGCGGCTGGGAAAGAACGATCCGGCTGGTCACCCATCCGGCCTACGTCATCATCGGGCTTTGCCTGATCGTCGGCGTCAACGCCCTGGTGGTCCTTAATAATGATTCTGCAACCCCGGAATCAGCTTATGCGGCAGAACAAACAACGGTCAACCCTGATGAGATGGTAAGCAAGGTGGCCACATTATATGATATTGAAAACACGGATCCACAATGAGCACGAATTCAAAAAATAAACTGTTGCTGATCGCAGTGATCGGATTGCTGCTGATCAATATCGCGATGTTGTTCTTCTTCCTGAACCGGGACCCGGAGAAACGCGGACCCAGGGGCGGAAGGGAGGCCAGGATGACCGAGTTCCTGAAACAGGAAGTGGGATTTAACGCAAAGCAACTGGAGCAATATGACACCCTGAGCAAACAACACCGCGAGAAGATCAGGTCTTCATTCGATGAGATGCGCAATAGCAAGGAACGACTGTTGAAAGACCTGGGAGCTTCCGCTTTCAGTGATTCGGCGATGCAACTGGCGGCAGCGCAATCCGCCGGCATCCAAAAAGAGATGGAGTTGAAAATGTTGCAGCATTTCGCCGATATCCGGAGGATCTGTACCCCTGACCAGCAACCTAAATTCGATTCCCTTTTCTATAAGATCTGGAGCCGGAAAGGGCAGGAAAAGAAAAAGCCCGATGACAAGTAGGTTATACTTTTTTTTAATTGCATAAATATTCACAACCACAATCAATCATCAGAAAAATGAAAAAACAAATTCTAATGTTCGTTATCGCCGCTTTCGCGATCATCGGAACCACACAGGCACAAGGTGGTTTTCAACGCCGTACCGTGGAAGAAAGGGTGAAATCGGTCCACGATAAGATCGATAGCGCTTTCAAGCCCGAAGCAGTTAAGATGACTTCCATCGACACCCTCTTCACCAGTTATTACAAGGCGACGGATGCTTACCGCGAGGAGATGATGGCTTCCGGGAATACGGACCGCGATGCCATGCGGGCCAAGATGACGGAAATGGCGGCTGCCCGGGACGAGAAACTGAAACAGTTCCTGACTGAAGAGCAGATGAAGACCTGGAAAGAAAGTATCGAGCCTTCCATGCGCCCTCAGCGGGGCAATCGTCCGCCGGGGGGTCAATAAAAATTTTGAGTTCATGGCATAAAGGGTGGGGATTCGTCCCCGCCTTTTTTTATGGAAATCATTCAACCGGATGACCGGATTCAAGTATTTTTACAACCGGGCTTTCATCATCAAACCGTCAACATGCCTTTCCAGCTTTACGCTCCCTATTCTCCGGCTGGCGACCAGCCCGATGCCATCCGGCAACTGACGGAAGGGATATTGACTGGAGAAAGATACCAGGCCCTGCTGGGTGTTACCGGAAGCGGCAAGACCTATACCATGGCCAATGTCATCCAGCAGGTGCAACGCCCTACGCTGGTGATCACACACAATAAGACCCTGGTGGCTCAGTTATATGGTGAATTCAAACAGTTCTTCCCGGATAACGCGGTGGGCTATTTTGTTTCTTATTACGATTACTACCAGCCCGAGGCCTATCTCCCCGTCAGCAATACTTATATCGAAAAAGACCTCAGCATCAATGAAGAACTGGATAAGCTCCGGCTCCAGGCAACCGCCCAGTTGCTGAGCGGCCGCCGCGACATCATCATCGTGGCGAGCGTGAGCTGCATCTATGGTATGGGCAATCCCACTGATTACGAGAACGGGATCATCCGCATTCAAAAAGGGCAGGTCATTTCCCGACAGGGATTCCTGCATGCGCTAGTCAACAGTCTGTACAACCGAAGTGAAGGAGATTTCGGAAGGGGCACATTCCGGGTGAAAGGCGATACGGTGGACATCAACCTGCCTTATGTCGACTTCGGTTACCGCATCAGTTTCTTCGGGGATGAGATCGAGACCATCGAGACACTGGAACTCAGCAGCGGCAAGCGCATCAGCGAAGTGGAGAACGCCGCCATATTCCCGGCCAACCTGTATGTGGCCCCTAAAGACGTGTTGAAAGAAGTGGTAAATGAGATCCAGGATGAATGCGCGGCACAGGAGTTGTATTTTAAGAATTCAGGAAAATACATCGAAGCGCAACGCATCGGTGAAAGGGTGAACTACGACCTGGAGATGATCCGTGAACTGGGCTATTGCAATGGTATCGAGAACTATTCCCGGTTCTTCGACCGCCGTAAAGCGGGAACCAGGCCGTTTTGCTTACTGGATTATTTCCCGAAGGATTTCATCTGCATGATCGATGAAAGCCACCAGACCATCCCGCAGGTGAGCGGCATGTACGGAGGCGACCGTAGCCGAAAACTGGTACTGGTGGATTACGGGTTCAGGCTGCCCTCGGCGCTGGACAATCGGCCCCTGAACTTCAACGAATTTGAATCAATGCTGAACCAGGTGATCTTTGTTTCGGCCACACCGGGCAATTATGAACTGGAAAAGACCGAAGGCTTCGTGGTGGAACAGGTGGTGAGGCCAACCGGTCTGCTGGACCCGCCCATCGAAGTGCGCCCATCCATCAACCAGATCGATGACCTGCTGGATGAGATCGATAAACGGATCAAAAGCGGCGACCGGGTTTTGGTGACCACCCTGACCAAGAGAATGGCCGAAGAAATGACCAAGTACCTCGGCCGGATCAATATCAAGAGCAAATATATTCACAGCGAAGTGGATACCCTGGAAAGAATGGAGATATTGCGTGAGCTGAGATTAGGGGTGATCGACGTACTCGTAGGCGTTAACTTGCTGAGAGAAGGTCTTGACCTGCCCGAAGTATCCCTGGTGGCCATCCTGGATGCCGATAAAGAAGGGTTCCTGCGCAATGAGCGCAGCCTCACGCAGACGGCCGGCCGGGCCGCCCGAAACGTGAACGGGCTGGTGATCTTTTACGCCGATAAGATCACCCAGAGTATGCAAAAAGCCATCGATGAGACGAACCGCCGGCGGGAAAAGCAAATGGCCTATAATACAGAGCACGGCATCACTCCTACGACGATCATCAAAAGCAAGGAACAGGTGCTGGCACAGGGCTCGGTGCTGGATGTCAGGGGATATGACCCGGCCAATCCCTATGCCGTCGCCCCGGATGGTGAACTGGTGAACCTGGCCGCGGATGAACAAACGGTATACCAGACCATTCCACAGCTGGAAAAAGCCATCGGCCAGACCAAAAAGCAAATGGAAAAAGCGGCCAAGGACCTCGACTTCATGGAAGCCGCCAGGCTGAGGGATGAAATGTTCAGGATGCAAAGAGAGCTGGTCAGCATGAAAAGCGGATCCTGATCAGGGGCAGCTAAAGTTTAAAAAAAATCGGCTAACTTACCTCTCCTTCAAAACAACCTTTATGACAACGATCGCTTTGTACAATCTGAAAGGCGGCGTCGGCAAGACCGCCAGTTGTGTCAATTTCGCTTACCTGGCCGCGGCCGACGGATTCAGGACCTTATTATGGGATATCGATCCGCAAGGCTCCAGTTCCTTTTATTATAAGGCTAAGCCTAAAATGCATCCCGGGATCAAGAAACTGATCACCAAGGACGCGCAACTGGAGAGCGCCATACTGAGCACCGATTTCGAACTGCTCGATGTGATCCCCGCCGATCATTCCAGCAAAAGTTTCGATATCATGCAGGAGGAGATGAAGGGCAATAAGAACCGGCTCAGGTCCATTTTAAAGCAACTGACCGGCGAATATGATTTTGTGTTCATCGATTGCCCGCCCGGATTCAGCGCCCTGAGCGAGAATATATTCCATGCTTCCGACATCGTCTTGATGCCGGTCATCCCCACCACTTTGTCCATCCGCACTTATTTCATGGTCAAGGATTATTTCAAGGAGAAGGACCTTGACCTTAGCAAGATGATGTGCTTCTTCACCATGGCCGACCTTCGTAAGAACATGCACAACGAGATCATGGATGAATTATATAAGGATAAGCGTTTTTTCCAGAATTACATCCCCTATCTCAGCGACGTGGAGAAGATGGGCATCCACAAAGCCCCTATCATGGAATTCGCCAACAGCAGCTATGCAGCCAGTTGCTACCGGGAACTGTGGACGGAGATCAAGGAAGGGGTGCTGGAGTGAATATTTCACAGAGATACACTGAGGTTTCACAGAGCTACACAGAGAGAGTTCAAGCAAACCACTGAAGTTTTCGAAATGAGAAGCACTCTCTGTGAATCTTTGTGTCATCTCCGTGCATCTCTGTGAAACAATCTCTTGAACTCACAGTCCCGTTTTTCATTATAAAAATCACCCGCCCCGATCGGCTTCACGCCACAGCCCAAGAGTCATGCAAACCACGTTTCGAAATGAGGCACCTCTGAACTTTGTGTCATCTCCGTGCATCTCTGTGAAACAATCCTTTCTTGAACTTAAGTTCACAGTCCCCCAGTGTTTATTCATTATAAAAATCACCCGCCCGCTGATCAGGGACGGATATTTCACAGAGCTACACTAAGGTTTCACAGAGCTACACAGAGAGTTCAAGCAAACCACTGAAGTTTTCGAAATGAGTAGCACGCTCTGTGAATCTTTGTGTCATCTCCGAGAATCTCTGTGAAACATGAACTATAGTTCACCCCCCCCCCATTGATCAGGGACGGCTATTTCACGGAGATACACTAAGGTTTCACAGAGCTGCACAGAGATTTCAAGCAAACCAGTGAATTATTCGAAATGAGTAGCACGCTCTGTGCCTCTCTGTGTCTTCTCCGTGCATCTCTGTGAAATAGCTCCCTCCCTGGGGATTAACGCAAATTATTTTGTTGAAAACACTTCAATTGAAAAGAAATTTCTTTTCCAGTTTACAGCATAAACCCTGAATTCAATATTACCTTTCGATATTGTTATTCATTTAACATGATCATGATCGAAAACAGAATCTCAAATGATATTATCGGTTGTTCTATCCAAATTCATAAAATCTTTGACCCTGGACTTCTGGAGTCGGCCTATAAAGAATTTCTTTATTATGACCTGATTCAAATGGGGTATTATGTGGAAAAAGAAAAGACGATGCCAGTTATTTATAAGGAAGTGAAACTGAACCTGGGCTACCGATTAGATATTGTCATTGAAGAAATGGTAGTGGTCGAAATAAAACGTGTGGACCGTATTAGCGATGTTCATATGGCCCAACTTCTCACTTATATGACACTTGGAGGCTATAAATTAGGTCTGATCATCAACTTTCAAACCAAATTATTAAAAGACGGTATTAAAAGAATAGTCATTTAAGACCTTCATTGTAATATATATTTTATGCATCTTTGCGGTTTAATATAATTCAACATGAAGAGAGAACTCAACTCCTGGTTCAGTCCCGCCCTGCAAAAGGAAATGCCCATCGTATCCTATGGCGATTATGGTTTTTCCCTCTTGCTGGTGCCTACCGCCGCCGCCGATTACCTCGAATACGAGCGTTTCCAGCTCATGGATATCCTGGCCCCCTATATCAACAGCGGCAAAGTGCGGGTGTTCTCCATCAACAGCATCAATAACGAGAGCTGGCTCAATAACGACATGCTGGGTGAGCATAAGGCCATCCGTCATAACCAGTTCAATGAATATGTCTATAATGAAGTGGTCCCGTTCATCCGAAACGCCACCTCTTTCGAAACGCCCATCATCACCAGCGGCGCTTCTTTCGGCGCCCTGCACAGCATGAATTTGTTCCTGAAACGTCCCGACCTCATCAACGGGGTCATCTCCATGAGCGGGGTTTACGACCTCACCGATTATACCAAAGGATATTTCGACGAGCAGGTCTATTTCAATTCACCCATGCACCACCTGCCCAACCTCACCGATCATCATATGCTGGAGCAGATCCGTAAAAGCCAGCATATCCATATCCTCACCGGCAGCGGCGATTACGAGGACCCCAATGCCTCCAGGGCTTTTGCCGGAGCGCTTTACAACAAGGGGGTCAACTACGAACTGGATGTTTGGAGCGAGGAATGGAAGCACGACTGGCCCACCTGGAGAGCCATGTTACCCCACTACCTGGAGACCCGGTTCTAAATTTCCCCGGTTTTACACAATAAACAGGCTTTTTTTCTGTTATATATGGGAATTCCAAATCCTAAAACAGCATGAAAAAGCCCTTCCTCCTATTCACTATCAAGTGTGCGGTCATCCTGTACTTCGCCGCTTGTACCAGCATTGAAGATTATACCGTAGCACAGGCAGCCACCCCGGTGATCATTAAGGGAGCCTGGAAAGTGAACCTTTTCCTGGATACCAATAACGACCAGACCAATGATTTTGCAGGCTATTCGTTCACATTCACGAGTTCCGGTGACATCAAAGCGGTTAAGAATGGCATTGAAGTGAACGGTAACTGGGCAGAAGACCAATTTTCAAAAAGCGTCAATATCAACCTGTCCACCGGCGACCCTGCATTGGTGCGACTGAATAATTACTGGAAGATATCCTCCGTGAGCAATGGCCAGGTGGATCTGATGAACAACGGGGTCACCCGGTTGAACATCGCCAGTCTGTAAACCCCGGCAGTTAGTTTTAGTTTATACAAACTTAGGAGGCCCTCCGTCATCGGAGCGGCCTTCTCTATTTTACGGAATCTTGATTGGCAGCCTCATTTGTTTTACTTTTATGCCATGCAGAAAAAGTTATTCCTCCTGGACGCCTTTGCGCTGGTATTCCGGGCCTATTATGCCTTAATACGCAATCCCCGGATCACCAGCAAGGGCCGAAATACCAATGCCCAGTTCGGATTCACCAATACCCTGATCGAACTGATCAAGAACCAGAATCCAACGCATATGGCTGTTTGTTTTGATACCCATGCCCCCACGGAAAGACATACCGATTTCGCCGATTACAAGGCCAACCGGCAGGAAACACCGGAGGATATCCTTTCCGCGGTTCCCGATATCAAAAGGATCATCGAAGGATTCAACATACCCGTGATCGCGATCGATGGTTATGAGGCAGACGACGTCATCGGCACCCTGGCCAAGGATGCCGAAAAAGCGGGCTATGAGGTTTTCATGGTGACACCCGACAAGGATTACGGGCAACTGGTCAGTGACCATATCAAGATCTATAAACCGCCTTACCAGGGAGGCAGTTTCGAGATCCAGGGTCCTGTTGAGGTCTGTCAAAAATGGGATATAGAATCAGTCAGCCAGGTGATCGACATACTCGGACTCATGGGGGATGCGGTGGACAATATCCCCGGGATCCCCGGCGTGGGAGAAAAGACCGCGGCCAAATTGCTGAAAGAATACGGTACCCTGGAAAATGTGCTGGACAATGCCGCGTCGATCAAAGGCAAACTGGGTGAAAAGGTCCAGGCTGGTAAGGACCTCGCCCTCATGAGTAAGAAACTGGCCACCATCATCACCAATGTCCCGGTGGAATTTCATGAAGAGAATTTCCGCATCAAGGAGATGAACAAGGAGGTCCTGACCGATGTCTTCGCCGAACTTGAATTCAAGACCCTGGGTAAGCGGATCCTGGGTGAGGAAATCGAACTACAGTCTACAGGCGCAAATGGCCAGTCTGGTAACGGAACTAAACAGGCCCCCGCTGCCAAAGCTGAAAAAGAAAAACTGCAGATGGACCTTTTCGGGAATATCGTTGAGTCTCCGGAGATAATTTCAGCGGACGGCGGGATAGGAAATGAGGCCTCCGGCAATGAGGGAAACCCGATGCCGGTCACCAAAAATATCAATAACACCCCCCACGAATATTTCCTGGTCGATTCGTCACAAAAGATCAGCGATCTCCTGTCCATTTTGAATGCTTCGAATGAGATCTGTTTCGATACCGAAACAACAGGTATCGATGCCAACCTGGCCGAACTGGTAGGGCTCAGTTTTTCCATCAGGCCCGGTGAAGGGTATTATATTCCCTGTCCGCCGGAGAAGGAAAAAACCCTGGGTATCCTCAACCAATTCGCTCCCTTGTTCGGTGATGAAAGCAAGACCTGGATCGGGCAGAACCTGAAATATGACATGCTGATCCTGAAGTGGTATGGATTTGAACTCAGCGGAAAAATATTCGATACCATGCTGGCGCATTATGTGATCGAGCCGGATGGCAAACGGGGCATGGATGACCTGAGTGAGAAATTCCTGGGGTATGAACCGGTACATATTGAGGAACTCATCGGGAAAAAAGGGAAAGGCCAGGGTAATATGCGTGATGTGGAACCGGAGAAGATAAAGGACTATGCCGCGGAGGATGCCGACATCACCCTGCAATTGAAAAATGTCTTTATGCCCCTGCTGAAGCAGAAGGAGGTGGAGAAAGTTTTTTCCGAGGTGGAGAATCCCCTGGTGAAAGTGCTGACCGCCATGGAGTTCGAAGGGATACGGGTGGACGAGAAATTCCTGAACGAGTATTCAAAAGAACTGGAAAAGGAAGCGAAGGCTGCGGAGGAAAGTGTATATAAACAGGCCGGTGTTCGGTTCAACCTGGCGTCTCCCAAACAATTGGGTGAAGTGCTGTTCGACAAGATGCAGATCGACCCCAAGGCCAAAAAGACCAAGACCGGCCAGTATGCCACCGGCGAGGATGTGTTGCTCAAGCTGGCCCATCAGAACAAGATCGTGGATGATATCCTTTCGTTCCGGGAGTACACCAAGCTGAGATCAACCTATGTGGATGCCTTGCCCCTGATGATCAACCCCAGGACCGGGCGGGTACATACCAGTTATGCCCAGGCGGTTGCGGTCACCGGCAGGCTGAGCAGCAATAATCCCAACCTGCAGAATATCCCTGTGCGTACCGAACGGGGCCGCGAGATCCGAAAGGCCTTCATCCCCAGGGATAAGGATCACCTGCTCGTGTCGGCTGATTATTCGCAGATCGAACTGCGTATCGTGGCCGCCATCAGCGGCGATGACAACATGTGCGATGCATTCCGCACCGGAAAGGACATCCATACCGCAACGGCGGCAAAGGTCTTTAATGTGCAGGAAAAAGAAGTGACCAAGGAGATGAGGTACAAGGCCAAGAGCGTCAATTTCGGTATCATCTACGGGCAGGGCGCATTCGGACTCGCGGAAAACCTGGGCATTCCCCGTGCGGAAGCGAAGGAGATCATCGACAATTATAAAAAGCAGTTTCCCAATATCCAGAAGTATATGGACGATACCATCAATTTCGCGAAGGAGAACGGCTACGTGCAAACGCTGATGGGGCGAAAGCGCTGGTTACGGGACATCAATTCGGCCAACTTCACCGTTCGCGGATTCGCCGAACGCAATGCCATCAACTCCCCGATACAGGGTTCGGCGGCCGATATGATCAAGCTGGCGATGATCCGCATCCACGAAGAATTCAATAAGCACCGGTTCAGGTCCAGGATGCTGCTGCAGGTGCATGACGAACTGGTCTTCGATGCCCATAGGGAAGAAGTGGAGATCATTAAACCCATCATCCTGCATTGCATGCAAACGGCTTTGGCCTTACCCAATGGGGTGCCCACGGATGCCGAGATCGGTGTGGGTGATAACTGGCTGGAAGCGCATTGATAGTTTCAAACCGGTGAGTCACCCCAACAGGGTGGCTCACCGGTTTGAAACAACCCTATAAAACTGAACGATGCCAACCCCTATTGAATTTAAGGCGCCGTTTTACCCTGAACGGTTCTATCATATTGTATGCAAAAGCATAGACAGACTTTTCCTGTTTCCGGAAGAAAAAGATTATGAAGTTTTTTTGCTGCGATTCAGACAATTCAACGCTGCTTTCTTTGAATTATGGAGTTATTGTTTTCTTAAAAACCACACGCACCATATTGTAAGAATCAGATCGAAACAACAAATAGCTGATGCAATCAACGAATTACCCCAGTCATCAACAACGGGTAAGATGAAGGATTTCGTAACTGATCAATCAAACGCATTGCTGTTTGACGCTATGATTGAAAGGCAAATGAACAGTTTTCTGGTTTCCTTTGCGAACTACCACAATAATAAGTATCACAGAAAGGGAGGGCTATTTCAGAAGCCTTTCCGCAGGAATGAAATTCAAGATGAGGCGTATCTGCAGCAGGCGATTATTTATGTGAATGCAAATGCACAAAAGCACCAGATTGTAAAAGAATTTAAGGATTATCCCCATTCCTCATACAGGGGAATTATTGCAAATGACTATTCATTTTTACAGGTAAATGAGGTCCTGGATTTTTTTGGCGGAAAGGATGCGTTCATACAATTGCATAAAAGCCAGGTTGAATATTATTATTCAGCAAATTGGCCTTCGTCTAAATTGGAATAATCTGGTCCCCGAAATCAGGGTGAGCCACCCATCAGGGGTGACTCACCCTGATTTCGGCATGAGCAAACTATATTTGTATCGGCAAGAATCAATTATACGAATCGTTCTATCATGAACCCCACCCTCATTTATTGCTATGATGCCTACTGCGGCTGGTGCTACGGATTCAGCCCGGTCATGCAAAGGGTATTTGCGGAGTATAAGGACAAACTGGATTTCGAAGTGTTGAGTGGCGGTATGATCATCGGGGAACAGGTACGGCCCATTGAAAAGATCGCCGGGTATATCCAGGGAGCTTATCAACAGGTTGAAGCCACGACCGGCATCCGTTTCGGGAAAGATTACTTGTGGCATATCCAAAATCCGGAGGAAAGCGACTGGTACATGAATTCAGAAAAACCGGCCATTGCACTCTGTATCTTCAAGGAATATCTTCCCGGCCGGCAGATCGAATTCGCTTCCGACCTGCAGCTTGCCTTGAATGCGGAAGGCCGCGACCTCGATGACGATGAGGCCTACCGGCACCTCCTTGAAAAATACTCCATCAATCCGGAGGCTTTTTATGAAAAACTGAAATCTGAGGAATATAAAGAACAGGCTTATTATGAATTTGCACTCTGCCGGCAACTGCAGGTGGATGCCTTTCCTCAGGTCTTTATCCAGTTGAGTGAAACCAGGTTTATTTTACTGGCTCGCGGGTATACGGAATTCGATGACCTGAAGGCGCGGATAGATAAAGTACTCTCTGACCATGCGGCTGAGCCCTCCTGACCGCTCATCAAAAATCCTTGCAGATTCGATTCCTGAATTGTATTTTGTAAAAAAAACGCATATGAAAAAAACATTCCTGTTATTATGCTCAGCCGCCTTATTTTTCTCAGCCTGTAACAGCGGAGGTGAGACGGATAAACCCAAAACGGATTCCGGCGCCGTTCCAAAGGAAACGGGGAAAACAGAGGCCCCCGCCCCGCCGATGGATAGCGCGGCCATGATGAAGGCCTGGCAGGATTTCGCCACACCCGGAGCCATGCACAAATGGATGGAAAAAACGAACGGCACCTGGGAGGCCGAATTAAGCAATTGGAACGCGCCGAATACCCCTCCCACCAAGTCCAAAGGCACAAACGTTCAGTCCTCTGTGATGGGCGGGCGTTATGTGATCGGTAAATTCAGCACCACGATGATGGGCCAGCCCATGGAAGGCATGAGTACGATGGGGTATGATAACGGTAAGAAAATGTTCATCAGTACCTGGATCGACAACTTCGGAACGGGGATCATCCGGATGACCGGAACCTTCAACGAAGCGACAAAAACACTGAGCCTGAAAGGGATCCAGACCGATCCTATGACCGGCAAGGACATGGATATCCGCGAAGAGATGACGATCATTGACGACAATGCCTATTCCCTGGCGATGTATGGCACGGGCCCGGACGGCAAGGAAATGAAATATATGGAGGGAACCTTTAAGAAGAAGTAATAAAAAATACCGGCATTAAAAAACCCTGAACCACCGTTCAGGGTTTTTTATGAGGGGACGTTTCACCCAGCCTGTTCGTAAGCTTTTCTGATCCAGTTGAACAGGTCGGCATTGATCGTTTTTTCATCTTCCACCCGGATGCGGTGTGTACACATGGCATTCCATTTGGAACCTGCTTCCGCATTTCCCGAAGGAGCCACACCCTTGATATTCAATCCAACATCCAGCCTCTCCCTGGTGGAAGGCTGAAGGATCGCGAATTGCTTTTTCCGCCTTAAACTGACATAGGCTTTTTTAGGAGAGACCTCAATGTCCTTACCCAGTTTGTTCACCCCCGCCATGATCTTGTCGTGCCATTTCTTCAAAGTTTCTTTCCCTTTGTATTGTTCCGCGATCCAGTCGGTATCGTTTTCCGGTGCGGCGGCATGGCTTTGTTTGGCCTGGTGCACCAGCATATTGGCATTCCCGTGGGTGATCCCGTGTTTTTCTTTCAGGAATCTGACCAGTTCACCGTGTTTTTCGAAACCGGATTTTTTTAAAATGGACGCCCACTCCGCCAGTTTTTTCCCTGTCGATTTTTCAATGTTGGCGATCTGTGTGGCATAAGCTTTATCTAATGCAGCGTTACTCATGATTGACTGTTAATTGATTAATGTCATTTCCTTCTTAGAATATCCTTTTTCGGATATTTCCTGACTTGCGAACTCATCCGGATAATCTTCAAATTACAGGTTTGTCCCATTTATTTTCCTGGTTTTTGATAAGCGGTGAAAAGGGTATGCCTGGATAGAATTTACAGGTACCTGCGGTGTAATCCCGGCATGGGTAGGCTGGGAACAGGGAATTGAAGGATTCTGCCAGTTCCGTTGTCCGCCATTTAGGCTGGATCGATAGCCCGGATCAAACAAGGTTTCAGGATGATTTTGAAGCGAATTCAAAAACATATCAATCCTCTAGGTATTTATATATAGGCCAAATAAATATGTATGATAGGCCCGCATGAGTGGCACTAAAATTGCGTTATTCCTGTTATTCGGATATCCTGGAATCCAATACCCTTTTCAATTTCACGACATTCAAACCCGGAATTCCGGATTTACAAACAGCATCAACCATGAACTTCTACTGATACCTATTCAACCATCACCGTCGAATCCCTAAAAAAGACAGATCCAATACATGAAATCCCCTAACTTTTCTCCCCTCTCTTTGCTGGACAATTCATCGGAATTCCTCTGCGGCATCACCGATGCCAATTTGCGTTTCCTGCACTCCAATAAACTCTTTAAAAAGCAATTTGGTCTGGATGTGGACCAGAAAAAAGGGCTCCTTTTCCATGAAGTGATCCAATCCTTCCAGATCGACAAATTCATCCGGGCCAAGGAGAATTGCCTCAGCCATCCGGAGAATGTGATCGCCATCGAAATAAAAAGTTACCAGGGCCAGGATGAACACTGGTTCAGGTGGGAGATCTCCGCCATACCCGATGAGCAGAATAAGATCAGGGAGATCAGTTTTATCGGAACCGATATCACCAAACAGAAAAAAGTGGAGCAGGAACTGATTCAGCAGGCCGTATTGCTGGACAATATCTCTGATGCGGTGATCTCAACGGATATGGACCTGCACATAAAAAGCTGGAACCTGTCATCGGAAATGCTCTTTGGCTTTACTCCTCAGGATGTACTGAACAGACCCATGACAGATTTTTTCATCATCAAGACCCTGGGCAGTACAAATGAAGATACGCTTGATGTGATCAGGAAAAATGGTTTTTGGAAAGGCGAACTCCTGGTCAGGATGAAGGACGGGAAACGATTGTATATGCAAAGCGCCATCAGTGTCATCAAGGATAACCAGGGTCAGGCCGCCGGCCTGATATCCGTGAATAAGGACATCACCAATGAAAAAAGGGCTGCGGAAGAACTGGTCATCAAGCGGGAGGAGTTTACTTCATTCATGGAGAATACGGCCGCCATGGCCTGGATCAACGACGAGAACGGAACCTTGTATTACATGAATTCGCTGTACAAGAAAGTGTTCGGACTTACCGATAAGGCATTGGGAAAAAACCTGTTCAGTTGTTTTCCCGAAGAAATGACGAAGGGCTGGCTTGAAACAGATCTTGAAGTATTGAATAATAATGCCCGGATCGACAGGATCGAAAAAGGAACGGACAAGAATGGGGATGACGTCTATTACCAGGTCTATAAATTTCCGGTGAAAACGCTCAGCGGGAAAAAACTGGTGGGCGGGCAGGCGATCAATATCACAGAAAAAAAGATCAGCCGGCTGGAATTGGAAAAACAGAAGAAACAATTCCACTCTTTCATGGAAAACACGCCATCGCTGGCCTGGATCAATGACGAGGAAGGGAATATCTACTATATGAATTCCTTGTTCAAAGAGGCGTTCGGAGTGCCGGAGGATATTAATGGAAGGAACATCTTTGAGTTCTATCCCGAATCCATGCGCCCAAACTGTAAGGCTAGTGATGAAATGGTATTGCAGACCCGGTCAAGTGTTGAGGTTTTTGAGACGGGTGTAAAGCCCGACGGAAAACCGGTCTATTACCGCGTTTACAAATTCCCGGTTGAAAGCACCGACGGCAAACGGCTCATCGGCGGGCAGGCGATCGATATCACCGGAGAAACGATCAGCAAACAACAACTGGTCCTGGAAAAGAGCCAGTTCAGGTCTTTTATGGATAACGCCCCCCTGCTGGCCTGGATCGTTGATGAACAAGGAATAACCCGTTACATGAACTCCACGTTCAAGCGATCAAGCGGATTCACGGATGAGAACCTGGGAAAAGACAATCATGACCTGTATCCGGAAGTGATACGCGAAAAAGCCAAGATTTCCATAAAGGAAGTATTGGCCGGTAACCAGATCATCCGGTATGGATATCAGTATACTGATGACAACGGAAAGCCAAGGCATTTCGAGACCTGTAAATTCCCGATCCGCGACCAGGACGGCAACCGGATGGTGGGTGGCCAATCCATGGAGATCACCAATTTGGTTGAAGCCGGACAACAAATGCTCGATCAGAAGAACCGGTTCGAATCTTTCATGGAGAATGCACCTCAACTGGCCTGGGTCGTTGATGAGAACGGGACCCTCTTATATATGAATTCCAGGTTCAAGGCGGCCTTCCGTTTTTCGGATGATATGATCGGGTTGAATATCCGGGAAATGTCCTCACCCGATAAAAGTGATAGGGCCCTGCTGGAGAACCGCTCGGTCATGGATCGTAATAAAGCGGTGGAATATCTTCAGGACTGGGTTGACCAAAACGGCAATACGCATCATTTCCGTACTTATAAGTTTCCAATGCCTTCGAATGATGGGAAGATACTGATCGGTAACCAATCCATCGACATCACCAGCGAAGTCAATGCCAAGGAGGCGCTGAACAAGATGCACGAACGGTTTGAATATGCCGGTAAGGCCACCCGGGATGTGATCTGGGATTGGGATCTTCAAACCAACCGTATCCAGCGCTTTGGCGGAAGCAATGCATTTTTTGATTACAGTTCTAACGGCGACCTGATGGATTTCAATAACGATAACATCCATCCGGATGACGCCGAAGCAGCGGAACGTTCCCTGCAGGAGGCGATACATGGTGACGCCAGCCGGTGGATGAGTGAATTCCGTTACAAATGTGCCGAAAACACCTATAAACATGTGATCGACCAGGCTTACATCATCCGCGATGGAAAAGGCAGGGCCATTCGCCTGATCGGTTCCATGCAGGATGTCAGTGAAGAACGCCGGCTGCAACGCGAGGTGCTGGAAGCGGAAATGAAGAAGAAACAGGATATGGTGACCGCCGCGCTGATCGCACAGGAAAGGGAACGAAAGGAGATATCCGAAGAACTACACGATAATGTGAACCAATTGCTCGCTTCAGCCCTCTTGTTTTTGAAGATCGTAGCGAGAGAACAGTCTTCCGCATCCGAATATGTGAAACAGAGCATTGAATACATCAGCAATGCGGTCAGTGAGATCCGGTCCATCAGCCATACCCTCAACCCCGGGATCCTGAAACACAACGGTATTTGCGCCGCACTGGGAGAAATGGCTTCGGGCTTATGCATACCCGGAAAATTCCAGGTCGTCTTCAACCAGCAATTGAATGAGCCGGACAAACTCAGCCGTGAGTTGCAATTGGCCCTGTACCGGATCGCCCAGGAGATCATGAACAACATACTCAAATACGCCGAGGCGACTGAAGTGTTTATCCAACTGACGGATGACGGTCAGCAACTGGAACTCGATATCGATGATAACGGCAGGGGTTTTGACCAGTCGGTCGCCTCCAAGGGCTTGGGCATCATCAACATCATCAGCCGGGCTGAAAGTTTTGGCGGAAAAGTGGAACTGAAAAGTTCTCCCGGAAACGGATGCAGGATCAGGGTGAGTATACCGTTACCGGTTTGATCAGAAAGAGATCGGTGAAACAGGCAGACTGAACTGCCCTTATTTTCCCCAAACGATCATCTCTTTTTCCTGGTACCACACAGGGTATTTGGGCAAATGCATTTTTTCCAATTCATTCCTTTTTACTTTCAGGGTTGGCGTCAGCAGGCCATTCTCGATGGTCCAGCTTTCTTCCAGGATGACCAGCTTTTCCAGTTTTTCAAATACCTCCAGTTTGCTGTTCAATGATCTCACGAACGGGATCAGTTCATTCACGAGGTCCCCTGCCCCTGTTTTTTTACCCGCTTCCGTTAAAGTGACCATGGCGATGGGTTGTGGCACACCCGTTCCTACCACGCAGGCCTGTTCTATTTTTTCATGGGCGAGCAGTTGCATCTCAATGGGCGAAGGGGCGATGTATTTTCCTTTATCCGTTTTGAATTGGTCCTTGACCCGGCCGGTGATCGTTAAAAAACCGTCTTTGTCGTATTCTCCGATATCCCCGGTCCTTAAAAAGCCGTCTTCTGTAAAGGCTTCAGCGGTGAGGCCGGGTTCTTTATAATAACCGATCATGTTACCGGAACTTTTTTCCATCAGTTCACCGGCATCCGAAAACCTGGTTTGTAAACCCGGTAAGGGCCGGCCTACTTTCCCGACACGGAAATCATCGGGCAAATCGAAATGAGAGTATACACAGTCTTCGGTCATCCCGTAAGCCTGCCGTAACGGGATACCCAGCCGATGCCACCATTGCTGGAGTTCAGGTGCCAGAGGCGCCGCTGAACTGTAGATGTGGGATGCTTTAGCGAGTCCGAGTTTTTTCCGGATCGCCTTTTTCAACAAGGTGCTCACCAACGGGAGGGATAATAAGAGATCCAGTTTTTTTTGCGGCAGTTTTTTCAGAATGCCTTCCTGCAATTTGCCCCAGATGCGGGGAACGGCAAAGAACAGATGAGGTTCTGTATCCCTCAGGTTATCCGGAAAACGATCGATATTCTCGGCAAAGGAGATCATCCCTCCTGCGTAAAGGCTCAGGAGTTCGATGGCCATCCTTTCGGCGATATGGCTCATTGGCAGGTAGGAGAACAACCTTGGCCGGTCCGGCATTTTGAGGGATTCCCGAACCAGCGGGATCACCGCTTCGAATGCTTTCACACTATGCATCACTCCTTTGCTTTTGCCGGTTGTACCGGAGGTGTAGATGATCGTCAGTATGTCATCAGGTCCCCAATCCTTCACCGATCCGAGGGGTTCGTTGTTGCAGACCAACTTTTCCATACTAAACGTTTCGCCGATCCCATAGGCTTCCACGCCGATGCGCAGGATACTTTCCGGAATACCTCCCGCCTGCAGGGAATAGTCGTCCAGCTTTCCAATGAAGATGGCCCTGGAGTCACTGTGCGAGAGAATTGGTTCTATGGAAGCCGCGGATAATGTCGGGTAGATCGGGATCGAAACACAACCCGCCATCATGATGGCGAGATCCGCGATCACCCATTGAGGACAATTCTTGGATAAGATGGCTACATGTTCCCCGGGTCTGACCCCAAGCGAGTGTAAACCGGCCGCCAGGCGACGGGCTTCATTCCCCGCCTCTGCCCAGGTAGTGGTCTTCCAGCCCTTTTTTACGGCAAGGCGCAGGAAGACATCATCCGGGATTTTTTTTTCCCAGTTTAAAAAGCGGGATAAGGGAGAGGATGCCTGCATGAAACTATTTTTTAACGAACCAAGCTAATAATAATTTACCACTCCTGCAACGAGACTTTCAAGGGACGTTAAAATGGTCTTCTTTTTTAAGGGGTGATTCCGTCTTCGTTTTTTTCCATAAAAAAAATCTTGACCTGCATTGACAATAATTTAACAACTGGTTTATGCAATTCGTTTTGGCGTTTCATCCTAGTTACAAATCAACCTTATGCCCACATTGCCTGTATTTCGCGACGCCCGGTATTTCCAGATCATCTTTCAGGTTGTGTTTCTTACTTACGGTATCTATTACCTGCACTGGAGCGCTGAGTGGTGGTTATACCTCACCTACTTGACCGCTTCCGGGGTCACCCAGCTTTTCTTCAGTATTTTCTTCAAACCTAAACCGGCGATCCTTTTTTCTACAGACTGGAATCGGCAATTCATGAGAACGGTTCCATCTTTTCTGATCAGTTCACTGGGTCTCAGTCTCCTGCTCAAAACAAACCAATGGCCGGTGGCGATATTGGCTGCCGTTGTTTCCATCGCTTCCAAATACCTGATCCGCATCAGGGGTAAACACCTGTTCAATCCTTCGGCCCTGGGTATCGTTACGGCCGTTTATCTCACAGGCCAGGCCTGGATCAGTCCGGCCCAGTGGGGAAGCAATATGGTCATACTGTTCGGCGTATTATGCCTGGGTTTTATCGTCACCACACGAGTGCAAAAACTGGATGTGAGCCTCGCTTTCCTCCTCACTTTTGCCGGTTTGCTTTTTTACCGCCAGGTCGTCTACCTCGGCTGGCCGATGGATTTCTTTATTCAATCTGTTTCTACCGGCAGTCTGTTGTTGTTTTCCTTTTTCATGATCACCGATCCAAAGACCACGCCCGATCATCCCTGGGCGAGGATCGGCTGGGCAGTGGCCATCGCGATCGCCGCCTTTTACCTGGCCACATTCAAATTCATGAACGGCGCGCCGATCTGGGTATTAGTCTTTGCACAACCGCTTGTTCCTGTACTGGACAGGATCTTTCCGGCAAAGAAATTCGAATGGGATAACCGGGAAAAAACCACTCCAAAGGAAAAACAATTCTTACAGGCCGTTTATACGCATGCCGTGATGTGAACGTCAACTTTAAAACGAAAAATATGAAAAGAAAATTAATGATCATTGGAGCCATGATCGGCATATCGCCGCTCCTCTATTCATTCTGCGGATTTTATGTGAGCAAGGCCGACGGGACCCTGAAGAACAAGACCAGCCAGGTGATCCTGGTGAGGGATGGCAACCGAACGGTCATCACCATGTACAATGATTTTAAAGGGGACACTAAGGATTTCGCCATGGTGGTACCGGTACCCGTGGTGTTACAGAAGAGCGACATCCATGTCGTTGAACCTTCGATCTTCCAGCGACTGAACGATTATTCAGCGCCGAGGCTGGTGGAATACTGGGACCAGAACCCCTGTGAAAAATATGCTTATGACGAATTGAAACAAATGGCGCCCACCTCAGCCATGAGTAAATCGGAGGATAAGGCTTCGGGTAATATCCGTGCGAAAGACCTCGGCGTGAAAGTGGAAGCCAAATACCTGGTGGGTGAATACGATATCCTGATCCTGAGCGCAAAGGAGAGCGGCGGGCTCAAGGAATGGCTGACCACGAACGGGTATAAGATACCGGCCGGAGCCGAAGAAGTGCTGGACCCCTATATCAAAAGCAACCTCAAGTTCTTTGTGGTCAAGGTCAATGAAAAGGAAAAACAGAAACTCAATAACAATTTCCTGCGTCCGATCCAGATCAATTTCAATTCTCCCAAATTCATGTTGCCTATCCGGTTGGGCATGGCCAATGCCGACGGCGACCAGGACCTGATCGTTTACGCCTTCACCCGTAAGGGCAGGATCGAATGTACCAACTACCGCAATGTCAATATTCCCACCGGTCAGC
Source organism: Chitinophagaceae bacterium (assembly GCA_016721725.1). Lineage (GTDB taxonomy): Bacteria > Bacteroidota > Bacteroidia > Chitinophagales > Chitinophagaceae > Ferruginibacter. The sequence goes on along the minus strand of JADKHN010000001.1, from coordinate 599,640 downwards.
ACATTCCGCTGTTCGTGCAGAATAATTTCAGCGCTTTTTACAGCAACCTGTTCGATAAGCAATGGAATAATGAGGATAAAAGCGTGGGATTCCTGGAATACGCCTGGGATGTAAGTCCTCAGAATTACCTGAAATGCGATCCCTGTGTCGCTGAAGCGCCATCTGAACAGGACCTGGTTCAGAGCGGGGTTTGGTGGCTGAAGAACAAGGACTGGAATGATTACAGCGATATCGACAATGACGAACCTGATAACGGCCGGAAGAATGTTCATTTCACCCGGTTGCATTTCCGGTACAACCGGAGCAGTTTTCCGCAGGACCTGATGTTCCAGGTAACCCCCAACACGGAGAACTACCAGGCCAGGTATGTCATCACCCATCCGGCCACCGGTGATCTCAACTGTGACGCGGGCAGGAAATACCTGCAGGATCTGAGAAAAAGGAGAAAGAACGAATTGGTGCAACTGACCGCGCTCACCGGAAGGAACCTGGATAATTGGGAGGAACAGGCCTCGGTCGATAATGAAGATGAAAAGATGTCGAATGTACAATATGCCACCTTGCTCCCGGAAGTAAAAGCGGACATGGCCGGAAACGGTAACGGGCCCCGGGGTATCCTCCTGATCAGTGCACTGTTATTGGGAACCGCAGGTTTCCTGCGCTGGAAAGGGGTGGTTTAAAAGAGAGTTGGTTATACAGGGTTTGGTGTAAGCGTCCCTGCCTTTTGGCGGGGATGCTGTTTTATATTGCTCAAGACATTGATCTTTAAAGCCTTGTGTTATAACGCGACACCGGACTTAATTTAAATCTAACCTTGAATTCCGGGCTATTTAACGTACCTTTGCGCCCTTAAAAACAGCTAGCGGTTCAAGGCAAACAAGCTAAAAGATTTTTTTCTTTTAAACAAGCTGAACGCCAAAAGCGAAAAGAACATCAAATGAATATCAGGAATATCGCCATCATCGCCCACGTTGACCACGGAAAAACAACGCTGGTCGACAAGATCCTGCACAGCACCAATATCTTCCGGGACAACCAGGAAACGGGTGAACTGATCATGGACAACAACGACCTGGAAAGAGAAAGAGGCATCACCATATTTTCCAAAAACGTATCGGTCACCTACAAGGATATCAAGATCAATGTGATCGATACCCCGGGTCACTCCGACTTTGGTGGTGAAGTGGAACGCGTATTGAAAATGGCCGACGGCGTTTTGTTGCTGGTGGATGCCTTTGAAGGTCCCATGCCGCAGACCCGCTTCGTCTTGCAGAAAGCCCTGAAGCTGGGTTTACATCCCATCGTGGTGATCAATAAAGTGGATAAGCCCAACTGCCGTCCGGATGAAGTGCATGACGCCGTTTTTGAATTATTCTTCAACCTGGATGCCACTGAAGAGCAACTGGATTTTCCGACCATCTACGGAAGCAGCAAGCATGGCTGGATGAATACCTCCCTGACCGAAACGGATAATATTTTCCCATTACTGGATGCCATACTGGAACATGTACCCGAACCCAAGGTGAATGAAGGCGCAACCCAGATGCAAATCACTTCATTGGATTATTCTTCTTTCCTGGGGCGTATCGCCGTGGGGAAAGTGGCCCGGGGTACCATCCGTGAAGCACAGAACATCGTCCTGGTCCAGGCCGGAGGCGGATTGAAGAAAATGAAGGTGAAAGAGCTCTATACTTTTGAGGCCCTGGGCAAGAAAAAAGTAACTGCGGTGAGCGCAGGAGACATTTGCGCCATCGTTGGACTGGATGACTTCAATATCGGGGATACCATCTGTGACGCGGAAGTGCCGGAAGCATTACCCGTGATCAGCGTGGACGAACCCACGATGAGCATGCTGTTCAGTATCAACAATTCCCCTTTCTTCGGAAAGGATGGGAAATTCGTTACCTCCCGCCACCTGCGCGACAGGCTGATGAAGGAAACCGAAAAGAACCTGGCCCTCAAGGTGGAAGATACCGATGGCGCGGACAGTTTCCAGGTTTTTGGCCGGGGTATCCTGCACCTGGGTATCCTGATCGAGACCATGCGCCGTGAAGGATATGAGCTCACTGTCGGACAACCCACCGTCATCATCAAAGAGATCGACGGAAAGAAATGCGAGCCTTTCGAGAACCTGGTGGTGGATGTGCCACAGGAATTCAGCGGTAAAGTGATCGACCTGGTCACCCAGCGTAAGGGCGAAATGCTGATCATGGAAAGCAAGGGTGAAATGCAGCACCTCGAATTTGATATTCCTTCCCGCGGACTGATCGGACTGCGCAGCAATATGCTCACCAATACAGCCGGTGAAGCCGTAATGGCCCATCGGTTCACCGACTACAGGCCCTGGAAGGGGTCCATACCCGGCCGGAACAACGGGGTATTGCTTTCGAAGAATACAGAAAAAACAACGGGTTACTCCATCGATAAATTACAGGACCGCGGTAAATTCTTTGTGGATCCGGGTGAAGAGGTTTACGCCGGACAGGTCATTGCCGAGCATATCAAGCCAGGCGACCTGGTGGTGAATGCCACCGAACCCAAGAAACTCACCAACCACCGTGCCAGCGGAAGCGATGACGCCAGCCGTATCGCACCCAAGACACTGATGACCCTGGAAGAGTGCATGGAATATATCCAGCAGGATGAGTGTATTGAAGTAACGCCTAAGAATATACGTATGCGCAAAGTGATCCTGAATGAAGAGGACCGCAAAAAAGTGCAGAAATCCATGGCTACCGAAGCCCTGTAATCCATACGACCTGATTCGATCCCTTTCGTACCGCGAAAGGGATTTTTTTATTCAAAACCACCTGGTACGGGGCTGATGATTTATGTTTAAGTTTGTGGCTGAACCTTTTGCCCGTATGAACCCGACCGCCTGTAAGATCTGCAATAATACCCAAAACAATACCCTGCACCGGGTCAGGGAAATGCAGTTGGGCCTCCGGGAGTTTTTCACCTACCAGCAATGCGGCAACTGCGGGTGCATGCAGTTGATGGATATTCCCGCCGACCTGGGTAAATATTATCCCAACGACGGCTATTATTCCTTTAACCGGGAATTGGACATTAGGGAAAAACCCGATACCCTGCGCAAGTTGAAATCGGACTACCTGATCTATGGACGTCATAAATTACTGGGCAGGTTATTATCCATCGGCTATACCGTTCCGGATTACTATCACTGGATCAGGAACGCGGGTGTTCAATACAACGATGCCATCCTGGATGTGGGAACCGGGAACGGCAGCCTGCTGCTGAACCTGTTCAGGATCGGCTTCACCAACCTGACCGGCATTGACCCATTCATTGAAAAAGACCATCAATACGGCGCCATCAATATTTACCGGAAAAGCATTTTCGAAACGGAAGGGCAATATGATTTCATCATGCTGCACCATGCCTTCGAACACATGGATGAGCCATTGAACGTATTGCAACAATTATTCAAACTACTGAAACGCGGTAAATACCTGCTGATCCGGACGCCGGTGATGGGCGGATACGGCTGGGATACATACGGTGTGAACTGGATGGACCTGGATGCTCCGAGGCATATCTATATCCATACACAGGACAGCATGCGACTGCTGGCCGGACAGGCAGGGTTTGAATTGCGAAAGACCGTCTTTGACGGGAATTATATGAGCCTGATCGGCAGCGATCAATATGCGAAAGACATCGCCCTGCCCGATCCCCGGTCATATATGGTCGATAAATCAGCGTCGGGATACAGGGAATCGGATATAGAGCATTTCAAAAAGATCAATCGCCAGAACGACCTTGATCAACGATCCGACCAGGCAGCCTTCTATCTTTATAAATCTTAAGGTTTTAACTTCCGGTAACATTTTTGCATCAGCCTTTTCGACCAGCGGCTTTGTTTGATGACCAGCCTGGGGATGGGACGCTGAAAATCAATGATGGATTGGATATGATCCGGTAAGGGGCCCTGGTAACCCAGTTCTTCAATCATGCCGATATGGCCGATGCGGAACCTTCTCACCAGGTCCCATACACAATGAAAAACAGCTTCATGTTCCCACATGAGGTTTGAGGGGTACTTGGCCAGCATCGCCAGGTATTCAGGCACTTCTACCCTGGGGTTCTTATACAATTGCTGCGACAACTGTTTATCATCCGTGCCTATATTTACCAGCATCTGCGGAATATAATGATAACCCGGATACTTTTTCAGGTAACGGATATAAAAATCGATATCCACCACCCATTGGAAACGGGTGTCGTATAATAGTTGCTCATCCCTCCGGTGCATCACGGTACTGGGATGTCCGATCACATTTCGGTAACTCAGGTTGACCGGGTCCTCATCCAGAAGTTTTTTTTTCCAGGGGCTCAGATGCTCATGCACTTCCTTGCCCGTGGCATAAATATTATTGCAGGCCGAGAAAATGAAACTATGCGGGGTGTTTTTTGCCTCACTTGCGAATTGTTGCAGCGCGGTATCGGCAGAAAACCAGTCATCATCATGCATGAGCTTGATCCATTCGCCTTTGGCTTTGAGCAGGGCGAGATTCCAGTTGGAAGGCATGCCGGCCGCCGGAATATTCCTGGTGTAGTTGATTTTCAGGGCCCGGAATTCTTCAATCAATTTTTTCACTGACTCATCCGCACTATCATCGCTGATGATGATCTCATGATCGGTGAACGTTTGTACGGCGATGGAGTCAAGCAGCCTGCGCAGGTAATCCGTCTTTTGATAGGCGGGAATGCATATGGAGATAAACGGACCCTTCATGGAAGGCAAGTTATTAATCATTTTCAAAATCCCGTTTTTTTATTAAACCTGACCTGGAACAGGTATCCGGGCAATTATAATCATTTAAACAGATGGTTTTTTTATATACTTTGTGAATGAATACCATGATTCCGAACACCTTTCATTTTATTTTTGGTCTTAAGCCCGATTTCGGAGGGATACCTTTTTCATTGGTGCATTACCTGTCCATCCGGTCGGCGATCGAATTGAATAAGCCGGATAAGGTACTGTTTCATTTTACCTATGAGCCTTCAGGCGAATGGTGGGAAAAGATCAGGCCTTCTCTTACACTCAATAAGATCCATTCGCCCGAACAGGTCTTTGGAAGACCCCTGGTCCATGTTGCCCATAAGGCCGATGTGGTCAGGCTGCAGGCGCTCCGGCAATACGGGGGGGTATACCTGGACCTGGATACGATCTGTATAAGACCTTTTCAAGATCTGCTTCAAAACGATTTTGTCATGGGCCAGGAGCATATGACCGATTATGTTCCCAAGAACTGGCACCAACGGCTCCGGTATAAACTAATTAACCTGGTAACCGGAGGCAACAAACACCGTATCGCCGGTTTGTGCAATGCAGTGCTGATGTCGGCCCCCGACAGTGAATTTGTGAACCTGTGGCTGAACAGTTATGCCAGTTTCCGGTCTGCCGGGCGCGACAAATACTGGAATGAACATTCCGTCATCATACCTCATACTCTGTCCATTAAATATCCCGGGCTCATCAGGATACTCGATCCCCAGTCTTTTTATTTTCCCCTGTATGATAAGGAGGGACTGGAATCTTTGTTTGAGAAAGTGGATCATTATCCGAAAGCTTACCTGTACCATCTTTGGGAGACCAATTCCTGGGAAAAATACCTGAAGAAACTCACCGTAGAGGATATCATGGAAAAAGACACCACCTACAACCTGGTCGCCAGGAAATATCTATGACCATGCCCGGACTAAAAATAGGTTTTGCGGGAAGATGGGCCCCATCGGATAAACAGGCCTGGTCAGGGACTTATTTCCATGCCCACCAGGCCATACAAAAACATTTTGAAACAGAACTGTTCTTTTATCAATGGCCCTGGCGGGTGAGGGAATACCTTCTTTTGCACAAGCAGTTCCAGAAGGCCCTGGGTAAAAAAGCGGCCGTGGAATTCCTGACCCGCTATGCGAAATACTTCAGCGGCCGGCTGGAAAAAGACCTGAACGGCAGAAAAGTGGACGTCCTGTTTGTTCCATCGGCCCCCCAACTGATCGCTTTTTGCAAAACAACAATACCCATCATCTACCTGACCGACGCGACCTTTCAGCAATTGCAGGGCTACTATCCTTCATTCAGCGGGATGGCCGGTTATAACATCAGGGAGGGTATTGAAATGGATAAGCGGGCGTTTGAAAACGCGGCTCATTGTATGGTCGCCTCTGAATGGACAAGGCAATCGGCCATCAGGGATTACGGCATACCCGTAGAGAAAATTTCAGTAGTCCCGTTGGGCGCCAACCTTGAAGCGATACCCGAAAACCTGAATTGGAAAAAGCCCAATTCCGGCACCTGTCGTTTGTTGTTCATCGGAGTGGAATGGGAACGAAAAGGAGGACAGATCGCGATGGATACCTTTGATCACCTGCAAAAACAAGGCATAGCGGCAACGCTGACCATTATCGGTTCTGTTCCACCTGGATATGGGGAGGGAATGGAGAGAAGGCAAGGACTAACGATCATACCTTTCCTGGATAAACATGAACCGGGAGACGCCCGTAAACTGGATGAGATCTACCGGAACAGCGATTTTTTACTTTTGCCCACCCGGGCGGAATGTGCCGGAGTGGTTTTCAGCGAGGCTTCAGCATATGGCATACCTTCGGTCACTACACAAACCGGCGGAGTATCCAGCTATGTACAGGAAGGCATTAATGGTTTTGCCTTACCTTTAACCGCAACAGCCGCCGATTATGCCGCAAGGATCAGGGACCTGCTGGATCATCCCGAACAGATCCGTCAACTTTCCGACGGCAGCAGGAAATATTACGAAGAAAACCTCAACTGGGACAGCTGGGGAAAAGAATTCAAGGCGATTGTAGAAAAGATTACTGCCCGATAAACCCATCATGTTGACCATACCCCTTAACGCCATACAATACCTGGAATCCCGGTTCGACAGGATCTTTGTGGTGACCGTTCCCCGGTTCACCGAAAGGCATGCCCGCGTTTCGGAAAAACTGGCGGGACTGCATTTTGAATTTTTCTGGGGGGCGGATAAGATGACATTGGACGGGGAGATGCTCACAAAGAATTACAATGAGATCAAAGCCAGGAAACTGCAAAGACAGGGCAAGGCTTTGAATTTTGGCGAGATCGCCTGTTCCTTATCACACCGGATGGTCTATGCGGAAATGATTGAAAAAGGATGGAATAAAGTGCTCATCCTGGAAGATGATGTACTCCCGGTTTACGACCAGCTGGCCCTTTTACCGGAGGCGCTGAATGAATTGCCACCCGATTGGGAATTGGTTTACCTGGGTTACCTGAAGCATGAAGTGGTCACACCCGCCCTGAAACGCAAACGCTTCTTCTACCAGGTCCTTTCCGCCGCCCGGTTAATGAAATGGAGTTTTAACATGGTATCCAACCTCTTACCCAGGCCCTTCAGCGCCCATTTGCGGAAAGCCGGTTTTCATGATTGCACCCATGCCTATGCCATCAGTTTGACAGCGGCAAAAAAACTGATGGCCGCACAGTCACCGGTCGTATACCGGGCCGATGACCTGCTCAGCGCAACGATCATGAAAGGGGAACTGAACGCTTTTGTGACCGATCCCAAATTCTTCGACCAGGAAGTGTTCCATGATGCCCGGATGGGATCTGAGATCAGAAACTTGTGATCAACTTACAAAGCGTCGATCTTCTTCTTGATCTTATCGGCATATTCTGACCCGAGATCCTTCAGTTCATTATACATCCTGGTGGCATTCGATTTTTGCTTCAGGCCGATATAACACAGGCCGGCATAATAAAGCGAAAGTTCGGTCTTACGGATCGCCAGGGCATTGTCGAATTCCTTCAACGCGTCTTCGTAATTCTCCAGTGAGTAATAACTGTATCCCAACTCAGTGAGGGCGCTCACATATTTAGGGTCAATGTCCAGGGCTTTTTTCAGGAAAGGAACGGCTTCATTGTATTTTTCCTTGTCATTGTAGCACCATCCGATCTGGTAATTGGCTTTTTTGTTTTCGGGCTGGGCTCTCAACGTTCTTTGATAGGCGGCGATCGCCTTATCCATATCCTTGTCCACATCCTTATACACGTCGCCGATCCCGTTCATGGCCACAAAGGATTTGGGATCGATTCGCAGGGCCTCGTTATAATTTTTAAGGGCTTCTTCCCGGTTTTCTTTTTTCAAATAGGCGAAACCGAGTTCGTTGTATGCGGCGATGTATTCCTTTTTCAACTCAATGGCTTTTTTCAGGGCCGATATCGCATCATCATATTTATCGAGTTCATTGTAGCAATACCCCACTTTGTAGTAAAAGGTACCGCTCGTGATATCCGGTTCAAACTCGATGTATTTCTGATAGTTCTCCAGCGCTTTCTCATATTCATCCTCATCGTAGTAAAGGTTGCCGAGGTATTCGTAAGCCAGGGCGTAATCATTTTCGATGGACAGGCATTTCTCATAATTGCTGAGAGCGGCATCCCGGTTCTTCAGGTTTTGGTTGGCATAACCCAGTTCAAGGTAAACCTTGGCGGCCTCGGGCCATAATTTCTTCGCCTTTTCCAGGTAAGGCAGCGCCTCACTGTATTTCTCCAGTTCATTACAGCACCATCCGGCTTCGTAATTGGCTTCCTTATAATTGGGGTTGAGCGAGATGGCTTTCTTGAATGAAGCCAGCGCGTTGGTATACTTTTCCTCTTTCTTGAATTTCTTACCTTCTTCAAAAGCGGTAACGGCGGGTTGGGCAAAGGACAGGCTGAACAGGAACAGTCCGGTCAGGGCCAGGATCAGTCTTTTCTTCATAGTGGGTAATTTCTGCACAATGTAAAGCCCCTGCCTGTAAAAAACAATACCCGTGAATGGGTATTTGTATTATTTTAAGAAATAGGATAAAATAGTGATGAGTCAGGCCATTCCATGAACACCTATTGCATCTTATCGATGGTCTTCTTGAGGGATTCGGCCATCTTTGGATTGATCTTTCTCAACTCTTCATATTCTTTCAAGGCCGACTCCTTATCCTTGATCTCCGTATAGATCATCCCGATATAATACATGGGCAGGTCCACTACCGAGATCGCCAGGTTCTTTCTGAATTGGGCGATCCCTTCTTCCCATTTTTGCATTCTGCGGATGGCATGTCCCATCTCCCCATAGGGCGCCCGGAAATTATTGTCGATCTCCAGGGCCTTGGCAGCGGTCTTAAAAGCCGAATCATATTCTTTTTTGGCATTATAACACCAGGCGATATTATAATAACAAACCTTGTGCAGGCTATCGTTGACAACAGCTTTCAGGCTATCGTACCTGAGAATGGTACGGTAACAGAGGATCGCCGAATCGTACCGGGGCTTGAAATTCCGGTAAACCCCGGCCAGGCTGAACAATCCCGAGGTGTTGACCGGGTTGATCTTCAGGGCCTTATTGTAATGGTAAATGGCGCTGTCGTAATTGCTGTAACGCACATAGATCTCTCCCAGTTCAAGGTGAGCTGAATCCATGTTCTTATTCAGGGATAAGGCATACTTAAAAGCGGCCAAGGCCTCATAATACCGGTTGCTGTTCTTGAATTCCTTGCCCGCCCGGTAATAGTCTGCGGCCTTCCTGCCTGGTTGCGCCCAGGCGGAGCTGATCAGGATGGATAAGAAAATAAAGAGTAAAAGACTGTTCTTCATGACCGATTCATTTCAACCTGCAAAATAAAGGCATATCCCGGTTTAAGGCCATAATTGTTTGATAAATTCTGTTAAACAAATGTTTACGGATGCCGGGTCTGACTTAACTTTGCCGCCTGATATGAAATTCGTTTTCCGCATATGGCTTGGCTTGTTGTTCCTCGGGTTGAACGTGCTCACGGCTGCAGCCCAATGCTCCGTGTGTACCAAGACCGCCCTTCAATTGGGAGAAAAACCGGCCCAGGGGCTTAACCAGGGGATCCTGTATCTCATGCTGATGCCTTTCGCCATCGTAGGACTGATCGGTTATCGCTGGTGGAGAAGCCAGAAGAAGATCGAGGAAGAGGAGATGGGGGGTTAGTTTGTAGTTTGTAGTTATTTTTTTGATGATAATGGTAAACCGGTTTTCTGATTCACCGGCTTACGATTCCGACGGGTTCAGTTTCTTATGGCTTCCGTCGCAAAAGGGCGGTGTCTTGGTCTGTTTACACTGGCAGAACCAAACCTTTTCTTCTTTTTCAAACTCCACTTTCAGGCTTTTAAAAGGCAAGACCGGTTCTCCGGCTTCATTGATGACCGGTTCAATACGCTTGTGCGCTCCGTCACAAAAAGGTTGCTTTTCGCTGAGTCCGCAGGTACACCAGGAATAGGTTTTTCCGGGAATGACCCTGACCAGGGCCGGCTCGCATTTGGCGATCCTGGGCAGGTTGATGTTGGGGATGAGTTCCATGTTGCAATAAAAGTTTAAATGATCACAGCAGCCCTTTCGTTCCCATCCTGAACGCATGCTTGAGTTGCGAAAAGATTAAAAAGATTTTTTGTTTTTTATTATGAAATACCCGGCGCCGGTTCCTGAATACATACCTGAACATCGGCCATGAAAAATGTGTTCCATCCAATGTTCGAAGTAAGCGGGCGTATTCGAGCAGTGAACTTTTTTGCGGATCATTCAATACCCCCCGGCTGCAGAAGGTTTCAAGGAAATAAACAGACTGATGCCTTAATTGTTCATTTCGCTGATCCCGTTCTTTGATCCGCATGATATTCCGGGAACTGTTGTTTTCATGGACCCTGTGCCAGGTGAGTGTCTTCGGTACACAGCCGATGGTGCCGGCGGCGGCAGCGTGCATACTCATCCACCAGTCATAGAAGATATCCCCGGGAAAAGGCTTGCAGGTCTCCAGCAAGGATCTCCTGAACAGGCAGGCATGTCCATGTACCGGGCTGTTGAAAACCAGTTGGTGAACATCTTTGATATCAGTATAACGAACATCCGGCGCCGGTTTCTTGTTCTTGAAATCGGTACCCGTAAAGCTGCCGGAAAGGGAGTAAATAAATAATGCCTTTGAAGGCCATTGTTTCATCATATCCCCGATCTTATTGAGCTCCCAGATGTCATCCTGGTCACAGGGGGCGATGTACTCCGCGTCACAGAGGCCAAAAGCCTTTTCGAAATTCCTGTTGTAGCCCAGGTTTTGCGTATTAATTGAATATTTGATCCGGTTGTCAGTTAGGGCATATTCACGGATCAGTTTGACGGTATCATCTGTTGACCCGTCATCTGAAATGACGAGTTGAAGGTTTGGATAGGTTTGCCCCAGGACCGAATCCAATTGCTCACGAAGGTAGGCCGCGCCATTAAACGTGCAAAGGGCGACGGAGACCAGGGGCGTTTTTGCTGGCAAAGAGTTATCTGGAACCCGGTTCATGTTACTTTAAAGAGTTGTTCATAAAGCTGGTTGCGTATACTGTTATTGCTTTCCTGGTCATATTCGTTCCTGACCAGGGAATAACCGGCTTCGGATAGGTGGTGGCGAAGTGTCGGGTCTTGTTCGATCGATTCTATGGCACGGGCAAAAGCTTCCGGATCATCAGCCAGCAATATGTTCTCTTTGTTGACAAGTCCGCGAATCCCTTTCGCACCGGGTGAAGTGGAGATCACCGGAACGCCATGCCCCATGGATACGATCACTTTCATACGCAATCCCGAACCCAGGTAAACGGGGTTTAATAAAACGGCCTGTTGCATGAGGGTATCCAGGTTCTCAACAAATCCCGTAAATCGGCAGCCGGGAAGGCTGTATTTTTTTTTGAAGGACTCGCTCCACCATCCGGTGATCATCAGTTTAAAGGTCCATTTTTCCCTGATCAGGGGATACACTTCCCGGAAGAACCATTCCAATCCGTGCCGGTTGGGATAATGATTCTCGCTGCCCATGAAAAGGAATACGGGAGCCTGTTGAGGGTCATTGCCTTTTTTCGCATCCGCAGGATACAAGGGAGATGTCGAACAGAAGACCGGTTTCATCAAACCCTCCGTTTCGAGTGTTTGTTTGTCCTCATCCGATACCGTTAAAACCGCATCATACCGGTTAAGTAATTCCAGTTCAGTGGTTCGGATGATCTCCGACAGGTACCGGGTATAGGAATCATCATGACCCAGGGCCCTGATCTCCTGGCTCATCCGCTGGTAAAACAGTTCCGGATGGATATAGATCTTCTTTGTTTTTTCCGGTATCAGATTGACCAATCCGAGATTGATGATGTGTTCAACCTGTACCAGGTCGAACGTCCTTTTTTCAAACAGGTTGGTCAAGAGTCTGACTACGTCCTCCCTGCATTTATATAAGAGGACGAGGTTCTTTTCGATCCCGTCAAAATATCCGGAAACCTGAAACTCTTTTTTTTTCCTGGGAAAGATCCCGGCCAGCTTCTTACCCTGTTTTTTTTGGCCGTACCCATCCGTTGTGATCAGTTCGATCTCCGGAAACCGATTTTTGAATGAAGAAAGATGTTCAGGCCTGATATTGTCTGAACTGATGATGAGAGTGAGTTCGTGTTGGTATTGCTGACGATCGAGATATACGGTTTGCCCGTAGGCGCCACCAAAATAGACCGGGTAGAGGTCATATCCCGGTATCATGAGTATTTTCTTTCTGGTTGTCAACGGTTGGTTTTTTTCCTGTTCAATATGCGCCTTTCAATAACCTGCGCAGTAAGAAATACAGATCTTCAAAAGGACCGGATTTCACGTGTTGGACAAAACCGGGAAAGGTCTTCATGAGTCTTTGAAGTTTTTCCGGGTAGTAACTCAGGGGCATCAGTTTGAATTTCATCCCTTCTCTTTTAAGCACATCCTCACCTTTTAAGATGGATTTCCTGATATGTTCTTCATCAAAGAATTCACGGTAATTATATTCCGTATGGGAATAAGAGCGGATCTTCTGGCTGATCTGCTCCGGGTTCCCCAAAAAAGAAAAATGCCATCCTCCGTATACCTGGGTTGGATAGATATCCCTTTTATCACGAAGGCCCTGAGGGGTGATCTCCCTGAATTGTCTGGCTGTGGACGCGATGGTTCCATTCCACCACCGGCAAGACCCGATACCCTGGCAATTCATGAAATAATAATGGAATAACATAGAAAAAGCCAGGGGGGTATCGGCCTTCCTGATCCTGTTGAATAAACGGGGATCGGGTATCTCATCCAGGTCGCCCATGAGGACCAGGTCATGGTCTTCCATCTGATGACATGCTCCCATCAGGGCATTGCGCTGATCTTTTTCCAGTTTGAAAGAACTGCTATTTGGGTTGTACTTCTTTTCATTTTCCAACTTGAGACAAGTGGTTTGCTGAGCCACGGGGATATGAATGATTTTATGGTCCCAGGATTTGAATCGATCCCTGGCCTCCTGGAAATAATAGGGTTTGGTCTTTCCATTAAAGGTGAGGTTCGATTCCGCGATCACAAAATGGTCAACAAAGGGATCCAGGAACCGGAGCCTGAACTCGAGCAGGTCCAGTTCATTGAAAAAGGTGAAACAATCAAATATTTTCATGATGACAGTTGCTGATCGACAAAACGGTATAGGTTGAACGATCTTCCGGCCGCTTCGATCTTTTCTTTGAGGTCTTCCTTGCTGATGTCCTTCATCCTTCTCTGCTGGATCAGGAACCAGGCTTTCTCAGCCAGCAACCAGGCGTGTTTCTCCCCGTTTTTCTTATGGGAAAAACCATGATTGATGGCATCCATTAACTCCTCAATCCCCGTCTTCTGCGAAGCGACGGTCTTGATCACCGGGGCCGGCTGGCTCTGATTGTGGAAAGCGGGCGCCAGCATCAGCCGGAGATACCTGACAAAGGAATCGGCATCCGGCCGGTCGGACTTATTGACCACAAAAATATCAGCGATCTCCATCAACCCGGCCTTCATGGTCTGCACCTCGTCACCCGCTTCAGGGACCAGTACCACAACCGTGATATCAGACAGGCCGGCGATCTCGATCTCACTCTGACCCACTCCAACCGTTTCGATGATCACATAATCAAAAGGGGCCGACCTGACCAGGTCGCTGATCTCGATGATCCGCGGATGCAGACCCCCCAGGGAACCCCTGGTGGCGAGAGAACGGATAAAAACGTTCGGGTTGTTGTACCAGTCGCTCATGCGGATCCGGTCGCCCAGCAAAGCGCCCAGGTTGAAGGGGGAAGAGGGGTCGACGCAGAGTACCGCCACTTTTTTACCCTGGTTCACCAGGTGTCCGATGAGGGCGTCGACCAGGGTGCTTTTACCGGCTCCCGGGGGGCCGGTGATGCCGATGATCGGTATATCAGAAGGAGGTAATTGCTGGAGGAGTTGTTCAAAGCCGGGCGCCCCGTTTTCGACGAGTGATATGCAGCGGGCCAGCGTTTTGGTATTGCCCAGCCTGATCTCGTCTAATTGTTGCTGCCACATGAAACAAAGTTGGTTGTAAAAAAATGATCTTCCAAAAAATTGTTTCTTTGCAGGATGGAGATCTCCGTGGTGATCATCACCCATAACGAATCGCATATCATCGGCAATACATTACAAAGCCTGAACGGGCTCACGGATGATATCGTCATCGTGGACAGCGGCAGCACCGACGATACCCTCAATATCTGCCGCCGGTTCAATGCCCGGATCCTGCAACCCGGCTGGAACGGATATGGCGCCAATAAGAATATCGGCATCGATGCCGCCCGCTACAACTGGATCCTGAACCTGGACGCTGACGAAGCCCTCGATGAGGAATTGAAAGGGTCGCTCAACCGGTTGGCCCTGGCCAATGTGAACGAGGTATTTGAAATGAAATTCAAAAACTTCTTCATGGGCAAATGGATCCGGCACGGAGAATGGGGAACGGATAAACACATCAGACTCTTTAACCGGGCAATGGTGAAATGGAATGAGGCAGCCGTACACGAAGGATTGACGCTGAATCCGGAAACGGTCATTACATTGATCAAAGGGTCCATACTCCATCATACGGTTCATTCGCTGGAAGAATATGAACAAAAAACGGTGTCCTACGCCCGGTTGAACGCGCGGAAATATTTCGAGCAGGGTAAGAACCGGCCCTGGTTAAAGCAATATTTTTCTCCCTTGTTTTCCTTCCTCCATAATTATATCATCCGGCTGGGTTTTCTTGACGGAAAGGAGGGGCTGCTGATCGCAAAGACGACAGCGAGGTATACCTATTTGAAATATGCTTTTTTAAATGAACTGACATTAAAATCCAATAAATAAGCCCATGACCAATTTCATCCCCATATTCCCCCTGGGCATCGTGGTTTATCCCGGCGAAGCCCTTAACCTTCATATCTTTGAACCCCGTTACCGGCAACTGATCACCGAATGCCATGAAGGGAAAAAGCCCTTCGGGATCCCGTCGGTGTTGAACGATAAGCTTTGTGATATGGGCACCCTGGTCGAGATCACGGAGATCACCCGGGTTTATGAAGACGGCAAGATGGATATCAAAACGAAGGGACTGAAGGTTTTCAGGATACTCGAACTAATCAACAGCCTGCCGGAGAAATTATACAGCGGCGCGATCGTCAATTATCCCGATAACGCGGAATCAGGCAACCTTCAACTGATGCAGGGCCTGATCAAAGGGGTCAGGGAATTGTTCAGCCTCCTGAAGATCGAAAAGCAGTTTTCAAAACCAGATGAAGAGCTGAGCTCTTATGACCTGGCCCATCATGTTGGGTTGACCTTGCCTGAAGAATATGAATTCCTGGAATTGTTGCATGAATTACAAAGGCAGGAATACCTGAAACGTCATCTGCTGAAAGCCATACCCCTGATGGCCGGAATGGAAACCCTGAAAGAAAGGGTGAAACTGAACGGGCATTTTAAACAGCTGAAAGGATTTGATGGATTGTAGATTGTAGATATTAGATTGCGGATTTTGGTTGGCTTTTGACAGTGGGTAAAAAAAACGACTGGTCAGATAGAACAAAATGGTTTCGATATTAATGAGGTTATCCAACCCTTAAACCCTTAAACTCTCAAACGATTTAACCATTCATCATGAAAACGATCTGTTTCGATTTTGGAAATACCCGGTTAAAGGCCGGCCTGTTTGAACAGGATCAGTTCCTGGAAGAGATCGTATTGCCCAATGATGAGAAACCGACCATCGAGGCCTTACTGGAGATACATCATCCCGATAAATCCATCCTGTCCTCCGTGATACACCATGACCCGGCGATCGAGGAACTGCTGGCTTCAAGAACCCGATTCCATAAACTGTCCCACCTGACCCGGGCCAATTTCACCACACCCGTTGGCAAGCCCGAGACCATCGGCAGCGACCGGCTCGCCCTGGCTGCTGCTGCGGTTCATTTTTATCCCGGGAAGAATAACCTGGTGATCGGCATGGGCAGTTGCATCACCTACAATTTCATCAACCAGTATCACCAGTTCATCGGCGGCAGTATCTCTCCGGGTATGGAAATGCGTTTCAAGGCCATGCAGGTCTTTACCGCCAAACTGCCCCTGGTGCAACCGGAGTGGAATTTCCCCGTCATCGGCTACGACACCAAAACAAATATGCAGAGCGGGGTAATTGCCGGTATTTCCTTTGAAATGGCCGGTTTTATTGACTTTTACGCTTCCAAATACGGTAACTTTAACGTGGTTTTAACCGGGGGTGATACCACCTATTTTGCGGGGCAACTTAAAAACAAGATATTTGCCGACCCGAATTTCTTATTTAAAGGACTGTATGCGCTTAGCGAAACTAACAATGGTTAAATCTTTACCCGTACTTTTTGTGGCTTGTGGCTTGCAATTGGTAGCAAATGCTCAGGAAAACTCACCTTATTCCCGTTATGGTTTAGGAGATGTGGTCCCCAATCATAATATATTCACCCGTGGAATGGGAGGGATTTCTGCAGGAGTTATTGATTATCAAAGTATTAATTTTACAAATCCGGCATCTCTGGCCAGTCTTCCGGTAACCATTTTCGATATTGCAGCTGAAGCGGATACCCGGACCCTGAGAAGCACCAGTCCGCCAAAAAAATTCTCCGAGACCAATTCCCTGTTCTCCTACCTGCAATTGGGCTTTCCGCTGACCACCAAAAAAATGTACAAAAAAGGGATCAACTGGGGAATGAGTTTTGGCCTCCGTCCCGTGACCCGGATCGGGTATAAGATCGAAAAATATGAGCGTTTATCGGGCATTGATAGTTTATATACGCTATGGGAAGGAAATGGCGGAACCAACCAGGCCTTTTTGGGTACCGGTATCAAATACAAGAACCTGAGTTTCGGCATCCTCGTCGGTTACATGTTCGGCAGCAAGGAATACAGCACCAAACTTGAATTCATCAATGATTCGGTTGCCTACTATAAGGGAAACTATGTCAATAAGACCACTTTCGGAGGCTTGTTCGTCAACGCCGGCTTGCAATTGGAGCAGAAGCTGGGTGACGGCTTGCTGCGGGTGGGTGTTTACGGAAGCCTGCACCAGAATTTAAAAGCCAACCGCGATGATGTAAAAGAGACCTTCGCCTATGATGCCAGCAACTCCACCTACCGGGTTGACAGTGTCTTTGAGCAAAAGGATATCAAAGGCAGTATCAAATATCCCTCAACCGTAGGCCTGGGATTCACCTACAATACCCGGCATTTCCTGTATGGGATTGACGTAGAGACCGCCAATTGGAGCAATTATACTTATTACGGTCAGACCGACCAGCTGAATAACAGCTATACGGTCAGGGCGGGTGTGCAGTATTATCCTGCCAAAGAAGGAACCCCGGTTAAGAAATATTTCAACTTCGTCAAGTACCGTGCCGGCGCCTATTATGGATCGGATTATATCGCGGTGAACAAAAAACGCCCCGAATACGGATTCACCGTTGGAGCCGGCATGCCCCTGACCTCCCTGCAACGCTTAAGTTATAACGGAGAATATGTGGTGATGAATATCGGTCTTGAATTCGGCAACCGGGGTAACAAGCAAACCAATATCCGCGAGAATACGATGAGGTATAGCCTGGGAGTGTCCATGAACGCCCGCTGGTTCCAGAAACCCAAGTATAATTGATCCCCGGGGAACGTTTGATCATGGTCCGAAAACCAATGTTTCACATGCCCACCATGTTTACTTCCACAACAGGTCGTTTCAGGTTTCGGTTCATTGCCGGATTTCTGGCCCTGGCTTCCCTGTCAGCCTGCGAGAACAATCCGGAAGTGGTGAAAACCATCAGCAGCAAGAACCTGGGCGTTGAGGAAGCCATCCAGGTGGATATCAATTATACCCTGGCCGGAAAAGCGAAAGCGAAACTCCTCTCACCCCTCATGCTCCGGGTACAAGACACCATGCCTTATGTTGAATTTCCCAAGTCGCTTCATGTGGATTTCTACAACGATTCAACCCGTGTGGAAAGCATTCTGGATGCCCGGTACGGGAAATACATGGAAAGCCAGAGCAAGATACTGCTGCGCGACAGCATCCGCTTCATCGGCCTGAAGAACGGCGACACGCTTTACTGCAATGAATTATTCTGGGACCGTAACCGTCCGGTATTCCAGTTCTATACCGATAAGCCGGTCCAGATCAGGACCAAGACACAGATCATCTATGGGGAAGATGGTTTTGAGACCAACCAGGATTTCTCTGAAAAGCTGGTGAAACGCGTCGTCAACAGTATCATCCGGGTCCCCACTTCCCAATTCCCGGCCAATTAAAAATTCCGAACATTTTATTTCTGCCGCTGTTGTACTAACTTCGAATGTCAATTAAAAAATTATGGAATACCGGCGTTTGGGAAGATCGGGTTTGCAGGTGAGCGTGCTTTCTTTCGGAAGCTGGGTGAGCTTCAGTAAACAGATCAATGATAAGGTGGCCGATCAACTCATGGGACTGGCCTATGACCAGGGGATCAACTTTTTCGATAATGCCGAAGTCTATGCCCTGGGCGAAAGTGAGAAGATGATGGGCCGTGTCTTGAAAAAGAAAAAATGGGACCGCACCTCGTATACCGTGTCCTCCAAAGTGTTCTGGGGTTGGCGCGGTAAGGCCAACAAACCCAACCAGACCGGGCTCAGCCGCAAGCATGTGATGGAAGCCTGCGACGAGGCCCTTCAACGGCTGCAGGTGGATTATCTTGATCTGTATTTCTGCCACCGTCCCGATAAGCAGACCCCGGTTGAAGAGACCGTTTGGGCCATGAACCACCTCATACAACAAGGCAAAGTACTTTATTGGGGAACCAGTGAATGGAGTGGAGTGGAGATCATGGAAGCTCATAAAGTGGCCCAGCAGTACGGACTGATCGGTCCGACCATGGAACAACCCCAATACAATCTCTTCGAAAGAGAAAAGATCGAAAAGGAATTTCTTCAGATCTATAAAACGGTTGGCCTGGGCACGACCATCTGGAGCCCCCTGGCATCCGGGCTCCTGACCGGTAAATACAATGACGGGATCCCAAAGGGCAGTCGTTTCGCCCTGGAGGGATTCGACTGGCTGAAAGACAGGTGGGTCATGGACGATAAAGTGAAGAGGGTGAAAAAACTCAGCGAACTGGCCGCGAAGATGGGGGTGAGCACGGCCTCACTCAGCATCGCCTGGTGCATCAAAAATCCGAACGTGAGTACCGCCATCCTGGGAGCCACCAAGAAGACACAGCTCATTGAGAACCTGAGATCACTCGACGTGCTTCCTATGCTTACCCAGGATATCATGGATAAGATCGATGGCATCATGAAGACAAAACCCGTTCAGCCGGATCATTGATATGGAAAAATGCATGGTCTACGGCATCGCCAACTGTGATACCGTGAAAAAGACGAAGGACTGGTTGAAAAGTCATAAAGTGCCGTTTGATTTTTATGATTATAAGGTCAATCCGGTATCCAGGGAAAAACTAACCGAATGGTGCAAAGAGTTGGGTTGGGAAAGCATACTGAATAAGAAAAGCGCCACCTGGAGATCCTTGTCGCCTGAAGAACAAAAGAAGGTTACCGGTCAGCCACAGGCGATCAGGCTGATGATGCGGAACAACAGCATCATCAAAAGACCGGTGATTGAAAAAGGGAGCCTGTTGATCGTCGGCTATGATGAAACTGAATTTGCGAATGCTTTAAAATGATCACCGGAATTCTAATAAAGGGCAAGCCGGCTCAAGGCCAGGCTGATCATCAGACAGAAAATACAAACCAATAAATAAAACACATGAAACGTAACGCAACAGCCGTTTGGAACGGCACGGGTAAAGAAGGCTCCGGTCATCTGTCCACCCAAAGCACGGTATTGAACAAGACCCAGTATTCCTTCAATTCGCGTTTCGCGGAAGGGGTGGGCACTAACCCCGAAGAACTGGTAGCCGCCGCGCATGCCGGTTGTTTCACGATGAAACTCACTTTTATCCTGAATGCGGCTGGGTTCACACCCGATGAGATCGAGACCAAATGCACCATCACACTCGATAACGGGGTGATCACCAATTCTCACCTGGAGGTAAAAGGAACGGTGCCAGGTGTCAGCCAGGAGCAGTTCACGGCTTCTGTTACCGAGGCCAAGGAGAATTGCCTCATTTCAAAATTGTACAACACCAACATCACAGTCGAATCGACACTCGCCTGATCTTGATCCACCCGACAAGTCACAAAGCCAAACCCATTTTTTTCCGGCTTTGTGACTTTGCGGGAAACGAATGACCTTAGTGATCGCATAACCATCAAACCTGCTCCATGTCTTTCCAAAATAAAACCGTGGTCATCACCGGCGCCTCAAGGGGAATCGGAAAAGCGATGGGCCTGAAACTGGCCGCCGAAGGCGCTAATATCGTCATCGCTTCAAAAAGCGTGGAGGAGAATCCCAAACTGGGCGGTACCATTTTTACCGCTGCCGCCGAGATGGAAGCGGCCGGGGGTAAAGCGTTGGCCGTACAATGCGATATCCGTTTCGAGGATCAGGTGCAAAATGTGGTCGACCAGGCCGTGGCCAAATTCGGAGGTATCGATATCCTGATCAATAACGCCTCCGCCATCAATTTAACGCCAACAGAGCAGACCGAACCCAAACGCTTCGACCTCATGTATGATATCAACGTGAGGGGAACTTTCATGATGAGCCGGGCCTGCATCCCCTGGCTCAAGAAAGGCACCAACGCCCATATCCTCAATCTTTCCCCGCCGATCAATATGGATCTGAAGTGGTTCACCAATCACCTGGCCTATACCATCAGCAAATATGATATGACGATGATCGCCCTCGGGCTTTCTTCCGAACTGAAGAAATATAATGTGGCCGCCAACGCCCTTTGGCCACGAACGACGATCGCCACTGCGGCCGTCAATAACCTCCTGGGAGGTGAAATGCTCATGAAGATGAGCAGGACCACCGATATCCTCGCCGATGCGGCTTATTTCATTCTTTCCAAACCTTCCACCGAATGTACCGGTAACGCGTTCATCGATGAAGCCGTTCTGGCGGCTGAAGGGATCACCGATCTGTCAAAATATTCTGTGGTGCCCGGTGCCCAACTTTACACGGATCTTTTCGTTTAAAATCAGTTGTTAAAAGGTTCTTAAAAGAGAAATGTTGTGATGAACGGTAACATTTCCTGAGGTTGTACGTATAATTTCGTAATTCATCGTCACGCCATGGACGATGTTTGAACGAAACCAAAAAGTATAGCCATGAACTCTTTTCAACTCAGAGCGGTATGCTGCTGCATGCTGCTAAGTACCGCCTTATTCGGCCAAACGGGGAAAAAATCCCTGGCCATTAAAAAAACTAATTCAGCGATCAAGATCGATGGTATTCTGAACGATGCAGCCTGGAAAGCTGCGCCGGTAGCTGATCAATTCGTTGCCCTGCGCCCGGTCCCGTTCATGAAAGAGAGCGGCGATAATGCCTCGGAAGTCCATTTTCTGTATGATGACGGAGGTGTTTACATCGGAGGTTATTTCCATGAAAAGACGCGGGACAGCATTGCCGCGGAACTCATCGGCCGGGATGGATTCGGCAATAACGATTTCGTGGGGATCATATTTGATACCTACCAGGATAAACTCAATGGGTTCGAATATTTCGTTACCCCGCTCGGCGAACAGATGGACGCCAAAGTGGCTCCCAATACCAATGGCAACAGCGAGGACTTCAGCTGGAACGCCGTATGGCAAAGCGCGGCCAAGATCCATGCCGACGGATGGAGCTTTGAAATGTTCATTCCTTATTCCGCGATCCGGTTCGGTAAAAAGAAAATGCAGGACTGGGGCCTGAATATAGTCAGGCGCCGGCAAAAAAGCGGTCAGCAATTGTTCTGGCAACCTCTCGATCCGAATGTGAATGGTTTTCTGACACAGGAGGGCACCATTACCGGCCTGGAGAACATCAAGCCACCGATGCGCCTGCAATTGTCTCCCTACCTGTCTGCATATTATAATCACGACGGCACCGCCGCGGCGGGTACCCAAAAGACCACCACATCCATCAACGGGGGTATGGATGTGAAATACGGTCTCAACCAGGCCTTCACCCTGGATATGACCCTGATCCCGGATTTCGGGCAGGTACAGTCCGATAACCGGGTGCTCAACCTGACCCCTTTTGAACAGAAATTCAGTGAGAACAGGGCTTTTTTCACCGAAGGTACCGAGCTGTTCAATAAGGGAAACCTTTTTTACAGCAGGAGGATCGGCGGTATGCCCCTTCATTACGGAGATGCATATTGGGCGGCCAATCCAAATGAAAGCGTGAAGGAGAATCCGGCCCAGAGCAAGCTGATCAACGCTACCAAGATCAGCGGCCGTACGCAAAAAGGATTGGGTGTGGGTGTCCTGAATGCCATCACCAAACCGCAATTCGCCATCATTGAAGATATCAATAAGCAGGAGAGAAAATTCGAGACCGATCCGCTGACAAACTATAATGTTTTCGTCCTGGATCAAACCATGAAGAACAACAGCAGTATTTCCTTCGTCAATACCAATGTCTGGCGCAGCGGCCATGATTATGATGCCAACGTATCTTCCCTGTTGTTCGACCTGAACGATAAGAAGAATACCTGGAACGTGGGCGGCAATGTCAGCTTCAGCAATCTCCTCGGCAAGGGAGGCAAGAATACCACCGGTTATGCCCATAGCATTTATTTCGGCAAGACCAGCGGCCGGTTCAATTTCAATGTTTGGCAGGAATTGAGTAACGACAAATACGACAAAAGTGACCTGGGGTATTTCACCAACAACAACACCATGGACCAGGGTATCTGGGCCGGTTATAACTGGACCAAACCCCGGGGTTGGTTCAACCAGAAGCGGTTGAACGCGAATATCTGGTATAGCAGACTGGTCTCCCCGATCGACGTGCTCCGTCGTCAGGAAATGATGTATCAGAATGCAGGCATGAACATCAATTTCAACGGTCAGACCAAAAAACTCTGGTGGGTTGGTTTTAATATCAACGGAGGACCTTCTTATAATGATTTTTATGAACCCCGGTATTATGGAAAAGTTTTTCGTAACAAGGGGCGCATTGGTCTCAACCTCTGGTGGGAAAGCAATTTCGCGAAGAAATTCTCCTGGAACGGCAGTGTTTTTGCAGGAACGGGCGGCGTTTTCAAAAGAAAGAGCCTGGATCTCAGCCTGGGCGGGAAGATCCGCTTTAACAGTAAATTCTCGATCGACAACAACATCATGGTGAGTAACGCCGTCAACCAGCCGGGCTGGGCGGCCAATACCGGTCAACTCGGCGACACGGTGATCTTCTCCAGGCGAAATGTGAATAGTGTGGAGGATGTGCTCAACATCAAGTACAACTTCACCAATAAGATGGGACTCACCTTGCGTGCCCGTCATTTCTGGACCAAGGTAAGACCCGTCCAGTTCTATGAGCTCGATAAATACGGTAACCTGCAGACTCCCACCACGCCATTCACACAGAACGTGAACCAGAATTATAATTACCTGAGTATGGACCTGGTTTATAACTGGCAGTTCGCACAGGGCAGTTTCTTCAGCATTGTTTGGAAAGACATTGCCGAAACCTTCGACCGGAAGTTTGAAAAGAATTATGTGAAGAATCTCGGAAATACCGTCAGTGGGTCGCAGTTCAACAGCCTGTCTGTCCGTGTGATCTACTTCCTCGACTACCTGACATTCAGGAATAAGTTGAAAAGAAAATAGACTGGGAAGATGAAAAAGAAAGCCTCGTGAATTCACGAGGCTTCTTTTTTATTTTGAACCGCTGTTACCGATGATGATGGCGGCCATAGCGAGCCCGGTGTCCTTTAACAGGTTACCCAGGTTACCGTCCATGGCCGGCTTGAAGTGCAGGGTAAAAACAAAGACCAGCAGCATGGCAGCCAGCAGGTAACAGGCCATGGTCTTGTATTTGTTGATGAGTATGGCAATTGCGGCGGCAACCAGTCCGGCCCCGGTTACATAGATCCAGATCTTACCTTCTCCCGGCATGAAAGAAGGAACCATTCCCCCCATCATGTCGGCATGCATAAAATGTAATACTCCGAAAGTGCCCATGGCTAAAGCGAACAGCATTTCAGCGACCCGGGTTGGAATAAGTGCTTTCATAATATGAGTTTTTGTTTGCACTGAAATTAATGTTTAAACCCGAAGAATCAAAGCAGTACATGCCCTTTGTGGGTAGCGGGTGAGGAAGGACTGCATGAACAAAAAGGCCGCAGGAAAAACTTCCTGCGGCCTTTTGCCGGGTCCTGCGCTCAAATAAAGCCGGTTTATTTGAGCATACTCTTCGGTACTTCCTTCTCCAGCAGGTATTTATAAATGAATTTGGTTTTCAGGTTCTGGAAATGCGTTCCCTTATTGCCACCCCAACCGTGGCGGCCGCCGGGATAGATCAGGAACTCGAAATCCTTCTTGGCGTCTTCCAGCTTATCGATCAGCCTCAGGCTGTTTTGCAGGTGTACATTGTCGTCGATCACACCATGGACGATCTGCAGCATGCCTTTATACCGGTCTACATAATTCAAGGCAGAACTGGTTTTGTAACCTTCCGGATTATTCGCCGGAGTGCCCATATAGCGTTCGGTGTAATGGCTGTCGTAAAAGTTCCAGTCGGTCACGCTGCCGCCCGCCATGCCGTGGGTGAATACATCACTGCCGTAAGTCAGCGCGTAACAACTCATATAACCGCCATAACTGAAACCGGTGATACAGATCTTGGTGGGGTCGGCATTACCGTTAGCGATCAGCCATTTCACCATGGTGGAATAATCCTTGATCTCCCAGTAACCCAGGTTGTGGTAAAAATAATTGACGCCTTCCTTGCCGAAATGGCCGCTGGCGCGGTGATCCATCACCACCTGGATCAGCCCTTCTTTGGCATACCATTGCTGGTTGCCGCCCAGGCTCCAGGTATCCCAGCATGAACCCGCATTGGGCCCGCCATAAATGGAGATGAGTACGGGGTATTTTTTATTTTTATCCATGTTCACCGGCCAGGTCACTTTCATCGGGAGATCAAATAAGCCGTCATCGCTTTTCACCCGGAGGAATTCCGTTTTGGCCAGGTTGTAATTGAGGAAATCCTCCCCCTTCGCATCACCCAGGTCGCGTATGATCTTTCCTTTATTACTGACCAGCGACATTTTACTGGGATTGGATACATTGTTATAGGTAGTGATGAAATAGGAACCGTTGGGCGAGAGGTTGATATTATTATGACTGAAATCGCCAAAGCTCAGGCGCTGCAGGTTTTTACCGGTCAGGTCAACCCGGTAAAAATCAGACCGGGCCGTGTTCTCCCTTCCCTTGGCCGTGAAATAGACCATGCCGTTCTTTTCATCCACATAGTTCAGTTTATTCACCGTGAATTTTCCGCTGGTGATGGCATTGATCAGTTTCCCGTTCATGTCGTAATAATATATCTGGTTCCATCCGGTGGCATCGTTCATCAGGATGAAACCTTTGCCGTTATTCAGGAAATGAAGTCTTTCACCACTGTCATCGAGGTCAACCCAGGTCTTTTGCTTTTCATTGTAAAACTCTTTCTTGGTTCCCGTGCCGGGATCGACCGAATAGATGATGAGGTTGTCTTGCAAACGGTTCATCCATTGAACCAGCAAGGCACTGCCATCCGGTTTCCAATAGGGAGCGCCAAAATACTGATCATCCTTGGGGTTGAAATCGGCCCAAACGGTATTGCCTCCCTCAGGCGTTACAATACCTACTTTGATCTCGGGATTGGGATCACCCACTTTAGGATAACGCTGTTTTTCTACAAAGCCGTGCAAGCCTGCGCCGTCTGTGATCGTATAAACGGGGACCGGGCTGTCATCTGTCCGGAAGAAAGCAATGTGCTTGCTATCGGGGCTCCACCAGAAAGAACGGTAAAATGAACCTCTGCCCAGGATCTCTTCCGTGTAGACCCAACTGGCATAACCATTGAGGATCACATCACTACCATCCGTGGTGATCCGGGTCTCTTTCTTCGTGGTGATGTTAACCGTATAGAGGTCATTGTTCTTGGTGTAGGCTACATAGTTCCCGTCCGGGCTCAGGGTGGGATTCACTTCCTTATCCTTATCATTGGTGAGCTGTATATCCTCGACGTTCTTTGTTACCCAGAGGTCTGTCCCCTTGGTGATGATCTTGGGTTTTACGGGTACGGATCCCTTGAGGATCTGTTCTTCCACATAATCGGTTTCGGTGCCGGTCTTACAGTCAACGGCCAGGCTTTTTCCGTCTTTCTTATAAACGAAATGGCCATCGTCGATCCATTTTGTGAACATCGGCAACGCCTGGGTGATGCCTTTGAAATTGCCTTTGAAATATTGTTCATCGGTGAGGTCTTTTTTCTGTGCCCAAGCCGGTAAACTGAAGCAGGCCAGCATCAATATGCCGGCGGATCTGGAAATGAACTTTGTCATATTCAAGCTTTTTAAAATTGAAAAGACAAGATAGTTTTTTTGAGAGAAATAGGTTGTAGAATTTGATGAATGGACATCGGGTTGCAAGTCATAACCTGGAGATGGAAATGACCTTCACCGCAGGTTTGAAATATTGTCCCTGGCCGGGATAAAGCTCCTGGATCTTTTTTACCACGGGCATGCCCCTGACCACCTTTCCAAAGGCTGCAAAACCCTGGCCATCCCGATTTCTCTTTCCTCCAAAGTCCAATGAAGGCTGGTCATTGATGCAGATGAAGAAACTGGATGTGGCGGATGCGGGTTTGCCCCGGGCCATGGAGATGGTGCCGTTGATATGTTGTAAGCCTGTTATGGCCGTGGTTTCAAGCGGTATGGGTGCAAATTCTTTTGTAGAGTCAACATCACCTCCCTGGATCACTTCGATCTTTATGGAATCTTTGGGTTGATTTTTTAAAGTTACCGAGCGGAAAAAACTAGTATTGTTATACAGACCGGCATCCACATATTTTAAAAAATTGGCTACGGTCAGGGGCGCTTTTGAGGGATACAGGCGTATAGTGATCTCACCCAGTTCGGTTTTGATCAGGCAGTTGATCTTTTTTTGCGCAGACAAGTTGCCGGCAATAAAAAACAGCACCAGGATAAGGGGGAACCTTTTCACACTTCTAAAATAAGCTTTAGCTGGTTTATTCCGGCTTATTTTCAGGCCTCATCATCGGGACCTCACCCTCGTTCCCTCTCCTGAAGGAGAGGGAGGCCAGGCTTTAGTGCATATAGGAACTGATGAATGAACTAGTCATCTGTTTTCTCAGGCCTCATCATCGGGAAGAAAAGGACGTCCTGGATGGAATGCTGGTTGGTCAGCAGCATGGCGATCCGGTCAATGCCGAACCCGATGCCGCTGGTGGGCGGCATGCCGTACTCGAGGGCCCTCAGGAAATCATGGTCGATGAACATGGCTTCGTCGTCGCCGCGTTCCATCAGTTTGGTCTGTTCCTCAAACCGTTCGCGCTGTTCGATCGGATCGTTCAGCTCGCTGTACGCGTTGGCGATCTCCTTGCCGTTGCACATGAGTTCGAAGCGCTCCACCAATCCGGGTTTGCTGCGGTGTTTCTTCGTAAGCGGACTCATCTCTACGGGGTAGTCGGTGATGAAAGTGGGTTGGATGTAGTGGTGTTCGCATTTACCGCCAAAGATCTCGTCGATCAGCTTGCCCTTTCCCCATTTTTCATCGGCATGGATATGCAGTTGTTTGCATACTTCCCGGATCCCGGCCTCATCCATTTCACTGATGTCGAAACCGGTATGCTCCCGGATCGCCTCATACATGGTGATCCTCTTGTAGGGAGCTTTGAAATCGATCTCCCGGTCGCCCACCATGACCTTGGTGGACCCGTTGGTCGCCAGGGCCGCTTTTTCCAGCATTTGTTCCGTCGTATCCATCATCCATTCATAGTCCTTGTAGGCCACGTAGAATTCGAGTACCGTGAATTCGGGATTGTGCGTGCGGTCCATGCCTTCGTTACGGAAGTTGCGGCTGAATTCATATACCCATTCGAAACCTCCAACGATCAGTCTTTTGAGATAGAGTTCATTGGCGATACGCATATACATGGGCACGTCCAGTGCGTTATGATGCGTGATGAAGGGACGAGCCGCGGCGCCTCCCGGGATGCTTTGCAATACCGGCGTATCCACTTCCAGCGCCCCGCGTTCATTCAGGAATTCCCGGATGGCGTTCACCATTTTGGTGCGCTTGATAAAGGTCTCTTTTACACCCGGGTTCACGATCAGGTCGGCATATCTCTGGCGGTAACGGAATTCGGGGTCGGTCACTTCATCAAAGGCCTCTCCGTCCTTTTCCTTGACCACCGGCAATGGGTGCAGCGCCTTGGTGAGCAAAGTGAATTCCCTCACATGCACAGAGGTCTCCCCGGTTTTTGTGGTGAAAACATATCCCTTGATGCCGACGATATCACCGATATCGATCAGTTTTTTCCAAACCGTTTGGTACAATGTTTTATCCTCTCCCGGACAGATGTCATCCTGCTTGATGTAAAACTGGATCTTACCCACCGCATCCTGCAGCACCGCGAAATTGGCCTTGCCCATATCGCGTACGCTCATGACCCGGCCGGCGAGGCAGACATCGGCGAACTGGTCCTTATTTTCTTCACCTTTATAGTTTTCTTTGATCAATACCGAGTTGGTATTCACCGGATATAAGGCTGCCGGGTAGGCGTCAATGCCCAGCTTATTCAGTTCGGCCAATTTTTCCCTTCGGATGATCTCCTGTTCGGAGAGATGTTGTGTGCTCATGTTGGTGTGTTAGCTATTAGCTGATGGCTTTTAGCAGAATTAGGTGCAAAGATATCATAAGCAGTTCATTTTCCATTTGCCCGCTGAATTGAAATAAAATTGGCTTGAATCTTGACTATCTTTATATGGAAATGAAACAGATCATGAAAAGAATTCTATTTATCGCCTTGTTTTCCTCTATCCTGTCAGGTTGTGATATCATCAGCCAGTTACCACAGTCCACCGGCGTTACCGAAGCCGAAGCCGGTCAGGGGATCAAGGAAGCCCTGAGCCAGGGATTAGTGAAGGCCGTGCTTCAACTCAACCGGGAGGACGGATTTTTCAAAGACGCTTTATACAAGATCCTGTTGCCGCCGGATGCCAAAAAGATCGAGAATACGCTCAGGGATATCGGGCTGGGCAGTATGGTGGACAAGGCCATCCTGCAGATCAACCGGGGTGCGGAAGACGCGGCCGGTTATGCCAAACCCATTTTTGTGGATGCGATAAAAAGCATGACGCTGAGCGATGCGATCGGATTAGTGAGGAACGGGGATACCAGCATCACTCATTTTTTCAGGGACAAGACCACCAATTCCTTAACCACCGCTTTTTTGCCCGTGATCAAATCCTCACTGGACAAAGTGCAGGCCACCAAATACTACGGTGATATCGTTACCCGGTATAACAATTTTCCCACCACATTCAAAAAGATCAATCCCGACCTTCCCGGTTTTGTTACCGGAAAAGCGATCAATGCCTTGTTTTCCCTGGTGGCGGATGAGGAGAGGAATATCCGGAATAATTTTGCGGCCCGTACTACAGAGATATTAAGAAAGGTTTTCGGTACAAGACTATAAAAGATGTACTTTTTAGGGCTGATGCTGGCGATAGGTTGACTGCAAATATTGCTGTACAGGAGTTGGGTCGGTCGATATATATTTTTTAGGGGCAAGCCCTGGTGCTGCAATGCCGGCAGCAATTCCCAAAAGTATAAGAGCGGCTGAAGGCTCTTTGGTCATTGATACAGGTCGAAGTTTAAGGGGGTCGGGACTCGCGCTCACATCAACGGGTGTTGATGAAAAGACCACCGGACCGTCCATGAAGGTGCGTTTACGACCGGGGTTCTTCGTGGCTTGTTGCTGCGCATATAATTTCAGGTAGCGGTTTACATCCAGTTCGCCATTACGCTTTCCCAATAACAGGCCATGCGTATTTCTTTCCGCTTTTAAATAATCCGACAGTTGAGGGTAAGCCGTGGAATTTTCCTGTGCCCGGGATTGCCCGGTAAAGAGAAAGACAGATAAAACGACCAGAAGATATTTCATACAGCCATATTTACATCAATAAAAGTAAAACTAAATTCAGCAAATGCAACAGCTAAATGGTTGCCGGAGGTAGTTGCTGATCTTAGAGCGTTGCCCGGCATAGTACTTTCGCCGGTCGCCTAAAGGAAAGCGAAGGGTAAGACCGTTTGATGTGGCCAGAAAAGCCACCGTCAGCAAAAGCCCTCCTGAGCCACCAACGATGAGGGCGGTATTCCTGCGCCTCCGGTTGCTGGACGTGCTTCCTTCAATTGCCGTGATCAACAGTTCAAAAAAACTGGTCTTGCCATCGTTGTCTACATCACCTGAATTCTTTGTAAGTCCCGCTGTGAGTATAAATCCGAGTGTAAAGGCCGCCGGTATCAGCAGCAATTTTCCTCCGGTTGTAAATTCCTTTACCCTCAGTTGTTGCAGGCTATTAACCGGGATGGTCATGGTGTTCTTTTCACTGTACTTTTTGCTGGTGCTGATCATGAAAAGGGAATCATTTTCAGTGACAAGGAATCCTTTGAACCGGCCATTGTCGGCATTGATCTTTACCCTTGTTTGCAAAGGGGTGCCTTCTTTAAGGTACTGGGCTTTCAGGCCCGTAGAAAAGCATGCGATCAATATAAACAGTAAAAAATAAATTTTCTGCATGTTGTGTTGTGAAGGCTAAATTGAATAAAATAATCCACCATTGCAAGCATTGTTCGTGTTTATTTTACAGCCCACATAGCGATTTTATAATAAAAAAGGACGTTTTGTTTTAGTCAGGTACAAACCGATCGGAATGATCAGCTCAAATTTGTTTTTAACCCCGGGATTCATCAGATCTGTATCCAGTAAGTGTGAAAACCGGATGCCAAAACTGAGGGGGAATGAATTCCAGACCTTTGTGTCAAAATACATTTCAGCCCCTGCGCTGCGGTTCTTAAGTTCTGTATATGCATTCAGCTTTTCACTGGTGTAATCAAAAAAGACCTTGCCCCTTAGTCTTTGAATATAGAAAAGGTTGGCAAAACCCCAGTCGGGGTATACAATCGGAAAATTGTAATTGACCGCTACTTTATACATGCGCCGGACGCTTAAAGCTTCATATCCCCTGGAGTAGGAGAATGTTTTGCTGTACAGGTCATTTAAAGTGTCTCTTTTTTGGTACGCAAAATCTATGACCATACTATGATTTTTTGCCAGGCCAGGGAAGTAAAACAGGGATTGTGCAACAAACTTATACCGGTTGCCAAGTGTAAACCCATTCCTTAAATTCAGTGAAAGCGATTGTCCCCACCGGGGATTAATATGCTGATATGCCTGCTGACTGACATTACTGAACTTCAGGAAGGAATTCAGGTAGTTCAGCGTTCCCAGTTTATCAACTCCGGCATCTTTGAAGTAAAATTGCTCGATGTTAAACCCGCTGCCGAAATTCAGAAACCGGCTTGTTCGGCCGTTGACAAAACGAAGTGGAATGGATACACCCGCATTGAATTTAACGGCATTGAATCTTACCGATTTGCCCGTGGTTGTTTCAACGGTACGGTTAAAACTTTTTTCGGCGCCAACTGAAAAAACAGGGAACCAGCCACCGAAAGCGCTGTTAAAGCCAAGGGTGTGACTATGGTCGGAGCGGTTGAATGAATAATACGCTGAATTTTTAAACGTATTCAATACGTTGTCACTGAAAATGCTATACCCATATTCCGGATCGGCTACAATTGGCCTCCAGCTATGAAAATTGAAAAGACGAAATGATTTATTATACTTCGTCACCGGATTTTTTATATTTCCCCCGGGGTCAAGTGCAAGGCTGTCGTTGTTCAATATTTTCAAAGCGCCCGTACCAGGCAACTTCAGATTGGGATTAGTATAATATTTATTATTACTCATTGTAAAGTTCTCTGATGGGAACTCTTCCCATTTGATATTATTTCGATCTAGTCTGGCCAAACGGTAACCGCCTGCAGTAAACCCGGAGACAAATAGCGAACCTTCCGCATTGACCATGGGATGATAAACGCCATTGATATTATTGGTTAACCGGTAAATTCTTTTATCCTTCAGGGATACGGCGAAGATCTTGTCGGCATTTTGATTTGATGCATTGAAGTAAACCGTATCTCCTTTTACAAACGGGTAACCAATAACACCAAAGGAGAAGGGTGTAAGGTTTACAGCAGCGCCATTGGTAAGATCGATCATTACAAGTGCCATATCCCCGTTCCGGTCTGTACATGCAGAAACCGCACTATTGGAATCAATGTATTTGGTTTGGGTATAGAAATATTTATTGGGATTGGGTACTTTATGCAGCAACGAGCCGGACCTGGCATCGAGGCGGCAGAGATTCACGATGCCTTCTATGTCAACGTTCACGGTAAGTATTTCGGTCCCGGCAGCATTGATATCCGGGGAAAAAAATTTTGACCTTGTTGTGATCTGTTGTTGCCGGCCTGTATGGATATCAAAAAGTTTGATCACGCTGTAATCCCGGGTAACCGGCCATCTTGGATCCGATGCATAAGCGGCATAAACAATTTTTCCATTTTTAAAGGAATAATAATCGTCGATCATGATATCCCTTACCCTTAGCTTTTTTTCTTTAGCTCCGGAGATTATGTAAAATGCATTCACTTCCTGGTAAGATCTTTTTGTCACTAATATGCTGTCGTCATTAATATAATAAGGAATTGATAATCGACGACATTGTTCTTTTGCTCTTTTGTAAGATAAGTGAAGCGGGGTACAGAAGGAATTTCCCTGCGGCAGGGTTTTTTCCCTGAAGTATTGCACAGCCTCATTCCTGAATTGCCGGTACGAACTTCCGGAATACCGTTCGATGGCCTTGTTGAACGGATAAAAAACGCCTTTGTACCGCACGGCATCGGTTGTTACTTTTTTCCAGAAATTTTCGCCATATTTTTCATATCCATACGCGGTCAACAGGTACCCCAGCGGATAATGATTGGGCACAAGATCCTTGTAGGAACCATTCCTGAGTTTCATCCAGGAATATTCTTTATTGCCCAGCCATAAAGATTTGAACCCGTTATAAAAGGAAGGAAGACTGCTGCGGCCATGTGAACTTACCAGTGTTTCATGCCAAACGGCATCGCCTTCCATGAAATAATCCGGTACCGTTAATCCATTCGAGAGTAGCTGACCTTCCTGGCCGAAAAGAAAGGAGAATACCCTGGTAAAACCTTTATTGAAATTACTGAGTTGCTGTATATGCCTGATCTCGTGCGTGGTCAGGTTATCGTCCCACCGCAAACTGCCATTGTAAAAATTATTTTGATTTGGGGTCCAGTAAAATTCGCTCATGACCGGTGCCATACGTACGTATCCGTTTGGAATGGTCGTTTGATTTTGCAGAATAATTGTCCATTTTTTCTGCTTGCCCCCGATTGTTTTAGCCGTCTCGTTACCTAATACCCTGGCCACATTCGCGATCCGGTTTGCCAGGCTGTCATATCCTTTTGGAAAAACGACCCTTACCCTGTCCGTATTAACCTGTTTCCAGGTAACGGAGGCGGGGGCGGGAGTTCCTCCATAACCTTGTGCATTACCTGTATCGGGCATCATGACCGTAAGAAAAAATAAGAATACAACCAGGCGGGTCTCTGTTTTTTGCATATCAAATGATTTATTAAATAAGGTGTTTGTATGCTGCTGCTTGTTTTGGTATAGGATATGGTTTCCTCACACAACGGCGGGCTATCTTCTTCGCATTTGCTGCACAGGTGATGAGCAGCGAGATTGCAGATGAGATGAGTTTTTTAATTGTCGTCGGTTTAGTGGATGATTCCGCTAAACTATTCACACCCCGACCGGGTAGGTAGGGAGATTTGGCAGCTGAAGGTTGCGGGTTGGTGGTTTATAAAAACTGCGTGGAAATGTTAAAGAAATTAACGAAATATGCGGGAGCCAGCCTGAAAAAGGGCCAAAGAAGCCCGTTTCCTGGACGAAAAGCGGGGCTGGTTTTCTTGGTGGAGTTGGTTATGGCCTGAACCGAGCCAGTTATCAAGCGAAATGATGTAATTGCCAAGGGGGCTATGAAATGGAGAAACAAGTTTATAACTTTAAAAGATGGCCGCTATGTTTAGGCCATGATATCATAAAGAATGAGTAAGCTTTTTAAAATACTGGTCCTGGTGTTGCTGACTAATGATTCCATTAGCCAGAATTTTGAAATGTTTCCACCGGATTTGTACAAAGGGCCAAAAGCAATAGATTTCAGACAGGTTCTCCCTACTACCAAAGGGACAGTATTATTGGCGACAAGTTTATCAAATGTGGGAGAATTTGATAAAATGCAAATAAACCTGAATCAGCCAAGTTATATGACGGATAAGCAGGGTCGCAGGCAGACTTATAAGATGCCAAGTATTTTAAAGGATCTCTATGAATCGTTTTACGGTATTAAACTTATTGCTGAAGGACCTAAACGAATATTTTTTATGGTTAGCGATAATAACCATTTGGGGGTTATGAATTACAATTATGGTAAGTATGCTATTTTCCCTCCCTTTATTTTTCCTCCGAGTAATGAGGCAATTGAAATAAAAAAGATCTGGATCGACCCGGAAGGGGATCTGTATATCGGAACCAATACAGATACATTATATGTTTATAAAGGCGCTACCAATATTTTGGAATCAAGTTCTGCAGAAGCTTTCAAGCTTAACTACGATTCTAAATTCGATACAGATAGCAACATTGTCATTGCAAAGGGGGCAAAAAAATTAAAGAAGGTCTTTTTAGGGAAAGGGATCATCCCTTACTCATTTGCCTATAATTCAGATGAAGAAGCTGTTTGGATAGGAACGAATTACGGAATATATGCGTATGACAGATCAACAGGACAACTGATCAATAAGATACAGGCTGGTAAAGAAAGCACGCTGACGGTAACAGATATGGATATAAAAGAAAAAAGTGCATATATCTGGTTCAGTACTTTGGAAAAAGGGATGGGAAGATGGAGTATTTTCAATAATAGGGCAGGGGTGCCTCAGTATTTTCCCTACAAAAGGATCTCTGCTCAGAACAGCAATATGCTTAGCCCGATCATGAATTTCTGCCGAAAATCTGACAGCGAATATTTTGTTGCTCCTTTTGATTCACTGCCTGCTGTTTTTAACACCGAGTCGCAGAATTATTCCTTTATCAAGGATAGCAGTTTCAACAATACCCTCAATAAAACGACTGCGATCGAACTGGATGCAAGCGGAGGGCTTTATATTATTAAGGGAGGAGGTTTATTTATCTCAGGCCCCGGGAAATACGATGCAGCCCTGGCCGGGATAAATGCTGATAGTACAGTGGCAAATGTTGTCATAGATGATATACAGATCAATGGCATCAGTTATTCGGAAATAAAAGACACGCATCGCAACTATGAACTGCTGAATAAGATTGGTTTGAAATATTATGAGAACAATGTATTACTTTATTTCAGGTCAAGAGGCTTTGCGAGTAAAGACACTATAGTATTCTCTTATATGCTGGAAGGCTTCGACAAAATGTGGATCGAAGCGCCTTACTCCATGATGGATGAAAGACTGAATATGGCGCAATATTCAAATCTTAACCCCGGCTCGTATGTATTCAGGGTCAGGGTAAAAAAAGGAAATGAGGGTTGGAGAAAGAACCAGGCTAAACTGACCATCATTATAGAGAGACCCTTTTGGCAAACCTGGTGGTTTTGGCCAGCCATTATTCTGGTTTTAGGCTCGATCATTGGTTTTGTTGTATTGTGGCGAAGTAAGGCCATTAAAAAAAGAGAAAGAGAACGGTTTGCTCATGAAAAGCAGGTATTGGAACTGGAGGCCAAAGCTCTTCGGGCACAGATGAACCCCCACTTCATTTTTAACTGTATGAATTCCATCAAATCACTCATACAGCAAGACGAGAAAGAGAAGTCCATTACCTACCTGACAACTTTTTCAAAACTCATCCGCACGCTGTTCAACAATGCAGATAAAAAGGACATCAGCCTCTACGATGAAATTGAGACTTGTAAATATTACCTCCAACTGGAAGTCATGCGCTTTGATTCCAAGTTTTCTTATGGGTACATGTTGATGATGATATTGACCTGAAATCGATCCAGGTCCCCGCTCATTATCCAGCCCTTTATTGAAAATGCCATCTGGCACGGGATCGTACCAAGGGAAGCAAATGTTTCAGTGAAAGTAACCTAAAGAGGATGCCATCGAGATCAGCATTGATGATGATGGCATAGGAAGGGAGGCTTCGGCGAGGAATAAATCGGCCAGTAACCTGGTGCATCAATCAAAAGGGGTGAACCTTACCCAATCGCGACTGGAGTTGAATAACCTGTTGCAGCAACGGCAGGCAAGGCTTGATATAGTTGATAAAAAGGATGATAAAGGGGAGTCCAAAGGAACTACGATCATTATTACAATAAAGCACGATGAATAAAAATTTATTTGGAATAAGATTGAAATGTTACATGTTAATGGCTGTGCTGGTAGCCATATGGGCTACCTCAAATGCTCAAAAAAAAGCAATATTCCGTAAACTCCCATTAGATAGTTTAGGTGTACGGGCGTATGAAATGTTGGCTTTACACAACGGGTCAACCCTTTTCACTTCATCATCTGGAATGTGGCGATTGAAAGGCCATGATCTTTTTGGTATGCTGCAAACAGTAGGAATTAGCGGTATTAAAAACTTAAGGAGTTATCTGTCTGAAGATAGTATAAGGGCAATGGCTGAAAGCCCCGACGGGATCCTTGTTTATGCTACCTATGATAACCTTATTTCCACTTCATTTTATTCCGACCCTCCAATTGTAGGATTTCCTGCCTTTTATTTTCCTCCGAAAGGTCAAAATGTAGGGGAAATAAAATCATTATTTATCGACGATACTGGCGACCTGTATATTGGAACTATTGATAATTTTTTCCGGGTAAAACAAGGAGCGAATAGAGCAAGTGTCTCGAAAGTAAAGTGGAAGGTTATTGACAGCATGATGACCATTACAAACGGTGAAATGGCTGTGGAACGAATAGTGCTAGCTCCCAAAACCGGAGTTTATTGTTTTGCGCAGGATGGTCGTGATCATAATATTATCTGGGTGGGGACCGATCATGGATTATTCAGGTTCAATAAAGCAACAAAGGAAAACACCCAGATCGCAAAGGGGATGGCATCTTCCAAGTCGACGATCACCATAACTCATATTGAAAACTTTGATACTGGTAACATTTTATTCAGTACGCTTGAAAAGGAATGGGGTTGTATAATGAGCAACCGGGAGATAACCTCCAGTTTTTTTTATATCCGAAAAAAATAAATAATGAAAATACAAAATACCCGATAAAATCCTTTTGCTATAAATCGCACGACGCCTATTTTGTAGCAATTGGTGACTCGATTCCAGCGATTTACAGTGCAAAGAGCGGCACCTTTGCCTTTATCAATGACAGCTCTTTTATTGGATCACCAAATACAACCACCGATATAAAAGTCGATCAAAGGGGAAACCTTATCGTAATTAAAGGAGGCGCAATATATTTATGTACTGACCTTAAAAATAAAAATATCGCGTCGAGCCTACTAGTTGACTCTACGCTTTTAGCTCCATACATAAACAGGGTAGCTTTCATGAATGGGGATGTGATATTTCCAAACTCAGTAAATGGATATGTTTATTATGATAAGGTAATCCTACCCTATAATAAAAATAGTATTCTCATAAATTATGACTTGGCTGATTATGGCACATCGGATTCCTTCCATTTTGCGTGGAAGATCGAGGGTTACACAAATGGATGGTTAGAACAAAGCATCGCTCATGACCAACTCATGCCGTTTGCCCAGGTTTACGATCTTAAACCAGGAAGATATGAATTCGTTGTACGGGTAAGGATCGGCAAAGGAGAGTGGCGTAAGCAAGAGGGTAAGATGATCATTATAGTAACACCACCCTATTGGCAAACCTGGTGGTTCTGGGCATTGGTTATAACAGGTATTGCAGTGATCGTTGGTCTCCTGTTATGGTGGAGAACAAAAGTTGTAAAAAGACGGGAAAGAGAGCGTTTTGCCCATGAAAAGCAATTGCTGGAGTTGGAAGCATTGGCTTTACGGGCACAAATGAATCCACATTTCATATTCAATTGCCTGAACTCAATAAAATCCTTAATGCAGGAGAAAGAAAATGAAAAGGGGATAACTTATCTAACTACATTCTCCAAATTGATCCGCACACTCTTCAATAATGCAGATAAAAAAGACATCAGCCTGTACGATGAGATCGAAACCTGCAAATATTACCTCCAGCTGGAAGCCATGCGCTTTGATGCAAAATTTACGTATTCGGTGAATGTGGATGAACATATTGATCTGAAATCCACCCAGATTCCCGCACTCATCATCCAGCCCTTTATTGAAAATGCGATCTGGCATGGGATCGTACCAAGTGGAAGCGGAGGAAATGTTTCAGTGAATATTACCCGTAAAGAGGATGCCATCGAAATAAGCATTGATGATGATGGGATAGGAAGAGAGGCTTCGGCGAAGAACAGGTCAGCCAGCAGCCTTACCCACCAATCAAAAGGAGTTAATCTTACCCAAACCCGGCTGGAGCTGAATAACCTGTTGCAGCAGCGGCAGGCTGTATTGGAGACGATCGATAAGAAGGATGAGCAGGGTAATTCTACGGGCACAACCGTCATTATTAAAATCAAAGAAGAACTATCATGATACGATCCATTGTTATAGACGACGAGCAACATTGTGTGCGATCATTATTAAGTGACCTGCAACAACATTGCCCGGCTATTGAAGTGGTAGAAGCCTGTTCCTCAGCTAAAGAAGGAATGATGGCCATTAAGAAATTAAATCCTGATCTTGTTTTTTTGGATGTGGAAATGCCCTGGATGAACGGGTTTGAAATGCTGGAACTGTTGGGGGAGATCGAGTTCTCCATCATCTTCACCACGGCCCATGATGAATTCGCGGCAAAGGCTTTCCGCATCAGCGCCGTGGATTATTTACTGAAACCCATCGATGCGGGCGATCTTAAAGCAGCCGTACAAAAAGTGGAAAAGAAACTCGAGGAAGGCAGCAACCTGCAGCACATCAGCAATCTGCTGCGCAATATCCGCCAGCCATCGGCCGAGCAAAAGATCGCTTTGCCGCAACGAGAGGGCTATGAATTCGTTGACGTGTCTTCTATTCTTTACTGCAATGCAGAAGGGGCTTATACCAAGGTCTTCATTGACGGGAAAAAAACAATGCTGATCTCAAGGACCCTCGGTGATGTAGAAGAACTCTTGCCGCCGGAGATCTTTCAGAGGATCCATCATTCCACCCTGGTGAACATAAAGTACATTTCCCAGTTCCTTCGTACGGATGGAGGACAGGTGGTTTTGAAGAACGGGGAGAAGCTATCCGTGAGCAAGGCCAAGAAAGAAATGCTGATGGCGAGGCTGGGACTAAAATAAAGACAGGCGTCTGACGGCTTTGAGCCGTCTGACACCTATGCCGTCTGCCGCCTAATCATCCGCCAGTAACACCTGCCAGGCCTCAGCCACTTTACCTGCATCCAGTAATTCTTTGGCATAGCGGTGCAGCTCTTCATCCATCTCGGCCGGGTTGATGGAATAGTACTGGATGATGTTCTTTAGCCGTTCGTCGTTAAACGTCGGGTCGATAAAGGGCATTTCATTTACATTGGCCAGTTGCCCCAGGTTATTCCCCGTTAATATTTTGCTGTTTCTTATGTCTTCCGGCAGGGAATCCACACCAATGCCCAGTTGCGTATTGGGCTTGGCCACTTTGAACAAACTGTGCTCATCCACTTTGCAGTACCAGTCGCCGCCCAGCCGGGCGATGTGGTGAATTTTAGTCTGGTCTATTTTATTATTCTCATCCAGTATGCTTTCATCAATATGCATGCACAGCACTTCGCATATGACGAGATTGCCTGCACCGCCTTCGGTTCCCAGCGGTTTCACTTCGAGTACACGGCACTCCAATTTGATCTTGCTTTCTTTTACCATCGGGGGTCGCACCAGGTTGGCTTTCTCTTCCGTAAACCCGGCCTTGGTAAACTCGTTCACCTCTTTCGGGTATTCGCAACTGCTCAGACTAACCTGTTGCACCATGTCATAATCAGCAATATTGATCACCACTTCAGGAACCTCCAGCACATTCTGCAAAGTATGCTTGGTGGTATTGTCGCGCACCCTTCTCGCGGGAGAAAAGACCACGATCGGCGGGTTGGAGGAGAATAAATTAAAAAAACTGAAGGGAGAAAGGTTCACCTGGCCTTCCTTATCGATCGTTGAG
Organism: Chitinophagaceae bacterium; assembly: GCA_016721725.1. Lineage (GTDB taxonomy): Bacteria > Bacteroidota > Bacteroidia > Chitinophagales > Chitinophagaceae > Ferruginibacter. The sequence goes on along the minus strand of JADKHN010000001.1, from coordinate 558,879 downwards.
GCGAAACAAATAGGACGGGGCGCAACCGCGTGCTGCAGGTAGTTCTGGATGTCGGCGGGTTTGAGGTCTTTCAGGTTGATCAGCATGAATAGGTAGGAACGCAGATAATTATGTTGGTTATGATTTTTATGATCTATCTGCGTCAATCTTAATCATCATAAAAATCTGTGTTCTATATTTTCTTCAACGCCAAAATCGAAAAATCACTCTCATCCCTCACGATCGTATTGCTCAGTTTCCCCAGGCCCTCGATCTCCATCTCCACCACATCGCCTTCCTGCAACCATTGCTCGGTATAATTGGGATCATTTAATTTCCCTGTGCCGTTCAGTTCTAAAAAACAGCCGGTTCCTACCGTGCCGCTACCGATCACATCGCCCGGCATCAGCTGAACGCCGTAACTGCAACGCTCGACGATCTCAGCAAAGGTCCAGTCCATATCACCCAGGTTGCCTTCACTGACCTGGATGCCATTGACCCAGCATTTCATCGGCAGGTTCCAGGATTTCCCGGTATGGCCCTCCTTACAAGGCGTTTCATATGCTTCCAGTTCATCCAGGGTCACCAGCATCGGGCCGATGACCGTGGCGAAATCCTTTCCTTTGGCGGGTCCCAGGTTCAGCAGCATCTCTTCCATTTGTAACCGCCTGGCGCTCATGTCATTCATGATCATCAATCCGCCAATATATTCGTCCGCTTCGGCAGCGGGAATGTTCCGGCCGGGCTTGCAGATCACAATGGCGGCTTCCAGTTCAAAATCAAGCTTTTCAAAATGGTCGGGCATACAGACAATTTCGCCCGGTCCCTGTATGCTGTTGTGGTTGGTGAAATAAAAGATGGGATACTGGTCGAATTCGGGGATCATGTCCACTTTGCGGTTACGGCGTGCCGCTGCTACGTGCTGACGGAAGGCATATCCGTCCCGGCAACTGGTGGGGTGGGGAACCGGGGCCAGTAATTCCGCTTCTTCCAAGGGGATGGTTTGAACCGACTTACCCATGCCCTCCTTGATGCGCTGCTCCACAGCCAGGGCCAGGGGCATGATGTCCTCCCAGTAATTCAGGAACATGGACATGCTGATCGGCAGATCGGGGTGTAATGCATCGGTGAGGTAAAGCTTTCCATCGATGACCAGGGCGAGCTGGTCGTGGCCCTCCCTTAAAAATGTGACTAATTTCATAAAATGTTAACGATTGAACGGTAAAAATAACCATTAAAAACCCAGGAAAAACAGGCCGGTAATTAGTAAATGAGCAAACTTTCTTTAATTTTGGGTTAGATATTCATTATGAAGTTCGAAAAAATTCATAACAAAGGGCAGGCCCGCTTATTCAACAATCAGTACCTGGAGCACCTGACCAAAACTCACCCGCTGGTGATCTGGGGCTTATATACCCCCATCATCTGCATCATGCTCTATTATAGCAACAGTGCATTGGGTTTCAATACAGGCCGTATCTTTTTCGCATTCCTCTCGGGTATGTTCGTTTGGTCGCTGTTCGAATACCTGATCCATCGCTTCGCGTTCCCTTATTTCGCGGAAAGTGAAAGGGCGAAAAAATTCGTTTACCTGATCCACGGAAACCACCATGAATATCCCCGCGACAAAGAAAGGCTGTTCATGCCCCCTGTTCCCAGCCTGATCATCGCCTCCGTATTCTTTATCCTGTTCTTTGGTATCGCACAATTGTTCGATGCCGGCCAATACGTTTATGCTTTCTTCCCGGGCTTTCTGCTGGGATACCTCGCTTATGGCTCCATGCATTACGCCATTCATGCCTGGAACCCCCCGTTCAAATGGATGAAACCCTTATGGCGTAATCATCACCTGCATCACTACAAGAATACGGAATTGGGTTTCGGTGTCTCTTCTACTTTATGGGACCATGTATTCGGTACGATGTTCGACCTGGGGAAAGAAAAAGAGGATAAGGAAAAAGTGCAGGAGCTGATGTTTTCCAAACAAACGAACAAAAGGGAAATACAGGAACAGTCATAACCCCTTTACCATTTTTCCTCTTCATCATCTTTGTTTTCAGTTGGCCTGAATTGTGCCCGGCTTTTTATTTTCTCTTCCTGCCTCTCTATCACCAGCATCGCGATGATCTTCCCGGCGTCCTGGTCCGGGAAATGTTGTAATAAGGATCGGAGCTTTTGTTCGTTCACATCGATCCGGTAGAGATAGGCCACCAGTTTTTCAAAATCATGTTTGACCAGGTCGTTGAAATAGTCCGTTAGTCTCTCCACGATCTCTGTATAGGAAAGGGTTTCCGGCAAGGCCAGCTGCAGGTCCTTATTCAAACCAAGGGAGAGTTCGGTGGTATCCATCGGGCGTTCATTTTTCAGGCTTCCGGTTTTCCATCACCCCGGCACCAAACAGGGCGAAATCGTATTTAACGGGGTCCTTCCTGTCTAAAGTACGCAAAAACCCGGTCAGTTCCAGCGCGGCCTGCCAGTCCAGCGGCTTACGGGTGAGCAATCCGTACCTCCGGGCTACACGGGCCACATGAACATCAATGGGACAAACCAGTTGAGCCGGTGAGATCTTCTTCCAAAGTCCCAGGTCAACGCCCGACTCATCGTTACGCACCATCCAGCGCAGGTACATGTTCAGCCTTTTACAGGAGGACTTTTTTTCCGGCGCGGCGATATGTTTCCGGGTCCTTTCAGGTATATCGGGCAGGGAAAAAAAGTAATGGTAAAATCCGTTCAGCGCCTGTTCAACCGTTTCATCGTTCTTTTTCATCCCCAGGGTGAAGGCGGATTCAAGCGAATCGTACCTGCTGTAATGAAATCGGAAGAACTCCACGAAATAGAGCAGGTCGGTGGCATTGAATGTGCGGTGTTTGAACCGGAGCAGTTTTTTCAATTCCGCCGTACCGGCCTTCATGCAAAAATCATGAGGAGCCATCTCCATCAACTCCATCAGTTCGCGGCTTTTATTGATGATGGTGGTCCGGTTTCCCCAGGAGAATATCGCGGCGAACAGGCCGGCGATCTCGATATCCTGTTTGTTGTTGAACAGCCTCGGAATGGATATAGGGTCGCCACCGATAAAGGCCGGCCGGTTGTATAATTCGACCTTGGCGTCAAAATCCTTCTTGATACGGATCAGCAATAGCGTGAGATTTTATTTGTCTTTCTTAAGTAATGCGGCTATAGCGATCAGCACCCAGATGATGTTCACCAGCATGGATGGGTAGGCATGGTGAACCAGGGTATTGATGGTGAAGAAGACCCCGCCTAATAGGTTGCTGAAGATATAAGCCGGGGCATCGCTTTTCATCCTGCCGTTGATATTCAGGAAATAGGCCCCGACGATCAGTACCGCGCCGATCCAGCCGATGATCTCTACAAAGATGTCCATATCATTATCCAATGGCGGTTTCCAGGTCGGCGATCAGGTCATCGGCGTCTTCAATACCGACACTTAATCGAATGAGGCCGTCACTCAAACCGTTTTTGATCCTTTCTTCCCGGGGTATGCTGGCGTGAGTCATACTGGCCGGGTGGTTGATCAGGCTTTCCACTCCGCCCAGACTTTCGGCCAGCGAAAAAAGATGGGTGGAGGAAAGCACCCGCATCACTTCCGCCTCGGCATCATTCTTCAGTTCAAAACTGATCATCCCGCCAAAATCACGCATCTGTTTGCTGGCAACGGCAAATCCTTTGCTGTCTTCGAATCCCGGCCAGTACACCCGGGCCACTTTGGGATGGTTGCGCAGCCAGTGGGCGATCTTACGGCCGTTCTCGCAATGCTGCCTCATCCGCACATGCAGGGTCTTGATCCCCCGGAGTACCAGGAAGCAATCCATCGGGCCCGGTACAGCGCCACAACTTTTTTGTATGAAATAGAGTTTTTCCCGGAGCCCTTCATCATTCATGATCAGCGCGCCCTGGATCAAGTCGCTGTGCCCGCCCAGGTATTTGGTGGAGGAATGCATGACGATATCGGCGCCCAGGTCGAGCGGATTTTGCAGGTAGGGCGAGGCGAAAGTATTGTCGACGCATAACAGCGCATGGGCTGATCTGGCCAATGCCGACATGGCCGCTATATCGGTGATGTTCATCAGCGGGTTGGTGGGTGTTTCCACCCAGATCAGTTTAGTAGCGGGGGTGATGGCCTTCTTGACGTTCTCCGGATCCGTGGTATCCACATAACTGAATTTGATCCCATACCTTTCCCATACCTTGGTGAAGAGCCGGTAACTGCCGCCGTACATATCATTTGCCGCGATCACTTCATCGCCGGGGTTCAATAATTTCATTACACTGTCGGTTGCGGCTACACCGCTGCTGAAAGCCAGTCCAAAGCGTCCGTTCTCAATGATGGCCAGCGCGTCTTCCAATGCTTTTCTCGTAGGATTTTGGCTGCGGGCGTATTCATATCCCTTTGTTCTTTCCCGGCGCTTCCTGTACATAGGTGCTGGTTTGATAGATGGGGGTCATGATGGCGCCGGTGGAAGGATCGGGTACTGCGCCGGCATGAATGAACTTGGTGGCTGCTTTCATCGTTGGTTGTTATTGATATGAGTAAGATGGCAAAGGTGAGGAATTTTATGCTCTTAAATGAATTGGGATGCGGTCAGGTAACGCCAGTCCTGGTTGTTTTCATCATAAGCCGGCTTGGGTATGATCTTTTTCTGGAGCACCGAAGGCGCCAGCATACCGGCTGTCACCAGTTTGCGCCGGGATTCCTGGATGAAATCGATCAGGGCCGGGTCCTGCATCCATTGTTGCTGGGGCGTTTCAAAACCGATCTTTTCCGTGTTCCAGGCCACTTCGGCGGGGATCTTATCCGTCCGGGCCTTTCGCAAGAGCCATTTGGTATATCCCTCATGGATCTTCAATTGGGAAGGAAGGGAAAATACGAATTCCACCAGCTCGTGGTTCAGGAATGGAAGGCGCAGTTCCAGGCCATGGGCCATGCTGTTACGGTCGGCGAAACGAAGCAATTCTTCCAGTCCCATTTCAACCGTATTGAAATAAAGGATGTCATTCAGTTTGGTGACGATGGGTTTGTGTATGCCTTCCCATTCATGGCCCACCAGCGACTTGATGAAATCAGGGCTGATATTCGGGTCGTGTGTGATGCGGCGGTATTCGTTCTTTTCGAGCTGGATGGCCGCGTGCGCCGGTAAAAAAGCCGCCATTATGTTCTTGATGTTCCAGCGGAAACTGTAATGGTTCTTCAGCAATAATTTCTTTTCTTTCTCGGTGGCGCCGAGTTTGTGCCTGCTCAGTACTTCCTGCAGGTACCAATGGATATACCTGGGATATCCGGCCAGTATCTCATCCGCACCCTGTCCATCAAGCAATACTTTTACACCTTGTGTTTTGGCCAGTTCAAACACTTTGAACTGCGCATAAATACCGGAGGATTGAAAGGGTTCTTCCTGGTGATAACAGAGTTTTTCAAATTCGCTGATCAATCCTGTTATGCCAGGTTGTATTTGGTGGCTTTCCAGGTTGAATGCCGATGCGAGCTGGTTGATCCTGCCGGATTCGTCCCGGGCAAATCCCGGAAAGACGGCGGAGAATACGGGTATCCGGCCCTGGGGAAATGGAAAGCCGGGCTGTGAACTGTTCTCGGTCATGAACGAAACAATGGAGCTGCTGTCCAGTCCGCCGCTTAATGAAGCTCCGAGGGATACATCGCTGCGTAATCTCCGGGTCACGCTTTTGCCGAGCAGGTCATTGAACCGGTCGGTGGCGTCCCTGGACGTTATCTCGATCCGGGTCTCTTTATTGAGTTTCCAGTAAGGATGAATCCGGGATGGAAAATCATTCATCCTGCATTTCAGGATATGCGCGGGAGGAAGTGAATAGATGTTCTTGAAAAAGGTTTGTTCCTTATCCAGCGGGTTCTGAACATGCCCCAGGGTGAGGTAGTTCAGCATCATTTTTTCCTCAATGGAACGGTCCACCCCCGCGGCCCAAAGGGCTTTCATTTCACTGGCGAAAAGGAAATGCTCCTCATCCTGGTAGTAATAAAATGGTTTTTCTCCGAACCGGTCACGGGCGGCGAAAAGAACCTGTTCCTGCTGGTCCCAGATGGCGAATGCGAACATGCCGTCGAAATGCACGAGGCAGTTATCCTTCCAGTAATCATAAGCGGCAAGGATCACTTCCGTATCGGATCTGGAACGGAAGGAATAACCTTTTTGTTCCAGTGTCGTCCTGAGCTCGCGGTAATTGTAGATCTCGCCATTGTGGGTGATGGAATAGCGGCCGAGGTAATGCATGGGTTGTGCGGCCTGTTCAGAAGGATCGATGATGGTCAGTCGCCGATGGCCCAGCAGTACATCCTGTTGTTCGTTGATCCAGCTTCCCTCTCCATCCGGACCGCGGTGTGAGAGGGCGTTGGTCATGTTTTCCAGGAGCTGAAGATAGTGGCGGCTGTTTTCGGCACCCGAAACCTGATTGGCAATAAGAATACCGGCTATTCCGCACATGATGTAAATATCCGTATTTTAACCGGGGGAGAAAAAAAGGATGGATCAAAAGCTGATGGGCAGACTGACCCTCAGGTCATCCCAGGCGATCAACAGGTTCATTCCGACAGGCGATCTTTCAAAAGCCATCACAAAGGCATCCAGTATTTCGGGTTGTTTCTGAACAGGAAGATCGATCCTTACCAGGTCTTTCTTTTCATCGTACTTGAAGGAACCCCAGGTATCGGTGTCCTTATTCAGGATCAGGGTCCATTTATCCGCATAAGGGATGCAGTACAGCGTGTAACGACCCTTTTTGATCTTTTTACCACCGATCTTCACGTGCTGAAAGAATTCGATCTCAGTCGCCTCATTGGCCCCTAAACGCCAGACCTTTCCGTATTCAACCAGTTCTCCGAAGATCACGCGGTTGCCTTTTTGCGGCCGGCTGAATATGACCCTGGCCACCAATGGTTCGCTGGCTTTGTCCTGTATCTTCAGTACCGGGTATCCGGCAGGATAATAACTCATATCCAGCGGGGATTTGTCCAGCGGAGGAAATTTGGATTGGGCAAAGAGGGAAGCCGTAGAGAGTAAAAGGAGGGAAAACAGGGCCAGGGTTGTCTTCATAAAAAAGTTTTACCAAAGATAAACCAATCAGGCTTTCAATAATTGCTGTAAGTGTTCAACCGAAAAGGACTTCAGTTCGGGGAAGAAGGCCGTATAACAGGACCGGAGCTTCTCATATTCTTTATTGAAGACAGCGAAAGCGGTTTCACATTCTTCCAGGTATGCGGCACGCCTTACCAGGCCATGGAAACTCTTATAGATCCCTTCCCGGAACCGGTAATGATACAGCCAGTCCTGCCCGCTCATATAGGGGAACATCCTGTCGAAGGGGGGCGGGAACCAGGATCGGCCCTGCTGGAGATAGTGGTAGGTGCTGTGCGTAAATTGCTTCAGTTCCTGTTCCGTGGCGAAGACCAGGTCATCGTTGGCGAGGAAATGATCGTACACCACATCGGCGAATGCGCCGGCATACAAACGATAATGCGGTCTGAATACCGACTTGAGTTCGCGGGTGGCTTCATGGGTATCGGTGAATTGATCGATGGCCCGGTGGAGCCGGATGCCAACCTGTACCTGGGCCGGGTAGGAGAACTGTTTCTTCCCTTTCACGAAATCGCTGATCATATTGCCCAGGAGGATCTCGGGCAGATTGAACGACAAATAGGCGTGCGCCAGGTAATTCATACCGCAAACTTCGCGAATGGCTGGTAAAGGCCGAAAGAAAGTTTGGGACTGCCTTCGTCACTTTTTAACAGTCTGAACTACGATTTTAGTATTTCCTTAAGAAAAGCCTTGAAAATCAATACCGGCAAGGGTTTTATAAAATGTCAATGGGAAATGGATCCCTGTCGGGCTACCACTCATCGTTCCCTTAACGTTTATTAACGTCATCAATCCCAATTCGCTTTTACGGGGAGCCAGGCCGGGATATTTTTGTCTTGTCAATCCGCTGCAGCCATGAAGCAGCCATTTTTAACCAACAAAAAAGTATAGTTATGAAAAAGCTCACAACCATTTTTACAGCCGTCATCATGCTGTTGACCACCACCGCATTCGCCGCTGATGGCGACAATGTCACGGAAGAAGTAAAAGCCGCCTTCAGGGCCGATTTCTCCGGAGCCAGCCAGGTCAGCTGGGAAAAGATCAGCGATTTTTATTTTGCCTCCTTCACCCTGCAAAACGACAAGGTGGATGCGGCCTACAACGAAAAAGGCGAACTGGTGGGAACCTCCCGCCGGATCGGATTGGCGCAATTACCACTGGGCCTTTCCATGGAGCTGAACAGGAAATTCGAAGGCTACACGTTTTCCGCACAGGCCTTTGAACTGAATTACGAGGGGCAGACCCATTATTACCTTAGCGCCGAGAACAGCAAACAAACGCTGAAACTGAAAGGCAACGCCAATGGCGAAGTGGAGATCGAAAGCAAAAGCAAAAAGTGAACAGGTTCTGTTGATTTTCATAGCCCCCGGAATGCCGGGGGTTTTTTTATAAACCTTTGATCCAATCCACGACCATTTTCAGGGTTTCAGCCGAAAAGGTCTCTTCCAGTTCGCCATATTCGGCAACAGTGCATTCTATGCAGCGCTGGAACAGGTGATTCAGTCCGGGCATTTCTTTTGTCGTAAAACGGAGATTCCCGCCTTTTTTCAGCGCGGTTTCTATTGCTTTCAAATTCGGTTTTGCCGCCACCTGGATGTCGTTTTCTCCGTTAAGCGCCAGAACCGGGCATTTGACCTGCGATAAATAAACGGCCGGATCGAATTGAATGAAATAATTGAACCAGGGGTTTATACCGGGCCTGTAGCTCTCCGCAGAGGTCCTGATATACTCCTGCAGGGTCTTTTCATCCTTTACCCCGGTCGTATGCAGCACCACGGAATCGGGGATGTTCTTCCGCCATTTATTAAATACACGGACCGCTTTTTGGAAGGATTTTGCGGAATCATTTTCAGACAGGAACGCCGTCACCAGTTTTTTGTACAATGGTCGAAATTGCTCCAGTTCTTCTTTTGGTATCCCGGCAGAGGCGGCAACGTCAATGGTTTGTGCTTCCATCAGGTCGATGATCTTCACACCGGGCCCGGCCAGCAGAACAATAAACCGGATATCCGTTCTTTTATACGCTACCATTGGCGCGATCAACCCGCCCTCACTGTGTCCGAGGAGGCCGATGAAATTGGTGTCCACATCCTTTCTGGTTCTGAGGTAGTTGATGCCCGCTTCCACATCTTTGGCAAAATCGGCCGATGTGGCCTTGCTGAAATCACCGGTGGTCTTACCCATATCCCGGTCATCCACACGCAATACGGCGATCCCGTTCCGGCTCAGGTAATCGGCGATGATCCAAAATGGTTTGTGGCCCATCAGGGACTCATCCCGGTCCTGCTTACCACTGCCGGTGATCAGTAATACGGTGGGATAAACCGGGGCCCTGAAATATTCGACATTGGGATCCGGCAATGGTACCGTGAAGGTTCCGCCAAACCGGATGCTCCGGTCTGCGTTCTCATAACTCACTTCTTCCGAAGCATAAGGAAAGGGGGCCTTGGGTGTCTGAGGACGTTTGACCTCATGTTTGATCACCGCTTCCGATGTTTTATTGACGGTTAAGGGAAGTGAAGCGCCACCCTGGTACCAGGTACCCTTGATCTGTTTCATGTCAGCGTCCAGGACCCCGGCGTACCTGCCATTGAGGATCTTCATCATTAAAATGAGGCTGTCACCTTTCAGGATCACCTCACTGCAGGGCAGGTTATAGGCATGCTGGGAAGGGCTGTCAAAACTGGCCGTGAGTTTGCCGGCGCTATCCGGACTGATGTGAATGACCAGCGGAATTTCCGTTCCCTGAACGGAGAGGTTGCCTTCCCAGGTGCCGGAAGGAGACTGGGCCTGGGATTGGGTGCCCATCAAAATACAAAGCAGGAACATCAGCTTTTTCATAAACTATTCATTATTGGGTTGATTGGTGGATTGGCGATACAAGTTATAAGAATAGACCACCGGGATGATGGTCATGATGAACAGGAGTCCGAACAAGACAAAGAGCATGGCCTTCATATTCAGCATCAGGGCGAGTATCGCGATCAGGATACCGCCCACGAACCAGATCTTGCTGGCCAGCTGATGCGTCTTTCTCCAGTTCTCTTCATTCTCCAGCGCCCAGGGTATCCTGAAGCCGGCGAAATAATTGGGTTTGATGCTGTGCATCAGGTTTCCCAGGTAGGCGAAGAAAAGACCCATGAAGCAGAACAATACCGGCAGTCCCTCCACTTTGCCCTTCAGCGTCCAGTAAAACACCATCAGGGAAACGCCGCAAAGAAAGATGATGGTGATGACCGCCATTTTCGACAATACCGCGGCCGTAGTGGCGGTGTATTTTCTTTTTGGATCGATCTTATGGATGTTCCGCATGATGAAGTACATCAGCAGCCCGGCTATGGTGATGATCACCGGGGCGATGAAGATGCTGTTCCTGGACCCATACTGGTCGGGCTCCCCGCTGATGCCGAAATGCGTGGGGATCCTGGCCGGCAGGTCATCCCAGATGAATGCCAGGTAGACCCAGGGAATGGACAGCACGATGAAGGGGAATAGCAGGTGAAATAATCTGGACTGTTTCATATCAATGAATTTTATTTTTTTGTTTTGAATCCCACGAACCATTTCACGATCTCATCCATGACCGTGGTGTTGAGTGAATAGAAGATGTACTGGCCTTCCTTGACCGATTGAACCAATCCGGCCTGACGCAACAGGTCGAGGTGGTGGGATATGCTTGGCTTGCTGATGTGGAAGCGGTCGGCGATCTCTCCGGCGGTGAGATCGCCTTTTTTCAGCATTTCGAGGATCTCCCTCCGGGTGGCGTCGTTTAACGCTTTGAAGAGCAGGTTCATGCTTAGACGATTGTATATTTAGACAAATATCTAAATACTAATCAAAAAAAGCAAATAAATTTTCGTTGAACGACCGTTTTTCATGTTGAATGGTGAAAGCAGACTACCGGCGGGTTGATCGGGAACTTTGCCAAAGTTCAAAACTTTGGCAAAGTTGAATTTCCTTGGCAAAGTTTTATCGGGCCGGTAGCGGAACCACGGGCAGGCTCTCATTTCCGTTCTCATTCACCGATTGCACCGCGAAGAAATAATTGTCTTTGGAAAGGGGTAGGCGCATCTCGGTACCGGGGGTGAATATCTTCCGCTGCCAGAAGGCGCTGGTGGTCTCCCTGACGAGCACATAATACCCTTTCACCTTTCCGGAACGCGGGGCTTTCCAGGTAAGGAAACTGGAATTACTCAATCTCCTCACTTCGATCTTCACCGAATCGGGCATGGAAGGCGCCTTGGCCAGGTTGGCGAGATTGGCCAGGTTGAGGCAGGTGTTCTTTCGCAGGTATTCAAAATCCATGTATTCGGGCAGGTCGCCATATACGATGTTGTTCTCCGTCCTGACATCCTGGTGCTGGTGGGTATAATTCTCGTTCATTTCGGTAATGCGTACGGCAGCAAAGCCGCGTTGTACATAAGGGGTATGGTCTCCGCCACGCAGGAACCGGTCGTTCCGGTAAACCAAAACCACCTGGAGGTTCTCGACATAACGTTCCCCCACCTCTTTCACATAGCGGGCCAGTTGACGCGCTTTTCCGTCGTTCTCCAATCCCAGGTTTCGGATATTGATGGCATTCTTCTCGGTTTCAAAAGCGGGCAGGCCTTCACTGAATATCCTCACTTTGGTGTTATCAATGATGCCGGTCTCATTGCTGTTGTTGCTGCCCATGATATCGTTATTCAAAACGGCTTCTATGTTGCGGTTCTCTTTTTTCATTTTCTCGCTCATGAAATTGGCGCCCAGCAAACCCTGTTCTTCCCCGCTGACGGCTACAAAAATGATCGTGGCCGGGAAAGCATATTTGCTCATCACACGGGCACATTCCAAAACTGCGGCCGTACCGCTGCCATCATCATTCGCTCCGGGGGCATCGCCGATACTATCTGTCGGACTGGAACGCATATTGTCGAGGTGTCCGCTGATGAGGAAGATCCGGTTATCGTTGGGGTCGGTACCGGGCAATGTGGCGACAACGTTTCCAAGGATCAGGCTGCGGTCCACCCTTTTCCCGTCCGGTAATAACGTAGTGGTGTCGATCATCGCACTGAGCCTGCCTCCCGATTTTTTTGACATCTCATTGAACCGGCTGAGCACCCAGTTGCGGGCCGCGCCGATCCCTCTCTTCGGATCGCTTTGCGTACTCAGTGTATTCCGGGTGCCAAAGGAAACCAGGGTTTTGATATAAGACTGCAGGGAGTCGGCGGAAACCTCTTTGAGCATCTTTTCAATTTCGGGGTCGCGCTGGATGATGGTTTGGGAACGGGCAGCGTTAAAGGAAAACAGGAGAACGAGGATGAGCAGATTTTTCATGATGAGGGCTTGAACTTAAATATACGAAGAATGTGAATAAACGGTTTCGGGCCTGGTCTGACGCCCTCGTCTGACCAGGCCCGAAACCGCATAAAAAAGCCCATTTATTGCTGAAGTACAAGGGTGCGACACCGGTGAAGGGGAAGAGAAATTCAATCGCCGGCTCCATAAAAAAAATTACTTTTGCAGCCTTACCCTTCACAAAACTCAGGGTGACAAATACAAATGAGCAAAGGACCCGTTTCAACCTACATCGAACACCACTACCGCCACTTCAATGCCGCCGCCCTGATGGACGCCGCCAAGGGATATGTAACCCACCTGGACGAGGGGGGTAAGATGATGATCACCCTGGCCGGCGCCATGAGTACCGCCGAGCTTGGATTAAGCCTGGCCGAAATGATCCGCCAGGATAAAGTGGCCATCATCAGTTGTACGGGCGCCAACCTGGAAGAGGATATCATGAACCTGGTGGCGCACAGCCATTACAAGCGGGTACCCAATTACCGCGACCTGAGTCCGCAGGAAGAATGGGACCTGCTGGAGAATCATTATAACCGCGTGACTGATACCTGTATACCGGAAGAAGAGGCCTTCCGCAGGTTGCAGCAGCATATTCATAAGATATGGAAGGAAGCTGATGAAAGCGGGGAACGTTATTTTCCGCACGAATACATGTACAAGATGTTGTTGAGCGGTGTCCTGGAACAATATTATGAAATTGATCCGAAGAACAGCTGGATGCTGGCGGCGGCACAAAAGAACATTCCCATTGTTGTGCCGGGCTGGGAAGACAGCACCATGGGAAATATCTTCGCTTCCTATGTGATCAAGAACGAATTGAAGGCCAGTACCATGAAGAGCGGAATTGAATATATGGTCTGGCTGGCCGACTGGTATCGTAACAATTCCTCCGGCAAAGGCGTAGGCTTCTTCCAGATCGGGGGAGGTATCGCCGGTGATTTCCCCATCTGCGTGGTGCCCATGATGTACCAGGACCTGGAATGGCATGATGTGCCGTTCTGGAGTTATTTCTGCCAGATCAGTGATTCCACCACGTCTTACGGATCTTACTCTGGCGCCGTGCCCAACGAAAAGATCACCTGGGGCAAACTGGATATCCATACGCCCAAATTCATCGTGGAAAGCGACGCTACGATCGTGGCTCCGCTGATCTTCGCGTGGGTTTTGGGTTGGTGACCCCTCCGCCCCCTGAAAGGGGAACTTGGGGTATAATACATCAAAGTGTTTTTTTTCTGAGCAGGATAAAAAATTGAGCCTTCTGATTTTCAGAAGGCTCTTTAATATTATAGGGACCGGTTCCCCCTTTAGGGGGCGGAGGGGGTTTGGGGGACTTACCTGCTTCCCATCGTCAACGGAATATCCCTCTTTAACATTTCATCCCGGTTTGCGATCTCCCAGGCGGTATGAAAGATCATGCGAACCCTTTTTTCATAAAGTTCCCAGTATATCTTGTCGATCGTGTCAGTGGGTTTATGGTAATCGGATTTCAGCATGCCGTCGTAAAAGAATAAAATGGGCACTCCCTTACGGGCGAAATTATAATGGTCACTGCGGAAATAAATGCGGTTGACATCATTTGGGTCGTCGAATTTGTAATCCAGAACCAGGTTGGTGTATCTCTTGTTTGCGCCTTCATTGATCACCACCAGGTCGCTGCTCAGCTTATCATGGCCAATGACATAAACGTAGTTCAGGGTATCGCCGGCCTTTCTTTCTGTATCGATCCGGCCCACCATATCAATATTCAGGTCAACACTGGTCTTATCCAACGGGAATAGCGGGTTGTCGCTGTAGTATTCGCTTCCCCAAAGTCCTTTTTCTTCCCCGCTGACGGTCATGAAGACGATGGTGCGGCGTGGCCGGTATCCTTCCGAGGCGGCTTTGGCGAAAGCCGCTGCCATCTGGATGACACCGCAGGTACCGCTGCCATCATCATCGGCGCCATAATAGATCTTGCCGTCGCGTTTGCCCAGGTGATCATAATGCCCGGTGATGAAAACAAATTCATCTTTCTTGTCCGTACCTTCAATGATACCGACCACATTACTGGCATTGATGGTCTCGCGGAATTTCTCAAATCGAAAAGCGGATTTCAGTTTCTTTTCCACGGCCCATTGCCTGTCTACCGTTCCGTTCGCTTTGATGATCTTCAACAGGGTATCGAAATTGGCGCCGATCACCGTCCTGGCGAAGGCATGTGAAAGCTGTGCGAAATTGATGCTCTTGACACCGGAGCTGTTGCGGGGATAATATACATTGGTTCTTTTTCCACTCTCCACCGCCCGCTGGTTAAATATCTCCTGGCTGGGATTGATGATCAAAGCGCCGATCGCACCCTTGGCCGCGGCCGCGGCGAGTTTCTTTGAGATGCCCGGGAAGGTCCACTCCGAACCCCGGTTGGTCCCGTTGATCAGGAATTTCCCTTCTTTTTTGGGTTCCCCGAGGAAGAAGACCACCAGTTTGCCTTTGACATCCAGTCCTTCATAATCGTTGTATTTGGGATCATCGATACCGTAACCGACGAAGATCATTTTCTTCCCTTTGAATTTCCCGTTCTCATTGTTGTTCAGCGGTGTGATGAAATCCTTTCCGAATTCAGCAACCATGCCATCCACCGTCAGTTCCGCCTTTTGCAGGCTGTCGCGGTAAAGGGGATAGTACTGCTGGTATCCTTTCAGGGACTGGGCTGTTGTAAGTCCGATGGTTTTGAACTGTGCCTGAATATACTCGGCGGCTTTCCGTTGCCCTTCCGTACCGGTCTCCCGGCCCTCCATCTCCTCTCCGGCGATCACGGTCAGGTGTCTTTTCAATTCTGCTCCGGTGATCACAGAAGCGTATTTTTCGGCCGGCATGGTTTGGGCCATGGCAATGCCCAGGCAAAGCACCAGGCTGTTCAATAGCAGGATCTTTTTCATTGATTCGTTTTAATGTAAAGGCAAAATACGGAAAACAGGAATGCAGAACCTTCCTTATTTGATAAGCGGCGGGGCTGTTTATCCGGTAAAATCACCCCGGGATCTAACAGGCGATCTTGTTCACCCGGTTCGCATGGCGGCCACCTTCGAAAGCGGTATTCATGAATAGGTCGAGCATCTTTTCCGCGTCGCCATCCCGTACGAAGCGGGCGGGTATGCAGATGATATTCGCGTCGTTGTGTTTGCGGGCCAGTTCGGCCAGTTCCTCGCCCCAGCAGATGGCGGCCCTGACCCCTTGGTGTTTGTTGGCCGTGATGGCCACGCCATTGGCGCTTCCGCATAAAAGGATTCCGAAAGCGGCCTCCCCATGCTCAACCGCTAACGCAACGGGATGGGCGAAATCTGGGTAATCAACGGAGTCTTTATTGTAGGTGCCGAAATCCTTGAATGCCACCCCTTCACCTTCCAGGAAAGAGATCAGGTCTTCTTTACAGTCGAAACCTGCGTGATCACAGCCTATGGCGACGGGTAGTTTTAAATTGAAGGGAGACATGATGAATTAAAAATTAAAAATTAAAAATGAAGAATGCCAGGCACTCATCTTAATGAGCATAAAGTTACGGGATAAAGGAATTATTCATTTTTAATTCATCCTTTTTAATTGGATCAACTCCACTCCTTCTCCTCCTTTGCTTTCTTCTTATCCACCCGGGCGACCAGTACAACGCTGATCTCATAAAGCAAAAGAAGCGGGATGGCTACGATGGTCTGGCTCGTCCAGTCGGGCGAAGGAGTGATGATCGCCGAGATGATCAGGATGGCCACAAAGGCGTATTTGCGGTATTTCTTCAGGAATTTCGCGGTGATCAGCCCGATCTTGGCCAGTACATAGGCCAGGATCGGCAATTCGAAAGCGATTCCGCAACCCAGGATGATATTATTAAGGGTATCGATATAATCATCCAGCGTTGGCATGTATTTATACGCGCCAACGGTACCGAGTGTGAAGTTGGCCAGGAAGTTGAACGTGAAGGGGGCGAGAAGAAAATAACCGAACGCGGCACCCGTGAAAAAACACAGGGAAACCCAGAAGATGCTGCCCCTGGCATATTTGACCTCCTTGGGAGAAAGGGCTGGTTTGATGAAACGCCAGAGTTCCCAGAACAGGTAGGGAAACGCAACGATGATACCGCCGATCATGGCGATGTTGATGGCCGACATGAAGGGTCCGCTGATGGTGTTCCCCTGCAAAGGGATGTTTACCGGCGGCATGCAAAGCGCCTGCCCCAGGCCCAGTTTATGGCTCCAGTTGCACAAGGCGGTATAGGTGATGAAGTTGGGCCGGGCCGGTGCATAAATGATGTTGTCGAAGATCCAGTCGATGAAAACGAAAATGCAGATGGCCGTCGCCAGCCAGACGATGACCCCCCTCACCAGGTGCCAGCGCAGGGCCTCCAGGTGGTCCATGAAGGTCATTTCCGTTTGTTCGGAATGGTCCTCCTTGCCCCTGAGGCGCTTGAAGAAAGATTTTCTATCTGATGAAGTTTCTGCCAATCTTGTTTGGATTCCGGCAAGTTTTTCCGGGAGAGCAAAGGTAAAGTACTAATGGCTATTAAACAGCACTTCTCGATTTACTGCCTGGCAAGTCTATTCAGGAAGGGAAAAACCCGGCAAAAAGAGAAGCCCCGGTAGAAACCGGGGCCGTTACCAAAACTAACTGCTTATGAGAAAAATTTGAATGTCTTGTTGTCTTAACTTAATAACGCAAAATGGGTGCCAAAGGTTGCGTGTCAGATGTTAAGGATTTTATAATGCTTTTCTGTTTTTCCTCAGTTCACCGCACTGATAACGTAAAAAACCGGTATTTATTTCACCAGAACGATGTTTCAACTTCCATCCCCTGCAGCCCGGATATATGACAAGGGAAGAGGTAGGAGGTTTAACACCAATAAAAAAGCATCCCGGTTTTCGGAATGCTTTAACATTTTTACAAGGATCGTCCTTATTTCAAAAAGCCCTGGATCATATCCATCAATCCGCCACCACCCTGCTGTTGCTTGGCATTTTGTGCCCCGCCGGAGATCCTGGAAACGATGTCCATCAATCCGCCTCCTCCTCCTTGCTGGCCCTGGCCGCCGGTGAACTGGCTGATCAGGCTCTGGAAATTGAAACTGCCGTTACCCGATGATTGTTGTTCCTGGACCACCTGGGCGCTTTGACCGCCGGTGAGTGAATGAAGCAGGTTATCGAGCGTGAAACTGCTGTTGTTGGGGTCATTGGTCTTATCGATGAGTCCGCTCAGTACATTGGGGATCAGGTTATTGGCAACGCCGCTGGCCTGGGCGCCCGATAAACTGTATTTGCTCATCAGTTTACCGGAAAAATGTCCGATCATCATATTTACGATGGGATTGTTCATGAGCCCCTGTCCACCAGATTGTTGTCCGCCTCCGCTGAACATTGAAATGATATTCTGTAACCCGCCACCGGCCACCATATTCTGCAATCCGCTGGCTACGGTATTGGTCGCTTCCGCCACCACTTTGTCGTTATGTTCGTTGGGTACATCCGGGTTATTGACCACTGCGTCTCCAGCCAGTCCTTTCACCATTTCAAATAATTTGTCAAGCATGATTTTGATTTTGAGCGTTAAAAATATAAAGTTGTAAAATAAACGAAAAGCAAACCGCGTCAAAACGGGTATTCTTTTTTATTGTTGTGTAGCCATTTTCTCGGCATTTTCTGCAAACTGCAGCGCCTCAATGAATTCCTGGATCTCTCCGTTCAACACCGTATCCAGGTTGTAGACGGTCATTCCAATGCGATGATCGGTCACCCTGCCCTGGGGAAAATTGTAGGTGCGGATCTTGGCGCTGCGGTCGCCGGTACTGACCAGGCTCTTCCGCTGCCGGGCGATCTCGTCCTCCTGTTTACGCACCTGTTCCTCGTATAATTTGCTGCGGAGCATCTGCATGGCTTTTTCGCGGTTGCCCAACTGGCTGCGTTCAGTCTGGCAAACCACCACCACACCGGTGGGTATATGGGTCAGGAAGACCTTGGTCTCTACTTTGTTCACGTTCTGTCCTCCCGCGCCTCCGCTTCGGGCGGTCTCCATCTTTACGTCGCTTTCCTTTAGTTCAAAATCCACTTCATCCGCTTCGGGCATTACGGCCACGGTGGCGGCGCTGGTATGCACCCGTCCGCTGGCCTCGGTGTCCGGTACCCGTTGTACCCGGTGTACGCCGCTCTCGAATTTCATCGTGCCGTACACATCATCGCCTTCCACTTCCACCTGAACCTCTTTGTATCCGCCCACTGTGCCTTCGCTTTCGCTGAGAATGGTCGTTTTCCAGCCTTTCTTTTCGCAATATTTCAGGTACATCCGTAATAGGTCGCCGGCAAAAAGGCTGGCCTCATCACCCCCGGTACCGGCCCTGATCTCGAGGATGGCGTTCTTCTCATCCTGGGGGTCCTTGGGTATGAGCAGGTTGCGCAGGTCCTTTTCCTGCTTTTCCTTCCTGCCTTCCAGGGCAGGCAGTTCGGCCTTGGCCAGTTCCCGCATCTCCTCATCATCCCCATTGAGCACTTCCCGGTTAAAGGCGATATCATCCAGGGTGCCCAGGTAGGCATTACTGGCATTCACGATCTTTTCCAGGCTGCGGTATTCCTTACTGGTAGCCGTGAATTTCTTATTGTCGCTCACGATCTCCGGATTGGTCAGCGCCACACCCAACTCATCAAATCGGGCTTTTATGGCTTCCAGTTTATCTAACATAGTTTTTTAATTGGTGCCGGCTGTAAATCATCCCCCGGCATAGTTGTGTCACTCTCTTGTACTGCATACCTTTGTGCAGCGGGGCCTGGTTTACAGAAACAGGCCGCAAATTTACATTTTATCAACCAATCCCCTTGTACAGAAAATTAACCGCTACGCATGTATTCAACGGCCATCGGATCCTGGAAGGGGATCCGGTGCTGATCACCGATAATACGGGGCGGATCATTGAACTGGTTGATGCAGGTACAGCCGGCGATGATATAGAATGTCTGACCGGTCTGCTCACCCCCGGTTTCATCAACGCCCATTGCCACCTGGAACTGAGCCATATGAAAAATGCCATCCAGCCCCAAACCGGCCTGGTTGAATTTGTGCAGCAAGTGATCCAAAAGCGGGAATCGCCTGAAGAAAGAAAGCAGGAATGTATGCGCCTCGCCGAAGAGGAAATGTACAGGAACGGGATCGTGGCCGTGGGCGATATCTGCAATACCGCCGATTCGCTGATTGTTAAGCAAAACAGCTCACTTCACTGGCATAACTTTATCGAAATAACTGGTTTTATCGGTTCGGTGGCTGATAAAAGAATAGAACAGGCCACGCAGTTGCAATCCCGGTTTCGAGAGGTTTTGCCGGGGCAGCCCGTTACCCTTTCACCTCATGCTCCCTATTCGGTTTCTTCCAGGCTGTTTCAGGGGATCAATGACCGCACAGCCGGGCAATTGGTCACCATCCACAACCAGGAATCGATAGCAGAGAATGCGCTGTACCTGGATAAAACCGGCGACTTCCTGTCCCTGTATAACAACCTGGGAATTGATATCAGCTCTTTTCAACCCACTGGCCGTTCCAGTTTCCAAAGCTGGGTGCCTCATTTTACCCAGGAACAATCCATCATCTCCGTACATAATACGTTTACCAGCCCGGAGGATATTTTCCATTGTAAATCCAACCTTCAACCTTCACCCTTCAACATTAATTTCTGCCTTTGTCCGAACGCCAACCTCTACATCGAAAATACACTTCCGCCACTGGACCTGCTCCGGGAAAACGATGTTTCCATCATCCTGGGAACCGACAGTTTTGCCAGTAACCATCAGCTGGATATCCTGGAAGAGATCAGGATCATTTTGAATCAAACCGGGGGATCCGTAAAACTGGAAGAAGCCCTTCAATGGGCGACCCTTAACGGAGCAAAGGCATTGCGCTTCGATGACCGGTTGGGCAGTTTTGAAAAAGGGAAGACACCGGGTATTGTCCTGATCGATTCGATAGAGAACGGAACGATCACGGATCGTTCAAGGGCGAGGAGGGTGCTTTAGGTATCTGGCCGCTTTGGAAGGTATCTGGCCGCTTTGAGCGGCCTGATACCTAAAGCGGCCAACTACCTAAAGCACCTCGTGCAATACCATCAAGGTCTTCATTTGCCCGAAATCAGGGATATGCAGGGCGTAATATTCTGTCAAACGCAGCAATAACTGTCGTCGTTGGGTTCGGTTCAGTTGAATGGACGATAATTCATCCGGGTGCATCACTTTAAGTAAGAGCGCCGTGGTAGCGGCTTCCTCACCCGCCAGGAAATGCGGGTGTACCGGTTGATCCGGGGTGAATAAGCCTTCGGACAGGTCGAGGAAAACATTTTCCCTGTTATGATTATCGGTGATGCGGAATCCGAAGAAATGGGCGAGATGGAGGGTAAAGAAAAGGGGGAAATTGGCGGCCACCTGTTTTTCGGCCGTATCCAGCAAATGAAAAGCGTCTTCACAAAAGGCGAAGAGCTCGGGATTCTTTTCAGGTTGTTTCAGGCATTTCCCAACCAGTTCAACCATGAAGGAGGCGATGCTGTTTTTGACCACATCCTGCAAAAGATGCCGGTACAGATGCGCCCAGCCGAAATCCCTGATCCTTTGCATGGATTTGGATTCATGATGATAGACCACCAGTTCTAAAATGGCCGAAGGTTGAAATAACCCGGCCTGGCCGGATTTTCTTTTAGAAGACCGGACGCCGTTCACCATATAGGTCTGAATACCGAAGGCCTCGGTGAATAGGGTGACCACCAGGCTGGTCTCGCCGTATTTGATGGCGCGTAAGACGATCCCTTTTGTTTTATGAGTCATAGGCTCTCTGTTCTGCCGGCTTCAACTAACCCGCCCACAAAGCCGCAAAGTAGGTCATTCTTTCATGCTCCGCAAGGTCTCCAACCTGGCCCCTTCGAAGATACAAAGAAGGAGATATGACATCAATGCGAAAGATGAAGGGTCAACTCCTTTCTGCGCTTATCCTTCTTTGTGGGATTCGTTTTCAAAAAACCAGCGCGGGAAATCCTTTTCAGAAATGGAATGGCCGCCCATTTTGTCGTTTCTTTGCAAAAAACCGGTCCCTTCGGTCCATAAATATAAAAGTTATGTGGCAGCGCTCAGGCAAATTCGTTTTAAAATACAGGTTGATCCTGTTGGTGATCTTTTTCTCGGCAACCGCTGTCATGGGCTTCCTGGCCAGTAAAGTAACCCTCAGTTATGATTTTGCCAAGGCGATCCCGACCGACAATCCCAAGTATAAGGCTTACCAGGCTTTTAAAAAACAATTCGGCGATGACGGGAATTTATTGGTCATCGGCATCAAGACCCCGAGGCTCTTCGACCGGGATGTCTTTAACGCGTATGCGCTCTTGCACCGGCAACTAAAGACCATTGGCAACGTGGAGGATGTATTGAGTGTGCCCTATGCCGTTAGTCTGACCAAGGATACCGTGGCCGAAAAATTCATCGCTTCCCGTTTGTTCCCGGACAGCGTGAGCAGCCGGTCTGAACTGGATTCTTCCCGGGCGGCCTTTTTGAATCTGCCCTTTTACCGGGGCCTTTTATACAACCCGGAAACCCAGGCCTGGCTGATGGGTGTCCGTATCAACAAGGACACGTTGAATTCGCCGGCACGGACCAAGGTCATTGATGCCATCAGTACGGCCGTGGACGAATTCGGCCGCCAGACCCAGGTGGAGACCCACATCAGCGGACTTCCCCTGATCCGTACCCGGGTAGCCGACCGGATCCAGCAGGAGATGAAATTCTTCCTCATCGGTTCCTTGCTCATCAGTGCACTGATCCTGCTGTTGTTCTTCCGCTCGATGAGCACCATGCTGCTGTCTCTGCTGGTGGTCCTGTCCGGTGTGATCTGGAGTGTTGGCATCATGCAGCTATGCGGTTACAAGATCACTTTGCTCAACGCGCTGACCCCTTCCCTCGTGGTGGTGATCGGGGTACCCAATTGTATCTATTTCATCAATAAGTACCATACCTCCCTGTTGCAACAGGGGGATAAGATCAAGGCGCTCATCGACATGGTGAGCAAGATGGGGGTGGTCACTTTGTTCTGCAATATCACCGCGGCCATCGGCTTTGCAGTATTCGCCCTCACCAAGAGCGCCATCCTGAAAGAGTTCGGCGTGGTGGCGGGGATCAGTATCATGGTCATCTTCTTCATTTCCTTCATCCTCCTGCCTTCGATACTGAGTTACCTGAAGGTTCCCCAGGCCAAACAATTCAAATACCTCGAGAATAAATGGATCACCGGTTTCCTGGTGACGGCCGAAAGATGGGTATTGCATCATAAAAAATTCATCTATGCCATCACCGGATCGGTATTGGCCTTGTCCATTGCCGGTATCTTTCAATTGAAAGCAAAGTCATTCATTGTCGATGACCTGCCTAAAAAGGATAAGATCTATACCGACCTGAAATTCTTTGAGTCCAATTTCAAAGGGGTGATGCCCCTGGAGATCGTCGTGGACACGAAGAAACGCCGGGGTTTATCGGGCGCCAAGGCCCTGGCGGTCTATGAAAGGATCGATTCCCTGGCCGCCTATATATCCGCCCAACCCGAAATGAACCGGCCCTTGAGTATCGCCGAGGGCTTGAAATTCGCCAAACAATCCTTTTATGATGGCGATTCAGCCCAGTATGCCCTTCCCAATAGTTTTGATATGCCCTTTGTAGGAGGGTATCTTAAAGCAGATAACGGGGATAGTGGGAAAAAGAATAATCTGTCAAAAATGTTGTCTGGTTTCATGGATACGGCCCGCCAAAGGACCCGGATCAGCGTTTCCATGGCCGATATCGGAACGGAAAAGCTGCCCATGTTGCTGGAAGGGCTTCAAAAAAGGGCCGACCAGCTTTTTGATACGGCCCGGTATTCCGTTCAGCTGACCGGTACCAGCATCACGTTCCTGGAAGGCAACCGCTTCATTGTGAATGGTCTTCGGGAGAGCATCTTATGGGCATTCCTGCTCATTGCGGCCTGCATGTTGTACCTGTTCCGGTCCTTCCGGATCCTGGTCTGCTCCCTGGTCCCCAACCTGATCCCGCTGGTGATCACCGCCGGCATCATGGGGTGGGTGGGGATTCCTTTGAAACCTTCTACCGTATTGGTTTTTAGTGTTGCCCTGGGCATCGCCATCGACATTACCATCCGTTTCCTGGTCAATTACAAACAGGAATTGCCCACACATAAGAACAGTGTTTTGTTGACGGTAAGTGCGACCATCAAAAACACGGGGCTTAGCATCGTGTATACCTCCCTCGTGCTGATCGCCGGATTTGTGATCTTTTGCGGCAGCAGTTTCGGGGGTACCATTTCACTGGGATGGCTCACCTCGGTGACCCTGTTCACCGCCACCCTAACCAACCTTTTATTGTTACCGGTCTTATTGCTGCTTTTTGCACCCGGTGGTCAATCCAAAAAGGGGGTTTTACCGGCCACTGAGATCGAATAAAGGCTTTAAGAATCAGGAAAATAGACCCCTGAACTGCCAACACGGTTAAAGGGGCCCCTGGTTATGCCAAAAAAGCAGCTAAATGGATAATAAACTTGTCAAAGTATTTGACAAATAACAAGAATGTGGTTTATATTTGTCACCATAAACTATTATGCAAATGAGAAAATTGATTGTTACTTTAACAGCAGTCTTTGTATTTATACTAACTGCAACTGCTCAGGACCGAACCATTACCGGTACGGTGACCGGCGATAACGGAAAGCCCATTGAAGGCGTTTCGGTCACGACACCCAATGGTAAACAGGGTACTCAAACCGATAAGGATGGCAAATACAGCCTGGTCATAAGTTCCTCCGTAAAAACCATCATTTTTTCATCTGTGAATTTTGAATCCCAGACCAAGGCGGTAGGAAAGACCGATGTGTTGAACGTCAGTATGAAAACCCTGGATTCAAAGCTGACCGAAGTGGTTGTAGTGGGTTACGGTACCCAGCAGAAGAAAGCGGTTACCGGATCCATATCCAAGGTTGATGCGAAGGAATTCGCCCAGCTGGTCACTCCATCCATTGATAAGCAATTGCAGGGACGCGCAGCAGGTGTTGACGTAGTGAATGCGGGCGGTCTGGTGAACACGCCGGCCAAGATCAGGATCCGCGGTTATAATACCATCTCACTGGGTGCAAGTCCGCTGATCATTGTTGATGGTATTGCCATCACGACAGGAAATCTGGCCCTGACCACCAACTCCAATGCCATCGGGGATATCAACCCGGCCGATATTGAAACGATCGATGTTTTGAAAGATGGTTCCGCACTGGCCATTTACGGTTCCAGGGGCGCCAACGGGGTAATCCTCATCACGACCAAAAAAGGAAACAAGAACCGGACGACCATCACTTATGACGGAACCTTCGGATTCAGCTCCGCCGCCAGCCGCTTTTCAGTCCTGGATGCCCAGCAATTCGTGGCCATCGGTAATGAGAAATTCACCAATGCCGGCCAGGCCGGTCCGGCCCGCATGGATGCAGCCGGAACCAATACCAACTGGCAGGAGAATGTTTTCGTGAACAGCGCCTTTGTGCAGGGTCATACCCTCAGCATGTCGGGCGGAACCAATAAATCAACCTATTATTTCTCGCTGAACTATTCCGATAACCAGGGTGTTGTTCGTACCAACCACAACCGTTCCTACCGCATCCGGGCCAACCTGGAGCAGGAGGCCAACAAATACATCAAGTTCGGTAATAATATTACGGTTTCCCGCCAGGAAGATAAGGACCAGAATAACGGATCCAATGCATTGAGCGGCGCCGTGGTTTCCGCATTGCGTGCCTTACCCAATGTCGGTATCTATAATTCAGCCACACCAACCGGCTACAATATCACCGGAAACGCACTGGGTATCGGTGCTAACCTCCGTACCATCGATGATAACTATACCAACATCGCTTTCGTACTGGATAAGAACAAGTTCTATTCCGATAAATTCAGGATACTCGATAACGCTTTCATTGAATTATCACCGGTCAAGGGCCTGAAAGTGACCGCCTTACTGGGTGTGGATTATTATACCGATAACAGTTTCCTCGGTTATGACCCGAGGCATGGTGACGGATTCAGTTCCAATGGCCGTGCCAATAACGGTCAGCAGAATATCCTGTCCACTACGGTACAGACCTATTTCAATTACAACAAGAGTTTCCGCAAACATACCATTTACGCGACGGGCGGTTATGAGCTTCAGCAAGCCACCACCCGTTTTTATTCCGCTACGGAACCAATATCTCTGATCTGTTCTTCCTGAAAGAGAACGTGATCAGCAGCACCGCATCTACGCAATCCGTAGCCGGTAACTATTCCAAATCAGCTACCGAGTCGATCTTTGGCAGGCTTAACTATGATTTCAACAACAAATATTTCATACAGGGAACGATCAGGAGGGATGGTTTGAGTTCATTGGGACTGGATAACCGCTATGGTAATTTCCCCGGTGTATCTATCGGATGGAGGCCAACCCAGGAGAAGTTCTGGAAACTGAAATTCTTCAATGACATCAAGATAAAAGGATCTTACGCTGTAGTCGGTAACCCGCTGGGTGGCTTCGGTTATCTCAGCACCTATGGTTCAGCGCCTTATGGTAATATCGGTGGTATCTCCGTATCCAACGTGGGTAATCCCGCCTTGAAATGGGAGCGCAGCAAGAAGATCGATATCGGTTTCGAAGCGACTTTCTTCAAGAACCGCGCAACCCTGACATTTGATTATTTCAAGAATGATATCGACCAGATCATCCTCGCTGTACCGACTCCTCAAAGTGCCGGTGTACCGGGAAACAGCATCCTGAAGAATATCGGAACTGCAGAGAACCGGGGCGTTGAGTTGAGCTTCAACCTGGATGTGGTGAAGAAAAAGGATTTCAACTGGAATTTCAATGTGAACTATACCCATATCAGGAACAAGGTGACCTCATTGTACCCGATCGGTAATACACCGGCCAGGGAGATCACCAACCCGGGTAGCAGCCCTTACAACATCATCCGTCTCGGCGAATCCATCTATTCATTATACGGGTATCGTTATGCAGGTGTAAATGCCGCTAACGGCAACCCTTGTTATTATAAAGCAGATGGTTCCCTGGTTCAGCGTAATGCCGCTACCGGCGCTTACAACTACCTGCTGACCATGAATGATCCTAACGTTGGTGTGGCCACTACACTTACCAATGCCGATAAGGCCGTTTTGGGTAATGTGAACCCGACTTTCTTCGGCGCTTTCACCAATTCATTCCAGTATAAGGATTTCGGACTCGAAGTGATGTTCCGTTATTCCGGTGGAAACAAGATCATGAATGTGACCCGCCAGGAAGTATTGCTGAACCAGAAGTTCGCCAATAACGGAACCGAGATCCTGGACCGCTGGACCAAACCCGGACAGATCACCATGACCCCGAGGTTGTATTACGCCAATGATGCCATTGTGAACCAGAATGGAGAAGCTACTTCACGTTTTGTAGAGGATGGTGATTTCCTCCGCCTGCAGAATATCGTACTGGATTACCGGTTCAATAAGGAGACACTGAGTCACTTCAAAGACTATATCAAGAGCATTCGTTTATTTGTTCAAATGCAGAACGTATTTGTCTGGAGCAAGTATAAAGGAGCCGATCCTGAAGCCTACAGCAACTTTGGCGTAGACGCCACGGTCACTCCGGCTTTAAGGACCACTTCATTCGGTGTCAGTGTAGGTTTCTAATTCAGTCAATCATTCATTCAATACAACAACCAACAATATGAAAAGTATAAAAATCATCATTTCTTTTTTTGCTTTTGCTGCCCTTTTCCTGGTCAGCGGATGTAAGAAAAGCCTGGAACTGACACCTTACAACGCATTCGGTGACGCCACGGCATATGAAACACCGGAAAGGTGTTTACTGGCCCTGTATGGCGTATATGATGCCGCGCAGAGCGGATCTTATGATCCCCTGAACGGTACCGGCAATACGGTTAGGGGTTATACTTTCGGTGCCGCCAGTATCGAGCAGGGTGAGATGCGTGGTGAAGACATGGTGAACATCGCCACGTTCTTCCAGATCACTTACCTCTCCACTTATTCTCCGGTCAGCCCGAATAACGTGAACATCTGGATCAACTCCTATCTGTTGATCAATAAGGCAAACCTGTCTATCGATGGATTCAAAGGAGCTTTGGCCAAAGGGATCATTACAACAGGCGTTGAAGCACAATATGAAGCGGAGTGCCGTTTTCTCAGGGCCATGGCCCATCATGAAATGCTGACCCATTTCTCCCGTCCTTACCTGGATGGAAATGGCAGCAAGCTGGGTATCGCTTATCATGATTACGCGATCTCTTCTTCCGCTTCTCTTGACCGGTTGAAATCTCAGCCTCGTGAGACCGTAGCAGATAATTATGCCAAGATCCTGGCCGACCTGGATTATGCGGAAGCCAACCTGGGTGCAACCATTCCGGTGACTGTTACCGGGTCAACGCTTCCAGCCGGCTCCAATACCATCCGTGCTACAAAAGCGGCCGCCATCGCTTTGAAAATGAGGATCAAATTACACAAGGGCGATTGGGCTGGTGTGATCGCTGAAGGGAATAAACTCATCCCCGGAACCGTAACACCATTGAATCCTCCCGGAACCATCAGCCCGATCGGCGGTTGGAAACTGGAAGCCACACCCGCAGGACCATTTGTAAATAACATCACCACAGAAAGTATTTTCTCGATCCGTAACGACGCTTTGGATAATACCGGCGTGAATGCTGCACTGGCTCAAATGCTCGGGCCAAATGTTCCCGGCCGTGGTCTTGTTTCCATCAGCCCAACCCTCTACAATTCCACTTTGTGGAGGTGTGATGACCTGAGAAGGTCAACCCTGGTAATTGCCGGAAACAGCAATGCCAATACCCCGACCTTCTTCACGAAGAAATATACCGACTATGTAAATCAATCCGATTATGCCCCAATGATCCGTTACGCGGAAGTATTACTGATGCAGGCTGAAGCCGAAGCCCGTAACGCCGCAGGTGTTTCAGCAAGAGCGCTTGATCTGCTGAATGTGGTTCGCAACCGGTCATTGTCCAGTCCGGCTACACAGGCCTATGTCATTGGAAATTTCGCAACCAAGAATGACCTGATCGCCGCCATCCTGTTTGAGCGCAGGATCGAATTCCTGGCAGAAGGCAAGCGTTGGGGAGATATCCATCGCCTGGTGATGGATCCAATCTTCACCACCGGCGGTATTCCTGCCAAAGCGGCCAATGGTTTCAGCAATGCTAACGGCACCAACTATGGTTGCGGAAACGCAATTCCCGCTTTGACCGTAGCGGCCATCCCATACAGCGATTATCGTTTCCTCTGGCCGATCCCGCAAGATGAGATCGTACAGAACCCGATCATCACCCAGAATCCTGGTTACTAATACAAACAATAGATTTCCAATAAAAAACTCCGGTCAGCTGACCGGAGTTTTTTATTAGTATGATGTCGAAAAAATGATCATTTGATCATTTCAGCCAGTTTCTGTTGTAATTGACCGCCCCTTAAATTGCTGGCGACGATCTTTCCCTGGGGATCCACCAGTACATTGAACGGGATCCCATCGATACCATATAAAGGAACCACTGAACTGTTCCACCCTTTCAGGTCGCTCACCTGCAACCAATCCAGGTGATCTTCTTCCACAGCCTTTAGCCAGGAATCCTTACTATCATCGAGTGATACGCCCAGGATGGTGAAATTCTTGTCCTTGAACTGGTTGTGAACCGCTACGACATTCGGATTCTCTCCCCGGCAGGGCCCACACCAACTGGCCCAAAAATCGACCAATACGTATTTGCCCCTCAGCTGGCTTAAAGAAACCGGTTTACCATTCTTATCGTTCAGGGTAAAGTCGGGGGCCATACTGCCGATCACCGCTTTTCCCTGGAGCAATTGTTCTTGCTGTTTTTTCATCAGTGCAACCTGTTCCTTGATAAATGCCTGTGCACCGGCAATGCCTTCGTGTTTGGGAAAACGGGAGGCTAAACGGGTCAGGGGCAATTCGAATTGACCAATTTCCACCGGCGCGATGGTCGCCGCGAAAAGAGAGACAATAGCGCTTTTAGACGTGTCGGCATATTGGAAGCAATACTTTGTCAGCAGTTCCTTCAGGCTGTTAAATTCTCCTTCGAGAGCAACAACGGTGCTATCGGATGCGGCGGCCCCATTCTTCTTCATTTCCTGCAGACTGGTAAAGCGTTCACCCATCAGTTTTTGCATACTGTCGGTATATAGGATCACCTTATGCAGGGAATGGTTGGCCGAACCGTTGATCGACTGATAGGCGATGCCCGGGTTTTTGGAATCTCCGGTGAATCGGATTTCGGTTTGGTCGTTGATCACCAGGAATCCCTGTTTGCCATCTTTGGTCCTGATGCGGAACAATCCTTCTTCAGCAGACAGGCCACTGAGGGTGAAATGTCCATTCTTGATCTCGGCCGTATCCAGCACTTCGGGGGGCTTTTGACTGAAATAAAGTTGTTCCAGGTAAACCGGCCCGTCGGTTTCGTTCTTTAATTCACCAGTTATGGTGAACTTCCGGTTGTCGGTCCCGTTGTTGCAGGATGCCATTACGGCCAGGATACCCAGGCCGGCCATTAGTTTTTTCATTTTATGTTTTTAGTTTTTCTTCCAGTAATAGATTGACTATTTGCATGTCCGCTTTTCCTTTGCTGAGTTTTTTCACTTCTCCGGCAAATAAACCGATCAGTCCTTTTTTGCCACTTCGGTATTCCTTCACTTTTTCCGGCATGCTGGCCATGGCCTCGTCAACCCAGGCTTCAATGGAACCGGTATCACTTTCCTGCAACAGGTTGAGTTGTCGGGCCAGTTCCAGTGGATCTTGTGTTGGATCGGTTAGCAGGGCCTGGAATACCTTCGAAGAGGCGTTGCTGAAACTGACCTGCCCCTTTTCCACCAGGTCAATCAGGCGTACCAGTTGTGCAGGTTGCAGGATGAAACCGGTGATCCCGATGTTGGTTTCATTCAGGTGGCTTTTTACCGGACCCAATAACCAATTGGCCACCGACTTGTGGTTTGCTGTAACGGGAACCGTCGATTCAAAATAAGCGGCGAGGTCCCTGTCATCACAGATCACCCGGGCGTCGTATGCGGATAAATGATAGCTGTTGATGTATTTTTTTTCCAGTGTTTCCGGTAATTCCGGCATCGACGAACGGATCTCCTCCAGGTATTGGTCACTGATATGAAAAGGTGTCAGGTCGGGTTCGGGGAAATAGCGGTAGTCGTCAGCATCCTCTTTGGAACGTAATGAAAAAGTGGTTCCTTTATCCGCATCGAAACTCCGGGTCTGCTGTTGGATGATCTCGCCATTTTCCAACAGGCCGATCAGGCGGTCCGCTTCAAATTCAATGGCTTTCTTCACATGGCGTATGCTATTGAGATTCTTGACCTCAACCCGGGTCCCCAGCCTGGTCTCCCCCTTTAACCTCACGGAGATATTGGCATCACAGCGCATACTGCCTTCTTCCATATTGCCATCGCAAACGCCCAGCCAGCGTACCAGCTTTCTTAATTCGGTGATGTAGGCGAAGGCTTCCTCTGCGCTGTGGATCGCCGGTTCCGAAACGATCTCGAGCAGGGGTACCCCGGCCCGGTTGAGGTCGATCGATGTATACTCCTCATCAACATCATGCAGGCTTTTACCTGCATCCTCCTCAATATGTATGCGGTTCAGGGGTATCTGCTTTTCATTTTCACCAGACAGGATCCTTACATACCCGTTCCTGCAAATGGGAGTAGTATGCTGGGAGATCTGGTAGCCTTTGGGAAGATCGGGGTAGAAATAATTCTTCCGGGCGAAATAGTTCTCCTGCATGATGTCGCAGTGTAGGGCCAGCCCGAGTTTAACGGCGTATTCAATGGCCTTTTTATTCATTTTCGGCAATGTGCCGGGGTGGGCCAGGGTAATCGGACTGACCTGTGTATTGGGCATAGTGCCAAAAGCAGCGCTGTCGCCACAGAATAATTTGCTTTTGGTGCTCAGTTGGGCGTGAACTTCCAAACCGACCACCAGTTCGTATTTCTCTTTTACCATCAGGGGTGCAAAGTTAAGTAAATTTTACCCCGGCAAAGGTTGCTTACCTGTTGGAGCTATAAACCACAGGTTGTATGATCAGTAAGGTGAAAGGCTCAGGAGAATGAAGAACCATTTAGGAGGTAAAGGGAGGGTAAAAAGAGGAAACAAAAACACACCGCCGACAGGGCTTTGCGCAGCTGCCGGGGTGTGTCATTTTCATGGCTTTATAAATTCGCGGTCTTGAGTTTTTTCGGGATCTTGATCTCGAAGCTCATATTGCTTCCATTGCGATTGGCCTTGATGGTATAGGTGGCTTTTTCGCGGTTTTCCTGGAGTTGCTCACGGGCCTCGTCGGTATTGCTCACTTTTTTCCCGCCTACTTCGGTGACGATATCGTCTTTTTTCAGTCCGGCTTTTTCAGCAGGGGAATCTTTTTCCACGTCGAGTACTTTCACCCCATTGCCTTCTTCTGTATCCTGGATCTTCAGGCCCAGTCTTTGCTGGCGCGAAAAGAAGCGGTCGTAATTGTCGAAATAGTTTTCCGTGAACGATCCGGAACCATAGGGAGAAGGAGAGGTGGAAAGTTCCATTCCCTGTCTTTCAGTCCAGGCCGGTACACCCGGTACCACATTCACCCGGGGAACACGGGGTATGGTATAAGCCCGGGCGATCCCGTCTGATCCGCTGAAGGAGTAGGTCATGCTTCCGGATTCATTCCTTTCGCCCAGGGTGGTTTTGGCCTGCGCTTCCTTACCATCCCTTTTATAATAAACAGTCACTTCGTCTTTTGGTTTCATGGATGTAACGGCTTCCAGCAGGGATTCCGGCCCGTCCACTTTTTTGTCGCCAACCTTGGTGATCACGTCATTTTTTTTCAGTCCGGCTTTTTCAGCCGCACTGCCTTTGGAAATATCGGTGATCTTCGCTCCGCCTTCTGCATCATCCGTGGTTACGCCCAGGAATGCCCTGGGTTCTGATTTTCCGTCAGACCAGAAATTACTCATCGCTTCATCTCCGGCGATCGTCAGGCCATTGTTCCTGTCTCTGACCCTGATATTCCTTTTGCTGATGGTCACTTCGTCATCCTTGAATTCGGAAAGGGGCTTGCCGTTAACGGTCACTTTATCTCCGTTGACCTCTACCACCATCTTTTTATCCTTTCCCGTTGTCTGAATGGTGATCACCTGGCTTTCCTTGTTCAGGGGCTTGCCTTCCACGATCACTTCCTGGGCCATACCGGTACCGGTGAAACCCAGAACTGCAGCTGCTAAAAATAATTTCTTCATGTTGCTATCTTTTAATGTACGAAATGTTTAGTAGGTCAAAAATAGGGTGTTTTATCGAATTACGAAATCTTTCGCATATTAATCTCCGGTTTTAACATTTTTTTGATATAACCGGGGAGATTCTGCGAATGACAAGCAAGCTATATACCCAAAGATAACCGATCGGGGAGTTCTTCATCTTCCGGTCGGTGAGGACACCGACCAGGGGATGGACCAGTAAAACAACAAAAGATCAATGAGCGGGGTTGGCTAAATGGTAAGTCTTCACCGGGCAATCATCCACGATTCCTTCAGACTGGTAGACCATCCCGATCTTCTGCAATACCCTGTTGGAAGCGGTGTTGTCAATATGTGCCCGGCCGGTGATCAACTTAAGGTCAAGGGTTTGAAAGCCATAATTCAGGGTTTCCAGGGCCGATTCTGTGGCGTAGCCTTTCCCCCATTCCGATCGCAGGAACCGGAAACCCAGGTCGATCTCATCCAGTTCGGGGCGGTACTTTAAACCGCACCAACCGATAAACCTTGAATCTGTTTTGGTGTGAACCGCCCAGCGCCCCAGCCTCTTTTCGTATTGGGGTAAGATGATATTAAGTAAAATTTCCTGGGCCTGTCCGGCAGACTCCAATATGGGTTCATGCAGATACTTGACCACTTCCGGATCGCTGTTGAGCAACAGGATCAAAGAAGCGTCATCTTCGGTGAATTGCCGCCCGATCAAACGGGGTGTTTCAAAAACCGTTATCATCAGCTGAACTTATAATAAGGACCTTACCGTACTGATCACGCTTTCCAGTCCACCGACGTCCTGCCCACCGGCTGTGGCCAGTGTTTTTTGCCCGCCGCCGCCGCCTTTGATCAATCCGGAAACCTGTTCCTTGATGAGTTTCCCGGCATCCAGGCCTTTTGCCGCCGCAACAGTATCTGAGATGCTGATCGCAACATGAGCCTTTCCGTCGATATTGGCACAAAGCACCGCCACATGATCGTTCAGGTGGTTTTTCAGGTCGAAACAAAGTTTCTTCAGTGCGTCCGCATTGGGTACTTCCACGATATCTCCGATGAAAGTGACGTTATTGATGAGTTCATCCTTTTTCAACAGTTCATTCCGGATTCCCACCAGTTGCCGGGCTTCCAGTCCTTCGATGCGTTTACCCAGGGAATTGTTTTCCGACTGGAGGGCTTCGATCGATCGCAGGAGGTCGGCCGGGTTCTTCAGGGTTTCACGAATGAGCCTGATCTGTTCCAGTTGGTTATTGATGAACTGCTCGGCAGCAAAACCGCAAACGGCTTCTATACGGCGAACACCGGCAGCAACGGCAGATTCATGTTTGATCTTGAAGAGTCCCAGTTCACCGGTATGGCCCACATGGGTTCCGCCACATAATTCAACAGAATAAGAAGGATCCATCACCACCACCCTGACCACATCGCCATATTTCTCGCCAAACAGGGCCATGGCGCCCAGGGCCAGGGCTTCCTCTTTCGGCATGGATTTGATCACCACCGGAATATTCTCCCTGATCTTTTGATTCACCAGTGCTTCCACAGTAGCCAGTTCCTCATCCGTGACCTTGGCAAAATGACTGAAATCGAAACGCAAATGCTCCTCATTGACCAGGCTGCCTTTTTGTGCCACATGGGTGCCCAGGACCTTTCGCAGGGCTGCATGCATAAGGTGGGTGACACTATGATGTACGGTGATATGCTTTCTTCTTTCCGCATTCACACTGGCGGTCACTTCACCCGAGGGATCATCGGGAAGGTGATTGGCAAAATGTATGATGAGGTCGTTTTCCTTTTTGGTATCCACTACGGGATAAAATTTTCCCTGTATCTCGAAATGGCCGGTATCGCCTACCTGTCCACCGCTTTCGGCATAGAAGGGGGTCTGATCCAGTACCAGCTGGTAAAGCGACTTTCCCTTGGCGGTCACCTTACGGTATTTGATGATCCGGGCCTTGGTTTCCAGTGAATCATACCCGACAAACGAGGATGAGGTGGTGTCATGAACCGTCACCCAGTCCTCAGTTTCCAATGTTGTTGCCGCACGGCTCCGGTTCTTTTGCTGCTGCATCTCTATTTCAAAACCTTTTTCATCAACCGCCAGTCCTTTTTCCGCGGCCACGAGTTTGGTCAGGTCTAAGGGAAAACCGAAGGTGTCATATAATTTGAAAGCGGCTTCTCCCGAAATATCCTGGTTGGCCTCATTAAGCATGGCGAGGCCCTTGTCCACGGTCTTCAGGAAGGCATCTTCCTCCTCCCTCACCACTTTAGCTACGAAATCAGACTGGGCCGTCAGTTCCGGGAAAACCTGCTCAAACTGTTTGGCCAGGATGGGAACCAGTTGAAACAGGAGCGGTTGTTTATAATCGAGATAGGAATAATAATAGCGGACAGCCCGGCGTAATATTCTCCGGATCACGTAACCGGCCCCCGTATTAGAGGGTAGTTGACCATCAGCAATGGTGAAGGAGATGGCCCGGATATGGTCGGCCAGCACCCGGAAAGCGATGGCTTCCTTGCTTTGGCTGTAATCATAATTCCTGCCCACGATCTTTTCAGTTGCCTGTATGGTACCGGTGAAAACATCGGTATCGTAATTGCTCGTCTTATTCTGGATCACCCTCACCAATCGTTCAAGTCCCATACCGGTATCCACATGACGCGCAGGTAATTCCTCCAGGGTCCCGTCTTTTTTCCGGTTATACTGGATGAATACATTGTTCCAGATCTCGATCACCTGCGGGTGGTCTTTGTTCACCAGGTCGCGGCCGGGAATTAGTTTCCTTTCCTCGTCACTGCGCATATCCACATGGATCTCGCTGCAGGGTCCACAGGGTCCGGTATCACCCATTTCCCAGAAATTGTCTTTTTTATTGCCAAAAATGATGTGTTCTTTGGCTACGATCTTTTCCCATTCGGTCAGGGCGATCTTACTGGGCGGCAGGTTTTCCTTTTCGTCCCCTTCAAAAACAGTCACATATAAGCGTTCTACAGGGATCTTATATACTTCGGTCAGCAGTTCCCAGCTCCAGGCAATGGCCTCCGCCTTGAAATAATTACCAAAACTCCAGTTTCCGAGCATTTCGAACATGGTATGGTGGTAGGTATCCACGCCCACCTCTTCCAGGTCGTTGTGTTTGCCGCTTACCCTCAGGCATTTTTGGGTATCGGCGATCCGGGGGTTGGATGGCTGACGGTTTCCGAGGAAAAAGTCCTTGAACTGGTTCATCCCCGCATTGGTGAATAACAGGGTGGGATCGTTTTTCACGACAATTGGCGCGGAAGGAACGATGGTATGCCCCTTTGATTGGAAAAAATCCAGGAATTGTTGTCTGATCTCAGCACTCGTCATCATATGCCAAATGTTTATATGGGTTGATTTTTGCGAATTATGGGGCTATATTTGTACACTTTTGAATAACGGATGCAAAGGTAAGAAAACGGCCTGAAGCAGCAAGTCCGAGGCCGGTCAAGCGCTCCGGTATTCAGCGATGAGCCGGACCTGTCCCTGACCTGATCAGCACAGATCAACGAACCAGCGGTAATATAATCAAGCATGACCTTGTTCCTCCCGAAGGAAAATGAAAAAAATTAAATACTACTATAACACCCATACGCTTCGTTACGAAAAGCTGCATATTCCCTTACGGGTGAAGCTGCTGCGTATTTTCGGATTCATCTCCGCCGCACTCGTCACTTCTGCACTGATCATCTGGGCCTATAACAGCTTTGTTCCCAAGGCCACCGATAAGGAAACGCAACTGAAGTATGAGCTGATGAAGGAGAACTATAACAGCCTCACCACCAAGGTGAAAACCTTGCAGGAGCAGATGGCGGAACTGGAAAAAAGAGATAATAAGGTTTACCGCTCCATATTCGAGGCCAATCCGCTGACAGACAGCGCCCGGACCAAATTGATCGAAAAAAAGAAAGAACTGGATAAAGTGAACCTGATGAACGATGATGAACTGGGCCGGGACATCGCCAAAACACTCAATAACATCACTGCCCGGGTGGCCTACCAGTTTGAAAGCTACGATGCCATTGAAAAGCTGATCAAGAACCAGGGCGATAAGCTGGCCAGTATCCCGGCCATACAGCCGGTAAGCAACCAGGACCTCACCCGTATTGCCAGCGGCTTCGGTTTTCGCATACACCCCATTTACGGGATCCCTAAAATGCACAACGGACTCGATTTCACCGCTCCCCAGGGCACACCCATTTATGCTACGGGGGATGGCATCGTCACCACTTCGGGGGTGGGCAACGGTACCGGTAATCACGTCATCATCAACCACGGTTATGGATACGAGACCGTTTATATGCATATGGTCAGGATCAAGGCCCGGGAGGGACAAAGGGTGAAACGCGGCGAAGTGATCGGGTGGGTGGGTAATACCGGCGCCAGTACCGGACCCCATTGTCACTATGAGGTACACATCAATGGTGAGCCGGTCGATCCTGTTTACTTCTTCTACAATGACCTGAATGCGGAACAATATGACCGGTTGCTGAAACTGGCCGCTACGGGAAGTGCGAAAAGTTTTGATTAACTTTAAATATGCCATTAGACCAGATCGCTTTTGATTTTGACAGCCCTCCTGTGGTCCGGGAGCAGGAACCCCAACCTGTTGCTGTAAAGAAAGCGGCTGCTTCAAAACCCAAGACCGACAACCGCAAACCAACCCGCGGCCGGATGGCCCTGAAAGACATGGATGCGGGTATCGACCTCATTGAAGTACCGGAGGATGAGGAATTGTTCCAAAAGATGTATTACAGCATGCGTGAGGTGTCGGGTATGTTCAAGGTGAACCAGTCCCTCATCCGTTTCTGGGAGAACGAGTTCGATATACTGAAACCCCGGAAGAATGGAAAGGGCGATAGGCTTTTTCGCCCGGAGGACGTAAAGAACCTGAAAATGATCTATCACCTCTTGCGGGAAAGGAAATACACCATCGAAGGAGCCCGGGAATTCCTGAAGAACAATAAAAAAGCGGATGAAAAATTCGCGATGATCGAATCACTGAAGAAACTGAAGGGCTTCCTGCTCGAACTGAAAGCCGGCCTTTGACCATCCGTTAACAAACGGGCTGTACATCCCTTTTAATTAAGTTTTAACTTCGGACTTCAACCTTAACCTATTCCTAGTATGTTGAAATCTACCATCCACTTCCTCACTGTCTTGTTGTTCGTCTTACAGGCCAACGGGCAGGCTCAATATGAGATACAGACCGATCCAAAACATCCCAAAGAACATATACTTCGGGGTATCATCAACAAATACCTGGTTCAAAATGACGGCAGCTATAACTGGTATACCCAGAGTCAGACCGGGTATAAACCCGATAGCGCAACCCTGAACGCCTTTGAAGCGGCCCGTAAAAAAGTGCAGTTCGTGGTCTTTGGCGGCACCTGGTGCGAAGATACCCAGGCTGTCTTGCCCAAATTCTTCAGACTGCTGGAAATGACCGGGGTGGAAGATACCGTGGTGAGTTTCTTTGGCGTGAACCGGGATAAAAAAACCATCGGCAGCATCGCCGACGCGTTTAATATCAAGAATGTGCCCACCATCATTGTGATGAAGGAAGGTAAGGAGATCGGCCGTGTGGTGGAGTATGGAAAAACGGGCAGGTGGGATAAGGAACTGGCAGAGATCGTTAAGCTTTAAGCAGTTGGCAGTTGGCAGTTGGCAGTTGAAATATTCAATTACACAAGATAAATAAATCGATCAACGGGGTATTGATGCCCAATTGAACTTATCCGTCCATTCAACCTGGTTGTCTTCCAGGATCTTTTTCAATCCAAACATGACCTCTTCTTTGAGGTGGTTGAAATCTTCGATCGTTACGGGGGGTGTGAAATATTCCACCAGGAGCACCAGTCCGCTTGCCGATAGTTCAGTAAGCTGAACCGAAGAATTGGTGAACTGTTCTCTATGATTTTCAAAATACGTTCTGATATCCGTCAAACAACGACGGGTTTCTGTTCCTGTTGTGGTTGGCTTCAGTTCCAGCCTGATCTCAGCCCTTCGTTGTACCCGCAGACTCCAGTTGTCCACGATGCTGTCCACCATTTGTTTATTGGGTACCGTCACCAGGGTTTTATCAAGGGTGCGTATCCGCGTGCTGCGTAAGCCGATCTTCTCGACCGTTCCGGTTACTGCTTGGACCTTCAGCAGGTCACCGGTGGTAAAGGGCTTATCAAAAAAGATGATGAAAGAGGCGATGAGGTTTTCCAGGCTTTCGCGGGCCGCGAGCGCCAGTACGGCGCCAACGATACTCAGACTGGTGAGCAGGTTGCCGATGGGTTGGTTGAGGCAGGCCTTGATCAGGAG
Organism: Chitinophagaceae bacterium; assembly: GCA_016721725.1. Taxonomy (GTDB): domain Bacteria; phylum Bacteroidota; class Bacteroidia; order Chitinophagales; family Chitinophagaceae; genus Ferruginibacter. The sequence continues at coordinate 519,746 of JADKHN010000001.1, read as the reverse complement.
CAGCAGTCCGAGTAGGACAATGATCGCTTTGAGGAAATCCCGGAAGAAAATGATCAACTGGTCATCGGATTTATCAGCGGTAACCACTGCTTTCTTTTCCAGTTCCCCGGCGATGAAATCGATGATACGTAACAGGAACCACGTGAACACGATGATGATGACGCCAATGCCCGTCCGGTCCAGTATTTGTTCAGTGGAATGACCATAAACGGTATAGTGCCAGTCGGAAGGGAAATTGAGCTTGTCGATAGAGAAAATGGCGATGACCGTGAGCAGCATCCACTCCAGGGGTTCCACCACCAGGTCAGTGAAACTTTTCTTTTCCAGATTTTTCCAGATGCGGCGGGTGACCCTGAACAGCACCGCTGCGATATACCTCGACAGGTATCTCTTCAGCAAGAGCATGAGCAGGATGATCCCGCCGACGATCCCGTAGCTTTTTATGGGGTTGTCCAGGAAAAGGGTATTCAGGAAATCCATGCGATAAAAATACTACATACCGGGGAAACTACTTCACTTCATAAATATCCAGCCCGTCCTCTTTCAGCAGGTAAACCTTTCTGTTCATGGCCTTGATGGCTGAATAGTGTCCGAAGAATGGGGGCAAGCGGTATTCTTTCAGGGTGAGTGAATTCAGTTCGTAGCTGAAGAGAGTCGACTGGTTGAAACCATAGATCGTTTTACCGGAGACGGCTACATTGTTCCAGTCCGGGAACAGCAGCCTGTTCTTGAATCCGCCATAATAATCAAAAATGTAAAAGCCCCTGGCCTTGTCGTACAGGTAAATGAAATTATCGCGGTCGATCAGTTGCGAAGGGGAAGGCACCGAATCGAACAGGAGCCTGAAATCAGTGGATTCCTGAATGACCTTCCCGTCCTCATCGATCTTCTTCAGTTTGTATTCCTGTTCATCGAAGAGCCAGATATTATTATCGTAAGACGTGGCGATGCTCTGTACGGTGAAAATGCCCTGTTTGCGAAAGTTGATGGTGTTGCGCATATTCAGGAAACGGTCGAGCACCACCACGGTGGAGAAAGGCGGATAGAACAACAGCACTTTCATCGGGTTGGTGACATCGATATAACCGGGTTTGCCATAGCGCTTGACGTCATTGAACACACCGGCGGAATCTCCCCGGGCGTCGATCTTTTTCAGCTGGTCTCCGCTGTTGATGAGGTAGATGTTGTCGAGGTTGTCTACATTGAAACCGGTGAAATTTCCTTTGACCGAGCGGAGGAAATGAAAAACAGAATCACTTTGAGTTCGGCCACTGTAAGGGAGTGCGGCCACCAACGTCAATACCAGGCAAAGATTTTTGATCCTTGACCATGGCGATCGGTTCGTTGGTTCTGGAAATGTCATGAAGCTTTATTCTTGTTCGTGGTATTTAAGTACTAAGTTTTGTCCGTCAAACACCGCGTAACTGAAATATTTGATCCAGTCGCCCAGGTTGATATAACGGCTTTTTTCGTTCAGTTTAAAGTCGATCGGCAAATGCCGGTGACCAAAGATCAAATAATCGTATTCTTCTTTTTTCAGGATCTCCCGGCAATAGACGATCAGCCATTCTTTGTCTTCCCCGAGGAACTGTTCTTCTGTCTGCCCCGTCTGTGCCCGGCTTTTCCTGCTGAAATAATGGGCAATACCCATGCCAATATAGGGTGGCAGGATCCCGAAGAGCCATTGGCAGACGGGATTACGGAATAGTTTCTTGATGAATTTATATCCATGATCACCCGGACCAAGGCCATCGCCGTGACCCACGAGGAACTTTTTACCGTTAAAGTTGAAAGCCCTGGGTTCGAAATAAACCGGGATATTGAGTTCGGCCTGAAAATAATCCTTCATCCACATGTCGTGATTGCCGACAAAAAAATGGATCGGGATACCTGCATCGGTGATCTCGGCCAGTTTACCCAGGATGCGCACATAGCCTTTGGGTACCACTTTCTTGTATTCGTACCAGAAATCGAACAGGTCGCCAACGATGAAGATCTCGGCGGCATCCAACCTGGCTTCTTCGAGGAAACGGATGATCCTTTTTTCCCGAACAAGGCTGGACCGGGCATCGGGAGCGCCCAGGTGGAAATCGGAAAGAAAGTAGATCTTCTTATGGTTGGCCACTTCCATTACCGGATGGTTTGTTTTTTTGCTGGAGGTATTGCATCAGGTCGCCGGATTCAATGACCGGGCAGTTGGTCACTTCACCGTTGAACCAGTATACCCAGGCATCGCTTCCCTTCCCATTGATATAGGCCCTGACGGCTTCGCGCTTGTAAAGGGGCTTTTCTCCGGGTTCCACGTTGAGGCCTTCATAGTCGTCGAGTTGCTCAATGGCCCAGGAGAATTCTGCCGGGTTATTGATGGCATATAATTCACCCGAAATGAATTTGTCTTCCTGGGTGGGAAGAGCTACCGGGTATTCACCCATTTCGTATAGTTTCCCTTTAACCACGGCTTCACCCACCAGGTGAAAATACCGGGTGAGGTAATGGTAAACGGGATTGCGGAAACCGCTGCGCAGGGATCCGTAAACAAACAACTGGTTGATTTCCTTGTTCATGGGATAATAAAGGTAGTTTGAAAAAGGCAATTATGCATCCACCAGGAAGCAATACACTTCCTTCGGACCATGTACCCCGGTGACCAGGGTCTTCTCGATATCGGCGGTACGGCTGGGGCCGGTGGCAAAACTGATCAGGGACGGCATATTACCGGCGTATTTTTCTTTAAGCTGAACCAGTGCGTCTTTGATATCATAGACCAGCTGGCTGGTATAGGCGATACAGATGTGGACTGGGGCGTAAACGCTCACGGTACGTCCGCTTTGCTGCGCGGCGCTTAAGACGATGGTCCCCGTCCGGGCCACCAGTAATTCACAACCGGTGACCGAGGCGTCGCAGCCGGGAAGATTGATGGTATTGCTAAAGGCGGCATTCCACCGGTCTTCATTACAAAAGATCTTGGTCCATTGTTTTTGCCCGATCAGCGCATTGACCTGTGCGATCATGTCATTCTCATCGGTGCAAAAAGCGAAACGACCCTGCAGGCTGGTGAATTTCTGCGCGAACAAGATCTCCAACTCATCGGTCGCTGGCAAAAAAACGGAATTGACCCCCTCGCTTTGGGGAAAAGGCAAAGGCACCGGGTTACTCAGTGCCTGCCTTATTCTTTTCAATATGTTCTCTTTTGCCGCTGAAACAGCCATGCCGCTTAAATTGAAGGGGGATTTTTCAGATTCTCATCCAAAGCCTGTTCAGGGGCTTCGTTCGTCTGTTCGTGCGGATCGATATCCAGTGATTTCTTTTCTTCAAACGGGCGTTTACCGATGAGGGCTTCCACATCGCTCTTGAACAGCACTTCTTTCTTCAAGAGTTCCTTGGCCAGTTTTTCCACATCGTCCTTCTTTTCAAGCAGGAGTTTCTTCGTGATCTGGTAAGCATTGTCGATCAGCTTGCGCACTTCTTCATCGATCATCTTTCCGGTCTCTTCGCTGAAGGGTTTGGTGAATACATTTTCCTGGCTTGGATCGTAATAGCTGATATTGCCCACTTTTTCATTCATGCCATATACCGTGATCATGCTGTAAGCGATCTTGGTGATCTGTTGCAGGTCGTTGCTGGCGCCGGTGCTGATCTTTCCGAAGAAAATGTCTTCACTGGCCCTGCCGCCGAGCGTCATGCAGATCTGGTCCATCAGCTGGTCGGTATTGTAGAGGTACTGTTCTTTTGGTGTGTATTGAGCATAGCCCAATGCCGCGGTTCCCCTGGGCACCACCGTCACTTTCAGCAACGGGTAGGCGTGTTCGAGATACCAGCCGCAGATGGCGTGACCGGCTTCGTGGTAGGCGATGATCTCTTTTTCTTCGGGGGATATGATCTTGTTCTTCTTTTCCAGACCACCGATCACCCGGTCGATCGCATCCTGGAAATCGCTCATGTCCACCGCATCCTTTCCTTTACGGGCCGCGATGAGGGCCGCTTCATTACAAACATTGGCGATATCCGCTCCGGCGAAACCGGGGGTCTGTTCGGCCAGTTTATGGATGTCGAGCGTGGTGGAGATCTTGATGGGTTGCAGGTGCACTTTGAAAATGGCTTCCCTGCCCACCAGATCGGGCCGGTCGATGGATATCTGCCGGTCGAAACGCCCCGGACGAAGCAGTGCGCTGTCCAGCACATCGGGACGGTTGGTGGCCGCGAGGATGATGATGCCGAGATCGGTGCCGAAACCATCCATTTCAACCAGGAGCTGGTTAAGGGTATTCTCTCTTTCGTCGTTGCTCATCATCATGTTCTTTCCACGGGCCCTTCCAATGGCGTCGATCTCATCAATGAAGATGATACAAGGCGCTTTTTCGCGGGCCTGTTTGAACAGGTCACGTACCCGGCTGGCGCCTACGCCTACGAACATTTCCACGAAATCACTTCCGCTGAGGCTGAAGAAAGGGACTTGTGCCTCTCCGGCCACAGCCTTGGCCAGCAATGTTTTTCCGGTACCGGGAGGTCCTACGAGAAGGGCTCCCTTGGGTATCTTGCCGCCGAGAGCGGTATATTTTTTTGGATTCTTCAGGAAGTCAACGATCTCCATCACTTCCACTTTTGCTTCATCGAGTCCGGCCACATCGCCAAAATTGATGTTCACCCGCGTGCCTTTATCGAACAGGGTGGCTTTTGATTTACCGATGTTGAAGATGCCGCCGGGACCGCCGCCGCCACCGGGTCCGCCTACCTTGCGCATCATCATCACAAACAACAGTCCGATGAGTAAGATGGGCAGCAGGGTGCTGATGATCTGTCCGAAGATCTCGCCCTCTTCCGTATAGACCGCCAGTATCTTTTTGATGCCGGGATTGGAGATATAAAAATCATCCAGTTGCTTGGCGAAGGTCTCATCCTTGGCGATGGTGAAATAAAGCTGCGGGGCATCGGCCTTTGCCAGGTTATCATAATCCGCCGTGCTCAGGAAGGTTTTGTAAAAGGCCGCTTTTTTGGTGACACTGTCCTTGCTGAGGAAAACGCGAACGATCTTCTTGTTCCTGACGACCACCAAACCGGTCTTCTCCTTGTCTTTTTTCATATCCTGCTCCACATCCCCGGCTTTGAGCAATTCACTGAGGTATTGCTGGTTCATTTCAATGCCGGCGCTGCTGACACCCCGGATGAGGTTCCAGCCCACGATGGCAACGAACAGGATGCCGTAGATCCAGTAGATATTGAACCGGTTCTTCTTCTTGGGATCATCCCCTTTCGGGGGTATGTTGTCAGGATTGAATTTCCTGTTCGGGTCTTGTTGGCTCATATTTTTTTGATACCTATTTCCGTTTTGCCTAAAGGGGTTAATACTGTTTCCTTAGCAGACGAAGACGGGGATTCTTTATTTTATTGTAACTCGAATATTTTATTCTGCGGGCCGTCAACCCAGGTGTTCCAGGGATGGGGCATCGCTCCACATCTCTTCCAGGCGATAAAATTTCCTGGGCTCGGGTAACATCACGTGCACGACGATGTTCACATAATCGATCAATATCCACTGCTGCGCCTGTTTGCCTTCGTGCTTATACGGGTTTTCAAGGCATTTTTCCTTTACGTCCTTTTCAACGAAATCGGCAATGGCCCTTAACTGGTTAGGGTTACTGGCCTGGCAGATGATGAAAAAATCGGCAACAGCTTCCGGGATCTGCCGCAGGTCAAGGCTAAGGATGGCTTCGCCTTTCTTTTCCTGTATGGCATGTATGATGGTCTTGAAAATCTTACTGTTTCTCGTCAACCTGACTACACTGTTCTTTTTCCTGGTCTTTAATGCGTTCAAATTTGTCAAAGGCAAAATGATTTTATGTTATCCCGGGCCCTTTTGTTTTGACTGACCCGGTCGCTGGTTATGGTTATTTGCAAAGTAGCTTGTAGCTTGCAATGAAAGGCAAAAGTAACATTTCTTTGCCATTTGTTCCGATATGCCCACAGGCCCTTTTTTTACCATGCTGGACAAGGTGGACAGTACCAACAATTATGCCATGGAAAGGTTGCATGCGGGAATGGCAAAACACGGGATGGCCTGGTTTGCCAGGGAACAGACCGGGGGCAAAGGGCAACGGGGAAACAGCTGGTTCACAGAACCCGGAAAGAACATCATCATGAGCCTGATCCTGGAGCCTTTCCAGCTCAAACCCAGGCAGCAATTTTACCTCAGCGCCGCGATCGCCCTTTGTTGCCGGGAATTCTTTTCTCACTATGCCGGAGAGGAAACTTCCATCAAATGGCCCAACGACCTGTATTGGCGTGACAGAAAGGCAGGGGGAATACTGATCGAGAACAGTATCAAGGGGCAGACCTGGGCGCATTCGGTCATCGGGATCGGCATCAATATCAATCAGACCGTTTTTGATGAACGATTGCTCAACCCGGTTTCCCTGAAGCAGATCACGGGAAAAGAACAGGATGTCATCCAGATGGCCAGGGATTTACATGAGCTTATCCTGTATCGGACAACTGCCCGGCTAAACGGGCCGTTAGAACTGGTCATCGATGCGTATAATGAAAAGTTATTCCGGTTGAACCAGGTGGTCAGATTAAAAAGGCAGGGTGTTGTTTTCGAAACCTATATCAGGGGAGTGAATGCAGCTGGGAAGCTCATCACGATCGATGAAAAGGAACATCAATTCGACTTTGGAGAAGTGGAATGGGTTTTATGAAACGGTTTCCGCTGCCCTGGCCTCCACTTCAAAACGGTTCCCGTCATAACCCTTGCGCAGGCTCTCCCAAAGGTACCTGGCCAGAAATCCGATCACTCCGTATCGTTGGTATTGTTGAATATGGCATACCTCATGCCTGACCCAGCGTTCGTCTTTCAAAAAATCGGCAGCAGTAACGTTATGCAGGTGGATCGTCCTTCCCCATACCAGGGCCATATTGCCGCTGCGCATGTTCATGGCGGCGATACGGGCGATCCATGAATTTTCCCGGATCCGGATGGGCAAGCTATTCCATGTTGTACGGACCATCAATTGGGAGCGCCTTTGGTCACCCAGCAGGAGACAGAGTCTTTCACCAGTTGAGGCAATCCCCCGGTTTGTGGCATCAGTCCGGCGGAAACCTGGGCATTGATGTCACTTTTGCGGTTGAAGGCGCTCGAATAAGTGCCATCATAGGTCCATTTGCTTAAGGCTGATGCATTTCCGCTTCCGGGGGCATGACAGGAATTACAGTTCACATCCAGGATACGTTTGATATTTCCGGTGAAACTGACGTTGAGGCTGCAGGATGAAGGGGTCACCGGTGTGGTGTCGTTGCTTTTACTGCAACTATCCAGTACGATAGTAGTGAGCAGCCAGATAGTCATGATCTGAAGGGTTCTTTTCAGCATACGTTAAAATTGAATTTCATCAGGAAAAATAGAATTTTTTTTTATACCATCATTTTCTGGCATCCAGTTCCTCCCAGGCTTTCATGATCTCCTCGGCATGTTGCTTGCTTTTGGGTTTGAGAAAGATCTTACGGATGATGCCCTTTTCATCGATCAGGAAGGTGGTCCGGTGCAGTCCCATATAGTGACGGCCGTATAATTGTTTTTCGCCCCAAACCCCGTAACGGTCGATGATCGTATGACCGGGATCGGCGATCAGGGTGAACGGGAGTTTGTATTTGGCCTCGAACTTCTTGTGTTTCTTTTCCTCATCCGGACTAACCCCCAAAACGGTGATCCCCTTTTTCTTCAGGGCCCCGAAATGATCCCGCAGATTGCAGGCCTGAACCGTGCAGGTGGGGGTGTCATCTTCAGGATAAAAATAGAGGACCAGTCTTTTGCCTTTGAAATCGGCCAGGGAAATTTTATTCCCGTCCTGGTCCTTTCCCGAAAATGCCGGGGCCTTACTGCATTCTGTTAAATGGGTCATTGGGTTCTGTTATGTTGAAAATAATCCCGGCCTTACCGGGTGAACCGATAGGTCTTTTGGATCGTATTATTCGCCTGGTCGCTTACCGTGATGATCAGTTCATGATCGCCAGGCGGACAATGCTCGTCAAAGGAATAAGCGAATACCCTTCCCTTATCGTTGGTGAACCTCAGCCATTGGCCGTCCAGCGTGGCGGTAAAGAGGCCGATGTTCTCCGTATTGTCTGAAATAACAAACGCGAGCCGTTTTAGTTTGGCCGCATTCATTCCATCTTTTAAACCCAGGGGTACAACGACCGGGGGAATCGTGTCGATAAGTAATCTGAAATTTCCGAAAGCCCTGAAATAGGACCTATACCAGCCTTTATCAACTAAAACGGGTTCGGCCAGCTCATAATCGGTTTTGCCATTCCAGGATCGCTCCATCATCAGTTTACCGGTGAGGGAGTCCGGAACGGTGGCTTTGATCATTACCGGAAAATAACTGTGAACCGGGATATTACCATTGTGCAATTGGTGAATCGAAAATCCATCGGTCATCGGTGTCTCCCGGTATTGAAAATGAAGGGAATCATAGAGGCTGTTCTCGGGAAGCACGCAACAGACCTTTCCGTTATCGAAGACATTTAAGAAGCCGGGGCGAAAATCGAGGGGGTCTTTTGGATAAGAAGTTATCTCAGGCTGAGCATGAGACCGGATGTTCCTGATGTTGAAACACAGCAGGGACCTGTTTCCCCTGGTGTCCAGCACTTCAACACTGATGGGGTATGTACTGTCCCGCTCCAGGCGGATGACCCCGTTTCCTTTCGATTGGTCATAGATGCTGTTAGCATAACCGGGCAGGACCGACAAATGCTGTACATAGGGACCCCCGCCGCTGCGCAACCGGTAATCGATATGGGCATTGAAGTACCGGGTTGCATCGTAATTGATGTCATCCATCCTAAATGAGATGACCGGGACCTCATTATTGTACAAAGTGGCTTTATAGATCCCGTCATTGTTGGATGATCCGGTGATCCGGTCCACCGCACTTATGGCGAAACTGACAAGGCCGGAATTGGTGGTGATCAGCCCGGGCGAAGTTTCATAGACACCACCCGTTTTCTTTAATGAATAGAGTTTTGGGGTCTGTTCGAATGTACTTGCCGTCCGGTCATATACGGCCAGCCTTAGCAGGACCGGGGGCACAGCATCCGCGATGGGGAATCCGAACAGCAGGGGGTTCAGTACGTTATCCGTTTTGGTATCCCGGATCTCAAAATGCAGATGGGGGCCCTGGGATCCTCCGGTATTGCCACTGAAGGCAATGGGTTGCCCCTTTTTTACCGGGAATAAACGAGGCGGGATATCGAGAAAGACCTTCCAGTTCTTCAGCCGGTATTGTTCGCCCGTGACATATCTTTCCAGTTCGGGATTGAAGTCGTTCAGGTGGGCGTAAAGGGTGGTCAGCCCATTGGGATGGTTGACATAGATGCATCGGCCGAATCCAAAGGGCTCGATCTTCACCCTGGCGATATACCCATCCGCGGCGGCCAGGACCGGGATATTTTGTTTCTGGTCGGTCCGGCAATCCAGTCCCATGTGGAAATGATTGGGCCTTAATTCGCCGAAATTGGCCACTATGGCAGGTTTAGTGGCCAAGGGCCATTGAAAATATCCCCGGGGATGGTTATTTTCCTTCATTTCCTGGGAAAAAGCACCATGGCTAAGAACCAAACAGAGTATAAATTTGTGTAATCTTGATCTAAGTTGAATCATGCTACTGGATAAAATACATCGGGGTTGTAATTACTGCGATAAAATTAATCCTATTCAATCATTAATTTCACCTAAACCCCCGTTATGAAGACTTTATTATTTGTTTTTTTCGCCCTCGGTTTTTTAACTGCAGGCGCACAGTCAGATCCTTGTTTGGTCTCCCTTGATTCCCTTAAGGGCAGTTATGAAGGAGGTTGTGAGAAAGGTAAGGCGAATGGGGAAGGCAAGGCTGTTGGCGTTCACAGTTATACCGGTTCATTCAAGAATGGTCTTCCCGATGGTCAGGGTAAATACACCTGGCCCAATGGCGATTTTTATTTCGGGGGATGGAAAAAAGGATTGAAGGAGGGCAAAGGGGAATTACACCTGCCGGTTAATGGCATCGACAGCGTGATCACGGGTTTCTGGAAAAAAGATATGTATAAGGGGCAGTACGAAAACCCTTACCAGATCATGAATAATTCCACCGATATTGGCAGGGTGGCGGTATCAAAGATCCGGGGAAATACGATGAACATCACGGTCACCGTAGAGAACCTGGTGGGTGGCGGATCCATCTACAATCAAAGCCTGGGCGCCTCTACCCGGATGACCGATCACCGGGTCACCCGCGGGATTTATCAATCCAAATCCAGCAACCTCCTTACTAATAAGGAAGTGACCACTTTCCAAAATGTGAGCTTTCCATTCCGGATCTGGATGTATTTCGGTAACAGTAATGTGGAGATCGAGTTTTTCGAGGAAGGATCCTACGACGTCAACATTCCCATCAATAAATGACCGGTTGTCCGGACGGACGGGTATTTCCTGTTTAACTTTCTGTGCGTCTTTGTAGTAGTGCACAATAAAAAAGGGGCAGGTTGAGCTTGTCGAAACAGGTCTTTTTGATGGGAACCCGCCTTCGACAAGCTCAGGCTGACAGTATTTGATTGTTTGGGTCTTAAAAATGGTGCATTATCGTCTTTTCAACGCACTTTTTTTTTAAGGCAATTACAGTTACTTTTGCACGCCATCTCACCGGCACTTCATTATGCCAAAAGACCAATCCATTCATTCTGTTTTGATCATCGGTTCGGGTCCTATCATTATCGGACAGGCCTGTGAATTCGATTATTCCGGAACCCAGGCGGCCCGAAGCCTTCGTGAGGAAGGCATAAAGGTCATCCTCATCAACAGCAATCCGGCCACGATCATGACGGACCCGATGATGGCCGACCGGGTTTACCTGCTGCCGCTTACCGTTGAAAGCATTGAACAGATCCTGGAAGAAAATGAGATCGATGCAGTATTACCCACCATGGGCGGGCAAACGGCCCTTAACCTCTGTAAAGAAGTGGACGAACTGGGCATCTGGGAAAAATTCAACGTTCGACTGATCGGGGTGGATATCAAGGCCATTGATAAGGCGGAAGACCGCGAAAAATTCAGGCAATGGATGATCCAAATGGGTATCCCGGTTTGTCAGGCCAAGACCGCCAACAGTTTTCTGGAGGGGAAGGAATTCGCCCAATCCATCGGCTTCCCGCTGGTGATCAGGCCCTCCTTCACCCTGGGAGGAACCGGCGGAAGCATCGTTTTCAATAAAGAAGAACTGGATGAGGCGCTGAACAGCGGACTTATTGCCAGTCCCATTCACGAAGTACTGGTTGAAAAAGCGGTCCTGGGATGGAAGGAATTTGAACTGGAACTGCTTCGCGACAATAACGATAATGTGGTCATCATCTGTGGGGTGGAGAATTTCGATCCCATGGGTGTTCATACCGGCGATTCCATCACGGTGGCCCCGGTCATGACCCTGAGCGATACGGCCTACCAGCTGATGCGCAATACGGCGATCCGCATGATGCGGGACCTGGGCAATTTCGCCGGAGGGTGTAATGTGCAGTTCGCATTGAATCCACAGACCGAAGAGATCATCGTGGTGGAGATCAATCCCCGGGTAAGCCGTTCCTCTGCACTGGCGAGTAAGGCTACCGGTTACCCCATCGCCAAGATCGCCGCCAAACTGGCCATCGGGTATAACCTGGATGAGATCAAGAACCAGATCACGCAATCCACTTCAGCCTATTTTGAACCCGCACTGGATTATGTGATCGTGAAGATACCCCGCTGGAATTTCGATAAATTCAAAGGCGCCAAGGATACCCTGGGTTTCCAGATGAAGAGCGTGGGCGAAGTGATGGGCATCGGCAGAAGTTTCGCCGAAGCGGTTCAAAAAGCCTGTCAGAGTTTGGAAAATGAAGCGGTAGGACTGGGCTATTACGGCAAAAGCCTGATGCACGCAGATGATCTCATTGAATACATCAAGATCCCCAAATGGGACCGTATCTTCAGGATCAAGGACGCCCTGATGGCGGGGGCCAGCGTTAAGCGGATCTGCGAAAGCACCAAGATCGACCGCTGGTTCATCTACCAGATACAAAAGATCTGCGATTGTGAAAAAGAGATCGCCAAATACGGCCTCAATAACCTGCCGGATGATCTGTTACGTGAAGCCAAGGTGCTTGGATTCAGCGACGAACAGATCGTTCGGATCATGAAGGAAGAGAACGCCGAACTGATCTATGAAAGAAGGAAGGCCATGGGGCTTACCAGGGTCTTTAAAATGGTGGATACCTGCAGCGCTGAATTTGAAGCGAAGACGCCTTATTTCTATTCTACTTTTGAAGCTCCCTCGATCTCGCCGAACGGAGCCCGGCTGATATCCAATGAATCGAAGGTGTCGGATAAAAAGAAGATCATCGTGCTGGGCAGCGGTCCCAACCGTATCGGACAGGGTATTGAATTTGATTATTGTTGTGTACACGGTTTGCTGGCGATCCGCGAATCGGGTTATGAGGCCATCATGGTGAACTGTAATCCCGAAACCGTATCCACCGATTTTGATATCGCCGATAAACTTTATTTCGAGCCGGTATTCTGGGAACATCTCTGGGAGATCGTTGAGCATGAACAACCATATGGGGTGATCGTGCAGTTGGGCGGACAAACCGCATTGAAACTGGCCAAACGCCTGCATGAAAAAGGGATCCGGATCATCGGTTCTTCATTCGACAGCATGGACATCGCCGAAGACCGCGGCCGGTTCAGCGATATGCTGAAAGAACTGGGTATCCCTTACCCGCGTTACGGCACGGCCTATGATACCGATGAGGCGATCGAAGTGGCGCGGGTGGTGGGTTATCCCGTTCTGGTTCGTCCCTCCTATGTTTTGGGCGGACAAAGAATGCGTATCGTGCTGAATGATGAAGAACTGGAAAAAGGCGTGCTCAGTTTATTGAAACACCTGCCCGGCAATAAGATCCTGATCGATCATTTCCTGGACCGTTGCCAGGAAGCCGAGATCGACGCGATATTCGACGGGGATGATTTTCATGTGATGGGGGTGATGGAACATATCGAACCGGCGGGCATCCACAGCGGCGACAGCAATGCCGTATTGCCCCAGTTCAATTTGTCGCCACTGATCGTACATACGATGGAAGAATACGCCGAAAAGATCGCCCGGGCGCTGAAGATCCAGGGCCTGATCAATATCCAGTTCGCCATCAAGGACGGGAACGTATATGTTATTGAAGCCAACCCCCGGGCCAGTCGTACCACGCCATTCATCGCCAAGGCCTACCAGATCCCTTACCTGAACATCGCCACCAAGATCATGATGGGTGTCAATAAACTGAAGGATTTCACCTTTGAGAAAAAAATGACCGGGTTCGCCATCAAGGAACCGGTATTCTCCTTCAATAAATTCCCGGGTGTCAATAAAGAACTGGGTCCTGAGATGAAAAGTACCGGGGAAGCCATCCGGTTCATCAAGGACCTTCGGGATCCTTATTTCAGGCAGCTGTACAAAGAGCGGAGCATGCACCTGAGTAAGTAATTTGAATTAAGGATTTTATAAATCAGCACCCGGAGTTTTTATGCTTCGGGTGTTTTTGTTTTTAATACAATTATTCAATGCCCGGCTAAAGCCGGGGAAGCCTATGAGAATTAAGGGTCCACGCCCTGAAGGGCGTGGCAACGCATAAAGGGCGTGGCAACGCATAAAGGGCGTGACAACGTGACAACGCAGGAAAGACAGCACAGGATATAAAGGAGTAAATCATCCTTGCGCCAGGTGGTTTATCCCATTTTAAAACAGAGCCTTATTGATATATTGCCTGCCCTAAACCAACCCCGATGAAAATCATTCAAAGCATCCAGCACAGGATCTATGAGATACGAGGTGAAAGAGTAATGCTCGACCGGGACCTGGCCAGTCTTTATGAAGTTGAAACCAGGGTTTTAAACCAGGCCGTAAAGCGTAATATCAGGCGATTTCCCGAAGATTTCATGTTCCAGCTTACCAAAGCAGAGTTTGAAGTTTTGAGATTACAATTTGAAATTTTAAAAACCTTTGATTCTTCAAGGTCACAATTTGTGACCTTGAAGAATCAAAGGGGACAAAACCTGAAATATTTACCTTTTGCTTTCACCGAACAGGGTGTAGCTATGCTCTGTGGCGTTATTAAATCCGACAAGGCCATTAACATGAATATCGCCATAATGAGGGCTTTTGTAGCCGTACGGCAGGTGTTGATTAAGCAAACCGATATCCGGGAACAGCTAAAAGAAATTAAAGAACGGATCGGGGAACATGATGTCCAGCTTAACCAGATTTAGGATGCTATGGAAAATCTTCTTGACGAGAAGGCTGCACAAAGGAAATGGGATGAGCGGGAGCGGATCGGGTTTAAAAATTAGTTTAACCGGATTCAGCATACAGATTGAAATGATGATTTCACCCCAAAAATCCTTGTTTCAAGGGACAAAAATTGCCCCGCTCCTTATTTGTTTCTCTGCTCTTCATGCATTGCCCCGCTCTTTATGCATTGCCCCGCTCTTTAGAGCGGGGATAGAAATGCCCCAAAGTTTTCCGGGCTTTAGCCCACCTAAAACGCAGAAAAAAACCAGCTACCCGGTTTAATTCATCAATAAAAATCTTTCCCCGGTCATTTACATTCGGCCATGCCCCGTACCCCGCGAATTCCCCTTTGGAAACCTGTTCCTTTTTTCCGGCTGCTATGGCCTTTTATGGCTGGGATCATCATTCAATGGTATGACCCATTACCATTGCCTTTTGTCCTCTTTGTTTTTTTTGGATTTTTCATTGCGACCCTGCTCATCGGTTTTCTGCCTATATCGATCCGTTTTCAATGGAGACTGATCCAGGGTTTGTTGCTGAACGGATTATTGATCTCGCTGGGACTGTTCATCACCAGGATGAATGATCCAAAAAATGATCAGCGATGGTATGGGAATCATTACCGGGAAGGGGATATCCTGATGGTCAGACTGGCAGAACCCCTGACCGAAAAAGCTTCAACTTATAAAACGGAAGCCATTGTGGAATCGATCTGGCACCAGGGCCGGTTGCAGAAAACCAGTGGAAAGATCCTCCTGTATTTTTTTAAGGATTCACTTTCGATGCGACTGCGACCTGGCGACCGTTTGGCGATCAATAAACCTTTGCAGGCGATCAGTAACCCGGGCAACCCCGGGGCCTTTGACTACCGTCAATACGCCGCCTTGCATCAATGGTATCACCGGGCCTATGTCAGGCAAAAGGAATGGAAGTTCATTGGAAATGGAAACATTGGTCGTTTCAATCAATTCATCACAACGGCCAGGGAAAAAATTCTGGATGTGCTGCGCAGGCATCTCCCGGCCGATAAAGAAGTGCTGGGTATCGCCGAAGCCCTGCTCATCGGCTATACCAACGACCTGGATAAGGACCTGGTACAGGCATACAGCAATACGGGGGTGGTGCACATCATTGCGATATCGGGTATGCACCTGGCCCTGATCTACCTGTTGCTGGTGGGTTTATTCAAATGGATGCCGGGTATCAATCGTTCAAAACTGGCACAGGTGATTTTGATACTGGCCTGTCTTTGGTTCTTTTCATTACTCACCGGAGCTTCTCCATCCGTGCTCAGGGCAGCGGTCATGTTCAGTTTTATCAGCATTGGAAAAAATTTCATCCGTCCCTCTTCGGTCTATAATTCCCTGGCCGCTTCGGCCTTTGTATTGCTTTGCTGGAACCCGGCTTATTTATGGGATGTGGGCTTTCAGTTATCCTACCTGGCGGTTGCCGGCATTCTCCTTTTCCAGCGACCGCTATACCAGGCTGTTTACCTGAAATTCAAATGGGCCGATAAGATCTGGCAACTTGCTTCAGTGACCTTGGCCGCCCAGGTCTTCACCTTTCCCGTTTGCCTCTATTATTTTCACCAATTCCCGGTCCTGTTCCTGCTGGCCAATTTGTTCATTGTGCCTTTATCCGGTCTCATACTCTACGCCGAGTTGATCTTGCTGGCCGTTTCCTGGATACCTTATGCCGGGCAGTTCGCCGGCATGGTGAATACCTGGCTGATCCGCCTCATGAACGGTTTTATCCGTTGGGTGAATCAATTGCCATACGCGGTATGGGACGAAATTCCCGCTGGTCTTTATTCTACGGTCTTGTTGTATGGGGTAGTCGGCGGATTTGCTTTTTGGTTGCTTGGCAGGAAAAAGACGCCTTTGTTTCTCGCGTTGATCAGTCTGTTTTGTTTTACCGTTTTACAGGCGGTTAACGAATGGCGTTTTGTACATCAGCGTAAACTGGTGGTTTACCAGGTGCCTAAATACCAGGCGATCGATATCATCAACGGCCATGAGTACCGTTTCATTGGTGACAGTAGTTTGCTCGCAGACGGCATGCTCAGCAATTTTAACCTGAAACCTTCCAGGACCCTTTTTCAGCTTAAATATCGCCAGGATAGCTTGGCCGGCCTTGCTAAGCGAAATTATATTTACCACTATCACCAGATCCGTTTCGCAGTCATTGAACATGATATCCGTTACATTGAAACAGGAAAGAAATTTGACATCGACTTCATCATAATATCCCGTAACCCCGGCATCAGTCTGGCGCGGTTGAACGTTATATTCAATTGCCGGCTCTATATCCTGGATGCTTCTAACAGTTTGTGGAAAATTGACAAATGGCTGAAAGAAGCTGAAGCGCTACATTTGCGGTGTCATTCTATTCCTGAAAAAGGGGCCTTTATTACGGACCTATAACTGCCGTTTCCATGAACAAAAAAATACGATCTGCGCTCATTTCTGTGTTCTATAAAGATGGGCTGGAAAGGATCATTAGTCAGCTACACCAATTGGGGATCACCATTTATTCAACAGGGGGTACGCAAAAGTTCATTGAGGAACTTCAGGTTCCCTGCGTGCCGGTTGAATCGCTGACCACTTATCCTTCCATATTGGGGGGAAGGGTGAAGACCCTGCATCCTTCTGTTTTTGGCGGCATCCTGGGAAGGAGGGACAATGAGAACGACCTGAGCGAAATGAAGGAATATCATATTCCCGAGATCGACCTGGTCATTGTTGACCTCTATCCTTTTGAGGAAACCGTTAGATCGACGACCGATGAAAAACTGATCATCGAAAAGATCGATATCGGCGGACCTTCCATGATCCGTGCGGCCGCCAAGAACCATCGCGATGTGGTGGTGGTGGCCGCCAAAAAAGATTATGCCCTCCTGGAGCAGATCCTGAAAGAGCAGGAAGGAACGACCACCCTGGATCAGCGAAGGACTTTCGCCATCAAGGCCTTTGATGTTTGTACCGGTTATGATATGGCTATCTCGAATTACTTCAATGGAACAGCGTTCCCGAGTCCGTTCGGCGTCAATAAATCGGTTTTGCGCTATGGCGAAAATCCGCATCAGCAGGGTGTTTTCTATGGAGATACCGCAGAGGTATTCGATCAGCTGAATGGGAAGGAATTGTCCTATAATAATCTTGTGGATGTGGACGCGGCCCTGCAGATCATCCAGGAATTCAGCGAAACCTGTTTTGCCATCATCAAGCATACCAATGTCTGCGGGATCGCTTCCCGGCCAACGGTATTGGACGCCTGGGAAGCCGCCCTGGCAGGAGATCCCGAAAGCGCATTCGGTGGTGTACTGGTATGTAATGCCCCGGTCGACAAGGCCACTGCTGAAGCCATCAACGAGATCTTCTTTGAAGTCCTCCTGGCTCCATCCTTTGATGCTGATGCGCTCGGTATATTAAAGACAAAGAAGAACCGCATCCTCTTGCAGCAAAAAAAAGGATTGGATAATCCCTTCCAGTCCCGTTCCGTTTTGAACGGCCTCCTCGTACAGCAACAGGATAAAGGCAATTTTACGGAATGGAAAGAAGCCGGCGGACGTGAGACCACGGCCGAAGAAAAAGCAGACCTGGCTTTTGCCAACCTGGTATGCAAGCACCTGAAAAGTAATGCCATCGCGTTGGTCAAGCATAAGCAGCTGATCGGAAAAGGCTGCGGACAAACTTCCCGTATCGATTCGCTGCGGCAAGCCATTGAAAAAGCCGGTCAATTCAATTTCGACCTGCATAGCGCAGTGCTGGCCAGCGACGCGTTCTTTCCTTTTGATGATTGTGTGAAGATCGCCCATGCCGCGGGTATCAGCGCTTTCATTCAACCGGGTGGTTCCATCCGCGATAAGGATTCGGTCGACTATTGCCAGGGCAACCAGCTGGCCATGGTCATCACCGGACAAAGGCATTTTAAACACTAGCTGATCTTTAAATCATGAGCATCACCAATAAATTGCCCAAGGGGAAGGCGGGTGGATACCTGGCCCTGAGCATCACCAGCATCGTCTGGGGTACCACCTGGGTAGCCAGCAAGATCGGTGTGGCAGAATTGCCGGCCCTCCAGATGGCTTATATCCGGCAATTCATCGCCGGACTATGTTTCGTGGTCTTCTTCATGGTCTATAAAAAACTACCCCTCCCCACCAAAAAGGAATTCATCTGGTTGCTGATCATGGCCCTGCTCATGTTCGTTTTTGCCAACGGGCTGAGTACCTGGAGCCTGCAGTTCATACCCACCGGATTGAGCGCATTGGTGGGAGCGCTGTATCCGCTGAGTGTGGTGGTCATTGAAATGCTGTTTTTCAAGAACCGCAATCTGACCATTCTCACATTCATTGGTTTGTTGCTGGGGATCACCGGAATCGGCATCGTGTTCTATGAAAACGCATTTCATCATCGCACGGAAGGATTCCTATTTGGGGTCTTGCTTTCTGTTGTCGCTATGTTGTCCTGGAGTGTTGGAACCGTGGTCATCACGCGAAACAAGGTCAAACTCAATCCCTATTACGCCACGGGATGGCAGATGCTGATCGGTTCATTCATCCTGGCCATTGTGGCGGAGACCACTCAACCTACAGTAGCTATTCAAAGCCTGTCAGCCACCGCCTGGGGTGTGATCGCCTACCTGGTGCTGGCCGGGTCCATTCTGAGTTTTGTTGCTTTTATCTATTCCATGAAGAAATTGCCCGCGGCCATTTCCTCCCTTTATGCCTATGTCAATCCCCTGGTGGCCATGGTGACCGCGGCGATCGTGTTGCATGAGAAGCTGACCATCTATATTTTGTGGGGAGCCATCGTCACGCTGGCGGGCGTTTTCCTGGTCAACTACAGCATCAAACGAAACCGCGAAAAGATCATTGCAGAACCTGAGCAATAAAACGGGAATACAGGTCTTTCCATTCCTGGGTATCCTTTCCCGAACCTAAAAAATTATTGTGCCAGATGGTGATGAGTGTTCCATTGATTTGTTTACAGGCCTTCAGGTAATGGTTCATCTCATCATAGGTCTCATTTGCGTATTGTTTTTGTTCGTAAAAAGAATTGGCTTCCATGAAACAGAAAGGGTGTAAGTGCAGGCAGGTTTGTTCTTCCTTTTCCAGGTCGTACCAGTAAAAGGAGGAGGCCACCGAAGCCCTGAAACCATTGATGCTGCCATAGCCCATCGAATAGTCATCGGTGATGCCTGCGGCGAGGAGATGCTGGAAGGTGCGGGGCAGGCTGAATCGGATATAATGCTGACGGGAAAGGCTCAAGCCGGTCTGGCCACTTTGAGTGGCCTGACCGGCTTGAGCCATCGCTTCCAGTTGTTCTTTTTCCTTCTTCAGCAATGAAGGATGGTCGCCGCTTTGCCAGGAAGGATGCAAGCCGATGGCGTATTTCGAAGCGTGCCGTCTCACCAGTTTCCACATGGCCTCTTTATGGGGAAGGATGTTTTTATCATAGGTTCCGTTCCGGGCGGAAACCAGGAAAAAATACAATGGGTGCAATCCGTTCTGTTCATGCAATTCATCCATCCAGTCGTAGGCGTCAAAGGGATCCTTTTCCATTCCGGCCAGCACCCTGATCCGGTCCAGGGATGGGGATCTTAAAAAGCCTCCGATATTACGCAGCCATCCTTTGTGCTGATAGGAATAAGCGATATCGATATCGTAGGTTGGTAAGAAGCTGAAAGCAGGAAACCGGGGGATGAAAGCCGGAAATATTGTATGGATCGCTTCAGCGAGGTGGTTGATCCAGTGGTTGACCAGGGGTATTTTCAAAAATCCTTCTGTATGAGCTAAAGAATTCTCATGGGCGTATCGGCCATAATAGTCCTTCTGATGTGGCAGGTATTCTTCATAACGGCTGACCAGGTAAAAACTGGCTGCCAGCACATCGAAGGGATAAGAACCTGGATTGGATCTGAAAAAGCAGGTTGATCATTGTGCCGAAAACAGTTTACCTGTTGGGGGATGATGACCTCTTCAAATAAGAGAGAATGGTTCCTGATCCATAAACAATCCGTCCCGATCATCCTGTCACTGTAATTGACCCTGACTCCCGGATGCGCTTTGAATGCTTCTGAATCAATGGTGATCTCAAATTTTGTTCCCATTAATTCGCCGAAGACAAAATTACAGATGTATTGTAAGCGGGGTGAGGTGGTATGGGCGTAGACCAGGATCATTTCATCACAAAATAAAGAAGTCCGGTCAGAATCTTATTTTTCTATCATGCATTAGTTCCGGCCGGTGAAGACACCGGCCAGGGTATAAAAAAGGCGAATTGGCTATTGGTTGAATTCATTCCGGTCGGTGAAGACACCGACCAGGGGGTAAATAGTTCCGGTCCGAGAAGATACCGACCAGGGGGAAGCCGGCCGGCATTATCCATTAACTAATTATCCCTTCTTGTACCTTTCCTTCCAAAGTTGATTAAAGGTCTTTGCACTGAATTCCAGTTCCGACCTGTTTTCTTTCCAGCCTTTGAAAAGTCCGTTCACCACTTTGTTTTTGAGCTTGCCGCTACCCATGTTCATGAGTCCTCTTTTCAGGCAGGCCAGTTTCCAGATCTTCCAGGCCATGCGTTCGGAGAACGTGGTGAGTCCTTCTGCCACGGATTCGTGTCGGTTCTCCAGCAACAATTCATGAAGATTGATCTTGACCGAACATACTTCCGTGCAGTTGCCGCAAAGGGAAGAGGCGAAGCTCAGGTGCTTGTAGTCTTCCATGCCTTGCAAATGCGGGGTGATGACACTTCCGATGGGCCCGCTGTAGGTTGCGCCATAAGCGTGACCGCCGATATTCTTATAGATGGGACAGGCATTGAGACAGGCGCCACAGCGGATGCAGTACAGGCTTTCCCTTTGTTTGGGGTTCTTTAAGATATTGGTCCGGCCGTTATCGAGAAGGATCACCACCATCTCTTCCGGTCCGTCGGTTTCGTTTTCCTGCCTGGGGCCGGTGACAAGGGTATTATACACCGTGATCTGCTGACCGGTACCATAGGTGGCCAGCAGGGGCCAGAACAGACCGAGGTCGGTCATGGAGGGGATCATCTTTTCAATGCCCACTACCACGATATGAGTTTTTGGAAAAGCACAACTTAACCTGGCATTGCCTTCATTTTCCGTAACGGCGATGGCGCCGATATCACTGATGATGAAATTGGCGCCGGTGACCCCAACTTCTGCCTGTACATATTTTTCACGCAATATCTTCCGGGCCACCTGGGTCAGTTCTTCGGGAGTGAGACTGATCGGTGTGCCCAGTTTTTGATTGAACAGCCGGGCCACATCTTCCTTGCTTTTGTGCATGGCCGGGGTCACGATATGGTAGGGGGCTTCGCCATCCAGTTGCTGGATGTATTCGCCAAGGTCGGTCTCGATGCTTTCGATGCCGTTCTTTTCGAGCGCCGCGTTGAGGTGGATCTCTTCAGTGACCATGCTCTTGCTCTTCACGAGGGTCTTGCAATTCTTTTCCCGGCAGATGGCGAGGATCTCGTCGATGGCCTGTTGGGCGTTCTCAGCCCAGATCACCCTGCCTCCGCGTTTACTGAAGTTGAGTTCGAATTCCTCGAGTTGCTGGTCGAGCGTTTCAATGGCCCGCCATTTCAGGTTCTTGGCCCTTTCCCTGGCCAGGTGAAGATCGGCGAACTGTTCCTTGCCTTTGGGCACCACGTCATTGTACTTGCCGATATTGAAATTGATCTTGCGCCGGTGTTCCAGGTCGGCGGCCTTGATGCTGCTCTTGGCTATGAAGGTTTTGGCGGTTTCTTGCATGCAGCTGCGAAGATAAGTTATAATTCAACCTCGATTGGATAGGAACCATTCATTAAGGGCAGATAATTTTACCACAAAGGACACGGAGTAAATGGACAAAGTACCACAAAGAAAAAAATAGTACCTCTCTGTGTTTCTTTGTGAATCCCCTTCTTCGTGCACTTTGTGGTAAAAGATCATTTTCCTATTTTACTCAATACGCCCGACTGGTAGGCAGCCACCCGGTAACTGTCCACATAAGGTGTGTCTTCCGTGCCTTTTCCACTCGTTTTCTTTTCTCCCAGCCGGATGGTGAGGTATTCCACTTTCATTTTGCCGTCCTCGATCGTATAATTATCCACGACGGTGCTTCCCTGGACGGTAAAGGCCCCGTGGATGGAATTGCCATGTACATAACTGTCGAGAAGGATCCCGTCTCCTTCGTCCACCACCCAATGCCCGGCATCGCTGTTAACGGCTTTCAGTATATATGGCCGGTTGTCTTTACCCTCGTCACCATAGATGATCTGCCAGGTATACAGCCCGATACTGTCGACTGGTTGAATGATCAGTTGCATACTGATTTCCCGAGTGGGCTTACCCGCCTCGAACCATTGCAGTTTGCCTTTCCAGTTACCGATGAAGTCGCGGGGAAAGGCGCTGGTATCAGGATGATTCAATGCCTTAAGGCCGGCCTGAAGAATAAATAGACAAAAGAGGATGCTGATCGCCTGTTTCATGTTCGGAGTTTTATTGCAAATATATCCGATGTATGATTTTTCCGGGCATCAAATAAATACCGTCCTGAGGGTATGGCCTGAGCAGGAAGGTGTCTTAATTTGCGTTCCATAAAATTAAATCAATGAAAACAATCTTATCCTTAATGGTGGCTTTATGCGGACTGGCATTCAGTTCCAACGCCCAGACCGGCAGCGCCAAACCGAAATCGGCAACCACCAAGACGGTCGTCAAAAAGAAAAGTCCGATCGTTATGCCCCTCATGATCCGGAATGAGGATGGCGGCAGTTCTTTATATGATCTGAAACGCGGCGATAAACTCGTTTACCATGTCAATGCCAATGGCAAGGAATATGATTTTATCGTGACCATCAACGACGAAAGCTATGAGAACGGGATTGATTTCAATTATGAGATGACCGATCCGGTCAACCTCAAAGGACATGTGGTCATTTCCGGACAGGCAAGGAGCGAATCCACCCTTTATAAGAATTACTTCGGTGGAGGAGAACTCAAACTGACCGATGCCTGTACAGTATGGTTGTCCGGCAAGAACTTCTCGGATATGCCGGACAAGAAAACGGTCATGACCTTCGACAATGGGAGTCCGGAAACCTTTTACCGCCCGGAGCAGGACGAGGTATTGCCTGTGGTGAAAGTGAAAGGCAAGGACATGAAGATCGAGGGTTTTATGATCAGCAATGCAGAATCCGGGAAGGGCAACAAGACCCTTTGGGTGAATGGCATTTCCAGCAACCCGCTGATCCTGAAGATGGACCTGGGCTGGACGATCGAATTAAAAGAGATACGGTAAGGAAATTGAACAAAAAAGATAAGACAGGCTGTTTATTCAGACCAGTCTTGCGGCATGAATCGGGCCGCGTAAATCAGGAGACTTGAAAATGAAGCGTGGAATATTCAATACTCCACGCTCCATTTATTTATATATAATCGGGATACTACTTTAACACGCCCAGTTCCTTACCCACTTTCGTGAAAGCCTCAATGGCCTTATCCAGGTGCCGTTGCTCATGTGCAGCACTAAGTTGTACACGTATACGGGCCTGTCCCTTGGCAACGACCGGGAAGAAGAAACCGATCACATAGATGCCTTCCTCGAGCAATTTGGCGGCGAATTCCTGAGCCACCACTGCATCGTATAGCATGATGGGAACGATCGGGTGTTCGCCCGGTTTGATATCGAAACCTGCCGCCGTCATTTTATTGCGGAAATACCGGGTATTGGCTTCCAGTTTGTCCCTGAGTTCGGTGGTCTCACTGAGCATATCCAGGACGGCGATCGAAGCACCTACAATGCTGGGTGCGAGGGTATTGCTGAACAGGTAGGGACGGCTGCGCTGGCGCAGCATTTCGATCACTTCCTTCCGGGCTGAGGTAAATCCGCCGCTGGCCCCTCCCAGGGCCTTGCCCAGGGTGCCGGTGATGATGTCCACCCGGCCCATGACCCCCCGGTATTCGTGGGTCCCACGGCCGGTCTTACCCAGGAAGCCGCTGCTATGGCATTCATCAATCATCACAAGGGCGTCGTATTGGTCGGCCAGGTCGCAGATCTTATCCAGTTGGGCGATGGTGCCGTCCATGCTGAAACTGCCGTCTGTGACGATGATGCGGCTGCGCAGGTGGGCCGATTCTTTCAGTTTGGCTTCCAGGTCGTCCATATTATTGTGTTCATACCGGTAACGCTGGGCCTTGCAAAGCCTTACCCCGTCAATGATCGAAGCATGGTTGAGCGCGTCGCTGATGATCGCGTCCTCCTCCCCGAACAGGGGTTCAAAGACCCCGCCATTGGCATCGAAAGCGGCAGCATACAGAATGGTATCTTCCATTCCCAGGAATTCTGAAAGCTTTCTTTCCAGTTCCTTATGGATGTCCTGGGTTCCGCAGATGAACCGTACGCTGCTCATACCATATCCCCGGATATCGATGTACTTTTTCGCCGCAGCGATCACTTTAGGGTGAGAGGATAGTCCGAGGTAGTTATTGGCGCAAAAATTGAGGACGGTCTTGCCGTTCACGATGATCTCGGCGCCCTGTTCACTGGTGATGATGCGCTCTTTCTTTAATAGGCCGGCGGCTTCAATTTCTTTGACTTCCTGTGCGATACGGTCTACAAATGCTTGATTCATAATGCTGATTTTATTGAAATGGGTACTGGGATCAATCCGGGTACAGGGGCAAAAATAGGTATCAATGCGCCTAAAAACCATGAAAAGCGGGCTTTTTTAACTTTTTTAGCCAAAACTGTAACAATTTTGCATCCAACTTCGTATCATAGTAAAACCGACCAGCCGAAGCCAGTTTAACTGCACCACCTGTATATGACTGAGAGAGAATATAATGAATGCGTTAACCTGTACGCAGATAATGTGTACCGCTTCATCCTCAAGAACCTGAGGCATGAAGAGGATTCCCGTGACGTGGTACAGAGCGCTTTTGAGAAATTATGGGTGAACAGGGGCCAGGTGGAAAACGACCGGAGCAAAAGCTACCTCTTCACGATAGCGTATAACCAGATGATCGACCACATCAGGAAGAACCGAAGGATCAGTTTGCAGGAGGATTTCAAAGAAGAGGCCCGCGGCTCGGCAGGCCAAAAAAGAGACACCCGGCGTATCCTGAATGAGGCCCTGGGAAGGCTGAACGAAAAACAGCGCAGCCTGGTGATGCTGAAGGATTATGAGGGCTATAGTTATGAGGAGATCGGACAGATCACCGGGTTGAATGAAAGCCAGGTGAAAGTTTACCTGCACCGGGCCAGGCTGATCCTGAGGGAGTATATCGTGAAAGTTGAAAATGTGTTATAGCTTGGGGGCCTATTGAATCGAAATGAACCCTAAGCCATGAGCCATCAACCATGAACCGTTTGTCATGAACATGAACCGACATAATTACGAAACGTTTTTCCTGCTCTATGTAGACAATGAACTGTCTGCACCGGAAAGGAAGGCCGTTGAATTATTTGTGGAGGAGAATCCCGATCTCAAAACGGAACTTTCTTTATTACAGGAAACGGTGATCATGCCGGACCCCATCGCCTATTCTGCTAAGGCGGATTTATTGAAATCAGAAGACATCACCCCCTTACAGGATAAGATCCTGTCTTATATCGATCATGAACTGGATCCGGCCGGACTCGCTGAATTGCAATCGCTCGTCAGTACGGATCTGTCGGCCCGGAGGGAACTCGACCTGTTGAGCCTGACCAAACTGGAACCCGAAACGATCGTGTTTACCGACAAGAAATCCCTGTACCGCACGGAAGGAGCGAAAGTGGTCACCATCCGGTGGTGGAGGGTTGCCGCCGCGGCAGTCCTGCTGGGCTTTGGATTATGGGCCGGAGTGACCGCCTACCGGAATTATCTGGTAGTTGCCCCGGGCGCCGGATCACAGGCTAAGAACGATCAACCCGGGCAAAACGGAAAGAAACCGGTCCAGTTGCCTGCGACTGATGACAAGACCCCGGAACAGGTTCCAAACCCTTCAACAACGAACGATCCCCTGGTCAGCAACATCCCGGTACAGGACCCGGGGGTAAAGGACCGCCCGGTAACGGCGAGGAATAACCGCTCTGGTGATAAGTCAACCCTGCCTGCCAATACCAGGCCCGATAATGGCCTGGCTGATAACCGCCCGGTCAAAAAAGACGCGGTGAAACCCAGCAACAACCTGCCCAAATCCTATTTGGAAAATATTAACAACCGGGAGCGTAACGAAAGAACCGCTACGATCGTAACACCTAAGAATGAGAACAGCAACCTGACCAATTCCGGAATAAGCAGCAATGCTGTGGCTCAAAACAAGGTGAATGCAAAGGCCGACAATCCGGTCATCGCCGATCTGAATATCGGAAAAGCGGAAACAAAGACCACGACGGCATTACAGGCGGTATATAATCCAACTGCTTCAGAGAATAACAATAATCGTTATGTCGACCTCGATGAGGAAAGGACGAAACGGGGTAAGATCGGCGGACTTTTACGAAAAGTAAAAAGAGCGCTGGAGCGCAACGCCAACATCAAAACAGGCGACGAAGTGAAGGTGGCCGGTTTTGAGATCGCAATAAAATAATCATTTAAAACAGACACACATGAAATGGCTAACAGCAATGCTGGCAACAGGAATCCTTTGCACAACCGTGAAAGCGCAGGAAGGAACAACAAAACCCGATCCCAAGACCGATAGTATCCGCATCGGCGGTATGGTGATCGTTAAAAGCGGAGAAAATAAAAAAGGGGTCCATGTGAATGTGGGCGGGGCCTGGGGGCCAGTCAAGAAACCAAAGAAAGTGAGCACCAACTGGGGTGTGGTGGACCTGGGGTTCTCCAACTATTCCGATAGGACCGAATATACCACGGCAGGCAGCTACCTGCAGAACAGACCCGGATACCCGGCGCTGGGAAAAAGCGACTTCAAGCTCCGTTCAGGTAAAAGTGTCAATGTGAACATCTGGTTTTTCATGCAACGGATCAGTATGTATAAGAACTATGTCAACTTCAAATGGGGACTGGGTCTTGAACTGAATAATTACCGCTATAAATCTTCCATCAGCTATCGCGAAGGAGGGGTGCAGCCATACAGCAATCTGCCGGCGATCACCGATAAGCCCTTTATTTTCCGGGATTCGATCAGCTTTTCGAAGAACAAACTGGCCGCCGATTACCTGACCCTTCCCCTCATGCTGAATTTCGAAAGCAACCCCAGTCAATCCCGGAAGAGCTTTCATTTGAGTATGGGCATTAGCCTGGGGTATCTCTACAGCCAGCGAAACAAGCAAAAAAGCGATCTCCGCGGCAAATGGACGAACAAGGGCGACTATGACCTGGAACGCTTCAAATTCGCCTACCAGGGAGAGATCGGTTTCGGCTCTTTAAGGCTGTACGGATCCTATAGCCCTAAATCCATGTATAAACATTCTCTTGATATGCGTCCGTACACCATCGGACTGCGCTTCAGCAATTAACACGCTCTCTCACCCGAACCTTTACCCACTGCGGTTTTTCCAAGGTGGGAAAGGGGGCGGGTTCAACATAATAAAGCCTTCGCCATTTTGCGGAGGCATTTTTTTACCCGGACTTCCGTAAAATTTGTTAATGTTTTTCCGGGCTCTGAAATATATTTGTATGGCATATCGTTTGTAATTAAAATACAAATATTTTTACGGCATGTACAAACCCAGGCTTAGTCATATTCTCATTTTGCTGTCCAGTATAGCCCTGCTGTCTTTTGTGCCCGGAAAGAAGAAAAAGAAAAAGACCGTTCAGGCACAAGCGGTTGCCGTAAAGAAAAAGGCTGTTGCCAAAGACTCCATTGACAATCCCTATTATATCATCATCGATAAAAGCGATTATGAATTGAAAGTGTTTGATGATGAAGGATGGTATGCCACCTATCCCATCGTATTCGGCAGTAAAGACCTTTCTGATAAGATGAAGGAAGGGGATAAGCGTACGCCCGACGGGAAGTTCCGGGTGATCCTCAAAAAGATCCATCCCAAATGGGGTCCCGAATTGTTGCTGGATTATCCTAATGAAGAGACCTTGCAACGCTTCAATGAAAGAAAGGCAAAGGGATTGCTCCCCAAAAACGCCAGGCCGGGCGGCGGCATTGCCATCCATGCTACACGTCCCGAAGAAGAATGGACGGTAGATAATTTTTACAACTGGACCGATGGTTGCATCTCTGCCAAATACACCGAGATGAAAGATCTCTACAGCTATATCCCCGTGGGCACACCGGTCACGATCCACCAATAAATTAAGAATTTAAGGGCTTCGACAAGCTCAGCCTGACAACCGTAATTTATCACCCTGCCTGTCCCGCTGCATTGCGGGGAGCGTAGCTTGTCGAAGGGAATGTCACCCTGAGCTTGTCGAAGGGAATGTCACCCTGAGCTTGTCGAAGGGTCAGTTCTTCAACTTGATCATCAACGCATGTCCGTTCAGGTTATGGATGATCACCCGGTCTGCATGCTTGCGGTATTCTTCTACTAATTTGGTCACCCCTGTACAGGTATGGAAACCGTAATCGTCAAAGACAACTACTCCTCCGATGATCATCTTCCCCCAGACCCATTCCAGGATATCCTTCGCTGAAGTATATACATCCACATCTATATGGCAGATGCCGAAACGTTCCTCAGCAGATACGAGGTGAGCAGTATCTTCCGGGAAGATCCCTTTGAGTATTTTGACCCCGGCATAGTTACTGGTGCTTTTCAGCAGGTCTTCCACAATCACCTGGCTGGTATCCTGGTGTTCACCACCGGTATAGAAGGCATCGTTTTCCCCGGCCTTGGCCACCCCGGTAAACGTGTCGGCCAGGTAGAGGCTGGCCCCGCTCTTGAGGTTGCTGAGCTGTTGTGCCATGATGCCCGCGGTCCCGCCCCTCCATACCCCCACTTCCAAAATGGCTGAGTCCGGGTCCAGGTTATTCATCTGTTGTACCAACTGCCACAATTCATAACATCGGTAGATGTCTACCAGGGTATGGTTTTTGATCTGACGGTAGATCTGCTGGAATGCCGTATCGCCTTCCCAGGGGGTAAAATTGGCCTGGGGTAAGGAGTACCCGTAATGCAGACCTTCAATATTGAAATTCCCTTTGCCTTTATAAGTAGGCCTTTTACCAATGACGACTCCCGTAGTATGGTAAACCGCCCGAATGATCTTTTTCATCATAAAACTGGAAAATGTGATTTAACAATGGGCCAAAATTAGCCTTTTATCCGCAGCAGGCAGCCGTCCCCATAACTCAGGAAACGGTATCCGTGATCCAGCGCATATTGGTATACTTTTTTCCAATCATCCCCAATGGCAGCCGCAACCAGCAGAAGCAGGGTGGATCCCGGCTGATGAAAATTGGTGACCAAGGCATTGACCATCTTGAACCGGTATCCCGGCGCGATCAGGATCTGCGTTTGGGTGAACAGGCGATCGAACTTTTTCACTTTCATCCAGTTGGCCAGGGCGTTGAGTGCCTCATCCACGGAGAATTTGGTTGACTGCAGCGGTTCTTGATAAACCTCCCATTGAGACAATTCAACCTGTTGGAGGGTGGGGTCAACGATGAGTTTAACCCCCATCCAGTACAGGCTCTCCAGTGTTCTCAGGGAGGTGGTACCCACAGCGATAAGGTCCTGTCTTTGTTGCGAAAGGGTTTCGATCATGTCCAGACTTACATCGATCCATTCGGCATGCATCACATGATCATTCATGGTAGCAGCTTTCACCGGCTTGAACGTGCCTGCGCCCACATGAAGGGTTACAAAACCGGAGGCAATATGTTTTTCTTTCAGTTTCTCAAATAAGGAAGCCGTGAAATGCAATCCGGCCGTTGGGGCCGCCACCGAACCTTCCTCGCGGGCATAGATGGTCTGGTATCTTTCCGTGTCTTTGAAGTCGGTAGTCCTTTTGATATAGGGCGGCAGAGGAATATCTCCGGCCAGTTCGATCAGTTCGGCAAAACTCTTATCCGCCGGATCCCAGGAAAATTCAACCACATAAGCATCCTCCAGTTTCTCGGTCAGCCTTGCCCTCATTGTCCATTCTCCATTTTCCATTTTCCATTTCTCATTCCCCATTCTCCCTTCCTTCTCTAAAAAACCTTCCTTCCATTTACTCGCCCCGCCGATCATGCATTTCCATTTCACGGAACCTTTTTTGTTCATCACCACCTGGTAATCGCTGATCGGTTCATAAGGTTCCAGGCAAAAGATCTCGATGACGCCCCCCGAGGGTTTTTTGAACAACACCCGGGCCCGGATCACTTTGGTGTCATTGAAGATCAGCAAGCTGTTTTCGGGAAGGTGTTGAGGGAGGTCTGCATAAACCGATTCACGGATCGTTCCCGCGTTATAGACCAGCAGTTTGGACGCATCCCTTTCTTCCAGCGGGCGCAGGGCGATCCTGTCCTCCGGAAGGGGATAGGTATAATCCCGGATGGAAATCGATTGTGGATTCATCATGATTCTGGCAAAAATATCAAACTACGGCCAGCAAATGATTTGCACCTAATAAAAAAGAGACCCCGTGGGGTCCCTTTTTATTTTATTGTTTCAATATTTTATACCGCCATATCTCTCCGTTTGCGATGATCTTAAGGTGATAGATTCCCCGGGATAATCCGGGTGTTTCCAGGATCAATGGCTGTCCGGGGCTGACCGTAGTATAATTATTCTTTGATATGATTCTTCCGGACAGGTCGGAGAGCTGTACTTGCAGGCCTTCGGTGACCGATCCGGAAGAATTCAGTACGATCTTGTCCATGAATGGATTCGGTGAAACAGTGAACTCGATCCCCTTCCCGAAAAAGACCTTTTCAATCTGCGAGTATTTCAGGTGATTGTCCTTGTCATAAATGGCTAACCGGTAATAGTTCCAGCCGCTGAGCGGAAACTCATCCGGATGGGTATACTCTTTTCTCCCTCCGGCCATGGTTGCCGGCACAGTGGACAGGTCGGTAAATCCCGATCCGTCTGTACTGCGTTGGATGACATATCGCTGGATATTGGATTCGTTCTCTACGGTCCATGCCAGCAGTGAGCTATTGTCTTTTTTTGTTGCCCGAAAAGATACCAGGGTCACTGGCAGTGTGCCAATAGTGATATGCCCGAATCCAAAACCTGAAAATCCCGTCATGAAAACCGATGATACGGCATAGTCTGCGCCTCCAAGATAGCTTGTTCTCAGGGCCAGTCTTTGTTCGTAGGGTCCGCTGTAGTCTGTGTTGCTGATATGCCCGGTATCCTTGATGATATACAGGTTTGATAAAGGGTTTCCGCTGTTGAGCATCCAGCCGGCCACTTCGGCCTGGGTGAGATAAAAGGTGACCTTGTAATTCCCGGTCGTATTGTTATACTGGGGAATGATCTTGTAGGTCCTGTCGAACAATTTATTTTGCGGGTTGGTACCAGGATCGTTGTTCACGAATTGGGCTCCGGTACCGGCCCGGTCGATGGCAACATCCACGCAGCCATAATTATGTCCCGACAGGTTCTGGATGGTTGCGAGTATATTCCCGCTCATCCTGTCGTAAAAATCAACGGTTTCCATGGGCCCCAGCGGCTTATCTGAGAAACCGATCGCGGTATCCACTGAAGTATGTATGGAGGCGGGAATATAGGTCTTGCCTGAGATCAGGATATCATCAATGGCGAAAGGGGGATTATTGGCAGTAGCCGTATCGTTCTGCCAGTAAAAACCAATATAAAATTTCCTGTTCCAGAGAAAGGAAGGCAGCCTTGTACTGTAATAGCTGGCATTACTGCTGTCAGTAAGGTCTTCAGTTCCGTTTACCTGGAAGAAATTAAGACTGTCGATCGAATACATCAGCTTCCCGAAATCATTCTTCACACCACTGGTCGTTTGGCCTTTGCATTTATAATAGAACGAAAGGTTCAGACTGTCCCAGTTCGTTGCTTCGATACTGTGAAACAACAGGGTGTGTGAACGACTGCCGGCCTCATAGGCCAGTGAAGAGGAATCTTTTGAGATATAGGCGCTCTTGCCGTTGTTCACATCGCCATTAGTGCCACCGATAAGCCACCGGTTGTTTCCTTTGATGTAATCGTAACGCTGCCAGCCTGCTGAAGGTGTCTCAAAATCCTCGGCGAATAAATTACCGTTGATGCGTTTGCCCATCATCGGTATATTGTCATCGTTCAGTATGGTCAGTTCATAGCCATCCGGAGCAGCGGTGCTGTTGGTATCATTGACCGCCAGGTTGATAAAAGCGCGTTCATGGCCTTCCATTACCGCATCGGGGTTCATCGTCACGGCGAAATACTTGTCTGCGGTGTCCGTTGGGGAGAAAGATACCGAATCGGGGGAAAGGGTAAAATCCTGGCCATTGGTATTGCCGGTGATATTCACGGAAGCGTAAGTAGTACCGGTCGGCGGCCTTGAGATCCTGACCGGAATTACAAAGCCCCAGGGCATATTGCATTGTGTCCTTTCGATAATCGTGGTATCGGTGCTGACGAAAGAGATCTTTGGTTTCAGCTGTGCCCGGTCTGAGAAGCGAAGTGATTCCCGACGGGGAGAGCCCGCTCCGTTTTCGCCCATCACCGCCCGCATCCTGTTCTTCTGGCCCTGGGTGAAGATGTTCACACAGGCATTATCGGAGTATTGCATGTAGTTCTTCACCATGTCCGCCGAATCGTATGGACTTCCATAATTGGTATCATTGCAGGTATTGTTGGTGGTGGCGCAGCCAAAACTGACGCCATCCTGCCTGGGGGTATCGAACACAAAATCATCGAGGTCACAATTGCCTTCACCCCATACATGACGTAAACCGAAGAAATGGCCCAGTTCATGGGTCAGTATCCGACCCTCATCAAAAGGATAGACACCGGCCGGCTTTTTATTACTGCTGCCAACGATCGAATAATGCAATACGATGCCGTCTGTTGATGCAATGGAGGCCGTGTCTTCATCCTGCCCGATATTTCCCGGGGCAATGGGTTGCTGCGCATAGCCTAAGACCAGTCCGGATGCATCGGTCAGGTCACAGACCCAGATGTTCAGGTATTTGTCCGGATTCCAGAATGAATTGGGTTTGATGGTGCTTTGCATATAAGTGTCCATATGCGGTGGAGCAGTCCAGCCTCTTGCATTTCGGTTGATCCGTTCGATCCCCGGTTCACCCAATACGGCATTGGCAGGGTTCAATGTTGCGGCAACGAATTGTATTTCCACATCAGCTCCGTTGGCATGGTTATTATATCCTGAAGTATTGGCGATCCGCCTGAAATCATCGTTGATCTGAATGATCTGGGAATCGATAAAAGCCTTGGCGATATTCCTTCCGGTACCGTTAGCCTCCCCGTTATGGATGATATGAAAGATGACGGGGATAGAATAAACGATGGGAGTATTCCGGGCAAGATCATTATCTGCATTCAGTTGATTTTGTTGCTTGCTCATCCATAGTTCGAAAACCTTCCTGTTTTCCGTCAAACCCTGTAAAGCGTAGCGGTAACGCTCCATCTCATCGGTAAAACAGACGATCTTTCCGTTAGGAGATTTGGGCCAGCGCAGTTGCGGAACGATCTGGGCATTAAGGCTTTGCGACAAAATAAACAGCAGGAAAAACCCTACAAGGGCATTGTAGAATTGTTTTTTCATAGTATTGGGGTTATTGGGCCTTATTGCAACGGAAAAAACAAAGTAAAATTGCCTGCCAGCTAAGGTTTTGAGAAATAAAACTGCGATTTTTTTTAACCACCAATTTTTTTTCGACGGCCAGGTTTGTATAGATCTCATCGATCTCTCCTTTTGAAACACGCGGATCCAGGGCTCCCCATTGTAACAATACGGGACACTTGATTTGCTTGACGAAACTCGTTGGTTTCATGCTGAAGGCCCAGAAACCATGTTCAACTCCGCCCCAGAAGGTGACCAGGGCTGCAAGCGGCTCAGCGGGTAATCCCATCATTTTGATCCGGCCTTCGCCAGCCTCTAATATGGAACCGAATGGCATTTCCAGGATGATCTTCCTGGGTTGCAAGGGGTAGTCGTTCATGGCCTTTGTGATACAGGCCGCACCCATGGAGATCCCCCATAAGATGATGTTCTTTTCTCCTTTGGCCGCAACATAATCATAGGCCAGCTTGACATCCTCCGTCTCATCGTACCCGATCGTGGAAGTGTTTCCCTCGCTGTCGCCATGGGCTCTGAAATCGATCAGCAAGGTATTGTATCCCAGTTTCCTGAATGCTTCAGATTCTTTGAATACAGCTGATTTGGTGCTGCCATGCCCGTGAAACAGGCAGACCGTTCCTATCGGCTTATCGGCGGTCAAATACCAGCCCTGCAGTTTCAGCTTACTCTTCGTGATGAGTGTCACTGGCTGGAACCCGGTATCAGTGGAGATATAGTTCTTTTGCTTGACCGCCTTGATCCCGATGAGGATCTCCTTCGTCTTCTCCCAGCCGCTCTTATCTTCCGGCCGCTTGATCTCCACCGAGCCGTTATCGTAAAAATGGGTGAATTTATAGGCATGAAAGGCCGTAATGATGTTCACCACCACAAACAGGACTAGGAATACGCGTAACAGGATCTTCAGGATCTTTTTCATTCGGCTGGTTTGTTCAAAAATAAAGTTAATTATGTTTCGAACGGCATAGCCACTCAGGCACAATTCGGTAATTTAGATCTCGCAAAACTAAAAATGTCAAATTATGAGACCGATCAGTAAACTTCTTCTTGCCTTATTGTTGTTCTGTACATCTGCTACCCTGGCGCAAACGGGTAAATATGAATGGAAGACCGCCACCTCAGGTGGGTTCACCTATAAATACGTAACAAACGATCCGGCCAATACGCGGTTCTATACCCTTAAGAACGGACTGACGGTCATTTTAAGTGCTACCAATAAAGACCCCCGCATACAGTGTTATATCGCCACCAAGGCGGGCAGCAAGACCGATCCCGCCACCAATACCGGTCTGGCCCATTACCTGGAACATATGCTGTTCAAGGGCACGGATCAATTCGGTTCACTCAACTGGGCCAAAGAAAAACCCGAACTCGACAAGATAGATGCACTTTACGAGGAATATAATCATACTACTGATCCTGATCTACGAAAGGCCATCTATCACCGGATCGATTCCGTTTCGGGTGTCGCGGCTTCCTATGCCATCGCCAATGAATACGATAAGATGATGGCGGCCATGGGCGGACAGGGTTCCAATGCCTTTACCTCCAATGAGCAGACCGTATATACCGAAGATATTCCCGCCAACGCCGTTGATAAGTTCCTGAAACTACAGGGCGAACGATTCCGTAATCCCATCCTGCGCATCTTCCATACCGAACTGGAAGCCGTTTATGAAGAAAAGAACATCGGACTGGACAACGACGGCAGAAAGGTGAATGAAAGGATCTATGCCGAACTGTTCAAGAATCACAATTACGGCAAACAGACCACCATCGGTACGGTTGAGCATTTGAAGAATCCATCTCTCACTGAGATCCGAAAGTACTTCAATACCTATTACGTACCCAACAACATGGGTGTCATCATGAGTGGCGACTTCAACCCGGATGAGATGATCAAAAAAGTGGAGGCCGCCTTCTCCTACATGCAGCGCAAGCCTGTTCCAAAATATACTTTTCAGCCCGAGCAACCCATTACTTCACCCATTGCCGCTGAAGTGGTGGGACCGGATGCGGAAAGCGTGACCATCGGGTTCAGGCTGCCCGGAAACAAATCAAGGGACGCATTAATGGCCGAACTGGTTGGACAGATACTCACCAA
The DNA here is from genome assembly GCA_016721725.1 of Chitinophagaceae bacterium. GTDB lineage: Bacteria > Bacteroidota > Bacteroidia > Chitinophagales > Chitinophagaceae > Ferruginibacter. The sequence goes on along the minus strand of JADKHN010000001.1, from coordinate 483,630 downwards.
CGGCAAGGCCGGACTGATGGACCTGAACCTGGTGAAGAAACAAAAACTGCTGGGTGCTTCAGCATTCGCTAATACCATGATCGATTACGGGGTGTTGTATATGCAGGGCAGACCCACTCTCGGGCAATCACTTGAAGATGTGAAAGCGCTGATGCTGGGAGAGATCGACAACCTGAAAAAAGGAAATTTCGATGAAAACCTGATCACCGCAATCGTCAATAACCAGAAAAAGAATAAGATCCTGGCAACCGAATCCTATGGTTCCCGGGCGGGTGACCTGATGGACGCATTTACCTCTGAGCTCGACTGGAAAGAACAGGTGGCCTATACCGACCTGTTGTCCAAACTGACCAAAAAGGACATTGTTGATTTCGCAAACCGCTATTTCCAGGACAACTATGTCTATATATACAAACGCAAGGGGGAGGACAAGAGCATTGTCAAAGTGCAAAAGCCGCCCATCACGCCGGTAGAGACCAACCGCGATGCGCAATCGGATTTTGTGAAGACCATCAACCATTTGCCGGCCACTCCGGTTAAACCCGTTTGGCTGGATTTCAATAAAGACATGCAAAAGGGAGTGATCGGCCCGGCTCAGATACTCTATGTACAGAACAAGAGCAATCCCATCTTCCGGCTTCGTTATCGTTTTGAATTGGGTACCTGGAACAATAAGAAACTCAGTCTTGCCGCGCAATACCTGCAGTTCCTGGCAACCGATAAAATGAGCGCCGAAGACATCACGAAGGCTTTTTACCAGATCGCCTGCAGTTTCTCGGTGAGTGCCGGTACAGAGTTCACTACGGTCACCATCGAAGGTTTACAGGATAATTTCACCAGGGCGGTATCGCTGTTCGAAGAGGTATTGAAGAACTGCAAGGGAGATGAAAAAGCGCTGGAATCCCTGAAAGCCAGATTGAAAAAATCACGTACCGATGCCAAGGTCAACAAAGGAGCCATCATGAACGGACTGGTTGCATATGCCCGTTTTGGAAGCAAGAACCCCTTCAATAATGTACTCTCCGACGCCGAATTGCAGAGTACAACATCAGAAGAACTCGTGGGAATCCTGCATGAAATGAACGGGTACGCTCATAAAATTCTTTATTACGGACCCAGGCCGCTGGCACTCTTGTCCGCTGAATTGAAATCCCTGCATCCTGTACCCGTGACTTTTAAACCGGCGCCGGAGAAATTAAAATTTGTACCGGTCACGCAGGACCATAACCAGGTACTTTTCGCCGATTACAATATGGTACAGTCGGAGATCCGCTGGGTAAGAAACTCCACCGCTTACAACGCCGAAAAAGAGCCGGTTGTGGATGTATTCAATAATTATTTTGGAGGCGGCATGGGGGCCCTGGTATTCCAGACCATCCGCGAATCCAAGGCACTGGCCTATTCTACTTTCGCCTTTTACGCGAAGCCTGATAAGAAGGAAGATCCCTTCTATACGCTGGCCTATGTGGGTTGCCAGGCTGATAAGTTCAATGAATCGGTCATCGCCATGAACGAACTGCTGAATGAACTGCCCGATGTGGAGGAGAACATCAAATTCGCAAGGGACGGTATCCGCAAAGACCTGGAGACCGAACGCGTTACGCAGGACGGCATCATTTTCTATTACCTGCAGCAGCAGCAAAAAGGTTTGAATGAGGACACCCGCAAAAGAACTTATGACGCGGTAGATAAGATCGGTTACAATGAACTGAAAAAATTCCACAGTGAAACACTGGCCAATAAACCCTACACGTATTGCATCGTCGCTTCAGATAAGAAACTGAACGAGGACATGATGAAGAAATACGGGGAGTTGAAACGGTTGAGTTTGGAAGAGTTGTTTGGGTATTGAAACCCCAGCCAAGCCCCACCCAGCCTCCCCCGTGGGGAGGAGGATGATTGTCTTCCAACTTTTGGCTATTTAATACTAATTGTAATATCGGTATCGAGTCAGAGAATTCCACTTAGGATAGTAAGGTATAAATCTAACGGAATGCTCCCCCTCCCCACGGGGGAGGCTGGGAGGGGCCTGCGGCTACTTCCCTTCTTTTTTAACTATCAGCTTATCCATCTCCACATTCCTCAATACTTCCACCGTCTGCCTGGCATTGGGCCATTTGATCTCGATCTCTTCGATGCCAACGGCTTTGCCCAGCCCGGCTTCGATGGTCAGTGGTTTTGACCCGAAGCTGGCGCCTGTGCTGGCGATATGATAATAATTCCGGAAGCTGCCGTCGGCCAGTTTTACTTTGATCCTGACCTTGGCTCCGATGGCCGAACGGTTGGATGTGGTGCCTTCCAGTCTTAATTTGAGCCAGTGGTTTCCGGTAACGGTGCTGTTCTCGAACAACACATTCCTGAAACGGTCGCCTTCAACGGCCCCGCCGATCACTTCATAGATGTCCTGGTCGCCGTCGTTGTCGATATCGGCGAAAGCCACGCCATGTCCTTTCTGGATATGGCCGGTATTGGTGGCATAGGTGATGTCCTCGAATTTCTTTCCGTCGATATTGCGGTAGAGTTTATTGGGTACGATGCTGGTGTAATCGGGAGCGCCGGTGCCGAGGTAATAATCGAGCCAGCCGTCGTTGTCGATATCGCCGAAATTGCAACCCATCGCATAGTTCACTTTATTGACGCCGTAGGCCTCGCTCACATCGGTGAAGGTATTGTTGCCGTTATTGTGGTAAAGGCGGGGCAGTTCACCTAAGGGCGGCATGCCCAGCATTTCGCGTGCCGCGTCTCCGCCAACCTGCGAGAAACGTTTGGTATCGTATCCCGATACAAAGAGATCCTGCCACCCGTCATTGTCAAAATCAAAGAACCAGGTGGGGAAACTGCGGATGGGCTCTTCCACACCGGCGGCTTTGGAGATGTCCTCGAATATTCTTTCACCAGGAACCTTGCCGGCTTTGTTCAAAAAGAGTTTATTGGGCGAGCCAAGCAGCGAGAGGTAGAGGTCGGGATAACCGTCGTTGTTGATATCGCCCCACACGCAGCCCTTGGCAAAGGCCGTGATGTTCAGGCCGAGTTTTGGGGCGATGTCCTTGAATTTGCCTTTGTTGTTGATGAAGAGCTGGCAGGGATAATTCTCATGGGCCACGAAGAGGTCGATCCAGCCATCATTATTGAAATCGCCCCAGGAGGCAGTCTGTGTGGGCGCCGGAGAATAAATGCCCGCTTCGAGGGTGATGTCTTCAAAATAGCCATTGCCATTATTGCGGATCAGCGAGAGGGGGAACTTGGCGTTCTTTCCCCACCATCCACCGCGCAGGATCACAAAATCGGCCAGCCCGTCGTTATTATAATCGGCATGCACCATATTGAGCCCGCCAGTGATGCCCACCAGTCCGGAGGATACGGTCTCCGTTTTAAAGGTCCCGTCCTTTTGCTGGTGCATATACCGGATCTGGTCGTTGAGTCCGTAGGAAGTGGCTATGATGTCGAGTAGCCCGTCATTGTCCAGGTCTTCCACCACGCAACTGCCCGAGATGCCGTTCATATCCACGCCCTTTTTACCGGCCACATCTTTCAGGATGATATCGCTTTTGTTCTTTGTGAACACACCTGATTCGATCAACCATTGTTTGGGTACTTCCGCCGGATATTTACCCAGGGTCATATAAGCCACATTCAGCAGGTATCGGGATTGCAGGTCATCTGGGTATTTATCGAGGATAGCCTTGTAGAGGATGATGGCCGAGTCGGATCCCGAGGGCAGTATATGGATACCGGCTCCCTGTATGGGTATGATGCAGCTCTGCGGACTGTGGTTGGCCGCGCAGTTCTCCAACTCACCCTTACGCATGAATGAAATGGCAAGTTGATCAAAGAGGAGCTTGTATTGTTCGGGGATGTTCTGGTAACTGACTCCCATCACGGCGATCACCTGCTTGAGGATCTTGATCGCCTCTTCGGTATTGCCCGCGTTCAGGGATTCATTGGCGTACTGGAAATAATAGTTGATGCGCTGTCCGGGATCTTTTTCGGTAAGCAGTTTCTTTTTGAAACCCTCGGCCCGTTGCGCATTCATCACATAAAAATCCTCGGGATTGGCATGGTGGTTGATGCTGTCGAGTATGCGTATCATCTTCAAGGTGCCGGGTGTTTGCTTTACCGAAGAGACGAGAATGGTACCATCGGGTTCGCAGCAGCTTTTCATCTGTGCTTGACCAGAAAATGAATAATGGATAATGAGAAAAAGGATAATGAAAATGGAGCGGTGGCTCATGGGGTGGTGATTTTGGGAGTAAAGTTAGGAAAATAGACGCCCCACCCAGCCTCCCCGAAGGGGAGGAGGATGATTATCTTCCAACTTTTGGCTTTCAATTACTAAATGTAATACAGGTATCGAGTTCGTAAACTCTTCTTAGGATCATTTAAGCCGAACACTAACGGGATGCTCCTCCCTCTCCTTCGGGGAGGGCTGGGGTGGGGCTTCTACACCTTCCCTTCCTTGATCTCCTCCACGACACCCGGGTCCAGTAAGGTGGTGGTATCGCCCAGGTTCTCCGTTTCGCCTTCGGCGATCTTCCGGAGGATGCGGCGCATGATCTTTCCGCTTCTTGTTTTTGGGAGCCCGCTTACGAATTGGATCTTATCGGGTTTGGCGATGGCGCCGATGACCCGGGAAACGGTTTGGAGTATGTCTTGCCGGGTGAGTTCGGAATCGCTGTGGAGATGGCTATAGATGACAAAGGCATAGATGCCCTGCCCCTTGATATCGTGAGGATAGCCTACCACGGCACTTTCCACCACGCCGGCGTGCATATTGATCGCGTTCTCCACTTCGGCGGTGCCGATCCGGTGGCCGCTCACGTTGAGCACATCATCCACCCTGCCGGTGATTCGGTAATTGCCCTCGGTATCCTTCAAAGCCCCGTCGCCGGTGAAATATAAGCCGGGGTAAGTGGCGAAGTAATTGGTGCGGCAGCGCTCATGATCACCCCAGGTGGTACGGAGTATGCCTGGCCAGGGGGCCTTGAGGCAGAGGTTGCCTTTTATTATGGCCCCTTCAGTGGCCCCCTCTAAATCTCCCCCGAAAGGGGAGACTTGACCAGCATCGGGTAAACTTTTACCGGCTATGGTTGTTTTTTCCTGAATTTTTCGAATAGGAGTCAATTTTGTTCCTTACCTCTTCATTGGTGAATCGTATTTCAACATATCCCAGTTCATTTAAAAATTTGTTCTTGCTTCATCATATACTTTTTTGCTCATCGATTAATATGATAACCGCCATCAACTTCAATGCTCAACATTTTCTTTAGGCATATAAAATCAACTATGTATTCATCAATGATGTGTTGTCTTCGAATGTGATGACCGGTTTGGTTTGAACCCTTAATCTTTGCCATAATATATTCTCTTCTTCTGTAGGATTTTTTTTATGCTCTTTGCTTAATTCCTTTAAAAGCGGATACGACGATCTCCTGGCACTCTCTCTCAATTTCGTAGAGTCCAGCTCCTTCCCCTTCGGGGAAGGTTGGGATGGGGCCGCTTCTTCCTTCCCCACGGGGGAAGGTTGGGATGGGGCCTCTATCTCCAATCCTTGTTCATCAACCAACACCGGTTGAACCCCCGGCATCGGTAATGTCGCCCAGGATGGTTTGGATGGGGTTACTCCCGCCAGATTGGAGATCAGGCAGCCACCCGTTTCCGTTTGCCACCAGGTATCCACGACGGGGCATTTGGTTTTGCCCACATGCTCATCGTACCAGTGCCAGGCTTCTTCGTTGATGGGTTCGCCTACGGTGCCTAGTATTTTGAGGGAGGAAAGGTCTTTTCCTTGGAGGGGTTCGAGGCCATGGCCCATCAGGCTGCGGATGGCTGTTGGCGCGGTATAGAGGATGTTCACTTTGTGTTTGTCCACGATGTCCCAGAAGCGGCCGGCATCGGGCCAGGTGGGGATGCCTTCGAACATGAGGGAAGTGGCGCCGGCGGATAAGGGACCGTAGAGGATATAGCTGTGCCCTGTGATCCATCCGATATCGGCGGTGCAGAAATGGATATCGCCGGGCTTGTACTGGAATACGTTCACGAATGTATAGTTGGTCCAGACCATATAACCCGCAGTAGTATGCACCACGCCCTTGGGCTTACCGGTGGATCCGGAAGTGTAGAGGATGAAGAGCGGGTCTTCGGCGTCCATCTCTTCGGCGGGGAAGCTGACCACCCCTTCTTTTTCGATCTGCGATTCGGCGTGTTCCATCTCGTCCTCCCACCACACGTCGCGGCCCTTGAGCATGGATACGGGCGTACGGGTACGGGTGTACACAATCACCCGTTTGATGGTCTTGTTGCCGATGAGGGCGTCGTCGATGACACTCTTAAGCGGGATATCCTTGCCACCGCGGTAGGCCCCGTCGCAGGTGACGATGTATTCGGCGCCGGCATCATCCAGGCGGTCGGCAATGCTCTGGGCGCTGAAGCCCCCGAAGATGACACTGTGTATGGCGCCGATCCGTGCGCAGCCTAAAACCGCATAGGCCAGTTCGGGTACCATGCCCATATAGATGCACACGCGGTCGCCTTTTTTCACGCCGTTGTTGATGAGCACCTGGGCGAACTGGCAGACCCTTTTGTGCAGTCTCGCGTAAGTGACCACCCGGGTCCTTTCCTCCGGGTTATTGGGCTCCCAGATGATCGCGGGCTTATCCGCCATGGTCTTCAGGTGCCGGTCGATACAGTTCTCGGTGATGTTGAGTTTGCCCCCGCCGAACCATTCGACGCGGGGTTCGGTGAAGTTCCAGTCCAGCACCCGGTCCCATTTTTTGCGCCAGTAAAAATGCTCCGCCACGCCGGACCAGAAAGCCTCCGGTTCTTCAACACTTTGCTGATAATCGCGGTGGTATTGCTCCAAAGAAGTGATCTGGTAGGGGTATGGCATGGTGGATTTTTTGGGAGATAAATATAAGGAATTAAAATAGGTCCTTTCGCCCCTGTTAGTGTTCCCTAAAAAAGCCTTACCCCACTCCATCCTTTCTCCATAAGGCCACGAGGCGGCAGTCCGGCCCAGACTACCGTAGTCTTAAAGACTACGGTAGTCTTACCTGAACCAAATCCAGTAATTTGCCTTAAATATTTCCCCGAGTGAGCAGCATCGACCTCAATATCATCAAAGAACAGTACCAGCGCATGCCGGATCATGAACTGATCCGTTTTGCCCAAAATGAATCCCTGAGCCTGACCCTGCAATCCTTTCATTTGCTGAAAGCGGAATTCAAGGCCCGCAACCTGGATTTTTCAGTCATTGAAAGCGCCCAGGTAGACCGGGAGCTGGCGGAAGCAACGAAGATCTCCGAACTGGAAAAGACCATCGCGGCCACGTTTACAGAGACCATCTGGAAATTCGCCTTTACTGAAAAAGAGGCGGGTAAGAGCAATGAGGATATTTATAACGCCTTACTGAAAAAGAACATCACACCCGAATACGCCTATATGCTCATCGAAAGCATCGAACCCCGCTCCAGGGAATTGGCGGATAGTTTTGAGAACGAGATCATCATCGGCTGGATCCTTTTCGTCCTGGGTTTATTTTTAAGTGTCTTTCTTTTTAACCAGGAATCCATCCGGGGAACCTATTTATTATGGGGCCCGGTCCTGACGATCGCCGGTATGGTGCGCCTGGCAACCAGTTATGCCAGGAAGAAAAAGTATCAAACCATCGTCCGCAATATTGAAGCCGAGAAGGAAGTCTAAAGTGCCCTCCAATCCCCGTCCGACCCTCTCATCCGGGCGGGTTCCCTGAAGGGGAAGGCTTCAAAGACTCTGCCTATTAGAAAGACTTTTTAAAGTACCATACTCTTCGAAACCTCTTCCTTTGGGTGGCTAATGGGAACTGATAACACGAGTCTTAAAGACTTGGAAATCTTAACCAGGTTTGACCCGGGATACACCGTTTCAGTGGCACAGATTCCTTGAATTGGTTTGAACACAGGCTAAGGCAAATGCCCATGCCCTCTTGTTGAAAAAACTCCCCCATCCAGTTGCTTTTCTCTTGTATAATGAAGACAGGGTCATCATTTTTGTTCAGCAAATAAATCTGCTTTACGATATGCTGATCTGTCATTCATTTATTGAAAATCTATTCAGGGCTTTCTTCAACAAACCTCCCCCGAGGGGTTCTATCCAAATTGAGCCTTGCCGGCTTTCGGTTATTCAAACCTTGCCGGACAATGACCCGAAACGATCACCGTACCCAATCACCCTACAATAATCTGAAAATGAAAAAATCATTCTTCCTGGCCGGATTCCTCGTCCTGTCTTTACTGCACCAAACTTTTGCCGCTGAAAACGCCCAACCGATCAGCCAACATCAATACCCTGAAAGCCGTCAAGCCTCCTTTGGCCGGCTAAGGACCTTTTTTACCTCTTACGATACCGCCATCCTGCGGGCCATCTTCACCCGGGTTGTCGTGGAAAACGTGTCCGCCGATCCCAATATCCAGTATATGATCAATAAGAACCGTGAATTGATGACTATCCTCTCATCGATCAACCCGGTTTCCTATAACCAGGAACAAATGAATGCTGCCGATGAAATGATCGTGTTGGCCGGTTTGGTGGAACTGACCAATGAGCCACTGGAAGCGGGTTCAACCGGTAAATTCTCGATCGATTGCCTGAAGTCGATTCTCGGTATAACAGGGATCACCACAGCCGTCATCGAAATGTATGTGACCCTGGCTACAAAACAGACAGCCTGGCTCACTCTCCGGGGATTCCTGGGCAAATCCCTGAAACGCTATCTCGGATGGGCGGGTGTAGCGTTTACTCTTTATGATCTTATTGATAATTGTTTTTAGTGGCCGTAAGAAAAAAAGGAATGTTGAGAACACCCAAACCAAACCTCCTGAACCCCGGATGATCATGCATGAATATCATCCGGGGTGGTTTGGCTAAAACCGATCTCTTCCCGGAAAAACTTGAAAAAATTAAAATTACCTGTTATTTTAATGTTCTAAAATCACCGTAAATTATGAAACCCGTTTTCACTTACATTTTTGTGGCCATATGCGGCATCATTGTTTTGATCCACTTGCTAAAGATCGTCCGACTCTTTGTGAAGGGCGGATTCCTGGACCATGATCTGTTTGGTCCTCCAAAGACCAAGGGCCTGCTTTTTGCCTATTATGCCTTCTTCATTTATTTTTTTGTGGACCTGATCTGGACAAGGCTTTCGGCATTGTGAGCATGCATGGGCGTTTCGATTTCAAGTACGCCACGTCCAGGGCCTTCACACAGATAATTTGATGATACACTGCTGAGAATGAATGAATATTCGGTTGCGCTGGCTGGGGTTTCTACAACCCCATCGCCAGGTACACCTGCTCCATCATCCTTCCCCGGATATTCATGCGCAGCAGTTTTGTATTTTCCCCTCCGTCCGGGTTAACGCGGTTACTGAGGAAGATGAATACGATACGGTGCGCCGGGTCGGCCCAGACGCCCGTGCCCGTATAGCCCGTATGCCCGAACGTTAGCGGCGAATTGCGCAAGGCCGGGTAGGCTTCGGTACGGGTGGCATTGTCCTTCTCAGGCTTGTCGAAACCGTAACCGCGGCGGCTGAACGGACTGTGATAGGCGATGAAGAGCCGGATCGTTTCGCGACTGATATATCGTTTACCCTTCCAGATCCCACCATCGATCAGCATCTCCATGATCGAGGCCATATCATTGGCCGTACTGAATAAACCGGCATGACCGGATACCCCACCGAAGAGCGCCGCTCCGGGATCATGCACATCCCCCTGCAAATGCTGCAGCCTGAAATATTTTTCTTTCTCCGTCGGGGCGATACGGCTCAGGGGAAACCGCTCCCGGGGCCTGAAGCCCGTCGAGGCCAATCCCATCGGTTCATAGAATTCCTTTTGTACGTATTCATCCAGGGGTAGTCCGCTCACGGCTTCCACCAGCTTGCCCAGGAAGATGAAATCGTTATCGCTGTAGATATACTTTCCCCGTGGTCCGAGTTTACTATTCAGGATCCGTTTGTAGATCGTATCCCGCCAGTCGTTGCGCAGAAATAGGTTTTCAGCCACACGAATGCTGAAGCCAGGGGCCAGCGTTTTTGAAAAATATTGATGAAGCGGCACCCCTTCCGGCGTGATCAGTTCTCTATAAAATGGGATATAGGCCACCAGCCCGCCCTGGTGCAATAAGAGATCTTCAATGAGGATATTCTCCTTGTCGCTGCCGCGGGTCCAGGGAATATAGTCGCCGAGTTTTTTCTTGAGGTCGATCTTCCCTTCGTCATATAATTTCATCAGGGCGATGGTGGTGGCGCAGATCTTGGTCACCGAGGCCATATCATAGATCGCATCGGGAGGAACGGGCTCATATTTACCATAGTTGAAATTCCCAAAGGTCTTGTTATAAACGATGCGACCATCCTTGGCCACCAGCACCACGCAACCGGGAGCGGCGCCACTCTTTATGCATTCATTGGCGATGGTATCGATATAAGACAGGGAGACCGGTTCAAGGCCGGCCAGCGCGGGATCTACCGGGACAAAAAAAAACCTGCACCCGCGATACCGCTGCCGGACGGATATTTTTCACAGACCGTTACCGGTAAAGTACCTTTTGCATCAAACTTACCCTGTAAGAGATCAATGGCTGTATTCTGAATGATCTCGTCGTCTTCGTAACAGGCAACCATGTTTTTGGCTTCACAGAAATTTTTGATGGCATAAGGATTACCGAATACAAAGGTGAGGGTGTTGTTTTGTTGCTGCAATTTACCGGCCAGGCTGATGGCGGCCGGACTGATGTTGAAATTATTGGCCGGCGTACGACTGTAATCATGAATACCGATGATCAGTTTCTTGTAGGGTTTTAAAGAATCAATGAGTGCGTTGATCCTTTCAACCGGTTGTTTGTAATCGAAATAAAACACATCGGCCTGGTAATCCTTACGCAGGCGTTCTGCCATGGCGTTATCGGTTCGTGTACCGATACTCAGGTAGGCCAGTTCGTTAGGCAGGGGTTGTACGGGTACGGGCATGGGAAAAAAAGCCGGGTCGGTTTTGGTGAGGACCGTTAAAGCGTTCTCAGCCACCAGTCTCCGCATGGCGGGTATTTTGCTGTTGAGATCAGCCACCAGGTTATCGGTATTGATGGGCTTCAGGCTGGCGAGACCGAATTCGTATTTAGCCATCAGCACTTTACGGCAATGCATTTCCATATCTTCCTTGCTGATCTTTTTGGCCTTGATGGCTTTCTTGATCTTCGCGATCGTGACGGCCACATCCTCTGGCAAACACAACATATCGTTTCCGGCGATCAGAGCTTCAACGGAAGCTTCCCCGTCGGGGAAATATTTCGTTACGCCCTTCATACCCAGGGCATCGGTGAACGTGAGTCCCTGGAAACCCATTTCTTTTCTTAAGAGGCCGGTTACGTTGTTCCTTGAAATGGAAGTGGCCCGGTTGGGGCTGTTGTCGATGGCCGGGATCGAGAGATGGGCGACCATCGTGCTGTAGATCCCCGCTTTGATCAGTTCCCGAAAGGGATAGAATTCCAGTGAATCCAGCTGTGCGATCGTTTTATTGATCACGGGCAGGTCGTAATGCGAATCCACCGCAACATCGCCATGGCCCGGAAAATGCTTGGAACAGGCCATCACGCCGTAATCCTGCATGCCCTTCATGTATTGTATGCCAAAAGAAGCCACTTTGTATTTGTTTTCGCCAAAACTGCGGTCATTGATCACGGGGTTGTTTGGATTATTATTCACGTCTACCACCGGCGCGTAATTGACCTGTATGCCGAAGCGTTTGCATTGTTCGGCCACGATCTGTCCGTATTGATAAACGATCGAGGGATCACTCATGGCGCCCAGCATCATTTGCCGGGGCAGGGGGAGCACGCTGTCGATCAGCCGCATTCCAAGTCCCCACTCGGCATCGATACACATGAGGATGGGGGTTTTGGCCATGGCCTGGAGGGCATTGATGGCGTTGGCCTGCATGGTCGGACTTCCCTGGAAGACGCAGATCCCGCCAATATTGAACTTTTTCACCAGTTCCGAAACCTCTTTATCGAAATAACTCACTTTCTTGGTCCGCATATCGATGGAGGACAACCGGACCACCAGCAACTGGGCGATGCGTTCGTCGGCTGACAGGCTTTTATAGACGCTGTCCACCCATCGTTGAGCCGTTTTGTTTTGTGAAAAGGCTGAAAAGGATAAGAGTATAAGGCCGGTTAAAAGGAGTGTACGCATGTCGTTTTAAAAGAATGATAGTGGGAAGTATGTGTTATTTTTGCTGTTCTAAATTACAGGATTTTGCCGGATATCATTCAATTATTGCCTGATAACATCGCCAATCAGATCGCGGCCGGCGAGGTCATTCAACGCCCGTCCAGCGCCGTCAAGGAATTGCTGGAGAACGCGGTGGACGCCGGGGCGGATGAGATCCGGCTCCTGATCAATGACGCGGGCAAGGCATTGGTACAGGTGATCGATAACGGACAGGGCATGTCGGAGACCGATGCCCGTATGGCATTTGAGCGGCACGCCACATCCAAGATCAAAAATATCGACGACCTCTTCCGGATCCGTACCATGGGTTTCCGTGGTGAGGCTCTGGCCAGCATTGCTGCCGTTGCACAGGTTGAGTTGAAGACCCGGCGAAGTGAAGATGAAGCCGGTATCTACCTGGAGATCGAAAACAGCGTGGTTCGTAAGCAGGAACCCGTGGCCATGTCGGTCGGGACCAGCATTGCAATGAAAAACCTGTTCTTCAACGTGCCCGCCCGCCGTAACTTCTTAAAGACGAACGCCTCTGAACTACGGCATATCGTGGATGAATTCATCCGGGTGGCCATGTCCTTTCCGGATATTTTCTTTTCGCTGGAATCGAACGGGCAACAGGTCTTTCACCTGGAAAAGGGTTCATTGAAACAACGCATCGTTCAGATACTCGGCAATAGTTACAATGCGAAACTGGTGAGTGTGCAGGAACAGACCGACTACATGAATGTTTTTGGTTTTGTGGGCAAACCCGAGACGGCCAAGAAGACCCGGGGTGATCAATACCTCTTCGTCAACAACCGGTTCATCAAAAGCGCCTATCTCAACCATGCCGTGATGAACGCCTTCGCGGAGATGATCCCCAAGGACAGTTTCCCGATGTATGCCCTTTTCATCGACCTTGACCCCTCACAACTCGATATCAATGTACATCCCACCAAGCAGGAGATCAAATTCGAAGATGAGAAGATCGTGTATGCCTTTGTACAATCCGCGGTGAAGCACGCTTTGGCGCAGTTCAGCGTCACACCAACGCTGGATTTCGACCTGGATGCATCCATCCAAAGTCTCGATGCAGTGAGCAAACCGTTCACCAGCGATAAGCAATCTTCGGCTGCATCTTCATCGTTATTCAATACGTTCACCAAAAAGAACCAATCGCATTTCATCGAAAGCCGCAGTGAGCTGAAACACTGGAAGGATTTTTATGAGAAGGAAACACCTCAACAGGAGCAGTCGGGGCAACAAGCGCCTATTCCAACACTGACCCCGGAGAATCAAAGACTTCAAAACGGACCTGTTTTTCAACTCAACAACAGTTTCATCGTTCTGCCCACGCGGCAAGGCTACCTGCTCATCCACCAGCAGAACGCCCATGAGCGCATCCTTTATGAACGGTTCAACAAAGCGGTTGCGGGTAAACCCATCGCCACGCAACAAAGTCTTTTCCCGGCCACGATGGAATTATCTCCCGCCGATGCAGTATTGCTTACCGAACTGATCCCCGACCTGAACCTGCTCGGTTATCAGCTGGAACCCTTTGGCAACAACAGTTTTGTGATACAGGGCACACCGGCCGACGTGGAACAGGGAAATGAGAAAACGGCCATCGAAAGATTACTGGACCAATACAAACATTTCAGCAACGACCTTAAATTCAACAAGCGGGAAAAACTATTGCGTGCCCTCACCCTGCAGCAATCTGTGAAAGCGGGGGTCGTCCTTTCCGAAAAAGAACTGCAATCCCTTACTGCGGAACTCTTCCAGTGTGCAACACCCAATATCACCGCCAACGGCAAACCCACTTACCTGGAGTTTTATAAGGAGGAGTTGGATAAACTGTTTGGGAAATAGAAGCCCCCTCCATCCCGATAGCTATCGGGACCCCGAATGGGGATACTTCAGAGAGTATAATACTTTAAAAGATTTTTCAATTTCGTAGAGTCTTCGAACCCTCCCCTTCGGGGGAGATGGAGGGGGCCTCATAAAAAAGCCCCCGGGATCCCGGGGGGCTTTGGATATCATGGGCTCACTCAACTAAAGCTTTTGGAACTGACCATAGCAAACATGGTTGCCGTAGATCAGTTTGATCACGTATTGACCGGCCAGGAGGTTGGCGATATTGGTGGTCACCACATTGGCTCCAACAACGCCCTGTTGCTGTCTTTGCAACACCAGTACGTTAGATGAATTGTAAATGTATACGTTGATCATTTCCGGCGCGGTCAGGCTCACATTGACAGAGACGATGGAACTCGCCGGATTGGGATAGGCCTGTAAAGTGCAGGCATTCGTTCCGCCGGTACGCTCAATGCGTATGTACTGGCAAACTTCTTTGATACATCCGCCCAGGGTAACGGCCCGCAGACAGACCCGGTACATGCCCGTGTCGGGAAACAGGTAGCTGGGATTGTTCTGGTGAAGGGTCACCGATTGGTTATTCACCAGCCTGGTGATCGTCCAGGTCTGATCGAGTATCGGGAAATTGCTGTTGGCGGCGAAATAGAGCTTGTTAGGCACATTGGGATCGCGTTGGTACGTGAAGTTCACGTGCACACTGTCGCAATTCACCTGGCGTACGACCTGTACCGTTTTGCAGGTGGTGCTGGCGCAGGTAGCGCTCCTCCATACGGTGAGGCAGGCGGTATAGGTGCCGGGATTGGCGTAATGGTGGGTGGCGATCATATCATGACTGCCCGTGCCATCTCCGAATGTCCATGTGTACACAGCATTCGGACTTTGGTAAGCCGGAATGAACGTGAGTGTCTGGCTGTTGGAAGAAGTGGCGACAAAAGTAAAATTGCTCTGGTTGTTACAAGGTGGCGGCGGTACCGGGATATTGATGGTATCGCACTTATACTTGATACAGGTATTGCTGAAAGTGATCCTCAGGCAAACATAATACCTGCCGGGCTGCGTGTACGTGTGTGTGGCGTTCCAGGTGTTGGCGGTGGTGCCGTCACCGAAAGACCATATGGCCGTTGCACCGGCTGTTGGTGAAATGGTGGTATTGGTAAAGATCACATTCAACGGATTGGCCGGATCGATCTGCCAGGTCCAGCTGGGCATGGTATTGCAACTCGGGTGAACCGTGATGGTCTTGCAGATCTCCCTGACGCAGGGCGCAGAACCTGCAGGTGTAGGACGTGCGACCCTGAGGCAAACCGTATAGGTTCCCGGTTGTGCATAGGCATGATCGGGGTTCATTTGATTGGACGAACTGCCGTCACCAAATGTCCAGCGGATGGAATCGGCCAATGCAACGGGTGTGGAGGTATTGGTGAAGTGGATCAGTTGTGCATTATTGGCGTCGGGCTGCCAGGTGAAATTGGCCACCAGGTTACAGGGCGCCTGGACCACAACGGTTTTACACTTGTAGCGAATACAAGGGGTATTGCTGGTGAAAGGGAATTTCTTCACGATCAGGCAAACATTGTAAGTGCCCGCATTGGCATAGGTATGAACCGGGTTAACAGCATAAGAAGTGGTTCCGTCACCAAAATTCCAGATCGTAGAATCAGATGGAGATAGCGGAGTGCTCAGGTTTTGGAATTCATACCTTAATGGATTGGTTGAGGCGATGGTCCAGTTGAAATCCACCACCAGGGTACAAGGAGCAGTCACGACAATAGTCTTACAGATATACCGTACACAAGGGGTTGAGTTCGGTGTCGGCGACTTAACCACTTTCAGGCAAACCGTATAGGTACCAGCCTGCGCGTAAGTATGTACCGGGTTCACATCCAGCGAACCAGTACCATCACCGAAGGTCCAGATCGTTGAATCAGAAGGAGCCAACGGTGTACTCAGGTTATGGAATTCATATCTTAATGGATTGGTCTGTGTGATGCTCCAGTTGAAATCCACCACCAGGGTGCAGGGTGCTGTTACCACAACAGTTTTGCAGATGGTACGGATACACGGAGTAGTACCTGCCCCGTTAAAGCGCTTAACGGTAAGGCAGACATTATAGGTGCCGGCGGCGGTATAAGTATGTGTTGGGTTAACGGCTGTTGAAGAAGTGCCGTCACCAAAGTTCCAGATGCTGGAATCGGTTACAGCCAGTCCGGGTGTGGTGTTTTGGAATTCGATCCTTAACGGGTTCGTTGCCGTTGCGGTCCAGCTGAAATTGGGTTGCAGTGTGCAGGGTGCGGAGACCACTACGGTCTTACAGATATACCGGATGCAAGGCGTGGTGCCCGGGGTGTTGAAATTCTTTTTCACTACCAGGCAAACCGTGTATGTGCCGGCGTTAGCGTATGTGTGTACCGGGTTTGGAGCGTATGAATTGGTGCCATCTCCAAATGTCCAGGTCGTGGAATCAGAAGGCTCAAGTGGTGTACTCAGGTTATGGAACTGCAGGGTTAGCGGGTTGGCGGCTGTGGCCGTCCAGCTGAAATCCACCACCAGGGTGCAAGGCAGCTGTATGATGATCGTTTTAGTGATCGATTGCGTACAGACCGGCGTACCGTTGGGCGTTCGCCTTACGATGGTATGTACCACAGTATAGGCGCCTCCCGACACATAATTGTGTGTAGGGGATACCTGGTTCGAATTGGGGGTGCCGTCTCCGAACACCCACTGGTGGGTAACCAATGGAGAATCGGTCATGACCGGCGTGAATTTTACCGTATTGGCATTGATATACTGCCAGGTAAATTCCGCATTGCAGGTTGTTGTCTGGGCCTTGGAGCTGAAAGCAAAAGCCGTCAGCGTGATCCAGAGCAGGGTAAACATCTTTTTCATAACAAACGTGTTTTTGGTTTTGGGTAAGGATAATTGTTTTTGTATCGATATTGGATATTCCACTCTTACTACAGATACGGTCTTGGCAAATTCTGTTGCCTGACCGGCATTATTTTTAATATTTTTCCCGGATCGCTCCCAAAAAACGCTCAATTGCAAGCCTGACGGGGGTTGCCCCGCCGGGAAAATCATTTACCAAGATAGAGAAAATAATGAATTTTCCACTATTTGTGACCATAAATCCGCTCAGGGCGGTGTGGTTACTGAGGGTTCCGGTCTTGGCATGGATATAGCCGCTGTCCTTCAAATACAACTTTTTCAGCGTACCCTGTCCCCCGGTCGGGAGGATATTTTTCAGCCTTTCCCAGCCGAATTCATTACCCATCTTATTTATGATATATATAAACGACTGGGGAGTAAATAAATTATACCGGCTTAGGCCGCTTCCGTCCACCCAGATGGGTTTTTGCTGCAGTCCTTTCAGGTCGGTATTCAGGAGGGTGTCCCGTAGTTCCCCATCATTCATACGTCCCAGTTTTTCGTTGGCGGCCATCAACAGGACCTGTTCGGCGTAGAAATTGTCACTCCTTCGCATCATGGACCTGAACAGGGAATCGCTGGGCTGAGAGCGGATAAGCCGGTCGGGTTTCAACCCGGTGATCGTTTGCTCAATCCGGCTGACCTTGCGCAACGTATCTTTCAAAAGACCGACAACGGTTTCCCAGTCTGCGATAAATGGGGTGGACTGCCTTTTTGAACTGCCCGGAATAAAGATCATTTTGTTCTCACCGAATTTTTTCTCCATCCTGAAGCCATTGGGCAACGGGCCGTTTATTTCGGTTTCGTGTGAAAAATAAGGCGGGGAAAAAGAAAGGTTGCCGCCCGCATTCCATTTTATATTGACGGTATTGCCATATAAGGGCATTGCGCTGAGCGGGATCATATCGGTCTCTAAAAAATCATCCCACATCCAGCCCCGGCCATACATATCAATGGGGGGCGGGGTAGCGATGAGGATACGCTCCTGTTTTCTTAAATAGTCCAATGCCGGTTGCCGGGTGAACTCCGGATTCAATAAACTGGGATCCCCCGTCGGGAAAATATAGGTGTAACCGCTGTCGGGCATCTCTTTATAACGAAGTCCCGGCAGACTATCCCCCAGGTATTTCAAACCGGCATACAGCGTGAACAGTTTGGTATTACTGGCCGGAACGAAATATTTATCGCCATCATGATCGTACCAGTATTTACCCGATGACGGCTCATACAGGCTGATGCCCGCATGTCCGTTCCGGATGGCGCTGTCCTGCAAAAAAAGGAACTCCGCCTCCTTAGCGATCTGTTTGGAAACTGAGCAGGAGCCCAGTACGAATAAAAGGGAAAATATCCCGCTTGATCTCCGCATGACCAAACTCATGTGAACCGTTGACTTATTTATCTTCATCATTTCCCATTAAAGTTATAATTTTCATCAGTAATCACCCTTCAAATGATGAGCATGTTACGCAGGATGAGATTGTTCTCCAGGTTACTGTTACCGGTATCCATGCTGTTGCTGATGGTATTGGTCGGGGCCTTTGGATTCATGCTGATCGAGCATTACAGTTTTATCAACGCCCTCTATATGTCGGTCATCACCATTGCCACCGTGGGATTCGGAGAGGTGGAACCCCTGTCGTACAGCGGAAAGATCTTTGTCATCGGGCTCATCCTGGTCAACCTGGCCCTCTTCACGTATTATATCACCCTGATTACCCGTTTTTTTTCGGATGGTGAATTCGTTAGAACTTATAAACTGATGAAAATGGAAAACAGCATCAAACACCTGCAGCATCATGTGATCATCTGTGGTTTTGGCCGTAATGGAAAGGAAAGCGCCCAGGTATTGCACAATAATAAGATCCCTTTCGTGGTCCTGGAAGAGAAAAATGAACTGGAACCCGGACTGGACTTTGCCGTAACGCATTTCATGAAAGGGGATGCCACCAAGGATGACGTTTTGATCGAAGCGGGTATCAATAAGGCCAGGGCCCTGATCACCACGCTTCCGGTTGATGCGGATAACCTCTTTGTCGTACTCACGGCCAAACAGATCAATCCGGCGATCAAAGTGATCAGCAGGGCCTCGCAGGACTCTTCTGTCAGTAAATTGAAAATAGCCGGAGCCGATAATGTGATCATGCCCGATAAGATCGGGGGCGCTCATATGGCTACACTGGTGATACTGCCCGATGTGGTGGAAATGCTCTCGCTGATGAGTACGCAAAGCAATGAGTCCTTCCGTATCGCGGAATTACCATCAGGAAAAACGTTGAATTTAGGAGATCTCGACCTTTGGAATAAAACGGGTTGTACCCTCTTGGGGATCAAAAGTCCGGGGATGGATTATTCCATCAACCCCGGCCCCGGCCATTCTGTCAAACCGGCCGACCGGCTCATCGTCATGGGGAGTGACGAACAGATCGCCAGGGCCCGTCAGCTTATCGTTTAAAGCCATCAACCCCTTTCCTGTGCCCTCAGCCAGCGTTCCGGGATCTCATTCCGGCTGGCCATGACATAATCGTTGTAACTGCAGGCAATGAATTTCTTATCGGGGAGTTGCATCCACCAGCGGCGCGACTTTTTACTTTGCAGGAAAACGGCTTCCACTTCCGTAAAGGTGCAATGAAATTCGTTGAAGCGGTCGCGGTGATCCAGGGCAGGCTCTTCTTTGCCCCGGCTCACACCGTCGATAAAATACCAGATCATCTGGCCGATCTGTTTCGCAGTGAGGTCATGCTCATCCAGCGTCGCCTGGTAACCATAGATACCCATGCTGCTCAGGTTATTGCTCATGCCCGCATAACGGGTAAGCAAACAGGCTTCTTCGCCGGTGAAACCGTTGGGGCTTTGCCGGCTGGCGGGAGAATCACTGTTCCGGATCGCGTTGATGTCGATGCTCAGGAGATGGGTGTTCCTTAAAACCGGTTCCATCTCTTCCATGTTCTCTTTGGCCTTGCCCAGGCGGTAACAATCGAACCGCAGCTTATCCATGGTCTCCAGCATCCTGGGATGGACGAAATAGCTCTGGAATCCGATGTGATTGTAATGTTTCACCATATTGGGTTCTCCGGTGAGCATGTCCATCAGGAAATGATCGCTGCGGACGGAACTTTCGCCTTTCAGGTCGATACAGGCATCGATGCAGGTGGCTTCAATGACCTTGGGCAGGTCTTTAT
Organism: Chitinophagaceae bacterium; assembly: GCA_016721725.1. GTDB lineage: Bacteria > Bacteroidota > Bacteroidia > Chitinophagales > Chitinophagaceae > Ferruginibacter. The sequence goes on along the minus strand of JADKHN010000001.1, from coordinate 463,410 downwards.
AAGCCGCGTATTGAGCCAGCGTGATATCGTGGGAACCGCCGATCAGGACCACCTTTTTTCCCCGCCTCAGCAATTCACCCACCACCGTCCTGATGGCCGCATAACTGTCGTTCATGGAAGCGCCGGTCTTGATATTCCCGATGTCGGCGATGGTCACGTCCTTGTGCCAGTAATGCAGGGAGTAGAGTTGCCGGCGGATCGCATCCGCAGCTGAATCAACCGCATCGGGCATCCCGTTTCCCCTCGATTCCGTCACGCCCGCCAGCACGATATCCGCTTCCCCGATATCGGGCAATTGATCCTCATAAATCGCTATATGTTTGGCCAGCTGGCCATCGGTATAACCCTGGTCCTCGTTCAGTTCGGATAGGGATACAGGGGTCAAGAAATCGTGTAGATCGTGCATGCGAAAAATTTGGACAAACCTAAATGAATAATTTCAGATTGAACATGGCCGGTGTTAAAATTTAAGCGCGTTCTGCTGCTGTTTCGAAACAGTAAAATCTTAACTTCGTAGCCTAATGAAAGATCCAATGAATATCAAAGAAGAATTACTCAGTGATGTGGTCATTAAATTCGCCGGCGATAGCGGCGATGGCATGCAGTTGACCGGCAGTCAGTTTACCAATAATACCGCGCTGCTGGGCATCGACCTGGCGACTTTTCCTGACTTCCCGGCGGAGATCAGGGCCCCGATCGGCACTTTGCCCGGGGTGAGCGGTTACCAGTTGCGTTTTTCTTCCGACAGGATCTATACCCCCGGCGATGCCTGTGATGTATTGGTGGCGATGAACGCCGCGGCGTTGAAAACGAATCTGAAAGCCCTGAAACCCGGCGGCAAGATCATTGCCAACACGGATGGATTTGACGCGAAGAATCTCCGGCTGGCCAATTATCCCGAAGGGGTCAATCCGCTTGAGGATGACAGCCTGGGAAATTACGAGCTGATCAAAATGGATGTCACCAAGATGACCCGCGAGGCCCTGAAAGAGATCACCATGGGTGTCAAGGAAAAGGACCGCGCCAAGAATATGTTCGTGCTCGGTTTCCTCTACTGGATGTACAACCGCGACATGGACAGCACCGTCGGTTTCATCAAAGAGAAGTTCGGCAAGAAACCCGAAATTTTCGAAAGTAATGTGAAAGCCCTGCAGGCCGGTTTCAATTACGGCGATACCACCGAGACCTTCACCACCCGTTACAAAGTGGAAAAGGCCAGGATGGAACCGGGCATCTACCGCTCCATCATGGGTAACCAGGCCCTGGCCTATGGATTGATCGCGGCATCGCAGAAAAGCGGACTGCCGCTATTCCTGGGAAGCTATCCCATCACCCCGGCCAGCGATATTTTACATGAGCTCAGCAAGTATAAGAATTTCGGCATCAAGACATTCCAGGCCGAGGATGAGATCGCGGCCATTACTTCGGCTATCGGGGCCAGCTATGGCGGTAGCCTGGGAGTGACCACCAGCAGCGGTCCGGGTATCGCCCTGAAGGGAGAAGCCATCGGACTGGCCGTCATGCTCGAGATACCTCTTGTCATCGTGAATATACAAAGGGGAGGCCCTTCAACGGGATTACCTACCAAGACCGAACAGAGCGACCTGATGCAGGCCTATTACGGCCGCAACGGCGAATGCCCGATGCCCGTGATCTCGGCCTCCACCCCCAGCGATTGTTTCAGTGCGGCTTATGAAGCGGTACGCATCTCTGTACAACATATGACGCCGGTAATGCTGCTGAGCGACGGGTATATCGCCAATGGCGCCGAACCCTGGAAATTCCCGGTCAGCGCCGATCTTCCCGTAATTACGACCAGTTATGCTTCTCCTGATACGAAAGAGAATTTCGACGCCTCGGGTAAATTCCAGCCTTATAAGCGCGATGAGAACCTGGTGAGGCCCTGGGCCATTCCCGGAACACCCGGCTTGGAGCATCGCGTGGGCGGACTGGAGAAGCAAGACATCACCGGTAACATCAGTTACGATCCCGATAATCACCAGCACATGATCAAGACACGGGAGGCCAAAGTGAACAAGATCGCGGAACATATTCCCGACCAGCAGCTGGACAGCGGACCTGCAAAAGGCAAAGTGTTGGTCCTGGGATGGGGCAGTACCTATGGCGCCATTAAAAGCGCTTGCGCGGAATTACAGAAGGAAGGTCTTGCCGTATCTCACGCTCACCTGCGTTATATCAGGCCATTCCCCAAGAACCTGGGAGAGCTGTTGAAGAACTTCGACCAGGTGCTGATCCCCGAGATCAATAACGGCCAGCTGATCAGGATCATCAGGGATGTCTATTTCGTGGACGCCAAAGGATATAATAAAGTGATGGGCATCCCGATCACCAAGGGTGAACTGGTGATCAAGATCAAATCGATGTTATAAGAACGACAGATAAGTTGAAATAAAAAAACCCGCAGCAGGCTGCGGGTTTTTTATTTGGGTAAGAATATATTTTAATTCCTGATCCTCTGCCTTCCGAATGAATAGGCGATCTTGATATTGACCGTATAGTAAGCATCGTTGTTATTGGGGTTTCCACGCTGGTCACCGTCCATGGTGATATGAGTCGGGTCCAGTTCATATTGCCTGTCGTTCAGCAACAATGCGTTATTGAGTTTGGTGCCGGTGAAATAATTCAGGTAATAGGTAGGATCAATATAAGTAGTACTCACATCATCCAGGTAATCGGTATTCAATATGCGGTATACCAATTCACCGCGGATATTGAGGGTATTTGAAAGTTCATATCTGAGACCGATGCCCAAAGGAATGCTCATCTGGTTCAGTTTGTATTTTTTCCGGTCGGAATATTCTTTGAATCCCTGTCCTTCGGTGCTCAGCGGTTGCAGGTCCACCCATTTACCATTCAGTTTGGCCTGGGGGTTAAAAGACAGCAATCCAACACCTGCGAGGAGGTAAGGAGAGAATCTGGAAGGTTCCTTTTCGTCATCGTATTTCCTGAAAAAGGTCAGCGGGTGTATCTCGGCGGCCAGCATGAATTCAGAGATCTTGGTTTTGAAGCTGAGGTTGCGCTCGTAACGTCCGAAACGTGGTCTCCTTCACTTTTTCCAATACTTTGTCTTCAGCGGTAACAGTGCCAAAAGTATATTCCAGCCTCAGGCCGATCGCATCCCTGTAGAGGGCGCCGAGTGTGATGCCTCCGGCGAATTGGGTCTTACCCCAGTTAATATCCTTGACGAACTTCTTACCGATACCCTTCCTGCCCCCGATATCGGTGAGGCAGTTGATGACACCGATCGATCCACCTACTTCAAAGATCAGGGGGCTGTCGTAGTATTTGTCATCGTAGTAGTAAAACGGAGTCTGCGCGTCAGCTTTTTGTATCGAGCCAACGAGCAAGAAAACTACCGATAATAAGATGATGATTTTCTTCATTTCGAAATAAACTATCCTGATTTAATAAATAGTGTTGGTTTTGACGGTATTCGGTTTTATCAGGGTACAAATAAAACGAATATTCTCCAATAAATTTTAATCTTATGTAATTTTATTGACAAATTTACATATTGCCTTCAGTCCGCATACCTGGCATTTTGGTTTACGTGCCGTGCATATATACCGGCCATGCAAAATAAGCCAGTGATGGGCTTTGTGAACGACCTCACGGGGCAGGTGTTCGATCAGTTGTTTTTCCGAGGCCAGCGGTGTTTTGGCCCCGGTGGTCAGTCCCAGTCTCGCGCTCACCCTGAACACATGGGTATCCACTGCCATATTGGGTTGCTGGTCGATCACCGAAGTGATCACATTGGCCGTTTTTCTCCCCACCCCCGGAAGCTGTACCAGTTCATCCACGGTCATCGGAACCTTTCCGTCGAATCTCTCCTGCAAAATCCGGGCCATGGCGATAAGGTGTTTGGCCTTATTATTGGGGTAAGAGATACTTTTCACCAGGGGGAACAACTCATCAAAACCGGCATTACCCATGGAAGCCGGATCCGGGTATTTTTCAAAGAGGGCTGGCGTGGTCAGGTTCACCCTTTTATCGGTGCACTGGGCAGACAGGATAACTGAAACCAGTAATTGAAAAGGCGAATCATAAATGAGTTCGGTCTCTGCGTCAGGAGCCTGTTGAGTGAAATAGTCGATAAAGAAACGGTAACGTTCTTTTTTGGTCATAAAAAATCCTCCGTCATCATGCGGAGGAATAAAATTACATCAATTGAACCATTGCATCAGGCCTGGGTGGCTAAAACGCCCAGCGATTTTTCCGCATGGTCCAAAATGTTGTCAATGGTGGATTGCCTGGGTGACAGGGAGATGGGTTCGAGCTTTTGTTGGGCTGAAACGATCACATCCAGTTTTTCACGAAGACTCCAGTCTGTTTCCAGTGCAGCCATGATCTCGGCTGTCTTTGAAGGGGAAGTTTCATGGTACAGGTATTGTATCAAATCTTCCGGAGTAAATTTGTGCATAGCAAGTTGAGTGGCTTGTGTTACGAAATTAAATATCCATTATCCGCATATTAAACGGAGGTCGGTCAGGGATATTGTGTTTTAGGAGAATTTAATTGGTTCCGGGGGCCGGTTTTACGATAAAAAGGTCTTCATTGTCTTTTTTCATCATATATTTTTCCCGGGCGTATTTCTCTATCGTCTGGGCGCTGGTCTTCAGAAGATCCAGTTCTTTACGGGTTTGAGCTATTTCATTGACCAGGTGCCGCTCACTTTTCTTCAATTCCTGCAGTTTGCTCCTTCGGGTGAAATCGGTCACCAGGTCCTTCATATCAAAAAAGGTCATCCAAACCACAAAAAAACCACCTGCCAGGAAGTATTTGTTCTTCAGCCAGGAAGGGATATGGTTCAGCAATTTCATTATTGTGGGAAGTATTAAACGTTGTCAGACTAGAAACTTTGAACTTTCAATCTTCAATCTTCAATCTTCAATCTTCAATCTTCAATCTTCAATCTTCAATCTTCAATCTTCAATCTTCAATGGGTCCTCACTTACCAAATTTAATCTTTCCTTTCGGATATACCGCGCTTTCGGCGAGGATTTCTTCGATCCGAATCAGTTGATTGTACTTGGCCATCCGGTCGGTACGGGATGCGGAACCCGTTTTGATCTGTCCGCAATTGAGTGCAACGGCCAGGTCGGCGATCGTGGTGTCTTCTGTCTCGCCGCTGCGATGGCTCATGATGGTATTGTAGCCATTGTTCTGCGCCATGCTTACGGCATTGATGGTCTCGGTGATGGTACCGATCTGGTTCACTTTCACCAGGAGGGCATTCCCGATGCCTTCCCTGATGCCCCTTTCCAGGCGGGTCACATTGGTGACAAACAGGTCGTCGCCCACCAGCTGGCATTTACTGCCTACGGCTTCCGTGAGCATTTTCCATCCCTTCCAGTCGTCCTCGGCCATACCGTCCTCAATGGAACAGATGGGGTATTGCTTCACCCATCCTTCCCAGTATTTCACCAGTTGTTCGCTGGTCATTTTTTTGCCGTCGCTTTTATGAAAGATGTATTTTTTCTCCTTGGCGTTCCATAATTCGCTGTTGGCCGCGTCCATGGCGATCATCACCTGGCTGCCTGTCTTGTAGCCCGCAGCTTGTATCGCCGTAAGTACGGTTTCGATGGCTTCTTCATTGCTCTGGATATTGGGGGCAAAGCCGCCTTCATCTCCCACATTGGTGCTGAACCCCTTTTTCTTCAATACGGATTTGAGTGCGTGAAAGATATCCACGCCCCATTGCAATCCTTCACTGAATGAACCGGCACCCACCGGCATCACCATGAATTCCTGGAAATCGATCTTATTATCGGCATGAGCCCCTCCGTTCAGAATGTTCATCATGGGGATGGGCAGGATCCGGGCATTGGTTCCCCCGATATAACGGTACAGGGGAAGATTGGCTTCGAGGGCGGCGGCTTTGGCAACGGCCATACTCACGGCCAGCATGGCATTGGCGCCCAGTTTACCCTTATTGGCCGTGCCATCCAGCGCGATCATCATGGCGTCGATGCCGGTCTGGTCGGCAACATCCCAACCCAACAGGTTTTCAGCGATCACCGTATTGACATTCTTTACCGCTTTCAATACACTCTTACCGCCATAGTATTTCTTATTGCCGTCGCGTAATTCAACGGCCTCATGAATGCCGGTACTGGCGCCACTTGGTACGGCGGCCCGTCCCAGGTGTTCGTTCTCGGTCAAAACATCCACTTCTACAGTGGGATTGCCACGGCTGTCGAGGATCTGACGGGCGTGAATGGCGGCTACATAACTCATAATATAGTTTGGTGTTTATTGTTGGTCGTTTGTTGTTGAGTAAGGGTTCTGAAGATATCTTCCAGGCTGTTTTGTTCGCTTTGCAAAGAAACAATGTTCCAGTTGTTCTGCAAACTCAATTCCATTAATTGTTTGCGTACGGCCTCGGGATTGCCGGTATGCAGTTTGAAAACGGATGTTTGCGGTTGGTGGTTGGTGGTTTGTGGTTCAAGTGAATTGACTCCGGTGATCGGTTCCAACTGGTTGGCCCGGATGATCTCCTTGAATTCAACGATCACCGAATGATCTCCGGCTTTTGTTTTTTGCAGGTTGCTGAGGCTGTCATCGGCCACGATCCTGCCTTTGTTTATGATGATCACCCGGTCGCACAGTGATTGCACTTCCTGGAGGATATGCGAAGAAAAAAGAACGGTCTTGTCGGCGCCCAGTTTACGGATCAGGTCGCGGATCTCCACGATCTGGTTGGGATCGAGGCCGCTGGTGGGTTCATCCAGGATCAATACTTCCGGATCGTGTATCAGGGCGGCGGCCAGTCCAACCCGTTGTTTGTATCCCTTGCTCAGCTGCCCGATCTTTTTTCCGGCCTCCGGACCCAGCCCGGTCATGGCGATCACCTCTTCGGTCCTGCTGCGGATAGGATTCACTTTAAAAACCCCTGCACAGAATCCCAGGTATTCCCGGATATACATGTCGAAGTAAAGGGGGTTGGCTTCGGGGAGATAACCGATCTTCTTCTTGGACTCGATACGGTTTGTATTGACCGGAATTCCGCAAACCTCGATCGTTCCTCCATCGGGTTGCAGGTAGCCGGTGATGATCTTCATGGTGGTGGATTTACCCGCACCGTTTGGACCCAGGAAACCGGCTATCTCTCCTTTCCGGACCTTGAATGAAATGGAATCAACGGCTTTTTGAGCTCCATAGATCTTGGTAAGTTGGCTGATGTTGATCGACATGCTGAAAGGTTACTGCAAAAATAAAAAACGCCGGTTGTAAATCCCGGCGTTACGCGTAAAGGTTTGTTATTTTTTATCCTGGCCGCTGTTCTGCTGACCGGATTGTCCGCCTGATTGGTTTCGATTTTGCGGGGGCCGTTGCTGGCGGTTCTGTTGGTTGGAACCCTGTTGATTCCTTCCGCCTCCGCCCCGGTTACCTTGTCCTCTTTGTCCCTGGCCCTGCTGTCCTCCGCCTTGTGATTGTCCTCCGCCTTGTGATTGTCCTCCACCCTGGCCCTGCTGTCCTCCGCCTTGTGATTGTCCTCCGCCCTGGCCTTGTTGTCCACCGCCACGGGATTGACCTCCACCCTGACCCTGTTGCCCACCTCTGTTCTGGGGTTGCCGCCCGCGTTGTGGTTGCTGGCCTCTTTCCTGGCCTCTCCTTTTCCTGCTGGTCTTTTCCAGGCTTTTCAGACTGATCTGTCCAACCACATCGGCATAGGCCGGTTCAATTTCTTTGGGTTTGCCGGTGGTGATCTCGGCGGGCTCCAGTTCATCGGGTTTGATACCCTGTTTATTGAGTTCCTTGATCTTCTTCACCCTTTCAATGGTGAGCGGGTATTGTTTATTGCTGTCGGGCAGGGTATACCACATCAGGTTGCGGAAAATGTCCTTCTTCACGAGGAAGGCCCGGCTCCTGGCAACTTCGATCATATCGGCGTCATCCGGGAAGAACTGAAGGGCGTCCATATAGGTATCCAACTCGTAATTGAGGCAACATTTCAATCTGCCGCACTGGCCACTTAATTTGGTCTGGTTGATGCTCAGGTTCTGGTAACGGGCCGCATTGGTGTTCACGCTTTTGAAATCGGTGAGCCAGCTGCTGCAGCATAACTCCCGCCCGCAACTCCCGATTCCCCCTACCTTGCCGGCTTCCTGGCGGGCACCGATCTGGCGCATCTCCACTTTGACCTTGAATTCGGCGGCGTATAATTTGATGAGCTCGCGGAAATCGACCCGGTCATCGGCGATATAGAAGAAGGTGGCTTTGCGTCCATCGGCCTGTATCTCCACTTCAGCCATTTTCAAATCCAGTTTCAACTGCCGGGCCATGGCCCGGCTGCGGATCAGTACATGCGCTTCACGGGCCTTGGTCTCTTTCATTTTTGCCAGGTCGGTCTCATTGGCGCGGCGGAGTATCTTCTTGATATCCGGGCTCTTTTCATCGATCCGGTGTTTCTTCATTTGTAACCTGACCAATTCCCCGGTTATATTCACCATGCCTACATCGAAACCGCTGACGCCTTCAACCGCCACCATATCGCCCTTTTCAAAATACTGCGTCGTGGTATTCTTGAAAAAATCCTTCCTGCTTCCGTTATTGAAACTGATCTCCATGATCCGGCAACCGCTTTCGGGGTCGCTGAATGGCAGATTGGCCAGCCAATCATGGACATTCATACGATTACAGCCTCCACTGGAGCAATGCCCATGGCTTTGACAACCTCCCGGCGCCCCGTCTTTAGCGGTTCCACAACTTCCACAGCCCATATGAAGAGTAATTAAGCATGAATAATGAAAAATGAATAATCAGAGAGAACCTGGCTGGAGTTAAGCGATGATGCTTTTGTAGCCCTTTATCCTGGAATCAGTGCTGAACACTCTTTACCCCTTATTTTTTCGGCACAAAAAATTGTCAATGGGTTCGCCTCATCTATGAGTGATAAAACAATGCTGATTTTGAATAACGTACCGACCGTAACGACCTGGTCAGTTCGACCTTTACTCCTGTCTCCGCTTCCTCTAATTGACCAAAATTAAGGAATTGTTACTAATAATATGGTATAGCCGGATGGAAAGGGCGTGAAAGAGCATTTTGGCATGGGCATTCCGCTCAATATAATAACTGGCCTGGTTCAGTTCGTTTATAATGGCTTCCTGCTGTTCAATGGAACATAGTTTGTTGAGTCTCAGGGCGAAATCGGTCTCTGGGTTGGAGATCTGCTCTTCCGTTCCGGGTATTTCGATCACCCGGAGGCGGATCGCCTGTTCGAGCAGGTGAATGAAGTATTTCAGGAATTGTTTTTGTTTCTCTCGTCCCATTTTCGCGCTTTCCTCGATCCATTTCAGTTGGGCCACCGGACCAGTTTTCAGGATGGCGTTCAGCCATTCGCGAAGCAGGGCCTGCCAGTCGTCTTCCGCGTGCTGTAACAAGAGGAGGGCTTCCCGGTAGTTGCCTTCGGCAACGATCGATACCTGCCTGGCTTTTTCAATGGGCGCCCCGGCCCTTAACTCAAGGGCGGCCTCCACTTCCTGGTCAGACAGCGCGGGAACCTTTACCAACTGTGTTCTCGACAATATGGTGGGCAGGATGGCGTCTTCATTTTCGGCCACAAAAAGGAATAGGGTATTGGGTGGGGGTTCTTCGATCAGTTTCAGCAATTTATTCCCTTCCTTGCCCAGGAATTCGGGCATCCACATGATCAGGATCTTATATTCGCTCTCAAAACTTTTCAGGTTCAGCTTACGGTTGATGTCGTTGCATTCGCTGGCCGTGATATTGCCCTGTTTGTTCTCGGCTTCAATGAACTGGAGCCAGTCGTAAATATTTCCATACGGGTGCAGGGTGATGAACTCCCTCCATTCTTTGATGAAATCGGTACTGATGGGTTTTTCTCCCGATTTCCGGGTGATGACCGGGTAGGAGAAATGGATATCGGGATGGATGAGCTGGGCCGATTTGGCACAGGCGGGACAAGTGCCGCAGGAATCAGTGAGGGTTGAAGGTTCGTGGTTGGAGGTTGCCTGCCCGACGGAGTCATTCAGGCGGGGAGGTTCGGGGTCACCAAACAAGGAAGGCTCATTAACCGGTCGTTCTTTTCCATTCACTTTTTCGCAGACGATATACTGCGCGAAGGCCATCGCCAGGGAGAGGGAGCCATTCCCTTCCTTGCCCAGGAATAACAACGCATGGCTGAGCCGGTTTTGCCGGATCATTTGCACCAGTTGCTTTTTGGTCTCCTTTTGGCCAATGATGGATTCGAACTGCATGATACAAAGATAGGGCTACCGTTGTTTTGATGGTATCAACAGTTGAGATCATTCTTCTCGGTGACCTTTTATTGCATTGTGGGAAATTATTGCAGTTATTCGTCGGAGACGAATAACCAGTTCATCCTTGTCAGAGACAAGGATGAGGGGAAGTTAAAGTTTGGAAGTGATCTCCTCGCTCATTGGCTTCACCTTGCTGGGGTACCAGGAGAGGATCGTGCCGTTCTCATCGATGAGGAACTTGTTGAAATTCCATTTGATCGTGGCATCGAGTACCCCGTTCTCACTCATATTACAGAGCCATTTGTAGATGGGTGCGATGTCATCTCCCTTGACCGAGATCTTGGCCGCCATCGGGAAGGTGACGCCGAAGTTCTTTTTGCAGAATTCGGCGATCTCCGCATTGCTGCCCGGTTCCTGGCTCAGGAAATTGTTCGCAGGAAAACCTATGACCACGAGTTTGTCCTTATAGGTCTGATAGAGCTTCTCCAGTTCCTCATACTGCGGGGTGAAGCCGCATTTGCTGGCGGTATTCACGATCAGGATCTTCTTGCCTTTGAAGTCGGCGAAATTGATGGTCCCTCCGTTCAGCCCTTCCACCTGGAAACTGTAGATCGATCGGGTTTGCTGCGGAACCTGCTGCAGGGTGTTGCTTTCGGCGGGTAGCCCGGCATTGCTTTGTGACTGGCAGGATGCGCTGATGGCGCTGAAAAATAATATGGGGAGGATCTTTTTCATGACTGATTTTTTAGTTTAACATTAATAGAGGTCTTTTGTTCGGGAAGCTTACTGTTTTTCGTAGCAACCCAGATCAGGCACACCCACATTCCGGTTCCTGTCGTCCAGGTCTTTGGGAAAAACGGTCGGCACACCGGCGTTGATCCCGGGGGCAACCGGGTTTTTGGTGTACCTGAAATCGAAATAATGCTTATTAACGTCGATGCTGTCGAATAAAGGTTCAACATTACGGATATTGCCGCTGAGGGTACTGTTTGCGGGATCGGATTGATTGCGGTAGAGGTTCTTCTCGAACAACACATTAAAGATATTGGCGCCCTGTTTTTGCACGAGTACCTCATTATCCGTGAACCCGGTCTCACCCCAGAAAATGCAATTGCGGAATACGGCATTGAGATCGGCGCTGACCGGATTGCCGTTTACGCTGGTATAGTTGGTCAGTTGCAGCACCGGCCCTTTATGGAAAAAATAGTTGGTCGAATAAGCGGCATTAGTCACGTGCGTAAGGTTATAGCTGCCGCCATAGTTCATGACAATATTATTACCACAATTGCTGACCAGGCAATTATCGGCCTGCAGGCTGGTGTTCACGCAAAGAAGACCCACATCGTAAGCATTATCGATGATGCATTGGTGGAGCACCAGTTTGGGGTTGGCATTTGGTGATGGTTTTTCGACCACCACCGCCTGGTAGGCGTTCCTGACCTGGGCAAAGCGCATCATATTATCATGGCTCATTCCCCGGAAATAAATGCCCGGCCAGGAAGCCGGCAGGTCTTTGTAATCGGGATCGAGACGGTCCCCGGTAAAAACAACAGGGTCTGTTTTCGTACCATTCACGATCAGGTTGCCGTCCACGATGAAAGGGGCATCGGCATGGGAATAGATCCTGCAACCGGGATTGATGGTCAGGCTGGCGGTAGTGTCTATGCGGATGCTACCGAGGATGACATAGGGCAGGTTATTGGTCCAGACCAGATTGCCGGTGATCACCCGGTTCCGGAGGAAGTTGGCGTTTTGGCCGTATGACTGCAACTGTACTAACCGGTTGTTGCCGTTATAGCTGATCTGAATGCTGTCGCTGACGATGAAAGGCAGGTTAGCCGCACCGGGATTGATCGTTACGGATACAAATACATAGATGCTGTCGTTCGCCTCAATGACCAGGTCGTTTGCTTCAACCGTGGCAATCCCGTCGACATTCATCTTATACGAAGAAGAAGCGCCACCCATGAGCTTCACTTTGCTGAGGCGTAGTTTTTGGTTATTCTCGTTGATGATCTTGAAAGACTTCGTCACCGATCCGGTTGTTGTAAAAACGGTATCGTATTTCAAGGTATCGGCTGACAGGGAAAGTCGGGCATCCGGACTGGAGATGAAGGAGTCTTTTTTGCAGGAAGTGAATAACAGGGAAGCCAGGGACAGGACCAGCCAAAAATACAGGGCGAACTTCTTCATGCTTCAAATTTAAAGTTATTTGCCTATACATTCATCGACCTCATTTCGGGGCATGGGCCAGCGTGGCGATACTCAACCGGTTACCGGGTTCGTTCAGGATGATGCGACCACAGGCTTCCAGGGTGGCGCCGGTGGTCACCACGTCGTCAACCAACAGGATATGTTTACCGTCGGATGGATCATTCCGGGACAGGGCGAAACTCGATTCCACATTTTGCCATCGTTCTGTCCGGTGTTTACGGGTTTGGGTTTCGGTGGAGCGGCGTCGAACCACCAGATCATTGTTAACGGGTACCTGCATGACCACAGACATGCCTTCGCAGATGACCGCTGCCTGGTTATACCCCCTGCGGTGTTCTTTTTCGGGAAACAGCGGAAGGGGGACCAGGTAATCGATGGAAGGGAACCGGCCGCTGAGCAGGAGGCTTTCCGCCATCATTTCACCCAAAAGCCTCCCGATGGCCTTATTGCTTTTGTATTTTAATTGGTGGATCAGGTGTTGGATCAGGGTGTCTTTGGTGAAATAGAACTGGCTGTGAGCGGCTTGAACCGGTATTCGTCCCCAAAAGTATTTTTCCACGGGATTCCCGGCCCAGGTTGCGAAGCCGGTCAACGGTAATTCGTGGATACACCGGGTACATAACAGGTCCTTGTTTTGCAGGAGATCACTGCCGCATCCCTGGCATAGATGCGGATAGAACAGATGAAGGGTGGCCGACCAAAGATCCTTTAAAACAAGCATGGGTTCCTGTTCATTAAGCAGAACCCGGTAAAATTAAAGCAGCCGTTCATAAAAGAGCGGTTGAAAAAACGGGATGAATCGGTTTTTAAAACAGGTACCGGTACAATTCTTCCACTTTGGCTAGTGGAACAACTTCTATATTGGATTTCAGCTGATCCAGGGATTTGGCATTATACTTACTGACAATGATCTTTTCAAACCCTAGTTTTTCCGCCTCGGCGATGCGCTGCTCGATCCGGTTTACCGCCCTGATCTCACCACTCAGTCCCACTTCACCGGCAAAACAAAACCGTTGATTCACGGGAACGTCTTCGTAACTGCTCAGCAAGGCGCTTACGATCGCCAGGTCGATCGAAGGGTCTTCCACTTTCAAACCACCGGCGATATTGACGAATACATCCTTGACCCCGAAATGAAATCCACCTCTTTTCTCCAGCACGGCCAATAATAGTTGCAAACGGCGCAGGTCGAATCCGGTGACCGTACGTTGCGGGGTGCCGTAAACGCTTTGAGTGACCAGGGCCTGCCCTTCGATCAGCAAGGGCCGCATCCCTTCAATGGAGGCGGCGATGGCGATCCCGCTCAGTTGTTCCTCTTTTTGAGAGATGAGCAGTTCGGAAGGATTGCTGACGGCACGCATCCCTTGTCCGGTCATTTCATAGATACCCAGTTCAGCGGTTGAGCCAAAACGGTTCTTTAAAGTGCGCAGGATGCGGTAAGCGTAATTCCGGTCGCCTTCGAACTGCAGAACCGTGTCCACCATATGTTCGAGTATCTTGGGCCCGGCGATATTGCCGTCCTTGGTGATATGCCCGATCAGGAACACGGGGGTATTGGTCTCTTTGGCGAAGCGCTGCAGTTCAGCCGCGCATTCCCTGATCTGGCTGATGCTTCCGGGTCCGCTCTCGATAAAAGGGGATTGCAGCGTTTGGATGGAATCGACGATCACCAGCTGGGGCTTCAGTTTTTTTATTTCCTGGAAGATGGTTTGAGTGCCGGTCTCCGTGAGCAGGTAAAAGTTTTCATTGCTGATGCCGATGCGGTTCGCCCGCATCTTGATCTGTTGTTCACTTTCTTCACCGCTGATATACAAGGTCACCACATCATTCATTTGCAATCCATCCTGTAAAAAGAGTGTTGACTTTCCAATGCCCGGTTCCCCCGCTACGAGTACGATGCTTCCCAAAACGATCCCGCCTCCCAGTACCCGGTTCAGTTCGGCATCGCGGGTAACGATCCTTTTTTCTTCGGCGCTGCTCACTTCATTGATGGCGATCGTTTTTAGTTTACCATCCCGCTTGTACTCAGACCATTCATCTTTCTCTTTCTTATCGGTTCCTTTTACGATGATCTCTTCAACGAAAGTATTCCAACTGTTGCAGGAGGGACATTTGCCCAGCCATTTGGTGCTTTCATATCCGCAGGTCTGGCAAAAAAATGCCGATTTGGTCTTGCTCATTCCGTAAATGTATAAAGGAAAATGCGATCTGCCATTTTGGATAAATCCAATCGAGCCGGTTAATGATCCACCAGATGAAAAACAGATCCATCAAATTCAATTGATCCGGTATTCGTTTATGTTTATGCGGGAAGGGGCGTAAAAGAATGGAGAAATATTCAGCATGACCAAAAAGTAAAAGGGTCAACATTTCTGCTGACCCTTTGTACTTACTAACCCATTAAATTCTATTGCTAAATTACAAATTGCCCCCACAAAAAAAAATAAATTTTGAGTTATGTGAATAAATTCAGGTGGGATGATAAGGCTTGAACAATACCTCCAAAAACCTAGTTAAATGAAAGAAAGTCAATAGATTATATAATTATTTCGGTTTCGTTTTTCAGGCCGTTTCTAACCGGTAAAAAATTTTTTTTCTCTTTAGTTTGGTTTATATTATAAACTACTTTATTTTTGTCGAAAGTTTTACTTCGATGAGAAAATTCTGGTTCATATTTATGATTTTGGGATGCTTTTCAGCCCAGGCACAAATAAGGGTTTCGGGTAAGATCAACGATGGTAAGAACAACCCGGTAGCCGGGGCAAGTATCACAATAAAGAACTCTTATGACGGAGCCACCTCTGATTCGACGGGAACTTTTTCCTTCCAGACAACTGAAAAAGGAGATCAGATCCTGGAAATTTCCATCATCGGCTACCAGTCCCATATACAAAAGCTGTCAATTTCAGGCCAACCTATTATATTAAATATTATCTTAAAGGAATTGGTCACTGAGCTAAAAGCGGTGGTGATCTCGGCAGGATCCTTTGAAGCCAGTGATAAGAATAAAGGTGCTGTTTTGAATGCCATTGATATCGTGACCACGCCCAGCGCCAATGGCGATGTGACCAGCGCTTTCAAAACCCTCCCCGGAACCCAGCAAGTGGGAGAATCGGAGGGTTTGTTCGTCAGGGGAGGTTCGGCTACCGAAAGCAAGATCTATATGGACGGCAACCTGGTGAATAATTTCTTTTACAGCAGCACACCGGGAATCGCCACCCGGGGCAGATTCAATCCTTTTTTATTCAAAGGGACTGTTTTCAGTACGGGGGGTTATTCGGCCTTATACGGACAAGCGCTTTCCTCTGCTTTGATCCTGGAAAGCAAGGACCTGCCCGAAAGGACCGAAGCCGACCTCGCCATCAGCGTCATTGGCCTGGGCGGGGGCATCCAACACCTGGCCAGGGATAAAAGATCTTCCTGGGGCATTTCCTATAATTATACCAACCTCTGGCTGGCCTTTAAATTCAATAAGTACAAGCAGGATTTCTTTACCATCCCGGTCTATCACCAGGGGGATGCCAATTTCAGGATAAAGACCCGGAACGGCGGGTTCGTCAAATACTATGGTTATATCAGTTCCAACGTGACCGGTTTCAGGAACCAGGATATCGATTCCCTTTCGATGAAAGACGCGTTTTCCATCAATAACCTGAATACCTATCAGACCATCAGCTGGAAAGACCGTATCGGCAAAGGCTGGAGGATCAATACCGGGATCAGCTTCAGCACCAACAAAGATGATATCATCAATGAATTGCAGGACGCCGGCAACCAGAAACAAGTGATCACCAGTCCTTCCTTTTATGCGTTTAAGAATTTCAGGCTCAATAACCGGGCGGTCTATGCACAAGCCAGACTGGTACTGGAGAAGAAGCTAAAGGGGCTGACCGCCATCCGGTTCGGGAGCGATTATTTTTACAGCGAGGAAAGGTCGACCTATACCCTGTATGATGGCACCAGGTTCCCGGAAACCGTCAAGGATCATTTATTTTCCTTGTTTACTGAAACCGACCTCTATCTCACCAACGACCTGGCCGCCAAGATCGGAGGCCGGCTGGAGCATTCGGACCTCATGAACAAATGGAATCTGGCGCCCCGGCTTTCGGTCGCTTATAAATTCCGGGACAACAGCCAGGCTTCCTTCGCCTACGGGCTTTTTTATCAGAACCCCGAAAGAAAATACCTGCCTGCTGTTGCCCAGCTCAATTATTCCCGGGCCGCCCATTATATCCTTCAATACCAGAAGATCACCGGGCAGCGTTCATTCCGCGTGGAGGCTTTCCTGAAAAAATACCGTGACCTGTATAAGACAAGTGTAAGTGTAACGGGCAGGGAAGTAGCGGCCAATAACAACGGTTACGGCGATGCCCGGGGTGTGGAATTGTTCTGGCGCGATAAAAAGACATTCAAGGACGTGGATTACTGGGTCTCATACTCTTACCTGGATACCAAGCGGGACTTTTTGAATTTTCCCACCGCGATAACGCCTTCTTTCGCGGCCAATCATACCGCTTCCCTGGTGGTCAAGAAATTCGTTTTGCCCTGGAAGACCGGATTCAACCTCAGCTATAATTTTGCCTCGGGCCGGCCCTATTATCGGATCGCCTATGATAATACCACCGCCAGGAACATCATCACCGACGCGGGCAAGACCATCAACTACAACAGCATGAGTTTCAGTGTGAACTACCTGCCAGGCCTGGGTAAGAAGAACGCGAAGGCCTTTACCGTATGGGTGTTGGGGATCAATAATGTATTGGGCCAGAACCAGGTTTTCAATTACAATTATAATAATGATGGCAGCCGGAAAGAGGCTGTTACGCCCCCGTCGAAACGATTCATCTTCCTGGGCTGTTTCATCAGTTTTGGTATTGACAGAACACAGGAAGCCATTAACAATAACCTTTAAAAAAAAATAACCATGTCACACTTTCGTCAGGCTCCGGAAGGCAAAGACCCCGAATTGTGGGAGATCGCTCAAAAAAGGGCCGCCTTCAAAAGGCACGCTGTCACTTATGTCATTGTCAATGCTTTTTTGTGGGCGCTCTGGTATTTTTCAGCCATGCGTCACCAGGTGGACTTTGACCAATATAACTGGTCGCATTTTCCCTGGCCATTGTGGTCCACTTTGGGATGGGGGATCGGTCTTGCCTTTCATTACGCGGGCGCCTATATTTTTCCGGGTTCCCATTCTGTTGAACGTGAATATGAAAAATTGAAAAATAAAAAATAAATTGAAAAACAAGATCATCATGAAAAAAGCAATACTGTTTGTTTCCGTTATTCTTTTGTCTGCAGTCTCTTTTGCGCAAAGCGAAAGGTACCTGTCAGCGATGAAGAACAACCTTGCGGCCATCGATACCAGTTTCCGCAATCCGGCCAGCCTGGTGAGCCTGTCCAATAATTTTGAACGGATCGCCAATGCAGAAAAATCGCAGTGGCTTCCCTATTATTACGCGGCATACTGCCAGGTCAATGCAGGTTATGTGGATGCGGACAAGTCCAGATCCGATGCTTATGCCGATAAGGCCAGCGCGCTGATCGCGAAGGCCGATTCGCTGGCTCCGAAGAATTCGGAGATCTCCTGCATCAAAAGCATGATCGCCAGTTGCCACATGATGGTGAACCCCATGCAGCGTTATATGGAATACGGGCAGGAAGTATCCTCCTTCATGGACGAGGCCATGGAACTGGATCCCGCTAATCCTCGGCCCTATTTACTCAAGGGACAGGGATTGAAGTACACCCCTGAGCAATTCGGCGGAGGCTGCAGCACGGCGAAACCGGTACTGCAAACCTCGCTTGATAAATACGGCGCTTTCACACCCCTGAGCGAACTGCATCCCAACTGGGGTAAAGGCAGGGTGGAACAGCTCCTGCAGGAATGTAAATGATGCAGGTGTTTATTTTCATTACGGCCGTTTAGAACAGCCGCTTAATACCATCGACCATGGAACAGCCTTTAAATGAGAAGAGCAGCCTGCAACTCATCGAAACGATGATCAACCGGGCCAAGAACAATTTCAGTGAATCGGGCCATCTGTACCTGATCTGGGGCATCGTGATTTTTATTTGCAGCCTGACCCAATTCATCGCTAAATATTTTTTCGCCGTTGAACAGACCTATTATATCTGGTTCTCCACCTGGCTCGTGGTCATTTACCAGTTTATTTTTCTTGCCCGTAAAGCCAAAAAAGAAAGGGTAAAGACCTATACTGCTGAGATCGTGGGTTATGTCTGGATCTGTTTTGTAGCCTGTATATTCATCTTTGTTTTTGTGCTGAGTTACCAAAAAGCTTATGCCAGCATCAACCCGGCCATTCTGATCTTATATGGTATGCCTACCTTTTTATCCGGGATCATACTCAAGTTCAAACCCCTGGTGATCGGTGGCATTTCTTGCTGGGTCCTTGCTGTCGGATCCGTATTTGTCCCGGTGGATTTCCAGTTGTTATTCATTGCCGCCGCGGTATTATTGGCCTGGATCATTCCCGGTTTCCTCCTGCGACAGAAATTCAAAAATCAACTTTGATATGGAAAATGAACAACCTTTTTCGAACGAGAAAAGCCTGGCGCTCATCCAGCAGATGATCCGGCAGGCACGGTCGAACATCACCGACAGTGGTTCGGGCTGGCTGCTCTGGGGCACCCTGATCTTCCTCACCTGTGTCTCCACTTATATATTCATTGATATCGGTTCAGAAAATATCTTCCTGGCCTGGAACATTTTTGGCGGCATCACGGTCATCATGCTTTTAGTTGATATCTTCCGCCCCAGAAGGAAGACCGTGCTCACTTATGTGGATGAAGTGATGCGTTATGTGAACATTGCTTTTATCGTTTCCCTGTTCACGATCATCATCTCCATCAATATTTCCGTCAGCCCAAACAGCGGATTCGGTTATTTCCTGATGATCTTCGCCATCCTGATGCTGGTGAATGGCGGCGTGCTCAAGTCCAGGGCCCTGATCATCGGCGCGGCATTGAACTGGGCCGGAGCCATCGCCATTTTCATCAACAAGGAATTCAAATACGATATGCTGATCATGGCCGGCGCGGTAATGGCCGGATATATCATCCCCGGGCTCATCATGAGGGCCCAATACCGTAAACTCAGGCAGAAAGATCAACTTTAACCACCGGTTTCAATGGAATTCAAAGAACTAGACCCTTTATTGCACTCCCAGTTGCGCCTGGCTGTCATGAGCCTGCTCATCAGTGTGAAGGAGTCGGAGTTCACTTTCCTGAAAGAAAAGACCAATGCCTCGGCCGGCAATCTGAGTGTACAGATCAATAAGCTCAAAGAAGCCGGTTATATTGATGTGACCAAGCAATTCAGCAATAACTATCCGCAGACCCTGTGCAGGATCACCAAGAAGGGCATTGAGGCTTTTGAGAATTATGTCAGGGCGTTGCAGTCCTATATGAATCCATCTGGTAATTCCTGAACAGTAATGTTTTTTTGAACCCGTTCATTTTCAGTGTGCAATAAGTTTTAAACTTTCCATTGCTTCATCCGTTATACCTTTGAGAATAACCTAAAACATGCCTCCCGTGATCAGTGTCCGGCACCTCAGTAAACAGTTCGGGGATACCCTTGCCGTAGATGATCTTTCTTTCACCGTTCATGAAGGCGATATCTACGGATTCCTTGGCCAGAACGGCGCCGGAAAATCAACAACCATCCGTATGCTTCTTTCCCTGGTAAAACCCAGCAGCGGGGAGATCCGGATTTTTGGAAAGGACCTGAACAGTCACCGCAGCTCAATACTCAGGCAGGTGGGGGCGCTGATCGAAAAGCCTGACCTGTATAAATATCTTTCCGCTTATGAGAACCTGGCCTTATTTGCAAAATTGAGCGGACTTAAAGCGGACCGACGGTTATTCATGCATAAACTGGACATGGTTGGACTGGCCGGAAGGGCTTCCGGTAAAGTGAAGACTTTCAGCCAGGGCATGAAACAGCGATTGGGTATCGCTGTCGCTTTGGTACATGATCCCCCCTTGATACTACTGGATGAGCCGGTGAACGGACTTGATCCCCAGGGCATCGCGGATATCCGTAACCTGATCCGTAGCCTCAGCAGGGATGAAGGAAAGACCATACTCATTTCATCCCATTTGCTCAGCGAGATCGAATTGACGGCGAACCGGATGCTGATCATTCACCAGGGACGTAAAATGGTGGAAGGCGAAGTGTCTGCATTGCTCGATCCTACGCGGTCGCTGGTACAACTGGACACCGGTAATGATGTGGAAACCCGGCAAAAATTACAACAAACCGGCTGGAAGGATCTGGTGCAGACGACGGGAGATGGCATACAATTAAAGATGGACCTAAAAAAGGTTCCCGAATTGGTTTCAGACCTCGTTCGCATGAAGGTTCAGGTCATTTCCGTAAAACCCAGTTCTACTTTGGAGGATTATTTTTTATCACTTACAACACGACCCGGGCATGTGGAAGCTTTTACAGATTGAATTGTTCAAGATATTCAGGAAACCCAGAACCTATATCGCTTTTGCAGCCATTGCTGCATTCATCCTGCTGATCCAGCTGGCCTTATTGGTCAATGGCAGGCAATACCTCGAATTCATGCTGGGTTTTCTAGATGACGGTTTTTTCATTCCCTATGATCAGATCAATAATGGATATTGGATCTGCTTTACCATCCTCAATCTCCTGCTCATTCATGTTCCTATCCTGGTAGCGCTGGTCGCCGGTGATATTGTTTCGGGGGAAGCCAATATGGGAACACTTCGGTTACTGGCTTCAAAACCCGTAAGCCGAAGCCAGATCATCCTGGCCAAATTCATGGCTTCGGTCTTTTATGTGATCGCCCTGCTGTTCTGGATGGCCCTGATCGCTTTGGTGCTAAGCCTGGTGCTCTTCGGCGCCAACGATGTGGTGGTGGCCAAGTCAACTGAGCTTCACCAGATCGAAAAAGCGGATGTGCTCTGGCGCTATTTCGCCGCATTCGGTTTCGCCTCCCTGGCCCTGATCATGGTGGCTTCCCTTTCCCTTTTATTGTCCACCTTATCGGATAATTCCATCGGTCCGATTGTGGCAACGGTGTGTATCATCATCGTTTGCACCCTGATCAGCGAAATGCAGATCCCCTTGTATGACAAATATCTGCGGCCCTACCTGTTCACGACTTATATGCTGGGCTGGAAAGGGTTTTTTTATATTGGGGTTGATGCCGATGGCCAGACGATCAAAGGTTCTTTACAAAACGGGCCGGCTATTCTAAAGAGCATCGGTGTGCTTTTAGCCTACATTGTATTTTTCGTTTCCGCCTCGGTCTTTGTTTTCAGAAAAAAAGATATTCTGTCCTGATATGAAAAAAATAATCCGTTTACTTGTTGCCGTCATCCTGTTCTGTCCGGGGGATTTGCGTGCGCAGGAAATAAATCAGCTGGTTCAGCAGGTCAGGGCCAAACTCAACCAGGTAAATGATTATGAAGCCAGCGGCAGGATGAAGACCAATGTCGCTTTCTTAAAAGTACCCATTTCAGGGGTCCGGATCTATTTTAAAAAACCCGGCCAGCTCAGGATCAAAAACGAAAAAGGCATTTCCTTTGTTCCGAAGGGAGCGGTTAGCATCAACCTGGGTACCATGCTGAACAGCGGAAAGTTCACCATACTGGATGGGGGAAATGACCAGGTCGGCGGGGTGCCCGTAAAAGTGGTTAAGCTGTTACCGGAGGATGAAGAATCGGACCTGGTCCTTTCCACTTTATACATCGATGTTTCAGCACTCGTTATTTTAAAAACAAGGACAACCACCCGGGAAAGCGGCAGTTATGAGCTGGAATTGAGTTATGGAAAATACAAGGCTTACGCGTTACCGGATAAGATCATTTTCTCATTCAATACCCGCGATTATAAAATGCCAAAGGGGATGACCTTCGATTTTGAAGTGGACAGCGAGGGAAAGAAGGAAGAGGTAAAAGGGAAAACCAAAAAAGGCAGGGCCGAGATCACCATTACTAATTATACGATCAATAAGGGGCTTCCCGATTCGGTTTTCAGTAATTAGGCTGCCAGGGATTGAACCCGAAAGTTTCAGGCCATGATCATCCATTTATTTACTCGGGTATATCCGATATTTTCTGATCGATGGAGTTGGCCACTACGGTCGAACTCATCTTCTTCAACGGGTTCTTGTATTGCTCATCATATTCCCTTCGGGTATTGATGATGTCGATACAGCGATAGATGGCTTCGCGGAAAGAAGTTTCATCGGCAATGCCTTTTCCGGCTATATCAAAGGCTACGCCATGATCGGGAGAGGTTCTTACTGCCGGTAGTCCTGCCGTATAATTCACGCCCTCGCCGATCGAGAGTGATTTGAACGGGATCAGTCCCTGGTCGTGATAAAGCGCCAGCACACCATCAAATTTTTCATGCTGCCCGCGGGCGAAAAAGGCATCGGCCGAATAGGGGCCGAAACAAAATACATCCCGCTGTTTGGCGTCCTTGACGGCCGGTTTGATGATCTCTTCTTCTTCTTTTCCAATCAATCCTTCATCTCCCGCATGCGGGTTGAGCGCCAATACGGCGATCCTGGGTTTATTGATCCCGAAATCGCGTTTCAGGGAATTGTTGATGACATGCAGCTTGCTCACGATCTTTTCCCGGCTGATGTGCTGGGCAATGTCTTTAACGGCAACATGCTCGGTGAGCAGGGCCACCCGCATATTCTCCGCGATCATGAACATGGCCACATCCGCGGCGCCAAAGACCGATTTCAGATAGGGGGTATGCCCGGTGAAATTGAAGTCGGCCGACTGGATGTTTTTTTTATGAATGGGCGCAGTCACCAGCCCGGATATCTTTCCATCCTTCAATGCCTCTACGGCGGCGGTCAGACTTTTGATCGCGTATTTTCCGCCGATCTCATTCAGTATGCCAGGTGTGATGTTCACATCCTCTTCCCAGCAATTGAAAAGATTGAGTTGTTTATTATTGTAACGGCCCGTTTCCTTAATGGTGGTGAAATTGAGGTTGTTCTCAGGCAGGCTCTTCCGGTAAAAATTGATCACTTTATTATTGGCGAAGATCACGGGGGTGCAAAGGTCGGGCATCCGGCTGTCGGACAGGGTCTTGATCAGTAGTTCAATACCGATCCCGTTTACATCTCCACAGGTGAAACCGATGACGGGCTTGTTTTCGAAAGGAGCGCTCATATGGCTGTTATTATAGTGTAAAAATACAATAACTTGTTGTAACTGTTCATAAAACCCGCCGGCTGTAAAAACAAAGAGCAGTGGTCATCACTGCTCTTCGGTTTTATCATTGGGGGTTAGCGTTTATTGTTTCACCAGGCGCAGGGTCTGTGGTTTTTCACCCGCCATGATGGCGGTTACCAGGTATGCGCCTGCACTCAGCGTACTGCTGTTGATCACGATCTCATTGAGGCCCGGTTGAACGGCTACCACCTGTTGCTGCATGATCCTGCCCGTGAAATCGGAAACGATGATCTTCAGTTCATTTTTTTCCGTCGCATTGCACCTGAGTTTCGGATTTTCCGTCCGGATGAGGTTGGGATTGAGTCCAACCAGTTCAAAACGGGCCGTCTTCAGCGTGAGCAATACGATATTGGTCAGGGTGGTCTTGCCATCCACATCGATCATTTTGATGCGATAGTAATTGGCCCCTTTCAGCGGAAATTCATCGGTGAAATCGAAGGGTTCGTTACACCTGAGCTGGCTGGCGGTGAGTTGGCCGATCACGGAATAATTAACCCCGTCGCCGCTGCGCATGATCTCAAATTTGGCCTCGGCAGAGGTACAAATGACCTTCCAGTTCAGCAGATGTTTCTTGTCGATCTGAACCCCTTTGAAATAATCCAGGTTGAGGGCCAGTGAACCCGTTTTCTTGCTGGTGAGGTAGAAGCCTGAGAATCCGGTGACCGGTACAGTGACTTCCCAGAGGCTGTTGGTGGCGTTCCAAACTACGGTAAAGCCTCCGAATGCCGTGGTGAAATCCTGTGAAGCGCCGGTATAATTGAGCGGGTTGGTTCCCGTACCATGGAATTGACGGATCATCAGGTTGCTGATACCGGTTGCATCGGCAGGTCCGGTAGGCAGAAGCCTGTGACCGCTGTCAGCAGCCCGGGTATTGAAATCGTTGAATTCACTCTGCAGGTAATAGAGTTTTATGCTCGCCGTGGAAGTGGCGGGATTGATCAGCGGTTCTATGTCATATTGCCGGGCTCCGTATAAATTGGTCGTTCCGCGTTTACTCGAACCTGTTGCCAGGGAGATACAGGTATTGATCGAGTTGCTCACCGGGCTTCCGCCGGATGGTGTGATATTGGCGATCAGGTTACAATTGCTGATGTCGCGGTAATAGGTTCCGCCCGGACTGATGCTGATGTTGTGGCAGATCTGTGCGCCCCCCGGTGTGGCTGCCAGTACAAAGGATGCGGGATCGATCGTGATGGTGGCTGTATTGTTTCCGGTGGCGAGTGTGACCGTGTTGGTTGCCGTTACGGTATAGGTTGTGGTTACAGTTGGTGTAGCGATCACGGTGGGTCCGGTGGTGGTATTCAATCCCGTAGCCGGCGACCAGGAGAAAGTGATATTATCGGGTGTGAACTGGTAGGCACAGGGAACAACGGAAGGCAGTGTCGCCCAGTTGGCGGTATTGTTCTTGCCCGGAACCACTTTGGCGCTTGAACCGGAACCATTTTCGATCCCCTGGGCCTTCAGTTTGGTGGTGTTCGTACAATCCTGGGTATGGATCTCGATGATGTTGCTGGTTTCATAAAAGATGACCTGCACATTGGCAGTACCGGCAGCGGATAAGAATTTGAGGTTGTTATACGATACTACGAAGATCCGGTTGGGATAGGATCCGTCCTCAAAATATTCCAACGAGGAAGTGGTCGGACTCCTGAAATCGATATCGGAAGTGATGGCATGGATCACCGCATTGGGCAGTGAGGCGCTGGGCAATGGGAATCCGAAACCGGTGCTGAGGGTATTGGTTGATCCCATTCCGATCCAGCCATTGGTACTGACGTGGATCGAATTATAAATGTTTCCGTAGAAGGTAAAATTAAAGGGCAGGCTGATGTTCTCCCAGCGGCCGTCATCGAGATTGCCTGCAGACAGGGGTGTAACAGCAACACCATTCTCAGCCAGGTAATTGACGCCCCAGAGCGGTTGCATGTTCAGGGCGATCGAGGTCATAGTATAGTCAACCGGCGTGGCCGTCGCTGAAATGGAAGTGGAACTGCCCAGGCAAATGGTCGGGTTGGTGGCTGTGGCGGTTACAGTAAGTTGCGCGTTGACTGTACTGGCCATAAGACCAATGACAGCGAGTGTCAGGTAAATTTTTTTCATAAAATATAGGATTCAGGTAGTCTCAGGTAAATTAACGTTTCACTACTGTAAATATTGTATCAATCGTTATCCGTTTCGCACGGAAAACCAGTGCCCATGAGGTAATTGGTTCCGGTAAACAAAAGCCCCGGGAATTGTAACTGGCTGATAGAATGTATTTTATTTTTTTTAATTCGTAAAACTACTTAGTGTTTCTACGAAAAATCAGATTATGAAAACCACAATTTTTTTTTTTCAACATTACAATTAATTGACCTTTTTGTCGTTTTTGATATTAAGCATAGTACCCTGTGCCCATCAATATCCGGTAAATGAAAAATCAAAACCTCCCTGTAATGCTGATTTCAGCATATGCGCCTCAGGCAAGCCGGCCTGTACTTCAGGTTAAGATTTTTCAGGTATGGGGTATCCAACTATTAAATACTGAAAACCCTGTGTCGAAAAGGTGTGAAGCCGGTTTTACACCAGCCGCGCAGACCATGTTTCAAGCAATATCCAATCCTCTGTAAACAGCCATTGTATGAGAAAAATTGTACTTTTTATCTTGATTACGTCGTTCTGCTTCGTGCAGGATGTTTTGGCTCAAACTGCCACCCTGAATACTCCGGTGAGTATAGGAAGAAACAACTGCGGAAGCGGAACCGATTCGGTCTATTTTTTCGGTTATGTTTCGCCGAATATGACGAGGGCAACATTTCCCAATGCATACCGGCCAAGGCTGAAGATCGGGCCATCCTCTACCACCAACAGGTTCACCATCAGTTTGTCTAGTATTTCTTTTAACCCGAAAGACCAAAAGTTATATTTCCTTTGGACCACCTATACACCCAGTACAAGAACTTATGTTTGGAGATGGAGGCCTGATACAACATTTGCCACTTCGGGAGCATTATTGGATACCGTCCGTTCCTTTCCTTATGACATGGCGGGTGTGGCATTCGATAATACCGGCCTCGGCTGGGCGATCGAATTTCCTGCTGCGCCTTGCAGTAAAGCGTACCTGCGCCCGATCGATTTCGCGGCCGGTATCTATAATATCGCCGATACGCTGGATTTCACCACCGGCCCCGGTGGTATAGGCGACACCTTATTCAATGTGGGAAGCGGGGATATCACCATGATCCCCAACGGCCAGATGTACTATAATTACGACAACAAACTCTATACACCCGATTACCAGAGCTGGGGAGGACCCACACGACATATCAAAGCGACTTATATTGACACCACCCGTTTACCCAGTGGCTCCACTTCCCTGGTGGGTTTGGCATATGCTGATGGTGATATTGTATCCGCTTACAGCAACGCCTGCACCTACCGGCGACTGGACCCGATCACGGCGGATACCAACTTTGTGTCCTATACCTATGCCTCTACCAAAGGGGTAAGGTCCGTGGATATGACCCAGATCATACATGGAATTGGTGCGGCAAAACGGCTCATCTCGGTAACCCCTACCGGAACACCCAATCAATATGATGTGGTGTATGATGTCTTTGTACAGAATATGGGTAACCGTCCGGTGCTGAATATCCAGGTGAAAGACAGTTTGGGCAGGATCAATACCAACGCCAACGTGTCTAATGTTACCGCGGTTTTCACCAATAATCCGGCCGGACTTACTTTGAATGCCGGGTATAATGGAACCACCAACGTGACACTCTTGAACCCGGCCACTCAAACCCTGCCCAATTATCCGGCTTCCAATAATAATTTTACCATTCGTATTTCCTGCCGCCTGTCAAATATACTGTCGGGCGTTGTCTATAACAATTCCGCCGTTGCTACGGGTACCGCATGGAACAGTGTAGCCCTGCGGGATTCATCAACCAATGGTTCAACACCCGATCTGAATCAGAACGGCAAACCGGATGACGTGGGAGAAAGTCAGCCCACACCGTTTGTGATCGTATTGACACCGACGACTCCTCCATGCGGAACACTGAGCCAGGTATTATATACCAATACATTTGGAACGGGCGTGGGATTATCCGCTTCATTACCTGCTTCACCATCCATGAGTACGCAATATACGGGAACAGCTACCCAGCCGGTTGGAACCAACCGGTTCAGTATAACCAATAACGCCAACCTGGGTAACCTGGCCGACTGGATCAGCCTCACCGATCATACCGGTGATGTGAATGGCCGGATGATGGTGGTGAACGCCGATGCTCCGGCCAATGTATTCTACAGGGATACTTTGCCCGTTGCCTGTCCCGGACAACAATATTCCATGTCCTTCTGGACGGCTTTTTTGGGCAACGCGACCTACCAGGTAACCTGTAACGGACTGGGCGGTTTCAAATATCCCAAATTCCTGATCCGGATGAGAGACCTGGCCACCGGCCTTACCATTACCCAGTTTACAACAGCCAATATCACCAGCAATTCCTGGCAACAACTGGGTATGAAATGGGTGATGCCGGCCGGCTATACCAATGTCATCATGGAAATGCTCAATGCGGGTCCGGGTGGTTGCGGTAATGATTTCGCCATCGATGATGTTCAGTATGGCATTTGTGATCCTTTGCCCACCGTGAGTGTGGGAACAGGATGTGTGGGAATGGCAGTGACATTCACGTCTACTTTATCGGATACCACCGTGGTACCCGGTTCAAAAGTTTATCAATGGCAGGTGGCAAATGTGCTTGCGGGCCCCTACTCCGATATTTTGGGTGCAACCTCATCAACTTATACCATCAATCCGGTGACACCGGCTGATACCGGAAAGTATTACCGGGTGATCATGGCGGCCAGTGGCAATATGGGAATCGTGGCCTGTCGTTATACGTCGCCGGGAATGTTACTGTCAGGAAAGATGATCTCCTTTGCGGCAACCTCCGCCACCAAGAACAAGGATAATATCTGTGCCGGCTTTTCGGTCAATCTCGGTATTACCGGAGGATCCCTGGGTACCGGCGCCAGCTGGAATTGGTATTCCGGCTCCTGCGGCGGAACCCTTGTAGGGACCGGCGCGTCGATATCCGTCTCGCCCACGACCACAACAACGTATTATGTTCGGGCAGAAGGCGATTGTAACAATACCGCCTGTCAGCAGGTAACGGTAACCATTACCTGTAATGTGGATGAAGACCAGGACGGTATTCCCGACTGGGTGGAGAGCAACCTGGCGGCAGCCTTCCTGGATGTCAACCCGGCCAATGGCGTCATGGATGCCTATGACGCAGCTTCTCCGGGATACGTGGACAATAATAATGATTATGTAAATGATATTTTCCAGGCCGAGGGAGATTCAGATAATGACGGGATCCCCAATTATCTTGATGCTACTTTCCCGGGTCGTATTGACAGCAATACCGACGGGGTTGATGACCGCTTTGATGTTGACCTGGACGGCATCATCAATATGCGTGACCTGGACAGTGACAATGATGGTATCCCCGATGTGGTGGAAGCCTATGGTGTGGATACCAACGGCGATGGCAAGATCGATAACTTCACCGATACCGATGGCGATGGCCTTTCTCAAAATGTAGACGCCAACAATACCGGGGCCTCCAATACCGGAACCGGCTTGAACCGTCCTGATTTTGACGGTGACGGTGTTCCCAATTACATCGATCTCGACAGTGATAATGACGGGATACCCGATCTCATAGAAGCCGGTGCATCCGATGCCAATAATAATGGCAGGGTGGACGGATTCACGGATGCCAACCTGGACGGCATACACGATGCCTTCCTGAATGCGGGAGCCCTGTTGCTGACCGGATCCGATGGCAATACCGATGGAAGGGCGGATACCTATCCCAATAAGAACCTGGATTATGACGCCAAACCGAATGCCTATGATATGGATGCCGATGGCGACGGTATCGTGGATGTGATCGAAGCCGGATTGCCGGATGCCAACCTGAACGGCATCGTGGATGGAGCGCTGGGAACGAACGGCTGGTCTACCACTGTATCTGCTATGCCCGGCCCGTTGACCATTCGCAGTACCGATGGAGATGGTAAAGCGGATTATGTGGATATCGATTCTGATAACGACGGTATCCCGGATAATATTGAAGGCATGTCAACCGCAGGTTACCTGATGCCAGTTACCACCGATACGGATGGCGACGGGCTGGCCAATACCTATGATAATGTAGTGGGATACGGAGGTTCGGGCATATTCGTATATGATCATGATTTTGACGGAACCCCCGATTACCGCGATACGAACAGCGACGGCGACAGCCAGCTGGACATCATCGAAGGAAACGATTTCAACCTGAACGGATTGGCTGATGATAATGTGACCCTCACCGGTTTGGATACCGATAATGACGGATTGGACAATCGTTTTGATTCACTCAATTCAACCACCAATGTAAAAGGTACTTCCTATCGTATGGGAACCGGCGGAACCTTTACCGGAGACGCCACGCCCGGCGCCCGGTGCACAGTGACCCGGAAATACGTCCCTAATACCGACCGCGACTGGCGCTTTGTGGGGGTGGTGCTTCCTGTTGAGTTCCTGCAGCTGACCGGAGTTTTACAGGCCGACCGGGTACAACTGAACTGGACCATCATTGCGTCCAGGGAAGTGGATCATTTTGAAGTGGAACGAAGTACCGACAATGTCAATTACATCCGAACGGGAACCGTAACGCAACCGGTCTTGTTGAATCAGCAACAAAGCTTTGGCTTCAATGATGATGTTGCGGGAATCAATAAGGAGATCATCTACTACCGTATAAAAGTGATCAGCAAGGCCGGCGATATCCAGTACAGCAATATCCTGGTGGTGCGCAAACAACAGAACAAGACACAGATCAGTATCCTGCCCAACCCGGCCAGGGATTATGTGGGCGTGATCTTCTTTGCGGAAAAAGAATCAGACATCACGATCCGGCTTATAGACAACCTGGGTAAGATCGTGTTGCTGAAGAACCAGCGGGTGACCCGGGGTACCAATACTTTACAACTGAATGGCCTGTCAAAATACAGCAATGGTGTTTATTCCCTGCAGCTATTCATCAATGAAGAAGCGGTAACACAGAAAATAATCATTGCCAATTAAGAACGTTAACCCCCATTCCTGAACAGCCCCTTCTTCCCGAAGGGGCTTTTTTTTGCCCTACCTTTGTTCCCATGTACACGCATAAGAAATCACTGGGCCAGCATTTCCTGAAAGACGGTCAGGTGATCGACCGGATCATGGGCGTTTTGAAGGAGCATTCATTTGACCGATTGCTTGAGGTTGGACCGGGAGCCGGGGCGCTGACCCGTTACCTCATGCAATTGCCCGGCATTGATTTCAAAGCCGTTGAATTGGATGAGGAGAAAGTAATTTACCTGCTGAAACAATATCCCAACCTCGAGGGAAAACTCATCCACGCGAGTTTCCTGGATATCGAAAAACCCTTTGATGCTCCATTTACGGTCATCGGCAATTTTCCGTACAACATATCCACGCAGATCCTGTTCAAGGTCGTTGAATGGAAGGATGATGTGCCCTGTATGATCGGGATGTTCCAGAAAGAAGTGGCCCAGCGCGCCGCATCCCGGGAAGGAAGCAAGGTGTATGGCGTTTTAAGCGTGCTGGTGCAGTCTTATTATGATGTGGAATACCTGTTCGATGTGAGTAATGAATGCTTTACGCCGCCTCCGAAAGTACAGAGCGGGGTGATCCGGCTGACCAGGCGAAAGACGGTCCTGCCGGTTAAAAGCGACCGTGCCTTTTGGGTACTGGTGAAGACCGCTTTCAACCAACGTCGCAAGACACTCAGAAACGCGGTAAAAAGTTTGTTCACCGCCGAGGTATTGACCGATCCCATTTTTAATAAACGTGCTGAAGCCCTCAGCCTGGAGGACTTTGCCGCATTGACCTTCCGTATGTCCTGATAAAAAAAAGGGGGCCGACAAACTTGTCGGCCCCGCCCTTAAATGTCCACACTAAATCAACTTATTTTTTGATCGCCATGGTCCTGTTGATGGTAAAACCAAAAGCGATGTTACCGTCTTTGATGCTGCTGTTGTTGCGGGCCAGCTGGTCGATCTGGGAAGCATCTGTTGTGCTGCCTAAATAGAACTGGAACAAGTGACCGCCGGTATTGATCTCAACACCCAGGGCCAGCAGGTCGGGATTGTAGTTCACGATCGAGCCGTTCTTGGAGATCAGGTTCTTGTACATGTTGAACTGCCGGGAATATTCCAGGGTCAGGTTCAGCTTGCTGGTGGCTTTGTATTTGCCGGCGATGCCCATGGAGAACACTTCATTGCTGTTGTTGATGCCATAGGGAACGATGTTGAAATGGATCCAGGTGGGCATCAGTTGCAGGGAGAACTTATCATTGAATTTACGGCTGATCAGCAACTGGTTCATAAATGACCACTTGTTCCAACCTAATTGGTTCTCGGGATCCTTGGCGGCGTTCACATTGGCCATGGAATACCAGGCCAGGGAAATGGGCATATTCCTCGCACCGGATTCCTGGCGCAGGATCTTGAATTTGGCAAAGCCTTCGAACTTGGAAGTTCCGGCCATGGCCAGACCTACGTTAAGGCGGTCGATGGGGGTATAGTCAAAGGACAGGTAGGTATGGGCCACACCTGAATTAAGACCAAAGACCTGGGCCAGGTTCTGGGAACCCGCGTCCTTGTTCCAGATATTGCTGAAGTGGTGAGAGATCAGCACCTGGAGGTTTCCCTTGCTCACCATTTCCACGCTTTGCATGTTGATGATCTTGGTGGCGTTGAACGTGGTCCGGGTGAACTTGCGTTTGGGGGGTTCTTTAGTGGATGCTTCCTGGGCAAATGTGATGCCGAATAAGCCGAAGCAAATGACCAGGAGCGATAATATCTTTTTCATAAATGCTGTTTTAATTGTCAATACTTTGAAATGGTTTGTCATGTGTTGGCTTTATTGCGGTGTTCCCTGTGCGATCCATTCATTAAACAGTTTTACCGTACAGCTGCTGAGACTCAGGGCTCCACCCGGATGACCAGTATTACCACTGCTGTTCATCATGCTGGTCAACGTGGTTTTTGCTGCAACCATTTTACTATAATCCAGGTTGATGGCAATGCCGCCGTGGCAGGTTGAACCTTTACAGGAGGTATTGTATAAGGGTAATATTTTGGCCGTAAAGGTAACAGCGCCTGTAACCGTACATCCTCCGCCATCGTCTTTTGCGCCTTCCTTGATCCATTGCCTGATCAGGTCTTTCTGGTTCGGGGTGAAATCGATCACACCGGCACCGGGGTGTATTCCTCCGTTTACCCAGGAGTCAAATAAGCCGACACGGCCCAGGATGGCATCGTAAAATACCGTATCGTAGTGTGAGAACTGTACGGCCCTTGTGGCGATACCATTATTATGACATCCGCATGCCCCGGAGATCATGATGGGTACGATATCACTGCGGAAAGAAACAGTAGGCACCGTGATAATGTCTTCCTTATTTTTATAACATGAGGACAACAGGTACATGAGCATTGACGTTGTCACAGCCATGGTCAATATTATTTTTTTCATAACGCTGATTTTTAAATGAGTGTGTTCAGTTATTTCTTGATGATGGTTCCGGTTTTACGGTATTTGAAGATGCCTGCATTGGCATTGCCGTATTTCCATACATCAGGAATATTCGGGTCGGCGAAATACCAGGCCTTGATAAGCGCAACCTCATGAGGTTTCAAACCACCGTCTCCGTAGGCCATATCACCCTGGTGATTGGTGGCATAGACACCGGTGAAGGGGTTGGCCAGCAAAAGGGTGGAGTCGCACCTGGACACCATGGAACTGGTCACATTCAGGTAATTTCCTTTTACATAATAGGTCATCAGTGTAATTGGATTCGTGTATTGTACTGATGAATTGCTTCTTGCACTTTTCGGGTACCAGATATCCATGATAATATCATCATAATCATTTAGCGGTCCACGGGTGCTTAAAGCGGAACGTGGGGTTGCAAAGGTCTTCCAGGGCCTGAAACTGGCATTGGCAACCGTATCGCTGTAGAATTTCTTCACGCTGTCCTTATAAGCATTCCATACCAGGTCGCGTTTAGTGGAATTGGAGAGCTGGCAATAAACGGTAGCAACACCGGTGATCGGGTTGATATAAGTATATTGAGAAGTATCAGAAGATACGAGTCCGGGTATAAAGCCAGCCCTTGCCCAGCCGCCGGTGGCGGTAGCCTGGTTATGGCAGTTGGCGGATCCGCATCCCTGTACGATCAATGAAATGGCGGCCGGCCTGAAATCTTTCAGATCGGGTTTTTCTTTCGCGCCGTTCTTGATCCAGTTATAGATAGTGGATTTATCGGTATAGGTCATTTCGTGGTTGGAATTGACCGGCGGCATGGCCTTATCAAAATCATTGGTGGTCAGGTATTCCCAGAGTTTGCTGCTTTCGGGGCTGCCTGCGGTCACATAGCGCATGATCTCGGAATAGGTATCAAACTTAGGACCGATCGAACCGCCATGGCAGTTGGAGGTACCGCAAAACTCGTGAATAATGGTTTGAACGCCCCTGTACTTGATCTTATCATTCACATCCGGAGTCACATCGGAGGGAACGACATTATAGCTGTCATAGAAGGCGGCATATACCGTGGAGTCTGCCTTTCCTTTGAAGGTCCGGTCAAGTCCCTGGATCAGGTTTCCTTCCTTCTTGCACTGGAATAAGGAGGCAGAGGTTAACAGCACAACCAGGAAAAGCGTTGTTGCGTTTAAGAATGACATTCGTTTCATAAAAAATAAGTTTACTTATTGAAAATTGATTCTGTGTAAGAACTTAAAAAATCATGGGTCAAATGTAAAGGGGTCCGGATGACGGAATTATGACAAATAATATGCTGTTCAATGACTTTTCTCATGTCTCATGATCCCCCTTTGAAACTATATGGTAATCCTGATATTTCTCATTTTAATCCTTGACAACTGTCATGAAATTGTCTTTAAGCCCAGAATATATTGCACCATTATTTTGCTCAAGTTTCTAAAAAACAATTTTATGGGAAATAATAAGAACCCCGAGAACAAGGACCGCAGGTGGTTTCTGTCGCTTTTCATGGCGGCGGACAAACCGTCCGGAAAGCCGGAGAAGGTGAAAATGCTCACCGCAGACGGCAAACTGGTAGAGATCGACCGGTCTGTACTGGACCAGGCAACAAAAAAACAGAAATCCTCCAACCAAGAGATCTATACCTGGATGGATAATCCGTCAAAAGAAAATCAATAGTTGATCCTTTCAATTCAACACAATGAAAGAACAAGAAATAAACGACAAGTCCAGGCGGGATTTTTTAAAGAATGTCGCCATTGCCACGGTGGCCACCGCCGCCTGTGGAAGTTTAACCTGTTCCTGTACCTCCAATAAGACGGCGGTCAGTGAAAAGGTGAGGCTCCTGTCCCCGGATGGTGAGATCGTCGAGATCGATTCCGCCTATCTCAACCACCAGGAGCATATGGCCATCATATCCAAACTGGAAGCCCGGGAAGGGATCGCAGGTAAGAAGTTCGTCATGGTGGTCGACCTGGCCAGGTGTAAGAATGCACGTAAATGCATTACAGCCTGCCAGAAATGGCATTACCGCCCCGAAGAGACCGAATGGCTCACCGTTAAACTGCTGAAGGATAGCGAAAAGGCTGCTCCTTACTGGTTCCCCAAACAGTGTTTTCATTGCGATAACCCGCCCTGTGTCAAAGTTTGCCCGGTGGATGCCACGTTCAAGCGCCAGGACGGACTGGTGTTGATCGATAACGAAAGGTGCATCGGCTGTAAATTCTGTATGGCCGCCTGTCCTTATTCCACCCGCGTATTCAACTGGAATGAACCCGAGTTGCCGGTGGAGATCATGAAGCAGCAGTATTCTGCCGAAACCGGGATCCCCGCCAAAGTGGGTACGGTGGAAAAATGCGATTTCTGTCCCGACCGGGCCCGGGAAGGCATGCTGCCGCCCTGCGTGGAAGCCTGCCCTAACGGGGTATTCTATTTTGGAGACGAGAATGAGGATACGGTAACTAATGGGGATGAGACCCTGAGTTTCACCCAACTGATTAAAGACCGTGCCGGGTATCGTTTCCTGGAAGAATTAGGCACCAAGCCCCGGGTCTATTACTTACCGCCAAAAGAAAGGCAGTTCCCGGTAGAAAGGGGATATGAAAACCTGCCGGATAATATCAAGGCCAGGTTCAAGGACATCATGGAAGAAAAGGCGAAGTAAGCGTGCGTTGTATAAAATGCTCTTAACATTTAACGAACACTATTTTTATGGAACTCAATACATACCAACAGGAAGCGTTCAACTACCAGAAATCGAACATTGAAAAATTCGGGAAGAAAAACCTCTTTTGGGTGATCTTCTTTTTATTGTGGATTTCGGTTGGCGGATATTCGCTTTATTTACAAATATCCAGGGGTCACGGTGTAACGGGAATGCGGGATAATGTGGTTTGGGGCCTCTTCATAGTCAACTTCATTTTTTTCATCGGCCTCAGTTACGCAGGTGCGATCATTTCCGGCTTACTGCACCTGTTTAAAGTGTCTTGGGGCAAACCCATCGTGCGGCTGGCACAGATGATGACCATCATTTCCGTGGTGGTGGGTCCGGTGTTCATCCTGCTTTGCGTGGGCCGGTTCGACCGTCTTCATCACTTGTTCATTTATCCGCGGTTGCAGTCACCCATGACCTGGGATGTACTGGCCATCCTAACCTATTTTGTGGGCAGCGTGCTTTTTTTATACATGGCGCTGGTCAAGGATTTTGCTGTATACCGGGATGCGAATATGAACATTCCGAAATGGAAACAGAAATTATACAAGATACTGGCGCTGGGTTACCGAGGTGCGGCCAGCCAGAAAAGACACCTGATCATATCCCAGAATCTTTTGGCCATCATCATGGTTCCTTTGTCCATCATTGTGAGTTCTATCCTGTCCTGGATCTTTGGAATGACACTTAGGCCCGGATGGCACAGCACCATATTCGGCCCTTATTTTGTGCTGGGCGCCTTATATTCAGGATGCGGTGTGCTGATCGTGGCCATGTGGGTCTACCGCAAGATGTACAAACTGGAGAATTACTTCACCGATAAGCATTTTGTTTACCTGGGTTATATCATGATGGTCCTGGCTGCCGGGTATGGATATTTTACCTTCTCGGAATATTTTACCAACTGGTTTGGTTCGGCCAAATGGGACAATGAAGTGATCAACAAACTTTTTAATCCGGAAGCCTATGGATGGTGGACCCTGTTCGCAAATGTAGTCGGTATTTTCATCCCTATTTTGATCGTGGCATTACCCATGACCCGGAAACCCAACTGGATCGCCCTGGTGTCATTCTTCATGGTGATCGCCCTTTGGGTCAAACGTTACCTGATCATCGTTCCAACCCTTGAAACACCCGCATTACCCATGCAGGACACCCGGATGGAATATGTGAAATACTCAGCCACCTGGCCGGAATGGGCGCTGACATTCGCTGGCATCGCCACCTTCCTGTTGTTTTTTACACTGATGTCAAAATTTGTAACAGTAGTCCCGGTATCAGGGCTGGAAGAGTCCGAATTCAACCACCATCATCATTCTAATAACCCTGCGGTTGAACCTGCAAAAAATGCCTAGTTATCATTTGAATAAACGTAATGATATGAAACAGATAATAAAATGGATGAACAGCAGCGATTCGTTAAAATCTTTATGGGTTTCATTCGGACTCCTGATACTGCTCATTTTTCCCGCCACCTTACTGGCTCAGAAAGACAGTGCCATGAGTGACAGCGCAAAAGCCACAGAGGTCGTCGCGGAAGAAACACCAGCCTTGCTTTCCCCTGCACTCGATTTCATCACGGTGCAGAAAGGCGATAATACGATCGACCTGAAAGCGGCTTTACGAACCAAATTCAAGGGGTCTTCCATTGTGCTTCCCTACCTCAAGGTCAAGTTCCTGCTGGTAACGGATACCGCTGAAAAAGAGATCGGCTTCGCGATCACCAATTTGAACGGGAAGGCGGTCCTGAACTGCAAGGCAGAAGGCCTTCAGACCGACAAGGAAGGCAAATTGCATTTTAAAGCGGTATTCTCTGGAAATAAATCCCTGGAAGCGACAGAAGGAGAAATGACGATAAAAAGAGCCCGACTGGAGATCACTCCGGTTAAAGAAGATTCGCTGTTAACAGTAAAAGTGAAACTAATCGACCTGGGTACAGGTACTGAAACGCCTGTAGATAAAGCCACCCTGGGAGTTTTTGTAAAACGCATGTTCAATCCTCAGAAGATCGGAGAAGGCACAACGGATGAAACAGGTGAAGCCGTTGTTGAAATCCCGCAAAAACTTCCTGGAGACGCCAAAGGGAATATCAATTTACTGGTCCGGCTGGATGAGAATGAATTGTATGGCAACCTGGAGGCCTCTGTCGCTCAACCCTGGGGCGTAC
The DNA here is from genome assembly GCA_016721725.1 of Chitinophagaceae bacterium. Lineage (GTDB taxonomy): Bacteria > Bacteroidota > Bacteroidia > Chitinophagales > Chitinophagaceae > Ferruginibacter. Next base: position 425,194 of record JADKHN010000001.1, on the reverse strand, counting down.
CGGTATCAGATAAGATTGTTGAACAACCCCGGGCTCTATGGAGCGCCCATCCTCCCATCTGGATGCTGGTCACCTTCATTATCCTGATGGTCGCCGTTTGGGGACACTATATCGTCATCGTATTCGAATTATTCCGGTTGCGTAAGGAAGAACCTCATCCGGTTGAATCCGTAACCAATCCTTAACTAAAAATCCGGCATTAAATTTGTATTTTTACCGTGAATAATAAATATTTAAAATCAGCAAATATGAAAAAAACGTTTTTCCTTCTGATCGCAACCCTATTTACCGTTGCCTTGTTAAGTTTTGTTTCTAAAACAAACACCCAGCCACCCTGGCCGGTGCCTGATGCCGCCAAGAATAAAGTCAATCCTTTGAAAGGCGATGCTGAATCCCTTGTGAATGGTAAAGCCCTTTACAATCAGCATTGCAAATCATGCCATGGAAATAAAGGTAAGGGCGACGGACCCAAAGCCTCTCAGCTGGATACCGAATGCGGCGATTTTACCAAACCGGCATTCCAATCTCAAACCGACGGCTCGTTGTACTATAAGACTTCTGTTGGAAGAAAGGATATGCCTTCCTATAAAACAAAGATCCCCGAAGCCAATGATATCTGGGCTATTGTGAATTATATGAGGACTTTTAAATAATAACATTCGTTTAACGGTTGCTTTTTATAGTTGTTCATCCGCCTTTGGCGGATGAACTTTTTTATACCCTGTCATGCAGCTATTCGGATAAATACGGCATCTAATTTGCAGCATATAAAATGGTGAAACCAATAAACAAACGGCTATGAAATGGAACGGCTTAACCCTGCTGATCGCGCTTTTAACCCTGCTACTGGTCTCCTGCAACACGCCCCGGTATGTATATAGTCCGGCGGCGCAAAACGTACCGGTGCTGACCCAAAAAGGCGACAGTAAGATCGGCGGATATTACTCCACCAATTTCGTCGGTGAGGAAAAGCGTAATGGTGAGACCATTGATAACCGCAGCCGGGGTTACGATCTGCACGGCGCTGTAGCCATCACCGATCATTTTGCCATACAGGCCGGACATTTCTACCGTTGGGAGAAGACCACGGAGAGTACAGACAGCGCGACCGTCCGGTATAAACGAAACCTCACGGAATTCGGGTTGGGTTATTATTTGCCCATTAATGTACAAAAGAGCGTGTTCTTCCAGGTATTCGCCGGGGCGGGTTTCGGCCGGTTCAGTTTTACGGATATCGACCGCATCGCCGCGAATTTCCACCAGGCCAACATCACCAAGATCTATATTCAGCCCGCGATCCTTTTTCGCTCAAAAGGTAGTTTCAGCTCCTCCGTTTCCATCCGGGCCAGCATCATGAATTACAGCAAGATCCAAACCAGTTATAACCCCAGTCAATTGGATGATTATAACCTCGACAGCCTGAACAACCGGGCCAAGATCTTTTTCGAACCCGGGTTCACCGGCAGTTTCGGCTTTAAGAATGTCCCCGGTCTGAGATTTGAATTCCAGGGCGGACTCTCTTTCCTCGCATCCCGTAAATTCATCGATTACCGGCTCATCAATTTATCCTTCGGAACCTGGTTCGACCTGGGATCGGTGTTCAGGAAAAGCAAGCCCTGAGTCGGGCTGCCAGGCTATGGTTTACCACCTTTAATTAGTAATTTTACCCCTCGGTTGTATTCCGGCCTATGGCCGGGATGAAAAAATTGCCACATCATTATGTCTTATACTCCCCAGCACAAGGTACGCCTGGTCACTGCGGCAAGCCTGTTCGATGGTCATGATGCCGCCATCAATGTCATGCGCCGTATCATGCAGAGCAAGGGCGCCGAGATCATCCACCTGGGCCATAACCGCAGCGTTCACGAGATCGTCGAAACCGCCATTGAAGAAGATGTTCAGGGTATCGCCATCACCAGCTACCAGGGCGGCCACGTCGAATTCTTCAAATACATGAAGGACCTGCTCGCAGAGAACGGTTGCGGCCATATCAAAATATTCGGCGGCGGCGGTGGAACCATCCTCCCTGCGGAGATCGAAGAACTGCATGCTTACGGAATCACGCGGATCTATAGCCCGGATGACGGGCGTCATATGGGCCTGGAGGGCATGATCGAGGATGTGATCATGAAATGTGATACCCCTCTTAATGGAACAGGAGATTACAAGACCCCGATGAACCTGGGGGAGGTGAAGGATGTGCGTACTATCGCCAGGAAGATCACTAATGCGGAGAATGGCATGAAACCCTCCTCTTTACATGCAAGTGCAATACCTGTGCTGGGCATAACCGGAACAGGCGGTGCAGGCAAAAGCAGTGTGACCGACGAGATCGTCCGCCGTTTCCTCAATAATTTTACAGACAAGACCATCGCGGTGATCTCGGTTGATCCGAGTAAGAAAAAAACAGGTGGCGCACTGCTCGGCGACCGCATCAGGATGAATTCGATCTCTCATCCCCGTGCCTATATGCGCAGCCTGGCCACACGCGAAGACAATACGGCCTTAAGCGTTCATGTACAGGAAGCGATCGACATCTGTAAAGAAGCCGCTTTCGATATGATCATCCTGGAGAGCGCCGGGGTGGGACAAAGCGATGCGTCCATCCTTGATTACTGCGATGTGAGCATGTACGTGATGACACCTGAATACGGGGCGGCCTCGCAACTGGAGAAGATCAATATGCTCGACTATGCCGACCTGGTCTGTATCAATAAATTCGACAAGCCCGGTGCACTGGATGCTTATAACGATGTATGCAAACAATACAAGCGCAATCACGGTTTGTTCACTGCTAAGAACGAGGACCTGCCGGTCATCGGATCCATCGCCAGTAAGTTCAATGACGAAGGGGTGAATCATCTTTTTGTAAAACTGCTGCAGACCATTGAAACCAAGACAAAAACAAATTTTGGCGCATACCATTTTGATGTTACCGCCAAACTTTCACAGGCGATCATCCCTTCATCCAGGGTCAGATACCTGAGTGAGATCACGGCCACCATCCGCGATTATGACAAACTGGTTATAGAACAGTCAGGCATCGCTTCCAAATTATACCAGCTGCATGGCGCTTTGGAAACCCTCTCTGCGGCCGATCCGGAATTACTGGCCATCATAAAGAAACAGATTGACTTCTATACAGAGCAACTCACGCCCGTTGCCCGTAAACTCATCACCCACTGGCCGGAGAAATTAAAGGCCTATCAAAAGGATTATTTCGAATACCATGTCCGGGACAAGGTCATCAAACAGGAGATGTTCAGTTTGAGTTTGAGCGGCACCCGGATCCCCAAGGTCATCCTGCCCAAATACAAGGACTGGGGTGATATACTGAAATGGCAGGCCCAGGAGAACGTGCCCGGCCATTTTCCCTTCACCGCAGGTGTGTTCCCGTTGAAGCGGGAAGGTGAAGACCCCACCCGGATGTTTGCCGGCGAAGGTGGTCCGGAAAGGACCAACAGGCGTTTCCATTATGTATCGGAAGGCCAGCCGGCCAAGCGGCTCAGTACCGCATTCGACAGTGTGACCCTCTATGGCGAGGATCCTGCACACCGGCCCGATATCTTTGGCAAAGTGGGCAACAGCGGTGTCAGCATCGCAACCGTGGATGATGCCAAAAAACTCTATAGTGGTTTTGATCTCTGCGATCCCAAGACCTCGGTGAGCATGACCATCAACGGCCCGGCCCCGATCTTGCTGGCCTTCTTTTTGAACGCGGCCATCGATCAGCAGTGCGAAAAACACATACTTGAAAATGACCTGATGGAAGAGGTCAACAAGAAGATCGCATCTCTTTTCGATGCCGATGCCCTGCCTAAATATATCGGAGTGGATGGCCGGGAGGTTTCTCCGGCCGACGGAAGTTTCAAAGGCGTTTTACCTGGCGGTAACAATGGCCTCGGCTTGCGTCTGCTGGGTTTAAGCGGCGCAGATGTATTGCCGGCTGACATATATGCATCGATCAGGACAAAGGCGCTTCAAAATGTACGGGGAACGGTACAGGCGGATATTTTAAAGGAAGACCAGGCGCAGAACACCTGCATCTTCAGCACCGAATTCGCCCTGAAACTGATGGGGGATGTGCAGGAATATTTCATTACCGAAAAGGTCAGGAATTTCTACAGTGTGAGCATCAGTGGCTATCACATCGCCGAGGCGGGCGCCAATCCCATCACGCAACTGGCCTTCACCCTGAGCAATGGCTTTACCTATGTAGAGTATTACCTGAGCCGGGGAATGAACATTGATGATTTCGCGCCCAACCTGTCCTTTTTCTTCAGTAATGGCATGGATCCGGAGTACAGTGTCATCGGCCGTGTGGCCCGGCGCATCTGGGCCAAGAGTTTGAAATATAAATACAAGGCCAATAAGCGGAGCCAGATGCTGAAGTATCACATTCAGACATCGGGGCGCAGCCTTCATGCGCAGGAGATCGATTTCAATGATATCCGAACCACGCTGCAAGCTCTGTACGCGATCTACGACAACTGCAATTCTTTGCATACGAACGCCTATGATGAAGCGATCACGACGCCTACGGAAGAAAGTGTCCGACGGGCCATGGCCATCCAGCTCATCATCAACCGGGAACTGGGAACGGCGAAGAATGAGAATCCCAACCAGGGCGCATTCCTCATTGAAGAACTGACCGACCTGGTGGAGGAAGCCGTGATGGCCGAATTCGACCGGATCACGGAAAGGGGAGGCGTACTGGGCGCTATGGAAAGAATGTACCAGCGCAACAAGATCCAGGAAGAAAGCCTGCATTACGAAATGCTCAAGCATACGGGTGAATACCCCATCGTTGGCGTGAATACTTTCTTAAGCAAGAACGGCTCACCCACCATACTGCCCACGGAAGTGATACGCAGCACCAATGAAGAAAAAGAGCTCCAGATCACCAACCTGCTGGCTTTTCATAAGAGGAATGCCGGTCGTTCAAAAGAGGCGCTGGAAAGGCTTCAGGCGGTAGCCATTCAAAACGGAAACCTTTTCAATGAATTGATGGAGACCGTGAGGTATTGTTCCCTCGGACAGGTAACCAATGCCTTATATGCGGTAGGTGGACAGTACAGGAGGAATATGTAAAAAGTTAAAAGGGTCAAGAAGGCTTCAAGCCGTCTTGACCCATTATCAGTCTTCAAATCCTAAAGTTCTTCGCAATGAAAACCCGCTTCTTTCACGAGATCGATGATCACTTCCAAATCGATCCGGGGTGATACTATCCTGAGGATCCTGTCCTCATCATGCCAGTCAACATTTCATTGTTCTACCTGGGGGTGCAGATCAAGAGATTGACCACCCAGTTCACGTATCTTTCCTTGTCCGGGCAAGTTGATTTTAAACACCAGGATCTGCATGGTTGACGCTAGTTCGTTTTAGAGATATCCGGTTGAGTGGGATTTTCTTCAACCGGGGATGATTGGAAAGGCTTGGCACTCCAGCGATGCCCGCATCGGTTCTTCCATTCGGCTTTGAAATTTTCCTGCTCTTCGGGGCTCATATTTTCAAATCGCTGCTTCATTTTTTGTTTCCACTGCGGACTGCCCCTCCAGCTTTTTCCGCCAAAACCCCCGAAAAGGATCTTGCTCAGTGCCAGTATTCCCATGGCCTGCCAGAAGCCGATGGGATTGATCGCCGTCACTGCGGCCGGCAATACGGCATTCCATAACAGCATCACAACCCAGGTGAATAAAAATAAACCGCCGATGAAAATGGGAATGAATAAGAATCCCCATTTGATTTTTCTTTTCATGTTGTTCATATAATGATTTTAAACGTGTTTAATAATTCAATAATTCTTCTTTCAAGGTGCGTAAACGTTCCCTCAGGTGCAAGACCGCATACCGTTTCCGGCTGATGAGCGTGGCTACCGGCTGGCCGGTTTGAGCGGCGATCTCTTTAAAGGGCATGCCTTCGATCTCGGTTTGAATGAACACCGTACGTTGTTCTTCGGGCAATTCATCCAGGGCGAGCTGCAGCTCGTCCCAGAAGAGGTTACGCAGGTAATCCGTTTCGGGATTCGAGTCGGAGGGCAGTAACATCTCTTTCCAGTTGAACCCTTCAGCATCATCTGCTCCATCTGGCAATACGTCATCCGCCAGGGGGAGTTTTTGTTTCCGGTAACTGTCGATGATCTTGTTTCTGGCCACCCTGAACAGCCAGCTGCTGGCCTGCTCAATGGGTTCGGTATTCCCGGCGAACTGGTAAAAGACCTCCTGCAGGATATCTTCTGCGTCTTCGGTGCTGGACACCCGTTGCCTGATGAAGCCAAACAGGCGCCTGCTGACCTCCTTGATGGTTCGGGTGATATTGTTGTTGCGCTCGGCAGCCATTGGTATCGGTATCGTCATCGCGTCTTCCATGTATAGGTTAGAAGACGAATGGGGAAAAGGCATGTTTTAGAAAGGGTGAAAAATATTTCCACGCAATAGGATCAAAAATACGCTTATACCGGCCCCGGTTTGGATGACTGGCGGAAAAAAAGGAAATTCAGGGCGCATTTGTCTAAAATCCATCTGTTTTGATCATCAATATACACAGTCACGGCCCGGCAACGGGCGAAGAATGGGTGCTGAAAAATGTCTTTGAGCACTTTGATCGGCTTCCCGGAACAGGCTGGTATTCGATGGGCCTTCACCCCTGGTATCTCCGGGAAAATGACTGGAAAGGGCAACTGGCCCTGCTCCGGGCGAAGAGTGAACAACCCAATGTACTCGCCATTGGGGAATGCGGACTGGATAAGGTTTGTCCCACAGATCCCGCTTTGCAAAAACTGGTCTTTACTGAGCAGGTCAAACTGGCCAACGAGACCGGCAAACCCCTGATCATTCATTGTGTAAGGGCATTTGATGATGTACTGTCTGTGCTGAAACATAATGGAAACAAGGTTCCTGTTATTTTTCACGGGTTTTACCGGGGCCTGCAGCTGGCAAATAAACTTCTCGGGGAGGGGCATTACCTGTCTTTCGGGAAGGCCCTGGATCTGAAGACATTACAACAGGTATTGAAACAGTTGCCGCCCGACAGGATCTTTCTGGAAACCGATGACGCATCCATCTCCATTGAAAGCAGGTATCAATTGGCGGCAGAATCTTTGCAGATCGGTCAGGATTCCCTTAGTTTGCAAATTCAAAAAAACGCGGTGACCGTTTTTGGCCCTGCGCCCTTTCATTATGACAACTGATTTTTCGTGGCTGAGCCGGACCGAATTGCTGATCGGAAGAGAGGCGCTGGAAAGACTTTCCCATAGCCATGTCATGGTGGTTGGACTGGGAGGTGTTGGCAGTTACGCGGCTGAATTCATAGCCCGGAGCGGGGTAGGAAGGATGACCATCATCGACGGGGATGTGGTGGACCCCACCAACCGGAACCGGCAGTTACCGGCTTTGGCTACCAATCACGGCGAACCCAAGGCGGCGATCATGGCGGATAGGCTGAAGGCGATCAATCCTGAACTGGATCTGGAGGTGATCCGGGAATTCATCAACCCGGAGCTGGTGGAAAAACAATTGGAAGCCCATCCCGATTATATCATCGATGCGATCGACAGTATCACGCCAAAACTGACCTTTATCGCAAAGGCCTATCAGAAAAAACTACCGATGGTCTGCAGCATGGGGGCAGGTGCCAAACTCGACCCCACCCGATTACAAGTGGTTGATATTTCAAAAACCTACAATTGCCCTTTTGCCCAGCAGGTTCGGAAAACGCTCAAAAGGAATCACGATATCCGGCGGGGCATCAAAGTGGTCTTCTCACCGGAAGAACCGGACAAGGATAGCCTGATGCTGACCGACGGGAAGAATTTCAAGAAATCGGCTTATGGCACCATATCCTATCTGCCGGCTGTTTTTGGAGCGGTTTGTGCGAGTGTGGTGATAAGGGAACTGATCGGACAATAAAAAAGTGGACTAAGAGGGAAAAGGACAAAAAGAGAATAACAGCGTTCTGGTTTCCTCTTTTTCTCTTTTGTTCTCTTAGCCAACCCAACTCCTAATAATGAAAATCCAATACCGCATTCACATCCCAGCGCTTATGCGGCAAAATGGAAACACCTACACGCTGGTAATTGCCAAAGCAGATCTTCCGGTGGCCGAGTGAGGGAACGGCATAATCGATCAACAGGCTCATGACGATGTCGAGGGGGTCGGCATGGCCGTAATCACAACATTCCGCATTGTAATACAGGTTTCCCCGGCAGCTGTCAGACCGGTCATGTCCTTCCTCTCCAGTGAGGCCCATATGGTAAGCGTGGCATTCCGCGCTTGTAAAACAATCCATGTCGGGTTGTAAGAGCCGGAGTGGTTTCATCAGCCTCATCGTGGCGAGAAGCGACTGGTAATAGGTGGTGTGAACCAGTTCAGCGTTGTCATTGTACTCGGGGTATTGCTTTACTACGGTGTTGCAAAACAGTTTGGGGTCGTAACGGGCCAGGTTCAGGATATAAATGACATTCTTTTCCTCCTCGTTCAGATATTCGGCGTCGGCGGCCGTATTGCAAACCTGGAATCTGGGATCATTCCATTCCTCTGAAAAATCACTGAGCGGGGAAACGACGGGGTTATTGTTTTTTTTACTTTGGCTGTTGTCACTGACCATAGTGGCGAACAGCAATACGAACAGGTAATGCATGACAGGGAAGATTTAAAGGTGTGAACCAATGACGTATTCCCTGCTGCATATATTGTAAACGGCCTGCTAAAGATTTGTGAAAGCCCGGCAAACCATTATTTCACCACAAAACTGGTGAGCATCTTTTTTACCGCGGGCAGGTAAGCGTCATAATTCTTCTGCTCTGCCGTGAAGGTGAAAGTATACAGCGTGCCTTTAACAAAGGCTAATTGCTGCATCATACGCACATCAATTTTTTCCTGGTCAAGTTCCATCGAACAGGTGTACTCCAGCAGCATGACCTGGGTATTGTTCCAGCGGGGATAACTTACCGAGAGCAGGGCAAAATCACTGAGTTTTTCCCTTAATGATTTAAGTATCTCTTCTTCGGCATCCTTTACCTGGAAAGTTTTTTGGGTCAGCTTGCGGGCGATGCAATTCACGTTCTCCCTGAAACCGTCACTGGTATTTTCGGGATAACTGGTCACGAAGAAACGGGTATTGGTGCCGGGCAGTTTGAACTCCCAATTGTCGGGGTATTGAAAACTGAACTGGTATTCGGTGTCGGTATGCGTGATCCACCTGGCCGGCTTGTTATTCCCGGAATTATTTTGAGCCCAAAGTCCGGTTTGGAAGAACAGCAAAGCGAGGAGGGTGGTACCGATCGTTTTCATGATGAATTTCTTTTAATAAATATACAGTTATTCGTGATATCCGTTCAAAAGCCGGTGGCCCGTTAATAGGTGTTCGTCATGTCTTCATCGACGCAGATGATGAAATCCGCCTTTCCCTTATTCTCTTCCAGTAATTTCTTGATGTCCTGCTGAAGGACGGTGGTGACGGTCAAAATCCTCAGCTCCGGTTTCTGTTGTTTCAGGTACCATACGATCCCGTCGTGGTTCTCGGTATGGAAACTGCCGTTATAATGGATGAACAGGCTTCCGGGTACAAAATATTTCAGGATGAAATAAGCCATAGTGGCGTCCTTGCTCGCCTGGGCCCTGATCATATTCGGGGTTCCGTGGCCCGCCATCATGGTCACCATCTTGGTATATCCGGGCAGGGTGCTGTCATAGGCAATCGGAAGCGGAGCGATCCAGCTTTTTGCTTTGGCGGGCAGGGTGTCCAGTGCTGAAAATCCTCCCTTGCTCACCAGGGAGGCATAACGGCGGGGAATATTGGTGGCCGCGAAGGCGATCTTGTTTTCTTTGGCAAAATTCACCAGGGGCGCATAATCCGTGGGGTAGTTCTTCCAGAGCCGGGCCATGCTGTCCAGGCCTTTGGCCGACAACTTTCCCTGGAGGTATAGATCCAGCGCCGGTTGATTGTCCTGTTCAAACATCTCGGCGCCCAGAACCAGGTTTCTTTTTTCCTTGCAGTCCTTCGTGATCTCCAGTTCCATCCAGTGGCTGATCGGATTATTGTGCAATTCGCCGATCATCACCATGTCTCCCTTAACCAATTGACGGATCATTTTACTGTAGGCGATTTTTTTCCCTTCGGCATTGTATAACACATAGGCGGGTTTGTTTTGTGCCCGGCCGGTGATCAATAAACACAGGCAGAATGTTGCGGAGAATATTTTTTTCATACCGGAAAGTTCGGTTTTTTTCTCCCGCCAGGATAAATATTCAGAAGCATTATGTTTTTTATCTATCCTGCAGGTCCTGTTTTCAGGTATGTTAGTACCGCCAATTATATGAATGATATATATATGTCCGGTTCATATCCTTAAAGTTATCTTTGGTTTCATCAAATTCCCACGAATGTCTTCAACAAAATCATTTGCTGCACAAAGTGCAGATAGCCCTCTTGCACCCTGGACCATTGATCGCCGGAACCCAAAACCTCATGATGTCCAGATCGGGATATTATATTGTGGTGTATGTCACAGTGATCTTCATACGGCCCGTAACGAGTGGGGCAACACCGTTTATCCCTGTGTTCCGGGACATGAGATCGTAGGTAAGGTCACGGCGATCGGCGACCAGGTTACAAAATTCAAGGTGGGTGACCTGGCGGGTATCGGTTGCCTGGTCGACAGCTGCCGGGAGTGTGATAATTGTAAAGAAGGACTCGAGCAATATTGCAGTAACGGCATGGTAGGTACCTATAACGGGAAGGAAAAGGACGGAAGCGGAAATACCTATGGCGGCTATAGCAAATCGATTAACGCCCATGAAGACTTCGTATTGCACGTGTCGGATCAATTACCTCTCGAAGGGGTGGCACCGCTTTTATGCGCCGGTATCACAACCTATTCTCCTCTCCGCCATTGGAAAGTGGGCAAGGGCACCAAGGTAGCTGTACTAGGACTGGGAGGATTAGGACATATGGGAGTAAAACTCGCTGCCTCTATGGGAGCAGAAGTGACCATGCTCAGCCATTCTCCTTCAAAAGCGGCCGATGCGAAAAGACTTGGCGCAGCTCATTTTGTACTGACCAGCGATGCGGCGCAGGTCAAAGCATGTGCCGGTACTTTTGATTTTATCCTGGATACGGTCTCTGCCGATCACGATTATAATTTTTACCTGGGCATGCTGCGGACGAACGGCGTCATGGTTTGTGTCGGCGCACCGCCTTCCCCGGCACAGATCCCGGCCTTTAACCTGATCTTTGGAAGACGAAGTGTGGCGGGATCCCTGATCGGGGGTCTTCCTGAGACCCAGGAGATGCTGGATTATTGCGCCGAACATCAGATCGTCAGCGATGTGGAAGTGATCGCCATGAAGGATATCAATGAGGCCTATGAGCGGATGCTCAAAGGCGATGTGCGTTACCGGTTCGTGATCGATATGGCCACGTTGTAAAGATTTGGAATGATGAATTTAATATTTTGAATGAGCTGCCCCACCAGGGCAGCTCATTTTTTTTGTGTAGACTCTGATTTGTAATGCAAAAAAATAGGGAGGTCGGCAATAACAATTTTCTGTGTAACTTCCCTTTCATAGTTATTGAATATGAGTCAGAAGATCCTCCTCTTATCATTTGTCCTGGTTTTGACCAGTTGCAGCGCCAATAAGTACGCCGACACCAACCGCCAGTATAAGAAACAGGCTAAGGCACTTTCCCGGGAATTGCGCAGCCAACCGACATACATCGACAGTACACCCCAGCCACCATATTGGGTAGGCACCACCAATTTTGGCCTGCGGAAACCCAATTTTGTGATCATACACCATACCGCGCAGAATGCCTGCGATACCACATTGCTGACCTTCACGCTGAAGCGTACCCAGGTCAGCGCCCATTATGTGATCTGCAAGGACGGCACCATTCATCATATGCTCAATGATTACCTGCGGGCCTGGCATGCCGGTGCCGCACAATGGGGTAACCTCACCGACGTCAACAGCGCCAGCATTGGTATTGAACTCGATAACAACGGATTTGAACCCTTCCCCGAGGCTCAGATCATCAGCCTCCTGCAGCTTTGTAAAAAATTGAAAAAGGATAATAATATCCCTGCAGCCAATTTCATCGGTCATTCGGATATCGCGCCCAAACGAAAGGTGGACCCCAACCGTTATTTTCCCTGGCAACAACTGGCTTCAGCCGGTTATGGATACTGGTATGATACGGCCCGCACCAGCCTTCCCGCCGATTTCAACGCGATACAATCCCTGCGGATCATCGGTTATAATATCCGCGACACCGCATCCGCCATCCGGGCTTTCAAACTGCATTTTGTACAGCAGGATAGTGTGCCCGTGATCCGTGAATCGGACCGGAAGATCATTTACGAACTCAGCAGGAAATACCAATAGACTATTATCTCAGAAACGGGGCGGCGTTCACCTGTTTTCCGTATAAAGCCTGGGTTAAATTTGTTTCTATCCTCTAAAAAGGGCATAACTGTCGTAACTTTAAGACTCAAAATCTTGTCCCATGCGATCCAGATTCCTGATCCTTTTCATCCTCGTTTTTCCAGCCATGGCTTCAGCACAAGTTCCAAAAACGATCACCCTTCCCAACGGTTGGTCTCTTTCACCGGCCGGCAGAAGCCTTCCCCTGGGCGACTTCCCGCTCAATATGGCGGTCAGTCATTCAAAAAAACTCATCGCGGTCACGAATAATGGCCAGGGTAAGCAATCGCTGCAACTCATCGATGCGGTTAGGGATCAAGTACTGGATAACCTGGAGATCAAATCGGGCTGGCTGGGCATCTGTTTCAGTGCGGACGACAAACAGCTTTATGTGGGAGCCGGAAATGAGAATAAGATCCTGGTTTATGATGTGGTCAATGGAAAGCTTAAACTGAAAGGCGACATCATGCTGGGAAAAAAATGGCCGAATAAACTCTCTCCGGCCGGCATGGATATCGACAATGACCGGCAGCTGCTTTATGTGGTCACCAAGGATGACAATTCGCTGTACGCCATCAACCTTCGCAACAAGAGCGTGGTCAAACAGGTCAGACTGGAAGCTGAAGCCTATACCTGTAAACTTTCTCCCGATCATAAAGAACTTTATATCTCCGTTTGGGGGAATAAGAAAGTGGCCGTATTCAGCACGGTTGATGAGGAGATGAAGGGTATGATCGATGTGGGTGACCATCCCAACGAATTATGCCTTTCCGGAAACGGCCGTTATCTGTTTGTGGCCAACGCCAATGATAATTCCGTTTCGGTGATCAATACAAAAGAGCGAAGGGTGATGGAAACGCTCACCGCTTCCTTATATCCGGACGCTCCTCCCGGCAGTACGACCAACGGGCTGGCCCTGAGCGAAGATGAAAAAACACTGTTTATCGCCAATGCCGACAATAATTGCCTGGCCGTATTTGACGTGAGTGAACCGGGTGACAGCCGGTCCAGAGGATTTATCCCGGTCGGATGGTATCCCACCTGTGTAAAAGTGATCGGAAAAAAAATATTCGTCACCAATGGAAAAGGATTTTCATCATTTCCCAATCCGAAAGGCCCCGATCCTGTCGGGCGCCGGGTAAAGCACCAGGCTGATGATGAGGATGGTCCTCAATATATCGCCCGTCTGATGAAAGGAACGATGAGCATCATCAATACGCCTTCAGAGAAACAACTCGGCAAATATTCGAAACAGGTTTATTCGAACACGCCCTATACCAAGGAAAAGGAAATGCTGTCCAAAGGGGAAGAAGGCAACCCGATACCCCAGCGGGTCGGTGACAAGTCGCCCATCAAATACGTGTTCTATATCATTAAGGAAAACCGCACTTACGACCAGGTATTGAGTGACATTCCCGGCGGGAACGGAGATACCTCCCTCTTGCTGTTTGGTGAAAAGATCACACCCAACCAGCATAAACTGGCCCGGGATTTTGTCTTGCTGGATAATTTTTATGTGGATGGTGAAGTGAGCGCCGACGGGCATAACTGGAGCATGGGCGCCTACGCCAACGATTACCTGGAAAAGAACTGGGTGAGCAGTTACGGGGGCCGTGGCGGCGGTTATGATGCCGAAGGCCAGCGACTGATCGCCAACAACAAAGGGGGATTTCTTTGGGATCATTGTAAAAAGGCGGGAGTCACTTACCGGACCTATGGCGAATTCGCCGATGACTATAAGCCCAATATTCCGGTACTGGAAAATCATTTCTGCACCTATTTTACCAGTTGGGATCAAAGCATCAGGGATACCACCCGGGTGAACCAATGGAAACGCGATTTCGACAGCCTCCTCGCTGTCAACGCCCTGCCTCAGCTCAATACCCTTCGCCTTATCAATGATCATACCGAAGGAATGAGTAAGAACAAGCCCACGCCTTTTGCGCATGTGGCCGATAATGACCTGAGTGTCGGCATGTTCCTGGAGTTTTTAAGCAAGAGCCCGGTATGGAAGGAATGCGCAGTTTTTATTGTAGAGGATGATGCACAGAACGGTCCGGACCATGTGGATGCGCACCGTACCACGGCCTATGTGGCGGGCCCCTATGTAAAACGGAATTTTATCGATCATACGCCGTATAGCACCTCGGGTATGTTACGTACGATCGAACTGATCCTGGGCATTCCGCCCATGAGCCAATATGATGCAGGAGCTACACCCATGTGGCGGAGCTTTACCTCAAAACCCGATTTCACGCCTTTTACCGCCCTGCCTGCCCGTGTTGATATCACCGAAAAGAACATCGTATGGAACGAGTTGTCTGAACGTTCCGCGAAATTCGATCTCAGCAAGGAAGACCGGGTACCCGACCTTGAATTCAGTGAAGTGATCTGGAAAGGGGTCCGGGGATTGAACAGCAAGATGCCTGCCCCCAGGCGTGCTGCTTTCATTAAGCTGAATGAAGAGAAAGAGGATGATTGAAGAAATAAGAGATGTTTAATCGAGATCCTGGACCAGTTGATCCAGCCTGATCTCTTCCAGTACTTTCCGGTTGGATCCTGATCCTTCCATTTGCCATTTGATCAAACGTATCCAGCCTTCCGCGATCTCGATCCCGGTGATGTCGCCATCGCTGAAACAACAACATCCTGTATTGAAATAGGAAGGCCGCAGTTTATCATGTTCATCCCGTTCAATGTGATTCGAGGGATGTGAAGAAAATTTTCCCGAAGCGAAAACAGGCTGATGAGTATGACCGGTTATGAGTATGAGGTTCTTCCGGGTACAGCTCCATTCATACATCAGTTTATTGTGCTTGTTGCGCAGGGTGTCATCCTTGCTGGGGGTATTCACATTGATCTGCAGGTAGCGTTGCAGGGGCGCCCAGCAATGTGCAACGAGCCAGGTACTCAGGCCGTTGTTATCACTCATTTTATCGCCCTGGTGACCATGGGTCAGGAATATGCCGAGTTTCCGGTCACCGGTCTCACATTGTAAGAGGATGCCTTCCGGTACGGGCAGGGGCAGACTGAAATCATGTTTCAGCAAACGGTGCACATCCCATTTGTTCTTCCAGATGATATCGTGGTTACCGAAGGTCCTGAAATACTTTTTATCGTTCTGAAAAGCAGACTCAGCTTCAAAGGCCGCTTTGTTCCGGGGTATCGCCTTTTCCGGTCTGTATTTCCATAGCTCTTCGCAGTCTCCCAGGCTGATGAAATGGTAACATTGGGCATGATAGAATTGAAGCGCCGCGATATAATTGGGTTCGCAGGCGGTAAAATCATCCGCATGGTCGCGGCTGCCTTTATGCTGGTCACTGAAAATGATGAAATGGTCATTGGCGGTATTGAACGGGTGCGTGATCATCCGTTTGCTATTCCGTTTTTCCCCGCTCCTGAAAAGTTTGGTCAGGGAATTGAATACGGCTTCTTTTTCCGGCGAAGCCGACAGGTTATTGGCCATCCAGGTCAACGGGCGTTTCAACAGGAATTGCAAAAGTTTACGCATGGACGACAGGCGGGGTTCAGCGGTTGAAATATTTTCCGATGATAGGAAGTTTCGAGAGTTCACGGGCTTCCACCCGGCTGACAAACCAGGTAAAGAACAGGAACAATACCGTGGCGCTGCTGATCGAGAACAAGAGCGAATGCGACAGGTATTTTACCATTCCCAGGTGCAGCAGGTAGATCAGCACCACCATCGTTAAGTAGGCGATCAGTTTCTTCACGGCATACGGTACGGGATAATGTTTTTGCCCGAGCCAGTAACTGCTTACCATCATGAACAGGTAGCAGAAGAAAGTGGCTAAGGCGGCCCCGGTATAATGTAAAACGGGGATCAGCGTGATGTTGAGCGCGATGGTGATCACGGCGCCAGCGATGGTGATCATGGCGCCATACCTGTTCTTGTTGGTTAGCTTATACCAGACACTCAGGTTATAATAAATGCCCAGGAAGATATTGCCCAGGGCCAGCAGGGGCACCACTTCAAGGCCTTCGGCCCAGCGCGGGTTGGCGAAATGCGTAAAGATCCATTTGAAGATATCCAGGTAGAGGCCAATGAGCAGGAACATGAAGCAACAGGCGATCACAAAGAATTTCATGACCCGGGCATAGGTACGCGGCGCATTTTCTTCCTTGCTTTTATTGAAAAAGAAAGGTTCGGCCGCCATCCGGAAAGCCTGGATCATGATGGTGATGAGCAGGGCCAGCCGGAAGATGTTGGCAAAAACGCCCAGTTCATGATCCGCCTGTTGGGGTGGAAGATCAACCACGTGCCGGTAGATGAGCCGGCTCAAAACGTCATTGACCATACCGCCCAGGCCAACAATGATCAGCGGCATGCTGTAGCGCATGACTTCTTTCCAGATCGGGATATTGAAACGAAACTTCACCTGCCGGATCTCTTTGGCCAGGATGAGCAAAGTGAACAAGCTGCCTACCAGGTTACCCAGGAGGTAATAGCCAAGGCCGATATCGGGGTTGTAGAATTTTCCCAGGAAATGGTCCGGGTTATTCTTTAAGAGCGAAGGGATGATACCCAGGAAAAGGATCACCACGAAGATATTCATCAGTATGCCGGCGATCCGGGCGAATGCATAACGTCGCGGCCGGTTCTCCTGGCGCAATTTGGCGAAGGGTAAAGTATTTAGGTTGTCTACCGCGATGATCGCCGCCATCCACAGAATGTATTCTGTATGGGCATTGAGGTCAGTGGCTGATGCAAGGCTTTCACGGCATAATAGTAAAATGACCGTGAAGAAGATGCTGCTGAAAAAAAGTGAAAGGGATAAGGTGCTGTAGAGTTTTTCTTTGTCGTGGGTTTGTGAGAACCGGAAATAGGCCGTCTCCAGTCCGTATGCATAGAGGACATTCAGAAAAGGGATGAGTGTGTAAACCTGAACCAGGTCGGCGGTTTTTTCGGGTAAGGCGATGAAAAAAGGCAGGGCCATGTTCATCAGGTAGCCCAGGAAACGACTGGCGATGGTGGGGATGCCATACCACAGGGTCTGTCCAGCGAGTTTCTTGATTCCGCTCAATGAAATGGGGTTTAGGACAAATTTACCGTTATAATTTCAATTGACTCTTCAAATTGCGGGGTTCAACCCTTCGGTAACTTATTCTATCTTTGGAAAAAGAAATTTATGAAAAGAATAACTGTATTGCTGACGGCGCTTTTCATCTATGCCGGTGTTTCCGCGCAATCTTACGTTACTTCAGTGGAGTATCAGAAGGTCAGCCGTCAGGCAGTCATCAATGATATTCCCTTTCCGGAAAAAACGGTGGCCGCAGCGATCGATGATACACTACAGAAGCTGGGGTACAAGGGAAAAGAGCTCAAGGGTTATACGGTGTACCGGGGTGTGAAATGGTCTGATTTCGGCAATGAACCCCTGGACCTGTATTACCTGGTTGACCGGAAAAGCAAGAAGGAAAAGGAAACTTCCACGGTAACCTTGATCCTGTCGAAAGGCTTCGATGATTTCATCACAGAACAGAGCCATCCCGGGATATTCAATAAAGCCAAGACCCACCTCGACAGCCTCCGGAATATCATTGCTTATTACGACCTGGAGCAGCAGATCGCCGAGCAGGAAGAAGTGATGCGCGGAAATGAGAAGAGAAGGAATAACCTGGTCAATGATGCCGAGGATCTTCAGAAGAAAAAGAAGAAGCTGGAAAAGGACATTGAGAACAATAGTAAGGAACAGGCTGACCTCAAATCAGATACCGAGAAACAACAACAGATCCTGGAGACCCTGAAGGGGAAGCGTCGTCAGTAATATCCTTAGAATTCCTTGAAGCGCGGGTTATGGATGAAAGCGGTGTCGGATAACGTATACAGGAAGTACAGGATGTCGTTCTTTTCCAGGTTGGTTAGCGGAATCCGGTTGACCAGCAGCGGGTCCAGGGTGGGTTGCGTGGTGATGATGCCGGTCCGGTAATGATCGATCGCCTGGCCGAGTGTATAAAAGCGGCCGTCATGCATATAAGGGAAGGAAGAAACGATGTTACGCAGGGTGGGCACCTTGAATTTCAGTGAATCATTACGGTTATTGGTGATACGCATCCTGCCGATGTCGTTGATGAATGTATTGACGGGCATCCCGTTATTCCGGAAGGAATTATCGGTGAACAGGGGTTCCTTATGGCAACTCTCACATTTCGCTTTGAACAGGTTATAGCCGCTTAACTCATTGGCGGTAAAGGTGGCCTCTCCCCGTTTGTATTTATCGTATTTGGAATCCGCGGAAATGATGGAACCGGTGAACTGGGCCAGGGCCTTGAGCATCCGCTGGCTGGTGATGTCAGTGCTGCCGAATGCCGCCTTGAACATCGTGGGGTAATTCGGATCCTTCCTCAGTTTATTCAAAACACTGTCGATATTCTCCGCCATTTCATTGGGTGCGGTCAACGGCGCCAGGGGCTGTACCTCTATATTGTTGATGCCTCCGTCAAAATGGAGCAGGGGCATCCAGGCCAGGTTAAAAGTGACCGGTGCGTTTCGGGTGGTGAAACTATTGTTGAATCCATGGCTGAAATCATGGTCGTAGGTGGCAAAGGCAGCGAATTGCTGGTGACAGCTTCCGCAGGGAAAATTGCCATCCTTGCTCAGTTTGCCATCGTAAAACAGTTTTCGTCCCAGCTGAAATCCTTCTTCGGTGAGTTTATTGTTGGCATAGATATCCAGTGGCTGGGGCCAACCGGCCGGAACCTTGAGTTGCAGATAGGTGGGATTGAACGGAGGGTTATCTGTGCCTCCGGTATCCGATTTTTTACAGGCATTGAGTACCATTACGGCGAGCGCAACATACAAGAACAGCGTTATGATGATATTCCGGGTCATGTTTAATAATTGATCACATCGGTTACGGTGAACATTTTACTGTAGTTATCGGCGATCTGTTTCGCCAGCGCCCCCGGTGTGGTACAAACCGGGTTATCGGTTATCTTCAGGTCATTGGGATTCTGCCACCACTGGTCAAAATCCGCATCAATGAAGATCTCACTCATCTGGCCTTCCCGGATATCCATTTGCTTTCCGCTGGGGAATAGCAGGGTCAGGGTCTTGAGCACGCTGTTAGCACCCGAAAAACCACCGATATGGTATTCCACTTTATTGTTCACCTGGGCTGATGCGGGCGAGTTCCCTTCAAATTTGGCCATGATATAACCGCTGTTCCAGGTCCAGAACATATCATTGGTAGGGTCCAGCGCCCCGGTCTGTGCCCCGCTGACATTACGAAGGCTGTCCACCCCCAACATGAAGGTAACGGATTGGTATACGCCGATATTGGCCGGGAAACTGAAACTCAGGGAAGCGGGATTGACGGCATCGATCAGGTGATAGCTTTCCTGTTGTTCGCTGAAGCTTCCCAAAACGGCATCGATCCCCACATTGCTGATATAATATTTGAATTTCGAAACGGTATAGCTTTCGGAGAAAGGGTTTGTATAAATGCCGGTATTCAATGCAAGCGGCGCACCTTTTACGGTATTCCTGAAGGTCACTTTCACGGTGCCTGTCTTATCAAATTCGAGGGTTTTCTGGCATCCGGAGATTACCAGGGTCAGGCCAGCCCATAGAACGAAAACGATTTGTGTTTTTGATTTCATATGATACTACCAGTCTTCCCGGCTGATTTTTTTTCTCAATTCCTTAACTACCGATGCTTGTTTCTTTATTTCGATCCTTTTTTCCCGGGCCGCTTTTGAGGGTTTTGTCGCCTTCCTCGGTTTTGGTTTCACCAATGCATGACTGACCAGCAGATTCATTTTCTTCACCACCTGCTGCTTATTGGCCAATTGGGTACGGTGAACCTGGCTTTTTACCAGCAAAAACCCTTCCGAGTTGATCTTGGCGGCCAGTTTTTCCTTTAGCACCGATTTTTGTTCATCGGTGAACAGACTGGAATGATCAACAGACCAATATCCCTCCACCATCGTTTCCACTTTATTGACATTTTGGCCGCCTTTTCCCCCGCTACGGGCTGTTTTGAATTTTATCTCGTCAGACAGATCGGTCATCTTCTCAAATTTACGGATAAAATGAGCGAATTTGCAGCCGAATGACCCATATTTGGGTCTATTATTTCGATAAGAGCGTTTTTTTTTACATTTTTGCATAAACCATCAGATTGGAAAAGGCCAGTGGCATATATCACTCATTAACAGAACGTAAAAGACAGGGCAAGAAATCCTTTGCGGTACTTATCGATCCCGATAAGGTCAATGACACCCATATGGAGCAGTTGATCGAACTGGCCCGTGATGCCCAGGTGGATTATTTCCTGGCCGGTGGCAGCCTGGTCATCTCCAATTACCTGGATGATTGTGTAAAACTGATAAAATCCCGCTGCGATATTCCCGTCATCCTTTTTCCCGGAAGCCCTTCACAGGTCAGCAAGTATGCCGATGCCTTATTATACCTTTCACTGATCAGTGGCCGTAACGCCGATATGCTCATCGGTCAGCACGTGATCTCTGCGCCTGTCGTTCGTCAGAGCGGACTGGAGATCATGCCTACCGGATACATGGTGATCGACGGAGGCGCACCGACCACGGTTTCCTATATATCCAATGCCGCGCCCTTACCTTCCGATAAGACGGAGATCGCCATGTGTACGGCCATGGCCGGGGAGATGCTGGGCATGAAACTGATCTATATGGATGCGGGAAGCGGTGCGAAAAGGGCCATTTCAGAACAGATGATCGCCAGTGTGGCTTCCTGTATTGAAGTGCCGTTGATCGTTGGCGGCGGTATCGTTGAACCCGAAAAAGCCTACCTCAATTGCAAGGCCGGAGCTGACGTGATCGTCGTAGGCAATGCCATCGAAAAAGATGCTTCTTTGATCCGGGAGATGGCTGCTGCCGTACATAGTGTACCGGTGAAAATGCAGGTATAATTTTTCATTTTTTATTTTTCTTTCTCCACTCTTGAAGGGGTATCCTTGCCGCTGATGATCGACTTACTGCTGATGGCAATGGCTTTGATGATCTCGGCCATATTGTTCATATCCAGTGTCTCCAGTTCATCATCCAGGGTGTGATAGAATTTTTCGGTATCCATCTTTGAGGTGGAGATGGTATGCGCGGGTACGCCCAGTTGGGCGAGGGTGGCGTTATCGCTGCGGTAAAACAGGTTTTGCTTCGGATAAGGGTCGGGTTCGAAATGAAAGGCCGTTCCTTCCAGGTTGGCCTGCAGGATCTTGCCCATATCGCTTTTCTCGTAACCGGTGATATAGGCGCTGTTGGTACCCCATTTGCTTTCGGTTCCGATCATTTCGATATTGAACATGGCCACTACTTTGGCAGGATCGAGCTGCTTGCTGAAATAGCGGCTGCCGAATCCGCCGATCTCTTCGGCAGTGAAGGCTACGAATACCAGGGTGCGTTCATTGTTTTTCAGTTTGCTGAAATATTTCGACAACATGATGACCGCCGTTGTACCGGCCGCATCGTCATTGGCGCCGTTATAGATGCTGTCCTGGTCCTTATTCGCCTTGCCGATGCCCAAATGATCGTAATGGCCGGAGAAGACCACGTATTCCTCTTTCTTACTTTTGCCCGGAATGATGCCAACGACATTTTTAAGTCTCTGTTCGGTAAGTTGATTCCTTACCTGGAGATGGAATGAACTTGGCTCTAGGTTCGCAGTCAGGATAAAGACCTGTGAAACCGTTGACGCGAATTTGGCATTGCCGCCAAAGCGCTGCATGCTTTTGAACCGGCGAGTATGGGCCGTGTCCACCAGGATCAGCAGATTCTTTTCCCGGTCGAACAGGGGAAAGACCGTCTTGTTGAAGTCATCCTCTTTTCGGACACGCACCACTTCATAATCATTCAACGAAGCGATATTGACCTCGGCCTGGGTGGTATTCACCGCCACATTGGCGCTGGTCAGCGAATCGTTGTTGAGCAGTCCGGTGACCGCGACCGGCTTGGCTTTTGTCATTACGATATCCTGGAAATAGGACGTATTGGAGCCGAAGAATCTGAGTTTGCTTTTTGCGAATTCATCCGAGATGAAATCAGCCGCCTTATCGATGCCGGGGGTGAAGGTCTTCCGCCCCTGCATATCATCGGCTGCCAAAACACGTTCGATCCGCTCCACTTCTGCGGCATTGATGATCTTATCGATCTTCTGTGAAAAAGAAAGCAGGCTGAACAAGCCTGCCAGGGTCACCAGGATGATTTTTTTCATTCTCGATTTTTCATTTTTAATTGAACCGGTTTAAAGACTCATCATTTCTTTGAATTTCACCGCCTGCCTGCGGCTCACTTCCACTTTTTCGCCTCCGCGTAATTCGAGCAATAGACCGCCATTGAAATAAGGCTCTATCTTTTCGATCATGCGCATGTTGACGATGTGCTTGCGGTTGGCGCGGAAGAAGACCTTATCATCCAGCCTTTCTTCCAGGGCATTCAGTGATTTCAGGATCAGGGGTTTGTACGTGCTAAAGAAGACCTTGGCATAATTTCCCACGCTTTCAAACAAGCGGACCTCGCTCAGTTTCACGAACCAGCAGCGTTCTCCGTCCTTGACAAATACCTGGTCGTGTTCGGTCAGGATGCCCCTGTTGATACCGGCCATGGCGGTTGCCATTTCCTTTTCTTCGGCCAGGTGGAGTTTTTGAAGCGCGTCGGCCAGCCTTTTAGGCTCTACCGGTTTCATCAGGTAATCCAATGCGTTCACTTCAAAGGCCTTCAGCGCATATTCATCATAAGCGGTTGTGAAGATCACATGGGGTGCGCTGTCCAATTCGGTCAGCATATCGAAACCCGTTTTGCCCGGCATCTGGATGTCCAGGAAGACCAGGTCGGGGGAAAGGCTTTCAATTTTTTCCAGACCCTCCGTTGCATTGGTTGCCTCCCCGATCACTTCGATCTCGGGAAATTCAAGTAACAATTTCTTCAATTCATTTCTGGCTAATCTTTCATCATCAATGATAATGACCTTGTGCATGGCTCGATGAATTTTGTTTATTAAAAGTTAGGTTGCTCAAAGGATAACCGGGACCAGGACCCTGGATTCCACCAGATCGGGACCTGCATTCCTGATCTCAAAGAAGGCCTTGCCCTGGTACATCAGGTTCAGGCGGTCCTGGGTACTCTTGATGCCGAATCCGTCGCCGTTGATCTCCTTGTCCAGCTGCCCGGTGTTCTGTACCAGCAGTTCCAGGTGGTCGCCTTTGTAGCTGGCGATGATCTTCACCTGCCCTCCGGATACCTGTTTGCTTATGCCATGCTTGATGGCGTTCTCAACCAGCGTTTGCAGCATCATGGGCGGTACGGGATGTTGTAAAGTGTCTTCATCGATCTCGAAACGTACCTGCAGCCGCTCTTCAAAGCGCATTTGTTCTAAGGCAAGGTAATCCTTTACGATATCCAGTTCCTTCTCCAGTGAAACGGTCTCTGATTTTTCGGCCTTCATGCTGCTGCGCAGGATGTTGCTGAGTTCGGTGATGGCCCTGCGCGCCCTTTCGGGATTCTCATCTACCAACGCCCTGATGCTGTTCAGGGAATTGAAGATAAAATGAGGGTTGATATGGGATTTGATGGTCTTCAGTTCCAGTTCCTTCACCGTGGACTCCAGTTTCAGTTTGTCGAGCTGGTCATTCCGGTTCTTGAGAATGTAATGCCAAACCAGGTAAATGAGCAGCCAAATGGCTACGAGTACAATGGAAAAAAAATATTCCCAGAATTCACGGCCTTTGGTCGGTTCCTCGAATTTCCATTTCCCATTGGCATCCCGTTGCCAACCGGTCGTCTTTTTGATCTTCATGGACATATTGTACTCAGAAGAATCTCCTAAAGACAGTTTTTTGAATTGATAATAGGGGGTATTGGCCAATCCGGCGTCGGATTCCATCTTTTGGGCCCTGGCCAGCCTTTCCTTATCCATATATGCCGAAAAGGATTTTCCACTCAGGTGGGCCGTGGCCTTAATGCCATAATACTGCAGCAGACCGGTGGTGACCACGCCGATCAGGAACATCACCGTCACTTTCCGGAATGAGAACCGTATCCAGTTCAGTCGTTTCAGTACCATCCGCAGGAGATGGGTGCTCAGGATACCCCAGATGAAATCAATGCCCATGGCCAGGAAGAACAACTGCTTTTTCTCTTCCGGGTTCAGGTAATATTCACTGGCAAACTGGTAAGCGATGAACAGATTCAACAGGATCCACCCGCCCCAGCCCAATACCTGGCAAAACCAATATTGCAAATTCGTTTTCTGCATCTGACAAAAATAGCCCCCAATATAGGGAAAATACGACCCCTTTTGATTAATGGTGAAATGTAGTGGTGAGAGGCGAATGAAGGCCTTTCAGATCCTCCCTGAACGGGATCGGCCGCATGAGCAGGACCATCCC
Organism: Chitinophagaceae bacterium; assembly: GCA_016721725.1. Classification (GTDB taxonomy): domain Bacteria; phylum Bacteroidota; class Bacteroidia; order Chitinophagales; family Chitinophagaceae; genus Ferruginibacter. The sequence goes on along the minus strand of JADKHN010000001.1, from coordinate 400,392 downwards.
GCTGTACCGCAGGATTTTCTTTACTGCTTCAACAATTTGAAAGCATGCCTCCATTGTCCCTGCAGAATACCCGGTATGCACCATAAGATACACAGGGGCTCGATAGCCCTGGCCGATTCCGCCATGCCCATATCCGCAGTCTCCCATCCAAAACGGTCGAGTATCCCGGTTACCGTTCTTTTTGCCTCGCCATCATTGCCACAGATGAACATGGTGGGGGTAATGCCGTTGAAATCAGGTTTGTACATATAGGCGTTTCCCACGCAACTGAAGGCCTTGACCAGTTTGGCCTCCGGCAGCGTCTCCTGGATCTTTTCCATCAGCGAACTGTTGTAATCGGTAAAGAATTTGAGTACCCCGTTGACCGGAGGTTCTTTTGCGATCGGGTTGGTCGCATCGATCACGGTCTTTCCAATAAAATTTCCCTTGCCTGCCAGGTCGATGGCTTCCAAGACCACGCTACCACTCACAGCCAGGACCACCAGGTCGGAATGCGATGCCGTCTCTTCAAATGACCCCAGCCCAATGGAGGGGTTTTCATCCTTAAATTTCAACAGTTCTTCCTTGTTGATATCGCGGGTCCCGAGCACGACCTGGTGTCCTTCGCTAAAAAAAGCCCTGGCCAGGACCCGGCCGACGATGCCACTTCCGATGATGCCGATTTTCATGATTTATGGTTTTGTGATGAATGATAATTAGTTTTACAATATACCCCTTTGAAAGGTTCATGTCAAATACAAATTTAAATACCGATAAAGATAAACTGAGCGCCGCCGACGTGGTTTTTGAGAACACGATCCGGCCTTCGGCAATCAATGATTTTTCCGGGCAGTCGCAGATCATTGAGAATATCACCATTTTCATCAAGGCGGCGAAAATGAGGGGTGAAGCGCTGGATCACATCCTGTTCCACGGACCTCCGGGGCTGGGGAAAACAACCTTGTCCAGGATCGTCGCCAATGAACTGGGGGTGAATATCAGGGAGACCAGCGGGCCGGTGATCGAAAAGCCGGGCGACCTGGCCGGGCTCCTCACCAATCTGGAACCCAATGATGTGTTATTCATTGATGAGATCCACCGGTTGAGTACCGTCGTGGAGGAATATTTATACGCTGCCATGGAAGATTACCGCATCGACATCATGATCGACAGCGGCCCCAATGCACGCAGCGTACAACTGAACCTGAACCCTTTTACCCTGATCGGCGCGACCACCCGAAGCGAATTGCTGACGGCGCCCTTGCTCAGCCGCTTTGGTATCAAATCCCGGCTGGAATATTATGATGCGGTCACCCTCCAGAACATCATACTTCGTTCAGCAAAGATCCTGGGTACCAGGATCACCAGTGACGCGTCGGCCGAGATCGCCCGCAGAAGCCGCGGAACACCCCGGATCGCCAATGGCCTGCTGAGGCGGGTGAGGGATTTTGCCCAGGTACTCGGAAACGGAGTGATCGACCTGGCCATCACCGAACATTCGTTGAAAGCATTGAATGTGGACCAGCACGGACTGGATGAAATGGACAATCGTATTCTCTCCGTGATCATTGATAAATTCAAAGGAGGGCCTGTTGGCATCACCACCATCGCCACTGCGGTTGGCGAAGAGACCGGCACATTGGAAGAAGTGTATGAGCCTTTTCTGATCCAGGAAGGATTTTTGCAAAGAACATCCCGGGGAAGGGAAGCCACGGCAAAAGCCTATGAACACCTCGGAAAAAAAGCGGCTGCCAAAGGAAATACCAACCTGTTGTTTCCCGATAATAAAGATCAGCCTTAAGTATTAAACCCAACGGGCGATCATTGGTCTAATCCAGTCAAACTATGATCATGAGAACTTATTCCAGTATCATTTTTCTTTTTTTAATGTTGACAGGCTGTAATAAGAGTGAGGATACGGTCACCCCTTTGCCGGTCCCGGCAACCATGTATTTTCCTCCCAACGGCAGTGATACCTGGGAAACGATCACGCCTCAAAGCCTGGGTTGGGATCTGGCCAAACTCAATGAAGCCATTGCCTATGCAGGCACCAAGAACACCTACGGACTGATCATTTTATACAAAGGCCGGATCGTTACGGAGAATTACTGGAATAGCTGGGATAAGAATACCGTTTACTACATCGCCTCTGCCGGTAAAAGCGTTACGGCGTTTTTAGCGGGTATTGCTCAGCAGGAAGGAGTACTGAACATCAACAACAAGACCAGTACCTACCTGGGTCCGGGTTGGACCTCAGCACCTTTGGCCAAGGAAAACCTCATCACGGTCCGACACCAGCTGACGATGACCACCGGCCTGGAATATAATGTCCCGGACCAGGATTGCATCTCGCCATCATGCCTCACCTATAAATCGGATGCCGGTTCCTTCTGGTATTATTATAATGCTCCTTATCGTTTATTGGAGGATGTGATCGCCAATGCCAGCGGGACCAGTTATAACAATTTTACCAAAACCAGGCTTGCCGATAAGATCGGGATGAAGAATTATACCTGGTACAATTATACCCTCTGGCTCAATACCCGGGATATGGCCCGTTTCGGACACCTGGTACTGAACAGGGGTACCTGGAACGGAAACCCGATCCTGACCGACGCCGCTTATTTTTCGGCGATGACCAATACCTCACAGAATTATAACCAGTCCTACGGCTACCTGTGGTGGCTTAACGGGAAGGCCTCGTTCATGGCTCCGACCTTTACCACTGTTTTTCCCGGTGCCCTGGCTCCTGCCGCGCCTGCCGATATGATCTCCGGATTGGGTAAGGGGGATAAGAAGATCTATGTGATCCCTTCAAAGGACCTGGTGGTGGTCAGGCATGGCGACGATACCGGTGAACAGCTTTTAGGTCCTTCATCCTTCGACAATAATTTCTGGGCCAAGCTGATGCTGGCCATCAAATAAAAAAGTGCCGCTTTTTGCGGCACTTTTTTTATTGATTTTGTCAATAAGGTTCATCAGTCGGTGACCACCAGCCTGAAACCGTTTCCGTGGATGTTCACGATCTCGATGGCGGGATCCTCTTTCAGGTATTTACGCAACTTGGCGATGTACACATCCATGCTGCGGCCATTGAAATAGGTATCGCTGCCCCAGATCTTTTTCAGGGCGATCTCGCGGCTCAACAGGTCGTTCTTATATTCACTCAGCATTTTCAGCAATTCATTCTCCTTGGGCGACAGGGTCTGTACCTTGCCATTGATGGTCAATTCACGCAGGCGTGGATTGAAATGATAGTTGCCCAGGTCGAATTCAGCATTCACTTCCTCCCGGTGCATCTCTTCGTTGCGTTTCAGTATCGCCTTGATCTTATGCAGCAGCACTTCACTGTCGAAGGGCTTGGTGATATAATCATCGGCGCCCAGTTTATATCCCTGGATGATATCGTCCTTCATGGTCTTGGCGCTGAGGAAGAAAAGGGGCACATCGGGATTCACATCGCGGATCTCCTCGGCCAGGGTGAATCCGTCCATATTCGGCATCATCACGTCCAGCAGGCATATATCGAATTTCTCCCGTTGAAAAGCGGCCAAACCGAGCCGGCCATCCCTTTCCAGGGTGACTTCATATTCGTTCAGTTCCAGGTAGTTCTTCAGTACCATACCCAGGTTGGCATCATCTTCACATAATAGTATTTTGGGTTTAATCGGGTCCATTTGTCATTGGTTTAGAAGCAAATAAAATTTAATTCAATATCTATGCAGCGAATATAGTGCCTAATTTTTTGTTAAAGGTCAAAATGGCATTAAAGTCTGCTTAAATAAAGAAGTTTAAAGGGGGTTTTTATTAAGGGTAATCAGGTTTGAAGTCATTGACCCAATGAATTAATGTCTTGCTTACTCATTTTCTTATTGACCCTATGAATCATTGACCTTTTTTCTTAACTGACACTGGGCCGTTTTTTTTGGCGCTCAGGAATTTCCGGTCTGTTAATGTCCTCAGGAAGGCCACCAGGTCTTTCTTTTCAAGAACGGATAGTCCCAATGGTTTCATTAATGCCTGATCCATATTCAAAGAGTTTTCCACCACTTTGGAAGGATCGTTGTAATATTCGATCACTTCATCCAGTGTCTTAAAGATCCCATTGTGCATGTAAGGTGCGGTAACGGCCACATTGCGCAGACCCGGTGTTTTGAATTTCCCCAGGTCGGTTTCTTTTTTTGTGATGTTGAACAGGCCCGCATCTACCAGGTCTTTGCCATTGTAAAGCCCGATATTCCTGAAATCATCCGTGGTGAAATCTTCCATGGCATGGCAATCAAAACATTTCGCCTTGTCTCCAACAAACAGTTTTCTGCCCCTTTCTTCCGATGGCGATAAATCACGGAGATTATTACTCCAGTCATCGAACTTACTGTTCACGGTTTCCAGTGTTTCTTCGTAAGCCGCTAATGCAGAGGACAGATTCTTTGCAGAGGGGGCTTCCCGGAATATCTTTTTGAACAGCGTTTTATAGACCGGGGAGGCGTTCAGTCGGCTGACCGCTTCATCAATGGGTAGTCCCATTTCATCCGGGTTCTGGATCGGCATCAGCGATTGTTCTTCCAGGCTGGCCGCCCTGCCGTCATAAAAGTAATAAGGCCGGTTCTTCATGTTCAATACGGAAGGCGTATTGCGTTTGGTGAGTTTGCCTTCAATGCCCAGGCTGAAGGCAACGGTGTCGGCAAATGCAAACTCGGGTTTGTGGCAACTGGCACAACTGACCGAGGAATCTTTGGACAGGATCTTTTCACTGAATAATTTCCTGCCTAAGGCGATCTTGGTGCTGATGGGATCCCCGTCTGATCCGATTGACGCGCTGATGAAACTGATCGACAGGCAGAGCAATAAGAAAGTGTAAAAGGTCTTTTTCATCCCCCCAAATTTACGACCTATTGACGGTAAAAAAGCCTGGCCATTTTTTCAGATACGCTTCGTAACTTTCAAAAAAATCCACCATGGCAAAAAAAGAGGATTTCATACAAGCCATAAAAGATGGCTATACGTTCAAGGGCGAATCGGTGAAGATCGGGGCCGCTGTTTTAGACGGGGAAGTTGTGTCAGAAGCGGGGATCTACCTGCCTTTAAAGACCATGAACCGCCACGGGCTCATCGCCGGGGCGACCGGTACGGGTAAGACCAAGACCCTTCAGATGATCAGTGAATACCTGAGTGATGCCAGCGTTCCGGTGCTGGTGATGGACATCAAAGGCGACCTGAGCGGGATCGCGGCCATCGGTACCGTTAACGACAAATTGAAAGACCGGTACCAGAAGTTGAATATGGAATATAAGCCGGCGCAGTTCCCGGCCGAGCTGATGACCCTGACCGGGCAGAAAGGCATCCACCTGCGGGCAACCGTGAGTGAATTCGGGCCGGTATTGCTGAGTAAGATCCTGGAATTGAATGATATCCAGGGCGGCGTGGTGGCCATGATTTTCAAATACTGCGACGATACCCAACTGCCCCTGCTCGACCTGAAGGATTTCATCAAGGTCCTTCAGTATATCGGAAACGAAGGGAAGGCAGAACTGGAAAAAACCTATGGCAAGATATCGACCACTTCAACGGGAACCATCCTGCGCAAAGTGATCGAACTGCAGCAGCAGGGCGCCGATATCTTCTTCGGGGAGAAAAGTTTTGAGGTGGACGACCTCATGCGAATCAGTGATGACGGGCGGGGGATCATCAGTATCTTACGCGTCACTGATCTGCAAGACAAGCCCAAGCTGTTTTCCACTTTCATGTTACAGATGCTGGCCGAACTCTATGCCACCTGCCCGGAAGAAGGGGATATGGACAAACCCAAATTGGTGATGTTCATTGACGAGGCCCATCTCATTTTCAATGAAGCCAGTTCGGCCCTGCTACAACAGATCGAGACCATTGTAAAATTGATCCGCTCCAAGGGGATCGGTATTTTCTTCTGTACCCAGAACCCGATGGACATACCGGCCAGTGTATTGGCACAACTCGGTTTAAAAGTGCAGCATGCGCTGCGGGCTTTCACAGCCGCCGACCGAAAAGTGATCAAACAAACCTCAGAGAACTATCCGGAAACCAATTATTATAAAACGGAAGACCTCATCACCCAACTGGGGATCGGGGAAGCCCTGGTCACCATGCTCAATGAAAAAGGGATCCCCACACCACTGGCACATACCATGTTATGCGCCCCCAGGAGCCGGATGGATGTGCTGACGGAAGAAGAGATGAGTGAGATCAACAGCCGTTCGAAACTGGTGGCCAAATACAATAAGACGGTCGACAGTGAAAGCGCTTATGAAATGTTAACGGCAAAATTGCAGGAAGCCGCAGAAAAGGCCCAGGAAGAAGAAACGACCACAACGGTAAAAAAAGCGGAAAAACCCCAGCCCTCCACCCTGGAAAAGATCACCAATAACACGGTGGTAAAAAGTATGGCCCGGACCGCGGGCAACACCATTGTAAGGTCCCTGTTGGGTGCGCTCGGTTTGGGAGGAAGAAGCCGGAAAAAGACCAACAGCTGGTTTTGATCCCGGTAACCTTAATGCCATGACCAGGAATTGTTAAAGGCTGACCGGTAAAAAATGAGAACATCGCTTTTGCTGTAACTTTGCGTCATGTTTAAGAAAATCTTTCAGCACCGTTTTGGTCCCCTGGCAGTTTTATTTCTTCTGGTTACCGGTCTCAGTTTCATCACCCGGGTGATCTTGTTGATCAAAGCCTGGTCCAATCTTGATTTCAATCCCCTTTACCTGTTGGGGATATTCTTCATCGGATTTTTCTATGATGTGGTGGTTTGGAGTTTTTTCGCCATCCCTGTCGCCTTTTATTGCTGGCTCATGAAAGATTCCTGGTATCAGCGAAAATGGCAGCGGATACCCCTTTTTATCTTATTCTTCCTGCTCATCCTGATCCTGGTGCTGAATGCCGGCGCCGAGATCGTATTCTGGGATGAGTTCAATGTACGCTTCAATTTCATTGCGGTTGATTACCTGATCTATACCACGGAAGTGCTGGGGAATATTTGGGAATCCTACAATATCCCATTGATCGGTTCCGCGGTTTTAGTGGTCACGCTGATCATCCTGGCGCTGTTGCGCAAAAAGATCACGGCCTCCCAAATGGTCAGTATGCGATTTAAACGGCGCAGCATCTTCTTTCTCTTTTTCATGCTCATACCTGTCGCCGGTTATTTCCTGGTGAACAACCGCTTCAAGAACATCAGTCAGAATAATTACGTGAATGAACTCGGTGGAAATGGTATTTATGAATTCGGTACGGCTTTCTGGAATAACGAGATCGATTATAACCGGTTTTATGCGGTGCAGGACGATACGGCCAATATCGCCATATTGCGCAACAGCTTGCAAACGCCGGGAACCACGTTCACCGATGATCCGCTCAGTATCGAAAGAACGATCAGGAGCGATAGCCCCGAACACAAATGGAATATCGTCATGGTGAGTGTGGAAAGCCTGAGCGGCGATTACCTGAAACATTTCGGGAACACCGAGAACATCACCCCGTACCTGGATTCACTCATTCCCCACAGTCTTTTCTTCGAGAATTTCTATGCATCCGGAACCCGTACCGTAAGGGGTTTGGAAGCGCTGTCACTCGCGATACCTCCAACGCCGGGACAATCGATCGTGCGGCGGCCGGGTAATGAGAACCTGTTCACGATGGGAAGCGTGTTACGCTCAAAGGGCTATGAGGTCAACTTTATTTACGGGGGGAACAGTTTCTTTGACAACATGGGTTATTTCTTCAGCAATAATGATTATACCGTTTTGGATAAACGCGACATTCCTGACAGCCTGGTTCATCATACCACCGCCTGGGGCGTAGATGATGAAGCGGCTTTTGATTTTGCGATACAGCAATGCGATAAAAGTTTCCAGGCCGGGAAATTGTTCTTCAACCAGGTGATGACCGTGAGCAATCACCGCCCCTATACCTACCCGGATGGCCGGATCGACATCCCCTCATCCACCCAATCAATTGCCGGCGGGGTGAAATATACCGATCATGCCATCAATCATTTTCTGAAGGCCGCGGCCAAAAAGCCCTGGTTCAGTAACACTTTGTTCGTGATCGTGGCTGATCATTGTTCCAAAAGCGCCGGCAAGACCGATCTCCCCGCCAACCGGTATCATATTCCCTGTTTCATTTATGCCCCCCAGCTGATCAAACCGGAGATTGAATTGAGGATGGTGAGCCAGATCGACCTGGTGCCGACCTTACTGGGCATGCTGAATCTGAGCTATACAAGCCGATTCCTGGGATTTGACATTTACAAATCCCCGGTAGCCAGCGACCGGGTTTTCATCAGTACTTACCAGGATATGGGCTATCTCAAAAACGGGCAGTTGGTCATTTTATCTCCACAAAGAAAAGTGGGATTTTTCCAGGCTGACCTGGCCAAAGGATCCAATACCCCCCTCCCCGTAACCGATAGCTTGAAAAGGGAGGCCATTGCCTGGTACCAGGGGGCCAGTTTTCTTTTTAAAAACGACCGGTATAAAAAGCCAAAAGGATTTTGAGAAAATGTAATTGATTGATTATCAATTATTAAAATCAAAATAAATGAAATATAAGTGTATGGGGTACATAACCGTTCTGAAGGGTTATTTATGAAATAGATGAACTTTTTGTTGCATAATAGTAAATTCCGTATTATCTTCGTCACGGTTTTTCATAGGATATTGGATTTTAAAGCGGGACTAGATTTCTATCTTGGTCCCTTTTTTTTTGCCCTTACCTCAACTTCTTATAAATAACGTTGAAACATCATATCGCCAGGTTCAACAGAATTAAACACCGATACTTCCTTTCCCATCTGTTTTGAGTTTATTCTCTCCCACCAGAAAATCGATCACTTTCCAGGCCCTGATCCTTGACTTTCCTTTCCAATTCGAGATCAGTGATTGAACGGGCACCGGAGCAGGCTGTACCAGTTGGTAGATCTTTGCCGAAATGGCTTCAAATTCATCCGTAGAAATTTCAACCTCCTTTTTATTGATGCAATTATCACATATGCCGCAGGAGCGATCCACCGGGGCATCAAAGTAACGGCCAATATAACGGCTACGGCATTCACTATCCAGTTCGATATAACTGATCATGGCAGCGACCCTTTTTTCATAAGCGGCTTTTCTGTTCCTGTATCCGGCAATGTTAAAAGAATAACTGTCTGCGTACATCCTGTTCTTCAATAAGAGTATCTGCGGACTGTCTTTTTGAGCGTTATAGTCGATGATCCCGAGTTCATGCAGTTTGTTCAGGTCATTCCGGATGATTCCGGCATCCGTTTGTAAAAAGGAGGAAAGCCTGTTTTCATTGATGGTGGCCGGGAAATCAAAGATCCCTTCGTATGACCTTAACAATCCCTTGATGAGATAGTCAAGACCGGGATACATATTCCCGGTATCATCGATCATTTCCCGGGTGGCATTGAACACAACCGTGGAAGGCTTGAAGAACATTTCGTTGAAACTGACCAGGCCTTCCTGTTCCAGCGCCTTGAGCGCATAGGTTACCTGCAGCAAATTGAATTTGAACAAGGAGGCAAAGCCGGCCAGGTCGAGGTCAAAGCTTTGTCCCTCACCTGTTCCGGCGGCAACCTGCAGGTGATTCATCAAACCGATATAAATACTCTTGATCTCTTCGGGTTCCGGGTAACGGATACCGGTTTGCTGAACCAGTTCATCGGTCTCCCGTCCGCCGGTTAAAAGGACTGCATAGGCCCTTTTCCCGTCCCGTCCCGCCCGTCCGGCTTCCTGGTAATAATTCTCAATACAGTCGGGCAGGTCAAAATGTACCACGGTACGCACATCGGGTTTATCGATACCCATGCCAAAAGCATTGGTACAGACCATCACACGCGTTTTATTGCGGAACCAGTTGTCTTGCCGTTTACTTCTTTCTTCATGGGTCAGACCGGCATGGTAATGATCGGACTGAATGCCATTCCTATTCAATAACTCGGCGACTTCCTTCGTCCGCTTCCTGCTTTTACAGTAAACGATCGAAGTGCCCGCCACATTTTTCAGGATCTCCAGTAGCTTCTGTTGTTTGGACGCCACCTGGAAAACACTGTATGAAAGGTTCGGCCTTTCGAAGGAAGGTTCGAAACGCCGGTGATCACCGGCAAACTGCAACTGCGTGATGATGTCATCCTGAACGGTTCGAGTGGCGGAAGCCGTAACGGCCAATACCGGAACACCCGGCAACTGTTCCCTTAAATTGGCGATCCGTAAATAAGTGGGCCTGAAATCATAACCCCACTGGGAGATGCAATGGGCCTCATCCACAGCCAGCAGGTTGATGTGCAGGGCGGGCAGGTATTCCTGGAAAAGAGCCGTCTCCAGACGTTCCGGTGAGACATACAGGAATTTAAAAGGGCCATTCGACCCATTCTGCAGGATCTTCCTGATCTCGATGAAATGCATACCCGAATAAATGGCCAGGGCAGGGATGCCTTTTTGTTTCAGATTCTCCACCTGGTCTTTGATCAGGGCGATCAGCGGACTGACCACCAGGCAAAGCCCATCCCTGGCCAGGGCAGGCACCTGGTAGCAAACCGATTTCCCTCCCCCGGTAGGAAGCAGGGCCAGGGTATCCTTACCTTCCAGGACAGACTGGATGATCTCTTCCTGAAACGGCCTGAACTGGTCATAGCCCCAGTATTGCTTTAAGATCTGGTGAATGGACAAGGGAAAGATTTTCAGCCTGAAATTAAATCACTTTCTTGTAATTGAGACGGATCGAATTGATGGCCAGTACCACATCACTGAAACCCATGGCCAGTGCGGCGATACCCGGATTCAACAAGCCGATCGCGGCAACGGGGATGGCCACGATATTATAGATGAACGCCCAAAAGAGGTTTTCTTTGATCGTGATATAACTGTGTTTGCCGAGCCCCAGGGCCAGAGGCAGGTGCCCGATCCCTTTGTTCATCAGGACCACCTGGGCGGTTTGCATGGCCAACTGTGAGGCATCACTCATTGAAATCCCGATCGTGGCCTTGGCCAGTGCCGGAGCGTCATTGATGCCGTCTCCTACCATGGCCACGGGAGATTCGCGGTTGATGGATTCGATGATCTCGAGTTTATCGGCCGGTGATCTTTCGGCATAGACCTTGTTGATGCCGAGTATCCCCGCCACCTTATTACACCGCTCCAGGCTGTCCCCGCTCAATAGTATCGTATCAATCTGGTTCGATTGCAGGTAGCTGATCACGGCCTTTGCTTCTTCCCGTACCTCATCATCCAGATCGATCCACCCGATGAGTTTGTCATTCAGCAGGAGATAGGCCGAATGGGATCGGTCTGATGTTGCTGAATCGGCGATCTTGTAAGATCCAAGCTGGTAAATATTACCATCCTTGTCTTCGGCTTTGATACAAAGCCCTTTGATCTCTTCGATCTTCTTCCAGGGAAGGACGGTGTTTGTCTTCCATTCCTGCAGAATGGTTTTGGCGATGGGGTGGTTGCTGTATTTTTCCAGGGAATAAACCACCTGCCTGAATCGTTCTTCTGATAGTTCAAAAGATTTGAAAGCGGTGATGACGGGAGTTCCCTTTGTAAGGGTGCCAGTCTTATCAAAAACAACGGTGCGGATATTGCGAAAAGATTCCAGGCTCTTCGCATTGCGGAACAAGATGCCTTTCTTAGCGGCCCTTCCCAGACCTACCGCAATGGCTGCTGGAGTGGCCAGTCCCATGGCACAGGGACAACTGATCACCAGTACGGCGATGCTGCGCATCAGGGCATGGGTTGCCCCCTGGTCAAAAACAAAATAATTCAACAGGAAGGCGATCAGGGCAAGTCCGAGTACCACCGGTACAAAAATGGCGCTGATCCGGTCGGCGAGTTGCTGGACAGGCGGTTTTTCTCCCTGGGCCTGTTTCACCAGGTTTAAAATATTGCTTAATACCGTGTCCTTGCCCACCGCGGTGACCTGTGCTTTTACCGTACCGTCGGTCAGCAGGCTTCCGCCAATGAGCGGGTCCTTTTTTACTTTTTTCAACGGTCGACTTTCGCCGGTCATCAGGGCCTCGCTGACATGCGCTTCTCCCCAAAGGATCTTGCAATCGGTCGGCACCTGCTCTCCGCTCCTGATCAATACCAGGTCGCCTACACGTAATTGATCGTTCTCGACCGGGAAGATCTGTTCTTTGTGTTCGTCATCAAATGCGATCATGTTCGCCATCACCTTTTGCTGCCTGGCGAGCTGGTTGAGGGCTTTTTGGGTAGACTGGACCGCCTTGTGCTCCACCCATTCGCCCAGGAAGACCAGGGTGATGATGGTGGCGGTGGTTTCAAAGAACAGGTAGTTCATTCCCATGCCACCGATGGCGCCGATCAGGCTGTAGATGAATGCGGCCAGTGAACCCACCGTGATCAATACATTCATGTTTGGAACACCCCGGCGCAAACTGCGATAAGCGCTTATGCCAAAATAACCCATGCCAATAATAAACACCGGCAGGCAGATGGCCAATTGTGTCCAGGGGTTCATTAAAAAATGAATATGCCACGGAAGCATGTGCAGCATGAGCACAAGGGTGAAAGGCAGGCAGAACAGGAAACGTTGCAGGTGGTTGGTGAATAGGGTCTTGGGTTTAGGGTTGGTCCTTTGTAGTTTGTCGTTCATCACCTGGTAACCCAGATCAGAGATGCCTTTCTTGAGTTCATCGGTTGTTTGGTCGCCGGAATGGTCAAAACTCACTTCACCCCCGATGAAGTTCACTTTCACTTCTTTCTGCCCGGTCTTCTGAAGGTATTTGGTGATGGTCAATGCACAGTTGGTGCAATCCATGCCTTCCACCTTCCATTCCACTTTTTCCATACCCAAAATTATTCTTTGCCTTTCTTAGTCAATTACTAATGAAGGAAAATATCTTTGCAACATGGATATAATTTTCCCGTTGGAAGAGATCGACCAGGCGGCCAGGCAATTCCTGTCTGTAACCAAAGGAAAAAGGGTCTTTGCTTTTCATGGTTCCATGGGGGCGGGAAAAACGACCTTTATCCATGCGCTCTGCCAGGCCATGGGGGTGAAGGATGTGGTCTCCAGTCCCACTTTTTCCATTATCAATCAATACCAGATGACCGACGGCACCCCTGTTTTTCACCTGGATCTGTACCGCATCCGGGATGAGAACGAAGCCATCAACGCGGGGGTGGAGGATTGTCTTTATTCAGGCCATATCTGCCTGGTGGAATGGCCCGAAAAAGCGCCTGGTATTTTTCCCGAAGATGCTTTACAGGTAAACCTGGTCCCGATGGGTGTAAATACCCGAAAGCTGCAAATTAATTTGTAATTTGTCATCCGCCATCCGGCAAACATCCTTTTCAACGGCTCATTTTATGGCAACATCAAAACCTTTCGTATCGCCTTCATTCAGTTATGAAACGATGGAAGAAACCCTGGATATCAGGCCAAAGGGCGCTGAACTGCTGATCGGCATTCCCAAAGAGAATTCTTTTAATGAGAACCGCGTGGCTTTGACACCGGAAGCGGTTGGCGTGATGGTGGCCAATGGCCATCAGGTACTCGTTGAAACCAAGGCGGGTATCGGAGCCAGTTATACCGATAAGGATTACAGTGATGCCGGTGCCAGGATCGCCTATGATAAGAAGGCGGTCTTCGAATGCGATATCCTGGTCAAGAGTGCGCCGGTCAGTGACGAAGAATGTGAATTGCTCAAACCCAACCAGTATATCATTTCACCCATCCACCTGGCGGTGATGAAAAGGGAGATCCTGCAGAAGATGATGGATAAACGGATCACGGCGCTCAGCTTCGAGAACCTGAAAGACGATACCGGGCATAATCCCATTGTCCGCAGCATGAGCGAGATCGCCGGCAGCGCCGTGATGTTGATCGCCGGACAGTACCTCAGCAATGCCAACAATGGTAAAGGGGTGCTGGTTGGAGGCATCAGTGGTATTCCGCCCACCAAGGTGATCATCATCGGGGCCGGTATCGTGGGTGAATACGCCGCCCGGACGGCCCTGGCCATGGGCGCGAGTGTGAAGATCTTCGACAACAGCATTTACCGGTTGAAGCGGCTGCAGAATAATATCGGCGGCCGTTTATGGACCTCGGTCATCGAACCCAAGATATTGTCCAAGCAACTGAAGACCTGTGACGTTGCGGTTGGCGCTCTCAGCAGTGCCGGAGGGCGTACCCCTATCGTGGTGAGCGAAGAGATGGTGAGCAATATGCGGCCCGGATCCGTGATCGTGGATGTGAGTATCGACCGGGGAGGTTGTTTCGAATCCAGTGAAGTGACCTCGCATGAGAAACCCGTCTTCACCAAGTACGATGTGATCCATTACTGCGTCCCTAATATTCCCAGCGGCTTTGCCCGTACCGCTTCACAGGCCATCAGCAATGTGTTGATGCCCCTGCTGCTCGAAACCGCCGAAGACGGGGGAATCGATAATGTGATCTGGTATAAGATCAATATCCGGAGCGGGATCTATCTTTTTAAGGGCAGTCTGACCAATTTTTATTTAAGTGAAAGGTTCGACCTGAAGTACACCGACCTCAACCTGCTGATCGCCAGCAAGCGCTAGTCCGATTTATATTCACTGATGGAGATCGTTTCGTCGCAGAAGCCGTATTCCTGCCGGTCGTTGCTGCTCACCACCACTATTTTGCCTGCTGTCTGTGAATGGATGAGGTTGAGGTAGAGTTGTATGCCTTCGGCATCGAGGTTCGTCGTAGGCTCGTCCAGCAGCAAGATGCCGGTATCGCTGTAAAAGGCCTGTGCCAGTTTAAGGCGTTGCCTCATTCCGCTGCTGAAATAACGGAGTTGCTTATTCGTGGCTTTTTCCAGGCCAACCGCTTGCAGTATGTCTGCCACGGGCATGACCAGCTTTTTGAAACCGGCGTGGAATTCAAGGGTCTCTTTCGCGGTCATCTCTTCGATCAGTTCCAGGTAGGGGGCGGCGATGGAGATATGCCGGTAGGCATCCAGTTCCTTTCCCTCCCGGCTCTTATATTCAACAGACCCCTCATTATGCTGGACGGCGCCGGCGATCACCTGCAATAAGGTTGATTTTCCGGATCCGTTGGGGCCGGTTATCGCATATTTCTTTCCTGAATGGAATGTCAGGCTGCAATGACGGAATATCCACTCCCGGTTATATCGTTTGCCTGTATTGATTAAACTGATCTGCATGGAGAAAAACCGCTAAACAGTGGTGATGGGATGTAATTGTTCCTTACGGTGGTTATCGGGCCAGGGTCATTCATCATCCATACTTCCCTTGGTATATCTTTTGATGATCCCTCGGCCGCTGTCCCGGATAAAGGTCACGATCTCGTCCCTTTCATCGGTGGCCGGTAACTCTTCTTCAATATAATTCAGGGCCTGGGAAGTGTTCATGCCTTTATTGTAAATGATGCGGTAGATATCCAGGATCTTATTGATGCGGTCGAGTGAGAAACCCCGGCGTTTCAGTCCAACGGAATTCACCCCGGCATAACTCAGCGGCGTCCGGCCCGCCTTGATATACGGGGGAACATCCTTCCCCACCAGCGAACCTCCGCTGATGAAGGTATGCTGTCCGATCTGCACGAACTGGTGCACAGCGCACATACCGCCGATGATGGCATAGTCGCCCAGGATCACATGCCCGGCAACCTGGGTATTGTTACTCAGGATACAGTTGTTCCCGATGATACAATCGTGAGCGATATGGCTGTAAGCCATGATCAGGCAGTTGTTGCCCACCTTGGTGGTCCATCGGTCCTTGCTGCCGCGGTTAACGGTCACAAACTCGCGGATCGTGGTATTGTCACCGATCTCAACGGTGGTCACTTCGCCTTCGTATTTAAGGTCCTGCGGGATGGCGGCTACAACGGCTCCGGGAAAGATCCGGCAGTTCTTTCCGATGCGGGCGCCTTCCATGATGGTCACATTGCTTCCGATCCAGGTGCCTTCACCGATCTCTACGTTTTGGTGGATCACGCTAAACGGATCCACTTTAACGTTGGTGGCCAATTTGGCGTTGGGGTGGATGTAGGTATGTGGATGTATCATAATTAAAATGCCGGTCAGTATGAGGGCCGGTCAGCGAAATAGCTTTTTCCCGCCATTTTGTTATTTTATAGGCTTGTTTTTAAAACAAGTTAATTGATTATTCGCAAACCAGCGGCCTGAAAGGGGTTTAAGTTCTTTTTACCAGCTGAGCGGTCAGGGTCGCTTCGGTACATAGCTTATTGCCCACATACACACTGCCGTGCATAACGGCGATGCCCCGCCTGATCGGATCGATCATCTCCATTTTCAGTATCATGGTATCACCGGGTACGACCTTCTGCTTGAACTTGCAATGATCGATCTTCAAAAAATAAGTGTCGTAGTTCCCAGCCGGCATGGCATTGATACACAGGATGCCGCCGGTCTGTGCCAGTGCCTCTATCTGTAAAACACCGGGCATCACGGGGTTGCCGGGAAAATGGCCCTGGAAGAAATATTCGTTGAAGGTCACATTTTTTATGCCGACAATGCTGGTGTCGGTGAGTTCGATCACTTTGTCCACCAGCAGGAAGGGGTAACGGTGCGGCAGGGTTTTCTCGATCTGCTGCTGGGTGAATACCGGCTGCTGGTTGGGATTATAGACCGGGACATCCCGGGTATGCTTGTTCTTCTTGATATACTGTTTGATCTTTTTCGCGAACTCGACATTGCTGCTGTGCCCCGGCCGGTTAGCGATGATATGCGATTTGATGGGATAGCCGATCAGGGCGAGGTCTCCCACCACATCAAGCAGTTTATGACGGGCCGGTTCATTGGGGAATCTTAATTCCAGGTTGTTCAGGTACCCTTCGCTTTTCACTTCCACTTTATCCCGGCCGAAGGCCTTGGCCAGGCGGGTCATTTCCTCATCGGTCACGGTCTTGTCCACTACCACGATGGCATTATTGATATCGCCGCCCTTCACGAGGTTGTTGTCGAGCAGCATTTCCAGTTCGTGCAAGAAACAAAAGGTACGGCAGGGGGCGATCTCGTGCCTGAATTCCTTGATCGATTTCAGGCTCGCATGTTGGGTACCCAGGACCGGGCTGTTAAAATCGATCAGTGTGGTGATCTGGTAATTGGTTGCGGGGAGGGCCGTCATTTCCACCCTTTTCACTTCATCATACAGGGTGATGTTGGTATCGATGGTGTACCAGATCTTGGCGGCGTCCTGTTCGATCACCTCTGCCTGTTCTATGATCTTGACAAAAGGTTCGCTGCTGCCGTCAATGATCGGGATCTCGGGTCCATTCAGTTCGATGAGGCAATTGTCCACTCCCATGCCCACCAGGGCCGCCAGTATATGTTCAACCGTGCTAACTTTAATAGGGCCCTGTTCAAGGGTAGTGCCACGGGAAGTATCCGTGACCAGGTCGCAATCCGCTTTGATCACGGGCATGCCCTCCAGGTCGGTCCGCTGAAACTGGAACCCGAACCCGGGATTGGCCGGATTCAAGATCATTTCCACATTGATCCCTGTATGTAAACCCGTTCCGGAAATTTCAACCGACTTGCCAATAGTATGTTGTTTATCTGGATTAAAATTTTTATCCATACGTTGAATCAAATTTTGTTGGCAAAGATATTTAAAATATACGGCCTGTGGCATTAAATGGCCAATTCAGAAAAAACGGCTTTTTCATCAGAATTGGAACTGAAAACTGCCGAAAATGCCGAAGCGGGAAGAACGGTTCGAAGGCAATGGGGTAGGAAGAACCCTCCAAACAAAATCGACCCTGAGTATGCGGAAGATATTGTCTATACCGGTTCCCAGTTCCATATAGGGTTTCCCGTTGAGGGTCTTGAAATTCCCGGCTGCGTTATTCAGGGCGGTATTGCCGGAACTGAGCGAGCCGATGACGGTTTTCACGGTCCAGAACTGGCGCCATTTCAGTTTACGGGTAAGGGGGATGAACCGGAAGAGCCCAGACCCGATATTATGCTCCAGGTTCACCCCGGCATATTGGTCACTGATGTATTCAAACCGGTTCATCAGGCTAAAGCTGTTGGTGTTGTAATAATATAGGTCGTTTCCGGGGTGGTTCTCCAAAAAAGGATAGGGTATCGTTCCAAAGATCTTACCGGCATAGACCCTGTACCGGAGCGTGCCATAAGGTGAAATTTTCGCAAAGTCCTTCACCAGCAGGTTCAGCTTGGTATAGTCATAGGCGCTTTTCATCACGCCCGGAATGCCCTTGGAAAGGGTCAGTTCAACGATCGGGTATTTGGTGCCCAGGGAAGTCCTGAAATAATCCGTTTCAAAGAATTTCTCCAGGTAGGCCCATCGCAGTTTCAGTGCGATCTCGAAATTGGTGAGCGAAGAACCGGTGTTAACCGGGAAATTACTTTTGTCCGGCAGGTTACGTAATGGGTCGAACTGTCGGTGAGCGAAGAACCATTCGGTGGAGAATCCTTTTCCCCATTCATTGAATACCTCGAAGCGCATATCCTTTACCTGGATGAATTTCCGGTAATTGTTGGGTTTCCGGATGGCCAGTGAAAAGATATTATCCTGGCTCACTTCGCCGATCTGGCTGATGCCGTAATCGATGTCATCCGTGTAAGACGCATGTAAACGGATGCGGTTGGGATCCCTTTTCAGGATCCAGAAGACCTCCGCCTGTCCTTTGAATTTCCTGTCTCGTAGCCCGTATGCCAGGTAACCATGGAGGTAAATATTCTTATTAAAACCGGTATTGGTCCCCAGGTCGAACCGGAAACGGGTGCCTTGCAGCGAATCGGCGCTGATCCAGTTGAACCAGGGGCCGATCTCGAAATTGCCGATGTCCTTATAGCCGGTACCTAAAAAACGCAATGTTCTCTGCAAGCGCTGGAATTTGGGAAGGGCCATCAGTTTATCAACCGTGGCATAGATGGCCTTTTCATTGGTACTGAGCGTATCATGCCGCATCTGTTTCCAGGCAGAATCGGTCTTCTGAAAAATATCCTTTTCCGCTTTGACCATTTCCTGCGTATTCTGTTTTGCAAACAGGGCGGTAAGTGAATCGCTGTTGATGACGATGTTCTTGTACGACGTGGTTTTACGGCCTATCAGGGTAAGCGTTTTCTTTCCCATTACCCTGAAATCGGCGAAGAACTTGTCCCGGCTGAGGAAGATGACCGAATCGTTGATGGGAATGAATTCCTGGAAGATACTCACCCTGTCGATGAAGTTGATGTTCGCCTCCTTGCCCAGGTACATCGATATCTTCTGGATCATAAAGGTCTTTTCCGTGACCCAGGCGTCGCCGTTGAAGGTATTCTGGCCGGGACGTTTGGGATTGAATACGAAGTGAAACAGTTTTTTCCCGTTCACGATCATGGTATCCGGAACTGTAAACGTATAGTAGGCATCGCCGTTATCGTTGAACGGACTGATGAAATCCCTATCCATCACATTCACGAAATTATTGTAGATGTTCACGTTCTGGTCCATGACACCGGTCAGTTTGCTGAAGTTCTCGTTCTCATAACTCGGGATCTTGCTGGCCTTCAGGTTCTCCATACGTTTCTCCGGGTTCTTTTGGAACGCATAATCACTGATGTTCTCGATCAGGTAGGCGGGAAGGAAGGGTTCTTTCTCCGAACTGCTGTCCACATTATTGAGTATGAAGCCGAACGGTTTCAATATGATCCCTTTCAGCAGTTTGTTCGACTGAAAATTCTTCAGGTCGATCTCCAGCTTGTTATGGGCCTCATATCCGAAGTTGGCCAGGTTGTACCGGTTGTACTGTTTCTTGCGGCTCATGATCTTTTTCCAGAGGTACAATCCTTTGTTGAATTTGGTCTTGACCACCACTACATTATGCAATCCGCCGCGTTCCAGCTGGATGGATATCGGTTTATTGTCGTTTGAGGCGGATACCGGTATTTTGTACAGGTCGTAACCGATATAACTGACCACCAGGGTATCATTCACCAGGTTGTTGAGGTGAAAGGAAAAGGCTCCGCTGGTATCGGATGTCTTTCCAAAACCCGACTTCTGAAAATATACGGAAGCGTACTGCACGGGCTCCTTGGTATGCGCATCCTGTATGATACCTGATATGCTGATGCTTTGGGCGCCGCAAAAGGAGGAAAGGGATAAAAGCAGTAGGAATATCGCTATGGGCCGGATGAACGTCAAAGTCAATGATTGAAAAAGAGATGCTGTTGAATACGGCCAAAGTTATCTTATTTTGGCAGAAGGCAGGGAGGCTGGAGGTCTCCTTTATGTTAAACCGTTATTAATGCGGATCAGCGGGATTTATTTTTTATCCATCATGCTGGCCAGCAAGGATTCCAGTTCCATGACTCTTTTTTCCAGTTGGGGTAAATTCCGGGCGGTAGCCTGGCTGCGGATCGCCGAGGAGTAATCGTATGCGGGAGAACCCGTAACCGAAGTGCCGGGTGTTTTCAATGATTTGCCGAGACCGCTTTGTGCATTGATCTTGCAGCCATCTGCGATCTGCAGGTGTCCGGCGATCCCTGCCTGGCCGCCGATCATCACCCCATTACCGATCTTTGAACTGCCACTCACGCCTGCCAGGGCCGCAATGACGGTATTGTTGCCCACTTCGACATTATGGGCTATCTGCACCAGGTTGTCGAGTTTGGCGCCCGACCTGATAAGGGTGCTTCCGATGGTTGCCCGGTCGATGGTCGCATTGGCGCCGACCTCCACATGGTCTTCTATCACCACATTGCCGATCTGGGGAACTTTCCGGAACGTGCCGTCAGGCTGCGGCGCAAAACCAAAGCCATCGCTACCGATCACCGTTCCGGCGTGAATGGTCACATTACTGCCGATGATGCAATCATGGTAGATCTTCACGCCCGGGTGAATGATACAATTCTCACCCACCTGTACATTTTCACCCAGGAACACATGGGGGAATATCTTGGATCCATCCGCCACCACCACATTTTTACCCAGGTAAGCGAAGGCGCCGATGAAAACATTTTCCCCGGTCTTAGCCGTGGCATCGATATAGACCGGCTGCTGGATGCCCTTTAATTGTTGCCGTTGGATCTGCTGGTATTTGTCCAGGAGGGTGGCAAATGCGGTATACGCATCCTGTACTTTGATCAGCGTTGCTTTTACCGGTTCTTTCAGTTCCAGGCTTTCGTTGATGATGATGATGGAGGCCCCGGTGCGGTAGAGGTACTCTTCATATTTTGGATTGGCCAGGAAGGAGAGCTGACCGGGCTGTGCCTCTTCGATCTTACCGAATGAGGAAACAGCGGTATTCGGATCTCCTTCTACCTGTCCGCTGATCATCAGGGCTATTTGTGCTGCGGTGAATTCCATTTTTATATCTAGTGGCTTTTAGCTGTTAGCGGGCCATTGGCTAACGGATAACAGCTATCTTAGGTAACAAATGTAATATTTTTTAACCTTGCCCCGGAGGTTTTGGTTGATCAGCGCGTTATCGACAGCCGAAATATCTTTTACTGTTCCGTCCTTGAACAGGATATGGATATGTTCATCCTCGAAATTGTATGTGCTGCTGGAAGCTTCCCCGGTAAAGACCAGCCAACCTGCGTCTTCCAGTCCCAGGTTCAACCGGGTACAGGCTTCAGCCGTCTTTTCGGCGAGCAATTCCGGACTAACCGGTTCTCCGGAATATTTTATTTTGAGCAATTGCCGGTTGATGATCCCTTTACATAAAAAAGACAGGATCGGGTCTTCGTGATCGCACCAGGTCTTTATGGCGGTGACCACATCGTGGTCGTCGATACGGCAGAATTCATCCAGGGTAACGGTATGGAGCGGCTCATTGATGAAAGGGTTGAGCAGCCCGGGGGTGATGGCGCCGATCTTCTTGGCGCGCCGGATGATCCGTTTCAGCATCTGTTCGGCACAGAGTACCGTCTTGTGCAGATAAACCTGCCAATACATGAGCCGCCGGGCGACGAGGAATTTTTCAATGGAATAGATGGCTTTTTCTTCCACCATGAGTTCTCCCTGGTGAACCGTCAGCATTTTGATGATGCGGTCGTATCCGATCACACCTTCGTTCACCCCGCTGAAAAAACTGTCGCGGGTGAGGTAGTCCATCCGGTCCACATCCAGTTGTCCGCTGATGAGCTGGTGCAGGAATTTCTTCGGGTGCTGATCGGTGAAGATCTCCATCGCCAGTTGCAGTCTGCCGCCAAATTGCCGGTTCAGGTCTTTCATGATCATCAGCGAAAGTTCCTCATGATGCAGGCCCTCGATCAGCACATCTTCCAGAGCATGACTATAAGGACCATGGCCGATATCGTGCAGGAGAATGGCGATCTTGGCAGCCTGGTCCTCTGCCGGTGTGATCTCAATTCCTTTGCTCCGCAACTCGATCAGCGCATTGCACATCAGGTGGTAGGCACCCAGGGAATGGTGAAGCCGGGTATGTACGGCTCCCGGATAGACCAGGCTGGCCATCGCCATCTGGTTGATGCGTCGCAAACGCTGGTAATAGGGATGGGCAATGACCTGGTAGATGAGTTCGTCATCGATGGTGATGAAACCGTATACCGGATCATTGATGATTTTACGGAAACGCATTGCAGATTTGTTATTTGAGTTTTGTTGTCTTTCCCCGGCTACAGCGGGTTATGTTAAAAGATACACAAAGTGCGGCAAAGCTACATTGCTTAATTTTAAAAATATAAATTTGTAGGCAACGGACGGGCATAGAAAATGCAGTGAAAATCCGTTCTGTTTTTATCGGATCACCGAATTTGAATATCCCGGAACCCCAAACCACAAACCCTTTACCATGAATGTAGCCAAGATTCTCTGGATCGATGATGAAATTGACAGCCTGACCTCCCAGATCCTTTTTCTCGAAAACAAAGGTTACGAAGTGCAGACCAGGACCAATGGTTTCGACGGGGTGGAATTTGTAAAGGACCATATTGTGGACGTGGTGCTGCTCGATGAATCCATGCCCGGCATCACCGGCCTGCAGACCCTTCAGCAGATCAAGGAACTGAACAGCAACCTTCCGGTGGTGCTCATCACCAAGAACGAAGCGGAGAACATCATGGACGAGGCCATCGGTTCACAGATCAGTGATTACCTCATCAAGCCGGTGAACCCCAACCAGGTATGGTTGAGCCTGAAAAAGATCATCGATAATAAGCGGCTGGTCGCCGAAAAGACCACATCGGCCTACCAGCAGGAATTCCGGAGTCTCTTCATGGCGCTGAACAGCAACCCCGATTATAATGAATGGATGGAGATCTACCGCAAACTGGTCTACTGGGAACTGGAGATGAAGAAAAGCGACAGTCCGGAGATGCAGGAGGTTTTCCAAAGTCAGAAGGCGGAAGCCAATACCGAGTTCTTCAAGTTCATCTCCCGCAATTATGCTTCCTGGATCAGTCCCAAGAGTGTCGACGGCCCCATCATGAGCCATACCCTGATGAAATATAAAGTGCTGCCTCATCTCGAAAAAGGAACGCCTTTGTTCTTTGTGCTGATCGACAACCTGCGCTTCGACCAGTGGAAGACCATTCAGCCCATCTTCGCCGAGAGTTTCCGCATACAGGAGGAAGAGACCTTTTACTCCATCCTTCCCACGGCCACACAATATGCGCGCAATGCCATATTCGCGGGCATGATGCCCATCGATATCGAAAAACAGTTCCCGGTACAATGGAAAAATGATGATGAAGAAGGGGGCAAGAACCTGTTTGAAGAAGAGTTCTTCAGGGCCCAGATGAAAAAACTCGGAAAGGGGGACCTGAAATATTCCTATACCAAAGTGACGAATAACAATGATGGGCAGAAGCTGGTGGACAATATCCATAACCTGATGCAGAACGACCTCAACATCATCGTGTATAATTTCGTAGACATGCTGAGTCATGCCCGAACCGAAATGGAAGTGCTCAAGGAACTGGCCGGCGACGAAACCAGTTACCGCAGCATCACGGAAAGCTGGTTCGCTCACTCCCCCCTGCACCAGGCGCTGAAAAAGATCGCGGACAAAAAGATCACGCTGATCGTGGCTACCGACCATGGCAGCGTCAGGGTAAAGACACCGGCCAAAGTGATCGGAGATAAACAAACCACGGCCAACCTGCGTTATAAACATGGAAGAAACCTCAACTATGAAGCCAAGGAAGTGCTGGCATTCCGCGATCCGCGTGAAGCCGGTCTACCGGTGCCCAATGTCAATTCTTCCTTCATTTTCGCCAAGAGTGACCTGTACCTGTGCTATCCCAATAATTATAATCATTTCGCCAATTATTACCGCAATACTTTCCAGCATGGGGGCATCAGCCTGGAGGAGATGATCATACCGGTGATCCGGATGACAAACAAATAAACGCTGAATTTGCAAATTTCGTTTTGCCGACGCTGAATGTTATAAGCCACCCACACTTGCCAGGCAGTTTGTTTTTATCAACGTTTGTTGAAAAACTTATTTTTTATTGACCCTATTTTGTTTGAAGTTGCAGTAGAAATTTAATCCACAAGGACGATCAGATAACAAGGCATGAAATACACCCAACATAATTTGGATAAGGTGGAACGCATCATCGAGGAAAGCGGATATGTCATCCGTTACGAAAGGGGAACGTTCCAGAGCGGCTATTGCATCTTACAGGAGAAAAAAGTGGTGGTCATCAATAAATTCTTCCAGACCGAAGGCCGGATCAATACCCTGATCGACCTGCTTCCCCAGCTGGACATCAACTTCGACGCCCTCACTCACGAAAGCCAGAAGATGTATGAGGAGCTGATGAGCGTGGGAACGGGTAAGTAATTTGGAATTGGTTTTCAACCCAAAGACCTCCGGTCCGTATCAAGCATTTTATTTCCGAAAATCAAAGCGAAATCTCATCGCTTCGACCCCCAATTCCCAATTCCCAGTACTCTAATCCCCCATTCCTAAATTCCAATTCCTTAAATTTACAGGGTGCAATGTCCCCCGTTAAAAATAACCTTCTTAGGAACCGGCACCAGCAGCGGGGTGCCCATGATCGCCTGCGATTGTCAGGTTTGCACCTCCTCCGATAAAAAAGATAAGCGGCTCCGCAGCAGCATCCTGGTGGAAAGCGAAACCACCACATTTGTCATTGACACCACTCCCGATTTCCGCTACCAAATGCTCCGGGCCGATGTCCGAAAACTTGACGCCGTGCTTTTCACCCATCCTCACAAGGATCATGTTGCGGGGCTTGATGACGTCAGGGCCTATAATTATTTTCAGCAAAGATCCATTGATGTATTTGCGAACTCCCTCACCGAAGAGGCGTTAAAAAGGGAATTCGCTTATGCTTTCTCCGATAAAAAATATCCGGGCATACCCGAGATCAACCTCGTCACGATCGACAATGACCCTTTCTATATCGGGGATATCCCGGTCATGCCGGTTCTTGTCTGGCATTTGAAGATGCCCGTCCTGGGTTTCCGGTTTGGAAAATTCACCTACATCACCGATGCCAACCGTATCGAACCGGAAGAAATGGATAAAGTGAGGGGGAGCGAGATCATGGTGCTCAACGCGCTTCGGCATAAACCGCATATTTCCCATTATACCCTGGATGAGGCCGTAGCCGTGGTGCAGGAACTGGGCGTTCCAACCGCTTATTTCACGCATATCAGCCACCAGTTGGGTTTGCATGCTGAAATCAACCGGGATCTGCCTGCGGGAATAGAACTGGCCTGGGACGAACAAGTCATTTTAATCTAGGGTTAAGGGGAATTTTCTTTTCCCCGGCCGTACTTTTTCACTTTTTATGCCGGCATGTACTGGGTATTTTGTGCCTGTTGACATGCTCAAAAATTTCCTCAGATCCTATCTCAATTATACCCGTAAGGAAAGGACGGGTATACTGGTACTTACGGCGCTCATCCTGTTTTTTTCCGGCCTCCCTTTTTTCTACCCTTTATTCATCTCCCCAACTGAAACTGATCCTGCTGAACTGGAAAAGGCTTTTGACGGTTTTCCGGTCCAGGAAAATGACAGTCTTACGGATGATCGCAATAAGGACCCGTATCAAAAAAACAGGTACCGCTCATATGGGCAAGAGGATCATCCTGCCCCGGTTTTTAACGGGACCCTGTTTTCATTTGATCCCAATACCCTTTCCGCAGAAGGATGGAAAAAACTAGGTATCCGGGACAAGACCATCAAGACCATACTGAACTATATATCCAAAGGAGGCCGGTTCAGGCAACCCGGAGATATCGGGAAGATCTGGGGATTGCATCGGGATGAAATTCAAAGACTGATGCCCTATGTGAACATCCCTCAACAGGAAACGGAACCAAAGCGGGTATTTGAAAAAACAGAACGGAAAGCGGTCATGCTGAAAACATTCGATATCAATAAAGCCGATACATCCTCCTTTATCGACTTGCCGGGGATCGGCAGTAAACTGGCATCCCGGATCATCGCCTTCCGGGAAAAACTAGGTGGCTTTTACCGCATTGAACAGGTCGCCGAGACCTTTGCCCTTCCCGATTCAACATTCCAAAAGATCAGGAATTACCTGCTGGTCAATGATCCGGCGGTCAAACAACTCAATATCAATTCGGCCACGGCGGATGAACTGAAACAGCATCCCTATATCCGCTATAACCTGGCCCGGGCGATTGTTGAATACCGGAATCAACATGGAAACTTTTCAGCCCTGTCCGAACTGAAAAAGATCATTCTCGTGACCGATGAACTCTTCCTGAAACTTTCACCTTACCTGACCATCCGATAGTTCCATTATGAACGGTTAGCGGGGTATGTAAAAAACTGCTAATTTGCGGACTTAACGATTGCATGCTATTATGAATTTCACCACAAATGAGCTTACGCTTCAGGTAAGCCAGACGGCAAAGGATTTTGCCCAGCAATACATCAAACCGCATTTAATGGAATGGGACGAATCCCAGGAATTCCCGGTACCTGTCTTCAAGGAAATGGGCAAACTGGGACTCATGGGCGTTCTGGTTCCGGAGGAATACGGAGGCAGTGGTCTCGGTTATTTCGAATACAGCGCCATCATCCAGGAAATAGCCAAGGTCTGCGGATCCGTCGGCCTTTCCCTGGCAGCGCACAATTCACTCTGTACCGGCCATATCCTGGCTTTCGGGAGTGAAGAACAAAAGAAAAAATACCTGCCTAAACTGGCTTCTGCCGAATATATCGGCGCCTGGGGACTTACGGAAGCCAATACCGGCAGCGATGCAGGTAATATGAGGACCACCGCGGTCAGGGATGGAGATGATTGGTTGATCAACGGTACCAAGAACTGGATCACCCATGGAAAGAGCGGTGATGTGGCTGTGGTGATCTGCAGGACCGGAGAACCCAGGACCAGGGATAATTCAACCGCCTTCATCATCGACCGGGGCACTCCGGGTTTCAGCGCCGGTAAGAAAGAAAATAAGCTGGGCATGCGTGCCAGTGAAACGGCGGAGATGATCTTCGACAATTGCCGCATTCCGGATAGTTGCCGAATGGGTAAAGTAGGCGAGGGTTTCAAGCAAAGCATGAAAATACTGGACGGTGGCAGGATCTCCATTGCGGCATTGGCGCTCGGGATCGCCAAGGGGGCTTATGAAGCTTCGGTCCGGTACGCCAAGGAAAGACACCAGTTCGATCAACCCATCGCCAATTTCCAGGGCATCAGTTTCAAACTGGCTGATATGGCCACCAAGATCGCCGCCGCTGAATTGTTGATCAACCAGGCCTGTGACCTGAAGATGAAGGGACTGCCGATGACCAAGGAAGCCGCCATGGCCAAGTATTACGCCAGTGAGATCTCCGTAGAGATCAGCACGGATGCCGTCCAGGTATTTGGCGGTTACGGGTACACCAAGGATTTCCCGGTTGAAAAATTTTATCGCGACAGCAAATTGTGCACGATCGGAGAAGGCACCAGTGAGATACAGAAACTGGTCATCAGCCGGGAGTTGCTGAAGTGAGTCCTTTAAAAAATGAATGAACAGAATGAAACCCGGTATGGCCGGGTTTTTTCATGGAAGATCCGTTTCATCACATGCCGGCATCATCTGTT
Organism: Chitinophagaceae bacterium; assembly: GCA_016721725.1. GTDB lineage: Bacteria > Bacteroidota > Bacteroidia > Chitinophagales > Chitinophagaceae > Ferruginibacter. Next base: position 372,395 of record JADKHN010000001.1, on the reverse strand, counting down.
GAAGCCGACGAGGAGGAAGCGAACATGTTGTCCACCGCACCTCCCAGCATCGGAAATTTCTCTTTTACATAGTCTTTGATGGTCTCCAGCGCCTTGGCGGCCTGTTCGGGACTTATTCCGGCCTGCTGGATCAGGCGATCGATCAATTCCTGCATGATTTCATTATTTTACATGTTGAATTTTAAATTATAAATGAATGTGGGTATTTGATTCAACATTCAAAATACATAATTTAAAATGGTCTTGTTACTCCGTGTCATACCGGTCAACCCGTTCAATTCCGGGCAATGCGATCAGCCTTTGAACCAACTCATCCAATTCGTCCTTATCATGAACGAATATCTTCACATTGCCTTCAAAGATACCTTCCCGGGCTTCGATGGTCATGGCTGAGATATTGAATTTCATTTCGCCGCTGATGAGGTTGGTGATCTTATGGATAACACCTACATCATCCAGTCCGATGATCTTGAGGCCCGTCAGGAAGGAGATCTCCTTGTTCTTCGCCCATTTGGTCTTCACCACCCGGTGGCCGTAATTGGCCAGTAACCTGGCGGCGTTGGGACAATTGGTACGGTGGATCTTCAGGCCTTCGCCGGTGGTCACAAATCCAAAAACATCGTCACCCGGAATGGGCTTGCAGCAATTGGCCAGGGTATATTGTATCTTATCGCTGCTTTCTCCGAAGATAATGAGTTCAGCGTCTTTCTTGTTATAGGGCCTGGCCGTGATGTCGACCACCGTTTTTTCCTCGGGTATGACAGGTTTAACGGGCTTGGGGTGTACCAGTTTGTCGCCTGCAACAATGAACTCCTTCAGTTCTTTCAGATCGATCTTCTTAATGGCGATATCATAAAGCAGGTCGAGCGTGGAATTCACTTTATAAAAGGCCGCCAGTTCTTCCTGGTTACTGTGGCTCATGGCCGCACCCATGCCTTCCAATTTTCGCGACAGGATGTATTTCCCGTCTTCGGCCACTTTTCTTTTCTCCTCTTTCAGGGTATCCTTGATCTTGGATTTGGCCTTGCTGGTCACCACGAAATTCAGCCATTCGATATTGGGTTTTTGTTTGGCGCTGGTGATGATCTCGATCTGGTCACCGCTGCGTAATTTATGACTGATGGGAACCAGTTTATGGTTCACTTTGGCGCCGATGCAATTGCTGCCAACGGCGGTATGGACACTGAAAGCGAAGTCAAGCGCCGTTGCGCCAATGGGTAACATCTTCACTTCTCCCTTGGGGGTGTATACATAGATCTCTTCGGCCAGGAAGGAGGTCTTGAAATCCTGGAGGAAGTCGATCGAGCTGCTGTCCTGGTTGCCGAGCGCTTCCCGGATCTGGTGAAACCATTTGTCGAAGCGGCTTTCATCGTCCTTTCCTTCCTTGTATTTCCAGTGGGCGGCCAGCCCTTTTTCGGCGATCTCGTTCATCCGCATGGTGCGTATCTGTACTTCCACCCATTTTCCCTGTGGGCCCATCACGGTGGTATGGAGGGCTTCGTAACCATTGCTTTTGGGATTGCTCAGCCAGTCACGAAGCCTTTCAGGTGAAGGCGTATATTCATCGGTGATCACACTGTACACTTTCCAGCATTCCTCCTTTTCTTTTTCCACTGCGGAATTGACCAGGATGCGAATGGCGAACAGGTCGTACACTTCTTCGAAAGCAACGCCCTTCTTTTTCATTTTATTCCAGATAGAGTGTATGCTCTTTGGCCGTCCGTAGATCTCAAAATCGAACCCGGATTTTTCCAGTTTTTCCCTGATCGGCCGGATGAAATCGTTGATGTATTTGGTGCGTTCCCGCTTGGTATCGCTGAGTTTCTGGGCAATGTATTTGTAGGTATCCGGCTCCATGTATTTCATGGCCAGGTCCTCCAGTTCGGTCTTGATATTGTACAGGCCCATGCGGTGGGCCAGCGGCGCGTACACATAAACGGTCTCACTGGAGATCTTCAGCTGCTTTTCCCGTTTCATACTGTCGAGTGTCCGCATGTTGTGCAGTCGATCGGCCAGTTTGATGAGGATCACCCTTGGGTCATCGGTGAGCGTGAGCAGGATCTTCTTGAAGTTCTCGGCCTGCTGGGTACTGTTCGTATCCATCACCGTACTGATCTTGGTGAGTCCGTCCACGATCTTTGCCACTTCCGAACCGAATTCACGCTGGATATCCTCCAGGGTGATGTCGGTATCCTCCACAGTATCATGCAGCAGGGCGCACAGGGTGCTTCTGACCCCCAGGCCGATCTCTTCCACGCAGATCTTGGCTACCGCCAGCGGATGAAGGATGTAGGGCTCACCGCTCTTCCGGCGCATGGTCTTATGGGCCTCGGCGGCCATTTCGAAGGCGATGCGTAACATTTCCTTGTTACCCGGCTTGAGCTTTGGTTTCAATACCCGGAGCAGGCCCCGGTATTGTCGCAGGATCTCTTTTTTCTCTTCTTCGGCGTTGAGGGTATATTTCGGTATGTTGGTGGTCGTTTCCATCCGTTAAAACGAATTTACGGAAACAAATCTGTTTTAAAATTTTGATTAAACCCCTTACCTTTGCAGCCCTTTAGCAGACGGGGCTTGGCTCTGGGCAAAGGGTTTCACATAGCCGCGGATGTGGCGAAATTGGCAGACGCACCAGACTTAGGATCTGGCGGAGCAATCCATGTAGGTTCGACCCCTATCATCCGCACTCATGAACAGTGAACGTTTTCCCTGTTCAGCTTAAATTGTTAAAACAAATACAATGGCAACCGTAGCTAGAGAGAACATTGGTCTTTTGCATGATAAACTGACCGTGACAGTAGGAAAGGACGATTACTTTCCTTCTTTTGATAAAAAGCTGAAAGAATACGGCAAGACGGCAAATATCCCCGGCTTCCGCAAAGGGATGGTGCCTGCCGGCATGATCAAAAAAATGTACGGGCAGTCTATTTTTACCGATGAAGTGCTGAAGGCCGTTGAAAAAGAACTGTATCGTTACCTCAATGCCGAAAAACCCGAGATCTTCGGACAACCATTGCCCCTCCCCAATGATGTTCAGAACATGGACATCAATAACCCATCCGAATACGCTTTTTCTTTCGAGATCGGACTGAAGCCCGATTATAAAATGGCTGAACTCTCCAAAGCGAATGCGGTCTTTCATAAAGTGGCTGTGACCGATGCCATGATCGATGAAGAGATCACCCGGATGCAGATCAAGGGGGGTAAAATGACCGAACCGGAGACCATCGACAGTGAAGAGAATGTACTCAATCTCCAGTTCCGGGAATCGGACAGCGAAGGCAACGAAACGGAAGGCGGCATTTCAAAGGAAAATTCGGTCATCCTCAAATACCTGACTCCGGCTACCCGTAAGAAATTCATGGGTAAAAAGGCAGGAGACAAAGTGGTGGTGCAGCTCAGTAAAGCCTTTGAAGAAGATAAACTGCAGGCCATCATTCAGGACCTTGGCTTGCCCGCAGGGGATAAGGAGGCTGCAAAAAAATATTTTTCCCTGGAGATCGCGAAAGTGGGATTAGTGGAAAAACGCGAACTCAATGAGGAATTCTTCAATGAGATCTACCCGGGTAAAGAGATCAAGACCGAAACGGAATTGAGGGATAACCTTCGGGAAGAGATCCAGCAATACTGGAACAGTCAGAGCCGCAATCAGCTGCAGGACCAGCTGTATCATTATGTGATCGATGAGACCCCAATGCAATTCCCTGCGGAATTCCTGAAACGCTGGCTGCAGACGGGAGGAGAAAAAGAAAAATCAGCTGATGAGGCTGAAGCGGAGTTCCCCCTGTTCAGTAACCAGTTGAAATGGACCCTGATCAGCGATAAGCTGATGAAGGAAAACCAGCTTGATGTGACCAACGCAGAACTGAGGGATTATATGAAAGCGGAAGTGATGCGCTATTTCGGAACCATGAACATGGGAGGCGATACGAGCTGGATGGAAAGCTATATTGACCGGATGATGAAGGATGAAAAGCAGGTGGACAGCAGTTACCGCAGGCTGATCACGGAAAAATTATTCTCCTGGATGGAATCGCAGGTCAAGCCAAAAGAAAAGGAAGTCAGTCCGGAGGAACTCGGGGGCATGATGCATCATCACCATCATTGATAACGGATCAACGATCTTGAATCCCCTGGTATCCGGGGGATTTTTTTTTGCCCCGGGAAAGATAGTCCATGGATCAGAGTTTGATCTCTTCGTCGCTGTCGTCGAAGAAATGAAACTCGGTGAGGTGATAGTTGGAATTGGGCGTGAGTTTGATCTTTTGTTTGTATTTCCGCCTCCATTTGGCCAGCTTGGAGGTGAATAAAAACCCTTTGGTCAGGTAGGCATGCAGGATCGGGTGCATTTCCACCGACAACCCTTTGTGCTTTTGCATGATGAGATAGCTGAGGTTTTTTTCGATCTCATCCTCCAGGATCAGGGTGGAGGAGATCTTGCCGGTGCCGTTGCAACTGGGGCAGATCTCGCTGGTATTGATGTTCATCTCGGGTTTCATGCGCTGACGCGTGATCTGCATGATCCCGAATTTGCTGATGGGCAATACGGCGTGTTTGGCCCGGTCGGTCCGCATGAAGCGATCCATCGCATCGGCCAGTTTCTTCTTGTTCTCGGCCAGCTTCATATCGATGAAGTCGACCACGATGATACCGCCAAGGTCACGCAGCCTGAGTTGGCGTGCGATCTCTTCCGCGGCCTCCAGGTTTGTTTCAACCGCGTTCTGTTCCTGGTTATTGCTTACGCTCTTATAGCCGCTGTTTACATCAATGACATGCAGGGCTTCGGTGTGTTCGATGATCAGGTATGCGCCGCTGGAAAGGTTCACGGTCTTACCGAAAGAGGCCTTTACCTGTTTGGTAACGCCGAAACTGTCGAAAATGGGGGAACCGTTATTATAATAGGAAACGATCTCCGTCTTATTGGGGGCGATGCGTTGAATGTAGTTCTTCGTATCGCTGAAAATATTCTTATCGTTGACCACGATCCGGTTGAAATCTTCATTGAGCAGGTCGCGTAAAATGCTGGTGGTCTTGCCCTGTTCGCTCAATATCTTGGCCGGAGGTACTGAGCCCTTCAGGTTGGTCTGGATCGTTTTCCAGGTGGCCACCAGGCTCAGGAGATCTTCGTGTAATTCGGCGGTATGTTTGCCTTCAGCGGCGGTACGTACGATGACACCCAGGTTTTTGGGCTTGATGGCTTCGATGATCTTGTGAAGTCTCTTTCTTTCTTCAGACGAATGGATCTTCCGGGATATGGCGATGATGTCGTTGAAGGGGGTTACAACCACGAACCTGCCGGGAAGGGACAGTTCACAACTGAGGCGCGGGCCCTTGGCAGCAATGGGTTCTTTCAGGATCTGTACCAGTACATTGGGCCTGCCGCTGAGCACTTCAGCGATCTTGCCGGTCTTGACGATCTCAGGCTCTACCTTGAATTTTGAAAAATCGGCGCCCTGTTCAGATTTGTCATGAATGGCTTCATGAGTGAATTTCAGGATGGACCGGACGTAAGGGCTTAGATCGGTATAATGCAGGAATGCGTCTTTTTCAAAACCGACATCAATGAAGGCGGCATTCAGTCCGGGGATCAGTTTTTTTACCTTTCCGAGATACAGGTCGCCCACTCCGAAACTGGCATCAGCTTTTTCACTGTGCAGCTCCACGAGCCTTTTATCTTCAAGCAGGGCTATTTCGACGCCCTGCGGGGCAGCATTTATAATCAGTTCCTTGGTCAATCGTTGATTTTTTAGAGACCATCACATCATGGAAGGAAAACATATGCTACATGCACCACTGTTTTACTATACAGTTGTGTATGTAGCTAAAATGTGTGCCGGAAGAGGATTCCGGCACCGGTAAGAAAAAAATTACTTCTTCTTATGACGGTTCTTTCTCAAGCGCTTCTTACGCTTGTGAGTAGCAATCTTATGACGTTTTCTTTTTTTACCACAAGGCATATCCTAGTCTTTTTTGTTTAAGAAAAATGATTTAAAAAATATTTCGGCCGGTCTGAACCGGTTTTATCTTAGTTGCTTGATCCTTTCATCCACTTCCAGGCTATACTGGGGGTTATTGGCCATCTTTTTACTCAACGTGTACCATTTTACGGCTTCGGTCTTATCTCCCTTGGCCGCATACGAGTCAGCTAAAAAGGCGATGGCTTCCAGGTTATTGGGTTCGGCCTTGATCACCTTCTGGAAACGGTCGATCGCCTTGTCGTATTGCCCGCTGACCAATCCGCCCACTCCCAAAACCAACTGGGCCTTCATGTTGGAAGAATCCCTGCGAACCACTTCCAGTAACTGGGTGATCCCCTTCATGGTCTCTGCCGGTCCGCCGATCCTGCCCTTGCCATAGATATAGCAACTGGCCAGTCCCACTTTCAGATCATCGCTACCTGGGTTCAGTTCCTGAGCCATGGTGAACAGGGTGATCGCCTCTTCGGCTTTCCAGTTCAGTTTGGCTTCGTCCGATTCCCCCCTCAGGTTGTCTAAAAATAATTGGGCTGCAAAGGTGAGGTTTTTTTCTGACTTATCCAATTTAGCCGCTTCGGCCAAATAATAGGCATAAGGTTCAAAGGCATGAATGCTGTCTTTCCAGAAATTAGCGAGGCGGGTTTGATTCACAACCTGCTGTTGTTGGATATCACCTCGTTTGACGCTGTTCTCCAGATTGTCCAGCGCAAGCACCTGGTTGGGGGGTAACTTAGATTTGATTTCACTTATCAACTCATTGATATTGAATGCCTTACTTGTTAGCGGGGGACTAACGGGCATTTTCGATTTAGGAGGTAAGGTTCTTCCAAAAAAGAACAATACTAGCACCAGCAACAAGCCAGAAAGCGAAAGGATGATTTGTTTCTTCACCGGTATGATTTAATCCTGCCGTTCATGAGCAGGGCGGCAAAGTTACATTAGTCTTCGTTTTCATCAATTTTTTCTGTACTTTCTTTGATGTTCTTGGAAGCCTTGATCTCCTGCATGAATTCTTTGGCTGGTTTGAAAGCCGGAATAAAGTGTTCGGGTATTTCAACCGCTACATTCTTTTTAATGTTGCGACCGATCTTGGCGGCTCTTTTCTTTGTAATGAAGCTGCCAAAGCCCCTGATGTATATATTCTCACCGGCTGCCAGCGAATTTTTAACTTCTTTGAACATGGTTTCCAGTGTTACCAGCACGTCAACTTTTGGAATGCCGGTTTTATCGGAAATTTGATTTATCAGATCGGCTTTTCTCATGTTAATAAATTTTAAAAGGTTTGTATTAGAAAAATACAACAAATTTTTGAAAAATCAAATTAAGTTGGTGATTATCAAGTACTTTGTAATTGGAAAAAAGATGTCATCAGTGCCCGTTGTTTTTTATAAGCATAAGAAATTCAATTAGTTATAGGCAAATTATTCCGGATGTGGCTGAAAAAAAGCCAGGAAATATGAATCAGAAAGAGAAGGATATTTTTTTTACCGACCGCCTCATGTATTGGCATCGGGTTGATAATAAACGGGATATGCCCTGGAAAGGGGAGCATGACCCTTACCGGATCTGGATTAGTGAGATCATCCTGCAGCAAACCCGTGTTGAACAGGGAACCGGTTATTATCACCGGTTCATCAAGGCATTCCCGACTGTTGAAAAGCTGGCCAAAGCTGCTGATGACAAGGTCTTTAAATTATGGGAAGGATTGGGATATTATACGCGTTGCAGGAATCTGATCAGGGCTGCCAGGTTGATCCATACTGAAATGGAGAATGTATTCCCGGCATCTTATGAGTGTATTTTAGCGTTGCCCGGTGTTGGGCCCTATACCGCAGCAGCCATTTCCTCCTTTGCATTTAACCTGCCTCATGCCGTGGTTGATGGCAATGTATTCCGGGTATTGTCCCGTTTTTTTGGCATCACCGAACCCATCGATACTGCCTCCGGGAAAAAAAACTTCAGTGACCTGGCCAACAGGCTGATCGATAAAAAGCGACCGGGCAGTTTTAACCAGGCGATCATGGACCTGGGAGCGGTGATCTGCAAACCAAGGCTGCCTTCCTGTGATCAATGCCCACTGAAAATCCATTGTACAGCATACCTGAAGGACAGGATAGCCGCTTTGCCGGTAAAAGGGAAGAAGCCGGAGCGTATCGAACGTTATTTCTATTACCTGGTGATCCGGTATAACGATAAGGTATATGTGCGGAAAAGAAAGGGTCAGGATGTCTGGAAAGACCTTTATGAATTCGTGTTATTTGAGGAAAACAGGCCGGTCAGCATGTCCCGGTTGAAGAAACTGACATTTATCCCGGACAAGACAGGGCTGGCCACCTGCCGGGTCACCGGGATATCAGAAACTCATATCCAGCAACTGACCCATCAGACCATCACAGCCCGTTTCATTGAACTGCGTTCCAACAGTCCGGTTTCCATACCGGGTTACCGAGCCGTTAAACCCTCCGCTCTGCTGAAACTTCCCTTTCCCAAACTGATCACGCACTACTTTAAAAGTATAGGTTGATCGGCCCAAAATCCCTGTGAACGGGCATTTCGGCTTGGAAAATTGCAGGGGGTATTTGCAGGATTAATTTGTATCTTTAAATTTGTCTGGCTAAAGTTGCCATCAGGCACAACATTACTAAACCGGAAAATTATGCGAGGCGTTAACAGGGTCATGCTGATCGGGAATCTGGGCAAAGACCCGGATATGCAATTCCTGGAAGGTAATATCGCGGTGGCCAAGTTCTCCTTAGCCACTACCGAGACCTATAAGGACCGCAGCGGGAAGCTGATCTCACAAACAGAGTGGCATACCGTTGTGCTTTGGCGGGGGCTGGCTGAACTGGCCCAGAAATACCTGCACAAGGGCAGCCTGGTCTATATCGAAGGACGTTTGAAAACGAGGAGTTGGGAAGATAAGGACGGCAATAAGAAATTCGCTACAGAAATAGTCGGGGATAACCTCATCATGCTGGATAAAAGGACAGATGGAAGCAATCCCGCAGCGGGGATCGAAGGCATTGAAGGGATTGGTGGCGCGGACCTTCCCCCGGTTGATGACGGATCGGAAAGGCTGCCGTTTTAACCGGCTGGTTCAGCCCTCTTCGCGGGCAACATTTTATACCTAAATTCATGGTCTTGGATTATCATTCGGTCACGGGTCTCTTATTCACTCCGTTTTCACTACTGGCCATAACACCTGCGGCATCTGTCGTTCTGATCTTCCTGGTGGTTTTACTATTCACCATTTCCTTTTTGATGGCCGGATCCGAAGTAGCCTTCTTTTCCCTTACCTACAAGGACATCAATGTGCTTAAAACAAAGCAGCAGCCTGCCTACCGGCGTATCGTGAGTCTGCTGGAACAACCGAAGACCCTGTTGGGCGCCATGCTCATCACCAACAGTTTCGTCAACATAGGCATCGTTCTTATCTCCAATATCCTGATCGATGACTGGATCACGCCATTTCATTTCAGTTTCTGGGCGGTATTTCTCATTAAGGTTTGCGCCGTGGCTTTTTTGCTGCTCCTTTTTGCCGAAGTATTGCCCAAGGTCTGGGCTACCCATCATAAGGTGTGGTTTGCCGCAACTGCATCCCTGGTGGTTGAGATTTTCAACAGCCTTTTTTACCGGTTCAGCAAACGGATGGTACGCTATAGCGACCGTATCGAAAAACGGTTCTCCTCAGAGCATTCCGAGGCCATGGACAGCGCCCATCTCGATTATGCCATCGATCTTCTGCCCGATCATGAGGCCACCAGCGAGGAGAAACAGATCTTGAAGGGGATCCGTAAATTCGGTGACACCACTGTCAAGCAGATCATGCGAACCCGCCTGGATGTGAGCGGTATCGATATCGGCAGCTCTTTTTATGACACGATAAAACGGATCGAGGAACTGCATTATTCCCGTTTACCGGTTTACCGGAACAACCTGGACGAAGTGGTGGGCATCCTCCATACCAAGGACATGTTGCCCCACCTGAACGAACCGGAGGATTTCAACTGGCATACGCTGATGCGCCAGCCGTACTTTGTACATGAACAGAAACTCATCGAAGACCTGCTGCAGGAATTCAGGAACCGGCGGATGCATTTTGCCGTGGTGGTGGATGAATTCGGGGGAACTTCTGGGATCGTTACCCTGGAAGATGTGATGGAAGAGATCATCGGCGAGATCAAGGATGAATTCGACGACGAAGAAAGCAGTAACCGTAAGATCGATGAGTTCAACTATATCTTTGAAGGGAAGACGATGATCAATGATGTTTGCAAGGCCATGAACCTCCCTGCTGACACTTTTGATACCATTCGGGGCGATAGTGATTCGCTGGCCGGATTGGTGCTGGAGATCGCCGGTGAATTTCCCCAGGTGAATGAAGAGGTGCCCAATGGCGACTTTATCTTTGTACCTCTTGAAATAAACAAGAACCGGATCGACAAGGTAAAAGTCACCATCAGGGACCATCATTTGTCCTGACCGGTTAAGAGTTAAACCAAAAACCAATTTAACAACAGCAACATGCCAATGAAGGGAGTGAATACATATGGACCCAAAGCGATCCTGTCCGGACTGATCTGCATTTCCCTGATCTTCACGGCCTGCAACTCAGCCTATACCTCAAAGAAAAGAGGCTATTTCAAGATCGAATTCCCCGATCGTAAATACGATACCTTTCAACAGGAAGGGTATCCTTATTCCTTCGAATACCCGGCCTATGCCCAGGTGGTCAAGGACAGCACTTTCTTCGACAGCAATCCGGAAAACCCTTACTGGATCAATATCGATTTTCCGCAATTCGGCGGAAGGATATTCCTGAGTTATAAGGTCATCGGGGGGGAAACCAGTTTTAAGATCAAACAGCCCGATGGCAGTTACCGGGATTCGTCCGGAATAAATATATTCGACAAACTGGTGAACGACGCCTTTACCCTCACCAACAAGAACGAATCCATCGCCACCTCCATTCGAGACAGTTTCATGATGACGCCCAACGGGGTCAGTGGCATCTTCTTCAGGGTTGGTGGTAATGCCGCCACGGCCCGCCAGTTCTACCTGACGGATACGACCCGCCATTTCTTCCGCGGCGCCTTATATTTCGATGTCACCCCGAATGCGGATTCACTGCGGCCAGTACTGGATTTCCTGCAGCAAGACATCGATCACCTGATCAATACCTTCCGGTGGACCGACCAGCCCCAAATGAAAATGCAGCCTTCAAATTAATCCCGTCGTTCATTCCATTTTGGCTTTCTTTTTTGTCGGCTTCATTGACTTTTTCAAAGGAGCCCGGGAAAACATCTCCAGGTTCAGCCTTCTTTCGGGTTCAACAGTCGCCTTTTCGGCCTCCGGCAGATCCGCTTTGATCTTCTCTGGCTGCATTTCGAGGATCTCTTTGGCCTTAGACTCCAGTATCATCTCCATCTTCACCGGCTCTTCGATCCTGCCCCTGGAAAAATCTTCCAGGCGGATCTTTTTTTCCGGCATCCGGGCCTTCTTTAATTTCACCACGTTGATCTTGGAATTGCGCTCACCAGTACTCAGCTCAGTCTTGGTGGATACGGGCAAAGCAAATGGAGTCTTTTGTTCAGATCGGTTTTCTTCAGGCATTTTTTCTTCCTGGTAAAGGCCATCGAGCTTGCCGCTTTTCCGGGATTGGAAATAATCCGCAATGCCGTAAACCGATGCAACGGAGAACAGGCCGATACCGGCGTAAATGATCGCTTTCATGTTTTTCTTTTTTAGGTTAATTGATCTGGTGAGGTTGTATGGCGACCGGTGGGTCGAAGAATGTTTGTAAATAGGACCTGCTTTTCCGGTAGATCAGGTATTCGGCAACCAGCATATTGCCCAGCACACTGATCCAGAGGGAGATTTCGTAATTGTGCAGATGGTCCACCCCGTAATAATAGAACAGGATGTGGTAGACCCTGAAGGTAACGGCGGTCATGGCCATGCTGTAGCTGCGGATCATCCAGTTCTTGTGCGCCAGCACATTCTTCTGACGGATCGTGGTCAGGCCTTTCATCGTACTGTAGAACCAGTAGATGGCCATGAACAGGAAGAGCGCCCTTTCCCAAAAACTGCCCTTTGCATAAAAACTCATGTAAACACCGGTGGGTGCACCCAGCAACAGCACCACCAAAACATAGATCTTGCCCATCCAGATGTGAATGACCTTTCTTTTTTTCAGGATATAGGAGGAGAACTGGGTCAGGGCGGCGGCGATGCAGAACATGCCGGCAAAAATGTGGAGGTAAAAACTGAATTTGTAAACCGGCTTTAAAAAAAGAAGGGCCCTTTCTTCAATAAAGCTGAAATCACTGCTGAAGCTGAAGTAAGGGATCGTATTCTTGACCAGCAAAAGACTGAAAAAAGTGACCGGGATCCAGAACAAGGCGGCAAAAAAATACCGGACACTGCGTTGCAGGGTGATCTGACGGCTGTTGGGCATAAGGTTGGTTTCCTGCTTTGATGTTGGCCTGAATTCCATTTCACAAAAATTCCTGTTAGAACTTTGTTAAAGGGAAAACAGCCTCCCTTCCGGGTATTTAACCGAACAATCGCCTGTAGACAAAGAATGAAACCATTAACTTTGCGCCCATGATCTTGATAGATAATAAACTGGTCAGCGACGAGATCGTGAAAGAACATTTTGTTTGCGACCTGAATAAGTGTAAAGGCGCCTGTTGCGTTGACGGGGATGCCGGCGCTCCGCTGACCAAGGATGAACTGGACAGGATCAACGAGGTGTACGATGCGGTATTGCCCTATCTCGAACCCCAGGGTATCAAAGAGATCGAAAAACAGGGGAGGTATGTTTATGACAAGGAATTCGGCTGGGTGACACCCGCGATCGAAGGTAAGGTCTGTGTCTATGGCATCAAGGATGAAACCGGTATCGTTAAGTGCGGCATTGAACAAGCCTACCTGGATGGAAAGATCGGCTGGAAGAAACCCATCAGTTGCCACCTTTTCCCCATCATCACTAAAAAAAGCAAGAATACCGATACCGAATTCCTCAATTATGAACCCCGGGAAGACCATTGCAAAGCAGCCTGTAGCCTGGGTAAAAAACTCAAGGTCCCGGTCTATGTGTTTTTAAAGGAAGCGCTGGTGCGTAAATACGGCCAGGATTTCTATGATGCACTGGAAGCCACGGCTGGTCATGTGCAACCCCGGAAATGATCATTTTGAATTATCTATAAAAAAGACCTTCATGAACAGCAGCAAAGCGATCCTGGCGCTTGTTTCACTGGCCGCATTACTGAACGCCTGTTCGGTGAACAAGGCAAAGACCGATAACAGCCTGAAGAAATATTTTGATGAGAACGGGGTGGACGGATGTTTCACTTACCTCGACAATGCCTCGGGTGAGATCACCGTGTACAACATGAACCTGGATACACAACGATTTTCACCCGCATCCACATTCAAGATCGTCAACTCCCTGATCGGCCTTCAAACAGGAAGGATCACCAATGACACCATGACCATCAAATGGGATGGCGTTAAAAGGCGGGTGGATGACTGGAACAAAGACATGGGCATGACCGAAGCGTTTAAAGCCAGTTCGGTGCCTTATTACCAGGAAGTGGCCCGGCGCATCGGGCGGGATACCATGAAATTCTGGATCGACAGCCTGGGATATGGCAATAAGGATATCGGGGGGGCCATCGATTCCTTCTGGCTCAATAACCATCTTAAGATCTCACCCGATGAACAACTGGGACTCGTTAAACGGTTGTATTTCGACCAGTTACCCTTCCGCAAGAGCGTACATCAGATGGTGAAGAACGCGATGCTGCAGGAAAACAATACGGCCTATCAACTGAGTTATAAAACGGGCTGGGGTTTCGAAGAGAACGGTCATGCCATCGGATGGGTGGTTGGATGGATCGAAGAGAACAGGCATGTTTACTTCTTTGTCACCTTTGTCAAAGCCCCGGATGAAAAGACCGATATCCGTACCGTTCGGATGAATATCACCAAGGGCATCCTGAAACATCTCGGATTCATGGAGGGGAAGAAGTAGACCCGAAGCCTTCCCGCCGGTCATTTTTAACAAATTACCGGAAATACAAAGGAGTAATTTGCAACCTGGCCATGCCTCATTTTCAAACCATATCTTATTTCATTCTTTTACTGGCTTTACCGGTCTTTGCCGTATTATATCTTCTTCTCATCAACTGGAAGAAGCGGACCGGTCAAAAGATCGGAGACGAAAAGCTGGTGAAGGAAATGACCGCCAATCACTCCGCCCGGAAAACCGCCATCAAATTCGTACTGGTTTGCGCAGCCTTCTCTTTTTGTATCATCGCTCTCGCCAATCTGCGCTCCAGTAAAGGCGTTGAGAAGGTGAAACGCAACGGTATCGATGTGATGATCGCGCTGGATGTAAGCAAGAGCATGCTAGCCCGGGACATCCAGCCAAACCGGCTCGAAAGGGCCAAGCAACTCCTGGGCAAACTCATCGACAGGCTGAGCAACGACCGGGTAGGCATCGTGATATTTGCCGGAAGGGCTTATCTGCAAATGCCGCTTACCGGTGATCATAGCGCGGCTAAAATGTATCTCGCTTCGGCTTCCACCGACGCCGTTCCAACCCAGGGTACCGTTCTGTCTGACGCGCTTCAGATGTGCAGGTCGGCATTCAGTACCCGGGAAAAAAAATACAAATCCGTCATCCTGGTCAGTGACGGGGAGGACCACGATGAGGGGGCTTTGAAAATAGCCGGACAGATGGCGGATGAAGGCATTGTGATCCATACAGTGGGAATGGGCTCGCCGGATGGATCGGAGATCTATGAACCCGGTACCAGTGAACCCAAGAAGGATGAACAGGGTAATGTGGTCATCACCCGGCTCAATGAAAAAGAACTGATGCAGATCGCTGAAAAAGCGAATGGCATTTACCAGTTGTACTCCTACACGGAAGAAGTTGCCGGAAAACTGGAATCCAGCCTGGGCTCCATGGACCAGCGGGTGGTCACGGAGGATTCGCTGGTGAACTACCGTTACTACTTTCAGCTGTTCCTCCTGCTGGCCCTGATCTGTTTAGTACTTGAAGCCATTCTGTCTGAAAGACAGGTGCTGAACAAGGTCAGATCGGTTCTGACTCCCCGTTTAATGTCTTTTTTCATCCTGGCTGCCGGCTTTCTTCCCTTCACCACACTGGCTCAAACAAACAAGTCGCTGATAAAAAAGGGCAACGAGGCCTATGAAAAGAAGGAATACGATAAAGCGATCAGCAACTATAAGGAAGTTACCGGTAAGGATCCTGCCAACCCGACGGCTTTGTATAACCTGGGCAATGCCTTATACCGGAATCAGCAGAACGATGATGCCGTGAATGCATTTGACCAGGCGGCGGTCAGCAGCAGCAATAAGGAGGACAGGTCCCGCGCATTCTATAACAAGGGTGTGGTATTACAAAACAATAAGAAACTCCCGGAGTGCATTGATGCTTATAAACAGGCACTGAAGCTCAACCCGGCTGATGACGATGCCCGGCAAAACCTGCAGAAAGCCCTGCAGCAGCAGAAACAACAGCAGCAAAAAGAAAAGCAGGATAAGCAGCAGCAAAAACCCAAAAAAGAAGACCAGAAACAGGAACCCAAAAAACCGAAAGAAGAGGAAAAGAACGATCAACCCAATAAACCCCAGCCTTCAAAGCTAAGCCAGCAGGATGCTGCAGAAAAATTAAAGGCACTGCTGGAACAGGAAAAGAACCTGCAGGACAAACTCCGCAAGATCAATGCCGGGTCCCCTTCCAGGCCCGACAAGGACTGGTAGGCACCGGGTATTCCCCATTCTCAAACCTGTCTATTTATTCCTACTTTTACGCCAATTATCTACCTATGCAGCTCTATTGCGAATCCCTTACGACTTATAAGCGATTAAAGACCCGCGAGGTGAAAGTTGGCGATCTGTTGATCGGCAACGGTCATCCCATCCGGGTTCAAACCATGACGACCACCGATACCATGGACACCCTGGCCACGGTTGAACAATCGATCCGGTGCATTGAAGCCGGGGCGGAACTGGTTCGTATCACGGCGCCTTCAAAAAAAGAGGCCGAGAATCTTCAGGCCATAAAGGATGAGTTGAGAAAAAGGGGATATCACACCCCCCTGGTGGCCGATATCCATTTTACTCCCAATGCCGCGGAGATCGCAGCGCGCATTGTTGAAAAAGTGAGGGTTAATCCCGGGAATTATGTGGACAAGAAAAAGTTCGAGCAGATCGAATACACCGATGCTGAATACGCCGAGGAGATCGAAAGGATCCGGGAGCGTTTTACCCCCCTGGTCAGGATCTGCAGAGAACAGGGGACCGCCATGCGCATCGGTACCAATCACGGCAGCCTGAGCGACCGGATCATGAGCCGCTACGGGGATACCGCCATGGGAATGGTGGAAAGCGCCATGGAGTTTCTCCGGATCGCCCGAAGCGAGGATTATCACCAGATCATCCTCAGCATGAAGAGCAGCAATCCACAGGTGATGGTCCAGGCTTATCGGTTACTCATCAATCATATGATGGAGGAATTCGGTGAATGTTATCCATTGCACCTGGGGGTTACCGAGGCCGGCGACGGTGAGGATGGCCGCATCAAATCCGCCATCGGTATCGGCACCCTGCTCGAGGACGGTATCGGCGATACTATCCGGGTAAGTCTGACCGAAGATCCTGAACTGGAGATACCGGTATGCCGGGATATCGTAAAACGATACGAGGGCAACCGGCATTTGATGCCAGGCAGCCGGCAATCGTCTGTTGAAAGACTGCCTTATTCCCCGTTTGAATATAAAAGAAGGGAAAGTTTCGAGGTCAGCAATATCGGCGGAAAACAGGTGCCGGTCGTCATTGCGGACCTGAGTAAGCTGAAAAAGATCACTCCGGCTGATCTGCAGGATATCGGTTATGGCTATGAGGTTGAAACGGATAAATGGCATATTGGCGATGCAGCGGCAGACTATATTTTCTGCAACCAGCCACTGGACTTCGATCTGCCCGGGACCTTAAAAGTGATCCTGTATCATCAGGCATGGTTGTCGGCTCCCGATAAAGAAAAATATGTTCCCCTTTTTGATGCACCTCAATACCTGGATGAAGGGTTGGAAAAATCAACGTACCTGAATTTTGTGATGATCGATTATAGCTGGTACGAAAATGACACGAATCCCGGATTGAGATTGCTGGAGAGAATAAAGGCTGATACCACGGCTGTGATCTGTTTCAGCTCTGCCAACCAAAATGCCATGCAAAACATCAGGAGCCTGTTTGTGGACCTGGTGAATAAGAACATCAGGAACCCAGCCATCATCATCTGCGACAGTACCGATGCAACCATCGATGAAAGCCTGATCCATTATTCGGTTGAAGCCGGCGGCTTGTTGCTGGATGGTTTTTGCGACGGGGTTTGCTTTGGTCATCATTATGGCAATGCCGGAGTTGCCCCTCAGATAAAAACACTGAACTCGATAGCTTTCGGCATTTTACAGGCCACGCGAACCCGGATATCCAAAACGGAATACATCAGTTGCCCCAGTTGCGGGAGGACCCTGTTCGACCTGCAGGAGACCACGGCCCGAATACGGGCGGTGACCCATCACCTCAAGGGCGTCAAGATCGCCATCATGGGATGTATCGTGAACGGTCCCGGTGAGATGGCCGATGCCGATTTCGGTTATGTGGGCAGCGGGGTGGGCAAGATCACTTTGTACAAAGGCAAGGAGATCGTGAAAAGGAATATTGACAGCGCGATCGCCGTTGATGAACTGATCAATCTGCTGAAAGAGAATGAGGCCTGGGTGGAAAAGGCCTGACCCCGTCCTGTCCATTCCTTTGCCACTTTTCCGCCTGCTTACAGTCCCAGCTGGTTCATGATGAAATTGAACGTGAAGACGATGTTCTGAATGCGCTGTTCGGTACTTTGTCCGCTTCCATGCCCGCTTTCATATTCCATATGCAATAAGATCGGACTGACCTGTCCCGGGTTGTTTTGCAAGGCAGCCACGAATTTCTTGGCATTCATCGGATCCACCCTCGAATCATTGGCTCCCGCGGTAACCAGCATGGTCGGGGTGTTCACCCCTTGCCGGATGTTATGGTAAGGTGAGTAACGCAAGAGCCAGCGGAAGTCGGATTCATTATCCGATGACCCGTATTCGGGTATCCAGTACCGTGCGATCAGGAATTTATGATAGCGCAGCATATCCAGTAAAGGAACTTCGCAAACGATGGCTTTGTACAGGTCGGGGCGCTGGGTGGCTACGGCTCCCATCAGCAGTCCGCCATTGCTTCCTCCCAGCGCTACCAGCCTTTTGGGGTTGGTGTATCTTTCTTTTATCAGCCATTCGGCGCAACTGTTGAAATCATCGAAGCAATTCTGTTTGTTGGCGAGCATACCGTTCTGGTGCCAGGTCTCGCCATATTCGTCACCACCCCTGATACCCGCTTCAACCACCACGCCGCCCCGGTTGATGAAAGGGGCATAATACCCGTAATACCTCGGTGATATACCGGCGTTGAATCCGCCATAAGCGGTGAGCAGCACGGGATTATTCCCGTCAAGCGGCATGTCTTTTCGATGGACCACAAAGGCCGGAACCCGGGTGCCGTCCCTGGAGGTATAGAATTTGATCTCTCCAACAATATTATTCATATCAATGGGAAGGTCCCGCTTGAAGTAAAGCCTCCATTTGAAATCGGAAGGAGAGGCCACATAGATCTTGGCGGTGGAAGTGAACGTGGACATGGTGATATACACCGAATCTTCCTCCCGGTCGTAGTTGAGACCGCTCACATTGCCGATATCCGGCAATTCCACCTGTTTTACTTTTTGGCCGTTCAGGTCATAAAGGGTCAACCTGCTCAATATGTCTTTTTTATCCTGGATGAGGATCCCGTTCCTGGTCACGGCATAGCTTTGCATAACGGTTTCTGATTCAGGGACCAGGGCCTTCCATTTTTCAAAGGCAGGATCATTCTTATCCGCCACCATCAGCTTGTAATTGGGAGCATGGTCATTGGTCATGATATAGAGCTTGTCGCCAATGGCCTCGGGGTAGGCCGAGTATTTCTTGCTTTCGTAGATCAGTTTTCCTTTATCCGTGCTGCCGGTGGGCCTCATCCAGCAGCTGTTGGAATAAAAATCACTTTCACCCGAAAAGCTCACATCGCTGTAGCGGTTGTCATAAATGTAAAAAGTGTTCTTTGCATCCGTGGTGGTTCCGACCAATACGGCCTTTTCGACGGGATCACCGAGTTTCCACCAATAGGTCTTGAGCGGACGCTGCTTGTCCACATCTTCCTGAGTGCGGATCGTGAAATAGGCATGCTGCTGGTCCCTCGTAAATGACAATCCGCCAAAGGTATTTTGAACAGGCGGGTAGATGGATTTACCGGTCCTCGTATCAATGAAATAGGTCGTGGTGATCTCGGCCCCGCTTTTCTGTACACTGATGGCGGCCCTTTCTCCGTCGTAGCTGTATTCAACCCCGCTGGTGGATGTTTTACCGGATGTATCCAGTTTAACCGGGTCCCAGATCAATGTTTTTTTGCCGTTGAGGAGGGTATATAATTTGTTCTGTTTGTCGCCTTTGCGCTTGACATTCTGGAATGTCCGTTTGCCTACCTTATTCAGCGGCCCTTCATAATCCAGGTCGATAAAGGCCGCGATCTCATTCCTGAATCCGGGATAATTCTTTTGGGTGGCCTCCAGGTAACGGATACCGGCATCATGCTGGGCTCTCGTCCATTCCACCACTTTGGGATCGTTCTTGTCTTCCAGCCAACGGTAATTGTCGGTCAGCAGAACACCATGCAGGGTATCGGTAACCGGTATGGATGCCGTGGCCGGTGGGTTGAACCGCATCTGGGCTGTACTGCCCAGGAATGCCAGCGTGAATGACAGCAGGAGGGGAAAAGCTTTTGTCATAACGGATGTTTTAACTTTAATATACAATATACTTCAAGTATTTTTGCGATTCAGTATTTTTTCATCTAAACCAGCTTATGCAAACAGATTTCCTGGTGATCGGCAGCGGTATCGCAGGACTGACCTACGCGTTGAAAGTGGCGCAGGATTGCCCGGATAAGACAGTGACCATCCTCACCAAGACACAGAGTGATGAGACCAATACCAAGTACGCACAGGGTGGAATTGCCGGCGTGATGGATGCGGATAATGACAGTTTTGAAAAGCATATTGAAGATACCCTGGTGGCCGGCGACGGATTGTGTAACCGGCATGTCGTGGAGATCGTGGTGAAAGAAGGCGTGGAACGAATCCGGGAGATCATCGCCTGGGGAGCGCAGTTCGACAAAGAGCCCGATGGCGATTTTAAGCTCGGCAAGGAAGGCGGTCACAGTGAGTACCGTATCCTGCATCATAAGGATGTCACCGGAATGGAAATGGAAAGGGCCTTGCTGGCCGCCATCAAACGGAGGCCCAATATCCGTCTCATCAGTCATTGTTTTGTTCTCGATATCATCACCCAGCATCACCTGGGTTACCTGGTCACCAAGTCAACGCCGGATATCGAATGTTACGGAGTGTATGTGCTTGACCTGTCCACCAATAAGATCGAAAAGATACTGGCCGGCACCACGATGCTGGCCTCAGGAGGCAACGGGCAAGTGTATCGTACCACCACCAATCCAGCCATCGCCACCGGCGACGGGGTTTCCATGGTCTACCGGGCAAAAGGTCGCATCGAGAATATGGAATTCATCCAGTTCCATCCTACCGCATTGTACGAACCTGGTGTTCGCGGTCAGTCATTCCTGATCACCGAGGCGGTCAGGGGAGACGGTGGGATCCTACGGAATCAAAACGGGGAAGCCTTCATGGAACGATATGATCCGAGGAAGGACCTGGCGCCCAGGGATATTGTGGCCCGGGCGATCGACAATGAAATGAAAGTGGCGGGTACCGAACATGTGTTCCTCGACTGCCGTCATTTCAGCCGCGAAAAATTCATCGAGCATTTCCCCAATATCTATGAAAAATGCCTGAGTATCGGGGTCGATATATCAAAGGATATGATCCCGGTGGCGCCGGCAGCGCATTATAGTTGCGGGGGGATCAAGACCGATGAATGGGGCCGTACCTCCATCAAAAACCTGTATGCTGCGGGTGAATGCGCCAGCACCGGTTTGCATGGAGCCAACCGCCTGGCCAGCAATTCACTCCTGGAAGCGATGGTCTTTGCACACCGGGCTTACCTGGATACGATGGCCCAATCGAATACGGGTTCCCTTTCCCGCGAGAAGAACAGGAATGAGTTGATACCCGACTGGAATGCATCCGGTACCTCCTCTCCCAGGGAGATGATCCTCATCACCCAAAGTGTGAAGGAACTGAAACTGCTGATGAGCGATTATGTGGGCATTGTGAGGAATAACGAACGTTTACTTCGCGCCAACCGCCGGCTCGACCTGTTGCATGAGGAAACAGAGGCGCTGTATGAACGAACGGCGGTGTCGCCCCAATTGTGCGAATTGCGGAACATGATCACGGTGGCCTACCTGATCGTTAAGGGAGCCAGTTTCCGGCATGAAAGCCGGGGCTTGCATTATAACACCGATTTCCCGGAGAAGAGCCCTATCCTGCAGAATACGATTTTGTGACCGATGTGATTTCATTATCACCGGCAAGGCCAGGCATATAAAATTTGGGTCAACCTGTTTATTTTTGCCCTTGTTTTTTTGCCATGTATTATATCATTTATCCTCTGCTCTATTTTTTTTCTCTGACTACTTTATTCATTCTCTACGGATTCAGCAATATCCTGTCATTCCTGCTTTGCCATGTATTCAGGTACCGCCGGGATGTGGTGATGGGGAACCTCGAGATCGCCTTTCCTGAAAAGCCACTGGCTGAACGAAAGAAGATCGCCCGCCGTTTTTATCTCAATTTCACCGATTCTTTTGTTGAAACACTCAAACTGATCTCAATTAGCGAAAAGGAACTGCGAGAAAGAGCTACCGGGGAATTTGAACTGGTAAATGATCTTTTGCGTGAAGGGAAAAGTGTTAACCTCTTATGCGGCCATCAGTTTAATAGGGAATATGGCAACCTGCTGTATTCGGCTGTTATCGACGTCCCCTTCGTGGCCGTTTATCTGCCGGTAAAAAGCAAGGTGTTGAACAGGATCATCGTGAAGTCAGAAGCCGGTTCGGTGCAAACATGGTGAATCCATTTGAATTTGGGGCCAGGATGCATTCCGTTTTCAGGAATCAGCATGCATTGGTACTGGTAGCCGATCAGTCGCCCGCACTGCCTACTTCTGGATACTTGATCAGTTTTTTTAACCGGCCAACAATATTTATCCCGGATCCTGAAAAAAGTGCGATCAGGAATAATGTGGCCGTTGTGGCCTATGGTTTCAAGAAACTGAAAAGGGGGCGTTATCATTTTGAACAACGGCTCATCACGCGAAACGCCGCAGAGTTGACGGCCCGGGGCGAGATCATCCGTCTGTACCGGGACATTTTGCAAACATCCATTCGTGAGGACCCTGCCAATTACCTGTGGAGCCACCGAAGGTTCAAATTTGAATGGCAACCGGAATTTGGATAAAAGATCGAATGAAAGGTCGGGCGAAATAATAACCGTTACCTTTAGGGATCAATTGATGTGATGTACTATATCGTTTATCCTTTGCTGTACTTGCTTTCCCTGCTTCCCTTCTTCGCTTTATACCGCATCAGTGATTTCGCCTATCTGATCCTGTACCGATTGCTGGGTTACCGCAAGGCGATCGTCTTAAACAATCTCCAGATCGCCTTTCCGGAAAAAACGGCGGATGAACGAAAAATGATCGCCAGGCAGTTCTACCGGAATCTCTTCGACACGTTCATCGAGACCATCAAACTGCTCAGTATTTCGGAAAGGGAATTTGATAAACGGGCGGTCTTTAATATGGATAGCTGCAACCTGCTGGCCGCAAAGGGTTTGAACATACAGTTGCAGAGCGGACACCAGATGAACTGGGAATATGTGAACTGGGCAGCCGTGAAAGAGTTGAAGATCCCGTTCGCAGGGATCTATATGAAGCTGTCCAATAAGGCGCTGGACCGGATCTTTTATGATATTCGTAAAAAGTTCGGTACGATCCTGGTAGCAGCCACTGAATTCCGGAGCCGGATTCACCAGGTATTCGAGAAGCAATATTCTTTGGCCATCGCTGCCGATCAGAATCCCGGGAGGCCGGAATATGCGTACTGGCTTAATTTGTTTGGCAGGCCCACTCCATTTGTGACGGGGCCCGACAAAGGCGCGCGGAAAAACCATACCGCAGTCGTATTTGTAAAGTTTGTCAAACGGAAAAGGGGTTATTACGAATTTGTGGCAACCACCATAACCGAAGACGCTTCTTTATTGAAAGAAGGTGAATTGACACTCCGGTACCGGGATTTCCTCGAAGCCACCATACGGGAACACCCGGATAATTATCTCTGGAGTCACCGCAGGTGGAAATTCAATTACGAGCCTGCTTATGCCGGCCAATGGATCGATACCAGCCCGCCATCCTTATGATTTTTGGTAGTATAGCAGTTTGAGAATGGTTTATCAAAAGGATGTCATCCTGCCTGCCCAGCACACTTGCAGGTGAGCCTGTTGAATGTCATCCTGAGCTTGTCGAAAGTCATCCTGAGCCTGTCGAAAGTCATCCTGAGCCTGTCGAAGGAAATTTTAGGGAAAATGCCGTTAAGAAAGACGTCTTCGAAAAGTTCAGACTGACATCTTCTCAAACTGATACACTACATAATTTTTCCTCTTCAGACTTTTAAAAGGATAGCCGATATTTGCGTGTTGACCGAGGATCATCTAAACCAGCTCTCCAGATGTATTATATCTTATACCCACTGATATACCTTTGTTCCCTCCTGCCATTTTTTATATTATATGGTATCAGTGACGGGGTGGCTTTTTTGTTGCGCCGGGTTTTCAGATACCGGTATGATGTGGTGATGGGCAACCTGATGATCGCTTTTCCCGAAAAGACTGAATCAGAGCGGGCGGCTATCGCGGGAAAATTCTATCAGTACTTCACCGATACTTTCATCGAAAGCATCAAGTGTATTTCCATTTCAAAGGCTGAGCTGCAAAAACGAAATACCGGGGAATATGAACTGGTGAATGAACTGCTGGCTAAAGGGTACAACATCAATATCCTGGGTGGCCACCAGTTCAACTGGGAGTATGGCAGCCTCTTGTATGCGCTTCATCTCAGGATCCCCATCACGGCCGTCTATATGCCCATCAGCAACAAGGTAGTGGACCGGATCTTTTACAATATGCGTACCCGCTTTGGAAGCATCTTTGTCAGTGCTGCCGATTTCAAAAGGACTGTGGATGAGGTGACTTCCCGGCAATATATCCTGGCCCTGGCGGCCGACCAAAATCCAGGCGACCCGAAATATGCCTATTGGATCAAATTCTTCGGAAGGCCGGCGCCTTTTGTGACCGGTCCGGAAAGAGGGGCACTGAAAAATAATGCCGCCGTGATCTTCGTCAATTTCAAGAAAGTCAAGAGGGGGTATTACCATTTTGAACCGGTCCTGCTGGTTGAGGATCCATCCGGAATGGAAGAAGGCAAACTCACCTGCCTGTACCGCGATGCATTGGAAAAGTCCATACGCAATGATCCCGTCAATTATCTGTGGAGCCACCGGAGGTTCAAATTTGAATGGACGGAGGAGATGGGTAAGGTGCTTGGATAGTATCGGGGATTACCTGGAACGGACAGCCGGGTTTTAAAAAACATCCTGCACGGTAAACCGCAATATTATATTACCGGTTCGCCTTTCCGTGGCGGGAAATAAAGTATGAATGTAACCGATGTCGAGCCTTGCATTCACGATATTCAGCTGTATCCCTGCCCCGGCCGCCCCCCAGAATCTGCTGCCTGCATTGGGGGCGGACACTTGCGCAAGATCAAAGAAAAGCAGGGGTTTAAAACTATACACATTGGCCCGGTCGGCTATGTAATTGATGGCTGGCCGGATCTCCTTGTTTACTATTCGTGTTGCCTCTTCATCAGCTTTTTCTTCTGATAGTCCCACCCGATCAACGAGGTCCATTTGAATGAGACTTTGCGCAAAATTCACCTGGCCTTTGATCTTTTTTCGGATCGTGCTTCCTGACTCTTCATCCATGATAATATCAGGAATTAATGGAACCGACCATTTAGAAACAGGGAATGCCAGATTCAAATTCAGGTTCCAGTATGCATTGCCACCCCGATTTGTTCCAGACCCGGTTGGCAAGGTGCCGGAACGTTCACCAAGACTTCTGATGATGACTCCTTCCGGGAATTGTTGCATCTGTAAGGAATTGAGTGAGTTAAATAAGAATTGTGAAGATCCATTGCCAGGAAAGAACTGGTTGTACAAAGGAACCGCACCCCACGCGTATCCTAATCCGATTTTTGTTTCAAGGTCGATCGTCGAATGTGAACTGCCTAAGGATACGGCATAACCGGTTTGCCAGGCCAATCGCTGATAGGGCCGAACCTGCACTTTACCTTGTTGACCGGCGCTGTTGAACCAGATTCCCATTCGGGCAAATCCATTCCCCAGGCGCCCATCAGCCAGGGCATATGCGTCGTAATGGATTTCCCGGTTCACCAGTCGTGAATTCAGTGAGCTGTCGAAGCGGATATTGAGCAGGTTGGCGGATGCGCCAAACGCGTATTTTCGGAAAAGGGGGCTATTCAGGTTCCCCAGCATGCCGGCAAAGATTCCGGTACGGACAGTTCTTTGTACCGCATTGGAAACGGGAACAGATTCGCCGGTGAAATTGACACCCGCTTTCCAACCCGGTCCTGAGCGGTTATAAACCGGATGATTCAAGTTAAGCGCGGTTCCGACTGAATAAAAAGGCTCCGTTATGGATTTGCGGGCCATCAGTGAAAAGAGTAATGATGATCTTCGGTTTTTTTTGCCTGATTTGGACAGATTCAAAAAATCGGTCGTTGTTGAAACATTTAAGGCGGGCCCATAACGGCGGTCGTTCGTAAACCCAAAGGAAGGGGCGGTATTTAGCAAAAAAGACGGTACACTTTTGTAAAAACTCGGTTTCGGACTTCGGGGTATTGGAAGGATATTGTCTCCCAGGTTATACAGATCAAGCCGTAAATAATACAGGTGGAAACTGACCTTCGCCTGCAGGGGATGTGCTTCATCCGAAACATCGCAAATGTCGGCAGTGACCAGCAATACCGAGGTTGAACCCGTCAGGGAGACGGTATATTTTTCTTCACCCTCAACAACGATTTTACGCAAATAAGCCAATGAGGCATCTACTCCAGAGGGGTCGTATGGTTTGCCCACGCCAACGATCTGGTCAACGCTTTTTTTCACTTCATCGGATACCCATCGCCCGTTAATGGTAGCCGACCTGAGTACAAATCCCTGGGAAGGATCGATTTTATTACATTCCGCTTGTCTTTGGGCCGATAAAGAATTGCAAAGAAAAAAAGGGATGCCGAGTCCGGAAAAAAGAACCTTAAGGGTATATGCAGCGATGGCTTTGGCCGGTAAAGCGTTTTTGCGCATGACCCTGGTGTTTGATTAAGCGGTTTCTTTAGTTGTATGGCCCCTTTATTGGCGTTTGCAGCATTAACTGTTAATCGCTTTTTTCATGGTCTCGTCAATTTTCTTTTTCTCTTCCGGAGTCGGTTTCTTCCCAGAATCTCCAAAGGGTTTGACGAGTGGATATACATCATCGCGGAATGCCCGAACCTGTCCTTTTTTCATGCCTTCATCGGTAATGGCGGCGATTTTTTTAATGTCGTTCGGATCCCCGGCAACAAATTCAACACTGATGATCTCCACGAATTCGCTGTCGATCTTTTTAAAAAGATCGAACAACAGTTTCCAAACAGGTTCATTTTTCGTGTTACAGGCCTTTTGCACTTCAATGGTGAACTTATAGCCCGATTCAGGACTGAAGACCATTACCCGTAATAAGAAGGGTTTGCATTTTTTCCCGCCAGCGG
Source organism: Chitinophagaceae bacterium (assembly GCA_016721725.1). GTDB lineage: Bacteria > Bacteroidota > Bacteroidia > Chitinophagales > Chitinophagaceae > Ferruginibacter. Next base: position 345,403 of record JADKHN010000001.1, on the reverse strand, counting down.
TAATTGATGTTGTTGAAGGCATGTTGATTTTTTTTTCGCCTACTCTGAAAACCGTTTTCGGCTTACCGGTTTAAATTCCGTTGTATATGTTCATATACAAATCTGAATTACAAATTTTGAGTCAATGGATTATTTATAGATTGATCTGAGGCTGGAACAGTAAGCTAAAATAGTATCCTTTTTTTAAAATGCAAATATTTGTTTATGTATGACTAATGAAGGATCAGCGATCCGGCTTTATTCTCCGATTACGTATAGGGAAACCTGAATGCAGTTTGGGGACATAATAGTTCAATTCAGCAGACTGGCGTCTTTTTCCACTTTAATCGTTTTCTTTTCTTTTATTTTATTCCATCCGCCCAATAAATTGCGCAGGTTGTGGATCCCCTGCCTTTTCATCAGGGATGCGGCGATGACGCTTCGGTAACCGCCGGCACAGTGTACGTATAAGTTCTGTTTCTCCTCAAACCCGGCGATATGGATCACGTCGGTCATTTCCATCAGGGGCAGGTTTTGGGCGCCAACAATATGCCCGTCGGCGAATTCGGTCTCCCTCCTCACATCCAGTACCACCAGGTTAGGGTCGTGCGGGATGTCCATGGCCAGTTCATCGGCTTCCACATCAATGATCAGGTCAACCGGTTCACCGGAGCCCAACCAGGTTTCAAAGCCGCCTTGAAGGTAACCCTGCACTTTATCGAATCCCACCCTGGATAGCCGAACCAGGCTCTCCTCTTCTTTTCCCGGTTCGGTCACCAGCAGGATCTCTTTGTTGAAAGGGATGAGGCTTCCCGCCCATTCGGCGAATCGTCCTTCCAGTCCGATGAAGATGCTGCCCGGTATAAAACCCTGGGTGAATACAGTGGCATGCCGGGTATCAATGACCAGGGCGTCTGTTTCCAGTAATTTCTTGAATGCTCCTATGGAAAGAGGCGTCAGCCCTTTTTGTTTCACTGTATCTAAACTGTCATAACCCTGCCTATTGATGCGGGCATTGACGGCAAAATAGTTGGGCGCGCTGGCAAGCCCTTCCGTCAGGGTTGTTATGAAGTCTTCTTTCGTTTGGGGTTGAAGGGCATAATTCGTTTTCTTTTGTTCTCCGATGGTGCTGAAGGTCTCGGGTCCCATATTCTTACCGCAGCTACTGCCCGCGCCATGAGCCGGATAGACCAGGATCTCATCCGCAAGGGGCAGGATCTTATCCCGGATCGTGTCGTACAGAATACCCGCCAGTTCCTCACTGCTCAAATTGCCGCTGCTCAGGTCGGGCCGCCCGACATCACCCACAAACAGGGTGTCACCGGTGAACAGGGCATAGGGTTTATCGTGTTCATCTTTTAACAGGTAACAGGTGCTTTCCAGCGTATGTCCCGGTGTATGAATGACCTGGATACTGAGTTTCCCCAGCTTGAATATTTCCCCGTCCTTGCAGTTGTATGATTTAAATGCGGTCTTTGCCCCCGGCCCGAAGATAATGGGGGCGCCTGTTTTTTCTCCCAGTTCCAGGTGGCCGCTGACGAAATCCGCGTGAAAATGCGTTTCAAAAATATATTTGATACCCGCATTCCTTTCCCTTGCCAATGCCAGGTATTCATCCGTATCACGAAGGGGGTCGATGATGGCGGCCTCTCCTTCACTTTCTATATAATAGGCCGCTTCACTCAGGCAACCGGTATAGAGTTGTTTAATGAACATGCAATTGAATTTAAAACAGAAATAGGAACGCCGGCAAAGATAAAATGAAAACTGCGGACACATCGTGCATCCGCAGTTAAAAAATAATTGTCAAAACCCGCTTTTATCCCAACAGTTCGTTTACGAACTTGTTGATCTCCTCTAAGCGTTTGTAGTTGACCGTGTAAAAAATGAATTTTCCATCGCGTTCGGTCGTAACGATCCCGGCTTTGCGTAAAATGGCCAGGTGTTGAGACGCGACGGATTGTTCCAGCCTTAACCGGACATAGATCTCGGTAACCGTGATCTTTTTTTCCTCATCAATGAGTTTCAGTAATTGCTGGCGAAGTTTGTGATTCAACGCCCTTAAAACGAGCGCGGCTTTCTTTAATGCGTGATAATCCATGCTTAAAGAATCCGCTTTTAATTTGGCAGATGCGCCGGTCTGCTCCGGAGTTTGAGCTACCATCATGGGTATTAAATTTTAGTTATGCTTGAACAATATCGAACAAGCAAATATACAAAATATTGCTTATGCAACTATAATGAAATGTAAAAAATTAAGCAACGAAGACCAGCCTGATCGTTACTTCTTAGTGGTAAAATGAAATTCTTTTAAATAGAGGGGCTGACTATCAGCAAGTTGGGTAAAGTTTTTTTCATCAAATGCCTTTTCGGACAGGCGGCACATATATTTCGGATCACTGCTGAATGTAACAAAAGTTACATTGGGGTGGTTGGAAATGGAACGCCATTTATCCGATCCGGATCCAAAAAAAAGTATGGCATGATCATGTAGTTGCTCTGTAAATGAATGTTCGTCCAGTACCAGGGCTGCGGGTGGGAGTATGATATTGAGTTGATGGTCATACACTGCGGTAAAGACCTCCATACGCCTTGCATCGATCATCGGGCAAAGCAAATGATCCTTGTATCGTTCATTGGCGGACTGCTGATCAAGGCAAGTGAATGCGGCGATCTGTAAGGTATCGAGTGTAATGAAGGGGATACTCAGTGCATAACACAGGCCTTTGGCACTGGCCATTCCCACGCGCAGACCGGTATATGAACCCGGTCCGGCTGAAACGGCAACGGCATCCACTTGGGATAAGGGGATACCGCTGTTCAGGCAGAGTTGAGAAATGCCCGGCTGTAAAAAAGCGGCATGGTCCTTTTGGTCACCGTTGCTGAGCGAACTGATCAACAGGCCATCCCGGGCCATACTGATCGTCGCCAGTTCCGAAGCGGTATCTATGTTGAGAATACAACTCATGCTACCCATTCTTTTCTCATGAGGTCAGCCGGCTTGTAGCGGCTGTCGGTACTGTAAAGGGTTTCCAGTAAATTCAGGATCTTATTCAGTCCAATGGCCGATGACCATTCAAAGGGGCCATACGGATAATTGGTTCCGAGTTTCATGGCCGTATCTATTTCTTCCTTGGTACTGATGCCATCCTGCAGGGCAAAATAAGCTTCGTTGACGATCATGGCAATGACCCTGGCGGAAATCAGTCCCGGTTCATCATCCGCTTCCGCTGGTTTTTTATCCAGGATCTCAAAGACCCTGCGGTGGTCATCTGAAAGATTTCCGGCATATTCCCAAACCGGTCTTTGTAAAAAACCAGGCCAGGCATTTATCCGGATGACCTGAGCGGGCAATTGGGATCCTGTCAATGTATCGTTGACGGCATGGATGAAAACCGGGATGGAGAAATGACTGAAATCTGTTGAATGGGCATCCTCATTCAGGTTGAAAAAAGCGAATGTTTCGTCAGCCTCGATCACCTCGTTACCGGTAATGGCCCTTTCCCATTCAACTGAACTGTTCAAACCGGTAAGTTCTTCCCATTGCGCATCAGATGACAAGACCTTTATCTTCATGATTTTTTTTGCAAAAATAGGTGGTTGAGAAAAGATATATTTGTATTTCTGAGAAATAAACAATCATTATGAGTAAAGAGATCATTCAAACTGCACAGGCTCCGGCTCCGATCGGCCCATATAACCAGGCCGTTCTTGCGGGCAATATGCTTTTCATTTCAGGCCAGATCGCCTTGATACCCGGCACCCCTGAGTTGAACAATGCCGGTATATCTGAAGAGGCCCACCAGGTAATGAAGAACCTGGGAGCAATACTGGAAGCGGCTTCAATGAATTTCAGCCAGGTGGTGAAGACCACGATCTTCCTGAGCGACATGTCCCTGTTCACGGAAGTGAATACGGTCTACGGATCTTATTTCGGGGGGGATTACCCCGCCCGGGAAACCGTTGCCGTAAAAGGGTTGCCAAAAGATGTCAATGTAGAGATCAGCATGATCGCTGTCAAGTGATTCCGCTAACCGATTTCGTATGCCTTTTGCCCTCCTGACCGGTAAAATCGATCCCACATAAAAATGAACTGACCCCATGCCCGGAGAGAAAATAGTGATCATTACGGCGCCCGCGCATGAACTTTTATTGTCGGCATTCGCTGAGAAGGGCTTTACGGTAAAATATCTCCCCCAGATCAGTTATGCGGAACTGTCCGGAATGATCGGTAATGCAGAAGGATTGATCGTGACCACCCGGTTAAGGATCGATAAGGAGCTGATCGACCAGGCTGCCCGCTTAAACTGGATCGGCAGACTGGGAAGCGGGATGGAATTGATCGATGTGGCCTATGCCGAAGCCCGGGGCATCCGTTGTGTGAGCAGTCCGGAGGGAAATCGTAACGCGGTTGCCGAACATGCTCTTGGTTTGTTGCTGAACCTGATGCACCGGATCAGCAGTAGTTTTGAGGAAGTGAAGAAAGGCCAGTGGATCAGGGATGCCAACCGGGGGACCGAGTTGTCGGGTAAAACAGTTGGCATCGTGGGATTTGGAAATACCGGCAGCGCATTTGCCCGTTTGCTTTCGGCTTTTGGGGTCACGGTGCTGGCTTATGATAAATATAAATTCGGTTTTAGTGAAGGGCCGATCCGCGAAGCGGCATTCGACCAGTTATGCCGATACGCCGATGTGATCAGCTTTCATCTGCCACTGACCGAAGAGACGAAGCATATGGCCAATGCCGGTTTTTTCAGGGACTTACAGAGAAAACCCTATATACTCAATACGTCAAGAGGCGCTGTAGTGCAAACCAGGGAACTGATCAGGGCGCTTCAACAAGGTCAGATAGCAGGTGCCGCACTCGATGTCCTGGAGAACGAAAAGATTGGCCAACTGGATGCGGATGAACGGCTAGATCTTGAATTTCTGTTACAGCAAGCGAACGTGATCATCACTCCGCATATTGCCGGATATTCGCATGAGGCGTTTAGCCTCATGGGCAAGGTGATCCTGGAAAAGCTGGGAATTTGATTTTTTTGTTATTTTTGTATCATATACAACGCCTTGGCTACGGGGCGTTGTATTTTTTTCTATTTATGTAAATACCGTTTGTATGAGTGAGACCAGTTATGTAACCATCGAAACCTACGAGAAGATGAAGGCGGAGTTGCAGCAGATGAAGGCGGTTGACCGCCCCGCTGCCAGTAAAGCCATTGCCGAAGCCCGGGAAAAAGGTGACCTGAAGGAGAATGCCGAATACGATGCGGCGAAGGAAGCTCAGGGTATGCTGGAGGCCAGGATCAAATACCTGGAAGGGGTTATCGCCACGGCACGTATTCTGGATGAGAGTACCATCGATACCAGCAAGGTATCCATTCTCACCCGGGTAACACTGACCAATATGGCCACCAATAAAAAAGTGACCTATAAGATCGTATCGGAAAAAGAAGCCGATCTCAAACTGGGCAAGATATCCGTGACCTCACCCATCGGGAAAAGCCTGCTGGGCAAGGTCATCGGTGATATGGTGGAAGTAAAGGTGCCGGCCGGCGTATTGAATTTCAAAGTTGAACACATCGATCTGTAAATCCGCATATTGAGTCATGACCATCTTTTCTAAAATCATAGCCGGGGACATCCCTTGTTATAAGATCGCCGAATCGGATAAGCACATGGCATTCCTGGATATAGAGCCCCTTGTACCGGGTCATGTGCTGGTGGTACCTAAAACGGAGATCGATAAGATCTTCGATGTGCCCGATGAATACCTGGCCGAGATGCTGGTCTTCGCAAAACCCATCGCCCATGCGATCGAAAAGGCGTTCGATTGCCGCCGCTGCGGTATCAGTGTGATCGGTCTGGAAGTGCCGCATGCGCATATGCACCTGGTGCCCATCAATTCTGCGAACGATCTTAATTTTTCCCGGAGTAAGCTGCACTTATCGGCCGAAGAGATGAAGGCCGTTCAGGAAAAAATAAAGGCACATCTGTAGGTCAGGAGGCGGTGAGCCTGAAGCCCACCCCATGAATGGTCTCAAGGTTGATGTTCGGGTCGCTTTTGAGGTGCTTGCGCAGTTTGGTGATAAAAACGTCCATGCTTCGCCCCAGGAAATAATCATCCTTCCCCCAAACATTCAGTAAAACTTCTTCCCGTTTCAGGATCTTATTCATATGCTGAGCCAGGAAGCGAAGCAGATCGGATTCGCGTTGTGTAAGTGCGATCTCTTCCTTACCATGGTAGATCTTGAGTTCGTTGAACACGAAGCGGAGCTTGCCGATCATATAATCCTCTTTTGAATCGGCCTGTAATTTACGGGTACGGCGGAGGAATACATCCATGCGCAGGATGAGCTCTTCAATACTGAAAGGCTTGGTGATATAATCATCCGCCCCGGTCTGGAATCCTTTCAGTTTATCCTCCTGCAAACTTTTGGCCGTAAGGAAGATGATGGGTACGAGGTCGCTCTGTTGCCTGATCTTCCGGGCCAGTGAAAATCCGTCCCGCAGGGGCATATTGATATCGAGGAGGCAAATGTCGAATTCTTTTTTCTGGAAATGCTGCCAGGCTGATTCCCCGTCAGGACAATGGACCACTTCAAACCCGGCATCCTGGAGGTTATCCTTGATGACAAAGCCCAGGGAAAGATCATCTTCTGCCAGTAATACTTTCGCCTTATTCATGGTGACGTTTAATTTTTGGGTATTTTGATCGTGAACGTACTGCCCATTCCCGGTTCACTGTCCACTTCTATTTTGCCATTATGGGCGTCTATCACCTTTTTTACAAAATTCAGGCCAAGTCCGAAACCCTTGGCGGTATGCAGTTCTCCTTCCGGGATCCGGTAAAACCGGTCGAATATTTTTTTCTGGTGCAGTTTGGCGATACCGATCCCGTTATCCTTTACCGCTATATGCAGGTCGGAGCCATGATCAACGGTACTGATCTGGATGACCGGATTGGTGGAATACTTGATGGCATTCTCCAGCAGATTGATGATGGCCAGCAGCAGGTAAGACCGGTCTGCATTGATCCTTTGTCCGGCTGGGGAGAAATCGGTCGTTATGCTGACGTTTTTTTGGTCGATCAGCGGACTGAGATCGTTGATGGCCTGCCGGACCAGGTCATTCACATCGGTCATGTCCTTTTCGAGCGGCAGGGAACTTCGATCGGTATAGGCGATCTCCAGCAATCGTTCCACCTGGGCCTGCAGATGATTGGTCTGTTCACCGATGATGCCGGCATAACTTTTCATCCGCTCCGGTTTATCCGTGATATGGGGTTGTTGCAACACATCCGCTGCGATGCGGATCACCGCCAGCGGCGTTTTGAATTCATGCGTGAAATTATTCACGAAATCCTTTTGGGTCTCATTCAGGAATTTCTGGCGGTAGAAGAAGAATATGCTGGCCCCCAGTCCGATCAGGACCAGCAGCAGTAAACCGCTGGAGGCGATCCAGAAGAGCATCTGTTTGATGATGTACTGGCTGCGGTGCGGAAAGAACAGGAGGATATAGGAATAATCCCGTTTCAGCAGGGGCAAGGGAAAATCCTTGTTCTGTTCACTGTAAGAGTCGGGCAGGTCGATGTATTTTTCCTCGGTGAAGACATTCTTCTCCATACTGTAGATACCTGCCTTACAGTCGGTATATACGTCGAAATCCGTGAACTCGGCCTTGAGGTTGAGCCAGAGACTGTCGAGGTTGGGACTGCAATCGATACGCAGGAGATAAAGGTCCGGCTTGGGATTCTCGATCACCTTTTGCACGTTATCCGATACATCACTGACCAGTTCCATATCATCGTACAAACCCCGGATGCTTTTTGATACATTGATGTTGAATTGCTTGTCTTCGTATAAATAGACCTTTTGCAGCCAGAACAGTTGTATGGCGATGATGACCGTGATCAGCACCGTACTGGTGAAGATCACGAAACGTAAAGTCCTGGACCTGATTACCATGTTAGCGAAATTGTATTCAAAGTTTTCAGCAATTTAGGACCGATGCTGTTAATGACCGGTTAATGGTTAGCTGTTAGCAAAAAAAGGTGAATCAAGTTATCGCATTTATCAACTCCTAACCCCTAACCTCCAACTTCCAACTTCCAACCTCCAACCTCCAACCTTCAACTCCCCGCCTTCTTCACCCTTCCCGGATTTTTTGCAATGAAAGCAGCCCATCCTCCATTTGTTTTTTCAGCAGCCCCTGGATTCTTTTGCTGAAAATGATGGCATACGGCCACGGCCAGGGCATCGGTGGCATCGTAATATTTCGGGTCTTCGGTGAATGAAAGGATATGCTGCAGCATTTTCATGACCTGTTCCTTTCCGGCATTGCCATTGCCGGTTATGGACTGCTTGACTTTTTTGGGAGAATATTCCGTAACCTCCAGTCCGTGTCGCATGGCTGCGGCGATGGCTACGCCCTGCGCCCTTCCCAGTTTAAGCATGCTTTGAACATTCTTTCCAAAGAAAGGGGCTTCAATGGCGAAACTGTCGGGTTGGTATTTGGTGATGAGACCGCTCACGGTATTGAAGATGAGCTGGAGTTTTTTATAACTGTCCCTGATCTTCCCGGGTTGCAGAACACCCATTTCGAGCAGGGAGATATTTTGTCCCCTTACTTCAATCAGTCCATATCCCATGATGATGGTCCCCGGATCGATACCTAGAATAATACTTGGTTTTTTCTGCAAAGGGCAATATTTTTTCTAACCTGATAATTGAACTAACATTGTGTCTTGAACAAAAGTATCAAAATATTCATCAAATGGTTCCTGGGCCCGATACTGGCCGCCTGGCTGTTTTACTCCTTATACGTGCAGGTAAAAGAGCAGCCCCGCCTCAACGAGGCCATTGCCCTGATCAGGAAGGCGCCCTGGGGTGAACATGCCTGGAAGTTCTGGCTGTCTATGATCCTGGTGTTTGTGAACTGGGGCATCGAAGCCCGGAAATGGCAGTTGCTGGTCAGGGCCGTTCATCCCATCCATTTTTTTAACGCTTTTAAATCCGTGCTGTGCGGGGTGACCTTTTCCCTGAATATGCCCAACCGGATGGGTGAATATGCCGGGCGTGTTTTGTTCATCAAAGAAGGACACCGCCTGGAAGCGATCTCGTTATCGATCGCGGGAAGTATGGCCCAGTTGATCATCACCATGCTGATGGGTTGTCTGGGTTTGGCCTGGTTGATGCTGACCCCATCCGTTTTCACCGCCGGTATGGGATTATCTCCTTTCTGGCTCCAGGTTTTTTTTTACGGGTCCGTTTTAGGTACCCTGGTCTTCGGGCTGGTGTTTTTCAGGTTGCGTTGGATGGTTGACCTGTTGATACGGCTGCCGTATGGCGACAAATTGGCAAAACATGCCACTGTGCTCGGGCATTTCGATGTAAAAATTTTGTTAAGGTTATTATGGCTTTCACTCGTTCGATACATCGTTTTCGTTCTGCAATTTGTCTTATTGTTGCAGCTGATGGAAGTTGAACAGCGGTATTGGACGGCTTTCTGGCTTGTGTCCGTAATGTATTGGGTCATGGCCATCATACCTTCCATCGCCATCGCGGAGCTGGGTATCCGGGGAACGATCGCCAAAACACTGTTCGCCTACAGCCTCAATACCATTGGAATCCTGGCCGCCACTTTCGGCATCTGGTTTGCTAACCTTTTTATACCTGCTTTGGCCGGCAGTTTATTAATTTTAAGCATTAAAATCAAAAAGGAAAAATGATACAAAACGCCAAATTCGCTTTACTGTTTCTGGGATTGTGCGGTTTTAGTCTGAAACCGGCTTATGACGCTGAATGCGGGATAAAGAATTTCGCGTTCAAGGCGGATGAGAAAGTGACCATGAAGGTTTTTTACAGTACGCTGGGCATGTATGTAGGAGCCGGCGAGGCGGTATTCACCACTACCCTGGAACGCTATAACGGCAAACCGGTCTATCATTGCGTGGGGGAAGGCAAGACCTATTCGTTCTTCGATAATTTTTACAAAGTGCGTGACCGCTACGAAACTTATTTTGATACGTCCAACAACCTGCCCTTCAAGTTCATCCGCAACATCAACGAAGGCGGCTATAAAAAATACAATAACGTGACCTTTAACCAGGATGCGAATACCGCAGTAAGCACCAACGGGGTTTTCAAAGTGCCCAATTGCATCCAGGATGTGATGAGCGCGGTCTATTATGCCCGTAACATCAACTACGACAAGTATAAGCCGGACGACAAGATCACGTTCGATATGTTCCTCGATGACGAGGTCTATCATATGTACATCCGGTATATGGGTAAGGAGGTCGTGAAGACCCGTTACGGCAAGTTCAATGCGATCCGCATCAAACCCTTACTCATCAAAGGAACCATATTCGAGGGCGGGGAGAAGATGAACGCCTGGTTCAGCGATGATCCTAATCACGTCTTATTGCGGGTGGAAAGCCCGATCTCCGTAGGCAGTATAAAAGTGGACATGATGAAGTACGAGAACCTGCGTTACCCGCTCACTTCACTGATTTCAGAAAGATAATATCAAAGTTCATCCAGCCTGAAGGTATCCCTTACCCGGATACCTTTTTCCGTTTGCTGCAAGGTGCAGCATTCATAGAGCGGGTCGTGTTCAAAAAAAAGCACAAAGTCATTTTGCAGCGCTTCGGTCAGGAATGCTTTCTTCTCCTGCAGCGTGGTCAGCGGGAACATATCATATCCCATCACATAGGGCAGGGGGATGTGGGCAACGGAAGGCAAGAGGTCGGCCATGAAAACCAGGGTCCGGCCTTTGTACCCGACCTGGGGCAACATCATCGCATCCGTATGTCCGAATACCTGTCTTATGCTGATCGAAGCGGGAAGATCGCCGCTGTTGGTCTCAATGAATTTCAACCGCCCGCTATCCGCGATGGGCAGGATATTTTCCTTCAGAAAACTCGCTTTCTCGCGGTCATTGGGTTCGGTGGCCCATTTCCAATGGCGCTGGTTGCTCCAGAAAACGGCGTTCGGAAAGGCGGGCACCAGTTTGTCCTTGTCCCGGATGATACTTCCCCCGCAATGATCGAAATGCAGGTGGGTCAGGAAAACATCGGTGATGTCTTCCCTGGAGAATCCGTTTTTGGCCAGTGATCCATCCAGGCTATCGTCTCCATGCAGATAATAATGTCCGAAGAACTTGGCGTCCTGTTTATCGCCCATGCCGTTATCCACCAGGATCAACCGGTCACCGTCTTCGATCAGCAGGCAACGGAGGGCCCAGCTGCACATATTGTTCTCGTCGGCGGGGTTGAGTTTGTTCCAGATCGTTTTGGGCACGACCCCGAACATGGCGCCTCCATCCAGTTTGAAATAACCGGTGTTGATGGTGTACAGTTTCATTTCGCTTCCTGTTGTTGTTTTTTCAAGGCGAGATAAAGAAGGGCCAGTCCAACCACGAAGAAACTGGCCAGGGCCAGTACCGAGGTACGTTGAGAGCCGGTGATCTCGGTGATGTATCCGAAACTCAGCATGCCGATCACCACGGCCACCTTTTCAGTGACATCATAGAAACTAAAGAAGGATGCCGTGTCCTTGGTCTCGGGCATCAGCTTGCTATAGGTGCTGCGGCTGAGCGACTGGATCCCGCCCATGACAAAACCGACACAGGCTCCCAGCATGTAGAACAAGGTGATGCTGTGTTTGGGAACGAAATACGCGGCGATGCAAATGAGGATCCAGAAAAAGATCACGATCATCAGGGCTTTGAAATTTCCGATGACGCCCGACAGTTTGCTGATGAAGAACGCTCCGGGTATGGCCACGAGCTGGATCAGTAAAATGGCGATGATCAGGTTCTCCACCGGGATCTCCAGTTCGCTTTTACCATAGAGCGTGGCAGCCAGCATAACCGTTTGAACACCCATGTTGTAAAAGAAGAAAGAACCCAGGTATCTTTTGATGACGGGCATCTTTTTCAATTGATTCCAGACCTTCCGGAGTTCGGTATATCCGTTGGTGAGGAAGTTTTTTGAGGAGGACAGGTTGCCCGCCGCCATGGGTTTGGGGAGCCGGAAAAGGGAAAAATATCCGAAGCCGAGCCACCAGACCCCCACCAGTAAAAAAGAGATCCTTGAACCTTCACTGACCGTTATACCAAACCAGTCGTTCTTCATGACGAAAACGAAACAGATGACCTGCAGGATGACGCTGCCCACATAACCGAAAGCGAAGCCCCGGGCGCTGACGCGGTCACGGTCTTCGGGTGCGGCGATCTCGGGCAGGAAAGAATTGCTGAATACATAGCTGCTCCAGAAACAGATGCAGGCGATGGCCATGCATAAGATGCCGATCCACAATGTGTGGGGGTCCTTGAACAGGTATAAACCGGCGCAGGCAATACTTCCCGTGGTGAAAAAGAAGGCCATGAACTTTTTCTTGTTTCCCCTGAAATCGGCGATGGAAGTGAGCAGGGGTAAAATAAGCGCCACGATAAGTAATGCAAAGGCCAGGGTATAATTGTATAAGGATGTATTCACGAATTCCCGTCCCATGAACCTGACATAACTCACGCCGGCTTCCTGTCTTTCCGCGCTGATCGATTCGTAATAGGCGGGAAAGATGGTGGAGGTGATGACGAGGTTGTAAACACTATTGGCCCAGTCGAACATGGCCCAGCCGTTGATGACCTTTTTGGAAGCAGTTTGCATGCTGGTTGGTATGAAGAATGAAAATAACGAAAATCGGGATAAGGTTCCAAATTTTCATCATTCACCCCAGATCGCCATCTTGCCGTAAAAAAGGATCGGGCTGATGAAAAAGGTGACGAGGCTGACCAGGAGGAAAAGTCCTAATACCAGGAAGAAGCTGATCAAAAACCCGGCGACCGTTTTCCGGTGATAGATCCAGTCGTAAAAGGCATAGGTATAATAGAACAAGATCCAGAGTGAATAGAGACCGCCGATGGTATCTACCCAGGCGGTGCCGTTCAACAGGTAATAAACCGGGAAGAGCAGGACCTGGTAAAGACTAACCTCGCCGATGATGAAGGCATTGGCTGCAAAATGTTCCCCATAATAATATCTTTTCTTTCTGAATGCCATCCAGGTGAACAACGCGATCAGCGGGAACTGGATCAGCATGATGACCGAGGTCCACTTCGCGGTGAACTGGTCAAGCAGTTTGCCCCTGAGCTGGCCTTCAGCCGTATCTTTCAGCAGGTTTTCGTAAACACCGGATGAAGATCCGTGGATATCGAAACTGATGAAAAGAAAAGCGTAAAGTCCGCCGATGAACAAAACGAATTTGAGCGGCTTATAATGTTTTTGCCTCTCACCGTCGAAATACCGGCGTATGGTTTCGCCGGGGCGGGTGAACATGGTTTTGATGGTGTAAAAAAGGCCCTGGTCCAGGTCAAAGAAAACATCAGGGATGCTTTTAATGATATGGCTGATCGATAGCCGCTGTGGCGACATCACTTCACTGCAATGGGTGCAGAATTCACCTGAACCTGGTTTGGAACAGGCGGGGCATATCCGTTCTGGGGTCTCAGCCTGGCTGGTATCCATGGATCGGTTTACTGGGTATTGGTATCGGCAGCAGGCTCTTCAACATAGGGTTTGGCATAACCCAGTTTTTTGATGAGCCCGAAATGTGAGTCGATGAAATTGATGTTCACCGGGCCATCTTTATATACTTTATTGGATATGAAGCCTCCCAGCAACAGGAAGGTGGTTTCGATCTCCGGGGTCACTTTTGCCTCATCAACCACGAAATTGATGTTGACGGTATCCTTGGTCTCTTTTTCCTTGGTGATCTGAACAGATAATTCCTTGTCGCCGTCGAAGTACTTTATTTCCGCCAGGTAATCAGCCAGTTTTTTGGCGGCGGCCTCATCCAGTCCGTCACCTTTATAATAAACGTTCTGCTTGCTGTTGTGATTGTATTTTTTTCCGTGAGTATCGCAACCGGAAAGGGCGAATAAGCCCAGGGCGAGGACAATGAGCTGAAGGGTTGTTTTCATTTTGAAGGTTGTTTTAGACTGCATAGATAATCTTTCCTGACCAATCATGCAATACCCGCCGGAAGGTATTTGGTCAGAGATACCCGTAATAGATCAGGATGAAGAGGATCAGGCCGAGAAGGATACGGTAATAGCCCCAGATCCTGAAACCATGTTTTTTCAGAAAGCCGATGAAGAACCGGATGGCCAGGACGGCTACAATGAAAGCGACCACATTGCCGATGGCCAGCTGTTTCATTTCATTGGCGGTAAAGCCCCCGTTGTCGGTATAGTATTTATAGAGCTTGTATGCGGTAGCGGCCAGCATGGTGGGTACGGCGAGGAAAAAGGAGAATTCGGCCGCTTCGCTCCGGGTGAGTTTTTGTTGCATGCCGCCGATGATCGATGCGGCGCTACGGCTCACACCGGGTATCATGGCGAGGCATTGCCAGCAACCGATGATGAAGGCTTTCGGATAGCTGATCTTTTCTTCACTGTCGGTGGAAGGGTGTTTGAAGAAATTATCGACAAACAATAAAACAATGCCTCCGGCCAGCATGGAGATGGCTATGGTCAGGGAGCTTTCAAGCAAGGCGTCGATCTTCTTTGAAAAGAGGAAACCGAGGGCCAGGGCGGGCAGGACGGCAACGGCCAGTTTCACATAGAACTGCCATTTGCTGAAATCGAAGAATTTCTTCCAGTACAAGACAACAACGGCAAGGATGGCGCCCAATTGGATGGCCACCGTGAAGACCTTGGTGAAATCGGTTTCAGGGAGATGGATCAGTTTTTCCGTGATGATCATATGACCGGTGGATGAGATCGGAAGAAACTCAGTGAGTCCTTCCACAATGGCGACGATGATCGATTGTAAAGTGTCCATTTGAACGGTTTGGAACGTAAAAATAAAAAAGCGAAGTCGTAAACTTCGCAATTAATTATTTGCCTTGAAACCCGGTCATGCTTTTGGTTTTTTCATGATCGCGAAGATCTCGATCAGCAAACCGCCTATGATGAGGATGGGGGCTACGGTAATGCGAACGGGGCTGTAGACGTCCTTGTCGTTGAACACGTTGGGATCGGAACTTTTGCCGCCGGCCATCAAAAAGAAGCCGAGCGCCATTACGGCGAGGCCGGCCAGCATCCAGATATAGTTTTCCCGGGTGAATAAACTGTTGTTGGCAGGAGTGGTTTTCTTATCGTTACTCATCGGTTAGTTGATTGAGGCTGTAAATTAATATAAATCGTCCAATTTCATGCGCAGGTATTTGATCACCGAACGGTGCGTGCTCACCAGGGTGATGCTGACACCCAGGAAAATGATGATGAGGAACAGGATGATCATACTGGGGGTATCCCGCAGGAGCTTGAAATCGGGGGCGAATCCTTCTATCAGCAATATGGTGCCCCAGATGGCGGCGATGGCAATGCCGGAAGCGATGAGTCCGTTGATGATGGCCCTGATATTGATGGGCTTGGCGATGAACCAGCGGGTGGCGCCGACCATCTGCATGGTCTTGATCAGGAACCGGTTACTGTACATGGCCAGGCGGATCGTATTATCAATGGAGAACACCACCAGGATGGTTAGAATGATGGCCGCTATGAGAAAGAAAATGGCCGCCGTCTGAACGAATTTGCTCACTTTGGTAATGGTCTCCGTGGGAAACTGGAATTCCTTGATCACCCCGGGAAAATCATTTTGCAGGCTGGTGGATAACACATTCAGGCTGTCTTTCTGTACATAGTCGGCCTTGATGTAAAAATCGATGCTTTCGGGCAGGGGATTGTTTTCCAGGAATTTCTTCCAGGTGGTATCATTATCCTTGTTCCAGAGCTGGATGGCTTTTTGTTTGGTGATATATTCCACATTCTTGGCATAGGGCAGCGCGGCGATGTGTTTCTGCAGGCTGTCGATCCTTTTCTTGGAGGCATCGGGGTTGAGCCAGGCGTGGACCTGGATGTTCTCTTTCACATAATCACCGGTCTTGCGCAGGTTCAAAAAGAACCATCCCACGATGCCAAAGAGGAAGAGGACGAGCGAAACGCCGATAATGGCATAGGCGTAGGTGGGTTTGCCGCGTTTATTGCTTGATTTTCCGAATTGCGCCATGGATCGATCTCGTTTTTTGGGTTAATGGGTTATTGAATCCTGAAGTGCAGCAAAACTAACCAATTTTAGCTGCTTTGCCTTATTTTTGCTGTCTTCTAAACGGTTGCCTGCCAAATATATTTTTCCTTTTGTGGATTATGTGATGTCCTGTTGTCAAAATAACTTTTCTTTCACATAAGGAACTGAATATGGAATGAAATGAAGCCGGGTACATAATATTTAATAATCAATGGGCAATATTCAATCGCTGATGGAATACGATTTTCGGAAAATAGAAACATACTGGCAAAAGCGCTGGAAAGAGGACCGGGTTTACGCCGTTTCCAATGAATCATCGAAGCCGAAGCATTATGTGCTCGACATGTTTCCATATCCCAGCGGGGCGGGTTTGCATGTGGGGCATCCGCTGGGTTATATCGCCAGTGATATATACAGCCGCTACAAACGGCTGAAGGGTTACAATGTGCTTCATCCGATGGGCTTCGACAGCTTCGGTTTACCCGCCGAACAATATGCCCTGGAAACCGGCCAGCATCCGGCAGAGACCACGAAGAAGAATATCGCTACATTCAAAAGACAGCTGGATAAGATCGGATTCTGTTACGACTGGAGCCGCGAGGTACAGACCAGCGATCCCCGGTATTATAAATGGACGCAGTGGATCTTTCTGCAGCTGTTCAACAGTTATTTCTGCAACACGCAGCAAAAGGCGAGGCCGATCAGCGACCTGGTGAAGAAATATGAAACAACCGGATCGAAACATTTCACCGCAGAGGAATGGAAGGGCTTTTCTGAAAAAGAGAAAGGCGACTGGCTGATGAAACGCCGCCTGGCCTTCAGCGCCTACGGCGAAGTGAACTGGTGCGAAGCCCTGGGCACGGTACTGGCCAACGATGAAGTGGTGAACGGCGTCAGCGAAAGGGGCGGTTTCCCGGTGGAGAAAAGAAAGATGCGGCAATGGTTCCTGCGCATTACGGCCTATGCCGACCGTTTGCTGGAAGGACTGGAGAAAGTGGATTTCAGCGACGCGATGAAAGAGATGCAGAAGAACTGGATCGGTCGCTCAGAAGGAGCTGAAATTGAGTTTGCCGTTGGCGATTCGCAGTCGGCAGTTAGTGAAGTGCCATTAAAACTGCGGGTCTATACCACCCGCCCGGATACGATCTTCGGGGTTGACTTCATGGTGATCGCACCGGAGCATGAACTGGTGGAACAGATCACAACAACCGAACAAAAAGAAGCCATCGATAAATACCTGGCCTATGTAAAGAGCCGGAGCGACCGGGAGCGGCAGGCCGAAACGAAAACGATCACGGGTTGTTTTACCGGGGCTTACGCGGTCAACCCTTTTGATGGAAGAGCGATCCCCATCTGGACGGCCGAATATGTGCTGGCCGGGTATGGCACCGGCGCCATCATGGCCGTACCCTGTGGCGACCAGCGCGACTTTTTATTCGCGAAGCATTTCGGTATTCCCATTACCAATATCATCGGCGGGCATTACAATGGTGACGAGGCCAACCCCACCAAGGAAGCCGTTCTCGAAAACTCCGGTTTCCTGAACGGTCTGCTGATGAAGGACGCGATCGGCATAGCCGTGAACAAGATCGAAGAAATGGGCATCGGCAAACGAAAGGTGAATTACAAGATGAGGGATGCGGGCTTCAGCCGTCAGCGTTATTGGGGTGAGCCTTTTCCCATCATCTGGAACGATGGTATCGCCATTCCATTGGATGCGGAAGAACTGCCGCTGGAATTGCCTCATGTCGATAAATATGGGCCGGGCCCGGAAGGGGAAGGGCCGCTGGCGAATTTGAAGGAGTGGGTTTACCTCACCACTGACTCCTTTAAACATACGAGTGGAGCGGTTGAGCATTCCGTTGACCTCACCCCTAACCCCTCTCCGAAGGAGAGGGGGATGAAGGAGCATCCCGGTTACATGAACAGTACGGTGGAAGAATGGAAAAAGACCATTGCCTTCGCCAGGCAGAACAGAAAAGAGCCCACTGAAGCGGAAGCGATCATGTGGTCCGAATTAAGAAACAGGAAAATAAAGGACTTTAAATTCAGGCGGCAGCATCCGGTGGCCGGGTACATCCCGGATTTCATTTGCCTTGAAAAAAGCCTGATCGTAGAAATTGATGGTGAATATCATAATCAGGAGGAACAAAGAAAATTCGATCAGGGTCGCGAAGCCTGGTTGTTGGAAAACGGGTTCACGATGATCAGGTTTTCAAACCAGGAAGTTTTAGGAGATATCAATTCGGTGCTTATTACGATTGAATATGCGCTATTGCAAGATGAAAGCCGTCCTGGAACGGGATCACACTCCCCTCTCCCTTGGAGAGGGGCTGGGGGTGAGGTCAAACGTGAAACCTCCACCATGCCCGGTTATGCCGGCAGCAGCTGGTATTTCCTGCGCTTCATGGATCCGAACAACACGGAAACTTTCTGCGACCGGAAGATAAGCGATTACTGGAACCAGGTTGATCTCTATGTTGGGGGTACCGAACATGCGGTGGGGCATTTATTGTATAGCCGCATGTGGACCAAGGTCATGTTTGACCTCGGACTGATCAGCTTTGATGAGCCTTTCCGGAAATTGCTCAACCAAGGGATGATACAGGGGAGCAGCCGGTTTGTATACAGATTAAAGGACGATATCAATAGGTTTGTATCATTCGGACTCAAAGAAAAATATGATGCGGTTGACATTCATGTGGATGTTAACCTGGTTGACGGGGTAGAATTGAATATGGAAGAGTTCAGGAAATGGAAACCCGAATTTGCAGAGGCGGAATTCATTCTGGAAGACGGAAAATACATCTGTGGTTCCGAAGTCGAAAAAATGTCCAAATCCAAATACAACACCGTCAACCCCGATGAACTCTGCAATAAGTACGGCGCTGACACCTTCCGTATGTACGAGATGTTCCTGGGTCCGGTGGAGCAGAGCAAACCCTGGGATACCAAGGGCATCGAAGGAGTGCACCGTTTCTTAAGAAAACTGTGGCGCTTGTTCTTTGATGAGGTGAAAGGGAAAATATGGACAGAGGATAAAGCCACGGATGCAGAACTGAAGATCCTCCACCGCACCATCAAAAAGATCGAGGAGGATACGGAGCGATTCAGTTTCAATACGGCGGTGAGCAGTTTCATGATCTGTGTCAATGACCTGGCGGACCTGAAATGCCATAAAAGGGAAGTGCTTGAAAAATTATTGATCCTGCTTACACCCTATGCGCCTCATATCGCAGAAGAACTCTGGCAGCACTTGGGAAATACAGGTACAGTCCTGGATTCTAAATACCCGGTATACGACCCTCTTCTGTTGGTGGAAAGCACTAAGGAATACCCGGTTTCCATCAACGGGAAATTGCGCACCACGATCAACCTGTCGCTGGACCTGGATCAACAACAGGTGGAAGGATCGGTACTGCAAAACGAGGTCGTGCAAAAATGGCTGGAAGGAAAGACGCCCAAGAAGATCATCTATGTGAAAGGCAAGATGGTGAATGTGGTCATCTGATCCCTATAAGCTCGATCTATGGGTCTTACAGAAACGGTTACCCACAATATGCCCGATCGGCCAGGGCATGCAAGAATTCGTCTATGGGATGAGGATCTGGCCTGATCCATCTCCGGTAGATATTCGATTATCATAAAAACTTTATTGCGGGGAATTTTAATGGATAATTCTTTGGAAGTTACATTACTCTACCCTTATATTTACAACGAATTACCAGGAACCGGCTGCTTATACATTATCCCTTACTGATTTCCGGACTTTGATACTTAGTTTATTGAGGTTCTACGGGATACAACAGTTCAACATCCCGGTTGTCTGTTAATTCATACGTTGAATTCGTTCAAGCCACCGTATTAAATAAGTTAAGATTTTATTTCGTTAAACCATCAAACCATCATCTGTTTATGACCAGGCTGCTTAACCGAATTGCTTTATTGTATGTGCTCACGCTGGCTACGCTGTTAGTACAAGCCCAGGCCCCATCCGCTGGCCTTGTCGCCTATTTCCCCTTTAACGGGAATATGAACAATTCCGGACCGGCTGCAGTCACAGCTACTGGCTTCAATACATCCTTCACCACCGATTATTCTAATACGGCCAATAAGGCCATCCAATTCCAGGGCAACCTCAATTCCTATATCGGGTTCACCGACAATGGGAATTTCGATTTTACGGGAACGCAGAATTTCACGGCCACTTTTGGTTTTTTTTTCAACGGCAGCACCACCAGCGGGTTGGTTGACAATTGCCTGAATTATGGCGGTTGGGGTGTCTGGTTCTGGTCAACCGTTCCGGGTGTCTGGAACCTGCAATTCAATTACAAGAACAATTCGGTTGGCAGCGCTGCCGCGACCAATTTTACCACAAATGCCTGGCACCATGTGGCGGCGGTGCGTAATGGAGGAACTATTTCATTATATATCGATGGGGTCTTCCGCCTTTCGGCTGCTGAAGGAACCACTGCGCCGGCTTATCCCCTCAACCCCGAAGCGGGTTCCATGACCTATGGCTCTTTTTCGCCCCCAAGATATAATGCGTTCGGAGGCAAGATCGATGAGTACCGGGTCTATAACCGGGCGCTCACTCCATTGGAGATCCAAAATACCTCTGATGAATTCTTCGGATTGGGGGGCTGTACCCCGCCCACGGTCAATCCCGTGCCCAATCAGGTGGTATGTAACAATGCCCCGACAACCGCCATCAATTTCAGCGGGTCCGATCCCCTGGCGACATACAACTGGACGAATGATAATCCCTCCATCGGCCTTGCGGCGAGCGGAACGGGTAATATACCTTCATTTACGGCTACTAATGCAACCAATTCACCGATAACGGCGAATATTACTGTTACGCCAACTTCCGGGACCTGTGTAGGTACTAATATTACGACAACCGTAACCGTCAATCCAACTCCCGTTGTCACCAACCCGGTTGTCACCATCGGTAACCAGGGCGTGTTCTTTAGTCAGACATTCACCCAAACTGGTGGAGCACCGGTTGTAACTTTCAGTACGGCAAGTCCATTACCCGCCGGTCTTACGCTTTCAGCCGCAGGGGTTTTAAGCGGTACACCAACGGTAACGGGTACCTTCCCCATCGTGGTTACGGTAACCGATGGCAATGTTTGTATCGGAACAGGAGCCACTTATAATCTACTGATCGCCTGCTCCACATTACCGGTGAACATGGGTTCTTCCAGCAATGCCTTCACCAATATATTATCCAGGACCAATGCGATCACAGCCGATCAGTCATTGAATACGGTGCTAATGGTTCACCGCAACAACGCGGGGGCTTTTGGTGGTCATTCCGGTCAGATTCGCTATGATATATCCACCGATGGAGGTGGAACCTGGACGAATAACCTGGGTGTGCTGAACCCATTATCAGTGAATGGAACTAATGGCGCACGTTATCCCCAGGTGGCCTTATTCAATCCCGCCGGTAATTCCAATCCCAATAATGCTTTCTTGTCCTACCTGGCGCCAACGGTTGCCGCAACCTTTAATGGTTTGGTCAGTGGAGTCCGTAAACTGGACGGAACCGGAAATACAGAAACCTATAATCAACCGGCCCCTTCTCAAACCCTGATTCCTGGTTCTCTCGTCAAGGGTGCGCCAGGTGTTTTCTGGGCCATCGATGCTGTTTTCAACGGAACGGCAACAACCGGATTCCGGATCTATAAAGGGGTATGGAGCGGTAGTGATGTGGTATGGAGCACGAATCAGACACTCAATCCGCCATTCAATACGGCATTTAACGGCAGCAATCAAACGGCGGATTTCAATATCGCATTTGACCCAACCGGCCAGTACGGATGGGCTTCAATACTTACGCATATTACGGGTGGTCCGGCTGCGTTTGCCTTCTACCCGGTCTTTTATAAGACGGTTAATGGCGGTAATACCTGGTCAGGTCCTTACCAGGTTGACCTGGGTCAATTCAGCTGCATCTCCGCCAATATCACACCGGGCAATGTGGCATCAACCGCATTTGAATCCGACCTCGTAGTGGATATAAATGGGGATCCGCATTTACTGACCACGGTTTGTAATGGAAATAACGCGTATGCCGTATTCTTCGGATCTTGGCACCATATGTTCGACATCACCAGTCATGGCGGTGTGTGGAATGCGGTGGACGTTTCCAATGTGAACGCCGGAAGGGGAACCTACGGAACGAATCCCAATGCCGCCAATTTGGATCAAGCCCCGATGATGTCCAGGTCGGTTGATGGAAAGAAAGTATTCTTCGCCTGGGCGGATAATAGTGCATACGCAATAGGTCAGGCCAACCTGACGCCTAACCTTTTCTCGAAAGCATATGATGTAGTGGACAAGAAGTGGACAGCAGCGAGAGATTTTACTTCCTGTGATCCGTCAACCAACGGGCAGGTCAGGTTCCCTAAAATGGCAACTGAAGTATTGGAGCCTGTCGCCGGGGAATATAAACTGGCCGCAGCCATTACTCAGATGGGATTGAATGATCCCATCAATACGGCCAACTTCCAGTTCCTGAATAATATTAAGTGGAACGATATAGACTTTACGGTTAACCAGCCAACAGCGTCGGTAAGTATCAATGAAGGAGCCACACTGACGATCTGCGAAGGTATTCCTTCAACACTCAGCATCACCGGTGCATATGACCAGGTGCTCTGGAGCAATGGCGCCACCACTAATTCAACCACTGTCAGCACTTCCGGTACTTATGTGGTTACCGTTCGTGTGGGATGTACCCTCGGATCGGATACCATCGTTGTAACGGCTAACCCGCTTCCAACGGTAAATGCAGTAACGGATCAGGCGGTCTGTAATGGCTCATTGACAACAGCAGTTAATTTCAGTGGTACACCCGCCGGTGTTGTATTTAACTGGACGAACAATACACCCGGTATCGGTCTTGCCGCGAGTGGCACCGGAAATATTGCCAGCTTCACGGCAACCAATGCGACCAGCGCTCCGGTAACAGCGACGATCACGGTAACGCCTAGTTATACCAGTGGGATAACCTGTACGGGAACACCGATCACGTTCACCATCACGGTCAACCCAACTGCCACAGTAGATCCGGTGGCGAACCAGACGGTCTGTAATAATTCACCCACGGCGGCGGTCAATTTTACCAGTCCGACGACGGGAGGAACGATCGTCTACAACTGGACGAACAATACCCCAAGTATCGGTCTTACCGCCAGCGGCACCGGTAATATTGCCAGCTTCACGGCGACCAATGCGACCAATGCTCCGGTTACAGCGACGATAACAGTAACTCCAACTTATACCAATGGAGTATCCTGCGTGGGCACACCCATAACATTCACCATCACGGTTAACCCGACCCCTGATGTGGCACAACCTGCCAACCAGGTGGTCTGTAATAACGGGGCTACCTTACCGGTGAACTTCACCGGTTCGGTGTCGGGAACGGTCTTCAACTGGACGAACAGCGATCCAACCATTGGTCTTGGAGCCTCGGCACGGGCAATATTGCCAGCTTTACAGCAACCAATGCAACCAATGCACCGGTAGTGGCCACCGTAACTGTAACTCCATCAACCGGTGGCGGCGGCGGAGGTGGATTGATACCGGAAGTATTGTATTATAAATTTGACGGCAGCGGTACAACGGTACCCAACCTGGCCAGTGCGCCTCCGGGAGGTACAGCTACGGCAACCCTCATGGGCGGATTAACCCAGGGCGGATCAGCTATCTGCGATGGAACCAGTATCGGTACCGGTGCAGCCAGCACGACCGATTACCTGAATACGGGTTGGGCTCCTAACCTGGGTACCGGTTCCTGGACCATCTCTTTCAAATCGGAGAATATAACACCTTCGGCAACCTTATTCTATGTGTTCGGAGATGTCAATTCCAATAACTTCCGTTGCTTTACCAATGGAGTAGCCGGGGCTAATAACTGGTGGCTTCGTGGTGCAGGCCTGACAGATGTACCTCTAAACGGAGGAGCTACAGTGGCACCGCATACCAATACATTTGTGTATGATGCTGTACTAAACCAGGTTAGAGCTTATTTAGATGGCGTACTTGTCAATACCGTGGCACAGGGCGCTCCAAACGTAACGGGAGCCGGACCATTCAAAGTAAATGGATATTCAGCCAATGTAGGTTCTCCTGCAAACGGGCATTATGATGAGTTTAAAGTATTCAGCCGTGCATTAACACCGGCCGAAGTCTTGAGCCTGAACGGCTGCCCGGCACTGGGACCAACCTGTACCGGCACCCCAAGAACATTCACCTATACGGTTAACCCAACACCAACGGTTGACCCTGTAGCGAACCAGGCCGTATGTAATAACAGTCCGACCGCGGCGGTGAACTTCACGGGTTTTGTACCGGGAACGGTTTACAGCTGGACCAATTCAGATCCATCCATCGGCCTTGCCGCCAGTGGTACGGGCAATATTGCATCCTTTACGGCAACCAACGCAGGACCCGCGCCTGTAACGGCGACGATCACGGTAACGCCGAGCTATACCAATGCAGGGGTAACGTGTACGGGTACCCCGATCACCTTTACGATCACGGTCAACCCAACCGGCCAGGTAGATCAACCGGCGAGCCAGGTGGTATGTAACAATACTGCAACGGCGCCGGTCAACTTTACAACCACGGTACCGGGAACAATATTTGACTGGGTAAATAATACACCATCCATTGGCCTTGCAGCCAGCGGCACGGGTGATATTGCCAGCTTTACAGCAACCAATGCAACCAATGCACCGGTAGTGGCTACAGTAACGGTTACGCCTAGTTATGTTCCGGCTGTAAGTGGTTCACAAACCTTCAACTTTACAGGAGGTTTGCAAACCTTTATTGTACCGGCAGGTGTTACCTCTGTATTCCTGCAAACCTGGGGAGGCCAGGGAGGCTCGGGTGCAACCGGCGGCAGCGGTACAACAGGAGGTTCCGGTGGCCTGGGCGGTTATGCCGAGGGCAACCTGGCAGTAGTACCGGGCCAGTTACTGAATATATTTGTAGGGGGCCAGGGGGCCACACCTGCAGGAGGATTTAATGGTGGCGCCAATGGTGGAAGCTCCAATGCCGGTGGTGGAGGCGGTGCCTCGGATGTGAGAACAGGTGGAACTGCTGAAGTTAACCGTGTGATCACTGCCGGTGGCGGTGGTGGTGGTGGCCGTGCAGGTTGCGAAACCGCAGGAGCCGGTGTTGGAGGTTCAGGTGGAACCGGAGGTGGTGGTATAGGCGCCAACGGAGGCGACTCACCAACATCCGGTGGTGTAGCCGGCGGTGGCCGCGGAGGTAATTTTGGAGGCATACAAGGTGCATTCGGTGCTGCCGGAATCGGTTGCGCTGGATTCCTGGGTGCACCGGGAGCTACTGCAGCTACCGGAAGCGGGGCTTCAGGAGGTGCAGGACAATCCTGCTGCTGCTTCAGCTTCGGAAGTATTCCCGGCGGTGGCGGTGGTGGCGGCGGCCAGGTAGGCGGCGGCGGTGGCGGCGGCGGATCAGCCGGAACCACAGGTTGTTCAGGCAATGACAAAGGCGCCGGCGGTGGCGGTGGTGGTGGTTCATCATTCATCGGTGGCGTAACCGGTGGCGTAACCAATCCTGGCATCTGGTTAGGTAATGGCCAGGTAACGGTATCATGGGCAGTTCCTGCGGGCGCACCATGTCCTGGTCCAACGAAGACCTTTACCATTACAGTAAATCCAATGGCACAGGTAGATCAGCCTGCAGACCAGGTGGTATGTAACAATACAGCATTCCTGCCTACCAATTTTACAAGTCCGACTACGGGAGGTACTATTACGTATGCATGGACAAATAATAATACAACGGTAGGCCTTGGCGCCAGCGGAACAGGTAATATTCCTGCCTTTGTTGGTACCAATGCGACCAATGCACCAAATGTGGCAACGGTTACGGTAACACCCAGTATTACCACGCCGGCACCGGCAGTTCCGGTATCAGCAACCTTTAATTATACGGGGCGATGCAAACCTGGACGGTTCCTGCGGGCATAACGTCAATTACCATTGACAGTTATGGTGCAGCAGGTGCCCAGGGCGCCAGTGGCAATAGTAATGCCGGGGCCACTTCAGGAGGTTTTGGCGGCAAAGGTTCAAGGGCAACGGGTACGCTGGCGGTAACACCGGGCCAGGTACTGAATATATTTGTAGGCGGTGCTGCAAGTGGTGCAACAGGCGGCTTTAACGGCGGTGGAAACGGAGCGAGCAATGCCGGAGGCGGCGGTGGCGCCAGTGATGTACGGTTCCCGGGAGTGACGGCAGCGGATAGGATCATCGTTGCGGCCGGTGGCGGCGGCGGTGGAAGAGGCGGATGTGAGAGCGGCACAGCCATAGTTGGCGGCCCTGGTGGAAACGGAGATTTAAATGGAACCAACGGAACCAATGCGCCAACATCAGGCGGAGTTGCCGGTGGCGGCTTTGGCGGAGTGGGCTCCAATTTTGGCGGTGCAGGTATCGGCTGCGCTGGCTTCCTGGGAGCGCCGGGTACAGCGGGTAATGCATCAGGCATCGGAGAAACGGCGGTGCGGGTCAGAGTTGCTGCTGCTTAGCTTCGGAAGTATACCGGGCGGTGGTGGTGGTGGCGGCGGATACGTAGGCGGCGGTGGCGCCGGCGGCGGATCGGCGGGTACAATAGGCGGTAGTGGTAATGATAAGTGAGCAGGCGGCGGTGGCGCCGGTGGTTCATCCTATACCGGTGGGGTATCTGCAGGTATTATCACCCCGGGAGTACAAACGGGCAACGGCCAGGTAGTGATCACCTACCTGGGTGCAGGAACACTTACCTGCGTGGGTACGCCAAAACCTTTACTTATACGGTTAACCCAACTGCAACGGTTAACCCGGTAGCCAACCAGGTGGTTTGTAACGGGGCTGCTACAGCGGCAGTTACCTTTAGCAGTCCTACGGTAGGCGGAACGATCGTGTATAACTGGACCAACAGTGCGCCATCAATAGGATTGGCGGCGAGCGGTGTGGGTGATATCGCGAGCTTCACGGCGGTGAACATCACCAATGTACCGGTCGTGGCTACGATCACGGTAACGCCTGCCTATACAAACGGTGGTGTAACCTGTAACGGTACGCCGATGGTGTTCACGATCACAGTGAATCCTCCACCGGTAGTAAATCCGGTGGCCAGCCAGACCGTATGTAACGGAGCACCAACAGCCAATATCAACTTTACCACACCGGTAAGCGGAGGAATAATTGTATTCAACTGGACCAATAACAATACAAGTATCGGCCTTGCGGCTGCGGGCACGGGAGATATTATCGTTCATGGCAACCAACCCGACGAATGCGCCGGTAGTGGCGACGGTGACGGTAACGATGAGCTATACCAATGGCGGCATCACTTGTGTGAGTTTGCCGATAACGTTCACGATCACGGTGAACCCGACGCCGCAGGTGGATCAGCCGGCGAGCCAGACGGTTTGCGCGGGATCACTGACGGCGGCGGTGAACTTTACGAGTCCGACGACGGGCGGCACGCTGACGTATAACTGGACCAATAATAATACGGCGATCGGATTGGCAGCGAGCGGAGTGGGTAATATAGCTGCCTTCACGGCGACTAACCCGACGAGTGCGCCGATCACGGCTACGATCACGGTAACGCCCAGCTTTACCAATGCGGGTGTGACCTGTACGGGTCCGTCGAAGAGCTTCACGATCACGGTGAATCCTTTACCGGTGGTGAACCCGGTACCGAACCAGGTGGTGTGCAATGGAGCGATGACAACCCTCATTGCCTTCTCGGGTACGGTGAGTCCTCAGCCGGGGCTGGTGTATAACTGGACGAACAACAATACGACGATCGGCCTGGCAGCGAGTGGCACCAATAATATAGCGCCGTTCACAGCGATCAATACCGGAACGGCACCTGTGGTGGCTACGATCACGGTGACGGCAACGTTCACCAGTGGTGGTGTCAGCTGTACGAGCCTTCCGGTGACGTTCACGATCACGGTGAACCCGACGGCTACGGTGAATGCGGTAGCGAACCAGACGGTATGTAACGGAGCGAATACGGCGGCGGTGACGTTCAGCAGTCCGACAACGGGCGGCACGATCGTGTACAGCTGGTCGAACTCAGGATCCGAGCATTGGCCTGGCCTTGAACGGCACGGGTAATATCGCGAGCTTCGTGGCGACGAATGTGACTAGTGTACCGGTAACGGCTACGATCACGGTGACGCCATTGTATACCAATGGCGGGGTGACCTGTACGGGTACACCACGGAGCTTTACGATCACGGTAAACCCGACGCCGACGTTCACGGGTCCGGCGCCACTGAACCAGGTGGTGTGCAACGGCTCACCAACAACGGCGGTGACGTTTGCGGGTCCTGTAGCGGGCACGGTGTTCAACTGGACCAATAGTAATCCGGCGATCGGATTGGCGGCCAGCGGAACGGGTAATATCCCCAGCTTCATCGGCACGAACGCGGGCACGGCCCCGATCACGGGTACGATCACGGTGACGCCGACGGCGAACGGCTGTAACGGCACACCGCGGGTGTTCACGATCACGGTGAACCCGACGGCGGTGGTGAACGCGGTAGCGAACCAGACGGTATGTAACGGTACGCTGACGGCGGCGGTGAACTTCACGACACCAAACACGGGCGGTACGGTGACGTACAGCTGGACCAATAACAATACGACGATCGGCCTTGGGGCGAGCGGAGTGGGCAATATAGGCGCGTTTACGGCGATCAATACGGGCTTCTTACCTGTCACTGCGACGATCACGGTGACGCCGACGTTTACCAACGGCGGGGTGAGCTGTGTGGGTCTTCCGATCACGTTCACGATCACGGTGAATCCGACACCGGTGATGGTGGCACCGTTCCCGGGCAACCAGTTGCTGTGTAACGGATCGAATACGGCTCCGGTGAACTTTGTGACGCCGATGCCGGGTGTGATCTTTGTGTGGACGAACAACCAGCCGAGCATTGGATTGGCGGCCAATGGCACGGGCAATATCCCGAGCTTCGTGGCAACGAACGTGACCAATGCGCCGGTGACGGCAACGGTGACGGTGACACCGGTGAGTATCCTGACGAGTTGCGCGGGCACACCGCGTACGTTCACGATCACGGTGAACCCGACTCCGAGCATCAATGCGATAGCGAACCAGACGGTGTGTAACGGGGCGACTACGGCGGCGATCACGATCGGCGGACCTGTAGCGAACACGGTATACAGCTGGACGAATAACAATACGAGCATCGGGCTGGCGGCCTCAGGAACGGGCAGTATCGGATCGTTTGGAGCGATCAATAATACGAGTGCTCCTGTAACGGCTACGATCACGGTGACGGCGACCTATACCAATGGCGGCGTAACGTGTACGGCCACACCGGTGAGCTTTACGATCACGGTGAACCCGGCGGCTACGGTGAACGCGGTGGGTAACCAGGTGAACTGTAACGGTACCAATACGCTGGCGGTGACGCTGAGCGGACCGGTAGCGGGTACGACGTTCGCATGGACGAACTCCAATACGGCGATCGGACTGGGAGCCAGCGGCACGGGTAATATCCCGAGCTTCACGGCGACCAATGGTACCAACGGCCCGATCAGCGGCACGATCACGGTGACGCCGACGGCCCGGGAGCTTGCGGAGGTACACCGATCACATTTACGTATACGGTGAACCCGACGGCTACGGTGAATGCGGTGGCGAACCAGTCGGTATGTAACGGCAGCGCTACGGCGGCGGTGACGTTTACGAGTCCGACGACGGGCGGCACGACGCTGACCTACAGCTGGACGAACAGCCAGCCGAGCATCCTGGCGGCGAGCGGCACGGCAATATCCCGAGCTTTGAGCGTATAATCCGACGATCACGCCGATCGTGGCAACGATCACGGTGACGCCGTTGTATGTCAGCGGAGGCATCAGTTGCGTGGGTACGCCACGGACGTTCACGATCACGGTGAACGCATCGCCCAATATCACGATGGTGAATGCACCGATACGGGTCTGCCTGACGGACAGTGTGGTGAACCTGGTGGCGGTGCCGCTGGGAGGAGTCTGGAGCGGACCGGGCGTGGTGGGTAATACGTTCTCGGCTACGCTGGCGGGTACGGGTGTGAAGACACTGACCTATACGGTAAGCAGTGGCGGATGTAGTGCGAGCAGTACGGTGAGTGTGACGGTGAACGATTGTATCGAGCGTCACCAGGTGTTTGCTACGGCGATCCGGATCTATCCGAACCCGAACAATGGACGGTTCAGGGTACGGTTCACCAGTGATGTGTATAAGGAGTTCAACATCCGGATCGTGGATGCGATCGGGCGAGTGTATGGCGACAAGCAGTACACGAACCTGCATTATGGCTCTGAGATCGAGATGAACCTGCCGGCACTGGCAGCGGGTACGTACTACCTGGTGGTGTACAATGAGAAGGAGCGGGCTTCGTTCCAGTTCGAGATCCAGCGATAAGGAATCCAGACCAACTTCAATACAAAGCCCCCCGGACCAACGGGGGGCTTTTTTTATGTGCAGGAGAAATAAAAGATCCTTCGGATGATCAGGCATTGCCCTGTTTACGGATCTGGTCAACCGCATGATATAATTCAAGGGCTTTATTCAGATAAGCGGGGATCAATTCCTCTTTTTCCTCAGCAAAATGCTGTTCAGGATATTTGGCATGATATGCCGCGCGTGTATTCATCAGCTGCCATTCATCCTCGCTGATCTCCAGGTTCGTCGCCTTCGCGATCTGCTGAACAATGGCGGATATGCCTTCGTGGTAGCTGACAAGGAACGCCTTCTTATCCTGTTCCATGATCGCTATAAAAGCCTGCAGGTAGCTTTCGATGACCCTGGCCATATATTCGTCCATGTCCATGACGGTGATCTCATTTCGGTCAAAACCAAAGATCTCCGGTTCCAGTAAACCGGGAATGGATTGCATGCCCCTTCTTTTCTGCTGAGAGCGGATCACTTCATCCGGCCGGCGGTAGAGGAGGAAGAAAGGAATATCGGGATACAGTGCACGGAGCTGCGGATAAAAATGGATATGCCAGCTATCCGCTTTGATGAATAAATGATCTTGTTTTCATTTCTCCTGGCGCCATAAAGTTGTATGGACGCACGAAGCAATTCACTGGCTTCCTCCTCCTTGTCATTTTTCTTTCCCCAGCGGAGCAAGGCATCAAAAAACGGCACTTCCGATAAAACGATATTGGAGCTTTGCTGGCTCAATAACTGGGATACCAGGGTAGATCCGCAGCGGGAAATATGAAAGATGATGGCCGAGGGTTTAACGGTTTCGATCTGTTGTGACCACTCGGGTAAAATGTCCAGGCTGCTCACCGCTTTGAGCCAATGCGAGTTCTCTGCCTGCTTCATGCATTTGGAAATGGTCTCATCAAAAAAAGGTTCGGTGATGGGTTCGTTATCGAGATATAACCACCGGCAGGAAAGCGGATCGCTCTGCTCATTCAGGCGATAGGGGATCCAGTTTTTGAGGGCTTGTGAAACAGTTTCGTTCATGGGCTAAGCAGGAATAAGGTCACTTGTTCAATAAGAGCCTGGTTAAGAGATCATGGATCTTCTCATCCACGAATTCTTTCCATCCCGTCCTTCCGTCGTTGATCTGTTGCCGGATATCCGTGGCGGAAATGGAAGCAATGTTTTCGGGTACGCTGATCTGGTTCACTTCATACCCCACGCCTCTGCCATAATTCACGGAATGGATGTCGGGGATGATGATCACTTTGACGAGGGGGTTGTCGCGATAGACGGTTTCCCAGAGTTCTTTTACTTCTTCAGCGGAGAGAGGGTTCACGGTATCCGGCTCAATATCCCTGATGGCGATCAATACCGGTTTCTGTTCACTGAGAAAAGTATTGAAAATATGCATGTGCCCCTTATGCGGACTCTGGTACCGGCCGATGAAAAGATGGTATCTCATTGCTTTAATGCGTTATAGATTTTGCGTGTGCATTCCGTCACACTGAGTTTTGCCGTATCCAGGTTGAGCTCTGGGTTCAAGGGCGGGAAGTAAGGTGCGGAGATCCCGGTGAATTCCTTGATCTCTCCCCGGATGGCTTTCTCGTAAAGGCCCTTGGTATCCCGCTGTTTACAAATTTCCAGGTCTGTTGAAACATAGACCTCGATAAAATTACCGCACATCTCCCTGATCTTGTTCCGGATGTCATCATAGGGTGATATCAGCGACACGATGACGATATTGCCCTGGCTTTCGAACAGGGAGGCCATATAGCCAACATTGAGATTATGTTTCTTCCTGGAGTATTCATCGAATCCGGTGAGTTCGATCGCCTTCCGGATCTCATCCCCGTCGAGCATCACCGGTACAACCCCTTTCTTTTTCAATTTGTGCATCAGGTCTCTGGCAATGGTGGTCTTGCCCGATCCGCTGAGTCCGGTCAGGAAAACCACAGCAGGCTTTGCTTTGAACCCGGTAATGGCCGCCCAAACCTGGTCGAAGAAATAATAGGAAAAGATCTTTACGACCGAATCCAGTACGCCGATGGAGATGGAAGCCAGCAGGTTCCGGGTGAGCAGGTAGGAAATCAAAAAAGTGATCAGTGAGGAATAGAACCGGTACACGATCGCCTTGAATAATTTCATCTTGTCGAACATCTGCTTCGCCTGTTTAAGGTGGTCTTTATTGAAAATCAGCGGGTAAAAATAAGTGAAAATAACTAACTGGTGGATGGAATGGATGGACTGGTCCTGTATCCATTTGATCATTTCATATCAATTGGAGGTCAGCTTGCATGCAAAGCATACTTGACGGGGAGGCTGCTAATGAAAAACTTTACAGAAAATCTCATTAAACAAGATGAATTCGACAAGCTCAGTCTGACAAAATATTCAAACGGAGACACTGTCAACGGGCTATCGGCAAGATTGGAACTTACTATGATCGATCCGTCAATTCGGTTTCCAGGTCATCGGCCATTTGGTTGGAGACGGGCGTATTCATTTCGCGGAATGACCGGATCATTTGCCGCAGGTCTTCTTCCTTGAACCGGCTGCGGGGATCTTCCGTCTCTTTCTTGATCGAGATCTCCGGGCTGTTGAAGAGTTCGGTGACCCAGTCATTCACCAGGGCATCGATCACCAGGTGAATGCGGTTGACAGGACTGTTATTGCTGATCCGGTGTGTCAGGTTGAAATTCATGTACCAGCATTCTCCTTCTTTCAGGGTCATGCGCTCATTTTCGAGATAAAATTCCACGTCCTCATGCGTGATCACAGGAATGTGTAGCCGAATCTCCCCTTTTTCGAAATTCAGTTCGGCATCACGGTGATCCCTGATGAGCGCTCCGGCGTTCAGTTTCAGTAAACGCACGGCCTGCAGGGGGCATTGAAAAGTTTGCAGGACCGTTTTCAGATAAGGAGAGTTTTCCAGGAAAACGGTATCGAGATAAGGGGTGTCATTGGTCGGCGCGATGATCACATTATCTGCTTTACCTCCTGTGCTGCGCAAAGGAATGGCGCTCCATTCGCCCTCATAGTGCCGGGTCTGGTAATGCATCAACCAGTTGGCGTTGTTCAGGCGCTCCACTTCTTCCTGAAGCTTTAAAGCGTCAAATTGAAAAGGTAATCGCAGGTATTTGATGACGGACATGGAAGCGGTCAGCTATTGGCTTCAGTGATCTTCCGGGGAACGGCATTGGTGAAGCCGATCTTTTTCTTCTTGCCCAGGTCATCGAATTCGATCTCGATCTTGCCCAGGGCCAGATCATTAGTGGTCGGATGGTTGATGATGACCTCCTGCTTGTGTTTATTCAGTGAGATGTACGGGCTTTTGGAAAAATTAGTGGCATGGCCTCCGATGATCACATCGAGGTTGGAAGACTGTTCAGCCAGCGTGATGTCGTCCATCCTTCCTTTGTTCTTGAAGCCCAGTTGCGACAGGCAAACGACGATCTCGCAATCCTTCGATTTCTTCAGGTAAGAAGCGACGGTATTCACTTGTTCTATCGCATTGTCGTCGCCGGATGATAATTCGATCAGGCCGATCTTCACATTGCCTTTATAGATGATCTGGTAGTGGCTCGCGGAAAGGGAGACGCAGGTTTCGGGGTCCATCGAGGCATCGTATTTTAAGTGCGAAGCCTTGTCGTTCACGGTATGTCCCGCATGTAATAAAAGGACATTGCCGGTATCATATTTGATCTGCGCGATCTTCTTGATGGTCGCGGAAGGGTCTTTGCTGGTGAAATTACCGGTATGCAGTAAAACCACCTTATTGTTGTTTACTGTGAATCCGGTGACCGGTGACAGGGCATTAGCCAGACTGGTAAAGGGTTTGGCAGTCAGTAAAGCGGTGGTGGCCATACTGCCCTTCATGAGGAATTTCCGTCTAGAATTCATACTTGTGGTGGTTTTGGTTTTTTGGAAAACTTGTCCAAAATACAATATTAGGATTAATTATACAAGAAATATATTGATTTATGACTAAAAATTAATCTATATGATTTTATGACTTTGTCCTGTAAAGCAATGATAAAATGAGCAATCCTAACTACTTCCTTCAGATCCAAACTTGATTGATGATGGCATCGGGGGGGATATAATTGATGTATTGAACAAAACGCGGAAGTGTGGAATGATTTGGACTACTGCCGTGAGGCAGTGCATGGTGCCAGATGATCAGGTCTCCGGCATTAGCGGCAATGGGTTTGGGATTCATGGCATGGAAGTCAACATTACGCGGGTCGGTTCCCGGGGGCAGATCCTGCAACCACTGTTCGATCCGGTTATGGAAACCGGGGATAAGGGTGAATGCCCCCTGGTTTTCCTGCGTATCGGAAAGGTAAAGGATCCCTTGCAATCCGAATGGTATAGGAGTAGCCAGGCTCACATCCCAATGCAGTCCAGTCCCGGGATATTTCCATTCCGGGGTTTCGGGCGGATTGAAACCCACCTTGTCGGTATTCAGCCAAAGGTCTTTACGTCCCCATAATTCTTCAAAAGCCTGGCGGATGTCCGGGTTCTTCCGGTTCGCATCCAATACCGGATGCCGGAATAACTGAACCATGATCCCCTCCCTGTCCGGGTGAGGGTCATACCAGGTTCCGGGATCGTAACGGTCGATACCAAGAAAACTGCAGATGACGCCGATCGCCTCATCGCAGTCCTGTTGATCCACTACACGGGGGATGATGATATACCCGTTCTCTTTCCAGAATTCGAGGTCACGATCCTTTAACATCCGATGGTCTTCATCCAGCGGAACATAGCCTGATCCCCGGTGCAGGATATACTCGTTGAATTCCCGGATCATCTCTTCATGCAGTTGTCCCTTATTCATGGATAAGATCCAGGATTCGAATTTCCCGAAATCAGGAGCGTTTTGATACAGGTATCTGAGGGTCTGTTCCAGTCCGAGTTCCAATACCGATAAAAGCGTGTTGTCGATATTCCATTCTTCCTGGTAGGCATCGGGAGCTAATTTTCCTGATCTGATCAGTCTTATCTTTTCCCAATAACGTTTCAGGTGCAGGACGCCCAGGCGGCCTGGTTCGGTTGACTCGTGAAGCAGGTATGGATCCGGGTTCATGTTGAAACAGGCTGAAGGTTGTTTTGGAATTCAGGTGGTTATTCTATCTTCACAAGATAAAACATTCATCGATCAATGCTGGAGAATACATCCCTGGTAACGATAACGGAAAAAAATGATCTGCTGGAGCGATGTGTCGCTTTCTTACATGAGATCGGCATTGAAACCGAATTCAGCTCCTTGCCGGGTGACAGTTTCCTGCCGGGGCTGTCGATCGAAAAAGGCCGGATCATCATCGACCGGGAAGCGCTGGCCTATCCGGGTGATATCCTCCATGAGGCCGGGCATATCGCGGTGGTCCCTGCCGCCGACCGGGCCCTGCTCGACGCTGCGTCTATTGCCTGCCGTGAACAACGCGAAGCGGAGGAAATGATGGCCATCGCCTGGTCGTATGCGGCTTGTGTTCATCTTGATCTTGATCCCTATATCATATTCCACGACGACGGTTATCGGGGCGGAGGAAGCTATATTGCCGATAATTTCCGCGAAAAACGTTATTTCGGCTTACCGATGTTGCAATGGGTCGGCATGGCGGCGGATGAAAAGAATGCCGGGATCATGAACATAGACCCCTACCCGGCCATGATCAGGTGGCTGCGGGATTAAGAAATGATGAACAATAAAATAATAAAATGCAAAAATTTGCTTTGCAAATAAAAATTTCTATATTTATAACTTGAACACTTAATTCCGTTTAATCTAAATAATTTGCTCTATGGAAGGTACACTCGCCGAGATAAGGATGTTTGCCGGTAATTTTAACCCAAGGGGATGGCCTCTATTGCCAGGGCCAGTTATTGCCCATCGCTCAGTGGACGGCTGTTTTCGCCCTGGTAGGCACTACTTATGGGGGCAATGGTCAAACTACTTTTGGTGTTCCTGATTTCAGGGGCCGGATCGGCGTAGGTGCTCAATTCAGCCAGGGACCCGGCTTGCCCGCTTATCAGCTGGGTGAGATGGCCGGTACTCCAACAACCACATTAATTTTATCGAACCTGCCTTTTCACAATCATACGATTACCGGTTCGGTCATCCCGCAGGTAAACAATGATACCGCCGGGTTGACCGACGATGCGACCAATAAGCGCCTCGGGGCAACAGGAAATAATTTCACTGCCGCCACTTCCGACCTGGTGAATATGGCGCCTGCAGTCAATACCCTGGCAGTGGGTGTTGCAGGAAATAACCAGCCCTTTAATAGCCGTTCTCCTTACCTGGGGATGAATTTTATCATGTGCGTAGAGGGGATATTCCCTTCAAGAAACTAATACATTTTTAATGCATTTTTAATTAACGTTTAAATTTTAGAACCTATGGAAGGTACAATTGCCGAAATCAGGATGTTTGCGGGAACCTTTGCTCCCAGGAACTGGTTATTTTGCAACGGACAAACGATGAGTATATCTCAGAACACCGCATTTTTCTCCCTGGTAGGAACCATGTATGGAGGAAATGGTCAAACCACTTTTGGCGTACCCGACCTTCGCGGACGCGTACCGGTTGGCACAGGAGCAGGCCCGGGCTTGCCTAATGTTCAATTGGGTGAATTGGCCGGTACTCCAACCGTGACCCTGACCACCAACAATATGCCGGCACATAACCACGTGCTTACCGGAGCGGTTACCCAGCAAGTGAACAACGATACCGCCGGTTTGACCGACGATGCCACCAATAAGCGTTTGGGAGCGATCGGCAATGTGTTTACCGCCGCCACCTCCGACCTGGTGAATATGGCCCCTATGGTTTCAACTTTGGCTGTTGGCGTTAATGGCGGAAGCCAGCCCTTCAGCATCATGCCGCCCTACCTGGGGATGAACTATATCATCTGCCAGTTTGGGATATTCCCTTCCAGGAACTAAACGACCTTAGATAGAAACATCCCTCTTCTTCCTTTGGAGAAGAGGGATTATTTTTACAGTCCCTTCCGGACCTCCCGGATATTTTGTTCATCTTTACCGATCAAGAAATTTACATGCTTCGAATAGGAATCCTTATGCCTCGTTCCACGCTGTTTCCTTCCCTGGGGATGGAATTGTTGAACGGAATAAAATTATTTCTGAAAGAACAGGGTCTGTCCGGTTCCGTTCAATGGATAACCGACAATATCGGTTTCGGTACCAACGAGGCCGATATCTATGCCAAAGCGGAAAAGATGCTGCTGCAGGAAGAAGCGGACCTGGTGATCCTCTGTGCCGATACAACGATCACGGAAATGCTGCAGCCGTTGTTTACAGCCAGCGATAAAATTTTACTGGCCGTCAATTTCGGCGCCAATTTTCCGGAGAACTGGACACCCGCTCCAACCACGGTTACGCATTCGCTTAATTTTTGCTTTCACGCCCGGCTAACCGGTCAGCTGGCTGCGAAGGAAACCAATGGCCTGTCGGTGAACGTGGTGTCTTTTTACGATGCCGGGTACCGTCATTGCTTCAGCATGCTCAATGGCCACCAGGAAAGCGGCGGCCAGCCCCGTTTCAATCACGTGACCAGGCTTCGGCAGGAAGAATTCACGTTCTTGCCCGCCATCGATTTTTTACGGGAGAACACCAACGTCAAAACCTTGCTTTGCCTGTTTAACGGGAAGGAGGCGGAACAATTCTACCGCGAATTCGCACCGCTTCAAAGAGATCTCAATCTCGATATCTACGTTTCGCCCATGATGCTCCTGGATTCATTCCCGGAGTCCCTGGGAAAGGAATTCAGAATTGCTCACGTGAAAGGCTACCTGCCCTGGCACGCTTCTTTTTCCCATCCGGAAAACCAGATCTTTAAGGAAACGATCGCGGCATCCGGTCATACGGCCAACCTGTTTTACCTGCTCGGCTGGGAAACGGGGATCCTCTTTCGGGAGATCATCCGGCTAAGGGAAACCGGCCTGGCGTCCGCTTCAGCGATCGTGAACCTGTTAAAGACGATCACTTTTGAAAGTCCCCGGGGTTGGCTGAAGATCGATCCCCGAACGCATTACAGCTACGGACCCTCTTACCTGGCCACCTGGAATGACGATATGCGGATTAAGATCATTAACGAAGTTGGGTCTGTCGAAGCCGAATGGAATGCGTTCACGGAGGTCAAATGGAGATGCCCGAATATTCCGGCTGGCGAAACACTTACTTATGCATTTAAAGTCAGAATGATTTTTTTACTCCTCTATTCTTGGAGGTAAAAGAGCAATGAATGAATGATGTAAAAGCGCTGATACTTTGTAATAATCCCATCGCCCTGCCCGGCATCCGGGAATTCCTTTTTTACGGCAAAACGGGTGCGATCGCAATACCGAAACGCAATAAGGAGATGCAGCATATCCTGGAACCCTTGTTGCAAGAAACCGGCGTACCCTTGCTCTTACTGGATAAAAAACAATACCAGGTTCAACTGGCCGAATGCATCCGGGAAAAGGAGATCACGGTCGTGCTCATGATGACCTTTCCCTTTCTCATCACGCCCGAATTGCTGGCACTGCCCCCTAAAGGCTTTATCAATTTCCATTACGGGCTACTGCCCCAATGCCGTGGCCCGCAACCGGTTCTTCGCCACCTTTTGAATAACGACGCCGAAGCCGGTGTTACGGTTCACCGGGTAGACGAAGGCATCGATACGGGGCCGGTCATCCTCCTGGAAAAATGCCGATCGAACCCAATGACACTTACGGTCTCCTGCAATCGAAGCTGGCCTTTCTCGCAGCAAAACTGTCCGCCAGTCTGCTGAAAATCTTATCCTACGGAACGGTAATCCCATCTTTAAAGCAGGATGAATCAAAAGCCGCTTACTACGAAATGCCAAAGGCGGATGAACTCACCATCAACTGGCAGGACATGACCGCATCGCAGATCAACCGCCTGGTGAATGCCTGCAATCCCTGGAATAAAGGCGCCGGAGCCACCATCAATAATTGGGTGATAGGCATAACCGAAGTGGAGATCATTGATACCGTGGATGATCCGGAGATGAAACCCGGTACCATCATCAGCTGTGACCGTTCCGGCGGATGTATCGTCAAGGCCAGGGGAAACCAGGCCGTCAAATTGCTGGTGGTCTATACCAGTGAAGGCTTTTTCTCAGGAGGCCGGATGGCTGATTTTGGCCTCAAAGCTGGCATGCAATTCAGCTGAGCCCGGTGATAATTGAACACTTTCATGCTGGCCCGGAATTTGTATCTTTAGGATGCTGGAATCAGCTAAAATCCTAATAGATCGACATGAAAAATTTTTACCCGCCTTCATCAAGGATCCTGCTTACCCTGGTCATCGTGCTGTGTTCACACCTGGTCCCGAAAGCCCAGGTACTCAGTGTAGGCGATATCGCTTTTACCGGTTACACTTCCGGGGGCGCTGTGGATTCCTTTTCCTTTGTGCTGCTGACCAATATCCCCTCCGGCACCTCCATCAATTTTACGGATGATGCCTGGCTGGGCGCCGCTTTTTCAGGCGGGGAGGAGACCGTTACCTGGACCTCCGGGGCGGCCATGACCGCCGGCCGGGAGATCACCATTTTCGGGTTAACAGCCATTGTTGCCGGGGCGCCGATCAGTCCGGGTACGGTGACCGGCACGCCCATCAACCTCACCACTTCCGGCGACCAGGTCCTGGCTTACCAGGGATCCGCCGCTTCCCCTTCCTTCATCAGCGGCATTCACATGAATGTCTATTCAACCACGGTCTTGGATTGTGATAATACGACCGCAGCCGCCTGGGATCCGCTTTGTATCGGTTCCGGCGGGAGTTTCTGCAGCAAGCCGGGCATCCTGACCACCGGTGTCAATGCGCTCTGGATCGGGGTGGAAGGAGATGCAACCAGTGAGCGGGACAATGGACGGTTCAATTGTACCTGTCCGTTGACCACCGCGGCACAGATCAGGGCAGCCGTGAATAACCCGGCGAATTGGGTCACCGATCAATTGACCCCCAACGAATCCTATAACCCGGCAGGTTGTACGTTTTTTGGTCCGCCCCTGCCACTCGGACTCCTGAGTTTTACCGGCACATCGAATCCGGACCTTTCCGTAACCCTCCAATGGAAAATGGCTGACCAGCAGCTCATCCAGGGATTCATCGTTGAAAAAAGCCTGGACGCGCTGGTTTACCAGCCATTGGGATCCTTCATCCCGGCATCCGGCCATGGACTGATCTATGCGTTTACTGACGCTCAAATGACCCCGGGCAACAATTATTACCGGTTGAAGATCCTGCAGCAGTCGGGCGTCATCGCCTACAGCGAGATCCTTGTCTTGAAAAATACGGCTACGGAACTGATCCGGTTCTATCCGAACCCGGTCACGGACCGGTTGACGATACAGCAATCGGGACCCAAGCCGATTGCTTCCGCCGTTTTGCTCGACGGGCAGGGCAGGACCCTGCAAAAGGTCAGGTTAGCCGGACTCAAACAGGTGGTCGAAATGGGGGATTACCCCAAAGGCATCTACATCCTGAAACTGGAGGATGGGAAGGTCATTAAGATCATGAAGAACTGATCTCATTAAAGTTTTTTGTATACAAGGCCGGATAATATCCGGCCTTTTTGATTTCACAGATCCCCCAGGAGGAATGGGATAAGCTTTTTTGAGGCCTTGAAACCGGTCTTCAGCAACCCGCTTTTGTATGGTGACCGGCATCAAACCAACAAATATTTCTTTATTGTTACATTTTGATTACCAATCCTTAAAACGAATAAATATAACTGTATATTAGTGCATATTTTTTATTGGGAAAAGCTTTGTTAAGAGTAAAATTTCCAATATATTTAACCCTCTAATTGCCTAAACTCTCTGCTATGAATATGATTCTTACCCGTATTGGAAAGATCTTCCTGACTACCGTATTGATTCTTACACTCGGCTCCAAGGCGAGGTCCCAGGTTTTAGTTGCCGGGGATATCGCATTCACCGGGTATGTTTCCGCAGCCACCAATGTGGACTCATTCGCTTTTGTCCTGCTGGTGAATATTCCTGCAGGAACACAGATCAATTTCACCGATAACGGCTGGCTCAATCCCGGTGTATTCAGGGTAGGGGAGCAAAACCTTACCTGGACTGCCGGCCAGGCATTTGTGGCCGGTACCGAGATCAAGATCTCCGGTACAACCAGTCCCACTCCGTTGACGCCTGTAGCAGAGTATTTGTCCGGGGGAGTGCTTTTGTCCGCCGGAACCTGTACGGGAACCATGCTCAATTTATCCACCAGTGGCGACCAGATCATTGCTTACCAGGGGTCCATCGCCTCTCCGACCATCATCAGCATGATCCACATGAACACGTATTCTACCCCCCTTTTTTGGGGATTGCGCGACTACCACAGCAGGCTCCTTGGATCCGGATTGTATTGATGGAGCCGGTGGAACGGTTGGCAATACCAATTTCAGTAAGTTACCTCCGGGTATGACCGTGGGAACCAATTGTATTTGGATCGGAGACCCGTTTTTGCCTGGCCAGTCAGAATTCGATAACGCAAAATTCAATTGTACCGGTCCGCTTTCAACACCAGCGCAGGTCAGGGCCGCCGTGAATAACCAGGCCAACTGGATCACCAGCAATGGCGCACCGGTTTCCCCGATGGCCGTCATGTCCAGGTGCAGTTTCTTAACTGCTGGCTGCTCGATCAATCTGACCTCAGCCCCGGGTACCAATGCCCAGACGGTCTGTATCAATACACCCATCACCAACATCACGTATTCTACCACCAGTGCAACGGGCGCTACATTCAGCGGATTACCCGCGGGTGTTACCGGTGCATGGGCTGCCAATGTGGTGACCATCAGCGGTACACCAACCGCTGGAGGTACATTCAATTATACGGTCACCTTGACCGGCGGATCTTGTACAACGGAAAATGCCACAGGAACGATCACCGTGAATGCGAACAATACGGTCAGTTTAACTTCAGCGCCTGGAACCAATAACCAGTCGGTCACGGTCAACACCCCGATCACCAACATCACCTATGCCACTACCGGCGCAACAGGAGCTACTTTCAGCGGCTTGCCCGCCGGTGTATCGGGAAGCTGGGCCGCTAATGTGGTCACGATCAGCGGTTCGCCAACCACCACAGTCGGTTCTCCGTTCAATTATATGGTAACGCTTACGGGTGGTTGCGGTTCTGTTTCTGCAAACGGAACGATTACCGTTACAGGGGCACCTTGTTCCATCAGCCTAAGTTCGGCACCGGGTACCAATGCGCAAACCGTTTGTATCAATACCGCCATCACGAATATCACCTATAATACGGTCAGCGCAACCGGCGCCACCTTCAGCGGATTACCCGCCGGTGTGACCGGAGCCTGGGCTGCCAATGTGGTGACCATCAGCGGTACGCCAACAGCAGGCGGCACATTCAATTATACGGTCACTCTTACAGGAGGTTCCTGTACAGTAGAGAATGCCACAGGTTCAATTACTGTCAATGGTGCCAATACGGTGAATCTCACCTCGGCCCCGGGTACCAATAACCAATCGGTTACCGTCAATACCGCGATCACCAACATCACTTATGCTACTACCGGTGCAACAGGCGCAACTTTCAGTGGTCTGCCTGCAGGAGTTTCCGGAAGTTGGGCGGCCAACGTGGCAACGATCACCGGCGCTCCCACAACAACCGTGGGTTCTCCTTTCAATTATATCGTTACCCTGACCGGTGGCTGCGGTGCTGTTTCCGCTAACGGAACGATCACGGTTACACCAGCCGGTCCTCCATCAACACTGGTGGCAGGAGATATCGCTTTCACCGGTTATCATAGCGCTACAGCATCAGTTGATTCGTTCTCATTTGTTTTGCTTAAAGCGGTCAACCCCGGAACCATTATTAATTTTACGGATAACGGTTGGCTGAACCCGGGATCTTTCCGTTCCGGTGAATCACACCTGACCCTTACCACAATAGGATTGCCTGCCGGTACGGAGATCGTCATTGGCGGTGCAGCCGGAATGACAGCTACGTATGGTTGCGGCCAAGCGGCGGGGACCTGTACCGGCGCGGCCATTAGCATGACTACTTCCGGTGACCAGATCATTGCCTACCAGGGTGCGATTGCAACACCAACGGTGCTCAGCATGATCCATATGAACACCTATACCACAGCCGTACTCGACTGTTCCAATACCGCTGCCGTTGGATTGGATCCTGATTGTATTGATGGTGCCGGTGGTACAATTGGAAACGGCAGTTTCAGTAAATTGCCTTCCGGACTTACCATTGGAACCAACGCCATCTGGATCGGAAATCCGGCTTTGGCTCCATATGAATTTGATAATGCCAAGTTCAACGGTTGCGGACTGGATCTGTCGACCCCGGCTAATGTAAGAGCCGCGGTGAACAACCCGGCCAACTGGCTGACCAATAATACCAATCCTCCGGGATTCACGCTGGGATCAGGATGTTCTTTCCTCGGTATTGTTCCGTCCAATCCTTCCTTTACATTACAACCGGTTCCGGCAACAGTATGCGCCGGCGCCAATACCAGCTTTACCGTCACCGCCAATTGCACGCTCACCTACCAGTGGCAGGTGGATAACGGAGGCGGCTTTGCCAACCTCAGCAATGACGCCACTTATTCTGGTGTCACCACAACAACATTGAATATTACTGCGGCACCAGCTTCACTGAACGGCTACCTCTACCGTTGTGTGGCCACCAATGGCTCGGGTTCAACCAATTCAAATGCGGTTGCATTAACGATAACCGCTTTGCCAACCGGCCCCACCTTACTGGCTAAAACACCGGCCGGTTTCTCAGTG
Source organism: Chitinophagaceae bacterium (assembly GCA_016721725.1). Taxonomy (GTDB): domain Bacteria; phylum Bacteroidota; class Bacteroidia; order Chitinophagales; family Chitinophagaceae; genus Ferruginibacter. The sequence continues at coordinate 301,027 of JADKHN010000001.1, read as the reverse complement.
GCCGATGGAACACCGGTAAGTGCCACGTTCAACCCGGGTAGCGGCGGAACCGGATGTTCCGATGATTTCAGGTATACCACGAACGGTGGTGCATCCTACCTGCCCTATACACCGGGCAGCAATATCAGTACTACCGGCCTGGCCGCAGGAACCGGATGGGTATTCATCGAAGGCCGCAGGGCCAGTTGCTCTGCTGGTTGCCAGGGTAATTACATCGTCCTGGCCGCCTGGTATGTAACCCCATTATCGGCTGGCGCAACTACTTTGAATGCCGGCGATATCGGCTTCACCAGCTATACCTCCACCACCACGGACGAATTCTCCTTTGTCTTATTAAGGAATATCGGACCCGGAACGGTCATCAACTTCACCAATAACGGATGGCTCAGCACCAATGTATTTGGTGTGGGTGAAGAAACCGTGACCTGGACGAGTAATGCCGCATACCCGGCCGGTACGGAGATCAAGATCAGTGGTCTGACCGCAACCCTGGCTGCAGGCGGATCTGCAGGAACGGTTACCGGAACGGCTTTGAATGTGTCAACAACCGGTGATCAGATCCTCGCTTATCGCGGTACTCCTGCATCTCCTACCTTCATCAGTGCTATTCATATGAATGTAGAAGCTGGCAGCAATGCGGCTTCATGGGATGGAGCCGTGGTATCCAGCAATGCCAGCGCCCTGCCGACCGGACTCACAACGGGTACGAATGCCATCTGGATCGGAACATCCGGTGACCTGGCTTCCGAATTCAACAATGCGAGGTATGGTACCTGCGCTGCCCCAGGAACCCTGGGTCCCATTGTTACTTTACGTGCTGCCTTGAACAACCAGGCCAACTGGTACCGGGATAATTTAACGCCTCCGGGCTTTACGGTTCCAACCGGATGCCTCTACCTTGGTTTGGGAACTCCTCCAACGATCACGTTGCAGCCTGTTCCGGCCAGTATTTGTGAACTCAGCAATACCAGCTTTACCATCACCGCCGGTGGCGCACTCAGTTACCAGTGGCAGGTGGATAATGGCGGCGGATTTGCCAATCTTTCCAATAACGCTATTTATGCTGGTGTTACCACCAACACGTTAAATATTACAGCAGCACCTTTAAGCCTGAATGGATATATCTATCGTTGTGTTGCAACTAATGTGGCCGGCTCGACCAATTCAAACGGCGCTTTATTAACAGTCACCGTATTACCGGTCAGACCGACCATACTGGCGAAGACCCCGGCAACGATCAATGTGGCCGATGGAACTCCGGTCAGTGCCACTTTCAATCCGGGCAGCGGCGGTACGGGATGTGCGGATGATTTCCGATATACCACTGATGGCGGTGCTACCTATTTGCCTTATACACCAGGTTCTAATATCAGTACGACCGGCCTGGCAGCAGGAACTGGTTTTGTATTCATCGAAGGACGCCGGGCCAATTGCTCTGCTGGTTGCCAGGGTGCTTACCAGGTCCTGGCCATGTGGAGGGTGACTCCTTTCCCAGTCGGTGCTACCACGTTGAATGCCGGTGATATCGGGTTCAGCGGATATGCATCCACGACGGGTCCGGATGAATTCTCCTTTGTATTATTAAGGCACGTCGGTCCCGGAACGGTCATCAATTTCACCAACAACGGATGGCTCAGCACCAACGTATTTGGTGTGGGTGAAGAGACCTGTACCTGGACAGCTCCAGCTGGCGGGCTCGTTGGCGGAACAGAGATCAGGATTTCCGGACTGACCGCAACCCGCTCAGGCGGCGGAGCAGCAGGAACCGTGACCGGTGTGGCATTGAACCTGTCCACCAGCGGTGACCAGATCCTGGCCTATCGCGGAACACCGGCTGCACCGACCTTCATCAGTGCGATCCAGATGAATGTGGATCCGGGAAGTACCTTAGGCGCCTGGGACGGTGCGGTGGTTTCTACAACCACTTCCGCATTGCCAACGGGACTTACCTCCGGTGTGAATTGCATCTGGATCGGCACTCCGGGTGACATCAGTTCCGAATACAATAATGCCAAATACGCGAATTGCCTGCATCCGGGAGTACTCGGACCTTTGACCGGTCTCCGCGCGGCATTGAACAACCAAAATAACTGGATCCGCGATAACAATACGCCTCCAAGCTTTACCTTACCAACCGGCTGCAGCTATCTGTCTGCCCTTTGCGAGAGCATTGCCCTCACTTCGGCTCCGGGTACGGATGCGCAAACGATTTGCATCAATGCGGCGATCACCAATATCACTTATCTGACCAACGGCGCTACCGGTGCAACCTTTAGTGGTTTACCGGCCGGGGTTACCGGAAACTGGGCTGCCAACGTGGTGACCATCAGCGGTACACCAACGGTAACGGGTACCTTTAATTATACAGTGACATTAACCGGTGGTACATGCGGTGGTGTAACAGCAAATGGCTCAATCACTGTAACACCTTTGAATGCCATTTCGCTGACATCAGCTCCGGGCACCGACGCCCAAACGGTTTGTACCAACATCGCGATCATCAATATCACTTACTCAACAATAGGTGCAACGGGCGCTACCTTCGGTGGCCTGCCCGCCGGTGTAACCGGCACCTGGGTTGCTAACGTGGTCACGATCAGCGGAATTCCAACCGCTTCAGGCGTATTTAATTATACCGTAACGCTTACGGGTGGTTGCGGATCAGCTTCTGCAAACGGTACCATCACGGTGAACCCATTGAACACCATCAGTCTTTCTTCCGCTCCCGGAACGGATGCACAGACGGTCTGTATCAATTCGGCGATCACCAACATCACTTATGCGACCACCAATGCTACCGGCGCCACCTTCAGCGGCCTGCCTGCAGGGGTAACGGGTAACTGGGCGGCCAATGTGGTGACCATCAGCGGAACGCCTACTGCTTCCGGTACGTTCAACTATACGGTAACCTTAACAGGAGGCTGCGGAACGGTAACGGCAAATGGTTCCATAACTGTAAACGGCCTGCCCACAACGGCAGCAGCCGGCCCGAACATCACAACGGTTTGCGTTTCATCAGGAACAGCAACCATGGCGGGAAATACACCTTCAACGGGTACCGGAACCTGGACACAGGTAGGAGGCCCTGTTGCAGCTAATATCCTTACTCCTTCATCACCGATAACTAATATTTCAGGTATGACCACGGCGGGTACCTATACCTTCCGCTGGACGATCAGCAATCCACCCTGTACAGCATCATTTGATGAAATGGATGTGGTGGTGAATCCAAACCCTGCTGCATTTACAATTGGCGGCGCAGGTACTTTCTGTCAGGATGCCACAGTTACACTTACAGGCCCGGTTGATCCCAATTATACCTATCAATGGGGAAGAAGCTTCTTAACAGCGCCATTTACCAATATGGGTACGGCACAAACACAGCCTGTAACAGCATCAGGTGTTTACCGTTTAACCGTTACCAACCAGTTTGGTTGCTCAACAGCATCAAATCCTGATGCTATTGTAAACATAGCTGATTATGTATTCAATGGTTCATTGGGTGCAGGAGATCCGCAACAGACCGGACGTATCAACCGTTTTGCTACGGTTTCAACCTGTGCAGCGCCCAAAGCATGTCCGGGTATATTTACAGCAACCGGCTCAAGATTCTACGATGCTTATACAATTACCAATGTCAGGAATACACCGGTATGCGTTACCATCGGGCATAATTCCGGTTGCGGTACCAATGCATTTTCGGTGGCCTATCTCAATAGTTTTGACCCGAACAATCCTTGTACCAATTACCTCGCCGATCCGGGTTCATCGCCTGTTGCTTCTATTTTCTATGAGGCAACAATACCTGCCAACGGAACCATTGTAGTAGTGGTGCATGAAGTGAATACAGGTACAGGTTGTGCCAGCTACCAGTTAACGGTGGATGTGCCCAGGGATCCGTCAGCTATTACGGTGACACCGGGCACTCCAAGTTGCAGCGGTGCTCCTATAACTTTAACAGCTCCTTTTGCCAATTCCTATTCATGGAGCCCGGGCGGCGCTACCACCCAATCAATTGTTCATAATACCGGAACAACCAATTATACGGTAACCTTAGGTTATGGCAATAATGGCTGTACTGCTACGGCCTCTCAATCTGTAACGATTGCCGACCCCGTGGTTAATCCTGTGGCCAACCAGGCATTCTGTAATGGTTCTTCAGCTTCTGTTACATTTAGCGGCGGAAGTGCAGGTACGACATATAACTGGACAAATACCAATGCGGCTATTGGCATCGGCGCAAGCGGAACTGGTAACCTGAACTTTACAGCTACAAATGCTACTGCAGCTCCTATCAGTGGTACCATCACGGTTACTCCGGTAAATGGAGCCTGTACCGGTACACCAATAAGCTTTACCATTACTGTTGCCAATCAGCCGAATATTATATCAGTAACAGGCGCAACAATTTGCGGGCCGGGAGTAGCCAATCTTTCTGCTACGTCCAATGGAATCATCAACTGGTGGAATGCTGCAACGGGTGGTATTGTTTTAAATACAGGCAATACCTTCAACCCGAATGTAACCGCAACCACCACTTATTATGTAGATGCGTCTATCAATTCTGGAGTCCAGAGCTTACTGGCAATGCCCGGACAGAGCAGCACATTCCCTGGTAACGTCAGAGGGTACTGGTTTACAGCACCAACTGATTTTGTGATCACCTCATTGAGTGTACCAACAACGGCTTCATCCGGACCCATGAGTGTTGCTGTAATGAAATTTACCGGCAATACACCACCACCGGTATTCTCAGCTACAACAAATGCGTTCACTACGCTGTTCCAGACATTCAATAACCCTTCTTTGGGCAGTGTGCCTTGTAATATACCTGTAGCAGCGGGTGAGGTGATCGGTATCCTGGGTTATCGCGGTAATATCAACTCTTATGCAAACGGTGATTATAATACCACCATTGCAGGATTCCCTGTACAGTTGCAACGTCTTGGTATGCAGTCCCCGCTGACGGCAGCTCCTCCGCAAAACATCTGGAGAGAATTCGGGGCAGGTACCTTCATTTCAAGAGTCGAATTTGAATATTCAGCAAGCCAGAACTGCGTAAGTGCACCAAGGGTGCCTGTAACAGCAACGGTGAAACCGGTACCGGTTGTAACAGCCACTCCGTCTGCACAAACCATTTGTAGCGGATCGGCCATTACAACGATAGTATTAACCAGTACAGAACCCGGCACGACCTATGCCTGGACCAGGGATAATACGGTAGCTGTAACCGGCATTGCGGCCAGTGGTACAGGTGATATCAGCGGGTCGTTGACCAATACGACCAATGCACCGGTAACCGTGACCTTTACGATAACATCTGATTTAAATGGCTGTCCGGGTTTACCCATCACGGCAACGGTGGTGGTTAATCCAATCCCAACAGTAAATGCAGTGGCCAACCAGGTAGTCTGTAACAATACTTCAACTGCTGCGGTTACCTTCAGTGGCGCAGTGACAGGTACGGTTTATAACTGGACGAATAACACTCCATCCATCGGTCTTGCAGCCAGTGGATCTGGTAATATAGCGTCCTTTACTGCTACCAATGCAACCAATGCGCCGGTAGTGGCAACAATAATAGTAACCCCAAGCTATACCAATGCCGGAGTAACTTGTACGGGTACACCGATCACCTTCACGTATACAGTTAACCCAACACCAACAGTTGACCCTGTATCGAACCAGGCGGTCTGTAACAACAGTCCGACAGCTCCGGTCACCTTTACCAGTCCTACAACGGGCGGTACGATCGTGTACAACTGGACGAATAATACGCCATCAATAGGCTTAGCCGCGAGCGGCTCCGGTAATATCGCGAGCTTTACAGCAACCAATGCGGGTTCAGCACCTGTAACAGCAACCATAACCGTAACGCCATCTTATACCAATGCTGGAACCACCTGCGTGGGTACTCCAATAACGTTCACGATCACGGTGAACCCGACGGGCCAGGTGGATCAACCGGCGAGCCAGGTGGTATGTAACGGTGCACCAACGGCGCCGGTTAACTTTACGACAACGGTACCGGGTACGATCTTCAACTGGACGAACAGTACCCCGGCCATTGGCCTGGCGGCCAGCGGCACGGGTAATATTGCTTCATTCATTGGCACCAATGCGACGAATGCGCCATTGGTAGGTACGATAACCGTTACACCGGTCTATGTACCGGCATCATCAGTTACAGCCACCTTCAATTATACGGGAGCCATGCAGACCTGGACGGTACCCGCGGGCATTACTTCGGTGACGATCGATGCGTATGGGGCACAGGGCGGATCAGGTGCAACGGGTAACAGTAACAGTGGCCCGACGGCGGGCGGTAACGGAGGATTAGGAACAAGAGCAACGGGCACGCTGGCGGTAACACCGGGCCAGGTGCTGAACATATTTGTAGGAGGCGCGGGAGCTACTCCAACGGGCGGCTTCAACGGCGGCGGTAATGGCGGATCCACTAATGCCGGTGGCGGCGGTGGAGCCAGTGATGTGCGGTTCCCGGGAGTGACGGCAGCGGACAGGCTGATCGTAGCGGCCGGTGGTGGTGGTGGTGGCAGAGGAGGTTGTGAAAGCGGTACCGGCATCGTTGGTGGCAACGGTGGTACTGGAGATGGAAATGGGGTGAATGGGACCAATGCACCAACCTCAGGAGGTGTAGCGGGCGGCGGCTTTGGCGCGATCGGCTCGAACTTTGGCGGCGCGGGTATCGGCTGCGCAGGCTTCCTGGGAGGGCCGGGCACAGCGGGTAACGTAAGTGGTGTGGGTGGCAACGGCGGTGCCGGTCAGAGTTGCTGCTGCTTCAGCTTCGGTAGCATACCGGGCGGTGGCGGTGGTGGTGGCGGATACGTAGGCGGCGGTGGCGCCGGAGGCGGATCGGCAGGTACTACAGGCTGCAGTGGTAATGATAAGGGAGCAGGCGGCGGTGGCGCCGGTGGTTCATCTTTCACGGGAGGAGTAAGTGCGGGATCAACGACGCTGGGCGTACAATCAGGCAACGGGCAGGTGATGATCACTTATTCAGTTCCTGCGGGCGCACCATGTCCTGGTCCAACGAAGACCTTTACCATTACAGTAAATCCTGTAGCACAGGTAGATCAGCCTGCAGACCAGGTGGTATGTAACAATACATCATTCCTGCCTACCAATTTTACAAGTCCGACTACGGGAGGAACTATTACGTATGCATGGACAAATAATAATACAACGATAGGACTTGGAGCCAGTGGCACGGGTAATATAGCTTCGTTCGTGGGAACGAATGCGACCAATGCGCCGAATGTGGCAACGGTTACGGTAACACCCAGTATTACCACGCCGGCACCGGCAGTTCCGGTATCAGCAACCTTTAATTATACGGGGGCGATGCAAACCTGGACGGTTCCTGCGGGCATAACGTCAATTACCATTGACAGTTATGGTGCAGCAGGTGCCCAGGGCGCCAGTGGCAACAGTAATGCCGGGCCAACTTCTGGTGGTTTTGGTGGAACAGGATCAAGAGCAACAGGAACCCTGGCGGTAACACCGGGCCAGGTACTGAATATATTTGTAGGTGGCGCAGCCAGTGGAGCAACAGGCGGCTTTAATGGTGGAGGTAATGGTGCCAGCAATGCCGGAGGCGGCGGTGGAGCCAGTGATGTACGGTTCCCGGGAGTGACGGCAGCGGATAGGATCATCGTTGCGGCCGGTGGCGGCGGCGGTGGAAGAGGCGGATGTGAGAGCGGTACAGCGATAACGGGCGGTACGGGTGGTAACGGAGATGGAAACGGCGCCAACGGAACCAATGCACCCACCTCTGGTGGCGTAGCGGGCGGCGGTTTTGGAGCGATCGGATCGAACTTTGGCGGTGCGGGCATCGGCTGCGCTGGCTTCCTGGGAGCGCCGGGTACAGCGGGTAATGCATCAGGCATCGGAGGAAACGGCGGTGCGGGACAGAGTTGCTGCTGCTTTAGCTTCGGAAGCATACCGGGCGGTGGTGGTGGTGGCGGCGGATACGTAGGCGGCGGTGGCGCCGGCGGCGGATCGGCGGGTACAACAGGCTGCAGTGGTAATGATAAGGGAGCAGGCGGCGGTGGCGCCGGTGGTTCATCCTATACCGGTGGGGTATCTGCAGGTATTATCACCCCGGGAGTACAAACGGGCAACGGCCAGGTAGTGATCACCTACCTGGGTGCAGGAACACTTACCTGCGTGGGTACGCCAAAAACCTTTACTTATACGGTTAACCCAACTGCAACGGTTACTCCGGTAGCCAACCAGGTGGTTTGTAACGGGGCTGCTACAGCGGCAGTTACCTTTAGCAGTCCTACGGTAGGCGGAACGATCGTGTACAACTGGACCAACAGTGCGCCATCAATAGGATTGGCGGCGAGCGGGGTGGGTAATATCGCGAGCTTCACGGCGGTGAACATCACCAATGTACCGGTCGTGGCTACGATCACGGTAACGCCTGCCTATACAAACGGTGGTGTAACCTGTAACGGTACGCCGATGGTGTTCACGATCACGGTGAATCCTCAACCGGTAGTAAATCCGGTGGCCAGCCAGACCGTATGTAACGGAGCACCAACAGCCAATATCAACTTTACCACACCGGTAAGCGGAGGAATAATTGTATTCAACTGGACCAATAACAATACAAGTATCGGCCTTGCGGCTTCGGGCACGGGAGATATATTATCGTTCATGGCAACCAACCCGACGAATGCGCCGGTAGTGGCGACGGTGACGGTAACGATGAGCTATACCAATGGCGGCATCACTTGTGTGAGTTTGCCGATAACGTTCACGATCACGGTGAACCCGACGCCACAGGTGGATCAGCCGGCGAGCCAGACGGTTTGCGCGGGCTCACTGACGGCGCCGGTGAACTTCACGAGTCCGACGACGGGCGGCACGCTGACGTATAACTGGACCAATAATAATACGGCGATCGGATTGGCAGCGAGCGGAGTGGGTAATATAGCTGCCTTCACGGCGACTAACCCGACGGGTGCGCCGATCACGGCTACGATCACGGTAACGCCCAGCTTTACCAATGCGGGTGTGACCTGTACGGGTCCGTCGAAGAGCTTCACGATCACGGTGAATCCTTTACCGGTGGTGAACCCTGTACCGAACCAGGTGGTGTGCAATGGAGCGATGACAACCCTCATTGCCTTCTCGGGTACGGTGAGTCCTCAGCCGGGGCTGGTGTATAACTGGACGAACAACAATACGACGATCGGCCTGGCAGCGAGTGGCACCAATAATATAGCGCCGTTCACAGCGATCAATACCGGAACGGCACCTGTGGTGGCGACGATCACGGTGACGGCAACGTTCACCAGTGGTGGTGTGAGCTGTACGAGTCCGCCGGTGACCTTCACGATCACGGTGAACCCGACGGCTACGGTGAATGCGGTAGCGAACCAGACGGTTTGTAACGGAGCGAATACGGCGGCGGTGACGTTCAGCAGTCCGACAACGGGCGGCACGATCGTGTACAGCTGGTCAAACTCAGATCCGAGCATTGGCCTGGCCTTGAACGGCACGGGTAATATCGCGAGCTTCGTGGCGACGAATGTGACTAGTGTACCGGTAACGGCGACGATCACAGTGACGCCGCTGTATACCAATGGCGGGGTGACCTGTACGGGTACACCGCGGAGCTTTACGATCACGGTGAACCCGACGCCGACGTTCACGGGTCCGGCGCCACTGAACCAGGTGGTATGTAACGGATCGCCGACGACGGCGGTGAACTTCGCGGGTCCTGTAGCGGGCACGGTGTTCAACTGGACCAATAGTAATCCGGCGATCGGATTGGCGGCCAGCGGAACGGGTAATATCCCGGCCTTTGTGGGTACGAACGCTACGAATGCGCCGATCACGGGTACGATCACGGTGACACCGACGGCGAACGGCTGTAACGGTACACCGAGGGTGTTCACGATCACGGTGAACCCGACGGCGGTGGTGAACGCGGTGGCGAACCAGACGGTATGTAACGGTACGCTGACGGCTGCGGTGATCTTCACGACACCAAACACGGGCGGTACGGTGACGTACAGCTGGACCAATAACAATACGACGATCGGCCTTGGGGCGAGCGGAGTGGGCAATATAGGCGCGTTTACGGCGATCAATACGGGCTTCTTACCTGTCACTGCGACGATCACAGTGACACCGACGTTTACCAACGGCGGGGTGAGTTGTGTGGGTCTTCCGGTGACGTTCACGATCACGGTGAATCCGACGCCGGTGATGGTGGCACCATTCCCGGGCAACCAGTTGCTGTGTAACGGATCGAATACGGCACCGGTGAACTTTGTGACGCCGATGCCGGGTGTGATCTTTGTGTGGACGAACAACCAGCCGAGCATCGGGTTGGCGGCCAATGGCACGGGCAATATCCCGAGCTTCGTGGCAACGAACGTGACCAATGCGCCGGTGACGGCAACGGTGACGGTGACACCGGTGAGTATCCTGACGAGTTGCGCGGGCACACCGCGTACGTTCACGATCACGGTGAACCCGACGCCGAGCATCAATGCGATAGCGAACCAGACGGTGTGTAACGGGGCGACTACGGCGGCGATCACGGTGGGTGGTCCTGTAGCGGGCACGGTATACAGCTGGACGAATAATAATACGAGCATCGGGCTGGCAGCCTCAGGAACGGGCAGTATCGGATCGTTTGTAGCGATCAATAATACCAGTGCTCCTGTGACGGCGACGATCACGGTGACGGCGACCTATACCAATGGCGGCGTGACGTGTACGGCCACACCGGTGAGCTTTACGATCACGGTGAACCCGGCGGCTACGGTGAACGCGGTGGGTAACCAGGTGAACTGTAACGGTACCAATACGCTGGCGGTGACGCTGAGCGGACCGGTAGCGGGTACGACGTTCGCATGGACGAACTCCAATACGGCGATCGGACTGGGAGCCAGCGGCACGGGTAATATCCCGAGCTTCACGGCGACCAATGGTACCAACGGCCCGATCAGCGGCACGATCACGGTGACGCCGACGGCTCCGGGAGCTTGCGGAGGTACACCGATCACATTTACGTATACGGTGAACCCGACGGCTACGGTGAATGCGGTGGCGAACCAGTCGGTATGTAACGGCAGCGCTACGGCGGCGGTGACGTTCACGAGCCCGACGACAGGCGGCACGACGCTGACCTACAGCTGGACGAACAGCCAGCCGAGTATAGGCCTGGCGGCGAGCGGCATCGGCAATATCCCGAGCTTTGTAGCGTATAATCCGACGATCACGCCGATCGTGGCAACGATCACGGTGACGCCGTTGTATGTCAGCGGAGGCATCAGTTGCGTGGGTACGCCACGGACGTTCACGATCACGGTGAACGCATCGCCCAATATCACGATGGTGAATGCACCGATAAGGGTCTGCCTGACGGACAGTGTGGTGAACCTGGTGGCGGTGCCGCTGGGAGGAGTCTGGAGCGGACCGGGCGTGGTGGGTAATACGTTCTCGGCTACGCTGGCGGGTACGGGTGTGAAGACACTGACGTATACGGTGAGCAGTGGCGGATGCACAGCGAGCAGTACGGTGAATGTGACGGTGAACGATTGTATCGAGCGTCACCAGGTGTTTGCTACGGCGATCCGGATCTATCCGAACCCGAACAATGGGCGGTTCCGGGTACGGTTTACGAGCGATGTGTATAAGGAGTTCAACATCCGGATCGTGGATGCGATCGGGCGAGTGTATGGCGACAAGCAGTACACGAACCTGCATTATGGCTCTGAGATCGAGATGAACCTGCCGGCACTGGCAGCGGGTACGTACTACCTGGTGGTGTACAATGAGAAGGAGCGTGCCTCGTTCCAGTTCGAGATCCAGCGATAAGGGAATCCAAACCAACTTCAATAACAGCCCCCCGGTACAACGGGGGGCTTTTTTAATGGGTAATCGCTCAAATGGCCATCATATCCTGCCATTACAAAAGAATATTTAGCAGGGTGACCTGTTTATAAAAAAACCGGGAACTAAGTTTGAATCATCAGGAAAAAACAATAACTTTCAATGCTTTTGCCTTTAAGGCGCCCTACATTTTACAATAAACCAAACTCTGTTTATGAAGAAAGTATACTTTCTGCTGCTTACGGTATTGTTTGCTGCAGCTACAACTAATGCGCAAGTTGCGAATTATTCTTTTGCAGCTTCCTCCGGTACTTATACACCGATCTCCGGTACCATCGCCCATAATACCGGCTGGGATGATGCGAATGCGGCAGCCATTCCCATTGGTTTTACTTTCACTTTCAATGGGGTAGCCTATACAACCTGTACTATCAATACCAATGGGTTCATTACTTTTGGAGCAACGACCCCACCAAGTGGATCTCCTTATACACCCATTTCTGATAATACCGGGTATGCGGGAGCCATATCAGCATTTGGCAGAGATGATCAGGCTCAGGCTACAGCTCCATTGGGGTTGGTGCAGTATACATCGGCCGGTGGCGTATTTACCGTTCAATGGTCAGATGCGAGAAGGTATAATGGAGCAACAGCCAATGCGGAGCGAATTGAATTCCAGATCAAACTTTTCCAGACGACCAATGTCATCCAGGTCATTTATGGTAATTTTTCAAATGCCGTTAGTGCTACGACAGCCAATAATGCACAAGTGGGATTACGCGGAGCGAACAATACGGATTTTAAAAATTTGGCAGTGGCATCCGGGGGAAACTGGGCTTCACCGGCTGCAGGCACTTTAAATAATGATATCTGTTTTTATAATGAATCCAATGTGGCTACCAAGCCGGCGCTGGGCCAAACCTATACCTTTACCCCTCCGGCTCCTTGTGTAACACCAGCTGATCAGCCATCAGCATTGGTATTGACCCCCACCACCAGTAGTGTTTCCGGGACATTCACGGCGGCACCGAGTACGCCAACCAATTACCTGGTCATTCGTACACCCAATGCCACACCGCCTTCAGCGCCCGTTGACGGCACACTCTACACGCCAGGCGCTTCTGCTCTGGGCGGTGTGATCGTAGGCAATGTTGCCACGACAAGCTTCAATGCAACTGGACTAATTCCTTCCACCCCTTATTACTTCTGGCTATATTCATTCAATAATACCGGATGTTCCGGAGGTCCGTTGTATCGGACAGCCTCTCCGCTCTCCAGCAATACAACAACACTGGCATGTAGTGGTCCATCAGGAACCATTCCTGTAGGCCCAACCGGAACTTATCCTTCACTGACCGCTGCTTTTGCGGCCATTGCCGGCGGAATTTCCGGCCCGGTGATCTTTGAATTGCAAGCCACTTATCTCAGTACAGTGGAAACCTTCCCGTTGGTCTTTCCGAATAACGGTTGTGTAGGACCGGTAAATAATATCACCATCCGACCCGAGGTGGGTGCAGTTGGACTTTCCATCACCAGCAGCAATGCAACGGCTACCATAGATTTTAACGGAGCAAATTATGTGACCATCGACGGAAGGCCCGGTGGAGTGGGAACGACCTCTCAACTGACCCTTGCCAATACCGCGACCGGTACGGCAGTTGCAACCAGGTTCATCAATGATGCAGTGAACAATGCCATTCGTTACTGTTCTATACAGGGCTCAACTTCCGCTTCATTTGGTGTGGTCTTGTTCAGTACGGGTATTGTTACGGGTAACGATAACAATACACTCAGCAATAATAATATCAGTGTAGCCGGCGCCAATTTTCCAATAGTCGGAATCTATTCTTTGGGTTCAAGCGCTGTGATCGACAACAGTGGAAATACGGTGACGGACAATAATATTTTTGACATTTTTGCCGCTGCATCTCTCTATAGTGCCATAAATATTAATTCAAATAATTCCGGCTGGACCATTAGCAATAACAAGATCTATCAAACCGCCACCCGTACGATTACCACGGGTAATACCAATAACGGGATTTTTGTTACTTCCGGAAACGGGTACACGATCTCCGGTAATGTGATCGGCTTTGCCACATCATCCGGTACCGGAACCATGACACTGAATTCGACAACGACCAATCGTTATATCGGGATCAATTGCGGGTTCACAGCCGGTACAGTGAACAGTATTCAGGGCAATACGGTTACTGCGATCAGTTTATCCACTTCAAGTGGTGCAGCAACGACAAACGGGGTTTTGTGTGGTATCAATATCACGGGCGCCGGCAGTGTCAATATTGGAAACGTTACGCCCAATATCATCGGCGCATCATCAGGAACAGGCGCGCTGATCGCCACACCCACAACTACTCAGGGAGCTGTTGTAGGTATAAACTGTTCTGCTACGGGTACCATTCAGATACAAAATAACATCATCGGCGGACTGCAATCCAGTGGTACAACGGCTGCAGTTGCGGGCGCAGTATTTGGGATCAATGTATCAGGTGTAGCCGCATCCATGTCCATCACCGGTAATACCATTGGTAATGGTACCGCAAACAATATGAGGGCCGGCACATTGGGACTTACAACGGGTAATTCCCTGGCCAGCGGGATCAATGCCACTTCTACATCGACGATTGCTAATTATTCGAATAATACGATTCAGAACTTTGCATCATACGGAACCGGTACAACGGGATATATAAGAGGAATCCAGACCACCACAACCGGTACCACCACAGCTGCAACGATCAGTGGAAATACTATTACTAATTTAACATCGGATAATGCAAACGTCAGCTTTGGAAACGGGCAATTAGGTGCAGTGGGTATTTATTTTGCGGCCGGTTTGAATGCAACCATTTCCGGGAATACGATTTCTAATATCTCACTAATCAATACTACTACATCCGGAACAAATGCTGCCGGTATTTCAGTAGCAGCCGCTTTGGGCACGACCTTGTCTAATAACAAGATATTCAATATAACCAACGCAAGCACTTCTACTTCAGTTACTTTGCCTGGTACTGCATCTGGCGTATTCGTAAGGGGACATACCAATGGCACACCGTTGAGTTTCATCAATAACATGATCTCATTGGGTGATGGCCAGTCAACGAACACCTGTTTTATCGGATTATGGAGCGCTAACAGCAACGGTCCGGTATTTTCCAACAACATTTATTTCAATTCAATTCATATTTCCGGAAACGCAACATCCGGTGCCCAGCCCAGTTTCTGTTTCTTGAGAGGCGATCTAAGCGCAACTGCGAGAACGCACACCGTTGATGTCCGTAATAATATCTTTAATAACACACGGATAAGCAGCGGGGGTGGTACAGGTAAGCATTACGCCATTTCAAATAACTATGGAGCTGTAGTCAGCACAACAGGTTGGGCGGCAAATGCCTCTAACTATAATGTGTTGAATTCTGCCAGTCCGGCAACAATCGGATTCTGGACTACTGACCAAACCTTTGCAGGCTGGAAGACAGCCTCTGCCAGTGACGCCGTTTCCCAATCGGGTATAACCGTTACTTTTACAAATACCGCGACAGGCGACCTTCATTTGAATATGGGAGTAACTCCAACCACACTGGAATCAGGTGGTATCGCTGTGGGAGGCATCACAACTGACTACGACAACCAGGTTCGTCCTGGCCCGGCAGGTTCAACCAATGGCGGAGCCCTGGCTCCGGACCTTGGTGCGGATGAGTTTGACGGCGTGTTCCTGGATCTTACACCACCGAGTATTTCCTATACTTTGTTGCCGAACACCCTGTGTATTGGTAATGTTAACCTGTCGGCAACCATTACGGATGCCAGTGGTATCAATGTTGCTCCGGGTACCAAGCCAAGGGTATACTATAAGAAAACGACGAACGCCAATACATTCAATGACAATACCAGCGGAACCGATGGATGGAAATACGCTGAAGCGTCAAACGCGGCCAGTCCGTTCACCTTTACTCTGAACATGGCACTCATCAATGGCGGTGTTGCCGGAGGTGACGTGATCCAGTATTTTGTGGTTGCACAGGATCTCTTTGCTACACCCAATGTAGCCATCAACAGCGGAATTTTTGCCGCACCACCAAGCAGTGTGGCCCTGACTGCCGCCGCATTCCCTCTCACCGGAACGATTAACAGTTATACCATCGGAGCCGGTGGTCTGAGCGGAGTGGTTACCATCGGAGCAGCCGGAACCTATACCAGCATTACAGGAGCCGGTGGTTTATTTGCGGCAATCAATGCAAGCGGGCTTTCCGGTAACCTAACCGCAAATATCCTGGATGCCTCTGTAACGGAAAGCGGGGCCAATGCCCTGAACCAGATGGCCTATGGTTGCGGCGGTCCATTTACACTGTTAATCAAACCGAATACCGGGGTTACAGCTACATTGACGGGGTCTTTGACCAGCTCTCTGATCAAAATATTATCCAGCAATGTGACGATTGACGGATCAAATAACGGAACGGCCAGCAGGGATCTAACCATTACCAATACCAGTGTAACAACGCCAACCGTTTTGTTGCTGGGGTCAACGGGAACAGTGCCTATTAACAATATAACCGTTAAAAACAGCATCATCATCAATGGCGCTAACACCAATACTGCGGTCTTTGTATCTGATGGCACAACAGCCGGTAATGCAGGTTACTTCAACAATATTACTTTCCAGAACAACAATGTTCAAAGAGCCTATATCGGAATTTATAATATTGCGGTTCCTGTTGCAGGAAATGGTAGTGGCTTGTTGCTGACAGGTAACGATCTATCTACATCAGGCGCCAATTCTATTCGTTTGGTTCCATTATATGTTCAGGGTGCTGATGGCGCAACCGTATCTAACAATACCCTTGGAAATGTCGCCAATACAGCCGACGCTTCCAATATAACCGGTATTTGGTTTGCAACATCAACTATAAATAGCACGATATCGGGAAATACCATTTCCGGTTTCAGCGGAACCGCCAGTTCGCCCAGAGGAATTGTGGTCACTTCCGGTGCAACCAATTCAAATGTTAATGTTATAGGAAATACAATAACCAATTTAAGCTCACCCAGCACCGGAACCACGACCGGTATCTTTGTATTCAGTACTACGGGTGGTGTCAGGATCCAGCAAAACAATATCTCTAATATCAAAAACTCAAATGGAACCGGATTCGGAAGTAACGGTATACAATTGGGCTCAACGTTAACCGCTGCCGCGATAGATGTCTTTAACAACTATGTTTCGGATATAGCCGCCAATGGCTTCAATGGTACTGCAGTGGGAGACAACGGGTATGGCATAATAATAACAGCAGGCGGCGGATATAACCTCTATTACAACACCGTTGTAATGAATACAGAACAGGTTTCGGCGACAGGACTGCCCGCAGCACTCAATGTGACCAGTGGTGTAACAACGGCCAATTCCTTGAATATCCGGAATAATATCTTCTCCAATACACAAACCATCGGCGCACAGCGATACTGCGTATTCTCCGGAGCCGCTGCCTCTGTTTACGCTGATATCAACTACAACGATTATTATTTCACAGGTCCTAACCTGGGAAATATAGGCGCTACCCTCCGTGCAGATCTGACCGCCTGGCAGACCGGTACAACCAAGGATGCTCAATCTAAGAGCGCTCAACCAATCTTTGTATCCGGTACCGACTTCCACCTGAGCAATGCACTGGGCGCCAACTGGTGCCTGAACGGCACGGGACAAACCATCGCCACTTACACGACCGATTACGATGGCGATACCCGCGGCACACCTCCGGATATCGGAGCGGATGAGTTCACCGCTGTGGGTGATGCTGTGGCAACACCAAACAATCAGACCATTTGTTCCGGGGCTACCATTACCACCATCGCATTGACCGGCACGGCTGCCTCTTTCAGCTGGACCCGGGATAATGTGGCTACCGTAACCGGAATCGCGGCAAGCGGAACCGGTGATATCAGTGGCGCCCTGACCAATACCACCAATGCACCAATCACGGTGACCTTCACCATCTCTCCTGTCAATGCAGGCGGATGTAACGGTCCGTCTATTACGGCAACAGTTCTGGTGAATCCGACCAATACCATTACACTGACTTCAGCACCTGGAACCGATGCACAGACCGTATGTATCAATACCCCGATCACCAATATCACCTATGCCACCACTTTTGCTACTGGCGCTACCTTTAGCGGATTGCCCGCAGGTGTTACAGGTAGCTGGGCCGCTAACGTAGTGACCATCAGCGGAACACCAACGGCATCAGGAACCTTCAACTATACAGTCACATTGACCGGTGGTTGCGGATCCGTATCCGCCAACGGCTCGATCACGGTTTCACCTAATAATACCATTTCGCTGAGTTCAGCGCCTGGCACGAATGCTCAAACGGTTTGTATCAATACGGCGATCACCAACATCACCTATAATACAACCGGAGCAACAGGGGCAACTTTCAGTGGCCTGCCAGCAGGAGTTACAGGAGGATGGGCCGCCAATGTGGTGACGATCAGCGGAACACCAACGGCATCGGGAACATTCAACTATACTGTTACCTTGACCGGCGGTTGCGGATCCATATCCGCCAACGGCACGATCACCGTTACACCAAATAATACCATTTCCCTTTCTTCTGCCCCGGGTACTGATGCCCAAACGGTTTGTATCAATACGGCGATCACCAACATCACGTATTCAACGACCGGAGCGACTGGCGCAACCTTCAGTGGCCTGCCAGCAGGCGTAACGGGTAACTGGGCTGCCAACGTGGTGACGATCAGCGGCTCTCCAACAACAACTGTTGGTTCTCCGTTTAGTTACACGGTAACCTTAACAGGCGGTTGTGGTGTGGTAACTGCTACAGGTACTATAACAGTAACCCCGAACAATACCATCACGCTGACCTCAGCGGCTGGAACCAATGCGCAAACGGTTTGTATCAATACGGCGATCACCAACATCACATATTCAACTACGGGTGCAACCGGCGCCACTTTCAGTGGACTGCCAGCAGGCGTAACGGGTAACTGGGCTGCCAACGTGGTGACGATCAGCGGTTCACCAACAACAACGGTGGGTTCTCCGTTTATTTACACGGTAATCTTAACAGGTGGTTGTGGTGTGGTAACTGCTACAGGTACTATCACCGTAACACCAAACAATACCATCACGCTGACCTCAGCGGCGGGAACCAACGCCCAAACGGTCTGTATCAATACGCCGATTACCAATATTACGTATTCGACAACTGGTGCAACGGGTGCCACGTTCAGTGGCTTACCAGCCGGCGTAACGGGTAACTGGGCTGCCAATGTGGTGACGATCAGCGGTTCACCAACAACAACGGTAGGTTCTCCCTTCAGTTATACCGTCACCCTGACCGGCGGTTGTGGTTCCATTACGGCAAATGGTACCATTACAGTTACTGCGAACAATACCATTTCATTAACATCGGCCCCGGCTACTACGTCACAAATCGTATGTGTCAATACACCCATTACTAATATCACATACGCTACAACCGGAGCAACCGGCGCCACATTCAGTGGTTTACCCGCAGGTGTGACAGGCAGCTGGGCGGCCAATGTGGTGACCATCAGCGGTACACCAACCACAACGGTTGGCTCACCATTTAGTTATACTGTTACCTTAACAGGAGGCTGCGGTACGATAACCGCCAACGGAACCATAACCGTTATGGCCGTTCCGGTGGTTAATGCGCCAACGGTAACACAACCCACCATTCCTTCACCAACCGGTACGATCGTGGTCAACGCTACCGGCGGACCCACACTGGAATACAGCCTCAATGGTGGGCCATACCAGCTTTCCAATACATTCACCGGCCTCTTGCCGGGGGGCAGTTATAATATTTCTGTACGGATCCTGAATTCAACCGGTTGCGTGGTTACCTATGCCGGCAACCCGGTAGTCATGAATACGATCTCAGGCCGTATCACGGACGTGTTGGTTGGATCATCACCTTTCCAGGATTCCATGTGGACCATCAACCTGGCCAATTATACACTGATCAGGTATCTTGGACCAACATTGAGTGGATTTACCATTACAGGTATCAATGCCCTTGCTACTAATCCGCTGACAGGTGAGCATTTCGCCATTGTTAAGGTTTCAGGAAGCGCAGGCAGGAGATTAGTTAAAATCAATGTTCAGACAGGAGTATGTACTTTGATCGGCAATATGGGAGATAATTTCTCAACATTGGCATTCCGTACCAACGGGGAACTGTATAGTATAACCGGAAACGGATCCAGTCCGCTTCCTCCCGAAACGATGTATAAAATCGATACATTGACAGGTCTCCCGACTTTCTACAGAACACTGGGTAACGGAGCTGACGGAGAAGTGATCGCCTTCAACCCGGATGATAATTTCTTCTACCATTGGTCTGGTAACAGTACCGTGGTCTGGGAAAAATTCGCCACGGACGTTGATCCGATACTTCCTTTGACCTCCCCATTGAACGGTGAAGTATTCGGCGCATTGTATGCCGGAGGTGGACAGTTCTGGGTTAGCAATATCTCATCTGAAATTCGCTTATGGAATATAGCCGGAACTGCCGGACCGGTGCTGATGAACACGCCTGATGACCTGCGTGGCCTGGTCAGGGAATCCTGTTCCAGTTCAATCTCACCAGGTGGTCCAACCACCTTCTGCAGCGGTAACAATGTATTACTCACCGTGATCGGTGGAACAGGTAATTACCAATGGTATCAGAATGGTTCACTCATAGGTGGCGCCAACAGTTCCACTTACAGTGCCACTACTTCAGGTTTGTACAATTGTATCTATACGGATGGTTGCGGCTTAACAGATAGTGTAACGCTTGGTATCACAGTAACGGTCATCCCTACACCGGATGCGGTAGCTACGCCGTCTAGTCAGACAATCTGTAACGGATCACCGATCACTACAATTGCTCTGACCGGCTCGGTTCCATTAACCACCTTTAACTGGACCAGGGACAATGTGGCAACTGTAACCGGTATCGCAGCCAGTGGCTCTGGTAATATCAGCGGCATTCTGAACAATACGACGAACTCACCGGTCACGGTGACATTCACCATCATTCCATCAACCGTTTCATGTATTGGAACCCCTATAACCGCTACGGTAACGGTGAACCCGATACCGGATGTGAATCAACCGGCCAACCAGGTGGTTTGTAACAATACCTCAACCTTACCGGTGAATTTCACGGGCTTAGTAGCAGGTACGATATTCAACTGGACGAATAGTGCGCCATCCATCGGATTGGCCGCAAGCGGTACGGGTAATATTGCATCCTTTACGGCAACCAATGCGACAGGAGCTCCGGTAGTGGCAACGATAATTGTAACGCCAACTACGATAGCGCCTCCGGTAACACAGACCTTTAATTTTACGGGAGGTATGCAAACCTTCACGGTACCAGCGGGCATTACTTCGGTGACGATCGATGCTTATGGAGCGCAGGGCGGCAGTGGCGCGGTGGGTAACAGTAACAGTGGCCCGACGGCGGGCGGTAACGGAGGATTAGGAACAAGAGCAACGGGCACGCTGGCGGTAACACCGGGCCAGGTGCTGAACATATTTGTAGGAGGCGCGGGAGCTACTCCAACGGGGGGGCTTCAACGGCGGCGGTAATGGCGGATCCACTAATGCCGGTGGCGGCGGTGGAGCCAGTGATGTGCGGTTCCCGGGAGTGACGGCAGCGGACAGGCTGATCGTAGCGGCCGGTGGTGGTGGTGGTGGAAGAGGCGGCTGTGAGGGCGGTAGCCGGCAGCGTTGGTGGCAATGGTGGTAACGGCGATGGAAATGGGGTGAATGGGACTAATTCACCCACCTGTGGAGGAGTAGCGGGCGGCGGTTTTGGAGCGATCGGATCGAACTTTGGCGGTGCTGGCATCGGCTGCGCAGGCTTCCTGGGAGGGCCGGGCACAGCGGGTAACGTAAGTGGTGTGGGTGGCAACGGCGGTGCCGGTCAGAGTTGCTGCTGCTTCAGCTTCGGTAGCATACCGGGCGGTGGCGGTGGTGGTGGCGGATACGTAGGCGGCGGTGGCGCCGGCGGCGGATCGGCGGGTACTGCAGGCTGCTCAGGCAATGATAAGGGAGCAGGCGGCGGTGGCGCCGGTGGCACATCCTTCACAGGTGGCGTATCAGGTGGTGTAGCCACAACGGGAGTACAATCAGGCGATGGCATGGTGACGATTACTTACGCACCAACCGGTTGCACGGGTACACCGAAGACCTTTACCATTACGGTCAACCCAACACCAACGGTTAATGCGGTGGCTAACCAGCGCGTATGTAGTAATACGGCTACGGCAGCGGTTAACTTCTCAGGATTTGTACCAGGAACTGTTTATAACTGGACGAACAATACGCCAAGCATAGGTCTGGCAGCCAGTGGCGCGGGTAATATCGCGAGCTTTACGGCTTTAAATGCGACGAATGCAACGGTGGTAGCAACCATTACGGTAACACCAAGCTATACCAATGCGGGTACGACCTGTACCGGCACTCCGATCAGCTTCACGATCACCGTTGATCCGACACCGGATGTGAATCAACCGGCCAACCAGGTGGTATGTAACAATACGTCAACCTTACCGGTGAACTTCACGGGCTTTGTACCGGGCACGATCTTCAACTGGACGAATACTGCACCTTCCATCGGACTGGCTGCGAGCGGCTCCGGCGATATTGCATCCTTCACAGCAACCAATGCGACAGGGGCGCCGGTAGTGGCAACGATAACCGTAACGCCAACTACGATAGCGCCTCCGGTCACACAGACCTTCAATTATACGGGCGGTATGCAAACCTTCACGGTACCTGCGGGCATTACTTCAGTGACGATCGATGCGTATGGGGCGCAGGGCGGAAGCGGCGCGACGGGTAACAGTAACATTGGCCCGACGGCGGGCGGTAACGGAGGATTGGGAACAAGAGCAACAGGCATGCTGGCGGTAACACCGGGCCAGGTGCTGAACATATTTGTAGGCGGCGCGGGAGCTACTCCAACGGGGGGCTTCAACGGCGGCGGTAATGGCGGAAACCAGAATGCCGGTGGCGGCGGTGGAGCCAGTGATGTGCGGTTCCCGGGAGTGACGGCAGCGGACAGGCTGATCGTAGCGGCCGGTGGTGGTGGTGGTGGAAGAGGCGGCTGTGAGGGCAGCAATGGCCCGGCCGGCGCCGGTGGAAATGGTGGTAACGGCGATGGCAATGGGGTGAACGGAGCTAATTCACCCACGAGTGGTGGAGTAGCGGGCGGCGGTTTTGGAGCGATCGGATCGAACTTTGGCGGTGCTGGCATCGGCTGCGCAGGCTTCCTGGGTAATGCGGGAACAGCGGGTAATGTGAGTGGTATTGGCGGCAACGGCGGTGCCGGTCAGAGTTGCTGCTGCTTCAGCTTCGGTAGCATACCGGGCGGTGGCGGTGGTGGCGGTGGATTTGTAGGCGGCGGCGGCGCCGGCGGCGGATCTGCGGGTACTGCGGGCTGCTCAGGCAATGATAAGGGAGCAGGCGGCGGTGGCGCCGGTGGCACATCCTTCACAGGTGGCGTATCAGGTGGTGTAGCCACAACGGGAGTACAAAGTGGCGATGGTATGGTGACGATTACTTACGCACCAACCGGTTGCACGGGTACACCGAAGACCTTTACCATTACGGTCAACCCAACACCAACGGTTAATGCAGTTGCCAACCAAACCGTTTGTAACGGAAGTTTAACTGCAGCGGTCAACTTTACTGGAATTGCACCGGGAACGGTATACAGCTGGACCAATAATAATCCTGCGATAGGATTGGCAGCCAGTGGCACGGGTAATATAGCACCTTTTGTAGGTACCAACCTAACCGGTTCACCAATCTCGGGTACCATCACGGTAACGCCCAGCTTTACCAATGCGGGCGTGACCTGTACCGGCACTCCAATCAGCTTTACCATCACAGTTAACCCTGTTCCTATTGTGAACCCTGTACCGAACCAGGTGGTGTGCAATGGAGCGATGACAACCCTTATTGCCTTCTCGGGTACGGTGAGTCCTCAGCCGGGGCTGGTGTATAACTGGACGAACAACAATACGACGATCGGATTGGCAGCGAGTGGCACCAATAATATAGCGCCGTTCACAGCGATCAATACCGGAACGGCACCTGTGGTGGCTACGATCACGGTAACGGCAACGTTCACCAGTGGTAGTGTGAGCTGTACGAGTCCGCCGGTGACCTTCACGATCACGGTGAACCCGACGGCTACGGTGAATGCGGTAGCGAACCAGACGGTGTGTAACGGAGCGAATACGGCGGCGGTGACGTTCAGCAGTCCGACAACGGGCGGCACGATCGTGTACAGCTGGTCGAACTCAGATCCGAGCATTGGCCTGGCGCTGAACGGCACGGGTAATATCGCGAGCTTCGTGGCGACGAATGTGACTAGTGTACCGGTAACGGCTACGATCACGGTGACGCCGCTGTATACCAATGGCGGGGTGACCTGTACGGGCACACCGCGGAGCTTTACGATCACGGTGAATCCAACACCAACGTTCAGCACACCGGCGCCACTGAACCAGGTGGTGTGCAACGGCTCACCAACAACGGCGGTGACGTTTGCGGGTCCTGTAGCGGGCACGGTGTTCAACTGGACGAACAGCAATCCGGCGATCGGATTGGCGGCCAGCGGAACGGGTAATATCCCGGCCTTCGTGGGCACGAACGCGGCGAACGGCCCCGATCACGGGTACGATCACGGTGACACCGACGGCGAACGGCTGTACGGGCACACCGAGGGTGTTCACGATCACGGTGAACCCGACGGCGGTGGTGAACGCGGTGGCGAACCAGACGGTATGTAACGGTACGCTGACGGCTGCGGTGATCTTCACGACGCCAAACACGGGCGGTACGGTGACGTACAGCTGGACCAATAACAATACGACGATCGGATTTGGGGCGAGCGGAACGGGCAATATAGGCGCGTTTACGGCGATCAATACGGGCTTCTTACCTGTCACTGCGACGATCACGGTGACGCCGACGTTTACCAACGGCGGGGTGAGCTGTGTGGGTCTTCCGGTGACGTTCACGATCACGGTTAATCCTACGCCGGTGATGGTGGCTCCGTTCCCGGGCAACCAGTTGCTGTGTAACGGATCGAATACGGCACCGGTGAACTTTGTGACGCCGATGCCGGGTGTGATCTTTGTGTGGACGAACAACCAGCCGAGCATCGGGTTGGCGGCCAATGGCACGGGCAATATCCCGAGCTTCGTGGCAACGAACGTGACCAATGCGCCGGTGACGGCAACGGTGACGGTGACACCGGTGAGTATCCTGACGAGTTGCGCGGGCACACCGCGTACGTTCACGATCACGGTGAACCCGACGCCGAGCATCAATGCGATAGCGAACCAGACGGTGTGTAACGGGGCGACTACGGCGGCGATCACGATCGGCGGACCTGTAGCGAACACGGTATACAGCTGGACGAATAACAATACGAGCATCGGGCTGGCGGCCTCAGGAACGGGCAGTATCGGATCGTTTGTAGCGATCAATAATACGAGTGCTCCTGTGACGGCGACGGTGACGGTGACGGCGACCTATACCAATGGCGGCGTGACGTGTACGGCCACACCGGTGAGCTTTACGATCACGGTGAACCCGGCGGCTACGGTGAACGCGGTGGGTAACCAGGTGAACTGTAACGGTACCAATACGCTGGCGGTGACGCTGAGCGGACCGGTAGCGGGTACGACGTTCGCATGGACGAACTCCAATACGGCGATCGGACTGGGAGCCAGCGGCACGGGTAATATCCCGAGCTTCACGGCGACCAATGGTACCAACGGCCCGATCAGCGGCACGATCACGGTGACGCCGACGGCTCCGGGAGCTTGCGGAGGCACACCGATCACATTTACGTATACGGTGAACCCGACGGCTACGGTGAATGCGGTGGCGAACCAGTCGGTATGTAACGGCAGCGCTACGGCGGCGGTGACGTTTACGAGTCCGACGACGGGCGGCACGACGCTGACCTACAGCTGGACGAACAGCCAGCCGAGCATCGGGTTGGGAGCCTCAGGCACGGGCAATATCCCGAGCTTTGTAGCGTATAATCCGACGATCACACCGATCGTGGCAACGATCACGGTGACGCCGTTGTATGTCAGCGGAGGCATCAGTTGCGTGGGTACGCCTCGGACGTTCACGATCACGGTGAACGCATCGCCCAATATCACGATGGTGAATGCACCGATAAGGGTCTGCCTGACGGATAGTGTGGTGAACCTGGTGGCGGTGCCGCTGGGAGGAGTCTGGAGCGGACCGGGCGTGGTGGGTAATACGTTCTCGGCTACGCTGGCGGGTACGGGTGTGAAGACACTGACGTATACGGTGAGCAGTGGCGGATGCAGTGCGAGCAGTACGGTGAGTGTGACGGTGAACGATTGTATCGAGCGTCACCAGGTGTTTGCTACGGCGATCCGGATCTATCCGAACCCGAACAATGGGCGGTTCCGGGTACGGTTTACGAGCGATGTGTATAAGGAGTTCAACATCCGGATCGTGGATGCGATCGGGCGAGTGTATGGCGACAAGCAGTATACGAACCTGCATTATGGCTCTGAGATCGAGATGAACCTGCCGCAGTTGGCAGCGGGAACGTACTACCTGGTGGTGTACAATGAGAAGGAGCGGGCCTCGTTCCAGTTCGAGATCCAGCGATAAGACGTAAAAGCAGATAAACTGTCATAACTTTAAGTCCTTCCTGCAACAGCAGGAGGGACTTTTTTTATGGACATGCTGAAAAACATTTTACTCAAACATCAAAACGAATTTCACCGGGTTTTGGTTTTTGATCCCTTAACGGATAAACTGATGCGAATTGATCTCAGCCGCTCATTCAATGGCCTGAGTGCATCAGAACTTGGGGACACCCAAAAATTTTCCGAATACATCAATTCATTGTTGCAAAGCACAGGATCAAAATATGGTATCGGTGGTTATGCGGAAGACCGGGACCTATATAAAAGAAGCAAACTCTTCAGCGGGGAGACCCCCAGGTCCATTCACCTCGGCATCGATATCTGGGGACCGGCAGGCACAAAAGTGTATGCTCCCCTGGGGGGCATGATACACAGTTTTGCATTCAACCAGGGGTTTGGCAATTATGGCGCCACCCTCATCCTCCAACATCAGCTGGAAACAAGGGTCTTTCATACCTTATACGGACATTTATCCCTGCCCGATATAGCCGGATTACAAGAAGGCAAATACATCAACCGGGGAGAATTGATCGGTCATTTCGGAACCGGGGCCGAGAACGGGGATTGGCCCCCGCACCTGCACCTGCAAGTCATAGAAGACCTGCGCTTAAGGGAAGGGGACTATCCCGGTGTATGTGCGTCATCTGAAAAAGAATTCTACCTGAATAATTGTCCTGATCCCGACCTGATCTTAAATCTCCTGGCTTATGCCCGTTAAATAATGCCTCGGCGTGAACAAATCGGGTTAAAATTTGTCTTTCAGCAGGGGGGCTAAGCGGGTAAAAAATGTAACTTTACCGCTAGATCAATCTCGGTCAAACCGGTACAATCGTTTAATTATGGAAATAAAAGCAGGTCCTTTATTGCAGCACATCAATAATCCGGATGACCTGAAGAAATTGAGCCGGGAACAGTTGCACCAGGTGTGCGATGAACTAAGGCATTATATCATTGACATTGTAAGTGTCTACGGAGGCCATTTCGGCGCAAGCCTGGGTGTTGTTGAACTCAGCGTGGCGCTTCATTATGTTTTCAATACACCCTATGACCAGCTGGTATGGGATGTTGGGCATCAGGCCTATGGTCATAAGATACTTACGGGCCGCAGGGACATCTTTCACACCAACCGAAAATACAACGGACTCAGTGGATTTCCGAAAAGAAGCGAGAGTGTTTACGACACATTCGGTGTCGGGCATTCCTCCACTTCGATATCCGCTGCACTGGGCATGGCGATGGCGTCCCATTACAAAGGGGAGACCGACCGTCAGCATATCGCCATCATCGGCGATGGAGCCATGACCGCCGGCCTTGCTTTTGAGGCCATGAATCACGCCGGCATTGAAAAAAGCAATGTGCTGATCATACTCAATGACAACTGCATGAGTATCGACCCTAATGTTGGGGCATTGAAAGAATACCTGACCGACATCACCACTTCACATACGTATAACGATCTCAGAGATAATGTGTGGAAGGCACTGGGTAAGCTACCGGTGGGCAAGCAATTCAGCCGGGAGATGGCGAGCAAACTGGAAGCCGGACTGAAAGGGCTGGTGAGCAAGAGCAGTAATCTTTTTGAAGCCTTGCAGTTAAGGTATTTCGGTCCCATTGACGGGCATAATATCACCAAGCTGGTCGATACGCTAAAAGACCTGAAAGATATCCCGGGTCCGAAATTACTGCACATCAAGACCGTTAAAGGGAAAGGATATGATCTGGCTGAAAAAGACCAGACCAAGTGGCATGCTCCCGGCCTCTTCGATAAGGTGACCGGCGAGATCCAGAAAAAGACCTTTGAATTGCCGCAGCCGCCGAAATACCAGGATGTCTTCGGACATACCATTATCGAACTGGCTGAACGAAATGATAAGATATTCGGCATCACACCGGCAATGCCCAGCGGATCCTCGCTAAAATTCATGATGGATAAGATGCCTGACCGCGCGTTTGATGTGGGCATATGCGAGCAGCATGCAGTTACCCTGAGCGCCGGAATGGCCACGCAGGGAATGAAGGTCTTCTGCAATATCTATTCCTCTTTCATGCAAAGGGCCTATGATATGGTGATCCACGATGTGGCGATCCAGAAATTACCGGTCATTTTCTGCCTGGACCGGGCCGGCCTGGTTGGCGAGGACGGGCCCACTCATCACGGCTGTTATGATATCGCCTATATGCGCTGCATACCCAACATGATCATCAGCGCTCCGATGAATGAAGGCGAATTGCGGAACCTGATGTATACGGCACAACTCGAATCGACAAAATTGCCATTTGTGATCAGGTACCCGAGAGGAGAGGGTGTCATGCCCGAATGGAAGACCGATATGAAAGAGATTCAGATCGGAACCGGCCGCAAATTGAAGGACGGATCGGATATCGCCATACTGAGTTTCGGGCATCCGGGAAATTTCGCCGCTGCTGCGATCCGGGATGTCAAGGCAGAAGGGATCAACCCGGCTCATTATGATATGCGCTTTGTCAAACCGTTGGATGAGGAAATGCTGCATGAAGTGTTCGGCAAATATCAGAAGATCATCACCGTGGAGGATGGTACAGTGGTAGGTGGTTTCGGCAGCGCCATCCTGGAGTTCATGAACGAAAATAACTATAAAGCGGATGTCAGGATACTGGGTATACCCGACCGCCTGGTTGAGCATGGCTCGCCCAAGCAGTTGTATGATGAGATCGGGATCGATGCCAATGGTATCGCCCGGGCGATCAGGGCAATGGCCAGCGTGAATATCCCGGTATTTAAATAAACGCAATACCTGATCATATGATATGGCCCGCTCTTATTGAGCGGGCTTTTTCATTCTTTTAACACCCGGCGCAACATTTTATGGAACCAGCGCCGTTATGCATCTATCCTTAAAACCTGGAAATGAAGTGGACTATGCGCATGGTGGTATTCTTTCTGTTCATGATCTCCGCAGCGACCTCAGTTGGCTATTTCTTATGGCAAGGACCCGCTTTTTTCCGATCACCGGATTCCCGGGTCAAAGAGACCATTAAGGCGGATGATAACAGCCTGCTCCGCATGAAGCAACAGGCAACAGCAGCCGTTGAGTATGTCCATGAAAAAGGGTTCAATACCCAATATTGTTTTCTGCTGGATATGCGGATCGCTTCCGGACGTAAAAGATTCTTTGTCTATGATCTGCAAAGAGATTCGGTTGAGAAAGCGGGACTGGTCGCGCATGGAACCGGATCGGATAACGGCAGTGCAGCGCTTTTCTTTTCCAACAAACCCAACAGCAATGCCACTTCACTGGGCAAATACAGGATCGGAAAATCTTATTGGGGAAGGTTCGGGTTAGCCTATAAACTCTACGGACTTGAGGAAACCAACAGCAAAGCCTTTGAGCGATTTGTGGTCCTTCATGGGCATGAATGCGTGCCTGAGGGTGAACTATACCCGGATACGCTTTGCCAGAGCTGGGGCTGCCCGACGGTAGCGCCTTCTTTTTTGCAGGCATTGAAAAGGTATATCGACACCTCACCTAAGCCGGTCTTGCTGTGGATCTATTACTAATTTCAGTTCATGGGAATCTCGATCGCCAGTAATTCACTGTCTTCATTCGCCTTGATGTTGAAGCGATCTGTTTCTGATATGCCGATCGCATCCCGGTTGTTCAGGCTGTTCTCACCCAGGTCCACCGAACCCTTGATCACCACCAGGAACACGCCGTTTCCAGGGAAGGCATTCGTATAGTCAATGGATTTTCCGGCATCCAGTTTGGTCAATGCGAAACGGGCGTCCTGGTTGATCCAAAGAGCCTTGTCCGTTTCGACCGGTGAAACGATCACCTGCCAGTTATTGGTCCTGCCAGCGATATCAAAGGTCTTTTGATCATAGCGGGGCTTGATGTTCCTTTCTTTCGGAAAGATCCATATCTGGAACAAGGTCACTGGATCTGTTGCCGATGCATTGGCTTCGGAGTGTTGTACCCCTGTCCCGGCGCTCATGATCTGTACATCCCCGGCCCGGATCACGCCCTGTCCGCCGGTACTGTCTTTGTGCTGCAGGGCACCGGTGAACGGGATGGTCACGATCTCCATATTATCATGGGGGTGGGTGGGGAAACCCCCGCCTCCGGCTATGAAATCGTCGTTCAAAACCCTTAAGAGCCCAAAGTGTACCTTTTTCGGGTCGTGGTACTGGGCGAAGCTGAAATAATAATTGGGCTTGAGCCAGCCGTAATCTGCGGTGCCCCTGTCGGCTGCACGGAATAATATTGTTCTCATAATGGAATCGTTTATATTCAATGTTTAAACATCAAAATGTGTACCAATCCGGTTATCTGACAGTTTGCCAGTTTAGACGTAGTGATTATACCGTTGTAAGGATCAGTTTAAGGGCAGTTCTTCTTCACCGGGCAGAAGGCCCTGGATATCCTCTTCCCGGTTCTCATTCCATTCGATGATGAAATTGTTGCGGCCCTCACCGGTCAGCAGGCTCATATACCGCAGTTGCACCAGTTCAAGCAGGGACAGGAAAAGAAAAATGGCGTGGATCCTGTTCTCACAGATATCAAAGATCTTTTCAAAAGAAACGGATCTTTCTTCCCGGCAGGTAGTGAGCATATATTGACGGCTGCCTTCCATGGTGTAATTGTATTGCACCACCGTATGAACCGGTTTATTATTTCGTTCATGCAGTTTCAGGATCACTTTTTCAAAGGCCTTCATTAGTTTGAAAAGCGTGACCGCTTGTATCTCGGTGCCTTCCCCGGCCTCTTCACCGATCTGGGAGATCTCCTTTTGCAGGTTTCCCCGTTTGACCATCAGCATTCTCACCGCTTCCATTTCGGCCATTTTGGCCGCAGCTTCCTTGAATCTTTTGTATTCGAGGATCTTGTTGATCAGTTCCTGCCTGGGATCGATCTCATTACCCTGGGCATCCAGTTCCTTACGGGGAAGGAGCATCTTGGCCTTGATCCGCATCAGGGTGCTCACGAAAAGGATGAATTCACTGCTTAATTCGATATTCAGTTTTTCTGAACTGTGAATGAAGGTCAGGAAATCATTGGTGATCCGGGTAATGGGAATATTATAGATATCCAGTTCATCCCGCTCTATGAAAAAAAGCAAGAGGTCGAACGGACCTTCGAACTGGTCTAATTTGATCTGGTAGGTAGCTGTATTCAAGTGGATTGTTTTAATGATACCCTGGTCAGAGGGAAGGGCAAATGTATAAAATAACTGAGGGAATCGCTCAGTAAAAAGGCGTATTCAGCGGGGTTGTGAAAAAAATGGGTTTAATTCAGTTTCAGGGTGATCCCGATGCCCAGGATCTCCTTGAGCTGGGTCCTTTTGATCACGTCGTCATCATATACGATATCCAGACTGATATTGGTGGCCAGCCATTTATTGAATTTCAGGCTGACCAGGTTGGTGAAGAACAGGTCTACATTAGCGGGATTGTGTTTGTAATTGCTGAACAGGTCGAGCCTGCCCGAATAGGCCGCCCATTTGGTGATGGGCTTATTGTATTTGGCGGTCAGGTAGGCCCCCATTTCCAGGTTGCTCTTCTGGCCCGAATCCACACCAAATTTGGCCAGTTTGTAAAAATAGGGGTCTGATTTGAATACGATCCTGGCCGTAGCCGGGGATAAAAATAAGGAAAACTCCTTATTGGGTTTAAAATCAAAACCCGGAGAGAACAGCAGTTTACCCGGGGTGAGGAAATTAGAGGACCTGACCAGGGGATTTTGGCTATAGTCATAACCCATCATGGCCTGGGAGTTGAAATTGATGAGGAAACCCACATACCAGGTCTTGCCTAATTGACGTCCGTATTTGGTGGTGATGTCGATCCGGTCATCCGTTTTTCGGAAACGGCCAAAACTGGTGGCGTTTTGAAATCCCATCGCGATATCAAAGAAATTATCCCAGGTATTCAGGCCTTTTCTGTAGTGTATGGCGTAATTGAAAAGCATATTGAACCCCAGCGTGTTTTGCTCACCGCCCGCTGCCCAGTTACTGAGCGCACCCTGGTTGATGTTGAAAGCAAAAAGGCCACCCCGGGTCCAGCCGTCTTTTTCGGCTGATTTGATGGGCTTGCTCGCCAGTAACTGGAATTCCTTGACCGTCGCGTCTTGTGCAAAAACATTACCCAGGTAAAAGCACACCACCAATATAATAAGCCCGAATTTTTTCATGCGGCAAAAATAAAAAAAAAGCATTGTACACACGCATGCGCACAATGCTTTAACAAGACTTGTTCTGATTCTTTATTTCTTCAGGCTATCCCTGATCTCCATCAATAAGGCATCGGTGGATGAAGGTCCGGCCGGCGCCTCGGCCGCTTTCTTCTTTTTCATCTTATTCAGGGCTTTGATGACCATGAATACGACCAGGGCCACGATCAGGAACTCAATGAACTGGGTCACGAATGCGCCGTACTTAACGGTCACCGCCGCGGCCGCACTGATACCGGCAGCCTTGTCTTCAGCAACCGC
Source organism: Chitinophagaceae bacterium (assembly GCA_016721725.1). Classification (GTDB taxonomy): domain Bacteria; phylum Bacteroidota; class Bacteroidia; order Chitinophagales; family Chitinophagaceae; genus Ferruginibacter. The sequence continues at coordinate 267,899 of JADKHN010000001.1, read as the reverse complement.
CTCTTTGAGGACATATTCCATCTTACTGAAATCGACCCCTCCGGTCAGCATGCCAATTGCGGGCATGACCATGCCGTCGATAAAGGCAGAAACAACTTTTCCAACAGCGGCCCCCATGACCACACCCACGGCCAGGTCGACAAAATTACCGGTGGCTGCAAATTCCTTGAATTCTTTGATAAATCCCATGTGTTTTGTTTTTAGATTAACGATTAGGTTTTGATGAATGTAATCCTTCCGGGTATAAATGAATGGAATGCGGATCGTTACCGGGTATTTGATCTAAGGTTCGAACCTGGCCATTCTTACGGGTGAATATAATTTATTTATCCCGTTTTTTTAACCAACTTTGCGCACAATCCGAAATTTTGAATAAGAGCTTCATCAACTGGCTGATCTTTGTTCTGCTATCCATTATCTGGGGCAGCAGCTTCATCATGATGAAGGAAGGTTTGGTAAACCTCAGCGCTTACCAGGTTGCCGCGCTCCGCATTGTATTTTCCGGGATCGTGTTACTGCCTTGGGCGATCAAATACATCCGGCAGGTGCCGGTGAATAAGATCGGGGTCATTTTTTTATCGGGCGTGCTGGGAAGTCTTTTGCCGGCATTCCTGTTTTGCGTGGCCGAAGAGGGGATCGACAGCGCGCTGGCCGGAACTCTGAACTCACTAACCCCCATCTTTGTGATCATCACCGGAGTTCTGTTCTTTAACAGCAGGACGTCCGGCAATAAGGTACTCGGGATCTTTATCGCGCTGACCGGCAGTCTGCTTTTACTCTTCAGCAAAGGCCATATGCGGGAGAGCCAGAACCTGGTCTATATCTCTTTTGTGGTATTGGCTACGATATTCTACGGTATAAACGTGAACATGGTTTACCGTCATCTCAAAGAGATAGGTTCATTGCAGATCGCAGCAGTTGCGCTTTCCCTGAATGCCATACCGGCATTGGTCGTATTGTATTTCACCGGTTATTTCAACCTGCCGCTCACCGACACGGGTATCCTGTACTCAACCGGTCACGCGGCGCTGCTCGGCATTTTCGGCACCGCCATCGCGTCCATCATTTTTTATGTACTGGTGAAACGGGCCGGCGCGGTATTCGCCTCCATGGTCACTTATGGCATTCCCGTCATTGCCAATATCTGGGGTATCATTTATGGTGAACAAGTGGGGTGGAAACAATTCGCCTGCCTCTTGCTGATCCTGACCGGTGTTTATGTGGCCAACCGTACACCCCGCACTAACTGATCCGCAGGGGATCATACATCAGCAAGACTGTATCTTACCTGGTGCTGATCGAGGAATTCTTTTATCTTATCCACGTGTATGCACATGCCCACATGCAGGAAAGGGAAATTGGATACCTTACTCTTTTTGCCATTCGTGATGATCTCCGCATCCTTCATGTCGAAACCCAGGTGCAGGTGCTTGGTCGCGAATTGCATGCCGTAAATATTCCCCTCTTCATCAAATAAGGGCCCTCCGCTTTGTCCTCTCAGTCCGGGAGTACTCATTTCTATTCCCGTGATCCCCACATTCGGTTCCGCGGCAAAACGCGTCACGATACCATCAATGGGAAACGAAGGTGAATTGGGGTTCCCTGTATTGGTCCATTCAATATCATCGGCTTCCGGGTTGTGCCTGAAATTATTGAACTCGGGAAAAGGGAAACCGATCCGGCACAGGGATTTACCCTGCCTGATCTTGTTGCTGTCCCGGATGAAACGGGCATTCGACTGGTAAAAGGTTTGATCGAATCCCTTGAATTCCAGGATGGCCAGGTCGAGCGTGGGATGCGCATGACAAACGATCTGCTCGATCTTGTCAAAGCAGTTCAGGAAATTATTCTTCAGCTGAACCGTGGTCTCGGGATTGTATTTGTACTTCATCTCCAGTCCCATCAGGTTGCGCTTGAACTTGCCGTCCTGGGGAATTTTGTTCCGTTCGGCCTTGAATTGATTGAACTGGTTGTTGATGTTATCGGCAGAAGGGATCAGGTCAAGCACATGTTTACAGGTAACCGCCACACCCTGGTCATTCACAAAAAAGAAAGTGGAACTACCGGGTTGTATCATACCTCCGTAGGTCCGGGAAATGGTGTGCATGGGCCGGGTGAACTGCAGCACTTTTTCGATCGCATTTTCAAACATGGAATGGGTTTAAAGTGTTAGGGGTGAGAAATACCGATAACAGGGATTCAGGCAATGGGCTATTCCATAAAAAAAACTTCCATGTCAACCACTGATGGCAAGGGTCAGTGCCAGGCAGGCCGGTTAGATGGACATGATCTCTTTGTCCTTCGCGGTCAGGTGCTTTTCCACCAGGCTGATGTAGCGATCGGTTGTATCCTGTACATCCTTTTCAGAATCTTTGCAAAGGTCTTCACTGAGACCATCCTTTTGTAATTTTTTGATGTGCTCAATGGCATCCCGCCTGATGTTGCGAATGGCCACTTTTGCATGTTCGCCTTCGTGATTACATCTTTTAACGAGTTCCTTTCTCCTTTCCTCGGTTAACGGAGGCAGGAACAACCGGATGGTATTTCCGTCGTTCTGCGGGTTGATCCCGATATTGGCCATCATGATGGCGCGTTCAATGGGTTGCAGCATATTCTTTTCCCAGGGTTGAACGGAGAGGGTACGGGCATCCAGGACGGAGATATTGGCGATCTGGTTGATGGCGGTAGGGTTGCCGTAATAATCGGCCATGATGCCATCCAGCATATTGGGATGGGCTTTTCCTGCACGGATCTTTCCCAGCTCCGCTTCGAGGTGATTGAGTGCCTTGGTCATGGAACTTTCGGTATCCGATAATATTTTACTGATCTCTGCTGACATATTCGATAGGTATTAATGTTCCGCAAAGCTATAAAAAAAATGGCTGTGATGCGTAGAGGCCTTCGACACCCTTCGACACCCTTCGACAGGCTCAGGGTGACAATGAAAAATCGACAAGCTCAGCCTGACATGGCTTAGGTAAGGCTTCCAGGAATGCGGGGCCTGGCCCTTGCACCAAAGCTTGAGGCATCATTCGTATAGTCTGGTTAAATCAGCAATTGGAAAAATAAATGAGGGACGGTCTCTAATCCGCCTCAATACCCTCCGAAGCCAGTGTCATCACCTTATGCGGCTTGATGAGGCTCTTCTTGGGCAGGGATTGGTTGATCGCTTTCTTATGTTTCGGCCGGCTGTAGTAGATGATGCCGATGAATACAAAGGCGGAGATCAACAGGATGCCCAGGAGGGTTGTAGTACCCAGGTGACGAAGGAAATAGGCCATGGCAATGAAACTCATGTTCACCAAAACACAGGTGATGGTCACCATCCGGTGATTTAAACCCAGGTCGAGCAGAAAATGATGCACGTGTGTACGGTCCGGACTGAAAGGCGAACGCCTGTCCAGTATCCTCAGTCCAAATACCCGAAGGGTATCGAACAGGGGGATCATCAGGATCGCAAAGCCGATGGCGGGCGCAGACTCGATCGGGAAATTGGCCACCGGGTTGCTGGCCACATTGATGAATTTAACCACCAGGATCGAATTGATCAATCCCAGCAATAAGGATCCCGTATCACCCATGAAAATCTTGGCGGGAGAAAAATTGTAGATCAGGAAGGCCAGGGTTGCACCGGCCAGTGAAAAAGCCATTACGGCGTAAGGAAGGGTAGCAGGCCCCGCAAAGTAAAAATAGATGCCAAATACAAATGTGGTCATCAGGCCCAGGCTGCCGGCCAGTCCGTCCACCCCATCGATCAGGTTGAACGAATTGGTGATCACGATCACGGTGAAAATGGTGAGGATGACACTGGCGGTATAGGGAAGTTCCTGCAGGCCGAGAAATCCGTACATGCTGGTGATCCGGATATCGCCGAATTTGATGATGATGCCGGCCGCGATCAGCTGGCCGATGAATTTCTTACTGGCTGAAAGAACCAGGATATCGTCCTTGATCCCTAAAAAGAAGATGACGGTTGAAGCGGCTGCGAAATACTGCAATTCGGAGGCCATGTTCTTGGGAACCCCCATCAGCAGGGCCAGGATGAAACCGGCAAAAATACCCAGTCCGCCCAGTGTGGGGATGACATTCTTATGAACTTTACGTTCGTCAGGTTCGTCGAAAAGTTTCTTGTCTTTCGCAACCTGGATAATAACCGGTATGGCAAAAAAGGTGATCAGGAAAGCCAGTGCCGCACTAAGTAATATATTATCCATTCTGGTTATTTAATGGTGCAACCGTTCAATTGCAAAAGTATTGAATAAGTTTTGAGGATAAAAAACAAAAACCCCAATTTTTAAGACTGAAATAGGCCTGAATTCGTTGCCTGGGGGCAATAATCAGGCTATTTATCCCGATTCCCGGTCCAGCCGTTCCGGCGATCCGGTACAATATCTAACGTACAAATTATGAACTTATTATCAACTAAAAGACCAGGACCGCCTATTTTGCTTTGGCAGGATATGATTTATCATTAGGTTTGCAATCCAACAGGTTTCCGTTGATCGAAACGGCCATTTTCAAGAACATACCCCAAGTAATATGAAGGAATTAAAAGACACCGCAACCCAGATCAGGAGGGATATCGTGCGGATGGTGCATGCCGTACAAAGCGGTCATCCCGGAGGTTCACTCGGCTGTACGGATTTTCTGACCGCCCTGTATTTCAAGGTCATGAAGCATAACCCTTCCTTCAGTATGGATGGTGTTGGTGAAGATCTGTTCTTTTTAAGCAACGGGCACATCTCCCCCCTTTATTACAGTACACTGGCCCGGAGCGGTTATTTCCCGGTCTCCGAACTGGCCACTTTCCGCAAACTGAATACCCGTTTGCAGGGGCACCCCACCACCCATGAGCACCTGCCCGGCGTCCGGATGTCGAGCGGTTCATTGGGACAGGGCATGAGCGTCGCCATTGGCGCCGCACTGGCTAAAAAGCTGAATAACGATGACCATATTGTTTATTCACTCCACGGTGACGGAGAACTGGATGAAGGCCAGAACTGGGAAGCCATCCTGTTTGCAGCCCATAAGAAGGTGGACAACCTCATCGCCACGATCGATTGCAACGGGCAACAGATCGATGGACCAACTGAAACCGTGATGGCCCTCAACAGCCTGCGGGCCAAATTCGAGGCCTTCAACTGGCAAGTCCTCGAGATGGAAGGTAATGAGATGGAAGCGGTGGTTAACGGATTGAACAACGCGAAGACCTATATCGGCAAAGGCAAACCCATCGTGATCCTGATGAAGACCGAAATGGGCAAGGGGATCGACTTCATGGAAGGAAGCCACGAATGGCATGGTATCGCGCCCAATGATGAACAGCTGGCCAGGGCGCTGGCACAATTGCCGGAGACATTAGGTGACTACTGATTCTCTTTATTTTCCCAACAGTTTCTTTCTTCTGCTTTTGTCATCCCGCCGCAGGCGGGATCTCTTCACTATTTCAATTCTATACGTTCTCCGCTTGCTTTCTTTGCCGGGAACCAGGCCGCGATGAAGGCAATGGCCAGGGCCGTAGCGCTTACCAATACAAAATCGGTCAGGATCATTTTCACCGGAAAATAATTGATGAGGAAGGACCCGCCTTCGAATTTGATCAGCCTGAAACGGATCTGCAGCTGGCAGATGATCACCGCCAGGAGGATACCCGCCAAAGCGCCGATGATCCCCAGCAATACCCCTTCGGCCAGGAAAATGCGGTGCACCATGGACCGGTGAGCGCCCATGCTCTGCAAGACACTGATGTCCTTTCTTTTTTCCAGCACCAGCATAGTGAGTGCGCTCACCATATTGAAGGCCGCGATGATCAGGATCAGCGTGAGCACGCCATAGATGGCCCATTTCTCCAGTTTCATGGTATTGTACAGACTGGTATTCTGTTGATAGCGGGTTTGAACGTTATATCCGGGGCCCAATGATTCTTGCAGGTTCTTCCGGCTGTCTTCCAGGTCTTCGTTGTTCCTCAATTTGATCTCCACCGCACTGTATTCATCGGCGCCAAAACCGATCTGTTGTTTGACGAAACCGATATTGGTGATCGCGTATTTATCGTCGAACTCCTGCTGAATGGTGAAGATGCCCGATGCCTGTACATTTGCTTCGCTAATCGATTGAAGCGGGTCGGCAGAGCCTGCATTCTTTTTTGGCAGGATGACCGTGAGCCGGCCGGAAGGAAGCGCAGGATCCACATTGATCCCCGAAGCATTTTGAATGCCCGCGCCGGCAATGAGGTAGGGATCCTCCGGGGTGCCGGTGAAATATTTTCCCTTGTTCGTTTTGGAGGCCAGTCCGCTTACACCGGGATAATGGTCATCCACCCCCTTCAGGTTGATCACCGTTTGGGCGTCATCATTCTTCAAAAGGGCTTTCTCCTCCGCGATCAGGGACAGGCTCCGGATATAGGGCTGGCTGCCGATCATACGGATGCGCGAAGAATCCAAAACAAAGGTCTTGCCTGCTGAGGGCAGAACCTTCAGGTCGGTATAAAAAGAGGAGTAAAGCGATTTCACCAGGTCTTCGAAGCCGTTGAACACACTAAGCACGAGCACCTGGCAGCAGGTGGCGAAAGCGATCACGCCCACCGTCACCCAGGAGATGATGTTGATGGCGTTGGTGCTTTTTTTGGCTTTGAAATAGCGCCAGGCGAAGGTTAAGTACATTAACAGTTTAAAGGTTATCAGTCATCTTTCTTGATCTCCTTGAAGATCTTCTCCATCTTCTCCACATAGTCCAACGTGTCGTCAATATAAAAAGTAAGGAGGGGCATGCTGCGGAGCTGGTGGCGTACCCGGGCGGTGAGCTCTTTTTTGATCTCCCAGGACCTTTCCTGTATTTTCTTGAGCGTGCCTACGGCATCGTCTATCTTGAAAAAGCTCAGGTAGATACGGGCTTCGTACAGGTCGGGGGTGATCTTCACCGAAGAAATGGAGATCATACCGCCATCCATCATCGAAATGCCGAGGCGCTGGAAGATATCGCTGAGTTCCTTGTTGAGCAGCCCCGCCACCTGTTTCTGTCTTTTACCTTCTAGCATACTGTTTTGCTTTAATCGCTGTAAAATTAGTTACTTTGCCGTTTCTACCCGAATTATATATAATGAAGCAGTATTCAAGGGTTTTCACCTACCTGGGCAAATATAAATCTTCCATCGCCTGGTATGTGGTGACCATCTTCCTGTCCATCCTTTTTTCGATCGTTTCCATCGGGATGCTGCTGCCATTCATGCAACTGATCTTCGGGGTGCAATCCACGGGTGTACCCAAGACCACCAGTAACCCCCTGGTCACATATGTTACCGACCAGTTGAGCAATCTCATCAGCAACGGCAGTGTTTATCATGCCCTGGGAGTGGTCTGTATCCTGATCATCATCTCCATCTTTTTGAAAAACCTCTTCCTTTACCTGTCATACCGCATCATGGGTCCGTTGAAGAACGGCATCGTAACCCGTTTCCGGGTTGACCTGTTCGATAAGATCCTGAAACTCCCCATCGGCTATTTCACTGAGCAACGCAAGGGCGACCTCACCAGCCGCATCATCAATGATGTTGCCGAAGTGGAAGGCTCGGTGGTGGGTACCCTCGAAGGCTGGATCAAGGATCCCATGGCCATCATCATCAACCTCGGTGTATTGTTTTATATCAGTCCGCAGCTGACCGGTTTCATTTTATTGAGCCTGCCCCTGATGGGCCTGGTCATCGGACGGGTAAGCCGTTCGTTGAAAAAGGATTCATCGAAAGTGGCCCAAAAAGGCGGAGAGACGATCTCACTCATTGATGAAACCCTGGGCGGGTTAAGGGTGATCAAGGCCTTTAATGTGGAGAGCCTGTTGCGAATGAAATTCTTCAACATCAGTGATGACCTGCTGGTGGCCCGCAACAAGATCGGCTTCAAGCGCGACCTGGCCTCTCCCATGAGTGAGATGATGGGTGTGGCCATCTTTGCCGGCATCCTCTGGTTCGGCGGCAGATTGGTCTTAAGTGGTGAGCTGGGATTGAACGGCGCCTTGTTCCTCACTTATATGGGATTATTCTACAACATCATCGATCCCGCGAAGTCCATCTCCACCGCTTTCAGCAATATGCGTAAGGGCGCCGCCGCCATTGGCCGTATCGAGGAAGTAATGAGCGCTCCGGTGATGGTAGATGATAACCCGAATGGGAAAAAACTGGATTCCTTTACCCACAGCATTGAATTCAGAAATGTAGGTTTCCGTTATGACGATGTGGTGATCCTGAAAGACATCAGCCTGACGGTGCAAAAAGGCAAGACTGTCGCCCTTGTGGGCAGCAGCGGAGCCGGTAAATCAACCCTGGCCGACCTGGTGCCCCGATTCCATGATGCCAGCAGCGGCGAGATATTAGTGGATGGCGTCAATATCCGCGATTATTCATTGTATTCACTCCGAACACAGATCAGCATTGTTACCCAGGAGCCCATCCTGTTTAACGATACCATCGCCAACAATATCGCCCTGGGCATGAACAATGCCACGCAGGCCGATATTGAACAGGCGGCCAAGGTGGCCAACGCCCATCATTTCATCGTTCAGAAAGAGAACGGTTACGATACCAATATCGGCGACCGCGGCAGCAAGCTCAGCGGCGGCGAAAGGCAGCGTCTGACCATCGCCCGTGCCGTATTGAAGAACCCGCCCATATTAATATTGGACGAAGCCACTTCTTCCCTCGATACCGAAAGTGAACGCCTGGTCCAGGATGCGATCAATAACCTGATGACCAACCGGACCTCCCTGGTGATCGCCCACCGCCTCAGCACCATCCGCCACGCCGATGAGATCATCGTTCTCCAAAAAGGCGAGATCGTGGAAAGGGGAACGCATGATTCTCTCATTGCGCATAACGGTTTTTATAAGAGGCTGGTGGATATGCAGGAGGTGAAGTAGATACAGTCCACAGTTGGCAGTTCCCGGTCTGACGGTCCCCGTCTGACCGACAAGTCAAGAGCACTTCACCCATTCATTTTTAATCTCCATGTACAGATTCTTCGGCCGTCGGTTTTTTACTTATAGTGGATTGCATTTGTTTACAATTGGCCAATCATTGCTTTTTGCTCTTCGACGGTCAGTTCAACCTCCGCGTAATGCCCCTTCGGGATATCGCAGATGACCATTTCATCCAGCAGGTCAACGATGTCTTTGAATGTGGACCGCTTATCAGCCTTGATCAGGAACATCAGGTCGCGCAGGGGGGTCGATCGTTTTTTGGCCACGATCAGATCACGGATCTCCCTGAAACTGGTCTGCTTGATCTGTATTTGTGCTTTACCCGGAACCAGTTTGCCGTAATAATAGAATAGTTGATGGTCGATACCGATCAAAATGGTCATGGAGCCGGATTCTTTTACGGGCATTTGTTCTCCATCCATGGGCATGATCAGGTTCATCGCATTGGACCTGCCCAGGTTGGTGGTGAAGACGAAGAAGGTGATCAGGAGAAAGCCCAGGTCCACCATCGGGGTGAGGTCCACGCGGGTGGATCGTTTAGCCGGGCGTTTAGATTTACCGTTTTCGGAATGGGTATGCAGTTCAGCCATCGTTTTGGTTTTTGTAAGATAAGGACACAGGATCCCCGGAAATCCATAAATTTCTTCCGGCTTTACGGTTTAAGGGATTTGAATAGTAGAGAGAAAGATCAGGCCCCCTCGATCAGCCCTAACGCATTTCCCCAGGGATCATTGACCACGGCAACCCTGATACCTCCGCCCACTTCTTTCAGCGGGTCAGTGATGGTGGCGCCAGCTTTCTCCAGTTTTTGCAGGCAGCCGGAAATATCCTCCACGCTCCAGTATACAAAGGAGTGATTACCTTCTTCCACATTGGTCATGTCGGGATCGAGCCCCATTTCACAGCCGTTGATGTCGAATCCCACATAAAAGGGTTCATCGAAATAGGGAGCGATGCCGGTGATCTGTTGATACCAGTCTTTGGCCTTGGCAAGATCGGAAACGTGATAGACTACGGTCCTTAATTTTTTGAACATATTCGTCAATTTTAGCAAAAGTAAAACTGTTTATTATTTTAGTATGGTTCGTGAGTCACGAACCAAGACATTGAGGTAAAGATGAGACAGAATAATAGTTTCATTTATTTTTTTCTCCTGAGCACTATTAGTCAAATAAAAAAGAGAACAGTTCTCACCATTCTCTTTAAAATAAATCTTTTAATGTTGTAGGCCGCAGGTCAGGAGACCAGGCGGCGGCGAACTTCCAACCTCCAACTTACTTCACCGCTCCCATCTTCGCTTCAATGCTCAGCGTAGCGTGTGGTACGGCGCGTAAACGGGCTTTGTCGATTAAACGACCCGTTACACGACAGATGCCGTAAGTCTTGTTCTCGATACGCATCAGTGCTTTTTCCAGGTGATCGATGAAGGTGATCTGGCGGCTGGCCATCTGGCTCAGTTGTTCACGCTCCATGCTCATACTGCCGTCTTCCATGGTCATGTAACGGGCATCGTCGTTGTCTCCGCCCATTTCATCCTTGCGGGTGATCAGACCCTGCAGGTAGGCCAGTTCTTTTTTAGCGGATTCCAGTTTACGCTGGATCAGGTCCCTGAATTCCTGGAGATCAGAATCGCTGTATCGGACGATCGGGGCTCCCGGGTCGTTCTTGGGCTGGTCCAAGACCGATTTGGTGAAATCGGGCTGGTATTTACGGGAGGTCTTGGTATTGATCTTAGGTAAAACGACCGGTTTTGCCGGGATGATCTTGATGTCCTTGGCCCTTTGAGGAACGGAAACCTTCGGGGGAGCTACTTTAGCAACCGGTTTTACTTCCACTTTCTTGGCGACAGGTTTGACCACGGCTTTAGCCACGGGCTTTACTACGGCCTTGGGGGCCGGTTTTTTCACTGCTTTAGGTGCAGGAACCACTTTTTTCACGGGTTTACTCACTTTTTTCGGGGCGGGTTTCGCTTTGGCAACAGGTTTTTTAGTCACGGGTTTCTTAGCCACCGGCTTTTTGGCCACGGGTTTCTTAGCTACAGGCTTCTTGGCAGCCGGTTTTTTGGCTGGAGCTGCTTTTTTTACCGGTTTTACCCCTTTTCCGCCATTCGGACGGGCAGGTTTAGCGGCTGGTTTTGCTTTTTTAGCCGGAGCTTTCTTTTTTGTTGCCATACTATTTTCCTTTTTTTAGTACGTTCACTTGTAATAAGACATCATTCACTTCAATTTCGGTGCCGTCGGGTATGACCGGTAAAAAAGCCAGTGAATCTGCCAGAATTTCCGCGCAAATATAGTCTTTATATTGAATTAACGCCGGTTGCAGGTCTGCATTTTCACTGACCGTTAGGCTGATGCGATCGGTGAGGTTGAATCCGCTGTCTTTGCGGATGCCTTGAATGCGGTTCACGAATTCCCGTGCGTCCCCTTCTTTCTTCAAATCTTCAGAAATGCTTATATCTAAAGCGACTGTCAATGAGCCTTTAGCGGCGATCTCGTAGCCAGGGATGTGATCAGTAGCCACTTCCAGGTCTTCACTGTTGATGTAAATGGGTTCCTCCCCGGCAGCCTCAAATCCCGGGTTCAGGAGGTATTCGCCTTCAGCTACTTTATCGATCGTAGCATTGTCGAAACCCATGATCTGCTCGGCCGCCCATTTCATTTTGGCCCCCAGTTTTTTGCCCAGGGTCTTGAAATTGGCCTTGGCCTTTTTCCGGATGAAATCGTTGTCAGCCTCCAGCAGGTCGATCTCCTTGATATTGGTCTCGGCCATGATGATGCCCTCCACCTGTTTGATCCGCTGGGCCATCTGGGCGTCCAGGGCCGGGATAAAGACCTTTTGCAGGGGTTGGCGCACCTTGATATTCACCTTTTTACGCAGGGAAAGGATCAGGGAAGAGGCATCCTGTGCCAATTGCATCCTCTTTTCCAGGTCGGTGTCGATCATTGATTCCACGGCCAGGGGGAAATCGGTATGATGTACCGAAGACTGGTTCGATCTTCCGGTCACGGCGTTCAGGTTCAGGAAGAGCCAATCCGCGAAGAATGGCGCGATGGGCGCCATGAGTCCGCTCAGGGTCTCCAGGCATTCATAGAGGGTCTGGTAAGCACAGATCTTATCGTGTTCATATTCACCCTTCCAGAACCGGCGGCGGCAGAGCCGGACATACCAGTTGCTGAGGTGTTCATCCACAAAATCCTCGATGGCGCGCCCGGCCTGGGTGGGTTCATATTCATCAAACTGACTGGCTGTTTCTTTCACCAGGCTATTGAGGGAGGATAGGATCCATTGGTCGATCTCGGGCCTGTCCTTGACCGGGATATGATCCTCTTTGAAAGAGAACCCGTCCACATTGGCATAAAGGGCGAAAAACTGGTAGGTATTGTAGAGGGTCCCGAAGAACTTGCGTTGTACCTCCCGGATGCCTTCGATGTCGAACTTCAGACTGTCCCAGGGGGAGGCGTTGGTGATCAGGTACCAGCGGGTGGCATCGGCGCCGAATTGTTCGATGGTCTCGAAGGGATTCACCACGTTCCCGAGACGCTTGCTCATTTTATTGCCGTTCTTGTCGAGCACCAGTCCGTTTGAAACAACGGTCTTATAAGCAACCGAATCAAAAAGCAGGACGCCCAGGGCATGCAGGGTATAGAACCAGCCCCTGGTTTGATCCACACCTTCGGCGATGAAATCTGCAGGGAAGCTCTCTTTAAAGCTTTCTTTATTCTCAAAAGGGAAATGCCATTGCGCATAGGGCATGGCGCCGCTGTCGAACCAGACATCGATGAGGTCGGGTACCCGCTTCATAGGTCTGCCCGCATCACTGACGAGAATGATGTCATCGACATAGGGTTTATGCAGATCGACCTCCCCTAAATCCCCTCCAAAGGAGGGGACTTTGGAGAATCCTGCGTCGTAAGATTTTTTAATTTCTTGTTGCAGTTCGCTGATGCTGCCGATACATTTTGTTTCTTCGCCATCCTCGGTTTTCCAGATGGGCAGCGGTGTTCCCCAGAAGCGGCTGCGGCTCAGGTTCCAGTCCACCATATTCTCCAGCCAGTTGCCGAAGCGCCCCGTACCGGTTGCGGCAGGTTTCCAGTTGATGGTCTTGTTGAGCTCCACCATGCGGTCTTTCACCGCGGTTGTCTTAATGAACCAGGCGTCTAGCGGATAATAGATGATGGGCTTGTCGGTGCGCCAGCAATGCGGGTAATTGTGTTCGTATTTCTCCACTTTGAAAGCGCGGTTCTCTTTTTTCAGCTTTACGCTGATGTCCACGTTCACATCCGCATAATCCTTCTGGTCCTTATAATTCTTTACATAACGTCCGCTGAATTCGCCAACGCCGTCGATGAATTTGCCTTCCTTGTCCACCAGCGTCAATATGCCGAGATTGTTTTTCTTACCTACTCTAAAATCATCCGCGCCAAAGGCGGGGGCGGTATGTACAATACCTGTACCATCTTCGGTGGTCACGAAATCTCCCAGGATCACTTTGAAGGGTTCCGCGCCGGGGGTGATCTCCCGGATCTTTTCCAGGGTGTTGGCATCACCCGGAAGTAATTGTTCGTAAGAAAGACCTTCCAGCTCGGCGCCTTTGAATTCCGCAATGATCTTCCAGGGAAGTAATTTGGTCTCAACAGTATAAGCTTCAAAATCGCCGTTCTCCCCTTCCGGTTTGAAATATTTAGGGACCAGCGCTTTGGCCAGGATCACATTGACGGGCAAGTGCGTATAGGGGTTGAAGGTCTTTACCAGGGCATAATCGATATTCGGACCTACCGTCAATCCAAGATTGGAAGGGAGGGTCCAGGGGGTTGTTGTCCAGGCGAGGATGAAGGCCGAAGCCTCCCCTAAATCCCCTCCCGTGGAGGGGACTTGCGAAGACTCTGTGATTGCATGAAAGATCTTCGAAATAGCGGAGTCTTCGAAGCCTCCCCCCCGGGGGGAGGTTTGGTGGGGGCTGGTAAGCCGGAACATCGCCACCGCGCTCGTATCCTTCACATCCTTATAGGTGCCGGGCTGGTTCAGTTCATGGGAAGATAAACCGGTTCCGGCTGCGGGAGAATAAGGTTGTATGCTCACGCTCTCATAGAGGTAGCCTTTCTTATACAATTCGCTGAGGCACCACCAGAGTGTTTCAATGTAGTTATTCTCGAAAGTGATGTAGGGATGGTTGAGGTCTACCCAATAACCCATCTTCTGGGTGATGTCATCCCATTTGTCTTTATAGCGCATCACCACTTCCCGGCACTTCTTGTTATACTCCTCCACCGATATCTTTTTGCCGATGTCTTCCTTGGTGATGCCGAGTTCTTTTTCCACGCCCAGTTCGATAGGCAGTCCATGGGTATCCCAACCGCCCTTTCGTTTTACCTGGAAGCCCTGCATGGTCTTGTACCGGCAGACCAGGTCCTTCAGTGTCCTGGAGATCACATGGTGAATGCCGGGAAGCCCGTTGGCGCTTGGAGGACCCTCATAAAAAACAAAGGGCTGTTTTCCTTCCCTCAATTCCACACTTTTCTCAAAGGTTTTTTCCTCTTGCCACCTGGCCAGGATCTCCTCACTGATGGAAGGCAGGTTCAATTGCTGGTATTCCGTGTATTTGGCACTCATAGATTCGGGCTAAGTTCTTGCTGTAAAATAAGTGTGCAAAGGTAGTAAAACCGGGGGGTTTGAAGGATAGGAGTTTTTGTTTAAGCCGCCCGGATATTTACCCTCCAGTGAAAAGTATTAACCCCATGTATAATGTCTATCCGCCTGGTATCTGTGCGAGGTAAAAAATCCGGGCCTAGTTATCCACAAAAATCGGCCTTTGGCATGGATTTGGCCTATATAAAAAACAGTTGGTTCCGGTGCAATAAATCGGCGCCCTTCCCATTATATCATCGTAAGAAAAATAGAGCGATTCAACTTTTTGCTGGTTTAGGGTTTTATTAGGGTAAAGACGGGGGCATTCTTACCCCCGTCACTTTTTATGATCCTTCGAAGAGTTTACACCTTTTCAAAAGGTGTAAACTCTTCGAAGGATGAATGAGGTCCCGCTTTGATTTCCAATCCATTCCGTATATGAAAAAGGGCAGGATATCTTCGGAAGATATCCTGCCCTTTTTTTGCATACAACTTAAAAAGTTTTCGCGCCGCTGGCCTGGTAGGTGTACCTGAAACGGTAGATCAGGCGTGTTGGCGTTGGTCCGGCGAATGGTTCGTAATCCACGGCCAGCAATTCCATTTTCACGTAGTAATTTTCCGCGGTACGGAAGATGAATGTCTTTCCGGCCTTGGGGGAGAAGGCGTGGGTGACCGGGTTGTAATCATACCAGCTGCCGTCTTTGATGGCCCGCTTGTTGGTCGCCGTATCATAACCATAACCGGTCACGGGGGCGGCGGTCACGGAGCCATAGATATTGTCCTGTAAAATGGCGCCGGCATTGGCCGGACCGGAGATCCCGCTGTTCACGATAAAAGTGGTGAAGCGCAGGCCGAAATCCCATTTGTTGGTGGCGCTGTCGGAATTAGCCACCACGGCGTCGTTCTTGAAACTGAAGAGTGTGAAAGGGGTTGTGCTGCTGAAATTCACTTTCACCGAATCCGTCTTCTGGTATAAGGTCACGATGGGGGCAGGGTCTGTTTTAGAGCAGGAACTGAGCAGGATCATGGCGCTGATGGCGAATGCTGTTCCGGTAAAGATCATCTTTTTCATTTTCGGTTGTTTTTTATTTTTTAGTGGAAATTTTTATCAGGTCGATCGAACAGTTGATGAAATAGCTCCTTCCGCTGAGGTTGGGCAGTTTCACCCGGTCCATGTGGTTGAGGATATTATCGCTGCCCGCCTGCAGGCTGATGCCCCTGGGGAGGTTGATGCCGAATGAGGCGTTGAGCAACAGGTAGCCCTCGGCGTATTCACGATCATCATCGAGGATATTATCTCCGTTTATATCGCTGTATCCGAACCTTCCGCGGTAAACCGCACGGAGGCTGCCGTTGAAACGTTGTTTGGTCTCGGTCCAGGCCACCTGCAGGTTCGCACTGTGCTTGCTGCGGTTGAAGAGCCCGCCGTATTCGCTGCGTTTCACATAATCGCTTTGATAGGTCACGGGATCCCTTTTCACGATCTTGTTCTCTTTGAGCCGGTTCACGACGTCCTTGTCTTTCGCATCAAGATACTGGTAACCGGAATTGATCTGCCAGGACTTACCCAGTTTGCGGCTGACACTGAGTTCAGCACCCTGGGTGAATACCCGGTTCACGTTCACATAACTGTAGATGGCCTGGTTATTTATTTTAGTGATGGGCAGGTTATAGCGGTCGATGAGGTTGCTGATATCGTTACGGAAGAACCCCGCGTTGATGGTGGTCTTGTTATCAGGCAGGTAACGGAACCCGAGATTGATGCCCACGGAACGTTCGGGTAATAAACGATGGTCGGTCAGGTAGGGCGTGATATCCGTATTGGGGTCGATCTGGCCCTGTTGTTTGAGGGTGATGAGCCCGTTATTGAGTTCATTGGCGCCGAGCAGGGTATAGCCAACCAAAGAATTCGAAAAACTCAGGAACTGCTGGCGGAAGTCGGGCGCTTTGAATCCCGTACCAACTGATCCTAAAAGGGTGAGCTTTTGTCCGGGCCGGTAGGCCATGGCCAGTTTCGGATTGAACTGCATTTTGTACAGGCTGTGCTTATCCAGCCTGGCGCCAAGTGTGATATTCAGGTTCTGCAGGGGTAACCATTCCTTCTGGGTATAGAAATAAAACGCGTTGAATTTCTTTGCGGAGGCATAGCGGCTTGCTTCAATGGTCTCATAATTGTATCCCGCACCTGCGATGAGCAATTGGTTCTGCTTCGCGCCGAATTCCAATTGTATTTCAGGCTTCAGCAGGAA
Source organism: Chitinophagaceae bacterium (assembly GCA_016721725.1). Lineage (GTDB taxonomy): Bacteria > Bacteroidota > Bacteroidia > Chitinophagales > Chitinophagaceae > Ferruginibacter. The sequence continues at coordinate 251,058 of JADKHN010000001.1, read as the reverse complement.
CTGTTGCATATTGGAACGGTCGAAGAGGGAACCGTCTTTTTGTAAGAATACATCGGCATGGTCGCGGTAACCTGTCGTATAAAAACGAGTGATGAGTTTTATGCGGTTTGAAAAGCGATGATGCAACTGGTTGCTGACGCTCCAGTCGGTCTCATTGCTGCTGCCCTCAACGGTCTGCGGCTGCGTACCGGTATAGACCAGGTAGTTGTTGAATTGCTTTTGGGTGAATAACCTTGCGGAAGTCTGGAACTGGGTGTTTGGACTGAGGTCGATATTCAGTTTCGCGGCCAGTGAATAATTATGGTAAGGGTCAACGGTCTTTCCATAGATGTTCTCATCGAGATCATAACCGCTGCTGCTCATCCTGTTGGCGAAGACCTGTAAGGCGGTCAGGTTCTTTTTCAAGGTGCCTGAAGCGCTGAAGCCCCAGGTATTATTGGATGAATGATGCAGCTGGATGGATCCGTTATTGGAAACGGCTTTTTCCGTAATGATGTTAATGACCCCGGCAAGGGCATCGGAACCATATAAACTGGTGGCCGGACCTTTCACGATCTCGATCTGTTTGATCTGTCCTACGGCCACGCGTCCCAGGTTGAGGATACCGGCATTGCGTCCGGTGAGGGGTTCTCCATCCAGTAAAATGAGGGTATAGGCCGGATCGAGTCCCTGTAATTGCACCCCGCTGCCAAAGGGGTTGGGATAACCCTGCAGGGCCTGGCCAAGGGGGTTGTCGGCCAAAACCAGCCCGGTCTGTTGTTGTAAAATATCGATGAGCTTTTGTGAGCCGGTCTGCTGGATGAATTTCCGGCTGATGACCTGGACCGGAACCGGGATATCACCGATGGATTTTACCGTTCGGGTTGCGGTCACCACGATCTCTTTGATGGTGGCGGTATCGTTGAATTTACGTTGGGCGGATACCCCGGCCGGAACGATCATCAGTAAAGCCGTGATGATTTTGAATGCGGTATGTTGGTTGTGCTGATTCATTTGCTGATGTAAAATTGCACCGGCGCGGAAGGATATTTATCATGGAATTGTCATCAAAACGAAATGAGATGAATCATTACAATGTGCTGACAGAGTTGTTGCGGGAGTCATGTTTAAAACTGATTAGGATCATGTGAGGGGATAAGGAATGAGGGGAAAAATGAGTACAGATTAATTTTAATTGAGTGATTTCACCAATTAGAACCGTTGAAGCGGTAAGGGAAATAGCCACCAAGGCTCGAAGGCACAAAGCGGAAAGACAGGTTTGAATAACTTCATTTTTCGCTTGCTTCGTGCCTAAGCGCCGTAGTGGAAAAAAGGTGATTAGTGTAACAACAACTCACAGGGTTTGATGCCCGTGTGTTTCTTGAACGCGGTGGAGAAATGGGAGATGGAGGAATAACCCAGCAGGAGGGATACTTCGGTAACACTCAGGCCTTTTTCATACAGCAGGTATTTGGCGTGTTCCATGCGCTGTCCCTGGTAGAAATCGAAGATGGTGGTGCCGAAGATCTCTTTGAAGCCTTTCTTCAGGTAACATTCGTTGATCGCCACTTTACGGCTCAGGGCCTTGATGGTGATGGGCTCGCCGATATGCTGGAGCAGTACCTCCCGGGCCTTGATGATCTTGGCGCGGTCTTCGTCATTGGACAGGAACTTACAGGCGAATCCTGTTTCCTTTTCACCCAGCATGCAATCCATGCTGTAGAGCAGCAGGATCTGCGTCTGGGCATTGATGAAGATGTTCTCGAGGGTATCGGTATAGGTATGGTTGAGCAGGGCTTCAATGGCCGAGCGTGTTTTTCCGCAAAGCGGCAATTGACGCGAAAAAGAGGATGGGTGTGAAAAATTCAACACTTCTTCTGTCAGGCTAGACTGGCGGTTGTTCTTGGTGAACTGGAGCAGGTAAGCCGGACTGAAGCTGAAACTCAGTACATCCACACTATCCACTTTTTCAATGCATCGGCCCGATTCGTTGAATTGGCAAAGATCACATTCAGTCTGCTTCTCCCGGCAATATACGTTCCCGCTCACACAGAATTTAAGCTCCAGGTAATTGGCCGAGGGGTTGTTCTTTTCGTAATGGTAAACCAGCACACCTGTATCATCTATATTCCATTGCATTTGTTTGCGGTAACGGCGGATGGAATAATGTACCGATCCCGGAACGGCCCGGTTGACATGGAGCAAAAGGTCCAGGTCTTCCTGCATCATGGGTTGGCGGTTGGCCAGGGTCAGTATGTCGGCGGTCTGATACATTGAAAAATTTCGATGCAAAGATAAGAAAAAGGCTGAAGGTGGAATGTTAAAGCTTGCCTGCTGTTAAGCAGGGTTGGGACGAGTTTAGTCAGCAGTTAGCAGTGGGCAGTTTGCAGTCTGCAGTTGGCATAAATCAGTGAAATCTTGATTCCCAGCAGCACACTGAAAAGGCACAATTTCAAGGGTCAGCTTCATACTGAAAAAACGCCCGGGAAACTGTGGAAATCTTTATTAAAAAACAGCCTAAAATAACCCGCTTTTAATTGCCTGAAACCCTTGCTTTTCCGTACATTTGCCCGAATTAGAAATCAGTCCATATAAAGCGATTTTGAACGAATTTATGCCAACAGAAACTGTACCAGTAGTTACTCCCGCCAACAACGGCTATGGCGCCGATAGTATCCAGGTTTTAGAAGGGCTTGAAGCCGTCCGTAAACGGCCCGCCATGTACATCGGCGATGTGGGGGTGAAGGGTTTGCATCACCTGGTTTACGAGGTGGTGGACAACTCCATCGACGAAGCCCTGGCCGGCTATTGCAAGAACATTACCGTGACCATCAACGAGGATAATTCGATCACCGTGGAAGACGATGGGCGGGGTATCCCCACCGGGATGCATACCAAGGAGAACCGTTCCGCATTGGAAGTGGTGATGACGGTATTGCATGCGGGAGGTAAGTTCGATAAGGATTCCTATAAGGTATCCGGTGGTTTGCACGGGGTGGGTGTCAGTTGTGTTAACGCACTGAGTTCCCGTTTGCACGTTACGGTCAACCGCGACGGCAAGTCCTTTGAACAGGAATATGAAAAAGGCGTTCCCAAATATCCGGTGAGGGAAACCGGCAGTTCTGACCTTCACGGTACCACAGTCAAGTTCTGGCCCGATCTCAGCATCTTCACTTCCGGCGAATATAACCGGGGTATCCTGGAAGGACGCTTACGTGAACTGGCCTTCCTGAACCGAAAGATCACCATCATACTGAATGACCTTCGGGAGAAAGATGAGGCAGACAAGACCTATACCAAGACCTTTTACAGCGAAGGGGGTATCGTTGAATTCGTGGAAATGCTCGATAAGAATGCCAACCGCCAGCCCCTGTTGCCGAAAGTGATCTATTGTGATGGCCGTGATGAAGGTACCAATGTGATGGTGGAAGTGGCTATGATCTATAACACCGGTTACCAGGAACACCTGTTCAGCTATGTGAACAATATCAACACCATCGAAGGGGGTACCCATGTGGCGGGATTCCGTCGTTCCATCACCCGGGTATTCAAAAGTTACGGGGAGAAAGAAGGGCTGTTTGAAAAAGCCAAGGTGGAGATCGAAGGAGATGATTTCCGCGAAGGATTGAGCGCCATCATTTCCGTGAAGGTACCCGAGCCCCAGTTTGAAGGACAGACCAAGACGAAATTGGGCAACAGCGAAGTAATGGGAGTGGTTGACAGTACCCTGAGCCGTGTATTGGTGGCCTATCTTGAAGAAAATCCCAAGGATGCCAAAACGATCATTCAGAAAGTGATCCTGGCTGCACAGGCCCGGGCCGCAGCCCGTAAGGCCCGTGAAATGGTGCAACGCAAGTCCGTGCTTACCGGCGGCGGATTGCCCGGTAAACTAGCCGATTGCAGCGATAAGGACCCCAATCATTGTGAGTTATACCTGGTGGAAGGGGATTCGGCCGGCGGTACCGCCAAACAGGGCCGGGACCGCAGCTTCCAGGCGATCCTGCCGTTGAGGGGAAAGATCCTTAACGTGGAGAAGGCCATGGAGCACAAGATCTACGACAATGAAGAGATCCGCAATATGTTCACCGCGCTGGGTGTGAAGATCGGAACAGCTGAAGATCCCAAGGCGCTCGACCTGGCCAAACTGCGTTACCATAAGCTCATCATCATGACCGATGCCGATGTGGATGGAAGCCATATCGCGACGTTGATATTGACCTTTGTGTTCCGGTATATGAAGGAGATGGTGGAGCAGGGATATGTCTATATCGCCCAGCCGCCCTTATATCTCGTGAAGAAAGGAAAGGAACAGGAATATGCCTGGAATGACGAAGAGCGCAAGGCCTTGGTGGCCAGGCTTGGACAGGGAAAGGATGACAGTGTGAACATTCAACGCTACAAAGGTCTGGGAGAAATGAACGCCGAGCAATTGTGGGAGACCACCATGAACCCGGCCACACGTACCCTCAAACAGGTTTCCATTGAAAGCGCCGCTGAAGCCGACAGGGTGTTCAGCATGCTGATGGGGGATGAGGTTCCTCCCCGGAGGGAATTCATCGAAACCCACGCGAAATACGCGAAGATCGACGCATAATCAAGACCTGGCTAAGAGGAAAAAGGAGCAAAAGAGAAGAAAAGAGCGCCGAAACGGATTTCTTTTTACGTCTTTTTCGCATGCAAGCTCTTAGCCCATATGTGGATAACCCGATAGTCCCCAAGCCCCCTTATTTTGCAAAAACCAATAATTTGAGTAGCTTGTAGGCTGAAGCTTACTACTTCAACCCATTATTACTAACCATAAATTCTACTAAAATGTCAAACATGTTAACAGCTTATTGCATGAAAACGAAGGAAAAAAACGTTCCCATGCAGAATGCGGTGATAACCAAAACCTCCCGCGGAGGCTATATGGCCCAGGGAGACGATGGGAAAGGCAATAAAATGACCACCATGCTCAGCGAAGCGACCGCTTTGGAAGCCGTAAAGAACGGGGTGGCTAAGAAAGCCTGGTAAGATCCGAACGTATTGTGAAGCCGTCTCATATGAATGGGACGGCTTTTTTATGCGGTGCTTCGCCAGGGCTTCGACAAGCTCAGCCTGACAAGGCTTCGACAAGCTCAGCCTGACAAGGCTTCGACAAGCTCAGCCTGACAATGCTTCGACAAGCTCAGCCTGACATTTCTTCGACAAGCTCAGCCTGACAAGGCTTCGACAAGCTCAGCCTGACATTTCTTCGACAAGCTCAGCCTGACATTTCTTCGACAAGCTCAGCCTGACATTTCTTCGACAAGCTCAGCCTGACATTTCTTCGACAAGCTCAGCCTGACAGTTCATATAGCTTGATTTTATGAAGCGAAGGAGGGATTCTCGGCAACCGGGGGTTAGATACTGTCCCGCATCCGGGTCAGGAATTCGAAGAGCTCGTTCATGGACCTGATGCTTTCCACTACCAGGATCCCGTTCTTACCCACTTGTTTCAGTTTGCCCTTATTGGTCCCGGTTTGGAGGAATTTCAAAATGCCGTTGAAGGTCTCGCTCTGGAAGTACGGTGATTCCGGGTTACTGACAAAGAAACACTTCAGGACCTCATTCTTCAGCAACATCTTTTCAAAACCCAGTTCAACCGCGATCTTTCGGCAGCGGACGGTCGTGAAGAGGTCTTCCACCTGGGCCGGAATGGCTCCGAAACGGTCGGTGAGCTCGGCATGGAAAGCCAGCAGGTCGTCTTCGGTCTCGCAGTTGTCCAGTCTTGAATAAAGGCTCAGCCTTTCTGTTATGCTTTCCACATAGCTGTCAGGTATCAGGATCTCCAGGTCGGTATCGATGCTGCAGTCTTTCACAAAATCATCCTGCTGTTGGATCTCTTCAGCGAACAGTTGTTTGAATTCTTTTCTCTTCAATTCCCGGATCGCCTCATCGAGGATCTTCTGGTACATTTCAAAACCGATCTCGGCGATGAAACCGCTCTGTTCTCCGCCCAGCATATTACCGGCGCCGCGAATGTCGAGATCACGCATGGCGATCTGGAATCCGCTGCCCAGTTCACTGTATTGCTCCAGCGTTTGAAGTCGCTTACGGCTGTCGGCCGGCAGGGTGCTCATCGGAGGTGCCAGCAGATAACAGAATGCTTTTTTATTGCTGCGGCCCACCCTTCCCCTGAGCTGGTGGAGGTCACTCAGTCCGAACTGGTTGGCATTATTGACAATGATGGTATTGACATTGGGGATGTCCACCCCGCTTTCCACGATGTTGGTACAGACCAGCACATCGTATTTCTTGTCCATGAAATCGAGTATGGTGTCTTCCAACTGGTCCCCTTCCATTTGCCCGTGGGCGTAGGCGATGCTGATATCCGGGCAAAGTCCCTGCAGGAGACCCTTCATTTCGGCCAGTCCATTGACGCGGTTATGGATGAAGAAGACCTGGCCGCCCCTTTCTGTCTCGTAATAGATGATATCCCTGATCGCGTCTTCATTGAAGACCATTACTTCGGTCTGGATGGGCTGCCGGTTGGGCGGGGGCGTATTGATGATGCTGAGGTCCCGGGCTCCCATCAGGCTGAACTGCAGGGTACGCGGTATAGGCGTTGCCGTGAGCGTCAGGGAATCAACGGTGGCCCGGAGCTGTTTCAGCTTTTCCTTGGAGGCTACGCCGAATTTCTGTTCTTCGTCGATGATCATCAGTCCCAGCTCCTTGAATTTGACGTCCTTGCCCAGCAGGGCGTGTGTGCCGATGATGATGTCGATTTTACCCTCAGCCAGTTTCTGCAGGGTCGCTTTCTTCTCTTTGGCCGATTTGAACCGGTTGATGAAATCTACGGTCACCGGAAATTCCTTCAGCCTTTCGCCGAAGGTCTTGTAATGCTGATAGGCCAGGATCGTGGTGGGCACGAGCACTGCTGCCTGTTTACCGTCGCAACAGGTCTTGAAGGCGGCACGTATGGCGATCTCGGTCTTTCCAAATCCCACATCACCGCAAACCAGGCGGTCCATCGGCGATGGCTTTTCCATGTCCCGTTTCACGTCTTCGGTGGCCTTGCCCTGGTCGGGCGTGTCTTCATAAATGAAACTGGCTTCCAGTTCGGTCTGCATATAATTATCCGGACTGTGAGCATACCCGGGCTGGCTCTTGCGCTGGGCATATAGCCGGATCAGGTCAGTAGCGATATCCTTGACCTGTTTCTTGGTCTTTTCCTTCAGCCGGTTCCATACATCGCTGCCCAACTTGTTCATCTTGGGAACCGTACCTTCCTTGCCGCTGTACTTGCTGATCTTGTGCAGGGAGGAGATGTTCACGTAGAGCAGGTCGCCGTCCTTGTACTGGATGCGCACGGCTTCCTGCATCCGGCCATTGGCTTCGATCTTCTGCAATCCGCTGTAAACCCCCACGCCATGATCGATATGGGTCACATAATCGCCGGGTTGCAGTTCCCGCAGCATTTTCAGGGTGAGCGCCTTGTTCTTGCTGAAGGCCTGTTTCACCCGGTATTTATGGTATCGCTGAAAGATCTGGTGATCGGTATAGCAGACCAGTTTCAGGTCATCGTCGATAAAGCCTTCGTGAATGGAAGTGGTTATAGGCACTACGTTGATCTCGGCCTTTAGGTCGGTGAAGATCACATGCAGTCTTTCGAGTTGCTTGGGATTCTCTGCGAAGAGGAAAATTGTATATTTCTTCGATTCGTATTCTTTCAGGTTCCGGATCAACAGGTCGAACTGGCGGTTGAAGGCCGGTTGGTCTTTGGTATGATAGACCGTTTGTTGTTTGTTGTTTGCGGTTAACGGCTGGTCGATGAAGTAAGACCTGCCGCCGAATTCAATAATGTGGCGATGCGTCAGTTTCTCCTCGATGTCGTTGGCGGAAATAAAATCATCCTTGGTCAGTTCCACCCGCTCCGACTCATTTTCCTCTTCAGCAAGCGACGAACCTGTAAATTCAGGTCTCAAACTCCAAACCTCAAAATCCTCTTCCTGTTGTTCGATCTTCTCCCTGATGAATGTCCAGTCGGATGTCCAAACCACGGTGTTCTCCGGAAGGAAATCAAACAGGGAGATCTTTTCTCCGGTCTCAAACCGCGTCTCGATATTGGGGATGATACTGACCTGTAACAATTTCCTTTCGCTCAACTGGGTTTCCGGGTCAAAGATCCTGATACTGTCCACCTCATTGCCGAACAACTCGATCCGGTAAGGTTTTTCATTCCCGAAAGAATAGATATCCAGGATACCGCCCCTGACCGCGAACTGGCCTGGCTGGTATACAAAATCCGTCCTTTCAAAACCATAATCGACCAGGATCCCCAGGATGGCCATCAGGTCAAGGGTATCTCCCTGTTTGATGGCGATGATATTGGCGGCGAGTTTTTCGGGCAGCACCACTTTTTCAACAAGGGCTTCGGGGTAGGTGATGAGTAATTTTTTATTTCCTCCCGCAGCCACCCGGGTCAGGGCTTCTGTCCTCAGCATCACATGGCTGCTGTTGAGCAGGCGGTAATTCCTTTTGTTCTTGAAAGAGGAAGGGAAATAAAAAAGGTCGAGCGCCCCGGAAATATTTTCAATCGTGTTGTGGAAATACGCGGCTTCTTCCGCATCCCGCAGGATGACCAGGTGGTTCAGTTGCGATGCGGAGGCATGGTTAAAGACCGCTGAAACGACAAAAGGGGCGGAACTTCCCTGTAGTCCGGCCAGGTGTAAACGCTGTGGTTGAGACAAAGTGATCCTGTCCGCAATGGTAAAACTGCGGGGGTCATGGGCATATTCGTTCAGCAACAGGTCCAGGTTCATCCGTTGGCAAAGATAGGGCATGATCAAAAAAAACCCGGAAATAGCCTTTAGAGCGGCAATATCAGCGCCCTTAAAAGCGTTATCCGTATGAATTTTGACGGATTTTCGTCATATTTTTACCCTGGTTTCGATCAACCGATATCCAATCGTTGTGCAGTCCGATGAAAAAATGCTACCCCTTATTCATTGCCGCTTTCTTCGTTTTCTGTGGCCGGGACCTGTTTGCGCAGCCTGGACAACAGTACATTGGCTTCATCCGGGGCAAGCTTCCTGCGGAAAATAATATCTCAACGCAACGCTTTTCCCCGGGATCAATTCAAACTGCATTGTTTAACGGGCAATATTTTGTCCTGGTCCGGTTTTCCAGCCTTCCTTCAAAAGAAAAAAAAGAGGAGTTGAACCGGAGGGGCATCCGGCTGGGGGACTATTTTCCGGGTAATGCCTTCCTGGCGGTGATCAAAAGCGATCTCGATTTTAACTCACTGGAAGCGGATGGCATAACAAGCATCATCAACCTGCCTTCCGGGTACAAGAAAGATCCCACGCTGGATGATCTCCGGATGGGCAATTCAAAAACGGAGAACAAACTGATCGCGGTTGCCTTGTATCCGGGGGTTGGGAGAACCGAAGCAGAGCAGGAAATGATCAGCCATGGTGCTGCGATCGTTCCGGTTAAATTCAATTCCGCACAACTGCTCTTCATCCGTCCGGATAAGAATATCATCGACCGCATTGCCGCGCTCCCTTTCGTCAGTTTCATCAGCCTGCAAAACATTTCCGATCAGCCGCTGAATTATAAAGGCACCGGATTACATGGGGTCAACAGCCTGCAATCCATTTCCGGGCGGAACCTTTCGGGGCGGAATGTCACGGTAGGTGTGGGCGACAACGCGGAGATCTCGACACATATCGATTTCACGGGACGCCTCATCAACCGGGTATATAACGTTCCCAGTTTTCATGGTATCCATACCTCCGGAACCGTTGCCGGCGGCGGGATCCTGGATGTGAAGAACAAGGGCATGGCGCCCCGGGCCCGGATCGTGAGCCAGTGGTTCAGTGATGTGATCACCAATACGCCGGCTTATGTGACCGACTACAATATGATCGCCACCAATAATTCCTATACCGCGGCAGATGATGGTTGTATTGGCAATGGCGTCTATGATGTGCTGAGCAATTATGCCGATGCCCAGATGCGCGCCTATGAAAATGTGTTGCACGTGTTTTCGGCGGGCAACGACGGTACGTACACCTGTGCGCCTTATCCCGGCGCCTACGCTACGGTCAAAACGGGTTGGCAATGCGCCAAGAATGTGCTGACCGTTGGTGCGATGAACCAGTCGGATTATTCGATCGCGAATTTCAGCAGCCGGGGCCCGGTAAAGGATGGCCGCCTGAAACCGGAGATCGTGGCCAGCGGGGTCAGTGTTTTATCAACAAGACATAACAACTCATACGGAAACAACAGCGGTACGAGCATGTCGGGCCCGATGGTGGCCGGCGCGGTAACGATCCTGAATGAACGATACCGCACGCTCAACGGGGGCGCCACACCCAAGGCATCCCTGGTGAAAGCCCTGCTCTGCAACGCGGCGGAAGACCTGGGCAATGCCGGTCCGGATTATACTTTCGGCTTTGGAAACCTGAATGCCCGCCGCGCGGCCGAAGCCATGGAAGGCAATCGCTATTTCATCAGCATAACACCTGCATCCTATCCCATCACGGTTCCCGCGGGGGCCAGGTCTTTGAAAGTGCTGTTGTATTGGGCCGATCCGGAAGCGGCCCCCAATGCCGCTACAACCCTGGTGAACGACCTCGACCTGACGGTTACGGACCCCCTGACTAATACGACACTTCCACTGATCCTGAACCCCCTGAATGTGACCGCTGTTGCAACACCCGGGGCCGATCATACCAATAATATCGAACAGGTGGTGATCAATAATCCCGTTGCAGGAACCTACTCACTCAACGTAAACGCTTTTTCGGTACCCCAGGGTCCACAGGAATATGTACTGACCTACCAGGTGGAAATGAACGGAGTCACCGTAGAATATCCTTTCGGCGGCGAGACGCTGGTACCCGGCGAGACCGAGATCATCCGCTGGAATGCATACGGCGATGATGCAAATACTTTTTCGGTGGATACTTCTTTCGATAACGGAGCGAGCTGGGCGCCCATCAATAATAATGTTGCGGCAACCGCGCGTTCCCTGAGCTGGGTGGTTCCCGCAACGCTTACAAACAATGCATTGATCAGGGTCAGACGCAACTCATCCGCCTACAGCGACCAAAGCGATTACCCGTTCACGATATTGGGTATGCCGGTGGTGACGGCCACGGTTCCCTGCGAGGGGTTCGTGCAACTCGACTGGCCCGCCATTACCGGGGCCACTTCTTATGATGTGTTCCAGTTGAAAGGCGACAGTATGTCGCTGATCGGCAATACGGCCGGGCTTAGTTACCTGGTCAGCGGACTGAACGCCTCCACCACCTATTGGTTCGGCGTATCGGCGAAGAACGGAACGGTGAACGGCCGCAGGTCGGTCTCCAAAAGCGCCCTGCCTTCAACCGGAGTTTGCACCCTGGCCGGCTTCGATAATAATTTCAAAGCGGTATCCATCGATGCGCCGGTGACCGGAAGACAATTCACTTCCTCATCACTGGGCGCAACGGAAAGCATCAAACTGACCTTCAGGAATCTCGATAACGTCGCCTCATCAGGGATCTATAATTTATCCTACCAGGTGAACAGTGATCCGGTAGTGACCGAATCCGGGTCTGCAGTCATTGCTGCATTGGGCAGTCTGCAATATACTTTTACTCAAACAGCCAACTTCTCGGCCCCCGGCATCTATACCATCAGGGCCTGGGTGAAACATGTGGGAGATAACCAGGCCGCTGATGATACCGTCACGGTCGTCATCAAGCAATTGGCCAATCCGGTCCTGACCTTGCCCACCCCGGAAGGATTTGAATCGGCCATACAAAAGGATTATGTCGTCAATACGATCGGGCTGGACAGTATTGACCGGGTGGATTTTAAAACCAATAGCACGCGGGGCCGGGCCAGGACCTTTGTGAACACCGGCTTCGCCCTGAACGGCAACCGGGCCATTACCCTGGATCAGTTCCCTTACGGCGCTTTATCAACAGACAGCCTCCTGCTCACTTATAATGCGTCCAACTATAATTCAGGAAACCAGTTGCGTTTTGATCTCTATTATAAGAATCACGGGCAGGATAATAATCCCAACAATAAGGTATGGATCCGGGGAGGAGACGATAAGCCCTGGGTATTCGCTTACGACCTGGTGGCCAACCAGGCCGGGCTCGGTGGATGGAAACACGCCCTGATCAATGTCAACGATGTGCTGGATACCGTAGTTCCGGCCCAGCCCATCACCAGCAGTTTCCAGGTGAAGATCGGGCAACAGGGGATCACCTCGGCCAACATGGCCAATCCCATCCTGGACCAGGATGATGGATATACCATTGACGATGTGTTGCTGAGTGAGGCCTTGAATGATGTGGCGATCTCCCGGGTCATTTCTCCCTCACTTTCCGGTTGCGCTATGAATGGCGTTCAGCCGGTTACCATCCGGATCAAAAATTACAGCGCCACGTCATTCACCAATGTGCCGGTGAGTTATTCCATCAATGGCGCTGCGCCGGTCACGGAACTGGTACCTGCCATCGGTGCGAATTCAACACAAGACTATACGTTTACCGCTACTGCGAACCTGTTGCAGAATACAGATTATCGGTTCGATCTCTGGGTCAAAGCGCCTGCGGATAATTATGCCGCTAACGACAGCGTGCTGAATTATAATTTCCATACCAGCCCGGTGATCAGCAGTTTCCCCTACCTCGAAGGATTTGAAGGCAACGACGGATCCTGGTACACGAAGGGCAGCAACAGCAGCTGGCAATGGGGAACGCCTGCCAAGACCGTGATCAATAAGGCCGCCAACGGCACCAAGGCCTGGGTGACCAACCTGGCGGGCAATTATGCCAATAATGAATTGTCCTACCTGTATTCTCCCTGTTTCAATTTATCCGGACTTACACAACCCGTCTTATCATTCAGTCATATATTTTCTATTGAGGACGGGTGTCCCTGCGATTATACCTGGGTAGATTACTCTACCGATGGCGGTGTCACCTGGAACCGTTTGGGAACGAATGGGGGTGGGATCAACTGGTATAACGACCCGACGGCGCTCCATCAATGGAGAACGTCGTTCGGCAAATGGCATGTGGCCAGTGTGAATGTTCCCACGACGGGCAGCAGTGTCCGATTCCGTTTTGTGATGGCCAGTGACGCGGGTTTCAATACCGAGGGCGTGGGCATCGACGATATCCATGTGTTCGACAAGGCGGCCATCTATACCGGCGGGCAATTGCTGAACTCCACGCAGAACGTGAGCGGCGCCAACTGGGTACACTATATTTCAGGAGGAACGCGTTTCGCCTCCATCAACGCCAATGGCCAGAACCTGGGCAATACGGTGGTGGATGTCTATCCCTATGCCGGCGCGGTACGAAATCATAATGGACAGTACTACCTGAACAGGAATCTCGTGATTCGTCCTGCCAATCAACCGGTCGGTTATGTTTCCGTACGTTTTTATTTCACCGACGCCGAGGCCAAGAGCCTGATCACGGCAACGGGATGCACTCCCTGTACCAAGCCGGGGGATCCTTATGAACTAGGGGTAACAAAATACAGCGGCCCCGTCTTGCAGGAGAATGGCATATTGACGGATAATCTGCCCGGTGGTTCTTACCAATACATCTTGCCCGCCAATACCGAGATCATCCCTTACGATAATGGTTATTATGCCGAATTCCCCGTCAACAGTTTCAGTGAATTCTGGCTAAACAACGGAGGATTGGGCGGGAATACGCCATTACCGGTGAGCCTGGTCTCCTTTGAAGCCGTAAAGCAAAACAAGCAGGCCTTATTGCAATGGGTTACCGATAATGAACTGAATACGGCTTCATTTGTGGTTGAGCGAAGCGGCGACGGTTCTAGGTATAATCCGATCGGAACCGTTGCAGCCCTGAATGGCAGCGGGAACAACAACTACCGTCTCACGGATGCACTGCCCTTGCCGGCCCTGAATTTTTACCGGCTAAAGATCATTGACCGGGATGGGACATTCGGGTATTCGCCGGTACGCAAGGTTGATTTTTCCACCGCGGATGACGATATCACGATCTATCCCAACCCGGTTTCGGAAGGCATCCTCAATATCTCATCAACCGGGAACTGTAACAGCGCCCTGATCTATGATACCGAAGGAAAGCTTGTCAGGCAATTCAGTTTACAGGGCAGGAATAACAGACTCAGCCTCGAAGGGCTCGCTCCGGGGATCTATCAGTTGAAACTTTTCTCCACCCATTCGATACAGGTCAAAAAATTACTGGTGAGATGATCAGGACTGTATGGAATTTTACCTTGACCAGCCGGTAAGCAGATCAGGATATTTTTTTCTTTGTACCTTTCTTGAAAAATCAGCATGGCATTATTACCGTGGCGTACAGGGAAAGTGATCCGTATAGAAGATGAGACCAGTACCACCAAAAGATTCTGGATCGAAGTACCGGAACTGAGTTCATTCGATTTCATTCCCGGGCAGTTCATTACCATGGACCTGCCGATCGATCCCAAACCGAACAAACGTTTACGCAGCTATTCCATCGCCTCCTGGCCCAACGGGACCAATGTTTTCGAACTGATCATCGTACTGGACAAATATGGGACCGGTACGCATTTCATTTTTGAACACCTGGGGATCGGGTCGGAGGTGAAATTCCGCGGACCGCAGGGTGTATTTAAGATGAGGGAGCCCCTGGACAAAGACCTGTACCTCATCTGCACCGGTACGGGTATCGCGCCTTTCAGGAGCATGGTGCATCACATCAAGAACAAAGACATCCCCCACCAGCACATCTACCTGATCTTCGGTTGCCGGACCCAAAAAGACCTTTTGTTTTATGAAGAATTGAATGCTTTGCAATCGGAACTGCCCGGGTTTAAATATATACCTGCTTTGTCCAGGGAAGAATGGGAAGGGCAGACCGGTTATGTACATGCCGTCTATGAATTCATGTGCAGTGACCACAAACCGGCCGATTTTTTTCTGTGCGGATGGAAAGGGATGATCGATGAGGCCAGGGAACGTATCCTGGCCCTGGGTTATTCGGAAAAAGATATCCATACAGAAGTTTATGGCTGAGTCCGAAAAAGAACTTTAACCGGTTTTCACTTTAAAAAAACTGATGAATGTCATCTCTGAAAATGATAGATAACTGCCTCTTCGGATAGGTCGCTGTAATCCTTTTTTCAGTATCTTGTAGCTTCAAAAACCAATCAACCGCTAACTGATCCTTACTATGGGCGCATCCTCCATGATCATCCTGGTACTTGCAGCACTGGCCTTTTCTTCTATCGCAATCCTGATCGCTAAAATACTCACCAAGACAACCACCAATCCTCAGAAAGGTGAGCCTTATGAGTGCGGTATTCCTACGCAGGGGAAGACCTGGATCCAGCTGAATGTTGGTTATTACCTATTTGCATTGATCTTTCTCATTTTCGATGTGGAGCTGGTATTCCTCTATCCCTGGGCGGTGGCGGCAAAAGCCGTGGGTTGGCTGGCCCTGGTTGAAATGGTGATCTTTATTTTTATCTTATTCATGGGGTTCTTATATGCCCATAAAAAAGGCGCATTGAAATGGATGTAAAAACGAATGTGGCTAAGTCTGATTTCCCCGGCCAGGTCCATGAGGTACCCGGGGGTGGCATCGTGCTGAGTAAGCTCGATGATGTGATCAACTGGGCCCGTTCCAACTCCTTGTGGCCGCTCACGTTCGCTACCAGCTGTTGCGGTATCGAAATGATGGCGGTGGCTTCAGCCAAATACGATTTTTCCCGGTTCGGGTTTGAAGTGGCCCGTGCCTCACCCCGGCAGGCCGATGTGATCATCATCGCCGGCACGATCGTGAATAAGATGGGCCCGGTCCTGAAAAGGCTGTATGACCAGATGGGGGATCCCAAATACGTGATCGCCATGGGCGCATGCGCCATCAGCGGCGGACCGTTCTTTTACAATACGTATTCGGTGGTGAAAGGGGCCGACCACATCATCCCCGTGGATGTCTATGTTGCCGGTTGCCCGCCCAGGCCTGAGGCGCTGTTACATGCACTGATCAGTTTACAGGAAAAAATAAAAAAAGGCCTTACGAGGGAACAAATAAAGTCTGGACTATAATTAACATGCAGAACGAAGAATTGAAATCGAGGATCACGGAACTTTTACCTGCGGCCACGTATGATGAAAGCGGGGAATGGCTGAATATAAATGTGGAGCCATCCGACTGGCCGGCTTTTGCCTCGCAATTACGCACCGACGCATCCTTGTCATTCGATTATATGTTCTGTCTCACCTGCATCGACTGGAAGACACACCTTACCATGGTGTATCACCTCAGTTCAACGGCTTTCAGGCATAATATCGTCATCAAATCAAAGCTGGACAGGAACAAGCCGGAGATCAGGACGGTCTGCACCCTCTGGAAGACCGCGGAATTGCACGAGCGCGAGGTGTATGAGATGTTCGGCGTGCATTTCACCGATCATCCCGATCTGCGATTGCTGATCTTGCCAGAAGGATGGGAAGGGAAGAACCCGATGCGGAAGGATTACGAGGACCCGATCAATATGATCAAACTATAAAAGCCCCCTCTAACTCCCCCGAAGGGGGAGGATAAAAGAGTAAAAATGTTTAGAGAAACTGAAATATTGCAAACGGCTTCGCAAGTCTCCTCCACCGGGGGAGATTTAGAAGGGGCTGGCGACCTGGTCATCAATGTGGGCCCCCAGCATCCCGCGACGCATGGGGTATTGCACCTGGTGATCACGCTGAACGGGGAGACCATCAAAAAGGTGGAGCCTCATCTCGGCTATATCCACCGCTCCATTGAGAAGATGTGCGAGAGCCTGACCTATCGCCAGTTCATTTATGTCACCAGCCGGATGGATTATCTCTCGGCCCATATGAATAACCATGCCTGCGCCCTTTGCGTGGAAAAAGGCATGCAGATCGAAGTGCCGGAGCGTGCTAAAGTGGTGAGGGTGATCATGGACGAACTGACCCGCATCGCATCACACGAATTATGGTGGGGCGCCATGGCCATGGATGTCGGCGCGTTCACTCCTTTCTTCCATGCCTTCCGCGAACGGGAAACGATCAATGAGATCATGGAGGAGACCTGTGGAGCAAGGCTTACCATGAATTATTATGTGCCCGGCGGATTGATGGCGGAACTGCATCCCGACTTTCAGAAAAAAGTAAAGTCCTTTATCACCCTGTTCAAATCCAAGATCGATGAGTATGATGAACTGGTGACCGGCAATATCATTTTCCAGAACAGGATGAAAGGGGTTGGTTACCTCTCGGCTGAGGATGCCGTATCCTTTGGTTGTTCGGGTCCGACGGCCCGGGGCAGCGGGGTCAGCAGCGATATCCGGAAATTATACCCATACGCCGCTTACGATCAAGTGCAGTTTGATGAGGTTTTGGAGAACGGTTGCGATTCCTTCGCCCGGTATATGATCCGGATCCGGGAAATGAAACAATCCGTTCGCATCATTGAACAACTGATCGATAATATTCCGGAAGGTGATTTCCAGGCCAAGACAAAGGCCGTATTGAAACTGCCGAAAGGCGAGTTCTATACCCGGGTGGAGACGGCGCGCGGGGAACTGGGGGTCTATATCGTGAGTGAAGGTGGAACAACGCCTTACCGCATCAAATTCCGATCACCGGGTTTTTCAAACCTCTCCGCGCTGGATCAGATGGCGAGGGGCAGCAAACTCGGCGACCTGGTGGCAATGATGGGAACACTGGACCTGGTGATACCCGATATTGACCGGTAGGTAATGTTAAATGTTGAATGTTGAATTTTGAATGAAGGGCAATACGCCATCAATTCAAAATTGATAATTTACAATTCAGAATTAAGAAATGTGGAGTCTATCTTATATCGCTAACGCCCTGCACGACTGGTTGTATCAAACCTTCAGTCCGACGCTGGCCCTGATCATCGAAATGGTGATCGCCGGTATCGCCGTGATCGGTTTATTTGCGGTACTGGGACTTGTGCTGGTGATCATGGAACGCAGGGTTGCAGCCTGGATGCAGATCCGCCTTGGACCGAACCGGGTTGGTCCCTTTGGTTTACTGCAGTCGCTTGCCGATACCCTGAAATTGCTGGTGAAAGAGGGGATGACGCCAAGTGGTTCCGATAAGTTCCTGTTCAACCTGGCTCCTTATATCGCCATGATGGTGGCCATGCTGCTGATGGCGCCGATCGCCTTTGCGAAGGATTTTCAATTGTGGGACCTCAATATCGGCGTATTATATGTATCTGCCGTCTCCTCCATCATGGTCATCAGTATCCTGATGGCGGGATGGGCCAGTAACAATAAATATTCCCTGATGGGCGCCATGCGCAGCGGGGCGCAGATCGTGAGTTATGAATTGTCTGCCGGGCTTTCTGTATTGGTCGTTGTGGTGCTCACCGGCAGCCTGAAGATATCAGACATCATCCAATCGCAAGCGGATGGCTGGTGGATCTTCAAAGGGCATGTTCCGGTACTTGTCGCCTTCGTGATCTTCATCATCGCGGTGACGGCCGAGACCAACCGGGCCCCCTTCGACCTGGCAGAGGCCGAATCGGAACTGACCGCCGGATTCCATACCGAATATTCCGGGATGAAATTCGCCCTGTTCTTCCTGGCCGAATACATCAACGTGTTCATCGTCTGTTCGATCGGCGCGATCTTGTTCCTGGGCGGATGGATGCCCTTCCATATCGGGCATTGGGAAGGGTTCAACCGGGTGATGGACTATATACCCTCGAGTATCTGGTTCTTCGGGAAGACCTTCTTCCTGATCTTCGTGATCATGTGGTTCAGGTGGACCTTCCCGCGTTTGCGGATCGACCAGCTGCTGAACCTGGAATGGAAATACCTGTTGCCCATCAGTATGATCAATATCCTGCTGGCAACGGCGATCGCGATCGCGGGGTGGCATTTTTAACCCTCTCTATCTCTCCCTTTAGGGAGAGGATATGGAGAAGATCGAAACGAAGTATGAAGAATATGAATTGAAAGTTAAAGTTGAAAAGACACTGAATTTTGAATGGTTAGTACAATAGTAAAATAGAAAAACAAATGCCCGGCCTCCCCTCTCTTCGGGAGAGGGGATCGAGGGGTGAGGCCAATATGTTCATAGTAAACTACATAAAAGACATTTACAAAGGGATACGATCGCTGCTGGTAGGCATGCGCCGAACCGGGTATTATTTCACCCACCACAAAGAGATCATCACCCAGGAGTATCCCGATAACCGGGATACACTGAAAATGGCGGATCGCTTCAAGGGTGAAGTGGTGATGCCGCACGATGAGAACAACGAACACCGGTGCACCGGATGTACGGCCTGTGAACTGGCTTGTCCGAACGGCACCATCAAAGTGGTCACCAAATTCGATATCACCCCGGAAGGAAAGAAGAAGAAAGCGATCGATAAACTGGTCTATCACCTCGAACTCTGCACCATGTGCAACCTCTGCATCATCGCCTGCCCGTCTGACGCGATCGTGATGGCGCAGACCTTTGAGCACAGCGTGTTCGACCGGGCCCAACTGACAAAAATCTTAAATAATCCAGGATCCAAGATCATGGAAGGCGTAGAATAATGAACGGATCAACCATCATATTTTATTTACTGGCCGCCCTGATACTGGGGAGCGGATTGCTGTCGGTCACCACCCGGCAGATCTTCCGGGCAGCCATCTATTTGTTATTCACATTGATCGGCATAGCCGGTCTGTTCTTCTGGATGGAATATGAGTTCATCGCCGCGGTACAGATCGTGGTGTATGTGGGAGGGATCGTGGTGTTGATCATCTTCTCCATCTTCCTGACCCAGCAGGCCGGAGAATTATTGCCCAGGCAAAAACCCACCAGGCAGTTATTCGCCGCACTGGCCGCTTTTTGTGGCCTGGCGCTGACCATGCTGCAGGTGAATCAATATACATTCAGTAAGACGACCCTTGAGGCGACCGAACCAACCGTAGCCAATATCGGCAGGCAGATGCTGGATGTGAATGAGAATGGATTCGCCCTGCCCTTTGAAGTGGTCAGTATGTTATTGCTGGCCGCCATGATCGGCTGTATCGTCATCGCATTAAAATCCAAGCCGCAGACAACATGATGGAACCCGGACTATATCATATCCTGTTCATCAGCGCCACGCTGTTCTTCATCGGCGTATTCGGTTTCTTCACCCGGAGGAACCTCATCACCATGCTCATGAGCGTTGAACTGATCCTGAACAGTGTGAACCTGAATTTCATCGCGTTCAATAAATATGTCTGGCCCAACCGGCTCGACGGGGTGTTCTTCACCATTTTCGTGATCGCCATCGCGGCGGCTGAAGCGGCAACCGCGATCGCCATCATCATCAATCTCTACAGGAGTCATCATTCGATCGATGTGGAGAATGCGGAAGAAATGAAATATTAAACCCTCTCTATCTCCCCCTGAAGGGGGAGGAAAGGGAGTAGATTGGTGCGGGGTGTTAATTGTTGAAAGTGATTAATTGTTGAAATGCTTAAATACACTTGTTGATTAAAAAATAAAAAGCCCGGCCTCCCTCTTCCCGATAGCTATCGGGAGAGAGGGAACGAGGGTGAGGCCTTATGCCAAACACAACTTATATAGCACTCATTCCCCTGCTGCCCCTGGCGGGCTTCCTGCTGCTGGGTATTTTCGGCAGGACCTATTTCAAGAATACTTCAGGGATGATCGGGACCAGCTTGTTACTGGCCTCCACCCTGCTGTCGCTCTATACCGCCTATGGTTATTTCTTTGATTATGGTAAAGTGAACGGCGTTTATCAGAAACTGGTACCGTTGCAGATCACCTGGCTCGAATTCTCCAAAGGCGTATCCATCGATATGGGCATCATCCTTGATCCCATTTCCGTGATGATGCTGGTGGTGGTGACCTTCATCTCCCTGATGGTCCACATCTACAGCCTGGCCTACCTGAAAGGGGAGGAGCGTTTCCCGACCTATTACGCATTCCTCGGGCTGTTCACCTTTTCCATGCTCGGACTGGTGATCTCCTCCAACATCTTCCAGATCTACATCTTCTGGGAACTGGTGGGTGTATCCTCCTTCCTGCTGATCGGGTATTATTACGACAGGCCCAGCGCGGTCGCCGCCTGTAAAAAAGCATTCATCGTCACCCGTTTCGCTGATGCGGGATTCCTGATCGGTATCCTGATCCTCTCTTATTACTCCGGTACACTCGATTTCAATACGCTCATTCAAAAACTCACCAATCCTGAATCTCTGGAATTGAAGGCCGCAGTAACGGCTTCATTCCTCGGCATTTCCGCCCTCACCTGGGGATTGGTGCTGGTCTTCATCGGCGGTGCGGGCAAGAGTGCGATGTTCCCCTTACACATCTGGCTTCCTGATGCGATGGAAGGTCCGACCCCGGTTTCGGCATTGATCCACGCAGCCACCATGGTGGTTGCCGGTGTATTCCTGGTCGCCCGTTTATTCCCCATCTTCGCTTTGTCTGCTCCTGCAGCACTGGAACTGGTGGGTTATGTCGGCGCCATATCGGCCCTGATCGCCGCGGTGATCGCCTGTACGCAAACGGATATCAAAAGGGTATTGGCCTATTCCACCATGTCGCAGATCGGGTATATGATGTTCGCCCTGGGTGTTTCCAAATATGGCGGTGAGGACGGGCTGGGTTATACCGCTTCCATGTTCCACCTGTTCACCCATGCCATGTTCAAGGCCTTATTGTTCCTGGGAGCAGGAGCTGTGATACATTATATACACAGCAATGAGATGAAGGATATGGGAGGACTGAGAAAATATTTACCCATCACCCATATCACTTTCCTGATCGCCTGTCTCGCCATCGCCGGGGTTCCGCCTTTCGCTGGCTTCTTCAGCAAGGAAGAGATCTTACTGGCGGCTTATCATCATAATACCGGAATCTATTACCTGGCCCTGATCACTTCCGGACTGACCGCTTTCTATATGTTCCGTTTGTACTTCAGCATCTTCTGGAACAAACCTGCACAGGTTCATGGCGAACACCATGGCGAAGGCGGTTTTGCCATGATGATGCCGCTGGTCTTGCTGGCTCTTGGAGCCGCAGCAGCAGGATTCATCCCGTTCGGGCATTTTGTAAGTTCAGATGGCAACAGGCTGAACAGTGCATTCCACCTGAACTTCTCCATTGCCCCGGTTGCGCTGGGATTGGCGGGCATTTTCTTCGCGATGTGGCTTTATAAAAAACAAAACGACCGGCCCGATAAGATCGCCGCTTCCCTGAACGGGCTTTACAAAGCGGCCTACCGGAAATTCTATATCGATGAACTGTACCTCTTTGTCACAAAGAAAATATTATTCAACCTGGTGGGAAGACCCGCTGCCTGGTTTGATAAGAATGTGGTGGACGGATTGGTGAATGCCACCGGCAATACGACGGAATACATTTCAGAAACGATCAAGGGACTGCAATCAGGCAAAGTGCAGCAATACGCGATGTATTTCCTGGTAGGGGTGATCGGGCTGGCGGTGTTGTTCATCTACATCTGGAAATTTTAAATGATGAATAATGAATCATACATTTTTGCTCAATTGCATTCATCCTGGTAAAAGATTTTAATGAACCTGTCGATACTCATATTATTACCCCTGCTCACGGCCCTGGCTGTCCTGCTGGCCAGGAATAACAACCAGGTCAGATGGATCTCATTCGCCGGCGCGACCGCCCAGTTCATCCTGGCTTTTGTACTGATGTATTTATTCCGGGAAGAAAGGATCGCGGGCAGCACCCAGCAGATGTTGTTCGAGCAGCAATACAACTGGTTCCCGTCCTGGCATATCAGCTTTCACATGGGCGTGGATGGCATTTCAGTCGCCATGATCCTGCTTACCGCATTCGTTGTGCTGGCGGGAGTGCTGGTTTCCTGGAATGTGACCAAGATGACCAAGGAGTTTTATTTCCTGCTCATCCTGCTCAGCCTGGGCGCTTACGGGTTCTTCATTTCCCTGGATCTTTTCATCCTCTTCTTCTTCCTGGAGATCGCCGTGATTCCCAAGTACCTGCTGATCGGGATCTGGGGCAGCGGAAAAAAAGAATACAGTGCCAATAAACTGGCCCTGATGTTGATGGGAGGCTCGGCCCTGGTCCTGGTTGGACTGTTGGGCGTTTACTTCAATACGCCTGCACGTAGTTTCGATCTCCTGTTATTATCCGATACAGGGATCAGTCGCGAGGCGCAGATGATCTGCTTCCCTTTATTATTCGTAGGATTCGGCGTTTTCACCGCCTTATTCCCCTTTCATACCTGGGTGCCCGATGGTCACTCTTCGGCCCCGACCGCGGGATCCATGTTCCTGGCCGGCATCTCCATGAAACTGGGGGGATACGGTTGTTTGCGTGTCGCCACACTTCTGATGCCCGAAGGCGCCAAAGCCTATTCAACCTGGATCATCGTATTGTCTTCCATCGCGATCCTGTATGGCGCATTCGCCACCATGATGCAGAAAGACCTGAAGTATATCAATGCCTATTCATCGGTGAGCCATTGCGGATTCGTCCTGCTGGGTATCGGTATGCTGACACAGACCTCCATGACGGGTGCGGTGATGCAAATGGTATCTCACGGGTTGATGACAGCCCTTTTCTTCGCCGTGATCGGCATGATCTACGAGCGTACACATACCCGCCAGGTAAGTGAGATGGGCGGATTGCTGAAAGTAATGCCTTTCATCAGTACGGTCCTGTTCATCGTGGGATTGTGTTCGCTTGGACTTCCGGGGCTGAGCGGTTTTGTGGCAGAAATGACCGTCTTTGTGGGTTCCTGGGAAAATCCCGATCCATTCCGCCGGGTAGCCACCATCGCGGCCTGCCTGTCGATCGTGGTGACCGCAGTGTATATCCTCAGGGCCATCGGGCAAACGGCGATGGGACCGGTCAAGGAAAGTTACCTGCACCTGACCGATGCCCGGTGGAATGAGAAGCTGGCCGCGATCATTCTCATCTTCGGGATCGTTGCGATCGGAACAGCTCCATTCTGGCTGAGTGATCTCATCAATCCCGGCACCGAACTGATCATGCAAAAAATTAAAATGGTCCCATAATATAAGCGAATGAATGAATTACTGACGATAATGAAAAGTGAATGGGTGATCAGCCTGCTTATCTTCCTGCTCCTGTTCATCAAACTGGGCAAGGGGATGAAGAATGAATCACTCCTGCTGCTGATCCAGGTGCTCTTATTGCTGAATTTTATCGGCGGTTTCTTTTTCAATACCGAAGGCAGCCTGTTCGCCGGCATGTATCATTCCACCGCGCTGATCATCCTGCAGAAGAATATCCTCAGCCTGGGAGTTTACCTCATCTCCTTATTGTTCGCCGATTGGTTCAAAAGATCGGAACATCTAACGGAGTATTTCATCCTGATGTTGTCCGCCCTTTTGGGCATGTTCTTCCTCATCTCCAGCGGCAACCTGCTGATGTTCTTCCTGGCGCTGGAACTTGCCACCATACCGGTCGCCGCCATGGCCAATTTCGACCTGGGTAAGAAGATCTCCTCCGAGGCGGCAATGAAGATGATCCTGTCTTCTGCCTTTTCTTCCGGCATTTTATTATTTGGCATCTCCCTGGTCTATGGCGCAACGGGCACCATCAATTTCGCGGAATTGCCGGCGCAGATGAACAACGGCCCGCTGCATATCCTGGCCTTTGTCTTCCTGTTCACCGCTTTCGCCTTCAAACTTTCGGTCGTGCCTTTTCATTTGTGGACGGCCGATGTATATGAAGGCGCACCAATGGCAACTACTTCTTTCTTGTCTGTACTCTCTAAAGGTGCGGTCGCTTTTATATTCATAAGCACCCTGAACAAAGTGTTCCTGCCTATGCAGGAGATCTGGTACAATATGGTGATGATCCTTTCCATCCTGACCATGATCATCGGCAACCTGTTCGCTCTTCGCCAGCAGAACATCAAGCGCTTCCTCGCCTTTTCTTCGATCGCCCAGGTGGGTTTCATCCTGGTGGGTGTCAGCGGAAAGGAACCTGAAAGCACGGCTTCGGTTGTATTCTTCATCCTGGTCTACCTGTTCTCTAACCTGGCCGCCTTTGGCGTTGCCGGGATCATTTCAGCGATGACCGGGAAGGAAAATGTCAATGACTATAAGGGTCTGTACCAGACCAATCCCTTCTTGTCATGGGTGCTGGCGCTGGCCCTGTTCTCACTGGCCGGGATACCGCCAACAGCCGGTTTCTTCGGTAAACTGTTCCTGCTTACGGCAGGAGGAACAAAAGCCAGTTACCTGTTCATCACGATCGCCGCACTGAATATGATCGTTTCCCTGTATTACTATCTAAGGGTCATCCGTGCCGTGTTCATGGATAAGAATGAGGAACCCGTGGAGAAGCTGGTCGTCAATCCTTCGGCAAGACTGGGTCTGCTGATCTGCGGGGCGGGCATCCTGCTGACGGGAATACTGAGCTGGGTCTATGATTATATACAGTCCCTTTGTTAATTATTATCAATTATAATTTTGAATTTTAAATTTGAAAAGCCGGGCACTTAGATTCAGCATTTAAAATTCATCATTCAAAATATTTAATAATGGCTATCAATAAGAATCATGAATTCGAGGAACTGGATGGCGTAAAATGCGGCATCGTGGAAAAGAATGCTTCTCCGGAACGTGTGGCCTTTTTGAAAAAGCTGCTGGAGTACAATCATTTTACGGTGGTCACCGTACCCACACCGCCTCCAAAGACTGCCGCCGCGCCGGTCGTGAAAACAGAAGAAGGCGCTGATGCACCCCCACCGCCTCCACCACCTGCACCGACAACTTTCACAGTGGGTGTAACCGATTATACGTTCAACCCGATCAATGCCATCTTTGGCCGCCTCCTGCATACCCCCGACGGACATGTAGTGACCCTGGCCTACTGGCAGCAACTCGAAACGGTATCGCACGATGAGTTGCCCTATTACGAAAATATCCCTTCAGCCCTTTGAAGATGCAGTTCCATAGTCTGATCAGGATCTGCCTGGTTACCGCAATCTTATTCTCACTTCAAATACCGGCCCATGCCCAGGTCCCGATGATCAGTTCGGGCACGATCAGGCATATCGAAAAATTTCCTTCAAAATATGTGGCTCAACGCAACATCGATATATGGTTGCCGGAGGATTATGACCCGAAGCGTTCTTATGCCGTATTGTATATGCAGGACGGCCGGTCCTTGTTCGATTCCAGCATCATGTGGAACCGGCAGGAATGGGGTATGGACGAGACCATGGGTCTCTTGTTGAAAGAAAAGAAGATCAGGGACTGTATCGTGGTGGGCATCTGGAATTCGGAAAGCACCCGGCATAATGATTACCTGCCTCAACAACCTTTTGAAACCCTGTCCAAAGACCTTCGGGATACCCTTTTCACGGCAAAGCGGCTGAGCGGACAGCCGGTCTATACCCAATACCAGATCTGGTCCGATTATTATCTTCGATTCCTGGTTAAAGAACTGAAACCCTATATCGACAGCGCCTTTTCTACACTGAAGGGCCCGCTAAATACCTTTATTGCGGGTTCAAGCATGGGCGGACTGGTCTCTCTCTACGCTATCTGCGAATACCCGGAGGTTTTTGGCGGTGCTGCCTGTCTTTCCACTCACTGGACCGGTATCTTCCGGGTGGAGAACAATCCATTTCCTGCTGCGATGATGAACTATCTTTCAACTCATCTCCCTTCTCCCAGGGATCACCGGATCTATTTTGATTACGGAACCGAAACGATCGACAGCTTATACCAGGGATTTCAGCCATTGGCCGACAAATTGATGAAAAAGCGGGGATACAGTTCAGCGAACTGGATCACGAAGAAATTCACCGGGGCCGATCATTCTGAAAATGCCTGGAGAAGACGGCTTGATATGCCGTTAACCTTTCTATTGGGCAAGCGATGAAGCGAGTGCAGGGCGTTGAGAAACCCTTGCATCACTGAATCATATTCGCTTCACTTATTTTATTTCTGACCCTCCAGGATCTTGATATAGTTCGCCCTTTCATAAGACGTGGGATCGGAGATATGTTGCTGGCTCATCACCCCTTTGAAGGAATCGATGCTGTCAAATTCCCGGGTATGCATCCAGGAATCCAGTTCCTTGTTCATCGTCTTGATATAACCGATGCCTTGCTTATACAAGGCTGAAGCGGTCATCGCCACGTCCGCGCCGGCCAGCAGGTATTTGATCACTTCGATCGAACTCTGAACGCCGGTAGTGGCAGCCAGGGAGACAGGCACCCGGCCATAGAGCAAAGCGATCCAAAGCAGCGGTAATTTTATTTCAGTCGATTCGCTGTATTGTAAATTATGAAGGAGCGCTAGTTTATTGATGTCGAAATCGGGTTGATAGAAACGATTGAACAGGACCAGCGCGTCTGCTCCGTATTCGTGCATCCGCATGGCCATATTGCCCAGTGCGCTGAAATACGGATTCAACTTAACGGCAACAGGGATCTTGACCGTATTCTTTACTTCGTCAATGATATTGAGGTACCGGTGCTCTACGGCCGAAGTGGACAAATGCACATCCCCGGGTATGAAGAAGATATTGATCTCGATGCCATCGGCTCCGGCCTGTTCCATTTGCCGGGCATAACTGATCCATCCTTCATTGGTGATTCCGTTCAAACTGCCGATCACCGGGATCTTAACCCGTTCCTTGGCTTTGCGGATGGTCTCGAGGTATTGGCCCGGCCCTTTATGGTACAGGTCCAGATCGGGAAAGAAATCACTGGCTTCCGCGAACATATTACTGGTGGTCCTCACGATCGTTTCGTACTGGGCCGCTTCTTTCTTGATCTGTTCCTCGAACAAGGAAAACAGGACCACAGCCCCCGCACCGGCATCTTCCATCTGAACAATATTGCCAACTTCCTCTGATAAGGTACAGGCCGAAACGACGATGGGAGACTCAAGCTTTAAACCCATGTAAGACGTGCGTAAATTCATAAAATTGGTTTTAATGGTTAGGCAACCGGTACAAAATCGCTGGCTGATTTAGTGGCGAGTTCTTCGTAGTTCTTCCATCTCAGGTTCACCATATCCTGGGCCAGCGTCATCAGTTCTTCAGCCTGAATGGGATTGGTCTGAGTGAGTACCTTGTACCGCAATTCCTTATACGCGAATTCTTTCAGCGGTATCTCCGGACGGGTGGAATCCAGGATGAACGGATTCCCTTTCTTCATCCGCAGGGCCGGATTGTAACGCATCAATGGCCAGTAGCCGCTGGATACGGCATTATGCTGCTGGGTCAGTCCGTCTTTCAGATCATATCCATGCGCTATGCAATGGCTGTAAGCCAATATCAGTGAAGGACCCTCATAGGCCTCCGCTTCCCGCATGGCCAGCATGGCCTGTTGCGGATTGGCGCCGAAAGCAATGCGGGCCACATAGACATTGCCATAGGAGACCGCCTGTAAGGCCAGGTCTTTCTTGCCACCCCGCTTGCCGGCTGAAGCGAATTTCGCCGAAGCGGCTGTTGGGGTGGATTTGGAACTTTGTCCGCCCGTATTGCTGTACACTTCGGTATCCAGCACCAGGATATTGATGTTCCTTCCGCTGGCCAATGCATGGTCCAGGCCTCCATAACCGATATCATAAGCCCATCCATCGCCACCCACCAGCCAGACACTACGATGCACCAGTTGTTCACAAACGGATAATAAATGTTTGGCATCATCCCCGGGCAGGTCATGCAATTTCAGTTTCAGTTCAATGATCCGCAACCGTTGCCTGGCGATATCGGATTCCTGTATCTGGGGCGCATTCAAGATGCCCTCCACCAGATCTTCTCCGATCTGTGGTTTCAGTTTTTCCAGTAAGCGCCTGGCCATACCGAGCTGCTGGTCGGCAGTGATGCGCATGCCCAATCCGAATTCGGCATTATCCTCGAACAGGGAATTGGACCAGGCGGGTCCCTGACCGGCTTTGTTCATGGTCCAGGGTGTAGTGGGCAGGTTGCCGCCATAGATCGAAGAGCAACCCGTCGCGTTAGCGACCAGCAGACGGTCACCGAATAACTGGGATAATAATTTCAGATAGGGTGTTTCTCCACAACCTGCACAGGCGCCGGAGAATTCGAAGAGGGGCTCCAGGAACTGGGCGCCATGCACCGTTGAGAAATTGATCTCGGAACGGTTGTTCCAGGGAAGGTCTTCAAAGAACCGGATCTGCTCTTTTACTTTTTGGATCACCGGTTCCTTCTCAGCCATATTGATGGCCTTGATGGAACGGTCGATCGGGTTAGTAGCAGGACAAACCTCTACACACAAATTACATCCTGTGCAATCTTCCGCATATACCTGTAAAGTATATTTTGTTTCCGGGAATCCCCTCGAATTAATGGGAGCGGACGGAAATCCTTCCGGCGCTTTCTTTAAGAATCCTTCGTTATAGAATTTGGCGCGGATCACGCTATGCGGACAAACGAATGCGCAGTTGCCGCATTGGATACAGGTCTCCGGGTCCCATACCGGGACCTGGTCGGCGATATTCCGTTTCTCCCATTTGGTGGTGCCGCTGGGGTAGGTGCCGTCAACCGACATCATACTCACCGGCAATTCATCGCCATGGCCAGCCATCATCTTAGCGGTGACGTTCTTTACAAAATCAGGGGCATCATTACCCACTACCGCCAGCATGACCGAAGTTGATTCGGCTTTCGCCGGAACGGTCACTTCGTATAAGTGGGCGAGGGTGGCGTCAACAGCCTGGAAATTCTGCTCTACAATGGCCTTGCCTTTTTTAGAATAGGTTTTTTCAATGGCATGTTTGATCTGTTCGATCGCTTCTTCTTTCGGCAGTACGCCGCTCAGTGCGAAGAAGCAGGTCTGCATGATGGTATTGATCCTGCCGTTCATGCCGGTGTCTTTCGCCACCGTAGTGGCATCGATGACATAAAAAGACAGTTTTTTACTGATGATCTCCTGTTGTACAGAACCCGGTAACTGATCCCAGACCTCCTCTTTGTCATAAGGACTGTTCAGCAAAAAGGTTCCCCCTGGCTTGATGAAATTCAGCATCTCCACTTTTTCCGTGAAATTGAACTGGTGGCAGGCGATGAAGTCGGCCCGGGTGATCAGGTAAGGGGCCCGTATGGGCTGCGGGCCAAAGCGCAGGTGCGATACCGTTCGGGCTCCCGATTTTTTTGAATCATAAACAAAATAACCCTGGGCATAAAGCTCGGTGTTCTCGCCGATGATCTTGATGCTGTTCTTATTGGCGCCTACGGTACCGTCGGCACCCAGGCCAAAGAAAAGGGCCTGCCGCCAGGAGGATTCATCCAGTTGATATTGGTCATCATAGTCCAGGCTGGTATGGGTGACATCATCCTGGATGCCGATGGTGAAATGATTCTTAGCCTTGGCCGCTTTTTTCATTTCATCATAGACCGCTTTCACCATGGCGGGGGTGAATTCTTTTGAGGAGAGTCCGTACCGTCCGCCGGTTATGGCGGGGAGTTTGGACAGGGAGCCCGTTTGCAGGCCTTCCACCAAGGCGGAGAGTACATCCTGGTACAAGGGTTCACCGGTGGCCCCGGATTCCTTGGTACGATCTAATACAGTGATGATCTCAACGCTCTTTGGCAGGGATTGTAATAAATGTTTTGTGGAGAACGGACGGTAGAGGCGAACCTGGACGACACCGGTCTTTTCACCTGAGTTATTCAATGCCTTAACCGTTTCAGCAACTGTTTCACCGCCTGAACCCATGATAATAGTGACCTGTTTGGCATCGGCTGCCCCGCTGTATTCGAACAGGTCATATTTCCTGCCGGTCATCTTTTCAAATTCCTTCATCACGTCTTCAACGATGCCGGGGGTATTGTCGTAATACCGGTTCACGGTCTCGCGTCCCTGGAAATAGACATCCGGGTTTTGAGCCGTGCCCCGGATGAACGGATGGTCGGGGTTCATGGCCCGGTTCCGGTGAGCGAAAACAAATTCGTCCGGGATCATCTTTTTGATCTGTTCATCACTCAGCAATTCCAGTTTGTTCACTTCGTGGGAAGTACGGAATCCGTCGAAGAAATGCATGAAGGGGATTCGTGACCTCAGGGTTGCCGCCTGGGCGATCAGGGCGAAATCATGCGCTTCCTGTACACTGGCCGAACTGAGCATGGCGAAGCCGGTGGTCCGGGCCGCCATCACATCCTGGTGATCACCGAAAATGGATAATCCTTGTGCAGCCAGTGAGCGTGCGGCGATATGAAATACGGCCGGGGTGAGTTCACCGGCGATCTTGTACATGTTCGGCAGCATCAGCATCAATCCCTGTGAAGCCGTGAACGTGGTGGTCAGGGCCCCGGTCTGCAGGGCGCCGTGAACAGTACCTGCGGCGCCGCCTTCGCTTTGCATCTCGATCACATCGGGTACATTGCCCCAGATGTTCTTGATGCCTTTGGCGCTCCATTCATCGGCCAGTTCGGCCATGGTGGAGGAGGGGGTGATGGGGTAGATGGCGCATACTTCATTGACCCGGTATGCCACATAGGCCGCGGCTTCATTTCCGTCGATCGTGGCGATCATTTTCTTATTTGCTGGCATCGGTAATGGCTTTTTGGGGTTCTGGAATCATTTCAATGGCGTGGCAGGGGCATTGCTCAAAACAAACGGCGCATCCCGTGCAGGCATCATAGTTGAAGCGGTAACGCTTACCCTTACCCAGTTTGATGATGGCATCTTCCGGGCAGGCTCCATAGCAACCGTCGCATTCGAAACAGTTTCCGCAGCTCAGGCAACGCTGCGCTTCATAGCGGGCTTCTTTTTCTGAAAGGCCCGCATTCACTTCTTCAAAACTTTTCACCGCCTCAACTGGAGAAAGCTTGTCCTGCTCTTTTTGCGGGGCCTCGGTCTTATACCACATATGCAGTTTCCGGTAGCTGGCTGTTGCGTGTTTCTCCGGTTTGATGTAAGGGTTTTGTTTTAAGTAACCGTCGATATACCGGGCCGCTTTCTTCCCCTGCCCGATCGCTATAGTGGCGCTGCGGTTTTCTCCGGGGAGCAGGTCTCCTCCGGCAAAAATGCCGTCATGACCGGTCATGCGGTTCACATTGTTGATATTGACCGTGCCGTCTTCATTGAGGCTGATGCCTTCAACTGATCGCAGGAAACCGGAGTCCGTTTCCTGTCGGTTTGCGATGATCAGGATATCGGCGGTGGTGCTCTCAAATTCATTGGTTCCTACAGCCTTACCTTTTTCCACTTTCATGATCTCGAGGCGGACGGTATTTTTTTCAATGCCGGCAATGCTCTTCAGTAACTGAACATCCACGCCTTCCGCCAGCGCATCATCGGTCTCATAGTCATAGGCCGGCATCAGTTTCTTATCTCCGGGGAAATAGACCACTGCTTCGGAGCCGAACCGCATGATCATGCGGGCCAGGTACATGGCCAGTTTCCCGCCACCATAGATCAATACTTTTTTATTCATGTAAGGGGAAGGATTCTGCTTCACATCATGAAAGAATTGGAAAGCATCGGTGACCTGAACGGAATCGTCATGTGGGAAGTTTTCTTTACGGATCAGTCCGGCCCCGATGGCGAGATAGGCCGCGTCGAATTTTCCAGCCTCCATTTCCTCCTTTATATCTTTGACGGTATAATTCAAACGGATCTTAACACCGGTCCTGACAACGCGGTCCACTTCAAATTCCAGGATATCCCTGGGCAACCGGTATTCCGGCACGCCGCTCCATAACAAACCGCCGGGTTGGCTGCCGGCTTCATAGATCTCAACAGCATGTCCCATACGGGCCAGGTGATAAGCTGCCGATAAACCCGATGGGCCTGCTCCGATGACCAATACCCGCTTGCCGCTTTGATAAGCTACAAATTGGATCGGCCATTTTTCGCGGATGGCCTCATCGCCGATAAAACGTTCCACGGCATGGATATTCACCGTGGTGTCAATATGGGTACGGTTACAACCCGTTTCGCAGGGCTTTACACATACCCGGCCCATGATCGCCGGGAAGGGATTGTCTTCCACCAGTGTTTGAAAGGCTTCAAAATAATCACCGGCTTGTGCCAGGGAAAGCCAGGCCTGGATATTTTCACCGGCCGGGCAAGCGCTGTTGCAGGGCGGCATGAAATCCATGTAAACAGGACGGCGTTGCCTGAGGTGACCAGTACCTTCGGCATGGCCGGCAAGGTCAACAGGTTTGGTGCTATCAGAATTGGACATGATAAAAATTTATAGGATGGGTGAACAGGCGACTAAATTAGAACGAAGGGCGTTGAACAGGGTTGATTTAATTCAGGGCGGGTACTGATTTATATCATGTTTGAAGAGGATTTTTCGGGCTGTTTGCCCAGGTCTTTTACCCGGAAAGCGGCCCTGCCAAAAAACAAGAAGCCCGGCAGGCGATTCGCTTACCGGGCTCATGAATTTATGATGAACGGAGACAATGCCCGTGATCAGGAGATCTTTTCCAGGACCCTCTTTTTCACTTCGGCGATGGGGATCCTTTCCTGAACCATGGTATCGCGGTAACGGAGCGTGACCATATTGTCCTCTTTGGACTGGTGATCGATGGTCACGCAAAAGGGAGTGCCGATGGCGTCCATCCGGCGGTATCGTTTGCCAATGGCGTCTTTTTCTTCATAGAAACATTGAAAGGACTGTTTGCAATCCTCCATCAGTTCCCGGGCGATCTCCGGCAGTCCGTCTTTCTTCACCAGGGGCAGGATGGCCAGTTTGGTCGGGGCGATCTTAGCCGGTATGCGTAGAACTACCCGGCTGTCTTCTGTACCATCCTCTTTGGTCCATTTTTCATTGGCATAAGCCAGACTTAAAATGGTGAGGACCAGGCGGTCCAGTCCAACCGAGGTTTCCACCACATAGGGGATATAATTTCCGAAGGGTTTGCCTTCGGGATTCAGGTCATTGTCAAAATACTGGATCTTCTTCTTGCTGTATTCCTGGTGCTGTTTCAGGTCGAAATCGGTCCGGGAGTGTATGCCTTCCAGTTCCTTCCAGCCAAAGGGGAATTCGAATTCGATATCCAGCGCGGCATCGGCGTAATGGGCCAGTTTGACATGATCGTGGAAACGCAGTTTTTCTGCCGGGATCCCCATGCTTTCATGCCATTTCTTCCTTTCCTCCTTCCAGAAGTTATACCATTCCATCTGGGTGCCGGGACGAACGAAGAATTGCATCTCCATCTGTTCGAACTCCCTCATCCTGAAAATGAACTGACGGGCCACGATCTCGTTGCGGAAGGCCTTGCCGGTTTGGGCGATACCGAAGGGGATCTTCATCCGGCCGGTCTTCTGCACATTCAGGAAATTCACGAAGATACCCTGCGCGGTCTCGGGGCGGAGGTAGATGGTATCGCTTTCTTCCGCCACGCTGCCGATCTGGGTGCTGAACATGAGGTTGAATTCACGTACCTCGGTCCAGTTAGCCGTCTTGCTGATGGCGCATTTGATCTTATTGTCCTCGATCAGTTGTTTCAAACCCGCAAAATCGTTCTTCGCCAATAGGTTATCCATGGCAGAGAGGACATCATTTGCCAGTTGTTCATTGCCAATTGCCTTTTGTTCTTCAGCAAATCCTTCGATCAGATGGTCCACGCGGTAACGCTTGTTGCTGTCCTTGTTATCGATCATGGGATCGCTGAAATTATCCACGTGTCCGCTGGCTTTCCAGGTGGTAGGGTGCATGAAGATGGCGGCGTCGATACCCACGATATTGTCATGCAACTGGGTCATGCTTTTCCACCACTGGTCGCGTATGTTCTTTTTGAGCTGGGCGCCATTCTGGCCGTAATCGTAAACGGCGGAAAGTCCGTCATATAATTCGGATGACTGGAATATGTATCCGTACTCTTTGCAATGGGAGATCAGTTCCTGGAAAATATTCGATTCGTTTGCCATAGGCTGCAAAAGTAAGCCAAAACTAAAAAAGGGGCGTGCTTTAAAAAATTACCGGAGTTTTTCATTGTCCCGGTGGCGGTTCGCATCCCGGTTGGTTTTTTTTTCCATGTTTTTTTCCAGGGCTTCGGTGAGATCGACCCCCGTCTGATTGGCCAGGCAGAGCAACACCCATAAAACATCCGCCATCTCATCTGAAATCTCTTTTCCCAGGTCGCTATCCTTATAGGACTGGTCACCGTATTTGCGGACCATGATGCGGGAAAGTTCACCCACCTCTTCCATCAGGATGCCGAGATTGGTGAGTTCGCTGAAATATTTGACGCCGGTGGTTTTTATCCAGGTATCTACTTTTTGCTGGGCTTCCTGTATGGTTATGTCTGTCATGTTGAACGGATTGTGAATCGATGATTGGAAATTCTTTATCGTTTGAATGATCCTATATTATGTACTCCTTTTTTGTTTTGTTTTTCTGATCGTTATTCATTCTCCATGCGTTGTCCCGTCATTCGTTGACCCGCTATGCGTTGACCCGCCATTTATGGCGGGGTCTCAAAGTTCATTTAAAAAACAACCCCGGGCTTTAGCCCGGTTCTTTATTCCTTATTCTTTGAATCAATGATAATCGTCACCGGCCCGTCATTCAATAATGAAACCTTCATGTCCGCGCCAAATACACCGGTAAATATCCTTTTCCCCAGGTCCTTTTCAAACTGACCGATCAGTCTTTCATAGATCGGAATGGCGTGTTCGGGTTTGCTTGCCCTGATGTAGGAAGGGCGGTTCCCTTTTTTGGTTGATGCCTGTAAAGTGAACTGGCTGACCAATAATAGATCACCGCCGGAGTCCAGCACTGAAATATTCGGCACCTTGTTCTCATCATCAAAGATCCTCATGTTCACGATCTTGCCGCTCAGCCATTCGATGTCTTTTTCATCATCGGCATCCTCGATCCCCACCAATA
The DNA here is from genome assembly GCA_016721725.1 of Chitinophagaceae bacterium. Classification (GTDB taxonomy): domain Bacteria; phylum Bacteroidota; class Bacteroidia; order Chitinophagales; family Chitinophagaceae; genus Ferruginibacter. The sequence goes on along the minus strand of JADKHN010000001.1, from coordinate 215,250 downwards.
CCAGTAAACCAGACTGGATGGCAGACCGGATCTCGTCATCAATGGTTACGCTGGCCTGGCTGACTCTCTGGATAACGGCTCTCATGAAGTTTTGATTTTATTAAAGAAGGCGGTTATGTGTTATGAATTCATGGATCCGGTGAGTATATTTATACCCGGACCGGATCTTTAACCAGATTCTGTTTGCAACATAGTTATTTAACCATATTTAAATCTAAGAAAAATGAAAAAAATTATCCTGTTCGCCCTGATCGCAGGCGGAATGATCGCCTGTAACGACAGCAAAACCAAGGAAGGGGAAAATAAAACTGAAACAGCGGGAAAAGAAACAGTTAAACCGGCCGCCTCCGGAGAAGATGCCACGATGACCACCTGGCTTGGAGGGAAAATGCTCAACTCGACCCGGAAGGATCCCAAAATGGATATGTACGATCATTTGAAACTGAACGCGGATGGAACCTGTACCGACAAGGACAACGCTTCCGCCAAATGGAAAGTGGAAGGAGGAGAATTCGTTTTCATCGCGTCCATGGAATTGAAGAACAAGATCGAAAAAAAGAACGACAGCATGGTCGTCTTCAAAGGTGCGATCGGGGATGATGTATATGTACTTTCACCGATCAAGTGATCGCAGGAACAGAGAACCGAGACAATGATCATTGAATAAGCCCTGCCTGCGCAGGGCTTATTCAATAATGATCATTTCGTTCTGCTGGCCAGTAACAAAGCGATCGCACCTAATGGCAGGGGCATCCACCAGAAGTCTTTCAGCTCAGACAAATGACTTGAATTCTTGCCGATCATATACATGGCGACGGAGGCCGCGATGCAAAGGACACCGAGGACGGTATAAAGGCTTTTTTTGTTCATAGCGTTCAGTTTTTTTTAAATCTACTCAAAAGAAATGTGCTTTGCAAGTATTTATGTTTAAACATGGACAGGCCTTACGGATCCATTTCGAATGCGGGGTGATTTTTTTTTAAAAGCGCTGAAAGATTTCCCGGCTTTTTTTCAGCGTTTCCGGTTAAAAAATGAAAACGCAGTAAAATCAACCTACTTAGCGGATTACTGAAAATTCCAAGAGTTTGGGTGGTTTTTTTTTCTTTGAATTGGGGAAAAACAGGCAAAAGCCCACCCCGTTTGCTTTTAAAATTTATCCACCCTATTTTTCCACAAAGTGTGCATATTAAAAAGTTTGTTTCTTCCCTGCTAACAAATATTTTCGTTTCCCTACGGGGCTTAACGATTACTTATTAACCTTACTAACCCAGTACTATCATTATGGCGATAAAGAAACAACCTGCAAAAGGGCTGCAGTTCAGCCGGCAATTTACCAAAGACGGTGTTAGTCCGTTTGATATGTTTGAATATGATTACCGGACTTCCGTGATCAAGAATCCGTCTGGTGAAGTGGTGTTTCAAATGGATAATGTGGAAGTGCCCAAGCAGTGGAGCCAGATCGCCACGGATATCCTGGCCCAAAAATATTTCCGTAAAGCGGGTGTTCCCAAAGAAGACGGGACCACCGGACGTGAAACCACCGTTAAGCAAGTGGCTCATCGCATGGCTCATTGCTGGCGAGTCTGGGGCGAACGCTATAATTACTTTGCAACAGCGAACGATGCCGAGATATTCTATGATGAGCTGGTCTATTCCATTTTGAACCAGGCTTGCGTACCCAATAGTCCGCAATGGTTCAACACCGGTTTATATGAAGCCTATGGTATCTCCGGCAAACCGCAGGGACATTATTTTGTAGATGCCATCGACGGCCAGCTGAAAAAATCCACCAGCGCCTACGAACGTCCTCAGCCCCATGCCTGTTTCATCCTGAGTGTCAATGACGACCTGGTGAATGAAGGAGGTATCATGGACCTCTGGGTTCGCGAGGCCAGGATCTTCAAATACGGAAGCGGTGTGGGCACCAACTTCAGCAGCATCCGCGGCGAAGGGGAGAAACTGAGTGGCGGAGGAACTTCTTCCGGCCTCATGAGTTTCCTGAAGATCGGTGACCGCGCGGCAGGCGCCATCAAAAGTGGTGGCACTACGCGCCGTGCTGCGAAAATGGTCTGCCTTGACCTAGATCATCCCGAGATCGTGGATTTCATCAACTGGAAAGTGGGTGAAGAGGATAAAGTGGCCGCACTCATTGCCGCAGGATATCCCAGCGACTATGAAGGGGAAGCCTACCGCACCGTCAGCGGACAGAACAGCAACAACTCCATCCGCATACCCAATGAATTCTTTAAAGTACTGGATGCCGACGGAGATTGGGAACTAAAAGCAAGAAGCGATGGCAGGACCATGAAGAAGGTCAGGGCAAGGGATCTGTGGAAGCAGATCAACTACGCCGCCTGGCGTTGTGCTGATCCGGGTACCCAGTATGATACCACGATCAACGAATGGCATACCTGTCCGGAAGGTGGCCCTATCCGGGCGTCCAATCCCTGCAGTGAATACATGTTCCTCGACAATACGGCCTGCAACCTGGCCAGCGTCAACCTGCGTCAGTTCTTCGACGAGGCCACGAATATCTTTGATGTGGCCGGTTTCGAACATATCTGCCGCCTGTGGACCGTGGTATTGGAGGTATCCGTACTCATGGCACAGTTCCCTTCCAAGGAAGTGGCTCAATTGTCATACGACTACCGTACCCTGGGTCTGGGATACGCCAACCTCGGTTCCATGCTGATGGTAAGCGGCATCGCCTACGACAGCGAAGAAGCCAGGGGTATCGCGGGAGCCATCACGGCGATCATGACAGGTGTGGCCTATAAGACGTCTGCGGAAATGGCCAGCATCATGGGCCCATTCGATAAATACAAGGAGAATAAAAAACACATGCTTCGGGTGATGCGTAACCACCGTGCCGCCGCCTACGATGCCGCCGATGCTTTTGAAGGGGTCGAAATAAAACCACAGGGCATCAATGCCAAATATTGTCCGGATTATTTATTGAAAGCCGCCACCAAGGCCTGGGATGATGCGGTAAGACTGGGTGAGAAATACGGTTACCGCAATGCGCAGACCACCGTGATCGCGCCAACAGGGACGATCGGCCTGGTGATGGATTGCGATACCACGGGTGTAGAACCCGATTTCGCCCTGGTGAAATTCAAGAAGCTGAGCGGCGGTGGTTATTTCAAGATCATCAACCAAAGCGTACCGCAGGCCTTGCGCAACCTCAAATACAGCGAGCAGCAGATCGAAGACATCGTCAATTATGCCAAGGGCCATGCTTCTCTGGAGCATTCACCCTTCATCAACAGGCAGTCGCTCATGGCCAAGGGCTTCACCCATGACGATATCGAGAAACTGAACAGCGTACTCGGCGCAGCCTTTGAGATCGGTTTCGTGTTCAATGTATACACCCTCGGGCACAACTGCATGGAACGCCTGGGCTTTGTACCGGATCAATACAACGACTTTGGCTGGAGCCTGCTGGAAGCCCTCGGGTTCACAGACGAAGAGATCGAAGCAGCCAATATTTATATCTGCGGCACCATGACCGTAGAGGGAGCTCCGCATTTAAAGGATGAACACCTGTCCGTATTCGACTGCGCCAACAAATGCGGTCAAACCGGTCAGCGTTATATCCACGCGCACGGGCATATCCGCATGATGGCCGCGGCACAGCCCTTCCTCAGCGGCGCCATTTCCAAGACGATCAATCTGCCCAATGAGGCGACCGAGGAAGAGATCGCTGATGCTTATCGCATGAGCTGGGAACTCGGCCTGAAAGCCTGTGCCCTTTATCGCGACGGTTCCAAACTGTCACAACCCCTCAGCAATAAGTCGGATAAGAAGAAAAAACTCGATGAACCCGTCAGCGAGGAAAAAGCCGGGGCCCTGGCCGCTGAACTGTCTTCCATCGTGGATATGAGCAAACTGACCATCGATGAGTTGCTGGATGAGATGAACAAGCGGGTACAGAACAGCGCAGATACTTCACTGAAGCGCCAACTCGCCATGATCGTGGAACGCAGGGCATTACCCGCCAAACGCCGGGGATTCACGCAGAAAGCCAAGATCAACGGGCAGGCGATATTCCTCCGTACCGGTGAATACAATGACGGAACACTGGGAGAGATCTTCATCGATATGGCAAAAGAAGGAGCTACCATGCGCAGCATGCTCAACTGCTTCGCCATCGCCATTTCCATCGGTCTTCAGTATGGTGTTCCCCTGGAAGAATACGTCGAAAAATTCGTGTTCACCCGCTTCGAACCCAGCGGCATGGTGGATCATCCCAATATCAAATCCACCACCTCCATCATCGATTTCATGTTCCGCTCCCTGGCTTACGAATACCTCGGACGCAACGACCTGGTCCATGTACTGGATAAACCCGAAGTACAGAACCTGGGCAATGAGGAATGGGATATCAATACGCCCACCATCGGCGAACGTAAACCCGAGTTGAGTGAAGTGAGGGTGATGGGGTCCGCCGCGCCGCAACCGGTTAAAGCCCAGCATCGCATGGCCCATGTGCAAAAGCAATCCACCGGCATGGATGCCGTGAATGCAGCCGCCAAAAGCATGCAGAGCGACGCCCCCGCCTGTAATACTTGTGGACACATCACCGTACGCAGCGGCACCTGTTACAAATGCCTGAATTGCGGGAACAGCATGGGTTGCAGTTAACAAAACCCTTCAATTATAATAACTACGCCATCCAAAAGGGTGGCGTTTGTTTTTGTATCTTCGGGATATAAGTTCATCCTGCATGCCCCGTAAGTTCATCGAACGATTTAAAAGGATCGACGAGATCATCAAGAATAAATCCTCAGGCACGCCGGCTCAACTCGCGGCCAAACTGGATATTTCGGAAAGTACCCTGTACGAATTCATCGCCGTGATGAAGGAGATGGGCGCGCCTATCCAATATGACAAATTCGCCCAGCGTTACGTGTATGAATTCCCCGGCCATTTCAATATTTCCTTTTTAGAGAAGTAAAAAAAATGACCACTCCGGTATTATCGGAGCCGGCTGCATCAATTTTGCTCCCGATGTCAACGGGAAGCTTTAACACAACGGATAATAATCTCTCTTGTCTGCTTGAACAGCACTGTCCGGCCCTGGCCGGACAGTTTTTTTATTGCTCTAAACTATAGAATATGGATAAATACACGATTGCAGTAGCAAAAGGAGACGGGATCGGATCGGAGATCATGGATGCCGTTCTCCGGATCTTCGATGCAGCCGGGGTCCCGCTCAACTATGAATTCATTGAAATGGGTAAACCCGTCTATGAAGCGGGACACTCTACCGGTATGACACCCCTGGCTAAAGAAAGGGTGGAAGAAAGAGGGATACTGTTTAAAGGCCCGATGGAAACACCCAAAGGAAAAGGGGTCAAAAGCATCAATGTTACTGCGAGGAAGGTTTGGAATACCTATGCCAATAAACGGGTATTCAAAACGCTGAGCGGCGTTGAAACCGTTTTTTCAAAAGCCGGAATTCCTATCGACATCACCATCATCCGGGAGAATATCGAGGACACCTACGGCGGCATTGAACACATGCTCACCCGGGATGTGGCGCTTTGCCGCAGGTTCATCACCCGCCCCGGATGCCTGCAGGTTCATCGCTACGCCTTTGACCTGGCCCGGAAAAAGAAGGCCAGGAGGATCACCTGCGGACACAAGGCGAATATCATGAAGATCACCGATGGATTATTCCTGGAGACCTTTTACGAAGTGGCGAAGGATTACCCTGACCTGGTGGCAGATGATGTGATCGTTGATGACCTGTGCATGAAATTGGTGGTAAGGCCCAATGAATTTGATCTGGTGGTCCTGCCCAACCTGCAGGGAGATATCGTGAGCGATCTTTGTGCAGGACTGATCGGCGGACTTGGTTTTGCGCCTTCATCCAATATCGGAGATCACATTTGTATTTTCGAAGCCGTGCATGGGACCGCCCCCGACATAACCGGGAAAGGACTGGCCAACCCGACCGCACTCTTGTTAAGCGGATTGATGATGCTCCGCCATCTGGGACTCACCCAATATTCCGCTACCATCGAGAACGCATTGCTCAAGACCCTTGAAAGCGGTCTGCATACCGCTGACTTTGGCCTGGAAGCCATTCCCGCTTCTGGTACCAACGAATTTGTCAATGTGATCATCAGGAACCTGGGTCATGGGCCTTCGAAAAGTAAACCAGTGGTTGGATTGCCCGATCAGTTTAAATATACGGCTCCGATATTGCCTAAAGAGTAGGTCTTGATACAAACCGCATCAACGGAAACGAGATCAGTTGCGGGTGCAGATCTGTTCGTCGAATACGACGGGCAGCCTTCGCAACTGGCGGATAGTTTGAACAAACTCATTGACTCCCGGCTTTCGATCTCTACGATCAGCAACCGGGGTACGCAGGTCTGGCCAACCGGATCGCTTTTCACCAATTGTGTGGATCAATACCGTGTCCGGCTGGAAGCGCAGAACGGCGTGAACGTAGATCCGGCTGACCTGTTTGAACTCTGCAAAAAGATCAATCCGGAAATCCGCATATGCTCCATAGAAATGCTCCTCGAGATCGATGGGAAAAAAGCCTATTCCCTCGCACAGGGACAGTAAGTCTTGTTTTTTTTATAAAAGGTAGATACCAGCCTGGCGGTTATTCCGTCAGGCTTATTTCTTCTTCACAAAATCCCTCAAATAACTGCAGCTGTTGAAGGCCTCTTTATAAAAAGGAGTGTTGCCATATTCTTTTACGAACTGCGGGAAGTAGTTGTTACTTTTGAATTTTTCGAAATAAACCTTATTGTCGGCATCCATCTTATCCCAGTAATTGTCTCCGGTATAATCGGAGAATTGGGGCTGATGGAGCTGTTTCTGGCTGCATTTGGCGATCATGAAGAAGCACTTGGCCTTGAAGTTCCGGTCTGTAGCCGCATTCATCGCCTTTTCAAAATACTGCTGGGCCATTTTGGCGCTGTAATATTCTGCTTTGAAGGCAGTGGCGTCTTTTGGGATATGATAACCATCGCTGCCGCTGCGGTAGTATTCCACCAGTTTCCAGGCGTGTCCGTAGTAGGTCATATTGTAGAGTCCGATTGCATATTTGTAGAGGTGTTTCGCCGCGTTCGCCTTATCGCTTTGAGAAAGTTGAAGCAGCTTTTTCATTTCCTGTGCGAAGGCCAGTTTGGTGGTGGTGAACTTCGCTTCAGCGGGCAGGGGACTTTCCTGGTCGTATAAAAGTTCAATGAACGGATCGGTATCGATGGTGATCTTTTTCTTGTCCGTCGCTTTACTGAACCATTCTATGGCTTTCTCGTATTGATGGTCCCGCAGGTAGGCCGTTCCGGCGAAATCGATCACATCGGCCATGCTCAAGGTATTATTTGCCAATAGATATTTTTCGAAAGCATTCAGTGTATTGCTTTTCATCAGTCCAAACATTTTCTCCACTTCTGCGCTATTGAACCGGTCCCGCATGAAACTGGCGGTATTGCTGTAAAAACCCCAACTGTTCATCTTTTCGGCCGCTCCCATGCAAAGCACTTCCTTTTGCAGGTCGTTCTGCGCATGATATTTTTTGGCAAAGACCTCAGTCATCAGGTTGCGGTAAAAATCAGACCACTGGTTCACCTCCCAGTATCCGGCCGGGTATGGTTTTTCCTCTTTGGCTTTCCGCTGGAGCCATTGTACAGAAGGCAATACTTCTTCTTCAAAGGAACGATCGATCGTTGTCTTTTCACTGAGGGTCACCAGTAAACGGGTGAGCATGAGCTGATCCTTCGCTTTTTGGGTGAGATCCATCTTGCCGGCATCCTCGATGTATTTTTTGGCCAGGGGATAGTCGCGGTTCATATAAGCTGAATAGGCGGCGACGGTTTCAAACAATCCTCCGTTCGGATTTTTCCCTTCCCGGGCCAGGGTGTGCATGAGGCTTGCGAAGTCTTTCAGTTCTGATCCGGAAGCGGATAGTGCGCTGTCGCTGTACTCCGGAACGTAAAAGGTATTGAAAGAGTGTCCGCCGGACTGGCGCTGGAAATTGGGTGTGAGGTATTTTTCCTCGAGTTTGTTGACCTCCCTTACGGCAAGCACTTCCAGCACTTCATTCGTAGGGTCGATCCGGTAGATCTCGCGAATGGCATCCAGTTCATTACCCACGCTGTTCATGGCGAAAAGGCCCAGCATCGCCGCTTTCTCCCCGTTGTTCTTGCAAAGTGAGAGGTAATCCTTGCGGTCTTCCCCTTTTTTATAACTCCAGATGAAACCCAGGTAATTGCTGATGCGCTTGGCCGAAGTGGAGGCGAATACCTTGCTGAAAAGATAGGCCGATTCCTTGTTCTGGCCTGTCCTGAATAAGGCGCCTGCTTTAAGCGCCAGGCAAAGTTGAGCAAGCAGCGTACTGCTTTTATTCTCCTCCAGTTTATATTCGTCGTACCACCTGATCACATCCGGGTAGCGGCCGCTGTAATGGGCCAGCCGGAGTACCTGATAAGCGTATCGCTGTTTGAAGATTTCCTTCTTGGCCACCTGGTATAACTGCTGGCCGTTCCGGATCAGTTTGGCCATTTTCAGGCTGTCGCGTTGAGGCGATTCCCAGTCAACGGCGGCGCCGGTGACAAAGGGTTCAGCCTGTTTGGCATACATGATGTATCCCAGGCCTTCCAGGTCTTTTTGCCCGATGAAATATTGGGTCATGCCATTTTGTTTCACCGAATCCGGGATCTTGAGCGGCTGGTTTTTCTCGATGTGGAAATACAGGTTGTTCAGGTCTTTCCAGGCGAATTTGTTCACAAACCGCCAGGCGTCACGCGCCTTGACGGGAGCTCCGCAATAGGCCGCCCATTCTTCACTCAGCAGATCTGACACTGATACGGGTTCGTTCTCATCGTATAAGAAGGTATAACCGGTATAATAGAATGGTTTATATCCTTTGGCATCCGGAAGGTTGTTGTGGAAGAAAGACGTGTAATAATCGTAGGGGTCTGTTTCGCCGCCGCATCCGATGATGTTTTGAGGGAAAGAGATCATGGCTGCGCTAACGCAGGCGGTTAAAAATGTTTTCCAGTTCATTCGTGGAATATTTGCTTAAAAGTAAAGAATCCAGATGGTAGAGGGCTACCCTCGTTTGGGTATTTTTCAGCAGCTTGGTCACTACCGTGGCGGCCAACAGGATCTCAGAATATTCGCTTGTTTCGGACCGGATGACATCCCCTTTGAACAGGGGATAACCGCTTAACAGGGTATCTGAAAGCAGGCGGCAGGTCTGCCCGGTTCTTTGAACGTGGGCATTCAGAAGAATGGAATCGGGCATATCCCGTATCAGGCCATGGAACTGATTCTGCCTGAACAAGACTTTCCATTCAAAGAGGGGTAATCCGATATCGAGGGGCAGGGGGTAGGCATTCAGTTTGCCGACATATTTTTTGAGCTCGCCGGTTTCGATGATGGAGTTTTTGGTCGCCGGATTTTTCAGGTTGCCCATATTATAGCACATCAGCAGGCCTTTATCAACCGGGGGTATGCCCGACCGGGAAGTGAATTTCACCTGGTGCAGCCGGATGGTCGCCGACAAGGTGACCCGGCTTTTTTCCTTAAAGGATCTGAGTAAGGCGAAATAGGTTTCCCGGGTCGTGGCGGTCCAGTCGCAATCCAGCTGGATCTCGTATAAAGGAAGAAGGAATTCGTTAGACCGGCATAATTCCATGATCAGGTCGTACATGTTGACGGCCAATACGGGTACCTGGGCCGCATTCATCTTTTCCAGGCACTCCGTGGTGATGAATACCGTGGGGATCACCCGGATGCCGGGCTTGAGCCGGTAACCGGAGTTTTGCAATTTGGCGATGGGTATGGGCCTGGCAGCCCGATCATCCCAATCCACATCAAAACACTTTACATAGAGGGTATTCACCTGCAATGCTTCCAGTTGTTGTTCTTCAAAGGGACTGAGGCGAAAAACCGATTTCCAGAAATAGAAGGCCCTTTCAACCTGTCTTGGTGGTTGATCCTGATGACAGGAGAGCAGGCTTGTTAAAGCGAGAAAATAGGTTATCAGGCTTGAAATATTGCATAATTTGTGTTTACATTTGATGTCCGGTACATTCATGATTTCAAAAATATACCTTTAAAAAATTACACATGAAATTCTTATTCACGGGTTTGATCCTGTTATTTTCCGCATCAGCACTTTATGCACAGGATTATACGATCGTCAATAATGAGGTGGTCCTCGCTAAACCGATCACTTTTAAGCCGGGTACCGCAGAACTCAGCCCTGGTAGTGTGGCAGGACTAAAAGCCATCAAAAAATACCTCGATGAAAAATCCTACATCAGTTTGTTGAGGATCGAATGTCATAGCGATAATACTGGCAATGAGGGGGATAACCGGCAAATGACCGAGAAAAGGGCCTTTGTGATCTGCCAGGAACTGATCAACATGGGCGTTGACTGCAAGCGTTTACTGCCGGTGGGCTTTGGCGCCGGCAAGCCCGTTGCGGATAACAACACCCCGGAAGGAAGGGCTTCCAACAGAAGAGTTACCCTGGTCAATGCCGCATTGCGTGGTAAGTTGATCGGCGGAATGCCTGCCGACGGGGGTGGACAGATGGTCGCCGATCCCTGCGCTAAGTAATTGGCTTCAGTTATCTTTGCTCCATGACCTCAGCATTTTTCACTTACCAGAAAGGGAAAGTCATCCAGGCGCTTCGCTATCATTTCATCACCCGCAAGGAGATCAAAGTGATGATGATCCTGGTGAATGTCTTTGCCATCGTTTCGGCTGCGCTTTTCTTTTTCCGGAAGATATCCCCTCTCGCATTCCTGATCAGCTCGGTACTCTGGTTCGTGCTGATGATCGTATTCTGGTACCTGCTACCCAGGATGGTCTATAAAAGGTCGGATACATTCCGTGATAGCTTCAGGGCTATCCTGTCCGATTCGGAATTGCGTATCGAGAATGAAAGGGGCGGAAGAAGCTGGCCCTGGAAAGAGTTCAGCGAGTGTGTCGAAAGTCCGCATTTTTTCCACCTTTATTTCTCCAGCCGTGCTTTTTTCATCATTCCCAAAGAAGCCTTTGAGGGAGAGGACGTGTTTGAGGCCCGGAAAATATTCAAGAGTAAGATCCTGCGCTGATCAGCGAAGCTTTTTTTCCATGATGTGGTGAGGGACGTTCACTTCGATGAATTCATCCCCCTTGGTCTTATAACCGAACTTTTCATAAAAACCGATGGCCGAATCGCGGGCGTGCATCGTCAGTTTGCGGTATCCTTTGTCCCGGGCCAGGTTTTCAGCAAAGGTCATGAGTGAAGCGCCGATCCCTTTGCCCTGCAGGTTATTTTGAACGGCCATCTGCCGGAGTTTGAGGGTCTCCGGATCCACTTTGGTGAGCAGGCAGCAGGCCAGTATCTCATCTTCATCAAATGCCCCGATCAGGATGTCTTCCTTTTCCCGGGCCAGTTCTTCAGGGCTGAAGGAGAGCCCGAGCGGTTTACGCAGGACGGCATCCCGCAGATTCACCATTTGCTTATATTCCTTGGTGCCGTGGTCGATTTGTTTTAAAGCCATAAGCGTAGTTTACCCCTTTTTTAAGGAAGCCTCCTGGCTGAGGATAATGATTACAATATACAATATTTTTTATTGAATCACTTCGCCCGATCCTGAGTTTTAAGCCGTTGAAAGGGATGCTGAACACACCTGGGGGGAGTGGGTAAAGGCACTCATTTACAGACGCTGAAAGGCCTGTTTTTCAAAACACGGTCAAAACGGTAGCCCGGAGCTGTCCAATACACCTGAAAACGGCTGGAAAAGGGGCCGGATTTACTTCATTTATATTTCTTTGTATTTATTGCAAAAAGTATATTTTTGCAACCAATAAACTAAATTTTACCATCATGTCAGACATTGCAACAAGAGTAAAGAAAATAATTGTTGACAAATTAGGTGTAGATGAAGCGGAAGTGACCCCTGAAGCTTCTTTCACTAACGATCTGGGCGCTGATAGCCTGGATACTGTTGAACTAATCATGGAATTCGAAAAGGAATTCAACATTTCTATTCCTGATGAACAGGCTGAAACCATCACCACGGTAGGTCAGGCTGTTACTTATTTGGAAGAGCACGCCAAGTAACTTCTTTAATTACCACAGGCAAATTTTATGGCTTTACATCGCGTTGTTGTAACCGGTTTGGGTGCCCTGACGCCATTAGGCAAAACTGTCGATGAATATTGGCAGAATATGGCCGACGGGATCAGCGGCTGCGATTATATCAAACAGTTCGACTGCAGCAAGTTTAAGACAAGGTTTGCCTGTGAGGTTAAGGATTTTGATCCCACCCAATATTTAGAGAGAAAGGAAGCCCGTAAGATCGACCGTTATTGCCAGTTCGCACTCATCGCCAGTGATGAAGCGGTCAAAGATGCCGGTATCAGCAAAGAGAACGTTGACCCCGACCGGGTAGGCGTCATCTTCGCCAGCGGGATCGGCGGCCTGATCACCTTCCAGGAAGAAGTGACCAATTTCGCACTGGGTGACGGAACCCCCCGATTCAATCCTTTCTTCATTCCCAAAATGATCCTGGATATCGCCGCAGGACAGATCTCCATGCGTCACGGATTCCGTGGCCCTAATTTTGCCGTGGTCAGCGCCTGCGCCTCCAGTACCAACGCCATCATCGATGCCTTTGACAATATCCGCCTGGGCAAGGCAGATATCATCATCACCGGCGGAAGTGAGGCTGTTATCAGCGCGGCGGGTGTCGGCGGTTTCAATGCCATGAAGGCCCTCAGCGAACGAAATGACAGCCCTTCAACCGCAAGTCGGCCGTTTGATAAGGACAGGGATGGTTTTGTCATGGGAGAAGGAGCCGGGGTGCTCGTCCTGGAAAGGCTAGAACATGCCTTAGCCCGTGGTGCGAAGATCTATTGCGAGATCGCCGGAGGTGGCGCCACGGCCGATGCACATCACATCACGGCCCCGCATCCCGAAGGGCTGGGTGCCAGGAATGTCATGAACGCCGCGTTGAAAGACGCCGGTATGCAACCGGCCGATATCGACTACATCAATGTTCACGGCACTTCAACACCCCTGGGCGATATTGCCGAGACCAAGGCCATTTTGAATGTCTTCGGCGAACATGCTTATAACCTGAACATCAGTTCCACCAAGAGCATGACCGGCCATTGCCTTGGCGCGGCCGGTGTACTGGAAAGCCTTTCCTGTATCATGGCGGTAACCAAAGACATTGTTCCTCCAACGATCAATCATTTCACCGACGACCCTGACCTCGACCCACGCCTTAATTTCACCTTTAACAAGGCCCAGCATCGTACGGTCAACGCGGCGCTCAGCAATACCTTCGGGTTTGGCGGACACAATGCCAGCGTAATCATCAAGAAATTCAAAGCCTGATCCTGAATCGGGATCCCTGATTGCTGACAGGAATATTCCCGGTCAGCCGATTTGGTATAAATCACTGTTTTGCAGCATCTGTGATAAAAAAACTTTAATTTCGGATAAATTTTTTCTACCCCGTTTTGCAATTCATTAAAAACATTTTCGGCGGCACCGACAAGAACAAGGAGTTTAAAAAACAACTCCGGAACGTACTGGGATTTTTACCCGGAGATATCGCCCTGTACAAAACGGCCCTCAGCCACCGCAGTGTCCGGGAAGGCGCGGATGAGAATAATGAAAGGCTTGAATTCTTAGGGGATGCTGTTTTGAGTTCGATCATCGCCCATTACCTGTTCCGGAAATACCCGTACAAAGGCGAAGGTTTTCTTACCGAGATGAGAAGCAAGATGGTCAACCGGCAGAAATTGAACGACATCGCCCTGAAAATGGGTTTGAAGAAGATCACGTTTTACAACAAATTCGATAATTCACTGAAGATATCCCAGATCTTCGGCAATACGCTGGAAGCCCTGATCGGAGCTGTTTTCCTGGATAAGGGTTACCCGGGTACCCAGAAATGGGTGGAAAAATACATCATCCTGCCTTACCTGTTCATCGATGACCTGGAAGGGATCGAGATCAATATCAAGAATAAACTCTATGGCTGGGCCAATAAGAACGGGAAGGCCCTTGAATTTGAGACTCTCGATGAGAAATTCGAGAACGGCCGCAGGCTGTTCACCATCGGAGCAACCGTTGATGGCGAACTGATCGCCGAAGCCAGGGGATACAATAAGAAAGACGCCAGCCAGATCGCAGCGCAACTGGCGGTGGATAAATTAGGTTTATAAGAGGTTTGAAACGTTTAGGTCGTTCAAAACGTTTGATGGTCAATAAAATCTTAAGATCATTAACCTCTGCAGGTCTGAACCCCTAACCTAAAACGACTTAAACGGCTTAAACCATTTTAACATTCAACGATGACCTTTGGTATACTCGGCAGCGGAAGCTGGGGAACGGCCCTGGCGAAAATACTTACCGATAACGGTCAAACGATCTATTGGTGGAACCGAAGCGAAAGCGCCATCCGGCATATCCTCACCCGCAACCATAATCCCCAGTATCTCTCCACCGCGCATTTTGATACCCGTAAATTGAAACTGACCACCTCTGCTGAGGAAGTGATCCGAAACAGCGATTGTGTCATCATCGTCGTGCCTTCAGCCTATGTGGATGATATCCTGAGAAACCTCCCTAAAACCATTTTCACCGGCAAGAAAGTGATCTCCGCCATCAAGGGGATCCTGCCCGATACCAACGTCTTGCTGAACGATTACCTCAGTGAGCATTTCGGGCTTGAACTAAAGGATTATTTCGCTGTGCTGGGGCCCTGTCATGCCGAGGAAGTCGCCGCTGAAAAATTGTCTTATTTAACGTTTACCGGCATCGATGAAGTGGTCAATCACACCATCACCGCTTATTTTAAGACCGGCTATCTCAACACCATCGAGAACAATGATATCTACGGAGTTCAGTTTGCCGCTGTGTTGAAGAATATCTATGCCGTAGGCGCAGGGATCGCCCACGGACTGGATTACGGGGATAATTTCCTGAGTGTGCTCATCGCCAACAGCGCCGATGAAATGGCCGGCTTCCTGCGAAAAGTGGGCATACAGAATATCCAGGTGGGCAGCATCGAACATCATCAGGAACACCATAAAACACCCACCACCAATTATGCCGCTTCGGTATACCTGGGCGACCTGCTGGTTACCTGTTATTCACTGCACAGCCGTAACCGGGCTTTCGGAAACATGATCGGCAAGGGCTACAGTGTAAAAGCTGCGCAACTGGAAATGAGCATGGTGGCCGAAGGCTATAATGCCAGTAAATGCATGTATCTGATCAACCAGAAGACCGGCGCTGAAATGCCCATCGCGGAGACCGTTTACCGGATCCTCTGGGAAAACCTCCCCGCCCGGGATGGTTTTAACAGTATAGAATTGACTTTGGAATAAAGGACGACTATCTTTGGGTTAGAATAAAGCCATATGCCTTTCTCCTTTTCAAACCTACATCCGGCTGCCCTGCTTTTCATGGTACTATGCCTGTCTGGCCTTGAGATCATCCGCTATGTCAGGTCAAAAAAAAGGATCTCAAAAAAACAGGTCTGATGCGATACCATCGGCAAAGAATTTGCCATTGTCTGTCAGGATGATCTTTCTTCCCTCTTCCATCAATTTCCCTCCTTCTTTCCATTTTGTTATTGAAGATCTTAACTGTTCTTCCGGACCTGTACCAAATTGCCTGGCAACCCGTTCCAGGTCGATGCCTTCAATGGTCCTCAAGGCCGTCATGATGTATTCATTCAGTTGCTGAACCGGTGTCAGGACCTCCGCTTCAAAAGGGATGATCCCTTTTTGAATGGACTGGATGTACAGCGCATTGTTGGCCAGGTTCCAGCGACGCTGACTTCCGTCATAAGAATGTGCCGACGGTCCGAAACCATAATAGGGTGTACCCTTCCAGTAACTGCTGTTATGCCGGCTTCGCATGCCGGGCCGGGCGAAATTACTGATCTCATAATGCTCATAACCGGCCTTCCCCAGCCGCATCATCAATTCGCCGAACAGGATCGCCTGAGCATCAGGTTCCACCGCTTCCTTTTTCTTTAGCCGGATCATCTTATCCAGGGCGGTCCTGGGTTCAACGGTGAGCGCATAACAGGAAAGATGGGGGATGTTTTCCTGAATGACGATATCCAGGTTATTTTGCCAGCTGTCGATGGTCATCAGGGGTGAACCGTAGATCAGGTCGGCGGAGAAATTGGTGAAGCCCGCCTCTTTGATCTGTTGGATGCAACGGATCGAGTCACGGGCATCGTGAGCCCGGTTCATCCAGGCCAGTTCCGCCTCATCGAAGCTTTGGATCCCCACGCTGAGGCGGTTGATTCCCCTGGAAATCCAGTCTTTCAGTTTCATGGGATCGATGTCGTCCGGATTGGCCTCAAGAGTGATCTCAGGATGATCCGCAAAGCTGAATCTATTCCGCAGGGCATCGATCAATTTATCCAGGTCGGATAAACTCAGCAGGCTGGGTGTTCCGCCGCCAAAATACAGGGAATCTATCTTTTCTTCACCGGCAGTTTCAAAGAGCGGAGTGAGTTTGATCTCGCTGATGATCGCATCAGTCATTTCTCCCATCCGGTTCCGTGTGGTGGAAAAATGAAAATTGCAATAGTGGCAAGCCTGTTTGCAAAAGGGGATATGTATATAAATACCTGCCAGGAGAATGTTCGGTTTAGGGATTAAGTTCTAATATTGGTTTTAGTTTGCACCATGATGTTTCGCGGAAAGAAAAATGGCCTTTCATTGATCCGGTACCCGGTATTATGGATACTGGTATTCGGGTTTTCGCTCAGCGCCCGTTCACAATACCGGCTCAACATCCGTTTCGCCGGTAAAGATAGCGCCTTTGACCCGCAGGCTATGAAATGGCGGACCGATTTCAGCAACAGGTCCGAATGCCTTGACTACATTAAAGCCTTGCCCGCACAACTGAGCGGCAAAGGATACCCCACCGCTTCGGTGGACAGTGTTTTTGAAAAAGAAAATTCAGCCGATATCATTCTGTATACCGGAAAAAAGTACAAATGGGTCAGTTTACGCCCTGTCGGTTTGGATAAAAAGGCGACCGAGGCCAGCGGTTTTTCGGAAAAGAGTTTCATTGGCAAGCCGCTCAACATGCTCCAGCTGCAGCAGGTACAGGAAAGGCTGCTGGTCCATTATGAGAATAACGGGTATCCCTTTGCATCGGTCTTCCTGGACAGCATCAAGCTGGATGATGATAAAATGGATGCCTTGCTCCTGGTCAAGAAAGGTCCGCTATACCACCTCGACAGCATACAACTGTTCGGCAAAGCCAGGATCTCTAAAAAATTCCTGCAGCATTACCTCAACCTGCCCAGGGGCGGGCTCTTCAATAAAGATAATCTGGAGCAGGTGGATAAGAAGATACTCGACCTGCCCTACCTGCAAGCCTTACAGCCTTCCGAACTGGTCATGCTGGGCACCGGTTCCATCCTCAAATTATTCCTGGCGCCCAAAAGGAGCAGCCAGTTCAATTTCCTGATCGGTGTGCTGCCCAACAGCGGCCAGTCTGGCAAACTCCAGGTTACCGCAGATGTGAACCTTGATCTAAAGAATGCACTCGGTTCGGGGGAGACCATATTTCTGAAATGGCAGCAATTGCAAACCAAATCACCCCGGCTGAACCTGGGATACCAGCAACCCTATATCTTCAATTCCTCCTTTGGCATTGATTTCGGGTTCGACCTGTTCAAAAAGGATTCCAGTTTCCTGCAGGTCAACGCGCAATTGGGAGTGCAATACCTGTTATCAGCCTACCAGTCGGGCAAGGTGTTTTTTCAATGGCAGAACAGTTTCCTGCTGGGCGGCGCAGTAGATACCCAACTGGTGATCGCGACCAAGAAGCTTCCGCCAAATATCGATGTCAGTTCTTCTAGCCTCGGATTGGATTACGATTGGGTTAAAACCGATTACCGCCTGAACCCCCGAAAAGGGAATGAGATCAGGCTGATCTTATCGGCGGGGATTAAAAACATCAAAAGGAACAGCGACATCACCAATATCAAAGATCCCGGCTTCAATTATGCCAGCTTGTATGATTCCCTGAGATCGAGGTCTTACCAGTTCAGGGTCAGGTTATCCGCGGCGCATTTTTTCCCGGTAGGAAAACAGGCGACGGTTAAAACGGCATTCAGCGGGGGCCTTTTCAGCAGCCAGAATATTTTCCGCAATGAACTCTTCCAGATCGGCGGATACAAACTGATGAGGGGCTTCAGTGAAGAAAGCATCTATGCTACCCAGTTTGCCGTGGCAACCGCTGAATACCGGTACCGGCTGGCGTTGAATTCTTACCTGTTTGGATTTGTTGACGGCGGCCTGGTGAAGAACAAATACCAGGCGGTGAAACAGAGCAACCAGTTCATTGGGGCCGGACTGGGCCTGGTGTTTGAAACACGCTTCGGATTACTCAACATCAGTTATGCGGCGGGTAAAAGGGATGACGTAAAATTCAGCTTCCGCGAAGGATCCAAAATACATTTCGGGTATGTGAATTACTTTTAAAGAATCTGCCTACCACCCTTTACTTTTGCCATTAAAACCATTCTCCGTGAAGCAGGTCTTCCTTCTTTTGTTTTTCTTATCTGGTTTTTTTATTTTTTTGTCAGCACAGAAAATAGATTCCGCTGGGTTCAAGCCCGCGGGCATATCACCCCGGCCGGCATTGGATACGGTCATTGGTTTTTCGGCCCGGCCCGGATTCATTCCGGGGAATAAATTATTGAACGAAAAGGCGGAACCGGTCTCTAACCTGGTCTTCCGGAGGAACGCACCCCAGAAAGATGCTTTGTTTTACCTGGTCGCCGGACTTGTTTTGTTACTGGCTTTGTTGAGGTTCAACTTTCCCCGGTATTTCAATAACCTGTTCAGGGTGTTCTTCAATACCTCTTTACGACAAAGCCAGCTGACCGACCAGTTGATCATGGCCCGTCTGCCGTCTCTCTTATTCAACCTGTTCTTCATCCTTTCAGGCGGTCTTTTTATTTATCTCCTCTTGTACCAGTTGCACTGGATCAACGAGCAGCTCAACTGGGGAATCGCCGGCATTTGTGTGGGTTTGATCGGGATCACCTATGGAGTGAAATTCCTGACCCTTAAATTCACCGGCTGGCTGACCGGGTACCACGAAATGGTCAACACCTATATTTTTGTGGTCTTTCTGATCTGTAAGATCATCGGTGTTTTTCTGCTTCCTTTTTTGATCCTGCTCAGTTTTGCCGATCCGGCCATCGTAAAAGTAGCGGTTACCTTATCGATCCTGGTGACCGGCTTCATGCTGGTCCTGCGTTTCTTCCGGTCCTATGGGATCCTCCAGAACAAGCTCAAGATCAGCCGATTCCATTTTTTATTATATATACTGGGTATAGAAATACTCCCCCTTTTACTCATTTACAAGGGATTGATGGTTTTGTTGGGTAAAAACCTGTAATTTTGCAAAACCATTGGACAAACAAGTATGGTTACAAAAGGGGCAAAGCAAGCTGAGAAATCAGCAAAATCGATCAAAAAAATCCTGATTACCCAACCTAAGCCTGAAGGTGAGAAATCACCTTATTTCGATCTGGCTAAGAAGTATGGTGTAAGTCTTGATTTTCACCCTTTTATAATGGTTGAAGGCATTCCCGCAAAGGATTTCCGCCGTCAAAAGATCGATGTGGCTAATTTCACCGCAGTCATTTTCACCAGCCGCAACGCGATCGATCATTTTTTCCGAACCTGCGAAGAAATGAAGCTCTCCGTATCCCAGGACACCAAATACTTCTGTATCACGGAGGCGGTAGCGCTTTATCTTCAAAAATTCATCCTGTATCGTAAGCGTAAGGTCTTTTATGGCGCCGATGGGACCAATAAGAGCCTTTTCGACGTGATCAATAAGCATAAGGATAACGAGAAATTCCTCTATCCCTGTTCTGAGTCATTCGACAGTGAGATCACCAATTGGTTGAAATCCAATGGTTGCGAGTACGCCACCCCCGTTTTATACCGGATCATCAGCAACAACATCAGCGAGGTCATGGCCCGGAATTACGATGTGATCTGTTTCTTTACCCCTGGCGGCGTTAAAAGCCTGATCGAGAATTTTCCGACATACCGGCAAAACGGCACCATTGTCGGGGCCTTCGGGGCGAATACCTTCAAAGCCGCTGAGGACGCCGGGTTGGTGCTGGAGATCAAAGCTCCGCAACCCAAGGCGCCCAGTATGGTCAGCGCGCTTGAACTGTACTTATCAACCCTCCATAAAAAGTAAAATATCGTTCAATCTCCAATGACGGCATCGTCCGATCAAAATCCAAAACCAATTCCGCCGATGGGCATGAACTCTACCCGGTAATTTTTTTCAGTTCAGACTAACAAACAGGATCCTTAAACATGACCATGCATTCCGGCAATCGTTTATTGCACGAAAGCAGTCCGTATTTGCTTCAGCATGCCCATAACCCGGTGGATTGGTATCCCTGGGGTGAAGAAGCGTTGGAAAAGGCGAAGACGGAAGACAAGCTGATCCTGATCAGTATCGGATATTCCGCCTGCCATTGGTGTCATGTGATGGAAAAAGAGAGTTTTGAGAATGAGGCCGTGGCCCAGCTGATGAATGAACATTTCGTCAATATCAAGATCGACCGGGAAGAAAGGCCCGACCTGGATCATATTTACATGGATGCGGTCCAACTCATGACCGGAAGCGGCGGTTGGCCTTTGAATGTATTCCTTACGCCATCCGCAAAGCCCTTTTACGGGGGAACTTATTTCCCGCCTGTACGGGCTTATAACCGGGCCTCATGGTCTGAAGTACTGACCCGTATCAGTACCGCCTGGAAAACACGGAAACAGGAGATCATCGAACAGTCCGAATCCCTCACCGATCACCTGGCTAAAAACTCCGCTTTCAACCGAACGACAGAAGGATTGGGGGAAGCGGTACAATTCAGTAAAACGCAGGCCGATGAAATGTTTGAACAGATCATGAAGACCGCGGATACGGAATGGGGCGGTTTCGGAGCGGCACCGAAATTCCCGCAGACCTTCACCCTGCGTTACCTGTTGCAATATCATTATTTCACCGGGAATGAGACCGCGCTGAAGCAGGCCATTTTATCGGTGGACAAGATGCTGGAAGGAGGCATCTACGACCAGGTTGGCGGCGGGTTGGCCCGCTACAGTACCGACCGGGAATGGCTGGCCCCGCATTTTGAGAAGATGCTCTATGATAACGCCCTGTTCGTCATCCTCCTTTGTGATATCTACTCTCTGACCGGCGAATTGGCTTACGCAAAAGCCATCCGCAAGACACTGGATTTTATTTTGCGGGAAATGCATCATCCGGAAGATGGATTTTATGCTGCGATCGATGCGGACAGTGAAGGCGAGGAAGGCCGTTACTATGTTTGGGACAAAGCGGAAGTGGACGGGATCCTGGGGGACGCTTCACCTGAATTCTGCCGGTATTTTGACATCAGCGGAAACGGGAACTGGGAGGGGAAGAACATCCTCCGCATCTTAAAGAAAGCCGGAGATTTTGCAGTAGAAAACGGGTTGAGTGAAACGGACCTGGAAGACCGTCTGAGGGCTGGATTGAAAAAGCTTATGGAGGTCAGGGATAGGAGGGTAAGACCGTCTTTGGATGATAAGATCTTACTCGGCTGGAATGCGATGATGATCACCGCCTTCAGTAAATCAGCGGCCGTATTGAGCGATGAGGGCTATTTTAAAGTGGCCGAGGAGAATTTTAACAATATTTTAAAACTGTTCAGGCTGCGCGAAAATGAACCCGCCCTGTACCACAGTTACAAAGGGGGAACAGCCCGTTATCCGGCTTTCCTGGATGATTACGCCTGCCTCATACAGGCCTGTATCAGCCTGCAGGAATATTCTTCCCAATCGGCCTATTTGCAACATGCCAGGCAGTTCACCGAGCATGTCATCCGTGAGTTTCACGATACGGAATCGGGCTTTTTTTATTTCACCGGAAAAGGACAAAAGGACCTGATCATGCGTAAGAAGGAAGTACATGACGGGGCAACCCCTTCGGGTAACAGCCTGATGGCGGAAAACCTCTTCTACCTGTCTGCCATATTCAACAATGCAGGCTGGTACGCTATTGCGCAGGACATTACGGCCCGGATGGCTCCGGCCGCTTTGCGTCATCCCGGCTCTTTGGGGATCTGGGCTTCGCTCATCCTGCAGCAGGCCTACGGGGTTGTTGAGATCGTTTTGACCGGGCAGGATTTTCAGGTAGAATTGCGTGAGATCTTACGTCGTTATCTTCCTGCGATCGTGTTGCAAAGTGCCTCATCCACGCAGGAGGATTTTTGCTTATTCGAGGGTAAGGATTTTACGGGGAAGGCCAGTATTTACTGGTGTGAGAACAACAGTTGCCAGGCTCCGGTTGGTACGCCAACAGAGCTTTTCGCCATGGACCGTCGTTTAACATTTCGATAAGTCGGAAGGCACAATATTTAGGGGAATTGCCCGTTTAGTGTTATCAGGGTCATTTTGTTGAAAAAATAATTTCAGGGACAATCCATAAAATGTCGATAAATCAAAATAATCATTACATTTGCCTCATACCCTCAAACGTTTATTAAGATGATGAACAGGTTATTTTCTTTGATAGCCGTGGTAGCTATCGTTTCTGTATCAACTACCGGCTGTAAGAATTCCGGAAAAAAGTCGGCGGGTCTCCCGAATGACGGACAGCTTCACGGAGTTGCCCCGGCATCCAAGTGGAGCCTTCCAAAGCCTCCCGGAATGGTGTATATCCCACCGGGAACCTTTCATATGGGCGCCAGTGATGAGGATGTCAGCTATGCTTTCACTTCCCGTAACAAGCAGGTTTCCATCAGTGGTTTCTGGATGGACGCCACGGAAATAACCAACAATGAATACCGTCAGTTCACCAACTGGGTCAGGGATTCCATCGCTGGCAAACTGATGGGTTTTGTAAAGCAGGATGCCAGTGGTAATGAGGCGGTTGACTGGAAAAGGGTAAAGACCATCAAATGGGGCGATAAGGCCACCCTGGAGAAGATCGACGCCATTATTGTTACACCAGACAACCGGATCTTCGGTAAAAAGGAACTCGACGCCAATAAGATCGTCTATCAGTCAGAAGTATTTAACTACAAGGCTGCAGCGAATAACCGTGATGTTACGGTTCCCCGTTCCAAGTTCATCATCAAACAAAATATACCTGTTTACCCTGATTCCCTCTGTTGGGTAAGGGATTTCGCCTATTCGTATAATGAGCCGATGGCGAAAAAATATTTCAGTCACCCCGCATTCGGAAATTATCCCGTTGTTGGGGTTAACTGGAAACAAGCCACCGCATTCTGCGAGTGGAGGACCCATTACCTGAATTCCTACCTCGAATCCAAGAAAAGGGCGGCCGAATCCGATTTCCGCCTGCCAACTGAAGCCCAGTGGGAATATGCAGCCCGTGGCGGACGTTCACAAGCTGATTATCCCTGGGGCGGTTATTACCTCCGGAACAAGAAAGGATGTCTCCTGGCGAATTTCAAACCAGGACGTGGAAATTATCCGGAAGACGGTGGTTTTTACACAGTCAGGGCCGATGCCTATTGGCCTAATGATTTCGGCTTATATAATATGGCCGGAAACGTTTCAGAATGGACTTCTTCCCTGTATTATGAAGGCGCCTATACTTTCCAACATGACATGAACCCGGATGTCCGGTACAATGCCAAGGAATCCGACAAGCCCCGCGACAAGCGTAAGGTTCTTCGCGGAGGCAGCTGGAAGGATGTGGGATATTTCCTGAGGACGGGTACCCGTGCATACGAGTACCAGGATACAGCTAAATCCTATATTGGCTTCCGTTGTGTTATTGATTTACCACCGGCACCTAAGAAACGTGGATAGTACATCCTTTCCAAAACTGATCTTACTTATGGATACCTGTAAGAAACATACGGGTACCAATAAATTTTTGTGTAGTTAATATAAATATCATCCCCAGTTAAAAACTTTAAACCTTCAAATCATGGCTCACAACAAAAGAACCTTTTTAACCCTAATTGACGTATTGGTAAGCGCCGGAGCTGCAGTGATCATTTTTGCTGCCTGGGCTAAATTAACACACCAGTCATATGCCGATATGATGCTGACCATAGGAATGTGGACCGAGACCGGTATCTTCCTGGTTTATGCCCTGATCGAGTGGATCAAGCCAAAGCATCACGAAGAAGATGACGAGCCAGCTGATGCCATTGAAAACCCTTCCCTGCAATCCATGGATAAGATGCTGCAGCAAGCCGATATCAGCCCGACCAACCTGAAAAAATTGGGCGAAGGATTCCAAAAATTACAAACGACCGTAGGTAATATGCACGAGATCGGCGATGTGGTTAAATCCACCGGTGATTTCAGCGCAAAGACAAAGGAAGCCACTGTTGCCCTGGGCAGCATGTCAACCGCATTCGCCAGCAGCGCCGCCACCATGGGTAGCTTCAGCAACGCGGCTGAAAGCGCAAAAGGATTCCATGAGCAGGTCCAGGTGCTGACCAAGAACCTCGGTTCACTCAACACGATTTACGAACTGGAACTGAAAGAAAGCAATAACCACCTGAAATCGCTGAACACCTTCTACGGTAAACTGGCCGAAGCCAGCCAAACCATGATGGGCACGGTTGAAGATGCCGGAAAAGCCAAAGAGCAGATCAGCGTACTGGCCAATAACCTGGGCAAACTGAATGCCGTTTACGGCAACATGCTCAGCGCCATGCAGGGACGTTAATGCCGAAGTTTGGTGTTCGCGTATCCTGCTCGTCTGGGCATAAAAGTCAAGTACGATCAGCGGAACGGAAACATCAGACAGGAAATATCTTTAATCTTAACAATCGTAAATACAAAATATTATGGCTTTACCTAGAGAGCCCCGACAAAAGATGATCAATATCATGTACCTGGTATTGACCGCGATCCTGGCGCTGAACGTATCTGCTGAAATTTTGGAAGCTTTCAAAACCGTAGATACCAGCTTGAAGAATTCAACCGCCAGTATATCAAAGGGGAATGAAGTATTGTACAAATCACTGAATGATAAACTGAATGACCCGCAATCTGCCGAAAAGGCCAAGATCTGGCAACCCAAGGCGATGATGGCTCAGGAACTCTCCGCTAAAATGGCCAGCTATATTGATGACCTGAAACAGCAACTCAAGCAAGGTGCTGGACTGAAAGAAGACGGTTCATTCAAGGAAGATAACCTGGATGCATCCACCCGACTTTTCGAGACCAACGGAAAAGGTAAGGAACTGGAGCAGAAATTGATGGAATATAAGGCAGCCATGCTGGCCATCGATTCCTCGATCAAAACCCAGTTCGAAAGCAATTTCCCGGTTTCAATCGAAGTGCCTAAAGGACAAGAAGGAAAAGTAAGGAGTTTTACCGCTACTTATTTCCATATGACTCCTACGGTTGCCGCTTTGACCATGTTGAGCAAATTCCAGAACAATGTGAAGAATGCGGAAAACCAGGTGATCACTTATTGCCACAACCAGATCGGTGCCGTAAAAGTGATCTATGATAAATTCCAGCCCATCGCAGCCGGTAGTTCAACCTACCTGATGCCCGGACAGGAAATGGTGGTGACAGCCGGTGTGGGCGCCTTTAATGCGGCATCCAAGCCTACGATCTCTATCGATGGAACCACTATCGCACTGAACGAAAATGGCGTTGCAGAGAAAAAATTCAATGTTTCCGGAACCGGGAATAAAAAAGTACATGTATCCATTTCCTATACCAAACCCGACGGCACGGTCGACAGACTGGAAAAGGACATTGATTACACCGTAGGTATCCCGGGTGGCGCTGCCA
Organism: Chitinophagaceae bacterium; assembly: GCA_016721725.1. Taxonomy (GTDB): domain Bacteria; phylum Bacteroidota; class Bacteroidia; order Chitinophagales; family Chitinophagaceae; genus Ferruginibacter. The sequence continues at coordinate 189,411 of JADKHN010000001.1, read as the reverse complement.
TCATGCTGGATAAAATGAACGTGTTCTACCTGGGTGTTGATAATCCGATCACGATCTCTTCCGGTTCTGGTTGGGATAAGACGACGGTCACTCCCACTAATTGTAATATCAGCGGATCAGGATCCAACAGGATCGTTACCGTTTCCGCAATTGGTACCGCTTCAATCACCGTATCCGCGGAAGGCAAATCCAGTAAATTCGATTTCCGTGTAAAACGCATTCCCGATCCGATCATCAAAGTTGGAGGAAGTGGCGGAGGACGTATGGCCGCTGCGGCATTCAGGGCTCAGCAATTTGTATCCGCTGTGCTTGAGGGATTTGATTTCCAGGCAAACTACAGTGTTACCGGGGCAACCATTTATTTCAATAACCCCGGCGACAGGAACGTTAAACAGGTAACCATTACCAGTGGAAGCCTGGCCCCGGCAAAATCATTCATGGATGCATTGGTGCCCGGATCTACCGTGACTTTTGATAATATTCGTGTAGTGGGTCCGGATAAACAACCCAGGACCATACAGAATCCTCCGGGATTCTCTTTATTCTAGTAGGCATTAAAATTTCAATGATATGAACAAACGGATGGTTAAATATCTTTTACTGGCGATGTGCCTGGGTGTATTTGCCAATGTTGCGGAAGCACAGAAGAAAAATACCCGTACGGCTACAAAACGTACCACAACCCGTAAAACAACCAAGGCGAAAACGAAGACCACCATCGTTCCTACGGAAGCGAAAACGGATACGGTTGCTGCCGTTGTAGCAGCCCCTGTTGCTCCGCCACCTCCCAGGATCGACAGTCTTCCGATCAAATATGTGAAGAAATCACTTCGCCCGGATGAAGCGGTTGAAACCACCGTATTGAAAGACAGGATCCCCCTGCCTTACGAGAACCTGCGTGCCGATGATGCCATGTTCAGGCATAAGATCTGGCGGGAGATCGATACCCGCGAAAAGCTGAACCTGCCCTTCCGCTATTCAGCGGATGAGAATAACGGCAACCAGCGTTTCATCTCCATCCTGTTCAAAGCGATCCAGGACAGCCTGGTTACCGTATTTGATAATGTGGATGACCGTTTCACCACGCCCATGACCAAATCGGATATCGTTAAGAAGATCACGGGAGATGAGATCATCGTTCCGGTGATGGATTCCCTGGGTAATGTGGTCAAGTACGATACGACACATAAGGATATCGTCCTGGATTCATTCTACAAATTCCACGTTAAGGAAGAAGTGATCTTTGATAAGGAAAGTTCACGCCTGTTCTGGCGCATCCTGGGTATCGCCCCGGTGATGAATGTGTACACCGCGCAGGGTAACCAGTTTGTCGGACAAACCGAACTGTTCTGGGTCTATTATCCCGACATGCGCCCCATCTTCGCCAAATACGAAGTATATAACGGCAAGAATTTCGGTGCACGCATGAGCTGGGAAGAACTCTTTGAAGGAAGGATGTTCTATGGACGTATCGTCAAAAGCACGATCGACAATCCTTATGACAAGTTCATCGACCAGATCCCCGGTTTAAAGGACAATATGATCCTGCAACTGCTGGAAGGCGAGAACATCAAGGAAAAGATCTTCAATTACGAACAGGATCTCTGGAGTTACTAGAACCTATAAAAAATAATTTACCAGCCCTCCGTGCACTACGGGGGGCTTTTTTTTACCCCGGTTTCGGCCCTATTGCAGAACAACGAATCTTAAAAAAAGATATACCCGGAAGTAGTATTGCAAATGCAACCGGAACTCCTTACCTTCGCGACGGTTTTTCATAGGATATTGGATTTTAAACGGGGCCGGATTTCTATCCAAGCCCCTTTTTTATTCCGGTCATTTGTTTTCCTTGAAATACCGTAGCAGTAATCCGGCCTTAGACTTCCCGATAAGCCCTGCGAGTTCATCCAGGCTTTGCTCCCGGATATTCTTTACCGACCTGAACTCTTTCAGTAATAGTGTGGCCGTAGCCTGACCGATCCCCTTGACCTGTTCCAGTTCATTCCTGAAAACCCCTTTGCTGCGCAGGTTCCGGTGATGCTGTATCCCAAAACGGTGAACTTCGTCCCGGATCCGCCTGACCAGTTTTAAACTGTCACTGTCCCAGGCCAGTTTGATGGATTCGCTATCACCGGGAAAAAAGATCTCTTCTTCATTCTTGGCCAATCCAACCACCGAAGTGGTCCCGGGCAGCTTAAGCTTCCGGATGCTTTCCATGGCCGCGCTCAGCTGCCCTTTTCCCCCATCAATGATGATGAGCTGGGGTAATTGCCCGCCTTCCTCCAACAGCCTTTTATAACGGCGGTGTACGGCTTCCTTCATCGTGGCGAAGTCGTTGATCCCTTCCACCGATTTCACATTGAATCGACGGTAATCGGGTTTGCTGGGATTTCCGTTTTTGAAGCAAACCACCGCCGACACCGGGTAGCTTCCCTGGAAATTGGAATTGTCGAAACACTCGATGTGCACCGGTATTTCGGGTAAATGAAGGTCTTTCTTTAGTTGCAGCAGCACCCTCATTTTTTCGTCCGGGGTCTTTTCATCCAGGTACAGCATTTTCCTTTTCCGTAATTCCTCCCTGAAATGGTTCACATTCTTCAAGGACAGGTCGAGCAGATTTTTCTTATCGCCCGAACGGGGCACGGTGATCCGGGTTCCGGGTTCGGGAAAATCGATGGGAAAAGGAACGATGATCTCCCTGGCCTCGCTGTTGAAACTATTCCTTAATCGGGCCGTGGCGAAGGCCAGGATCTCCGGAGCCGATTCTTCCAGTTTCTTTTCCAGCATGATCGTTTTGGTTTGTACGATCGTGCCTTCGTTGACCGCCAGGTAATTGATATAGGCGATGTCTTCCTCTTCGAGGATCGACAATACATCCACGGTTCCGATCCGGGTATTGACCACCGTGGACCTGGCCTTGTACTGTTTCAGGTGTTCGATCTTTTTGAGGTAAAATTCGGCTTTTTCAAAATCAAGGTCCTGCGCATGTCGTTGCATCTCCTTTTTGAAATGCTGCATCACCGAACTGAGGTTGCCTTTGAGCAGGTCCACCAGGTGATTCAATTCTTCCTGGTAGTCGGCTGCGGATTGCAAGCCCTCACAAGGCCCCTTGCAGTTCCCCAGGTGGTATTCCAGGCAGACCTTGAATTTCCCTTTACAGATATTTGTTTCGGTCAGGTTCAGTTTACAGGTCCTCAGTAAGATCGTCTGACGGATGAATTCCAGCAACTCCCTGACTTTTTCAACCGAAGTATAGGGGCCCAGGTACTGAGAACCGTCCCTGGCGACCCGCCGTGTGAAGAACACCCTGGGGAAGGGCTCATTCTTGATGACGATGTAAGGGTAGGTCTTACCATCCTTCAGACTGATATTATATTTAGGCTGAAACTCCTTGATCAGGGTGTTTTCCAGTAAAAAAGCATCCTGCTCACTGTTCACAATGGTGAATTCGATATGGTGAATTCGTTTCACCAATTCATGCGTCTTGTACGTGGTAAAGGTCTTGGAGAAGTAGGAACTGACCCTTTTTCTCAGGTTCTTGGCCTTGCCGACATAGAGGAGCCCGTTCTGTTCATCGAAATATTTATAGATCCCCGGCTGGTGGGGAATGGTGTGGGCAATGGCGGAGAATTCTTTTTGTGTCATCAGGTTAAAAATCCCAGACTATTTTTTCTTCCCTTTCAACGACTGAACTGCCATCCGGTCTGCTGTTAATGGTGGTCATCTTGCACCATTTATCACTCAGCCAGGTCAGTTGCAGTATCCTGTTCTCACCGGCGGTCTTCACGAGATAGATCCTTCGTACTTTTCCGGTATTGGGGTCAACATAAATATCCCAGCGTTGCAGTTTAAGGGAATCGGGTATTGTTGAGGTTGGTTCGTAAGTAAAGGTCAGCGCATCCAGGGTCTGGTCCATGAATTTTTTCTCGGTGAACAGACCGATCAGGTTCATTGAATCGATCTGCGGGGTCAGGAATTCCTTTACTTCAGGGCCTACTTCTTCCCGCTTAAGCCATACAGAATCCGTATGATCCCCAATGGTTATGTATTTCAATGGGGTGACTTCCTTTTTACTGATCTCGAATAATTGCCCTTTCAAGTAGTCGGTGACTGGAAAAAATCGCTGCTTTTCAGCGGAAGCTTTCGCGCTGTCACTGGCCGCTTGTTGAATGGGTGCAACGGTTTTTTCAGCCCCCGGGCCACAAGAACCAAGCAGGATCAGGAACAAGGAAGCAAAACAGATGTTTTTCATGATATCAAAATTAACCGTAATCCCCGGGAATACAAAAAGCCGGTCATTTGAACAGCGCCCGGTTCTGTTAAAAGCCCATTAAAAAACGGCAATCCGTTCAGACTGCCGTTTTTTTGACGGGGATCCTTTTTATTTTGATCAGAAATTCTTTACGATACCCACTTTAAGACCGGTATTGTGGAGGTTCTCCTTGATGGTGTATTTCTTATTGTAGGTGGACATCACCTGGTAACGGAATTGCGGACCAACCTGCAAATTAAATCCGCGCATCTTGTAATTGATATAAGTTTCCACACTGGTATTCAGGTTCCATTTACGCAACAGGGAAGATTCCATCACATAATTCTGGTAATCAGACGAGACCAGGTAAGCTTTCCCACCTATGACATAGGTAGGCTGTATGGAACCGCCGGCATACCACTCCAGGTTCTTATTGCCTGCGATTTTAACTGCAACGCCCACGGGTACGGATACCTGGTAGGTTTTGTTATGCAGGGTCACGGGTTTGACGCCGGAGGTATTGGACAGGGATGTGGTCCGGGGTGTCAGGTATGAATAACCGGTATTGAGGTCATTGAACATCAGGGTGGTCAGGATCGGGTGGTTGGTCTGATCGGTGCTGATACCGTAATTGGTATAATTAAGCTGAATACCGGCCTTCAACCTGAATTTCTTCGCGAAGCTGTAGGTAAACCCGACACCGGCTTCCAGTCCGAGCGAGGGCTTATGGTCTACCGCGCTGTTGACATCTTTGGATACCATGGGTACTGCGGTCAGGGAAGTCACAACCGGCTCAGGATTGGAGGTATTGGACAGCCTGCGGTATCCCACAGAAGGAGTCGCATAGATCTCCATGGTCACCCTGTCTTTCCATTTCTTACGGGAAGATTTGTTATGGAAGGCATAATCTTCTATCCAGGATTTTTCCAGGTTGGGATCGATCTTGTCTGTTAAAGCCAGCCCGGTTTTAACGGCTGCGGCCTTATCCTTGTCGGCAGATTTTTTTTCATCGGGCAATGAACCGGGTACCGGAACATTGGCTTTAGTGATCCCGACCAGGTCATTGGAAACGGTCAGGGCTCCATCATAAGGTTCAACCCTGTTCTTATTCGATGGATCGGCATTAGTTACGGACTTAACCTTGTTTTTCCTGGCGACGATATCCGTGAGCAGCTGGCCATTCTGGATATAATCATTCATTTCAGCGACCACATTTTTATTGGCATTCATGATAACGGCAACCTTAGGAGGTGTTTTACTGGCCGTGTTCCCGGACTCTTGTTCAGGTTGAGCTGAGGAAGTGAATGTGTTCGGATCGTTGGTAACCGGATCGGCCTGGCTGTTCAATGCCGTACTATTGGTCAGGTCAGTTGTGTTGATGCCGGGAGTGGTGTTGGTTGAAGCAGGGTCCTTTCCTTGCTGGTCCGAAACCGTCAGGTTACGGGAGCCTGAGGAGTTCCGTGCGTTGGCCGAATTGTTCCGTTCGGATCCGGTGGTGGCTTGATCGTTCTCCGCTAATTTCCGGGAAACATTATCGCTCGTATTCAGGTAGCCGATAAAGATCAGTACCACCAGCAACACCATGCTCATGGCGGCGGAAGGCCAGCGCCGGCTGGGGTGCAGGTCATTGTAAATGCTGTGCCAGACACGCCTTGACGGGTACATCCTGAACTCGTCAGACTTTTCCTTCAAGAGCCGTTCAAAATTGTCCGTGTAAAAATTTCGTTCCATCTTTCACAAAAAGCTTTTATTAGTTTCTGGTCGTTTTCAGGGGTAAAGGATTTGTTTCTTTAACATCTTATCTTCTGGATGCCGCTCCAAAAAAAGACGTTCTTTCTTTCGGCGGCTGAATGATCTTTTTCCTGATCAGGATCTCTTCCAGCATGGCTTTGGCCCGGGTATACTGACTCCTGCTGGTACTTTCCTCAATGTCCAGTATGGCGGCGATCTCTTTATGCGAGAATCCCTCAATGGCATACAGGTTCAATACGGTCCGGTAACCCAATGGCAAAAGCCGGATATATTCCACCACCTGTTTGGCCTGCATGATCGACGGGATCAGTTCCTCATTCACGTACACGCTTTTGGCATGTATGATATCCACACTTTCAGAGAACTTCTTATTTTTCTTCAGGATATTGATGCAGGTATGAACGATGATCCTCCTGATCCAGCCTTCCAGCGCCCCTTCGTTCCGGTACTGGTGCATTTGGGTGAATACTTTAATGAAACCCTCCTGCAACATGTCTTCCGCATCCTCCCTGTTCTTGGCAAAACGATAACATACCCCCAGCATCCGGGGGCTAAAACGGTTATATAACGCTTCTTGTGCGGAAGCATTATTCTTAAGACATCCGGCTAACATTAGCTCTTCAGTCATATTTGTGTTTTGATTACCCTATAAATATAGACAAATAATGAGAAAGTTCTGCTGCATCCGGTATAAAAAACACCCCGGCATTCCGGGGTGTTCTTAAATGGTTATCAAGTAGTTAAGATGCTGATTGGCAACGAACTATGTTAAAATTTCATTCCGGCAGTCCGGCCGGGTTGACCAGGATCACCAATTAACCCTCAGACCGACCAGGAAATTGCGTCCCCCGGCTGAAAACCCGGATGCGAAATTCCGGTAATTCCGGTCCAGGATATTATCAACGCCAACCTGTACCTGAAATTTTTTGACCAGGGTCACCGAGCCTTTCCAGTTCAGGGTCATCCAACCCGGCATCCCGTCCGCAGTGGCATATTGCGCATTGTCCTCTCCATCGGCATTATACTGGTCCAGTTTTTTCCATCCGTTGTACAACAGGTTGAGTTCGGTGTAGAAGATCCGGTGTTGAAAAGACAGGCTCGTTTTTCCCATCATGGGCGGGATATGATCCAGTGGTTTGCTGGAGACCTTTTTACTCACCAGCGCGTACGTGCCATTGGATTGCTTTTCGTATACACTTGAATTTTTGGAAGCATCCGTTTTGAAACTTCCCCGGGTATAGGAAAACCGGGTATTAAAAGAAAGCCCTTTGATGATCTCAGCCTCCATATTAAAGGAGAATCCATAGACATTGGCTTTATTCACGTTCTGGTTGGCCAGCACCTTGCTCATCACCCCGTTATACAGGATGGAATCCTGTCCGTTCAGTTTGAACGGGGCTTTGATCAGCGCGTTCCGGAACAAGGTATAGAAACCCGTCAGTTCAATATTCACCCGGTTGGCGATACCCTGGCTCAGCGTCAGATCGAAATTATACGTGTATTCCGGTTTGATGCTGGCATTGGGTACCACCACCTGTTTAGCCGCGGTGCTGGATTCGAAGATCTTGGACAGGTCATCGATATTCGGTGCCCGAAACCCGGAAGATACCGAGGCCTTGATCCGGGTATTCCTGAACGGGCTGTAGACCACACCGATGTTACCGGTGAACGCATAGCTTTTCTGGTTGACGGCCGTATCGGGCAGGTGGAAGAATGAATTATCCTCTACATTGCTTCTGAGATTGATATATTGAAAACGGATGCCGTCATTCAAAACCAGTTTTTCGTTCTTGAATTTATACAGGTGCTGGGCGAAGAGGCCGAAATTATTCATCTTATTCTTCCCGTCCGGGTAACGGGTATTCAGTTTGGATACCGAGCCCGTGGTCAGGTTGGTACGGGTGGCTCTCGACTTGACATCGTTGAATTGGCCATCGAGGCCAATTGTCAGTTCGTGCCGGTCCATCATCTTCTGTCCGCTGGCCGTGAAACCGAAAACTTTCACTCTCTCCACCTGGCTGTCAAATCGGTCGTACCTGCGGTACTCCCGGGTCTGCCGGCTCTCTTCAATATCCTGGTAATTGATATTCACTTTCAGTTTAGACAAAAAGCCCAGGTCAGCGGCGTTGAATTCATAAGCGCCCAGGATCCTTTTCTGCGGACCATAGTACCATTCCGCGAAACGCAAGGTGGTACCGATCGATCCCCCGAAATTCTTGACGTCCTGCAAACGGTCGTACCGGGGTACATCCGTTGAATTGGAAAGCTGGAAATTCAGTGCATGGCTGATCCGCGGATTTTGCTGGAACAGGATTTTTTGAATGATGTCCCATTGTTTATAACCGGAGAATTTCTGCACGCGGTCGTCCTTGTTCACCATGACCGAATCCACTCCGTTGACCTGGGCGATATAGGTGCTCCGTCTACCGAACCCGGGGTATTTATCCGGGTAGACACTGCCCATCCTCATATCACCGAAATCGCTGTAATTATAGGATTGCATCCAGGCCAGTTTTTTCCCTCCCAGGCTCGCATCCGCATGGATCGTCTTTTCATTGTTGACACTGCTGTATCGTACAAAGCCGGTGCCGGTGGCCAGGAATTTCTTATCACCCGAGAGTACCGGCGACTTGGTGACCAGATGAACAATGCCACCCAGGGCATCACTGCCATAGATGGTGGAGGAGGGGCCGTACATCACTTCCAGCCGGCTGAGCGAATTCTGATCGGCCGTGATCACATTTTGCAGGTGACCGCTCCGGTAGATCGCGTTATTCATTCTTACCCCATCAATGACGATCAGTATGCGGCTGGCTTCAAAGCCCCTTAATACCGGGCTGCTTCCGCCTTGCTGGCTTTTTTGCACAAAGACATTGCCTGTGCTCATCAGCAGGTCTCCCGTATTCTGGGCATTGGTCTGTGCGATCGTTTTACCGCTGATGACCTCGATCTTCTGGGCTATGTTCTTTTTCTTTTCCGAGAAATTACTGGCTGATATGACCACTTCCTCGAGACTAATCTCTTTGAAGGCCGTATCTTTTTTTATGTTCTTCTCCTGGGCGATCCCGCTTGCAGTCATAGAAAGCAGACCCAGGGATAAGTATATCCTTAGCATGTTGTCAGGTTGTTTTGAAATAAATGAAATGGCCCATGCGAATGGCATGGTGAAAAAGCACAGCTCAGAGTATGCCTTGAAAGAGCAGGGATCAGGCCCGGGGAGGTTGTAACAAAGTTGTTTCCGGTACACCCGTTATCCTTTCATCATAAGGATGATAAACGGCAGACAGGGGCGGAATTGGACGGGAGCAGGTCACCTCTTCCATAACTGTAAAAACAGGAAAGAAAATGAACTTGACCGCCTGCCGGCCGATCGGATTGCCATTGGTTTCCTTCTGATCGGTGAGTTTGGACAAATGCCTGACCAGGTCAGATTCTTTTTTATCGAAAAAGCCGGTCAATATAACCTGGTCTCCCTCGGTCCTTATGGATTTTACGTCGAACAATTCACCTTGCAGGGCTACTTCCTTACCGGGTTTCACCCAATGAAGATCATCCCGGCTGATCGTTATCGTTTGCAGTGTTTCAGTCTCCAGTCTTTCCTTGTTATGATGCTGGATCTTTTTTTGTATGATCAGGGCGGCGACAGAAAAAAACAAAGGCATGGCCAGGAGCAGGATCAAACCTGAGGCCGCATATCGCTTTGTGATTTTTCTCATTTCAAAAAAAGGAGCCTTGTTGAAAATTAGGATTGTTTCTTTCTGACCAGGCTATCCATGGGATAAGTGGCCTTCATGGTATCCCTTACGGCAGTCACCCAATTGGCCAGTGTCAATTTTTGCGCATCGCTGAGCTTGGCGTTCTTGTGTATCCACAAATAGGAATCCAGGGGCATCTCATTCTTTTTCACGAGTTCATTGATCTCTTCCAGTTTTTTATATTGGCGCCTGAGCCGGTAACCGGCGAATTCGGAGAAATTCAGGTCCTTCTTGCCATCCTGGATGTGTTTATCCAGCCACCAGGTAACGGGTTGCACTTCGGCGTACCAGGGATAAACGGTATTGTTGCTGTGGCAGTCATAGCAACTGGTCTTAAGGATATCCTGTACATCCTGGGGCACCGGATACAATTTGGTGATGTCGTTGTTGCTGATGCCTTCCGCTTTATTCTTGGCCGGGCGGAAGAACTGGATGACGATAAAGGCCAGTAATAGTACCAGCAAGGTTCGTTTCAGTATTTTTTTAAGCATGTAAGTCGTTTTATATTTATTTTGAAGTCAGGAGGATAAAGGTAAATAATCTTTCGGCCATCCCGTAAATTCTTATCCTTCGCAAAGGACCGTTCCGGTCATCTCGGCGGGTATGGGCAGGTTCATCATCGTCAGTATGGTAGGAGCGATATCGCCCAGTTTGCCGGGTTTGATCCTTCCCTTCCATGCCTTGTCGATGATGAAGAAAGGGACCGGGTTCAGGGTATGCGCCGTATTGGGCGTTCCGTCCTCATTGATCTCGTAATCGGCATTGCCGTGATCGGCCAGTAAAAAGACCGTATAGTCATTTTCCAGCGCGGCGGATACGACCTGTCCAACACACTCATCCACGGTTTCCACCGCTTTGATCACCGCATTCCAGACACCAGTATGTCCCACCATATCCGCATTGGCGAAATTCAGGCAAATGAAATCCGCCGTTTGGTTTCTGATCTCTGGCAAAATGGCCGCTGTCACTTCGCGGGCGCTCATTTCCGGTTGAAGGTCGTACGTGGCCACTTTAGGGGAAGGGATCATGATCCTTTTTTCGCCGGTAAACGGGACTTCCCTTCCGCCACTGAAGAAAAAGGAGACATGGGGATATTTTTCCGTTTCGGCAATACGGATCTGTGTCTTCTGGTGTTTTTCCAGGATCTCACCCAGGGTATTCCTCAGATCGTCGTTCCGGAAGATCACGTTCACGTTCCTGAAACTGTGATCGTATTGTGTCATGGTGGTGTAATGCAGCTGCAGGGTATTCATGCCGAGCTCGGGCATTTCTTTCTGGGTCAGCACTTCGGTTATTTCGCGGCAACGGTCGGTGCGGAAATTGAAACAGATCACCACATCGTCGTTTTGGATCTGCCCGTGCTCCAGGTCTTTCCGGATGATGGGTTTGATGAATTCATCCGTTACGCTTTTTTCATAAGAGTCTTTGACTGCGACCAGCATATCGTCCACCTGCGAACCCTGTCCATTCACCAGGGCGTCGTAGGCCAGTTTGACCCTTTCCCATCGTTTATCCCGGTCCATCGCATAATAGCGGCCGGTGATACTGGCAATTTCTCCCGTCGTTTGTTGCAGGTGTTCCTCTAATTCAGTCAGGAACCCCAAACCGCTTTTGGGGTCCGTATCCCGCCCATCGGTAAAGGCATGAACCCTTACCTGCGTCAATCCTTCCTGCCGGCAAATGCCGGTGATCGCTTTCAGGTGATTGATATGCGAATGAACGCCGCCATCACTGACCAGTCCGATCAGGTGAAGGGTCTTTTGCTGATCCCGGGCATGGTGCAGGGCCTTCAGGAGGGTTTCATTCTGTGCGAATTCACCACTGCGGATGGCTACATTGATGCGCTGTAATTCCTGGTATACGATGCGGCCGGCTCCCAGGTTCAGGTGGCCCACTTCGCTGTTTCCCATCTGCCCTTCGGGCAATCCCACTTCTTCACCGCAGGTCACCAGGGTCGTATGAGGGAACTTGTCGTATAACCCGCTGACAAAAGGGGTACGGGCATGCTGGATGGCATCGCTGCTTTTGATCTTGCCCAGGCCCCATCCATCCATGATCACCAATATGGCTTTGTTTTTCATCCTGTAAAACTAAAATAATTGCCGTTAAAATCCGTTACTATTGCTATTCGTCTCCGGCCAAGAGCCAAACTATCCCTAAATTTAACATAGCTTGGCACGTTTTTGGTGTTTTTTATACTAGTAAACGATATGAAATGAAACGATTTTTTATACTGGCTGTTAGTGCGGTTTTACTGAGTTCCTTCACCCTTTTTTCGAGTATCGATGAAGTGGTGGCGGCTTTGAAAACGGGTAACGTTACCGCCATCTCCCGTTTCTTCGACAATACGGTTGAGATCTCCATGCCGGATAAAAGTAACAGCTACAGCAAGAGCCAGGCCGAAATGGTCCTGAAGGATTTTTTCACCAATAATCCGGTCAAGAATTTCGAAGTGATCCACAAAGGTGAAAAAGCCGGATCGCAATATTGCATCGGAACCCTGGTCACCCGGAACGGTTCTTTCCGCACCACCATCTTCATGAAGCTCAAATCCGACAAGCAATTTCTCCAGGAGATCCGGTTTGAGACGAATTGAACTCATCCGGCATTTTTAGCCCATCCATTTTCTTTTTCAGTTCTTTCTTAGCTTTGTCCCTATGGACTACAAAGCGAAGCTTGACGTGCTGATCAAAAACGCGTTGGAAGAGGATACCGGCGACGGGGATCATTCCACCCTTTCCTGTATAGATGCAGGCGCCAAAGGCAAGGCCGTTTTAAAGATCAAGGAAGACGGGGTCTTGGCCGGTATGGATGTGGCCCTTCATATCTTTCAATACCTTCAACCCGATACGACCTTCCATCCATTTAAAAAAGACGGGGACCCCATGGCTTTTGGTGAGATCGCCTTTGAAGCAGAAGCGGATATCCGGGTGATCCTCCAGGCCGAGCGCCTCGTATTGAACTGCATGCAAAGAATGAGCGGCATCGCCACCCTGACACGAAAATATACAGACAGGCTGTCCGGTTATCATACCAAACTGCTCGATACCCGGAAGACCACGCCCAATTTCCGACTGCTCGAAAAAGAAGCGGTCCGTATCGGCGGGGGATACAATCACCGGTTCGGGTTGTATGATATGATCATGCTGAAAGACAATCACATCGACTTTTGCGGCGGGATCGAAATAGCGATCGAAAAAGCCTATGACTATGTTCAGAAGCTAAAACCCGGACTGAAGATCGAGGTAGAGACCAGAAGTATGGAAGATGTTGAACGGGTGCTGGCAACGGGCAAGGCTGACCGGATCATGCTCGATAACTTCAAACCCGAACTGGTCACAGAGGCCCTGAAACTCATTGATGGCCGGGTTGAAACTGAGGCGAGCGGAGGCATCAACCTCGATAACCTGGAAATTTATGCGGCGACCGGGGTGGATTATATCTCCAGCGGCGCCATCATTCATCAGGCCAGAAGCCTCGACCTGAGCTTGAAGGCCAAGGTGATCTGAGCCATCGGAAAAATATCCGCTAGAGAATCAGCATGAGTAAAAAGAAAAATATCGTTCAACCACAGGGCGGATTGGTGTATTCAACCGATCCCGGATTCCAATTGCCACGGCATGAGATGGAAGAGCCGGATACCCTGCCTCCCGCTCAGCAAAAACTATCGGTCAGACTGGATACCAGGAACCGGGCTGGCAAGGTGGTCAGCCTGGTCACCGGCTTTGTGGGCAAGAACGAAGATCTTGAGGCCCTGGGTAAAAAACTGAAGTCATTCTGCGGAACCGGGGATCGGTCAAGGATGGAGCAATCATCATACAGGGTGACAACCGGGACAAGGTCCTTCAATACCTGCAAAAGAACGGTTTCACCGGTTCAAAAAAAGCCTGAACAGGACAGTCATCATTCAATGCCTTGTGCGGGCTCTTCAATACTCAAAGCGCCGCTCGGACATTTTTTAACCTGTTCGATGATCCGGGCCGTTTCCGCAAGGCTTAGGTTGATCCAGGGTTTTCGGGTTGGATCAAAAACGGTTCTCAATCCTCTTGCGCATATTCCCGAATGGATGCAGAGGGCTGGTTTCCAGGCTACCGTGATCTCGCCGTTAGTATAATGGTGTGTTTTTATGGGCATGTTCAATCGCTTTTTAACATTTAACCACGGGTAATTTAAAACAAAAGGTGCTTAATAACCGTATTTTTGTATAAATCCTATTCATGATCTCCAAGATCTCAGAAGGCATCACCATCAGGGTTGAAACCTATTTCCAACCCGATTACAGTAACCCTGTGAACAGTGAATTCATGTTCGCCTACCGGATCACCATTGAGAACAACAACGCTTTTCCTGTCAAACTGTTACGCCGCAAATGGCTGATTTATGACAGTGATGGTACCCATCGCGAAGTGGAAGGCGAAGGGGTGGTAGGTGTTCAGCCCCAGATCAATCCCGGAGAATCGTACCAATATGTGAGTGGCTGTAACCTTCGGACCGATCTGGGAAAGATGTCGGGGTCTTACCTGATGGAAAACATCAATACGAAGAAGACCTTTTCGGCCATCATCCCTTCCTTCGTCATGTGCACCCCTTTCAAGCTGAATTAAGGTGATTTTTATCCTTTTTTGACGTATCTTTATTGGCAGCAAGAGTTCCCGTCAATACGGGTTTCGTCACTTGGCCCTTTGCCTGTCAGCAGCAATCTTTAATAACCTGATTCATGTCTAAAATAACCTTCAGCAATAAGAACAACGAATTTTACCAGAGCCTGAAACTGGCGGTAGACGACTATTTTGAAACGAATCACCTGAAAAAGACCGGTGATTGGCGGCTGTTCAGCAAGACGATCATCCTGGTCGCCTCTGCCCTGGCCTTATACGGGTCCCTCATGCTGGCGCCATTAGATCCCTGGATAGCGGTCCTTTTCTGCGCCTTATTGGGTTTCACCCTGGCTTCCATCGGATTCAGCGTGATGCACGATGCCAATCACGGCAGCTATTCCACGAATGCGAATCTCAATGATTTCCTGGGCATGAGCCTGAACGCCATGGGCGCCAGTTCCTATTTCTGGAAACAGAAACATAACATCATCCACCATACCTATACCAATGTGGATGGGATCGATGATGATATCGCCAAGAGTCCGATCATCCGTCAGTGCGAAACACAGAAATGGGTGCCTGCGCATAAGATCCAGCACCTGTATCTGCTTCCGGTGTACAGTCTCTCTACGATCTTCTGGATCTTCATCATGGATTTCAAGAAATATTTCTCCGGAAAGATCTATACCACCGAGGCCTGGAAAATGGATACGAAGGAAAAACTGATCTTCTGGGGAACAAAAATATTCTACTTAGCTGTTTACATGGCCTTGCCCATCTGGGTCTGGGGTTTCTTGCCCTGGCTGGTGGGGTACCTGGTGATGAATGCCACGATGGGACTGGTGCTGTCACTGGTCTTCCAGCTGGCGCACGTGGTGGAGAACACCGAATTCGAACACGTGGGAATGGATACCAGCAAGCATATTGAAACGGCCTGGGCCGAGTTCCAGATCCGGACCACCGCCAATTTCGCGATGGACAATAAAGTGATCTCCTGGTTCGTGGGCGGTTTGAATTTCCAGGTGGAGCATCATCTTTTCCCCAAGGTCAGTCATATTCATTATCCCGCCCTCAGCAAGATATTGATGCAAAAGTGTAAGGAATTCAATCTGCCGTATAACCAGTATCCAACATTATCCCAGGCGATCGCTTCGCATTTCAGGATGATGAGGTCATTAGGAAGGCCACCCGCTGATCTGCATAACCAGGCCCAGGCGGCCTAGGCTCAGGGTTTGTATTTTGCTTCCTGGAAAAGGGTCTCCGCATCCGTCCGCATCAGTTCGATCAGCGACTTACCCGGATTTTTCTGCATGTATTTCTTTACGATCTGCCAGCCGGCAAAAGATCCGATATTGCCCGGCGAGGCTTCTCCCAATTCCTGGGTCTTGGGCCCTTCGTTGACATAATTCTTGATGATGTTGTTGTCGATCGACTGCAGGAAATTATTTTGTACGAACAGGTTCCAGATAGAGGCTTCGTTCTTGTAAGCGCCTTCCAGTTGTTCCCGGGTATATCCGATGAGTTTATATTCTTCGGTCTGCGGAAGGAGTTTGGCCATGACGTACAAACGTTTTCCCTTTTCCACCATTTGCTGAACCAGGGGTTTGTCGGCCATATTCTCCGGGAACAGGTCCAGCACGATGTTTCGAATACAGTTGATGCCGATGGTTCCGGGTTCAAAGCGACGGCTGATATAATCGGGATAGGTCTCCTGCACGATACCGGAACGGTAAAGGGAATAATTTTTTCCCAGGTGATGATGCAATCCGACAATGATCGCGTCATCGGTGAGGATATCACCATACCCGTCGAGCGGCCCGATATAGGTTATGACCCGGGTGGGAAAACGGTATTCGGGGAAATAATATTTTACGTATTGAAGCCCTTTCCGGATATCGTTCTCATAGGGTTTGAAATCACGGAAAACGACTTCGGCGGTATCATAGACATTTTGGTAGGCGCTGATGAATCCCTGTACATAGTTTCTCAGGGTATCGGCCGGCCAGCGGGGATCGCAGTTGAGTATGGTGTTGAAGAAATTCTCCCCGAATGAAGGGTAGGCCGCCTGCAGCCGGTCCAGCTTGATTGAAAGATCTGCCGAATCCGGACTGAAAAGGTCTTTCTCGAAATGCTGGGTCTTCAAATCAACTTTTATCCCGGATACATCAGGTGCGCCGTCCTTCTGATTGCATGAGGCCAGGAAGGCGAACACCAGCAAAATCCACAGGGTTCTGATCATATGCTAAATTGTTTTTTATTGAGTTAACTTCGCAAAGAAACCGATTCATTCCAAACCATAAAGTTAAAGCTGATCACCGGCTTCTCGGTATGAAAATTTTTCTCGCCCAGCAAAATTACCATATTGGCAACTTCGAGAGCAATACCCAAAAGATCATCGATGCCATTGAAGCCGCCAAGAAAGAAGGAGGAGACCTGATCGTCTTCAGTGAGCTGAGTGTTTGCGGTTATGCCCCCCGCGATTTCCTGGAATTCGATGATTTCATTTCGCGTTGTTATACTGCACTGGACCAGATCAAACATCACGCGGATACCATCGGCGTTCTGGTAGGGGCGCCCGACAGAAATCCCATCAAGGAAGGGAAAGACCTTTTCAATGCGGCCTTCCTGTTATATGAAAAGGAGATCAAGGCGGTTGCACACAAGACCTGCCTGCCCAATTATGATGTCTTCGATGAATACCGGTATTTTGAACCTGCCTACGACTGGAAAGTGATGGAATTCAAAGGAAAAAGACTGGCCGTAACCGTTTGCGAGGATATCTGGAACCTTGGAGATAATCCCCTGTACCGGAAATGCCCGATGGATGAATTGATGGCCGGCAAACCGGATATCATGATCAACCTTTCCGCCTCACCGTTCGATTATACGCATGATGAGGACCGCAAAGCCGCCATCAAGGCCAATGTGCTGAAGTATAAACTGCCTTTGTTCTATTGCAACTGTGTGGGAAGCCAGACCGAAGTGGTCTTCGATGGCGGATCCCTGGTGTTCGACGCCTCAGCCAATTTATGCGGTGAATTGCCCAGGTTCAGGGAAGAACTGCGATCGTTTGAATTGAACGAGGAAGGTTTCTTTGATACAGAGATCATAGAACCCGCGCAAACGGTACCCGGTAAAGAATTGAAACCGCTTGAACTGGAACCAGACCTGAATATAGCCCAGGTTCACGATGCCATTGTCATGGGTATCCGCGATTACTTTTCAAAGATGGGATTCACCAAAGCGATACTCGGCAGCAGCGGCGGGATCGACAGCGCGGTTACACTGGCCCTTGCCGTCACGGCCCTGGGCAAAGAGAATGTCAGGGCGGTGCTTATGCCTTCACCATACTCCACTTCACATTCTGTTGATGACGCGGTTCAGTTGAGTAAGAACCTGGATAATCCCTATGATGTCATTCCCATCGAATCGATCTACGAGAATTTCCTCGATACCCTGAAACCCTTTTTCAAAGACCAGCCCTTCGGTATCGCGGAAGAGAATATCCAGAGCCGTACCCGCGGTAATTTGCTGATGGCCATCGCTAATAAATTCGGCTATATCCTGCTCAATACGTCCAATAAAAGTGAACTGGCCACGGGGTACGGGACCTTGTACGGAGACATGGCCGGAGGATTGGGGGTACTCGGGGATTGTTATAAGCTGCAGGTCTATGCCCTGGCCGGATACATCAACCGGCATGCGGAAATCATCCCGCAAAACATCATCAGTAAGGCGCCCAGCGCCGAATTGCGGCCCGGTCAGAAAGACAGTGATTCCTTGCCTGATTACCAGGTCCTGGACAAGCTGCTTTACCAGTACATTGAAAGGACGCAGGGACCCAGGGAGATCAAGGCGCAGGGTTTTGATGCGTCATTGGTTGACCGCGTATTAAAAATGGTGAACCTCAACGAGTATAAACGAAACCAGTTCTGTCCCATCATCCGCATCTCACCCAAGGCCTTCGGCGTGGGCCGCCGCATTCCCATCGTGGCGAAATACCTCAGTTAATGGGATAAGATCCAGCAGGGTCGATCAGTGAAATACTTTAATCATTTAATCTCTGATCAGTTTTTCTCCACCACTACCGCTGTCCCGTAGGCCAACACCTCATTGATGCCCGCCATCACTTCATTGGCATCGTAACGCATGTTGATGATGGCATTGGCTCCGCGTTCATTGGCATGTTGAAGCATAAGCTGAAATGCCTCTTCGCGGGTACGCTCGCAGAGTTCGACATAAATGCTGAGCTTGCCTCCGAACAAAGCCTGGAAACCGCCCCCGATATTGCCCAGCAGGCTGCGGCTCCTGACCGTGATACCCCTGACCAACCCGAGGTGACTGACGATTCGGTATCCCTCCAGGTGATTGGCCGTTGTGATTAATTGTTGATTGACCATGGTTGATGATTTAGTGCTTAAAGTTAGGGCCATTTTAACAAAGATTTTCCCCGTTCATTACCAACGGTACAGCATAGTTCAGGCATAGTTCGTATTTTGTGGCCCTTGTAAAAAAAGACATTTTTTAAAGAACCCTTTTTTGGGTTGATAATACATTTATGATGCAAACTTCTGAAGATATCCGCCTGCTGAATGAGAAGATCAGTGAGGCGGCAGGTTTCGTTACCCGGATCAATGAAGAGATGGGTAAGGTCATTGTAGGCCAGCAGGGCATGATCGAAAGGTTGCTGATCGGATTGCTCAGTAACGGGCATATTTTACTGGAAGGGGTCCCCGGCCTGGCCAAGACACTGGCCATCAAATCCCTGGCACAATCCATCCATGCCGGGTTCAGCCGGATCCAGTTCACGCCCGACCTCTTGCCCGCTGATGTGGTGGGTACCATGATCTATAACCAGGCGAAAAATGAATTCATGGTCCGGAAGGGTCCGATCTTCTCCAATTTCATCCTCGCTGATGAGATCAACAGGGCTCCCGCGAAAGTGCAGAGTGCCTTGCTGGAATCCATGCAGGAAAGACAGGTCACCATTGGAGATTCCACGTTCAAAATGGAAGAGCCCTTCCTGGTCCTGGCCACACAAAATCCCATTGAGCAGGAGGGAACCTACCCATTGCCTGAAGCCCAGGTTGACCGCTTCATGCTGAAAGTGGTGGTGGATTATCCCTCCAAAGCGGAAGAGCAACTGATCATCCGTCAAAACACGCTCGGACTCAGTTTCCCTCCCATCAACCCGGTAGCCACAAAAGCAGAGATACTCACGGCTAAGGAACTGGTGAGACAGGTTTACCTGGATGAAAAAGTGGAACACTATATCCTGGATATCGTTTTCGCCACCCGTTACCCCGACCAATACCAATTGCCCAAACTGAAGCCTCTCATTGGTTTTGGCGGTTCTCCCAGGGCCAGTATCAACCTCGCCCTGGCGGCAAAAGCCTATGCTTTTCTGAACAAGCGGGCCTTTGTGATCCCGGAGGATGTGCGCAGTATCTGTAAGGATGTGCTACGTCACCGCATCGGTCTCACGTACGAGGCAGAAGCCGAAAGTGTGAATGTTGAACAGATCATCAATGAAATCTTACGGATAGTCAATGTCCCTTAAACCATGCTCACCACAGAAGAAATACTGAAAAAGGTCCGTGAACTGGAGATCAAGAGCAAAAAGATCACCACTCATTTATTCACCGGTGAATATCATTCTGCGTTTAAAGGAAAAGGGATGAGTTTCCGGGAAGTTCGCGAGTATTATGCCGGTGATGACGTACGCTTCATCGACTGGAATGTGAGCGCCCGTTTCAGTCACCCGTTCACCAAAGTGTTTGAAGAAGAACGGGAACTGACCGTCATGTTGCTGATCGATACCAGCGCCAGTAATTTGTTCGGCTCGGTTGCCCGGCAGAAAAAGGACCTCATCACCGAAATGGCCGCCGTACTCACGTTCAGCGCCATCAGCAACAACGATAAGGTGGGCGTCATCTTTTTCGGCGACCGGGTGGAGAAATTCATCCCGCCAAAGAAAGGGCGCCAACACGCCCTGTATATTGTCCGGGAACTGCTCACAGAACGTACCTGGCCTAAAGGGACCAACCTGGACGATGCCATCCGTTTTTTCAGCCATGCCGTTAAACAACGCAGCATCGCTTTCATCCTGAGCGATTTTCTCACCGAGGGATATGATGACGACCTTAAGGTCATCGGCAACAAGCACGATGTGATCGGTGTCAGGGTTTACGACAAACTGGACAGGCAGCTACCTGATGCGGGGTTGTTGCAGGTGCAGGACCCGGAAAGCGGACAGGTGAAATGGATCGACAGCGGTAACACCATGGTGCGGTTTAATTATCATCAGCATTTCATGCAGCAAAGCGAAAACTGCAAGCAATTTTTCCGGAAGGCAGGAGCCGAATTGCTCCATGTCCGTACGGATGAGGATTATGTGAAGATCCTCCAACAGTTCTTCATCAAACGAAACTGATGGTCGGATCCTTAAAATATAGCGTCTTCTTCTTGTTCCTATCGAGTATCGCCAGCCTCTTGCCATTCAGGAGTTACTGCCAGTCTCCGGTGGTCAGTTCGGCCATTGATAAAAAAGTGATCCTGATCGGCGAACAAATGGTACTTACGGTCAGGGGCAGTTTTCCCATTGACTCGCCTTTGCCGGCCATGAACCTGCGAATTCCCGATTCCATACCGCATTTCGAGGTCATTGAGAAGACCGCTATGGATACGGTCACTTTCCGGGACAACTCACGTACACTGGAACAAAAACTCATCTTCACCAGTTTCGACTCGGGCCAATGGGTATTGCCCTCATTCCAGGTATTGATCGGTCAGACCGGCGGAGCTCAACAGGTCATTAATACGGATTCAATGGCCATTGACGTTGGCTATTCACCTGCCGACAGCACCAATCAGCTGAGGGATATCAAGCCGATCAAGGAAGTGAGTTTGAGCGATCTGACGGCGTGGTATATCGCTGGCGGGATATTGCTTTTGCTGTTGATCGGTTTGTTCGCCTGGTATTATTATAAAAAGAAAAGATCCGGGATCACGGCCGGTGAAAAGAACGGGCTGACCCCTTTGCAGGAAGCCATGAATGAATTAGCGGAACTGGATCGGTATAACCTGTCTGTGCCGGTTGAGATCAAGGCCTTTCATACCCGCCTCTCCCGGCTTTTTAAAAGATACCTGGGGCGTAAACAGTCGAGGCCGGTGGATCAGTACACCACGTCCGAGCTGTTGATCAACCTTGACCGGAATCATTTGACCCCGGAGGGCATCGCGTCATTGGCTGACGCGCTGCGTTGCGCCGACGCGGTTAAATTCGCGAAGTATCTTCCCGCGCCCGACCTGAGTATGCAATGCCGGGAACAGGTGAAACAAACCATAAACCGGATCGAACAACTGTCCATCAACCACAAAATATCCGCATAATTTGCTTTTCACTTTTTTTAAACATATCAGTTTTGCCCAGCCCTGGTTTTTTCTGTTGATGGGGTTATTGCCTTTCCTGGTCTTCTGGTATGCCAGGAAAACGGATCATCGTCAGGGAACACTGATGTTATCCGACCTGTCGGCCAAAAACCTCGGGTCCTGGAAAACGACGATGCGTCATCTGCCATTTATCTTCCGGCTCCTGGCCCTGGCGGCGATCATCACCGCGCTGGCCAGGCCCCAAACCAGTTATGAAGTACAGCAGGCCGATGGGGAAGGGGTGGATATCATCTTATGTATCGATGTGAGTGGCAGTATGACCGCGCAGGACCTGACTCCCAATCGCCTGGAGGCAGCCAAAAAAGTGGCCATTGATTTTGTGAACAAAAGGCCCGCCGACCGTATCGGGGTAGTTATCTTTTCCGGTGAAAGCTTTACCCAATGCCCGCTGACCACTGATCATGCCGTATTGATCACGGCCATTCAGAACATCCGGAATGGATTGCTGGAGGACGGTACCGCCATTGGTTCGGGTCTGGGTACCAGTGTCGACCGGTTGCGGGGCAGCAAATCAAAATCCAAAGTGGTCATCCTGCTGACCGACGGAGAGAATAACGGTGGGCTAATCGATCCACAGACCGCCAAGGAGATCGCGAAAGCGTTCTCCATCAAGGTGTACACCATCGGTGTGGGGACGGATGGATTTGCACCGCAACCGGTGCAAACGCCTCTGGGGGTTGTGATGCAAAATGGAAAAGTGTCGATCGATGAGAAATTGCTGAAAGAGATCGCTTCGGAAACCGGCGGAAGGTATTTCAGGGCCAAAGACAATGAAGGCCTGGAGGGGATCTATACCGAGATCAATGGTCTTGAAAGATCGAAAGTGGAGATCACCAGCATCACCAGGACAACGGAAAAATTCTACCCTTTTGTATGGGCCGCCCTGCTCTTCATCTGCATCGAGATCGGGCTTCGGTTCCTGGTCTTCCGGAAATTTCCCTGAGAAACAATCCCGGTTTCATTAATCTTCAATCCTGTAATTTCGTACCCATGTTGGCAACGGTTTATAAGAGCACGGGAAGCTGGTACATCGTAAAGGATAATACCGGCAAGGTTTACAATGCCCGGATATTGGGTAAGTTCAAGATCGACGGATTGAAAAGCACCAACCCGATCGCCGTGGGCGACCACGTGATCATTGAATCGGAAAATGAACTGGAGGATGGCGTGACCATCACCGCGATCGCCGACCGGCGCAATTATATCACCAGGACCTCCCCCGCCAACCGGCACCAGCATCATATCATCGCTTCCAACCTGGATCAAACCCTGTTATTCGCGACCCTGAAGGACCCCAAAACCTCTTTGGGTTTCATCGACCGTTTCCTCATCACTTCCGAAGCGTATCATATCCCGGCCGTGATCGTCTTCAACAAATCCGACCTCTATGGGAAAAAGGAACTGGCGAAATTCAGCGAAGTGAGGAATATGTATGAATCGATCGGGTATACCGTGGTATCCATGAGCCTGGCTACCGGTGAAGGGGTTGAAGAAGTGAAGGGCCTGTTGAAAGACAAGGTCACCTTGCTGAGCGGGCATTCGGGTGTCGGAAAATCCTCCTTCATCAACGCCTTGTTTCCGGAAATGGGACTGAAGACACAGGAAGTGAGCGACTGGAGCGGAAAGGGTTTGCACACCACCACATTCGCTGAAATGTACGACCTTCCTTTCGGAGGTAAGATCATCGATACGCCGGGGATCCGGGAACTGGGCCTGGTGGATATTTCAAAACAGGAATTGTCGCATTATTTTCCGGAGATGGTGGCGCTCATCAACGAATGCCAGTTCAATAATTGCATGCATATGAATGAACCGGGTTGTGCGGTAAAGATGGCTGTGGAGGAAGGGAAGGTCCATCTGGACCGGTATATCAGTTATTGTAATATCCTGGACAAGATCGAAGAAAAAAAATATTAGGCCGGGCATTCATTGCCCCGCAGAACAAGCGGTTCGGTATTCGTTTTAATACACCCGGTGTTCGAGGAAATGCGCCACTTCCAGCACGGCGATGTTGTCACGGCTGGTACTCTTTAACTGCTGAGGATAAATACTCACCCCGTTGAACATGTTGTAGTGAAGGGTCAGGAACTGGCCGCGGTACTGGAAATCCCAGTCCAGTGTTTCCGCATCATCCACCTGGTTCAGGAATTTTACCTGGAGATCATCCGCCAGGGTTCGGGCAATGGCATAGAATTTGGAAATGCCGCAGTTGTCATCTATAACGGCTTCAGTACCGCCATAGGAGGTTTTTAATTCGTAGCACATAGGTATTTGGTTTTATCAGAATGATTCGGATCTCAGGGCAACTGTTGCCGGTATTATTCGCTGTATGATTTCTTACCGCCTTTGTATTTGGCTTTCTTCTCGGCCTGGATGGCTTTTTTGTCGCCGGCCAGTATCTTCTCCGCACCTACATTGCGTCCATTGGTCGGGCAACCGTATTTGTCTTTCTTACGGAAGATACGGCTGATGAAACATCCGCTGGAAAGTAATGAAACCGCCAATAAAGCAACGATCACCTTTTTCATGGACTAAAGATATATTTTTTTGCCGGACAAAAAAGTTAAAACCTTAACCTTCCTGAACCATCTAAACCTCCTAAACTTTCCTAAACCTCCTAAACCCTTCTACCCCTCCTTGAACCAACTGCTGTATAAAACATAGTTATCCGCGATCCGGTGTATCTCCCCGCTGATCATCTCACTGCTGATGTCCTTCACTTTTTTTGCCGGCACCCCCGCATAGATACTGCCGGGTTCTATGATGGTGTTTTCCAGCACGACGGCCCCTGCGGCGATGATGCTGTTGGAGCCCACCCGGGCATTGTCCATCACGATCGACCCCATGCCGATGAGCACGTTATCTTCAATAACGCAGCCATGGACGATCGCATTGTGTCCGATGCTTACATTATTTCCGATCTGGGTGGCCGCCTTTTCATAGGTACAGTGGATCACCGCCCCATCCTGTACATTCACTTTATCGCCCATCCGGATACTGTTCACATCTCCCCGGATCACTGCATTGAACCATACACTGCAGGCCTCGCCCATGATCACATCTCCTACGATAGTGGCATTGGGGGCCAGGTAACAGTTTTCACCAAATTGGGGGGAAACCCCTTTTACGGGAAGGATGACAGTCATGATTTGATCTTTTATCGGATGAATGATTCAGATTATCTTCTGCAAATTAAACTCAAATTCCCGTCAAAAGGGAATACCAAACAGGACATAGGAGTGTACTTTCTTGCCCTGGTCGGAGTACATCACGCTTAATTCAAGCGGACCGATCGGCGTCTTATAGGCAAACGTGAGCGAATAGCCGGTCAGGAATGAATAGGCTGAGGTCGAGTTTCGGGTGGTTGCAAAATCCTTGACGAGTCCGTTCACCCGCCCCAGGACATACACATTGTTGACGATATTGTACCGGAGTCCCAAAAGTAAGGCGGCTGTGCTGGAAGTATTGGCCGTGGCTTCCTGTAAACCGGCAAATCGGATCTGGTTCCGGAAATAACCATTCAATCCCCCGATCTGGAAATTATGCAGCACATTGGGAGTGCCGGTAAAATTGATCCCGGCCTGGAGCTCGGAGAAGAATGTGAACTTCGGATTGAAGGAAGCAAAAACGGATCCATCGAATGTGAGCCGGGGAAAATTATCGAAGTTGAGGTTGTTTACCTGCACATTGTTCATGAAATACTTGAGGTCGGGTTTCTGGTCATAGATATAAGCCAGTTCCGTATTCAATTTAAGTCCGCGTGTGGGATAGAATATCTGGTTCAGGCTATTGTATTTAAAGTAGAGATAAGACTTGAAATGGGTGAATTGCCCTTTGGCTTCTGCCACGGAACTGATGGTCGGCTTATAATGTACATAATCGAATGAAGTTCCGATGCCGATGGTCGATTTGGGAGACCCGCTGGTCTGAAAATTCAGGTAGGTCTTGTAATGGCTTTGTTTGTAAGCCCCGTCCAGTTTATATTGCTGGTAGGTATTCAGTTCCATGTTATCCATCCGGAACCCGGCCAGGAACGCGATGTTCTTGATCCTTCCCAGGTATTGCAGGTGTTCGGTTTCCAGCTGGATACTCTCACCCAGTGACAGGGATACCGTGCTCCTGGAATTGGGTATGATGAAGTCGCGTGTGGTGATGTTCACATTCAGGTTGATCCCCCGGAAACGGGTATAATATAATCCCCCTTTCAGGTAGGTTCCGGGATTCTCTTCCACTTTAAAAATGATCCTGGCTGAGTCTTTACCCAGTTCATCCAGTTTGTAGGTAATGCTTCCGTAATACCTGGAACCGATGGCCCGCCTGATGTTCTTCGAGATCTGGGCTGCAGTATAGTAGCGGTGGTCGTTGAAATTCATGAGGTGAGTGAAAAAGTTGATGCTGGTTTTTTGCAGACCGATGACCTGGTATTCGGAAATGTAAACGGACTTCTCAAGGGGAGATTCGATCTTTTTGATCTCCCAATCTCCCAGGGCCTGAATACTGTCGGCCAGTTTTTTAAAAACCGGGTAATACTGATCACCCGTCTCCATGCCGATCTTCAATATTTCCTTTGAGCTGCCAAAGCTGCCGGTGGTATATTTTTCCATCGGCATATGGATGTAGATATCGGTTAGCGGTAATTCTTCCTGGAAGTCCTCCGCTTCCCGGAAAAAAGCCATCTGCATCAAAACGTCAACCGGGTTCTTTATCTTATCGATCCTCGACAATCCGGCGGTCACATTGCTGCCAATGACGATGTCGGCGCCCATTCCCTTCACGTTCTTGACCGGAAAATTCCTCACCAGTCCCCCATCAACCAATTGTCTGTTATCGAGGTCCACCGCCGAAAAGACAGAAGGGATGGCCATGGTGGCCCTTAAGGCGGCCGTGATGCTGCCGGTATCCAGCACCACCAGTTTGCCGGTCTCCAGGTCGGTAGCCATGCACTTGAACGGTATCGGCAATTGGTTGAAATCACGGATCTGATGAACCGGGAAGAACAATTCGGAAAATTTCAGGCTCAGTTCCTGTCCTTTGATCAATCCCGTTTGCAGCCGGATCTTTTGATTGATGAAAGGCAGTTCAAGGGCAAAACGGCTGTACTGTTCTTTTTCCTCCATGGACAATACATTCAGGGAAATGTTGTTGGAGAACAACACATCCCAGTCGATCTCCTTGGTCAGCCTTTCAATTTCCTTGCCGCTGTACCCGGTTGCATATAAGGCGCCGATGATGCCCCCCATACTGGTACCGGTGATATAATCCACTTTCAGGCCTGCGCTGTCGATCGCTTTGAGTATGCCGATATGAGCCAGACCCTTGGCGCCACCACCGCTCAGCGTCAACCCGATCTTTGGCCGTTTGCCTTGAACCTGCGCGTTCAGGTATAGGCTGCAGAGGGTAGAAAAAAGCAGGAAAAAGTATTTCACCAGGGAATGGGTCATATGGGTTGATTGCCTTTGTAAATGTAACATAACTGGATTAACCGCTCATGTCTACATTAAATTTAAAATCCCTTTCGCCTCTTTTTTTTAATAATTTTAACGCTGTATGAATAACCGGCAATTATTTTTGAACCACCTCGGACAAACATCGGATTCTCCGTTATGCCTGGAGATCGTAAAAGCGGAGGGTTGTACATTGACCGATACGGAGGGCCGGACCTATATCGACCTGATCGGCGGTATCAGTGTGTGCAATGTGGGGCATCGCCATCCCCGGGTGATCGAAGCGATCAAAAAGCAGCTGGATCATTACCTGCATATCATGGTCTATGGCGAGTTGGTGCAAAGTCCGCAGGTACGATATGCCAAAGCCCTTGCCGATCATCTTCCGTCATCACTGAATTCGGTTTTCTTTACGGCTTCAGGCAGCGAGGCGACCGAAGGCGCGATGAAACTCGCGAAGCGCTTTTCCAACCGGACCCAGATCGTTTCTTTCCGGAATTCCTATCACGGCAGCACGCAGGGTGCGCTCAGTGTCATGGGAAGCGAATACTGGCAACAGGCATTCCGGCCTTTGTTACCGGATATTCTGCAACTCAGGTATAATGTTTTTGAAGACCTGGACATGATCTCGGATAAAACAGCCTGTGTGATCGCCGAGACCATACAGGCCGAAGCAGGGGTCTTGGCTCCGCAAGACGGTTGGATGCAGGCTTTACGGAGAAGATGCAATGAGACCGGCGCTTTACTGGTATTGGATGAGATCCAATGCGGATTTGGCCGCAACGGCACCCTCTGGGCCTTTGAACAATTTGGCGTGGTGCCGGATATTCTTTTATTGGGTAAGGCCCTGGGTGGCGGGATGCCCCTGGGTGCGTTCATCGCTGATAAAAGGATCATGGATAGTTTAACGCATGATCCGGTACTCGGCCATATCAATACCTTTGGTGGTCACCCGGTTTGTTGCGCGGCCGGACTGGCGGCCTTCTCCGTTTTGCTGGATGAGAACCTTGCAGGAACCGTCCGGGAAAAAGAATCCTTGTTCATTTCACAATTGAAACATCCCGCGATCCGGGCGGTAAGATCCCGCGGACTGATGATCGCTGTTGAACTGCCCGATTTTGAAACGAATAAGAAGCTCATTGATGAACTGATCTCCCAAGGCGTTTTCACGGATTGGTTCCTGTTCGCTTCAAACTGCCTGCGTATCGCGCCTCCGCTGACCATATCCTTATCTGAAATAGAAACGGCCTGTCAAATGATCATTCAGGCATTGAACAAAATGCCCGGATAGCTTTCGCGACCCGGGCAATGGATGATCTTGTTTGAAATTTTTATTGTTGCGGCTGACCGAAATCATTCAGGTTCCGTGCGTCAAACGCCGCTTTATCTCCGAATGGCCCGAGATATTGCGCCGATCCGAATCCCAGGATGGGAAAAAAAACGATACCCAGTAATACGAGCCCAACCGTGAAACCCTCATCCTTGCCAAAGCTTTTCGACAGCATGTTGTAGGTCCAGATGAGGAAAATATAATTCACCAGGGGAATGATGAACAATACCAGCCACCAGCCTGGTTTACCCACGATCTTCAGTAAAACATACAGGTTGTAGATGGGGATGATGGCTTTCCATCCTTCCTGGCCGGCCTTTTCAAAGATCTTCCACATGGCAATGATCATGATCACGGCGACTGCGAGGGCGGCGAAGATAAATGTCATGGGTATTTCAAAATCGGAATCGAACATGGCAGTTGAGTTTTAGGTTAATGAATAAACTAATATACTACAATTAATAAAAAAATACAAACTCTAAGGCGTCTTGACGGTTTAGAACCGTCTGACGCCTTGCCTGTTCAAAACCGTCAGGACACCTAAAGCGGATGATAGATCTTTTCGGCCATTCGGTATACTTCAGCCTTATCCAGACTCATTCTTTTTGTTTTTTGCTGCAGATAAGGTTGGACCTGGTCGCTGAAATGCGGACTCCAGGGTTTGGCGGAGGCGCCGTACATGTTGATACTTTCTATACGTGGCAGGCCTTCTTTGGCGAATCGGGCGAAGATGATGAGCCCGTCTCCGCCAACCGATTTTAGTTCGCCGTTCTTATAGGGCTCGGTCCATTGTGGAGATAAGAGGTCGGGGAAACCGGCCAGCGGCCAGTCTTGTTCACCCCTGACCAGCTTCTGGATTTCGCCCAAGGCCAGGTCGGTCCGGCCGAAATAGACTTTCATGTAATCGTTGACGTAAGTAAAGGCCTCTACGGCCTCACTGCGGGTGATCAGCCTGGGAGGCTGGCCCTGTAATTTCTTTTTCAGGTATTCGTAGGTCAGTACAAAGATGGCAGCTCCTTTGCTGCTGACATCTCCCCGGTAGTCCCATTGTTTGAATCGGGTGATCAGGGGAGCGAGTTCGGGATATTCCGATTCGTTGAGCAGGAACATGGAGTCGAGCCGGTAAGTGTATTGCATTTTGGCCGGCAGCTGAATATCGAATTTGATCTTCTTGAAAGTCTCGTAGCTGAGTTTTTCATTTTGCGGGAACAACTCGAGGAATCTTACGCTCCGGTTGAGGTGATATTGTTCCCAGCCGTCGGTACGGGGAAAATCCCGGGCTTTTAAATTATCTGTAGCCGCTGTTGCGAGGAATGAGGAATGATTGGTGTTGAACAGGAACCCGCTTTTGGGATTGGTGTATTGGGGTAATTCCCGGATGTTCCTGAATTCAGTCCACAATGTCCTGGATGTATTGCCGGGCAGGGTCTTCTTCCAGGTAAACCGGGAAGCGCTGTCGCGTACCGGCATCAGGGCGTTGTTGATGTAGAAGATGGTATCGTATCGATCGGCATACATGATGTTGAACATGCTCAGTTCCTGCCTGGAGAGGGCGGCATAGAATTCAGTGAAATTCCTGGCCTTGTTCATCTGGTACCATTGGTCCAGCACCCCGATCCTCATATTGGCGCCCAGCCGGATGGAAAAGAATCCCTGTTTGTTCTTCATGGTGGCACCGTACTTGCTCCAGTAGATCTTCCTTTTCACATTCAGGGGGATGCCTTTGATCTTCAGGGTGATGGTCTTTACTTCCAGGTCGAGCCATTGACCGTCGAAATAATATTGGTTGGGTTTGGCGGGATTCATCTGTAACTGGTATTCATCCATCCGGTCGCAGTAATTCACGGTATGCGCCCAGCCCAGGTAGGCGTTGACACCATGGAGGATGCAGGGCCCTCCGGCCAGTAATCCCCCGGTAATGTTCAGGCCCTCTTCACTGCATAAATGGGCTTCATAAAAGGCCTGTGGGCCCGTATTGGGCTGGTGGGCGTTGATCAGCAAATAGGATTCGCCGGTCGTGGTCTTACTGGCGTTCACGGCGGCCGAGTTGCTTCCTTTCTTATCCAGTTCCGGGGCCTCCCATTCGCTGTTGTTGAAGATCCTGAAAAGCGCCTGGTCGGCGCCGTTGAAGATGGTCAGTGCGAAAACGGAAGCGGCGATATATTCCTTGGTGGTGACCGGGAATATTTTTTTATGCAGGATCTCGGATGGATGTTTCCTGGCATATTCATTCAGGCCCTGAACATAACCCTCAATGAGTTTCAGGAAAGCGGGGGAAAAGGTTGACCATTTCTCTTCCGTGACCTCCATGCAACGAAACAGGGCAAAGGCATAATCGCCGGCCGCGCCTTTTTTACCCTGCACCCGGGCCATGAGATTCTTGGCCGGCAGGATCACTTCCTGCATGCTGTTGAAATCGTCTTCCGCTTCGGCCCAGGCAAGGCCATAAGCCACTTCAGCATCTGTTTTAGCGAAGATATGGGGTACGCCAAAGGAGTCCCGTACGATCTCGATCCCGGCCGGATCGATGCGGTTTTGTGCCGAGCCGCTGGAGAAGGCCAGCAGGAGGAAGATCGGCAGTAATTGCCGGGGGGTAAATCGATATGGCATGGTTCCTGTCTTTTGAATGCGGAATAAAGATAAGGAGTAAAAAGGTGTGCCCATGGGTTCGGGATGAATTCAGCCAGAGCATAAAATGGGCAGGTCGCCAGGGCAAAAAATTATTTGCGCTTTTCGAAAACAATGTTGTACTTTGTATTTCAAAGTGCTTTTTTATGAATGAGCAACAGAAGCCTATCGAAGACCTGCAGCACATCAAGCGCATGATGGAGCGGAGCAGCCGGTTCATCAGCCTCAGTGGTTTAAGCGGTATCGCCGCTGGTTTATGCGCCCTGGCCGGGGCCTGGTTCGCCAGCCAGAAGATCAATTGCTGGGTGAAAGGAAATTGTGACCTGGGTCTGCTGTTGAGCAGTACCGAGGGTAAGCTGATCGATGAATTGTTCTGGATCGCCACCCTGACCTTCATCGCGGCATTCGTTTCCGCCTTTCTGTTCACCTACCTGCGCAGCAAGAAGAACGGAACACCCATTTGGGGCGTCACCACATTCCGTTTGTTCTGGAATACGGTGATCCCTATTATAGTGGGTGGGGCCTTTCTGATCAGGATGATGCAGATGGGCGAATTCCAGCTGGTGGCTCCGGGTTGTTTGTTGTTTTATGGTCTGGCCCTGGTGAACGCCAGCAAATATACCCTGAGCGAAGTGCGCTACCTGGGTTACGGACAGATCATACTGGGACTGTTCAATTTGTGGCTGATCGGTTATGGGCTGCAATTCTGGGCGATGGGTTTTGGCGTGATGCACATTTTGTATGGTGTGGTGATGTGGTGGAAATATGAAAGAAAATAACCGTTTACCATTAACATGAAGAATCCGATAGAGAACCTCAATAAGATCTTTGACAGTCGTATCCGCCTGGGCATCATGAGCGCCCTGATGGTGAATACGGACGTCAATTTCAATGAGCTGAAGGAGCTGCTCGGTATCACTGACGGCAACCTGGCGAGTCATTTGAAGACCCTGGAGGAAAGCGCATTCGTTAAAGTGCAGAAAGGGTTCATCGGGCGTAAGACCAATACCACGTATTCCATCACCAAGGGAGGGGAGAAGGCTTTCAAGCAGCACCTGGAAGCGCTCGAGAAAATGATCGGTTCGGTGAAATGATTTTTTTTGTCATTATACTTTGAAATACAAAGTACTTTTAAAATGTATAAAACCCTCGTTAGACTTCGTTCCAGGATGCTCGTCTTCCTGACGCACCGGATGGCGTTGCCCTTACTCCGCCGGCTTCGCAAGCCGGAATATTTCCCCTTTACCCCGGAGGAATTACTCCATTTCCCGGTGGGCAGCCTGGGGCATGACCTGGTCCATTTTCTTCACCACCGTGATCTCCGTCTCCTGCCCTATTATGCCAAACACGACATCAAGCATATCCTCCTGCAGTATGAGACAACGGATGAAGGAGAGGTTTGCCTGCAGTGCTTCATGCTGGGAAACGGACATGTCTCTTTTCCGGTCCTGGCTACGGTAACCTATGGATTGATCACGATGCCGGAGTTCTGGCCTTCATTCACAAAGGCATTTCGCCGCGGCAGAACATGCATGCCCATACAGCGTTGGCCCTGGCACCAGGTTGTTTGGGAGCCTACAATAGAGTTACGTAAAAAGATCAATAACCCTAAAATCAAATGACATGAAAATGATCTGGTTTAGAAAGGGGAGCTGGACCTACCTGCCCGCACATCCCATGGGATATATCGTTACGGTGATGGCCGTATTGTTCATGGTGCCCGTGGTGCTGGCCGTTGACAGGTCCGCGCATTCGGTCACGGATGAATTGTACCAGCTCTTTGTATATGGGACCTGTACGGCTTTTTGGTGGAAATGGGTGGCGGAGAGGACAAGCCTATAGGCGTCAAGACGGCTCTAAGCCGTCAGACGCCTTAATCGGAACAACAATCTAAAGGCGTCAAGACGGCTCACAGCCGTCAGACGCCTTAAAGGGAAGCCAATTATATAAATCTTATAGAATCCTTCTGATCAATTCATCGGGTAATTCAGCATAACAATCATTTAGAAAATCTTTTTCTTTCATTTCAAATAAAGAAAAGGCCATAGCCTTGTTACAAATGATATGCTGAGATGTACCGGCATATTCCGGCAGTGAACTGAAAGTCCAGTCTTCCAACCGGCTAACCAGGTTTGCTTTTAAAGGATTTTGGTGAATGTATTGAAACGCAGTGTAACCGTAATTTTCATCCCCGTCATTAATACATTTGAATTTTGTTTTTTGTTGAGAAAGATTTCCTGTTCGGTTCTCCTGCTTATTGATCCCTTGGGTATAACTGCTCAGTAATAAGCGAAAACCTTCAGTTAGGGCGTTGATCGGTATGGAAGATGATTTAACGATCTTAACAGATTCATTATTTGCCTGTATCAGGAAATGAAAATGATTGGGCATCAGGCACCAGGCAAGGAGATCACATTTGGGTATAATGTACCTTTCGGTCTTTTCTAAGAAGTACCGGTAATTGCCCGTGTTGAAAAAAATGGGTTGTTTGTTGTTCCCGCGATTGTAAACGTGGTACAGGTTTGAAGATTCAAACTGCATGGGTAAGGAATAGGGTATGATCAAATATATATTCCAAGGGGACTGATGGCTTGGAGCCATCCTGTCTTGACGGCCCTTGACCCAATTTAAAAATCCAATCCCAATGCCAGGTACATCACCGGCTTGCCTTTGAAGAAAACATTCATCGGCCAGCCCGCGTCGAACTTCACATAATAACCCAGGAGGGTGCTCCGGGCGCCGAAACCATAACCACCAGCAAAAGGACCCACGCCGCCGGCTTTGATCTTGACCTGCAAGGGCACTTGTCCGTAAACTGATTCGGGGCGTTTGATCTTGTTGTACCCGCCATTCCAGGCCGTTCCAAAATCAAAGAACTGGACGATCTGGAAATTGCGGACGAAAGCGTTATTGATCGTACGGTTCATCAGGGTGCTGAAGACCGGGAGGCGGAGTTCACTATTGATCACCACGGCATTGTTGCCATTGGCGATATTCTGTTTGTAACCACGCATGTTTACGGCCAGGCTCTGGAAAGCATAATTCTGATCTGGTGCCGGTGCAGGAGAAGGGTTAAAGAACTTATCTGCCGAACCAAACATCAGCCATCCATCCACACCGCCCAGGTAATAGATCAGTTTCTGGTTACCGAAACTGAAATCAGCCGCCACCCTTCCGGCCCAGATGAAGTTGCGGTAGATGGGATAATAATACCGGAAATCCAATCCGAGATTAAAGGTATTGGGACCGTCGGTATAACCCTTGTTGACCTGGAAGTTCCAATCGAAATAGGCTTTATACCGCATGCCGTGCCAGATGTTCATGGCCGGGTTCAGGGTATTGTCATATACATATTCCAGGTGTGAGGTCGAATATAAGGTCTTGTCATCCGCAAATTGCAGTGAACCGGGTCCCTGCGCCGCATAAACGAATTTGTCGGACCGGATGCCGGTGGAAAAACGGATGGCCCTGGACTGGTTGAATGGATAAGCGATATTGGCCTGGTACAGGTTGGTGAAGATGCGTCCGAGGAAATTGCCGTTCTGGTCACCGCCTTCCTGCACATTACGGTAATAGGTTACACCCCAGTCTATACGCCTGCGGTAATTCTGGTAACTCATCAACCATTCATTATCCTTGAGGTTGGTGGAGAGTTTGAATCCGCCGGTGATCTTCACGTCTTCCATCAATTCTGAAGTTCCCAGCCGGATCAGTCCGTTCAACGGGGTACCCGAATTGAGCATGATGGGGCCGGCTCCGCCACCATATGCCTGGTAACGGTTGATCAGAACGGAATTATTGAAGCCTACCGCTCCGCTTTCCACATAGAACTTGGGTGGTTTGTATTTATAGAGTTTGGCGTTCTTCAGTACGTCGATCAGTTCGGCTTCTTTCCGGGCCATGAGCTGTCCTTCACGGGCGCTGTCCTTTTTTTCATTGGCGAATTCAGTCTGGAAAAGATCGGCTGCCTGTTTGGCCGAATCGGATCCGACAGGCGCCATTTGCTTACTTACTTTTTCCACCGCTTTAACGTCCACATATTCATTCATCAGCTTTTTCATATACTCAGTAGGCTGTGCCGTGACATTCCTGCGGCGCAGCGTGTATTCATCGATCTTGAGTTTGTACAGTATCTTCTCATCGCTTTGGCGGGTGACCTCACTCACCTGGTTATTGGTGCCGGCGATCCTGGTCTCGCCCAGGGTGCTCTGGTAATTGGTGAGCGGGAAGGTATAGGCCGAATCTTCAGATACGGAGATCACGGCAACCGAATCCACATCGGTCATCCGGTATACCCTGAGGGTACTGTCCACTTCTTTTGCGGAGGGATTGCGGAGGATCTCATTTTTGATCAGTACCAGCGTATCGAGCCCGGCTTTCTTGGTGGTGAAGAAACCGGCATAGCGGTTGCCGATCCCATTCTCATCACTCACGAACGTAAAGTGCGTTTCATTGTACTGCATCGGGAAACGGGCGTTGCCATACTTCAGGTCGGACATTTGCGTGATCTGGTTCAGTTCGGGCTTATCACCAAAATTGGTGATGAGGAAGATATTGTACCGGTTGTTGCTGGGCAATACCGTATCACCGGTCTTTGCGGCAGGATTGGGCCGGTTACTGGCATACAGGATACCGGTCTTGTTGGGGAATGCCACGAACGATGGATCGAGATCGTCATACACGTCATTGGTGATCTGTTTCACTTTCTCGCTTTGCAGGTCCAGCGTGAAGATATCGGTATGACCGTTCTTGACCGCGGAAAGCAAGAGGGTGTTGCTGTTGAGCATATAGGTCATATCCTGCACCAGGTCGAACTGGTCGGTGAGATCGATCTTGATCTGTTTCTGGCGGGTGATGATGTCGTACATGAAGTATTTCAGCCGGCCTTCCTGAACATACATCACGGAGATACGGGTGCCTTTTGGATCCCAGGCCATCAGGGGATAATTGGGGTTCACTTCGTTCTTATAGCTCCTCGCCCCGTATTTCAACAACGTCTTGTTCACATATTCGTCGTTGAAGATCACCCTCACGATCCCTTTGCGATACTGGGTGACCACATAAGAATTGTTGCGTTTGACCGGGTTGACATTGAAACGGAAATAGTCCAGCCGGTTATTGATGTCGAATCCCTCGATGAAATTGCCTTTTGGATAAGGCTTTCTTTTGGAGATATCCTTATTGTATTTCTCATCGTTGTATTCCATGAAATCGTTCAGTACGTCGCGGAACTTTTTCTTGCAAACCTGCAGGCAGGCCTTGTTCAGGTTCTTGTACAGGGTGGCCAGGTAGAGCAGGTAAGTGGTATTCTCCTTCTTGTATTTCTCTTCGATATAGTACCAGAACGCATGACCGGCGATGGCGGGCCGTTTATTCGCGAAATGATAGAATTTACTGTAATTGCCGCTGAGCATCTCGCTTTTCAATTCGTCGTCCTTTTCCGTACTCCAGTTCTGGGCCAGGTAGGCCACATAGCCGTCGGTGAGCCATTTGGGAAGGTCGAGCAGGGCCTGGTTCCCGGCGAATTCGCCCAGGTCATCTCCAAATAAGCGGTTTTCTGTGAGGATCTCCGCGATACCGGCACGCACCTGCAGCCTGAGTTTCTGGTGATCGGCGTCAAAATAGACCACCATCTTATTGTTCACGAGTTTGGTGATACCACTGGTATTCTGCCAATCTAGTCCGAGCCCGATGTTGCTTTGTAAGAGGTCGGCGTACTGGTTATAGACCACGATATTGGCCCGGCGTTGCAGGCTGTATTCGGCGGCGGCTTCGATCTGAGGCAGTTCTTTCTCTGCGCTCTGGGCGATGAATTTGGCCAGTTCCTCGCCGTTCTGGCTGAAATAAACATTGAAGTTGTGGGTCTGGAAATATTTCCATTTGAACTTTTTATACTGGACCCGGTTCTTGCCAAATTCAACACTGTTCACCTGGGCGGCGGCAAAATAAGCACCTGCAAAAAGGAAAAGTGAAATCAGGGAAATTCTGCTGAACTTTGCCATACGGTTATGTTTCATATTGAGTAATAAAATTACTTTAATCCCGCTAATCATTAAAAAACAATTTCATCCCGCTGATGTTAAAAATCAAATCCTTTGTTTTCAGTCCGATCCAGGAAAACACCTATATACTGTACAATGAGCAAAAACAGTCCATCATCATCGATCCGGGATGTTATTTCCCGGATGAACAGGATGAGCTGAGCGCCTTTATTACACAGAGCGGATTGACGCCCCAAATGCTGCTCAACACCCATTGTCACCTGGATCATGTCTTCGGGAACAAATATGTGGCTGAAACTTACGGACTGGAGCTTCAGATCCATCCCGCGGAAAAGACCCTGCTGGATTATGCCCCCACATCGGGACTTATGTATAATATGCCCTTTGAGAATTACGCCGGCAAACTGACCTATCTGAAAGAGGGGGATATCATCAGGCTGGGTACCGATGAACTGAACGTCATTGAAGCGCCCGGTCACTCTCCAGGGCACATCTGTTTCTATTGTGCCAAACAGCAGTTCATCATCAGCGGGGATGTTCTGTTCAACCGGAGTATCGGCCGTACCGACCTTCCGGGGGGTAACCATCAGCTATTGCTGAAGAATATCCGGGAAAAACTGTTTGTGTTGCCGGAGGAAACGGTGGTCTACAGCGGGCATGGGCCAGTGACCACGATCGGGGAGGAGAAAAGGGAGAACCCTTTTTTGAATTGATTGAATGTGTCAGAGACACAAAACCAGTTCGTCCTTCCCTCAATTCTTCGGGACTGGCTCCAGAGACAAGGACGAGGTCATTTCCTTTCCATGCACAATTCCACCAGCACCCCATGCGTGTTCTTGGGATGCAGGAAACAGACCAGCTTATTGTCGGCACCGGGTTTGGGCGTTTCATTGAGTAATTCGAACCCTTCCTGTTTCAGTCTTTCCATTTCGGCATGGATGTCTTCCACGTCAAAGGCGATATGGTGCAAGCCTTCCCCTTTTTTTTCAATGAAACGGGCGATCACGCCTGAGGGATCAGTGCTTTCGAGTAATTCGATCTTGGTCTCCCCGGTTTTAAAAAAGGCGGTATTGACCATTTCAGAAGCCACCGGCTCCGTTTTGTAACAAGGGGTGTTCAGTAATTTCTCATAAAGGGGGATGGCCGTGGTGAGTTCCCTGACAGCGATACCGATATGCTCAACTTTTTTCATGCTGATTTGTTTTTACCAGACGGGTTTACGAATTCGGAAAAATGAAGGTTAAGACCTGGTCCGGTTGGCTAAAATAGAACCTTTTGCAGTAAATTTGCGTTATTAAGACAGAAACTAAACAGTCGGATTTTATGTTGAAATTACCCATCTACCTGGACAATAATGCCACTACGCCCATGGATCCCCGCGTTTTCGAGGCCATGACCCCCTATTTCATGGAGCATTTTGGCAATGCCGCCAGTCGTAACCACCCCTTTGGCTGGGAAGCCGAGGAAGCGGTCGATTATGCCCGCGAGCAGGTGGCCAAACTGATCGGCGCTGACCCCAAGGAGATCATTTTCACTTCCGGCGCAACCGAGGCCGATAACCTGGCCCTGAAAGGCGTCTATGAAATGTACGCCAGCAAGGGGAATCATATCATTACTGCCACCACAGAGCATAAAGCGGTCCTGGATACCTGCAAACACATTGAAAAAATGGGTGGCGAGGTCACGTATCTCCAGGTGAAGCCTGACGGCCTCATCGACCTGAAGGAACTGGAAGCCGCCATCAAACCTACCACCATCCTGATCTCCATCATGTACGCCAATAACGAGATCGGCACGGTGATGCCCATCCCCGAGATCAGCGCCATCGCCCGTAAGAACGGCGTCTTGCTCTTCACTGACGGTACCCAGGCGGTAGGTAAGATACCCGTTGATGTGAATAAGGATGGGATCGACCTGATGGCATTCACTGCGCATAAAATGTACGGCCCCAAGGGTGTTGGCGCTTTGTATGTGCGTCGCAAGAACCCCCGTGTCAAAGTAACGGCCCAGATGGACGGCGGCGGACATGAACGCGGCATGCGCAGCGGCACGCTCAATGTTCCCGGTATCGTGGGATTTGGGAAGGCCTGTGAATTATGCATGCTCGAAATGGAAGCGGATACGAAACGCATTTCCATCTTACGTGATAAACTGGAGACTGAATTACTGAAACTCGAAGAAGCCTATGTGAATGGCAGCCGCGAACACCGCCTGCCGCATGTGGCCAATATCTCTTTCAAACATGTTGAAGGAGAGGGATTGCTGATGGGATTCAACAAGAATATCGCCTTAAGCAGCGGATCGGCCTGTACCTCTGCCTCTTTGGAACCGAGCTATGTATTGAAAGCTCTGGGACTGGGAGACGACCTGGCTCATTCTTCGCTTCGTTTCGGACTGGGTCGTTTCACCAATGAAGAACAGATCGACTATACCATCAAAGCGATCAGCGAGACCGTTTTGAAGTTAAGGGAAATGAGTCCGCTCTGGGAAATGTACAAGGAAGGCATCGACCTGAGCACGATCGAGTGGGCAGCGCACTAGATTATTTTGAATGCTGAATTTTGAATTGTAAATGATGATTCTGGTTCAGTATTCTAATTCAAAATTCAACATTTAAAATTCAACATTTAAAAATAATCAAAATGGCATATTCAGAAAAAGTGATCGACCACTACCAAAATCCCAAGAACGTGGGTACGCTCGACAAGAGCTCCAAGAACGTAGGTACCGGCCTGGTTGGAGCACCTGAATGCGGGGATGTGATGCGCCTGCAGATCGAGGTGGATGATGCGACAGGAATGATCACCGACGCCAAGTTCAAGACCTTCGGTTGCGGCTCCGCCATTGCATCATCATCCCTGGCCACCGAATGGCTGAAAGGAAAAAGCGTGGATGAAGCGCTGAAGATCGATAATATGGATATCGTGGAAGAACTGAACCTGCCACCGGTGAAGATCCATTGTTCGGTCCTGGCTGAAGACGCGATCAAAGCGGCGATCAACGATTACCGGACCAAGAACGGCATGGAAGCGATCAAGTTCGAAGAGAGCGTTGTTCATTAGAAATGCTGAATTATAAATTCAATTTATGGTAGCAACAGACAATTCCATATTCATTTCAGATAAGGCAAAAGCCAAGGTGGTAAAACTGATGGAAGATGCCGGTATCGGCAACGACCCAGCTTACTTCCTTCGTGTGGGTGTCGTGGGCGGAGGTTGCAGCGGGTTGAGTTATAAGCTCGATTTTGACAATGAGGTGAAACCGATGGACCAGGTCTTTGAGGACAAGGGGATCAGGATCGTATGCGATCTCAAGAGCTTCCTTTACCTCGTGAATACGGAACTGGAATTCAGTGACGGTCTCAACGGCAAGGGTTTTTATTTCAACAACCCCAATGCCAGCAGAAGTTGCGGTTGTGGAGAGAGTTTCGCAGTGTAACAGATTTATATTCTTGAAAAGATAAACCCCGGATAAGATCCGGGGTTTTTTTATATCCATTCAATACCATATTAATGTTTGGCGGGTGGTGCCTTGGGCGCCTTGGGTGCCTTCGGAGCCCTGGGTGGAGGGGGAGGTGGCGGAACCGGGGCTGATCCGGTTTGATCTTTTACTATCACCGGCGGTGTAAAAGACACTTCATCCTGTTTAACGTCGATCGGCGCCAGGGGAGGGAGCGGGGCCAAGGGCACATCAGGCGGCATGGGCGGGAGGACATTCAGTTCGGGTGGCGGAGGTGGAGGAGGGG
This sequence comes from Chitinophagaceae bacterium, assembly GCA_016721725.1. Taxonomy (GTDB): domain Bacteria; phylum Bacteroidota; class Bacteroidia; order Chitinophagales; family Chitinophagaceae; genus Ferruginibacter. Next base: position 148,453 of record JADKHN010000001.1, on the reverse strand, counting down.
GCGGAGTTTTGGTTGTTTGGGCGGCCAGGGGTATGGTAACAAGGCATACCGCTAAAGCCAGGAAAGTTTTTTTCATGGTTTTCTTTTTCTTTTTGATGCAGGTTGAAAAGGATTCCATAAAAAAATCCCGTCAAATAAGATGACGGGATGTTGCAGTTGGTTTGGGTAAACAACTTATTGTAAGGTAACCAGTATGGGATCGTTTGTCAATTTACCGGTTGCGATACAAAAAAGGGCTATGTTAATGGTAAGGGATGGAATATCGATCTCCGAACTTCCATCCGGATATAAAGACAAACCCATTTCACTAAATGCTGCATAAATGCCGGATAATTAATTTGCCAGGCCCGCTCGGCTGGTAAAAATGCTGTTAAATAAGTCCGGGCAAGCCTTCAAATAGAAAGAATTAAGTATTCAATAGGCTGCTAATTAGTAAATTGCATCAATTTTACCGGTATGTGGAGCATTTGCAAAAAAGAGTTGAAACAGTTTTTCAGTAACCTAACCGGTTATATCGCCATCATCCTGTTTTTATTGGTGAATGGCCTTTTTTTATTCGTATTACAAGACAGCAACCTGTTTGATTTCGGTTATGCCTCCCTGGATAAATTCTTTGAACTGGCTCCCTGGATCCTGGTATTCCTGGTGCCTGCGCTGACCATGCGTACCTTTTCCGATGAGTTCAGGGGCGGCACCTATGAAACGCTGATCACAAGGCCGTTGAACCGCTGGCAGATCGTTACCGGAAAATATGTTGCAGTACTCATCGTGATGCTCATCGCCATCATTCCCACCCTGGTCTATGTATTCACCATTCAAAGCCTGAGTGCACAGGGAGGAATTGATGGTGGCGGGATCCTCGGCAGTTATATCGGACTGTTTTTATTGTCCTCCGTCTTTGCAGCCATCGGCATCTGCTGCAGCAGCCTCAGTTCAAACGCGGTGGTGTCTTTTTTACTCAGTTGTTTCGCCTGCGTGGTCTTATATTTTGGATTCAATGCCCTGAGCCGGTTGCCGGTATTCTCAGGCGGCGTTGATTATTACACTGAAATGCTGGGTATCGATTTTCATTACCGGAGCATCAGCAGGGGCGTACTCGATACCCGGGACCTGGTCTATTTCGCCAGTTTCGTTTTCCTTTTCCTCCTGATCACTTCAAAAAATCTGCAGCGGAAATAATGAATGTCCTCTCCAACATATTGAGCAGCAGGTTCTGGTTGATTCCCGTGATCATTGGGTTGGCCGCGGTCAATTGGCTGGCCTCCCGATTTCATACGCGTCTGGACCTCACTAATGAAAAAAGATTCACCCTCTCCACGGCAACCAAAAAGATCCTGAAAAAACTGGATGAACCGGTAACTGTTGAGGTCTTTCTCAAGGGTGATTTTCCCAGCGGGTTTAAAAAACTCGCCCGCAGTACCGAAGATGTCCTGCAGGAATTCCGGGAGGTCGCGGGCAATAAGCTTACGGTCCGTTTCATCGGTCCGGATGAGGTGCTGGAAGGCACCCAAACTTCCTGGGGAGATACCCTCACCGCACTGGGTTTATATCCCATCAACCTGAAATCGCAACTGAAAGCCGGCGAACAACAACAATTGGTCTTCCCCGTCGCGCTGGTAAAATATAAAGAGAAGATCCAGCCGGTGAATCTCTATTCCGGGAACAAGACCTTTGTCACGCCGGCCGAACTCAACAGCGCGGAGGCGATGATGGAATTCAAATTCGCCGATGCCATCTATAAGCTTACGCAATCCGATAAGCCGATGGTGGCTTATTCTATCGGTAACGGCGAGCCGCCGGTTGGCAGCTATGTTACCTACGACCTGGTTGAGAATGTCTTACGACCCGATTACAACCTGTTTACCTTCAACCTCAACACGCAACCGGTCATCCCTGATACCTTCAAGTTGCTGATGATCGTCAAGCCCAGCCAGCCCTTCAGCAACGAGGCCAAGCTCAAGATCGACCAGTTTGTGATGCGGGGAGGAAAATTGCTGATGCTGATGGATAAGCTGAACGCCGAACTCGACAGCCTGCAAAGCCTGGATAACCGGGTTGTGGCTTACGACCGCGGCCTTGAACTCAATGACCTGACCTTTCGTTACGGAGCCAGGGTCAACAGTGACCTGCTGATGGACCTGCAATGCGATTTCCTTCCTTTCATGGTCAATGGCAGCGACCAGATGGATTACCTCCACTGGAATTATTTTCCCTTGCTGGAATCCAAGTCCAACCACATCATCAACCGGAACCTGGGATTGGTATCCACTCAATTCGCCAATTCGATCGATACGGTGGAAGCAGAAGGCATCCGGAAAACCATCCTGCTCAGTTCATCCGCTCATGCCAGGACCATTTCAACCCCGGCGCTGATCAGCGGTTCGGAGAACGTGAATGCGCCGGAAGATGACAAATTCAAAAAAGCCGATATCCCGGTAGCGGTCTTGCTGGAAGGGAAATTTCAATCCCTGTTCAAGAACCGCTTGCCCGCGGCCTATGCCGACAGCCTGGCCAAATACGGTGGGACATTCAGGCCGGAATGCCTGGTCGATAATAAAATGATCATCATCGCCGATGGAGATATGGCTTTGAATGCGGTCGTCAAGAATGAACCGCTGGCCATGGGCATGAACCGGTTCACCGCCGGGTCGCAATACCAATACCCTTTTGCCAACCGGGATTTCATCCAGAATTGCCTGGATTACCTCTTGAATACTTCCGGTTTGCTGGAAGCCAAGTCCAAGGATTATACCCTCCGGTTGCTCGATAAGAAAAAGGCCGACGAGCAGCGAACCACCTGGCAACTGCTGAATATCGCCCTTCCGGTTTTGCTGTTGGTCTTATTTGCCTTAATTTACCAGTGGCGGCGTAAAAGAAAATACTCGCGTTAACCCATGGATAAAACATTGCTGATATACCTGGTCTTCGGTGCCGTCATCATCATCGCCCTGGTCTTCGACCTGGGCCTGCTCAGCAAGAAGAACCAGGTGATCAAGATGAATGACGCGCTGGTGCAGACCATCTTCTGGGTCTTTCTTTCTTTCGCTTTCTGCGCGTTCATCTGGTTCGAGAATGACAATGGGAATGGCCGTGAGGACGCCATCCTGTACCTGTCCGCTTACCTGCTCGAATGGTCCCTGTCGATTGATAACATCTTTGTGTTCATCATCATCTTCTCTTTTTTCAAGGTGAAGGAGGCCAATTATTCCCGTGTCCTCCTCCTGGGCATCCTGATGGCCATCCTGTTCCGGATCGGGTTCATCGCCGCGGGAACCTCGCTGGTGGCCAGGTTCAGCTGGATCATGTACATTTTTGGCGCCTTCCTGGTCTATACGGGTATCAAATTGTTCCTGCAGGGCAATGAGGCGGAATTCGACCCCAAGAACAACTGGGCTTACCGGTTCATGCGTAAATTCATGCGTACTACGGATGAAGAACCGAACGGGCAGTTCATCATCGTAAAGAACAGCAAAGCCTATTTTACGAAATTGTCGATGGTGGTGGTAATGCTGGGATTGATCGACATCGTTTTCGCGGTGGATTCGATCCCCGCCGTTTTTTCCGTCATCCCCGATCCGGAAAAAAAACTGCTGATCTATTCCTCCAACATATTCGCCGTGCTGGGTTTACGCAGCCTCTTCTTTTTACTGAGGGGTGCGGCCGATAAATTCGATTTCCTGCAACAGGGCATCGCGATCGTATTGTTGTTCATCGGTGTTAAAATGCTGGTGGAAGAATGGATCCATCTGCCCATCTGGGTATCCTTACTGGTGATCATCATTTGTATCAGCGGTTCGATCATTTACTCGATCCGGCATACCCGGAAAGGAGTGCCTAAGAATAATTAATGGAATAGCCCTGATCCCTGCAGATCATTAGCCCGATAGTAATAATCTTTTATGCTGACCTATACCGTTTCTCAAATCGCGACCATCATCCGGGCAAAATTCCTGCAACAGCCCGGAGATATGCCGATCGGGCACCTGCTGCTCGACAGCCGGAAGCTATTGTTTCCTTCAGCATCAGTCTTCTTTGCCCTGAGCGGCCCGAGAAGGAATGGCAATCTTTTCATTGCCGAACTGTATGAAAAAGGGGTGAGGACCTTTGTGGTTGATGAGCATTTCAACGGGGAAACGGGTCAGCAATATCCAAAGGCCAATATACTCCAGGTGCCGGATGTCCTGCAGGCGTTGCATCTGCTGGCTGCCCATCACCGAAGGCAGTTCAGCATTCCCGTCATCGGCATCACCGGCAGCAATGGGAAAACCATCGTGAAAGAATGGCTTTACCAGTTGCTGCAGCCGGATCATCAGGTGGTACGAAGCCCGAAAAGTTATAATTCACAGATCGGTGTTCCCCTGAGCGTCTGGCAGATGGACAGCGGACATACTTTGGGGATCTTTGAAGCCGGCATTTCGCAGCCCGATGAAATGCAAAGGCTGGAAAAGATCATCCTGCCCACCATCGGGGTCTTTACCAATATCGGGGAAGCGCACAGCGAGGGCTTTTTGAACATCCGCCAGAAGGTAAATGAGAAACTGAAGCTTTTCCTGAACAGTGAAGTGCTCATCTACAACGCCGATGACCCGGATATCCAGGAGGCTGTTACCAATTTCAGGAATAATGTTCGTCCGGAAGCCGGATTCAGGCTGTTCTCCTGGGGTAGAAAGACGGAATCCACGCTACAGATCCTTTCGATCGAAAAGACAGCTTCTCAAACGGCCGTATGCCTGCAATACCGATCCGGCACAATTGATTTTACCATCCCCTTCACGGATGAGGCTTCTGTTGAAAATGCCATCACCTGTTGTTCGGTCATGCTGGAAATGGGTGTTGATACCGGCCAGGTCGCTGAACGCATGTTACAGCTGAGGCCCGTTGAAATGCGGCTCGAACTCAAACAGGGCATCAATCATTGTTCGGTCATCAACGACAGCTACAGCGCCGACATCAATTCCCTGACCATCGCCCTCGATTTTCTCCAACAACAACAGCAGCATAAGAAAAGAACGCTGGTCCTGAGTGACATCCTTCAATCCGGGAAGAGCAGCCTGGAACTCTATCAGGCCATCGCTGGCATTCTCCGGCAAAAGAACATCAACCGTTTCATCGGTATCGGTCCCGAACTTTGCCGTCATCAACAGGTATTCGACCCGATCGCTGAACGGGCTTTCTTCCTGTCAACCGATGATTTCAAACAGCATTTTCATGCCCAGCACTTTCATGATGAAACGATCCTGCTCAAGGGGGCCCGGTTATTCGAGTTCGAACAGATCAGCCATTTACTGGAACAAAAGGTCCACCAGACGGTCCTCGAGATCAACCTCAATGCCATCACTCACAACCTCGCCGCTTACCAGGGTTTGCTGGATCCCGGCGTCAGGTTAATGGCCATGGTCAAGGCTTTCAGTTATGGAAGCGGCAGCTTTGAGATCGCCAGCCTGTTGCAGTTCCATAAAGTGGATTACCTGGCGGTCGCTTATGCCGACGAGGGCGTGGAACTCAGGAGGTCCGGCATCACCCTGCCCATCATGGTGATGAATGCGGAGGAATCCACTTTTGACGTCTTACTGCAATATAACCTGGAACCTGAATTATTTTCATTCGGGATTTTAGAGGCCTTTGAACATTACCTGCGTCGTTCAGCCGTCCATTTATACCCGGTGCACATCAAACTGGATACCGGTATGCGGCGGCTCGGATTTGAACCCGGCGATATGGCCGCTTTGTGCGAAAGACTTAAGGCATCAGCGACCTTTAAAGTGCAAACCATTTTTTCGCATCTGGCTGCCAGTGATTCCGCCGCACATGATGAGTTCACCCGTTTACAGTCTGATCAGTTTTTACAGGGTTGCAAACAGATCCGGGAAGTGCTCGGTTATCCCTGCCTGTGTCATCTGGCCAATACATCGGCGATACACCGGCATAAAGAATTTCAGTTGGACATGGTCAGGCTCGGGATCGGGTTGTATGGGGTGGACAGTAACCCGGCCATGCAGCAGCAATTACGCAATGTGACCACACTCAAGACCACCATCTCGCAATTGAAAACGGTTAAGGCAGGTGAAACAGTAGGGTACAGCCGTAAAGGCGTTGTTGAGCGTGACTCCAGGATCGCGACGGTCCGGATCGGTTATGCCGACGGATACCCGAGGATCCTGAGTAACGGCAAAGGAAGCATGTGGGTGAACGGACAAATGGTACCGGTTGTTGGGAATGTTTGTATGGATATGACCATGCTGGACGTTACCGGCCTGGAGGTAAGGGAAGGTGATGAAGTGATCGTTTTCGGAGAAAAGCTGCCTGTTGCCGAAATGGCCTCCGCGGCCGGGACCATCCCTTATGAAATTCTGACCGGGATCTCGCAAAGGGTGAAAAGAGTCTATTATGAAGAATAGGGTCTTGCATTCAAACTCCCACCCCCTAACTCTTAACCCCTAACCTGTAAACTTCCTTATATTTGCCCTTCATTATGAAAACACGGCACGTAACCTTTATCATACTCCTGATCATCCTGGCAGACCAGGCTTTGAAACTCTGGGTCAAAACACATTTCTCTCTGACCACCGGGCAGGATGGCGGTTATCATGTATTGGGGCACCGGTTCCAGATCTACTTTGTTGAAAATCCCGGTATGGCCTATGGCTGGAAATTCGGGGGTGAATGGGGTAAACTCGCGCTGACCATATTCCGTTTACTGGCCGTGATCTTCGGTACCTGGTACCTGGGCAGGATCGTCAAACAAAAATACCATAAGGGCTTTATCCTTTGTGCCGCCCTGGTTTATGCGGGCGCCCTGGGTAACCTGATCGACTCCGCCTTCTACGGACTCATCTTCGACAAGGGAATGACCATCGATCCGGTGATCGGGGAATATGTCCATTATAACGGGATAGCCCAATTTACCAATCACGGATATGCCTCATTTTTACACGGGAATGTGGTGGATATGCTGTATTTCCCGTTGATCCGGGGCCATTTCCCATCCTGGTTCCCTATCTGGGGTGGAGAACCCTTTGAATTCTTCCGACCCATTTTCAACCTGGCCGATGCCTCCATCTCTACCGGGGTGATCAGCATACTGGTATTTCAGCGCAGGTTTTTCAAACACCCGCATACGCCAACGCATTCAACGGTTGAAACCGGCGCCCTGGTCAATGATGAATCCCAGGTTTCCTGATGAGTACCAGCCTGAACCCATGGCCCTGCTGTTTGATCCTCATCACCAGGCAGCATTTTAACAGATCCATACGTCTGGTATTGAAATAAAGAGGTTTTTACTGCGTTTTATGAAAAAATCAGCAACTTTACAGCAACTTCAAATTAAACCGGATAAATGAAAAGAGCGCATTTGATTTATATTGGATTACTGGCCCTGGTATTTGCAGCCTGTAAAAAGGAGTATAGCCTGGAAAACAGCGGAAACCTCAACAACCCCCTGATCATCGGTGCGGATTGCCGTACCAGCAAGATCGCCTATATCGACAGCGCGACCAATGTAGGCTTCGGTTCCATCGCGGCCATCATCAATATCCTGGACCAGACCTCCCAGATCACCCAATTTGACAGTCTTTCCGCGACGATCGATTTTCAGTCCAATATCGTTTATGCAGCCGATACCGTTTACATCAACCCGGATGAATATTTTGTCATAGACGTGCTGTCCAAGCGGATCAAACGCATGCACGGGCTGATCGATCCAACGGACCCTTTTTCGGACCAGTTTGACGCTGACTATATTTATACCGCGGCCGGGTACCTTTCCCAGAAATCATACAGCCTGACCAGTTTGCCGGGCATCCCTTTTTATATCGTCAATTACTCCCATGACGCCCTCGGAAACCTGGTGCATATGAGCAGCAATGAGACTTTTACGGGCGACCTGATTTCGGATGCCGACTTGGATTATTATCCCAATATCCGGCCCAAAAGCAATCTTTATCTCTTTCCCGACGAACTGGGCTATTCCCAGTACAACCAGTTCTTCAACTTCGGATTGCGGCCAACCAATGCCGTTAAGAATTACAAAGTACGCTATTATGATCCGGGCAATGTACTGCGCGATTCGACCGTGTCGACCTTCTCCTCGTATATCATGAGCAGGGATAATTATGTGCTGAGCGTGATGATGTATGGCGATGACCAGTTCAGCATACCGGCACGGGCCAGCAAACTGGTGTTCTCCTACAAGTGTAAATAAATGGACTTCTTCGAATAGAAAAGGCTGTCGTCGTGACAGCCTTTTTCATTTGATCAATTCGGCAGAATGAAAGACTGCCTTTGTCAATTGGTCATTCAGATCTTCCCTACCATCTGTGCCGGTACCACCCATTCGTCAAATTCCTCCGGCGTGAGATAACCCAGTTTAACGGCCATCTCTTTCAACGTGGTATGTTCCTTATGCGCTTTCTGTGCGATCTCGGCGGCTTTGTAATAACCGATCTTGGTATTCAGCGCCGTGACCAGCATCAGCGAATTGTCCACGTGTTTTTTGATATTGGCCTCGATGGGTTCGATCCCCATCGCGCATTTGTCGTTGAACGACACGCAACCATCACCGATGAGCCGGGCGCTGTGCAGGAAATTATAGATCATCACCGGTTTGAACACATTGAGTTCGAAATGCCCGTTACTGCCTCCAATGCCGATCGTAACGTCGTTGCCCATCACCTGGGCGGCGATCATGGTCAGCGCCTCGCATTGGGTAGGGTTCACTTTCCCCGGCATGATGGATGAGCCGGGTTCGTTATCGGGAATGAAAAGCTCTCCGATGCCGCTGCGGGGGCCGGAGGAGAGCATCCGGATGTCATTCGCGATCTTCATGAGACTGACCGCTACGGTCTTTAAGGCACCATGTGCTTCCACGATGGCGTCGTGTGCGGCCAGGGCTTCAAATTTATTCTCCGCGGTGATGAACGGAAGTCCGGTGAGTGTGGCGATATGTCTGGCCACGTTCTCGGAATAGTCCGGCGGCGTATTGATACCGGTGCCAACGGCCGTTCCGCCCAGGGCCAGTTCGCTCAGGTGAGCCAGGGTATTGCGGATCGCTTTCAAACCATGATTCAATTGCGACGCGTATCCGCTGAATTCCTGTCCGACCGTGAGCGGCGTAGCATCCATGAAATGGGTCCTTCCGATCTTGACCACATTCATGAAGGCCTTGCTTTTCTCCTGCAGGGTATCCCTCAGCTTCTCAATGCCGGGTATCGTGGTCTCTATGAGGATCTTGTATGCGGCGATGTGCATGGCCGTGGGAAAGGTATCATTGCTCGATTGCGATTTGTTGACATCATCGTTCGGGTGAAGGAATTTCTCCTTATCACTGAGTTGTCCGCCCTGCAGGACATGCCCGCGATAGGCCACCACTTCATTCACATTCATGTTGCTTTGTGTTCCACTGCCGGTTTGCCATACGACCAGCGGGAAATAGTCATCCAGTTTTCCCTCGAGTATCTCGTCACATACCTTTCCGATCAGGGTGCATTTTTCAGCCGTCAGGACGCCGGCATCCAGGTTGGTCAGCGCCGCAGCCTTTTTAAGATAGGCAAAGGCCCGGATGATCTCACGGGGCATCCTATTGATGTCCTGGGCGATCTTGAAATTGTCGATGCTGCGTTGCGTCTGAGCGCCATAATAGGCGTTCACGGGTACTTTCACCTCACCCATGGTGTCTTTTTCGATACGGTATTCCATAAAATTTGCTTTGATTGTATCCCAAAATTAAAGCAATTGGGGCACACAATTCTATTGGGTTTATGGGTGTTCGGTAGTATATTGGGATTCCATTTCAAATCAAGGTATTATGCGAATACTGTTCCTGCTGCTGGTGATGGTCTTGTCCCGATGGGTGACGGCACAGGGCCCGTCAAGGGAAAGGATATCCATGGACCGGAACTGGAAATTTCATTTTGGGAATGCTTCGGATACCCGCCTCGATTTCAATTACAACATCAACTATAACCTGTCCAAAGCGGGATCCGCCAAGGGTTGTATCGCACCCGACTTCAACGATTCGGCCTGGCGAAAACTGGATCTTCCGCACGATTGGGCTGTCGAACAGGATTTTGTGAATATTAAAAATGATGGACTTCAGGATCATGGATTCAGGGCGGTAGGCGGACTTTTCCCTGAAAAGAGTATCGGATGGTACCGCAAATCTTTTTTTGTCAGCGCCCGTGATTCGGGCAACCGGTTCAGTATCCATTTCGACGGCATCTTCCGCAACAGCAAAATTTACCTGAACGGCCATTACCTGGGTAACAATGAAAGCGGATATAGTGAGTTCTGCCTCAACGTGACGGATTACCTGAACTTTCACAAAAAGAACGAACTGGTGGTCCGGGTGGACGCCTCTCAATATGAAGGATGGTTCTATGAAGGCGCCGGGATCTACCGCCATGTCTGGCTGGAAAAAACGGGCCCGGTCCATATCGCTGAAAACGGGACCTATATCCGGACGAATTCTGCTAACGGATCTGCAACAGTCCTGGTAGAAACTGACCTCCGGAATAATACCTTCCAGGCAAGCCTTGAACAAATTGAATGTTATATTCTGGACAGAAACGGTAAACGGGTAACCGGTACTGTGACAGTATCGGTTTCAATGGATGCCGGAGGATCAGTAAAGTCCCGGCACCAGCTCAGTGTGAACGATCCGATCCTTTGGTCGCTGGAAAATCCATACCGGTATAAGCTGGTGACCCTGGTAAAACAGGATGGCCGGATCATGGACAGTACGACAACATCGTTTGGCATCCGCACCATCACTATCGACCCGGAAAAAGGATTGTTCCTGAACGGAAAGCCGGTCAAGATCCATGGTGTTTGTTGTCACCAGGACCATGCCGGTGTGGGCAGTGCGGTACCGGACGCCTTGCAATTTTACCGCATCCGCCTGTTAAAGGAGATGGGTGTGAATGCTTACCGCACAACCCATCACCCGCCAACGCCTGAATTGCTGGAAGCCTGCGACGAACTGGGCATGCTGGTCCTGGACGAGAACCGCCTCATCGGCACCTCAACAGAATACATGAGCCAGTTCGAACGGTTGATCCTGCGCGACAGGAACCATCCTTCAGTCTATATGTGGAGCATAGGAAATGAGGAAGGCTGGATCCATTCGAATGATGTGGGAAAAAGAATGGCTTTGACCCTCATCCAAAGACAAAAGGAACTCGATCCTTCCCGTTTGTCAACCTATGCCGCGGATAATGGCAATTATCGTCCCGGAATCAATGAAGTGATCCCGGTCAGGGGCTTTAATTACCGGATCACTTCCATCGATGATTACCATCGGGAGAACCCGGGCCAGCCGGTCTATGGCAGTGAGACCGGAAGCACCGTTTGTACCCGGGGCATCTACATTAAAGACACGGTCAACGGCTATGTGCCCGACCATGATATCACTTATCCTTCCTGGGCCAGTACCGCGGAACAATGGTGGAAACCCAATGCGGACAAGGACTGGTTCATGGGCGGTTTTGTCTGGACCGGATTTGATTACCGCGGTGAGCCCACGCCATACGGATGGCCCTGCATCAATTCTCATTTCGGCATCATGGATGTATGCGGCTTTCCGAAGAACAATTATTATTATTATCAGAGCTGGTGGAGCGATAAGGATGTATTGCAGATCAGTCCGCACTGGAATGGTTCGGACCACCCATCCGGCTGGAAAATGAATGACAGCGTATCCGTATGGTGCAACAGCAACGCGGAAGAAGTGGAACTGAAACTGAATGGAAAGAGCCTGGGAAAAAAGAAAATGGAAAAGAACGGCCACCTGGAATGGAAGGTGAGATACATACCGGGCAAACTCGAGGCTTTCGGGATCCGCAACGGGAAAAAACTTTACGCATCCGTGGAAACATCCGGCAAATCGTATAAGATCCTGTTGAACCCCGACCGTACTACGATCCAGGCGGATGGAGAAGATATTTGTGTGATGAATATATCCGTTGTGGATGAAAAGGGCAGGGAGGTGTCCACGGCGATGAACCAGCTGTATTTCACCCTGGAAGGAAACGGTAAGATCATCGGCGTGGGAAACGGCGACCCCTCCAGTCATGAGCCCGATCAATACGCCGACGGAAAATGGAAACGCAGATTATTCAACGGGAAATGCCAGGTCATCATCCAGTCCGGAGATCAGGAAGGCGAAATAAAATTCAAAGCATCGGGTGAGGGAATGACGATCGAGACCCTGACCCTCATCCTCACCCGGGGGAAGTCGAAAAAAACATTCGTAGCGGAAAAAGCCAATCAGGCGTTTTAATTCAATCCATCATGACCAGATCTTTTCTCTTTGCTTTTTGTTTCATTTTACTGAAACCAGGTATGGCGCAAAACTACCAGCCCACCTGGGAAAGCCTGGACAGCAGGCCTGTTCCTCAGTGGTTCAGGGATGCCAAGTTCGGTATCTTCATTCACTGGGGCGTTTATTCGGTTCCGGGCTGGTGTACCAAGGGGAATTATGCGGAATGGTACCAGTATGGGCTGCAGACCAATGACACCGCCCGTCAACGCTTTCACCGGCAAAAATTCGGTGACCGGACCTATTATGATCTGGCGAATGATTTCAAAGCGGAATTATTCAATCCCGACGAGTGGGCAAAGCTCTTCGAACGCTCGGGTGCCAAATATATCGTCCTCACGTCCAAGCACCATGACGGGTTCACTTTGTGGCCCGATCAAACCACCAACCAGACCTGGGGTTTTCCCTGGAATGCGGGTGAAGTGGGACCGAAGCGGGACCTCCTGGGTGATCTGTTCAAAGCAGTTAGAAAGACATCAGTCCACGCCGGCATGTATTATTCCTTGTTCGAATGGTTCAACCCGTTGTGGAGATCGGATAAGAATAAATATGCTATTCAGCACGTCTGGCCTCAGATGAAAACACTCATCAATACCTATCGGCCCGATGTTTTCTGGACGGATGGGGACTGGGATGCCAGTGAAGACCTGTGGAAGAGCAAGGAATTCCTGGCCTGGATGTACAACGAAAGTCCGGTGAAGGAAAAAGTGGTCACTTTCGACCGCTGGGGCAGTGAAGTGCGTTTTAAGCACGGAGCCGTTTTTACCCCTGAATATCAGCCGGAACTTGATTTTGAGGATCATTACTGGGAAGAAAGCCGGGGGATGGGATACAGTTATGGTTATAACCGCGAAGAAGATGCCTGGGACTATAATTCCACGCAATCACTGGTCTTGCAACTGGTCGATAAAGTGAGCCGCGGCGGGAATTTCTTACTCGATATCGGGCCTGATGAACACGGTAAGATCCCACCCATCATGCAAGAACGTTTACTCCAGATGGGAGAATGGCTGAAGATCAACGGAGAATCCATCTATAATACCGTGAAATGGAGAACCCCTTCACAATGGAGTGAAGGAGACCAGCATTATAAGCCCGCAGACAAAAGCGGAGACCTCTTATTGAAACTAACCGTTGATCCCGATCCCGGCTATGCCGTTAAGGAAGTGTTCTATACCTACAACGCAGAAACGAATTCCTTGTACGCCATTTTTCCCCGGTATCCGGCCAATAAGAAATTAAGGTTGAAGGGCATTGAACCTAAAGCCGGAAACGAGATCCGTTTCCTTTCCACACTTGAGCGACTGACAGCACACCAGGAAGGGAACGACCTGGTGATCGACCTGCCCGACTATGACCCGAATAAGATCAAGGCGCCTTATGCCTATGTGGTAAAGCTTGCCGGGTTCGGCGCGTTTGAGGAAAAGCCGCAGATCAAAGTGGATTATCCCGAGAACGGATTGATCCCGATGGTCACTTTGTCGGCTCAGGGTGTGGCAGCTATCCGTTATACCACCGATGGATCGGAGCCTACCCTCAGATCGGAATTATATACGAAGCCGTTCTACCTGAAAAAAACATCCACGCTCAAGGCCAATGCCTGGCTGGCCGGCACCTTGCCCAGTGCTACCCGTTCGGCTGAAGTGACCTGTTACAACTGGCTGGATCCCCTCTCCGGCATCAGTCCCAAACCCGGTATCGCCTATGCTTATTATGAACCCGATAAGGATATCACCATGCTGCGGTCTTTTGGAACAAGGAAGGTCAATAGCGGCATAACCGACCAAATCTCGGTGGCGAAGAAACAGCGAACGGATAAATTCGCATTCGAATTTTCCGGTTACATCCGGATCGATAAGACCGGGCTCTATGATTTCTTCACCCGTTCCGATGACGGCAGCAAACTCTACATTGATGAAGTGGAAGTGGTGAACAACGACGGGGATCACGGCCCGGAAGAGAAAAACGGTAAGGCAGCGCTTCGCAAAGGGTATCATAGGATCCGTGTACGGTATTTCGACAGTGGTGGCGGAAATGAACTGTCGGTTTCCATGCGATCGCCAGGTGATACGAAACAGGAACTGCCTTCATCCATTTTATTTCACGATTAATTGAATCATACCATGACATCCATGATCCGGATCCCGGGAAAATTCCTTGCGGTTCTGCTTTTTTGTTGCGGGACACTGAATGGGTTTACCCAACACCAGGATTATTTCCCAGACCCTGATACGGCGATCCAGCGTCGCCTGGAAGAATGGAAAGACCTGAAGTTCGGGCTGCTCATGCATTGGGGAACCTATAGCCAATGGGGGATCGTGGAGAGCTGGAGCATTTGCCCGGAAGACCTGAGCTGGGCCACCGGCGCCCGGAAAAAAGGCGTGGCGGATAATTATGCGGATTATGTGAAAGCCTATGAAAAGCTCAAGAACAGTTTCAACCCGGTGAAATTCGATCCGGGAAAATGGGCGATGGCGGCAAAGGATGCCGGTATGAAATACATGGTGTTCACGACCAAACATCACGACGGGTTCTGTATGTTCGACACCCGGTTCACCGATTACAAGATCACAGACAAGGATTGCCCTTTTTCAACAAATCCAAAAAGCAATATCGCGAAAGAGCTGTTCACCTCATTCCGGAAAGAGAATTTTTGGGTGGGGGCCTATTTTTCCAAACCCGACTGGCACAGCGATGCCTACTGGTGGAAAAAATTCCCGGTGAGCGACCGAAACGCCAATTATTCCATTGCTAAATACCCGGAGCAATGGAAGGCATTCACCGACTATACGCACGGACAGATCAACGAACTGGTCAGCGATTATGGGAAACTCGATATACTCTGGCTCGACGGCGGTTGGGTCAGGAAGAAAACAGACCAGGAGGTCAGGGAGGAATTGATGGAAACCTATGAAGGCAGCCGCTGGGCCCGAAACCCGCAAAGCCAGGATATTGACATGCCCCGGCTGGTGAAAGAAGTAAGGGTTAAGCAACCCCGGATATTGGTGGTTGACCGGGCTGTACCCGGCCCTCAGCAGAATTATCTTACCCCCGAACAACATATACCGGATACGGGCCTGCCCTATCCCTGGGAAACCTGTATGACCATGGCGACCAGCTGGAGCCATGTGCCCGGAGATGTCTATAAGCCAACGGGTGAGATCATTGAAAAACTGGTGGATATCGTCAGTAAGGGGGGTAACTATTTGTTGAATATCGGACCTTCTCCCGAAGGAGAACTGGATAGCGCCGCCTATCTGCGTTTAAAAGAGATCGGTCAGTGGATGAGGGTAAACGGGGAAGGCATTTATGGAACCCGGATGTTCACGGTTTTCAATGAAGGAGAAAAGATCAGGTACACCCGGTCGAAGGACAGCAAGACACGATTTATATTTCTATTTGATTATCCGGATGGGAAAATAACGCTCAGCAAAATCCCCTTTTCAAAAAAAGATAAGGTACAATTGCTGGGCAATGGAAAATACCTGGACTGGAAACAAACCGACAATGGGGTTGAGATCCGGATGCCGGCCGCTTTGAAGTCGGTGACGGACCATGTCTGGGTTTTGAAAGTTACCAGTGGGTCATGAGTTCAATTTTAATCGCCAAGTTTTGAAAAGAGCAATCGTTTTTTCTTTTGCCAGCCTGATATACTTCGCCGCCCGGGCGCAGGCCCCGGCATATCTCAATGTGAAACTTCCGGTGGAGACCCGCGTACAGGACCTGCTTCGAAGAATGACACTCACCGAAAAAGCCTCCCAGATCAACAATACCTCACCGGCTATCGAACGCCTGAAGATCCCTGCCTATAACTGGTGGAATGAGGCCCTGCATGGCGTTGCCCGTGCAGGACTGGCCACATCCTTTCCCCAGCCGATCGGTTTGGCGGCGACATTCAATGATCCCGCGATCTACAAAATGGGGGTCATGATCAGTGATGAGGCCAGGGCGAAATACAGCCAATTCATCCGCCAGGGAAAACATGGGTTGTATGAAGGATTGACCTTTTATTCCCCCAACATCAATATTTTTCGTGACCCCCGATGGGGACGAGGTCATGAGACCTATGGAGAAGACCCTTATCTGACGGGAACGATGGGCGTCGCATTTGTAAGGGCCATGCAGGGTGATGATCCGGTATATTTTAAAACGATCTGTACCGCCAAGCATTTCGCGGTGCACAGTGGTCCGGAACCCAGTCGCCATGAATTCAATGCCGTCCCTTCCAAAAAAGATCTTTGGGAGACCTACCTGCCGGCATTTAAAATGCTGGCACAAGAGGGGAAAGTTTATTCCTTCATGTGCGCCTACAACCGGCTTTACGGAGAACCCTGTTGCAGCGATCCGTTCCTGCTTGGCACGATACTCCGCAAACAATGGGGCTTCAACGGTTTTGTGGCAACGGATTGCGGAGCGGTATATGACATGTTCATCTCTCATCACACCGCGAAGGATTCGGTTGAGGGGATGGCCAAAGCGATCAGGGCAGGAGTGGATAATCATTGTATGGGATATACCGGTGCTGTGATACCAGCCATCAATCAGGGTTTGTTGACAGAACGGGAACTGGATACGGCGGTAGCCCGGCTGTTAAGGGCCCGTTTTAAGCTGGGTATGTTCGATGAAGAAGGATTCAACCGCTATGCTTCCCTTCCTTACAGCATCGTCAATGGCAGTGCACACCGGCAATATGCACTGGAACTCGCCCGGCAATCGGTTGTGCTATTGAAGAATGAAAATGGGGTACTTCCCTTATCAAAGGATCTGAAAACGATCGCGGTCATCGGCCCCAATGCAAATGAAACGGAAATACTTTTAGGCAATTACAACGGAGAACCCGCTCAGGTGATCTCCGCATGGGAAGGGATCAGGAAGAAACTGGGGAATAAGGTGAACCTGGTCTATCAAAAAGGCTGTATCATCACCGATACCATGAATTATAACCGGGATATCGATTTTAAGCCGGCCCTGGAAACCGCAGCGTCGGCTGACGTCATCATTTTCGTGGGAGGCATTTCGCCCCGTTTGGAGGGAGAGGAATTAAGGCTGGATATCGAAGGGTTCAAAGGAGGGGATAAGACCAACCTTGAACTGCCGTCTGTGCAGACCGCCTTGCTGCAAGAACTGAAGAAAACAGGAAAGCCGGTCATACTGGTATTGATGAACGGAAGCGCCCTGTCCATCAACTGGGAGAATGAACATCTCGACGGCATCATCGAATCCTGGTATGGCGGAGAAGCGGGCGGACAAGCCATTGCGGACGTTTTATTCGGAGACTATAACCCGGCCGGCCGGTTACCGGTGACCTTTTACCGGTCCATCAGCGATATCCCCGCGTTTGATGATTATTCCATGAGAGGGAAGACATACCGGTATTGTGAGAAACCGGTCTTGTATCCATTTGGCTACGGACTCAGTTATACAAGCTTTGCATACCGGGATCTTCGATTGTCATCCTCCGAGCTCAACAAACAGATCGATGTCAGCATAACCGTCAGCAATACCGGCGACCGGGCTGGAGATGAAGTGGTCCAGTTGTATATACATCAACAAGGCGACCAGGCCATAAAGGAACTCAAGGGTTTCCGGCGCGTGCACCTGAAAAAAGGGGAATCGCGGCAAGTGAGCTTTACGCTGAAGCCCCGGGATCTGTTGCATTACAATGAATCGAAAGACGCATTGGATCTTTTACCCGGCGAAGTTGACGTGATGCTGGGAACCTCTTCACAGGACATCAGGCTGCGTTCCTCATTCTTGATAAAAGTTAAATAAAGTGTATGATGAAACGGATGTTGAGTTTATGGATGATCATGATCCCTGCCTTCTGTCTTGCCCAGGCTGCGGATCCCAGGCCCACACGGGTTCAGATGAAGTGGCACGAAATGGAATTTTACCTGTTCATGCATTTTGGTCCCAATACGTTCACTGATAAGGAATGGGGGCAAGGAAACGAAGCCGAAGAATTATTCAATCCCACCAACCTGGATTGTGAGCAATGGTGCAGAATTGCCCGTTCCTCCGGGGCAAAAGGAATCATCATTACTGCTAAACACCATGACGGGTTCTGTTTGTGGCCAAGCCGTTTTTCAACGCATACGGTAAGGGAAAGCAAATGGAGGAACGGCAAGGGGGATGTGTTGAAGGATTTATCCGCCGCCTGTAAGAAGTATGGATTAAAATTCGGGGTTTATATTTCACCCTGGGACAGGAATCATCCTGATTACGGAACTGAAAAGTACAATACGGTCTTTGTGAACATGATGAAAGAGCTTTTTACGAACTATGGCCCCATCTGGGAACTCTGGTGGGATGGCGCCAATGGGGAAGGACCCAATGGTAAAAAGCAGGTGTATGACTGGGACCGGTTTAAAAGAACAGTGCAGGAACTTTCCCCCAATACGGTCGTGTTCAGTGATATTGGTCCGCATATTCGCTGGTGTGGAAATGAGAACGGCATCGCTGGTCCCACCAATTGGAACAGGCTGGATACGGCAGGGTATACACCGGGAGCCGGCGCCCCTTCTCAATCGGTTCTGAATTCAGGGAACGAGAACGGATTGAACTGGATCCCTGCCGAATGTGATGTGAGCATACGGCCGGGATGGTTTTATCACGAGGCGGAGGACACCAGGGTGAAAACAGCGGAAGAACTCCATACCCTTTATCTGAAGAGTGTGGGCCGTGGGGCGAATTTGTTATTGAATGTTCCGCCCGACCGGAGAGGCCTTATACATGAGCGGGATTCGGCTGCCCTGGTTGGGTTTTATGCATTACGGAAAAAGAATTTTTCTGATGATATTTTTAAAAATGCAAACACTTATCATTTAGTTCATGGCCTGATGAAAAAAGCGCCGGCTTTAAGTGATGGGAATGATCTGACGGCAGAAAGCATTACGGAAACAGTACAAGAATCAGTAGGTGTTGAATTGAAAGGAAGATCCAATGAAGGGATCAACTGTATCGTTTTGAAAGAAGACCTTTCAAAAGGCCAGCATTGCGCCAAATTCAAACTGCTCTTATTCAACAATAAGGATCTGCTGGTCAAAGAGATCACCGGAACCACCATCGGGAGGAAGAGGATCATCACATTCCCGTCCGAAGTGGTCAATACCATTGAATTGACGATCGAAGAACAAAAAGGGATAACCCTCATCAAAGGCATCGAGGCCTACCTGATCCCGGAAGGCCTGGTCGAAAAATAGGTCATCGGCCTTTGAATTCCGCTTTCCGTTTTTCGAGAAAGGCGGAAGTGCCTTCTTTCATATCCTCGGTTACAAAGCAGTCGCCAAAAGCTTCGATCTCCTTATCATACCCGCTCTTGCCATTGGTATAGGCGCTGTCGCTGACCACGGCCACATTGACGCATTCGATCACTTTGCCAATGGCGATCGGGGCTTTGGACTGGATGACCGTTAAGATCTCCTTTGTTTTTTCCAGGAGGTTTTCCGCTGGAGTTACATGGTTTACCAGTCCGAGTTGCAGGGCTTCCCGGGCATCAACCAGGTTCGCTGTCATCTGCAGTTCCATGCTTTTGCCTTTACCGATCAGTTGAGTGAGCCGCTGGGTTCCGCCATAACCCGGGATCAGCCCCAGGTTCACTTCGGGCTGTCCGAATTTTGCGTTTTCGCTGCACAGCCTGAAATGGCAGGCCATGGCCAGTTCACATCCTCCGCCCAGGGCAAAACCGTTCACCGCAGCCACGATCGGTTTTTTGCTGTTCTCGATCTTGAAGAAAACATCCTGACCTCTTTTGGCCAGGGCCATGGCCTGTTCCTTATTCAACCCACCGAATTCCGTGATGTCGGCGCCCGCGACAAAGGCCTTGGGACCGGCCCCGGTGATGATGACCGTCTTGATCTCTGCGTTTGAAGCCACTTCATTCAGCGCCTGGTCCAGTTCATTGAAAACGGTCGAATTGAGCGCGTTCAGTTTGTCCGGCCGGTTGATGGTTATGGTGAAGATGCCGTTATCCAGTTGTGTCAGGAGTGTTGTGTACATATGATTAGATTTAGTAGGATCGGTATAGATCACTGCGTTCTTGTGGGAAGCGGGGTATTAAAAATTCCGGTTCTCCTTTACCCAGTCCCTGATGTAACCGGCGATCTCGCTGGTGGTGGTTCCCGGAGGGAATAATTTACCTACACCCAGTTCATGCAGGTGTTTCATATCGTCTTCGGGAATGATGCCGCCCCCGGTGAGGAGAACATCGTGCATGCCTTTTTCCTTTAGCAGGGCGATGACCTTCGGGAAAATGGTGTTGTGCGCACCGCTGAGGATGCTGATGCCGATGGCGTCCACATCTTCCTGCAAAGCTGCATTGACAACCATTTCAGGGGTCTGTCGAAGCCCGGTATAGATGACTTCCATACCGGCGTCCCGGAGCGCAGTAGCGATCACTTTGGCGCCACGGTCATGGCCGTCGAGTCCGACCTTGGCAACCAATACTCTGATGGGTCTGTTCATGAGAACGGTATTCTTTCTGTAAAAATAAAGAATAGTTGCCGCCGAACGTCTTTTTTAAAGGCATTGCCTGTTCAGGAAACGAAGGGTTGCCCGGTTGTAATCGCTGTACATCTGGTGGTCGGTGACCGCCAGGTCGATCTGTTCAACGACGAAAAGCCTTTGTAAAGGGGTCAATCCCAGTAATTCGGGAAAAGATGCGGGGTTTGCGGTAAAGGCGGTGACCAACGCGTTGGAAAAACCGATGTACTGGTTCTTGCTGTTGATGTATCCCTTTGATCTCAGTTCATTGAAGACCGCCGCGGATTTGGCGAGACTAATATCCCCCTTGCGGGCAAAACGCTCAGGATAAAGTGGCGAGCGCTCGTTCATGAAATACTTGCTGCAGATCCCACGCCCGTTGAGTGTGTTGGAATTGGATAAGGCATCTGCATTGCCCTGTGCGCCCACATTTTCGTTATTGTCGTTCCGGGCCATGCAGAATTGAAAGGGGATGGTTGAAATGGAGGCGACCGCTGTTCCGCCGGGCGCACAATAACTGACGGCGGCTTTGTATTTATAGGCATAGGATAAAGTAGCGGAATAGGCTCCGCCGTTGCTCATGCCAACGGAAAAACGGAGTTTGGTCCGGTTGGTTATACCCCGGTTGTAAAAAGTATCGGTGAGCACCCGGATATTGACGAAATCCACATTGTTCAGGGTATCAACGGGGTAGGTGAGCCATCGTAATTTACCGTCTCCATTGGCGTCAATTCCGGTGGTGGCCTCTTCGGCCTCCGTAACGATGATGCCAAAACCATCGTTGACAAGGTCTTTCATGAGCTGTTTGAATTCAAAATTATTGACCAGGTTCTGCGCGGTGCCGCCGGTTCCGTGGAGTAAATAGACAAATCCCTTGTGTCCCGGCGGAAAATAGGAATACACGGGTTTAAGCCGGTCCCGGCCGAGGATCTGTTCGTATTGAAGCGTGAAGGGCGTGATGCTTTTGATACTGCCATTGAAACTGACATTGCGTGCCGGCATGATGAACCAGCTATGCCATTCATCCGGGGCATTCAACAGGGCTGCATCTCCAGACCAGGTATCGAATACCTGGTTGTCGCTATAGGCAGTACTGAAGACATGCACCGTGTCGCCAACCTTATATTTTCCACTTCCATAACCATTGGATACGGTTACGGTAAAACTGTCGACGACGGTGATCGGTGTGAGGGGATCCGTGGATGACTTGCTGCAGGAGAACAGGCCTGTCAAAGCAATAAACGGAAGCAGTTGTTTCATGAAACGGTATTTGTTGTTGGATAGACTTTCATTTAACTGCCAGGTTTAATTCAGGGGAAAACGGCCAGTGCGTTAGCGATCCTTTTCAGGGTTTTTCCCATTCCGATCGTTTCAGCGATCACAAAGACTCCCGGACCCGTTTTGGCTCCGACCAGCATCACCCGGAAGATCATCTGCAATTCGCCGACCTTGATGTTCAGTTCCTGTGCCAGGTCTTTGAAAACGGTCTCTATGGCTGCGGTATCCCAGGAGGATAAGGCTGAAAACCGTTGCGACAATTGTGTGAAATAATCCCTTTTCGCCTGATCCCATTTCGGCAGTACGGATGCTTCATCAAAACCCGTGGGATCGCTATAAAAATAACCCGCTTGCCCGAAAAAATCCGGCAACAGGGTACAGCGTTCCCTGACCAGTTCAAGTACTTTGGTGAAATAGGCGTCATCGGTAACTGCAATGCCATTCAACTCAAAGATCTCCCTGACCTTCAACCGGTAATTTTCTACATCCAGCCTCTTGATCCATTCGTGGTTGAACCACCTGGCTTTTTCGTAATCGAATTTGGCGCCGCCACTATGCACCCGGTCGATACTGAATTGTTCGGCCAGTTCTGTCTTGGTGAACAATTCCTGTTCGGTACCGGCATTCCAGCCCAATAACGCTAGCAGGTTGATGAATGCTTCAGGAAGGAATCCTTTTTCCTTGAAACCTTCCGTCAATTCCTGGGTCCGGGGGTCAGTCCAGTTCATGGCAAAGACAGGGAAACCGTATTTGGCGCCATCACGCTTGCTTAATTTTCCACTCGGACCCAGGATCAGGGGCAGGTGAGCCCATTGCGGCATCTTATCCAGTCCGAACAGGTGTTTCCACAACCACACATGTACCGGGGCGCTGGGCAGCCATTCTTCACCCCTGAACGCGTGGGTGATCTTCATCAGGTGATCATCCACCACCACAGCGAGATGATAGGTGGGCATCCCATCGGCCTTTAAAAGCACTTTATCGTCCACGAGGTTGCTCTCGTTCCTGATCTCGCCACGGATCATGTCATGGAAACTGATCTCTTCATTTTCCGGCATCTTGACACGGATGACATGGCGGGTTCCGGCTTGTAAAAGCCGGGTCACTTCCCCAGGTGATAAAGTAAGCGAATTCTTCATCTTCAGGCGAACCTGGCGGTCATATTGAGGGGATGGATTTTCTGCGCTTTTATGGTCCTGGCGCATTTGTTCCAGTTCCTCTGGTGTGTCAAACGCATAATAGGCCTGTCCTTTTCGAACCAACTCTTCTGCGTATTGGAGATAGATGCCTTGTTCTTTTCTTTCGCTTTGCCGGTAAGGTTCGTGTTCACCTCCGTGCAGGGGGCTCTCATCCGGTTCTATTCCGCACCATTCCAGGCAATCGAAAATGTATTGTTCAGCGCCTTCAACGAAACGGGTCTGGTCGGTATCCTCAACCCTGACGATAAAGGTTCCGCCGTGGTGTTTTGCAAAAAGATAATTGTATAATGCGGTCCTTACACCGCCCAGGTGCAGTCCGCCGGTCGGACTTGGGGCAAAACGTACTCTGACTGATGACATACCGGCAAAGATAAGTTCCCTGATCACATAATAACAGGGCTTAAAATAAAAAAACCGTGAAGTAAAGACTTCACGGTTTTTGATAAAATTATTGGTCGGCTATTAGCGTAATACGATGGTCCTTGGGGTACGTCCATCGATCGAGATGGTTGCGAGGTTATCGCAAGTGCCGTTTCCAAAATCGATGATCGCATAATGGTTTGGACCCTGGATCTTAACGGTACCCTGGTCAATATTGGCACATGCGGTCTTTTTATGCAGGGCTGTCAGAACGGTTGCGGTACGGCTTGCACCGGATGAGTTGGTCACGGTATGGTTGCCCGTAAACGTATATTCATCATCCAGTACATTTCCTGGCGTTCCGGAGCCGGCGGTCATGATCACATCCTTGATGCCACTGTGTAGCCAGTAATTGCCACTTGGTGCGGTGATCTTTCCATTTTCCACCTTGCGCTGCCAGCTCACGACATTTGCTGAACTGGTATTGGTCCAGGTTACGGTACCTTCTTTCTTGTATCCGTTCACACGATAATTGATAAAAGTCATGACAGCGGTGCTGCCTGGTCTGCGAACAGAATCAGAAAGCACGACATTAAGCTTACCGGAACGGGTGTTGCCGTTAGGATCGGTACAGCCGGCGCCGAAATCAATGACGATGGTCTTGGGCCAACCGATCAACGGTGTGATGGTAACGGTTGCACAGCCTAAAACGCCGGTTGATCCGACCGGGCCATTGCCCATCAGGTTATTCTGAGCGGCGGCTTCAGTGTAAACATCATTGGCATCCTGGGTCAGGTTGTCTGCAATGGCTTGATCCCCACTCAGTTGGAAAGTGGTTTCAAACTCATCTGCGGCGTCATTTTTCTTACAGGAATTGAGCGACAAGGCAAAAGCTGCCAGGGTTGCCGCGGTTACAAGGGTTTTGATTTTCATATTTAATAATTTTATGTAAAGGTCAGACTATATCGTATTAAGAAGGTTTAATCGGTTTAAAAATATAATTTCCCGTATGATTTACCTGGTCAGAACGCCTTTTTGGATAAAAAAATTGTTTAATAACTTGATTTGGGACCAACCGGCTGGCCAAAAGATCATCTATCTCACTTTCGATGATGGTCCCGATCCCTTGATCACTCCTTTTGTGCTTGAAGAGTTGAACAAATACAATGCCAAAGCAACCTTTTTTTGCATTGGTAAGAATGTGGAGAGCCACCCGGAACTATATGCCAGGATCATGTCAGCCGGACATTCGGTAGGTAATCATACCTATGACCACCTGGATGGTTGGAAGACCAGGAGATCCGTATATCTGGCGAATGCCAGCAAGGCCGAAGAATTGATCCGGTCAAACCTGTTCAGACCACCCTATGGTCATATAAAAAATAGCCAGATCAGGGGTTTGTTGAAGCGGTCAAATCCTTTGCAGGTGGTCATGTGGACGGTGTTGAGCGGTGATTTTGACGCTTCGATCTCTCCCGAAAAATGTTCTCAGAACGTGATCAGGAACACCGGGGATGGATCTATTGTGGTCTTTCACGACAGTAAGAAGGCGGAGGGAAGGATGCGATATGCCTTGCCTGTTGTGTTGAAACATTTTTCAGACAGGGGATTTTCGTTTCAAAAACTGACTGTTAAATAATTCCCAAAACGAGGTATAAAAAAATTGGGCCGGGGTAGAAACCCTGGCCCGTTTTTAATCCGTACCCTATGAAAACTGGTCTAAAAGTACATTGTTGTCATTAAAAAAACAACAATTATTTAATCAGATCAGAGCCTGATAACATGCCCCACTCCGTTGATATAGATGATGGCCAGGTTATCGCAATTCCCATTACCGTAATCAAGCAATGCTTCCCTACCATCCCGGATCAGTTTGACGGTGCCTTTCACGATCCAGCGGCAGGTGAATTTTTTGATCAGCGGTTCCATGACCAATGCGGCCCAGCTATGGCCGGCTGAATTGGATCCCCTGCCAAAGCCGGTGATCTTGTAAACGTCATCCAGCGGAAGTCGTGGTGTTCCGTTCCCTTCGATCTGTAAAACATTCTTGGTCGTATTCCATTTTACCCACCGGTTGGTGATGGTATTCGTCACCTGGCCATCGATCACTGTATTCTTCCAGCCCTGCATATTGGAAGTGCTGGTGTTTTCGGTGATGTGCGTGCCTTCGATGTGGAAGCTGTCCACGTAATAACCTACAAATGTGGTCGAGACCTTCGCTCCGGGTACCAGCATTCGGTTGGTGTAGATGGATACGATCTTGCCCTTCCGGAATTTTCCGTCCCGGCCCAGGCAACCCGTACCAAAGTCAATGGTCACGGTTTTTGGGAATACACCCGGGATGTTGGGTACCACTTCGATCGTGAAGCAGGGAGGGTTTGAAGGGGTGTTCGCCCCCAATTCAAACAGTCCCGAAACATTACTGCCAAGACCCAGGTCTTCTCCGACCTGGCTGGTGTTCATGCTGGCGGTGATGTTGAACACATCATCGAATTGGGCATCGGTCTCAGCTTCTTCTGTTGTGGCTGTCAGTGTGTTGGCTTCTTCCGCCGGGTTGCTTTCGGTGATGGCCGAACTGTTGTCTTTTTTACAGCCGGATAACACGAATGTCCCAAACAGCGCGAAAGCTGCAAGCCATGTGGCGAGGTTCATTGTTTTTTTCATAAAATAGTTTTTAATAGAGGTGAATAATAAATACCCAGTTATGACGACGGTGTATTAGCAGGGTTTAAAGACTTGTTAAATTTATTTTAAGCATTTTTGCACTTTGAACCGAATATGAAACTGATCGATACCCATTCGCATATTTACCTGGAAGAATTCAAAGCGGATATCGATTCCGTTATTGAAAGGGCCCGTAAAGCCGGTGTGGAAAAGATATTCCTGCCCGCTATCGACAGCCGGGAAACTGATCATCTGCTTGACCTGGAAAAAAAATTCCCCGGGGTCTGTGTGGCCATGACCGGGTTGCATCCCTGTTCGGTGAAAGCCGGATACCGGACTGAATTGGACCTGGTCAACCGGGCGCTCGGCGAACGCGTATATGCAGCCGTAGGCGAGATCGGATTGGATTTTCACTGGGATAAGACCTATATCACGGAACAATACGAGGCCTTTGAAATACAGATCGGGTGGGCACTGGAGCACGATCTGCCCATCGTTATCCATTCGCGGGATGCGATGCAGGAATGCATTGATGTGGTCAGGAGATCCTCCTCAAAAGGAGTGAAGGGGATCTTCCATTGTTTCGGCGGAAGTTACGAACAGGCCCGGCAGATCATCGACCTGGGCATGTATCTGGGTATTGGCGGCGTGGTCACCTATAAGAATTCAGGTCTGGCTGAAGTGCTTGACCGGATCGATTTACAGCACCTTGTCCTGGAAACCGATGCGCCTTATCTCACTCCGGTTCCTTACCGGGGAAAACGCAATGAATGCGCTTACCTGGCGATCATCGCTGAAAAGCTGGCCCAGATCAAAAAAACGAGCCTGGCTGATGTGGCTGCGATCACTTCAGCCAATGCCGAAAAAATATTCGGCAACTAGGTGCTGAAACTGTATTTTTGCCGTCCTGAAATGGAGACTTATCCGAGTGGTCGAAGGAGTCCCGACGCGTCGGGAGAAAGTGTGTATATTTGCCATCCCTTTTTAGGAGACTTGTCCGAGTGGTCGAAGGAGTCCCGACGCGTCGGGAGAAAGTGTATGGGGGAAACTCAATCCCCTTCGAAGCAGCATTAAAATTCCCGATAATCAGTTTCAAGGGTTCAATAAAAAATATTCGGCAACTAGGTGCTGAAACTGTATTTTTGCCGTCCTGAAATGGAGACTTGTCCGAGTGGTCGAAGGAGCACGCCTGGAAAGTGTGTATGGGGGAAACTCCATCAAGGGTTCGAATCCCTTAGTCTCCGCTTTACCCTCCGTAGCTTTAGCGAAGGAGGGTTTTTTTATGTCATTATTGAAGTAGTTTTTTTACGTCTTTAGCGAAGGAGGGTTTTTTTATGTCATTATTGAAGTAGTTTTTTACGTCTTTAGCGAAGGAGGGTTTTTTTATGTCATTATTGAAGTAGTTTTTTACGTCTTTAGCGAAGGAGGGTTTTTTTATGTCATTATTGAAGGAGGGTTTTTTTATGTCATTATTGAAGTAGTTTTTTACGTCTTTAGCGAAGGAGGGTTTTTTTATGTCATTATTGAAGGAGGGTTTTTTTATGTCATTATTGAAGTAGTTTTTTTACGTCTTTAGCGAAGGAGGTTTTTTTCTGTCTTTAGTGAAGGAGTTATTGTTCTAACTATATCGAAGAAGGTACTTGTCACGTTAAGAAGTATTTATTAACATTAAAAACCTTTGCGCTTTTCTTGCACTATACCCATTCATTTCCTTATCGGTTTTTTCACGGGATTTAACGTTTTTTTTCCTCTCAGAATCATATGGCAGTTCCATAATTTAAAGGATGGAACAATTTGTATACATCCTTCTTTGCCGGGATTTGACATTTTATACCGGTTGTACAAATAACTTGGGGGAGAGATTACAAAGACATGAAAAAGGATATGTCGATTCAACAAGAGATAAAAGACCGTTGAAACTGATATTTTTCTGTGGATTCAAGGATAAAAAGAGAGCTTTTGAATTTGAAAGGTATTTGAAAACCGGCTCCGGCATGGCATTTCGGAATAAACACCTGGTATAAGGATTCCTCCTTCGCTAAAGCTACGGAGGACAGGTCGAATCCCTTAGTCTCTGTTTTACCCTCCGTAGCTTTAGCGAAGGAGGGTTTTTAAATAATTATTGAGGTAGTTCCTTATAGCTTTAGCGAAGGAGGGTTTTTAAATAATTATTGAGGTAGTTCCTTATAGCTTTAGCGAAGGAGGGTTTTTTTATGTCATTATTGAAGTAGTTTTTTACCTCTTTAGCGAAGGAGGGTTTTTTTTATGTCAATATTGAATTAAGATTTTTACGACTTTAGCGAAGGAGGTTTTTTTTTATGTCATTATTGAAGTAGTTTTTTACGTCTTTAACGAAGGAAGTACTTATTACTTAAGCAATGCATTTTTTGCACCAGCAAATTCCGATCAGGGGACTTGATTTGCCTCACCATTATTCCAGCACCTTTTCCATCTGCATGCTCCTGCTTCCTTTGATGAGAAAATGGCTATTCCCGAACTGCTGTTGCCTGAACCAGGCCGAGGCATCATCCGAATTACGGAAATAGATATAAGGGTGATCCACCTGGCTAAAATCGCCGCCTACCAGCACCACTTGTTTCCAGGGATGGGTTTTGATCAGGTCAACCAGGGCCTGGTGTTCTGAAATGCTCTCTGTTCCCAGTTCCATCATACCACCCAGCATCAGGATCTTATCCTTTCCTTCCATGCGGGAGAAATTCTCAATGGCAGCCTTCATACTGGTGGGGTTGGCATTATAGGCATCCAGGATGAACTGGTTGCTACCCCGGGTGATCAGTTGGGAACGGCTGTTCGTTGGCGAAAAGCCTTCAATGGCCGCTTTGATCAGTTCATCGGGCACTTGAAAGTATTTTCCCAGGGCGACCGCAGACAAGACGTTCGGCAGGTTGTATTCGCCGACCAGGTTTGTTTTGATGGTTCCGATATTTGTTCCGGTCAGCATATCCACTTCCAGGAACAGCTTACTGTCCTTCACCTTGCCGGTATAATCCGCGTCCTTTGTACCATAGGTTATGATATGGGGTATTCCGGCGCTCATTTCTTTTAAATAAGTATAGTCGCCCATGATGAAGGCCGTGCCGTTGTTTTCCCGGAGGTGGTCGAATAGTTCGCCCTTTCCTTTCCTTATGCCCTCAACGCCGCCAAATCCTTCCAGGTGGGCTTTCCCGCAATTGGTGATGAGACCGTGTGTGGGAAGGGCATACCGGCAATAGCCGCGGATCTCCAGCTGGTGGTTGGCTCCCATTTCGATGAGCGCCACCTGGGCGTCCGGTTTGATCTTTAACAGGGTCAGGGGAACCCCGATATGGTTGTTCAGGTTACCCTGTGTGGTATAGGTTTTAAATTGTCGGGACAATACCTCATGAGCCAATTCTTTGGTGGTGGTCTTTCCGTTGCTGCCGGTTATGGCAATGACCGGTATGTTGAATTGCAGGCGGTGGTGCAGGGCCAGTTCCTGTAAGGTGAGGAGCACATCAGGAACTTTGATGATACGGTCATGCGGGGGGCCTTCAAACTCATCTACTATCGCATATGCGGCGCCGTTATCCAATGCCTGGAGGGCAAATCCGTTACCGTTGAAATGCGGCCCTTTTAGGGCAAAGAAAAGGTCCCCGGCGATTAATTTACGGGTATCGATCTGAACAGCCGGGTGTTCCAGGTATAGTTGATACAGGTCTTCGATGCGCATGGTTCAAAATTAGGGGATACCGGCATAAAAAAACCTCCGGGGGTCCGGAGGTTTTTATTATCGGGAAGCCTTTATTTTTTCTTCTTGCCTTTGCGCGAATTCTGTTTGCGTTTGGCAAAATTGTTTCCTTCTTTGAAACCGGGTCCTTCCGGAGGTCCGAGATAGGTTTGAGCGCACCGGAAACCAACTGTGCTTGCACCCTGGTCTTCTTCCATGAAACGACGGGTTCCGGGAGACAGCCAGTAAGGCCTGTCATTCCAGCTTCCGCCTTTGATCACGCGGGATTTGTCGCTGATCAGGGAAGTGATTCCGTAGCCATAGTAAACGCCGCTGGCGCTATCGCCATCCAGGTAATTGATCACGTTATTCTTCTGATAGTTACTGCGGTTCTTAACTTCATCATCGGAGATGTCCACTTTTTTCAGACGGCCCATGCTGTCCCTTTCATATTCACCGGCCGGGTTCTTGAAATATTTCTGGAACTTGTTACCGCGGAAATAGTTGAAATCCTGACCGTCGGTAGGGGTCATCGGCCGGTATACGTCGGCAACCCACTCGCTCACGTTTCCACTCATATTATACAAACCAAAGGCATTGGGGTAGAAAGATTTGATGTTTCCGGGAATGGCGGCGCGGTCGTTCAAACCTCCGGCAACACCCATGTTATCCCCACTGCCGCGTTTAAAGTTGGCGAGGAATTTACCCTGCCAGCTGCCACGGCGGTTATCGCGAAGACCGTTGGGGTTATTGCTCCAGGAATAGATCTGTTGGTTAGAAAAAAGCTCCTCACCGCTTTTGGCTTCTTTTTTACGGGGAGAAGGGTTTTGAGAAAGCATGCCATATGCGGCATATTCCCATTCCGCTTCGGTTGGAAGGCGATAACCCATATTCAGGATACCATCTTCCATGCGAACATTACCCCTGGGTTTGCCATTGACATCCTTCAGGGTGGATTTCTTAGGCTTGTTCCTGTTTTGGATCATGTCAGGAGCCATCAGGTAAGTCTCCGTGTTAAAGGAACCATCAGCACCTGCGCCTTTCATTTCACGTTTGATAGCATCTTTTTTCAGGTAGCCTTTATCTTTCAGGTTAAGTTCATTCACACGGTCGGTCCTCCAGATGCAAAAATCATGCGCCTGCTGCCAGGTTACACCAACAACGGGATAATAATTATAGGAAGGGTACCTGAAATAGTATTCAACATAAGGCTCATTATAGGCCAGTTCCTCACGCCATACCAGCGTATCGGGAAGGGCTTTGTTGAGGATAGCGGTATCATTGGAAAAGGTGTTCTCCAGCCAATACAGGTACTCCCGGTAGTGAACATTGGCCACTTCCGTCTCGTCAATAAAGAAGGAAGGAACAGTCACCCTGCGGGGAACATTGTTCCAGTCGCCCATCACATCCTCATCCTTGGCGCCCATGACGAACGAACCACCCTGAACGAAAACGAGACCGGGTCCGGCTTTGGGATATTTAACCTTGGAAACATGGAAATTCCCCATGTTCTTGTCATCGTAATTCCAGCCGGTAGCCGATGACTTGCTTTTCTTCTTACTAAACAAACCGCCGTTTTTACAAGCGCTTAGGGAGAGAGCGGCAGCCAATAAAATGAAACAATTTTTACCAGAAAATAGATTTTGCATGTGCATTCGTTTATCGAATTGTTTAACGAAGGGTTTTCTAAATTATTGTTATTGAGGTTACACTGGCTGCGAATATAAATACTTTAACTGACATGGGGATACCGGCCCCTTTTTTTTTGAAAATTGCTGGCTGGCTCGCCTTTTGGAAATGGGGTTCATAGCCACCCAAAGTGCGGCAGGAAAGCGGTCGGAACGGTTTCGCCAGGGCCTGTTTACCTTATTTTTCCCGGTTTCTTTTCTTCCCGGGAGGTGGCTGATTCCCGTTCTTTGATCCGGTTTTAGGCGAATGTTAAAGATTGGTGAAATCAACACCAGTGACTTCCATGATGTCATGATATCAAGGTTGACCTTTCAGGGAACAGAAACAAGGAGCCTGTTTTGCAGTTTGTCCAAAGGTCTTGATCGGTGAACGGGAAACAGGAACGACCTGAAATTCCGATGATGCAACCGGTTTCCCGGACAGGTGCAAAAAAACCTTTTTTGCGGATGCAACTTTTTTGAAGCTTGCATTGTCCCGCTTATTCCTATTTTACTGCTGTTGCATGAGAGTCAACATGGGTAAAGGGTTTACGTGAATGACAGGCATGCCGGAACTGGTTGTGTTAGTGAATGCTTGCGAAAAATTCAGGGACTGATCGGAAAAGAAAAATAGGATCGCGTTGTTTTTTTGTGAAAGGGGAAATTTTTTTTGGTTAATACCGTCATACTTATTAATGTTGCAATTGCAAGGCACTAACGATTACCCTTGTGTAAAAAGGCCGCGAGCATAGATCCTTTTTGTAGGAAAGGGAAAAATAAAGAAGCCTTTGATTTGTTCATTGAATCGATCACTTGGAATAGCAGAATTTGCCGTCAGGGGCAATAATCAGTTCAAAACCCCGTTTTTTTGCAGGTAATTCTTCAAAAAAGCCGGCTGCTCAGGCAGTTTCCGCTCCAGCGGTTTCCAACTGGAAAAACTACCCTAAAATGGGTATTGACAGGTGATGGAAAAGTATTATCTTTGAAAAGAATAAGATTTTTTAGTTTTTTTTAACAAGATTTTATAATTTAGTTGTTCATTTCAGGAAAACGATTAATTTTACAACTAAATACAACCATTAAACTTAACGCTTATAGAGGTAAGTCTACCTAACCAAGACAAATCAAATCGCATGAAAAAAGTAACTTTGAAACTAACTGCCTTAGTTATGTTACTGGGAGGAGCAATCACTGTATCTAATGCCCAGTCTAAAATTAACGTTGTAACATCCGCTGTTCCGTTTTTACGTGTAACTCCAGACGCCCGTAGTGGTGGAATGGGTGATGTAGGAATTGCAACTACTCCTGATGCCAATGCAAATTTCGCGAATATAGCCAGGACCCCATTTGCTACCAGCAAGGTGGGTATCGGAGTTAACTATGTACCCTGGTTAAGGGATCTGTCTGTAAACGATGTTTACATGATGTCTTTGGCCGGATACTATAAATTAGATGAAACACAGGCGATCTCTGCCTCATTCAGGTATTTCAGCCTGGGTAATATCCAGTTCACCGACGGATTGGGCAATAACCTGAACACCTATAAGCCAAGGGAATTCTCCTTTGATCTGGGTTATTCAAGGAAATTGACCAAGAAACTGTCTCTGGGTATCGCATTACGTTATATCCACTCAAACCTGGCCAATGGTACTTATAATGGCCAGACTTACAAAGCCGGTTCATCTGTTGCGGGTGACCTGCACGTTTATCATCATGGGATCAAAGAAAGCGGATCTGGTCTGAACTGGGGTTTGACCCTGAGCAACCTGGGATCTAAGATTTCTTACTCCAGCGATGCAACTCAAAAAGATTATATCCCGGCTAACCTGGGCCTTGGTATCGCTTATACCAAAGTGTTCAACGAAAGCAACAAGATCACTTTCGGTCTGGATGTCAATAAATTACTGGTTCCCACACCGCCTTCAATCACCGGTGTTAGTTCAACTGACTCCCTGGCCCTGGTTAAATATCGTGGCCGTAGCGTAGTTAGCAGCTGGATGAAGTCATTCGGAGATGCTCCGGGCAAATTCAACGAAGAAATGCAGGAGATCAGCCTTGCAGTGGGTGCAGAATACTGGTACAACAACCAGTTCGCATTCAGGGCAGGTTATTTCTACGAGAATCCAAACAAAGGAAACAGGAAGTATTTCACCGTAGGTGCTGGCTTAAGGTACAGCATGTTCGGAATCAACTTCGCTTATCTGTTCCCTTCAGGCAGTGGTGTTAGCCGTAATCCATTATCAAATACATGGCGTTTTGGTTTGGTATTTAATATGGATGGAAAAAAATAGTAGTGAAACTTTTTCATGTCAAAAGCGTCCCGCATTTACGGGACGCTTTTTTGTTTTCAGAACCGGCTAAAAATCGGATATTTACAAACTAATCTAAGTGTTAATGTCTTATCGTATCGGATCAGGAGTGGATTTTCATCAAATGGTGAGTGGAAGGGAATTGTGGATCGGCGGAGTTCTCGTTCCCCATACAAAGGGGGCCCTTGGACACAGCGATGCCGACGTTCTGCTGCATGCGATCTGTGATGCCTTGCTCGGCGCCCTGGCACTGGGCGATATCGGTTTCCATTTTCCGGATACCGATCAAGCTTATAAGAATATCGATAGTAAGATATTGCTGGAAAAAACAGCGGCACTCATCTGGAGCAAGGGTTACCAGGTCGTCAATATCGACAGCACACTTTGTTTGCAGTCTCCCAAGATCAAACCTTTTGTTCCTGCTATGCAATCAGTCATCTCATCTATACTTAAAATCTCCACGGACTCGGTATCCATTAAGGCAACCACCACAGAGGAATTGGGATTTGTTGGCCGGGAAGAGGGCCTGGTGGCCTATGCTACCGTATTATTAGGTAAAATCAATCTCCCTTGACTTTTTTGAAATACTGGACATTATATATCATCCTGACCTTTTCAATAAATACCGCTTTCTCTCAAAAGCAGGCGAATATCTGGTACTTTGGCAACAAGGCCGGCCTCGATTTCAATTTCACACCTCCCGTTCCCCTGAATAATGGCAAGGCCGGCTCTTTTGAAGGCACCGCTGTGATGTCGGATAATAACGGGAAACTGCTCTTTTATACCAATGGCCAGGTGATCATGAACAAACGGCATTTGTTGATGAAGAACGGTGGCGCTTTACGGGGTGATCTCAGCAGTACCAATAATACCGTGATCGTTCCTTTGCCCGGTAATGACAGCTTGTTTTATGTATTTACCACGGGAGCTGCATTGCAGGATGAGCAGTTCTTCCAGTACAATGTAGTGAATATGAAGGGAGATGGGGGGCTGGGTGAGGTCATCGGTATGAATATCATGATCGAGGACAGGATATTTGAAAAGATCGCGGCCGTCAGGCATTGTAATAACCGGGATGTTTGGATCCTCATCCGGGCCTGGAACTCTGATGAATACCATGCTTATCTGCTCACGGCTTCCGGTTTGAATACCACCCCGGTCATCAGTCATACCGGTTTGTTTATTTCGGGATTTGAGAATAATGCGATCGGTACATTGAAATTCTCAGCCAAAGGCGATAAACTGGCAGCCATACATTCTTTTCAGAACGACCAGGTTGAATTGATGGATTTTGACAAGAATACCGGGATCCTTTCAAACCCCATCACCTTCAAACCCAATGCGGTACCGCACGTGCCAGCCTTTACCGGTATCTATGGCGCTGAATTTTCTCCCAGCGGACGGTTATTGTATGTGTCAGCGAATAATTCCTCCACGGAAGCAGCCGTGGTCTATCAATTTGATATCTCTTCCCATAATCCGGCCACCATCCTGGCTTCTAAACAACTCATCCATACGAACAATAACTGGTATGGGGGCGCCCTGCAAACCGGGCCCGATCAGAAGATATATATGGCCATGTGGAAAGATACCTCGGTTTCGGTGATTGAAAATCCCGATATATCCGGCCCGGGCTGTAATTTCCGTTACAATAAGATCTACATGGGCTCCCTGGCGGCTGAACCTGTGCAATTCGGCTTGCCCACATTTGTGCAAAGCTATTTTGATACCACATCCAATCCCTATGATTTTTCCCGAAATGGAAATTGTTCCGATCATAATGTCCGGTTTACCATCAACCGGTTAAGCGGCATCGATTCCGTGAAATGGTTTTTTGGCGACGGAAATACCTCGCAAAGCCTGTCCCCGGTGAATTTTTATGTCAACTCCGGATTCTATACGGTCAAACTGATCGTATATAAAGTGGATTGTTCGGGCCTGAATGATACCATCAGCAGGTCGGTCTGGATCACGGATAATACCCAATTCCTCGGCCCCGATACGGCCAGTTGCGCGATCCTGAAACTGGTCCTGGGGATCGATGAAGTGAATGGCGCCAATTATTTGTGGAACAATGATTCCCTGACGAATCGCATCACCTCCTCCGGCGCAGGTACCTATTGGCTGCAGATTGAGCAAAACGGTTGTTCGATCAGGGATTCTGTCAATATCGCTCTGTTACCTCCACCGGTGGTCAATATCGGTCCGGATACCTCCCTTTGTAAGTTCCAATCGGTCACGCTGGATGCCGCTCAGGCCTTTGGCGATTCCTACCTATGGAGCACCGGAGAAACCGCACCGTCGATTCAAGTCAGGGATATCGGGACATACCACGTTAAAGTGACCAGGAACGGCTGTATTGCCTCCGATACCCTTTCCGTTGGATGGGGCGATTGCAGTATTTTCATCCCTTCCGCTTTCACACCTAACGGAGATGGTAAGAATGACCAGTTCGGGCTCTTGAACGGCACCACCTTAAAGAACTTTTTCTTTGAGGTATTCGATAAATGGGGCCAACCCATGTTCATCACTAAAGACGTATCTGAAAAATGGGACGGCACCCATAAAAAGGCCAGGATGCCCAATGGTACCTATGTGTGGATACTGCATTATGTGAACCTTAAAAACGAAAGGAAATTCCTGAATGGTACGGTCATGCTCATCCGATGACGGATTTTGTTAAAAATATCTTTCCTGTTCCATTTACTTTGTTGATTATTACCTTTGCCACCATGTCTTCCCTCCCGGTCAATATCATCAACCGTTCGGATAACCCGCTCCCTGCCTATGCAACCGGCGGGTCGGCTGGTATGGACCTGCGGGCCAACCTGGAACAGGAAATTGTCCTGCAGCCTTTGGAAAGAACCCTCGTGCCAACCGGCCTGTTCATCGAATTGCCGGTCGGATTTGAAGCGCAGATCAGGCCGCGGAGCGGACTAGCCATTAAGGAAGGGATCACTTTGCTCAATTCACCTGGAACGATCGACAGTGATTATCGCGGGGAGATCAAGGTGATCCTGATCAATCTGAGTAATGAATGCCGAAAGATCGGGCATGGTGACCGCATCGCACAGATGGTCATTGCCAGGGTGGAACAGGCTGAATTGATCCTGGTACATCAGTTAGTGGATACGGACAGAAGTAGCGGTGGTTTTGGTCATACCGGGGTCAATTAGGTGAATTCAACCCCACAAACTTATCATGAAGAGACGACTCATATATATCCTGATGCTGGGTGTTTTTTTTGGATCAACCAGTTGTAAGACAACCCGGCAGATCAATAAGGTCATTGCGCCTAAGGATAGCGTAGTTGTTAAAGAGGTCAACCGTTCTGCCGAAGATTCCATTGCAGTTGTGAAAGGCACCATGAGCAGTTTGCTCCAAAATCACATCAGTTTTAATACATTCAATGCAAAGATCAAGGTGGAATACCAGGATAACCAGGGTAAACAACCTGATATCACCGCGGTCGTCCGCATCGTCAGGGATAGCGCAATCTGGATATCGATGACCGCTTCCATTCTCAATATCGAAGTGTACCGGATCCTGGTCACCCGGGATAGTATCATCTTGTTGAACAAACAGAAAAAGGAAGTTCAATACCGGTCCATGGATTACCTGCAGGAAGTCACCCAGATCCCATTCGATTATAAAACACTGGAAGACCTGCTTGTTGGGAACCCCGTTTTCCTGGATACCAACGTGATCTCCTACCGGAAAATAGACAACAGGATACTCATGTCTGTCGCGGGTCCGTTCTTCAAGCACCTGCTTACCATCAATACAGAAGGCAATCTGCTGCTTCACAGCAAACTGGACGATGTGGATATTAACCGCAACCGGACAGCGGATATCACTTACAGCGATTTTGAGAACAAGAACGGGGTGAATTTCTCCACGAACCGGGAGATCACGGTTTCCGAAAAGAACAAACTGGACATCCAACTCAATTTCAAGCAGTATGAGTTTAACAAAGAATTATCGGTCTTCTTCAATGTGCCGAAAAATTATAAACGCAACTGATCGTTTTATCTAATTATCAACAGGTGTTAGCTATTTGCACGCCTGGCATTCAACGGTTAATTTTATTTTTGTTCAATTTTAAATCAGGACCATGATCAGACCGATCCTCATAACGTTTTGTTTTCTGGCAACCACCATCCTGGCTTTTGCTCAACCCGCTACCCGCGAGGAACTGGAAAAGCAGAGACAGCAACTTAAAAGGGAGATCGAACAAACGGAAAGCCTGTTGAATGAGAACAAGGCAAAGGCCAAGGAGAATTTCGTGCAATGGAAACTGATCAATGCCAAGGTCAATCTTCAGGACCGCATCATCGACAATATCAATAAGGATATCAATCTGCTGGATAATAATATTTACACCATTCAGCGAGATATCAACCGGTATGATAAACTGCTCGATACCTTGAAGCAGGAGTACGCCAAAAGTATGGTTTATGCCTACAAGAACAGGAATAACTACGATTTTCTGAATTTCATCTTTTCCGCCGCCAGTTTCAATGATGCCATACGAAGGATCACTTATCTGAAAAGCTACCGTAATTTCCGGGAGATCCAGGGGGAGAACATCCTGCGTACCCAGGAATTGAGGAGACAACGTATTGAAGAACTGGGGGGAGCCAAACAAAAGAAAAGTATCGTCTTGCAGTCGAAGGACAAGGAGATGGCTGCCCTGGAAGCCCAGCAAAAAGAAAAAGACCGGATCCTGGCTGAGTTAAAAAAGCAGGGTAAACAACTCAACAATCAGTATACAGCAAAGAAAAAGCAGCTCCAGAAAGTGGATAACGCGATCGCCGCTGCGATCAAAAGGGCCCAGGATGAAGCCCGTAAAGCGGCCATGGCCAAAGCCGCTGATGAAGAGAAAAAGCGACTGGCAGCTGAAAAACTGAATGCCAAGACAAACCCCACGCCCGCCAATCCCAATGTCAAGGCCATCACAACTCCGACCAGGAAACCGGCTGTAAGAAAGCCTGAGGAGAGTATCCTGCTGAATCCGGAGAATATTGAACTCAATGCCAACTTCATCGGTAACCGGGGCTCATTGCCCTGGCCGGTCGATAAAGGGTATCTGCTGATGCATTACGGCCGCAACCAGCTGCCCAGCGGTACGGTCATGGACATTACCGGCATCACCGTAGCCACTGATATCGGAGGACCGGTAAAAGCCATTTTCGACGGGGTCGTATCCAAAGTGCTCTTTGTGGAAGACATCCAGGTAGTGATCGTACAACACGGGAAATATTTCAGTACCTACAGCAACCTGGGGAATGTATCCGTACAAACCGGGCAGAATATCAAGATGGGACAGCTGATCGGAAAAGCGGCTGCCAACCTGGATGGTGTCGGTGCGGTTGATTTTTACATCAATGATGAAAGGAATAACCTGGACCCTGAAAAATGGCTGAGATCACGTTAGGTCAGATCACCCGTTTATAAAGCGCTTCGTAGATCGGCACGATATTCTCGATATCGAATTTTTTTGCCTGGGCAAGAGCATTTGACTTGAATTGCTTCAAACTGGCTTCATCCTTCAATATCTCCAGCGCATTTTTGCTCATATCTTCCACATCCCCTACATTACTCATGAAACCGCTGTAACCATTGATATTGATCTCAGGCAAGCCACCGGCGTTAGTAGAGATCACCGGTACTTCAGCAGCCATGGCTTCCAACGCGGCCAAACCGAAACTTTCATATTCACTGGTGAGCAGGAACAGATCGGCGATGGGCAGGATATCCTCCATTTGTTCCTGCTTACCCAGGAACTTGATGGCATTGTGTTCGGGACAATCCCTGGCGCTGGCCTCGATATGCGACCTTTCCGGCCCGTCACCCAGTAATAAAAGGGTAGCCGGCATTTTTTTATTGATGAGCAGGAAGGTGGCGATGACATCCTCCACCCGTTTGACTTTCCTGAAATTGGAAGCGTGAACGATGATCTTTTCGCCTTTAGGCGCAATGAGTTTCTTAAAAGCGTCAACCGGCTTCTTGTGAAATCGGTTGACATCCACGAAATTGTGGATCACTTCAATGTCCTTTTCTATTTTGAAATTGCGGAATGTCTCTTCTTTAAGGTTCTCCGATACCGCGGTCAGCACATCGCTTTCATTCATGGAAAAAGTAACCACGGGGCTATAGGTCTTGTCCTTGCCCACCAGGGTGATATCCGTTCCGTGCAGGGTGGTGATGACGGGAATCCTTCGTCCCTGTTTGGCCAGGATCTGTTTGGCCATATAGGCGGCGGCGGCATGCGGGATGGCATAATGCACGTGCAATAGCTCCACATCATTGTTGATGATGACATCCACCATGGTACTGGCCAGTGCCGTTTCATAGGGCGGGTAATCAAAAAGGGGGTAAGTGGGTACCCTTACTTCGTGATAAAAGATATTGGCATGGAATCCACTCAGTCTCACTGGCTGCTGGTAGGTGATGAAATGAATATTATGACCTTTATCGGCAAGCGCTTTGCCCAATTCGGTTGCCAGAACGCCGCTTCCACCAAATGTGGGATAACAGACAATACCAATGTTCATATGAAATCGATTTATTGATTTTATTAATCCATCGCAATTTACCGATTTATTATTCACCGTTGTTTCCGTTCATGTATTGCATATAAATCGCTAAGTTTGTTATCATGACCATTCAGCAGCTCAAATATCAGTTCAAACTTGTCGCGGGATTATTGCTATCGCCTTTTGGTTTATTTGCGCAAAACAACGATTCCGCGACCATCAAACGGATCTCCGATGAGATCATGTCAAATGGTACGGCTTATGAGAACCTGCGGGTCCTCTGTAAAAAAGTGGGTCCCCGGTTGAGCGGCTCGCCCCAGGCGCAAAAAAGTGTGGAAGAAACAGCCCGGATGCTGCTTGAAGCCGGAGCCGATACGGTTTACCTGCAACCCTGTATGGTTCCTCATTGGGTGCGGGGAGAAAAAGAAAAAGGATATGTTCAACTCCTGGCTGATGGAAGTAAATATGTCCTGAAGCTATGTGCCTTGGGTAACTCGGTCGGTACCGGTACCAAGGGGATCCGGGGCGAAGTGGTGGAAGTCAGGAATTTCAATGAACTGGAGAAACTGGGCCGGGAAGGCATACAGGGGAAGATCGTGTTTTATAATTTCCCCATGAATCCGACCTATATCCGGACCTTCATGGCCTATGGGGAGAGTGGGTCTTACCGCACCAGGGGCCCCTCACGTGCCGCCAAATACGGGGCCATCGGTGTCATGGTCCGTTCCCTGGCCAGCAACAATGATGATTTTCCACATACCGGTACGACGGTCTATAATGATTCCTTTCCCAGGATCCCCGCTGTGGCCATCAGTACCAATGATGCCGAATGGCTAAGTGTGAAGATCAGGTCGAAAAGCAACCTGGTTGCCTATTTCCGTACCACCAGCGAGATGCTGCCCGATGCGCCTTCTTTCAATGTGGTCGGCGAGATCAGGGGAACTGTATTTCCACAGGAGATCATCACCGTTGGAGGACATCTGGACAGCTGGGACCTTGCCGAAGGGGCCCAGGATGACGGTGCCGGTTGCGTACAAAGCATTGAGGTTATACGCGCCTTTAAAGCCACCGGTATCAAACCCCTGCGGACCATCAGGGCGGTCATGTTCATGAATGAAGAAAATGGCGGAAGAGGCGGCGCCAAATACCTGGAACTTGCTAAGGAAAAAAAGGAACAGCATATTTTCGCCCTGGAAAGCGATGCGGGTGGTTTTACCCCAAGGGGATTCGGTTTGGATATGAGCGCTGAAAAAAGAAATAAAATAGCGGCCTGGAAGGATCTGTTCGCCAATTATGGAGTTTACCAGTTTTCTGAAGGAGGAGGCGGTTCTGATATCGGACCGCTGAAAGCGATCGGTACTGCGCTGGCAGGATTAATACCTGATAGCCAGCGTTATTTCGACCTGCACCATGCCGCGACCGATACCTTTGAAGCGGTGAGTAAAAGGGAACTTCACCTGGGTGCGGTCAACATGGCGGCCCTTATTTACCTTGTGGACCATTATGGTTTGTAGCCTTTAAAAATGAATGTATGGAAGAAGTAAAACCGGTCATAACACAGCTGCCAAAAAAGAAAAGCGGGTTTAGGAAATTCCTCTGGCGTTTCATACTGCTTACATTCCTGCTTTCGGTATTTCTGGTGTATTGGTTCTTCTACAATACGGCGAGTCAGGGTACAAGGACCGTTTACCTGGTCAAGATCTCCCACAAAGGGAATGTTTTCAAAACATATGAAGGGGAGGCACTGGTTAGTATTGGCGCTAATCCTCAATCCTCACTGGTCACAGAGAAATTCATCTATTCGGTCACCAGCAAGAAACTATACGATTCGCTGACTAAGTATGAAGGTCAGAAGATGACCCTGAAATACCGTCAATATCGTAAAACCCTTCCCTGGCGGGGTGACAGCGAATATATCGTATATGATTTTTCGAAACCCGCATTTTAAGCTCCATCGGACAAATCCGGAAATGCCGGTTGAAAACCCTCTTGGTTCTCATTAAAATCCCTGTAATAGAAAGAGGGTTGGTTTTTTATGGAAATCTTGTTTTGATTTCTTCCAGTCTTCAATCGTCATCGTCCTGATGAATTCTCTCGGTGAGGTGAGTTCTGATGCGATACAGAGTTTGGTGGCAGGTTTGCAGGTCTTCAGCAGGGTGTCCAGCAAGGCGTTGTTCCGGTAGGGCGTTTCTATGAAGATCTTGGTGCAGTGATTTTTTTTTGATTCGGCTTCCAGGGATGCGATCGCTTTTGATCTTTCCTGCACATCGATCGGGAGGTAGCCGGTGAATTCAAAATGCTGTCCGTTCAATCCACTGGCCATCAGGGCAAGAATGATGGAACTGGGACCTACCAGGGGTTTGACGATGGCGCCCATATCCTGTGCTGCGGCGATCAGTATCTGGCCGGGGTCAGCAATACCCGGGCATCCGGCCTCACTGACGATGGCGATATTCTTCTTCGCCCTGATCTTTTCCCGGAATACCGTCAACAACTCTTCCTCCGCTTTATGAATGGTATGCCATTCATAATCATCGATCACAAGGTCTTTACATAGGCTTTTAAGAAATCGCCTGGTCGTTCTTTCATTTTCAGCGAAGATGACCTGGCAATCTTTTATAGCCTGTATGATATAGGAAGGTATGGAATCAGTTGATTCTTCATCCAAAACGGATGGTACGAGGTATATGGTCGATTGTGCAGTCATCAGGTGATCTCCTTTGTAGCGACCGGGTTATCGGTCTTGGTATTATACAAACTGATGGTGGCGGCTATGACCGCATAACTGGGAGCCAATATCCACCCGATGAATGGCAGCAGGTGCATCAGCACAAAGACCAAGCCGTTACCAATGGCCAATCCCTTATGCCTGCTGATGAAAGCTATACTTTGAGAAGTGGATAACTTGTTCCTTTCGCAACTGTAATCGAGCATCGAAAAACCAAGGTAATAACATTCGGTGATCAGTGCGATCAACGGGGTTATCCATCCGAGTAAGGGAATGAAGGATAAGATCAATATGGATATGGTATAGACCGTTTGCCACAACATGTTACGGAATGCGAGCCTGATCCCGCGGAAAATATCTTTTAGGAATTGCTTCATGTCGAACGGAATATCTTTTCCTTCGATGATGGATTCCGTCTTCTCACTCAGGTAGGCGAATAAGGGTGACCCGATGATCAGGAAGAGGTATTTAAACAGTGACAGGTAGAACATCATCAGGATAAGATGCAAGATGACCTGGCCAAAGATCAGCAGGAAACTGAGCCAGCTGCTTTGCATTCGCTGCATCCACTCCTTGATGCCTGTCTTTACGAGCATCAGTTCAATGGCGCTGCTGCTCGAGATCCAGAAAAGATAGATACCCAGGAAAAAAAGAATGCCATAGATGAGACCCGGAATGATGATCCATTTCCATAAGCGATGCTTCATAATGAACCGGTGTGCAAGCATATAAGCCTGTATGGAAATGATGATCTCTTTTAGCATGAAAGGGGGGCTTTATCAGCTGCTGTCGCCAGCATTATGTATTTTAGTCTTAAAGTTAAAGATATAATGAAGAAGTTAGACAGGCAATTTTACCTGGGTAAAGATGTCGTGGCCCTGGCGCGGAACCTGATCGGCAAACGGCTTGTCACCCGTTTTAACGGCGAAGTAACGGTTGCCCGGATCATTGAAACAGAAGCCTATATCGGACTTGCCGATAAGGCCTCTCATTCATTCGGCGGACGCCGAACGGCCCGAAACGAACATATGTATGCATTAGGCGGTACCGCTTATGTATATATCTGTTACGGCATGCATCATTTATTCAATGTGGTCACCAATGAAAAGGATATTCCTGATGCCGTCCTGATCAGGGCTGCCGATCCATTGCAGGGAACGGAGATCATGCTGAAACGAAGCGGCAAAAAGAAAATGGATCATACACTGACAAGAGGGCCCGGAAACCTGTCGAAAGCCATGGGGATCTCCAAATGGCATTCCGGAACCGACCTGGTGCAAAAAATGATCTATCTCGAAGATGATGGTCTGGCTTTAGATGATGAACTGATCGGGTGCAGCCGGAGAATTGGTGTTGAAAGTTCTGGAGAAGCGGCATTATTGCCTTATCGATTCTATCTGCGCTGGAATCCATACGTAAGCAGTTATCCAAAACATTGAAACTTCAAATAATAATAAAAAGTCCCGTTTTGTAACGGGACTTTTTATTATTAC
Organism: Chitinophagaceae bacterium; assembly: GCA_016721725.1. Lineage (GTDB taxonomy): Bacteria > Bacteroidota > Bacteroidia > Chitinophagales > Chitinophagaceae > Ferruginibacter. The sequence goes on along the minus strand of JADKHN010000001.1, from coordinate 103,716 downwards.
TATTTATGCATTTATCTCACCAGAACTTCCCCGGTCCTGACCGCATGCCCGTTTGCTTCCCTGAGGACAACATAATACACACCCGCTCCGTTTCGGCTCAGGTCGATGGGATGAAGTTGATAAGGCTGAGCCACGGTGAAGGAGTTGTTGAAAACACGTCGTCCTTCACTGTCATAGATGGTGATGTTCTGGAAGCTGGAATTGGTGCTGGATGCTCCCGGAACATAATAAGAGACCGTGAACCTTCCGGTATTCGGACTCGGATAGATGAACAGTATATCGCTGGCGGAATCCCCGATGAGGATGGATGCCGGAGCTGATGTACAACTTCCCAGAGTAGCCACAGCAGTATACAACCCAAGGGTATTGAGATTGACATTGACCGTATTGCCTGTAGCCCCGATGGCGTTTCCATTCAGGGTCCAGCTCCAGGTGATGGGTCCGGCGTTAGGAACGACCGAAGCGGTGATGGTGGTATTGACCATGGTTCCTGATGAAGGGATACCCGGCCTCAGCCTGGTGTATGGCGCAGCGCTTAAAGTGACCACCGGCCTTGGACTAACGGTGAGGGTAGCCGCAGCGGAATTAACAGGTGCGCAGGGGGCGAGACCGGATACGACGTTGCGATAGAGATAGCCGTTCATGCCGACAACCACGCCTGTAAGGGTTAAGGTATTGGTGGTGGCCCCGCTGTACACACCGCCGTTGACGACATTGTTCCAGGTGGTACCGCCATTGGTGCTTTCCTGCCACTGGTAAGTGGGAGAAGAGCCTGCGGCAACAATACTGAAGCTCGTGGTTCCGGTTGCACAAATCGTGACATTGGCCGGAGCCGTGGTGACGCTGACAGGTGTATTTACTGTTAATAAAGCTGAAGTACTGGTAACAGTCGGTGAACAGGTTCCGGTTACAATACAACGATATCGGTAGCTACTCATACCAACTGTAGCTCCGGTGATGGAAAGGGTTGCTGTTGTCACACCGGAATAGAAACCGCCATTGGCGAGGTTGCTGTAATTGGCGCCACCATCGGTGCTCACCTGCCACAGATAGGTTAAACCGGTTCCATTGGCTACAACACCATAACTGGTATTCTGGCCTGAACAAATCGTAGTTCCGGAAACCGGTTGTGTACTAATCGTTGGACCTGTGTTTACTGTAAGAACTGCATTTGAAGAATTGACTGATCCGCAAGGCGCTGCGCCATTCACTGCACAACGATAGAGGTTGCCATTCATGCCTGCAGTGACACCGGTCAATGCAAGAGTTGCTGTGGTAGCACCTCCATACACACCACCGTTAACAACATTGTTCCAGGTAGAGCCGCCATTGGTGCTTTCCTGCCATTGGTAGGCCGGGGTGGTACCCGCGGCAGTCACGGCGAAGCTGGTATTAGAACCGGCACAAACGGTGCTGTTGGCGGGTTGGTTAGAGATGGTCACGGCCGTATTGACGGTCAGGGTAACACAAGAAGAAGTAGCGGCCGGAGCACAGGTTCCGTTGATCACGCAGCGATAGGCATAACCGTTCATGGTGGCGGGAGCGCCGGTGATGGTGAGGGAAGCTGTGGTAGCACCGGCATACACGCCACCGTTGGCGATGTTGTTGAAGGTGCCTGCGCAACCGGTGGTGCTCAGCTGCCATTGATAGGAGATGGCGGTACCGTTGGCGGTCAGACTGAACGAAGTGTTCGAAGTGGCGCAAATGGTGCTGGCGGTTGGCTGTGCAGTGATATTGGGTGCAGTGTTCACGGTCAGAATGGCTGCATTGGAATTGGCAGCGCTACATCCTGCTGCTCCGCTGACAACGCAACGGTATTGATAACTGTTCATGGAACCGAGTACGCCGGTGAGGGTCAGGGTGGCTGTAGTGGCTCCGCTGTAGATGCCGCCATTAGTGACATTGTTCCATGTACCGCCGCCGTTGGTGCTTTCCTGCCACTGGTAGGTAATAGAACTGCCGGTAGCAGTCACGCTGAACGAGGTATTCAAACCGGCACATAAAGTGGAAGCTGCTGGTTGTGATGTGATGTTTACGGCTGTATTGACGGTCAGCGTCGCGCAATTCGATGTTGCTACCGGAGTACAGGTACCCGTGATCACACATTTATAAGCATAACCCGTCATCGCCGTAGTGGCGCCGGTTATGGTTAGGGTTGATGTAGTGGCTCCGGAGTAAACACCTCCGTTTGCCAGGTTACTGAATGCACCGCCACAGCCTGTGGTACTAAGTTGCCACTGATAAGAGAGTCCGGTTCCTGATACAACGGTTGAGAATGTAGTCCCCTGTGTTTCGCATATCGCAGTGTTATTGGGTTGTGATGTAATATTGGGAGCCGTGTTCACCGTTAACGTAGCCGGATTGGAATTGATGCCCGGGCAACTTCCGGTTATGAAACAACGGTACTGGTAATTGTTCATGGAACCCAGTACACCTGTAAGTGAAAGTGTGGCCGTAGTGGCTCCGCCGTAAATACCGCCGTTCGTGATATTGTTCCAGGTACCTCCGCCATTGGTACTTTCCTGCCATTGGTAACTGGTCACGGTTCCGCTGATCACCACGCCGAAACTGGTATTGGCACCGGCACAAACGGTTGAATTGGCCGGTTGTGAAGTAATGGTCAGGGCCGCTCCCACAGTAAGGATACCTCCGTTAGAAGTAGCTGCCGGGTTGCAGGACCCGGTAACGATACAACGGTACTGGTAGTTGTTCATACCAACGACCGTAGGATTGATCGTTAGTGTAGAAGTGAGTACGCCGGAATAAGGAGCACCGTTGGCGAGATTATTCCAGGTACCTCCGCCGTTAGTGCTTTCCTGCCATTGGTAGGTCAATCCGCCTCCTGAAGCCGTAACCGAGAATGTTGCCGCGTTGCCGGAACAAGTGGTCGAGTTAGCCGGCTGAGCAGAGATATTGGGCGCGGTGTTCACGGTGAGGATGGCAGCATTTGAATTTAACGGACTGCAGGTATTGCTCACAACACACCGGTATTGATATCCGTTCATACCAGCGGTAACACCGGTCAGGCTCAATGTGTTTGTTGTGGCGCCGGAATAGATACCGCCATTGGTGATATTGTTCCAGCTTCCTCCACCATTGGTACTTTCCTGCCATTGATATCCTAATGATGAACCTGTAGCGGTCACACCAAAGGTGGTATTCGCACCGGTACAAATGGAACTGTTGGCCGGCTGGTTGTTGATGGTCGCGCCTGAAGTTACGGTCAACACGGCGGCGTTGGTATTCACCGTAGTTCCACCGCAACCACCGGTGACCGCGCAGCGGTATTGGTAGCTGTTCATGCCGATCAATACTCCGGTCAATGTAAGAGTTGCTGTGGTTGCTCCTCCGTAAATGCCGCCGTTGGTGACATTGTTCCAGGTGCCGCCGCCATTGGTACTTTCCTGCCACTGATAGGAGATAGGAGTGGCAGTAGCGGTAATGGTGAAGCTGGTATTGTTGCCCGAACAGATGCTGGCATTGGAAGGTTGGGTATTGATCACAGGTGCTCCGGAGCTCACGGTTAAAATAGCAGCATTTGAGTTTACGGTCGTTGGTGGAATACATCCGCCATTCACGATGCAACGATACTGATAGGCATTCATGGCCAGGGTAACGCCGGTGAGGGTAAGGGTTGCCGTTAAGGCGCCGGAATAGACACCTCCATTGGTAATATTCGTCCAGGACCCGCCGCCATTGGTGCTCACTTGCCATTGGAAGGTGCGGTTAGGTCCGGATGAGGTTACCGTAAATGTCGTATTGGCGCCGGCACATACCGAAACATTGGCCGGATGGCCTGAAATAGTGGGTCCCGGTGGCAGGTCGGTCGCGGCGGTCTGGTCTGTCGCGCTGAATGCACTTCCCTGTGATGCGCTGTATCCCATGCCACGTTTGGCAAATGCGGTATAGATCGTACAATAATGGATGCCGCCGTATAAATTGATATCCGCCTGTAAAATGGCGTTCCTGGCATCAATATATCCCGGATTGCAAGGCTGGAGTTTCATCCCTTCCATCATCAGTTTGAAAGCGACTGAATTTCCACCCGCACCGGCATTGTTGAATAAGTTCGAATTGATGCCATCGGTCTGGATCAAACCCCAGGTCATTTCCCAAAGGGCCATGCACCAGATCTCACCGATATTATGGACCTCAGTTCCAACCGTACCGGTACCCATATCTGCATAAGTGAGGGGATTGACGGCGATGTTGGTACAATAGGGATACAGCCGTATTCCCGGTCCGGTGATAGGTAAGCCAAAGGCGTAATTGCCCATCGGTTTGGGCTTATTCACCCCATCGGTAGGCAGGGCTGCAGCCCAATCGGTAGTAACCATCAGGGCCTGGTAATCACTCCAGCCTTCTCCTCCCTGTTCTGCATTGCCCAGGCAGGAAGTTGTTGCAGGACCGCCCGTCAGGCGGTTGCTGACCCCATGAAAATATTCATGCGAGATGATGCCGTTGTCAATGTCTCCATCAATGGCAACACCGGCCGACATGGTGATATTCACATTATTGGCGATCTGGGCGGCGATGGTAGCGCCATCTACATCCGAGATCGCGATGGCCGGTATGGTGATCGTATTGTCGGTGCCTCCCATCAATGGCGGAAGTCCGGGTGCATTGTTCACGATCACGACCGCTATGGCCCCTGCGTTCTGTGCGTTTTTCACTTTGGTCGTGAACGGTACGGTTGCGGTACAGGTCGCTCCTCCAAATCCCCTTACGATCAGGGCCACTTTTCCGGTGATCACGTTATTGGGTGGATTACAGGCATAGTGTGTTGTCCCCGCGGCGTCATCATTATACCAGACCAACTGCCCGGTTTTGGGTCCAACATTTGTTAATAGGTTTGCGGTGCTCATGGCGCCTTCTCTTGCAAAATAGTTTCCGGCTATGACCACCGGGCTATTTACGGTGAATAATGTCGGGGCGCTCCAGAGATACATCTGCATTCTGGGTTTACTGCCATCAGGAGGCGTGGACATGTTCGCGTTATTGGTCCCTCCGCCATCCTGGCCATCCGCATTCACATAATCGTTGCCTAAGCCGCCTCTTCCCTGGTTGCTTTGCTGGAAATTACCGGCCGGCTCATCAAATCCGTATTTATAGGTGATGTCGTGGTTGATATTGTTCCAGTAAAAAAGATTGGTCAGCGCGAATTGCTGGAAAGTGGGATTGGTGGGAACCACCGTATAGTTGGGAGTGAAATTGAAGTTCAGGGGATCCGGACTGGTGGTAGATGTGGCCATGAGTCCGTTATTACTATTGTTGTTGGCCTGGTCCTCATGAGCATGCACATTGTTTCCCCGGCTGGTGATATAATCCAATGCGCCGTCATTGTGCCAACCCAGGCTTACCGCATTACCACCTGCAAGGGTCCAGGGGTTGGTTCGTACGGCAGCAGTGCCACCGGGATGGATCGGACTTTCTGCCGGGTAAGGGATGACCGTATAGTTTACCGTATTGACCAATGAGGGACTGGAGGGATTTGTTTGTGGACGGTTATAATCGATGCCAACGATCGAACGCCGGTCAACATTATTCACCCGGGGCATCTTTTGGTTTGTTGCAGTATAGGGCATCCGCATATTAGAATTCATTTCTTCATATACCGTATAGTTATTCTTATTGATTATTTTACCGGAAACGGCATCCACCCTGATATTCCAATGGTCGGCATTGGCATTTGGCGCAACCTGCACCTGCCAGGCCAGTTTAACGGATGTTTGCCTTCCTTCTTCCACTGGCACCCACATCAACTCAGCGATCACTTTTTCCCGGGTGCTGTTCAGTTTCCCAAAATCCACTATTCTTCCATTTTCAGCAATGCCGTATGTGGTCAATGAAGAGGGTTGCGGCAGACCGGCTTCCAGGAATGCCCATTTTACGGCATCCCGAGCCTGCATGGCCGGGACGGGGGATTGATTATTAGTGAGTTTGTCCATGCCGGTTAGCAAACGACCTGCGTTGGAAACCGGTTTTCCGTCCTTGAATGCCAATACCAGCATCTGGTTGAAAACCGGGAGCCCTTTATAGCTCTGCAGCAAATACACCATTTGTGACCCTGAGGTTGAATTGTAGTAAGTACTGCTCAGTTTAATATTGCTGAGATCTTCCTTAGTGATGCCAATGGCTTCAGCATTTTTTGAAACCAGTTGCATGGCCAGGGCTTGGTCATTTTGTTGCGCCTGAAGGACACAAGCGAACGCAAACGAAAAGATGAGTAATAGAACTCTTTTCATAAAATTGTATTTATATTAATGAAATGAAGAAATAATGACTTAGGATAAAAAAGACTGATCAATGATTCGCTGATTCCGCTAATTGTAAAGCTTTTAGCCGTTTAGTTATTCATAAGACAAATCAGTCTGATTCAAAGGGCGATACTATTTTCTGAAATTACGCCGATTATCTGTAAAATTTATAGGAGTAATCAGATATTTTATAGTCCAATAAAAGCTTTCTCTTATATCACACGATAAAAAAACTCCCGCCGAAAAAGGCGGGAGTTAGAATTCATTAATACTGAAGTGTTTACTTGATCACGACTTCCCCTGTACCGATCATTCTTCCACTGGCTTCCCGGAGGATGACGTAGTATACACCACCGGCATTCCTGCTCAGGTTGATGGGATGAAGCTGGTAAGGCTGAGCCACGGTGAAAGTGTTGTTAAACACCCTTTTTCCGTCGCTGGCCCAGATGGTGATGTTCTGGGTGGTCGCGTTGGTGGCGGAAGCTCCCGGAGCATAATAAGCTACGGTGAACCGGCCATTATTGGGACTGGGATAGATGAACAGGATATCACTGGCCGAGTCGGCGATATTGATCGAAACAGGAGCCGATGTACAGCTGCCCAGTGTGGCCACGGCAGAATAAGTGCCGAGGGTGTTCAGGTCAACGGTAACGGTATTGCCGTTAACGGGTATTGCCGTTCCATTGCGTGTCCAGCTCCAGGTGATGGGCCCTACGTTAGGAACGACCGAAGCGGTAATGGTGGTGTTGACCATGGTGCCGGAAGAAGGAATACCCGGTCTAAGCCTGGTGTATGGCGCAGCGCTTAACGTGACCACCGGCCTTGGACTGACCGTTAAAGCAGCTGAAGCGGAATTAACAGGTGCGCAGGGGGCGAGACCGGATACGACGTTGCGATAGAGATAGCCGTTCATGCCGACAACCACGCCTGTAAGGGTTAAGGTATTGGTTGTTGCTCCGCTGTACACACCACCGTTGACGACATTGTTCCAGGTGGTACCGCCGTTGGTGCTTTCCTGCCACTGGTAAGTGGGAGAAGTACCTGCGGCAACAATACTGAAACTCGTGGTTCCGGTTGCACAGATGGTACTGTTAGCCGGAGACGTGGTGACGCTGACCGGTGTATTGACCGTTAACAAGGCTGATGTGCTGGTCGCTGCTGGTGAACAGGTTCCGGTTATCACGCAACGGTAACGGTAGGTACTCATGCCTACTGTAGCCCCGGTGATGGACAGCGTGGCTGTAGTGACACCGGAATAGAAACCGCCGTTGGTGAGGTTACTGTAGTTGGCGCCTCCGTCAGTGCTCACCTGCCACTGGTAGGTTAAACCGGTTCCATTGGCTACAACATTGAAACTCGTGTTTTGTCCGCCACAAATGGTTGAACCGGCCACCGGTTGTGTGGTAATGGCCGGACCCGTATTGACGGTGAGCGCCGCGTTGCCGGAATTAACCACGCCACAGGGTGCCGCGCCGTTCACAGCGCAACGATATAAGTTGCCGTTCATCCCGGCAGTGACTCCGGTGAGAGCGAGTGTCGCGGTAGTGGCACCACCATACACCCCCCCGTTAACCACATTGTTCCAGGTAGAGCCTCCATTGGTACTTTCCTGCCATTGGTAGGCCGGGGTCGTACCCGCGGCTGTAACGGCGAAGCTGGTATTGGAACCGGCGCAAACCGTGCTGTTGGCGGGCTGGTTGGAGATGGTCACGGCCGTATTGACTGTGAGGGTAACACAGGCTGAAGTGGCTGCCGGGGCACAGGTACCATTGATCACGCAGCGATAGGCATAACCGTTCATGGTAGCGGGAGCGCCGGTGATGGTGAGGGAGGCTGTGGTAGCGCCTGCATAGACGCCACCGTTGGCGACAGTATTGAATGTGCCGGCCCAGCCGGTGGTGCTCTCCTGCCATTGATAAGAGATGGCGGTACCGTTGGCGGTCAGACTGAACGAGGTGTTCGACGTGGCGCAAATGGTACTGCTGGCCGGTTGTGCGGTGATATTGGGTGCGGTGTTGACGGTGAGGATGGCCGGGTTGGAATTGATGGCCGGACAAGCGCCGTTGACCACGCAACGATATTGATAACTGTTCATGGAACCGAGTACGCCGGTGAGGGAAAGGGTGGCCGTAGTGGCTCCGCTGTATATGCCGCCGTTGGCGATATTGTTCCAGGTGCCTCCGCCGTTGGTGCTTTCCTGCCACTGGTAACTATTGACGGTACCGCTGGTGGTGATGGCGAAGCTGGTGTTACCACCGGCACAAAGGGTGACACTGGACGGCTGAGAAGTGATGGATAAGGCGGTGCCTACGGTCAGCACTCCACCATTTGAGGTAGCCGACGGAGCGCAGGATCCGGTAACAATACAACGATACTGGTAGTTATTCATACCGATGACCGTTGGATTGACGGTGAGGGTAGAAGTAGTGACACCGGAATAAGGAGCGCCGTTGGCGAGGTTATTCCAGGTGCCGCCTCCGTTGGTGCTTTCCTGCCACTGGTAGGTCAGTCCGCCGCCGGTAGCGGTAACACTGAAGTTGGCCGGGTTACCGGCACAGACGGTGGTATTGGCGGGCTGGCTGCTGACAGCCGGTGGGCCGTTAACGGTCAATATCGCGGCACTGCTGTTCAACGGACTACAGGAACTGCTGACCACGCATCGGTATTGGTAATTGTTCATGCCGACAACAGCCGCTGTGATATTCATGGTGGCGGTTGTTACATTGGAGTAGGGAGCCGCATTGGTCAAATTACTGAAATTCACCCCGCCATCGGTACTCACCTGCCATTGATAGGAAAGTGAAGAGCCGGTTGCATTGGTACTGAAAGAAGTATTGGAACCGGCGCAGATGGCGCTGTTAGAAGGTTGCAACGTGATCGTCGTTCCGGCATTTACGGTTAATGTTGCACAGTTGGAAGAAGCGTTGGGTGAGGAACAACCTGTGACCACACATTTGTAGGCGTATCCGTTCATGCCGATAACAGCACCCGTGATCGTCAGTGTCGCCGTGGTAGCACCGGAATAGACACCACCATTTGAAATATTGGAATAAGAGCCGCCGCAGCCGGTTGTGCTCACCTGCCATTGATAGGTTAAAGGCCCGTCTCCTGAAGCCACAATGGTGAACGAGGTGTTATTGCCGGTGCAGATCGTCGTGTTGCTGGGTTGAGTTGGAACGGAAGGTGGAGTACAACTTGCCGTTGGGATGGTCGCAGTCCAAATACCACGGCCATGGGTGCCCGCTGCAATGGTCCGGTCTAAAGTACGGTATTTGATCATGTCGGTCCTGACATTGGGGAATGTGGTATTTGGAGTCCAAACCGTAGAAGCCCCGTTGAGCAGGTCGGTTTCCCAAACACCGGTCTCTGTGGCGATAAAGGCTTTGTTGTTCGCGTCAGGATGAAAAAGCGCCCACCTTACCGGCATATCAGGAAGATTACCGTCGCAAGCGGTCCAGGTCGTTCCTCCGTTGGTTGATACCCATATATTTTGAACACCATAGTTGGTGAATGTGGCCATCAGGTTCTGGTCATTCGAACCCGTCACGATACAGTTTACATATCCCGTTGGCATTCCTGAACCGCCATTGATGATGGTTCCGGTCATTGAGGTCCCGGTATTGGCATTATCTACCTGTGTGATGGTGCCATTGCCGGTTCCGAAATAAACCCGGTTGGCCGTGTAGGGTGATGCGAATACGGCGGATACGTTTTGTCCGTTGAATCCGGATACGGAAACCACATCCGTTGAAGCGCCCGTTTGCGGATCATTCCATCTCAGAAATGTGCCTGCATTGTTACAGGCATAAATGATATTGGTGTTGTTGTCGTAATCCCAGGGGTTCACAAATCGCCCGGTGCTCTGATTGTTTATCGGTGTTGACCAGGTATTTCCGTTGTTGGTACTTCTTCTGTACACATTGTAAACATAGGAGCCGAATTGATATTGGGGTTGATTCTGGTCAATGGCCACGTAACAACCATCTCCGCCCACCACTTCCTGTGAGCTGTCGAGGCCGGGGTGGTTCAACCGGTGTACGCCATTATCCTGTGTTCCTCCAATGAAGTGATTCGTCATTACGGGATGAATGGCTACAGAATAAAATTGTTTTAGCCTTAGGCCTTTGTTCCTGTCGCGGATGGTCGTTCCTCCATCTGTGGAAAAATGCACGCCGCCGTCGCAGGTGAACATTAGTTTGGATCCACCATCCCACCATTGAATATTATGCTGATCGGCATGAACGTATTGGCCGCTCGACGCCGCCCAGGTGGATATTTTTGTCCAGCTTGCGCCGGCATTGGAAGTTTTCCAGCAATCCAGGCCGCCACAGATGAATTCATTGGTATTGGCCGGATTGATGGCAGCAGATAATGAATACCATCCCTGCCCGCTTGCCCATCCGCCGCTATTGGGCTGGGAAGCCGTTGCGGTCCAATTATCACCTCCGTCGGTGGAACGATAAATAGTGGGTACGTTATTCGTGGCATTATTCACCGGGCAGGCATAAAGTACATTACCCATTACAGCGAGTTCACATCTTTCATTGTAAGAAGGGAAAGCTGTGGTCGGCGCATTCCATCCGGAACCGGAACTTACTGTTGATGGGTTATCCGTATAGCGGTAAGTCTGCGTGGTACCAATGCCGGTTGCCATGTGTAACCTGCCGGGACCGGAGGTTGAAGTTATTTCAAGGTCGCAAATGCTTGCATTCACTCCGGTGGGGGTAATATCGGTCCAGGTTGTTCCTCCGTCTGATGAACGGCGGAGACCGGTATTCCTCGTTGCCAGGTAAACATTACCCTGGTAGTCGCAGAGCATCCTGGTGCAAAGTGTAAAGCTACTGGTGCTGGGCAGATAGTTCCAGGTAACGCCCCCATCGGTACTCTTAAAAGCACCGATACCCCTTACTCCATCTGCATTCCGGAAAGATTCACCGGTGCAGAAGTACATGTTGTTCTGGAAACCCGGCCTCGGGTCCTGGCAGATGGCAGAGACGGCCAGGTTCGCCAGGAAATCATTGACTAGAGTCCAGTTTGCCGGAGCCGCAGTAATATTTGTTGTCTTCCATAGACCACCGTCCACTCCGCCTACCCAAGCGGTTCTTCGGGTTGGATCAAGTGAATCGATCATGGCGGCACGGATCCTTCCGGCTGTTTGGTCATTATTGGGCCTCGGGTTTCCACCTACAGTGAAATCGCCATCCGGACCTCTCTCGATCCAGGACAAAGCATTGACCAGATTTGATCCCGAATTTTTAGCCTGTTCGGTCTGTTGTATGGCAAGCCATAATTTGTCATAGGGCACTTTTCCGGTTGTCAGGTCCCGGGTCCTTTCGATCTCGAACTCCATGGCTTTTTCAATACCATCGTATTGGTCCATTTCTTCTTCCGACTCAGACTCGACCTGGGATGTGTTGAGTTTCTGGTCGCAGCTGTTTAGCATGAAGACCGTTGATAAGACAAGGACCAGGAAACTGAGGGGGTTGCGGTAAATTTTTGTCATTTGGAAAGACGCGTTTTGTTTTAAAAGTGATGCAAAATATAGCAAATTCCGTTTAAGAAACGCAGGGGAAGGCATTTTGTTTCCCCCGCCTAATTAAAAAACTCCCGCCAAAAATGGCGGGAGTTAGAAGTCATTAATACTGAGTTGTTTATTTGATCACGACCTCGCCTGTTCCGATCTTTCTTCCACTGGCTTCCCGGAGGATGACATAGTAGACCCCTCCGGCATTCCTGCGCAGGTCGATGGGGTGAAGTTGGTAAGGCTGGGCCACGGTGAAGGAGTTGTTGAAAACCCTTTTTCCGTCGCTGGCCCAGATGGTGATGTTCTGGGTGGTCGCATTGGTGGCGGAAGCTCCGGGAGCATAATAGGCCACGGTGAACCGGCCATTATTGGGACTGGGATAGATGAACAGGATATCACTGGCCGAGTCGGCGATATTGATCGAAACCGGCGCTGAAGTACAGCTGCCCAATGTGGCCACGGCAGAGTAAGTACCGAGGGTATTGAGGTCCACGGTAACGGTATTGCCGGTGACCGGGATGGCGTTTCCATTGCGTGTCCAGCTCCAGGTGATGGGCCCTACGTTAGGAACGACCGAAGCGGTAATGGTGGTGTTGACCATGGTGCCGGAAGAAGGAATACCCGGTCTCAGCCTGGTGTATGGCGCAGCGCTTAACGTGACCACCGGCCTTGGACTAACGGTGAGGGTAGCCGCAGCGGAATTAACGGGAGCGCAGGGAGCAAGTCCGGTAACTACGTTACGATAGAGATAGCCGTTCATGCCGACAACCACACCTGTGAGGGTTAAGGTATTGGTGGTGGCACCGCTGTACACACCGCCGTTGACGACATTGTTCCAGGTGGTACCGCCGTTGGTGCTTTCCTGCCACTGGTAAGTGGGAGAAGTACCTGCGGCTACCACTCCAAAATTAATGGTACCGGTTGCACAGATGGTGGCATTGGCCGGAGCGGTGGTGACGCTGATGGGTGTATGTACGGTCATGACAGCGGCGGTGCTGGTGGCAGCCGGGCTGCAGGTACCGCTGATCACGCAACGGTAACGGTAGGTGCTCATGGCCGGTGTGGCCGCGGTGATGGACAGCGTGGCTGTAGTGACACCGGAATAGAAACCACCGTTGGAGAGGTTACTGTAGTTGGCGCCTCCGTCGGTACTTACCTGCCATTGGTAAGTGAGGGCCGTGCCGTTGGCGGTCACACTATAAGAGGTATTCTGTCCGCCGCAGATCGTAGTACCGGCAACAGGCTGAGCCGTAATGGCCGGAGCGGTGTTGACGGTAAGTGTAGCGCCAGTGGAATTAACCACGCCGCAAGGCGCAGCGCCAGTGATCACGCAACGGTATTGATAAGTATTCATGCCCGCAGTGACACCGGTCAATGCAAGAGTTGCTGTGGTAGCACCTCCATATACACCACCGTTAACAACATTGTTCCAGGTAGAGCCGCCATTGGTACTTTCCTGCCATTGGTAGGCCGGGTGGTACCTGCCGCGGTAACGGCGAAGGAGTGTTGGAACCGGCACAAATGGTGCTGTTGGCGGGTTGGTTAGAGATGGTCACGGCCGTATTGACGGTGAGGGTAACACAAGAAGAAGTAGCGGCCGGGGCACAGGTACCGTTGATCACGCAGCGATAGGCATAACCATTCATGGTAGCGGGAGCGCCGGTGATGGTGAGGGAAGCTGTGGTAGCGCCTGCATAGACCCCTCCATTGGCGACATTATTGAATGTGCCGGCACAGCCGGTGGTGCTCTCCTGCCATTGATAGGAGATGGCGGTACCGTTGGCGGTCAGACTGAACGAGGTGTTCGACGTGGCGCAAATGGTACTGCTGGCCGGCTGGGCGGTGATATTAGGTGCGGTGTTCACGGTGAGGATGGCCGGGTTGGAATTGATGGCCGGACAAGCGCCGTTGACCACACAACGATATTGATAACTGTTCATGGAACCGAGTACGCCGGTGAGGGAAAGGGTGGCTGTAGTGGCTCCGCTGTATATGCCGCCGTTGGTGATATTGTTCCAGGTGCCTCCGCCGTTGGTGCTTTCCTGCCACTGGTAACTATTGACGGTACCGCTGGTTGTGATGGCGAAGCTGGTATTACCACCGGCGCAAAGGGTAACGCTGGAAGGCTGAGAAGTGATGGATAATGCCGTACCCACGGTCAGTACACCACCATTGGAGGTGGCGGCCGGTGCACAGGATCCGGTCACGATACAACGGTACTGGTAGTTGTTCATACCGATGACCGTTGGGTTGACGGTGAGGGTTGAAGTCGTGACACCGGAATAAGGCGCTCCGTTGGCGAGGTTATTCCAGGTACCTCCGCCGTTGGTGCTTTCCTGCCACTGATAGGTCAGTCCGCCGCCGGTAGCGGTAACACTGAAGTTGGCCGCGTTACCTGCGCAAACGGTGGTGTTTGAGGGCTGGCTGCTTAAAGCAGGTGCGGCATTCACTGTTAATGTAGCGACGCTGGACGTGGTTGTTCCGCAAAGAACACTCGCGATGCAACGGTATTGGTAGCTGTTCATGGAAACCAGGACCCCTGTAAGGGAGAGGTTGGCCGTTGTGGCCCCGCTATAAACACCGCCATTGGTGACGTTGTTCCAGGTTCCACCGCCATTGGTGCTTACCTGCCATTGGAACCCGGTTGCGGTTCCGGAAATGATGGCGAATCCGGTATTGCCTCCAACGCATAATCCTACGGAAACGGGTTGTCCGGTGATGGCAGGACCTGCACCGGCATTGATGGTATAGGTAATATTGACGATCTGGTTAGATGCTCCGCTGGCCACACCGGTCACGGCGATGGGGTAAGAACCCGGAGCCAGGGTCTTGGTACCGGTCAGGGTCACCGTACCGCTCGGAGTACCCGGGGTCAATGGATTGGTTCCAAAAACAACGGTGGTTCCGCCCGGGTTACCGGTGGCCGATAAGGTGATCGGGTTGGTGAAACCGGCATTGAAGGTAGCCGTCAATGTGGTTTGCATGGAAGCGGGAGCCGGGCAACTGGCAGCAGCCGGAGCCGGTGCATTGAGGGTGAATCCTGCTGCCGGAGCGGTGATGGTGAAATTGGCATTGGAGATATCAAAGAAGATATTGCCAACGGCTTCCACTTTGATACGGGCTGTTGTGGTGGCCCCGTTGGGGATCGTCACGCTTTCGCTTCCGTCATTGGGAGTGCTTGCTGTGATCACTGTAGGATAGGTTAAGCCACCATCCGTAGATAAAGATATCTTGACATTGGCCACACTGACGGGAGCCTGGTCTGTATTGGCAACGTTCCAGGTAATGGTCTGTGCAGAGCCGCCCGCATAGCTTTCGCCTCCATTCGGGACGGTTACAAGGAATGGAGCAGTGCCTACCACATTCACCTGGAAAACGGTTGAGGTTTGGCAACCGCCGGCCCCGCTTGAAGCAACGCCGCCACCAACAGCCCGGTTATCCCTTGCCGTAAGTTTGAATTTCATGGCGCGGGCTACAGGCGAAAGAGTTTCTCCTTTTAAACCGCCCATCGCTGATGGTGGGTTTGCCGGGTAGCCTGCCAGGATGACGGCGATATCGGGGATGGTCCTGCTGCCGGTTGTTTTTGGTATCCTGGATTTGAAGAGGGGTAAAGTATTATTAACCGCACCCGTTGCTCCCGCATTCCAGGTGGTGTTACCGGTACCTGAAAAATCCCATTGTTCCCAGCAATAGGTCAACGGATCGTTATCGGGATCAGTTGCCGAACCACTCAGGGTGAACGGTGTACTGGGAGGTATGCTTAAGTTGTTATTCGGTAATGCGCTGATGACCGGTATTTGATTTCCCGTGGCGCTGGTAGTACCACAGGCACTGCCTCCGCCCGAAACGAAATTGCTGATCTCATCAAAACTGATGGCATGGAAGAAGGGATCGCTATTGGGTTGAATGTTCTCTGCACCACATATACCTGCATAGGCCTGTATCGTTGTTCCGCTGCCTACTTCGTATTTTGTGGAGTTGGGAGAGGATCCGCAGCCCGCCATGGAGTGATTGCCTCCAAACTGATGTCCCATCTCATGGGCAACATAGTCAATATCATAACCGTCCCCGGTGGGGCTCGGACTTCCGGTGATTCCCCTGGCTTTGGAGGAACCGCAAGGTGAATTTAACTGAGCCAAACCACCACCACCGGTACTGAATGTATGGCCAATATCGTAGTTAGCCGAACCGATGAAATTATCACAGACGGTTTGGCTTTCATTGATCAAGATATTCGCGTTGTTGTTACCGGTAAACGGATCCGTATTGGCATCCAGGAATTCAACCAGGTTATTGGTTGCGACCAGGGTCATACTGATGGATAACTCCGAGCGGTAAACACCCACAACACGGTTGACGGATGTAACAATCGCCGCGTGTAAGATCGCCGGATTGGTACCGGCTGCAATGCCCGGAGCCTGGGCATACTCCCCGGTACAGGCTACTGCTAAACGGTAGGTCCTTAATTCTGTTCCACGACAAGCCGCAGTGATCACATTACTGCCACCGGCTTTTGGAGTGTAATCGGGCACATCGCAGGTCCAGGGTCCTTTGTATTTCAGGTCGGTCCGGAAATAACTGATATAATCAGTGGTATTGCCTATCACATAAGGATCAATATAATAGGTTCCGTTAACCGTTAGAACCTGGGCATGAAATCCACGGGGCCCGATGTCAAAACGCATGGTCGCATAGGGATCATCGATTCCTTGTCCGGCAAATGTCTTGATCTCGGGGAACTTGGCTTCCAGTATCGGATCCTGGATACTGCTTTCCCAAACACGGAATTGTGCGATCCTGCCATCGGGCATGGGAATATTCATGATGGGGGCCCTTCCCGGCGTTACATTTTTTTCTGAAGGAAGGCTCCATAAGAAATGATGTAATGCGTTCATGTCGGCACTGACCGTCCTGAACTTATTGGGCACGATAACCCTTTTGGCAGTAGTCGGCACCTGGATCAAGCTCTCCTGTACATCTGTAAAGAAAAGGTTTTGCGCCTGAAGGCTGAATGATGTCACAAGAATCAAAAAGATTGATAAAGTAACAGTGTAAATTTTCTTCATAAATTATTCGGTTGATGACTAAAATAAAAGCGGATTGTTGTTTTAAGGGAGGCTAAGTTATGAATTTCATGAGTTAGTCACAAAACAAAATATTACAATATTTGGTTTCTTAGCTTGATTGAATATTGAATGAAACAGCAGTTTCTGTTAGATATCTTCCATTTTTTTTATCCCGGTAATCATAAAAAAACTCCCGCCGAAAAAGGCGGGAGTTAGAATTCATTAATACTGAAGTGTTTACTTGATCATGACTTCGCCTGTACCGATCTTTCTTCCACTGGCTTCCCGGAGGATGACATAGTAGACCCCTCCGGCATTCCTGCGCAGGTCGATGGGGTGAAGTTGGTAAGGCTGAGCCACGGTGAAGGAGTTGTTGAAAACCCTTTTTCCGTCGCTGGCCCAGATGGTGATGTTCTGGGTGGTCGCGTTGGTGGCGGAAGCACCGGGAGCATAATAGGCCACGGTGAACCGGCCATTATTGGGACTGGGATAGATGAACAGGATATCACTGGCCGAGTCGGCGATATTGATCGAAACAGGAGCCGATGTACAGCTGCCCAGTGTGGCCACGGCAGAGTAAGTGCCGAGGGTATTGAGGTCCACAGTAACCGTATTGCCGGTAACGGGTATTGCCGTTCCATTGCGTGTCCAGCTCCAGGTGATAGGCCCTACGTTAGGAACAACGGAAGCCGTGATGGTGGTGTTGACCATGGTGCCGGAAGAAGGAATACCCGGTCTCAGCCTGGTGTATGGCGCAGCGCTTAACGTGACCACCGGCCTTGGACTAACGGTGAGGGTAGCCGCAGCGGAATTAACGGGAGCGCAGGGAGCAAGTCCGGTAACTACGTTACGATAGAGATAGCCGTTCATGCCGACAACCACACCTGTGAGGGTTAAGGTATTGGTGGTGGCACCGCTGTACACACCGCCGTTGACGACATTGTTCCAGGTGGTACCGCCGTTGGTGCTTTCCTGCCACTGGTAAGTGGGAGAAGTACCTGCGGCTACCACTCCAAAATTAATGGTACCGGTTGCACAGATGGTGGCATTGGCCGGAGCGGTGGTGACGCTGATGGGTGTATGTACGGTCATGACAGCGGCGGTGCTGGTGGCAGCCGGGCTGCAGGTACCGCTGATCACGCAACGGTAACGGTAGGTGCTCATGGCCGGTGTGGCCGCGGTGATGGACAGCGTGGCTGTAGTGACACCGGAATAGAAACCACCGTTGGAGAGGTTACTGTAGTTGGCGCCTCCGTCGGTACTTACCTGCCATTGGTAAGTGAGGGCCGTGCCGTTGGCGGTCACACTATAAGAGGTATTCTGTCCGCCGCAGATCGTAGTACCGGCAACAGGCTGAGCCGTAATGGCCGGAGCGGTGTTGACGGTAAGTGTAGCGCCAGTGGAATTAACCACGCCGCAAGGCGCAGCGCCAGTGATCACGCAACGGTATTGATAAGTATTCATGCCCGCAGTGACACCGGTCAATGCAAGAGTTGCTGTGGTAGCACCTCCATATACACCACCGTTAACAACATTGTTCCAGGTAGAGCCGCCATTGGTACTTTCCTGCCATTGGTAGGCCGGGGTGGTACCTGCCGCGGTAACGGCGAAGGAAGTGTTGGAACCGGCACAAACGGTGCTGTTGGCGGGTTGGTTGGAGATGGTCACGGCCGTATTGACTGTGAGGGTAACACAGGCTGAAGTGGCTGCCGGGGCACAGGTACCATTGATCACGCAGCGATAGGCATAACCATTCATGGTAGCGGGAGCGCCGGTGATGGTGAGGGAAGCTGTGGTAGCGCCTGCATAGACCCTCCATTGGCGACATTATTGAATGTGCCGGCACAGCCGGTGGTGCTCAGCTGCCATTGATAGGAGATGGCGGTACCGTTGGCGGTCAGACTGAACGAGGTGTTCGACGTGGCGCAAATGGTACTGCTGGCCGGCTGGGCGGTGATATTAGGTGCGGTGTTCACGGTGAGGATGGCCGGGTTGGAATTAATGGCCGGGCAAGCGCCGTTGACCACACAACGATATTGATAACTGTTCATGGAACCGAGTACGCCGGTGAGGGAAAGGGTGGCTGTAGTGGCTCCGCTGTATATGCCGCCGTTGGTGATATTGTTCCAGGTGCCTCCGCCGTTGGTGCTTTCCTGCCACTGGTAACTATTGACGGTACCGCTGGTGGTGATGGCGAAGCTGGTATTACCACCGGCGCAAAGGGTAACGCTGGAAGGCTGAGAAGTGATGGATAATGCCGTACCCACGGTCAGTACACCACCATTGGAGGTGGCGGCCGGTGCGCAGGATCCGGTCACGATACAACGGTACTGGTAGTTGTTCATACCGATGACCGTTGGGTTGACGGTGAGTGTTGAAGTAGTGACACCGGAATAAGGCGCTCCGTTGGCGAGGTTATTCCAGGTACCTCCGCCGTTGGTGCTTTCCTGCCACTGATAGGTCAGTCCGCCGCCGGTAGCGGTAACACTGAAGTTGGCCGCGTTACCTGCGCAAACGGTGGTGTTTGAGGGCTGGCTGCTTAAAGCAGGTGCGGCATTCACTGTTAATGTAGCGACGCTGGACGTGGTTGTTCCGCAAAGAACACTCGCGATGCAACGGTATTGGTAGCTGTTCATGGAAACCAGGACCCCTGTAAGGGAGAGGTTGGCCGTTGTGGCCCCGCTATAAACACCGCCATTGGTGACGTTGTTCCAGGTTCCACCGCCATTGGTGCTTACCTGCCATTGGAACCCGGTTGCGGTTCCGGAAATGATGGCAAATCCGGTATTGCCTCCAACGCATAATCCTACGGAAACGGGTTGTCCGGTGATGGCAGGACCTGCACCGGCATTGATGGTATAGGTAATATTGACGATCTGGTTAGATGCTCCGCTGGCCACACCGGTCACGGCGATGGGGTAAGAACCCGGAGCCAGGGTATTGGTACCGGTCAGGGTCACCGTACTGCTCGGAGTACCCGGGGTCAATGGATTGGTTCCAAAAACAACGGTGGTTCCGCCCGGGTTACCGGTGGCCGATAAGGTGATCGGGTTGGTGAAACCGGCATTGAAGGTAGCCGTCAATGTGGTTTGCATGGAAGCGGGAGCCGGGCAACTGGCAGCAGCCGGAGCCGGTGCGTTGAGGGTGAATCCTGCTGCCGGAGCGGTGATGGTGAAATTGGCATCGGAGATATCAAAGAAGATATTGCCAACGGCTTCCACTTTGATACGGGCTGTGGTGGTGGCCCCATTGGGGATCGTCACCGATTCCGTACCGTCATTAGTGGTACTGGCCGCTAAAACGGTCGGGAAGGTGGTTCCGCCATCGGTTGATAATGAGATTTTGACATTGGCGCAATTGATCGGGGCGCCTGTAGTTCCATTCACCGACCAGGTGATGGTTTGGGCTGAACCACCGGCCCAGGATACATTGGTATTGGGTGAGGTTACCTGGAAGGGTCCGGTTGTGGCGTCTACAGTTACCGTCATATCCTGGTAAGCAGTTTGACCGATCTTCAATGGAGGAGTTGAACTATACGGGCAATTATCTCGAACGGTCAACCGGAAATTCAAATTCCTTCCAACCGAACTCAGTGCTTCAATATTGCATATGGCATCACCTCCGGGTAATGGCGGTGTTACGAACAGACCCGCCAGTATGGTTGATAATCTTGGCATGAGTCGTGTTGGCGAAGTGGTTGCCGGAAAAGTGAGCCAGTTCGGTCCGGAGGGTTTGGTGGGATAAGCCACGCTATTTGCTCCGGTTTGACCGGTACCGTTGTCATTTTGTTCCCAGCAATAGGTCAGCACATCTCCCGGGTTGGGATCGGTGGCAGAACCGGTGAGATAAAATGGCGTTGTTTTGGGTATGGTATAATTAGTCAGCGCGGCAACAACCGGTGTACCGTTATTGGCCGAAATATTGGTCGTTATCGGGCAGGTTTTCGTAGCCATATTGGCCTGGATCTGCTCGATCGTTGTTTCGTGGAAAATATCGATCGAATGGTTAGACGGGTCATAATTGGTGATACCGGCATAGCCCATGATGGTGATACCAGCGCCAACTTCCTTGTTACGCCCGGTACCTTCATTGCTGTGAGAAAAAGTATGGTTACCACCCATCTGGTGGCCTACTTCATGAGCTACATAGTCAATGTCAAAATTATCACCCTGGGGTATACCGTCTGCGGGTGAAGTGATACCGCTTCCTTTTTGTCCGGCTACACAAACGCAACCGATACAACCCGCGTTTCCACCGCCACCGGAAGCCCCGAACATATGCCCGATATCGTAGTTCGCGTCACCGACCACGGTATTCAGGAGGTTCTGCAACTGGGAATTCCAATTGCCCATGGATGTATACGGATCTGTAGCGGGGTCGAAAAATATGATCTGATCCTCGAAGGTATTCGAGATCAGGTTGAGGTGTATGGCCAGGTCTTTCTCGTAACAACCGTTGCAACGGGTCAGTGTAGCATTGAACCCGGCATAGACCAATGCGATCTGGCCAATGTTAAAGGCACCGAACCAGTTGGAATATTCCGCGTTGCAGGACTGCGCCAGGCGCATGGTCTTTAATTCACCGGTATTGCTTTGCGGTCCGTTGACCAGGGCGACTTGTGCGTTTAAACCGTTGACCATATTGGTCTCCGGGGTTGAACATACCCATTGTATCCTTCCTTTATCTCTCTGTGACCTGTAAACAGAATAGACACGATGATCCCGGGAATAGGGCTCCATGAATTCGTTTGGTTTTTCGGTCCTGAATACCATGGTTTGAATTCCTGAAGGATCTATACTTAGTTTTAAAGTGGCAGACCTGTCAGTTATACCTCTTCCCGAATAAGCCCTGATCTCTGGAAACCGGGCCTGAAGGGCCGGGTCGAAATTCGAAGCTTCAAAAACTTCGAATGATTCGAGTCCGCCATCCGCGTTGGGTAATGAAATGATGGTTGAGCGACCCTGTTTACGGTCTCCAACAATGGTAAATAGTTTTTGTCTCAAAGGCTCAATATTCAAATTGAATAGTTTGAACTCTTTGGGATAGGCAAGTCGTGCAACAGCTTTATCTGTAGTTATATTACTCCGACTTTCATTGTTGGCGGACCAAAACTGATCCGTTTGCGAAAAGCCAATGGTAGTAATCTTATCTCTTTTTTAGCGAACTCTATTTATGACCAAACTCTTTTCTGGAAAGATTTTTATTTCGCAATCGGGCATTTCGAAAAAAACTTGGTTGGTCTTTATTTGAATATAATAACTGTATCGGGTAGAAAAATAATCACGGATCTGTAAACCTCTGTTAACCAAAGGATTGTAGCATAATTAAGCCAATGAAGTTCATTCGGAGTGGGAGATAGGCAGAAAAACGGGATACGTATAGTGAAAATTCAACAGAACTTGATCTATGAAAATAATTAATAAAGAGTATCAGGCTATGAAAAAAATCAACAGGGATGCGAGTTTCGTGATCATGGTTATAATCGATACCAATGAATCGCATGAAACGATCATACCAGCTGAGATCTTTTTTAAAAATAGGAGGAGAACGGCAGGCTGATCTAAATGCTAAACAGACGATCCCATTCAATCATTGAATTGAAATCGAATAATTGAACCTGGTGATTGTTATGCGAATTAAAATTTAGGACAAGGAATCCCCTTGGATTCCGGCGGCCTCTTTACGAAGATGAGCGAGATCTCGGAACCGCCCCTGGAAGCGGTGGCCGCTTTCAGGTTGGAAACGTTGATGTCGTAACTGGCCCCGATCCGCAAACCGCCGAATTCGATACCCACATAGGGGATGATCGCATCGTTGAAACGGTACCAGCTGCCGATATAAATGGCGCTGGGGATATCCGGGTTCTGACCAAAATTAGCGCCGACAGCGGCGCCAACCGTTGTTTCGCTGGCTTTGTTCTGGATCTGGTGTATGGCAGAAAGATGTACGGTAACGATATCTGAAACGGGTAATGAACCGCCCGCATGTGCAGTGATCCTGCCGGTCAGGTACCAGCTCTTATCCTTGAAACTGACCTTGGGTCGATTGATATGGTACATCGAAGCGCCAACATAAAAATTATTGGCGCCATTTGTACTTCCTGAGAACAAAAGGCCGGCATTCATGTCGAAATAACTCTGGTTATTGCCATTGGTGAGGATATCCGAAGTGGGATTGGTGAATCCGTTCTGGGTCAGCATGTCCTCGAAAGTGAGTTTGGACACATCCAGGCTCAGACTGGAATAAGTGGCCTGGAAACCGGCGCCGATCGTGGTGGTTCCGTTCTCATTCAAAGATTTATGATACGATAAACCAACGGATCCGTAGTTGAGTTTCAGGATCTTGTTGGCGCTGGCATCCGTTAAACCGGAAATGCCCACTCCGAACACATCGTTCTGGGGGATCCTTTTTTTCAGGATCGGAAAATCAAAGGATGCACTCGTGGTCACATATGCCTTGGGGATGGAAGGCCATTGGTCCCGGTGATTGGCGGCCAAACGCCAGGAACCGTCAAACTTACCGGTGAAAGCCGGGTTCAACGTCAATGGTGAAGCGAAAAATTGCGAAAAATGCGGATCCTGCGCTTTCACCATCAGGCCAAGCAAAAGGGCACATGCTAATACGGTGTATTTTCTCATTGTTTATAGACTGTTCAGAAATCTAAAGATAAGGATTTGCCATAAAATGCTGCACGGAAAACTTCAGGTATTCTTTATTGTAGAATGATCATGGTTCAACTGGTTGGTTCTAACAGCTATAGAATAGTAATAAATTTGTTAATTCTACACGTATTGTAGAACCGGCCTATGGTTGGCCGTACGGTTTGTAGAACCGGATGGGTTTCTACCCCGGTCTAATTCTGTAATTTGACGCCATAGGCAAGATCGCCCGCATCTCCCAATCCGGGAACGATATATCCCTTGGCGGTGATCTCGTCATCGATATCCCCGCACCAGATGGTGGCCTTGGGTTGGGCTCTCAACACATATTCGATCCCCACGGTACAAGCGATGGCGCATACGATATGCAGTTCCTTGAAATCACCTTCTGCTTTCAAGAATTCGATGGTCTTGACCAGGGAGGATCCGGTGGCCAGCATGGGATCACTTAAGATGACGATGCGGCCATCCAGTTCCGGGCAGCTAATATACTCCAGCCTGATCTCAAATGATCCGTCCGGGTGATGTTTCCGGTATGCGCTGATAAAAGCATTGTCGGCCTTGTCGAAATAATTCAGCAACCCATTGTGCATCGCCAGTCCGGCCCTTAAAATAGTGGCCAATACCGGTTGCTCTGTCATCACTTTGCCACTGCTCATGCCCATGGGCGTGGTCACCTCCCGGTTTTCCCAGGGCAGTTTTCGGCTGATCTCATAGCCGATCACTTCCGCGATGCGTTCGAGATTTCGACGGAACCTCATCCGGTTGTTCTGCACTTCTACGTCCCTCAATTCGCTGACCCAGTTGCTGATCAGGGAATGCTGTTCGCTGAGATTGATGACCATAAAATAGTTTGGCGTTTATTGATTAAGGTTTGCAGTTGAGAGCCTCTTTTCAAAATCATGATCTCTTTTGGTCCGGTGATGGGAGCTTCCACCTCCGGTTCTCTCCCGGTCATCATCAAATCTATTATAAAATTACCAAGCTTCTCCTGATTTTTAACATTGTATTTTACAAAAATGTACTTTTATTGTATCAAATTTCACCACATGAAAAAGATAATCCCCGGTATCCTCTTGTTGGCCATGGCGCTTTCTGCCTGTAACAGTAAAGACAAGACCTCCGAAAAGCCGAAAGATAAATACGAGCAGACCAAGGAAACACTGGAAATGACCGAAAAGAAGAACCCGGCCCGGTTTCTATCCATCAGCGGCCATGATAAGCGGAACCTCATCGGCCAGACCGTGATAAAGGGTACGCTTACCAATAAGGCCAAGGTCGCCAGCTATAAGGATGTGGAGATCGAACTCTCTTTTTACAGTAAGACAGGAGCCTTGCTGGAGAAAGATCATGAAGTGATCTACGAAACCATCGAGCCGGGGGGGTCATCCGATTTCAAATCGAAATATTTCGCTCCCAGGGGCACCGACAGCGTGGCATTGAAAGTGACCGGAGCCAAGTTCAACTGACCGGTTGTTCAACAAATTGGAACAGGTCACCGTCAAACAAACCCCGGTCGCTCAGTTTCAAATGAGGGATCACCAGCAAGGCCATAAAAGACAGGGTCATGAATGGGGCCTGTAATGTTGAACCCAGTTCTTCCTTGGCCATCCTGTCGATCTCCGTATAGGCCCTGGCTACGGAATAACCGTCTTCATTGCTCATCAATCCGGCAACGGGAAGCCCGAGTACTTTTTCAACTTCGCCATACACACAACTCACCCCGCCATTTTCCTGGATCACCCCGTTGATCGCTTTCAACAAACTCTTGTCATCAACGCCTACCGCTACGATGTTGTGCGAATCATGCGCCACCGAGGAAGCCAACGCTCCCTGCTTTATGCCGAAATTCCGGATGAAGGCCTTTGCCACGGGCGCCGGATGGTAACGGTTGACGACTACCATCTTCAAAACGTCTTTTTCCGTATCACTGACGATCATTCCTTCCTCAACCTTGGGGTGTAACAGCAACCTGTTGGTGATGAGCTGCCCGTCCAGCGCTTCAATGACGGGTATCTCCGTTTCTCCCCGGAACGGAACCTTCAGGTCATCGTTTTTTTTGGGTTCACAATGGAAATGATTGATGAGGGCCGAACGCTCACAGTGGATCTTTGATATGCCATCCTCCGCCACCAAATGACCATCAATATAGGTTTTGCCGACCTTGAATTCTTCCAGGTCGTTCACCATGATGAAATCAGCCGGATCTCCTGGTCTCAGCATGCCCACCCGCATGTTGTAATGTTTCACCGGGTTGATACAGGCCGCCTGTAATACCTTGAACACATCAATGCCAAAGGCCACGGCCCGGGCACAGAGCTGGTTAATATGGCCTTCTGCCAGGCTATCGGGATGCTTATCGTCGCTGCAGAACATCATCCGCTCATGATGTTCATGCATCAGTCCGACCAGTGCATTGAAATTCTTGGCGGCGCTGCCTTCCCGGATCAGGATCTTCATGCCGTATTTCAATTTGTCCAGCGCTTCCTCCGCGGTGAAACACTCGTGATCGGTCGATATGCCGGCCTCAATGTATTTTTTCGCCTCTTCGCCCCTGAGGCCGGGGGCATGTCCGTCGACCGGCTTCCCGTATTTTTTCGCCGATGCGATCTTTTTCATCACTTCTTCATCGCCAAAAAGTACGCCAGGGAAATTCATCATCTCACTCAGGTAATTGATCTCGTCTTTTTGCAGGAGGGTGTCCACTTCCGCAGCCGTCAGGGCCGCACCGGCCGTTTCAAATACGGTGGCCGGTACACAGCTGGGCGCTCCGAAATGGAATTTGAAGGGAACCGTCTTTCCGTTCTCGATCATGAATTCAACCCCGCCCATCCCGCATACATTGGCGATCTCATGGGGATCGCTGATGGTTCCTACTGTTCCGTGTACCACAGCCATCCGCGCAAATTCTGAGGGTACCAGCATGGAACTTTCAATGTGGATATGGCTGTCGATGAAGCCGGGAAGGATATAGCCGTGTTCCGATGCGAAGATGTTGGCATCCGGCAGCTTTTCAATGGATTCGATCCGCCCTTCCCTCACGGTCAGCTTGCCATAGGATATATCCCGGTTTTCGATGTCGACGATATGGCCTTCGATACTGAATGCGCTCATGGTATTTGAATTGGCGGGTTAACTAGATGAGAGGCAAAAGTAACCCTATAAATGGAAGTCAGAAATTTCTGTTGCCCTATAACTTTGTATTATATTTACAGCCTAAAAAATAAATCAATGAGAAATCTTATCATTTTCGGATTAATGGTCATCATGCTGGTGATGGTTCAGTTCTCCCAGGCCCAGACCGCTGATGACGTCATCGATAAATACATTGCCGCCCTGGGCGGAAAGGAAAAACTCCTGTCCCTGACCAGTGTCCGGATGACCGGTAGTTTCAATGTGCAGGGAACCGATGTCGGCGTGGTGATCAGCCGCAAGCAAGGGGTGGGTTCACGGGCTGATTTTTCCGTGATGGGCACGGAGAATTACCAGTTGGTCACCCCTACCAAGGGATCGGTGTTCATGCCGGTCCAGGGTCAGTCGGCCCCGGAAGACATGGCGGACGACCAGGTGAAGGCCGGACAGATCCAGCTGGATATTCAAAGCCCGTTCCTGAATTACAAGGAAAAGGGAAACACGGTTGAGTTCGCCGGTAAGGAGACCACCGACGGGGTTGAATGCTATAAACTGAAAGTGACCTTCAAGAACGGCGCCAAGATGGATTATTATATCGATACCAAGGATTCCAGGATCTTCAAGACCAGCACCAAGATCAATGTCAATGGTGAGGATGTGGACGCGGCGACCACTTACGGCAATTACAAGCAGAATGCCGACGGTTACTGGTTTCCCTATACCACCAACAGCTCACGGGGTGAAACGACCTATGAAAAGATCGAGACCAATATCGCCCTTGACGAAAACCTGTTCAAGATCAATTGATCCCATTGTCTTCAGTATAAAGAGTGTGTCTGCAACGGGCACACTCTTTTTTATTAGTACCTTTCCCGGCAAAACATCATCCCATGCGTAGTATCTGTTTTACCGCTGTCTTTTGTCTTTTGACCGGCATCGGCTTCGCCCAGAAAAAAACAACATTGCCTGATCCCGATGACAGTATTTTATGGACTAAGGTCAAATACCGGCAACTCGGCCCGTTCCGGGGTGGGCGTAGCGGAGCCGTACACGGGGACTATAAACAGAAGAACACGTTTTATTTCGGCTCCACCGGCGGAGGGGTATGGAAGACCATTGACGGCGGCAGCAACTGGAAGAATATCAGCGATAAATATTTCGGGGGTTCCATTGGTTGCGTTTCCGTTGCGCCCAGTGACCCTACCATACTTTATGTGGGTGAAGGAGAGAATACCCTTCGGGGAAATGTAAGCGAAGGTTTCGGCATCTGGCGTACCGATGATGGAGGAAGAAGCTGGAGGAATCTGGGTTTGAAAGATACCCGGCATATCATCCGCATCGTCATTCATCCCAAGAATCCCGATATCGTTTGGGTGGCCGCCATCGGTCATTTGTTCGGTCCCAATACAGAAAGGGGAATATTCAAAACCACTGACGGGGGCAAGAACTGGAAAAAAGTACTGTACATCAATGAGCAGACTGGTTGCAGCGACCTGGTCATGGAACCCGGCAACCCGGCCGTACTCTATGCCGGTACCTGGAGAATATTAAGAACGTCCTATAGCCTCGAGAGTGGCGGGGAAGGCAGCGGATTGTGGAAGAGTACCGATGGTGGAGAGACCTGGAAGAATATCTCTGCCAACAAAGGTTTGCCGAAAGGCACCTGGGGTATCGTTGGAGTAGCGGTTTGTCCATCCAATACCGATAAAATATATGCCTTGATGGAAAACCCCACCGGGGGTTTATATGTCAGCAACGATGCCGGCGAAAGCTGGACCCTGCAAAGCAGTGATAATAATATCCGCCAGCGTGCCTGGTATTACACCAAGGTTTTCGTGGATCCGAAGAATGCCGATATGGTCTATGTACTGAATGTGAATTTTTTAAAAAGTACGGATGGCGGCAAGACCTTTAAAAACATCAATACGCCGCATGGCGATCATCATGATCTTTGGATCGATCCGGAAGACGGCAACCGGATGATCATCGCCGATGATGGCGGTGCGCAGGTGAGTTTTGACGGGGGTAACAACTGGAGCACCTATATGAACCAGCCCACCGGGCAATTCTACCGGGTCAGTACGGATATGCACTATCCCTACCGGATACTCGGCGCCCAGCAGGATAATTCAACGATACGTATCCTGTCGAGAAGTGATGGAGGACAGATCACGCAGGATGACTGGCAACCCACTGCCGGAGCCGAAAGCGGGTATGTAGTGGCCGACCCGCTGAATCCGGATATCGTCTACGGTGGTAATTACAGCGGTTATCTTTCCCGGTATGATCACAAAACGGGGGAGAACCGGGCGGTGAGCGTATGGCCAGATGATCCGCTGGGTGCCGGCGCCGACGTTTCCAAATACCGGTTCCAATGGAATTTCCCGGTCTTTTTCTCACCCAATAACCCCAAAAAATTATACGCCGCCGGCAATATCCTTTTTGCCACGGAAAATGAAGGTGCCTCCTGGACCGCGCTCGGCGGGGATCTGACCACCAATGACAAACTCAGGCAACGGTCCAGCGGAGGGCCCATTACCAAGGACAATACCGGGGTGGAAGTGTATTGCACCATTTTCACCGCGGCTGAATCCGCATTGGAAAAAGACCTGTTATGGACCGGCAGTGACGATGGCCTCATCCATATCAGCAAGGATGGAGGCCAGCATTGGGATAATGTCACGCCGCCTGATGCCGGCAAATGGATGATGTGGAATTGCGTGGAGACAGATCCCTTTGTAAAAGGCAAGGCTTATTTCGCGGGAACGAAATACAAAAGTGATGATTTTGCGCCCTATCTCTTCAAGACTGAAGATTACGGGAAGACCTGGACGAAGATCACGAACGGTATCGCACCGGGCCATTTTACCCGTTGCCTGCGGGCCGACCGAAAAAAGCCCGGGCTGCTCTATGCCGGAACCGAATACGGCATGTATATCAGTTATGATGACGGGGCCAATTGGACATCGTTCCAGCTGAACCTGCCCATTGTGCCCATTACCGATATGACGATCAAGGAGAACGACCTCATCATCGCCACACAGGGCAGATCGTTCTGGGTGCTCGATGACCTCTCCGTGATCCAGCAAAAGGCGGCCGGCCTCACCGGAAAGAATATTCATGTCTTCGGCATCAATGAAACCTATCGTTACGACGGGTATCAAAATGCCAATCCGAAGAATGCGGGTTCCAATCCGCCCAACGGGGCCGTGGTCAATTTTTACCTGAAGAATGTGACGGATTCCACAAAACTGTTCATCAATATATTGGATAAGAACAGAAAGACCATACGCAGCTTCTCCACTTCGGCCAAAGAGAAAGAGGAGAAGATAGAAGTGAACAAGGGAATGAACCAGTTTGTCTGGAACCTTTATTATCCCCCGGCAGAAAAAGTGGATGGCCTGATCCTTTGGCATGGAAACGTACCCGGACCCAAAGCGCCTCCCGGTAATTATTATATCACCATCCGGGCGGATAAGGATTCGGCTGAAAGCGGCTTTGTGATCAAGGCCAATCCGGTGTATAAACTGACCCAATCCGACTATGAGGACCAGTTCAATTTCCTGATCACGGTCAGGGATAAATTCACCGAGATCCAAAAAGCGATCAAGAATATCCGCGATGTGCGAACCCAGATCAATGATTTTACCGCCCGCCAGGGAAAGGACATTCCCAAAGAGATCAAACAGGCAGCCGATACCCTCAATAAGCAGATGACGGTGATCGAAGAAGCGCTTCACCAAACCAAGGCCAAGAGCGGGCAGGACGTACTGAACTTCCCCATCCGGCTGGATGATAAGATCTCGGGGTTATATGATTTCGCTGCCAGCGGAAACAGCGCGCCGGCCAAACAGGTGAGGGATGCTTATGCCGAATTATCGAACCAGGCCGATATACAACTGAATAACCTGAAAAGATTGCTGGAGAATGAACTCGTCTCTCTCAATCAACTGATCCGTGAAAAGGCGTTGCCGCTGATCGGACTCAAGAAAGATTGATCCTTGATTCATCCATTTCCCACAAAGCGGCAAAGCAACAGGAACTTACCGGTTTCTCTTTGCGGCTTTGTGGGAAACATTATCATTTTCTTCCTTCTTATCTTTGCTTATGAGTCTTTCCGCCTTCGCGTCTTCCTTCATCAATAAATTCATCTACCTGAAAAAAGCGGTAGGGGACCGACCCTTCCGGCTGCTGGATATCGGTGCTGGTAACCGTTCGGCCTCCAAAACAAAAAAAGTATTCCCGCGTTGCGAATACCACGGAGTGGACCTGGAAAGGGATTATAACAACAGTGAAGCCGATTTTTCGGCCATGACCGCTTTTTATGAAATGGACCTGACCAAACTGGATTTCTCCCCGATCCCCAACGATCATTTCGACGTGATCCATATGGTCCATGTCATCGAGCATCTGTACAATGGCGATGAAGTGATCAAAGGCTTATTGCCCAAGCTGAAAAAAGGCGGCTATCTCTATATTGAATATCCGGGCCAGAAAAGCACCCGTCTACCTTCGATGTACGGTACGCTGAATTTTTACGACGATAAGACCCATGTGCGGGTCTATTCCGTGAAAGAGATCTCCGCCTTATTGACGGGACAGGGTTGTGAAGTGTTGAAAGGAGGAATGCGCAGGAACATCTGGTTCATCATGGCCATGCCATTCAGGATACTGGGCAGCTGGTTGAGAGGAAAGAAACTGAATGCGAATATCTTCTGGGATCTGCTGGGTTTCGCGGAATTTGTGTGGGCGAGGAAGAAGTAGTTGGCAGTTGGCAGTTGGCAGTTGGCAGTTGGCAGTTGGCAGTTGACAGTTGACAGTTGACAGTTGACAGTTGACAGTTGACAGTTGACAGTTGACAAGGGAAAAATAATATGGAAAGGTACTGATTTGTAAGAATTACATTTCGGTATCACCCGTTAATAATTCTCATCCAACAGGTCCGGCCTTTTTTCTTCCGTCCTTTTCAACGCCTCTTCCATCCGCCATTCCTCTATGAGTTTGTGATTGCCGCTTAATAATACGTCGGGAACCTTCCATCCGCGGAATTCTTCGGGCCGGGTATATACTGGTGGAGCCAGCAGGTCATCCTGGAAAGAATCGGTCAGCGCCGAGGTCTCATCGTTCAGCACGCCAGGGATCAACCGTCCGATCGCGTCAACCAATACGGCAGCGCCCAACTCGCCTCCGCTTAAAACATAATCTCCGATCGAGATCTCTTTGGTGATGAAATGGTCCCTGACCCGTTGGTCGATCCCTTTATAATGCCCGCAGATGATCAGGAGATTGTTTTTTAAAGAAAGCTGGTTGGCCATTCGCTGGTTGAAGGTCTCCCCGTCGGGTGTCAGGTAGATCACTTCATCATAAGTGGTCTCTTTCTGAAGGGATTCGATCGCGTTCACCAGCGGTTCGATCATCATCACCATGCCGGCGCCACCGCCAAAGGCATAATCATCCACCTGGGCCCTGGGATAATTAGTATGATCCCGGAGGTTGATCACCTTCACTTCGAGCAATCCCTTGTCCTTCGCCCTTTTCATGATTGAATGCGCAAAAGGACTGTCGAGCAATTCAGGTACAACGGATATGATGTCGATCTTCATGATACAAAGTAAGTGAACAATAGACAATAGACAATGGGCAATGAACAATAGGCAATGGGCAATGAACAATAGATTCTTCCTGATAACACTGTATAAAACTTCCAACCTCCAACTTCCAACTTCCAACCTCCAACCTCCTCCTCAACCTTCACCCCAAAAACTCATCCAGGTCCCGTTTATCCTTTTTAGTTGGCCGGCCTTGTTTACTCATGCGTTTACCCGTATGAAAAACCGCCGCCTGGAATTTGATCCGGTCCAGTTCCTCAGCAGGGGTGATATCGGTGTAATGTAAAATGGCTTCGCTGTATTGCACCCGGTGGTTCAATAAGCCGGTGACCTTGATCACCCAGCGTTTGGCTTCTGTTTTCACCTCATATTCATCCCCGATGGCTACCGTCCGGGACGCTTTGATGCCTTGTCCGCCCAGTTTCACCTTCCCTTTGTCGCAGGCATCAGCGGCCTGGCTGCGGGTCTTGAACAGGCGGATGGCCCAGAGGTATTTGTCCAGCCTCAGTTTCTCCTTATCCATAGGCCAAAAATATTCCTTTTATATCAACGGTAAGGACCACAGTGTCGATTTCCTTACTTTTATCCTCTAAAAAAAAACCTATGACCCGGAGATTTTTCAAGATCATTTTCCTGTTGATCATTACAGTACAACTGGCAAACGCCCAGCGGGGCATCAAATGGATGCCCGATGGCAATGCCTATATGCGTGCCAAGGATGGCGGCATCGTTAAGATCGATCCTAAGACGGAAGCGGAGACCGTACTCATCAAAAAAGATCAACTGGTACCGGCAGGTTCCGCTAAGGCCCTCTCTTTTCAATCCTACCAGTTCAACAGCGACAACAGCAAGCTGATGATCTTCACCAATACGGCGAAAGTATGGCGTTACAATACTCGCGGAGATTACTGGGTACTCGATATCACCACTAACACCCTGACCCGTTTGGGGAAGGACCGGCCTTCGCAATCACTGATGTTTGCCAAATTCTCACCCGATGGCAGGAAAGTAGCCTATGTGAGCGAGCATAATTTATTCGTTGAGGACGCGGCTGGAGGGAACATTTCCCAACTGACCTTTGACGGTTCAAGGAAAATGATCAACGGGACCTTTGACTGGGTCTATGAGGAAGAATTCGGATGCCGCGATGGTTTTCGCTGGAGCCCCGATGGGAAGCAGATCGCTTTCTGGCAGGTGGATGCCACCAAGATCCGCGATTTTTTCATGATCAATAATACCGACAGCAATTATTCCAAAGTCATTCCGGTTGAATATCCCAAAGTCGGGGAGTCCCCTTCACCGGTGCGCATCGGGGTCATCGGCGTTTCGGGCGGACAGGTAAAATGGATGCAAGTGGAAGGGGACCCGCAGCAACATTATATACCCCGCATGGATTGGACCGCCCCGGGAGAGATCATTCTTCAACAACTCGACCGCAAGCAGCAACACAGCAAACTGATCTATTGTAATTCAAATGACGGCTCCTCCAGGCCCTTCTGGCAGGATGAGGATAAGGCCTGGGTGGACCTCAATTCAGCTGATATCTTCGGCGAGCCGGGTGGGTTCGACTGGATCAACAAGGGACAGGAATTCATCTGGGTCAGTGAGAAGGACGGCTGGAGGCATATCTATCGCATCAGTCGGGATGGAAAGACAGAGAACCTCCTCACCAAAGGCAATTATGATATCGGGGTGATCAAAGCCATTGATGAAACAAATGGCTATATCTATTTCACCGCTTCACCGGAGGAATCCACCCAGCAATACCTCTACCGGGTGAAGCTGGACATCAAAAAGAACGCGGCAGATAAAGGCCCGGAATTATTATCCGATGCCGGCCTCAAAGGAAACCATGAATACAGCATTGCACCTAAGGCCAAATACGCCACACATTCTTTCTCAAACTACAATACGCCACCGGTCACGGAATGGGTCAGCCTGCCCGATAACAAGCCCCTGAATCCGGCAAAGACGGTAGCCGCGCAGATCAAGAAAGACGAAAGTATGAACGTGGAATATGTGAAGGTGACCACCGAAGATAATGTGACCCTCGACGCCTGGATCCGTAAACCCAGGAACTTCGACGCCACAAAAAAATACCCGGTGGTCTTATTTGTGTATGGAGAGCCTGCCGCATCAACCGTTGAGAACAGTTATGGCGGTCACAATAATTTTCTCTATGATGGCGATATGGCCGGCGACGGATATGTGCAGGTGGCCATTGATAACCGCGGAACTCCTGTTTTGAAAGGAGCCGCCTGGCGCAAGTCGATCTACCGCAAGATCGGCACGATCAATATCCGTGACATGGCGCTGGGTTTTAAAAAGCTGATGCAACAAAACACGTATTTCGATCCTGAACGCATCGCTGTTTGGGGATGGAGCGGTGGCGGAGCTTCTACGCTCAACCTCATGTTCCAGTATCCCGAGACCTTCAAGACCGGTATCGCCATCGCGGCGGTGACCAACCAGTTGTTCTACGATAATATCTACCAGGAACGCTATATGGGACTTCCCCAGGAGAACCGGGAGGATTTCATCAAGGGTTCGCCACTGACCAATGCCAAGAACCTGGTGGGCAACCTGCTTTACATCCACGGCACCGGTGACGATAATGTGCATTATGCAAACGCCGAGGCCCTGCTGAACGAACTGATCAAATACAACAAGCAGTTCCAGTTCATGGCTTACCCCAACAGGACGCATAATATTTCGGAAGGCCCGGGTACCTCTCAACACCTGAGCACACTGTATACTGCCTATCTCAAGAAGAATTGTCCCCCGGGGGCCAGGTAAATTAAAAAGAAATGGAAATGGCAGATCGCTGATCTGCCATTTTTTATTTCCTGGATTCAAATTCTTCCCGGCTCAGGGACCAGAGTTTGACGGGTTGTTCAAAATTAAGCCAGCCGGGTATCGTGGTATAGGTTCGCAGAAATTGAAACCCGGCCTTTTCCAGGATCCTGTTCGGTGCGGGATTGAGTGCATAAGGTTCGCAATACAGGGTCTTCAGTTCCAGGTTTTTGAAGAAAAGCGGGATCCCCATTTTGACAAAATTCAAACCATGTCCTTTTTGCCTTGCATCGGGTGTCCAGAGGTGCAGGTGCATATAGGCTTCCTGGCCGAAGATGATCTTGTTGACATTGGAATGGCCCACCGGTTCACCGTTGACCAGCCAAATGAGGCAATAGGATTTTTTTTCAGCGTAGGACTGGTGCAGTTGTTCTTCCAGCATCGAGTGCCAGTCGGATCGCGAAGGCATCTTAGAAAGATCAACTCCCATTCCCGAAAGGAACCCGGGATTGCTGTTCAGCCAATAATCGGTGAGCAGGGGGATATCACCCGCTGACAATTCCCTGACGGATAAAACGAGTTCTTCGGTAGTATTCATAACGTTGTTCATGAAAAATGCGTACTGCAAGCAGGACGCATTTCGCATAATTGAGTTGAAGTGCTTATTGCACAGCGGCAAAACTATCACATATTCCGCATTTATGAAAGGAGGCCCGTTGTGATAGTATAAATTATTATTATCCGGTTTAATAAATTATTCACAACTTTGTCGCACCAAAATTTCATAAATAATGAGAAAACTAACCCTACTGATGAGCGCCCTGTTCATCTCTTTAATGGCATTTGCACAGCCAACCGTTACAGTGAAAGTGCTGGATGCCAAGACCGGCAACCCGCTTCCCAATGTTTCGGTGAAATTACGTTCGACCAATAAGGGCGTCATGACCAATGCCGACGGGACCAATACCGTTAAAGCGGGAGCGGGGGATGTCCTGATCTTCAGCAGCATCGGGTATAAAGACCAGGAGATCAATGTGGCCAACCTGACCTCAATAACCGTTTCCCTGGAACCCGCTACCATGGATATCGCCGATGTGGTTGTGGTAGGTACCCGCGGCGCACCCCGTGCCAAGATCGAGACCGCCGTACCGGTGGATGTCATCCGCATCAACCAGGTGGGACTGCCAACGGCCAAAATGGACCTGACCTCCGCACTGAATATGTCGGCTCCATCTTTCAACTACAATAAGCAAAGCGGCGCCGACGGCGCGGATCATATCGACCTGGGAACCTTACGCGGTCTGGGTCCTGATCAAACCCTCGTTCTCATCAATGGCAAACGCCGTCACCAGACCGCCTTCGTGGCCCTGTTCGGCACCAGGGGCCGGGGTAATTCCGGTTCCGACCTGAACGCATTTCCCCAGGCTGCGGTAGACCGGATCGAGATCCTTCGCGACGGCGCTTCCGCTCAATACGGTTCCGACGCGATGGCCGGCGTGATGAACATCATACTGAAGAAAGATGTCGGGAACTGGTCGGTCAACGCTGGTTGGGCGGGTTATTACGACAATAAATTCAACCCCGTACGTTTCGATAAGGGCAACCAGTATTACAAGGGCAGGACGATCGACGGCAACACGTTCTCTTTTTCAGTGAACAACGGTTTTGCTCTCGGCAAGAACGGCGGCTTCGTGAACATCTCCCTCGATTTCCTCACCCATGGCAAGACCTACCGCCAGGCGGATACCACCAAATGGCAAAATAAAAAAGATGGCTTGCCTTATATCAATCCTTATCGCCGGGCCTTCGGCGACGGTTCGATCGATACCTACGGTGCCATGTATAACCTCGAAGTTCCGGTCAGCGCCAGCAAAAAGACCACCATCTATTCTTTCGGAGGATATAATTATAAGGCTTCCGACGCATATGCCTATACCCGTAACTGGAGTGCAAGGCCCCAGCGGTTCCCGGTTGACGCGAATGGCAACCTGCTCTTCGATCCCAACATCATGCGGGTGGCTGATGACGGAGAGATCTATTACAATCCGCATATCCAGACCCGCATCAAGGATTTTTCCATTGCCGCAGGGGTCAAAGGAACCTGCCGGAACTGGAACTGGGATATCAGCAATACCGTGGGACGTAACGATTTTCACTTTTACGGTGACAAGACCTTCAATGCTTCCATCTTCATGATACCCGGTGCGCCATTACCCACACAATTTGACGATGGCGGATTCAATTTCATCCAGAACACCCTGAACTTCGATGTCAGCCGTTCCTTCAAGTCCATCGCTCAGGGCATGAACCTGGGCCTGGGTGCTGAATACCGCTATGAGCATTATTCCATCTATGCCGGCGAAGAAGCTTCTTATAAAGGCTATCATCCCACCGACATCTTTTATCCCAATGTAGGGGAGTACAGGACACCCGCCGCGGGTTCGCAGGGTTTCCCCGGATTCAGTCCATCCGATGCCATCAAATCCCATCGTGCCAATATCAGCTTGTATGCCGATGCGGAACTGAATGCCACCAAGGCCTGGCTGGTAGATGGAGCAGTTCGCTATGAGAACTACTCTGATTTCGGCTCTGTCGCCACTTTCAAATTCGCCACCCGTTATAAAGTGATGCCTAATTTCAACATCCGCGGTTCGGTGAGCACCGGTTTCAGGGCGCCTTCTTTACAACAGATCAATTTCAGCAATACGCTGACCTCATTCAGCGGCGGCGTATTGGTCAACGCCCTCTTTGCCCGTAACGGCAGTTCCATTACCAAGGCAGCCGGTATACCCGACCTGAAAGAAGAGACTTCCATGAACGCAAGCCTGGGCTTTGCCTGGAAGCCTTTACCGGGATTCTCAGTCACCATTGATGGTTATATGGTCAAAGTGAAGAACCGTATCGTACTGTCCGGTTTGTTCAGCGCTTCTGATCCGACCTTACCGGCCTCTTTCATCTCCCAGATCCCGGCTGATGTGGCCACGGTTCAATTTTTCGCCAATGCGGTGAACACCACCAACTACGGACTGGATATCGTTGCCGATTATTCCAAAAAATGGGGAAAGAACAGTTTGAAATTATTGCTTGCCGGTAATTTCCAGAAGATGAAAGTGGATGATGTCAAAGTGCCTTCCGCGTTGAATGGTACGGTATTGAACCAAAAGACCTTTTTCAGCGACCGGGAAGAAGCCTTCCTGCTCGCTTCGGCGCCCAATACCAAATTCAACCTGAGCGCGGAATACACTATGGGCAAATTCGGAGCGGGTGTTCACCTGACCTATTTCGGCAAGATCAGGTTACTGGGCTTTGGCGACGCTACGGCGGATAATCCGAACCAGACCGGCATCAACCCCCAGGTACCTACGGACGCGGATGCTAATGTGTATGTACCCGAGACCTTTGATTTCAAAGGCAAACTGGTATCCGATGTTTTCGCTTCCTATAAGATCTGTAAAAGACTCACTGTTTTCATTGGTTGTGATAATATCTTCAACGTACATCCCAACCTCGGTGTGAATCCGCTGGCCAAGGGATGGTTTGGCGATAATGAATCCGGTGGTGCCTGGGATTCCGTGCAAATGGGTTTTAACGGCAGAAAACTCTTTGGCAAGGTCTCTTTTAATTTCTAATAAATTGAATGCGTGTCCCGCAAAGGCACAAAGG
The DNA here is from genome assembly GCA_016721725.1 of Chitinophagaceae bacterium. GTDB lineage: Bacteria > Bacteroidota > Bacteroidia > Chitinophagales > Chitinophagaceae > Ferruginibacter. The sequence continues at coordinate 65,013 of JADKHN010000001.1, read as the reverse complement.
ATACAAAGACTGGTCATATAAATTTAGCTTTGTTTTCTTTGTGCCTTTGTGGGATTTTTATTTTAATCAGTTGTATATGAAGAACTATAAGTGTTTCTTTTTTGTAGCGGTTTTGCTTAGCATACAAACCGGTCTTTATGCTCAGAATAAGATCGTTGTTTTTCAGTCTGATTTCGGCTTGAAGGACGGAGCGGTATCCGCCATGAAAGGAGTGGCCATGGATGTATCTTCAGAACTGAAGATCTTCGATCTGACGCATGAGATACCCGCATACAATATCTGGGAGGCCGCTTATCGTTTGGAACAGACCGTTTCCTACTGGCCCTCAGGCACGGTCTTCGTTTCCGTGGTGGATCCGGGGGTGGGTACAGAACGGAAATCCGTGGTATTGAAAACAAAGACCGGTCATTTCATCGTTACCCCCGATAATGGCACCCTCACCCTGGTGGCCAGATCGTTGGGTATCGCCGAACTCCGGGAGATCAATGAAGCGGTGAACCGCCGGAAGAATTCGGAAGCTTCCTATACCTTTCACGGCCGTGATGTCTATGCTTTTACCGCGGCCCGTTTGGCTGCAGGCCTCATCCGGTTTGAAGAAGTGGGAAACGCATTACCCAATGAAGTGGTATCGATCCCTTATCAACTCGCTGTGAAGGAAGGCAATAAGATCAAGGGAACCATTGCCATCCTGGATGTCCAGTATGGCAATATCTGGACCAATATCCCGGCCGAACTCTTTACACAACTGCAGGCGAAGACTGGTGAATCCCTTAACGTCAGGATATTCCATAATAAAAAACAGGTCTACCAGTCACGCATGCCCTACAGCGAGACCTTCGGCGCCGTACCCGTGGGTAAGCCATTGTTATACCTCAACAGCCTGATGCAGGTCTCATTTGCACTGAATATGGGCAATTTTTCTGCTAAACATCAGATATACAGCGGGAATGACTGGACCGTGGAGATCGCCAGGTGACCGTTGCGTTCACATGGGATCAAAGAAAAAAATGTTAAAAAGGCCAGTTTTAATAATAGCCCGCTGATATTGGCGTTTATTTTGCTGTCTCTTGGGTTCACAAATCAAACCCGACAAACCAGCTGATTATGTTCAAAACAACTCTTCCCCGTATTGCCTCTCCTGTATTTTTTTCTGGCCTGATGGCTGTCTGCCTCTTGATGTCTTCCTGTATCAAGGAAACGCCCGGTGGCGGCGGAGGTACCGGAGGGGGAGGCACGGGAGGCGGAACCCAGATCGAAAGGATCATCCTGGATACGGCATACGGCAGCGATCCCAAACAAAAAATGGATGTTTATCTGCCTGCCGGCAGGACCACCGCGACCAAGCTCATCATCCTGATCCATGGCGGAGGTTGGGAGGCCGGTGACAAGTCCGACATGAATTATTACAAGAACATCCTTCGTGCCAAATGGCCCGAGGCCGCCATTGCCAATGTCAATTACCGCCTGGCCAGTAATGCCGCCAATATCCATCACACCCAGATCATGGGCGATATATCCTCTGCCGTGAATTTCATCCTCAACAACAAAACCCAGTTCGTTGTGTCGGATTCATTGCTCATGGTCGGCGCCAGTGCCGGGGCTCATCTCGCGATGTTATATACGTATGCTTATAACACCGGAAATAAAGTGAGGGCCGTGGCCGATTTCTTCGGACCGGCCGTACTCGACGACTGGAGCTGGTACAACAGTTTCAATATCTGGATCGGGAAGCCGATCAAGGACCTCCTGATCCAATATAACAATACGGCCTGGAATGTTCCCGTTTACCAGGCCAACAGTCCATTCTCCACCGCTACGGCAACATCGAGGCCTACGATCATCTTTCACGGCACCATTGACGTCATCGTCCCCTTGTATCAAAGTCAATGGCTGAGGGGAAGGCTGAATTCCATTGGGGTGCCCAACGAATATTATGAATACCTCGACGGGCACGGTTTCAACACCGGCAATACCGATGACGCGATGAATAAAACGGTGAATTTCTTCAAGACTCATCTCCAGTAATTACAGGACATACTATCATGCAAGATGCCGGTTCATATGAACCGGCATCTTTTTATTCAGCAGACCTTCTTAATTCAATTTTCTTCCGGGATACGCTTCCAATGCCTTTTCCAGGCAATCCATCGCGGCATGGATGGCTTCGGTGTTCAGCACATAGGCAAGCCTGACCTCCTGCTTTCCCAATCCCGGGGTGCCATAAAAACCCGTGGCCGGGGCCAGCATGACGGTCTGGCCATTATAGGAAAAAGATTCCAGCAGCCATTGGCAGAACTGGTCCGAATCATCAATGGGCAATTTGGCCATGGCATAGAATGCTCCGCCGGGGTTGGGACAAAAAACACCCGGTATGCTGTTGAGTCGTTTAACGATGGTATCGCGCCTTAATTTGTATTCCGCCTTGGTGGTGTCAAAATAATTATCAGGCAGGTCGATCGCCGCTTCGCCGAGGATCTGGGCGAAACTGGGCGGGCTCAATCGGGCCTGGGCGAATTTCATGGTGGCGTCCAGCAAGGCCTTGTTCCGGGTCACGAAGGCGCCGATACGTCCCCCGCAGGCGCTGTAGCGTTTACTGATCGTATCCATCAGCACCACGTTATCATCCACGCCCTTTAAATGCATGGCGCTGGTGTGGGTCCCTTCATAACAGAATTCGCGGTAAGCCTCATCAGCGAACAGGTATAAATTGTGCTTGATGATGATCTGCCGGAGGATCTCCATTTCATCGGCGCTGTACAGATAGCCGGTGGGATTATTGGGATTGCAGACGACGATCGCTTTTGTCCTGGGTGTGATGATCTTCTCGAAATCCTCGATGGGAGGTAGTGCGAAACCTGATTCTATATTGGAGGTGATGGGTTTAACGATGACGCCGGCTTCCACCGCGAATCCATTGTAATTGGCATAAAAGGGTTCGGGTATGATCACTTCATCACCGGGGTCCAGGCAGGCCATGAAACCGAAGATGATGGCCTCGCTGCCGCCCGTAGTGATGATCATCTGGTCGTACCGGATATCGATCCCCACTTTTTTATAATAGTCAACCAGTTTGCGGCGATAACTCTCATTACCGGCGCTGTGGCTGTATTCCAATACCTTGAAGTCGGAATGACGAACGGCATCCAGGATCTGCGGAGGCGTTTCGATATCGGGCTGGCCGATGTTAAGGTGGTAAACCTTGGTGCCTCTTTTCTTCGCCGCTTCGGCATAGGGCACCAGTTTCCGGATGGGCGAGGCCGGCATGTGCTGGCCGCGTTGGCTGATCGTTAGCATGGTGCAAAGATAAGGTGAAGGTTGAAAGTTGAAAGTTGAAAGTTTGAGGTTATTGACAGGTGCAATAGGATGAATTCGAAGAAGATATTTTCAATATTAAATGCTCAATGCTCAATGATCAATGCTCAATGAAAAAGCAACCTACTTCAACTTAAGATTTGCCCATTTTCCATTTTCCATTCTCCATTGTCTATTCTCCATTCTCCGGCATTTAAACTAAGTTTGCTCATGGATTTTCACCTCAACAGCCGTATCATCATCACCTGCAGCAATCGCTTGTCGCCCTTCCTGGAAAAAGAGGTCGTTGAATTGGGGTATAAACCCGTCCGTACTTTTAAGACCGGGGTTGAATTATCCGGTTCGCTGAACGACTGCATCACACTCAACCTCAACCTGCGCTGCGCCAGCCAGGTCCTGTTCTCTCTGAAAGAATTTCCGGCTGCCAATGCCGAATCATTGTATAAAGAACTGATCGAATTTCCCTGGGAAACCATCTTGAACAAGGATGGCTATTTCTCCATCACGAGTAATGTGAACAACCCCACGATCAACAACCAGCTCTTCGCGAATGTGAAAATGAAAGACGCCATTGCTGACCGGTTCAGGAATTTAACGGGCGAAAGGCCCGATTCGGGACCCGCGCTGGACAGGACCGTGATCCATCTGTACTGGCAGGAATCCGTTGCCGAGATCTTTCTCGATACATCCGGTGAGACCTTGTCCAAACACGGATACCGCAAGATCCCCGGGAAAGCGCCCATGCTCGAATCATTGGCCGCTGCTACTTTACTGGCAACAAGGTGGGACCGCATTTCACCCTTTGTCAATCCCATGTGCGGCTCAGGCACAGTGGCCATTGAAGCGGCACTGCTCGCCACCAATCGTAAACCCGGACTCCTTCGTTTCAATTATGCCTTCATGCACATTGTAGGTTATGATGAAAAGACCTATGATGCCTCATTTAGAAAACTCGAACAACAGGTCAGGGATGTCCCGGGATTGAGGATCATCGCCACCGACATCAGCGAAGACGCGGTGAATGTATCCCGGATCAATGCCGGCATCGCCGGTGTGGAAGAACTGATCGAATTCGGGGTGGGTGATTTTGAGGAGACGATGATCCCTGAGGAAGGGAATGGAGTGGTCTATTTCAATCCCGAATACGGCGACCGGCTGGGCGTTGAAGCCGAACTGGAACTGACATACGGGCGTATCGGAGATTTCATGAAGAAGAAATGCAAGGGATATACCGGTTATATCTTCACGGGTAACCTGGAACTGGCCAAAAAGATCGGGCTGAAACCCAAACGGCGGATCGAATTCTTCACGAGCAAGATCGACTGCAGATTGCTGGAATATGAACTGTATGCCGGAACGAAGCGGGTATTGTAGTTCTCAGTTCCCAGTTTGCAGTTCTCAGTCATCAGCTGCATTCAAAAAAATCAGCAATTTGAATTCTAAATAGCCAACTGCTAACTGCCAACTGCCTACTGCCAACTGCCAACTGCCCACTGCCACCCATCTTAACTCATCTCCGTAAAATACTGGTGGAAATATGGGATCGTTTCAATGCCTTTATAAAAATTAGCCAGGTTGAATTTCTCATTCGGACTGTGCAGGTTATCGCTGTCCAACCCAAAGCCCATGAAGACGATCTTGATCCCGAGTTCTTTTTCAAATAAGGCGCAGATGGGAATGCTGCCGCCGCCCCTGACCGGGATCGGGGTCTTGCCAAATGTCGTCTCCATGGCCTTCGCCGCCGCTTTGTATGCTGTACTGTCGATCGGGGTCATATAGGGTTCGCCGCCATGGTGTTCAAAAGCGTTTACCGTAACAGAGGGGGGCGCGATCTTCCTGAAATAATTCAATAGCTTTTCCGTGATGACCGCGGATCTCTGGTTGGGTACCAGCCTGGCGGATATCTTCGCTGTTGCTTTGCCGGGGAGAACGGTCTTGGCGCCTTCGCCCTGGTAACCGCCCCAGATGCCATTCAGTTCGATGGTCGGACGGATGCCGGTCCTTTCATTGGTACTATAACCCTTCTCTCCCCAAAGTTCTGCAACGCCGAGGTCTTCCTTGAATTCCTTCTCATCATAAGGAGCCAGGGCCATCAGTTCCCTTTCCGCTTCCGTTGATTCCACCACATCATCGTAAAACCCGGGAATGGTGATATGGTTGTTCTCATCATGGCAACTGGCGATCATCTTGGCCAATATGGTGATGGGATTGGCAACGGCGCCGCCATAGACTCCGCTGTGGAGGTCGCGGTTGGGCCCGGTCACTTCCACTTCGATATAACTGAGTCCGCGTACGCCGATATCGATGCTCGGCGTATCCAGGCTGATCATGGCGCTGTCACTGATGAGCACACAATCGGCTTTCAGTAATTCCTTATGGGTGGCGACGAATTTTCCGAGGTTGGGTGAGCCCACTTCTTCTTCGCCTTCGATACAGAATTTGATGTTGTTGGTGAGGGTGTTGGTTCTGACCAGTATCTCCAATGCCTTGACATGCATATAGAATTGTCCTTTGTCGTCGCAACTGCCGCGGGCGAATATCTTTCCATCGATGATCACCGGTTCAAAGGGGCCGCTTTTCCATAGTTCGAGCGGATCAGGGGGTTGAACATCATAATGTCCGTAGACCAGAACGGTCGGTTTGGAAGGATCAATGATCTTTTCACCATAGACCAGGGGATGGCCTTCGGTCTCATAGATCTCGGCCTTGTCAGCCCCGGCTTCCATCAAACGGGCTTTCACGGCTTCGGCGCATTTACGCATATCCTCCTTATGTTCGCTCTTGGCGCTGACACTGGGTATGCGCAGCAGGTCGAGCATTTCATTCAAAAAGCGTTTTTTGTTTTGGTCCTGGTAGTCTTTCCAAGCTTGCATATGGGTTGAATTATTTGATGATGAGTGGTTTGATTAAAGTCATTAAGTCATTAAGTTAGTGGGTCATTAGGTCATTAGGTCATTGGGTCATTGGGTCATTGGGTCATTGGGTCATTGGGTCATTGGGTCATTGGGTCATTAACGAATGTAAGCGTTTTTCAAGTTATAAAAGCAGCTTGTGATTTGATAAAATTTTGCAAAATAAACGACTTAAATTTTGTGGTGTGTTTCGGGTGTCCCTATCTTTGTATCAGATTGTTTGTCAATTTATCAGCCTTTGTTTTAGTTGTGCCTTTTTGGGGTGCCTCTGGACAAAGGCTGAGTCCATTCAGGGAGGTTCTACCGACCCATATACCGGGTTCTCAATAGTGCGAAAGCCCCTGTCAGCACATATAATAAAGCCACACCAGCCAGGACCCATTTGATCGTTGCGCAGATCGCTGTTAACAGGGCTACCGGGTCGGAAATGTGCCCGTTCAGACTCATTAACATACCGGTATTTTCCAATATGTCCAGTACCCCGGCCAGCAAGGCCCCCCTGCCGATCCATTTTCCGGCCTTGCCAAAAGCGCCTCCGAAACCTGTATATATTTTCAGGGAAGCGAGGTAAAGAAAACCCGCGTAAAAGAGCAGGAAAAGGAAATCCAGTCCGGTGTTATTTTTAGCTGCCGCGATGGTATCTACCGAAGAGATCGAAGCCCAGGTATTCACCACCTTATCGACCATGACACTGTTATAGGCAAATTCCAGGTCGAGGATACCCCGGGGCGTTTCCGGGTTCTTCAGCGGTTTACCGGTCATCGCCATCACCACCATCATGATCAGGGTGCCGGTGAGGAAAAAAGGTATCAGGTATTTCTTCATTGGATCGATCGTGAGTAATAAGTGCTTGATCTCCGGATATAAGAGAACTAAAAACTAACAAACTAACAAACTAAATAACTAAAACAGTTTAGTTAACTTTTCTCAAACCGTTGCCCCACATAATCCCAGTTCACCACATTCCACCAGTTCTCGATATAGTCTGCCCGCTTGTTCTGGTATTTCAAATAATAAGCATGTTCCCATACATCCAGGGCCAGGATCGGGAATCCTTTTATGTCGCTGATATCCATTAACGGATTATCCTGGTTGGGGGTGGAGCCGATCTTCAGGTTCTTGTCCTTATCTGTATAGAGCCAGGCCCAGCCGCTGCCAAAACGATTTTTGCCGGCATCTGCGAACTGCTTTTTGAAATTATCAAAACTGCCGAATGCCTTGTCGATCGCTGAGGCCAGGTTCCCTGTGGGTATATTATTGGCCTGCTTTGGACGCATGCATTGCCAGAACAGTTCATGGTTATAATGGCCGCCGCCGTTGTTGCGCATCTTGGCGGAAAAAAAGGATATGCGGGCCAGCAATTCTTCCAGAGGTTTGGCGGCATCCACTTTTTCAGCCATGGCCGCGTCTTTCAGGTTCTTGGAATAAGCCGCCGCGTGTTTGGAATAATGGATCTCCATGGTCATGGCATCGATCACATTCTCCAGCGCATCGTATTTATAGGGAAGGGGCTGCTGATCGAAACCGGTTTGAAAAGCGCTGCTTGCAACGGCCTTCGCCGGTGAACAGGATTGGAGGAAACTGCCCGTGGCATTCATACTGATGCCGATGGCGAGTCCGCTTTTCAGGGAATTGGCGATGAATTCCCTGCGGCCTTTGCTGTTCTTCTTTGACATGGCTTGAATTTAGATTAAACTGAATCGGGTTTCCGCTTGCTAAATTTACTTAAAAGCGGCCTAATCTTCTTAAAAGCGCGGTAATAAAACTCCTTGCTGAAGAGTTGCGAATCGTGCATGGCCTTATAAGTGAGAAAGACGCCAACCGGTATCAGGACCAACACCGCCAGCCACATGCCCACAAAGGGTGAAGTGAGGTTTTCCTTGACGAATTTTTCGCCGAACATGTTGAGCAGGTGGAAGATCAGGAAGAAGATGATGGCCACCACCAGGGGCATGCCCAGTCCGCCCTTGCGGATGATGGAACCCAGCGGGGCTCCGATGAAGAACAAGACGAGACAGGCCAGGGAAAGGGAGAATTTACGGTGCCATTCGATCTTGTGGAACCGGATATCCTTTTTACGGCTTTCCACTTCCATGCCGGTGCCTTCGAGGCTGTTCCTTAAATTATAGGCCATCGACATGGCTGATTCGTTCACGGTATAACGGGCCGAATCGGGAATGAGCGGAGGGGATTTTCCGGTCTTTGCCGCCAGCGGTGGTAATTTTTTCCAGACACTGTCGGGGATCTTTTCAAACTGCATGTAATTGGTGAGTTCCTTGTCCAGGCGTTTAACCAGTGAATCTCCCAGTTTATCCAGAGAGTCCAGTGAGTGATTGATCTGCCTGACGCTGAGCATCTTGAAATTGCTTCGGTACACGCTGTCGCTGGTGGTCTGTTTTTGCAGGGCGCTGAGGTCGAATAATTTTTTAAAGGAACGGAAGTTCAGCCGGATATATTCGGTGGACGAATCGGTTGTATAACCTCTTTCCTGGTAGCGATAGCCGTTCTCGAGGTTGAATTCCAGGAAACGTTTATCATCCGATATCTTCATCACCCCTTTCTCCGCGATGATGCTGTTGTCCTGTAAGGGGTTGGTCTGTTCGTAGATCAGCACATTATGTATGGTCTTCCCGTCGTTGTCTTTTTTACCCACCTTGATGGCATAGCCGGGAATATGGGTGAAGAATACGCCTTCCTTGAGCTCGAAGGCAGGTTTCTTGAAATAGATATCATTATAGAGGGTGACGAACTGCAGATTGGCATAAGGGATAACATAGTTGGCGAAGAGGAACGTGATGCCGGAGAGCAGCACGGCGATCCAGACCAGGGGGCGCATGAAACGGAGCAGCGAGATGCCGGAGGATTTGATGGCCACCAGTTCAAAACTCTCGCCCAGGTTGCCAAAGGTCATGATGGAAGAGATGAGGATGGCGATGGGCATGGCCAGGGTAAGCATGGTGGCGCTGGCGTACCAGAGGAATTGACCGATGGTAAGCAGGTCAAGCCCTTTTCCTACCAGGTCATCAATGTACTTCCAGAGGATCTGCATCATCAGCACAAAAAAGGCGATGAAAAACGTTACAATGAACGGCCCGATGAACGACTTGATGATGAGTTTGTCTAATTTCTTTATCACGGAAACTTAGGCTTATTTAGTAAGTTTGGCGTCATGCCGACCGATACAAAAATAACTCTTTCACCTCAGGAACAGCAATTGGTGAACGACCGTGAATGGATTTTAACGAAACGTGCCGTGACGGATAAGGTCTATGCGATGATGGGTGGATTTTCAGCATCGCTGAAAACCTTATTGGAACAGGAAAAAGAGTGGATGCCGGCTGAGGTGCTGAACAGCGAGCCCAAGATCTACAAAGGGGAGAATTACCTGGACATGCCTTATGTATTGCTCGATCATCCCCGCTGCTTCCGTTCCCGGGATGTTTTCGCCATACGAACGATGTTCTGGTGGGGACATTTCTTCAGCTTCACTTTGCAACTGGGAGGGTCCTATGCGAGGTCATACAGGCAAAACATCATCACCCATCGCGACGAATTGATCGCATCCGGGTTCTATCTCTGCGTCAATGAGGATCCCTGGCAGCATCATTTTGAGGATGGGAATTATCAATCGATCGGAGAGATGGGACTTGATGCCATGGAAAGCATCTTAGCCCAAAGGGATTTCCTCAAGCTGTCGGTTAAATTCGACCTGGATCAGTGGAACGGGATGCCTGAACTGGCTGCACAAACCTATGCCCGAATATTGAGGCTGCTGAAGCCTTAACTGCCGATCCGGTGAAACAGGTCTTTCACCTGGTATTCCCACAACTGGCTCTGGTCCTTGATGTCCTTCTTATCGGCAAAATCGCGGATGATGAGGATGGTCTGATTGGTCACTTCGGATTTTTCTATGCGGAATTCAAAGTATTCATCCTTGGTCTGGTGGTTCCAGCGAAACTTCACGAATTTATCTTCCTCACTTTCCAGCAATTCGGCTTTGTCTGTGGTCCCATTCCAGGAAAAACTGAAAACGCCGTCACGCTCATCCACTTTGTCCGCGAACCACTCCTGTAAACCGGCCGGTGTCCGTAAAAAATCCCATAAAATGCCGGGTGATGATCGTACCGGGTATTCCAACGTATATAAAACTTTCTTGCTCATTCTCAATTTTTAGTAATATCCTAGCTTCTTGCAATAATAACAAAATAAACTACGTAACAAAATATTTTAGTTTTTATTTTTGTTTAACATTTGGCTAATTAAATTTAAACAAAATGACCTTCAAGCCACTGAAATCCAGTCTTTTAGAAAATTATTTTTTGGCAGCATATAGTAAATAGTATAAATTACGTTAATGATTATTGTAGTTTTTAACAAAAGATTAACCCATCACTATTTTTACGTCTAACCTTTAAACCAACGGGCTTATGAGCATGCGTCAGCTGAAGATCACTAAGTCTATCACCAATCGTGAGAGTCAGAGTTTAGAGAAGTACCTCCAGGAAATCGGAAAAGTAGAACTGATCACCCCAGAAGAAGAAGTCAAACTGGCCATCCGCATCAAACAGGGCGACCAGCTGGCATTGGAAAAGCTCACCAAGGCCAATCTTCGTTTCGTGGTATCGGTCGCCAAACAATACCAGAACCAGGGGCTTACCCTGCCCGACCTGATCAATGAAGGTAATCTCGGACTGATCAAAGCTGCCCAGCGTTTCGATGAGACACGCGGATTCAAATTCATTTCCTATGCAGTATGGTGGATCCGTCAAAGCATCCTGCAGGCCCTGGCCGAGCAATCCCGGATCGTCAGGCTGCCCCTGAACAAAGTAGGGCTCACCAACCGGATCAGCAAAGCCTATTCACAACTGGAACAGGAATACGAGCGGGAGCCAACCCCCGAAGAACTGGCTTTTTTACTGGATATGGACCCCGATGAAGTAGCCGCCACCCTCGGCGTTGCCGCCCGTCATGTGAGCATGGACCAGCCCCTGAGCGACGGAGAAGACAGCACACTGATCGATGTGCTCATCAATACCAACGCGGCCAGTACCGATAATGAACTCGCTTTCAAAGCTTCTCTTAAGACTGAAATAGACCGCTCCCTGAGCACCCTCACCGAAAGACAAAAGGATGTGATCCGCTTTTTCTTCGGCATCGGGGTGGACCATGCCCTCAGCCTGGAAGATATTGGCGAACATTTCAACCTCACCCGGGAAAGGGTCAGGCAGATCAAGGACAAGGCCATTACCAAACTGCGGACGGCATCACGCTGCAAGTTGCTGAAGACCTACCTGGGTGCCTGACGCTTAATTTGTCATCCCACTCCTTTTTTTATCATCCCACTCCTTTTTTTATTTTGTTTTGTCATCCCACTCCTTATTTTGTCATCCCACTCCTTATTTTGTCATCCCGACATAAGGAGGGACCCCCTTATTATTCCCTATAAAACAATTCCGGTTGGTCACCTTTAATTCTATTTCCATAATCCTTAAAATTCCCCGATTTTTGCACCCTAATTTCAGTAACCATGGCAATCGACATCAAAGTTCCATCAGTAGGAGAGAGCATCACGGAAGTGACCCTGGTGAAATGGCATAAGAAAGAAGGCGACTGGGTGAACCGGGATGAAGTGATCGCCGAGCTGGAAAGCGAAAAAGCCACTTTTGAGATCAATGCCGAAAAAGCCGGCGCCCTGCACATTATCGCCGCCGAAGGCAGCAATATCCAGATCGGGGAAGTAGTGGCCAGCATCGATACCGATGCGGTAAAACCAGAAGGAACGACCATCGAGCCCCCCGTTGAAAAAAAGGAAATACCCGTTGCTGAGAAATCTAAGATCGAAAATCCAAAATCCGAGATCAAAACCTCACCCGTGGCTGCCGCCATCATCGCCGATAAAAAAATGGATGTCACCGGTTTGACACCCAGCGGAAGCGGTGGCCGGATCATGAAGCAGGATGTGCTGGAAGCCCTGAATAACCCGGGACGTAAACCCGGTCTCGAACTCTTTTCCCGCAATGACCGCCCGGAAAAGATGAGCAACCTGCGCAAAACAGTCAGCCGCCGGTTGGTGGAAGCCAAGAATACCACGGCCATGCTCACCACTTTCAATGAAGTGGACATGAGCGCCATCATGGCCATCAGGGCCCAGTATAAAGACAAATTCAAGGAGCTTCACGGTGTCAACCTCGGCTTCATGAGCTTTTTCACCAAGGCCTGTACCTATGCCCTGCTGGAATGGCCCGCCGTGAACGCTTATATCGATGGCGATCAGATCCTATACCACGATTACTGTGATATCTCCATCGCCGTGAGCGCCCCCAAGGGATTGGTAGTGCCGGTGATCCGAAACGCGGAGAGCCTCAGCATGGCCGGTATCGAAGCCAAAGTGGCCGAACTCGCGGCAAAAGCCAAGGACAATAAACTCAGCCTGGAGGAAATGTCGGGCGGTACCTTCACCATCACCAATGGCGGGGTCTTCGGTTCCCTCATGAGCACCCCCATCATCAATATCCCCCAGTCCGCCATCCTGGGCATGCATAAGATACAGGACAGGCCCATGGCCATTAACGGACAGGTGGTGATCAGGCCCATGATGTACCTGGCGCTGAGCTACGACCACCGCATCATCGACGGCAGGGAGTCAGTGGGCTTCCTGGTTCGCGTCAAGGAACTGCTGGAAAAACCGGAACTGCTCTTATTCGGTAAGGACCCGGTGAAAAGTTTGCTGGAAGTATGAAACCTTTAATGGCCGTAAAATCTCCTGTCGCCCTGAGCCTGTCGAAGGGTGATGACACCGTTATCGAACAGGCTCGTCACCGCGTTTCGCAAGCTCAACCTGACTTCTCGCCCTTCCTGCCCCGTAGCATTGCGGGGAGCTTCTCATCCTGCCTGTTCCGCAACAAGGCGTGGAGCTTGTCACCCTGAGCTTGTCGAAGGGTAATGAACGGAATGCCGCTGAATAATTCCTGTTTCGACAAGCTCGGTTTCGACAAGCTCGGTTTCGACAAGCTCGGTTTCGACAAGCTCAACCTGACATTTCATTTAGCCTGATTTCTCTTACTCAAACTCACTTAGTTTACATTTGCATCGTGCTCCATCAATCACACCTGCATACTGCCGTCAAGATCATTGAAGCCTTTAAAGGCCAGGAGCCTCTCTCGGCATTCCTGAAAAAATTCTTCACCGCGGATAAGAAATACGGCTCCCGCGACCGGAAGCAGATCGCCAAACTTTGTTATCAATATTTCCGGTTGGGAAAGTCTTCTATAAATCTTTCCGTGGAAGAACGGATCATTGTGGCTGCCTTTCTTTGTGAAACATCGCCCAGTCCGTTTTTAGCCTTTCACCGCCCGGAATGGAATGAGCATACCGGTTTGTCCTTAAATGAAAAATTGAAAATGCTGAATGGCCGTATCGATCCGGGTAAAATATTCCCCTGGAAAAATGAATTGACTCATTCCATCGATCATGAAACTTATTCTCTGTCGATGCTTCAGCAACCGGATCTTTTTCTGCGCATCAGGCCCGGGCAAAAGGAAAAAGTGACCGGAAAACTTACCGCTGCCGGGCTTTCATTCTGTTTCATCAGTGATAACACCCTCTCCTTACCCAATGGCACCGCGGTCGACCGGATCCTGGAACCGGATCGGGAGGCGGTCGTACAAGACGCTTCTTCCCAGCAGGTCCTGAATTTTCCATTATCCATTATCCATTATCCATTGAGGGCCTGGGATTGCTGCGCCGCCAGCGGCGGGAAGTCCATTCTCTTGTACGATCTCCTGCAGGGCCTGGTGGAACTAACGGTGTCGGACATACGGGAAAGCATCCTGGCCAATTGCAGGAAACGTTTCGCCACGGCCGGGATAACTCATTACGATACACTGATCACCGACCTGGGACAAACAGATCCCGTCTTGCCCGCAGCCGATTTTCCGATGATCCTCTGCGATGTACCCTGTACCGGAAGCGGTACCTGGAGCCGTACCCCCGAACAACTCGGATATTTCGAACCCGCCCGCATCGGAGAATTCGCGGAAAAGCAGCAACGTATCGCGTCGTCCGCACTCTCCAGGCTTGCCCCGGGCGGCCTCTTCATCTACATCACCTGCTCGGTCTTTACCGCAGAGAATGAAGGGAACGTGGACTGGATAAAAGAAAAATTCCACCTGCGGGTATTGCAGGTGGAATACATAAAAGGTGTTGATCAAAAAGCCGATACGATGTTCGTCGCGGTATTATCCAAATGAATGGTTCCTGAGCCTACCGGACAATCCATTTCGTTCCTATCGGTTGTTCTTGTACAGGATGCCAGGTAACTGTCTTTGCCTGCATTGATGTACTGCGAATATTTGAAAATATTTCCGGTAATGTTGATGTTTTCAAGGTGTATCGTCAATGGCGTGTAAAAATAGATCACCAGGGTCATTTTGGACCTGTTCTCATCCATGAACCGCCAGGTCGTTTTGTATTGCTCTCCCGAATAATAATACATACCGGTGTGGTCCCTATTGAATTTGAGTAAATCCGTATCGTAATCTACCGTATTGGAGGATCCGCCCCGCTTATAATATTTAGCCATCCCGTCTGCCTGCTGAACCCTGATCTCTTCGGCTTTCCAGGCTTTTTCAGTCAGGATATCCTCTATGGTTTTTAAAGAGCTGACCGGCGCCGTAATCTCCACGTATGATGTAGCCGTGATAAAAACGACAAAGGCTATACTGTAAAACGAGAGCTTTTTCATAACGGGTAATTTAAACGGTCTCTATAAAATTCATTTTCCAACTCAATGGATGATGAAGGATTTCTTCTCTTTCAGCGACACCCCGATACCGAACAGTTGTAAGGTATAAACACCGGTTGATAAATGTACGGGTAATGCGATCGTCTGGTCGATATAATTGGTGGTGACGCCGAACTGGTCATAATATACCAATTGTCCGGCCCGGCTGATGACCCTTACACCATAAGATCCGGGTGTGATGCCGGTGATGGAATAATGTAAACCGATGCCCTGGCTCATAGGACTGTTATAGATCACCAGTCCGTTTGGCAGGGGCAGGGTCTTGAAACTCTGCTCGGTGCCATAGGCCGTTCCGCCGAGATTCACCCCATACGCTTTGTAATAATAGGTGGTATTGGGAGCGAGGTTGCCGGCCGTGACCGAATAGTTGCCTGATAAAATATTGTTGCCCTGTACCCGGGTTCCGCTTCCGTTGGGAAAGCCCGGCGTGGTGCTGTATTCGATGCCATAATTGGTGACCGGGTAGCAGGTAGAACTCACTACTTGTCCGGCTAATACGGCGCTGTAAAGGGTGATGCCGGATGCTGAACCGGTGGCTAAAGTGGCAAGGGAAGCGATTCCCGTACCGCTTACCGCTACCTGTGCGATACTGCTGCCGACGGTCACCACGATATTGCCGTTGAAAGTACCCGCTGCCGGCGGGGTGAATTTCACGTAGATCACCTGGCTGTAAGAGCCGCCGGGCTGGGCCAGGGAAAGGCTGGCGCTATAGGTCCCGTTCACGGAAGTGGAATAACTGTAACCCGTAACCGCGGCAACGGTCACGTTACCGGCGGGCAGGTTGGTGCCCGTGATAGTGAAGGAACCGGGTGCGCTTGAACTGCCCGTGCAGATGGTTCCAAAGCCACTCAGGCCCGAAGTGGTGAGTACCGGTTGCGGGTTACAATTGGCAACATGGGTCACCGTGGCTGAATCGAGGAAAAAGGTGGTATCTGCGGAGACATTCATCCGGATGCGGTATTTGATCTGGCCGGAGGGTATGAGGGCCAGGTCATCCACATAATTGAAATTGCGCATGGAGAAAGCTCCGGTGGAGGTTTGCGTGTTGAGGGTGACATAATTGAGGTCGGTGGGTAATTTGCGTTCAACCGATACCGTGATCACCGAATCGGCCTTGGCCGACCACTGCAGGGTGGTCTTACAACTGGCCAGGACCACCTGCTGCGAATAAAGCTGTTTGATCAGCTGCACGAAGGCCTTCTTCATATTGGGGATCCCGTAACCGGTACGGTTATCGGGGTTATTGAAGCGGTTGGCCGCCAGTTGCAGGTTATTGATGATGCTGATGTTGTTCACTTCGGGGAAGGCCTGCCAGAGACAGGTGGCCAAACCGGCCATATTGGGACAGGCGAACGAGGTACCGCTTCCGGTGGTGGGTAATCCCGTACTGGAATTGGCGATGGTGGCGCTGACGCCAACGGCGGCTACGGAAGGCTTGATCTGTCCGTCGCTGCTGGGGCCATAACTGCTGAATCCGCCCACCACACCGCTGGTGCTTACGGCACCGATGGCCATCACACTGTCGGCATCGGCCGGGGAGATGATGTAATGCCAGGCGCCGCTTCCTTCATTGCCTGCGGCTACCACCACCAGCATGCCTTTTTTAGCGGCCATATCGGCTGCCCGGGCGATCATGGTATTGTCGCCGTTCATGTCGTTATAGGTGTAGTTGAAGATCGAGTTATCAAAAGTGAAATAACCCAGGGAAACCGAGCAGACATCCACACCCAGGCTATCGGCCCTTTCGGCGCCGGCGGCCCAGTTCTGTTCTTCAATGGGGTATTCGCTGTTGACATCTTCGGTTCGGTAGAGGTAGAAAGAGGTTTTTGGCGCGGTTCCCATGAACACGCCGGGCATATTGGCCGCGATGGTGCTCAGGCAGTTCATGCCGTGTGTATGGTCCTCATCCACGCTGGCATTGCCGGCCACAAAATCCCAGGTTCCTAAAACCTGGCCGTTGTTGCGGATGCTGTCGAAGGTGGGCAGACTGAGGTAGTGATAGAAACCCGCATCCAGCACCGCCATCTGCATGCCCTGGCCCCGGAAGCCGCGGTTGTGCAGGAACTCCCCGTTATGGAGGTGTACCTGTCCGTAGGATTGGCCGTAACTGTAATAATCGGTCACGTTCTGCGGGGCAGGGGGTGGGTTATTGGGAATGGGATCAGGACCGTCCAACACTTTATTGACCGGCACTTCCATGGGATTGACAAGGGTAGCGACGGGTGCCCGGCTCAGCACGAAGGGGAAACTGCTGATCTTGGTGAGGGCAGCCGCGTCAGTGGTCTGAATGGCCACCTGGTTCAGCCATTTGGAATAATTGAGTATCGTCACCGCCCCGGCAAGCCGGATGCTGTCGATATAGCGTGGCGTGATGGGCAGATCGGCCGAATCCATCATGATGCCGTACCTGGCCCTGCGCTGGATGGCCCGTGCCGACAGGAATTGCGAGGGGTTGGAAAGGCTATAGGGGCTCGTGCCCTTATCCCTCAGCTTGACGATATAACGGGTGAACTGGGCCTTACCGGTGAAGGCGAAGAAGAAAATACTGATGACGGAAAGGAGTAAATATTTTTTCATGAGAATTTGTTACTTAGTTATTAGTTTTTTAGTTTTTGGTTGGTTAGTTCATAGTTGGCTTTTTAGTTTGGGATCTGTCAGTGGATCAATGCCGACAATAAATGCATCTGGGGACTAAAAAACCAGGAACTAAAAACTCATTAACTTTTTTAAAAGAGCAGGATCAGCTGATGAATGCTGCTTAACCCGCATCATAAGCCCACCTGATCCAGGTGGCGCCCCAGGTGAAACCGCCTCCGAAAGCCGCCAGGATGAGGTTGTCGCCCTTCTTCAGGCGGCCTTCCCATTCCCATAAACAAAGCGGAATGGTTCCGGCCGTGGTATTACCGAATTTCTGGATATTGATCATCACTTTCTCTTTGGGCAGTCCCATCCGGTTGGCCGTGGCATCGATGATGCGCAGGTTGGCCTGGTGGGGTACGAGCCAGGCGATGTCATCGGCCGACAACCCGTTCCGTTGCATCAGGTCGTAGCTGACATCCGCCATGCCCTTAACGGCGAACTTGAAAACCGGTTGTCCTTCCTGGTAAACAAAGTGTTCGCGGGCCATCACGGTCTCAATGGTACTGGGCTTGGCCGAACCGCCTGCTTTCATATGCAGGTATTGCCGGCCCGAGCCATCGGTCTTGAGAATACTGTCCTGTATCCCGTTGCCTTCGGGGTCCTCTTCCAATAAAACGGCGCCGGCCCCGTCGCCGAAAATGATGCAGGTGGCACGGTCGCTGTAATCGATGATGCTGCTCATCTTATCAACGCCTACCACCACTACTTTCTTATACCGGCCGCTTTCGATCAGGCTGGCGCCGGTGGTGAGGGCGAACAGGAAGCCGGAGCAGGCTGCCCCGATATCGTAACTGAAGGCGTTGGTGGCGCCGATCTTGTCGCAAATGATATTGGCCGTGGCCGGGAAGACCAGGTCGGGGGTTACGGTGGCGCAGATCAGGCAGTCGATGTCGAGCGGACTGATCCCCCTTTTCTTACACAGTTCCAGCACGGCCGGCACGCCCATATCGCTGCTGCCCAGGCCTTCGCCCTTCAATATCCTCCTTTCTTCGATCCCGGTGCGGGTCCTGATCCATTCGTCGTTGGTATCCACCATGGTTTCGAGTTCGGCATTGGTGAGCCGGTATTCCGGTACATAGCCCCCAACGGCGGTGATGGCAGCGATCCTTTTTTGCATGCAGTGACTGGTTTTTAAAAAAGTAAAAATACAGAAATTAAATACAGATTAAACAGATTGGAGGATCAGGGATCTGGAGGGGTTATTTTTTCATTTCTCAGTAAAAACGCAAGGTCCCTTTCAGGAGACGTTGCTGGGAAAAGAGTGTTGTCAGGCTGAGCTTGTCGAATGTCAGTCTGAGCTCGTCGAAGACATGCCCCAAAGGAAGCAATACGTTCTTTACCCTTCGACAAGCTCAGGGCGGCAGACGGGGTTCTTCGCTTTATCGAATGTCAGGCTGAGCCCGTCGAAGACATCCTGAGCTTGTCGAATGTCAGGCTGAGCCCGTCGAATGTCAGGCTGAGCCCGTCGAAGCCATGCCCCAAAAGAAGCAATACGTTCTTTACCCTTCGACAAGCTCCCCGCAGGGCGGCAGACGGGGTTCTTCGCTTTATCGAATGTCAGGCTGAGCTTGTCGAAGACATCCTGAGCTTGTCGAAGGGTGTCAGGCTGAGCCCGTCGAAGGGTGTCAGGCTGAGCCCGTCGAAGCCATGCCCCAATAGAAGCGCATGTAGAAATCACCCTCCGAGCCCCATAATTTCGGCATTTGACTGGTTTAACCGGTATTTTAAGGTCATACCTGCCAAAATATCCTTATTTTCGCTACTGACTGGATACCGATTATGTACGCTTATTTGCAAGGAAAGTTTTCGTTCAAGAGCCCGGCACAGGTGATCATCGATGTCAATGGGGTGGGTTATGAAGTGAATATCAGTTTAAATACGTATTCGGCGCTCCAGAATCTGGAAGAGGGACGCTTATTCACCCATTTACAGGTTAAGGAAGACGGACATGTGTTGTTCGGTTTTTTTGAAAAGACCGAAAAGGAGATGTTCCAGCTTTTGATCGGTGTTTCGGGTGTTGGAGCAGCAACCGCGAGGATGATGTTGTCTTCCTTGCGTCCCGAAGAAGTGACAAGGGCCATTCAGCAAGGCAACGTTGCCGTGCTGGAACGGGTCAAGGGGATAGGGAAAAAAACAGCGGAACGGCTGGTGCTTGAGTTGAAAGATAAAGCAGGCAAATTATCCGGTTCAGACCAATCAAGGCCGCAGGGCAATAGTTTGGAACAGGATGCGTTAAATGCTTTAATCGCTCTCGGCATATCCAGATCACAAGCTGAGCAATCCATCCAAAAGATCATCCTGGCAGAACCATCGGTATCACATTTAGAAGAATTGATAAAAAAAGCCTTAAAAGCCATTTGACTGAACTCTACGTTAATTGATTTACCGGATGTTGCTTATCAGAAAAGAAAATTTCAGGGTGCCAGGCTGTTTTTTATTAGCCCTCGCGTTTTTTGTACTTTCCAGTGAAAACGCTTCAGCTAAACCTATGTCTCCCCAACAGAATCCCAGGGTGGGAGATACCATTCCCAATTACCGCGACAGCCTGCACTACCCGATCTATGATCGCCGGGGTGATTTCCTGTCCAATCCCCGCCGGAGCACCTTCGATTTCAGGAACCCCTCCAACCTCCGCGATTCGGTGGTCTATGATCCCAAGACCCGCCGCTACATCGTTTACGAAAAGATCGGGAACAAATACTACCGCTCCACCACGTCCTACAGTTTTGATGAATACTGGGCCATCCGCGGGCGCCAGACCGAGAACGAATATTTCAAGAAAAGGGCCAATACCCTCAACCTGCTCAACCGCGGCAGGGTAAAACCCAAACTGTCTTTATACGACAACCTCTTCAACCGCCTCTTCGGTAATGGCAAGATCAACATCACGCCCCAGGGTAATGTGGACATCACCGCCGGTTACCAGGGACAGAAGATCAATAACCCCACCCTGCCCGAGAACGCCCGGAAGAACGGCGGTCTCGATTTCGACATGAACGCGCAGGTGAACGTGAACGCCGATATCGGCGGTAAACTGAAATTTCCGATCAACTATAATACCCTCGCCAACTTCGGCCAGGACAACCAGCTCAAACTCGATTATACCGGTTTGGGCGATGAGATCATCAAACGCTTTGAACTGGGTAATGTGGCCTTCCCTTCACGGAGCACCCTCATACCCGGCGCCCAGCAATTGTTCGGGGTGAAGACCCAGTTGCAGTTCGGCAAGCTCTTCATCACCGGCGTTCTGGCCAACCAGAAATCACAGCGGCAGTCGGCCAACCTCCAGGGCGGCGCGGCATCCCAGTTATTCGAACTCAAGGCCGATGAATACGAGGAGAACCGTCACTTCCTGCTGGCCCAGTATTTCAAGGAGAACTACAACAAGGTGATGCAGAACCTGCCTCAGCCGATCTCCCCGATCCAGATCCTGCGTTTACAGGTCTGGGTGACCAACCGCAACGGGATCACCACCGAGACCCGCGACGTGGTGGGCCTCACCAATATCGGTGAAAGCGGTGGTCCCATCTCCAATATCCCCACCAACGGGACCAACCCCATTTATTCTTCCATCATTTCGAACCCCGGCAACCGCAACCCTTCGCTGGTGTTCAATAATTTATTAGGACTGGGCTTGCAGCCGGTGCAGGATTTCGAGAAGACCTATGCCCGCATGCTCGATTCCACGCAGTATACCTGGAACGCCAAGGCGGGTTTCATCTCCCTGGCCCAACCCCTGCAACCGGATGACGTGCTGGCTGTCGCCTATCAATATTCCTATAACGGAAAGATCTTCCAGGTGGGTGAATTCTCACAAGACCTTCCGCCTGACAGCGCTTCGGCCACGCAAAAGATACTCTTCCTCAAATTGCTGAAAGCCACTTCACAAAGGCCGACACAACCCATCTGGGGACTGATGCTGAAGAACGTCTATGCCATCGGGTATGGTACCCTCACGCAGCAGGATTTCAAACTGGACGTGTTGTACCAGGAACCCGGACTGGGCTGGAAACGTTATGTTCCCTTCGGAGACAAGAACCAGGGCATGCCCATCATCTCCCTGATCAACCTCGACCGGTTGAATAACCAGGGCGACCCTCAGCCCGACGGGGTCTTCGATTATGTGGAAGGCTATACCGTTTATTCGCAATACAGCCGGGTGATGTTCCCGGTACTGGAGCCCTTCGGGCGAGACCTGGCCAAGAGCATCTATACCAACCCCGCGCTGCCCTTCATCAAGGACAGCTTGTTCTACGCGTTGTATGATTCGATCAAGGCCGTGGCGCAGCAATATCCCAACCTCAACCGTTTCGTGCTGAAAGGGTCGGCCAAGATCTCCGGATCCTCCGACATCAGCATCGGTTTCAATATCCCGAAAGGCTCGGTAACGGTAACGGCTGGTGGCCGTGTGCTGCTCGAAGGCGTGGACTATGATATCAACTACGACCTCGGTACCATCCGCATCACCAATACGGCTGTCGTGAATTCCGGGATACCGATCCAGGTGAATTACGAGAACAATGCCACTTTCGGGTTGCAGCAGCGGAACTACATCGGTCTGCGCTGGGATTATATGGCCAAGAATACCGTCAAGACGCAATTGTCCCTGGGCGGTACCCTGGTCCGCCTGGGCGAAAGGCCCTTCTTCAGCAAAGTGAGTTATGATAACAGTCCGACCGGCGGAACCAACGAACCCATCCGCAATACCATGTACGGTCTGGATGTGAACTACCGCACCAACCTGCCCAGGCTCACCAAGATCCTCGACAAGCTGCCCTTCTATAAGACCACGGCGCCCTCCAGCATCAATGTATTCGCCGAAGGCGCTTACCTGAAACCCGGCCATGCGCCGCAGATCGGTAAGGGCTCCAAGGGCGTGATCAATATCGACGATTTCGAGGGTACGCAATCCGGCCTCGACCTGCGTTTCCCGCCCATCAACTGGGCCCTGGCCTCACCGCCGCTGGGCGCCACGCAGAAAGGCAATTCAACCCTGCTCTTTCCCGAAGCGGCCCTCAATGATGATATCAATGCCGGTAAGAACCGCGCCAAGATCGCCTGGTACCAGATCGAACCGACCCTGCAGCAATATAAGATGTCGAACAACCCCTTCGCCAACGACCGCGTGGAGTTAAGTGAACCCCGGGTCAGGCAGGTGTACCAGAAAGAGATCTTCCCGCAAAGGACCACCGGGTTCGGGGAAAGCCAGCTCATCACTTTCGACCTGGCCTATTATCCTACCGAAAGGGGACCTTATAACTATGATGATGCCGTGGGCAATGTGAACGCCGCGGGTAAACTGCTCAACCCTAAGAGAAGGTGGGGCGGTTTGATGCGCAATATCGACCAGACCGATTTCGAGACCGCCAATATCGAATTCATCGAATTCTGGATGCAAGATCCGTATATCAATTCGGTGAAGAATCCGAATGCTTCCACATCAACCGGCGGTAAATTGTATTTCAACCTGGGTAATATCTCGGAAGACCTGCTGAAGGACGGCAAGCGTTTTTACGAGAACGGACTGCCCACGCCCAATGCGCCTTCACCCACCACCAATTCGAACTGGGGACGGGTGCCGAGCAACCCGACGCAGGTGACCAACGCGTTCAGCAATGATCCCAACGACCGCAAATACCAGGACATCGGTTTTGACGGTCTTGACGATACGGCGGAAGCCACCAAGCGCATCGCTTACCTGAACCAGTTACAGGCCAGTTTCGGCGCGGGTTCGGCCATCTACCAGGAAGCCCTGGCCGATCCGTCCAGTGACAACTACCATTATTACCGCGGGGATGATTACGACCAGCAGGGACTGGGGATCCTCGCCCGTTACAAGAAATTCAATAACCCGGAAGGCAACTCACCCCTGGCCAGTTCAGGTTCCAGTTATTCTTCCGCGGCCACTTTATATCCTGATGCCGAGGACCTGAACCGCGACAATACGCTGAACCAGACCGAAGAGTATTTCCAGTACATCGTGGATGTGAAGCCTTCCACGGCGCCCGAGATGAGCATCGGCACCAATTTCATCGTGGATAAGAAGATCGCATCGGTGAACCTGGTGGACGGTACCACCCGCAACGAGACCTGGTACCAGTTCCGCATCCCCATCAGCCAGTACGACCGGAAGATCGGCAATATCCCCGATTTCAAATCGATCCGTTTCATCCGGATGTTCCTCACCGATTTCGACCAGGAAGTGGTGCTTCGTTTCGGCGAACTGCAGCTCACCCGTAACGTGTGGAGGAAATTCCAGTATGAGATCGATACCACCGGTTTATACTCCCAATTGCCTTCAACCGGTCCCGTCTTCAACCAGGGCGCGGTGAACATTGAAGAGAATGATAAGCGCCTGCCTTTGCCTTACCGTACCCCGACGGAGATCGAAAGGGTACAGACGCAGAGCAACAACGGCGTGAACCTGCTGCTGAACGAGCAGAGCATGAGCCTGCAACTGTGCGACCTGCCCAAGGGCAAGGCCCGCGGCGTATTCCAGACCTTCCCCAACCGCGACCTGCGCCAGTTCCGCAAACTGCAGATGTATATTCATGCCGAAGAATCCCAGAAGACCTTCCGTTCGCTGAACGACAAGGACCTGACGGCCGTGATCCGGATGGGTACCGATTTCGTGAATAACTATTACGAGATCCGCGTGCCGCTGATCATGACCAACCTGGGCGCGGCCTCACTCGACCCGAATTCGACCACCTATAATGATACGCTGTGGAACCCGAATAACTCACTGATGGTTGACCTGCAAACCCTGGTCAAGCTGAAACAGAACCGGAACATCGATCCGCTGGGTTCGCCGGTCAAGATCTACCGGGCCCTGCAGGATAACGGACACGTGTACTCGGTGATGGGGAATCCCAACCTGGCCGAGGTGCGCGGCATCCTGATCAGCGTGGAGAATACCAAGGCCACATCGGCCTGTGCTGAAGTATGGGTGAATGAACTGCGCCTGTCGGCCCTCGATGAACAGGGCGGATGGGCGGCGCTGGGCCGTGTGGACCTGATCCTGGCCGACCTGGGTACGCTCTCCTTATCGGCCAATGCGCACAGCACCGGTTTCGGAACCCTGGAACAAAGGGCCAACGACCGGTACCGCGATAATTTCCTCCAGTTCGACGCATCGGCCACCCTGGAACTGGGTAAGCTGCTGCCCAAGAAAGCGGCGCTGTCCATACCCGTATTCGCCAGTTATTCCCAGAGCGTTAGCACACCGGAATATGATCCCTATGATATGGACGTGAAGCTGAAGGACAAGATCCGGCAGGCGCCCAAAGCGCAGAAGGATTCGATCAAGAACAACGCGATCGACTTCACTTCAACCACCACGGTCAATTTCACCAATGTGCGTAAGAACCGCACAGGCAGCCGTAAGCCGCATATCTACGACATCTCCAACTTTGATATCAGTTATTCTTACCTCAAGATCAAGAACCATACGCCGCTGATCGAGAGCAACGAGATCGTACGGAACCGGTACGCCCTCGGCTATAACTATTCGCCGCAACCGAAATACATCACGCCGTTCAAGCGCATCTTCCGCAAGACGAAGACCCGCTGGTTCGACCTGGTGAAGGATTTCAATTTCAACCTGATCCCGTCGCAACTGAGTTTCAGGGCCGACGTGAACCGCCAGTTCGGCGCCATCCGGCCCAGGAGTATCGGGGTGTCCAAGTACTCGATCCCCGAGACCTACGACAAGTATTTCACCTTCCAGCGTGATTATATCTTAAGGTGGAACCTGACCAAATCGATCAATTTCGATTTCACCGCCACCAACAATTCGCGTATCGACGAACCGGCCGGCCGCCTCGATAACCGCCAGAAGAAAGATACCGTATGGCGCAACCTGCTGAAGGGCGGACGCAATACCATCTATTCGCAGACCGCGAATTTCACGTATACCGTACCTACGAACAAGTTCCCGCTGCTCGACTGGACCACGCTCAACCTCCGGTATCAGTCCAGCTACCGCTGGATCGGCGCTTCCAGGCTGGCCGTGGAGATGGGGAATTTCCTGGAGAACGGTCAGCAGCAGGAAGGGACCCTGCAGCTGGATTTCACCCGGCTGTACCAGAAGTCCAAGTTCCTGAAGCAACTGGACGCCCAATCGAATAAGGAAGACCGGGAGAAGTGGCGCAACCGCATCACGCGTACCAAGGATACCATCACCACCAAGAGCGGAAAGAAGATCGTGAAGAAGCGCCGGATCGTGGATCAGACCGCCGTGCCTTATGTCAGTACCGTTGGCAAGGTCTTCGGCAAACTGATCACGAGCATCAAGCAGGTGAACGTATCGCTTTCCGAGAACGCCAATACGCGATTGCCGGGTTATACCGACAGCACCAAGTATGTGGGCCAGAATTTCCGGAGCGGTGCGCCGGGGATCGATTTCATCCTGGGGCGGCAACCCGACACCAACTGGCTGAACAAGGCCTCGAACCGGGGCTGGATCACGCGTGACTCGAATTTCAACTCGATGTTCATGCAGAATTTCGACCAGCGTCTGACCCTCAGCGCGCAGATCGAACCGATCCGTGACCTGAACATCACGCTGAACCTGAGCAAGACCTTCAATAAGAACTATACCGAGACCTTCCGTTTCGTGGATACGAGCGGGGGCATCAACCGTAAGTTCATGCACCTGAACCCCTATGCGGGCGGCGGATTCGATGTGAGCTATGTGGCTTTCAAGACCCTCTTCGGCAAGTTCGATCCCAACCGGGTGTCGGCCACCTTCAAGAAATTCCAGGAATACCGGCTGATCATGTCCGAGCGCCTGGGCAAGGCCAATCCGTACAGCGCCGGGCAGCCCGTGAGCGCCGACGGTTATTATTACGGCTATGGCAAGTACGCCATCGACGTGCTGATCCCATCGTTCATTGCCGCTTATACCGGCCAGGATCCCAAGAAGGTATCCCTGATCAGGCAGAACAATCCCAATATCAAGTCCAATCCGTTCCGGGGCATCCTGCCCAAGCTGAACTGGAAGCTGGATTATAGCGGGCTGACGCGTCTCAAACCGCTGGCGAAGATCTTCACCAATATCAATATCTCGCATGGCTATACCGGTAACCTGAGCATGAACGGATTCACTTCGGCCCTCCTGTACCAGGACGTATCGCGATACGGTTATCCGTCCTTCTACGATACGGTGTCGAAGAATTTCGTGCCTTACTTCCTGTTGCCGAACCTGAGCATCGGCGAACAATTCAGTCCGCTGATCGGGGTAGACATGATGTTCACGAACCAGCTGCAGGCCAAGTTCGAATATGCCAAAACGCGTCAGTTAAGCCTGAGCCTGATCGATTACCAGCTGAGCGAGGTACGCAGCACCGAATTCACGGTGGGAGCGGGCTGGCGTAAGCGCGGACTGAAGAACCCGTTGAGCCGCCTGGGCATCAAGTGGCCCAAGTTCCTGACCCCGAAGAACGGGGACGGCAAGAAGCTGGAGAACGAGATCAATTTCCGCCTGGACTTCAAGATCAGGGATAATATCACGGCCAACAGCCGCCTCGACCAGGACAATAATTTCGCCACCGGTGGCAGCAAGGACATCACCATTTCGCCCTCGATCGATTATTTCCTGAGCAACCGGGTGAATATCAAATTGTATTACGACCGCCGTTCGGTGAAACCTTATATCTCATCCAGCGCCCCGATCATCAATACCCGGGCGGGCGTGCAGATCAGGATCTCGCTGACTCAGTAGAAGCCCCACCCCAGCCCTCCCCGGGAGGGAGGGAGGAGCATTTCGAAAGTCCCTGGTTTTTATTTTCCTAAGAGGAAGGACAGCATAAAATTTCAGGCCCCGGTTGAGAGACCGGGGTTTTTTCTTTTTGAATCGTAACGGTTTTATAGTCCGGTTACCGTCATTGCAATCCTCCGGTTACCGTCATTGCAATCCTCCAGTTACCGTCATTGCGAATCCTCCGGTTACCGTCATTGCGAGGAGGAACGACGAAGCAATCCCCCCCTGGTGAACGTCATTGCGAGCCTCCGGTTATCGTCATTGCGAGGCCCCCGCCGCGTCATCGGAGGTACGACGAAGCAATCCCCCTAAAACCCCCCCCCCCCCCCCCCCCCCCCCCCCCCGCCGCGCGGGCCATTCCCCCCCCCCCCCCCCCCCCCCCCCCGGGGGGGGGCCGGGCCCCCTCCGGTTACCGTCATGGCGAGCCTCCGGTTACCGTCATTGCGAGGAGGAACGACGAACCAACTCGTCCTCGTCTCCGACGAGGATGAGCTGGTTATTCGTCTCCGACGAATCAAAACATGTTTCCCAGCATGGAGGCCGAGCTTGCGTTCCTCCCCCTGCCTTCGCGTCAATTTATTCCCGTCCTTCCCACAGAGCATTGAAAGCCCCCAAAGAAAACCCTTGCGTTCCCCCGCGTCTCCGCGCCTTTGCGGTTAAATTTTCATCCCAGATTCCATTTCCCCAACCGGCATAGAACCCCCGAACCATCCACCCAAATCAACCAAAAAACATATTCAAAATATTTAATCATTAAAAGAAAAAAACGTATATTCAGGGAGTATTTTCCTGCAGATAAACAGGCGCCGGGTCTTACTTTAGAATGTGACTCAGGAGGGCGAAGCCCTGTTCATTATGCAGATCACCGTCAGGAAAATATTTCACCGTAACCAGTTCAGGATCGGCTTCTTTTTCAAACAGGACCAGGAGCTGAACCGCATTGCCCTGGTCATCGGCGCGCGTTATTCCAGGACCCTGAAGGGCTGGCATCTTCCTTATGCGCCGGATACCCTGCAAGTGCTATGCGAAGCCTATGCGGGGCATGAGCTGGAATTCCTGAAGGAGGAGACCGATACGGTGGAACTGCAGTATACCCGTCCGCTGGAAACGCTGAAAGAACAGGTCGGGCGGCATCGTACCCAACCGGTGAGCCCCAGGACCGCCGATTTGGAAATCAGTGCCGGGAACCGGGCCGAACTCCTGCGCCTCGAGCAGCAATTGCAGCTGAAGGGTTACAGCGCCAGTACACAGCGGACCTACAAGAGTGAATTCGCCATTTTCCTGAAGCAGCTGAAGCGGCTACCCGCCGCCGATATGACCGTTGAGCGGATCAGGAATTACCTCCAGTATTGCCATACCGAATTAAAGCTGACCGAGGCCACGATCCACAGCCGGATGAACGCGCTTAAATTCTATTACGAGCAGGTGCTGGGCCGCGACAAATTCTTCTGGGAGATCCCGCGGCCGAAGAAGCCCCTGCAGTTGCCCCGGGTGATCAGCGAGGAGAAGGTGCTGGCGGGCCTGTTCCGGATGGCGAATGTGAAGCACCGGATGATCCTGCTTACGGCCTATAGCGCCGGGCTCCGGGTGAGCGAAGTGGTGAACCTGAAGATCACCGACATCGATGCCGACCGGATGCAGATCTTCATCGAGCGGGCCAAGGGCAAGAAGGACCGGATGGCCACGCTGGCCCTGTTCACCTTACAGGCCCTGCGCGAATACCTGGCGGCCTATAAGCCGCGGTATTGGTTGTTTGAGGGGCAGCACCCGGGCGAGCCGATCGGTGTCAGGGCGGCCCAGTCTGTTTTCAAGCAGGCCTATAAGGACCTGGGATTGCCGCCCAGTTTGTCGTTTCACAGTTTGCGGCACAGCTATGCCACCCATTTGCTGGAGAACGGGACCGATATCCGCTATATCCAGAGCCTGCTGGGCCATAATGACATCAAGACCACGCTTCGGTACACCCATGTGAGCAAGCAGGCGATGTCGCGGATCGAGAGTCCGCTGGACCGGATCCTGCGCAACCAGGCTCAAAATAAGCTGGGTAACGGGGATGAAAAGTGAAGGGTTTTCGCGTCAAAATTTCCCTTCCACCACGATCCTTCCACCTTCGTTTTTCAAATAGAAGCACCCGCTTTCGGTTTTCGTATATTTATATAACTAAATCGATCACAAGACATTTCATAAATAGAGCGAATGTTGGAGGATGCAATGACATTCGTCTATTTATGAGTTATGCGAAATCCTGGCAGTGGCTTGACTAAGGTTCTGGATATTTTTGACGAAGGGGGCAGAAAAAAAATCAAACAACTTTTGGCTGACCTGAATATGCGAAAGGCAAAAAAAGACCATTTACCGCAAGGAGCCCTGACGATAGGAAGGGCGTTGGTGTCTTTTGTCTGGAGCGGCGTCGAAAGTGTGCTTTCGTAAGCAGATACAGACAAAAGACACTGCGAAGTTCGACACAATTCTTCATAGATCCAATTTATATCAGGGAGAAAATCCTCATTATTTCGGGAGAAATTCGCAGCGGTAAATGGTCTTTTTTTGTTCAGTAGGTAACTTATTCAGGTCAGCCAAAAGTTGGGGACGCTTCATAGTCAGCCCCAACGTCCTGAACATTGACTGCGGCAATCAAACATTGCCGCAATAAATTTTCTAAAATATCCAGAACCTTCAAGACGCCAACCACTACCAGGACTACGGCCTGGCTATCACGGTAACAGGACAGTAGTTCTGGTTGAGAAGTTCACTGAGTTAGTTAAAGTACATGTTAAACCCGGCCTTCGCATAACGCGGGTTTGCCGCAATACTGTCATTTTTGTGGCTGGGGCATATTAGAAATATTAGGCATTACCAAGAGGCGTGGCCGGTATCCATATTTAGCATACCGTTCTTCTCGAAATTCTAATTTATTATTTAACTTCAGCAAGAAGGATTTCGTTCTCCGTAGGGCCGTACTGCGGCAAGCCCTTGACGTTATGCGAAATCCTGGCAGTGGCTTGACTAAGGTTCTGGATATTTTTGACGAAGGGGGCAGAAAAAAAATCAAACAACTTTTGGCTGACCTGAATATGCGAAAGGCAAAAAAAGACCATTTACCGCAAGGAGCCCTGACGATAGGAAGGGCGTTGGTGTCTTTTGTCTGGAGCGGCGTCGAAAGTGTGCTTTCGTAAGCAGATACAGACAAAAGACACTGCGAAGTTCGACACAATTCTTCATAGATCCAATTTATATCAGGGAGAAAATCCTCATTATTTCGGGAGAAATTCGCAGCGGTAAATGGTCTTTTTTTGTTCAGTAGGTAACTTATTCAGGTCAGCCAAAAGTTGGGGACGCTTCATAGTCAGCCCCCAACGTCCTGAAAATTGACTGCGGCAATCAAACATTGCCGCAATAAATTTTCTAAAATATCCAGAACCTTCAAGACGCCAACCACTACCAGGACTACGGCCTGGCTATCACGGTAACAGGACAGTAGTTCTGGTTGAGAAGTTCACTGAGTTAGTTAAAGTACATGTTAAACCCGGCTCGCATAACGCGGGTTTGCCGCAATACTGTCATTTTTGTGGCTGGGGCATATTAGAAATATTAGGCATTACCAAGAGGCGCGCGGCCGGTATCCATATTTAGCATACCGTTCTTCTCGAAATTCTAATTTATTATTTAACTTCAGCAAGAAGGATTTCGTTCTCCGTAGGGCCGTACTGCGGCAAGCCCTTGACGTTGTACGTCACCCTAAACAGCATCCTACTTAAATTCAAGCTAACATGACTTTGCCGACACGACCCAACGCTATTTTTAGCACATTGCAAGGCACACAAAATCCAGACACAAAGCCAACCTTGCAAAGAGCTAAAAATGCCAACGCACAGCCTACTCACCCCGGCTGACGAATATCTATCATCATTTGTTGACACTTCAGCAACATATCATTACTGAACACCAAAGCCCACCCACCACCCAACAGACGGAATCCTTATCAACACTCAAAAATATCTTTAATGTATCTCGGATTTTCCTCAATACGCTTAATATCTCTTTGCAGTTGTGATGAAATAAATCCCCTTTGTTCATTATCTACTTTATCATGAAGATTATTATTTGAGTTGGCAACATCAATTAAATTTTTATGCTCCATTTTTCTCGACATATAATCCATAGAGTTTAACAGATTTTCAGTTGGAGAAGCGTAAACTCCAAAATTATTGTTTGACAAAGCACCAACAACCCATTGTTCAATCATCACAGTTGGCAATGGCAAATTATTTCTGTCACGATATTTTTTCAAAAGTTTTATGACGGTTCTTGCTTCGGGCTTATTTACTGTCATCGTTTTTTGAAGCCTAATATTTGTTTTGAATGAACTTCCACGTTGCCAAATCCAGTCAGGTTTTACATACAAATTCAAATCCTTTTCAATGACGTAGTTATTTATTTCTCTACCCGGAACAATATCAAAATGAATCTGGTTTTCTTCAAATCCAAAAGTTATTCCAATAGCTTTTGATTGTTTGGTTACGATAGCACTTTTCCCATAAGCTTTTCCTACAACTTCATAAACATCATAATACATTTCTTCAAGAGTATTGTAACTATTTTTTCTAAAAGGCAACACAATATCCAAATCGTAATTTGAGGCAATTGCAGTTCGTTTGTAAAACGAACCCGTATCTTCAGGTAGAGCCGCAAGTTTGTTCCCAAATTTATCTACTAACCATTGCTTTTACCTTTTCACGGTGTGCAGCTACCTTTTTAAATACAATGGGGTTTGCTTTAAGATGTTCTTCTGTCCAAAATCTTTTTTACATATTCATCCGAATTAAAAGGCAACTTTTCTTCTTCACTTATCTTGTAACAATAATAAGCATAACCCAAACCTCCACCAATGGTAGCACCAATCAAAGACCTTTTAACCGTTCTCTTTCCGTTGTAGCTTTCCCAAGTAAAATCTATTCCTTTGTCTTTGTGTTCAAGCCATTGTATTAAAATATCAATCAATGCAGTTGCACCACCAACGATTAAGGCTCCGTTCAAAATGTATTTATCTTGCCTCCTCATTTTATTTTTTGTTTAGTTGGATGTTCACCGCCGCCAAGCCATTCACCAGTTAAATGCCAAACCTCATAATGATATAGCCATAGTGAAGTCCAAGGGATAATTGTTTCAGTTAGCAAGTCGGTTCTTGTGAACTCACGGTATTTCGGTTGGTATAAACACAAATAACCATTGGGATAAAGGTGTTCAGCATCTTCCCCTTTCTCATTTTTTCTAAGCTCTGGTGATACAATTTTAATTTTGGGTGAATCAGTCAAATTATACTTTAAAACAAAATTGTAAGTAGCACTTCGTGAAGTTGGTCGCAATAAACCAGTAACTTTCATACTGAAATGTGAAGTAAACTCCGCTTTAAAATGCGGATACTTGCATCGAATTGAAGCAAGTTGTTCAGCAATACTCTTGTCTTTTATTTTGAAATTACTTTTCATTAACCTCCGTAAAATGTATTAGATTTAATTGCAGCAGTTCCAGCAGAAGTTAAGGAGGAAAGTACTCCAGTAGCTCGGGAAACACCCAATTCATTATTTTTCCGAAACCCTTCAAGTAAAGCCGCTTGACTTTTTTGTGCTTTCATAAAAACATCATCACCAAATAAACCCTTCATAATAATTCCTTCATCCATAACACCATGCTGCAGTTTCAGCTTTTGCCACTCGTTATATAAATGATTTGCAAACTTTTTTGAAAGCTTCATAATTTTCAGGTTCGCTATCCCATTTATCAGTAAAATCTTCGGCAGAGTTCATTGGGTTCAAAATTTTTAACCTTCCAATAGGTTGACTGACTTTGGTACGAATAACCGTAATAATATTATCAATGGTATCAAAAATACTTTCTTCTCCTTGGTAGAACTGTCCAGCAATAGTGGTAAGAATTATACTTGAAGTTTTATAAGTATCATCTTTCTGAAAAAACAAATCTCTGTCACGCTTTATCAACTGAACAGCACGGTGTAAAGGTTTTTTATTCTTGAAGTTATCGGCAGGTAATTTTTCTGCCCTTAATGCTTTTTCAAGCAAACTTTCTTTCACCAAATTTGCCTTGGCTATAAACCAATCAGCGTACCCTCTTGGATTACTACTTACCCAAGTTCCCAGTTCACGGTCTGGAACTTTCAATTTATTTTGTTCGATGGAATTTTCCTGAATACCTGGAAGTATGTCCATGTGAAAATCCCCAGCATAATTCAGACGAATGCAGCGATTTTTTGCTTCGAGTTTTAACCCATGTTTTTTAGCGTATGCCTCCATACACCTCTTTAACTCTGCATAAATCCTTTGTGGTGTATGTGGTGTATTACTTTTTAGATGAATAGCTATATCTAAATCAAATTCATCCTTACCAATCGGCTTCACAGTAGTAAGTATTCTTACTGAGCCATGGGGATAAACATCATAATTATACGGCTTGAAAAATATTTCGTCAGCTTCAATCCAGTCCTTAACCGATTCATAGCTACTTTTCATTCGGTCATACCTTGTATCATCAAGTTGAACCGCTTCTGCCATTTTATCAAGCAAGTCATCAATTTGCGTTGCTTTGTTTTCTAAAGTTATCATTCGTGTAATCTTTTTGTATGAAATATTTTGAATGTGTGGTCAGCAATTCGTTTTCCGTCGGTCGTTGTTTTATTAAGTATCTCTTGTTCTGTTGCCCAAATAAATTCAGGACTATTAACTGATAGGAGCTTTCTGACTTCTTCTTTCTGCTCATCAGTAACAAATTTTGGCGTATAAATATCAGCATACTTAAAGGTGTCAATATTAAAGCGGGTATCAAAGTGAATTGGCTCAAAATGTTGACCGACTAAATCGTAATGAATATATTTAAAAACAGCAGCTGGTAATATTTGAGATTCGACAAGTTCTTCATAGAATTCTCTCCAAGGGTCAAACTCTCTTTCTTTATTACTGAAAAACCATTTTAAAAATTTTCTTATATTTTTCCTTTTGTTCATTTTAAGTCGCAAGTCATACTCATTTACATCATCATTAGGAATATGGTTATCGGTAACGATACTCATACAATTCAACTCATTGGTTGCCTCGGGGTCAAAGTATTTGTAAACCCCACCAACCGGCTGAAATGTATTTTGCAGCCGATTACTTTTTATAAGTAAATATTTTCCCTGCAACTCAATTTTATACAAATAGGAAATAGTAAGCCGAATTGCTGGCCTTTTTTTATAAGTAAAACAATTCATATACAATCCTAAGAAAGCCCACTCCTCGTAAATAAAGCCGAGAAATTCAATTAAGAGGACAGCCCCTGCACCAATAGCCATTCCATATAATTCAGGTCGAAGGTTATCATCTGCATAATACTTACCCCAAATTAAAAAGACAACCCCAACCAAAATTTCAAGTAAAACCTTTATAATATTTTTCATCCTTCTTTCCCTTTAATTTCTTAATCTGTTTTTCAATTTCATCCTTTGGTAAACTATCATTTACAATTTTCAATTTTTCAAACAATTCGATTCCTTTTACCGCACTCAATAATTTTGCATCAACCAGCAACATCACAACCCAAATGCTTCCATGAACCTCCAGTCCATTTTCCTCTGCCTCATTTCTTAAACTTTTATCCCCAGTCAGCAAAGGGCATTTCAATTGTAATGCCTTCCACAAAACAGATTTGTCTGCAATTCTTCTTAGCATTCGTTTCGTTTTTTAGGTTTACAACTTCATCAATTTCATCAGAAGAAAAACTAAACACAGTAAGCTGTTTTGACCTAATGAAATTTTGAATTTGTTCAGCTTGCTCCAAACGTAAAACTTCACTGACAACAAAATCTGTTGTGCAAACTTCAAAGTCCAAACCGAAAAATTCAGGAAGGGCTTCTATGTTCATCAAATCAAAGAACACATTTGTATCGGTGATAAAAAGTTTCATACTAACTGCTGCAATTGTTTACGGAATTCACCGACCGTTTTACCTGCAAAAAATGCAGCTTCGTTAACTGAAATAATTTCTTTTGACAACCCGAGATATATTAACCGTTCAAGACGAACAGGCTTCTCCTTGCTCATGTACCTTCCTGGCTCATTTAGGTGTAATTTTCTCTCTCTGTATCCAACATTAAATCTTCTATAAATAAAACTGGTGATAATACCGAGATGCAAAGCCCTTGCAAAAACAGCAGGAAAAGAAATTCCCCATCTTTCCTTAATCAACAACAATTCGTTTTGGTAGAAATGGAATCGGTCTTTGCTCAATTCCTTTCTTGCCATATCTGCAGGGTAAAGAACAGCACAAGCAAAAGTGTGACACAGAGTTTCTTCCTGCTTTTCTGTTAAATTGGCAGAGAACTTTAAGGCGTGGTGAGCCAATTCATGCAAAGCAGTAAACCTTTTCCTTACAACATCCTCTCCTTGCTTAACAGCTTTTTTCAGAACAATTATTTTTTTTCCATCAACATCTGCTTTCATTCCGTCAAAACCATCGGGAGCATCCAACTCAATTACTTTATAACCTTTATCCTCTAACATTTCGACCACATCGGGAATCGGGTCATAACCAAGCGACCAAACTTCTCTTAATTTCTTTGCAGCAGTTTCAGCATCGTCTGCAGTTTCAATTACTTTACCATAAGTAAAATATTCTGACTTTTCATTTGGATTAATCAAGTCTTCCAATTCCAAATACCGCTCACAATTTTCCTTTGCTTTTTCTTCTACCGACAACTGTTCAGTTTTGGAAATCTTTGAAGAATATTTTCGGTAGCTGATGTTTTGAAGCTCTACATGTACAGTCGGTATTGAATAAAAATAATCCACAGGCACATTCAGCACATTTGACAAAGCAATTAACACCTGACTATCAGGTTTCATTTTACCTTGTTCGTATTTATGCAATGCCTGACGAGAAACAGCTTTTTCAAGTTTGTTTCTAAGTCCTGTAAGGACATGCCAGCCATTTTTCGGGCTGATACCAGTTTATTTCCAAATACGTTTTCCATTTTTTTTAAGTTGAGTATTTCGACTTGTTGACAAAAGTAACAATTATTTACGAAATGTCAACCATAAATTTAAAAAAAAATTTACCCTTACGGAACTCTAATAACCAACGCACCAAGTCAGGCACATTTGCAAGGCACACAAAGCCGACACACAAAAGCCAACCTTGCAAAAGAGCCTGCCTTGTGCCAACGCACAGGCAACACTCTGCGGTGCGACACAGAAACACATTATAGATGACAACGGAGAAAGGGCGAACGTACAACAGGGGGTTTGCCAAAATACGGGCGGACGGGAAGTTATCTTCGGCATTTGTAATTCTATTGTACTTCATATCCAGCTCGACAATATCTATTTAGCTTTTTGTTGTTATCTTCATCATCAGTTTTTCAATCATCATCGGTACCGGGCGGACGGAATACTAATTCCCGTACTTCGGCAAGCCCTGTCCGTTGTATGCAACCCTATTTGAAAATTCCGTTCACCTACAAGCGACAAGACATTCAAAGCAAAGTCTCTAACCACCCACCGCACATTGCAGCACATTTGCAAGGCACACAAAACCCACCGCACAGAAGCCAACCTTGCAAAAGAGCTGCAATTGCCAACACACAGTAAACAGTCTTTTGGCGCAACAGATTCCACAACCTTTCTCCATATTTGCCAACCACCCCACGGTGGACACAGAAAAAAAAAGCCCAAATGAAAAATAAGGGGCTCCGCCCCCTATCTGTCATTTTGGGCTTATGTTCATGAAAACTGAAAATTAAAATTTCAGTTATCTAAAGTAGATATTGCTATTATGCCCTACGCTAATTTTGCAACCAGGCTGTTATTTTAGTTGACCGCCAATGTTGTTTTTGCACTTTAAACTACTATTTTTGTGACAATGAAATTTTTTACCTTCATAATGAGTGTCTTTCTTTTGTATATGTCATGCCTTCCCTGCGGCGACAGTAAGGAATGTAATGTAAAGGCTCCGGTAGAAATTTCCGCTAATGACAACCACCAGCAACATAATCACGAATCAGAAGCCTGCAGCCCTTTTTGCACTTGTTCATGCTGTCCGGCTTCCTCATATTTTTACAGTTCTTCAAAGTCTCACATTTCTAAAGTAGTTTTTCAATCAGGCAAACATCCTCTCTACAATGTAACCTTTAATGCCGAAGCGCATTATGCTATCTGGCAGCCTCCCCAATTATCTTAATTATTCCTTCTATTGAATTTGCAACATAGTCATTAATGGCATGTACTGCATTTCTCATTCATTTTTCTTTTCATAAAAATGACAACTATCAAAAAGTCCAAAAAGGCAAAACAGCCTTTAGGGTTAAGAGTAATTAAAATCATTGTTATAGTGCTGTATTGTGCCATTCTTTTAGCAGCAATTGTAAAAAAGGATAATGCACATCTACAACAGTCATATAACCAAATAGAAAATAGATATGCTTAATAAAATCATTCACTTTAGCATTAAACATAAACTCATCATCGGGTTAATGACACTTGCCCTAATCATTTGGGGTGTATGGAGTGCCAGTAAACTACCACTTGATGCAGTACCGGATATTACCAATAATCAGGTTCAGATCATTACACTAACACCCACTTTAGCGGCACAGGAAACCGAACAGTTGGTTACCTATCCCATTGAACAAAGCCTTGCTAACCTCCCCGACCTGGAAGAAATGCGTTCCATTTCAAGATTTGGATTGTCAGTCATCACCGTTGTTTTTCATGACGACATTGATATTTATTTTGCCCGTCAGTTAATCAATGAAAAACTTAAAGAAGCAGAAGAAAAAATTCCCAAAGGTATTGGTACGCCGGAATTAGCCCCTGTAAGCACAGGCTTGGGCGAAATATACCAATACGTTATTCACCCCAAAAAAGGAGCAGAGAATAAATACACTGCAATGGATCTGCGTACCATGCAGGATTGGATAGTTGCCCGGCAATTATATGGCACAGCAGGTGTAGCAGA
The DNA here is from genome assembly GCA_016721725.1 of Chitinophagaceae bacterium. GTDB lineage: Bacteria > Bacteroidota > Bacteroidia > Chitinophagales > Chitinophagaceae > Ferruginibacter. The sequence goes on along the minus strand of JADKHN010000001.1, from coordinate 26,579 downwards.
AGTAAATAGCTTTGGCGGTTTATTGAAGCAGTATGAAGTAGCAGTAAATCCCTACCGGCTTAAAGGAATGAATGTAACCATTGCTGAAATCTTTTCTGCCTTGGAAAAGAACAATGAAAATACAGGAGGTGCTTATATCGATAAAAAGCCAAACGCTTATTTCATCCGGGGTGTGGGATTAATAGGTTCAATGGAGGATATAAAAAATATTGTAATTAAAAAGGTAAATGATATTCCTGTTTTGATAAAAGATGTTGCAGAAGTTGGATTGGGTAATGCAGTTCGGTACGGTTCAGTAACATTCAACGGAGAAAAAGAAGTAGTGGGCGGTATTGTAATGATGCTCAAAGGGGCAAACAGTGCAGCCGTTGTGGAAAGAGTGAAAGCAAAAATGGAAATCATTAAAAAAGCAATACCGGATGATGTGGAAATAGAATCTTATGTGGATAGAACAAGTTTAGTTAACCGGGCTGTAGGCACGGTAAAAACAAATTTAATTGAAGGTGCATTGATTGTGTTATTGGTGTTGGTATTGTTTTTAGGAAACATCAGGGCAGGTTTAATAGTTGCATCTGCCATCCCACTTTCCATGTTGTTTGCATTGGGCATGATGAATGTGTTTGGCGTAAGTGCCAACCTGATGAGTTTGGGGGCTATTGATTTTGGATTGATAGTTGACGGTGCAGTAATTATAGTGGAGGCAACCCTACATTTTCTGGTTGTAAAGCACGTTGCGGGTAAACTTACGCAACAACAGATGGATGAAGCAGTTGAAAGCAGTGCAAAAAAAATGATGAGTTCAGCAGCCTTTGGTCAAATCATAATCCTCATCGTTTACTTGCCAATTCTTTCGCTGCAGGGTATCGAAGGTAAAATGTTCCGGCCAATGGCGCAAACAGTTGGCTTTGCTATATTAGGCGCATTAATACTTTCGCTTACCTACATTCCCATGATGTCAGCATTGTTCCTGTCAAAGAAAACAACCCATAAAAAGAACATTTCCGACAAAATGATGAATTTTTTCCAACGGGGGTATACACCGCTTATCCGTTGGGCTATCAAAATAAAATATGTAGTGGTGGGATCGGCAGTTGCATTACTTGCCATTACCTTATTCATATTCGGCAGAATGGGTGGCGAATTTATTCCGCAATTACAGGAAGGTGACTATGCCTTTCACTGTATACTGCCACAGGGCACATCGTTAACTCAAAGTGTAGAAACATCCATGCAGGCAAGCCGCATCATCAAATCATTTCCCGAAGTAGAAATGGTGGTAGGTAAAACCGGTAGTGCCGAAGTTCCAACTGATCCTATGCCACCGGAAGCCACCGACCTTATTATTACGCTAAAACCAAAAAGCGAATGGAAAACTACCAATGACTACAATGAACTGGCAGAAATGATGATGGAAAAATTAGAAGTTATACCAGGTGTTTTCTTTGAAGCATCGCAACCCATTCAAATGCGGTTTAATGAACTGATGACCGGTGTAAGGCAGGATGTAGCAATTAAAATTTTTGGAGAAAACATTGATACATTGGCTGCACTTGGGCCCAAAGTAGCGGCAATAGTGCAATCGGTAAAAGGTACTACCGAACCACAGGTAGAAAGAACAACAGGATTACCACAAATAACCATCCAGTATGACAGGGCAAAGATTGCCGGTTATGGTTTAAATATTGAAGACATCAACCATACCATCAGCACAGCTTTTGCAGGTGAAGCCGCAGGAGTGGTTTTTGAAAACGAGCGCAAATTTGATTTGGTTGTACGCCTTGATAGTGCCAGCCGCACATCTATTGATGATGTAAGCAATTTATTTGTGGCAACTACCGATGGTAATCAAATTCCATTATCACAGGTGGCAACAGTTTCTTTTAAAGAGGGCCCTGCACAAATAACCCGTGAAGATGGAAAGCGGAGAATTGTGGTGGGATTTAATGTAAAAGGCCGTGATGTACAAAGTGTGGTAACTGAGATACAGCAAAAACTGAATGCAGCAAAAATTCTTCCCACTGCTTATTATTATACTTATGGCGGCACATTTGAAAACCTGCGGGAAGCATCTGCAAGATTGCAGGTTGCTGTACCGGTAGCACTTGCGTTAATTTTCCTGTTGCTCTATTTGCTTTGGTTCCATCAAAGAAGCTTTGCTGATTTTTACAGCCATACCCATGAGTGCAATTGGTGGTGTGTTTGCATTGCTGCTAAGAGGAATGCCGTTCAGTATTTCCGCAGGCGTTGGTTTCATCGCCTTGTTTGGAGTAGCCGTATTAAATGGAATTGTTTTAATAAGCACTTTCAATCAATTGGAGAAAGACGGCATAAAAGATATTTTTCAAAGAGTATTGGAAGGAACAAAGATTCGTTTGCGGCCGGTGTTAATGACAGCTTCTGTTGCGGCTTTAGGTTTTATACCAATGGCATTATCAACCGGTGCAGGTGCAGAGGTACAAAAACCTTTGGCAACAGTAGTGATAGGCGGATTGATAACAGCCACATTCCTTACCCTTGTAGTACTACCATTGCTCTACATCATTTTTTCATCAAAAAGAAAATTAAAAATGCCTGTCCACCGTGGAGGGCAACCTATTGCAACTGTCATAGCAGGTATCTCTTTACTGATAATGTCAAACAGTGTACAGGCGCAACAGCCGGCAGCAAAAAGAATAGATATAAACGAAGCAATTACTTTGGCTAAGAACAATCTGCAATACGAAGTAAATAATCAGCAGATAAATAAAGGTAAAGTACAGGCAAAAACAGCAACAGCATTTCAAAGAACAGGCGTGTTTGCCGAAAATGAAGACATGCGCCCAAGCGATAATAAAGGCATCCTTAAAATTGGCGTATCACAAAGCATAGCATGGCCCGGTTTGTACAAAGCACAAAAAAATCTTTATGGCGAACAGTTAAAATACTACCAGGCCAATACAGCAGTAATTGAAGTGGATATTAAAAGAAATGTACGTACAGTTTATTACCAGCTTTGGTATTTGCAGGATAAACAAAAATTGTTTCAGCGGTTAGATAGTATTTACAGATCACTGAACGCTGCCGCAATATTAAAAGTTAAAACAGGCGACAGCCGTGGGTTAGACAGCATTGCCGCCAATGTACGCATGATAGAATTACAGGCATTACTGCAACAAATGGATAAGGAAATTCAGATAGCACAGCAGTCGTTGATGCAATACCTTAATGCAAATGAAATGATGCTACCCTTGCAGATTCCTTTGCAAAAATTGCCAATGCCCGGTGCTGCAAACGACAGCACTCATCCGGTACTTGCATTGCAAACACAAAACATCAATATTGCCAATGCCGGAATTGCCGTTGCAAAAAATGAAAACAAACCCGATTTCTCTGGTCGTTTTTTCAGCCAGCGGTTATCTGGTACAAAAGACCCGGTGTCCGGATTTTCTGTATCGGTAGCATTTCCTTTGTTTGGTGCAAATGCTTATAGAAGTAAAGTAAAAGTAGCACAGGCAGATATGGCGTTGCAGCAAAAGCAATATGATTATGAAAAACAGGCATTAAACACAAGGCAATTGCAACTGTTGCAGGAAGTGGAGAAAAATAGAAGTATGCTCACATTTTATGAATCAGCAGGATTGCGGCAGGCCGATGAAATTATCAAAGCATCTTCCTTAGCTTACCGTGCCGGAGAAATAAGTTATGCAGAACTTTCGCAGTTTCTCACTCAGGCCCTGGAAATTCAAAAGAATTATCTGGAAAATCTCAATGCTTATAATCATGCTGTAATTCAATACAATTATTATATCAATCAATAAAACATAAACAAATGAAGAATTTTTTAATAATAGCAATCATCTTCACAGGCCTTATTTCTATTGTTTCCTGCGGAAGCAAGGACGATGCAGAAACTGCAAAACCCGTAGAAGAAGATCATAAAGATGAACATGAAAATCCTAATACAGCAACACTTACCGAAGCACAGATGAAAAGCATTGGTATTGAATTAGGTACAATTGAGGAAAAGCAATTAACAGCATCTCTCAAAACAAACGGTTTGCTTAAAGTACCCAATCAAAACAAAGCCAGTGTAAATTCAATATATAGTGGCGTAGTAAAATCTTTGCTGATACAACCAGGGAGTTTTGTTAGGAAAGGTCAAACCATTGCAACCATTGCTAATCCTGAATTTATCCAGGCTCAAAGTCAATACCTAAGTGTTAACGCAAAGATTGCTTTTGCTGAATTGGAAGTAAAAAGACAAAAGAATTGAACGAAGGCAATGCCGGGGCATTAAAAAATCTGCAATCAGCCGAGTCAGAACTAAAGAGTTTGCGAACGCTTAGATCAACCCTTGCACAGCAGATACAATTAATGGGCATTAGCCCGGCAAGGCTTTCAAATGGTAAATTGATTTCTGTGCTGGCTATTACAAGCCCTATAAGTGGTGTTGTAAGTAATGTAATAGTAAAAATGGGCAGCTATGTAGATGTGAGTACGCCGGTAGCTGAAATAGTAGATAACAGCCAGTTGCATCTTGATTTATACGTGTATGAAAAAGATTTGCCTAAACTAAAAAATAACCAGCTTATACATTTTACACTTACAAATAATCCCGGTAAAGAGTATGATGCACAGATATATTCATTGGGTTCATCATTTGAAGGAGATAGTAAAGCCGTTACCGTACATGCAAAGGTGCAGGGAGATAAAGAAGGTCTCATTGATGGCATGACAATTACAGCGGTTATCAGTTTGGAAAAATCAACAGTACCTGCCGTACCTACGGAGGCGATTGTAACTATTGCCGGGCAGGATTATATTTTTATAGTTACCGATGAACATGCAGAAGATGAGCATCCTGACGCTGCTAAAGACAGTATAAAACATGATGCTAAAGAAAAGCCCGGACACGAAGAAGAGAAAGGAATAACATTTGAAAAAATACCTGTTGTTAAAGGAACCTCCGAAGTAGGGTATACACAAATCACATTACTGAAAGAGATACCAAAAGATGCAAAGATTGTAGTGAAAGGCGCATTTTTTGTATTGGCAAAAATGACAAATGCAGGCGAAGGAGATCACGGACATTAAAAATACTTTTATGCCTATTCATACAACAATGCCAAAAACCTTGAAGCCATTCTATCAACAGGAGTTAGCCGATTACGGTAATGCCTTTAATAAAAAACATTACCAGGTTAGCTGGCGGCATTTAGAACGGGCGCATATCCTGGGGCAACCTTATCCCTATGAGCATACGGCAGTTCATTGGAAGATGATTTGCTTTGGTATTAAAGTAAAAAACTTTAAAGAAGTAATAGGACAGATACCAAGATTATTATTTGGCGGCGTAAAATCTTTTGTAGGCAAAATTCCTGTTGGCAATACAGGTGGTGCCAATGTGCCGCCTCTAAAACCAATGGAAATACCGGAAGACCTTCTTTCAATTATACATAGCCATCAAAATTTAGCAGATGATAAATAAAGACCCCAATCACAAACATACCTACAACGCACAGGGCAAAATGACCTGCTGTAGTTTAGAAGAAAAAGTTTATACCAAAGCAGGTGCAAAACACTTGCTGCACAATAAGCACACCGATGATGATGGGCACAACCACGATAAACATGCTGACGATGACGGGCACAACCATTCGGGTGGGAGCGATAGTACTTTAAAAATGTTTTTGCCTGCCACAATCAGTTTGGCCTTGTTGCTTGTTGCTATTGCGTTTGATTATTATGTAAAACCTGGTTGGTTCGCAGGTTGGATACGTATCGCATGGTATGCAGTAGCATATATTCCGGTAGGTTTTCCGGTAATGAAAGAAGCTTTTGAAAGCATACGCAAAGGCGAAATATTTTCAGAATTTTTATTAATGACCATTGCCACTGTTGGTGCATTTGCGATTGGCGAATATCCCGAAGGCGTGGCAGTAATGTTGTTTTATGCAATAGGTGAAGTGTTTCAAACATTGGCAGTAAAAAGAGCCAAAGCAAACATTAAATCATTGCTTGACCAGCGACCAGACGAAGTAACCATTTTAGAAAATAACCAACCCAAAACCATAAAAGCTGAAGCCGCAAATATTGGCGACATCATACAATTAAAGTCAGGAGAAAAATTAGGATTAGACGGAGAGTTGATTCCCGAAACTGCATCATTTAACACCGCAGCACTCACCGGCGAAAGCAAACCCGATACAAAAGCAAAAGGCGATACCGTATTGGCAGGAATGATAAACCTGAACACTGTTGCACAGGTAAAAGTTACCACCGCTTACACCGATAGTAAACTCTCAAAGATTTTAGAATTAGTACAAAACGCCACCGCACAAAAAGCACCAACAGAGTTATTTATAAGAAAGTTCGCAAAAATCTACACCCCTGTTGTTGTGTTTCTTGCCATTGCAATTTGCGTAGTACCAATATTGTTTGTACATGATTATGTTTTCAGAGATTGGTTATACAGGGCGTTGGTTTTCTTAGTTATCTCTTGCCCTTGTGCATTAGTTATTTCTATTCCGTTGGGCTATTTTGGCGGCATTGGTGCAGCCAGCAAAAACGGAATATTATTTAAAGGCAGTAATTTTTTAGACATCATTGCTAAAATACAAAATGTAGTGATGGATAAAACCGGCACCATGACCGAAGGTGTTTTTAAAGTGCAGGAAGTAACCATAAAACCTGAATTTAATAAAGAAGAAATGTTGGCTATGGTAAATGCTTTGGAAAGTCAAAGCACACATCCGGTTGCTACAGCCATTCACGAATATGTAGGCAACATCAAGAATGAAATAAAATTAAATGCAGTAGAAGAAATTGCAGGGCATGGATTAAAAGCCGAAGTAAGCGGCAAAGAATTATTGGTAGGTAATTTTAAATTGATGGACAAATTTTCTGTCAAATATGATATTGACCCTTCAACAATAGTTTACACCCTGATTGCAATAGCTTACGACAAAAAATTTGCAGGTTACCTCACCATTGCAGACAGTATAAAAGAAGATGCGCAGGAAGCAGTAAACAAACTGCACAGCATGAAAGTAAAAACAACTATGTTAAGTGGCGACAAAACAAATGTTGTAAAATTTGTTGCAGATAAATTAGGAATTGATAATGCTTTTGGCGATTTATTGCCGGAGGATAAAGTAAATAAAGTAAAAGAAATTATTGCCGGCAATGAAACAGTTGCCTTTGTAGGCGATGGCGTAAATGATGCCCCGGTTGTAGCTTTAAGCCATGCCGGTATTGCAATGGGTGGTTTGGGTAGCGATGCTACAATTGAAACTGCTGATATAGTAATACAGGATGATAAGCCGGGCAAAATTGCAATGGCAATAAATATAGGTAAGCAAACCAAAAAAATTGTTTGGCAAAATATCACCCTTGCATTTGTAGTAAAAGGCATCGTATTAATTTTAGGCGCAGGTGGTTTGGCTACTATGTGGGAAGCCGTTTTTGCAGATGTTGGTGTGGCGTTGTTAGCAATACTAAATGCAGTAAGGATACAGCGAATGAAATTTTAAATTTGCTGTTACTATTTTAACAATTCCTTGCAGAAAATTACCACTTTGAGGTATTGTATTTAATTTTTTTCCAAGATATATTTATAGTCGTAAAAAATCATTCACCCTAAAATTTACCACTATGCCAAGTACATCCGAAACAGGCCACGCCAAAAATGTAGCCAACTTTGAAGATTTAATTTCCTTTTGCAATGGTTACGGAGCATCCTACAATCCCTCAAAGGAAGCTTTAAAAATTGCTAACCTGCAAACCCAATTAACAGCATCGCAAAACGTATTGAAAGATGTAAAGACCACCCAAACCGCATTTAATAATGCAACCAATACAAGGATGGATGCTTTTAAAACTTTAAAATCCTATGCAACAAAAATCATCAATGCCTTAGATGCAACTGATGCTTCTGCCGAAACGGTAAAAGATGCAAGAACAATTAACAGAAAGCTTCAAGGGCAAAGAGCAACACCAAAAGCAACACCAGCCCAGCCACCAGCAGGTGGTGAACCTACAACTCCAGACAAAACCATTTCATCAAGCCAGCAGAGTTACGATCTGCAAATTGAACATCTTGATAAATTAGTGGAGTTGCTCTCTTCTGATGGTAATTACAAGCCAAACGAGGCAGATTTAACCGTGACGGCAATTCAGGCAAAATTAGCTGCTCTTAAAACTGCAAATACGGCTGTAGTTGACACCTATACAAATTGGAGCAACAGTCGTATTGCAAGACAAAATACGCTTTACAATACATTAACTGGATTGGTAAATACTGCCCTCGACGTTAAGAAATATGTTAAGTCCGTGTATGGTGCTACAAGCCCACAATACAAACAGGTTAGCAAATTGGAGTTCAAAAACCGTAAAGACTAATTTGGTTAGACACAGTATTATATATAAGTACCCTGCGGACAGGGTACTTTTTATTTTGTCTGGTTCACTTTTTCTTCGGTCTTTGGTATTATTCGGGCTGGACACAGTATAATTCCTTTTGGCAACATTATAACTACCGTTGGCTCTTTCATAATTCCCTTTGGCGTTGACATAATTACTGATGGCGGTTTCAATGTTTCCTTTGGCTTTGACATAATTACCGCCACCTTTAACAAAACTGGCTTTGGCTTTTATAAACTTCTTTTCGGCGGACACAAAGCTCCTATCGGCATCAACTATATTCTCGGCAGACACAGCAAAACCCGGCAGACCCCATTTAGAAGATCGGTGTTACTGTTCATTTGGAAATAAAACAGTCAGCTAACTTGGCCGAGCTGCAAATAAAGCACTTGGGGCTGGCGCACAAAACCATCGGCACAGAAGCCAACCAGCCCCAACAGCTTCATTTGCCCCACGCTTCCTGGCAACCACCCTAAGTAATAGCAATCAGTAAGCTGGTTAACGCTTCGTACGGGCTGCATACAACAGGCGGTTTTGTGCAAGTGGGGCTTGACGTTGTAATCTTCGGCATTTTATCGCTATCATCTTCATATCCGGCGGACGTAATTCTATTGTTCTTTTATTTGTTATCTTCATCAGCGGTAACGCTTTTGTGCTTCAGTCCCGGGCGGACAGTCATAAAATCCCCCACCTGCACAAAGCCGTGGCCGTTGGACCGCAATGCCTCGAACAGTATTTTGATCCAGCAGTATTCATTATCGGATCTCTTTGCTGACCGTACAGTAAAATATCAGTGTTTTTAACCTCAAACCACCCCTCATTTTCGCACTGCGTCCAACATTGGGTTTGCTGCAATACGGGCGACTGTGGGTATGCTCCCGACATTTGATCGCTATTGGACATTGGTTAGGAGCCGCGAGGCCGCATTTCCATATTAGGCTTCCCGTTGTCAAGAAAAATCAGTTTCTTTATTAGGCATTAACACCGGGCTGACCCAGCTATGAATATCCGTACTGCAGCAAGCCCTGTTCGTTATGCGAAATCCTGGCAGTGGCTTGACTAAGGTTCTGGATATTTTTGACGAAGGGGCAGAAAAATCAAACAACTTTTGGCTGACCTGAATATGCGAAAGGCAAAAAAGACCAGTTACCGCAAGGAGCCTTGACGATAGGGAGGGCGTTGGTGTCTTTTGTCTGGAGCGGCGTCGAAATTGTGCTTTCGTAAGCAGATACAGACAAAAAACACTGCGAAGTTCGACACAATTCTTCATGGATCTAATTTATATCAGGAGAAAATCCTCATTATTTCGGGAGAAATTCGCAGCGGTAAATGGTCTTTTTTTGTTCAGTAGGTAACTTATTCAGGTCAGCCAAAAGTTGGGGACGCTTCATAGTCAGCCCCCAACGTCCTGAAAATTGACTGCGGCAATCAAACATTGCCGCAATAAATTTCTAAAATATCCAGAACCTTCAAGACGCCAACCACTACCAGGACTACGGCCTGGCTATCACGGTAACAGGACAGTAGTTCTGGTTGAGAAGTTCACTGAGTCAGTTAAAGTACATGTTAAACCCGGCCTTCGCATAACGCGGGTTTGCCGCAATACTGTCATTTTTGTGGCTGGGGCATATTAGAAATATTAGGCATTACCAAGAGGCGCGCGGCCGGTATCCATATTTAGCATACCGTTCTTCTCGAAATTCTAATTTATTATTTAACTTCAGCAAGAAGGATTTCGTTCTCCGTAGGGCCGTACTGCGGCAAGCCCTTGACGTTGGACCGCAATGCCTCGAACGGGAATTACTTCGATCACCCAGCACTTATCGATCAGCCTTTAATTCGGTAGGGGAAGGGGATCGGGCCTCTTTTCAGATCCTGGACTTGTAATGGGCTCTTTTAACCTCAAACCACCCAGCATCTTCGCACTGCGTCCAACATGGGGTTTGCTGCAATACGGGCGACTGTGGGTATGCTCCAGGCATTTGATCGCTATTGGACTTCGGTTAGGAGCCGCGAGGCCGCATTTCCATATTAGGCTATCCGTTGTCAAGAAAAATCAGTTTCTTTAATAGGCATTAACACCGGGCTGACCCAGCAACGAATATCCGTACTGCAGCAAGCCCTGCTCGTTATGCGAAATCCTGGCAGTGGCTTGACTAAGGTTCTGGATATTTTTGACGAAGGGGGCAGAAAAAAAATCAAACAACTTTTGGCTGACCTGAATATGCGAAAGAGCAAAAAGACCATTTACCGCAAGGAGCCCTGACGATAGGAAGGGCGTTGGTGTCTTTGTCTGAGCGGCGTCGAAAGTGTGCTTTCGTAAGCAGATACAGACAAAAGACACTGCGAAGTTCGACACAATTCTTCATAGATCCAATTTATATCAGGAGAAAATCCTCATTATTTCGGGAGAAATTCGCAGCGGTAAATGGTCTTTTTTGTTCAGTAGGTAACTTATTCAGGTCAGCCAAAAGTTGGGACGCTTCATAGTCAGCCCCTAACGTCCTGAAAATTGACTGCGGCAATCAAACATTGCCGCAATAAATTTTCTAAAATATCCAGAACCTTCAAGACGCAACCACTACCAGGACTACGGCCACTATCACGGTAACAGGACAGTAGTTCTGGTTGAGAAGTTCACTGAGTCAGTTAAAGTACATGTTAAACCCGGCCTTCGCATAACGCGGGTTTGCCGCAATACTGTCATTTTTGTGGCTGGGGCATATTAGAAATATTAGGCATTACCAAGAGGCGCGCGGCCGGTATCCATATTTAGCATACCGTTCTTTCTCGAAATTCTAATTTATTATTTAACTTCAGCAAGAAGGATTTCGTTCTCCGTACCGTACTGCGGCAAGCCTTGACGTTATGCGAAATCCTGCAGTGGGAGCTTGACTAAGGTTCTGGATATTTTGACGAAGGGGGCAGAAAAAATCAATACAACTTTTGGCTGACCTGAATATGCGAAAGGCAAAAGACCATTTACCGCAAGGAGCCCTGACGATAGGAAGGGCGTTGGTGTCTTTGTCTGAGCGGCGTCGAAAGTGCTTTCGTAAGCAGATACAGACAAAAGACACTGCGAAGTTCGACACAATTTTCATAGATCCAATTTATATCAGGGAGAAAATCTCATTATTTCGGGAGAAATTCGCAAAGGTAAATGGTCTTTTTGTTCAGCAGGTGTCTTATTCAGGTCAGCCAAAAGTTGGGGACGCTTCATAGTCAGCTCCTCAACGTCCTGAAATTGACTGCGGCAATCAAACATTGCCGCAATAAATTTTCTAAAATATCCAGAACCTTCAAGACGTTAACCACTACCGTGACTACTACCTGGCTATCACGGTAACAGGACAGTAGTCTGCTGAGAAGTTCACTGAGTCAGTTAAAGTAACATGTTAAACCCTACTGCATAACGCGGGTTTGCCGCAATACTGTCATTTTTGTGGTCAGTATTAGAAATATTAGGCATTACTAAGAGGCGCGTTACCGGTATCCATATTTAGCATACCGTTCTCTTCTCGAAATTTAATTTATTATTTAACTTCAGCAAGAAGGATTTCGTTCTCCGTAGTACTGTACTGCGGCAAGCCCTTGACGTTAGCTGCCATAAACGACACACCCTAAAAAATGAAAGAATTGCTTGTAGACGACATATTAAATGAACCTGTTTCCTATACAACTTCGAAATGGATTATTGAGCGTATACCCCATATTTTCAATAATGACCTTGAAAGTTATATAGACTGGAAGGAAAGGCTTTCTACATTAATAGGTGTTGATAGAAAAGCAATTGTTTTCACAGGTAGTTCCGCTGTTGGATTCAGCTTAAACCCCAAGAAAAATTTCAAAGCGTTTCAAGACGACTCAGATATTGATGTTGCGATAATATCGAATCATTATTTTGATATTGCCTGGCATTTTTAAGAAACATAGGTCCAAAATACCATAGACTAAAACCAGCCGTGCAAAATGCTATAAATGAACACAGAGAAAGATTTATTTATCACGGTACAATTGCTACTGATAGAATAGTCCATATATTACCATTTGGAAAAGAGTGGGTTAATGCAATGAACGAAATGATGACACTTGATCCCACAAAAGACAGAGAAATTAATTTTAGAATATACAAAGACTTCGAAGCTTTGAAATCTTACCAATCAATCGGTGTAATTAAAGCAAAAGACCAACTCTTAAAACAGTAATATGGCAAATATAATTCAAACTACTAGTAGAGATATTGCATGGTTTAAGCAAGCTGATGAACTACATCAACTTCAAATGAAACCTCCATTTCAGAGAAATCTGGTTTGGACTACTAAACAAAAAAGCTTTTTGATTGACTCCATTTTGAATACATATCCAGTTCCTGAATTGTACATGCAGGACATAACTAACGAAGATGGCACGAAGCAGTATATTGTAGTCGATGGGCAACAGAGAATAACTGCATGTCTTGAATTTATCAACAATCTTTTTCAAATGGATGCAAAAGACAGCCCAACTTTTGCTGAAATGACATTTGATGATTTAAGTTCTGACCAAAAGAAAAAAATATACAGTTATTCTTTTGTGATTCGCCAATTGCCAGAAATGTCTGACCAAGAATTAAGAGAAATATTTTCAAGATTAAACAGAAATAATGTAGTCTTAAATTCACAAGAATTAAGACAAGCGACATATTGGGGTCAATTTATTCAGACCATGAACGAAATTGCTGATGATGATATTTGGAGAGAGTTAGGAATATTTACTGCAAATGATGTTAAAAGAATGCTTGATGTTGAGTTTATAAGTGAATTGACAATTGCTGCAATTCATGGAGTACAAAACAAAAAACTAACTCTAGATAAATATTATGAAATGTATGAAGACGAGTTCCCCGAAAGAGGCGATACGAGATTTACATTTGATATAGTTAACAGAGAAATAGCATCCCTATTACCAACAAATAGTAAAACCAGATGGGCAAAGAAAACTGACTTCTATTCTTTATTTGTTCTACTTGCACATAAGAAACATTTGTTACCTTTTGGAGAAGCCAAAAGGAAGTCGGCAGACATTTATTATTAGATATTGCAGACCAAATAGACAGATATGTTTCAACTGACAAAGAAGATGCTGATGTTTCAGGTATGAACGAATGGGTAATACAATATGGTTCAAACCTGAGAGCATCTTCAGATTTGGGGCAAGGAAAAAAAGAGAAGAAGCTCTTGAGCATTTATTACAACCCCTATTTGAGGAATAATAACAGGATAGTAAATTTAATTTTAGTGATTGTAACATGATTGACTACTTCAAGAAAATATCAGAATATTATAAACCGTCTGTTCCAATAGACAATCCAGATATGTTTATTGGTAGACTTGAGGAAAAATCTTTACTCCTAAGAACATTAGTTACCCCCGGCAGACATGCCCTAATCTATGGACTTAGGGGTATTGGCAAAACTTCGTTAATAAATATTACCAGCAAAGTATTTTCTATTAATAGCGACATACCATATAAAATAGTTTCACATACCTGCAGTTACAATGACACTTACGAATCTATACTTTTTTCAATTTTAAATTCATCGCAATTAAATCTGGAAGAAAATGAAAAAATTAAACTAACTGGAAAAGGAAAAGCTGGATTCAATGTCCCCTTTTTAGTAAATGCAGGAACCGAAGGAGGAATTGAAAAAGAAATTTTAAAAGGAAAAATAATTGAAACTAAAATATCTCCAAATTTCTTTTGCGACCTAATTTCCAACAAAAATCTATTACTTATTCTAGATGAATTTGATAGGATTAAAGATGTTGAAACTATTACTTTATTTTCTGAAACATTAAAAATACTATCTGATAAAAATTCAACATCTAAATTTATTATGGCTGGTGTTGCAAATGCCTCAAATGATTTGTTTGGAGGCCATTTAAGCATAAATAGAAGCTTAATAAATATAGAGTTGCCATTAATGACCGAGGGTGAGCTTTTAGAAATAATAAACTTTGGTTCAAGTAGGTTGAATATCACATTTGATGATGAAATTATTAAAATAATAATTTGGCTTTCTGATGGAATGCCATTCTTCACACATCTTCTTGCAGAAGAATTAGCGGCAAATGCATTATATAAAAATGAAAAAATAATAACTACGGCACACCTTAGAAGTATTATAAAAAATATTTTAAAAAGTAGAACTTATGAAATAATTAATTACGAGTATGAAAGTATCCTTTCTGAGAAGCAGCGTCCATTTTTTGAACTAAACCCCTATCAGACCAAGCATTCTATGAATATCAAGAACCGTGGGTAAGAAAACTAGTATTACACTCTTTCTCATTTCTAAGCAGATCAAGCGAATTTTCAAAAGACACTCTAAATATTATTAAAACATTTTATCCTGAAAGAGCAGTACATAAAACTATTGACAACGAAGATTTCTTCTATCAAGTTGATTCAATATTAGAATACTTTGCAAAAAAAAATAAACTAATATCGTTTAGTGCAGACGAGAATTACTCATTTAAAGATAATTTCTATAAAACATTTGTTAGGTTAAAGGCAATCAGTGAAATTGAAGAGAAAGATATACGGCAGCTAACATGGTATTGCCAATAGTGGGGCTTGACATTGGAGCAATCAGCAACGGTAATTCTGCTGTGCTGCGGTTCGGGGCTTGACGAATAAAGCCCAGCTTTAGTTCTTAATATTTAACTTTATCAAAAAGCCAGGCAGCGGTTCCGGGCGGACGGAATTCTAATTCCCCACCATCGGCAATACCTGCCCGTTGCCTGCAACTTTATCGAACACTCTACTAACTCGAAGAGAGAATCTTATATAATGAAAATATTAACTTGGAATTTAGAACGACTTCAAAAGAACAAAAACCAACTTATTCTTGAGCAGTTAGCTAAAATTGATGCAGATATCTTAATACTAACAGAAACTAATTCACTTATAAACCCAGGTGAGAAATACTCATCTATATCGACAGAGCCATTACCCAAAGTCTACGATGGAATAAAATACAAAGAAGGGGAATACAGGACAACTATCTGGTCAAAATATAGTATGCTTCCATCATTCAAAACGTTTGACAGCTATACTAGTGTTTGTGCAAATATAGAAACGCCGATAGGTTTGTTGACGGTTTATGGAACTATTATTGGCGTATTCGGAGGCAAAGACTCTCGTTTTGACAGTGACCTTCAAGGTCAGCTCTCTGATTTTCAGAAAATATCAGTCTTAAAAAATATCTGCATCGCAGGAGATTTTAATGTCACTTTCTCAGGCTATACTTATCCAAGTGATAAAGCAAGAAAAGTCTTTGCAAATACGTTTAAGAGACTTTCATTAACAAATACTACTGCCTCTATCTCAGATAGTGTTGATCACATCGTTTTAAGCGATAACCTTGCAAAACAAATTACTCCTTCACCTGAAACATGGAACTGCGACAAAAAAATTAGTGATCATATCGGTATTTGTATAACCTTACTTACCTAAAGGAAAAAAGCTGCAGGCAACATGGGGTTTGGCGCAAGCGGGGCCTGACAATGTAACTTCAGCACTTGTGCATAGCCAGGCAGTAGCTCGGGGCTGGACCGTTTATTCTTGAGCATTTTTGGTAACTTCAAATAATTATATTCTTAGGGCGACATCGGCCGGGCAGACGTAATCCTAAAACCCCGCCTGACGCCAAGCCCTTGACGTTGTAGGCAATGCCATATGACAATTCCTTTTTCATAAGCAAGGACAAATCGAAAGTTTTACAATTGATACAGAGACTAACAATTGCAAAAGCTGCAATATGGACAATTTTCATTTTGACGTTACTAGCAGTAATTAGTTGCTCCACGCCAAAATCACAGTTTGACAAATCATTGCTTGCAGGACACTGGTTAACATCAAGACCAGAGACGACTCCAGACATCATAATCGACAATAAGCAGAATATTTTCTTATTATTGGAAGACTCTACTTCATCAGACACAGTAAATTTCACGTACAGTATAAACGAAATGTAATGACACTTTATACTGGAAAACTTTGGGTAAGTAAAAATAAAATTGTAACACTTACAGCAGACACTTTAATTTACATTCGCAAAGGTGACAAAGAAGCTTTTTATTATAAAAGAAAAAAGGCTTCAACAAGTAGTGTGACAAATGCAAATTGACAAAGGCACATGCCTACAACATGGGGTTTATGCAAGCGGGCCTGACAATGTAACTTCAGCATTTGTGCATGGCCAGGGCTGTGGCTCGGGCTGGACCGTTTATTCTTAAGCATTTTTGGTAACTTCAAATAACTAAATTCTAAGGGCGACATCGGCTGGGCAGACGAAATTCTAATATCCCGCCTGACGCCAAGCCCTTGACGTTAGCGGCAATGCAATGACCAACCTTACACAAACAGACAAAGACGAATTTCTTGACAAGCATTTGCGGCATCGGCTTACATTGCTCCGCACTTTTCGAGAGAGAAAATCCTAGGTCATAATTATCAAGGAGAAGGTGACATTTATCGATGTGTTAAGGACAGCAATTTGATTGCAGTTCGCTTAATATTAGACTTTCTCGGTCTAAGAGGCGAATGTGTCGGGACTGCTTATTCATTGGTAACGACTTCAATAACATCTCGTCGAAGTGATGGTATTAAAATTGATCAGTTCGGTTTTCAATTACTCACCCCGCAGACATTCCCCGGTAAAACATCGGCTTCTTGCTGGCGTTTATAAACGGGCTGATAAGGAACTAGCACATTTGACCTCAACATTTAATGATGAGTTTAACGAAGAAGACATTTTGATAGAAGCTGCGACAATTGTTGAAGGTTTACTGGAGAAATATTTATACACTCCTTTGGGTAAACAATTACCGGAAATGAACAAGTAATGTGCGATGCACTACCGCTAACATGGGGTTTGGCGCAAGCGGGGCCTGACAATGTAACTTCAGCATTTGTGCATGGCCAGGCAGTGGCTCGGGGCTTGACCGTTTATTCTTGAGCATTTTAGGTAACTTCAAATAATTATATTCTAAGGGCGACAACGGCCGGGCAGACGTAATTCTAATATCCCGCCTGACGCCAAGCCCTTGACGTTGTACGCTATTTTTTAAGACGCTTTTATGATTCTTGACAATGAATTAATCTCTAATAGACCTAAAGAGCTTTTAGATATCGAATATTATACTAAACTTCCAATAGTTCCGACCGAATTTAATTATAAAACTTTGCCAGCTTACTTAAACATGGACTTGCTAAGTTTTATCGGGATTATGCCTAAAACCATTGACCTAGTTAATAATACACAATTCGAATTTTACACGCAACCTTCTGAAAAGGAAATCAAGTATTATAGAGATAGAAATACGAGATTTCAGGTAGTTCATGTAGTGGCTAACATACATTCTTTTAAACATACTTCAGCCGAACGTGTTTCTGCATATCCTTATTCGATTTCACTTATTGCAGGTCCCAAAAGAGGAAAACCAGATGAATGTTCAATTGAATTGTTAGCTAATGCAGATATTGAAAAAATTACACAACAAAGACAAGTTTACACAGATTTTTCCCCTTTCAAACCCGTTCAGGCCGGTCTTTTTGCATATACGGGTCTTGTAGTTGGCAATAACATAGAACACTATACAGATACAATCGGATTTGTTTTGGAAACATTCTTTCTCCCAACGGATATTGATTTAGATGATGTTCCAATGTCAGGGCCCCAAAATATAGACCCTTTAATCAATGAGAAATACAGAAAGTATAGAATTAAAAGATACTTTAAGCCATTTGAAGATATAAAGCCTAGAAAAATATGGGGATGCGACTCCCCAATAGAACTCTTTTAATTCAGGCCTTAGCCCAAAGAAACATCTTTCCAGTAATACAGACATTAATATTCAAAGATGGAAAAACATTTGACAATTTTTTTGAAATGATAAAAAGTAATGTTTTTATTAAGGGCGATGATTTAATTACTGAGGTCGATTTATATTTTCCCGATAAAAAACTAGCTGTTTTTTGTGATTCTACACAATTTCATCGTGGCTCAAAAAATAAAAGTAAAGATGAATTAGTTAGCGCCAAGCTTTTGGAAATTGGAATAAAAACAGTGAGGATTTCAGGCAAAGAAATAATAGAAAATCTAAATAAAGCCGTTGACTTAATAGTTTCTCATTTATAAAACAGCGTACAACATGGTATTGGCAAAAGCGAGGCAGGACCAACTTTCTTCAGCATATACCGCTACCAATCATCGGTCATAGGTAGACCGTTTAGTAATTGGCTTTACGTTTTCATCAAATTTTCGTTCCTTTATGTAGTTCGGTATGTGGGCGGACACAGCATCAAATACCCCGCCTTCGCCAATACCTGGACGTTATGCGAAATCCTGGCAGTGGCTTGACTAAGGTTCTGGATATTTTTGACGAAGGGGGCAGAAAAAAAATCAAACAACTTTTGGCTGACCTGAATATGCGAAAGGCAAAAAGACCATTTACCGCAAGGAGCCCTGACGATAGAAGGGCGTTGGTGTCTTTGTCTGAGCGGCGTCGAAAGTGCTTTCGTAAGCAGATACAGACAAAAGACACTGCGAAGTTCGACACAATTCTTCATAGATCCAATTTATATCAGGGAGAAAATCTCATTATTTCGGGAGAAATTCGCAGCGGTAAATGGTCTTTTTTGTTCAGTAGGTAACTTATTCAGGTCAGCCAAAAGTTGGGACGCTTCATAGTCAGCCTCAACGTCCTGAAAATTGACTGCGGCAATCAAACATTGCCGCAATAAATTTTCTAAAATATCCAGAACCTTCAAGACGTTAACCACTACCGGACTTACGGCCTGCTATCACGGTAACAGGACAGTAGTTCTGGTTGAGAAGTTCACTGAGTCAGTTAAAGTACATGTTAAACCCGGCCTTCGCACAACGCGGGTTTGCCAATACTGTCATTTTTGTGGCTGGGGCATATTAGAAATATTAGGCATTACCAAGAGGCGCGCGGCCGGTATCCATATTTAGCATACCGTTCTTCTCGAAATTCTAATTTATTATTTAACTTCAGCAAGAAGGATTTCGTTCTCCGTAGGGCCGTACTGCGGCAAGCCCTTGACGTTATGCGAAATCCTGGCAGTGGCTTGGCTAAGGTTCTGGATATTTTTGACGAAGGGGGCAGAAAAATCAAACAACTTTTGGCTGACCTGAATATGCGAAAGGCAAAAAAGACCATTTACCGCAAGGAGCCCTGACGATAGGAAGGGCGTTGGTGTCTTTTGTCTGGAGCGGCGTCGAAAGTGTGCTTTCGTAAGCAGATACAGACAAAAGACACTGCGAAGTTCGACACAATTCTTCATAGATCCAATTTATATCAGGGAGAAAATCCTCATTATTTCGGGAGAAATTCGCAGCGGTAAATGGTCTTTTTTGTTCAGTAGGTAACTTATTCAGGTCAGCCAAAAGTTGGGGACGCTTCATAGTCAGCCCTCAACGTCCTGAAAATTGACTGCGGCAATCAAACATTGCCGCAATAAATTTTCTAAAAATATCCAGAACCTTCAAGACGCCAACCACTACCAGGACTACGGCCTGGCTATCACGGTAACAGGACAGTAGTTCTGGTTGAGAAGTTCACTGAGTCAGTTAAAGTACATGTTAAACCCGGCCTTCGCATAACGCGGGTTTGCCGCAATACTGTCATTTTTGTGGCTAAGGCATATTAGAAATATTAGGCATTACCAAGAGGCGCGCGGCCGGTATCCATATTTAGCATACCGTTCTTCTCGAAATTCTAATTTATTATTTAACTTCAGCAAGAAGGATTTCGTTCTCCGTAGGGCCGTACTGCGGCAAGCCCTTGACGTTAACCGCCAGCGGTGCGCTTTTCATGTTGTTGGTCTCTGCTGTTTCAATTTTTGACAAAAAAATTTATTTCGACAAGTAAATTAGTTGGCTTCGCTTGTGCACTATTGGCGTAAGCAAGTTGACGTTCCACCCGGATCCGGAAACCTACTGGCAAACATTGCGCAACATCTTTTTGGATAGGGTAGTGTCAGTTTTCAATTCGCCGCCGGACGTTTAACACAGGCATTGGCAAAAGTCGGGCTGTCCTGCCTGCTGCGTACAGTAGGTGGACGGGTTAGCGTGTTCGGGCAGTCAGGACTGGGGTAACTTCGGCAGCAGTGCATAGCCAGGCTTTGGTCCGGGCAGACATTTCCAAAACCGGCAATTAATAATTAATTTCAGCAAACAGTTCCAAATCGGGCTGACGATCCGGGCAGACGTAATTCTAATGCCCAACCTTCGCCAATGCCCGGGCGTTGGTGGCAATTTGCAGACCCTTTAAGATGAAAAAGTTAATAATATTACTATTTTCAATATTTACCTTTCAAAATACCTATTCACAAAAGAAAGGGGTTTATATAGGATTGTATACCCTAGAAAATCAGCTTTATCCGATAACGAGTCAAGAAGATACAATTATAGATGGTAAAAAAACTACGAAATTCATTTTTGAGAAAATTGAACAGTACGGTGAAAAGAAACTAACATTATTTAATAACGGTAATTATTATTTTGAGTACATCGGAGGATGTTATGCATTTTCTGCTAATCAACAACGAAGGAGTTGTAAAGGACAATACAAAGTAACTAGAGACACACTTTTCTTAACAAGTACATATAAACAATCCGACTTTTATTCAGTAACCGAAAAAGTTATTGATACAATTCCATCAGGCAAAATAATGATAATAACTAATCATCCAAAAATGAAATTACGACCAGGTAAAGGTTTTACTTGGTTTAATTTGCGATTAAATGATATTTCAGTGGGTGATTTTGAAATCAACGATACTATTTATTGTAAATCGAATGAAGTAAAGGAACTATTATTTCGTTCTTGTTCTCCACAAGAAATGGAATGGAACTATGTGCCACAAAACACAAAGACAAATTATTTTAATGTCACACTAACAAGAGACATTAACGGTGAAAATATTTTTATGAACCAAGAAAAATTTCTAATTCGCAAAAAAAGACTAATCTTTATATCTGGCAGTAAATATTTAAACGTTAAAGACGGACTGTATAAAAAAGATTAACTGCCACCAACATAGGCATTTACGCAATTGGGCCTGACAATGGGGTTCGGCATTGGATCGTAGTTCGGCTTTGGCCCGGGGCTGGACCGTTAATTCAACGGCTTTATTGTAACTTCAAATAACACATTCTAAGGGCGACATTGGCCAGGCGGACGTACTACTATGTCCCCAACTGCGTAAATGCCCGCTCGTTGGCATCAACTCTAATAGTAACACTTCAATAATTGAAAGTAATAACTTGGAATTGCAATATGGCTTTTAGAAAAAAAGCCGACTTCATTTTAAAATACCAACCGGATATACTAGTTATTCCTGAATGTGAACATCCAGACAAATTGAAATTTAATGACGAAGTAATCAAACCGACAAGCACTCTTTGGTATGGAACAAATCAAAATAAGGGTTTAGGTGTCTTTTCATATGGGGAATATAAATTGAAGCTTCTAAAAGAACACAATCCAGAATTAAAAATAATATTACCTATTGCCGTTACTGGTGGATCTATTGATTTTACACTCTTGGCAATTTGGGCTTATAATCCTCTTGATAGAGATTATAATTATATAGGGCAGGTTTGGAAGGCTGTACAATTTTATGAAAAACTACTTAAAAAGGAAAATGTATTAATAATTGGCGACTTCAATAGCAATGTTATTTGGGATCGATTAAAACGCAAAAGCAATCATTCAACAGTAGTAGAAATGCTTTCAAACATGAATATCTATAGTTCTTATCATGCTTATTTTAATCAAATTCAAGGCAAAGAAACTGATCCAACCTTTTTTATGTATCGGCATGAAAATAAACCTTACCATATTGATTATTGTTTTGCTTCAGCTAATTTAATATCCAAGCTAGCCAAGGTTGAAGTAGGAAAATATGAACAATGGAAAATGTATAGCGATCACAAACCTTTAATTATTACATTCAATACGTAGCTTCTGCTAAACGAGCTGCTGCCAACATTGGCATTTGCAAAATTGGGGCCTGACTATCTAGTTTCAACATTTGTGCATTTATCAGCAGTGGTCCGGGGCCTGACCGTTTTTTCAACAGCATTTTCGTAACTTCAAATAACACATTCTACGGGCGACACCAGCCAGGCTGACGGAATTCTAATTCCCCAACTTCGCAAATGCCTGCCCGTTGGGCGCAATAACATTGATAATTTGCTATTAATTTACAATAACAAAATTCAAATTTGTTCACTATAAATATGAGTGATCTCTCGATATATAAGATAATTATCTATGTCTCTTGTTTTGTAGCTGCAATTGTATTTTTCCTTACAAGCAATGACATCAATTTTGGTAAAGAGGTGACAGAAATGACAATAGAAATACTAATAACTACTGTAGTTAGCATAATAATAATAATAATTTTAAAAAGTGGCCGGGAACTTACAGATGAAAAAGTAATACAAAATAATAAGCTTCTCGAGCAACAAAAAGAAAATGACACGCTAATTCTATACTTAAGAGATTTTGCTGTTGATGGGATCAAAATTAAAAAATTACATGTCGGAAATATCAAGACGGAGTTTATGGATACAAACTTCGAAACTGAACTTTCTTTAATCGTTAGCCGGGTTGGGCGCTTGATTGCAGTAGGGATAAATAGTCCCGCAGGTGATGTTGGCTCCTACAGGTATCATACTAATGATGTAAATTGGAAGAAAGAGGTTTCATACCTTATGCAAAAAAGCTCTATGATTTTATTGCGACCAGCTTACTCTCCTGGCCTTATTTGGGAATTAGAAGAGATAGTTAAAAATGGCTACTTACCAAAAACTGTTATTTGTTACAATAAAAGACAGGACGGCATACTCAATTATTCAGATTTTAGATATGCCACGAAGCGTTTCATAAAATTGCCACCGTTTATTTTTGTTTCACGATATATGTGGTTCAACGATCAACTGAAATTGCAAAAACTTTCGTTTTGGAGAAAATACCTTATATAAAGAATTATTGCTCAAAGAAGATGATCGATTAAACCAGTTGGCACTAAATAAAGAGAAGTCATATACAAATTTCCCAAATTCAATCTCGGTGTATAGTGAGAATGAAGGATCAGTAAAAGTTACTTTGCTATTAATTCTCCTCTTCATTTTTACTTTAGGACTGGTGTTTTATCTCAAATGGGGGTAATTTATAAAATCGCTGCGCCCAACATGGGGTTTGGCGCAAGCGGGGCCTGACAATTTAACTTCAGCATTTGTGCATGGCCAAGCATTGGCTCGGGGCTGGACCGGTTATTCTACGGCATTTATCTTAACTTCAAATAAACTAATTCTAAGGGCGACATCGGCCGGGCAGACGAAATCCTAATATCCCGCCTGACGCCAAGCCCTTGACGTTACAAGCAATGCTAAACCGACACACAACTATATTACTAATTCTGACTTTTTTATCGGTTTCAAATTTGTTCGGACAAGACAAGTTGAGAGATAATATTGTGAGTGATTCATTAATAAAAAAACTTAAAATTAAGCAAGTAACAGAAAATTGGTTTCACGACTCTGTACAAATATCACCAGCTAATACGACCATTGAAAAGTATAATA
The DNA here is from genome assembly GCA_016721725.1 of Chitinophagaceae bacterium. Lineage (GTDB taxonomy): Bacteria > Bacteroidota > Bacteroidia > Chitinophagales > Chitinophagaceae > Ferruginibacter. The sequence goes on along the minus strand of JADKHN010000001.1, from coordinate 2,515 downwards.
AATTAGGTCAAAAGACACAAAGGGTTCATATCAATTACTTCTATCACAAGTTTATTGACGATTATGAATTCAATTTGAAGAAGAATATAATTATCAAGACACAACGCTACTATGATTGGAATCCTTACAGAGAAAGTCGTAAGGTGGATACAGTAGTAAAAAAGACTGTTTCAAAATATGAAATTAATTCTAGAAGAAGATTAAAAACAAAGCCAAGTCGGCTTGAAGAATTTCAACCAAGACTAATATTTGACAATTATGGAAGAGTAACAAAAAAATAGACACTGTCAAGTTTGGATACAACATAACATACTTCACATATGATAAAAATGACAACCTAGTGGAAAAAAAACTATATACAAATCATCATTCTGAGAAACCCTATCTATATTCGGTTGACAGTTTACATTATAACTTGAATGAACAACTAATAAAAGAGACAAATTACTATGATATTAAAATGAATGAAGACAAATGGGAGTTTGACAGAGAAGTTATTACGACATACAGCTATACGCAAGACGGTCTAATATTGGAAAAAACCAATGTAACAAAATATCAATCACTTAAAAACAGAGATTTCAAACCGACAGTTTATAGGTATGAATATGAATTTTACTGAAAGACGTAAGAGCACTGCTTGTAACATTGGGTTTTGTGCAAGTTTGGCTTGACGGAATAACAATGAGCAGCAGTAACTTTTCTGTACTTCAGTTCAGGGCTTGACGAATAAAGCCCAGCTTTGGTATTAACTATTTAACTTTATCAAAAAGCCAGGCAGCGGTTCCGGGCGGACGGAATGCTAATTCCACACCTGCACAAAGCCCTGCCCGTTGGACCGCAATGCCTCGAACGGGAATTAATGCGATCACCCAGCACTTATCGATCAACCTTTAATTCGGTAGGGGAAGAGGATCGGGCCTCTATTCAGATACTGGCCTTGTAATGGGCTCTTTTAACCTCAAACCACCCAGCATCTTCGCACTGCGTCCAACATGGGGTTTGCTGCAATACGGGCGACCGTGGGTATGCTCCAGGCATTAGATCGCTATTGGACTTCGGTTAGGGGCCGCGAGGCCGCAATTCCATATTGGGCTATCCGTTGTCAAGAAAAATCAGTTTCTTTATTAGGCATTAACACCGGGCTGACCCAGCTATGAATATCCGTACTGCAGCAAGCCCTGTTCGTTGTAAGCCATACCATGACAGTCCCTAAATATTTAACCCTACTAATAGTTACTTTAACTCTTACCTCCTGTATTAAGACTACTTACAAACTTATTTCGAAAGGTTCGGGTACAACGCAAGATGTAAAGTATACAATTAAAAATGTTCTTCCCCCTTGTTGTGGATGTTCAGGTGTATTAGTGAATACATTCAAATCAAACAAATTGCAAAGTCAACTTTTTATTGAATCAAATGAAGGCTGTCCTTATAACTGGACAAAATATTATTTCTACTACTCCACAGAGGGTACTTTATTTCAAATTGACACATTAATTGCAGTTACTGACAGCAGTTTTAAATATCCTATAACTGACATTGATAAAATAGCATTAATCAAAGTTGACAGTTTTATGTCAATTCAAAATTCATCATTATACCGACTGGCTAAAATAAATATTACGGGTTATAGGGACAAAAAACCTTCAGACAGTAGGAGTTTAAGGCTTCTGCCACCCAGGCTAGACAGACGTGCATTATTTTAACAAAAATGTACGGCTTACAACATAGGGTTTTGCGGCAAGTGTGGCTGGACAAACAAACTTCAGCTAAGTACAAAGCCGGGCATCGGTTATCGGCGGACACAGCAGCATTGGGCTTTTGTGCTTACCTTCAACATAGCAACTTTATTCATCAGCGGCTGTGGGCGGACAGTTGGTCAATTCCACACCTGCGCAAAGCCCCGGGCGTTGGCTGAAATTTATATGAAACACCCGTTTTCGCGATAATGTTTTTACTTGTATGTGCTTCTGCAGTGAAAGGACAATTGTCGCAGTATCAGCTCAACTCGTCTGTTTTACATTTTGTTGACGGCTTAAAATTAAGCGGAATAGATACAATATGTGTTTATGAAAATTACTGTATAGGCTGTCTATATATTAGAAAAAGGGGAGAGCCTATTTGTTCATCGATTCGAAATTATCTTCCAACATACGTGATATGGCGTAATAATGGCACAACATATTTGACAAAGAAAGATGCATGTTTTGACTACCCTGTAATGAGGGTTAATGGTGATCGTGTATTTCAATTTTATTATGATAATGAAAAAGAAATTAGAGAATTTACTCTCAAACCACCCGCCTATAGCGAGATTATCAATGGCAAGGAAATAACTCATTCAGAAGAGAGTGATCATTCGTTATTCAATGAAATTAGACTCTATACAAATGGTGATTCTGTTATCAAGACCATCAAGCTTTTTTATCTTTCTCAAAAGGCTGGCTTGAATGCTGATAATCTTAATTACTTATATAATAAATACTCAAAATTGATAGCATTGAACGATCAG